>OY829371.1:0-3017500 GCA_963691785.1 Lentilitoribacter sp.
ATCAAAACCTTTGTCGCGTCCATGGGTTTGAAAAACAGTTTTGGAGTGATTGCGATAAGAGCCAGCATGAATTTGCATCACCAATCCATCTTCCAAACTCATTCGCGCCATTTCCGTTAGCATATGACCTCGGAACTGATCAGCTTCCTCTGCACTAAACGCACCCGACAAAACTTTATCAAACAACGCCTCAATCTCAGCCAATGGCAGATCTTCAGTTCTCGCCGTTGCATGACCATGATCTGTGGCTGTTGCGCCGGTTTCTTTAAAGAAAGCACGTCTTAATTGATGCGCTTTTAAGTAACCCTGCCAGCTTGTTGCATCTTGACCCGTGAGTTGACCCAATTGACGTACATTATCCGCAAAGCCCTCAAATTCAGGATCCACCGTCGCATCAGGTCGATAGGTGGTGATCACCCTTCCATTCCAATCACTGTCATTGATCTGCTGATGCCATTTTAAATTATCCAAGGCTGATTCGGTTGTGGCAATCGCTTCAATGCCAAACCGCTCAAATAATTGTCTTGGGCGATAAGCATCATCCTTTAGCTTCGCATTAATGTGATCGTAATATTGATCGGCAGTCTCTTCTGACAAAACTTCATCCATCCCAAAAACATGCTCAAACGAATGATCGAGCCACATTTGCGATGGCGTGCCACGAAACAGATGATAGTTTTTAGCAAAGAGCCGCCAAATATCGCGCGGGTCTTTGTTTTCTGATGAACCATCTGCATATGGCACACCAAGATCAGGCATTTTTACACCCTTTGAGACCAGCATGCGAAACACATAATGATCAGGCACGACGAAAAGTTGTGCTGGGTCAATAAAATGTTCGTTCAGCGCAAACCAACTGGGATCGGTGTGCCCATGCGGACTGATAATGGGAAGATCACTGATCGCCTCATAAAGTTCGCGCGTTAGTTTTCGCGCGGAAGGTTCGATGGGAAATAAACGGTCGGGATCATTCAATGCCATTGGGTATATGTCTTTTCATGTCAGCGATTTACACAAGATACATGTTCTATGTTGTTGCCAATATTTGGTCAACAACGCTAACCTGACGGCAGTTTCTTCATCGGAGTAGATCGAAATATGTCGACACATCATAAAATCCAATTTCCCATTCTTGATTGGGATCATGCCTATGACAATCGGGGATATGTGCCAGATGTTGAACATCTAATTGCCAATTTGCCGATTGAAGCAGCTGAATATCGCTCCAAAACCATCAGCAAATTAGATGTACCATATGGTCCATCAGAACGCATGGTTTATGACATTTTTTTACCAGATAGCGTGCCAAAAGGGCTCGTGGTGTTTGTTCATGGTGGCTATTGGCACCGGACCAGTAAATCGGTGTGGTCACATCTAGCAGAAGGTGCCGTCAACCGAGGTTGGGCGGTTTGTATGCCAAGTTATGAGTTATGTCCCGATGTGACCATTAACGAGATAACTCAAATGATCGGGCAAGCCATAAATCAGGTTGCCAAGGAAATTGAAGGTCCGATTATCTTGTCTGGTCATTCCGCTGGCGGTCATCTTGTTTGTAAAATGATGAGTGAAGGTTCGCCACTTGAGGAAAGCGTTCGCTCGCGTCTTCAAAAAGTGGTGTCTATTTCAGGATTAAGTGATTTGCGCCCGCTCTTAAACACCAAAATGAATGAGATTTTAGGTCTCGATCTGATTAGCGCAAGTGCCGCAAGCCCAGCACTTAAAAGACCCTATCAAAATATTCCACTGGTCGCATGGGTGGGCGGTGCGGAACGGTCTGAGTTCCTGCGCCAAAATGCTCTGATCGCAAATATGTGGTATGGGCTGGGCGTTAAGGTCACCATTGTCGAAGAACCCGACAAAAACCACTTCAATGTGGTTGATGGATTACGGGATCCGAATTCACCACTCATTGATACATTGCTTGCAATCTAACATGCGATCTTAAAAAACCGCTACGGGTTAATCCATTTAGCCGATTTTATATCGCCCTGATCAGCATAGGAGAATATAGCCCTTCGATTATCTGATCGCTTAAGCTGAAACCAATCTAAGCCTTCAGCTTTAAACAAAATCACGCCAAATCGCGCCCGACCTTTTACCAACTGCTCTGGTGTTGGCGGCAATGCTTCTTTTATATTTTCACCAGATCGGGGCGCATGCGTTTCTTCGCCCGGTGGACCACCGCAATAGGTGTTCTTCGTCCATAAAGACAAGTTATCCCATTCTGTCTGATTGATATCCGAGTTTGGTGCTAGCAATTCTGCATGACCTTTGAAGCGATACTGCTCGCCAGCTCTTTCACTAAAACCGAGAATGGATGCTTTGGGATGCGCTGTAAGTTCCGCCCATTTATCGCTCGTAATATCAGTATGAAAGACCAGATGGCGTTCTTGCGCATTTACTCCGCGCAACACAAGCAAGCGGCTGACCGGCATCTGATCAGATGACAAAGTTGCAAACGATACATAGCGTAGATCATGATCTTGCACCTCGCAGGCAGCTTTAAATTCACGCCATACATCTTTGTCGATCGATGCTAAATCAAGATCCATAAAACCCTCTGAAATTAAACAACATAATTGCACATAAATATATTAATTTGCGCTCATACATCTTAGTTCTTTAACAGCACAATGTTGCGAAAGATATATCTTTCCAGTCAAGTGCGATGTGAAATCTGTCCGCTCCAAACGATCCATCACCGGGCCCTTTACTTCGGTCAAATGAAACGTCACGCCGTTATCCTTGAGGCGTTCGTTCAAGGCTTCCATTGATTCAAGTGCGCTCATATCTATTGCGTTAATGGCTGAGCATTGCAGCAAAACATGTTGGATATCTTTGTTTTGCGCTACCAAATCATAAACCGCATCCTCCAAAAATCGCGCATTGGCGAAATATAAGCTCTCATCAACACGTACAGAAAGAATATGCGGGTCAGTGATAACCTCATGTCGAAGTACATTTCTGTAATGTTCGGAGCCTGGCACCTGACCCACAACAGCCATATGTGGCCGTGATGATTTATAAAGATGGATCAGAATAGATATGACCACGCCCGCGGTTACACCTGCTTCAATTCCTAAAACAAGCGTGATCAAAATTGTTGTCAAAACAGCAATGAAATCAGCTTTTGAATAATTCCAGGTCTTTTTCAAAATCGAAAAATCTACCAAGGATAAAACCGCGATGATAATTGTTGCGGCCAGCGTCGCCTTGGGAAGAAAGAAAATCAGTGGCGTGAGAAAAATAGATGCAAAGGCCAATCCAAGCGCAGTAAATGCGCCGGCCGCTGGGGTATCTGCACCCGCATCAAAATTAACCACCGATCTTGAAAATCCGCCTGTGACGGGAAATCCACCGGAGAAAGATGCACCGATATTCGCAGCGCCCAATCCCACCAATTCTTGATCAGGCGATATGCGCTGACGTTTCTTTGCTGCAAGGGTTTGCGCGACAGAAATTGATTCCACAAATCCGATCACAGAAATCAGCATTGCCGAACCCATCAGCGACATCCAAAGCTCTTGTGAGA
This sequence comes from Lentilitoribacter sp., assembly GCA_963691785.1. Classification (GTDB taxonomy): domain Bacteria; phylum Pseudomonadota; class Alphaproteobacteria; order Rhizobiales; family Rhizobiaceae; genus Lentilitoribacter. The sequence continues at coordinate 3,533 of OY829371.1, forward strand.
AAGATGGGATGGTCAATGGTGGCAAATCTTGAGGCACCTCACCAACCAGCGCTACGCCATAGCGCGATAGATCAAAAAGCCATGCGGCAACAATTGTTATAATAACCGCAAAGACTGGACCAATTTTGGCGCTCACATCAGCTACTCTTGGCGACATGCCAAGCTGGATCAAACAAGGTTTGAGATAGCGGCGCATCAAAAACAAAAAGGCTAAAACGAAAATCCCGATTGAAAATGTATACCAATTTATTTGATGTAAATTGTCTCCAACCGAGATCAATAACTCAACGAAATTATGACCTTCTGCAGATATACCGAGTATGTGCTTAAGCTGACTGGCAGCAATGATAATGCCGGAAGCTGTGATAAAGCCCGCGATCACAGGATGCGATAAAAAATTCGCTAGGAAACCCAAACGGAACAAACCCATTAGAACCAGAAACACACCGGATAAGAATGCGAGCGTGATCGCTGCCATGATATAATCGGCTGACCCAGGATCAGCGATCCTGCTAACCGCTGCTGCCGTCATCAGGGAAACAACGGCAACAGGCCCCACCGCCAAAGCGTTACTAGTGCCAAATATCGCATAAAGGACAATTGGGATAATGGATGCATAAAGCCCCATCTCCGCGGGCAATCCTGCAAGCAGGGCATAAGCCAAGGATTGCGGAATGAGCATGATCGTGACAATCAATGCGGCCATTATATCATTGGTAAAATTTGTCGAATTATAGATTCTACCCCATTTTAGAATGGGCAGATAAGCGGATATTCTTGGCATTTAAAAACTCAAGTTGAAGTAAGTTCTGAAACGAAATGACGGCCATATTCTAAACGGACAACGTCTGAAAGGTCATTGCCAGCTTTATTAACATCCAAGGCGACAATAAAACTTGCATAGCCCCTACCAGTCCATATCAGAAAGGGCCACGCTTATTTGATATATTTGATGATGCAAATCATCGCATACCCGAATTGAGGCTTAAAGCTTATTCACCGGGACTTTTATCACCGGCGCGCCATCATCATCACGCGGGATCTCACCAGCACGCATATTCACCTGCAAGGATGGGATGATCAATTTCGGCATCGCCAATTGCGCGTCTCGTTCGGTCCGAAACTTCACAAATTCTTCTTTCGTATTGCCATTTCCGACATGAATATTGTCGCGCTTTTCATCGGCAACTGTTGTTTCCCACATAATTTCACGACCATTGGGGCCATAGTCATGGCACATAAACAGGCGTGTCTCGTCGGGCAGGCTCAACACTTTCATGATGGAATCATAAAGTTCGCCGGCATCACCACCTGGGAAGTCTGCGCGCGCTGAACCGCCATCGGGCATAAATAACGTATCACCCACAAAAGCGGCATCACCCATGACATGCACCATGCAAGCCGGCGTGTGACCTGGTGTGTAAATGGTAAAAGCCTTCATATTGCCGATCTGATAGGTATCACCATCTTTAAACAAGGCATCAAATTGCGAACCGTCTCTTTGAAATTCTGTGCCTTCATTAAAGACCTTGCCGAACGTTTCTTGAACGACCATGATCTTATCGCCGATACCAACCTTGCCGCCCAGTTTGTTTTGAATATATGGCGCGGCCGATAGATGATCTGCATGCACATGGGTTTCGATAATCCATTCAAGTTGCAGGGAGTTTTCTTCAATATATGCAATCATCGTATCAGCATGTTCATAGGTGATACGGCCAGCTGCATAATCAATATCCATAACCGAATCGACAATCGCACATGAGGCAGATGACGGGTCCTTCACCACATAGCTGATCGTGTTTGTTGCCTCGTCAAAAAACGCCTTCACCTCAGGCTTAATGCTGATATCAATTGGATATGAATTCATTTTATTGTCCTCAATTCATCAATCTTACATCGACTTACGAATGGTTTATCGCAAGGCTTACGCAGCCTGCGCGGTTATTTTTGTGTTGAGCAATCTGGCTACAAAAATACCAGCAATTAACGCAAACATGAATATAAATGTTTCACTATAGCCAAGACCGAGCGCCGGGATTGCGCCGCCCGGGCAAAATCCTGCAATGCCCCAACCCACACCAAATGTGGCTGATCCAATGACAAGACGCGCGTCGATATCCTTGCTTGATGGCACCATATAAGCGACGTCTAGCAATGGTGATGTGCGCGTTTTAAAAACGATCTGATAGCCAATCGCTGTGGTGATCAATGCTCCTCCCATGACAAAAATCAAACTTGGATCCCAGGTGCCTGCCAGATCGAAAAAGTTTAAAACTTTCGCAGGATTTGCCATGCCCGATATTGCAATTCCCAATCCAAAAATCATTCCGATAAGTAAGGTGATAAATAGCTTCATGACATTACCCCCCAAGCACGTGACGAATGACAAACACGGTGATGAAACAGGCAATCATGAATACAACAGTTGCCGCTATGGATCGTGGAGATAATCGCGCCATCCCGCACACTCCATGACCGGATGTGCAGCCTGATCCGTAATAAACGCCGACGCCGACGATGAAACCACCAATGGTGAGCGCTGTGTTTGAAACCGGAACCGCAAAAGGTACAACACCGCCCGCTAAAATATAACCCATCGGCGCAATGATCGCACCAATTAGAAATGCGGCTCGCCATGACCAGTCCGATGACATAGGTGGAATAAGGCCTGATAATATGCCAGTCATGCCAGCAATGCGCCCACGCACGGCCATGAGTAATACGGCTGATATGCCAATAAGTATGCCGCCGCCCAGCGACGCCCAGGGTGTAAATTCAGTTGAGTAATCCAATATGCACCTATAATAATTCTGTACCATTTTCAAAAATGGTATTGCCTATATATAAATCTTCTTTTATATAAACGATCACAAATATGCAAGGAATTTTTTATGCAATTCGACATGACAGAGATGGAGCCGAAATTTGAACAGGCTTCAAAACTCATGGAAATGCTATCGCAACCGGCGCGATTGCGCATTTTGTGTATCTTACTATCGGGTGAAAAAAGCGTGTTAGAATTATCACGAGAGGTCGGCATGTCACAGCCTGGCATGTCACATCACCTCAAAAAGCTACGCGATGCGGAACTGGTTGAAACGCGGCGCGATGGCCAAACGATTTATTATTCGCTGCATGGCCGAGAAGTTTCTGCCGTCATGCAAACACTCTATGAACTGTATTGCGCTTAATTCGGACCTTAGTTTAACCGGCAGCTTATTAGCTCAAACCCACCCACAACATCCTAAGTGACGTGATGAACAAAAACAGCGCGAAGGCTTTTTTCAAATTCGCTGGATTTAGACTGTGAGCGAGTTTAGCACCCAATGGGGCGGTAAAGACACTGACGGAAAAGATCAAAACTGCTGCGGGAATGCTCACATAACCAAATGAAAAAGGCGGTCTTAAATCAGCCGACCATCCGGACCAGATAAACCCGATCACAGCTGGGATTGCAATGACCAAACCAAAGGCCGATGCGGTGCCCACCGCTCGGTGAATTGGAAAGGAAAATGCGGACAAGATCGGCACGGACAATGTGCCACCGCCAATTCCCATAAGGGCTGAAAAGCCGCCGATAAAGCTTGGCAGGAACCCTTTGCCCAATACGCCTTTTGGAAGATCTTCAGAAATCACAATCTTCTTCGGCAAAGCCATATTGATCGACACGAGAAGCGCGATCACGCCAAAAATCAGAGTTAAGCTGGATGACGCGAGATATTTGGACAAGATCCCACCAATCGCAGCGCCAATAAAAATCAAGGGTGACCAGGTTTTCAACAATTCAAGATCAATCGAACCCTTTTTGTGGTGTGATCGTGCAGATGAAATAGATGTCGGGATGATCGTCGCAAGCGACGTTGCCACCGCAACATGCATGCTGATCTGAGGCGGTATATCAAGATAATCAAACAGGATGAACAGGACCGGCACGATCACTATACCGCCGCCAACGCCCAAAAGGCCAGCGAGCACGCCGGCAATTGCACCGGTGCACAACATGGCGACAGCCAAAACGAGCAAAAAGGCCATTGTATATTCAGCCATCACATAAAGCCTTTATAGATTGAGTGCTTAGAATTAAAATGTTTTGAAGGTCAACGTTGTCAAAGTGCGTTCGATACCTTCAATATCGAGCAAATTATCGTTGATGTATTTTCCAATATCGACATCTTTATCGACATAGATTTTCACCATGAGATCAAAATCTCCACTGGTGGAATAGAGTTCTGAATGAACTTCGCGAGCGACAATTTCATCAGCTACTTTGTACCCCGTACCGGGTTTGCATCTAATCTGCACAAAGACACACTGCATCTATTTGCTCCTCAAAATGTTCATATGATTTACTCTTAGTCTCACCCTTAAATCGGATTGATCCGCGCATCAAGTCAATGCTGATTTTATCTCGTCCCATTCATCTTCAAATGAACCATCATAAGCTGGCTTTCCAGCGCGTTTATACCAGTAATCCGCGTTGAAAATATCCCCCTCAATGCGATGGACATAGGCATGAACCCAATCATATTCGCTCATTCCCTCGCCCGCCTGGCAAATTGCATGGGCCGCATCTAAATCAGCACCGGTTTGAAAATTCCCCGATTTGATAAAATCTAGTGCCTTTAGAAGATCAGAATTCACCATTGTTCAAACCCTATTTCAATTTCTTACGCGTCCACAAGAAGTGGAAATTTAAGCGAGACGTTTAATCCAGTACCAAATTCTCGATCTTTCAGCTCCAATATACCGCCAAATAAATGCGCGATATCCCTGGCAATTGGCAAACCTAAACCGGAACCATTTTTGGAATATTCTCCACTAGAAAAACGTTCCATCAGATCAACTTTTTGCTGAGCGCTCATGCCAACGCCATTGTCTTCAATATCAAGATGACACATGCCATCTACATCACGGCATCGTACGGTAATGTGGATGTCTTTGCCACCATATTTCACAGCATTTTCAACCAGATTACGCAGCATTTCGCGATATAGAACAGGATCACCTTTCACCAAAAGATGGTCACTGCCTTCATAGCCTAGATCAATTTTCCCCAAATTCTGATTGGAAATCATATCCGCACAAACCATTCTGCATGTTTCGGCAATGTCACAATTCAAATCCGGCAGGTTTTCCAGAGCGCCTGAATCAATGCGCGCGAGCACCATGAGACGTGAGATCATTTTCTCGCTATCTTGGATCGCTTCATCCATTTGATGAAGTGCACTGTCCCGATCCTGATCCGATTTTGCCCGACGCGCGATCTCGGCTTGCGTACGCATCACAGCAAGCGGCGTGCGCAATTGATGACTGGCATTGGAAGTAAAATTCCGCATGGCTGAAATGCTGGTGCCGATACGGCTCAAAAGATCATTGGTCGTCGTTACAAGGCCTTTAATCTCGTTCGGCACAGCATGCAAAATGGGTCTTAAATCATCAGAACTTCGTCGCCCGATAGCATCGCGCACGGTATAAAGCGGGCGCAAGGCACGGGTCACGGCAAACCACACGGCAATAGCTGCGGTTAAAATTAGCAAGCCCTGCCGGATAGCAGATCGTATGAGAATATCCTGCGCCATCTTGTTACGCGCATTTGTGGTTTCAGCGATTGCCAAGCGATAACCCAGCGATGATTGACTCGACGAAGCTGCACCTTCCAAAACCGCAATTCTGATCGGAAAATTTCGAAATTCAGCATCAGAAAATTTTAGATTATTTTCAGACCTATCGGCGGATTGAGGCAAATCCAAATTGCGATAACCGGTGATAAAATCGCCATTCTCGCCTTCGATCTTGTAGAACACACGATCGTCTTCCGCAGAGGTCAGCATCTCCAAAGCGACATAGGGAATATCAACGTCGAGATCACCATCATCATTCACAAAAATACGCTCTGCGATCGCCAAAGCCGACCCAGCAAGCACGCGATCTGAAATTTCATCAGCTGTCAGGCGCGCGGAATTATAAGCATCAATCAACGAAATAAGACCAATGATCAACAAAGGTAACAACAGCCAAACCAAAAGCCGTTGACGCAAGGAATATGTTTTTGTTTGGCCGCTCATATTAATCTTCAAGCGGCTGCAAATAATAACCCAAACCGCGCGCTGCCTTGATCGTTAGACCATAGGTGACAAGGCGTTTACGCAATCGCGAGATATATTGCTCAATTGCATTTTCACTAATGTCCTCATCAAAACTTGAGAGCGTTTCAATCATGCGGGGTTTGGAGATAATTCGGCCATTGGCAATCAGTAACTCCCGCAGAACATTGGTTTCTCGCGCCGGCAGTTCAATGGATTTTTCATTGGCAAAAACCTGGTTGGTTTTAAGGTCCAAACTGATTTGCCCAAATTCCAATTGTGAAGTTTTCACAGCTTGTGAACGACGTAAAAGGGCTCGAATGCGCGCTTCAAGTTCGCTCCATTCAAACGGCTTAGACATATAATCATCAGCGCCAATATCAAGCCCTTTGATGCGATCATCAAGACCGCCGCGCGCCGTTAAAATCAGAACTGGGACCAAACTACGTTTGGCGCGAATTTCCTTTAAAACCTGTAATCCATCGATATCTGGTAGGCTTAAATCCAAAATAATCAGATCATAATTAAACGCCGCCGCCGCTGACAAAGCACCGTCACCATCTTCCACCAGATCAGCAACAAAACTACTGTCACTGAGCAGATGTTTTAATCCCTGACCAAGTTTTTTATTGTCTTCGACGACTAAAATACGCATTCTCTCTCCCGAACTTGCAATAAAACACATATTTTTTGAATGTAAAATTGATTTTTGAAGGGGTTTTTCTTGAAAACCATAATTTTTTTCATAATCGCCAGTTTTCTCGCTATCTCATCATTGATGGCCCAAACCCTTTTTCCCGCCATTAATGAAGGTGCAAATGTGCAGACGCTCAACGTTTATTCTTCGCTCGATGAAGACGCGTCCAAACCTCTCATTGCTGCCTTTCAAAAACAAAATCCCAATATCGCAATTGTCTATGAGGACATGCAGAGCCTAGATATTTATGAACGGGTCATTCGCGAAACCGACAATAATGAAAAAACCGCTGATCTGGTTTTATCATCCGCGATGGATCTTCAGGTTAAGCTCGTTAATGACGGCTATGCGCAAACCAGCATTAACGCCAATACAAGCACTTGGCCGAGCTGGGCGAAATGGCGAAATTCTGCTTTTGGGTTGACGTATGAGCCTTCAGTTTTGGTCTATCATAAGCCAAGTTTTGAAAACATATCACCACCCAAAAACCGTTCGGATCTGGTGGCGTTACTGAAAAACAATGACAATGAATTTTACGGCAAAATAGCCACTTATGACATTGAGCGTTCGGGATTTGGGTTTTTAATCCTTGCCCGTGATCAAGAGCATAATCGCAATATCTGGGATCTGGTCAGCGCCATGGGCTCGACCGGTGTGAAACTCTATTCCAACTCATCATCGATCCTAGAACGCGTGTCTGATGGCAGGTTCGTTTTAGGATACAACATTGTCGGCTCTTACGCAGAAAACTGGCTCCGCCAAAATCCCGATCTCGGCATCATCATGCTCGAGGATTATACGGTTGTGATGTCGCGTATCGCGCTGATCCCGCAGGCGGCGGCCAATCCTGAACTCGGCAAAACGCTCTTGTCTTTCTTAATGTCGAAAGATGGCCAAGCCGTTATGGCAACGGACGTGAAATTGCCAGCGCTTCATCCCGATATTTCTGGCGAGAACACCGCAAGCAATTTACGCGAACGCATGGGAAGTCAACTCAGACCAATCTCTATTGGACCGGGCTTGATCGCCTATCTCGATCAGGTCAAACGTTCTCGCTTCATCTCGCAATGGAACACAGCTTTACGCGGCAACTGATCATTTCCTCCCAAATGATTCTTTTAACCCGTGTCAGCTAGATGACAGTTTTGTGTGTTTAGCTTCGCTAGCTCCGCGAAACCGCGGTGCCTATCATTGGGAGGAAACAATGAATCTTAAGTTTATGAAAACCGCGGCATACGGCGCGGTTCTAAGTGCTGCAATGCTAACAACTTCAATTGCAGCTGAATGTATTGCCCCAGCAAACCCAGGTGGTGGTTGGGATTTCACTTGCCGTCAAATCGGTAAAATTATGTATGACATCAAAGCCGTTGATAAGCCTGTTCAGGTGACCAATATGCCAGGTGCTGGCGGTGGTTTGGCTTATAACCACGTTGTCGGTGAGCGCGGAAGCGATGCTGACCTCATCGTTGCTGCTTCTTCTGCAACAACAACACGTTTGGCGCAAAATGCCTATGCTGGCATGACAGCTGACCAAGTTCGCTTTGTTGGCGCTATCGGTGCGGATCCAGGCGTGATCGCAGTGGCTGCAGACAGCAAATATCAGTCTTTGAATGATTTGGTTGACGCTATTTTGGCAGATCCAGGTTCTGTTGCTTTTGCTGGCGGTTCAGCTGTGGGTGGTTTTGACCATCTTAAGCCTCTCATGGTTCTGAAAGAAGCTGGTTTTACTGACATCACTAAAGTTAAATATATTGGTGTTGATGGTGGTGCAGATGCGATCACACAAACAGTGGGTGGCTTCACTCAAGCCATGACTGGTGACATGTCTGAAATCGTAAGCTTCCTTGCAAATGGCGACATTCGCGTGATTGCAGTTCTGACTGAAGAACGCGTACCTGGTTTTGAAGAAATCCCAACAGCGAAAGAACAAGGTTACGACGTTGTTGCTGTGAACTGGCGTGGTCTTTATGTGCCAAAAGGCATTTCTGATGATCAGTTCAACGATTGGGCAGGTAAATTGCAACAAGTAGCAGACAGCCCAGAATGGGCAGAAGCTATGGCTGCAAATGGTCTAGCACCATTTACAAAAGTTGGTGGCGACTTCCAGTCTTATGTTGACGGTCTGGTTTCTGACATCAATGCAATGTCCAAAGAATTGGGAGTAATCCAGTAATGGCATCAGACCGTATTTTTGGTCTGATCACCCTGATCACTGCAGTCGCGTATATCGCGGCTGCCACTCAGATTCAGACAAATCTGTTTTCGGGACAGTTTCTTCCGAAACTTTTTCCACTTTTAATCGGTGCAGTTGCCGCAATTTCATCTTTGGTGCTGATCTTTAAACCAGATCCCGATCCGGAATGGCCGCAAACCGCCACATGGCTCAATATGGCAATTGCTGTTGCAGTTCTTTCTGTCTACGCCGTTCTTATCACGCCCTTAGGATTTATCTTGCCAACAATGTTTGCCGCCGGAATTATCAGCTATCAAATTGCGCCAAACGTAAGAAATGCAGCATTGAGCGGCATTGGCTTATCACTGCTTTTATTTGCGTTGTTCAAATATGCACTCGGTCTTGGCAATATTGTAGCTTACAAAATTCCAACGCTTGCAAGCCTTTGGGACGCACTGACAATTCTCATTCCATTTGTAGGCGGACACTAGCATGGATATTCTTTCCAATCTCGCTCTCGGGTTTTCCGTAGCGCTCTCGCCCTATACACTTATGTTGGCGATTATTGGCTGCTTTTTGGGAACCATTATCGGCGCACTTCCTGGCCTTGGGCCATCAAATGGTGTGGCCATTCTTATTCCGATTACCTTCACCCTTGGTCTTGACGCCACAGCCGCGCTCGTTCTTATGACATCGGTTTATTATGGCGCCATGTATGGTGGTCGTATCAGCTCCATTCTTTTAAACATTCCAGGTGACGAACCTGCCTTGATGACCACGCTAGATGGTTACCCCATGGCCAAAGCTGGTCGCGCGGGCGACGCACTTGTGCTCTCTGGTGTTGCATCATTTGTTGGTGCGTTTTTGGCAACCATTGGCTTGATGCTACTTGCACCAGTTCTCGCGCGTGTCGCATTCTTGTTCGGACCCGCTGAATATTTTGCGCTTTATCTTTTAGCTTTTTGTACTCTTGGCGGCATGGCTTCCAACAATCAGGCAAAAAGCGCGATCGCAGCCTGTATCGGTCTTGGCATTGCCATGATCGGTGTGGATAGTTCTTCTGGTCTTCCGCGTTTGACGGGCGGCAACTTGCACCTGTTTGATGGCATTGATTTCCTTGTTGCCATTGTCGGACTATTTGCGATTGCCGAAGTGTTCTTCTTCATCGAAAGCCACGGGAAAGGATCCGCAATTGGGGTCGTTCTCGATAAGGTTCGCATTCCTTGGAAAGATATCGTGGCAACACGATGGACCATGTTGCGTGCATCACTCGTTGGCTTCATTGCTGGCGTTCTTCCAGGTGCTGGCGCTTCGCTTGGTTCGTTCATGGCTTATATGTCTGAAAAATCAATTGCTGGTGAAAAAGGTGGATTTGGAACTGGTGTCGCAAAAGGTGTTGCTGCACCAGAAGCTGGGAACAATTCAGCTGCGGGTGGTGCGTTGGTGCCCATGTTGACACTGGGTGTCCCAGGTTCAGGCACAACGGCCGTGTTACTTGCGCTTCTTATGACGCTCAATATCACACCTGGCCCGACATTATTCCGGGAAAATCCAGATGTGGTTTGGGGTCTGATCGCATCGCTTCTTATTGCCAATATTGTCTTGCTCTTGATGAATGTGCCAATGGTGAAAATATTCGTCAAAGTGCTAACAGTACCAGCATGGGTTCTATTGCCCGGCGTGACGATGATTTCTTTTGTTGGGATCTATTCGCTATCAGGCAGCTATTTTGATCTATTGCTAATGATTGGCTTTGGTGTGCTCGGATATTTCCTACGCAAATTGGATGTACCAACAGTACCTGTGATCCTTGGCATTCTGCTCGGCGGTAATATGGAAGATGCTTTACGTCGCGCCATGACTTTGTCCGATGGCGATGCCACTTACCTCTTCTCAAGTTGGATCGCAATTGGTCTTTGGGTGGCAGCCTTTGCAGGTTTTATTGCACCCATGTTCCTGCGCAATCTTTTGAAAAAACCGCAAGCGGTTACAGATTAAACTATGACAAAAGTCGTCGTACCATCAGGCGCATTGGGCCTGAATTATGACAAAGATGCCCTGCAGCGCGCAATCGCTGCAGGGCCTGATATTATCGCCATTGATGGCGGTTCAACCGATTCCGGCCCTTCTTATTTAGGGCGCGGCATCTCAAAATATTCAAGAAGCTCAACCAAGATCGAATGGAAAGGTCTTATGCAGGCGCGTGCGAAAGCCAATGTGCCGCTTGTCATAGGAACGGCAGGTACATGCGGTGCAGACAGCGCTGTTGATTGGTTGGTTGATATTACCAAAGAGATCGCTCAAGAGCTCGGCCAGAACGTTAAAATCGCAGTTTTAAAATCATCCCAAGACAAGACGAAGATCCAAGACGCATTTAACGATGATAAAATTTCACCTCTCGAGCATGCTCCAGATTTAAACGCAGGTGACATAAGCTCGTTTGAAAATATTGTCGCACTTGCTGGTGTTGAACAAATCACCGAAGCGCTCAATACAGGTGCCGATATCATTATCGCAGGGCGCACAACGGATACGGCCATCATTGCCGCATTACCGATTAAAAATAATTGCCACACTGGCGCTGCTTGGCACGGCGCAAAGATCGCTGAATGCGGCGCCTTATGTGCAACCAACCCGCAATCGGGTGTGATCCTTGTTGATTTTGACCATGAGGGCTTCACTGTAACCCCCATGGCTGACAATGCAAAAGCAACACCGCATACTGTGTCCGCTCATATGCTTTATGAAAATTCCAATCCTTTTGTCCTTTATGAACCAGGTGGTCATTTAGATGTAACCGAAGCGGATTATTCAGCGATCGATCAAAAATCTGTGCGCGTTGAAGGTGCAAAATGGGTGCCTTCAGACAAATACACTGTCAAACTCGAAGGTTCGCGCATCACCGGATATCAAGTCATGATCATGGCGTTGGTGCGCGATAGTCACTATGTCGAACATATCGACCAATGGACATCAGATATTCACGACTTATGCACGTCAAAGGTAAAAGATCGCTTGGCATTAAGCGAAGATGATTTTGATATTGAGCTTCGACTCATTGGCAAAAATGCAACGCTCGGCGCAATTGATAAAAAAACCAAAGATGCATCTGAGATTGGTGTGATGGGGATTGTGACAGCCAAAACATCTGAGCTTGCCAAAGAGATCGGCAAAATTTTAAACCCCTATCTTTTGCATCACCCACTCACCAAAGAAGAAGAAGTGCCCACATTTGCATTTCCATTTTCGCCTGCTGAGATCGAAGTCGGACCAGTTTATGAATTTGGTCTCAATCACGTTCTTCAACTTGATCATCCTATGGATGCGTTTTCGCTTGATGTTGTTGAGGTGAAAAATGGCACGGCTTAGAGATACGGTCGAGAAGGTTCGCTCCAAAAATGCAGGACCTTTTTGGCTGACCATTGATATTTTTTGCGGTGAGAAATCGATCTACCAAGACGTTTGCGATAAACTCAGCAATATTGATATCGCAAAAGTTTTGGATGTTGATGAGGCCAATCTGAAGAGATTTGAAATTGCTTCGCTCAACGTGTTGAAGATCAGCTTACCTCGTCCTCAGATCCAAGGCTCCATGCGCGACCGCGATATGCATGGCGCGGGTTGGGCTGCCATCATCGGCGAAATGGAAATCTAATACTTCCAGCGACTTGATAGTTTTCCAAATCTTGAATTGATGCTATGGCAGCAGACATTACCAATAGGAACACGTCTGCTGCCATGGATTACATTTTCGAACCTGCACCACAAAGCTTCATTCCCATTAAAGGATCGGATCAAAAATTTCCCGTCCGGCGCATCTATTGTGTGGGTCGAAATTATGCAGATCACGCGCGAGAAATGGGTCATGATCCTGATCGCGATCCGCCTTTCTTTTTCCAAAAAAACCCGAACAATATTCTTTTAGGAAATTCCGATTTTCCCTATCCCGATAAAACTTCAGATGTTCATCACGAGATCGAGCTTGTTGTCGCGCTCAAAAAAGGTGGCAAGAATATTTCTTTAAGCGACGCGAAATCTTGCATCTTTGGTTATGCAGTTGGTATTGATATGACGCGCCGTGATTTACAAGGTGAGATGAAAAAGCTCGGCCGCCCGTGGGAAATTGGCAAAGCTTTTGAGCATTCCGCTCCTTGTACAGATTTGGTGCCGGTTGAAACAAGCGGGTTCATTGAAAAGGGCGAGATTTGGCTCGATGTGAACGGCGAGCGCAAACAGTCTGGCGACGTGAACCAGATGATCTGGAATATTGAAGAGACAATATCCTATCTCTCAGGCCTATTTGAACTGGCCGCCGGCGATATCATTATGACCGGAACCCCGGCCGGTGTTGGCCCGGTGAACAAAGGCGATGAGATGCGCGGCGATGTTGAGGGTGTCGGCAGCATCACCTGCAAAGTGGTTTAAACTTGGCTAATGATTTTTGCTGATATGACGATTTAATCGACGGTTGAACCATCCAAAAATGAAAATCACAATCAGCGTTAAAACGATAAAGTAACCGGCGATAATCGGATAAGGCACAAATGGGTTAAATGTCTTATCGGCGAAATAGCTCGCGAAATAAAGCGCGTCACCTTGTTGGCGCCATGCCGGGAAACTCGAGAAGAACACCAGCGCCGTGGCATGAAGCAAAAATATCGCTTCATTGGTATAAGATGCCCAGGACAAACGCAGCATGGTCGGCCAGATAATCCGCTTGTTAATTTGTGATTTTGTCATGCCAATGGCTTTGCCCGCCTCAATCTCACCTTTGGGAACGGAGCGTAAAGCGCCATAAAAAATCTGCGCTGTATATGCCGTGGTATTTAAGAATAACACAATGGTTGCGCCAAGCCAGGCGCGTGTGAGCCAGCGGGTTTCAACCGTCACTTCAACAAAACCTAAATTGATGTCAAAGCCGATCTTCGGCAATAAAACAAACGCTTCATAAAGCAAGAAGAACTGAATGAACAATGGCGAACCGCGGATCACAAAAATGAAAAACGCTGCCGGACGCCAGACAAATGGATTGGAACTGTTGCGCGCAAAAGCAATGGATGATGCCAAGAAGAATCCCAAGCCCAGTGCGATCACAGCAAAATAAACATTCCAAATGAGACCCGAACCAATCAACACCACCTGTTCGCAAAGCGTGATATCGGCGCGCGGCAAAGCGCGTTCGCCAAGACCAATGGCGCGCAAGCCGTAATCGGTAATCGTTTGTGCACAAGTCATGCCTGACCTCCAATGGTTGCCAGACCCTTGGACATTTTAAGATTTAACCGCGCAAAGACATGCTCGCTCACCCAAGACAATAGGAGGTAGAAGACCAATAAGACGAGGAAATAACCCAAGCGCCAGTCGCCATGTGGATATGCAAAACGTTCGGTTTTAGAACCGCCAAGTTCACGCGCCCAATAAACAATGTCTTCTACGCCCAACAAGAATAATAGCGGTGTAGCTTTGATCAAAATCATCCAGAGATTGGATAAACCCGGCAACGCATAGACCCACATTTGCGGCAAATGAATGCGCCAGAAAATCTGCTTTTGTGACATGCCAAATGCGGCGCCGGTTTCAAGCTGGTTCTTAGGAACTGCTGCCAAAGCACCATGCAGCGTATTAGCGGCAAATGCGCCAAATACGATGGCGAATGCGAGCGCGGCCAAAAAGAAGCCATAAGTTTCATGCACCCATTGCGGGGAAGGACCAAGCGGCATTTTAGCTGCTGCACAAACGACAAAATCATTTCCTTGCCGAATGGGTTCGGTCCATTCCGGACATTTTGCGTGGTGGCGTAAATATTCGATACCCTGATCAAGCGCGATCGGAACAAATAGAAAAAAGATAATATCTGGAATACCGCGCACCATGGATGTGTAAGCAAGGCCAAACCAGCGAAAGGGTGCAATTCGCGAACGTCGCGCCAAAGCACCGGTAAATCCAAACAATAAAATAAAAGGCACGCAAATGGCCAAAAGCGAAAAGACCACGAGAAAACTGAAGTAAAAATTCATGTGTTTTCCGGTTGTCAGATAACAAGACCACCAGGAAAAACCTTCAAGAATTTTTGGATCTGCGCAATATTCGAACATAAAAGCGAGCCGTCTTTAAAGAAAGGCCGCTACAAGAGCGGCCTAGCTTTTTTGTAAATTAGTATTTGACCATACGGCCATCGAACCACTTCGCGATCATCGCGGACAAGGTGCCATCAGCTTTAATTGAATCAATTGCAGCATTCATCTTGTCTTTCAATTCAGTATCAGACTCGCGGATACCCATACCGATACCGCCACCAATTGCAATTGGCTCACCGATAAAGACAAGCTCACCATTGGAAGCTTTCACGATATCCTGCCAAAACGCATCATCAGCTAGAGCTGCATCAACTTCACCATTTTTCACAGCTGCAACAACTTCATCGGGTGTTGAAAATTCAACAAGTGTTGCGCCGCTGTCAGACACATAGCTTGCCTGAATAGTTGCCGTTTGTGCAGCAACGCTGCCTTTAATCGCATCCATAGTTGCGCCAGCAGCAGCAACATATGTTGATGGATCTGGTGGGAAATATTCCTGTGTGAAGTCAATCACTTCATCGCGCTCTGCCGTGATAGACATACCAGCGATAATCGCATCATAGTTGCCAGACACAAGGTTTGGAATAATGCTATCCCACTCATTGGTCACCCATGTGCAATCAAGTTCAGCGCGCTTACAAAGCTCATCACCAACTTCACGCTCAAAGCCATCCACTTCGCCAGCATCATTGATAAAGTTATATGGTGCATAAGCACCTTCTGTTCCCAAACGTACTGCATGACCATCAGCCATTGCAGATGTTGTAAACGCAGCAGCAAGTGCAACTCCACCCAAAAGTTTAATCAATTTCATGTTTTTCTCCTTATTTTTTATCCCGCTAATAAGAGCTTGCCAGAAATTCTCTGCATCGCTCCGATTTTGGATTATTAAACACCTCTTCAGGTGATCCTTCTTCTTCAACCATCCCTTTGTGAAGAAATAATACTCTGTTACTCACATCTCGTGCAAAGCCCATTTCATGGGTCACGACAATCATGGTCCGTCCTTCTTCAGCCAAACCTTGCATCACATGCAAAACTTCACCAACAAGTTCTGGGTCGAGCGCCGATGTCGGCTCATCAAAGAGTAAAGCTTTCGGCTCCATTGCCAGTGCCCGTGCAATCGCCACACGTTGTTGTTGGCCGCCTGACAATTGGCTGGCGTAGGAATTGGCTTTGTCGGCAATGCCGACTTTGCTCAAATAATCCATCGCCCGCGCTTCAGCTTCTGCCTTATCAACTTTTAAAACTTGAATAGGACCTTCAATTAAGTTTTGCAGAACAGTCATATGCGACCATAAATTAAAACCCTGAAACACCATGCCCAATTGGCTGCGCAATCTTTGAATTTGTTTTTCGTCGACGCCAAGCGCTTTGTTGTTTTTATCTTTGCGAATGGTCACCTCTTCACCATCCAACACAACACGGCCTTTATCCGGCATTTCTAAAAAATTGATACAGCGCAGAAATGTACTTTTGCCAGACCCGGAACTTCCAATAATTGAGACAACATCACCAAGTTTGGCATGTAGGGAGATGCCTTTAAGCACCTCTAGTTTACCGAAGCTTTTGTGAATATTTTCAGCGATTAAGCTGTAGTCCGCATCGCTCATATATACGCATGCCCATTTTTATTGGCGTTATTGAAAGAAAGGCACATGACTAGAACTCCGTACAAGATATATCGCAGCATCATAAATACATAGCATCTTGTCAATAGGAACTTGTGCTACAGATCCGTTAAGGTGCGAAATTGATATACCATTGTTTCAAGTGCTGCCAGCATATTTTGCTTGTGGTTACGTATTTTTTCGAAATTGTTTTATATCTGACACATGTTAGTGATAGATGCATCTATCTTATTCTCTAGTCTTTGGTCTTCCATGAAAAATATTATCTTCGACGTCGGCAAGGTCCTCATCCAATGGGATGTGCGCCCTTTTTTCTATAAAATCTTCAACGATCACGACAAGGTTGAAACCTTCCTTAAAGACGTTGATTTTTTTAATTGGAATTTAGAACTAGACCGCGGCCTAAGTTTTCTTGATGGCGTTAAAGACCATAGCGTCATGTTCCCGCAATACGCGCACGCCTTTAAAGCATTTAACGAACGGTGGCCGGAAACCGTTCCTGGACCAATTGCAGGAACGGTGGATATATTATCCCAGCTCAAAGCAAAGAATGTTCCGCTTTATGCGATCACCAATTTCTCTCATGAAAAATGGCCCATCGCTTGCGAGATGTTCCCCTATCTTGGCAATAGTTTTATCGACACCATTGTCTCGGGTGAGCATAAAATGATCAAACCCAATCCCGCCATTTACCAGCTTTTACTTGATCGCAATCAGCTCAAACCAGAAGACTGTATTTTCATCGATGACACATTGGTTAATGTCAATGCGGCGATCGAGCTTGGCATTGATGGTTTGCTGTTCACATCGCCTGAACAATTTGCCAAGGATCTCAAAGAACGAGATGTTCTTTAAGCTTAATGGAAATTTCGACCCTTTGGCATAACTTGACCAGCTTGCTTTGAGCGTAAATTGTGATGCTGTGCTAGGGCAGTGCTGGTAACGCCTTTTACGTTTCGCCGTCTGATAAAGTTGAGATCCTTTTCGCCGGTTTCATCATGTTCAGTTTCCAAACTTTCCATTTCAAATGTCAGGTCTTCAATTTTATGCGCGACAATATGAATAACGCCAGATTCATTTTGTAATTTGCCATGAACGCGCAATAGCCTGCCGCCTAAAATCAGCTTACGGAAACGCTCAAAAACTTTGGGCCAAACAATCACATTGGCAACGCCTGTTTCATCCTCCAAAGTTAAAAAGATAACACCCTTAGCCGAACCCGGGCGCTGACGCACAAGAACAAGGCCAGACACGGAAATATTCCGCCCGCTTTTCACCTGTGGCAAGTCTTCATGCAGCACGGCGTTTTTTACCGCCAATCGATGACGAATAAAAGAAAGCGGATGGGCCTTTAGTGATAGTTTCAAATAGCGATAATCATTAATCACCTGCTCACTTAACCGCATGCGTGGCAGATTAAGTTCAGCCTCTTTATCGATCAATGCATGATCTTTCTTAAAGAGCGATCCTTCATCATCAAGCACATTTGGATCGAGCGCTTTAACCGCCCATAATGCTTCCCGCCGATCAAGACCAATGGATCGAAAAGCATCCGCTTCGGCCAAGCGCTCTATAATTTTGGGTGAAAGCCCGGTGCGCAACCATAAATCTCGCACTGAATCATACGAACCCTGATCAGGGCCATCACGATGCTCAGAGATCTTATCCATATCACTTTCACGCAAACCCTTGATCTGCTTGAAGCCGAGACGAAGTGCATAATCTGTCCGAATGGTTTTGGCCATGGATCGTCGTGGTTTCGCCATAGCCGATGGCTCAAATGAACCTTCTTCCAAGATTGAATTCCAAGTGGAATAATTAATATCAATCGGCCTTATATCAACGCCATGCTCGCGCGCATCACGAATAAGCTGCGATGGCGCATAAAACCCCATCGGTTGGGAGTTTAAAATCGCGGCACCAAAAATATCCGGGTAATAAGCTTTAAACCAGCAAGATGCATAAACCAAAAGCGCAAAGGATGCGGCATGGCTTTCAGGGAAACCATATTCGCCAAAGCCTTCAATCTGCTTGAAACAGCGTTCGGCAAATTCTTCTTCATATCCATTTTTCACCATGCCTTTAATCATCTTCATCTTAAAGGTATGGATGGTGCCAACCCGGCGAAACGTTGCCATAGCGCGGCGCAATTTATCCGCTTCCCCGGGCGTAAAATCAGCTGCAACAATGGCGATTTTCATCGCTTGTTCTTGAAAAAGCGGCACGCCTAATGTGCGGCCTAAAACCTCTTCCAATTCTTTCTTCGGGAAAGTAACGGGTTCTAACCCCTGCCGACGGCGCAAATATGGGTGGACCATATCCCCTTGAATAGGACCGGGCCTGACAATCGCAACTTCAATCACAAGATCATAAAATTCACGCGGTTTTAATCGTGGCAACATGGTCATTTGCGCGCGGCTCTCAATTTGGAAAACGCCGATTGTATCCGCCGCACAAATCATATCATAAACCGTCTGATCTTCATCCTGCAGATCTGCGAGCGTTTTATGAATGCCGTATTTGCTTCTTAAGAGATCAAATGCTTTGGCCAGACACGACAACATGCCAAGTGCTAAAATATCGATCTTCAAAATGCCCAAGGCTTCCAGATCATCTTTATCCCATTCCACCATGGTGCGGCCTTCCATGGCTGTATTCATTAACGGCACCACCTCATCAAGCCGGTCTTTGGTAATGACAAAGCCGCCAACATGCTGCGATAAATGGCGCGGAAAACCAATCAGCTGCGACGCATAATCAAGCACCCGCCGCGTCGTTATATCTCTGATATCAAGACCCGCCTCTTTGGCTTCGCGCTCGGTTAAACTTTTCGACGACCAACCCCAAACGAGACCCGATAATCCTGAAATCGCATCATCTGATAGGCCAAATGCTTTGCCGGCTTCGCGTGCGGCCATGCGTGCGCGATAGGTGACCACAGTTGCAGCAAGTCCTGCGCGGTCATGACCATATTTACGATAGATATATTGGATAACCTCTTCACGCCGTTCATGTTCAAAATCGACATCAATATCAGGCGGTTCATTGCGTTCTGGAGAAATAAAACGCTCAAACAAAAGATCAACTTTGTTTGGGTTCACATCAGTGATCTGCAGACAATAGCAGACCGTTGAATTGGCAGCAGAGCCGCGCCCCTGGCATAAAATATTTTGACTGCGGGCATAGCGCACAATATCCCATACAGTAAGAAAGTAAGGTGCATAATCAAGCTCTTTAATTAGCACCAATTCATGTTCGATTTGATCAAGTATCGCCTGCGGAACTTTGTCAGGATAGCGCTCTTGAGCACCCTGATAGGCAAGTTTTGTTAAAGTTTCCTGCGGTGTTCCTTTGCCAAATTTCTCATCCGGATATTGATATTTTAATTCATCAAGCGAAAAATTCAGCTGCTCCGCAAACTGAATGGAATGCGCAATGGCCTCAGGATAGGCCTTTAGAATATGACACATCTCTAAGCTTGGTTTTAAATGACGCTCTGCATTTTTCGCCAACAAAAATCCCATATCATAAACGGGTTGGTGATGCTCAATCGAGGATAAGACATCGCGCAATGGACGCCGACCATGCTCATGCATAAAGGCATCATTTGTCGCCATCAAAGGAGCTGAATTCTGATCCGATAATTCAGACAAACAGGCAAAGCGATAAGTATCATGACCATCATAAAATGGGATGAGCGCCAGGTATAAACTCTTATCAAAATGTTCTTTTAAAAATGTGAGTTCATCGGTTAATTGCGCTGGGTCATTATGCGCCTCGGGACCCGGTAATACACATACCATGAGATCAGATGACCAATCTGCTAGATCCTTTCGTGTTAGCTGACAATCACCTTTTTCAGATCGCAAATTTCCCACTGTTAAAAGTCGGCATAAATTACCCCAACCTTTACGGTTTTTGGGATAGGCTAAAATATCAGATGTACCATCACTAAACACAATGCGTGATCCGGGATGATAAATAATATCAGCTTCCTTAGCCGCCATATGCGCGCGCACCACACCCGCCACCGTATTTTGATCCGCCAAACCAATATGGGTTAGCCCAAGTTTAGCGGCACGAACGATGATTTCCTCTGGATGCGAAGCGCCTTTTAAAAAGGAAAAATTACTCGCAACGCCAAGTTCTGCATATGGACTATTCACGCGAATAATCCATGCATGAACCACTTTGGCAAAAGGCCTTGTGACAAATGCGTTTCGCGCTCATAAAGACCCTGACGGAAAATCCAGAAACGACGCCCTGATTTATCTTCAACACGATAATAATCACGCGTTTGCGCACTTTCACCATCAATCCACCATTCAGCGCCAATGCGTTCTGGCCCTTCCGCGCGCGCCACCTGATATTGGCTGCGTCGCCATTGAAACCGAATAGGTGGTCCTTCTGGAACTTCCGCAATTGCTGTGACCGGTTCAGGGTTGGAGAACAATCGGATTGGCCGATCGCAATATTGGCTTTGTGCAATCTGATCATCATGTTTGACATGTTGGATCACCGGCATAAAGGATGCAGCCCGTTCGGGGATAAAACTCTGATGAAACACAGGTTTAACCACACTCTCTTCGCCTAGGCGCGCAGTAATTTGGTCGGCTAATTGATGCATGCTTGTCTGCACATTCCGGCCATCAACAAATGAATCTTGAACATCGGGTTTTATGACAGCCTGCAGAACAGAAAGTCTGATCGTTTCAAATCCCATACCGGCATCTGATTCATCATAGATCGCAGCTAACTTTTGCGAAAACAACGCTCTGATGCGCTTGGCATCACGAGAGGGCGCAGAAAGGCCAATCATGATTTTGCGCACAACGCCATCCATACGAAATAACATGAGCATAAATTCTTGCCCTGCCTGCCCCCGCTTTTCCAAATCCGAACGCAGCGCATTTGATAATTGCTCAATGCAAGTTTCAATATCCTCTTGTCGCCCAATGGGTTCGGCCAGCCGGCGCTCGAGGGATAAATCAGAAACAGGCAAACGCGGAGAGACCGGTTCTTCTTCCTGCCCCAAAGCCTGATCAAGACGCTTTAAAAGCAAAGGGCCAAATCGGCGCATAAGCGGTTTACGCGGCGCAGATAATATATCTTTGACTTTTTTGAGCCCAACACGATCAAGCGCCAGCAGCATATCAAGCGGCAGACGTAAAGCTGCCATTGGAAACTGACGAAATCGCGCTTCAAAATTATCCCAATTCATGATCACGCTTTCTGCTTTATGATCATGCAGCGCATATTGACTGTTGAATTCTCGCGCAAGCCCCCACGCTAAACCAGGCGTGGGAGCAATCGAGCCTTGGGCGTAAATTCCCATTTGATCAAACCGCGAAATGATATCTTTAAGCATCTCAGCTTCGCCGCCAAATAAATGCGCGCAACCGGTAATATCCAAAAACAGCCCTTGCGGTTTTCCAAACGGCGCATCAAGACCAATAAGTGGCGTATAGCGATCGGCCCAATCAGCCAGCGCATTTAAAAAGGCTAAATCTGCCGCATCATCGCTTGCGATGATATCAAGATCAGGGCAGATCGCCCGCGCTTCGGTAACGCCTTGACCCTCGCGCAATTTATGCGCCTGAGCGTTCGTATCAAGAGCTGCCAACCGCATAGCGCCCTTTTGCTTTGCCACACATACCATGGGCGCAAATTTGGCTATCTCACTTTGTGTTTTATCCAAACGCCACGACGCGCCCCATCTCAGACGCTTGATCCGATCCGTTGCCAGATAGGGAAATGCCACCGCCAATATCCGGCGATTGCTCTTGATGAAAATCGACTGGGTTGGAAGAGATGTCCTTGGATCTTGTGGTGAAAGAGTGGCTGTCATTGTTCCATTCCAAAATGAACGATTGCGGTGCTGGGTTTTTGCTTTTCTCTAAAGTGATCTGAAAGGCAGGGTTTGAAAGACTGTTTGAAAACGCCCTTTGTGATGGCAAAGCCCGTAATGCAGCCGGCACGGATTGCACACCAAGGCGAAGACGCGCAGCTGTTGCTTCTTCTTCTCCGGCTTGGCGCAATAAAAAAAACGGACGCCCCGCGCTCTGCGCGCGTAAATGCAAACGCCGCGTGCCAGCCATATCAAGATTTTGCGGATTGCCCCTTACTTCCAAAATAGTTGCCGCAACCGATTTTTGTTTAGCCGTCAATTCAGCAACCCAAAGCGCATCATGTAATGAGCGTGGTTGAATAAAAAGACATGTCGCAGGGTTAATGCCCAACGACATCAAGCCCGGTGGATATATCTGCCCACCTTCAAGGCGCGATGATGTTTCGCTGATAAAAACAATCGGCAAATCTTCATTATGCTTTTGCTTTAAAAAGCTCTGCATTTGATGCGCTAAAATCCAGGTAAAGGCACTTGCTGCCCCTGTTTGTCGCGTTTCTTGCGAGCGGAGCTCTGTCAACGCACCAAGATTAATCCCACCCGATAAGGCGGTATCTAAAGCGGGATCATCAAATTGAAGAATGTCCTTGTCACCATTATTATTCTCATATTGTTTTGGTAACGTAACAAGATGTTGTGCATTATCTTTATCTGACTTAACGGACTGCGCAAACGAGGTATTATCAAAGCGAGCCGTAGATCGCTTCTCAATTTTAGCTATCTTGTGCCGAAGACAATCTAAATCCTTGCGTATCAGATCTGGGCGTATCAGATCTTCGCGCGCCAGACTTGCGCGCATTTGCTGCTGTCGCATAGCACGTTCACCCCGTTCTATAATGTTCACTATTTGTTCTAATATAGATTCCAGAAGATCAAAAAAGAGTCAAGCCTATTTTGAGGAATAAATTCCTTGCTATATTTTGCAAATTTAACGGATCTCAGGTTCGTAAAGCGTCACATCAAGCTCTTCGATCTTCTCCATTAAGAAATTTCGCGCGTCCCCAATAGCTTGATTATATTGACTGGGACCAATGTGTTTGAGCATGAAATCAACAACTTCAGCGGATTGAAAATCACTCAGCTCATGATCAAACTCATCTGCGAAAAACCCGCGTAAGGCATGTGCAATATCTGTCTTGCGCTCATCGCTCAATTCTAAGCCCATATCATCTACTCCCTAAGATCAATCACCGAAACATTACTTAAAACTCAGCGCGTGATTGATGCAAGAGGCCAGCAGGTTTTGACCAAAAAGGTTTGATCTCGTCGATATGAAGCGGCGATTTTAATCGTCTGATAGGCCCCAAGGGGGTTTTTTCAATATCAGGCGAAATATCATCAGGAGATTCGGCCATTGGATCGGCACTAAATTGATCTTGTGCTGTGGTTTTTAAAAACTCAGCGGTTCGCGCCAAAGATAACCGGGCGGATGAAGCTTCACCATAATCGCGCAAATGCGACAATCCACGCAAAGCACTGGCTGCAATTAGATAACCTGTCGCATGATCAAGCGCCTGAACGCTCATAGGTCTTGGCTTTTGTGAAATTTGAGGTCTCTCACCATAAGCAACATGCATGCCCCAATCCGCAATTCCCGTGCTCATTTGCACCAAACTATCAAATCCCCGCCGATTGCGCCAAGGACCCGACCAGCCATAGGCATTGTGAGCAATGTCAATCAAAGACGGATTAAGCGCTCTCAAGCTCGGCCCATCAAGACCAAGACGTTCCAGCGCATCCGCGCGATAACCATGAATAAGCACATCGGATTGCGAAATAAGCGTTTTTAGATGAGCCAGATCCCCCGGGGCCTTCAGGTCCAACGTGGCGCAGCTTTTCCCAGGGATCATATCAATAATATGTTCACCCTCATCCCAGCCTTTGGGGTCAATGCGCAAAACATTGGCGCCATATTGTGCTAAAAACCGTGTGGCCACTGGCCCTGCAATGATCCGCGTTAAATCAAGAACTTTTAAACCTTCCAACGGACGTACAGGATGCGGTTTGTGCTCAAGCTTACCGCCAGCAAAGTGCCGCCAAGCGATCAACGGCTCTTCCGACAATGCCATGCCCTGCGGATGGGTAGCCCATTCCTCAAAATTCATCATTTTTGCCGCAGCACCGCCATTTTCGACAATCATAGTCTCAAATTCGTCAGCTTTTAGATTTGCAACCTTTTCCGTAATACCCGCACGATCTAAATCACCCAATATATTTGTAACGACCTGGCGATGATGCGGCGCATTGGTATGCAAACGAATAAAACCATCGCTGGTTGGATAATCTCCCGCAATATCATCCCAGGGCGATGATAAGGCCCAACCCTGCGGCCGCACAGAACTCGAAAACCATCGATACGCCAAATGTTGATCGACAGAGATTTGGCACTGATATTGCCCGCCAAAGGCATAATGGGTGAGCGCGAGACCAGCAGCGGCAACAGAACTGGAAGCAAGGGACGTCACCGCAAATACATCAGATGACATAGCATGATCATTTTTCACGTGAATCATCGCACCCTGACGCCAATCATTTTCAAAATTCAACGCACCTAAAATGGGTTTTAAGAAAACCATCAAACCACCTTTCACAAACTGAGCTGTTGATGAAAAAATCCTTGTAACTTGACAGATCGTCAAGATTGATCAACATAATCAACATGAAAAAAGATCAAGATGTCTTTACGCTCAGCGCCAAAGAGGTGTGTGAAACCCTTAATATTTCACGCCAAACGCTCTACGCCTATGTGAGCCGCGGCAAGGTCCGAGCCCATGCGCAACAAGGTGACGCGCGCAAAAGCCTATATCATGCACATGATGTTGAAACCTTGCTCGCCAGCAAAAAACGCGGTCGATCGCGCCGGGCCATCGCAAAATCAACCCAAAGCTGGGGTGAACCGGTATTACGATCAGAGATCAGTCACATTGATCAGGGGAAGCTTTATTACAGAGGCTATGATGCGATTGAGATGTCCAAAGAAGCGACATATGAAAATGTCGCCAAACTCTTGATCAATACAGATTTGGATTTTGATCCCGACTTCAAATTTGTCCATATCGAAGGCAAAAACGCCTTTGTGCGGATGTTAGCGGCAGCGACGCATATTTTAACGACGAATTATCCGCTAGAAGAAGCGGAGCGCAATGGATTTATCCTCAAATCGCTTCTCGCAGCCATTTGCCAGATTGAAACATTGGCAGACGAACCATTTCATGTTCAACTCGCGAAATATTTCTCTGAAGATGATAATTTTGCAGATATTGCACGGCGTTGCCTGGTTTTATGCGCCGATCATGAGCTTAATCCATCCGCCTATACAGCACGTGTTGCAGCCTCGGCTCACGCCAGCACCGAAGCCTGTATTTTAGCAGCGCTTGCGAGTTTCTCTGGCACACGGCATGGATCCATGACCTCAATGACCAGATGGTGGGTGGGCCGAGCCGCGATGAAAACTGGCGACGAAAAGGCTGAATTTATCAAGACCATCAAAAACCCACCGGGTTTTGGTCATCCGATTTATCCCAAAACAGATCCGCGCGCAGAAGAATTGCTCAGATATTTTGATTTGCCGGACGGTTGGGGTGAGGTCGTATCAGATGTTGAAAAAACCTATGGGCTCTATCCCAATATTGATTTTGCTCTGGCTGCCATGGAAAAAAGTCTCGGATTACGGCCCAAAACCGGGCAAACATTGTTTGGCTTCGGGCGCGTGATCGGCTGGATCGCACATACTGAAGAACAGCGCGAAAGCGGAAAGCTCATCCGACCGCGCGCATGGCGCTAGCAGCAATAGTTTAGGCAAACTTGAGCAAATAATCCAAGGCTTGGCGGGTTCTTAGTTTCAATTCATCATCACTGAGCGCTGGAATCACCCCAATGGCCCGCCGTATCTGCAAATCACCAATCAATAAATTCATATAAAGCCGTGAAACGTCGTCCAGAGATAAAGCGCTAAAGGTTCCCTGGTCTTTAATTTGCCCAAGCACTTTGGAAATCAACGGCAAAACACGTTCGCGACCGACTTCAGACAATGCTTTTCCCAATTCTCCGCTTGCATCCGCCGCTGCCGCGCGATTAAGCGCAATCGCACGATCGCTAGTTAAAAGTCGCACAAGTTTAAGGCTGATATCTTCCAGGATCTGCATTGGATCGCGATGGGCTTCTAGATCTTTCACTAAGCTCGCGTAAACATCATCCGCATTACGAATGACCATCGCCTGAAACAAACCTTTTTTATCACCATACCACCGATAAAGCGTTTCATTGGATGCTTTTGCGCGTTTGGCAATCGCTAACATGGATATATTGTCATAGCCCTTTTCATCGATCAGCGCATAAGCCGCTTCTTCAATTAATCGCCGTCGTTCTTTTTGTGCACTTTCACGCATAATCACCTCACTTGACAATTATCGTACACTAAATTACGGATATGTAAATACGTACACTAAATTACGCTTTTGGAGATATTATGAAACCTCTACTGAAAACCACAGCCTTCACATCCACACTTTTATCAGCTGCAATATTTGGATTTTTCTACGCCTGGGTCAGCTCCACCATGTGGGGGCTCGACCAGATTGATCCCGAAACGGCAATCGCCGCCATGCAAGGCATGAATGCGTCAGTACGAAATGCCGTATTCGGGCTTATATTCTTTGGAACAGCGCCGGCTTTACTCATCACATCAGCAATCGCAGCCTCATTAAAGCTTAAAAAGCTTGCGCTAATATTTGCGTTATCAGGCATGATCTATTTATTCGGCGGTGCAGTGCTGACATTTGCAATCAACGTACCGATGAACGAACAATTGGCACTGGTTAAATTACCGCTTGCATCTGAAGAAGCGCTAAAGATTTGGCAAGATTATTCAAACAAATGGCAGTTCTGGAACCAGACACGCACAATATTTTCAGGGCTTGCATGTCTGATTGCCTTTTATGGGCTTTATGTTTTGGGGCAAATAGATGCGAGAAAAGCCTAAGCAGCTTCCAAAGACTGCTGCGTTAAATAAGGCTCCAAATCAAAAGATAGTTTTTTGCGGATCGGGGCCTTTTCACCCAAAACTCGCCAGAAAGGCACGAGTTCAGATAAATTTGCGCCATTTTGGTAGTCTTCATTAGACGCTTCACAAATGATCCTGACAAAAATACCGGTCGTGACAGGACACGTCACATCTGTCTTAGATTGCTTGGCAAGTTCAGCACGTAAAAACCCTGTATCTTTTATCTCACCTTCAGGGATGGTGGCAATAAGATCTGCCACCATTTTTGGAGTTGCAATGAGCATTAACTGACCAGCTTTCATGCCCATCATATCTTTATTGACGCGTTTGATTTCATGACCTTTCGCATTGGCGATGTCATATTTTTCATTCCAGCTTTTCGTTGATTTGCTCATTGCATCAATTCCAATCTAGTTTTTCAAAGGCACATGAATTTCAGTGATCAAATCACCAGGTGCCGTATCCCTTGGGCTATTGAGATATTTCTCAAAGGGCGGTGCATCAGCAAATTCATGCCCGGCTTCGGGGATCCAAGTGCCATAAAACCAGGTATAGGCTTTGGATAACTCCCCATAGGGTCCTTTATGCGTCAAAACAGCGTAATTCCCACCATCGATTTTTGAAATCTCAAGCGGCGCATCAACGGATTGATCGTCAGCAACCACTGCGCCGGCAAAGGATCGCAAGTCTTCAACGGCAACTGACCCCGGATCATCAAAATAGACGCCAATCATGGCAATCATATCCTTGATCGCACCCTGACCAATACATAGGCCAATCGCTTGCTCAAATTTACCGCCGATTTCCATATAAGACCCCTTATGCGGCAGGCCGGCAAGGGTTAAGGCATCAATTGTTTTCACTTCAACATCATACATTTTTGCATCTCTTTCAGAACTTGGAACGTCATAAACCGTATGATAGCCGCGATGACGATACTCACCTGGTGGCATATCAAAATGGTCTGCGAAAATGCGCGTGAAAGATTGCAAATTAGGATAACCATAGCGTTTGCCAATCTCCTCGATGGGCAAATCCGTGGAAATTAGATCACGACCTGCAAACTGCAAACGTAGACGTTTCACCGTTTGCTTGATCGTTTCACCGGTCATACCCGCATAAACGCGATGCCAATGATAAGGTGATAACGCCGCAATATCGGCCAACGCCATCAAATCCAAATCTTTATCAAGATTATGGAGGATGTAATCGCTCACCCGTTCCATACGATCATGATAGTTCACCCAAAGGCGTTGGGTTTCTTTGCATGGTTTCATATCAATTATCCTATCGCAATTTTCACTCGCAAATAAGACGTAACATCACCCGGTTTGACAAATCTTGCTGACTTGAAAAAATCTTTATTGCTCGCCCAGCTTCATTTCAGGTGAATAGGTCTTGCCATCGACTTCTTTGCACACCGCTTGTCCGCATTGCATCTGATTTTCGGCCTGATTAAAGGTATAAACTGGCGATCCATGAAGGGTCCAACCCTTGTTCAATGCATCTGTGACGCGATGACAAAAACTTGCATCATCTGGTCCGGTCAAAAAACGATATAATTTCATAACTTTACTTACCTTATTCTTGAATCAGTTTTGATTTCTCAACGAGCTTTTCAGCCATTTCCAGATGCAGACGCTCGACCATTTTACCATTGAGCTGAATAACACCGGCATCGGCATTTTCATCCCTCGCAAAAGCCTCGATAATGTCTTGTGCTTCTTCAAGCGCTGAAGCTTCAATACCAAAGGCCTCATTCGCAAAATCTATTTGGTTGGGATGAATGAGCGATTTGCCGTCAAAACCCATTGCGCGCCCGTCCAAAGTCTCACGCTCAAAACCTTCTGCATCTTTAAAATCGTTATAAACCCCATCAACCACATCCAAACCATAAGCGCGGGCCGATAAAACAATTTGGCTGAGCCAATTGGATAAATAGGGGCGTCCGACTTGTGGTTTAACCCCTGTTTCTTTAACAAGATCATTTGTTCCGGCAACAAAACAATCTAGCCTCGTTCCTGGTGTGCGGGCATATCTTGCAATGGATGCGACATTTAAGATACCGCGCGGCGTTTCAATCATCGCCCAGAGGCGAAGCTCAGGCGGCGTATCCATTTCAACCAATGCATCATTAATCTCAATAATATCATCCGCTTCAGACACTTTAGGCAGCAAAATCGCCGACGGCATAATTGCGCGCGCGGCCAAGAGATCTTCGCTGCCCCATTCGCTCGAAAGTGAATTAATTCGAATAATGATCTCTTTTGCGCTGGTTTCGATGCCATCTGGAAACTTATCCTTCAGAAAAGCCCGCAAAGTCTCGCGCGCCTCAGCCTTTTGCGAAGGAAGGATGGCGTCTTCCAGATCATAAATAATGGCATCCGATGACAAAGTGAGCGACTTTTCTAACGCACGCGAATTATTGGCTGGCACATATAAGACCGACCGCCTGGGTCGAACGGGTCGCACAGCTTCCGGGATTTGAATATTAGACAAGTCTTTATCGCTCATATCACTCAATTTCTTAGGTTCTTAACGGCGTCAAAACGCAGCAAATCGCTATTTATTACAAAAAACACTTCTTTTTCTCACATATGTTTGGTAAACGCAGCTACAAACTTCATATGGATGAAAATAATGGAAAAATTCACAACGCTCACTGGTGTTGCAGCACCTTATCCTGTCATCAACATTGACACGGACATGATCATTCCAAAAGACTATCTGAAAACGATTAAGCGCACTGGCCTTTCTGTGGGTCTATTTGCGGAATCACGTTTTAACGAAGATGGTTCTGAAAAACCTGACTTTGTGCTGAATAAGCCCGCCTACCGCAATGCGGAAATTCTTGTCGCTGGCGACAATTTTGGTTGCGGCTCATCTCGCGAACACGCCCCCTGGGCTTTGCTCGACTTTGGCATTCGCTGCGTGATCTCAACAAGCTTTGCGGATATTTTCTATAATAACTGTTTCAAAAACGGTATTTTGCCAATTGTTGTAACACCAGAAGAGCTTGAAAAACTTCTCGATGATGCTGATCGTGGCTCAAACTCAACCATGACCATTGATTTGGAGAATCAAGAGATCAAAGGTCCAGATGGCGGCGTAATCACATTTGATATCGACCCATTCCGCAAACATTGTTTGCTCAATGGTCTTGATGATATTGCGCTGACACTTGAAAAAGCAGCGGCCATCGACACCTATGAAGGCAAATTGGGTGAAACACGTCCTTGGGCGTAATTGACCTAATATCCTTGCGAAAAACAATCACTTTAAAGGAGCGAGATGCGAAATCTAATCTCAACCGGATCGGATTTTGAAAAAACAGCGGGCTATTCGCGCGCTGTTGTCCAAGGTGATTTTTGCTTTGTCGCTGGCACAACCGGCTATGATTATAAAACCATGATCATGCCAGATGATGTCACAGATCAAACACGCAATTGTTTGGCAACGATCGATCAAGCCATCAAAGATGCAGGTTTTGAACGTTCTGATATCATTAAAGCAAATTACATTATCTCAAAGGCTGAATATGCCGATGTCGTCTTTCCTATTTTAGGAGAGTTTTTCGACGGCATTCGACCAGCTGCGACAATGATTGTGGCTGGCCTTGTCAAACCCGAGATGAAAGTTGAAATCGAGGTTACGGCGCTTCGCCAGACGGCTTCATAATCAACTGAATCAATCAAAAAAGAACAGGTATTTTCCATGACACGCAAACTATTCCTTCTGCCCGGCGACGGTATTGGCCCTGAAGCCATGAACGAAGTTCGTAAGCTCATCGCTTTCATGAACGACAAGCAAAATACTGGCTTTGAAACCGATGAAGGTCTTGTTGGCGGATCTGCCTATGACGCACATGGCGAATCCATTTCCGACGCTGACATGGACAAAGCAATGGCCGCCGATGCGGTTCTATTTGGCGCCGTTGGCGGACCAAAATGGGATGATGTTCCTTATGAAGCGCGCCCTGAAGCTGGTTTGTTACGTTTGCGTAAAGATATGGAGCTTTTTGCTAATCTTCGCCCAGCGATCTGCTACCCAGCACTCGCAAATTCGTCTTCACTTAAGCCTGAAGTGGTTGAAGGCTTGGATATTCTGATTGTTCGCGAATTGACCGGTGGTGTTTATTTCGGCGAGCCAAAAGAAATCATCGATCTGGGCAATGGTCAAAAGCGCGGCATCGATACGCAAGTCTACGACACATATGAGATTGAGCGTATTTCTGGCGTGGCCTTTGAGATGGCCCGCACGCGCCAAAACAAAGTATGCTCCATGGAAAAACGCAATGTGATGAAATCTGGCGTTCTTTGGAACGAAGTCGTTACAGCAACACATGGTGCGAATTACTCAGATGTGGAACTAAGCCACATGTTGGCTGACGCCGGTGGCATGCAGCTTGTTCGCTGGTCAAAGCAGTTCGACGTCATTGTCTGTGACAATCTATTTGGTGATATGCTCTCGGATATTGCCGCTATGCTCACTGGTTCACTTGGCATGTTGCCATCTGCATCACTTGGCGCGCCGGATGCAAAAACTGGCAGCCGTAAAGCACTTTACGAACCAGTTCACGGTTCAGCACCAGATATTGCCGGCCAAGGCATTGCAAACCCAATTGCAATGATCTCATCTTTTGCAATGTGTCTTCGCTATTCATTTAACATGGTGGACGAAGCCAATATGGTTGAAAAGGCCATTGCCAATGTTCTTGAAACGGGCAAACGCACTGGTGACATCATGTCAGATGGCTGCACTCAAATCTCAACAAGCGAGATGGGTGATGCGATCTTGGAAGAATATGCCTCTTTGTTGGGTTAATCCTTCATTTAAAGCAATCAGCTAGATTGACTCTTAGTAAAAATCGGGGCATTAACCGCCCCGATAGATTAATGAACGGACATGCAATGACTTCAAGTGATTTACAAATTTTAAATTTGATGAATGTGGCAGGCGAAAGCATGTCCGCAGCTCAAATTGCACGTTCAAATTTTATCGCCAAAACGGCAATCAAGACGACAAAAACAACGTAACACCTCTCGTCTGCCGCACTCTCCCCGGTAGTCGGGGATGAGGCCACGTTGAATGTGGTCAAGAATGCGGAGAGAGACAGGATTATCTAAATGAGTTTTAAAATTGCAATCGCCGGTGCAACTGGCAATGTTGGGCGCGAAATGCTCAATATTCTTGAAGAGCGTGGCTTCCCCGCTTCTGAAATTATCCCGCTAGCGTCTTCACGCTCTGTTGGTAAAGAAGTGTCTTATGGTGATAAAACGCTGACTGTTAAAAACCTTGAAGCTCATGATTTCTCAACAACAGACATTTGTCTCATGTCTGCTGGTGGTTCTGTGTCTAAAAAAATGTCACCAAAAATTGGTGCGCAGGGCTGTGTGGTCATCGATAATTCATCAGCCTGGCGTTATGACGCTGAGGTGCCGTTGATTGTACCGGAAGTTAATCCCGATGCTATTGATGGCTTTACCAAAAAGAACATCATTGCCAATCCAAACTGTTCAACAGCGCAATTGGTCGTGGCGCTAAAGCCGCTTCACGAGAAAGCCAATATCAAACGGATTGTGGTTTCAACTTACCAGTCTGTTTCAGGTGCAGGTAAAGACGGCATGGACGAATTGTTCAACCAAAGCCGCGCTGTATTTGTTGCTGACCCGATCGAAAGCAATGTCTTTACAAAGCGCATCGCCTTTAACGCCATTCCACATATCGATGTTTTCATGGAAGATGGCTACACCAAAGAAGAATGGAAAGTTCTGGCTGAAACCAAAAAGATGCTGGACCCGAAAATCAAAGTCACTTGTACTGCGGTTCGTGTTCCTGTCTTTATCGGTCATGCGGAATCGGTCAATATCGAGTTTGAAAACGAGATTACTGCTGACGAAGCACGCGATATTCTTCGTGAAGCACCAGGTTGTTTGGTCGTTGATAAACATGAAGATGGCGGTTATGTCACGCCTTATGAGTGCGCAGGTGAAGATGCAACATATATTTCACGTATTCGCGAAGACGCGACCGTTGAAAATGGTCTGAACATCTGGGTTGTGTCTGATAATCTACGCAAAGGCGCGGCTTTAAATACAGTTCAGATTGCAGAACTATTGGTCAATCGTGGTTTGATTAAAGCAAAATCATAAGTCCGATTCATTCTTATTTCTCATCAAAACGACACCTCTTATCAATCAGATGGAGGTGTCGTTTTTTTATTTTCTAGGTTAGGTTATGCGCATTCAAGATTGATTCGATAAGATTTAGACCTCGCGGGGAGCGTTCAATGATCAAAAAATCTACAATTGCTGTCACCCTTCTGGCTACATTAACATTTTCGACACCAGCATTTGCCTTAAGTTGTTCAAACACATCCAGAAACTTTTCAAAATGGGTTGGCGAATTTAAAAAAGAAGCTGTCAAAAAAGGGATTAAACAACGAACGCTCGATCGCGCATTTGCCAATGCGTCTTATGCAACCAAAACAATCAGTCTTGATCGAAATCAGCGCAGCTTTAAATTATCATTCAATCAGTTCATGCAAAAGCGCGGCGCGCCAGCAATCATATCGCGTGGCAAAAAACTCAAAAAATCGAATGCCGCTTTGTTTAACCGCTTAGAAAAGAAATATGGTGTGCCAGCCGGTGTATTAATTGCCATTTGGGGTATGGAATCTGGTTTTGGTCGCTTTAGCGGCAATCAACATACAGTGTCTGCTGTCGCAACGCTTGCTTATGACTGCAGAAGATCAGAGTTTTTCACAACCCAGCTTTATGCATTGCTTCAATTGATCCAAAAAGGTTGGCTCGATCCAAACTTTAAAGGTGCCGCACATGGTGAAATTGGTCAGACACAATTTCTACCTGCCAATGTTTTAAAATACGGTGCTAATGGTGACGGTAATCGTCGATTAAATTTAGGCCAAAAAGCAGATGCGCTTGCGTCCACTGCAAACTTTCTGAAAGGAAAGGGATGGAAACGCGGCGCGGGATATCAAGTTGGCCAAACGAATTTTCGGGCGATTAAGGCCTGGAATGCTGCTGGCGTTTACCAGAAAGCCATTGCAGCGATCGGTGCGGAAATCGATAAATAATCGAGAATTCGAAGTTTAAAAGTCAGAACAATCTTCCGAGATTGTTTCCTGCACAGATTTAATGATCATGCCATCGTCAAACTGAAAAGTTTCGATGGTCATCAATTCATTCGACGGAAATTTGTAGCAAACCATCGTTGTGATATTATCATCATTCGATGTCGTTTCATCAATCTTGTATGAAATTGACCCGTTTTCTATCGCGTCTTCCCAACTATCCAGAGATTCCACAAACTCATCTTTGGTTTGCGTAATATCATAGTCTTTCAGTTCAATTTGCGCATTTTCCGCCAGTAATTGCGAAATTACCTCGCGGTCAACTGGCGACAGTGCTTGAAACCAGGGTTTGATCATTGTTTTGTTATTTTGAGCAACAACTGGAAGTGCAAAACTGCAAAATGCGGCTAACAAAATAGTTGATATAGCTGCGCGACCCATAAAAAACCCCCCTAGAATACAAAAGTAACAAATGACATCGGATTATGGTTTTGAATTAGGCCATAGTTGGGCACACAATATCGCTTGCATTAAGATATATAAGCAAAAAACCACTTGAAAAATTGTCAAACACCCGCTCCACTTATCTTCAAACCTACAATCTTTCCGTGTTTTACCACAAGAAAGTGTCCAAAAATTGCCAGTGAAATTGCTGTAAATCTTTTCGAAACAAAGATCAATAAAAACTCCTTCAAAGGTTTTCCTTTGTAGTTAATTCTTATCATGCAGTTTCCGGATTTGAACCATGGCTTGAGGACGCGTCAAACTGGAAATATCCTGCTCAAGCACAAGCTCATTCTGACCATGCCTTTGGGTTTGACCTAAAATTTCAAATACACTTGAAGTCACCCACTGCAAAGTCTTTTCATGATCAAATCCTGACAAGGTTCGAGCCAAAAGGAGCGCAGCGATCAAATCGCCGGCACCATTGATTACGGTATCAAACAGGCGATGCTCGGATAAAATATTACTGCTGTCAGTGTGCATTAAATTTGCCATAGAATTGCGCATCATCGCAAAGGCTGATGTTGTTAAGACTGTTTTCGGTCCCAATGCTTTTGATGCGTCAATAATATCTTGATTGCTTTTAATATTCTGGTCGCTCAACCAGGATAACTCATATTGATTAGGTGTTGTCATATCCGATAGAGGCAACAAGATATCTCTAATTGCAGATGCGGTCGCCTCTGGTACATAAAGTCCACCCAAGTCGCCGATCACAGGATCACAAACATATAATGCATCCGGCGTTTTTTCCTTTACCGCCTTAACAAGCTTTGCAATGGACGCTGCTTGCAAAGGATCGCCCAAATAGCCCGTTAATACTGCACCAACTTCTGATAACCAGGGCGCATTGCAAAGGTCCTCAATAATCGCATCAAATTGAGCTGCTTGGGGAACCATTCTGGTCGATGGACCATGCCCAGGATGCCAGGGCAATGTCACAGTTTGCAAAGCCCAAACTGGAAAACCGAGGGCTTCTAAAGCAAAAACAGCTGCACGGTTGCCGACAGATCCCCGAACAACATGGCTGGATATAACGATAACAGCTTTCTTTCCGGTTTCTCGTTGGGACGTCGTTTGAGAACCGTTTAAAGGCGTGGTGTCCGACACGTAATCATCCTAATTTTGGAAATACTTTAAATAAAGCCATGTTGCGAGCGCGATAAATGCGATTAAAGACAATCCACGCGCGATTCGTGTTCCCCATAATTCCACTGGATCGTCTGGATCAACATCATCAGCACTAAAGTGGCCGCGAACCGTTTTCGACCTCTTCTTCAACCGCGGTGCATTTAGCAAACCGCCTTCTTCGGATAATTTATCAAGTTCACGCTTGGCTTTTCTTGAGACCTCATCATCTTCCATCATTAACTCCTGACGATCTTGGATGGTCTTTGGCCTATCTACGCTGATCATCATCAAATTTCCAACTAAAAAATTGATTCGAATTACCTTAATCGATCGCTGGAGGTGAACAATTTGACGCAAAAATTACCTCATTTTACCCAAATTCATTCAATTCGGATCTAAAAACCTTCAAGAAGTGAAAAAAACACAAAGTTTCTGCGCAAATCGCTCGCCATTTTCAATTCTTTTGTTAGGGTCTGATTTGTCGAACGCAGATTGGGAGATTGCAAAAATGACAACCGGCACGAGCTTCAAACAGCTAATTCTTGAAACAGAAAAAGCGCTCAAATCCAAAAAAGCCAAACGCCACTTACCAACCGAAATATTTGCTCCAACCAATAGCGATGATATTTCACTGTTTTCACCCAAAATGCTCGCTGATATCGCCATATTTGGTGCCGCCGAAATTGACAGCTGGTCAGGCAAAGCACCCAAGGTCAATATTCGTCAAAGCGAAGACATAAATGTCGATGGAAAATTAACATCCATTATCTCTGTCACGTCGGTCAATAAACCATTTTTATATGATTCCATCATTTCCGAAGTCACCGTTGGCGGCCGCCAGATTTATATGTCGCTTCATCCCATTATTTTATGGGACGAAAAAGGCAATCTAAAGCTTCGAAACGCCAATAACAAAGAGGGCGACGAACTTCAGATCAGCCATATTCAGATTGTTTTACCGCAATTTACCAAGGCTGAAGCCGCGGACTTTAAGTCACGCGTTGCCAATGTACTCAAACAAGTCAACAATGCTGTACGCGACTGGAGACCCATGCTGGCTAAAGTCGATAAGGCCATTGCTGACATTGAAAATATTCCAAGCAAAAAAGACTATAAAGGCCGACAGGAAGCCATAGCTTATCTTGAATGGCTTAAAGACAGAAATTTCACCTTTTTGGGGATGCGCGAATATACTTATTCGAGCACAGCCAAAGTTTCCAAATTAAAACATGACGGCAAAAAGGGTTTGGGCATTTTATCCGACCCTGATTTAGCTGTTATGCGCTTGGGCAAACAGGTGGTGACCACAACTCCAGAAATTATCGCATTTTTGGAAGGCAAAGATCACATCATTGTCACCAAAGCCAATATGCGTTCGGTCGTCCACCGCCGCACTTATATGGACTATATTGGGGTCAAACGCTACAATTCCAAAGGTGAAGTCACAGGCGAATTGCGGATCATTGGCTTGTTTACATCCAGTGCCTATTCAACATCTGTCACTAAAATTCCACTGCTTCGGACAAAGATCAACAAAGTTATCGCCAAATTTGGCTATGACGAGGATAGCCACTCGGGCAAAAACCTACTCAATACGCTTGAATCCTACCCGCGCGATGATTTGTTCCAAATTGATCCAAAACTGCTTTATGAATTCTGCGTTCAGATCAATGATATGGAAGATCGGCCACGCGTCAGAGTGCTGCCGCGCATAGATAGGTTTGACCGATATGTTTCGATTTTGGTCTATGTACCGCGGCATCAGTATAATTCTATTGTTCGCGAGAAGATCGGCCATTACTTAAAATCCGTTTATGGCGACCGGGTGTCTGCGTTTTATCCCGCCTTTCCAAATGAAAGCATCACGCGGGTTCATTTCATAATTGGTCGCTCCGGCGGAAAAACACCGAAATTCGATCAAAAACAACTCGAGCATGATGTACAAATCATCGTCACACGCTGGGAAGATCAGTTCAACGATCTTGCCGGTGTGGATGCTGCAAGGCTGACCGTCAACCAATCTTATAAAGAACATTTTTCTGCTGACGAGAGCTTCAAAGATCTACCAAATCTAATAGCCTGTACTAAAACAGATGAAATGCGCATCACATTCCTTAAACGTGATGAAAATTTAGATGATCATATCTCTATGAAAATTTTCCACGCGCGCGATGCATTGAGCTTATCCCGCCGTGTGCCGCTCTTGGAAAATTTAGGTTTTGGTGTCATCAGCGAGCAGACCTATGAAGTGGAAGTTAAAGATGATGAGGGCATCCCAAAACCCGTCATTATTCACGATATGGAACTCAATCTTCCGGCCAATACAGACCTTGATCTTGATCGTGATCATGATCGTTTGGAAGCCGCATTTAAAAATATCTGGCGTGGTTTGAGCGACAATGACCGCTATAACCAACTGATCGTCGCAAGTGGCTTAACGGTTCGAGAAGCCAAAGTGATGCGCGCCTATGCGCGCTATTTGCGCCAAGCCGGCATTACCTTTTCTCAGGCCTATATGGCTCGAACTTTGGTCAAGTACCCCGATATTTCCAAAGATCTGTTCAAATTGTTTGAGAACCGATTTGCTCCAAATGTTTCAGACAGTGAAAGAAAAGACCATCAAATCAATATCTTATCGAGTATCAGTTCGGCACTTGAAAATGTACCGAGTTTGGATGATGACCGCATTATCTCTCGTATGTCCAACGCGATCTTGGGCACACTTCGCTGCAACTATTACCAGATCATGGAAAATGGTCGACCTAATCCAATCATGGCCTTCAAGTTCAATCCGCGTGAATTGGACGGATTGCCAGAACCCGTACCATATAGAGAAATCTTCGTGTATGGCACTGATGTTGAAGGCGTACATCTAAGATTTGGTCCAGTTGCGCGTGGTGGTTTGCGTTGGTCAGACCGTGCGGAAGACTATCGCACGGAAGTCTTGGGGCTTGTTAAAGCGCAGCAAGTTAAAAACGCAGTGATCGTTCCGGTGGGTTCTAAGGGCGGTTTTTACCCCAAACAATTACCAACAGGTGGGGATCGCGACGCATTTATTCATGCCGGCCGAGAGGCCTATAAGCTCTTTATCTCCACAATGCTGTCCATCACCGATAATCTCAGTGGTGACAGAGTGATACCACCACAAAATACCATTCGTCATGACGGCGATGATCCTTATTTCGTGGTTGCTGCGGATAAGGGTACAGCAACTTTCTCAGACACTGCCAATGCGATCAGTCAGGAACACGGTTTTTGGCTTGATGACGCTTTTGCATCCGGTGGTTCAGCTGGTTATGACCACAAAAAAATGGGAATTACCGCAAAAGGTGGCTGGGAAGCTGTAAAACGTCATTTCCGTGAGATGAATATCGACATCCAAAACGAAGCCTTCACTGTTGCCGGTGTTGGCGACATGTCCGGTGATGTATTTGGCAATGGCATGCTGTTATCTGAAAAAATTAAACTCGTGGCAGCCTTTGATCACCGAGATATCTTTATTGATCCAGATCCTGATTGCGCCGTCAGCTTTGCCGAACGCAAACGTCTGTTCGAACTCGATCGTTCCTCATGGCAGTCTTATAATCCTGAATTAATGTCAAAGGGCGGCATGGTGATATCGCGTCAGGAAAAATCGGTGACGCTCACCAAAGAAGTTGCCCAATTGCTCGATATGGACGCTAAAAATGCATCTCCACATCAAATTCTGACAGCGATCTTGAAAGCAAAAGTGGATCTCTTATGGTTTGGCGGTATCGGAACCTATATCCGTGATGAAAGCGAAAGTGACGCTGATGTTGGCGACCGCGCCAATGATCCAATCCGCATCACAGCTAAACAAGTTGGTGCCAAAGTGATCGGTGAAGGCGCTAATCTTGGGATCACGCAAAGCGCGCGTATTTCTTACGCCCAACATGGCGGAAGATGTAACTCCGATGCGATCGATAATTCAGCCGGGGTGAATTCATCTGACGTTGAAGTGAATATTAAAATTGCCCTGGCCAATGCAATCCGCGAAGACAGATTGGATCTACCAAAGCGAAATCGTTTGTTATCTTCTATGACCAATGATGTGTCCAAGCTGGTTCTGCGAAACAATTATCTGCAGACATTGGCCATCTCGTTGGTTCAACAGCAAGGGGTCACTGCCGGCGGTGAGTTGGCGCGGCTCATGACAATTCTAGAAGCAAATGGTCAGCTTAATCGCCAAGTGGAAACATTGCCGGATGATGTGACATTGCAGGAAATGTTGGCCAGCGGGAAATCGCTCACCCGACCAGAAATTGGTGTCTTATTATCTTATGCCAAGATTGTTTTGTTTGATGACGTGATCGCCAGCAAATTGCCAGATGAAGACTATTTCAAAGACACTTTGATCAGTTACTTCCCCGGCAAAATGCTCAAAGCGCATGATCAAGACATCGCAACCCATCGCTTGCGCCGTGAAATCATCTCCACTTTGATTGTCAATGACACGATCAACCGCGGTGGGCCGGCAACCATCGTTCAAATGCAAGATAAAACAGGTGCATCACCAGATGACATTGTAAAAGCCTATATCTTATCGCGAGATGGTTTGTTCTTTGATGCAATTTTCGATGCGCTCGATAATCTAGACAACAAAATCGATGGCACTTTACAAAATGAGCTCTATGGCAAAACCTGCGATGCTTTAATCAAAACCACAGGTTGGGCGCTAAAAACCAATGCGATCCACAGTGATTTGGCAACATCCGTGCCGCGTTTACAAGGTGCTTGTGAAGAGCTTGGTCCAAAACTTGGTCAGTATCTGCCGCAATTTATGCAAAATCAGATCAATCTCGCTCAAGAGCAGTTGGTGGAACAATCCGTTCCCAAGAAACTGGCAAAAGAAATTTCTGAACTACATATCCGAACATTGATCCCAGAAATAAATCAGATTTCGGCGCTCACACAAACGTCACTTGATGAAGCATCATCCGCATTCTTCAAAGTGACAGAAGCACTGATCATTGGACGCCTGTTAAGCGCAGCAGATCATGTCATCGTTTCTGATTTCTACGATAAACTTGCACTCTCTCGTGCCTTGGATGAGATATCTCAAGCGCGGCGGGTCTTATCTACATCTGCTCTGGTCAAATACAGAGAACATGAGAACCCGGTTGATGCCTGGGAAACTGAAAACAATCTTCGTATTACTCAGGTTAAAAGCCAGGTGAACGATTTGATCAGCTCAAGTGATGCAAGCGTTGCGAAACTAACCATCGCAGCTGGGCTCATTACAGATCTGTCCCGCGGGTAAATAGAAAAAGGGTGAGGCTTTGATAAAACCTCACCCTTTAATTCTAAATTATTTAGACGGCTAATGACGGAAGTGGCGCATACCGGTAAAGACCATCGCAATCCCAGCTTTATCAGCGGCTTCAATCACTTCATCATCACGCATAGAACCACCAGGCTGAATGACGGCCGTTGCGCCAGCTTCAACAGCAGATAACAATCCATCGGCAAATGGGAAAAATGCATCAGACGCAACAACGCTGCCATTGGTCAAAACATTATCGGACCCGATAGCATCAGCTGCATCTTGCGCCTTTCGAGCAGCAATGCGTGATGAATCAACCCGGCTCATTTGACCGGCACCAACGCCAACTGTTGCGCCATCTTTGACATAAACAATCGCGTTAGATTTCACATGCTTGGCAACACGGAACGCAAATTTAAGATCGTTTAATTCAGCATCGGTCGGCGCGCGTTTTGTTACCACTTTAAGATCTAGATCATCAACGCAACCATTGTCGCGATTTTGAACCAACATACCGCCAGCAACCGTTTTTGCTGTCATGCCATCAGCACGTGGATCTGGCAGACCGCCCGTCACCAGCAATCTAAGATTTTTCTTAGCTGAAATAATTTCACGCGCTTCATCACTTACCGAAGGCGCAATAATGACTTCCGTGAAGATTTTGATCACCGCTTGCGCTGTTTCTGCATCCAATTCACGGTTAAAGGCGACAATGCCGCCAAATGCTGAGGTTGAATCACAGGCAAATGCTTTTTCATAGGCGACTTTGAGATTATCACCCTCAGCAACACCACATGGATTTGCATGTTTAATAATCGCACATGCTGCCACACGTTCTGGATCAAATTCACCGACAAGTTCAAAGGCAGCATCCGTGTCATTGATATTATTGTAAGAGAGCTGCTTACCTTGCAAAAGTTCAGCTGTTGCAACACCAGGACGTTTTTCACCCGTCACATAAAATCCAGCGGACTGATGCGGATTTTCTCCATAACGCATAACATCTTTTAATGTACCGCCGACAGCGCGATAACGTGGATTATCTAGTCCAAGTTCAGAGGCAAACCAAGTGGCAATCGCAGCATCATAAGAAGCGGTGCACGCATAGGCTAAGGCTGCAAGTTCTTGGCGCAACTTATAAGGTGTTTGGCCGTTATTTTCTGAAATTGCGTTCGCGACACGATCATAATCGTCAGGATGAGTGACAATCGTCACATAAGCATGGTTTTTGGACGCAGCGCGGATCATGGCCGGACCGCCGATATCGATATTCTCAACGATGGATGGATAATCACCACCAGAGAAACGCACTTCCTCGAAAGGATAAAGATTGATCACGGCCAGATCGATATCTGGGATATTATGTTCTGCCTGCGCGGATTGATGATCTTCATCATCTCGAATAGATAAAAGGCCGCCATGAACACTTGGATGTAAAGTTTTAACACGACCATCCATAACTTCGGGAAAATGCGTGATGTCTGACACATCCTGGCAAGCCAATCCCGCATCTTTGAGGGCTTTTGCTGTGCCACCAGTTGAGATCAATTCCACACCTTGATCAGCGAGTTTTTGAGCAAAATCAATAAGGCCGGTTTTATCAAACACAGACAGCAAAGCGCGTTTAATTTTAACATGATCGGGTGCAGGATATTTTTTGGATTGAATGCTCATCGCTATTCCAGACTAATAGATATTTCGTTCAGTACCAGCCGCCAAATTCTATGAACTCAGCGAAACCGGCAAAATATGAAGGTGATGGCGATCCGTTAACACGAAAAGACGGAAAAAGAAAATATTTGACCACATAAAAGGGGTAAAAACTAGACCGCTTCAACAGCCTTTAAGATCCATGCAATGCGATGATGCTCGTTGGATTTAAATGAAACGCAAATTTGTTCGCTTCTTCGTGTTCCTAAAACATCAGCAAAGAAAATATCCTGCTCAATTCTTGGTTTAATCGTCGCGTTAAATATCCAGCGGTCACCATCATGTGTATTAAGCACAACGGAACCATCTGAAAGCTGCTCCAACTGCACTGACGGGTGAATATGAAAGCGAATATCGATATCAATGGCTGCGGGCGACTTCTTACTTTTACTGCTGTCCGATGCAGTTAAAATATCCAATCCTGACAAAGATTTTCCATCTCTATCGAGTCTAATTTGCCTTTGATGGACAAGCCCAAAAGCCTTCGCATAACCGTCATGGGCCGCACGAATACCCATATGTTCTTCATTACTGAGATCTTCCAACAAAATCTCTTTAGGCCCATGCACAAATATAGAGCCCAAAAAGTTGGATTCTGAAACACGTGAGGAAGACGTATTATCAATTACCAAAGCAGAATGCGCAGCAGTTAATCGCGCAAATTCACCAAAACGTTTAACTTGAAATCTCGGCGCACCTGAATTGACAATCAATCGATTAGCACCATTTGAAAATTCAAAGGATAGACAACCCGCATGGGCTTTGCGCGAAACCGTGCCTTTTGGACTGTAACCATTATCCATCAACACAATGCTCTTCCCACCTTCCAGTCTGGAAAAACCGCTTTGCGGCAGATTGACGGGGATTTGCACACCTGTTTCATCATTCTGCAAAATCTGCATGAGAAAGTTGGCAGAAGCATGGGTTGCACCATTAAACAACGCAATTTCACCGCTTGAATGCCTGAAAAATCTCAACGCAATAAACATACGGTCGATGGTTGGCAGCATCAATAATGGCAGCGCAGACCCCAAATTGATATAG
Source organism: Lentilitoribacter sp. (assembly GCA_963691785.1). Taxonomy (GTDB): domain Bacteria; phylum Pseudomonadota; class Alphaproteobacteria; order Rhizobiales; family Rhizobiaceae; genus Lentilitoribacter. Next base: position 47,870 of record OY829371.1, read on the forward strand.
GTTTGGCGTAAGGGCAAAAGATCTGCCAAAATGTTTAAGACCGTTTGCGGATTTCGCGATATATGACCACCATCTGCGAAAATCTGCTGCTCCAATTCTTCGTCAAGTGCTGTTGAGGCTGATTTTAAAAGCGTGCTAGATGACGGCAAACATAAACTCGCCATGGCAACCGCAATACGCGCCTGCAATCGCCACGTTGGGTTTCGATGCGATGGCGCTGAACGACGCAAAAACCTCACATGTAGCGCAATACTCGCCATAAAACGTTTGTAAAACTCATGGTCGGCATCAGCAAGGATAACAGGCGAATGAGATAACCATGAAATGAGACGCTTGGAGACAATATCAAGCTCCCATGCCGGACCCTTCAAGCGCTTCGCATGGTTGGTCATCCAGCTTCCTACCAGGTTTTGTGCAAGATAACGAATTTCATCTTCATCCCCAGCGCGTAAATGTCGGAGCCATCTAAACCCATGAAGCTCATCAAAAAACTCGTCATGTTGTAAGGACATTTCAAAAGGTGATGCACCGTCTGTTTCCAAGACTTTATCAGCAAGCGGAAATCGACCGGATGCCATTTCTTTGGCAATAAAGGCATCAGATGTGCGAAGATCAACAGGCGCAAGCATCAATCGGTCAGGCGATGTCCCGCTAAATCGCAGGGGTGACATCCAACCCAACATGATGCGCCGATTGAGCCGTTTCCACGTTTCCGTAAGATACAGCCTAAACGGTGCCCTAACTTTTGCCGTTCTTGCGACCAATCCTATCCCCTATCGGTTAAATCCGATATTCCCTCATTGCTGACCCCGCCAAAAATCAACAAGTTGATCCAAAGGATAAACTTAACGAATTACCAAATGTTTTAAAATAGCCATTTTAAAGGACAGAACTGCAAAAGTTGAAAGTTTGATCACTTTTTGCGAAGAACGGCAGCGAAAAATCCATCTGCGCCTTGCATTTGCCCATCGCCATGGACACAAAAATCAGGTGTCGTCCGTATGAAACCATCATCAGTGATGGCCGTTTCAAATCCTTGGCAGAATTTTGGATCAACCGGAATCAGTTCAATTTTGTCCTCATAATCTGCAACAAATTGCGCGATCATCTCTTCACCTTCATCAGGTTCCAGAGAGCAATTGGAAAAGACAATAAGACCGCCGGGCTTAATCAATATTGTGGCATGCTCAAGTAAACCTTTTTGCACACCGGCAAGATAGGAGATATCATCTGCATCCTTTGTCCAAACAACATCTGGATGACGTCGAATGGTGCCTGTTGACGAACACGGTGCATCTAACAATGCCATGTCAAACAAATTATCCGTCTCATATTTTTCCATACGAGAGATTTCGGTTTGAGCAGATAATTTCAATCGCTCCAGATTTTCATTAAGACGATTTAATCGGCTTTTTGAGCGATCGAGCGCGGTGACTTCTGCACCCGCCAAGATTAACTGCGCGGTCTTGCCGCCCGGCGCTGCGCATAAGTCTATGACACGCTTACCATTCAAATCACCAAACAGCCTGGCCGGCAGCGACGCTGCTACATCTTGCACCCACCAATCACCATCTTCAAAACCTTCAAGAGATTGCAAGGGCCCATCAAGCTTATCTAGCCGAATGGACCAATCAGTAAGTTTTGTGCCATGAAGCTTTTCCGCCCAAAGATCAGCATCTGATTTAACTGTAATATCAACAGGCGCAGGTTGAGACATAAGCTGCATCATTTGACGTGCTCGATTGAACCCATATGATTTGGACAACTTCTTCGCATACCATTCCGGCAACATGGCGGTTTTTTCACCAAGCTTTGGCAGCATCTTGTCTTTCTCTCGCGCCATTCGACGTAGGATCGCATTCACAAGATTGGCAAATCGCCTATTACGAGGATCAATATTGGCTTGTTCAACGGCAAGATCAACTGCTGAATGGTCCGGCACATCAAGATATAAAATCTGGGCTGCACCAATACGCAATATATGCCGAAGTGAAACCGCGCCCGCTGGCAAAGGCTTGTCCAATAAGTGGTCTAAGAACTTTTCGATGATTTGATAATTGCGCAAGGTGCTCAGTAGTATAGCTTTTACCAAAAGCCGATCCTGATCAGATAGATCGAGATAAGCGGGATTACCTCCCTTTAAATCAAGCAAACCATCCATAGATGTTTTCTTATCGATGATCGCTGATAATAATTTGCTAGCTGCCTGGCGAGACGATAGGCCAGGCTTGTCATAGTGCTTTTGACGATTTTTCAAAAAATCCGAACCTTACTTTTTAGCGCCCTTTCGGCCCCATGGTCCGGGTAGATCAGTTGATTTTGGCGTCGAAGCTGGCTTTGCCTCATCTTCTGGACGCTGATTTTCATACTGATCACGCTGATGTTCCCAAGGTGTCGATCTTTTCGGCGATGTTTCAGATCGCATATGCGCGTCTCGATCATATTTGTCAAATCGGTCGTCTTCGTAAGACGCGTCGCTATATTGATTATTGCGGCTTGAAAACTCGTCTTCCATCTGACGAAGCGCTTTAATTCTGTTCTCCGTCGCTGGATGGGTGGAAAAGAGATTATCGGCGCGCTGGCCATTTAATGGATTGATAATGAACATATGTGCCGTTGCAGGATTTCGCTCAGCATCTTCATTAATCGTACGTCCGCTGGCCGCAGCGATTTTCTCAAGCGCTGACGCAAGCCACATTGGATTATCACATATTTCAGCCCCACGTCGGTCAGCTGAATATTCACGCGTTCGGCTGATTGCCATTTGCACAATCATCGCCGCAAATGGTGCAACGATCATCGCTAGAAGAACCCCGATAAATCCAAGCGGGTTGTTTCGATTGCCACCAAAGAACAGCGCAAAGTTACCCAGCATGGAAATAGCACCGGCAAGCGTTGCCGTAATGGTCATCGTCAACGTATCTCGATTTTGAATATGCGCCAATTCATGCGCCATCACGCCTGCAACTTCTTCCCGGGTTAAGGCATTTAAAAGCCCGGTTGTTGCAGCAACAGCAGAGTTTTCAGGATTACGCCCGGTCGCAAATGCATTGGGTTGCGGATTATCAATGATATAAACTTTCGGCATGGGCAAATCAGCGCGCTTAGCCAATTGCTCAACAATGCCATAATATTCAGGTGCGTTTTGGCGATTAACTTCCTTCGCACGATGCATGGAAAGCACCATCTTGTCGGATTTCCAATAAGAAAACAGATTCATACAAGCCGCAATCACCAAAGCGATCATCATACCGCCTGTACCGCCAATCATAAATCCAACCCCCATAAAGAGCGCTGTCATGAAAGCGATTAGCATTGCAGTTTTGACCATATTCATTTCTGTTTTACTCCATTGATCGATCTGAACCATGATATATATACGTAAACATGGTAGTAAATCATGTCAGTTTCAACATTATCTGTGTTGCAAGTGTAAACGAAGGACCAAATCTATGAGTGAAAATCACCAAGATCATGACCGTCAAAAGAGCATGGAATCAGGGCAGGAAGATGTTGTTGCTAAAAAGAAAGAACTGCCGGAAGCAGCCAAACGCGCACTCGCAGAAGCAGAGGAACGTCGTAAAATTGCTGACGCAGAACGCCAAGAAGCAGCAAAAGAATATGGTGGTCGCGGTGGCGCAGATCCCTCTCGTTTTGGCGATTGGGAAATAGACGGTCGCGCGATCGATTTTTAGCCTCAACTTTTCTTTATTTCAGCGCAATTGCATTTTGTATAAAATCTAGCTATAAGCTCAGGCAATTCTCCGGAAATTGTGGTAAACTACCCCACGGCTCGCGTAACCGGCGCGACGCTCAAGAAAAGGATTCGTCTATGGCACAGCAGCTACTCATGCCAAAAGCAACAGCGATTTGGCTCGTTGACAATACAGCACTGACATTTGATCAGATTGCGCTTTTCTGTAAGCTTCATCCGCTTGAAGTCAAAGCCATTGCAGATGGTGAAGCCTCGCAAGGTATTAAAGGTCTGGATCCTATTTCAACCGGTCAATTGACTCGCGAAGAAATTAAAAAGGGTGAAGAAACACCAACACATAAATTGGTGCTCTCAACATCCAAAGTTCATTTGCCTGAGAAAAAGCGCAAAGGCCCACGCTATACACCATTGTCGAAGCGTCAGGATCGTCCAAATGCTATTCTATGGTTGGTGCGTAATCACCCTGAACTTAAGGACGCGCAAATCTCTCGTCTTGCAGGCACAACGAAAAACACCATCGCCCAGATCCGTGATCGCACGCATTGGAACTCTGCAAACCTCACACCAATGGATCCGGTATCCCTTGGCCTATGTTCGCAGATCGATCTTGACATGGAAGTTGAAAAAGCCGCTAAAAATCGCCCTGCTATGGAGCCTGTAGCGCAAGGTGAAACTTTAATGCCTGCTGAACAGACACAGACATTTGCTGGCGATTTGAATGCTCCTGCTGAGCCTGTCGAAAATGAAGCGGATAAAGAATATGATGCTGATTCGGTTTTCGCCAGCTTGTCATCACTTAAAGGCGATGATGATAGTTCAAGCGAAGAGAACAGCTAATCTAATTTTTGGATTCACGTGAAACATTAAAGGCTGGCGCTCATATTGAGTACCAGCCTTTTTTCATGTCTATGATTTAATCATCATCTTCCAATTGCATCGAATAGCCAAGTGGCATCCGCCCGCCATCGGTATAGATAATTTCGCCCGTAATATAGCTTGCATCTTTGGAAGCGAGAAAAGCAGCAACAGACGCGATCTCCGATGGATCACCAATACGCCCCAGAGGTGTGCGTTCCAAGATCCGCTTTTCAGCTGATTTATCTGCAAGCACCGTAGCAAGCATCTCAGTTTTAATCGAACCTGGCCCGATGCCATTGACACGAATTCCATAAGGCGCAAGCGAAACAGCCATCACGCGGGTCAATTGTTTCACCGCACCTTTTGAAACTGTGTAAGTCAGTTGCGACGGCAAAACCAAACTGTCATTCACTGATGAGATATTGATAATGGAGCCGGCGGGTTTTCCCTCTTCAACGCGGGCGACCATATGTTTGGCCACCGCTTGGCTTGCTAAAAACATGCCTTTGATATTCACATCCATGACCTGATCAAAGTCTTCCTCAGTAATATCAAGGAACTCGCCAGCTTTCACAATACCTGCATTATTGACCAATAGATCAATCTTACCAAAAGCGCTTAGTGTCTCAGCAATCAAATTATGCACATCAATGCGATCACCAATATTGCCGACAAAAACTTCAACCTCTCCAAGCGGTGAAAGCTTATTCTGGGCTTCTAAGACCTTCGCTTCATTAATGTCGCTAATCATCACCTGCGCGCCATCTTTGATAAATCGCTCGGCAATAGCAAAACCGATGCCTTGCGCGGCACCGGTGACAATAACTGACTTGACCAAGGTATTCTCCCTTTGGTGTGTTTCACAAAGACGTGGATCGAGGCTGGGCCTAACTTAGACCCTAGTTGCGATAAACATCAATGGCTGATTTGATCTCGTCCAAGATGGCCGGGTCATCAATTGTTGCCGGCATCTTATATTCCTGCCCATCGTAAATCTTCTGCATCGTCCCACGCAAAATTTTACCGGAGCGGGTCTTTGGAAGACGTGGCACCATAATAGCAGATTTAAAGGCCGCCACTGGACCGATCAATGAGCGCACTTGCGCCACAATCTCAGCTTCAATTTCACTAGCTGATTTTTCAACCGATGAATTGACCACCACAAAACCAATCGGCAACTGCCCTTTAAGCTTATCGGTCACGCCAACGACCGCACATTCTGCAACACTTTCATGCGAAGCAATGGCTTCTTCAATACCGCCCGTAGACAGCCTGTGACCGGCTACATTGATAATATCATCGGTGCGAGCCATGATATAAAGATAACCGTCATCATCGATATAACCCGCATCAGCCGTTTTATAATAACCTGGGAATTCGGCCATATAAGCATCGATGAAACGCTCTTCGGCATTCCACAATGTTGGCATGGATCCCGGTGGCAGCGGCAGCTTAACAACAATATTACCAAGCTCATTGGCTTTTATCTGCTCACCCTCATCATTGACGATCTGAACATCATAGCCTGGCATCGGCACTGCAGGTGATCCATATTTGACCGGCAAGAAACCAAGCCCCATTGGATTACCGGCTATTGTCCAACCGGTTTCTGTTTGCCACCAATGATCAATCACTGGAACTTTTAAAACTTCTTCTGCCCATTTGATCGTATCGGGATCTGCGCGTTCGCCCGCTAAGAACAAAGCCTCAAACTTTGAGAGGTCATACTTTTTAATAAACTCCGCATCGGGATCTTCTTTACGAATGGCACGAAATGCTGTTGGCGCAGTGAAGAGAGACTTCACACCATGCTCTGAAATAATGCGCCAGAATGTTCCAGCATCCGGCGTTCCAATTGGTTTACCTTCAAACAGGATGCCTGGGTTACCTGTTAAAAGCGGGCCATAGATAATATATGAGTGACCAACCACCCAACCCACATCAGATGCCGCCCAGAATACTTCACCCGGCTTCACACCATAGATGTTATGCATGGTCCAATTGAGCGCCACAAGATGCCCACCATTATCACGCACCACACCTTTCGGCTGACCAGTCGTGCCGGAGGTATAAAGGATATATAATGGATCTGTAGCTTTCATTGGTTCGCAAGGAACGTCAGCGCCTTTATTATCAGCCAGCGCCTGATCAAAATCAAAGTCACGACCTTCCACCATATCCGCAGTTAATTGCTCTCGCTGATAGATAATTGTCGTTTCTGGCTTATGCGCTGAAAGTTCAAGCGCTTCATCTAGCAACGGCTTATAGGCAATCGTGCGTGCACCTTCGATACCGCAGGACGCAGAAACAACGAGTTTCGCCTCGCAATCATCAATACGTGTTGCCAGCTCATTGGCAGCAAAGCCACCAAAAACGACCGAGTGGATTGCACCAATGCGCGCACAGGCTAAAACCGCAACAACGGTTTGCGGGATCATTGGCATATAGATGATCACACGGTCACCTTTAGCGACACCTTTTGCTTTAAGCGCAGCTGCAAAGGCTTGAACATCTGCTAACAGATCATTGTATGTGAACTTCTTAACCGTGTTGGTAACGGGGCTATCATAAATAAGTGCAACATTGTCGCCCTTGTCATTTTGAATATGTCGGTCGAGACAACTGTGACACGTATTGACCACGCCGTCGGTATACCAACGTCCGTAGACACCCATGCTCTCATCAAAGATTTTCGTGGGTTCTTTAAACCAATCTATGGCTTTGCTTTCTTCTGCCCAGAAACCTTCCGGGTCATTTTTCCACGCCTCGTAAACCGAATGATACATACTAGTCAAATGCTCTCTCCCGCACAAAATGCTCATTTAATCTTATGTTGCACCACACAATTGAACGAAAATGAGACCGGTTTCAAGCTTTGATATGGAATTTAAGTATAGTCGCGCGCGCCAAAAATAGCGGAACCAACTCGCACATGCGTTGCGCCAAACGCAATTGCAGTTTCATAATCTCCACTCATTCCCATGGAGATGCCCTTTAAACCAGCTTGTTGCGCAAGCTTTTGCAGAAGTGCAAAATGCGGCCCGGGATTTTCATCTGCTGGCGGAATGCACATAAGACCGATGACAGGCAGCGACAATTCGTCTTGGCAAAAATGCACAAATTCGACTGCCTTATCCGGTGCGATGCCCGCCTTTTGTGGCTCAAGACCGGTATTCACCTGCACAAAAAGATCAGGACATTTGCCAATCTTAGCAGATTCTTTTGCAATCGATCGCGCGATCTTTTCACGGTCCACGCTTTCTATCACGTCAAACAAAGCCAATGCATCCGCTGTTTTGTTCGACTGCAATGGACCAATCAAATGTAGCTCAATATCAGCATTTTTTGATTTAAGTTCCGGCCATTTCCCTTGTGCTTCTTGCACGCGGTTTTCACCGAAAATGCGTTGGCCTTCATCAATGATCTCTTGAATGACATCTGCGCCATAGGTCTTGGACACAGCGACAAGCTCCAGATCTTCACTTGGCTTGAGGGCGTTTGATTTTGCCTTTTCGATGTTCTGGCGAACTGTTTGCAGATTTTGTTGAACAGACATTTATGACCTTTAAAGCGATTCACGTGAAACATTTAACAAATCAACACGTGGGGCATGACAATAGATATTCGTCTATTTAGATCATCTTTTATCAAATATGAACCGCTTAACTGTTGACGATGGGAAAGTTTCGCGGCTATTGCTCGACAAAATATTTTCAGCATCTGCGCTGGAACAATATCTAAGTTGAAAAGATCAAAGATCACAGGACAAATGAATGGCCGTTGAACGTTATAATCCGCGACAGTCTGAACCTCATTGGCAGAAGGTTTGGGACGAGCATAAAATCTATGAAACAGATAATGCTGACAAGCGCGAGAAATATTATGTCCTGGAAATGTTCCCCTATCCTTCCGGGCGCATTCATATGGGTCACGTGCGTAATTATGCAATGGGTGATGTGGTTGCACGTTATCGCAGAGCCAAGGGTTACAATGTTTTACACCCAATGGGATGGGACGCCTTTGGCATGCCGGCAGAAAATGCGGCCATGCAAAACAAAACCCATCCAAAATCCTGGACGTATGAAAATATCGACACCATGCGTCGCCAGCTTAAATCCATGGGCTTATCTTTGGATTGGTCGCGCGAATTCGCAACATGCGATGTTGAATATTATCACAAGCAACAACAACTCTTTGTCGACTTTCTAGACAAAGGATTGGTCTACCGCAAAAACGCAAAAGTGAACTGGGACCCTGAAGATATGACCGTGCTTGCTAATGAGCAGGTGATCGATGGTCGTGGCTGGCGTTCTGGTGCATTGGTTGAACAACGTGATTTAACACAGTGGTTCTTCAATATCACTGACTATTCGCAAGACCTTTTGGATTCGCTTGAAACCTTGGACAACTGGCCAGACAAAGTTCGCTTGATGCAAAAGAACTGGATTGGCAAATCGGAAGGCTTGCAAATTCGCTGGGAATTGGATGCTGAGACAGCGCCTGAAGGCTTTACGGAGTTGGAAGTTTATACAACGCGACCTGACACTTTGTTTGGTGCATCTTTTATGGCAATCGCGGCTGATCACCCATTGGCGTTAGAAGCTGCCAAGTCAAACCCTGAACTTCATGAATTCTGCGAAGAATGTCGCCTTGTTGGCACATCAGCTGCTGCATTGGAAACAGCAGAGAAGCATGGTTTTGATACAGGCTTTAAAGTTGTTCATCCATTTAACAAGGATTGGAATCTAACGGTCTTTGTCGCAAACTTTGTTTTGATGGAATATGGCACTGGCGCAATCTTTGGCTGCCCTTCTGGCGATCAGCGCGATTTGGATTTTGCCAATAAATATGGATTACCAGTCACACCCGTTGTTATGCCTGAAGATGGCGATGCCACAAGTTTTCAGATCACCGAAGAGGCTTATACCGGCGATGGTGTGATGATCAACTCAGAGTTTCTTGATGGTATGAAGCCCAAGGAAGCCTTTGATACTGTCGCGAAGAAACTTAGTGAAACTGAATTTAACGGTGCGCCACAAGCTGAATTGAAAACACAGTTTAAGCTTCGTGACTGGGGTGTTTCTCGTCAGCGATATTGGGGTTGCCCTATTCCGGTCATTCATTGTGATGATTGTGGCGCGGTTCCCGTACCAAAAGAAGATCTGCCTGTAGTGCTACCAGACGATATCAATTTTGATAAGCCGGGCAATCCGCTTGATCGTCACCCAACCTGGCGTCATGTCGCCTGCCCTTGCTGCGGAAAAGATGCCCGCCGTGAAACAGATACCATGGACACATTCGTTGATTCATCTTGGTATTTCGCACGCTTTACAGATCCGAACAATGACAATCCAACCGATCCAGACATGGCAAACCATTGGTTGCCGGTCGACCAATATATCGGCGGTATTGAGCATGCGATCCTGCATCTTTTATATTCGCGCTTTTTTACCCGCGCCATGCAAAAAGCTGGTCACTTGGATATTAAAGAACCCTTCAAAGGTCTCTTTACCCAAGGCATGGTGGTGCATGAAACATATAAAGGTCCAAATGGTTGGATTACCCCGGCTGAAATCGACATTAAAGATGTCGATGGCGTGCGCTCAGCAACCATGTCTGACACCGGTGAACCTGTTGAAATCGGTTCTATCGAGAAAATGTCAAAATCGAAAAAGAACGTGGTTGATCCTGATGATATCATCGCGTCCTATGGTGCAGATACAGCACGCTTCTTTATGTTGTCTGATTCACCACCTGAGCGCGATGTGATCTGGACAGAAGCTGGTGTTGAAGCTGCGCATAAATTTGTTCAGCGGATTTGGCGTATTATTTCCGAATCCGCACCAGAATTAAGCAATGTTCAAGCGGCGCCGGCAATGGATGGTGAAGCCAATGCAGTGTCAAAAGCTGCGCATAAGACTTTGAAACTTGTTGGAGAAGATTTAGAGAAGCTTGGATTTAACAAATCCGTGGCCCGCATTTATGAATATGTAAACGCGATCTCACCATTGTTGGCTAAAGTCTCTAAAGGCGGAGCTGATGATACTATTAAATCCGCATGCCGCGAAGCTAGTGAGATCCTTATTCAGTTGATTGCGCCCATGATGCCGCATCTTGCGGAAGCTTGCTGGCAGGAATTAAAGTGTGATGGTTTAGTGGCGATTGCAAACTGGCCTCAATTTAATCCTGATCTTGTGGCAGAGAACACATTTACCTATCCTGTGCAAATCAATGGTAAAAAACGTGGTGAATTAACCATAGCAGTCGATGCAGACAAAGACGCGATTGAAAAAGCGGTTCTGGCACTTGATTTTGTCGCCGATAAAATTGATGGTCAACAAATACGTAAGTTGATCGTCGTTCCAAAGAGGATTGTAAATATTGTTGTTTAATATCCAGCAGATCAAATCAATCGTAAAATCGCTCGCTTTGGCAGCAACGATCCCGGTCTTCCTAGCAGGTTGCCAAGTCAAACCGCTCTATAGTTCGGTATCAAGTGAACCGGTTGCTGTCATCGACATTTCTCAAGCGGATACACGTATTGAACAGGTAACACGAAATCAGCTGGTATTCTTAAATGGCGGCGCACAGGCTGGCACACCGGAATATCGATTGGATTTAAATGTTAATAGTTCAGCTGCAGGCGTTTTGGACGCCGGCACAGACAACAATTTCACCGCCGGTCGAATGACAGTTACTGGGTCATTTAAGCTAACCAGATTATCCGATGGTGAATTGATACGGTCGGCTAAGCGCCAGGTTACATCACAATATGATTTACCTGATCAAGAATTTGCCAAGATCCGCGCTCTGCAAGACGCTGAAAATCGTGCCGGGCGTGAACTGGCAGATGTGATTTACGCTGATATTTCTGCTGCTATTCGAAAGTAGGCCAAATTCGCACCCATGGGACAGATCAAAGCACATGAATTTGACGGATTTATCAAACGAGCTGATTTACCCTATCGTGTATTTCTAATCTATGGCCCAGATACAGGTTTAGTTTCTGAGCGCGCTGTTGAACTTTCGAAAAAAAACGGGGTTGATTTATCCGATGATTTTAACCTGGTTCGGCTGGATGCGAGCGAAGTTTCAGCGGATCCCGGGCGCCTGGCTGATGAAGTTGGATCAATTGGGTTATTTGGCGGATCTCGGTTAATATGGTTGAAAAATGCCGCGAATGATAAAAAGCTCGTGAGTGCATTATCGGCCGTTTTGGAAGAAATTGGTGACGGTGTTTCTTTGATCATTGAAGCCGGCGATCTGAAAAAATCCTCTTCCTTACGCAAAACTATCGAAAAAGCCGGACCGGCCGTTGCTATTCCTTGCTATGCAGATGATGGCCGCGCCTTACAAAATCTCATCGATCGAGAACTTAATAACGCGAATATGCGTTTGGATATGGATGCCCGGCAATTATTACTCACTTTTTTAGGTGGTGATCGTTTAGCCAGCCGTGGTGAGATTCAAAAACTAATCCTTTACTGCCACGGACAAGAGCAAATTCACATCGATGATGTAATTGCCGCGATAGGAGATGCATCTTCCATATCCGTTGATGAGACTGTTGACGCTATTTTATCGGGTAATATCAATGGTTTAGATACATCATTCAATCGTATCATCTCGTCAAAAACACCTGTCTTTTTAATCTTGCGCTCATGCTTGATCCAATTACAGCAACTTGATCTTATGCGCATAGAGGTTGAAACCAAGAATAAACGCGCCAGCCAAGTCATGGCTGAAATGGGTCGGTTTATTCACTTCAAGCGTAAACCTGTGTTCGAAAAGGCGCTGAACAAATGGTCTTGCGAAAAATTAAGACTGGAGATGGATAAGATATCCAACGCGATCCTTGAAACAAGACGCAATGCAGCACTTGAAACAAGCATCGCGCGCCAAGCACTGATGCGTGTTTGTTTATTGAGCAGATAGTAATTTGCTTAGCCGGCAACACCAAGCAATTTACAAATAGAATCAAGTTGCTCCAAAGATTTATAACTAATCTGTAACTTTCCTTTTTCGCCCTTGTGATCAAGCTGAACTTTAAGTCCCAAAACATCTGTCAGGCTTTTTTCTAGCGCGAGCGTATCAGCATCTTTTTGGATAGGTTCTTTTTTAGCAGATGCTTGCGATGTGCCATTAATATCTTCTTGTGCCAGGCGTTCAGCATCACGAACCGACAAACCTTTTTCGACGATGAGCTTTGCAAGTGCGAATGGATCGGATGTTGAAACCAGCGCGCGTGCATGGCCGGCTGACAAGCTTCCGTCAACCAACATATCTCTCACGCTATCCGGTAATTTTAATAAACGAAGACTATTAGCGACATGTGAGCGGCTTTTTCCGATCACTTCACCCAAATCATTTTGTGTATAACCATAATGAGACATGAGCTGCTCATAACCGAGCGCTTCCTCAAGCGGATTAAGATCAGCACGCTGAACATTTTCAACAATTGCAATTTCAAGCGCTGTTTTATCATCGACATCTCGCACCAAAACCGGAATTTCAGTGAGTTCAGCCTGTTGAGCTGCGCGCCAGCGGCGTTCACCCGCAATAATTTCATAACGATCATCGCTTACCTTGCGGACAACGATAGGCTGAACAATGCCATGCTTACGAATTGAGCGTGCCAGATCAACAAGATCGTCAGGATCAAAGTTTTGACGTGGGTTTTCAGAATTACGGACAACAAACTCGATCGGTAACTGTTGATCAGGATTAATTTTTGGCTCACTGGCGGGTTTATTGTTATCGACGTTATCCATTTCGCCAATTAGCGCTGCCAAACCGCGACCTAAACGCTTTTTTGATTGTTCATCACTCATAAAACAAACCTATCTCTATCAATATGGCCAAACTATGCAGCTTTGTGGCTTCTCTCTCGTTGAATAACTTCTGACGCCAATTTCAAATAGGCTTGGCTGCCTGAACATGCCAAATCATACAAAATGGCAGGTTTTCCATAGGACGGCGCCTCAGAAACACGAACATTTCGTGGAATAAGCGTGTGATACACTTTCTCACCCAAATTCTCGCGAACATCTGCCACAACTTGGTGTGCCAGCTTATTGCGCGAATCATACATGGTCATCACAATGCCCTGAATCTCTAAATCTGGATTGAGTGTATCGCGAACTTGTCCAACGGTTTCAAGCAGTTGGCTCAAACCTTCTAGTGCAAAAAACTCACATTGAAGCGGCACCAGAACTGAATGTGCTGCCGCCATGGCATTCATTGTCAAAAGATTTAAGGAAGGCGGACAATCAATTAAAATATAATCATATTGAACTGCATCTGAGCCGTTTAGAACCTTCTTCAAGCGAAACGCACGCTGGCTATCGCCGGAAATCTCCATCTCTAGACCCAAAAGGTCCATCGTGGATGGCACGATATCCAAATTTGGCACAGCTGTCTTTTGGCAAGCTTCAGAAAGCTCAGCCTCATACATTAAAACATCATATGATGATAAATCGCGGTTTACACGCTCAATGCCAAGTCCAGTACTGGCATTCCCTTGCGGATCCAAATCTACAATAAGCACACGTTCGCCAATCGCGGCCAATGCTGTTGCAAGATTAATCGCGGTTGTTGTTTTACCAACACCACCTTTTTGATTAGCAACTGTAATAATCCGGTTCTTAACTTGAGACATCTTACCCAACTTTTATCAAAAAACCGCAATAAACCTATCTAAAGTCTCTTGAGGCTATCAATTTGTAAAATAACCGATCCATCTTGAATCTGACTATCATATTTTACCAGATTAAAGTCCCATCGACTACGGGCAAGTTCAATTTCCAACTGATAATCCCGACCTTTATGAAGGTATGTGGATAAATTTTTATTTGTGTCAAACCAAGGCTCGGACATCTCCATAAGATCATCCAAAGACGCCAGCGCACGTGCTGAGATGGCATCTATTTTCGGTGCAATTTCAAAGGCATCGGCGACACGAACAGGGTGAACGCTTGCTCTTGCACTTGTTTGAACAATCACATTGCGCAAAAACGCTGCCTTCTTCTGATTGCTTTCGATGAGATATACCCAGCCAGCACCATGTTCTGCTAAGCAAATACCAGTCACGATCCCCGGGAAACCGGCACCACTGCCCATATCCAACCAGGTCTTAGCTCGCGGATTAAGCGCCCATATCTGCAGACTGTCAAGGATATGACGCTCCCACAAATCGCCCACAGTGGTCGGAGAGATGAGATTGATGGTTTTTTGCCATTTACGGACGATTTCGCCGTACTGACGCAATCTCGCCCATGTTTCACGTGAAACATTCACGGACTCTTCAAAGCTGTTTGACATAAAAACCCTACTAAGACGCTTGAATAGCGCCTTTTCCAGTGTGCCTTTTCAGATAAGTAAGAATCAATGCAATGGCTGCGGGGGTCATTCCATCAATCTTATTCGCATGAGCAATAGAGGCTGGACGATTCGTATTTAATTTATGCTTCAATTCGTTTGATAAACCCGGAAGCACATCAAAATCAAAATCTTCAGGGATCAAACGACCCTCTTCTCTCTGCTGAATACGAATATCATTTTTTTGGCGATCCATATAGACCGCATAGGTCGCATCAATCTCTACCGTTTCAAGGACATTGCGCTCAAATCTAGTTAATTCCGGCCAAACCTTTAAAATGTCATCCAAAGTAATCTTTGGATAAGACAAAAGTTTAAATGCTGATCGACGAATACCATCCTTATTCAACTTGAAACCATGACTCTCTGCTTCATTCGGCGTTAAAGACAACGATTCAAAAGCTTCCCGACATTCTTCAATACGATTTTGCCAAGTTTCAAACTTTTCACGACGTTGATCAGATACACAGCCCATTGAGATCCCGATAGGTGTCAGTCTCAAATCTGCATTGTCAGCCCGCAAAGTGAGACGAAATTCTGCTCGAGATGTAAACATGCGATAAGGTTCTGTCACACCATGGGTCGTTAGATCATCAATCATCACACCGATATAGGATGTCGAACGACTGAAGATGATCTCATCCCCGCCAGAAGCTTTGCGTGCAGCGTTCAATCCTGCCACAAGACCCTGTGCGCCTGCCTCTTCATAGCCGGTTGTGCCATTAATCTGTCCAGCTAAAAAGAATCCGGATAGTTTTTTCAGCTCTAGGGTCTGTTTTAACTCTCGCGGGTCTACATAATCATATTCAATCGCATAACCTGGCTGCAAAATTGTTACATTTTCTAGACCAGGTATAGTTCGAATAAATTTATCCTGAACATCCTCAGGCAAAGACGTGGAAATACCATTCGGATAAACCGTATCATCATCCAAACCCTCGGGCTCCAAGAATATCTGATGTCCATCACGATCGCCGAATTTAACGATCTTATCTTCGATTGATGGGCAATAACGTGGGCCGACACCCTCAATCTGCCCGGAATACATGGCCGATTTAGAAATATTCTCTTCAATTATCTTATGCGTCGCCATTGTCGTACGTGTAATCCCGCACGGAATCTGTTTTTGCTTCACACCTTCAGTCATAAAGGAAAATGGTACAGGATCTTCATCAGGTCCTTGCTCTTCAAGCTTATCCCAAGCAATGGTTTTGCCATCTAGTCTTGCTGGTGTTCCGGTTTTTAAGCGCTCTAATCTCAATCCAAGAGCTTCCAACCGATCTGAAAGACCCAATGCCGGCGCTTCATTCATGCGCCCCGCTGGGATTTTTTTGTCCCCAATATGAATAAGACCACGTAAGAATGTTCCAGTGGTTAAGACAACCGACTTGCAACGAAACTGCCGACCATCTTTGGTTTGCACACCTTCAATAACCTCACCAGAAACAACGAGGTCATCAACTTCACCTTCAATAACTTCTAAGTTATTGATAGATTTTATGTTTTCCTGCATTGACTCGCGATACAGACGGCGATCAGCTTGCGTTCGTGGTCCGCGAACAGCCGGGCCTTTACGTCTATTGAGCATGCGATATTGAATTGCTGCATCATCGGTGACACGTCCCATCAATCCGTCTAATGCATCAATTTCACGAACCAAATGGCCTTTGCCAAGTCCGCCAATGGCTGGATTACATGACATGACGCCGATTGTATCGAATTTATGTGTGATTAGGGCGGTTTTTGCACCCATACGCGCAGAAGCAGCAGCCGCTTCGCAGCCCGCATGTCCACCACCAATGACGATTACTTCGTAATCCATAAGACACCTAATAAGTCTGTTATCAGAATTTACGTTTCACGTAGAACCAATCAGAATGTTTCACGTGAGTCATTTAATCGAGCTTCAAGTGTTTCACGTGAATCATTTACCCACGCAGAATTCACTAAAAATAACTCCGAGAAGATCTTCTACATCAACCCGTCCTGTAATTCTACACAAATAATCCTGTGAAAGACGTAAGTGTTCGCTTCGCAATTCAATTGGTAGATCTTTAAAGTCTAGAGCATTTGAGAGTTCGCGTGAGGCAGACTCCAAAAGTTCAACATGTCTGCGCCGAGTGGGCACAATTAGATCATCTTTCATATCCGATAATCTAAGTTTCGCTTTGATAAGCTCAATCAAGATATCCAAATCTTTCGAATTAGATGTAGTTATTGAAATATTTGTATCGATTGACCATTTTGCATCCGCTTTATCCGACTTCGTGCCGATAACAATTCGGTTTTCAAACGAAGATAATTCATTAAATTCAACATCTTCCTTAATATTTGGCTCAATCAGGTGAAGAATCAAGTCCGCATGCTTTAGCTCTTCCATAGCCTTATGGATGCCTATCTGTTCCACTTGACTTTCTGTTTCTCGTAAACCAGCTGTATCTTTTAAAATAACTAAAAAGCCATCCAAATCTAACCGAACTTCCAGAATATCACGTGTTGTTCCCTGCTCATCAGACACAATAGCAACATCACGACCAGCTAAGGCATTCATGAGTGATGATTTACCAGCATTTGGCGCACCGGCAATGACAATTGAAAATCCAGATCGTGAAACTTCGCCTATCTTCGACTTAATAAGATGATTATTGATTTCTTCAATCAGAACAGAAATTTCCGACCAAATTTGATCTGATACAGAGCCAGGTATGTCTTCTTCGTCAGAAAAATCCAATTCAGCTTCTATTAGCGCCCGTGATCGAAGAATTTGCGCATTCCAACGCTCATATAGACGCTTCAAACCACCTTCAGCTTGTTCAACAGCCAATCTTCGCTGCATTTCCGTCTCAGAAGATAGCAGATCAGCGAGGCCTTCCGCCTCTGTAAGATCCATTTTCCCGTTATCAAAGGCGCGTTTTGTAAATTCACCGGCTTCCGCCAGTCTGAAACCGTCCATTGAACTAAGTTCATCGAACAAAGTATCAATAACAGCGCGCCCACCATGAACATGAAGTTCCGCACAATCTTCACCGGTAAATGAATTTGGATTAGGGAAAAATAGTACCAAACCCTTGTCGATTAGCTGATTGTTTTGTTTCCGAATCGATTTCAAAGACGCTATGCGTGGTTTAAGATCCAAAATACCAAGCGTTTCGAGGGCGAATCGAGTCTTTGGTCCCGAAATTCGTATGACAGCAACACCTGCCGGCACAGATCCAGAGGATAGAGCAAAGATTGTGTCAAATTCAGTCAATTTCACACGCCTTTACATCATAATAATAGCTAAGTCATTCTAAGTATTCATAGAATCGAAGAATTCTTGATTGCTCTTAGTCTGTTTAAACTTATCAATGAGGAATTCGATCGCATCCGTTGTGCCCATTGGGGAAAGAATACGACGCAATACAAAGATTTTCTGCAGATCTTGTTTTGGAACCAGCAAGTCTTCCTTACGTGTACCAGATTTCAAGATATCCATTGATGGATAAATACGCTTATCAGATACCTTGCGATCAAGAACCATTTCAGAGTTGCCGGTACCTTTAAACTCTTCAAAGATAACCTCGTCCATACGAGAACCCGTATCAATCAAGGCTGTCGCAATAATGGTCAATGAACCACCTTCTTCAATATTACGTGCAGCACCAAAGAAGCGTTTTGGGCGTTGGAGCGCATTAGCATCCACACCACCGGTTAAAACCTTACCAGAAGAAGGCACAACGGTATTATACGCGCGACCCAATCTTGTGATCGAATCAAGCAAAATCACCACATCACGACCATGCTCGACCAAGCGTTTCGCTTTTTCTATAACCATTTCAGCCACTTGTACGTGACGAACAGCTGGTTCATCAAAAGTAGACGAAACCACCTCGCCCTTCACGGAGCGTTGCATGTCTGTCACTTCTTCCGGGCGCTCATCGATCAATAAAACAATCAAATAGCATTCTGGGTGATTTGCAGTAATTGAATGCGCAATATTCTGCAAAAGAACAGTTTTACCCGTCCGCGGTGGCGCAACAATCAATCCACGCTGGCCTTTACCTAATGGCGCGACAAGATCTATCACACGGCCGGACATATCCTTATTGGTCGGATCATTTAGTTCCATATTAAACCGCTCATCCGGATAAAGCGGTGTTAGATTATCAAAATGGACCTTGTGTCGGATTTTCTCAGGATCATCGAAGTTGATCGTGCTGACCTTAAGGAGCGCAAAATAACGTTCGCCATCTTTTGGACTACGAATAGGCCCTTCAACAGTGTCACCAGTTTTCAGTGAGAATTTACGGATCTGAGATGGAGAAATATAAATGTCATCTGGACCTGGCAAATAATTAGCACTGGCCGAACGCATGAAACCAAAACCGTCTTGAAGGACTTCAACAACACCCTGGCCGATAATCTCAACGTCTTGTTCCGCAAGCTTCTTTAAAATCGCAAACATCAATTCTTGTTTGCGCATCACGCTTGCATTTTCGACTTCAACGCTTTCAGCGAATTCTAGTAATTCGGTTGGGGTTTTACTTTTGAGCTCTTGCAGCTTCATTTCTTGCATGAAAAATCCAGATAAAATGTAATGAGAACGCATCCGCATGGAAAAACCGAAGGACTCGGGCGGATCAATATAGCTCTTAAATAGCGATTATTGTCTAAAACTGCAAGAGGGAACCCAATTTTAGCTGTTCACGTCTCAATTCACACTAAAATGGACGCACAATCACCATAATGACGATACCTATCATCAATACGGTCGGAATCTCATTGGCCAAACGCCATTGTTTCTCAGATAGCTGATTCTCATCAATTGCAAATCGCTTTTGAGATTTTGACAGCCAGCCATGAACACCAGACATTGCGAGCACTAGAGCAAATTTAACCCAGAACCAACCAGCAAGATCAACCAACCCGCTAAACATGAGCCATAATCCCGCACCCCAAGTTACCATCATCGCAGGATTAATAATAACTTTCAGCAACTTAAGTTCCATTATTTTGAGTTTTTCAGAAACTGGAGAGCCAGCTGCTTCACTCGCATGATATACAAATAATCGCGGTAGATATAACATCCCGGCTATCCATGAGATGACAGCGATGATATGAAGCGCTTTTATCCAAAGATAGAAATTCTCATTTTTCCAGGTCAACGCCAAAAATGCGATGAATAGTATTGAAGCTATCGCCATAATTGGCTTTTTCTTTGATTTCTCAGCGACGTCACTCATTTTTGATAACTCCTAACACGCTCAATAAGGCGGGTTACGTTTTCTGGATCAGCTTGCGGCGTAATGCCATGCCCAAGGTTAAAGATAAGTGGTCCATCGGACAATGTCTCCATAATCTGGTCAATTCCATCGTCTAAGGCTTTGCCACCGGCAATCATCAACATCGGATCAAGATTACCCTGCACAGCACCATCTTTTTGCAACTCCTTGGCAAAACTTAAAGGCACAGACCAATCAAGGCCTATCCCGTCAGAGCCAACGGCTTGCCGATAACCACGAAGTAAAATCCCAGCTCCTTTAGCAAATGCGATAATCTTTGCATTCGGACGTTTGGCCCGCACTTGATCAATAATCCGCTTTACTGGACCGATCGCAAATTTCTCAAACTCTTTTTCACCTAAAACACCAGCCCAGGAATCAAAGATTTGCACAGCATCAGCACCCGCATCAATTTGCGCAATCAAATATTCAGCTGACATATCAGCAAGCAAATTTAAGAGCTTCATAAAAGACGCTTCATGCTCATAAGCAAATAGTCGCGCTGGGGCTTGGTCAGGAGTGCCATGGCCAGCAATCATATAAGTTGCAACTGTCCAAGGAGCGCCACAGAAACCCAAAAGAGTGGTTTCATTAGGTAAATCAGCACGTAGACGACGCACGGTTTCAAAAACAGGTGCTAAATGTTCAATAAATCCATCGGTTTTAAGATTGTCTATGCCTTTAACGTCAATAGGATCCATTTGCGGGCCTTCACCCGCTACAAATCTCACATTACGATCCAATGCGTCTGGTATGACCAATATATCCGAAAACAAGATTGATGCATCAAAGCTATAACGACGAATAGGCTGCATGGTGACTTCAACAGCCAAATCTGGTGTGTAACAGAGATCAAGAAAGTTTGGTGCTTGTTTCCGAGTTTCCCGATATTCCGGTAAATAACGTCCAGCTTGTCTCATAAGCCATATAGGTGGTGGGAAAACAGTTTCGCCATCTAATACTCGGAGCAATTTACGCGTTTCGGACACTTATCCACCTCAGCCTATATATAAGTAATGTTTGTATATTGATTTATTGTTATTAGAGTCTGTGAAGATCGGTTATTATATATAACGCACAATCTATCAACAGCCTATCCACATTCTTGTCGCATGAGTTTTGTTTTTGTTCTCGAGACAGAATTTTCAAAAACTCATAATTTTCAGATTCTTATACTCAAGCTTAAATTTATCCCCATAATCAGATCGATAATTCCAAATCAATTCGGATTTCATGCACAGACATCTCAATTGTGTATAACTTCCAACTTATTCATGTGAGTTTCCAAAAAAATTTCGAGTTCAGAGTTATCCATAATGCTCAACAGCTGCTAAAGAAAATTGTGGTTAAGAATCCGTTAAAAATTGACTCTTTGATAGAATCAGCCGGGTTAGAAAAACATTGGGTATTCCAAAATATGAATAATGACATCATTCTCGCCTCGCAAAGCATCCATCGTAAAAACTTAATGGAAAATGCAGGTCTTACTTTCACGTCTCAGCCTGCAGAAATTGATGAACGTGCAATTGAATTCGCCATTGAGGGCACGGGCACAACGCCCAAGGAATTAGCTCTTATTCTTGCAAGTGCCAAAGCACTTGATGTGTCGCAGAAAAACCCAGATGCATATGTAATCGGATCAGATCAGACTTTGTCGTTAGATGATGAGTTGTTTCACAAACCTGAAGATATGGAAGCTGCTCGCCGAACATTGCTGAAATTATCGGGCAAAACGCATGAACTTAATAGCGGCATATCAATCGCGAAAAATGGTGAAAGCATCTGGCAACATGTGTCGATTGCGGAACTCACCATGCGGGATTTAAGCCCTGAATTTATCGGCCGGCATCTATCAGAAGCCGGTAACAGTGTTTTAACGTCAGTAGGTGCTTATCAGCTTGAAAAAACCGGTGTGCAATTATTTGAGAAAATCGAAGGTGATTTCTTCACAATCGTAGGCCTTCCCATGCTGCCACTTCTCGCTAAACTCCGAGAACTTAAAGTGATTGAGGCTTAACCGATGAAAAATGCTCCAAAAAACGCTTTCGTGACCGGATTTCCAATAAAACAATCCAAATCTCCTCTCATTCATGGTTTTTGGCTCAATGATCTCGATATTAACGGCACCTATCGGGCTGTTGAACTTGCAGAAGATGGTTTTTCAGAATTTATCGCACAACTGAAAAGCGGCGACGCCGATTTTGAAGGCGGCAATGTCACCATGCCTTTTAAAGAAGAAGCATTTCAATTGGTCGATGAGCGCGATGCTATTGCAGAAAAAATCGGTGCGGTGAATACTATCTATCGAAAAGATGGCAAATTGTGCGGCACCAACACCGATGCCTATGGTTTTGCTGCCAATCTGGATGATTTGGTACCCCAATGGCGTCCTAAAGCAAAAAATACAAGCAAAGCAGTTGTTTTCGGTGCCGGAGGTGCCAGCCGCGCCATACTTTATGCTTTGATAGAAGCAGGATTTAGCGAAATCGCACTTTATAATCGCACTTTATCGCGCGCTGAAACGCTCGCTGACGAATTTGGTCCCAGTGTTACAGCTTATCAGATTGATGATGTAGATCATGGGCTTAAAAACGCAGATCTTTTCGTCAATACATCTTCATTAGGAATGCACGGTACGCCCGTTCCCGATCTAAATTTTGCTTCTATGGCTGATGGGGCGATTGCGACCGATATTGTCTACCATCCTTTAAAAACAAAGTTTTTAGAAAATGCTGAAAAGCAGGGCATTGCGATAGCCGATGGTTTTGGCATGCTATTGCATCAGGCAGTCCCTGGTTTTGAACACTGGTTCGGTGCGCGCCCAAAAGTGACCAAAACATTGCGCGATAAGATATTAAATGGATGATTGTGATATGAAAATCATTGGATTAACCGGTTCAATCGGAATGGGAAAAACCACAACGGCGCAAATGTTTGAAAAGCATGGCGTTCCCACCATCGATGCTGATGAAATAGTCCATGATCTTTATGAAAATGAAGCGGTGGCACTGATTGAAGACGCGTTTCCAGGCACAACAGATGCAAACGGTGTGGATCGCACAAAATTATCGCAAGCTGTAATTGGAAAACCAGAAAATTTTGCAAAACTGGAAGCGATCATTCATCCGCTTGTGCGACAAAAACAAGATGAGTTTGTGAATTTTCATCGCGCTCAAGGCGCGGATCTGGTTTTACTGGATATCCCGCTTTTATTTGAGACGAACGCACAATCACGTGTCGATATTATTGTGGTTGTCACATGTGATGCAGATATTCAAAAACAACGTGTCTTAGCGCGAAAAAATATGAACGAAGAGAAATTCGCAGCTATTTTGGAAAAACAGCTCCCGGATGCTGAAAAACGCAAATTAGCCGACCATATTGTGGATACATCAGAGAGTTTTGAAAAAACCGAAGCGCAAGTTGTGGCGCTGCTAGAGGCCTTGCGGCTAAACTAGGAAACCAAATCACATCTTTAAAGGCATGATATGCGCGAAATTATCTTCGATACGGAAACGACAGGGCTTAGCAACAAAGACGATCGGATTATTGAATTTGGCGGTGTCGAGCTTGAGAACAAATTTCCGACCGGCAATTTTTTACATATCTACATCAATCCGGAAGGCAAACAGGTGCATCCGGACGCGCTTGAAGTTCATGGAATTACTGATGAGTTTCTGCTTGATAAGCCGACATTTAAAGACATTGCCGACGAAATGCTGGAATTTGTCAATGGCGCCAAGCTGGTTGCACATAACGCAAATTTCGATATGGGCTTTTTAAACGCTGAACTTGCAAGATTAGACAAACTTCCGATTGGCAATGAGCATGTCATTGACACATTGGCGATCGCACGACGCAAACACCCAATGGGACCAAATAGCCTTGATGCACTTTGCCGTCGATATGGCATTGATAATTCAAAGCGCGAAAAACACGGCGCGTTGCTCGATGCTGAACTTCTGGCCGAAGTTTATATTGAGTTATCAGGCGGTAAACAAACCGCGCTAAGCTTGGTCAGCAATTCCGGACCGGTAGAAGAAAGCGCTACAAATTTGGAAGAAATTGCAAAGATTAAAGCACGACCTAACCCTTTGCCTTCGCGCATTACCGATGATGAAAGACAAGCTCATGCCAAACTTGTTGAAGAACTAGGCGAAAACGCAATCTGGGCAAAATCTTCCATATAAAAACCGGCCGAGATCGGAATGATTGATCTGGCCGGTCAGTATCTTTTATTTAACGCCGATTAGTTTGATTTTGGCGCTTCAACCTTTGCTTTTGCTTGTTCTTCAGCCATGCGCTGCTGGAACATTTGAGCAAAATCAATTGGGTCAATCATCAATGGCGGGAAGCCACCATTGCGTGTTGCATCCGCAACAATCTGACGTGCAAATGGGAAGAGTAGGCGTGGGCACTCAATAAACAGTACAGGTAGCACATGCTCCTGAGGGAAATTGGCAACGCGGAAAATACCGCCATAAACCAATTCAACATGGAAAAGCTGCTCATCGCCATTTTTAGCATCTGCAGTTAAGTTCAAAACCACATCAAAGTCAGTTTGTGACAAAGGATTAGCGTTGACGTTGACGTTGATATTAATGTCAGGCGCTTTTTCTTTTGGACCAAGGGACTTAGGCGCACCTGGATTTTCAAACGACAAATCCTTGATATATTGTGTGAGAATATTCAAAGATGGTGGTGTAGCAGCTTCGCCGTTTGAACCAGCAGCGTTGTTATCAGCTTTATCTGACATAATAATTTCCTTTATTTCCTCGATGGCTGAGATGTTTCCAACAGCCGCTAATTTGAAAAATCTTGCGGGTGAGCTAGCATCTCAAACCATGCCTTACAACCAAAAAAAGGTAAAAATTCTATTTAGGCTTGTTTTCGTCATCAATCCAAGGGGAATGAGGATTGGGTTCTGAGCTCGGATTTGGCTCTGGATCGCGTGAATATTCATCTTCATTTAGATCCACAAATGGTTCACCTTGGTAATTGGGACCACGAGACGGAACAGCACCCGGACCAAATGCGCTTCTACCAACATTGATGACATTGATGCGAGTTTTCAAAAAATTCCAGGCTAAATCTCTAAACGGTGGGAAGAATAGCAGAAAACCGATCGAATCTGTAACAAATCCAGGCGTTAGAAGCAAAACGCCGGCGATCATGATCATAGCGCCATGAACCAGTTCACGACCGGGAATATTACCGGAACGGCTTTCCGCCTGTAGTTTTTGTAAGATCGATAGACCCTGTTGACGTAAGAAAAAGGTACCCAAAATGGCCGTGACCAAAATCATGCCCAATGTTGGGAATACACCGATCTGCCCTCCGACAAGGATGAATACGGTAATTTCCAGAATTGGAATCACCAATAATAAAAACGGAATGAGTGAAAATGCCATAAAATCGGATACATTCTAAAGAGTTGAAGCGTTCATATTCGTCAATATAGTGCGTATCAGCGATCTAAAATGACGTCGTTTCGTATAGATAATGCATGTTTTGCATTTTTAAAGGTAAATGGATTTGAATGAGCGGCATAAGCACTCTATATGCTTATATAGACGAATAATTTAGATGGCGATTCTGATGGGTTCTTTTGATTTTACAACTTTATTCTTTTTTGTTGTTGCCGTGATTGTGTTTATCCAATTGCGCGGTGTGCTGGGTAAGCGAACTGGACATGAGAAAGACCACCATCACCAGCGCGAAATCAACGACATGTATACAGGCCCAGAAGATGATTCAAATGTCGTAACCTTGCCACGTCGTGATGATGCAGAAGAGCCGATCAACAAATATCTTAATGTTGACAGCTATGCAGAACCGGGTACACCGCTCAATGATCAATTGCGAAATGTCATTCAGGCTGATCCAAATTTTGCACCAAAGCAATTTGTTGATGGCGCAAAAATGGCTTACGAGATGATTGTCACAGCATTTGCTTATGGCAATCGTAAGGAACTGAAAAATCTTTTATCTCGCGATGTTTATGACAGCTATGTCGCTGCGATCAATGAACGCGAATCTCGCAAAGAAACCGTAAGATTTGACTTTGTTGGTGTTGATAAAGCCGAAATCGTTCAAGCTGAAGTCGTTGGACGTGATGTTAACGTTACAGTTCGTCTGGTGAGCCAGATCATTTCAGCCACGCTTGATAGCGGCGAAGATGTCATTGAAGGTGATTTAGAAGAAATCGCTGAAGTGATCGACATTTGGACATTCTCTCGTGATGTAAAATCACGCGATCCTAATTGGCGTCTGGTCGCATCTGAACCCGATAACGGCTAATCAATCTGATTTATCGATATGATGGATAATCTCCAGCCAGTCCGGTTTTCTGATATTCCCGGCTGGCAGGATGATAATCATCAACAAGCATTTCATGCATTCCTTCAATCAGCGCGATTTCACTTAGACGTAAAACCGTATCGTCAAAAATCACTATCTTTTGACGGTGATAGATTTAATGCTATCTGCCGCGAGGCGATTGATTTATCAGGTGATGGAAATCTCACGCAAGAAACGGCGAGAGCGTTTTTTGAGCATAACTTCTCTCCTTTTTTAATCGACGAGGTTGGTCTCGTGACAGGTTATTATGAACCGGAAATTGATGTCCGTTTTGAACAGGATGAGATTTTTAAGTATCCGTTCTACAAAAGACCCCATGATCTGATTGATATCGAATATCCAGATAATCCGCCCGCAGGCCTTGAAAAAGGCACTATGTTTGCTCGAAGAACGGAAAAAGGTCTTACTCCATATCCTGATCGAAGAGAGATTGATCAAGGGTTCCTAAGGGATCTAAATCTTGAAATCGCTTATGCAAAAAGCAAAGCAGATGTTTATTTTACCCATATTCAAGGCTCAGCCAGATTAAAGAGCAAAAATGGCGAGGTAAAACGCATATCCTATGCGGCAAAATCAGGCCATCTCTATACATCAATCGGCAAGATTCTGATTGAACGGGGCGAAATTGATGAAAAAAAAATGTCGATGTTGGCGATCAGGCAATGGATGGAGGATAACCCAAACTCTGTTGACCAACTTTTATGGCAAAATCAATCCTATATTTTCTTTTCTGAAATCGCAGGCTTTGATCCAAAATTTGGACCCGTTGGCGCTGCTAAAGTTCAGCTTATGGATCAACGTTCACTTGCGGTAGATAAGAACATTTATCAGTTTGGCTTGCCAATTTTCGTCAATGCCGAAAACGCACCGATCAATACGCTAAAATCAGACTTTCAACAACTCATGATCGCTCACGACACAGGTTCGGCAATTTTAGGGACCGCCAGGGGTGATATTTTTATTGGTTCTGGTTTACAAGCAGGTGAAATAGCAGGGGGGCTCGCTCATCAGGCCTCATTTTTTGTGCTATTACCAAATGAAAATAAATAATGGGCGCATATGTCAAAACGGGTGAAAAAACTATCTTTGGATGATCAAAAGGTTTGGCTTCATGTCACGCAAACCGTCATTCCCTATGGTGATCCGTTTGAAGGAGACGCCTTTGAAGATGAGCTTAACCAAGAGGAAGAGCTAAAAAGCGTCAAACCTGAAAAGGCACGATTACGCTCCACAGCGGAGAGCTATTCGCCACCAATTCAACAACCGAAAACAAAAATCGCCTCGAGTGATTTACACCCGATTGAACGCCCCGTGCATAAGAAAATCGCCAAGGGACGTGTATCGATTGATGCGACGATCGATCTGCATGGCATGACCCAGCAAATCGCCCATCGTGCACTCTATAACTTCTTAACAGACGCCTATCTTTGCGGAGACCGGCACGTTTTAGTCATCACGGGAAAAGGAAATTCTTCGGGCGGACGAGGCATATTGCGCCAGGTTGTGCCGGAATGGTTCAAAAATCCAGAATTTAAAGAACTGGTATCGGGATTTCGTGCTTCTGCACAACATCATGGTGGCGATGGCGCCCTTTATGTGCGTTTGCGGCGCAAGCATGATCCGCGACTTTAAGGTATGGAACTTTGCGATGACCCCATTTGGTAAAGCTATTCGAGATTTAAGAGAAGAACGCGGCATTACGCAAAAACAAATGGCGAAAGCGCTCAATGTCACCCCGGCTTATCTTTCAGCGTTGGAGCATGGCCATCGTTCAAAACCAAACTGGCATTTTGTTCAACGCATTATTGGTTATTTTAATATTATCTGGGATGACGCTGAAGATTTGATGAATCTCGCAGGTATATCGGACCCAAAAATAACCATCGACACATCCGGTTTATCGCCAAAAGCCACTGAAACAGCCAATCATTTGGCAAAAAAGATCGCACGTTTATCAGATAATGATCTGGATGATATCAAAAAGATTATCGACGGTGTTTAAATCTTGAATGTTTAGGACAGATTACCACTTTGCAATAATGCTACGGAGTTCTTTTTCGTGTTTATTGACAAACCAACCGTAGTAATTTTCGCGCGGATATCTGCGGCCACTGCGGCGGAAACTTTTCGCGCGCTCATCTGGCTTGCCAAGATTATATAAAGTCGCTGTTAGGCCCGGATTTTTGGAAATATCAACGCGGCCGGTTTTCTTATATTCATCAATGGAAACTCTGATCGAGGCTGCCATATAAGTCAATGTCGTGTTTGGATCCATGATAGCTTTATAGACACCGCGTGCATCGGAAGCTTTGATTTTCTTGTGCTTCGTCGTTGCATTGACTTTATCGGTGAGTTTGAGCGCTGTCAGTGGATTTATCTGACCAAGCCCAAATGTTTGGCCGGCATAAAACGGCTGAAAAAACACAGCACTAAAACGGCCCTTGGGATACTTTGTCCCATCAACTTTTTTGCCACTAAATTTCTTGTTCCAAATATTTTCACGGCAAGACCAGAGTTCAAACGAACCCTTTGCTTTTCCGCATGTTTTAAATTCGTCACGCGCGACGAAATCCATTACGTTTTCATCGCCGTGTTTGAATTCAAATTTATTGGTCGTATAGGCCGCAACTTTAACCAGATAGGACTGGAACGTATCATAAATATCGACATTAAATGTATGTTCGCCAACAATCGCACCAACCATATGTATTGGATCGATCTTGTAAGCAGCTGCATATTTTTTAATGCCTTGTTGTAGCTTTCGATCTTTCTCTAAAAGCTTTTTGACCTTTTCATACTTGGCGTCAAAGGTTGTGTTTTTTGCTGAAGTTCGTCGACTAGAGGCACCCGGGATTTTCGGCTGTTTCGAATAACGGTTTCCGCTGGGCACCACGCGAGCGGATGCCGCAGCAGCAAAATCTACTGATAATAGA
Organism: Lentilitoribacter sp.; assembly: GCA_963691785.1. Lineage (GTDB taxonomy): Bacteria > Pseudomonadota > Alphaproteobacteria > Rhizobiales > Rhizobiaceae > Lentilitoribacter. Next base: position 77,374 of record OY829371.1, read on the forward strand.
CCAATAACAGCCCCAATAGCGATCAGTCCCCGCATCACACCAAAAAATCCTATCTGCCCATTTACATGATTTGTTTATAGTATGAATTTAGACAAATCTGTGTCCTGCGCAAGATCACCGACATGTTTTCGGACATATTCGGCATCAATTGTGACAGTTGTGCCACTCGTATCGGGTGCTGAGAACGAAATATCGTCCAAAACGCGTTCCATTACGGTTTGCAAACGGCGCGCACCAATATTCTCAACCGATGAATTCAAATGCACGGCAACATCCGCCAATTCATCAATCGCATCATCGGTGAATTCGAGCGTCACATCTTCTGTTTTCATCAATGCGACATATTGTTTGATCAAGCTGGCTTCGGTTTCGGTCAAAATGCGGCGGAAATCATCTTTTTCCAGTGCACGCAATTCAACGCGGATTGGCAATCGACCCTGTAGTTCTGGCAGGAGATCGGATGGTTTCGCCACATGGAATGCTCCCGATGCGACAAACAAGATGTGATCTGTCTTAATTGGCCCATATTTTGTGGCAACTGTGGTGCCTTCTACAAGGGGTAACAGATCACGTTGTACGCCTTCACGAGACACCCCAACACCGGCGCCACCATCTTTTGCAGCGATTTTGTCAATCTCATCAATGAACACAATGCCATCATTTTGCGCAGAGCGCATGGCTTCTTGCTGGATCTGTTCGTCATCTAGCAATTTGTCAGATTCGTCATTGATCAATTGCTCGTATGAATCTTTGACGGTGGTTTTGACCTTCTTGGTCTGACCACCCATGGCTTTGCCAAACATATCGCTTAAATTCAAAACGCCAACATTGGCGCCCGGCATGCCAGGAATTTCAAAATTCGGCATACCAGATTGATTATCTGACAATTCGATCTCAATTTCCGTGTCGTCAATCAGCCCTTCGCGCAGTTTCTTGCGGAAGGAATCGCGTGTTTTCGGCGATGCCGTGGTGCCACATAATGCATCAAGCACACGTTCTTCGGCATTTAAATGCGCTTTGGCTTTCACTTCAGCGCGCTTTTTCTCTTTCACAATTGAGATACCGGCTTCAACGAGATCGCGGACAATTTGTTCAACATCACGGCCAACATAGCCAACTTCAGTAAATTTTGTGGCTTCAACTTTGATAAAAGGCGCACCAGCCAGCTTTGCTAAGCGGCGGGATATTTCGGTTTTACCCACACCAGTTGGTCCAATCATTAAAATGTTTTTTGGCATGACTTCATCGCGTAGATCATCGGGTAATTGCTGGCGACGCCAGCGATTTCGCATGGCGATCGCAACAGCGCGTTTGGCATCTTTTTGTCCGATAATGTAGCGATCAAGTTCGGATACGGTTTCACGTGGTGAAAATGTTGTCATTTATTACTTATTCCATATTCTTCGAGGTAGTTGCGAAAACTTAAGTGACTTGAGGGACTAGTTTTCAGTCTCAAGTGTTTCCACAACGATATTCTGATTGGTGTAAACACAGATGTCGCCGGCAATTTCCATTGCCTTTCTGGCAATCTCTTCGGCTGACATATCTGTGCCCATTAAAGCGCGGGCAGCTGCATAGGCGTAGTTTCCGCCTGAGCCGATGGCCATAGTGCCATGTTCAGGTTCCAAAACATCGCCATTACCGGTGATCGCCAGCGTTACATCTTTGTCAGCAACCAGCATCATGGCTTCCAAACGACGCAAATAACGATCGGTGCGCCAATCCTTGGCAAGTTCCACAGACGCGCGCATCAATTGACCTGGATATTGTTCAAGCTTGGCTTCTAAGCGTTCCAATAGCGTAAAGGCATCAGCTGTAGCACCTGCAAAACCAGCAATCACATTGCCGCCTTTTCCGATGCGGCGTACTTTTCTTGCATTGCCTTTCATGACGGTCTGTCCAAGGCTTACCTGTCCATCACCGGCCATAACGGAAACACCGTCTTTTTTGACGGTAATAATTGTGGTTGCGTGCATGGGCGCATAAGGCGCCGCGGCTGGGTTTTGATCACTCATAAATATTCCTAACTTCCTGCCAATCATGAGATTTGGCCCATAAATGCAATTCATTGATCCCATATGTAGGTGCGAAATCTCGAAAATCAAAACGTAATTTTTATAAAACCATCATCTCACTTATGGAAATTTATCCCTTGGCCTGTTATTGAGCACTTATTATTTTGTCACTTGGAGCAGCCGATGGCTCAAGAATTATCAAATAGATCAGCGTCCATTGAACGTAAAACCAATGAAACAGATATTTCTGTTTCAGTTAAAATCGATGGAACAGGCGTCAACAATATCAAAACCGGTGTCGGTTTCTTTGATCATATGCTGGATCAACTTTCCCGTCATTCGCTCATTGATATGGATATTCATGCCGATGGAGACTTGCATATTGATGATCACCACACAGTAGAAGATGTGGGCATCGCTATCGGTCAAGCTCTGTCTAAAGCGCTGGGTGATCGAAAAGGTATCACACGCTATGCCAGCTTGGATCTTGTGATGGATGAAACCATGACAAAAGCTGGGATTGATATTTCAGGCCGTCCATTTTTGGTTTGGAATGTGGAATTTTCTGCGCCTAAGATCGGAACTTTTGACACTGAGCTTGTTCGCGAGTTTTTCCAGGCTCTTGCACAGAACAGTGGTATGACATTACATGTGAAAAACTATTATGGTGCCAATAATCACCATATTGCAGAAACTTGTTTTAAAGCAGTGGCACGTGTTTTGCGCACCGCATGCGAAATTGACCCGCGACAGGCGGATAAAATCCCGTCTACCAAGGGAACATTGGGCTAAACGAGGAACCACATGAAGCCGTATTTCATACTCGGTTCAAAAACAGCAAGACATATGAGTGAGCTTATCGCCATTGGTGATAAGTTCTCTTGGCTTGCTGCATTATTTGCACCATTTTGGTTTTTATGGCGGGGTATGTGGGTGCATGCCATATTATCGCTTGCAGCGTTCATGCTTGTAGGTGGCATATTAGCTGGTATTGAAAATCAAATATTGCCGGCAATTGTGCAAGTTGCATTGTCACTTTGGTTTGGCTTTGAAGCGCGTTATTTTTATATCGAGCACCTGCAACGACAGGGAGCTGATGTATTAGCGGTTCATTTAGCCTATGATGAACAGATGGCGCTGGAACTTCATCAAGACGCGCATCCACTTCCAGAACAAGACCCTCAGGATACATCCAATATCATTACTTCATACGATAAAGCCTATCATGCAGATATGATATTTGGCAGTAATTAGGAAAATTCATGAAAGTTGCTGTTATTGATTATGGATCGGGAAATCTCCGATCTGCCGTTAAATCATTTGAGCGTGCAGCGCGTGAAGCAGGTTTGTCCGCCGAAATAAATTTGGTTGATACGCCCGAAGCTGTTCTTGCAGCTGATCGCATTGTCTTACCTGGTGTTGGCGCTTATGCCGATTGTCGCCGCGGTTTGGGCGCTGTCGAAGGCATGGTGGACGCATTACATGAAGCGGTGATTGAAAAAGCCAAACCATTTTTTGGTATTTGCGTGGGCATGCAGCTCATGTCGACCCGCGGGCTTGAAAAAGAAACAATCGATGGATTGAATTGGGTGTCGGGTGATGTTGCTGAAATTCAGATTGATGATCCAAATCTAAAGATCCCGCAAATGGGATGGAACACGATCGATCTAACGCGAGACCATCCTTTATTTGCGGGAATCAAAACTGGTCCAGAAGGCAAACATGCATATTTTGTTCATTCATATCACTTTGTGCCAGAAAACCCTGATGATGTGCTCGCGACCGTTCAATATGGTGGCACGGTGACGGCCGTGATTGCCAAAGACAATATGATCGGCACACAATTTCACCCAGAGAAAAGCCAGGAACTCGGCCTTTCGCTCATCACAAATTTTCTAAAATGGTCTGTGTAATATGATCCTGTTTCCTGCAATTGATTTAAAAGATGGCCAGTGTGTTCGTTTAAAACTCGGCGATATGGACCAGGCGACCGTTTATAATGACAGCCCAGGTGCACAAGCCAAAGCTTTTGAAGACCAAGGCTTTGAATGGCTACATGTGGTAGATTTAAATGGTGCTTTCGCTGGCGAAAGCGTAAATGGCGCTGCGGTTGAGGAAATATTGGCATCAACCAAAAACCCTGTGCAGCTTGGTGGTGGCATTCGCAATCTTGATCATATTTCGTCTTGGCTTGAAAAGGGGTTGGCGCGTGTGATCTTGGGCACCATCGCCGTTCGCGATCCAGATTTGGTCAAACAGGCATGTCGTGAATTTCCTGGCAAAATTGCTGTTGGCATTGATGCCAAGGGCGGGAAGGTTGCCGTTGAAGGATGGGCCGAAGCATCTGAGCTTGGTATCGTCGAACTAGCGAAAGAGTTTGAAGGCGCTGGTGTTTCAGCGATTATCTATACCGATATTGATCGCGATGGTGTGCTTAAAGGCATTAATTGGGAATCTACGCTTAATCTGGCGCAATCCGTTTCCATCCCCATAATTGCATCAGGCGGTCTTGCGTCGATGGACGATATAGACATGATGGCGAGCGACGAAGCACAGATTTTGGAAGGCGCCATTTCAGGACGTGCGCTCTATGATGGTCGCATTGACCCTGATGAGGCGCTTAATGTGTTGCGCAACGCAAAGAACAAAGGATAAAACATGCTGAAATCCCGTGTTATTCCGTGTTTGGATGTGAAAGACGGCCGCGTCGTAAAGGGCGTGAACTTTGTCGATCTGGTTGATGCTGGTGATCCTGTTGAAGCCGCAAAAGCCTATGATGCTGCAGGCGCTGATGAATTGTGCTTTTTAGATATCACCGCATCTTCTGGCAATCGCGAGACGATTTTTGATGTTGTTGCACAAACAGCTGAGCATTGTTTTATGCCTCTCACAGTCGGTGGCGGCGTGCGTGAAGTTAAAGATATCCGCAAACTGCTCTTATCTGGCGCGGATAAGGTTTCCATTAATACCGCCGCTGTAAACAATCCCGATTTTGTTGGCGAAGCTGCGGATAAATTTGGCAATCAATGCATTGTGGTTTCAATTGACGCGAAAAAGACATCTAAACCAGGTGAAGAGAACCGTTGGGAAATTTTCACCCATGGTGGCCGAAATGAAACAGGCATCAACGCGATTGAATTCGCCATCCGTATGACGGAATTGGGTGCTGGAGAGCTGCTTGTCACGTCGATGGATCGCGATGGATCAAAAATTGGCTATGATATTGAATTAACACGCGCAATTGCCGATGCAACGTCTGTTCCGGTCATTGCGTCTGGTGGTGTTGGTAATCTTGATCATATGGTCGAAGGCATCCGAGACGGGCATGCGACGGCAGTTCTTGCGGCTTCGATTTTCCATTTTGGCACATATACAATTGGTGAAGCTAAGCAATATATGGCCGATGCTGGCCTTGCCATGCGCCTTGATTAACAGAAGATAATCCTCACTTTGCAGCTGACTTGACCGAAGGGGCACAGGCTGCTTAAAGGTATGAAACGAGGGGAAGATCGATTATGAGTGAATTTGATCTCAAAGATCTTGAAAAAATAGTCGCAATGCGCGCAAACGCATCGCCGGAGGAGTCTTGGACTGCAAAGCTTGTGTCCAAAGGTCAGGAAAAAGCGGCAAAAAAGCTAGGTGAAGAAGCTGTTGAAGCTGTGATTGCCGCTGTGAGCAATGACCGCGGCGAGCTCATTAAAGAATCTGCCGATGTTTTGTTCCATCTTTTGGTCGTTTTGAAGATCGCTGACATCCCACTCGATGAAGTTATGGCGGAACTTGAAAGCCGAACATCGCAATCTGGCATATCTGAAAAAGCCTCAAGACCGAGCGGGTAAGCGCCATTGGATAATATTAATCGCATGATAGACGAAGATCCCCATGGTCAAGATCACATTGGCCGCGAGAAATATTCTCCTTTTCGTGCGTTTAGTGCCGAAAGATGGTCTGAGTTTCGTGCAAATACCCCACTCACATTGTCAGAAGATGATGTGAAACGGCTTCGATCTTTGAATGACCCGGTAGATCTCAATGAAATCGAGCGTATCTATCTGTCATTATCGCGTATGTTGTCTGCGCATGTTGAAATGTCGCAAGGCTTGTTTGCTCAGCGTCGGCACTTTCTCAATCTGGAACGCGCGACCCAAAGCCCGTTTATTATCGGGATTGCGGGTTCTGTTGCTGTGGGCAAATCCACAACTGCCCGTGTTTTGAAAGAACTTCTAAGCCGCTGGCCATCTCACCCAAAGGTGGATCTGGTCACAACGGACGGTTTTTTGCATCCAAATGCATATTTGAATGAGCATGGGATTATGGATCGTAAAGGCTTCCCGGATAGCTATGATATCGGTGCAGTATTGCGGTTTTTATCGGATATTAAATCAGGCAAAAAACGTGTCGATGCGCCTTTATATTCGCATATGGTGTATGATGTTTTGCCGGGTAAGTATCAAACGATAGAAAAGCCAGATATACTTATATTTGAGGGAATTAACGTACTTCAAGTAAGAGATTTGCCGGCTCATGGACGAATGGTTCCATTCGTGTCTGATTTCTTTGATTTTTCAATTTATATCGATGCTGAGGAAGAGAAAATTGAGCAATGGTATATTGAACGATTTATGCGCCTTCGCGATACAGCATTTAAAGATCCGGAATCCTTTTTCCATCGATATTCTGAAATCTCAGAAGATGAAGCCTTGAGCATCGCCAAGGGGCTTTGGCAGAACATCAATATGAAAAATCTCTATGAGAATATCCTGCCAACGCGACCTCGCGCCGATCTTATTTTGCGAAAAGGCGATAATCACCTCATCGAAGAGGTGCTGCTGCGTCGCCTGTAGCAAGATCTGACGAGAGACAAGTCTCTAAGTTATAAACGATAGATAAAGGGTATATTGATAAAACGGTTCCCCTGTAACAAACCCATTCACCCCAAATACCTGTTTGCGTTTGATGGATTAAGGTTAGCTTAGGACAATCATGCTATCCGTATAAGTTCAAATTCTTGATGTTTCTAAGGCAGCAAGTGGCAAATTGTTTGAGAGTAAATTCATGTCTACTGCACATAATGTAATTGACCCGGTTTTGGGCACAAATAGATCATACGCTTATTTAGACAATGTATTAGGTTACGCAAAACATAGTGTATCGGTTATGATGCCCTTTTATATTACATTTATTGTGTATCTAGCTCTTTCGACAACCTATCTTATTTATATTGATCGATTGTCTGTCATAAATTTTGCCCCCTATTTTCAAACTTTATTGCCACAACTTACCTTTTTCTTCCCATTACTTTTGTTAATTGGTGGCATTGCAGGTGCATTGCGGCGCGGAAAGCAGCGTCGTCTTTACGCTGTTAAAACCCTGTTTAATCCGCGCAATGTTGCAAATTATCTTGTTGGCGCTTCGGCTATTTTTATGCTGATGGTCTTTTTGGGGATGTATACCGCCGTTAAAAATACATTTGGTGAAATTCAGGGTTTTCAACACGACATTTGGCAAGCTGATCTGGATCAGTTCCTGTTTTTTGGTCATGACCCTTGGCACATATTGTTCACACCCTTTCATTCGATCTCACTGCAAAAAATCGTCGAGATAAACTATAATATGTTTTGGCATATTCAGGTGTTTGCAATCATTGCATTTGTAGCTTTGTCAGATTTTAACACCATTCGAAGAGTTCGATATCTGGTTTGTATGTTACTGGTTTGGGCAATTGTCGGATCGGTTTTTGCCGGATTGTTTTCATCTGCGGGCCCAGCTTATTATGGATTGGTAACAGGTGATGATTTAAGATTTGGCGAACAATTGGCTGTTTTAGCGGAATATGAGGCAAGCACAGCTGTTGCATATCAAGCCTATCTTTGGAAATCATATATTAACAACGTGCCAGGGCTTGGCACCGGCATATCTGCCTTTCCAAGTATGCATGTTTCACTCGTGGTGTTGAATATGTTCTTCGCGTTTGAAATCAACAAGAAGCTAGGTATTGTCGCGTTATTATATGCGCTGTTTATTTTATTTAGTTCGGTTTATCTTGCGTGGCATTACGCGATTGATGGAATTTTTGGCGGTATGGTCGTTGCGGTCATTTACTTCGTTGCTCGACGCGTCATGGTTGACAAAAAAATGCCATTTAAATTGAGCTAAGTGACTTCGCTGACACGTCTAAACGTTAGATTTATTCGGCCGCCATTTTTTAAAAGCGGCGACGTATCTGGATAAATTTTATCAACTCCATGATAACACAAACGAGATTCACCAGATAAAACAACAATATCACCTGAGTTGAGCTTAAAACTTTTGGTCTGGCCACCGCGTGTTGTCTGTCCGACGCGAAAGAGACACGTATCACCCAATGATAGTGAGACAACGGGCGCTTCAAATGTTGCTTCATCTTTATCTTGATGCAAACCCATACGCGCTGTTTGGTCATAAAAATTGATCAGGCAAGCCTCGGGTGGGTAATCGGTGCCAGATGTTTCGTCCCAGATGCTTAAAAGCTCTTGCGGAATAGCTGGCCAGGGTTGATTGGTTGTTGGGTGGGTATTTTGGTAGCGGTAGCCACCTTTTTGGTCGGAGACCCAACCCAAAGTTCCGCAATTGGTCATTCGAACAGAAAAGGGTTTGCCATTATTTGGCATAACTGGCCTATATAAAGGCGCTTGCTCAACAATTGTGCGGATGGTGTCTACCAGCGCTTTTTGCGCAGCGAAATCGAGAAAATTTGGAATATGTCGTAAGCCCTTGGGAAGCACTTGCATGAATTTATCTCCCCAAGGGCAATTTTAATTAATCAAGTGGTGGAATGCGAAGAACTTGACCAGGGTAGATCAGATCAGGGTCTTTTAGCATTGGCTTATTGGCTTCAAAAATAACGGTATATTTGCCGCCTTTGCCTTTACCATAAGCTGCTTCCGCTACTTTCCAAAGGTTGTCACCTTTTTGAACGGTGTGAAATGTTGGTTCTGCTGCTGCAGTTTCCGCAACTTTTAATTCAGTTGCTTCAACTTTTGAAATGCCAAGTGTGTTGCCCACGGCTAGAATGGCTTTTTCAAAAACAGATTGGTCTTCCACCGTACCCTCTAGAACGATCGTGTCACCTTTGACGGCAACTTTCACATCATCAGTACCGAGTTTATGCGAAGCAAGTTCTTCTGTTACAGCTTCTTCCGTCGGTTCTTCATCATCACCGATACCGAGTTTTTTCCCTGCGGATTTAATAAAATCAAAAAAGCTCATTCTATGCTCCCAAATTGAGTTTCTTGCCAACAAAACCGTTGGTTGGTTGAGATATAGGAATTTTGAGACAATTTGACAAAGGTTTTCATCAAATTAGATAGAATATTAATCGTCAGTTATGCGCCCACGCATTTTTTTAATGCCGGATCGATTGGCCTTGGCCTTTAGTCGTCGCTCGATGGAGCCGCGTGTTGGTTTTGTTTTTCGGCGCGGCGGTGGCGGTGGCTTGCATGCTTCTTGCAATAGTTCGGAAAGGCGTTTTCGCGCATCCTCGCGATTACGCTCTTGGGAGCGGTGCTTACTTGCTTCTAACACGATCACACCCTCCTTGTTGATGCGTCGTCCGGCGACCTTTTTTGCCCGCGCTTTTATATGCGGTGGCACTGACGGTGAGTTTAATAGGTCAAATCTTAGTTGCACACTTGTTGCGACCTTGTTGACATTCTGACCGCCCGGGCCCGCAGAATGGATGAACTGTTCGATAAGTTCCCAGGGCTCGATCATGATTTTGTCATTGATGTAAAGCCGTTTATCGACCAATTCAGACTTCCTTTATGTCCAGACCATGCCATGCCATGCCATGCATTAACACTTTTTTCATAAAAGTTAACAAAGTATTAAGAAATCGTAAATTTCATAAGTTTCGCGCAAGCTCCGGCATATTAAACAAAGCCAGATATATTTAAGGAGCTAAGTTATGCCTGGTTCGAAAGTATTACTCATTGATGACAACATTCATCAACACGAATTGTTTAGTTGTTACGCTGAATCTGCTGAAAAAATCGAATTAAAGTCAGCTGTCGATATTGATCAGGGCATGGTGTCCATGATGGATAAACAGCCCGACGTTATTCTTTTAGATAATCATTTAGAATTTGACGAAACCTTTAAGGACAGCGTGCCGCAGCTTCGGGCTTTTGGTTATAAAGGGCCGATTGTAGTAATCTCGGCCGATACGAGCGATTTATCCAAACAAGAGCTTGAAGATTATTCGGTGATGAATTGCGTAGATAAATTTGATTTCGATCTTAATAATTTTGAAGATAAAATTCATGAATTGATGGCGGCTTAACCCCGACCACCCAATCTTAAAACAAAACCCGCTAGAGCGATGTGCCTAGCGGGTTTTTCGTTAACTGGAGGAAAATTAACATCGATTATTCAGCGGCAAGTCGAACACCTGGGGCTGCGTCACGCACAGTGCCGTCCACATGGCTTTCAAACTTCTCAAAATTGGTGACAAACATGTCAACCAAACGAGTCGCCATTTGATCATATGCGTCTTTATCGTCCCATGTAGAACGTGGGTCCAAAATCGAAGTTTCAACACCTTCCACTGACACTGGAACTTGGAAGCCGAAATTTGCATCCATGCGGTAATCAGCATCATTTAAAGTGCCATCAAGCGCAGCGGTTAAAAGTGCACGTGTTGCTTTAATCGGCATGCGATTGCCAACGCCATAGGCGCCACCGGTCCAACCGGTATTTACCAACCAGCAATTCACACCATGTTCAGCAATCAATTTACGCAGCAAATTCCCGTATGTTGCAGGATGGCGTGGCATGAAGGGTGCACCAAAACATGTTGAGAATGTTGCTTCAGGTTCCGTTACACCTTTTTCTGTGCCAGCCACTTTTGCTGTGTAGCCAGATAAGAAGTGGTACATGGCTTGATCCGGAGTTAACTTGGCGATGGGTGGCAAAATACCAAACGCATCAGCCGTCAGCATGATGATGTTTAAAGGATGCCCAGATTTACCTGTTTTACTCGCATTTGGAATGAAGTGAAGCGGGTAAGCGCATCGCGTATTTTCTGTCAATGATCCATCATCAAAATCAGGCTCACGATTGTCGTTTAAGACAACATTTTCAAGCACGGTACCGAAGCGGGTTGTCGTGCCGTAAATTTCTGGCTCAGCTTCCTGTGACAGGCGAATGGTTTTAGCATAGCATCCACCTTCAAAATTGAAGATGCCGTCTTCGCCCCAACCATGCTCATCATCACCGATTAATGTGCGGTTTGGATCAGCAGATAATGTGGTCTTACCCGTACCAGATAGGCCGAAGAAGACCGCTGAGTCGCCTGTTGGGCCGACATTTGCTGAGCAATGCATTGGCATAACGTCTTTTTCAGGCAGAAGGTAATTCAGCATCGTAAAGACTGATTTTTTCATCTCACCTGCGTAAGATGTTCCGCCAATGAGAACGATGCCTTTTGAAACATTCAATGCAATGACTGTTTCAGAACGACATTCATGACGCTCAGGATCAGCGCGGAAGCTTGGCAGATCAATAATTGTCAGTTTAGCCGCAAATTCTTCCAAATCTTCGCGTGTTGGACGAATAAGGAGATTGCGGATGAACAAAGAATGCCAAGCAAATTCTGTGACAACGCGTGTCGGCAATGCATTTTCCTGATCTGCACCACCAACAAGGTCTTGAACGAACAAATCGCGACCTTCAGCGTGTGAGATCATATCATCATATAGGCGTTCAAATGCTGCAGATGATATGCCTTTATTATTGTCCCACCAAATCTGATCTTCGGTGGTCGCGTCACGGACAGTAAACTTGTCCGCTGCAGAGCGGCCAGTATGCTGTCCTGTGATCGCGCGCAGCGCACCATGAGCTGTTAGTGTGGCTTCTTTACGTTGTAGCGCCTGTTCATAAAGCTCTCCTTCGGTCAAGTTGTAATACACAGACGAATTCGTCGTGAGTCCACATTGATCGATGCCGAACGCTTTATTGCGTAAACCAAATTCCTGGGTCATAGCAGGAGCCTTTCCATTTTTAAATGACGCTTAAACTTAAGCATCGGAACATACATTTCTTTTAAAATAAAACAAGAAGAATCTAAAAAAAAATTAATAAAAACAATAATTTAATCGTTTTAAATAAATTAAAAAAAATCTAAATCGTTTTAAATCCTTGTTTATTAACGTTTGACAACCGCGTGCAAAAATTCGGGTTTTTTCAGCAAAATTTTAAATTGGTGACTTTAATTTACGCCTGTGCCACATTTTGTTCTCTTTTTATCCGCATTACGGCAACAGATGCGAAACGCGTGTAAGTGTAAATAATTCAATTTTGGAGATATCGATGCAGACAATTGCTTTGGTGGACGACGACAAAAACATTCTAACTTCGGTATCAATCGCCTTAGAAGCAGAAGGTTACCGGGTGGAAACATATACAGATGGTGCATCAGCGCTGGATGGACTATTGGCGCGACCACCGCAACTCGCCGTATTCGATATCAAAATGCCGCGCATGGACGGCATGGAATTATTGCGCCGTTTAAGACAGAAATCTGACCTACCAGTAATATTTTTGACATCCAAAGACGAAGAGATCGATGAATTGTTCGGTCTCAAAATGGGTGCGGATGACTTTATCACCAAGCCATTTTCACAAAGATTATTGGTGGAGCGCGTGAAAGCCATTCTTCGCAGAGGCGCAAATCGCGAGGCCAGTGCAACGCAAAAAAGTGAAGGCGGCGAGCAAAAAATTCTCGAACGTGGCCACCTCTCAATGGACCAAGAACGTCATATCTGCACCTGGAAAGGTGAGGTCGTCACGTTAACAGTGACAGAATTTTTAATTCTACTGTCGCTCGCGCAGCGCATTGGGGTTGTTAAAAGCCGCGATTCGCTGATGGATGCAGCTTACGATGATCAGGTCTATGTAGATGACCGTACGATTGATAGCCATATTAAACGTTTGCGGAAAAAGTTTAAAATGGTCGACAAAGAGTTTAATATGATCGAAACGCTTTATGGTGTGGGCTATCGCTTTCGCGAATCGTGATAGTTCTGTGCTGAATAGCAACGATTAAACTGTATTAGATTGTACTTAAATTGGATGATGTTCCGGGCAAATTAACAGGGTCTGATGAAAAGTCCGAAACACGGATTTCAATCGCCCAGCCTGAGGCGCAATCTGCGGCGCTGGCTGGAAAGACCCAACCGAGAAGGGGTGTGCGGGATAAACGCGCGGGTGAACAACCGCGTTTTAAGTTTACACATCCGTTTACGTTTATTCGGCGGATATTTGGCGGTTTTATCTTTTCCAGCCTAACGCGACGGATATTATTTCTAAATCTCGCGGCCTTGCTGGTTCTAGTATCAGGCATCTTATATCTAAATCAGTTCCGTGAAGGCTTGATCGATGCCCGTGTGGAAAGTTTGCTCACGCAAGGTGAGATCATATCCGGTGCGATTGCCGCCTCCGCGAGTGTTGAAACAGACTCAATCACCATCGATCCACAAAAACTGCTTGAGCTTCAAGCAGGAGAAAGTCTCTCTCCTACGGTATCTGATGACAGTGTATTTCCTTTTGATCCAAAACTGATCGCGCCGGTGTTGCGCCGCGTTATTTCACCAACGCGTACACGCGCACGTATTTATGATCAGGATGCGGTGCTTCTTCTTGATTCACGATTTTTATACACCAGTGGTCAGGTGCTTCGGTTTGATTTAGATGAGCCGGAGGATGAGGAAGATTTGCATATTTGGGAGCGGATATCAAAATTCTTTAATGCATTGCTGCAACCGGGCAATCTATCGATCTACCGAGAAGCGCCGGAAGCCGATGGTTCGATATATCCAGAGGTGATGAGTGCGCTCACAGGCGGTCGTGGCGCGGTGGTGCGCGTGACTGAAGACAGTGAACTCATTGTGTCTGTCGCAGTCCCAGTCCAACGTTTTCGTGCCGTCCTGGGTGCGCTTTTATTGTCTACACAAGCTGGCGATATTGATAAGATTGTGCAGGCAGAGAGAGAAGCGATTTTTCGCGTATTTGGTGTTGCAGCATTTGTAACGATCATCCTATCGCTTTTATTGGCAAGCACGATTGCAAATCCTTTGCGTCGCTTATCTGCGGCAGCTGTGCGGGTTCGTCGCGGGATGAAGGCGCGAGAGGAAATTCCTGATTTTTCAGCAAGACAAGATGAAATTGGGAACTTATCCATTGCGTTGCGCGATATGACCAGTGCGCTATATGATCGGATTGATGCGATTGAAAGTTTCGCAGCTGACGTCAGTCATGAATTGAAAAACCCGTTAACTTCATTGCGCAGCGCTGTTGAAACACTGCCTTTGGTTAAGAATACAGAATCACGCGATAAATTACTGGGTGTCATCCAGCATGATGTAAAACGTTTGGATCGTCTGATCAGTGATATATCCGATGCATCCAGATTGGATGCAGAACTTGCGCGCGACGATGCAAAGATTGTCGATATAGCAAAGTTACTGAAAGATCTGGTGGAAATATCTTCACAGGTTAGCCGCAGAAATAAGGATGTGAAGATCAGTTTAGATGTTGCTGAAATATCCAAAGATGAAACATATGAGGTCTTGGGCCATGATTTGCGATTGGGGCAGGTCATTACCAATCTGATTGAAAATGCCAGAAGCTTTGTTGCTGATCAAACCGGGCATATTCAGATTGAACTTACCAAAGACGATGAAACACTCACGATCAAAGTGATTGACAATGGTCCCGGGATCCAGATCGAAGATATCAACCGTGTTTTTGAACGTTTTTATACCGACCGGCCTGAAGGTGAAGATTTTGGTCAGAATTCTGGCTTGGGATTATCAATCAGTCGTCAGATCATTGAAGCCCATACGGGGCAGATTGATGTGAAAAATGTGTTGTCCGAAAAAGACGGCTCGATATTGGGTGCTTGCTTTGAAATTTGCTTGCCCTTGTTTGATGAGAAATAGGAAATATACTGTGCGTGAATGCTGATTTTTGCGTAGTGAATCAAATTTTCGAACTTTTCTCAATTCATTCGTCAAATTTTTGCTTGAACTTAGCGCTTGCCTGTACATGATAGCAAAACTGCAAATCAGCGTCAGAATAATAATAAGATATGATGGTATGGGGTCTACATGATCGGATTGGTGCTCGTCACCCATGGCAATTTAGCCGAAGAGTTTAAAAATGCACTTGAGCATGTGGTTGGACCGCAAGATGCCGTCGAAACCATTTGCATTGGTCCCGAAGATGATATGGATCAGCGCCGTGAAGACATTGTCAAAGCGGTCAAAGACGCCGATCAAGGCAATGGTGTGATCATTTTGACCGATATGTTTGGTGGCACACCTTCCAATTTATCTATTTCCGTGATGGAAAGTGGTGATATTGAGGTGATTGCCGGCATAAATCTGCCTATGCTGATTAAATTAGCGCGTGTTCGCGAAGACAATGATATGCAAAAGTCACTCCAAGAAGCCCAGGATGCTGGCAGAAAGTATATCAATGTGGCCAGCAGCCTGTTAAGCGGAAAATAATCAATGATTGTTCAAAGAACGTTTGAAATCACGAATAAACGTGGATTACATGCACGTGCGTCGCATAAATTTGTGCAGACAGTGGAACAATTCGATGCGCAAGTCACTGTCAGTAAAGATGGGATGGACGTTGGTGGGGATGAAATCATGGAACTCCTGATGTTGGCGGCGAGCTGCGGTTGTTCGATAAAAGTCAGTGCAGAGGGTGCTCAGGCCAACGACGTCTTGGATGAATTGGAGAAGCTTATTGCTGACAAATTCGGTGAAGGCGAATAATATTATAAGGATATAAACATTTCTTTATATCTTTCTTGCTAGATGTGCTTCAAAATGATAAACGAAGGGCAAAATCAAATTGTATTGGTTTATCCCTCACCTCATTGGAGACATTTATGAGCGAATTTAATGATTATATCGTTGCTGATATCGCGCAGGCACCATTTGGTCGCACGGAAATTGATATCGCCGAAACCGAAATGCCCGGTCTAATGGCATCACGTGAAGAATATGCAAAATCACAGCCTTTAAAAGGCGCGCGCATTTGTGGGTCATTGCATATGACCATTCAAACAGCAGTGTTGATTGAAACATTGGTTGCTTTGGGCGCTGAAGTTCGCTGGGTATCTTGTAACATCTTCTCAACACAAGACCACGCAGCCGCCGCAATCGCAGCTGCAGGCATCCCTGTATTTGCCATTAAAGGTGAGACATTGGAAGAATATTGGTCTTACACAGACCGCATGTTCCAATGGACCGATGGTGAGCCTTGCAACATGATCCTCGATGATGGTGGCGATGCAACTATGTATATCTTGCTTGGCGCACGTGCAGAAGCAGGTGAAGATGTCTTGTCAAATCCAGGTTCAGAAGAAGAAGAAGTTTTGTTCGCGCAGATCAAAAAGCGCATGGAACAAAGCCCAGGCTTCTTTGCAAAACAACGTGACGCGATTAAAGGTGTTACGGAAGAAACAACAACTGGTGTGAATCGTCTTTATCAATTGCAAAAAGCTGGTCAGCTGCCATTCCCTGCGATCAACGTCAATGATTCAGTGACGAAATCAAAATTCGACAACAAATATGGCTGTAAAGAGTCACTTGTTGACGGTATCCGCCGTGCAACAGACGTCATGATGGCCGGTAAAGTTGCTGTAGTATGTGGTTACGGCGATGTGGGCAAAGGTTCTGCTGCTTCCCTTGCTGGCGCTGGTGCCCGTGTGAAAGTGACAGAAGTTGATCCAATTTGTGCACTTCAAGCGGCAATGGATGGATTTGAAGTTGTGCAGCTTGAAGATGTTGTTTCAACAGCAGATATCTTCATCACAACAACAGGTAACAAAGATATCATCAAAGTCGATCACATGCGCGAGATGAAAGATATGGCCATTGTCGGCAATATCGGTCACTTTGATAACGAAATTGAAGTTGCTGAGCTTAAAAACTTCAAATGGAACAATGTGAAGCCTCAAGTTGATATGATCGAATTTCCAAAAGGCAATCGCATGATCCTCTTGTCAGAAGGTCGTTTGTTGAATTTGGGTAACGCAACAGGTCATCCATCATTTGTGATGTCTGCATCTTTCACCAACCAAGTCTTGGCGCAAATCGAGCTTTACACGAAAGGTAGCGAGTATCAGAACGAGGTTTACGTTCTGCCTAAGAAACTTGATGAACATGTTGCACGTCTTCATCTTGCTAAGCTCAATGCGAATTTGAGCGAACTCAGCAAGGAACAAGCGGACTATATCGGCGTATCAACCGAGGGTCCATTTAAGCCTGAACACTATAGATATTAATATAATATCGATTATACACAACATATTGTGGCCGCGACCTTGACTTTTTGGTCGCGGCTTATTTTTTGTCTTTCCCCCTTCACGCTGATTCTCAATAAGGGTATATTTTACTCGATGATTCGGTTTGCATTTATGGGGATGGCAATGTCGGATCTGCGATGTCTTGTATAATGGCGGCGATAAGGATCAGGACATGC
Organism: Lentilitoribacter sp.; assembly: GCA_963691785.1. Lineage (GTDB taxonomy): Bacteria > Pseudomonadota > Alphaproteobacteria > Rhizobiales > Rhizobiaceae > Lentilitoribacter. Next base: position 94,926 of record OY829371.1, read on the forward strand.
CGAGTTTTATCTCGAAGGTCAGTCAGATTAACCATTTATGCGCGAACCTGAAAATGGGTTTGGTGAAAAATGCCGTCCAAAAGACCGTAAATATAAAGCGAATTTTTTACGCTAAAACCCTATTGCTAGCGGGCACATCTTTATCAAACGCACAGACCGAGCAAATAACCTCTACAGGCTTGGCGCCCGTCAAAGCGATGGGTTTATCAGCGTCTTCAATGGATATTCTGTACTTTTCAATGATCATAGGCGCGATATCCGCGACGATGATTTCAGCTGTTTGGCTCATCCGTGAGCGTTCGAAAATTGAAAGTGAAAATGTTAAACTTCGCGCTCAGCTTCGCGAGGCGCAAGCGACGAAAAACCGTTACAGCGCGCTAATTTCCGATTCAAATCAACGCCTGATCCTTTGGGACGGAGAAAATGGGCCAGCAGAAACGCATGGTGGATTACCTAATAGCGTCGCTGCACCAAATGATCTTGACGGATTTTTGAAATTTGATCAGTGGCTGGATCTGCAATGCGCAGATAAACTGAATAAGGCTTTGGAAAATTTGAAGTCTAATGCGGTTCGCTTTGATGAATTTGTTGAAACCGTTCGTGGCGATATGCTGGAAGTGCAGGGCCGGGTCTCAGGTGGCAGTGCATTTATTCGTTTTGTTGCGCTTAATGATGTGCGTGAAGAACGCGCGTCACTCATGTCTGAAAGAGATCGGCTGGTCGGCGCATTAGAAACATTTCAAAATCTTCTCGATATCATCGAAATGCCGGTTTGGATGCGCGGTTCAGATGGGAAACTAGTTTGGGTCAATGAAGCATTTGCGCATGCAACTGAAGCCAAAAATCGACAGGATGCAATTGACCGAAACCTTGAATTACTTGGCATTCAGGCGCGCGAAAAAATTAAAGCAGTATCCACTCCGGAGCGACCATTTTACGACAAGGTTTCCACCGTTGTACGTGGCGCACGCAAATTCTTTGATGTTGCGGACACAAAAAGTGCAACTGGATCTGCGGGACTGGCGGTGGATGTCAGCACGGAAGAAGATATTCGCAATGAGCTTCAAAGCACGCTGCAAAGTCATATTAATGTTCTAAATTCGCTATCTACACCTGTCGCGATTTTTGATAAAAACCAGCAATTACAGTTCTACAATCAAGCCTTCCAACAATTATGGGAGCTAGGCACAGATTTCTTAGCGTCTAATCCAGACAACAATGCGTTCTTTGAACGCCTAAGGGCGGACAGCAAACTTCCTGATCAACCAGGTTGGCATGATTGGAAAGAAGAGATGCTCGGTGTTTATCGTCAGGTTGAGCCAATTCAGCATATGTGGCATTTAGCCGATGGGCAGACAGTTCATGTTGTTGCCAATGCCAACGCGCAAGGCGGTGCGATTTGGGTCTTTGAGAACCTCACTGAAAAAGTTGATCTTGAATCTCGTTATAATCGCTTGCAACAAGTGCAAGGCCAGACAATCGATCATTTGGCGGAAGGCGTATGTGTGTTCGCATCAGATGGCACGCTGGCACTCGTGAATCCAGCCTTTAGAGCGCTCTGGGCAGTGTCGGAAGAGGATGTGCCTCAAGGGGCGCATATTCGCACTTTGGTGGGTGCATGCGAGGCGTCTTATGACAAAGCTGATGGTTGGCAGCGCTTTGCCGATATTATCACAAGCCTTGATGACACACGTCATAATCATGAAGGACGGCTAGAACTTGATACAGGCCTCATCCTAGATTTTGCATTGGTGCCGCTAGCAGGTGGTCTGACCATGCTCACCTTCGTTAATATGTCCGACAGCGTACGCGCCGAGCGGATGTTGACGGAAAAGAACGAAGCATTGGTCAAGGCAGAATCATTGAAAAACGATTTCGTGCAGCATGTGTCCTACGAATTGCGGTCGCCGCTGACCAATATTATGGGCTTTACGGATCTGGTTCGTACACCTGAAATTGGGACACTCAACGAGCGCCAATCCGAATATCTTGATCACATAGCGACATCGTCTTCCGTTCTTTTGACGATTGTGAACGACATCTTAGATCTTGCAACCGTTGATGCGGGCGTCATGAAACTCGATGTTGATGATGTTGCCATACCAAAATTGTTTGAAGAAACCTGCGAACAGGTCGCCGATCGGATGAAGGAAAACTCGCTTCATCTAAAGGTCGACCTTACGCAAGCCCCAGACAAAATTCGAGGGGATCACCAAAGGTTAAAGCAGATTTTGGTTAAGCTTCTGGGCAATGCAGCCAATGCTTCACCAAAAGGAGCGGAAATTCTGCTTGATTGCAAAACAGTCGATCAAAATGTGGTGTTTGAGGTCAAGGATTTTGGTGCCGGGATTGATAAGGACGAGATCGATAAGATCTTTGCGAGATTTGAATCAAAAGGCAAAAATGGCCATCGCGGTGGCGCAGGTCTCGGCCTCTCGATTGTCAAAAGCTTTGTTGGTCTACATCATGGCGATGTTCAAATCGACAGTGTGTTGGAAGAAGGCACGACCGTCACCTGCACGCTGCCAATTGATTTTGAAAACCCAACAGAGGCATCACGCCGCGACATTGGCTAAGGTAGGATCCTTTGGCTACCAACTCTCATACCTTTACAATTGACTTAGAGAACGAGCGCGCGACACAACGATTTGCTCAGGATTTAGCACTTGCGGTCTCGCCAGGCGATTGTATTACATTGTCGGGCGATTTGGGTGCAGGCAAAACAACGCTTGCCCGCGCCATTATAAGATCTGTTGCACATGATCCTGATCTAGAAGTTCCAAGCCCTACCTTCACGCTGTTGCAGATATATGAATTACGTTTCACGATTGGCCATTTTGATTTATATCGCATTGGCGATCCGGATGAAGTTCATGAGCTCGGTTTAGACGATGTTCTGGAAACAGGTATTGCGCTCATCGAATGGCCTGAAATGGCGGATGGATGCCTGCCAGCGCATGCAATCGAGGTAAAGATATCGGGCTTGGATGATCAGCGTTCACTGCAGATCTCTGGTCCAAATGCTTTTATGGACCGCTTGCAGCGTTCTTTGACCATTCGTAAATTCTTAGATGATGAAGGATTGACCGATTGCAATCGGTTTTTTCTGCTTGGTGATGCGTCCACCCGAACCTATGAGCGTGTGCTGTTTGCCGGATCGGACCCCTTGATTTTAATGAATTCGCCACGACAGTCCGATGGGCCAATCATTAAAGACGGTAAAACTTATTCAGAAATTGCTCACCTAGCCGAAGATGTGGTCCCATTTGTTGCCATTGCCGAATTGCTTGAAGGTTTTGGTCTCACCAGTCCCAAAATTCTCCACGCGTCTATTGATGACGGAATCTTAGTAGTTGAAGATTTAGGGGATAAAAAACCAATAGATGCACAGAACATTCCGATATCGGAACGATATCTAGCAGCGGTCGATGTCCTAGCGTATCTGCACGGTAAATCTGTCCCCTGCCAGCTTGAAATTGCGGGTGGTTTCACACATTCACTTCCACATTATGTTGAAGATATCATGCAGATGGAGATCGAGCTGCTGCCAGATTGGTATCTGCCATTTAAAACTGGCAAACCAACAAACAAAGCATCGAAAGACGCGTTTATATCCATCTGGAAGACGCTTTTTGTTCGGTTACAGCAGGCGGAAACGTCCTTGGTGCTCAGAGATTATCATTCTCCCAATATTATATGGCAATCAGATCGAACAGGTATTGAACGCGTGGGTCTGATTGACTTCCAAGATGCGTTAATTGGGCCTTCAGCCTATGATGTTGCATCACTTGCACAGGATGCGCGTGTGACAGTTTCCGAAGACTTAGAGCAAAAACTCATTGAGGAGTACAGATCAATTCGGGTACAGAACGATAACAGTTTTGATATTGATGGGTTTAATGAGGCCTATGCGATCATGGCCGCTCAACGCGCATCGAAAGTTATCGGGATATTTGTTCGCCTCAAAGAACGCGATGGCAAAGCGCATTATCTGCAACACATCCCCCGCATTGAAGACTATTTAAAACGACTTTGCCAATATCCTGTTTTGGCACCACTCCGTGATTGGCTAGTTAAGCACCAAGTTCTATAATTAGCCCAATAGGGAACGAATCAACGGGGCTAATTGACTTTGAAATCGGCAATTATATTGGCAGCTGGTCTTGGGACTCGCATGCGACCTTTGACAGAGAAAATCCCAAAACCTTTGGTACCTGTTGGTGGCAAGCCATTGATACAATATTGCTTTGATAGCTTAGAGCATGCCGGTTTTGATAAAGCGGTGGTCAATGTGCATTATTTGCCCGATCAAATCTTGGAATATATCGATGGTGTCGAGCAATCATTTGATATTCTTATTTCAGATGAGCGTGATGAGTTGCTTGATTCCGGTGGCGGTATTGTTAAAGCCATGTCACAGCTCGATCATGCTCCATTCCTGCTTTTAAATGCCGATACATTTTGGCTGGAAGATCAAAACGCGGATCAAACAAATCTCGAATTGTTAGTAGATGCATTTGATCCAGATGATATGGATATTTTGATGATGGTTGCGCCACTGGCATCGACCACAGGTCACCATGGGACAAGTGATTTCAACATTGACGGAAATGGTCGGCTTGAACGTTTCCGAGGAACCACCCCTGAATCTGTTATTTATGCCGGCGCTGCTATTATCAATCCAGATATCTTTGCCAAAATCACAGAACCAAAATTCAACTTAAACCGATGTTTTGATGAAGCGATCGAGAAGGGAAGATTATTTGGGCATGTGATGCACGGGCATTGGATCACCGTCGGTACAGTTGAGGCCATTGATGATGCTGAAAAATCCATGAAAGCGTTTGCGAGTGGGTGACATTCATGCAAACCGATCGCGGGGCAATCCCAATTTATTCACCATCCCTCCCGGGGTGCCATTTCTTGAAACCTTCGCAAAAAGTCTGTTGCAGGGCGACTTAGATCCAAATTTTCGTTATCAGCCAGAAGAGCCTCACAAATTGGCTCGCTGCCGGATTTATGTGCCCACGCGTCGCGCCGCGCGGGCTTTGAGATCAGAATTTGCTGATCAGATCGGTCATCAGTCGGTTATCTTGCCCGATATTCGAGCGCTTGGCGAAGTCGATGATGATTTGGGTTTTTTTGATAAAAGCTCACCACATGATCTGATGCAGGATGAACCTATTTCCCAAGTTCAAGCTATGCTGATTTTGGGTGAACTCATCTTGGCATGGAAAAAAGCCTTGCCGAAAGCATTTAGTGAGCAGCTGAAATCAGTTCCACTTGTTGCGCCGGCAAATCCATCTGATGCTTTGTGGCTAGCGGCCGAACTGTTGTCGCTGCTTGAATCTTCGGAAAGTGAAGAGATCGACCTTGGAAGATTAGCAGGCATAAACCTTCAGGAACATGCTGAATGGTGGCAGCTCACACTGGAATTCTTAAAGATTGTCCGCGAATATTGGCCTGAAAGACTACAAGAAATTAGACGGCAAAGTAATGCGCAATATCAAGTCAATCAGCTTGATCGCCAGACACAGGACTTAATTGCAAATGGGCATGATGGCCCAGTGATTGTTGCCGGATCGACCGGTTCGTTGCCGGCAACAGCACGTCTCATTAAAGCGGTTTCAATGCTTGAACATGGCGCTGTTGTTCTCCCAGGCTTGGATCAGGAGATGGGCCCGGATCACTGGTCTTATATTTATTATTATGCGGATGATCAAAAGACGCTTGAACCATCAGATCAGCTCACGGCTGTTGTCACTCAAGGTCACCCGCAATTTGGTTTGGCTCGATTGCTATTTCGCATGGGACTGAATTTTTCAGATGTGTATAAACTGCCCCAATTGGGTGCAGAGATGGCGGATCGCGCGGAAAGACGCAAGATCGTCGCTAAAGCAATGCTGCCATCAGCTATGACAACAATCTGGGCGAATGATGCTGGTGCAAATCTCGATCAGGAAAAGGTCGCGTTTAAAAATGTCAGTCTATTAGAGGCGAGCAATGATCGCGAGGAAGCTGCGGCAATAGCGGTGGCCATGCGCCTTGCCTTGGAAAAGACAATAGAGACCAATGATCCAAATGTTGCATTGGTCACGCCAGATCGAAATCTAGCACTCAAGGTGTCAATTGAATTACAAAAATATGGCATCATGGCCGATGATTCTGGCGGCCAGTCTTTATCCCAATCGCAAATTGGAACACTGCTTATGCTTGCTGTTACCACAGCGCTTGGCACGACCGATCATGCGGTGCTTGCGTCATTTTTAAAGCATCCTTTCACGCTTTTTGGCTTTGAAGAAAAAACCAGGACAAAAGCAATCTCAGTCATTGAGCGCACAATATTACGCGGCGCAGAACGTAGTTTTAAACCACATCAGATTTCTGATGCGTTACAAGATTATCTTCAGAACATTGACGAACAAAAACATATTCCCACTTGGCGGCAAAACATATCAGATGAAGACATTCAGTTGGCGATCACATACGCCGAAAAATTAAAAACTGCCTTTGATGCATTTTACGATCTGGATGGTGGATTCGAAGGGCAAGCAGATGCGCTGCCAACAATTGCGCAATGGACGGATAAAACAATCCAACTATTGGAAGCAATCACATTGTCACCAACCGAGGACTATCTGATTTGGGACAGCGAGGCGGGTCAAAAACTTGTGTCGCTGCTGGAGGAGATTGTGTCCTGCCCCACGGAGTTGCGCGTGACTGGTCAAGAATGGGTGCAGATGCTTGAGCCGCTTTTAAGTGGACAGGTTGTGAAACCAAAAACTGGGAACCAACCACGTGTGATGATTTGGGGTGCATTGGAAGCCCGTCTCCAAGCCGTTGACACAATTATCCTCGCAGGTCTCAACGAGGGTGTCTGGCCAAACACATCATCAAATGATCCATTCTTGTCGCGTTCAATGAAATCTGAGATCGGACTGGAACCTCCCGAACGACGTATTGGTCTTGCAGCACATGATTTCCAAATGGGGATAGGCGCAAAAAATGTCGTTCTAAGCCGTTCACTGAAATCCGGCGGTGCGCCAACCGTTGCCTCCCGTTGGGTGCAAAGATTATGTGCGGTATTAAGTGGTGATACCGTTCAAGCCATGACCTCGCGTGGTGAAGAGTTGATCGCATTTTCTGTTGTCCATCAAAGTGAAAATGCGGCACCAATCGCACAACGCCCGGAGCCGAAACCGGACCACAACTATCAGCCAAATAGCTATTCATTTAGTGAAATTTCTACGCTCCGACGTGATCCATATGCAGTTTATGCAAAGCGCATTTTAAAACTGCAACCCTTTGAGAGTTTCTCCAATGATGCAGATCTTCGGACGCGGGGTACAATTTTTCATGCTGTGTTAGAAGAATTTTCGCATGACATCTCAAATCATAATGCGGCTGATTTAGAAAAATTACTGTCTGACATACTCGAACGTAAATTTGTCGAAAGTGGCTTGCCAGCAGAAACCGCTCTTTTGTGGAAGGATCGTTTCGCTAGAATCATAGAACCTTATGTTAGATGGGAAATAGAACATGGCGAGGACGTGGCATCGCGAGAAGTAGAGGCTTCAGCTCGATGCGCATTGCCGGGAGATATTCCCTTTCAGCTCACTGGCCGAGCAGATCGAATTGATGTGTTAAAGGACGGATCGGTTGACATCATCGATTTTAAAACCGGAACCAGCCCATCAGCACGTGAGGCACGGAGTTTATTAGATCCGCAATTGCCACTTGAAGCCTATGCGTTAATGAAATCTGGCTTTAAGGAGATTCAATCAAACTCGGTGCGCAGTTTAAAATATGTGCGTTTAAAACCGGCCGACAAGCTTCTTGTTGATCAGGTTGAAGCTAAACCCACGAAAAAAGAGCCAGAGCCTTTATCGGCTGAGCAATTGGGTGAGAAGGCAGCTGAAGAATTATCACAATTGCTGCATGAGCTTTATCACAACAAGATCGGTTTCAAATCACGTACAATTCCAAAAATGGATCGCGATTATACAGGCGACTATAATCATCTCGCCCGTGTGTCAGAATGGTCTGTAGCAGATACACAAGAAGATGGTGACCATGACTGAGCCATCTCAAACCATAGAGCTAATCGGAGAAACGTCTCGCAGACAAATGCGGGCAGCAACGCCGAGTATTTCCGCTTGGGTGTCCGCCAATGCGGGTTCGGGGAAAACGCATGTATTGTCTCAACGAGTGGTGAGGTTGCTGCTTAACCGGACGCCACCTTCTGCTATTTTATGTTTGACCTATACAAAAGCCGCCGCTGCTGAAATGTCACTTCGTATTTTCGACATTTTGGCGAAATGGTCTCAAATGAGCGATGAAACGCTTCATGAAGAAATTTCAAAAACAGAAAGTGAACCGGCAAATAAAGAGAAAGTTGCTTTTGCCCGAACTCTATTTGCGTCAGCGCTTGAAACGCCTGGTGGGTTAAAAATCCAAACCATTCACGCCTTTTGCGAATCTCTTCTTCATCGCTTTCCGTTGGAAGCCAATGTCGCAGGTCATTTTCAAGTACTTGATGATGTGGCTGCCGATGATCTTCAATCTGAAGCGCGAAGTATCATCTTAAATCGAGCGGCGAAACAGCCATCTGGCACAATTGCCAAAGCCATTGATTGTATGCTCGAACAAGGCGGTGAATTTGCTTTGGATGATCTCATAGGAAAGTTCATCCCTATGCGACATGCATTGTCTGATTTCATCTCCTTTTCAAATGCCAAAGATGGACTTAGAACAGAGATCGCCCTCCGGCTTGAGATTGAACCAGAAGATGATGATCCATATTCGCAAATATGGCCTATCCCTTCCATGCCAGATGATCAAATTGAAGCCTATTACAGCGCAGCGCTCGATGGGAAGAATAAGTCGCCGAAGGAGCTTGCTGCCTGTTTGATGGAATGCAAACGCGCTGCATTGAATGAGCGTAGATTTCAAATTTTATGTGAAGGCTTTTTAACCCAAGCCGGCAAACCACGAAGTTTGAAAAACGCAGTATCAAAAGACATATTGGCAATGTTCCCGGATATGCCGGAGCGGCTTGAACGTCTGGTTGATCATCTTAGGCAACAGATAGACTATTTGCGGCGGCGTGCCTGTCTTGATGTCACCGAACAGGCGCTATTATTGGCAGAGCAATTTATCGACACGTATGAAGGGTTAAAGCGCCGCATGGCGATGCTTGATTATGAGGACCTCATTGTCAAAACAGAGCAGCTATTGTCCAAAAGCGGTGCTGGACCTTGGGTGCACTATAAGCTTGATCGCGGTATCGATCATATCTTGGTAGACGAGGCACAAGATACAAGCCCGGTTCAATGGCAAGTCATTCAATCCTTAGCCGACGAATTTTATGCGGGCGAAACCGCGCGCGGATTAAATCGCTCCATGTTTGCTGTGGGCGATGAGAAGCAATCGATCTATTCATTCCAAGGCGCACGACCGGAACGGTTTGATCAAGAGCGACGTGATACCCAAAAGCGCGCTAAGAATGCGGAAAAAGCGTTTGAATCGATTTCCCTGCGGGTGTCTTTCAGATCAACATCTGAAGTCTTGGATTTGGTCGATTTGGTTTTTGCTGATCATGATGCAAAACGAGGTCTGACATATTCCGATGATGATGTGCTTCATGAAACTGTTCGCCGGAATGCTCCGGGTCAAGTTGAGCTTTGGCCAATGCTTGCCAAAGAGCCCGCCCAGGATATGGAAAATTGGCTGGCGCCTTTTGATGCGGTAGCTGAGCAAGATCCGATCAATATTTTGTCTCAGCAAATTACAGCGGTACTAGAATCCTGGGTCGATAACGAACAAATACTCGATCAAAAAACGGGTGCTTATCGCAACATTCGAGCTGGCGATATTTTGGTGCTTGTCCGCAAACGAGATGCATTTGTCCCAACGTTGATGCGGACCATCAAATCAACAACCAATATCGCCGTTGCGGGTGCAGACAGATTAAAACTTACAGATCATATCGCTGTCCAGGATTTGATGTCCCTCGGACGTGTGGTCTTATTGCTGGAGGATGATTTATCTCTGGCGGCTCTGTTAAAAAGTGCATTTTTTAATGTCAGCGAAGAACAATTATTTGATCTATGTGCAGATCGCGGAACCGACATCTCGGTTTGGGCGCAGCTTAAAGACCTATCGCAGAGTAATACTGTCTGGGCAGGTATTCATGACCAGATCATAAAGTTTCAATCATTGTCGCGAACATGTTCCGTGCATGGTTTTTACAGCCGTGTTCTCGAAGTATTGGGTATGCGCGATGTGTTCCTTGGTCGATTAGGGCATGAAGTCATCGATGTTTTGGATGAATTTTTGGCGCTTGCCCTTGATCATGATCAAGATGGGACTTCAAGTCTGCAGATTTTCTTAGATCAACTTGAAAGTTCTGAGCCTGAAATTAAGCGGGAACAAGAGCAGAGCCTAGACGCGGTACGTATTATGACCGTGCACGCGTCCAAGGGTCTCGAGGCGCCAATTGTGTTCATGGTGGATCCGGGTAGCGCTGCATTTCATGCGTCGCACATGTCGTCAATAAGGCTTTTAGATCCACCAGAGCATCAGGCGAATATGCCTAAATGCCCACTATGGGTGCCAGGATCTGCGATTGAAAATCAGAAAACAGATGAGATTAAAACAGCATCAGAACATGTTGCCGAGGAAGAATATCGACGTCTTTTATATGTGGGATTAACACGCGCTGCTGACCGTTTAATTGTGTGCGGTTATCGAGGCACGCGTGCGCCATCCAAACCCACGTGGCATAGTTTGGTGGAAGGTGGGTTTAATCGTGCCGATGCCGAAATGAAACAGGAAATCACGTATAGTCTCGCAGGATTAACTTGGGATATTCAACGTTTTTCCCGCGGAAAAACGAGCGATGAACAGGCGCAAACTGAACAGATAAAAGAGGCCAACGGATCGATAAACACGCGTCCTGATCTGCTTGATAAACCACTTACAAATGTGAAAGGTTTACCCAGGCCGCTTGTCCCGTCAGGCGCTTCGGTGCTCGTTGATGGGGATGATGGTAAAAATCACAAAGCTTCACCTTTTGCAAAGCGCGGCCCGGAAAATGTCAGTGCCATCGAATATGGTAAGGCGATCCACCGCCTCTTGCAGGTTTTACCAAATTTGCCCGCAGATGATTGGCGCTTTAACGCTGAAAACTATCTTCAAAACCGCCTGCCGGGACTAACCGCCCAGGAAAGAGATGACATGATCGACAGTGTGATCAGTGTTATGACCGATCAAAAATTCTCAGCGATATTTTCATCTGAAAGCGCGTCGGAATTTTCCATCATGGGCAGTTTGATGGTCAAGGACGAAGAACGCATTGTTTCAGGTCGCATTGATCGGCTGGTGGTCGAAGAGGATCGGCTTCTCATTGTTGATTATAAAACCAATTTCAAAGCGCCAAGTGATATTTCAGAAATTTCGCCGACATATATTGCTCAATTGGCGATTTACCGCGCAGTTCTGGCGCCATTATACCCAAATAAAACAATTGAAGCAGGATTGCTTTACACCAGAACACCCAAAATCATTGAGGTTCCGGACCATATACTCGATGCAGCAATGCAAGAATTAAGTTCAAAATAGTGTGAGCTACTTGAAACGAGACATATTATAGCTCACATATAGGCCACGAAAAAAGTTTAAAGGAGCGCCAAATGGCTACCGTAACAGTCACGAATGACAATTTTCAGTCAGAAGTATTAGAATCAACAACTCCAGTCGTTGTAGATTTTTGGGCAGAATGGTGTGGCCCATGTAAGATGATTGCACCAAGTTTGGAAGAAATCTCCAATGAAATGTGCGATAAAGTGAAAATCGCTAAATTGAATATTGATGAGAATCCAGACCTTGCAGCACAGTTCGGCGTACGTTCAATTCCAACTTTGGCTATGTTCAAAGGTGGTGAAGTGTCAGACATTAAAGTTGGCGCATTGCCAAAAACTGGCCTGTCATCATGGATTGGCGAAGCCATCTAAGGCATTTTTTATAGATCTTGATAAAACCCGCGATGTAAATTGCGGGTTTTTTTGTGTCTATTGTGGTGGTGTTCCGTTTTGCGCCAATGCATCGCCAACGAGATAGAGAGAGCCGCAGATCAATATCCGCGGCGGCTTGTCATGATCCGCAGCGCGATAAAGCTCAGCGATCTTATTAAGTGCACTGACTAAATCCGCGTCAGCCTGCGCCTTTAATCCTGATTCGTTCGCGATTTCAGCCAATTTATCTGCTGGAATTCCCGCATCGGATGTCACAACGTCAATTGTGATGAGATGTTCGATATGCCCGGCAAATTTCTCAAAAAAGTCATAGGGCTCTTTGGTATTGAGCATGGCAGAAACGAGATAAAGCGGTCTTTCATCTAATTGTTGGATCGTGTTGACGATGATATTGGCCGCATCAGGATTATGCCCGCCATCGATAAAGATATCTGCGTCTAAATTTGACACGTGATCTTCCAATGCGCCATGCGGTAATTCCTGCATCCGACCGGGCCAATAGACAGATCGCATCGCCTGTTCAGCCGATTGTTGCGTAACCGTAAATCCTGCATCTTTAACGGCGCGAATAGCCGTTGCCGCATTTGCAAATTGATGCTGGCCAATCAGGTTTGGTTTCGGCAGATCTAACAACCCGTTCTCATCTTGATAGACAAAGCGGCCATGCTCTTCAAAGCCAGCAAAATCCTGACCAAAAACGGCATAAGCGCTTCGGTTCTTCTCGGCTTGTTCGATGATGGTTTCTAAAGCATCGTCAAAAGGTTGCGCACTGATAATCGTTGGGCAGTCTCGTTTGATAATACCCGCCTTTTCAAAGGCAATTTTCGCGGGCGTATCACCGAGCAGCATTTGGTGATCCAGGGATACAGGCATAATAATACTTGCGGCTGGATCAGTGATTACATTGGTCGCGTCAAAACGCCCACCTAAACCAACTTCGATAATGGCAACATCTGCTTCATGTTCTGAAAACAGCAAGAACATGACGACAGATAGGATTTCAAATACGGTAATCTCAGCGCCGTCATTTGCCGCTGCCACGCGCGCAATCGCATTGGCTAGCACATGATCTTCAACCAGTTTGCCGCCATCTTCATGGGCGATGCGAAAGCGCTCATGCCATGACACTAAATGAGGGGAAGTGTGAACGTGAACCTTATAGCCTTCAGCTTCCAAAAGCGCCCGTGCAAAGGCCGTAAAGGACCCTTTGCCATTTGTGCCTGCAACATGCAGGATAGGCGGCAATTTGTTCTGCGGATTATCTAGCTTCGCAAGCAGCTTGGTGATGCGATCTAAAGAAAGATCATAGCCTTTTGGATGCAAAGACATCAGCTGATCAATCCATTGATCAGCTGTCATAAGATTAAGATCATTCATGATGATGCCTTAGATTATGCGCTGGCTTATGCTTTTGCGTCTTCGCTCACGTCTGACGCTGCTGTCTCGGCTGCGGCTTCACCTGCAGAAACTGTTTCAGCCACGCTTGCAGCTGCTGGTGCAGGTTCTTCGCTTTCATCTGGCAGAGCAAGGAATTCCTCAGGTTTCGCTGGTTCTTTTGCCAGCATGCGAAGAACGCGGCCAAGCGTTGACGGAAGATCATGACGATGGACAACCATGTCCACCATTCCGTGCTCAACCAGGTATTCCGCAGTTTGGAAACCTTCTGGCAATTTTTCTCGAATTGTCTGCTCGATCACGCGTTTACCAGCAAATCCGATTTCAGCACCAGGTTCAGCAATATGGATGTCACCAAGCATTGCATAGGATGCTGATACGCCGCCCGTTGTTGGATTGGTAAGAACTACGATATAGGGCAAGCCAGCTTCTTTAAGCATTTCAACAGCAACAGTTGTGCGAGGAAGCTGCATGAGAGATAAAATCCCTTCCTGCATGCGCGCGCCACCTGAAGCCGGGAACATGACAAGCGGGCATTTTTCTGCAATTGCGCGCTCAAAGGCTTGAATAATCGCTTCACCAGCCGCAATGCCAAGTGACCCGCCCATGAAGTTAAAATCATGTACGCAAGCGACGAGTTTCACACCATCAACTTGGCCAAGACCAGACACAATTGTGTCTTCAAGATCGGTGCGAGCGCGATAATCACGCAAGCGGTCTGTATATTTTTTAGAATCGCGGAACTTTAGTGGATCTTGAACAACGGTCACGTCAGCAAGTTGCTCATAACCATTATCAAACAAATGCGCCAAACGTTCTTTGGCTTTCATTTTCATATGATATTCGGAGCCAGGCACTACGAAATGGTTTTCTTCCAAGTCCTTGTGAAAAACCATCTCGCCAGTTGTTGGACATTTAATCCACAAATTCTCAGGCACATCACGACGACCCAGCATTGAGCTGATTTTTGGTCGGACGTAGTTCGTAATCCAGTTCACGCTTAATTCTCCAATTTCGTCTCGTTTAATTGGTGTTTTTATGAGACGTTTTCAATACGTGCGTTTGCAACACCTTGTGCAAGCTCTTTGATGAGCGTTGAAACATTTGTCACGGTATCAGCGGTTGCAGCCCCATTTTCATCCAATGAATTTGCAATCTGGCTGACAATCGCTGAACCAACGACCACACCGTCGGCATCTGCGCCAATCACTTGCGCTTGTTCCGCAGTTTTCACACCAAAACCAACACAAATTGGCAATTCAGTGTGCGATTTAATACGTTTCACCGCATCGGTCACATTTGCCGTTTCAGTAAGTGAAGATCCGGTAATACCGTTCATCGACACATAATAAACAAAGCCAGATGTGTTGTTTAGAACAGTTGGCAGGCGCTTATCATCCGTTGTTGGTGTTGCAAGGCGAATGAAGTTGATGCCCTTTTCAAGCGCAGGAATGCACAATTCATCATCCATCTCTGGCGGCAGATCAACCACAATCAAACCATCAATGCCTGCGTCTAGCGCGGCATCTAAAAATCTGTCGACGCCATAAATATAGATGGGATTATAATAACCCATCAAAACAATTGGTGTATCTTGATCGTCTTTGCGGAACTCTTTGGCCATATCCAAAGTCTTCTGCAGTGTTTGACCGCCTTGCAAAGATCTGCGCGCAGCCATTTGAATCGCCGGACCATCGGCCATCGGATCAGAAAATGGCATGCCTAGTTCAATAACATCAGCACCTGATGTTGCGAGCGCTTTCATCACACCCAGTGAGCTATCAAAATCCGGATCGCCACCCATAAAATAGGTCACAAGTGCAGGGCGGTTTTGCGCTTTTAAATCCGCAAAGCGTTTATCCATACGTGCTGTCATTTTTATAGCTCCACACCCAAATGTTTACCAACTGTGAAGACATCTTTATCGCCACGTCCACATAAGTTCATCACGATAATTTTGTCCTTGCCCATTGTGGGTGCGCGTTTAACAACTTCTGCCAAAGCATGGCTTGGTTCAAGCGCAGGAATGATGCCTTCAACACGCGTGAGAAGCTGGAAGGCTTCCAAAGCTTCATGGTCCATAATCGGCACATATTCAACACGACCGGTATCTTTAAGCCATGAATGTTCAGGCCCGATACCTGGATAATCAAGACCTGCAGAGATCGAATGACCTTCTTCGATCTGACCGTCTTTATCTTGCAGAAGATATGTGCGGTTGCCGTGCAACACGCCGGGATTACCGGCAGTAAGCGATGCGCAATGTTCGTCTGAATCAAGGCCTTTACCACCAGCTTCAACACCCACAATCTCAATATCTTTGTCATCAAGGAATGGATGGAAGAGACCAATAGCATTTGAGCCACCGCCAACAGCTGCCACCAGCATGTCTGGTACACGACCTTCAAGTGCGATCATCTGCTCGCGTGTTTCTTGACCAATCACTGATTGGAAATCACGCACCATTTCTGGATAAGGATGCGGGCCAGCAGCTGTACCAATAATGTAATAGGTATCCTCAACATTGGTCACCCAATCGCGCAAGGCTTCGTTCATCGCGTCTTTAAGCGTGCCATTACCAGCTGTCACTGGAATAACTTCCGCACCTAAGAGCTTCATGCGGAACACATTTGGTGCCTGACGTTCAACATCAGTTGCGCCCATATAAACAACACATGGCAATCCAAAGCGCGCTGCAACAGTTGCTGATGCCACACCATGTTGGCCGGCCCCTGTTTCAGCGATAATGCGCTTTTTGCCCATACGTTTGGCCAATAGAATTTGACCCAAGCAATTGTTGATCTTGTGGGAACCAGTGTGGTTCAATTCATCGCGTTTGAAATAGATTTTCGCGCCACCGAGTTCTTCCGTTAAACGCTCAGCAAAATAAAGCGGGCTCGGGCGACCGGTATAATGTGTATTGAGCGCTTCCAACTCTTGTTTGAAAGACGCATCTGTTTTTGCAAAATCCCAATGCTCCTGCAAATCAAGAATAAGTGGCATAAGTGTTTCAGCGACAAAGCGCCCACCATAAATGCCAAAACGCCCGTCTTCGTCAGGGCCTTCCCTGAGTGAGTTAGGTAATGATTGTTGGTTCACGCGTTTCTCCTAGGATCCAAATTACGAACATGATTTGATAGCGTTAAAAAAGCCATCCATCAATTCTTTATCTTTTACGCCCGGTTTTATTTCTATCCCCGAAGAGACATCCATTCCAATTGCATGTGTGTTGTTCATCGCTTCACACACATTTTGAGCATTTAGCCCACCTGATAGCATATATTCAACACCCTGATCTAAGCTTTCTAGCAAGCTCCAATCAAAGGATACACCATTGCCGCCGGGCAATTCTGAACCTTTGGGTGCTTTGGCATCAAAGAGCATGCGATCCGCAACGCCGATATAAGCTTGAACCTTGTCCAAATCATGGGCGTCTCTGATCGAAAACGCCTTCATGACCGGAAGATTATAGCGTGCTTTTACATAAGCCACGCGTTCTGGGGATTCTGAGCCGTGCAGCTGCATCATATCAGGCTTTAAAACATCGTTGATTTCATCAAGATATGCATCATCAGCGTTGACCGTCACTGCTACAATATCAGCAAATCCTCGCGCAGGTGAAGCTGCCGCGGCCGCTTGTTCTGGTGTCACGTGACGGGGGCTCTTTTCAAAGAAAATAAAGCCGATTTGATGAGCGCCATTCTGGGTGGAATGGGACACCATATCAGCAGCTTTTAGCCCACATGTTTTGATCAGCATTGTCATGGGATTGGCAAGTGCCACGAATTTGCCTCAGAGTCGAGAGATTTGATGAAAATCATGCAAATAGCTATTAAAACAGCTCGAAATTGACTAGTTAAAATCGATGGCATGCAACAGACTGCCATTTTGTTTAAGCCATTTTTTGCCTTCTTGCATATGTGGGCAAAGACTTTCGCATAATTGCCAAAATTGCGGCTCGTGATTCATTTCCACTAAATGTGAAACTTCGTGGGCTGTCAGATAGTCCAAAACATAAGAGGGCGCCATGATAATGCGCCAGGAATAGGATAATTTGCCGTCCGATGAGCATGACCCCCAACGACTGCGTGTATCGCGCAAGGTGATGGACTTATAAGGTTTTCCAAGTTTTTCTGCATGATAACTTGAAAATTTCTCCAAGTCCTGTCGCGCTTCTTTTTTCAAAAAATCTGAAATGCGCCGGCGTAAATGTTCTTCGCCGCCCGACACGCGCAGAATATGCCTGTTATCTTCGCTGATAGTCTCAGTGATACCGCGAATTTCCCCCGTACGTTCGATAATATGATCAATTCCGCGAATGGGAATAGTATCGCCCACGCTAAGACCGCTTTCTTTTGGAAATTTAGCCAGCTTGGTCAGGATCCAGCCGTGATATTTTTCCAAAAATTCTGAAATTTCATCTTCGTGCAGGTGTGGAGGCACGGTGAGGCTTAGGCCCCGACCACCTGGATCGATGCGCAAGGTGATACGTTTGGCGCGTTTGTTGGGTTTTATTTTCAACGGCAAGACACGATCGCCCACTTCCAGCATTCGACTGGTTGCTAATGGGGCAGGTCTCTTTTTTGCAAATGAAAACATATCGTTATTTTATCTGATTCGCTTTTGTTTCAAAAAATACTTTCACCCATGAAAAAACGGCGCCGTGAAGCGCCGCTAAAGGACATTGTTTTTGAAAACTACTTGGTTGTTTTAGGAACCGAGCTTTTCTTCTTGGACTTCTCGCTAGATTGTTTGCGACTTTTCATAAAGGCATCAAACTCTTCGCGATCACGGGCACGGCGCAAATCACGCCACGTGCATCAAATTCTTCACGCATCTCATCGAGTTTACGACGTTCTTCATCTAGACGATCAAGCTCTTGTTCACGCCATTCATCAAAGGCAACATTGCCTGATCGATAATGCGCACCCGAACGACCATAATAATTATTTGTCGAGCGGCGACAGGATTTAAAAAACCCGTCCGTTGCATGGTTCACTTCCGATTTAAATTCATTCAGCCGATCGCCCCACAAAATATAAGCAAGCATTGCAAGACCCAATGGCCAAAAGACCATGAACCCAAGCACCATTAGCGCAATCGTTGCAGGCGTCCATGCAGGTCGAATTAAGGCAGACTGTGTCATTTCTTGGTAATCCTCATCAGCTTTAGAGCACAAATATTGTTCTCTTACTGAATAGGATGTGGTGAGAATTTTATCTTGTTTCAAGACAAATTATCTGAAAATGCAGTGATTTTGATCAGTTTCACGCTGAAATCAGTCAGAAACTGAACGAAATTCAGGTACTTAGACGAAATCCAAAAATATAGGATTCAACGCCTATTTAGCGCTCTTTTTATCCAAATTACCGATAAAGTCCAAAATCATTGGTGAGATTTCAGAGCGGAATCTTGAGCCATTAAACACACCGTAATGGCCAACATTAGGTTGCACATAATGTTTGCGTTTGTCTTTTGGAATATTTGGACAAATCGTCTGCGCAGCCTCTGTTTGACCCACGCCAGAAATATCATCATTCTCGCCTTCAACCGTCAACAAAGCGCAATTCTTGATCGCTGTTGTATCGATTAATTCGCCGCGATGCATCATCTCACCTTTTGGAAGAGAGTGCTTGATAAATACGGTATCAACGGTTTGAAGATAAAATTCTTCCGTTAAATCCATGACTGCGAGATATTCATCATAAAAATCTGTGTGCTTCTCAGCGGTTTCCCCATCGCCTTTGACGAGATTAAGGAAAAAGCCTTGCTGCGCTTCCATATGTTTGTCGAGATTCATCGACATGAAACCTGATAATTGCAAAAAGCCCGGATAAACACGACGCCCGACACCTTTAAGCGGCCATGGCACCGTCATAATCACATTGTCTTTAAACCAGGATAGCGGTTTTGATTCTGCGAGCTCGTTCACTGCAGTTGGATTAACGCGCGTATCAATCGGACCACCCATTAAGGTCATTGAACGTGGAATATTCTTTTCTTTTCGGCTTTCCATCAGGGCAACGGCCGCCAAAACCGGCACTGAAGGTTGGCACACGGCCATCACATGCGTGTCTGGACCAAGTGTGTTGAACATATCGATCAGATAGTCGACATAATCATCTAAATCGAAGGAGCCAGCATTTTTAGGAACAATGCGCGCATCCGTCCAATCTGTGATGTAAATCTCTGCATTTGGCAAAAGCGTTTCCACTGTGCCACGCAACAATGTTGCATAATGCCCGGACATAGGCGCAACAATGAGAATTTTGGATTGTGGTTTATGGTCTTTGGGAAGATCGCGCTTGAAATGGATTAGATCACAAAATGGCTTTGACCAGACCACATTTTCTTCAACTGCCACTGGACCGGTTTCTAATTCAGTGGTTTCAATACCAAAATCAGGCTTGCCGTAACGACGCGTTGAACGCTCGAATACTTCAAAGCCAGCATTCATGGCACGG
Source organism: Lentilitoribacter sp. (assembly GCA_963691785.1). Classification (GTDB taxonomy): domain Bacteria; phylum Pseudomonadota; class Alphaproteobacteria; order Rhizobiales; family Rhizobiaceae; genus Lentilitoribacter. The sequence continues at coordinate 114,820 of OY829371.1, forward strand.
CCCATAGGTGTATTGGATAGGGGGTTAGCTGGGTTCACATAGGTAAATCGCATGGCATCTGCAAAGGCGCGTACTGGCGCGATAGCCGCATGGTTCAATTCGTAAAGTTTATAATACATATGATCACCACCTATATCCCAAACTAAACTTGCGCTTCCCCTCGCAAGCCGATGCAAACTATCATGGTAATTTTGCATTGCAACATCTGTGCCATTATTTTTGCATCATTTATCATTAAATAAGTTAATACTGGTGCGAAAATGACCAATATTGTGGATTATTGAGACATTATCTAAATTAAATTGAGAACAAAGCGCTTATTTTCAAAATAGTGAGACTTCCTCTTGATTTTTTTGTAAATTATATCGATATGCACTCTGGAATTCCTAATTAAGTAATGAGAGTGAGATTTCTGCGACATGAGCCAGGAAAAACCCGACGAGAATCTAGACCAAAACGACGTAGATAACGATCTGAACGATATTCTCGACGCACTGAACAATGCTGAAGACAAAATTGCCGACATCCCGGCAGATTATGATCTGGGTGAAGCTGATGATCAGCCGAGCGATCATGAGGTTCTTGAAAAGCTGTTAATTGAAAATGAAACATTGAAAGAAGATGTTTTGCGCGCAGCTGCTGATATGCAGAATTTGCGCAAGCGCACCCAGCGCGAAGTTGCTGATGCCAAAACATTCTCTGTTTCGAGCTTTGCACGCGATATGCTGGGTGTGGCTGATAATCTGCGCCGCACAATTGACGCTGCTCCCAAGCAAGATGATGGCAGCGTCGATGAAAATCTGAAGGCGCTTTTAGAAGGCGTTGAAATGACCGAACGCTCAATGTTGTCAGCCATGGAACGTCATGGTGTTAAAAAGCTTGATGTGCTGCAAAAGAAATTTGATCCAAATTTCCATCAGGCAATGTTTGAGGTGCCAGATAAAGAAACACCGAACAATACGGTCGTCCAAGTGGTCCAGGATGGATACATCATCGGATCACGTGTATTGCGTCCAGCCATGGTTGGTGTTGCAAAAGGTGGCCCAAAGATCGTTGAGACAGAGCAAAAATCTGACGACGAATAAACGATCAGCAAATTTGCAAAGAAATAGCCGGGCAATGCCCGGCTTTTTTATTGTTTATGGCAGCTATTGCTTTAGCTGATAAGACCTGCTTCTTTGGCAAGTTCCGCAACGGAGACTTGCAATCTTGGGCCAAGCTGCTGAATAATTTTGCCGGCTACGAAATTACCAAGCTCTGCGCAGGAACGAAGGTCTTTGCCTTGTGTATAGCCGTATAAGAAACCAGCAGCATATAGATCGCCCGCGCCGGATGTGTCGACGATATTGTCCACCTTATCGATGGCAACTTCGATCATTTGGCCATTTGAAACCACAACGGACCCTTTTGATCCGCGCGTGACAGTTGCGAGCTTGCAATCTTCGCCAAGTTGCTTGATGGCTTCATCAAAGCTATCCGTTTGATATAAAGACTTCGCCTCATCTTCATTGGCAAAAATCATGTCGACGGTGCCGTTTCTCAAAAGTTCTAAAAACTCGCTGCGATAGCGATCAACACAAAATGAGTCAGACAATGAACCAGCTACAATGCGCCCATTTTCATGGGCGATTTTTGCCGCTAGCTGGATCGCGTCTTTTGCGCGTGGCGGATCCCATAGATAGCCTTCAAAATAGGTCACCTTAGAATCAGCAACGATTTTCTCATCAATGTCTTCTGGGCCAATTTCAACGCAGGCACCTAAATAAGTGTTCATAGAACGCTCTGCATCAGGCGTCACAAACACCATGGACCGCGCAGTGGGTGGGTTACCATCAAGCGGGGTGCTTTCAAAATGCGTTCCGATGGCGCGAATATCGTGGGTGAAAATCTTACCAAGTTCATCATCGGAAATTTTCGCAAATAATGCAGTTTTTGCCCCAAAACCAGCGACCCCTGCTGCCGTATTACATGCGCTACCGCCAGATGTTTCAATCGCTGGACCCATGCGCTCATATAAAAGTTCAGCACGTTCCGCATCAATTAGGTTCATGGCACCTTTAATGATGTCATTCTCTTCAAGGAATTGATCATCGCATTTGGCGATAATATCCACGATTGCATTTCCGATGCACACAACGTCGATGGATGGCATATTAGTTTTCTTTCTTGGCTAAGCTGCGCTTTAAGTCATATAGGGTTTCTAACGCTTCGCGGGGGGACATATCATCTGGATTGATGTTTTGCAAAAGCTTTTCAACTTCGCTTTCTTTTATTGCCGCACCATCTGTTTTGACGTCCATATGAGCGGAAAATAAGGGTAAATCATCTACCAGTTGCTGTGCTGGGTTCTGCCGGTCACTTTCTTCAAGCTGAGTTAATACATCACGCGCGCGGTTCACTACGACATCTGGAAGCCCAGCAAGTTTGGCAACTTGAATGCCATAGGATCGATCAGCGGTTCCAGGACCAACTTCATGTAAGAACACAACATCACCATCCCATTCCTTGACTTTCATGGTCGCGCTGGAAAGGCGTAGCAATTTTTCAGACAAGGCGGTTAACTCGTGAAAATGAGTTGCAAACAGCCCGCGGCACTTATTTATCTCGTGCAAATGTTCAACCGCAGCCCAGGCAATGGATAAACCGTCAAAGGTTGATGTGCCTCGGCCAATCTCATCCAAAATAACGAGCGATTTCTCCGTTGCCAGGTTTAAGATCGCAGCTGTTTCCACCATCTCGACCATAAAGGTCGAACGTCCGCGTGCCAGATCATCGGAAGCGCCGACACGGGAGAACAACCGATCCACAACACCTATATGGGCGTGCCCGGCTGGTACAAATGAACCCATTTGCGCCATAATGGCGATCAGCGCATTTTGCCGAAGGAAAGTTGATTTACCGCCCATATTCGGACCAGTCAGTAGCCAAATCGCTGCGTTTTTGGCTTGATCCGGTGGTGATAAGTCACAATCATTGGCCACAAATGGGTCAGCGGATTGTTTGCGTAATGCCTGTTCAACGACCGGGTGCCGCCCTGCAGTAATTTTAAACTCAGTTGTCTGGTCAACAACGGGCCGGCAATACCCTTGTTCTTGCGCAAGATCAGCATTTGCCTGCGTGACATCAATAACGGAAATCGCGTCAGCCGCATATTTGATGCTGGATGCATGTTGCACGGCGCGCTCAGATAGGGTGTCAAACAATTGCAATTCAATCTTTAATGCTTCACCAGCTGCATTGGCGATCTTGCTTTCAAGATCCGCCAATTCCGTTGTTGTAAATCGCATGGCGTTCGCAAGCGATTGTCGATGGATATATTGTGCTTTCGCTGCGTCATCTTTTGTCAGCGCGTCACCATATTGGGCGGTGACTTCAATGAAGTAACCCAAAACATTATTGTGCTTGATCTTAAGGTTTTTAACGCCTGTCTCTTCCGCATATTTAAGCTGAAGCTCGGCGATCACTTTACGCGATTGATCTCGAAGTGCGCGAAATTCGTCAAGCTCATTGTGATGGCCTTCACGAATAAATCCACCGTCTCGCTTTAAAAGTGGAAGCTCGTCCATCAAAGATGAACTGAGCAGATCTAATAAGTCATTTGGAATTTGACGAAGATGAGTGACGGCATATTCAATTTCTTCCGGCATATGCTGATCTTTAAATAAACCTGCAATATCCCGAGCTGCTAGCAAACCATTTTTGATCGTGCCGAGATCGCGAGGACCACCACGGTTAAGAGAAATCCGCGACAGCGCCCGTTGCATATCAGGCACGGATTTAAGGGAGGCTTGGACATCATCTGCAAGGATATTATCTTTAATAAACCAGCTCACCGCATCCAATCTTATATTGATTGATCGCGGATCGGTCAGAGGCGACATCAGCCGCTCGGCCAAGAGGCGTCCACCACCGCCAGTGACAGTGCGATCGATGGTTTTTAAAAGGCTGCCTTTTTTCTCACCCGAAAGTGTTCGTATCAGTTCTAAATTGGTCCGTGTTGCCGGATCGATAAAGAGGCTTTGACCTGCCCCATCATGTTCGGGATATTCAAGAACCGGTCGCTCACTGAGCTGCGTTTTTTCGATGTAACCAATTGCGGCTGCAATGGCTGACAATTCGGCACGGTCGAACGTGCCTTTGCCTTCTAACGCTGATAGATTGTAATATCGTTTGATCCGATCTTCAGCGACCGTGCTATCAAACAAAACTGCTGATTGCGGGACAACCGATTTACCCAGAATGTCGAAAGTTCCGCGCATGCCTTCATCATGAAAGAGCGTTTCAGATACTACGATCTCACTCGGTTCAACGCGCATAATATCAGCAAGCAGGCGCGTTTGCGTGGATGTGGTGACACGGAAATGGCCCGTTGAAATATCAACCCATGCCAATCCAAATTGCGGACCTTCGGCAGATTTAACTCGCGAGACCATCATCAGATAATTAGATTGTGATGGATCCAAGAGTTTTTCTTCGGTGATGGTGCCCGGTGTGACGAGCCGCACAACATCGCGTTTAACAACAGCTTTGGAACCACGTTTTTTTGCTTCAGCTGGATCTTCCAATTGTTCGCAAACAGACACACGAAAACCAAGCGCAATCAATTTTTGTAAATAATCGTCTGCTGCATGAACGGGAACACCGCACATGGGGATATCTTGCCCCATATGCTGGCCACGCTTTGTTAAGGTGATGCCAAGCGCGCGTGACGCGTCAATCGCATCGTCGAAAAACAATTCGTAAAAATCGCCCATGCGATAAAACAAGATCGAATCCGGATTGGCAGCCTTGATCTCGATGAATTGTTCCATCATCGGCGTGGCTGTTGCGCGCCCTTTGGCACTTGATAGTGATCCGGGAAGGGTCTGAGGTTTTGCTTTGATACTCTGCTGTGTCACAATTCAACCGATTAAATAAATTTTCCATCCTTTAAGACATAGCCAGAATGAAAAATACGATCTAAAACTCTCCTCTTACCCTACTCGTCGGCGGTGAAATAACAACCAAAAACACCCTGCGAGTAGCCAGTTACCACAGGCTCGTGCCTTTGAGTCGCATATTTGGGAGAGAAAATTGCCTGCAACCGATAAATCAGATCGTGGATCCACTGCGGTCACGGATCAAGAAGCCCTCGATTTCCATTCGCAAGGTCGTCCGGGAAAACTTGAAATAACACCGACAAAACCAATGTCGTCCCAACGGGATTTATCATTGGCCTATTCTCCTGGTGTTGCCGTACCGGTGAAGGCGATTTCAGAAGATCCACAAACAGCATTTGATTACACCTCACGTGGCAATATGGTTGCCGTTATCTCCAATGGCACTGCCATTTTAGGCTTGGGCAATTTGGGCGCTCTTGCATCCAAACCCGTGATGGAAGGTAAATCCGTCTTGTTTAAGCGCTTTGCTGATGTTGATTCCATTGATTTGGAAATTGATACCGAAGACGCGGATGAATTTATCAATTGCGTGAAATATTTGGGGCCAAGCTTTGGCGGGATTAATCTTGAAGATATCAAGGCGCCAGAATGTTTTATCATTGAACAAAGACTACGCGAGATCATGGATATTCCGGTATTTCATGATGATCAGCACGGAACCGCGATCATCGCCGCAGCCGGTCTTATCAACGCGCTTCATTTGACCGGCCGTGACCAAAAAGAAATCAAAATCGTATGTAACGGCGCTGGTGCTGCGGCCATTGCCTGTATCGAACTGATCAAAGCCATGGGCGTTCCAGCGCAAAACATCACGTTATGCGATACCAAAGGTGTGATTTATCAAGGTCGCACAAAGGGCATGAACCAGTGGAAATCAGCCCATGCGATCAAAACGGATAAGCGTACTTTGGCTGAAGCTATGGATGGCGCGGATGTGTTTTTAGGCCTGTCAGTCAAAGGTGCGCTCACCACCGAGATGCTCAAATCCATGGCACCGCAACCGATTATTTTTGCGATGGCAAATCCGGATCCGGAGATTACGCCAGAGGAAGTTGCCGAAGTTCGTGATGACGCCATTATGGCAACAGGCCGGTCTGACTATCCCAATCAAGTCAATAATGTACTCGGATTTCCTTATATCTTTAGAGGCGCGTTGGATGTGCGTGCGACCACGATTAATGATGATATGAAAATCGCTGCGGTCAACGCGCTAGCGGCTTTGGCGCGTCAGGAAGTGCCTGATGATGTGGCGGCAGCCTATAAAGGCTCGCGCCCAAAATTTGGACCAAATTACATCATTCCGGTGCCGTTTGACCCGCGTCTTATTTCGGATGTGCCTTTAGCGGTGGCAAAAGCTGCGATGGAATCGGGCGTTGCGCAAAAACCGATTGAAAGCTTTAGCGAATATCGCAAACAATTATCAGCACGCAAAGATCCAATTGCATCATCATTGCAGCAGATCTTTGATCGGGTCCGCCGTCATCCACGCCGCGTGGTCTTTGCCGAGGGTGAAGAAGAAAAGGTGATGCGTGCAGCACTTTCTTATGCCAATCAAGAGCTTGGTACTGCAATGTTGTTGGGCCGAGAGGAGCAAATCCGACAAACAGCCAATATTGCCGGTATTGATCTTGAGCATGAGAACTTAGAAATCGTCAATGCACGACTTTCTCGCCGGGTCGAAGCCTATACCGACTATCTTTATTCAAGACTGCAGCGGGATGGCTATTTGCTGCGCGATTGCCAACGTCTGATCAATACCGACCGGAACCATTTTGCGAGCTGCATGGTCGCGCTTGGTGATGCGGATGCGATGGTCACAGGGACCACGCGAAATTATGCAACTGCGCTCAATGATGTGCGCCGCTGCATCGACACACGTCCTGGCCACCGCGTGGTGGGTGTGTCGCTCGTCTTATCACGCGGTCGCACGGTTTTTGTTGCCGATACATCCGTTACCGATATGCCAACTTCGGAAGAGCTGGCTGATATTGCTGAAGAAGCAGCAAGAACCGCAAAAAGCATGGGCTATACCCCGCGCGTTGCTATGTTGTCTTATTCTACTTTTGGCCAGCCCGTTGGCGAGCGCTCGCTTAAAATGCGCAATGCCGTGAAAGTTCTTGAAGAACGCAAGGTTGATTTTGAGTTTGATGGTGAGATGGCCGCTGATATTGCGCTTAACCCAGAATTGCGGGATCAATATTCCTTCTGCAAGCTTTCAGGTCCGGCTAATGTCTTGGTCATGCCCGCCATTCACTCAGCGTCGATTTCTACCAAAATGTTGGAAGAGCTTGGCGGATCAACATTGATTGGTCCGCTTCTGGTGGGATTAAACAAATCTGTTCAAATCGCATCCATGGGCGCAAAAGATTCAGACATTGTGAATATGGCGGCTATCGCTGCTTATAATTCCACAGTCTAGTTAAAACAGGCGCTGGCGTTCGCCCTTATCTAGCCCACACAGGCAACGCCAGTGCCTTTAAGCCCGCAATAACCGCCGGGATTTTTCGCCAGATATTGCTGATGGTAATCTTCAGCATAATAAAACACATCATGGGTTTTAATCTCGGAGGTAATTTCGTGCGTCACGCCAGCTTTTTTTAGATTGTTTTGATAAGCATCGCGACTTTTCAAAGCGATCTGAAGTTGTTCATCTGATGTGGTGTAAATTGCCGAACGATAGGTGGTGCCAACATCATTTCCTTGGCGCATGCCTTGGGTCGGATCATGCTCTTCCCAAAAGGTTTTCAGCAATGTTTCATAGCTCACCTTTGACGGGTCATAGACCACCATCACCACTTCGGTATGACCGGTTTTTCCTGTCACTGTTTCCTGATAGGTCGGATTGGGCGTAAAACCGCCTGCATAGCCTGAAGCGGTGACATAAACGCCTTCAATTTTCCAGTAAAGTCGCTCGACACCCCAAAAACAGCCCATGCCGAAATAAGCAACCTCAAGACCCTCAGTCCATGGCCCTTTTAATGCATGTCCATTGACAAAATGCGTCGAGGCAGTTGGGATTGGGTCTTTACGCCCTTCAAGTGCTGTTTCTCGCGTTGGCATGACTGTCTTTTTTGAAAACATATCTTGAAACAACATCTTGTCCTACCTTTCACTTACCAGACTTAATTATCTTGCTAGAAAACGATCTTCTCGTCGTTTTCGTTTATAGCTTAAGACATAAAATACAAATGATAACGCCAAAAATACGGCAATCGTTGGCTGAATTAAGATCCATTCTATCACAGGATCCCATAAAAACCTGCCTAAATTATCTGTGATCATGATCTCCATCGCGGCAAGCGATGCTGCATTAAAACTCGACCAGGTCTGACCCAAAGGTGTGAGCTTAAGTGCGCCAGAACCCACAGATTCGAGCGCGTCAATAACTGCAGCAATAATGGCTATTGCGAGAAATATAAGACTGAATATACGAGATATAAATCTCATGGTTTTGCCCAAATTTACTATAATTTTAATATATAAGTTCCCTCACATAAATCTTGTGATGGGTCAACGCAATCCCGCAGCCAATGTAAAAGACGGCAAACTTTGACTAATCCCGTGAGTTTTGCCTTGCTAAAAGCTTAGCCATGGGTATATTGCGCGCAAATTCAGAACAGATTGATCCTTGTTCTTGATTTCATCTTATCATCTTTGGATGCCATAAGAGACGGAGAGGTGGCCGAGTGGTCGAAGGCGCACGCCTGGAAAGTGTGTAGGCGGGGAACCGTCTCGAGGGTTCGAATCCCTTCCTCTCCGCCATGTTTTGACCCGTTGATTTTGCTTAGTTTTTAAAACCTTGGTTTTGGTACGTACCCATCCATGTACCCGAAAGGTGAGCTATGTATTTAACACGTCGAGAAAACGGCTTTCGATTTCAACGCCGAATCCCTAAAAACCTTGAACCAATTCTTGGTAAATCACCCATTCGTATTTCTTTGGGAAACTTACCTGCGAGTGATGCATCTCATATTGCGCGTTTACTTGCTGGTCATTCTGATTTGTTATTCCTCGAGGTAGCAATGAAAGGAAGCCTAACTTTGTCAGATAATTCCGCTACTCCAAATGTACCCGATCCGAGAGATGAAGTAATTGCGCATCTAATGGACCTGGTGTTTTCGTATCAGGAACTAATGCTTGAGCAGCAGGAACGAGCTATGAAAGCGCACGAGACCCAAAAAGAAGTGCGGGCTTTGGCTGTTAGTAAAGCAATATATACAGAGCGATTAAATTTCCTATCGATGTTCACGGAACTCAAAGAAAGCTACATTGATTTACGAGATCAGGTTGATGCAGCATATGAAGAAGCGACTACTGAGTTAAAACGTCAAAAATATGCGCAAGCTCAATCAAAAATTGCTGCTTTTTCAGGACAAATTGATGAGATGAAGGCACTTTTAGAACAGAATCTTGACGGAGGCCCAAAAAGGCCAAACATGTCTGAGGTCCTCGAAGAATGGCATCATAACATTCGTCTCAAACTTGGGGTGGGAGAGAAGAAAACAACAACGGACTATAATCGCATCAAGGATTTTATTGCCTTTGCCGGTGATCGCCCGGTGAACAAATATAAGTTTAATCACTTTCAACAATATGCGATTATGCTTGCGGCGGTACCTTCAAATTACAACAAAAAACCAGATTTGCGCGGGATGACCCTTGAGCGAGTATCAGTGTATAACCAAAATCTTCCCCAAAACAAACAGCTTCCAACTCTTTCTGAGAAAACCATCTGGACAAACTATTTCTCACCACTGCAAGTATTTTTTATAGATGTAGCAGCCCAGTACGATTTTCGCTCACCATTGTTGGATGTTAATATCAAACTACCAAAATCTACAAAAGGCACAACCGATAGAAGGCCGTTTACGGTTGATGAGCTCAACAAATGGTTTGCTATCTCTGCTTTAGCCAAACAACCTGATATGAAATGGATGCCTTTATTGAGCGCATTCACCGGCGCCCGTGTGGGCGAACTTGTCGCGCTCCAGGGAAAGGATATCTACCAGGTAGAAGGCGGGGCTTGGGTTATTGATCTAACCACTGACCTCATTGATGCCGACGGAACGTTTAAAGTTCGTAAGGTGAAGAACAAGAGCAGTCGCAGGATCATTGCTTTACCTGAGTTAATCATTAAAACTGGCTTTATCGATTATGTGAAGACAGTCCCAAAAGATAGTAATCTGTTCCCAGGCTGTTTTTACCATGGCAAAACACGCGTTAAAGACCCGGCTGGTGCTGCATCTAAACGGCTGAATAAACAGTTGAAGAATGCTGGAATACACAGCAACATAGAAACAACGTTCCACTCCACACGTCATACAGCCAAAGATATGATGCGTGTTGCTAAAATCGATGAACGAACTCATGATAAGCAAACTGGTCACTCCAATAAGACAGTGTCTAGGAACTATGGTGCCAAAAACTTGTTGAATGAAGAGATCGAAGTATTGCGTGCCCTACCGATTCCTGAAGGATTGGATTTATCACCATATTTGTCGGGTAAGCAGTCGTAGCAGCATCAAATGCATAAATGGCATCGTCTAAAAAGTCCCAGCGTTCAGCAAGGCAATTATGTGGTTCGTAATTAACATAGTGCCTGCTGCTGACATCTTCATTTTTACGTTCCATTTCGCCAAGGTCCACTCAGCACTAAAATCCGCTGGAGTTTTGCGATTCTCATGCAAACGCCGTTTTATGGAGTAATGGGGGGAAAGCGGGACAAAATGATAAACACTGTTTGCAGAAGAATCGTATAGTTGACGATATGTTGTATCAATCTGGAAAGCCGGATATTCCGATTTGTGTCACCAAAGTTAGTTGTGCATGTTAGCATGATTTAACTAGGGCCAACTTTATTCATTGGTATAGGTGTCATTTTGAAGATGGCGCTTGATCCTAAACGGCGGTAGGCTGCTGGCATATTTTCTGGCAATGGCATCAAAAACATCTTCACATTGGGCCTCATCAAAACCTTGTTTAACTAGACCGCTCACAATCATATTGCATAGGTTATCTAATTCGAGTTGTCGGTTTGTAGTCTTCTTGTTCTGCTGAAGACCATTGATCATCTGCCACAGAAGCATACGGGCCAGATCATCTCGGCTGGGCCGTCTAAGCTCCTTAGCGGTTCTCCTCATTTGCGACTGCCGAAGCCGCTGTTCCTCATTGCGCTGATGTATGGATTTTTTAGCCATAGTTCTGTTCTCCTCTGGATATGCCTGTCTCTTCTATTATACCCCATTTTGGGGACTGCCAGGAAACGCCGATGGCGATGAATGGCGGAATTCTATTTATGAATCGTTTTGTTCTAATTAGGAATCGCAACAAGATAAATTGAGCTGACTTATATCAAGTTTTTCTGATTTGCCTGCACATTGAAACCTATCTATTTAATGCCCGGGTAACTCAATCATGCTTGTCGGCAAGGCAGAATGATGGGCATCAAATACGCATTTGAGGTGCCCTTTAGGTTACCCCTCTGGATGTTCCAATAGTTCAATCAGAAGGCTATTAGTCATGAGCTGGAGGTTACCCCAGCTGCTATATGTTTCGCATATCCCCCGACCAAAACCCGAGCAGATTTCGCCTGTATCGTGACCCAATGAATCGCAACAAGCTTGTTTTGAAACGAAAAGTTCTAGTTATGAATCGGTTTGATTTTTTCATGAATCGTTCTGTTCTGTTCCTGAATTGCCATACTCTAACTTAGAAACGCTTTGTTCTAGCCAAGAATCGCGATGGTATTATTGTGAATCGTAAGAAAAGTTTTTGAATCGAATGACTCTGGTTCTGAATCGTATTGATCTACTCATGAATCGAAAATCTATAAAATTGAATCGCCCATATTGAGCGAAGAATCACGGAACCATTGTCCTCGGCAGCTGGAACTATGGAAGATTAGTATTCATATTCCTGCCAATTAGGTTTTGAACCTCCGCGCCATCTAGGACCTTTGCAGTTGCCAGACTATTTGCCAGTTCCAGCAAAACATCTCGGTTCTGGTTGAGTAGCTTTTTTGCTATAGCTTCCGCTGCCTCAAGCCTTATATGGACTTGCTGAGCTAGTTGGCGATCACTTGTTAGCATTACCGATTGATCTTGGAAGCGGCGATAAAGCAAAGGATGATACTTTCCAAAACCAAGATTGGTTTCTGCATCAAGAGCTAGATTGGTGGCTTGAGCAAGATCAGATTGATCTGTGCCTCCCGATCCCATGCCAGCACTGCCTAAAACTAACACCTCAGCTGCTCGACCAGCCAAGGTAAAAGCCAACATGCGATTTATCCATTCTTCGTCCTGCGTTGCATGTTGCCTGATGTTGCTTTCAATAAAGCCGCCCGCACCAGTGCCAACGGATATGGTCTGAATAGTTCCCAAATTAAGTCCAATCAAAGCCAGTGCATGTCCAGATTCATGGATGGCAATCCGCCTGAGTAATTCTTCTGACATTGTGTTTTGACCCGCACTGAGTGCTTCGCTGACATCTGAATATGTTAATTGTCGCCTCTGTCTCCGTGCTTTCTGCCGGGCCTCACGGATCAAACGTTCAACATCTGCACCCGTTCGCCCGAGTGCCGACATCGCAAGCGGTTTGAGGACAAGCTGTTGGTGTGCCTCCTGTCTGAGGGTAGTTTGTTGTGCAGGCAGTTGGTCTATAGCGGGCATATTATCAGTCTGGCGGTCTGATGATGTGGTATTGTTCCCATGACCACGTAGGGGCTTGTCAATATTAGTCATGTGAAGCTTCCTTAATTTTATGGCTATGATCTCCGTCAGATACTTTATTAATTCTGTTAGTGGCGATGTAATTATTTGATTCCAAAACCTTTCCGTCTGGCACAACACTCACGCGATTTTCAGCAACGACAGATGCAGTCTCAGCACCCTGCTCAATAATATCATTAAGGTCATGGCCAAGGTGATGAGCTATTATTCCGACTAAGGCCTCAGCATTGGGTGGAGGTATGATGATATGCTTCTCAAGACGACCTGAGCGTAGGAGGGCTGGGTCAATCTTATCGGGCCTGTTTGTTGCTCCAAGAATAATCACGCCGTCGGTTTTGCCGGTGCCATCAAGTAACTCTAAGAGCCTGTTTATCAAACTTGCCCAATAGTCATCATTTTTATGGCTATCACCTCTCTTGGTACTTCCACTGGCACCACCATTACGGCTTCCGATGTTATCAATCTCATCGATGAATAAAATACACGGGTTGTTTGCATTCGCGTATTTGAAGGTGGCACTAATGGCTGCAAGAACATCACCGAGATGAGATGCCTCAAGCCATCTGGCGACTGATGTGGAGATCAGTGGAACTTGAAACGTATTGCACAAGGCTTTGGCAAAGGTCGTTTTACCAGTGCCAGGCGGGCCGCTAAGCAGAAGCCTCGTGCTTAAATCAGACCAATCAACTTCACCATTTTGCCAAGCATCTAAGTCTTGTTTTAGATCAAGTGCCCATTGTTGAGCATCGCCATAACCTGAGAGGTGTTCCACGAACAAATGATTTTTACCTGAACTTGATTCTGCCTCCTCGCAAACCAGTTTGTACGGCTCTATCAAATCGTAGAAGCCAACATATTTATTGGGCCGGGATGGTTTGGTTGAATTGCCGCGCCCGCTAAACATTTCGTTATCGTCGTCTGCATCGTCAAGTCTTGATGCATTGTCAGCCTCCAGCATAATTAAGGTATCCACGATACGTGCCAATGAACGTCCTGACCGGATTGCAATGGCCATATCGTCAATTCCCAGTTGTACAGGATTAAACTGCTTCTCCGCGATCAGAGATAAAGATTTTGCAATCGGGATATTGCAACAAATAGACAGCACATCAGCGATCAACTCCAGATCAATCCCATCACCTTTAAACGTGATATCTGAAACGGCTTTAACGCGATCGGGTAGGGGAGATTTTTCCTCGTCAGCTATAATGACAGGTTTAATTTGTGTGAGTACGTTTTTTGAAATCGATTTACGAAGATCATCGCCGTAATCATTACACCTTGCGAGCTTGCCGCTCATACATGCAATGGATTTGCGTCTGCGAGCATCGAGAAGCTCATTATAGTGTCCAGACAATGATGGTTCAGATTCAATCGGACTCAATGACACAAAGAAGGGCAAGATCAAGCCATCTTCCAGCATTAAACCAAACTGTCGGACAAAACCGAACACGGGTACTTGAACCGAGATGATTGGATTCGGTTTAGCCATCGCAAACATGTGCTGTTCGAACATGCCATCCTCGCGATCAAGGGCCCTTGCCAGCAGCAAAGCCGTTGTCACTTCAGCGGGCTTGAGTGGAGGGGTGAGCCGTTTTACGAGAGACAAAATATGATACTTTTGGTCGGTAAGCCATACATTTCTGGCTGGGGGTTGTGTAATGTCTTTATCAGCCAAGTTCAATGAGGTTGCGGAGCCTTCAGCGTTGTAATGATCAGCCTCCTCCAGATTGATATCCTCCCCAAAATCTGAAGAAATATCAGCCTCAATCACGACCTCAGATGGTTGGAGCCAATAGGCTGATCTCTTCATGCATTTGGTGATTAATTCAAAATCATGATCCTCATCACCTGTGAAGTCCAGGACACAATCATCAGCAATACGCCACTTCAACCCGCCGCGTTCATTCTTGCCGATGTGTTCCCTGTTTAAGATGCCTGTTTCAGCTGCCTGTTCGAACGCTTCATGCCGAGCTGCTCGATACTGACGAGCCAGAAGATAATTGAGAATACGGTTTTTAGCTTTAGTCATGGTGAACCTCCTTCATATTGGAGGCGCGTGCATATGTTTCTTCAAAACCATCAGGTAGAGTATACAACTTGCCATCAAACCAATCTCTCAAAACGATGCGGGCGGGGTGATCAAAGTCACATAAGAGTTGTAGCTCCCGCCTTAAGGCTCGTGGCAGAGTTCTGGGCAATTGATTGTCTGACCTGCTGTGCTTTCGAACATGTCTAAGAACACGACGAACAATTGCTGGTGCACGTATATCAACGATTTCCACAGTTGGATTGCCCTTTGATGTAAGCAACCGAACAAGCTCGTAATTTTGCACAGGCATGCGTGAAGGTTGCTGGTTTGATGCTGTATTTTGCGAGGAAGATGTATGTCCGAGCTCCCTACAAGGTGTTTGAGTTGATTGTGAACGAGATTGTCCCCGTAGCCTGAACTGCAGGATATTATCGCGGTCTATTTGTTTACGGTTGGACATATTTGCTCCTTGCGCCAAATCATAAGATCGGCGATTTAAATAGATAATTTGAAGGGTTATGACATGCCCGCCTAATAGGAACAGGCATGTTGAGATTATTGATTGCTAGGTGCCGAACATTCCATTACGTCTGAAGGATATGATTTCCCTGCTCGGTAAGCTCTGAGAATTCGCGGCTTGATGCACACGTTTTTGCTCTAACTGAGCGTGCTCGTGAATCTGATCATCCTGCAAAGCTCCATTTTTATCCTTGGGAACTGAATTATCTGCAAATGCCAGCTTCGCTTCGTTCACTGCATCTTCAATCATCCCGACGACGTTTTGAGATGCGATAAATCTATCTGACTGAGCAACTAACTCTGCTTCGCCCCGGATAAATTCTGTCGCCATATATTCGCGTGCCAAACGATAGCCTGCTGCAATATTCTTAACCCCACAGATGACATCTAAACTCTCAAGATCAAAAACGCCTGCCTCTTTAAAACGAGGCGGTAAATCTTTCTGATCCGAACAATCAATTATAGCCCATGATACAGAACCCTCATCAATAGTCATGCGCCTATGTTTCTGGTAAAGAAAATCCCGAACTTGAGCGCGAGCTATTGTGAGATTATCGGCAATCTTATTAAGCTTCGTCGTTTCAATCGTCGAGACCTGTCGCTTAAAATCTACCAGACATGCTGTGCCGTTCTTTCGATTAACAATCAGCGCATCAGGACGGTAAGTCGGGCCTTTCGGTTCTGGATCATAGTCCGTTTGTAAATCAGCCAACCGTGCTGCATTATTTGATTGGAGAAGGCTGAGATATTTAGGATCAATGGCAAACTTTAGGCCGCTATTGATGACTGTTAATTCTTCAACATGTTGTGCGATAAGTCCCATGATTTTCTCTTGTGCTAGTCCATCATTGCGAGGAAACATCATGTAGTATGTAGCAAGTGTGCTTGAGCTGCCTAACACAGGGTCGGTACGAGCAGCCTTCGCCTGCGTGAGCGTTTTATCAACTGTTTCTTTGGCAAGTCTTTCCAAATCAGCGTGGATCAGATCAAGATTAAGTTCAGGGAGAAGATTGTTTGATGGTTGTGAGTTATTGTTCATAGAGAAATCCATTAATTTTAAGCAACCGGGATATGGCTTCGCCGATCAATCCGACTGGCGAGCATTAAGGACACGCTTTCCGAAAAAATACGACACAAATCAACCTTGGCTCACCAAGTGGGCTGCTTGTTTCAAATATAATTATTAAGATGATTTTGCGTTGAGACGTTCAACGAAAGACAGTTGTGCAAGTACACAAAGTGAAAAGCTTTGCGAGCAGACGCAGCAACTATCAAAAAACAACGTCAATACAACAAACGGGATATTCCCTAAGAAGAATTTAGTGTAGAGATTCGCATAGCCGTGCTCCTATTACAGTAGGTGTTTCGGTCAGGCCTTCGCGGAGTGTTGGTAGCACTTGCGGAGGCCGAATTATATCAGAAAGCACTGCTCGCTCACCGACGAAAAGAAGTTAGCCTGGAATATCTGCTCCGGCAACCCGAAAAGAACAAGCCGGGAACAAAATTCCAGGTTATGGTTAATAAAACAAACTAGTTGGTGCTTTTTTCTGGGATGTCCGCCTTGCGCTGTGAAGCGGAAACAATATTACTTCCGTTAAAATGCCGCTGAGTGCCAGAAGTAGACATCGCCCCAATCACGGATACTTTTTAGTGACGACGAATTTTGCCAGATCATTGGCTATGTATTTGCAAAACACCTATATGGTTGCTTGAGAACTTCGCCTAGAAAGTCCATAACTAATCGAATACGTTTATTGTGTCTAACTTCTGTATGACATGCGATCCAAAGATCAAGACTTGGCAGGCGAATATCTGGCAGAACTCGATCTATATCAGACCAGCTAGCCGCTAAGCCCTGATGTGTAACGCCAATCCCCATACTCGACTTAATTGCTTCAATATGTGTCAAAATATTATCACAGCGAAAGGCAAAGTCATTTATGCTAAAATATTCGCCAAGTATTTGCGCTGTGTCAATTAATGACGTATCTCGGTCCATCCCGATGAAGCTGTGGAATCGCATATCGCTAAGGGCCTGTGGCGTACCCTTCTGTGAAAGGTAGTTTTTATGCGCATAAAGCCCAAGCGGTAACTCTGTTATCCTTCTAGCAACCAGATCGTTCTGCTTAGGCCTAAACATTCTTATCGCAACGTCTGCATCACGTTGCAGAAGATTAGCGGCGGAGTTGCTTACGCTCAACTCTACTTCAATACCCGGATTGACCCGCATAAATTCTGGCAGAATACGCGGCAAGATCATAACGCCAAAAATTTCATTGGCAGATATGCGTACAACACCTGTTACATCTTCATCTAGTCCTGCTGCTCGGCGTTCAAAACCCTTTGCGGCTACCTCCATCTCCTGAGATTCTGTGATCAAATCAGCACCCTCTTGGGTCAGCATCATTCCTTCACGGCTCCGCACGAACAATGTCAAATTGAGTGCATCTTCAAGTAAATCGATATGACGACCTACAGTTGGTTGCGTAAGCTGCAGCGCACGAGCTGCGCCGGACAGGCTGCCAGTCTGCGCCACTGATTGAAACGTTCGTATCAAATCCCAGGATATTTTCATTAATCCACCATACAAATTTCTATATTAATTGTAGAACTTTAGGTAATTTATATAAATTTCTCTTGATAGTAAATTGCACTTATCGAAATAAGGCGCACATTCCAATCGCCAAATCTGAAAGGGAAATAAAATGTCCATCTTCACTACATCTGCGGCAGCGATCGGAACTACACTTGTTGCTGCATACGGTATCGGTCTTTTTACAGGCCCATCAATCAGTACCAAAATTGAAATTGCAGCCCACCCCAGCGTAGTCTGGGAGAAGCTAGCAGACGGTGATGCTTATTCTGAATGGAACCCGTTTGTGAAGCATCTTTCTGGTGATCTCAAAGCTGGCAGTCGCATAAATGTTACCATCCAACCTGAGGGTAATTCGCCAATGTATTTCACCCCTGAAGTGCTTATAGCTGATGAGAATACCGAATTACGCTGGGTTGGCAAACTTGGTTTCAAAGGCATATTTGATGGAGAGCACTATTTCATCCTTGAGGAAACGGCACAAGGTACAACTCTCCTCCACCATGGTGAAAACTTCACCGGCATATTGAGCTATCCGCTGCTTGCCATTATTCGCAAAGACACAATCAGCGGATTTGAAGCCATGAACATCGCGCTGAAAGCAAGAGCAGAAGAAGAATCGTGAAAATTTAAAAAAAATAGGTTCGGCCAGAATTAATATCGGTCTGGCCAAAGTGATCGGAGCTCGGAAGCCTCGAAGTTGCATTTAGAGCGCACATTAGGCTCCATGTCGGGGTATTTTGACCAGCCACTATATTGTCACTGGTTTCAGTTTCCCAATATCCGCTCTGGGCCAAAAGTGGACGTGTCAAGACTCCGACCCTTTGGTCCGAAACGTGCCAGAAGCAGAACTAACCCGCACCTGACTTCTTTAGATTGAGAAATTATGGACTTGGAAATCAATTCCAATATTCTAAGCATCAAATGCATCCGCGTAGACTGCTAGTTCTTGTGGTGCTCTTCTACAACACGGTATTAGCGATATATCTAAGACAAAGAGTTCTGGCGGTTCAGATGTGGTGTCAGTCATAGCAATATCTTTCCGGCGCGGCTTCGCGCTGGTGACTTGCAATGCTATGCAAGTGAGAAGAGCGTGAGACCACGCCTTTAATGGTTTAAAGGCAATGGAATAAAAACCGCCCGCAAAGGCTTTCATGGGATCACTTGTGGTAAAACGCGGATCAAACCAAAAGCCAAAATGCGGACGCATTTGTAGGTATATGTTCCTATTGGTCTCGCATGTTTTGAAATCTGTCAAGAAAAAACAACCCATTAAAATGGTTGGATTTATTGACATTAAATCGAAAGAAACTCCTCTGCGCATGAACCCTTGCCAAGCGGCGAGCGTCCCAAAACAAAGAAATGAAAGCCGCCCGCGCTATAGCGCGGGTGACCAAATCGGACGGGAGATTAAAACCGAGGATCAGTCAAATTCTTCTCGGGAGACCGCGAAGCGGCGTAAGAAATTGACGGACAGCAAAGCGTCCACGGTTTTGATGTAAGCTTGAAAGTTTGGTTCGTACTCAGAGCTGATTGGTTTTACATTTAACGATTAAAGAACTCCTATCAGAATATCAGTTTGTCAAATTTTGATTTCAAAGATGGAAATTCGTGTCGTTGAAGAAGGTGGTCTTGAGCTTCTTCAATTAGTTTTCCGAGTTCGTCATCTGTTAAGCAAACTACAAAACCATGGCCATCTCGTGCAGCAGCTTTGCAACGATCTTCCAGTCTATTGGCATTTTCTAAATTTCTGCAGACAACGATTCCGAACTGACCACGTTCTTTCGAAAATCGCATCGCAATTTGATCAATCTCGGGATTGCCCAATTCTTCACCAAAGTTTTTGCATTCAATGAAAACATGTGAACAAGAATAATGTCGTGATAACCACTCGAAAAAACCTGATCTTGCATAGTTCGTAAATGTGAGGTCAACTCTTTTTAAGCCATCATGCAATGGGGTTTGCTTTTGTGGGTCTACAAGAACTGGATAAAACAACGCCGTTAGTAAATCTGTGATAGCATCTTCATATTTATATGCACCTTTTCTTCCGGGCTCGATCGTTGTTACATTTGATAATAATAAGGCCCAATCTGGTGGTGCTGAGTCTTGAGCTTCGGCTATTTGCCTATGGCTAAGTGCAGGTGTTGGCTCGGAGTTATCGGCCTTATGACGTTCCAGAATTTCGGGGTTTTGATCTGTATAAGATATGGAAACGGCTTTTTCTTCGGTGCCATATTTCTTTTGCAAATCGGTCTTAAATACTTTTTTTGTTCCTTTATTTTTCCCAGATTTGATTGTATTTACTAGTCCGGAGTTCTTATGAATCTCTTCATCTTGCATAGCGGTTAGAACATAATGGCGGTAATATTTACCGACATCAAATTCCGACCTTATTCTTACTATAGATTTCGGCACGAGGATTAGTTTTTCATCATTAGGTGCAGGAAGTTGCACAAACTGTTCATCCCATTCATGAGAAGCAGGATTCTAGATGGGACCGGAAGCGACCTCGGGCTGCATGGGTATTCCATATTCTTCTGCGATGTTCTGAGTAAATTCAATTAATGGGCCTCGTATTATATTGGTTACAATATCAGACAGAATATCGGTAGATACGCCCTCGACGAGTAATACGGTATCTTCTAAATCACTCAACAATCCTGTCTTAACTGCCTTACTAGAACATAACGCGGTCCAGATTTGTTTTGCTTTTTCTGGGCCAAGACCCCGACCTTCAGATTTACCTCGTGAAAGTCCTAAATGGGTCTCATTGGGTTCTCGAAGCCTTGATAAAATTTGAAGTGCTTTTTTATGATCACCTTTACGTATGGAGCCTATCACGGCATCAAAAAAATCTGAAATCAAGTAAGTACATTGCTCACCCCAATCTGATTCAAGTATTCTGATTGCGCGTGCATTCACAAAGAGTTTTATATCATTTTCTATATCAATATCTATGAAACTTAAGGACGCTTGGTTGCGACCCAAACTATAGTATTCAGAAACTCGCATTCTCAACCTCTTATCCAGCTTGATTGAATTGAGTAGAACTATACACGTTTTTATAGAATAAATATAAGTAAAGACTGACTCGTAAACAGTTTTACATTGCCAGAGGGTGCACGGGAGAGCGCAGCGTCTCCCTGCCGAGGACAGCGGAGCTGCCCGCAGACAAGAGGTGCTGTATTACAGCACACATCTTGCATTCTACAAAGATGTAAAATCAGGCTCAATCTTAGTTACAGATAGCGCTAAACTGACCCACTCACTGAACCAAAAATGCATCTGTATACCTTCCAGTTTATGGGCTTGTGTTAAATTTAGGGCACAATCAAAAATGGTCAAAGTTGATTTCGACTGAAATGTAAAGGTTATGCAATAATTTCAAATCAATTCCGAAAATAAGTTAGCTCAATCTAGATTTCCTCAATCAGAATTTAAGCAGGTCAACAAAGTTTTTGCGTTAGCTGATACTTTGTTCTTAGAAACTGTTCTGGAAATATAAAATGGCAACATAACACTGAGCGGAAAAGCCGCACCGAGCCCTGCCCACATAATTGCATTAGCCTCGGCTGCGGTCATGTATGTTGCAGCACTGGAGCCTATTGCAGCTACACAGGCATCTTTACTTGGGCGAAAGATGCCTGAATAAAAATTTGAATTAGAAGAAAGAGTTTCTAATTTATCTTCATACGAAATAAATTTTTCCGTAAGAATAGGTATATTTTCTCGCATAGATTCGCTATTCAATAGCGCGAGCGTTCCTACTTCTCGAATAATTGTTCGAAGTTCAGATACTATCTCATCACTCGACGAAATTGATTGTAGCTCATGGGTTTCAATGCCGGTCAGGCTTAATCCGTATTTCAAATTGAATATGTGACTGGCTACTGAATGGGTTGCTTGTGTATTTGATGTAGATGGAGTGTTCACGTTATTGAGTTGTGCAATCAGCCATTCCACCTCTGCAAGTGATTCAATCGCAACCGAACCGTTACCGATGAAATGGTTTTGCCAAAATATTCTTTCTAGTAAGTCCCAACTGTTGACTTCGTTCCACTCTTGTTCATGAAATTTTATAAACATTGGATCGGACAACGGAAGGATTTTACTTTTCAAAATCGTTTTAAAGTCACCAAATTTTGGTTTATCTGAATCTGAACCTGAGCTGTATGATACAAGCCAGTCTGGAAACCTATTTGGAACAACAAATAACTGGCCACTCTCAAAAAAAGATTTGTAGCGGCTGCAAATCTCAAACCATTGACGTAATTCATTAAGTTTAACTTGTTCTATCTCACTTGGGAGTGGTCTGTCATAGTCAAGAGGTTTTCGTTCCTTATAACGCAAATGATTGGCATCGCCTTCAATGCCGACTGCCTCTGTATAGATGTATGAAGGGTGATCTGACCATTCGAATATCTTAGGGCAAGGGTCTATCATGACAACATGGTCAAAAATTAGAAGGCCTGTTCTAAGCCTAGCTTCGAATGTAGATATTGGGTACCAATCAACAATTTGGGTATGTTTATTCCGCGAGGGAAGCGGAACAGTAACGCCAGCACAAAATGGCTCCGTATTAATACGAAGTGTACGAGTTCTAGTGCCTGACTCATCTGGGCCATGTTCTCGAATAGACCATGAAGAGCACTTGAAACCAGAGTTGCTGTGGTAATAATACATTAAAGCTTCAGCGAAAGTTTTTAATGCATGCGGCGTCAAATCAAAGTCATTAGGAAATGATAGCGCACCATCGACTAATTCAGGTAAATTATTTTGAATCACCTGAAAGTAGTTCAAATCTCCGGAAGATCGATTTTTTTTGTGATACTCTTCAATGAGGTTTGAGAGGTCAAGCAATACTGGTTCCTAACATTGTTTAGATTACCCAATATCATAGCTATTTTCGAATTACGTCTGTCTGCATGATTTTGAGGGTATAGGTGCCTGAATTATTGTCTTCTACGAACAACAAGTTTAATTTTACACAATGCACATTACCACGCCTTTAGATATATGAAAGAGCTTGATGCAACTTTTAGCTTTTGTCAGTGTTTTGGCTTATCTCGATGCTAAATTCTTCCAACGCTTCAACTATATTTTTGAACTGAGCTTCAATTTCAACAAGTTTAGTCCTGAGGCCGATCAGAACCTCAAATATACTTCATTTACGACTTACGCCAACTCCAGTTCCACTCTACCGCCACGGTTGGTGTTACGAATCTATAAAATCTTGTTGGTGTTTTTGATAATCTGATATGGTGCTCGCGTGAGCAAGAGAGGTAGGTCAATGGACATAAATATTACATACTTGGTTTTACTAGTGTTAGCAGCTATCGCAGTTTGGAGGATTTATAGTCTATACAGACGTCACCCCGGGCGCATGACTTTCTCTGCACCTTTGAAACGCGGAGAAGCACGTGAGTGGGCAAAACATTTTTACAATTCTTCATTTTATTCAGAAGGCTCCGAACGTATCAAATATGCTGAAATATATCTTGAATTGGTGTGTTGGAGCCATGATGACGATCTTAATCAAGTCCTAGATACTTGCTATGATATTTTCGTAGTTCAAGAGAGTATTGAACGCGTTGATGGTGCAACTAGAGAGAAATTATTACGAATGGCGCAGGAAATAAACCTTATATCGAAGAAGCGCACAGGGAAGATGTACTTCAAAGCTGAAACTTTGCGATCCATCTACGCCTAATCAATTCTTCGAAGATTCGCGCATTGTTCTAACTTCCGCCTCCATTTCATTAAGCTTCGCCATCGAACCAATCGGCACATTATTTATTTCTTCGATCATACGTCTCTCAAAACCCCCATGTTTTACGGGCAAATTCGCGGTCTTCACGTTGCGCGACGAGGGTGTAAATTGCGGTGGTGCTGATGTTGGCGTGACCCAGCCAATCTTGCAACCTGGTTTCAGATGTGCCGCAGAGGATGCAATGCACCCCGAATGTATGGCGCAATCCTTTGGGTGTGGCTCTCACGCCATAGATCGACGCTTTGGTCATCACTAGTTTGACCAGTCGCCAGCCCTTTTGTCGCCCAAAGCACCATAACGCCGTGCATGATCAGCAAGCGCATTTTTGAGCGTCTTTAAGATGCGGTGCACCTTGTTTAAGCGTTTCATGAATTTACGCGGCACATGAGCTTCCTCCGCAAGAAACACAAGTCTTGCGCCCATTTCCATTGCAAGCGCTACATGATCGATAAACGGGGCCGCCGTAGTTTTTATGAAGTGTATCCATAATATCATCGTCAATTGAGCGGTTATATTCAGCAACCTTGCCAGTACCGATACACGAAGAACACGAGAAAACGCCATAACCATTGCAGCTCTCGCACTTGCTCTTTCCCAATCCAGAACAGCTTCTGCAGCGGACATGTCCATTTGCGTCACAGGCCCTACAAGAAATCTTTCCCCTTGCCGAACAACTTTCACATTTCTTGACTAAGTAAAAATTTTCAGATTTCAGAATGCAGCTTACTGTTTGTTTTCGGAGTAATTGAGATGTGCTGGAGCTAACTTTATCGAACTCAAAGTTAATTAATTCTCTTAATTGATCTTCTGCTTGTTTTTTTGCTTGTTCGGAAGTCTGAACCTTCTGACCTGCGTCGAGCTGTCCGTGCTTCACTTGGCTCTCAGCTTCTGTAGTGATTGTTATGAAAAAATCAGCATTAAATCCAAATTGATTATCAACAAACTCCTCAACAACTTGATACTTTTGAGATAAATTGTTGTCTTTAAGCAAAAATATAAAATTTTGCTTTAGCGAATTGCAACTCATGTGATTGAACTCTTTCCTAACCTGATACTATGAAATAAAGACCTATAGGATCAAATTTGGCAAGGGCTTAGAAGTAATTTGAGCCGTTGAGAAAAACAGTCGATGATCAGTCTGAAGTTTCAATTTTTGTTATTTGGCTCGCGAAACTCGTTAATCATGTTAACCCGAAATAGATTCAGGAAAAAGTTGCATTGATAATTCCGGTACAATATCCTGATCTAGTAACCGTGGATTTATGATGGGTAGGAAGTTGTTTCATAGATTTTTTGTTTCTGGCGGGCAATTGAAGTTTTCACAGTTCTTATTTCTATTGTTTTGTTTCACGATGACGAGCGCTCTTGGAGCTAACGAAGTGGAGATCGATACCCGAGAAGAAGCATGGCTGATTTCGCAGAAGGGAAAATTTAAGTATAAACTAAGTGGACTAGATAACCCTCTTTTTGACGAAACGCATGTGAGTGCAATCGAGCTTTTGGGGCAAGCTGGAACAATAGTTACCTCCTATCCAAAAAGAGGAAGAAACAGCCCATTTACCGATGAAATAGCTACGTTGAAACTAAAACCTGGCTACAGCAAAACATATGAGAATAAGTATGTCGACAATGTTGTTTTTTTAGAGCCCGAAATTCAAAGTGACAAGAACTCTGTGCGAGTCGTCTTAGCTCAGGCAACTGTCAAAAAGGCAGGTAAAACCTTCGTGTTCGTCCTTAAATTGACTGAGGGTCCTAATAAATCGATTGCTAAAGTTTCTCGTGAAAACTTGGATAATAACTATGGTTTTCGTGCGATCGTCATGCCTGATGAACTCCTAAATGAGGAGCTGTCAAATATACTAATGAACCTTCAAACTACTTGGGGAGAATTGGAAGCAAATAACGCTCTCAAGCCAAAAATTAATGTCTCATCTTTCACGGATATCAATTACTGGCGCAACACAATAAATTTTCGTGCGAAGGATATGCCGATATATCTTGATGTTGGAAGGCAATTTCAGATCATTCAGCATAGAAACGCTAATAAGTACGAAGAGTATTTGATAGCTCGCTCAAAGCAAGTAGAGCAAGAATTCACTAAAGTCAGAAACGACATGGTAAAAAAAGACGTTCTACCTGATATTAAAAACGCTATTCTATCTAAAATATGTTCAAATATTGGTAGCAAGTATACCTATGCATTCTGGAGCGAAAATAGATGTGCGGTTAAAATTTATGCTCACATCGGTTCTTTCACCAATTACCTTGATGTTGTCGAGTTAAACAATATTGCCTGCAAACTAAACTCACTAGCGTGTACTTTTGATTTTTCTGTCATTTGTCTACACCCAAGTGGTGGTTGGATGTACAATGTCGGGACAAAATTCTGTAATAGTTTCCATGAGTCTATCCCAAAAATAACAGCCGTGACTAAGTGGGTTGGAAACAGACATTCGATTGATAGATGGTCTATTTCAAAGTAAAAAATTTTCAAAGATCAAGTTGTTTATGGAGGTATTAGTATAATTATGAAAAGATTTGTATTGGGTTTTATCTCACAGCTAATAGTTTTATTTTGTCTGCTTTATTCAATTGGCTTTTCATATGCTTCACCCTCGCCCGATCAAAAGCTATGTTACGGATCAGAGTGCGAAAGTTTACAAATACCAGCAATCCAACAGCAAAATCACCGAATTGAGTTGGCTATGAATAATAGCAACCTAGATTTGGCTGATTATATGCTCATACAAGAAGCGCTAGCTAAGTTGGGATTTTTTAATGGGCGTATTGACGGAAAGTCGCAGCTGCCAACACGAAATGCATTATATAAATTCGCAACTATAAATGGCTTCCCAGAGATTGGGCGTGGAAAAAATGACCTCTTCACCAAAGCCGTTTTAGAGAAGCTGTTTTTAGAAGCGGGAGACATAAGTAAATCTCCGAACGTCCTAATCAGGAAAGTATCACTTAAAAAAAGTGTTTTCGCAAAGAAACGGAAATTTGAGTGTACAAAAATCGCTGGCTTGCAGATTTGCGCTGTCCCACAAAATTATGATCTATCTAAAAATTCTCCAGGTCACGAGTACTTAATAAGTTCATCGCTTTATAAAGCTCTAGGGCAAACAGATAATTTCAATAATATAAATGCTACAGTCTGTGTTTCCACTGATACAGATGATTGGCTAAGCTTTGACATGAGTGGATTGGTGGATAGAGGCCTAGATGCAAATTCAGATACAGTGTTCGAAAGCAATAGTGAATTACTGAACAGGATACGCAGAAATGGATGCGACATAGTTGTGTTGAACCAGTCGCTTTGGAGCATCTTATATTCAAATAATGAGGATTATGACGGGCCATTTATAGATTTTTCAAAGAAATCCAAGAATGGTTTATACCCTGTATCAATTAAGAAAAATAAGCGCAATAACAAAATCGACTTATCAGAAGTGAGATCAAAGCTCTTTGACACATGTTATGAGAGGGGTAACCGAGGTGCTACCTATTATGATTGCTTATGTATGGTTGAAGAATTTGAAAAACGACAACGTTATTCTACTGCTGGGATAGAGTCCACGTCGCAACTGTTCAACAGTTTTCTAGTGCGGGCTCCTGTTCATGATCGAAATAAGAAAATTACAGATAAGGGAAGAAGGTCTGCCTGCGCAAAAACTGGCTATATTTGGGAGAAGGCTAGAAAATTGTGTAAAGAAGCAACTGTAGCAGAATCTATTAAAGCCAAAGGTAGCGAGAAACTAGAAGAGTTCGCTCAGTGTTGTTCCAAAAAGGCTATCGAGGTTTTTCAAGTCGTAGGTTCCAATAGTAATTTCAGTCTATCTGGTCCTTGGGGTGATCGGCATGTCAACGCAGAAGCTTATGGATTAAATATGTGTTTTCCGCAATTTACTAGATAGTGATATTTTATGAATAAGGTTTTAGAAATTGGGATTAAGTGCATCATTGCTATGCTCTTGATTATATTAAGCCATACGAGTTGGTCTCATGCACAAGAGAATTCTGAATTTCGTCTTGCTCGCCTTGCTTTCGAGCGAGGTGAGTATTTGGAATCAATCGTTGGCTTCGAGATGCTTCCAAAAAACAAGTATCCCGCCGCATTAGTGTATCTTGGAGTAATGCACACCGTGGGCTTAGGTCTGGAAAAAGACATTTCAGTGGGCAAGGAGCTTCTTAATGAAGCTTCAAACATAATGGGTAAGCCTGAAGTCAATTTCTTAATGGCTAAAATCTATTCAGATGATAAGTACAAACCTTACAACAGCGGAGTTGCGAGAAGGTTACTAGTTGAATCCAGCAAAAGCGGACATTTTCCATCACAAGAATTGCTGGCAATTATGGATAATGTGAAATTCC
The DNA here is from genome assembly GCA_963691785.1 of Lentilitoribacter sp. GTDB lineage: Bacteria > Pseudomonadota > Alphaproteobacteria > Rhizobiales > Rhizobiaceae > Lentilitoribacter. The sequence continues at coordinate 142,775 of OY829371.1, forward strand.
TGCAGGAGGAGGAAAAAAAATCTGCAAAGCTGGTAGCGGAGTTAAATAAGAAGCTTGCAGAGGACCAGAGAATTGCAAGCGAGTTAAAGCATTGGAACGAATTACATGCTGCTGAAAAAGAAGTTTTAAAGTTAGATGATTCCCAATTTAAGCGTATTCGGTTGCTAGAATTAAAAAATGAAATCCATGAAATCATGGTGATAAATATGAAGCGAAAATTTTTCGAACTGGAAAAGCCTACGATTGACGTTCCATACTAACTAATATCTTCAAAAGAAAATGTTGGTGGGAAGTGTTTCAATAATTTCGCACGATGTCCCACGTTTTTTAGGAGGAGGTTCCATCAGACTCCGTGGAATTATAAGGAGCCTGCGTGCATATATAATTGACTCAGACGGTTGAGCTCGGTATCTTTGCAATTGTACCCATTACCGTACCCAGACCGATTTTTGGCGACCACGAATCAATAGGTTACAGCCAACTTGGCAGCGAATCCCTTCCTCTCCGCCAGACACCCCATTTGACACCCTAACCCCTTGAAATCTATAGTTCTCAGTAGGTTAGCGAGTCGCAGGGAACTACAATGGGCACTACAATGGGAACTACTTTGGGCACTACTTTCCACCCTCCCTCACTTATTCAGATACCTTCAAAGGGTGATAAATGGTACGTCGTTGTGACGAAACCGGATGAGCTTCGGATATATTCCAAAGGCAAACAGGTGCGACGGTCAACTGGAACTTCCGACAAGAAGCTTGCCGAAATGAGAAGTGTTCAGATTGCAAAAGAGATTTACGAAGAGTTTCAAAAAGAGATCGATGATATACATCTGAAGGCAAAGGCGCGACTGTACGATCCCGCTGTGAGGCTGACGACCCAAATATCAGCCGATCCGAATACCTGCATCACTACAGACGCCTTTACCATCAAACATTTTGGTCTCGATAAAGACCCAAAAATGAAATTTCGTCGGCTAATTAGTGAGTATTATGACTATCTGAACGAAATGGATAAGGAATCTCGCAAAGAACGCAGAGCAAAACTATCAAAAATCACTGAGTTCATCGAAGTCGTTGAGACTGAAGGTGATTTATATATCGAGGACATCAAAAAGGTTCATGCGTACAATTACGCTGAATGGATGGCGCGGAAAGGTAGGGCTAACAAGACCATAAAAAGTAATATCTCACGTGTTAAGGCAATGCTGCGTTGGGCCGAACGGAAGGGTTATATCGAGCGAAATCCTTTGGTAGAGCTTGATCTCAAGGAATATGGCCGAAAATCTGAATCATGGCTTCCATTCACTTGGCAGGAGCTTAAAGACATATTTGCTCAGGACATGCTTAAAGAAGATCGATTGGCATTAACGCTTTTGGCAACTACTGGTGCAAGACTGGATGAGATTGCATTATTGGATTGGTCACAAGTCCATCGTGAATATGGTATCGTTTATTTGGACCTAACGGAGGCATTGGTCAAAAATGACCCTTCACGACGACTGATACCTTTGCATCCCGCTGTTGTCCCAATGTTGGGTAACGGAGGTTCTGGACGCATATTCAGCTATACCTTGGATCAAGATAATAAAGCGCAAAGTGATGCTGGCAAGAAACTTACGAGATATATCGACAAAGTGACCGAGCACCCGCGCAAGGTTGTGCATTCTTTCCGTGGCACATTCAAAGATTTAGTCCGAGATGCCGGGCTAACAAAGAAGATGATTGAACAATTGGAAAGCGGCGAAGTAACACTTGAAGAGGTCTCCGATGTCTTGGATGAACAGAGTGTATCAAAAGAACTAAATGACCGAATTACAGGTCATGCACAACAGGATACGGGTGGTAGATACGGTTACGGTCATCATGTAATTAAACGAGCAGCAGCGGTAAAGAAAATTGACGTTTCATTCTTACCAGATGTTTGACGCCTAGGGCTTCAACGACACTTCAAGTGACTCTCTTTGCTCATTGCTGATTATGTCGTGTCCAGATGCGTTCATGTCTGCCTTCTCATATGTCTGCACGATGAGATCGGCCAGTTTTTCAGATGATGGGGAAGCTTTCAGTTCGCTTGCAATCTGATGGACCTCATTGATACAAACCCTCAATAACTCTTTGTTCAGCGGTGCCTGAGAAGGGACGATTGTTTCATCAACTAGATCAATAAGTGACACTTTGTACAGCAAAGCCATTTGCTTGAGCCTTTGAACCGATGCAGAACTTTTTCCGGTTTCTAGTCGGGACAATGAAGCAGTGGTGATATCCAATGCATCCGAGGCATCCTTGGCTGATATCTCACTAGATTCACGTGCTTTCCTAAGCACCTTTCCCATTGGGTCTATGTCTGGTTTTCCTGCCATAATTACAAATTACACAAAATGTAATCGGTGGCCAAGCTTTATCTTCAGAACGGTCATATCAGCATATGCGCCGGATTTCGCTTGACAATTATTACATATTACGTAAAACGTAATAATGACTTTAACCGAATACTTGCGCCAAAACGATATCCAACAAAAAGACTTCGCTGTTCTCGTACAAACGACTGCTCCGACTATCAACCGGATATGCAAGCAGTTGGTTACACCCAGACGTGAATTGCTTGAGCGGATCATCAAAGCAACGGACGGGGAAGTAACGGTGAACGATCTCCTTCAGATCAGACTTGGAGATTAAAAATCAGTACAGGGGAGCTATTTGTGAAAAGTGTTTTTGCCGTGGCCTTTATTTTTTTTGTGGAACTTGGAATTGCTTTCACCGGCAACGCTTATGCTGATAGTGGCCGTACCTTGTCGATACTGTCGAACACAAAGCTGGAGCGTGGCGAAGGTGAAATAGGTCATCGAAAGAGTTATGGTTTTAAACGAGTGAAAGATATCACTCGTCGTGGTGGTCGTTCACAACGTTTCGAGATCAGGCATGGAGATTGCAATGGTTCCAAACAGTGGAATGACTGCAAAGAGGACCGTGCCCGTATTGAACGCAAGGAAGCACCCAGAAATCGATTGATCGGAAAGGCCAAGAAGACATGGATTGGTTTTTCAATCTACGTCCCAGAGAGCCACCAGAACCTTTATGGGAAATCAGGTATCTCTGTGATCCAAACTAAAGTTCAGGAAGTGCATATGCCATCATGGCAGTTGTTTCTCAATGGCAGTATACGTGTGGTCTTTCATGACAATGAATGGTGCCGGATTGGACTGCTTCCCAATTGGAAAGGGAAATGGACCGACATCACGATTTTCGCCGATTACTCGCCCAAGAAACGAGACACCTACTTCGAGCTTTATGTAAATGATGAATTGGTCTGCTCACGGCAAGCACCAATCATTCATCCTCACATGGCTAACAGACGATTTGAAACCTATCTCAAGTATGGCATCTATCAGAACTTCGTCAGCCGACATCTGAAGTTAGCGGGAGAAATCCCGCACAACCTGCCTGAGAAGGAAGTTACAGCGCGAACAGTCAAGTGGCCGTTTCGATACGACTGGGGTGTCGAGTTGCCCACTCAGGTTATCTATTTTGATGAGATGCTGGCAGGCCAGACCCGAAGTTCGGTCGATGTAAGAATGCGAGAAGCAAAAGGGTTAGACCCGGTGGATTGATCACTCGGATACAGTGTGACTCCTAGATTTTGCTATGAAGTGAATGATTGGACTGACGGAGGCCAGTATTGCAAAGAAGCCCATAGCTAGGATTGCTACTCTACCAACACTTCCTAAGTCTTTGCATTCACCACTGTGGTAATATCCACCGTTGGCTCCACACACGAGGTCCATCTCGCCATCTATGTAGATCATGAGGACGACAAGTCCGACCACAAGCGCAGTAGATATAGCGGTCACAATCCAACCAATTATGCTCAGTCCACGACGTATCACCGGATGTTCCTTCTCCTTCAGATAGGCGGCATCATAACGATAAGAAAAAGTTCGTCACGAACTAAAAAGAGGAATCCCACTATTCTGGGATTCCTCTTCTTCATTAACAAAAAATAACAAACGTCACTAATTCACAAATCAAACTTCATCTACGATCTCATAGTTGGTCTCCTCCTCTGCTCGATCATCCCAATAGTCACGAACCGCATCAGATAAAATGCGTCCGATAAATCGTCCTTCCTCTTCCCTTAACTCTCTGAGCATATCGATGACCTCATCATCGACTGCTCGAACCGTTATTCGCTTCTTCAACACCAAATTCTCCCAACATTGCTGACACCTGTATTTAGGGCCGGGGTTGATCAAACGACGTACGTTTGTCCGATCAATGACATCTCCGCCAAAGGCATCCGTTTGACTTCGAGCACTCTCGATCTAGCTCTCTAAATAAGAACACCATCGTCTGCCCAATGGCTGACAGTGCGATTGATTGGAGCAGATTGAATGAATATTGATCAGGAACTGAGACAGAGACTTAATCTGGCACTGTGCAGCGATAGTAGCCCGAGGAAGCGTTGGGCCACCCGTGTTATTGCAGATCATCTGCCAAAGCTTGAAAAGGAAAATGAACGCAGACGAGCTTGTTCCTTTCATCGTCCATGCAATCGTCCTGAATGTGATAACTGCGGTGGTGGCATGGTCTATAGAGCGAATACGAAGAATGACTACATATACAGCCAGAGAGCCGATGAGAAACAATCCTATGGTAAATCGAAGAACTATCGCTCAGTGGCAGGTAAATGGCTCACGGAGCCTTTCTGGGGCTTTCCTGACCATCAATGCCATATGTTCACCATCGACCTGTCCGTTGAACGTCGGGACATGAATGGAATTGAAGTCATCCGACGTGAACGACCCAAGTTCCAATCCTTGGTCAAAAGAGAAATGCCGGATGCAGTTGTACGCATTATCTGCGATATCTCGGCCTGTGATGCTAACAAGCAATTCCAGTTCATGCCAGACGATAGTGTACATCCATCATTTCTTGATGGAGATCGAAAGGATCAGGTTGCTATGAACTTTCATGGCCATGGTCGCATATGGCATCCATTCCTGACACAAAGACAGATTGCCAAGAAGATGAGAGATTTCTATCCCGGTGTAGGCCGTGTCTGTTTCAGCTACCCATATAAAGAAACCGAGACACCTGATGGATATCTGTCTGGTGGCGTACGAGGCTGGTGTGAATATGCGGGACTTGAGAAGTCAGAAGCTAAACTCCCGTTCAATGATCCAGAGAATGACAATGTTGCTGCTGTTCGAGATATGCTTCTGATCAGACATTCTTGGCCTAGACGTGCCCGTAAGATTACCTATGGAGATAAAGCAGCCAGAGTGAATGAACTTCAGTTACTGTCATCAATGTCTGTTCCTTCCAGTGAGAGTTCTGAACTGCCATCCATTGTGTCTATCAGTGAAGGTGATGATGACTTCTATGACTCTTCTCTTGAGTATATTCCCTCTATAACTAGTCCAGCACCCATAGTCATCCAATAGCCCAGAGTTCTGAGATTAGCGTTGAGTAGAGAGGCAAAACTTCGTCGGCGGAAGCTCCTATCTGAAATGATTGGGGACAGAATACGGGATCGTCTTATATCGCTCCCGAAACTCGGCAATCATCATCCTTAGCGTGGAGATGACTTCATATTGCTCAAAGCGAATGGTTTTCTTCTCACGTTTGTCATGCATGTAACGCCACTCAATGAATGCATCTTCATACTGGAAAAAGATTTTATCGATTCCATAATCGACGTGGAAGAAATTTCTATGAGTGGGAGCAACGGATCGACGGAATTCAGCATCGAGCCTTTCTTGGCTCTCAGGTGTTAGTGATTCAAACAACTTAGTAAGCTTGTGACCTTTGATGAGTTTGTCATGATCAAAGGCGTACCAAGCTTTCAGGGCCAACTCCATTGATAAACCAAGAAGCATTGGATCAATTCCCATATGCGCCTTCATATCCCAATTTTCTGAATCTTTATGATCTCGCCAATTGAAGGCTTCGACGCGTTGTACAATAGCCTCTGCGGTATCAGCCATATCTATTGACGTTGAAAATCTCGCTCCCATCACTCAGTCCATCTGCAAATACTATTGGACGAACAACTTAAGCGATTTTTAACGGGGAGACCAGACCGAAAGGTTGCAGCAAAATAACCCATCAAACCATTCGGAAAACTTTTTTCAATTTTTCTTTCACGCGACCCTTTCCTTTCGAGAATCCCGGCGTAGATGACAGTAAAACAGTGTCAACTGCTACAATATTAGCTGCGGGCCGCATCCCGCCAATTACCATATGAGGTACAACAATATGCAGAATACAGAAATGAATCATAACCATCAAAACAATACTCCAGAATGGATCGGTGCAGGCCGCTATCATCCAGATTGGGAACTCAAGGACTGGAAACGTGAATTGGAACGTAGTCCCGATCTCTGGTCGATTGTTGATCGCATTGAAGAGCAGTCAGTCACTCGTAATAACCTTGGGAACACAATTTCTCCTGATAACCTTTCCAACGCTCACCGCTTCACAACTGATGATGTTGTAAAGGAATTTGTTTTGATCCAACCCAAATGGGGGGAATCAGATGTGTTTTGGATGTATGATCTTGTTATCCACAAAGCGAATAATAGCTCATCCTTGGCGGTTTATATCCGTCGCATCAATGAAGTCTATGATACGACTGATGGCATGATCCTTGGTGATTGCGTGGTTCCATACGGTCGTGGTGAAGTCATGTCGTTCACCGATGAACCACGATGTGTCCTTGGTGGCAACAATATGCAAGAAGATGAGCTTGAGCTTTACTTCGATCTTGATGGGTTTGATGTTAAAAACATCTACCGGGCGATCCAGAACTGGGCCTATCGCTCTCTTCACTAATTCTCAGTCTAGGAGATTGTCGCAAGAACCGACCACCGTCAGAAATGGCGGTGGTTTTCTATTTCATAGGCTTAAAAAATAAGTGATTTAAACACTACATGTGATACTTTTTCTTTATATGATTAATTGCAAATATAAAGAAAACATATGCATAAAATTGGACCTCTCATAAAAGCTATCAGGGTCGATCTTGGATACACCCAAGAAGATATTGCTCGTCGTGCAAATGTGACCCTACCAACCTTGATCGGATGTGAAAATGGGCGTGGCAGTTTAGCCTCGTTGATGAAGATTATTGGTGCATTGGATCACAGGCTTGTTTGGGCAGGATTTGATCATGAGGATGGCCATGCTGCTTCACTCGTTGCACGACAAAAATCTCGTGGTTTGTCCCAGAGAAGATTGGCCAAAGCAATCGGTGTCAGCCAGTCGATGATTATGCGTTTGGAAAAAAACTTCGAAGGGCGCGTTGTAAATCTGGAAAAGGTTCTGCACCACCTGAAACTGGTTCCACGATTGGTCAAGTCCGATGAGATAGGTGATTTAACGGAGGCCACTCAATTACTACCTGATGAGGTGGCTGATCTGTTGGATGCGAAGACAGAACCATATGTGCCGCGGTTTATCGTTGGTGATGCCACAGATGTTCTAAAGACCTTTCCTTCCGGTGTAATTGATATGGTGATGACCTCGCCACCCTATTTTGGACTACGAGAGTATGACAATGGGGGAATAGGCAATGAACAAACACTGGATGAGTTCATAACCAATCTGTTGATCGTTACAAAGGAACTGCATCGCGCCCTAAAGCCAACCGGATCATTCTGGCTGAACCTTGGCGACAGTTACGTTGATAAACACCAACAAGGTATTCCATGGCGACTGGCTATCAAGATGATGGACGAACAAGGTTGGATACTGAGAAACTCCAATATCTGGCACAAGAAGAAAGCAGGGATGGATAGTCCATCAGATCGGTTGCCAAACAGACATAAATTGCTCTTCCACTTCGTCAAGCAGAGAGACTACTACTACGATGCCGATGCGATCAGACAGACGCCCAAGAAGCCCAGACTGCGAGATGGCGAACAAGTCACCGCCACGGGTATATCCCAACAAACCTATATTGATCAGATCGCATCGTCGGAACATCTGAATGACGATGAAAAGGTCAATGCACTCAACGAACTTGAAAGTGTCTTCAGCGAGATCAAAGCCCAAACGCTCAATGACTTTCGGATGATCCTTCGTGGGTCTCACAGGACGACACATTCTGAGAATTCAAGCCGTGGCAAGCTTCTCGAAGACAAAGGTTTCTATTTCCTCAAATACGACCCCAGAGGACCATTGCCATCAGACGTTTGGGATATCGCTCCTGAGAGTACCAGAGGGCGAGATACGCACTACGCAGCCTATCCAGAACAGCTATGCCACATTCCGATCCTCTCCACGTGTCCAGAGAACGGAATCGTCCTCGATCCCTTCGTTGGCACCGGTACGACAACCCTAGCTGCCAAGCACCTAAGCAGAAGAGCAATTGGGATTGATATTTCTGAAACGTATGTGGACATGGCGAGGGTGCGTTCTGGATAAAATTTTGCAGAGATGCATGGATGAGTGTATCAGTGATCAATTTATGATTGTATTTTGGGCGTGACTTGCTCTAACTTTAATTGTAATCAAATTTTCAGGGATTTAATATGACTTCACTGCGACCTAATCTTGTCAAACGAATCCAACGGCTGCCAAAACCAAAGAATGTTGCCGACGCACTTCAGCCCATATTTGAGGCGATAAGTAATTCGATACATTCAACACAAGAAAAATTTGGTAAAGATGTTTCCCTCTCTGGAAAAGTAATAGTCATCGTTGAGGTAAAGAGAACCAAAGAAAATGTCTCAGTTACTGTGGAAGATAACGGAGTGGGTTTAAATGCTAAAAACTGGGATGCATTTACTACCACTGACACAGATAACAAGATCACAATTGGAGGCAAAGGAGTTGGGAGACTTCTTTGGTTAGATTGTTTTGAGGATATCCAAATTCATAGCGTATTCGTGGAAGACGGGAAACCGACTCAGCGATCATTTAATTTCGTTCTGACTCAGCAAGATCAAATAAAAAACTCAGTTCTGGAGAATTTGAATGAAATTGTGCCGAGTTCGTTTCACGTCAACTTTCGTGGTCTTCGTGAGAATGGTTACTTAGAAAAATTCCCCGGTAGAGGTCAGATTATTTTCCAACACATAACGTCACACTTCTTACCTACTTTTATAGGTGACAGATGTCCAAAAATCATTGTTCATGTCGGAGATGAGACCCGCGAATACCCTGAAGCAATAAATGAAATTGTACACCGAATGAATGAGGATATATTGTTGGAAACGGAGGAGTTCGGGTCAATGAAACTCACACTCATGGAATGTGATAAAGTAGCAAGCTCGGATTTGAAGGGGACTCACTTTGTCCATTTTATAGCTCATGATCGTACCGTTCATTCTCAATCAATTGATGGAAAACTTGGTCTAAAGAATTTTGGGGATGGAAAAGATCGTGTTTTTCATGCGGTTCTTACTGGGGATTTCTTGAACGACAATGTAAATCAAGAACGTACAGCTTTTCAATTTGAGGATGTAGTAATAGAAAAGATTATAAATGATGTGTGTTACGTTCATATCGAAGACTTCTTGAAGGAGCCGCTTGCGGAGTTAAAAAACAAGCAAAAAACTAAGATCAAAGAAATTACTAATACATATCCGTCGGTTGCTTTCGGCAATCCAGAAGAACTTCAAAATAAAGTGCCATCCGGCGAACTAAAAGAAGACGCAATTTATGGTCATCTATCGAGAGAAAGATTTCGAAGAGATGAGAAACAGGCAGAGAAAATAAGACTGGTATTGACGCGACTTAAAGAAGGAAGCGTGAATGTAGACGAATTTTCAGAAACAATCATTGAAGCGACTCAAGCTCTTGAAGACACAGAGCAAAAGAGTCTCGCTGAATATATTGTCAGGCGCAAAGTAGTTTTAGATTTTATCGAGTTACTTCTACAGAAAGTTCGAGATGATAATCGTGATAGCTCATATCAAAGGGAAGATGTTCTTCATTCCTTTATATGCCCTTTAAGAATTCAAAGTATCAATGACAACGAAGCGAGAGTAGAAGCATCATCGTCTCATGATCTATGGATAATCGACGAGCGATTGACGTTTGCGCAATATTTTAGTTCCGATGTAGAATTTAATAAACTGACCCAGAATGCCCAAAGCGGAGAACGTCCGGATGTTCTCATATTTGATTATGTACATGGTTTGAAACAAAAAGATGATCCTTCAAAAGTATTGCTAATTGAGTTTAAGCGACCGGGGCGAACCAACTATTCAGATAGTGAAAACCCTCAACATCAAATTGAGAGATACGTAAGGCAGCTACAAACTGGTAGTTTAGCAGATGTCAAAGGACGCCCAATAAAACTCGACAAGAACACTATATTTCACTGTTTCATTGTCGCAGATATCATTGGGAAACTTGATGACTGGACTTTTTCTTGGCAACAGACAGCAGATGGAAAAGGGCGAATATACAGACCAGATAATGGCTTTAATGGTTATATTGAGCTTATGGGTTGGGATGATTTGCTTGAGGATGCTCGTGTTAGAAATCAGGCATTTTTTGATAGAGCGGGTATTTCTGGTAACAGCTATTTCAGCGCGGATTAACAAAAGAAGTGCGACAGTTAGTTCTATTTAGAAATCAAATAGTAGACCTGCGGGAGAATTAAATATTGTATAAAAGCCCTAAACAATTTGCCAAATCAGTGCATGCAGTATGGCCAAGTTTGGTCTCAGGCGATTACACTGCTCCGGATTGTCCCCCAATACAAACTCTTCAAAATATTCTTGAAACTTGCTGGCATACCGCATGTCTAGCGGAAGAATCACGTTATCCGAAATTTAATTTGCTTGTTGGCACTAAGGAGTTCGTCGAAGCATCTGGGGAACTCGATAATTATCTACATTTTTCGAAACCAAAACGTCTCTCAATTAATGAGTTACGTCGATTGGCACCTGCTACCGATCCAAAAAAATCAGCAATATTGTGCTACTGGGACGCCAAAGGTGTCTATGTATCGGGAATATATGATCTTGGTACTTCGTGGTATCGGGCTAGGATGGGACTGGCATACAAATATGATTCTCCCAATTGTCTGTACATTGAAGTTGAAAGGCCGGGAAAACTTAGAGTCTACCAAGGTCAATTTTTAGTTGGTGAACTTAAAGATGGGGAGATTTTGGGTCTCAATCAACTTGAGATGTCTTTGTTCTTTCACCCCGTAACAACATTAGGTTTAAAATACTTGCGAAGTGAGATAACTCCACCTCAAGTGGAACGACCGAAAGAATTTTCGGAATTTGAATTCATTGCGCTGGCGAACACTTTTATCGCGATAGCGTCAGAAATAAGCGACTTGGGTCATGGCGGTATGGTTGTAATTCTGGAGTCAGAAACTGACGTAGACCCAAAGCTGATAAGAACTAAATATGAATTTTCATCAGAGTACCTCCGTTCAAGCTTTTTGAAGTTTATAAATGAACGACATTTGCTGGGTGATCTAATTGCCCGTTTTGAGATGGATGAAGAAGTATCTCAAGAAGAACTTCTGAAATCTGAAATGAGAATGATAGACAGTCACAATTCTCTAGTTGAAGCTACCCGATTGGTGTCACGTCTCAGTGGAAGTGATGGCTCTATAATTATTACTTCTGATTTGCAGATTTTGGGTTTTGGGGCAGAGATAAAGGCTGAACTAAGTGAGGGTACCTCAATCGAAGAAGTCGAAGATGAACTACGAAAAGTAACATCTTCATGTGATATTGAACAGTTTGGGATGCGGCATAGGTCTGCTCTGAAACTGGTAAGCAACTTAGCAGATTGCAAAGTATTGGTAGTTTCCCAAGATGGTCCGGTTAGCGGGGTATGGTGCGAAGAAGAAAATGTCTTGATAAAGAAAGGAATTAAGCTGGCTAATTTAAATATCCCATGGGCGTAGGACTCACGCACTACATTTCAGATACAACGAAAAAAATAATCATAAACCTTTCACTTAAGTCTGCATGAAAGACATCGCATTGCGCAAGTGGCACCAAAGCCGATTCAATATGTGCGCCCTATCTGCTTAAGAAAAGAACACATGTTCCAAAAAGTTAACGCATTCGCGATATCGTTGCGGGTGAAACTCGAAAATCCTTTGCGATTTGCCTACAGGATTCACCTTTAGCTAGTCGGTCTCGCACCAACTGTTGTTGATCTGGTGAAAGGATTGGCTTTCGTCCGAACCTAACACCTTTCCCTTTAGCTATCTGTCTTCCTTCAGCAGCACGATTCACAATTCGTAGACGTTCGTCTTCCGCAAGGGCAGACATGAATGCGAGAATGCCTTTTCCCATGGGTGTGGTGAGATCAAGAAATGGTTTATCCAGCACCTTGACCAAAGCAGAACGATCAGCAACGCGTTGCATGATGTTCAATCCATCTTGCATGGATCGGGTGGCTCTATCCCATTCGGCTACCACGAGGATATCATCGGTTCCCAATGCATCAATGGCTTTGTCTAACTGTGGTCGTCCTTTGAATGATTTACCAGACGCTTTTTCACGATAAATCTTGTCACAGCCTTCTGAGCGAAGTGCTGCAACCTGACGATCTAGATTTTGTGTGTTGGTACTAACCCTGCAATATCCGATTCTCATGCTCGAACTTTATCAGGGTGGAAGGTCAATGTTGATTGTAACGAATAGAGATGAGAACCAGATGGTCGCAATCTCTTTTTACATGTTGCTATCCGGCCGGACTTTGGTAGCCAAACCGATATAGATTCAACATTAAAAACGAAACGTAGATATGAAACACTATTAAGCCCAGTTCTCTGGGCTTCTGTAAACTGTTTCAAATGTCATGATATTATGAATGCAAGCAAGTAATCAATACTCCACCTCTTTTAAAACTTTAATGTCTTGTAGCGCAATGTTGAGTTTGACGTTAATACTTATCTGAATTTAAACTTTCATGGCAGTATTGAATGTCAGACCATAATCAAAATTGAATCTCTTTTTTTGTTTGGAGTGAAGCATTGTCCCGCCGACGCAAATCGCCGATAGAAAACCCTGCAATAGAGGTTTTCGTTGATAGAGAAGAACCAAAGCGTACTTTTGAAGATGCCGTTTTTTCTATACCAAAAGACAACTGTAATCTTCGAACTTGGTACGGTGTTGGTGGACAGGGAAAAACAGCTCTTGCACGTGAGTTGTTCAGATTGTCATCAGCAGAGATTGAACCTAGTTACACACATATTAGGCGGGCTATGCTAGACCTACATGGTCGATCAAAAACCGACCCAGAACAGCTTTTAGTCTGGATACGCAATGCTTTTGCAAAATCTGGCCTGTCATTTCCAGCATTTGATTTGGCTTTTGCAATTATGTGGGAACAAACACGTGGAGAAGAACCTTTTCCTAAACTCGAAAAGCCGTGGCTTCATAGAACAAGAGAAATATTGTCTGACAATAGTAGCGATACAATTATGTTTTCTAGAGAACTTTTGGAAGAGTTCGCCGAAACAATTCCGGGTCTTGGTTTTCTTGCCAAACGAGGAACACGATGGGCATTTGACAAAAGTCGAAAGGCTTGGCTTGAACATTCTCGACAATACCTAAAAGTTTTATACAAAAATGGGGAGCTTATCCCAGACTATGAAATATCCGATCTTATGCCATGGATACTTGCTCAGGATATGAATCATCATATCAAAACAAATCCTAATGAAAGATTTGTTTTGTTCATAGATGAGTATGAGAGCGTTTTTGATGGTGCAGGCATGGGGATGCGTTGGCAGGAAAACAAATTTGATTCCCACATGCGTAGTTTCGTAGCGGAGACGAATGGTATTCTTGCGTTATTTTTTTCACGAGAAAAATTACCTTGGGAAAATGACCCCGACTGGGCGGACGTTTTAAAAGGACATCAACATCTACTTGGTGGGCTTTCTGATTTTGATGCTAATGATTGGTTGATGAAAATACCTGTTAATGACAGTTCCCTCAGGAAAGCCATGATTGATGGCGCACGTGAAACCACAGAAAAAGAAGATGCGATTTATCCATTGATGCTCGACTTGCAAGTAGCACATTGGCAAAAAGTTGGCGAGCGAGCAACAGCAGAAGACTTTCAAGTGACAGCTACATCATTTCAGGGACGTTTGGAGGTATTGGTAAGGCGATTACTGAGGGACTACCCCAAACCAGTTGAGGAGGCACTTAGTTATCTCTCAATACCATTGAGATTTGATGAGAAGACATTCCAATTCATTGTTCAAGAATATAACTTGCCTTTATCATTCAATGATTTTTCAGACTTAAAAGATTTATCCATTGTTACAGAGGCGGAAGATGGTTGGTTATCACTTCATCGAGCTGTTGCTGATACAATCGTACAATCTTTCAATGCTGGAACTCTCGATAAAGGCCAAACTAGCTTACACAAATATTTTGAAGAAAGGGCTACGCCTGAACAGATTATTGATGTCAACGATGATACACTTTCGTCTTTTAAAGAAGCTGCAAGGTTGCGTTTGCAAGAAAATTTAAATGGTTATGTCGGCTGGCTTAAAGACAAGCAAACAAAAATAAGTGCCGCTGCAAAACACAAGTTTTTGGAGAGTATTTGGCAAGAAGCTTTACAGACTTGCCTTAGTAATTTTAGTGAAAGTCATATTGATGTTGCGGTTTGTTATAATCACCTAGCAGAAACTTACGACGGTCAAGGTAAGTACGAGGCAGCTGAACCTCTATACTTGAAAAGTCTAGAGATTATGAAGCAGCTTATTGGCGAAGAGCACATGGATACTGCTACCGGCTATAAAAATCTGGCAGAAAACCTACGTCATCGTGGTAAGTATGAAGCAGCTGAACCTCTATACTTGAAAAGTCTTGAGACTATGAAGCAGCTTATTGGCGAAGAGCATAGCGATACTGCAACCTGTATAAACTATCTCGCTGATAACTATCGTGCTCAAGGCAAATATGAAAAAGCAGCACCATTTTACAAAAAAAGCCTAGAGATCAAGAAACGGATTTTAGGCGAGGAGCACGCCGACATCGCGATCTGTTATAATAATATTGCGAGTATTCTCACAGCTCGAGGAAAGCTTGAAGACGCAACGCCATTGTACAAGAAAAGCCTCAACATCTTGGAGAGAGCGTTAGGAGAAGAGCACCCACATGTGGCGACAAGTTGCAACAATCTCGCAGGCAATCTCACAGCTCGAGGAAAATATAAAGATGCTACAAGTTTGCACCAGAGGTGTCTTGAAATTTATGAGAGAGTATTGGGCGTAGAACATCCCCACACAGCGACCTGTTATCTTAATCTAGCTTATAACTTCCAAGCGCAGGCAGATTATCAGATGGCAGAAGTTTGGTATCAGAAAAGTCTCGCTCTCAGAGAACGATTATTAAATAAAGATCATCCAGATGTTGCAGTTTGTTACCAGCTTTGGGCCTCAAGCATGCGAGCACAGGGCAAATATGAAGCGGCGGAACCACTTTACCAACGTGCCCTTAATATCAACAAACGTGCCTTTGGTGAGGATAATCTTAAAGTGGCGATTAGCTACAGTGATCTGGCTAGCTGCTTATCAAATTTAGAGAAATATGAAGATGCCCTGAAGTTGTATCAATATGGTATTAAAATATGCATCAGAGTTTTAGGTGAGAAATACCTACAGACAGCCATTATGTATAATAACTTGTCTGGTGTTTTATCTGAATTAAAGCATGATGAAGAAGCATATAAGTACGCAGTAAGGAGCTACCAGATAGTTTTAGAAATTTTTGGAACAGAGAGTATTTGGCATGGGCGAACTCTCATACAAAAGGCGATCGCTGAACATAAGTTGGGGAAATCAGAAACAGCAATAAAAACAATATCAGAATCTATAAATTATTTGGAGATTTATGAGCCTCTCAAAGGCAACTGGCTAAAAAAAGCTAGAGATGCTGAGAAACGGATATTAGGCGGTTGATAAGAGGTAAAGCTATCATTGATTTTCCAGCACTTGTTAGAAATAATAATGGCACTAACGAGGGAACTACTTCTGTGTGTCCTTCCCCGTTAACCTCTGCATAGCTACTTCCAACTTATCGTTCGCATGAAAAATTTCTGACACTGCTCAAGCTTGTAAATCCAAAATTGTGAGTGTGAGCAGTTATACTTCCGATGCTTGATACGAGCACTAAGGGAACTAAAGTGGGAACTACGCCAATCTGAAATACATAATAATATCAACTGTATAGAGGAATATTTAGGTGTTCCCTTCCTCTCCGCCATGTTTGATCCGCTACATATGAATTGCAAAAATAACACGCTTATCCTGGGGAATAAGACTGTCAAACTTGTCAATGTTCCAAGCATGAAGGATTGGTATCAACGCGCATTTGTTTTGGCTTGCCGATTTTCAGAGGGTGTTTCGTTAAACCAACGCGTAAATGCGCGGTAAAATGAGCTTTGCTCTTTATAGCCAAGCTCAGTTGCAATCTCTGAAAGAGATAAGCTTTGATCTGCAAGCAATGCGATCACGCGTTTTTTGCGTTCTTCATCCTTAAGCTCAGTGAGATTAAGGCCAGCATCTTTCATCCGGCGATGCAATGTGGATCTCGACATGCCCAATTCCGCCGCCAAAGCCTTGCTATCGGGCCAATTGGCCAATGGGCGATTCAAGCATTTTTGAACAATATTAAACCGCAGACCATCCGCATCATTATAGCCTCTTAAAAAAGCTTCAGGCAAAGTTCTGAGAAACTTCTTCAAATCGTCTTCTGAGTGGCGGACCTTCCGGCTAAGAAATTTTTGATCCAAAACGATCCGGCTTGCGGGTGCCTCAAAGGATACCGGGATGCCAAAAAAATGACTGTAATCATTGAGCTGTCTTGGCTCTTTGCATCTAAATGAAACTTCTTTGAGGGGAATGCGTTCCCTTGCTGCCCAACAATTAAATCCATGAATGATGAGGAACAACGCGCGATAGGCAAAGGCTGAATTGGGCGCACCGGTTTCATGGAGTGTGATGATGCAATTATTGTCGTCTCGGCTAATCGTGCCATAGGGTTCTTCGATGGTGACTTTGAAAAATCTGAGCAAACGATTGAGATAGACTTCAAATGTCGCAGCACTTGCAACAGCATGGCCAAGCAAAGTCGTGCTGCCGGGTCGCAATGCACGTTTTCCCAGCCCGAAGAATTCGTCTTCCATTTGATATGATAATTCCAGCCATATCTTACCAAATTCAATTGTATTGAGATGCTCAAGATCATTCGGATTAATCTCAAGCTTAGCCAACATCGCCTCAATATCGATATTGGCATTCTTAGCGCAACCTAAGGCTTCATCAACAAAGATCTTCGCAACGGGAATATGGGGTATATTTCTATCATTTTGTGTCAACATTTTGAAATTTTATGACACTAGATACATATATTCGCAAGTGATATTATATCGCTTGAGGAGAATTTTTAAATGATAAATGGTTCCATTTTAGTATCTGGTGGCGCATCTGGTTTGGGTGCAGCGGTTGTGGCAAAGCTGAGCCAACTCGGCCAAAAGGTTGCCTCTGTTGATTTAGCTGAGAATTCTGATCTTGCCGGTAAAGATGGCTGCGCGTCTTATATTTGCGATGTGACAGATGCTGAGAAAGTCAACGAGCTGTGCACACAAATCTGGAGCGAACTTGGGCCGATTGGCGCCGTCATTTGCTGCGCAGGCATCGCGCCAAGTTCTAAAATTCATGGCCGCAAAGGCCCGCATGATGTCGCACTTTTTGAAAAAGTTCTTTCCGTTAATGTAGTTGGCACATTTAATCTTATTCGTGCCGCAACGCCTTTGATGAAAGATAATCAGCCAGATGAAAATGGACAGCGCGGCGTGTTTATCACCACCGCTTCAGTGGCTGCATTTGAAGGACAAATCGGCCAGATTGCCTATGCAGCGTCCAAAGGTGCGATCGCATCCATGACCTTACCGATTGCCCGCGAGCTTGCCCGTGATGGCATCCGCTGTGTCTCGATCGCGCCTGGCGTTTTTGATACGCCGATGATGCAAGGCATGCCCGAAGAGGTGCGCCAATCAATCGCCGAGACCATTCCCTTCCCGGCAAAACTTGCAGATCCGGATGATTATGCCAGTTTGGTTTCACATATTTTGGAAAATAAGACGCTGAATGGCGAAGTTATTCGCTTAGATGGTGCATTACGCATGGCGGGTAAATAATGGAATTTACCGCAATCATTTGCCCGATGAAGAATTTATAGGAGGATTAAATGGAAGATCCAATCGTAATTGTCGCAGCAAAACGGACACCCATGGGTGGACTTGCTGGCGAATTAAGTCCCCTTTCCGCTCCGCAATTGGGCGCCGTATCCACGCGTGCTGCATTGGAGGAAGCTGGCGTGAATAAAGATGATGTAGATGAGGTTCTCTTTGGCAATGTGCTTGGTGCCGGGCAGGGTCAAGCACCTGCGAGACAAGTGGCGCTCGGTGCCGGCCTTCCTGAAAAGACCATGGCAACAACACTCAATAAAATGTGCGGCTCTGGCATGAAGGCAGTGATGTTTGGTCATGACATGTTATCAATGGGCTCTGCCGACATGGTGGTGGCAGGTGGCATTGAGAGCATGTCCAACGCGCCATATTTATTGCCGCGCGTGCGCGATGGATTGCGAATGGGACATTCGGAGGTCAAGGATCATATGTTTTTTGACGGTCTTGAAGATGTCTATGAAAAAGGCACCTTAATGGGGGTGTTCGCTGAGCGCACAGTGACGAAATATCAGTTCTCGCGCGAAGATCAGGATAGCTATGCGATTGAATCGCTTAATCGCGCGCTTAAAGCGCAGGCCAATGGATATTTCGAGCATGAGATTGCTGCAACTGAAGTGAAAACCCGAAAACAAACTTATATAGTTGATCGCGATGAACAGCCTGCAAAAGCCAAGCCGGAAAAGATCCCAAGTCTTAAACCGGCATTTGCCAAAGATGGCACAGTCACGGCTGCAAATGCGTCTTCTATTTCAGATGGTGCTGCAACACTTATTCTCACAAGATTATCAACCGCAGAAGCAAAAGGGCTGACGCCTTTAGCTAAGATCAACGGGCATGCGACACACGCCATGGCGCCGGAAGATTTTCCTGTTGCCCCAATTGGTGCAGTGGAGAAATTGCTGGAAAAGACCGGCACACAACGGTCTGATTTTGGATTGTTTGAAATTAATGAGGCCTTTGCGGCGGTAACCATGGCAGCGATGAAAAGCCTCGATTTGCCCCATGATATTGTCAATGTGCATGGCGGTGCCTGTGCGCTGGGGCATCCCGTTGGCGCATCCGGCGCGCGCATTTTGGTCACGCTTTATCACGCGATGAAAACGCATAATGTCGATAAGGGCATGGCGGCGATTTGTTTAGCTGGTGGTGAAGCAACAGCCATGTCTTTGGAAATGATGGAGTAGTTTATGATCTTAAATGAAACACAAGCTGCCATAAAAGATATGGCACAGCAATTTGCCACTGAAATTTTATGGCCAGGTGCTGAAGAGCGCGACAGAGAATCACGTTTTCCAAAAGAAGAGCTCAGCCAAATGGGTGAACTAGGCTTTATGGGTATGAAAGTTGCCGAACAATATGGTGGTCTGGGTGGCGATTTTGCCAGTTATGCCATCGCAGTTGAAGAAATTGCAGCCGGTGATGGCGCCTGTTCAACCATCATGTCCGTTCATAGTTTGACCTGCGAAGTTTTTGAAAAATACGGAACAGATGCGCAAAAAGATAAATATCTGCCCAAGCTTGCGAGCGGTGAATGGATTGGTGGCTTTGCCTTAACCGAACCTCAAGCCGGATCGGACGCATCAAACTTGAAAACCAGCGCCGTGCGTGATGGGGATCACTATGTCATTAATGGCACAAAGCAATTCATCACCAATGGTAACAACGGCAATGTCATTGTTCTGTTTGCGGTCACCGATAAAGATGCGGGTCGTAAAGGCATCAGCGCCTTTATTGTCGAGCGTGACACGCAAGGATATGAGGTTGTCAGCGTTGAGAAGAAGCTTGGCATCACCTCATCCGACACATGTCACTTGGCTTTTGATAACATGCGCATTCCGGCGGAAAATCTACTAGGTGAAGAAGGCGAAGGCTATAAAATCGCATTGGCTAATCTCGAAAGCGGACGCATTGGGATTGCTGCACAAGCCGTTGGCATGGCGCGCAGTGCATTTGATTACGCCCGGCAATATGCCAAAGAACGGCAGGCATTTGGCAAACCGATTACCGAGCAGCAAGCCGTTGCCTTTACTCTAGCCGATATGGACACTCAAATTGAAGCCGCACGCCAAATGGTCATGCATGCATGTTCACGAAAAGATGCGAAAGAGCCCTGTATTCGCGAAGCTTCGATGGCGAAACTCTTTTCATCTGAGATCGGCGAGAAAGTCTGCTCAAAGGCCATTCAGCTCTTAGGTGGATATGGCTATCTTTGCGATTATCCGGTTGAACGGATTTATCGTGATATCCGCATTTGCCAGATCTATGAAGGTACGAGCGAAATCCAACGTTTGGTGATTAGTCGCGATGCGATTAAGAGAGATTAGATAACACCCCTTCTCGCAGATACAAAACTAATTGGAGCTGAGTTTCTTTAGGCTCCAAAGCAATCAATATTATTGAAAGGCAGATAAAATGAAGGTTCTCGTACCCGTTAAGCGGGTTGTTGACTACAACGTTAAAATTCGGGTTAAGCCGGATGGATCAGGCGTTGAATTGGCAAATGTTAAGATGTCCATGAACCCATTTGATGAGATTGCTGTTGAAGAAGCCTTGCGTTTGCGTGAAGCTGGTACGGCAACAGAAGTGATTGCCGTTTCTATTGGGCCTGCTAAATCAGAAGAAACAATCCGCACAGCTTTGGCCATGGGTGCCGACCGCGGTGTGTTGATCGAAACAGATGAATTAGTTGAACCGCTTGCTGTTGCAAAAATCCTCAAATCAGTTGCACAAAGCGAAGGCGCTGATCTGGTCATTGCCGGTAAACAAGCCATTGATGATGATGCGGGTCAAACCGGTCAGATGTTAGCAGCCTTGCTTGGTTGGTCTCAGGCAACTTATGCCTCTGAGATTAAGATCAATGGCGATACGGCCGAAGTCTCTCGTGAAGTTGATGGCGGTATGCAAGTTGTCTCACTGAAAATGCCAATGGTGGTGACAACTGATCTTCGCTTGAATGAGCCACGCTATGCCTCGCTGCCAAACATCATGAAAGCGAAGAAGAAGCCAGTTGATAAGAAAACTGTGGCCGATACAGGTGTTGATATCGCCCCGCGCTTGGAAGTGGTGACAACCGAAGAGCCAGAAGCACGTAAAGCAGGTGTTATTCTCAGCTCTGTGAGCGAGCTTGTCGACAAATTGAAAAACGAAGCTGGTGTAATCTAAGGAGCTGAATGATGACTACTCTTCTTGTTGCTGAACATGATAATTCAGCTCTATCTGATCAAACCGCAAAAGCACTGACAGCTGCAACGGAAATTGGTGGTGATGTGCATGTGCTTGTTGCTGGCAAAGGCGCGTCCGGCGTTGCCGATGCAGCTGCCAAACTCTCAGGTGTTGGCAAGGTTTTACTTGCGGATTCTGATGAATATGCAAATGCACTTGCAGAACCAATGGCGGATCTGATCGTTTCAATGGCCGATGATTATGATTGTGTGATTGCTCCTGCAACAGCCTCTTGCAAAAACTTCATGCCACGCGTCGCTGCGCTTTTGGACGTCATGCAAATCTCAGAAATCACCGATGTGGTTGCAGCAGATACATTCAAGCGTCCAATTTATGCAGGCAATGCAATTCATACTGTGAAATCCTCTGATGCAACAAAGGTGATCACTGTGCGGACGGCATCCTTTGCAGATGCTGCCGAAGGTGGCTCAGCCAGTGTTGAAGCCATTGCAGGCAAAGGCAATGCGGGTCTATCTTCCTTTGTTGAAGATAAGATTGTTCAAAATGATCGTCCTGAACTTACATCTGCTAAGATCATCATCTCAGGTGGTCGTGCATTGGGTTCAGCTGAAAAGTTTGAAGAAGTTATTCTACCGGTTGCTGATAAGCTTGGTGCAGCAGTTGGTGCGTCTCGTGCTGCGGTTGACAGTGGTTATGCACCTAATGATTGGCAAGTTGGTCAAACGGGTAAAGTCGTTGCGCCTGATCTTTATATCGCAGCCGGGATCTCGGGCGCTATTCAGCACTTAGCGGGTATGAAAGACAGTAAGATCATCGTTGCAATTAACAAGGATGAAGAAGCACCGATCTTCCAGGTTGCAGATTATGGTCTCGTTGCTGATCTCTTTGACATCCTGCCAGAATTTGAAAAAGCGTTGTAGCGCTATTCATTGTTGATGAGAATATAACCCGCGCCATAAATAGTTTTAATGATTTTAGGGTCTTTTGATTTATCGCGTAGCTTAGAGCGAAGTCGAGAGATTCTCACATCAATGGCGCGATCAAAAGATAATTCATCGACGCGACTTTCAAGCTCTTCACGCAATTGATCACGGGTCACAACATGATTTGGGCGCTTTAAAAACACATTTAAAAGCGCCATCTCACTTGATGATAAGCTCTCTTCATGACCATCATCGTGAACAATGAGGAATTGAGATGGATGCACGGTCCATCCGGGCAGTCTTGTCGTATCGCTTAATTGACGTTCCGGCAGTGTCGTTTGCTTACGGCGCAATAATGCGCGCACACGCACAATCAATTCCGGCATTTCAAAGGGTTTGGCCAAATAGTCATCCGCGCCAAGCTCAAAGCTTGCAATTTTATCCGATAAACTCGTACGTCCTGATATGACCAAAATCGCGGTATCATTTTTATCGCCAATTTTGGACAGCGTGGTCAATCCATCTTTGTCAGGCAAACCAAGATCAACAATTGAGACCGATGGTTTCCAATTTGAAAGATCACGTTCAAACTCATTGGCCAGACTATAGCACTTAGTCACGAAACCCTCTTCGGTGAGAGATTCCGTCAGCAGATCCTGCAATTGCAGTGAATCTTCAAGAATAGAAATTCGAACGGGTTGGGTCATGACTTTGCTCTTAACATCGCTGACACCAGTTGATCTGAATTAAAAGGTTTATCAAGCACCAAACATGCACTATCCGCACTTTTTCGTAATTCATCGCTTGCCGGTAATCCGGTAATGATTAGCTTGGGAATGTGATCTGGAGAACTATTGATGAGATCCAATCCCGTATCGCCATTGCCCAAATCTAAATCGGAGATGATAAAGGATAGTCCTTCAACATTTGTGAGCTGTTTTGCGCTTTGCACATCGCTTGCTTCGATGATCGTATGCCCAGCTTCGCGCAGATAATCACGGGCTGTTTTGCGTACGTGGTCATCATCATCAACAAGCAATACAAGGCCGGTTTTTTCAGGATCAACAGCCTGATACGGAATGCGCAATGTGATGGCAGCCCCATTTTGTTCACGGTTTTTGATTTTCATGTCCCCGTTACAGGATTTTGCAAAGTCAAAAGCGGACGTGAGACCAAGGCCGCGACCCATTTTGGCAGACTTTGTTGTGTAAAATGGTTTAAGCGCGTTTTCCAAATCCTCATCTGAAAAACCGGGGCCATTGTCCAACACAGAAATATGCAATCTATCGTTCTTATCTTTTTCGATGGCCACTGATACTTGCCCAACCCCGCGACAGGCTTCAGATCCATTGATGACAAGATTTAAAATCGCATCTTTTGCAAATCCCTTATCCAGCATGATGGTACCATCGGGAAGATCACAAGAAAATTCAAATTCGATCTGTTCGGGCAAAGCCGCGCGGCATAATTGCTCAATGTTGCGAGCAAAATTTGCAACGTCTGTTGCGGCAGGTTGCGGGTTCCGCTGGGTGTCAAACTGATTGAGACTTTCAATCAGATCTGAGCCTCGACGCGCGGCGCTCTTGATTGTCTCACTGATATTTTCAAGCACCGGATCATCATGTGTCGATTTCGCCAGCTTATTTTGTTGCCCCATGATAATGGTTAAAAGATTTGAGAAATCATGCGCCATAATTGACGTCAGCTGATTAGCAAGTTCCTTACGCCTTGAATGGGCCAAGGCCCTGCGGGCAACCGCTTCTTGCGTGACGTCGGTCGACAGAATAAACGCACCTTTGACCGATCCATCCTCATTCATATCAGGGCTCATGGCCAGACGAATATAGCTCTCATTACTATGGACTTTAAACTCTGCAACGGCCGCCTCACCTTCGAGCGCCTTGATAAAAACAGGTTTCACATGTGGCCAAATTTCAGGCCCGAGCACAATTTCAATATCTTGGCCCACAATGTCTGAAATTTCCGTTGGATATATCCGCGCTAAATTGCCATTGGAATGGGTGTAATGCCCATCCGCATTGACATGGGCAATATGAGCCGGGGTCATGCGATTGATAAATTCCAACCGCGCTCGACTTTCGGTCAAGCGCCGTTTGGCAACTTCGAGCGAACGCACAGTCGCTGCCATTTCTCTGTTGGCTTGGGCTAAATCTTCTGACCGTTCAATCAGCTCATTCGATAAGTTCTCCGCGCGCGATCGAAACAACTCCTCTTGCTTTTTGATCGGTGTAATATCGGTGAATACTGAAATCCAACCGCCATCTTGCAACGGGCAGCCCTCGACAGAAATCGAGGTGCCATTGGCGCGGGTGCGCTCGAAATAATGCGGTTCGAATTTACGTGCAAGATCAACTTTTTCTGCCACAAACTGTTTGATATCATCGACAGCGCCATATTCGCCGGATTCGCAAGCAAAGCACAAAAGTTCTTCAAATGTGGTGCCCGCTTTCATCAAATTTTCTGGAATCTGAAACATATCCTGAAAGCGTTTATTGGCCAGGACCAGATTTAAATTTTCATCATAGATGGTGATGGCCTGCGTGATCAGATCAAGCCCGGATTTCACCATTTCGGATAGTCTATTGGTTTTTCCCATAACAAAATAAATAGCATTGAAACGACAAAACTTGAATAAAAAATCCGATATGAAAGAATTCGTTAGGATTGCGCAAGAATCTCATGTGAATCTTGTGTTAAAACTTTTTTAATCAATGAATATGGGCGCTTAAGAAGCTCATTCATTGAACAGGGAGGAAACATTGGCAGGACAAGCGTCAGCTCATCCGGTATCGTTGCCACATCTGCTCGCACGCAATGTCGCGCGATATGGCGATCGAACAGCATATCGAGAAAAAGAATTCGGCATATGGCAAACATGGACTTGGTCAGAGGCCCATGAAGAGATCAGAGCGTTTGCACTTGGTTTGCTCACGCTCGGTGTTAATCAAGGTGATCATATCGCGGTTGTGGGTCGAAACCGGCCTGCGCTTTATTGGAGCATGATTGCCGCACAGATGGTGGGTGCTGTTCCAGTCCCGCTGTATCAAGATGCGGTGGCTGAAGAGATTGTTTTCACCTTAAACAATTGCAGCGCCAGATTTGTTGTTGCTGGCGACCAGGAGCAGGTTGATAAGATTGTTGACGCACGTGATGAGCTGAAGAATATCGCACATATTGTCTATCTTGATGGACGCGGTTTGCGCAAATACGACCATTCATTTTTGACCTCTTACAAAAACCTTCAGGAAAACGGATTACAAAGCGGGTTAGACGCGCAGCTTGCACAACGGATAGAAGATTTAAAGCTCGATGATACCTGTGTGATGCTTTACACATCTGGTACTACCAGCAATCCCAAAGGTGTTGTCCTTTCTAACCGCAATATTATTGAAACATCGAAGAATACCTGCGAGTTTGATGATCTGACCGAACACGAGGAAATCCTGGCCTATCTCCCCATGGCTTGGGTCGGAGATTTTATCTTCGCAATGGGACAAGCCATGTGGTCAGGTTTCTGTGTGAGTTGCCCAGAAAGCCCGGATACCATGCAGCAGGATTTGCGCGAGATTGGACCGACTTATCTTTTTGCCCCACCAGCAATTTTTGAACGTCAACTGACGCAAGTGCTTATCCGCATGGAAGATGCGAGCAAAATCAAAAAAGCCATGTTCGATCATTTCATGGCTGTCGCGCTGGAAGTTGGTCCGAAGATTTTAGACGGCGAGAAAGTCAGCTTGATCGATCGTTTGCATTATGCACTTGGCAATATCTTTGTTTACGGACCGCTAAAAGACACAATCGGATTGCGGCGTATTCGCGTGGGATATACCGCAGGTGAAGCCATTGGTCCGGATCTTTTTAAATTCTACCGCTCCATCGGGATCAATCTGAAGCAATTATATGGTCAGACGGAAGCAACGGTGTTTATTACCCAACAACCCAATGGTGAAGTTTATAATGAAACGGTTGGCGTGCCCTCACCCGGTGTGGAACTGAAAGTCACTGATGAAGGTGAAATTCACTATCGTTCACCCGGGGTATTTGTTGAATATTATAACAATGAAAAGAGCACGGCGGAAACCAAAACCAATGACAATTGGGTGGCAACAGGTGATGCGGGTTTCATTGACAAAAAGACAGGTCACTTACGCATCATCGATCGAGTAAAAGACGTTGGCAAAATGGCTGACGGCTCCATGTTTGCGCCGAAATATGTTGAAAATAAACTCAAATTCTATCCCGAAATTTTGGAAGCTGTCGTATTTGGAGCGGGTAAAGATCGCTGCATGGCATTTATCAATATCGATCTGACAGCTGTCGGCAATTGGGCGGAACGTAACAATATTGCTTATGCATCTTATCAGGAATTGTCTCAGAACCCGCTAGTATTGGACATGATCGAGAAGAATGTGGCGAAGGTTAATCAATCGATTGCAGAGGATGAAATGCTATCGAGCTGCCAGATCCATCGTTTTCTTGTTCTGCATAAAGAGTTGGATCCCGATGATGGCGAAATGACACGAACTCGGAAAGTTAGACGCGGGGTGATCGCGGATAAATTCTCTGATCTTGTCAGCGCGCTCTACGAGGACAAAAAGACAATTTATACAGAAACTGATGTGACGTACGAGGATGGTCGTGCGGGTAAAATTTCCGCGAATTTAGAAATCCGTGATGCTGCAGTTCTGTCAATTGAGCAAAGGTTGGCAGGATGAATATTCAGGCAACAGAAGGATATATCACAGAGGATGGTCGCAAAATTGGCGGCACGGTCCTGGACCTTAAAAACATCACTTTGCGCTTTGGCGGGCTCACTGCGATCAATGATATCAGCTTTGATATCCGCAAAGGTGAAATTCGCGCCATTATTGGCCCAAATGGAGCTGGAAAATCTTCCATGCTCAACGTCATTAGCGGGTTTTATAAACCGCAAGAAGGCGAAGTTTGGTTCAACGGTAAGAAACGAGGCGCGGTGAAACCCTATGAAGTTGCGCGCCAAGGCGTTGCGCGGACATTCCAAAATATTGCACTTTTTGAAGGCATGTCCGTGCTCGATAATGTCATGACTGGGCGGCTTAACCTGATGAAAGCCAGCTTGTGGCAGCAAGCGCTCTGGATTGGCAAAGCAGAGAAGGAAGAAATCGAAAACCGGCAAAAAGTCGAACATATTATCGATTTCCTTGAAATTCAGGCCATTCGAAAAACACCCGTCGGCCGGTTGCCCTATGGTTTGAAAAAACGCGTTGAACTGGCGCGTGCTTTGGCTGCTGAACCCGATCTGCTTTTACTCGATGAGCCCATGGCGGGCATGAATGTCGAAGAAAAAGAAGATATGAGCCGCTTCATTTTAGATGTGAATGATGAATTTGGCACAACCATCGCCCTTATTGAACACGATATGGGGGTTGTGATGGATTTATCGGACCGTGTTGTTGTGATGGATTATGGCCGGAAGATCGGTGACGGTGTGCCTGATGAGGTGCGCAATAATCCAGAGGTGATCGACGCCTATCTTGGGGTGTCTCATGACTAAACTCATAAAAGAATTTAAATTACCTGGAGTGTGCCATGTCCGCTGATTTTTTATATGGCATTGAAGTGATCATCAACGGCCTCATGGCTGGCGTATTATACGCATTGGTGGCACTTGGATTTGTGTTGATTTTCAAAGCATCCGGCATCTTTAACTTTGCCCAAGGTGTCATGGCATTATTTTCTGCGCTCACACTTGTGGGGATCATGGAAGGTCAAGTGCCTTTCGCGCATCTCATAAACGCGATATTCGGCACATCCATCCACCATTTTGGTTGGACGGTTCCTGCTGTATTGGCGATCATTTTGACCATCGGCGTGATGGTAATCTTCGCCTGGATGGTACAAAAGTTTTTGTTCCGTCATCTTGTTGGTCAGCCGCATATCATATTGTTTATGGCCACAATTGGTCTGGCATATTTCCTTGAAGGTGTTGGTGATTTGATGTGGGGGTCTAGCATCAAACGGCTCGAATTAGGCCTTCCGCAGGGTGGTTCACTCGCGATTGAAAATTTGACGTCCGGCCTGGGTGGCGATGATTTTTACGGCTTCTTTATTGATAAGCTCGATATCGTTGCCACGATCGTTGCAATCCTCCTTGTTATTATGCTGGTCGCATTCAGCCAATTTACGAAATATGGACGCGCCATGCGTGCCGTGGCCGACGATCACCAAGCTGCGCTCAGCGTTGGGATTTCGCTCAACTTTATCTGGGTATTGGTGTGGTCACTTGCCGGATTTGTGGCGCTGGTAGCCGGTGTCATGTGGGGTGCAAAATCAGGGGTGCAATTCTCCTTGTCATTGATCGCACTCAAAGCATTGCCCGTTCTGATGTTGGGTGGTTTTACCTCCATTCCTGGCGCGATTGTCGGCGGTTTGATCATCGGTGTGGGCGAAAAATTATTTGAATATCTTGTGGGACCTATGGTCGGCGGGGCGACGGAAAACTGGTTCGCCTATGTCCTAGCTCTGGTCTTCCTCATCTTCAGACCACAAGGGTTACTCGGGGAGCGGATCATTGAACGTGTTTAGAACAATAACAACGACAAATATCAGAGGGTTTCTAAATGCTCTATCGTGAATCTGGTGATTTTAAAACATCCTATAAAGCGGATAATCAGACCTTTCCGATCGCATTTGATCGCTATCGTTATTGGGTTGTCTTAGCTGTTGCGTATCTTGTGATCCCCTTTGTCATTACAGACTATTGGGCCAACGCCATTCTCGTACCGTTTTTGATTTATTCAATTGCCGCCATTGGCTTGAATATTCTCGCTGGGTATTGCGGTCAGGTAAGCTTAGGAACCGGCGGTTTCATGGCCGTGGGCGCCTATGCTTGTTATAAATTGATGACAGCATTTCCAGACGTAAACATCCTTATTCATATTGTCCTATCCGGTGGTGTTACAGCACTCGTTGGTGCAGCATTTGGTTTGCCGTCACTTCGGATTAAGGGATTTTATCTTGCGGTTGCGACCTTAGCGGCACAATTCTTTTTAGTGTGGCTATTTAACAAAGTGCCGTGGTTCTTCAACTATTCAGCCTCTGGGCAAATCAGTGCGCCAGAACGCGAATTCTTGGGCATTGCTGTGACCGGACCAAATACATCTGCATGGGCAAGCTACCTCGTATGTTTAGTCTTTGTAACCATTTGCGCAATCATCGCTCGCAATTTAACGCGCGGATCGTTAGGGCGGCAATGGATGAGTATCCGCGATATGGATATTGCCGCGGAAATCATTGGCGTTAATCCGCTTCGCGCCAAACTAAGCGCCTTTGCTATATCGTCTTTCTTCATTGGCATTTCAGGTGCCCTCTTCTTCGCCGTTTATCTTGGTGCGATTGAAGTGGGTGAGGCCTTTGGCATTAACAAATCTCTACTCGTTTTGTTCATGGTCATCATTGGTGGTTTGGGCTCGATTTTTGGCTCTTTCGCCGGTGCTGCCTTTTTGGTCTGTCTGCCCGTCATACTCAAACTGATTGGCGTTGACCTACTTGGATGGCCAACGGATCTCGTTGCACATCTTCAACTCGTTCTCATTGGATTTTTGATCATGTTCTTTTTGATCAAGGAACCGCATGGGCTGGCTCAATTATGGAACGTGATCAAGGAAAAGTTACGTTTGTGGCCATTCCCGCACTAACTAGGAAATTAACGTTGTTAAACATATTAGGAAAACTTTGGGAGGAAAACCGATGAAAATGAAAAGTTTAATTGCTCTTGCACTATCAAGTGCATTTATAGCCACTCCGGCTGCGGCTGATCTTGTCATACCAGATCTAAGTTACCGTACGGGTCCTTACGCTGCTGGCGGAACACCATTTTCTGATGGATATCAGGACTATTTCAAACTACTGAACAAACGTGATGGCGGTATTGGTGGCGAGCAGGTTCGCATCGTTGAATGTGAAACAGGTTTTAATACCGAAAAGGGTGTTGAATGTTACGAATCTACCAAGGGTGAAGGTGCGCTTGTTTACCAGCCACTTTCAACGGGTATGACCTATCAGCTCATTCCAAAAGCAACAGCGGATGGCATTCCCCTCTTCACCATGGGCTATGGCCGAACATCTGCTGAAAACGGCGCAATCTTCCGCAATGTTTTCAATTTCCCAGTGAACTATTGGGATGGTGCATCGATTGCCGTTAAATATCTTAAAGACCAACATGGTGGATCGCTTGAAGGCAAGAAGATCACGTTGCTGTATCACAATTCAGGTTACGGCAAAGAGCCCATTCCAACACTGGAAGCTTTGGCTGCAAAACATGGATTTAAGTTCAAAGCCATCGCTGTTGATCACCCTGGTCAGGTGCTGAAATTGACGTGTTACCAGCAGGTGGTGCATCTAACGGTTATAAAGCACTGAACTTCAGCCCGATTAAAGATTATCCAGTGCTGGAAGAAATTAAAGCCATGGGTGATTTAACGGGCGATGGTTCTAACGTTGGTTCTGTGATTTATAACCGTGGTATGTTGGCAGCCATGCTAACATCTGAGGCCATTGCCAAAGCTCAGGAAATTCACGGTGTTTCGGAAATCTCTGCACCGCAATTGCGTGATGGTCTGGAAGCTCTTTCTGTCACTGAAGCGCGTCTCGTTGAGCTAGGCATGGGCGGCATTTCTCCAGAGTTTAGCGTCTCTTGCCAAAACCATGGTGGCGCTGGTCAAGCGATTGTTCAGCAATGGGATGCGGATGCAAAAGTGTGGAAGGCGCTGACGGATTACATTTCATCTGATCAAGACGTTATTGCACCGCTTGTGAAGTCAGATTCTGAAGCCTATGCGGCAGAAAATAAGATCGAAGCAGGCTGCTAATAAAACCAATCTTCGGGGCGGGTTAATCCCTGCCCCGGAAATATAAATTTACCCGTTCTGAAAGTTTTTGAAAGACGCTTAAACATGGATCAAAACGCTGAAAATAGCACCGATGCAATGCTTCAGGTCAACAATATTGAGGTCATCTATAACCATGTGATTTTGGTTCTAAAGGGTGTTTCGCTCAATGTGACCAAGGGTGGGATCACCGCATTATTAGGTGGCAATGGAGCTGGGAAAACGACCACGCTTAAAGCGATCTCTAACTTGCTGCATTCAGAACGCGGAGAAGTGACGAAAGGCTCCATTACCTATCGCGGTGAAGCCATTGAAGATATGGATCCTGAGACACTAGTGAAAAAAGGCGTCATTCAGGTGATGGAAGGACGCCATTGTTTTGAGCATCTAACCGTTGAAGAAAATCTTATGACCGGCGCTTATACGCGCAATGATGGTCGCGGTGCTGTGCAGGCTGATCTCGACATGGTTTATTCCTATTTCCCGCGGCTCAAAGAGCGCCGGAAAAGCCAAGCGGGTTATACATCAGGTGGAGAGCAACAGATGTGCGCTATGGGACGTGCATTAATGGCACGGCCAGAAACAATTTTATTGGATGAACCATCCATGGGCCTTGCCCCTCAACTGGTTGAAGAAATTTTTGAAATCGTCAAAAGCCTGAATGAGAAGGAAAATGTATCGTTCTTGTTGGCGGAGCAAAATACCAATGTTGCGCTGAGATATGCTCATCACGGTTATATTTTGGAATCTGGTCGCGTCGTTATGGATGGACCAGCAGCGGAATTGCGTGAAAACCCTGATGTGAAAGAATTCTATCTTGGCATGGCTGAAGAAGGGCGAAAATCATATCGCGATGTGCGAAGTTACCGCCGCAGAAAAAGGTGGTTGGCGTAATGACTGTACCCTTGCAAATGCCGAATTCCAAAGATCAGCTAGAAGCCGAACAACTTTCTATTTTGAAGAAGATTGCGCCTAGAGATGTGGTGATTAATGGTTTGGCTGATCTACAGAAATTGCCGGTTACTCGGAAATCTGATCTGTTACAGTCCCAGCGCGAAAACCCACCATTTGGCGTGCTTAATCCAAGTGACGTGACACATATATTCCAATCGCCAGGTCCGATTTATGAACCCGGGCGCAAAGGTGGTGATAGCTGGCGCTTTGGTCGTTTTTTGAAAGCCATTGGCATTGATCACAGCGATATTTTGCTAAACACATTTTCCTATCATTTCACCCCCGCTGGGGCGATGTTTGAAAGTGCAGCGCGCGCCGTGGATGCAATTGTTCTACCAACAGGGCCAGGAAACTCCCGTCAGCAGGCGGAAGTCGCCTCAACTTTAAAAGCAACCGCTTATGCCGGCACCCCTGATTTTCTGACAACCATTTTAGAAAGAGCAAACGAAGAGAACTTTGATCTCAGCGCCATGCGTTATGCGGCCGTATCGGCAGGGCCTTTATTCCCCAACCTGCGCGCATCCTATGAAGATCAAAATATCTTATGTCGCCAATGCTATGGCACAGCCGATGTAGGGCTCATTGCTTATGAGACGAAAGACCAGATCAATGAGATGTTTATCGATGATAACGTCATTGTGGAGATCGTTTCACCTGGAACTGGTGAACGCTTAGAAGACGGCGAGATTGGTGAAGTGGTGGTGACTGTATTAGACGAGCAATATCCGATCCTGCGCTTTTCCGTGGGTGATCTCAGTGCTTTTGCGCTGTCTAATGACTTGCGCCGAAAAATCGTCGGCTGGTGCGGTCGTGCGGATCAAGCAACTAAGGTCAAAGGCATGTTTATTCGACCTGAACAGGTCTCTGCCATGGTCAAACGGCATGATGGCATCCACAAAGCGCGCGTTGAAGTGAGCCATGAAGGTTTGAAAGACAGCATCAATGTTAAACTTGAAAGTGAGCTTGAAGCCGATGCTTTCAGCAACCTCGTGCAGGAAACCTTCAATCTTCGCACCAATATTATCTGCGTTGAAAAAGGCTCGTTACCGAAAGATGGCGTGCTTGTATCTGATTTGCGAGAAATGCCTGACTAACGAATTTTACAGGCGAATTATACGCTCTAAGCGCGCGATTTTTCGCGTGAGCAACCCCTCATTCAGTTTATCACCACATTAGTCTGAAGAGCAATTGACAATAAACATACAATTAGTCCGATCTATTTATTCAATTAAAACAATGAATTAATTTTTTGAGTGAAAGGAAGAGGGACTCTAAAAAGATAGGTTCGGAAGAAGATAAATTAGCCCATGATTGGCTTTGCTTAATCGCAAAAGATAATGGTGCGAAGAATTTCAAGCCAACGGTGTGATAGCGCGCTGAAACCGCTAAAAATCAAACTCTTGAAGTGTTTTTCTCAGCTTTGGTTGTATTTCAGCGATCAGGAAATCAATGAAGATTCTCACTTTTGCAGTCAAAACATTTGATTTTGGATAAACCAACCAAAGTGCTGTTTCCTGCTCTGCTTTGTAGTGAGGCAATACCCTTACAAGTTCACCTGTTTTTATTTCATTGGCGATACTCCAGATCGAATTGATGGATATACCCGCACCTGAAATTGTTGCGATTTTTTGGCTCAACCCGTCATCAAAAATCAATTTTGACCTGGAATTTTGTGGGTCAAATATTTCTGCTTTGCCGTCATCTGAAACTAAATTTTTCGATCTGCTATTTATGAACGAAATCAGTTGATGATTTTTCAAATCATCCACCTCTATCGGCTCACCATTTTCTTGCGAAATTCCGTTATACGGACAATAAAACTAACGTTTTGGCAGATAACAGTCGGTGGAAAATTGCGCCCATCTGCTTTGCCTCAAATTGTCAATGCAGCAGCCAGCCAGCAAACTGCTGCTAGTGCTGAAGCGGCAGTTCTTACATGGTTCAGTTGCGTCCATCGCTGTGCATAGAGGGGCCAATAGTTTGCAGTTTCGCGCGGCTGAGCGTCCATCGCATCGAGGCGCTTATTCATTGGAACATTGCCCATACCGGTCACTGCAAATACACCAATCAGGTAGGCAGCACCCCCTGCCAAGGTCAGCGCCCGTGCAGTGCCTTCAAACTGCCAAAACGCCATCAGGCCCAGGGTTCCTGACACCGGCACCAACCCCAGAAGTAGCACCATAAAGACCGACCGATAGACCGTGCGGTTCAGTCCCACCATGCCCGCCGCCCCTTGGGATGCAGGGGCCTGTGCCAGCCCACGCATGATGAAGTCGGAGAAGCCAAGAAACACGCCGGCGACCAGCGCCACAGCAAGACCGGCAATCATCAATATCCATTCCATGGTCCTTGCTCCTCAACTCGACAGGCCAACGGCCCGGCCAATGTATTGGCGGTCGGACAACTGACGCGTCAGGAAACGGGCCAACTCGCTGCGGGCAATCTTGAGATCGAGGCCGCGGGCCGTATTTGGCACATCCTCGATCACGGGGCGTTTGGTGGTCTTGTCGGTGAAGGCACCGGGGCGGACGATGGTCCAGTCCAGACCGCTTGCCTCGACCAGTTGTTCCTGCAACTCGTGATCGCGGAACACAGGGGCAAGCAGGGCGCCGAACATTACGCGCTTCCACCAAAAGTTCAGCGTGGGCCAGCTATCGCGTGCACCCAAAGTGGACTGTGCAATAAGACGGCGGACCCCATGGGTTTGCATGGCCTTGATGACGTTCATTGTGCCTTGCGAGCGAATTTTGCTCTTGCGTGACATCCCGGCGCCAAGGGTCACAACGACAGCTTCGTGCCCCGCAACGGCGTCTGTCACGTCAGAGAGTTTCATCGCATCGCCAGCGACGAGGCTCAGATTGGGGTTCAGGTCCAGTTTCTGGGGCGAACGGGCAAAGGCGGTGACGGTGTGGCCAGCCTTCAGAAGATTTTTGACAGCGAGGCGTCCAACGGTCCCTGTGGCGCCAAATACGATAACTTTCATTGTTTTCTCCTTTCGAGGTTGATACTAGTCGTTTACTTGACACAGTGTAAAGTTGACATGGTGTCAATAGCACCTATCTTGACACCATGTCAAGAGATTTATCCGATACCCGCGCTCGCATCCTCAACTGCACTTGGAACCTGTTGGAATCCGGGGATAAAAAAGTTCGCATGACCGACATCGCCAAGGTGGTTGGCATCAGCCGTCAGGCGCTCTATCTACATTTTCCCACGCGGGCAGAGTTGCTGATTGCCACGACTAGGCATATTGATTCCGTCAAGAACGTGGATGCGCGAATGGCGGAAAGCAAGGCTGCCACCTCCGGCCGAGAACAGCTCTTGTCGTTCATAAGCGCATGGGGCGGCTATATTCCCGAAATCCACGGCATGTCCGTTGCCCTACGCAACATGCGCGACAGTGATACCGAGGCAGCAGCGGCATGGGACGACCGGATGCAAGCCGTCAGGCGGGGATGCGCTGCTGCAGTTGGGGCTTTGGCAGCAGACAAGATGCTTAGACCTGATCTCAATGAGGAAGTTGCAACCGATTTACTGTGGACGGCTTTGTCGGTTGAAAACTGGGAACGTTTGGTACGCGACTGTGGCTGGTCGCAAAAAGATTATGCGAGCCAGATTAAGAGACTTGCTGAGACAGCGCTTCTAGCAAAGGAATGAAAAACCTTCGACCTTTTGAGATCTGCAGTTCAGAACGAATGCAGACGCGTCCGCTCTGGGCCAAAAGCTGACTAGTTAGTTCGCACCGTGCCATGTCCGCATTTGTGGCAATACGAGAACAAGCCTTTTTCAAATATCTAGTTTTGTCTCGGATATAGTCTTGCGTTGATCATGGACTGTAAGCCATCAGCGCCTTATGGACTGAATGGATTGATTTTGTAAGAGAGTGATTTAGGCTCATCATAGCCCTCATGGAGCGAATGATGAGACGAAAGAACGAACGACTAAAAGATGGTGCAGAGCGCGTTGTCAAAGACATAAGACGGCAGACGCGCAAACGTTATTCAGCAGAAGAGAAAATACGGATTGTGTTGGCTGGCCTTCGTGGTGAGGACAGTGTTGCTGAACTGTGCGATTTTTCTCATTCTCGAAGATGTGACAAAACTGATCTGGGGCACAGAATCCTATGTCGCCTGGCAGCCCGCCTTTTACTTCGGAACTGTCGATATTTTCGATATACCCTACACAGTTTACAAATTCATCATCATCGGCACGGCTTTGGTCGTCGGACTAGCGCTGTTCTTTGTGCTTAATAAAACTCGGGTCGGAAAATTACTCCTTGTTGTGATCGAGGATCGCGAAATCAGCAGTGCGCTCGGTATCAATGTCACCCTGTTTTTCACTATCACCTTTGTCGTTGGTGCCGTGTTGGGCGCACTTGGCGGAGCCATTACCGCGCCTGAAATTTCCGTATCACCGGGCATTGGCGCTGAGATCATCGTGCTGTCATTTGCTGTGATTGTGATCGGCGGCATGGGATCAATTGGTGGCGCAATGATAGGTGCATTAATTGTGGGCTTTGCGCGTGCGGCTTCTGTTCACATTTATCCACCTGCCGAACTCTTCTCAATTTATCTCGTCATGGCGGCAGTTTTGGCTGTCAAACCTTATGGCCTCTTTGCCTTGGCAGAAAGCAGAAAAATATGACCAACAAATTTGATCGTACAGAATTAGGGCTATTAATCGCCCTGCCAGTTTTAATCTGCATTGCTTTTGTGCTGCCAAAATGGATCGTCAATTATGTTCATGTTTCCATGGGCACGGGACTGGTCGCGCTTGGCGTGATGATCCAAATGCGTGCTGGCCTCGTCTCCTTCGGCCAAGGGCTATATTTTTGCATTGGCGGTTATGCAGCTGGCATGATGGCAAAGTTTTTTGGCATCACGGATTTCATCATTTTGCTGTTGGTTGGCGTGTTGGCAGCGCTATTGCTCTCCACCATTTTGGGCTTTTTGTTACGCCGTTATCGAGAGATCTTTTTCGCAATGCTTTCGCTTGCAGTGTCTATGATCCTGTTTGGGCTGCTATCAAGTATTGAAGAGCTTGGTTCGACAGATGGGTTTAATCTACCAACACCATCTTATCTTGGTTGGGCACCAGAAGGTGAAACAGCGCGACTAACGCTCTACACATTGACTTGCATCATCGCCATTAGTTGCGCCATTGTGCTCAATCGTTTTCTGAAAAGCCCCATCGGCTATATCAACGAAGCTATTCGCGAGAATGAATTACGCGTTGAGTATTTTGGAACATCTGCTCATAAAGCGGTTCACATCACTTATGTTGTCGCGGCAATCGTGTCCGCAATTGGCGGTGTGTTATGGGCTTTGCCAATTGGTCACGTCGATCCTGAAATGACCAATTGGACGACCTCGGGGCAATTTGTATTTGTATCCATCCTTTCAGGTACAGGAAGCATTGCGGCACCAATGATCGGCACATTCATTTTGGAAATTGTGCGAGTTTACGCCGTCGAGATCTCGCCAAATACCTGGCAGATGATTTTGGGAACAGTGATGCTCCTAACCATCATCTTTTTGCCGAAGGGGCTTTGGTCACTCGTGACCCGCGCCAAGAAACAAAACAAACTGACCCAAGTTTCAACCCAGCCCGCGGGAGAATGATATGACAACTATTCTTGAAACCAAAAACCTGGAAATGAAATTTGGTGCTGTCTATGCCGCAAAGGATGTGAATATTTCCATAGGTGCAGGCGAAGTTATGGGTGTCATCGGGTCAAACGGGGCTGGCAAAACGACCTTTGTGAATATGGTTACAGGTCACCTCACACCTTCATCGGGTGAAATTATCTATCGTGGACAAGACATAACTGGTGGCGAAACGCGTGACATTACCAGGCTCGGCATTTGTCGATCGTTTCAAATCCCGCAGCTCTTTCCTGAATTGCCAGTGATTGAGAATATCTTGATCGCATTGACCATTGCCAAGCAGGAAAAGGCAGTTCTGTTTCGCGCTGCAATTGATCAATCGCTTGAACAAGAAGCGCATCAGATTCTGGCGCGCTTTAGCATTGATCAATATGCGCATCAGGAAATTCAAACCCTGCCGCAAGGGGTGCGCAAACTCGTCGACATTGCCATGGCCACGGTTGCGGAGCCAGAATTGTTGTTTTTAGACGAGCCAACAAGTGGCGTCAGCGCGGATGAAAAAATGGATTTCATGCGAACACTGATCGAGGCGCTCAAATCAACCAAAACCGCAGTGCTTTTTATCGAACACGATATGGAAATTGTCGAAGAGTTTTCACCCAGATGTGTGGCCTTTTATGAAGGAACGATTTTAGCTGATGGACCAACTGCTGATGTTTTGGCGGATGAAAAAGTCAGAGAATTCGTGATCGGCAGCGAGTTTCATCGCAACGCATCGGAACAGGAACAAAAGAAGGTATCAAACTAATGCTGACCATCAACAATATTAGCCTTTCCATTGAGCGTGTTCCGATCTTGCGAAACGTAAATCTAGAAATAGAAACCGGAACGACCTGCGGATTGATTGGCCGAAATGGTGCTGGCAAAACCACACTCATGCGTTCGATTATGGGCGGACTTGCCCTCGATGCTGGGAGCATCCAGTTCAATCATAATGATCTGCACACGGCAAAAGCCCATGAGCGTGCAGCGCTCGGGATCGGTTATCTTCCCGAAGACCGACGACTTGTGCCGCATTTTACTGTTGAAGAAAATATTATGGTTTCGCTCTGGGCGACAAAAAACAACGACCGACATCGGCTTAAATGGGTCTATGAACTGATGCCTGAAATCGGCCGATTTGCGGATCGAAAAGCACTTACATTATCAGGTGGTCAGCAAAAGCTTGTTGCATTGGCCAGAGCCCTGGTTGCCGGGTCAAATTTGCTTTTATTGGATGAGCCATTTGAAGGTGTGGCACCTGCGCTTGCTGCGCGTCTTATGGAGGTGATCGGTGATTTAAGATCGGAGCATCTAACAGTTTAGGTGTCTGAATCGGACTACACCCATTCGCAAAAAGTGGTCGACAAGGTTTATGCGATCGAACGCGGTCAGATCAGCCTCATGGATAATGTAAAGGCAGCGTAAGATGACAGATTTTGTTTTCAACACAACACCATCAATACGCCAATCCTGGGGTGGGGCCGGTAAGCTTTCTGACCTCATATCTGGCTTACCGATCCCGGCCGATCAAAAAGTCGTTTTGTTTGTCACAGATCCCGGGATCATGCAGTTGGGTTTGGCGGACGAAGCCATAATCAATCTGAAGAAAACTGGGTTTGAGGTCGTGCTTTACGATCAAGTTGAGCCCGATCCCAAAGCGCTGACCGTTTTAGATGCGGTCAAAACTGCAAAACGTGCGCAATGTTCCTGCGTTATCGGTTTTGGTGGTGGGAGTTCAATGGATGTCGCTAAAATGATTGCGCTTCTTGCGGTGAGCCATCAGCCCTTGGATGAGATGTATGGTGTGAATCAAGCCACAGGATCACGATTGCCCTTGGTGTTGGTCCCAACAACAGCTGGCACCGGTTCTGAGGTCACAGCGGTTTCAATTCTAACCACTGGTACGGAAGAAAAGAAAGGCGTGGTATCGCCGATTATTCTCCCCGATATTGCATTGCTGGATGCGGAGCTCACACTTGGCCTTCCTGCACATATTACCGCGGCAACCGGGGTGGATGCCATGGTGCATGCGATTGAAGCTTATACCTCCAAAAGTGCAAATAATAATCCGATATCCAAGATGCTGGCCAAACAAGCACTTGATCTTCTGGGGGCAAATATTCGCGAGGCTGTGGCAAACGGTTCAAATCGAAAAGCCCGTGAGAACATGCTTTTAGGGTCAATGCTCGCTGGCCAAGCTTTTGCCAATGCACCTGTCGCTGCGGTCCATGCATTAGCCTATCCAGTTGGGAGCCTGTTTCATGTGCCGCATGGTTTGTCTAATGCGCTTGTCCTGAAAGAAGTCATGCGGTTTAACGCGCCAGAATGTGCATCCAAATATGTCGAACTTGCGCCGCATGTTTTTGCCGACATTGATTTCAGTAAAAGCAAAGAAGATGTTACCCATAACTTCATCGAACGGCTCGGAAAGTTAAACCTAGATCTTGGTTTGAAAGCCGGCTTGCAACATGTCAGCATTTCAGAAAGTGATGTCTCCAAACTCTCCGAAGATGCGATGAAACAGACACGGCTTTTGGTCAATAATCCGCGTGAGCTCAATTACGATGATGCCGTGCAAATCTATTCAGCTTCGCTTTAATGGGCGAAGACCACATTCAACAGAGTCACAAGACCGTGGATGACCCTCGATCTTCATACCCCAATATACAATCTTATGAGGCCAAAATGCCCGCAGCGAATACGCCACTTTCTTCCATTCTTGCAAACCCATCCCTGTTGATCTCCTCTGCTTTGATTGGTGGGGAGTGGCGGACGTCCTCTACGTCTGGTGAAAGGTTTGAAGTGATAAATCCAGCAACGGGCGATGTTCTGGCTCATTTGCCAGATATGGGGGCTCAGGAAACCAAAGAAGCCATTGATGCAGCCTCTATAGCGCAAAAAAATTGGGCGCAGAAAACAGGCAAAGATCGGGCAGGGGTCTTGCGCCGATGGTATGATCTCATGGTCGAAAATGTTGACGATCTGGGTGCTATCTTATGTGCAGAGATGGGAAAGCCGCTGGCTGAGGCAAAAGGCGAGGTGATGTATGGCGCAAGTTTCATTGAATGGTTCTCAGAAGAAGCCAAGCGTATTTACGGCGATATCATTCCAGGCCATCAGCCTGATAAACGCATCATGGTTCTTAAGCAGCCCGTCGGTGTTGTCGCGTCGATCACGCCATGGAACTTCCCCAATGCGATGATCGCGCGAAAAGTTGGTCCGGCGGTGGCGGTTGGCTGCGCCTTTGTTGCAAAACCTGCAGCGGAGACACCATTATCAGCGCTCGCCATCGCAAAACTTGCTGAAGACGCCGGTCTGCCAAAAGGTTTGTTTTCTATCATCACCTCGTCAAAGTCAGCGGAGATTGGCAAGGAATTTTGCGACAATGAAAAGGTCCGCAAACTCACATTTACAGGATCGACCCAAGTGGGCCGGATCTTAATGAAACAGTCCGCCGATCAGGTGATGAAAACCTCCATGGAATTGGGGGGCAATGCACCTTTCATTGTGTTTGATGATGCTGATTTGGATGCGGCTGTTGAAGGCGCCAT
Organism: Lentilitoribacter sp.; assembly: GCA_963691785.1. Classification (GTDB taxonomy): domain Bacteria; phylum Pseudomonadota; class Alphaproteobacteria; order Rhizobiales; family Rhizobiaceae; genus Lentilitoribacter. The sequence continues at coordinate 184,122 of OY829371.1, forward strand.
GATTTCAAAATATCGCAACAATGGGCAGACATGTGTCTGCGCCAATCGCATTTATGTGCAATCAGGTGTTTATGACGCCTTTGCTGAAAAGCTGATGTCGGCCGTCAATAAAATGAAAGTCGGCAATGGTTTTAACGAGGGTGTAACAGCCGGTCCGCTAATCAGCGAGAAAGCTGTCCAAAAGGTCGAGCAACATATCCAAGATGCCACCGCAAAAGGTGCAAAGATCGCAATTGGGGGCAAACGCCATGAAATGGGCGGGACGTTTTTTGAACCCACCATCCTAACCCATGTCATGAAGGAGATGTTAATCGCCTCTGATGAAACATTTGGACCTGTCGCGCCTTTGTTTGAATTTGAAACCGTTGATGATGTAATCGAACAAGCTAATGACACCATTTTTGGTTTGGCATCTTATTTTTATGCCAATGACTTGTCTCAGGTTTGGAAAGTCGCCGAAGCTTTGGAATACGGCATGGTGGGTGTTAACACTGGGCTGATTTCAACGGAGGTTGCGCCCTTTGGCGGGATCAAACAATCCGGCACCGGGCGCGAGGGGTCTAAATATGGCTGCGACGATTATCTTGAAATGAAATATGTCTGCATCGGCGGTGTGTCGTAAATATGTGGAGTTACTCTTTGTGATTTCTCGATGGTTTTCATTTTGAACGATATGTCTCTTTTTTGGGCGCTACGAAACAATAGGTTCTGCTAAATGTGTAAACATCCTCGTCCTCTCCGCAATGATCTGCACTCTACCCTTTGCAAGTTCGGAATTCAAACATCCTCTCATTTCAATTGCATGTGAATATGATCGTCATGTCGGGCAGCGCGGCAACCCTGAAAGCGGATTTTTGGATGCGCCACATCAAGCGCGTTAACGAGATGCGGTTCAACAAAAATTTTCCCCACGCGCTCATCATGAGATAGGATTTGCAACACGGCTTTATTGCGCTCTGGTTCTAATGCATAACTTCGCCAGAATGGCTGCAAAAAATCAAAATCCCATCTCAATGTTGGCCATTTTGGAACGCAGTCTGTCGGTCCCTGTTCAAAGGCAAAATATCCGATGGGAGATCGCACGGCACCGGGCAAATAATCGCCCTCATCTTTATAGTAAAACGCAAGATCAGCTTTCTCCCCATCATCATGCGACAGATGTGGGAGCAAAGGAAATCCATCGAAAAACGGAAAATTAGCATCCAAAACGAGCGTTTTAGTCCCGGGAAAACCTCTATCCACCGCATTCGCAGTTTCGGTCAAAACTTGCCCAAGTTCTGGGGAGACATAATTGCGATTTAACGCGCAATAGATGACGTTTTGGACCTGCAGCGACCCGTCATCAAAACAGTTCAGTGCCACGCGACCAAAATTGGGTGCAATCCATATGGTTGCGATTGAAAGCGCTGTATATGTCAGGACAAACGCAAGAACTCTTAGCCTGAAAAATAGCGCAATCCCCCATGCAATCCCACCGATCTGCGTGAGGATGGTTAAAAACATAATCACTAAAAAGTGGCATAGAACGCGCAACATATCAGTCCACCGAATGTTTAAATCACCATCCTAAATCAGAAATATGGATGAAAAGAGGTGCTGAACTCACCTATTGTGTTCGCTCAATCGAGGGATCATCCGCTAAGCCTTGAAAAAACGACTTCAAGAAATATCCGTTGACCTGAGGATAGGGCCGTTCCTGCATGGTTATGCTGTGATTTTGCGTGTGTAAGTCATGCTAAGGGAGGATTAGATGAAATTCACAAAATTACTCACCGCAAGTGCGTTAATGACCGCGTTTGTTGCGCCATCTTTATTTGCTGCAGAATTGCCAGCATTGGTGCCACAGCCAAGTCCGCAGCAGGTCGTTGACGAACATCTGGACGCGCTGAACAAGTGCGATTGGAACCGTTTAATGGCACAATATCCGCCAGAAGTTCTCATCATCATTGCTGATGGTGCGTCATTTGAGGGACGCAAAGCCGTTGGCGATTTGTTTGAAGGCTTCTGTAAAGATCCAGCTGATGGTGGATTGCGCGGTCTGCAATTTACAACACTCAGCACATTTACCGTTGAAGGCACGCTCAATGTGATTTGGGAAGCCGACGCGGACTTTTTGGAAGAACCCTATAAAGGTGCAGATGCATATGTGACCAAAGATGGTTTTATGTATGCCCAAGTCACCACATTTGATGGTTCAAAACTTAAAATGAAAAAGTAAGAACACACTCATTGTTCAATATCTCTCTCGGCGATGAGTATTGGTCGGGAGAGAACTTCTTAGATATGTTTGTAACCTTCAAGCGCAAACCAGGCTCGAATAACAACTTAAAACTGCACTTTTAAATTTTGAGATATTTAGTATCAAAATCCTGGATTGTAATTAGGGCAGATTTTGTGTCAAAATCGTGGAATCACGTGATCAGTTTTCATAGTTAATTAAGGTCTAAGCTGAATAATAAGGTTTTAGGGGCGTAATTTTACGCTGGTATGATGCCGTAGCCTGCTTTTGCATGTCATTTTATACGACTAGGGTTGGAGCTATGAGTATTTCTATTGTAAAGTTTTCGGTTTTTTCGTTATTTTTATTGGTCGCTCTTTTAACCGCTGGTGCTGCATTGGCAGCAACACAAACATTGCCTGATTGGGCTGCGGAACTTCAAACACAAATTGATGCGCAGCAAACAAATTCAGATCATATTTGGACCATGACCGCCGCAGCTTTGGTGCTGATGATGCAGTTTGGGTTCTTGCTACTTGAAGCCGGTATGGTGCGCTCAAAGAATTCGATTAATGTAGCGCAGAAGAATATCTCGGATTTCTTCCTTGCTGTCGTCGTTTTTTATCTCTTTGGTTTTGGTATCATGTTTGGTGCGAGCGAAAGCGGTTGGCTAGGCAGTGTGTCAGAGCTTGGCATGTTTAATAAAATGGAAGAATGGCCCTATACATTCTTTGTCTTCCAGGCCGTATTTGTCGGCACGGCAGCCACCATTGTGTCAGGTGCAGTGGCCGAACGGATGAAGTTTGGCGGTTATCTTCTCATCTCTATTGTCATCGCCGCTTTCATCTATCCGGTATACGGCCATTGGGCATGGGGCAATCTACTTATAGGCGACAACCCGGCTTGGCTTGCCGATGCAGGCTTTATCGATTTTGCAGGTTCCACCGTGGTGCATTCCGTAGGTGCTTGGGTTGGTCTTGCTGGTATCGTTGTCATGGGTGCGCGATTTGGCCGCTTTGGCAAAGATGGAAAGCCAATTGAAATTCAAGGTTACTCGACCGTGCTATCTGCAGGTGGTGCCATTGTTCTTCTCGTCGGTTGGATCGGTTTTAATGGTGGTTCTACAACAGCCGGCACACCAGACTTTGCTCGTGTTGTGGCAAACACGGTCATCGCTGCTGCGTTTGGCGGTATTGCGGCGATGTTTATCGGGCGTTTTTCGATGGGCTTTATAACCCAACTCGCTCGATCAACGGCTTGCTTGGTGGCCTAGTTGGTATTACGGCTGGCTGTTTTGCGGTTGACCCTCAAGGCGCTGCAATTATTGGCCTGTTATGCGGCATGTGTGTTGTCGCCAGCGAAGAAATTTTGTTAAGGTTCTTCAAGCTTGATGATGCGGTTGGTGCGGTTTCTGTTCACGGAATCGGCGGGGTAGTTGGCACATTGCTTGTGGCCGTTTTTGCAACACAAGAAAACCTTGTTGCCGCAACACGTTGGGATCAGTTCCTCGTTCAGGCGCAAGGGGTTGCTGTGGCATTTGCATGGGCTTTCCCACTTGCATTTATTGTCTTTAAATTGGTGGATATCGTGGTTGGATTGCGCGTAACCCAAGAAGAAGAGCATGATGGGTTAAATGTTGCAGAGCATGGCGCGTCTTTGGGAACGGGTGAATTGCAAAAAGTGCTTGCAACTTTGGTAACTGGTGACGCTGATCTTGGCACGCGCCTTAAAGTCGAACCCGGTGATGAAGCTGGTGAGCTTGCGGAATTATTTAATCTTCTCCTTAATAATCTGGAGGATGAAGAGAAAGCCAAGAGCCGCGATGCTGCCGAACGTGCGGCCTATGCAGAACAGGAAAAGCATGCTGTCATGCAGATTTCTAAAATCATCGACGCTGCACGAAAAGGTCAGCTCGAGGGTCGTATGGATCTTGAGGGCAAAACGGGTGTGATCAAAACCATCTCCGAGGGCTTAAATGGTCTGCTTGACGCAACATCAAATGTTGTGGGGGATATGAAGGTCTCCCTGTCAGAACTTGCAAATGGCCGCCTCAAAACGGTCGAGATGCAAGATGCACAAGGTGATTTTGCGGATATAAGACTTTCCTATAACGAAGCCACATCCAAAATGACGAAAATCATTCAAACAATCAGCTCAAGTTCTAAAGAAATTGACGGATCAGCAGGTCAATTAGATGAAACCGCCTCGAAAGTACGAAATCAATCTGAAGTTCAAGGTGCTAAAATCAACGAGTCCACCCAACGGTTGACGGAGATGGAATCTGCGATTTATGGCACGGCTAAAAATGCAGAGGATGCGTCTTTAGCTGCATCTGAAACGAGCAAGCTTTCCGGCATGTCCCATGAAAAAGCAAATGCTGCTTTGGAGAGTATGCATCAGATCAAAGAATCATCTGAAAAGGCGCAAAAGTTTATTGAGCTCGTGGACGACGTTGCGTTCCAGACCAATATTCTTGCGCTGAATGCAGCCGTTGAAGCCGCGCGTGCTGGAGAATCGGGCAAGGGATTTGCCGTTGTTGCGCAGGAAATTCGTGATCTGTCGATCCGAGTAGCTGATCTTTCTCAGGAAATTGGCGATATCATGAAAGAGAATAATGTCTTGATCCAGGGCGGAGTAACCGTGATGGATGAGATCAAAAACTCGCTTGGCCAAATCACAGATGTTGCGCAAAACTCGGCTGAAATCATCTCCGAAATTAGCGAGGCATCGAAGTCTGATACGCAAAATATCTCCGCCATCAAACGCCTCGTAGATGACATCGAAGAGCTCATGCAATCGACATTGGGTGAAGCGCGCAAAACATCAGAAGTGACAAGCCTGCTTCGCAGTTTCTCTGCGGCCCTACATAACGATGTCTCTCACTTTGAAACTGAAGAAGAGGCGGTGAAAGTTGCGGCGGCTTAATCACTAAGGTGACCAATAATCTAAACGTTAGAATGGCCTCCAAATTGGGGGCCTTTCTTTTGCAAGTTCGGTTGGCGCACATGTTCCAATCTCAAACTTAGCACCACAAAATTATGAGTTTGTGCCTAAAGCGCGCGTTGCGATTTGTTACACATTCACAAATAAAGGGTTGTAAATAAGATTGTCGGTGTGACTATCTTCATTCTGTCAAAAAAGCCTGTTATTGAGACCGCGTTGTTAATATCTGATTGGAGAATGATATGAAAATCGCAGTTCTTGGTGGAGATGGCTTTGTGGGTTGGCCGACATCACTTCATTTATCTGAAAAAGGCCACGATGTTCATATTATCGACAATCTGTCCCGGCGCTGGATTGATACAGAACTAGGTGTTCAATCGCTGACGCCAATGGATTCCATTCAGGAACGCACACGTATTTGGCATGAGGAAACAGGTCGCCGCATTCATTTTCATCTCATTGATCTGGCCAAAGATTATGATGTGTTAAAAAACTGGCTGGCTGAACATCGTCCTGACGCCATCGTGCATTTTGCCGAACAGCGCGCCGCGCCTTATTCCATGAAAACCGATCGGCATAAAAACTATACCGTCAACAATAATGTCAACGGCACGCATAATCTCTTAAGCGCGATGGTCGAAGTTGGTTTGGATGCGCATTTGGTGCATTTGGGTACCATGGGCGTATATGGTTATTCAACAGTTGGCGCCGCTATTCCAGAAGGATATCTACCAGTTGGTATAAAAACGATGGATGGTGAGGTGAAGCAGCAGGATATTTTATATCCGGCCAATCCTGGTTCGATCTATCACATGACGAAATGCTTGGATCAGTTGTTGTTTCAGTTCTATGCCAAGAACGATCAACTGCGTATTACCGATCTTCATCAAGGCATTGTTTGGGGGACGCATACTGAGCAAACGCGTAAACACCCGCAATTGATCAACCGTTTTGATTATGACGGTGATTATGGCACGGTTTTAAACCGCTTCCTGATCCAAGCGGCGATCGATTTCCCATTGACTGTCCACGGAACAGGCGGTCAGACACGTGCCTTTATCCATATCCAGGATTCCGTCCGCTGTATTGAACTTGCACTCAATGAAGCACCAAAAGCTGGCGATCAGGTACGCATCTTTAACCAGATGACTGAAACACACCGGGTGCGCGATTTGGCAGAGTTGATTTCAAAACTAACGGGCGCACAAATCGCTTATCTGCCTAATCCTCGAAAAGAAGCAGTTGAGAATGACCTTGTGGTGAAGAACGATCAATTCCTTGAACTGGGTTTAAATCCAATTACGCTTGAGGAAGGTTTGTTAGATGAAGTGCTCGAAGTCGCAAAGAAATTCTCATACCGCGTCGATCGAAGCCGTATTCCTGCAGCTTCCGCCTGGACCAAAGACATTGCCAAAACCGTTGAAACGGACCCGGAAAATCTTAGTCTGAAAATTGTCTCATAGCATGCCGGAAAAACATGCTTATGTGACATTGGTGACAAATAGCGACTATGCCATGGCAGCGGTCGCGCTTGTCCGTTCGATCATATTATCAGGCACTGAAGCTGCCATTGTTGTGCTTTATACAGAAGCTGTTCCATCAAGCGCTCTTGAACCACTGGACGCGCTTGGGGCGCAATTGCAGCGGGTGTCTCACTTGCCAATGTCAGGGGCGTTTAATCGGCGTCATGCCAAGAAAAACATCCATACAAAATCACCCTTTTTAAAGGGAGATAAGCCACAATTTCACACGCCGTTGGATAATTTTATCAAACTTCGATTGTGGGAGATGGATGAATATGATCGCGTGGTGTTTTTGGATGCAGATACGATTGTTATTCGCAATATCGATAAGCTGTTTGGCTATCCGGAATTTTCGGCAGCGCCGAATGTTTATGAGACCTTGGCGGATTTTCATCGCTTAAATTCTGGTGTGTTTGTCGCAACGCCATCCATGCGCACATTTGAAGAGATGCTCGCTGAACTTGATCAACCTGAAGTCTATTGGCGTCGCACAGATCAAAGCTTTTTGGAGCACTTCTTTAAAGATTGGCATGGCTTGCCGGTATTCTTCAACATGCTGCAATATGTCTGGTTCAATTTGCCAGAATTGTGGGATTGGAAATCCGTTCATATCGTCCATTATCAATATGAAAAACCCTGGCAAGCCGATCACCCAAAATCACAACAGCTTAGTCTTTTGATTGATTTGTGGCAGGCTTATTATTCTGGGAAAGATATTCCGGATATAGATAATTTGCCCAATCCGACGGCAGAAAAAGCGCCATGACGGTAAAGCAGATCATCGTCAGCGGTGCTTCGGGCTATGTCGGACGCTTCATTGTGGAGGGGCTTCTAGAAGCTGGCCACGAAGTGCTCGTTTTGGGTCGCAAAGCTCCACGACCAGATTTTTTCAGCAAGCCGGTTTTGTTTCAATCCATGTCCCTGTCTCAAATCAATGATGATCCAAGTATTTTTGCTGGCTTTGACGGTTTTGTGCATGCAGCGTTTCATCATATACCCGGGAAATTTCGGGGCGGTGAAGGTGATGATCCTGATGCATTTATGCGCCTCAACCATGATGGTTCCATGCAACTGTTTAATGCGGTGAAAGCTGCTAGTGTTCCGAGGGCTATATTTCTGTCCAGCCGCGCGGCTTATGGCACGCAGGAGCCGGGCGTGAATTTATACGAAACACAAGAGCCCAAACCAGATACGCTTTATGGTGAGGTGAAACTTAGATCCGAACGCGCGCTTGAAGATCTCACAGGTGAGAATTTTCTCCCCATCATTTTGCGCGCAACAGGCGTTTATGGCCCAGCTAATCCGCCGCTAAAACATAAATGGGCTGACTTGTTTCATGATTTTGAGAATGGCAAAGAGATAGCACCAAGGGTCGGAACCGAAGTTCACGGCGAGGATCTTGCCAATGCTGTGAGCCTTTTGCTGGACGCATCAATAGATGACATCAAGCGTGCAGCAAATAGTGAAATCGCGCCAATTTTCAATGTCTCAGATATCTTGCTCGATCGACGTGAATTGTTGGAAACCTATGCGAATGCGAAGAGATTGAGCAGAAATAATCTTCCGGCTCGGGCAAACGCCGATCACTATAATGCCATGGGTTGCACGCGCCTGAAATCACTGGGCTGGTGCCCTAAAGGAAAACTTGATTTATCTTGGATATGAACTCAAATAAGAATGCCAGCTAAGATAACTTAGCCGGCATATTTTTCGCGAAATCTGGGAATTAACCCACCAAACCGCCATCTTCACGGGTAATGGCAATCAGTGCAGAACGTGGCACAGCATCACCACCTTCTGGCCAATGGCTATCACCACGTTCACCCGGATGCTGAATACCGACAAACATTGTCCGACGATCAGGTGACCATGTGAGGCCTGTCACTTCGCATTCTTTTGGGCCAACAAGGAAACGGCGAATTTCACCCGTTACCGGATCACCAGCAAGCATTTGGTTATTACCGTGACCTGCAAAGTTTTCTTCGTTTTTGTAATTGCCATCTGTTTGGATCCACAAAAGACCGTTTGAATCAAATTTCAGACCATCGGGTGAATTGAACATATTGTCAGCATTGATATTTGATGACCCTGCAAGTGCATCATCATGCACGTCCGGATTGCCCGCCAAGCAATATAAATCCCAAGCAAATGTATCAGCTGTATGATCAGAGCCAGCTGGTTTCCAACGTACGATCTGACCATAAGGATTACCCTCACGTGGGTTCGGGCCTTCAACAGGAGTAAGATCACCACCCGCATTTGGTTTAATACCACGGTTCTTGTTGTTCGTGAGCGCACAATAAACTTCAGACGCGTTCGGGTTTGAGGTGACCCATTCTGGACGGTCCATTGTTGTTGCGCCCACTTTAGAAGCGGCGATACGCGTGTGAATGCAAATTTCAGCTTTGGACATGCCGGTTACTTCAGGAGATAATTCAAGCCATTTGCCAGAACCAGCAGGATCGAACTTGGCCGCATAAAGCGTGCCATTTTCCATCAGATCATCTGTATCAGCTCCAGGTGCAAAAACACCATCAGAGACATAACGGTATAAAAACTCACCGCGTTCATCATCACCCATATAGATCACAACGCGGCCATCATTATTGACAACAGCTTCAGCGTTTTCATGTTTGAAACGACCAAGCGCAGTGCGCTTTTTCGGCGTTGAATTTGGGTCGCGTGGATCAAGTTCAACGACATAACCTGCGCGGTTTGGCTCATTAGGGTTTTTCTGAACATTAAAGCGATCATCGATTTTCGCCCAACCATAGCCCCAGTCTTTTGACGACACGCCATAACGCTTAAGTTCGGCAGAGACTTTATGGTCTTCATCAGTTGCAGAGAAATAACCGTTAAAGTTCTCTTCGCATGCCAAATATGTGCCCCAAGGTGTCATGCCGTTTCCGCAATTGTTCCATGTACCCAAAGAGACAGTTCCTGTTGGATCAGCGTCTGTTTTTAAAAGGTCATGGCCAGCGGCCGGGCCTGTCAAAGCCATTTCAGTATCTGGGGTGATGCGGCGGTTATATGGGCTATCTTTGACAATATTCCAACCATTTTCACCTTTGGCGATTTCAACAACTGTCAGGCCATGTGCCATCTTGCCTTTGGCAATGTCATCGTCCGTTGCAGCTTTGCCATCTGGATTATTGCCCCAGATGATGGAGCGATTGGTATATTCATTATTAGCGACATAGATCAATTTGCCATCATGGCCAAAAACTTCCATCCCGTCGATATTATCACCAAAAGCGCGCGCTTGGCTTTCAGCAGTACCACGTGTTGCGTGATCAAATTCAGGAACATCTGAAAAGAGTGGATCTCCCCAGCGAACAACAACTTCTGACTTATAGCCGGGTGCGACTTTAATCGCGTCTTCCGTGCTAATCGCAATTTGATCAAACGCAAATCGATTATCTGCAGCTTTGGCCTCGCCAACAAATCCAGAATTCATAACTGCAAAACTACCAAATGCCAGAACACCACCTAAAAATCCACGGCGGCTAATAGATTCTTCAACAACACGATCAAAATCTGTCACCTCAGGTGATGGATTGATCATTTCGTCAAAATCATCAAATGTAATTTCTACGTTTTCTATGTTCTCGTTCATGGCGAAGATCTCCTCAAAATAAGTGGTTTGGGTTCACTGATTTTGTCAGCGCAGCATGGATTGAATGCAGATCTCATTACTGATGAGATTTCATCAATGAACTGACACGGACAAGACGCACTTAAAACGATAGTTTGTTGCTTGCGTGTGTCAGAAATATGAAAGTTTGAAGACGGGTTTTTTGTTTGAGAACAAAAATTGCAACTGTCTTGTTACGCAAATTTATGATTGAGGTCCTTTAGCTGCTTTTCACGCAGTATGATGACAAGTTCGTCGGCTATTTACAAAAACAAGACAGGCAGCTCCCATTGGATCAGCACGACGCAGCCAGTTTCTGAGCGCACAGCATGCTCAGATCCCACTTCGTTGAGAACAACATCACCCACCTCAGCTTTGCCATTGTCATCGATCTGATCACCTTCTAAAACAATGATCGTTTCCAGCCCCATATGACGATGACGTGGGACAGATGCGCCGGGTTCATATTTTAAAAGCGCGATTTGCGGACTGGCATGATTGATCCAATAAATTTCAACACCCTCGCGGAAAGGTTCAAATTCAAGATCTTGCCATCCTTTAGCAATGAGATTTTTTAAAACCAGCTGATTCATGATTTCAAACCATCCAAAATGTGATCGACATCGCTAACCCAACCAACAATAGCGCCCTGCGCTTTGATCATCTCAATTGTCGATTTTTTAAATTCGGGGAAATAGCTCTCTGTTGCATCGGAAGCTAATATACAATCATAGCCGCGATCATTGGCTTCCCGCATACTGGTTTGTACGCAGACTTCGGTTGTCACCCCCGCAAAAACCAGCTGTTGGATGTGGCTTCTTTGGAGAATTTTTTGAAACTCTGTTTGATAAAATGCGCCTTTTCCGGGTTTATCAATCACGATTTCACCCGTCATTGGATAAAGCTCTGGAATGATGTCAGCGCCCGGTTCGCCTGCGACCAATATCCGTCCCATTGGACCTTCATCACCAATACGTAAACTGGGATTTCCGCGATCGCGTTTGGCATCGGGCAGATCGGATAGATCCGCCTTATGGCACTCGCGCGTGTGAATAATGGGAAGACCTAACGCTCGAAAACCTTCAAGCAATTCTGCAGTTTTGGGGATGATACGTCGCAACAAGGAGACATCATTACCGAGTGTCTCACCAAACCCACCCGGTTCAACAAAATCTCGCTGCATATCAATTATGATCAATGCAATCTCGGAGGCGTTAAACTTAAAATCAAAAGGTTGTGCTTTGATCAATCCCATTAGCCGTGTCCCGCCATATAATGTCCAATTTCGGCTACATCAGCACCTTTTGCCGATGTCTCGAAGTTGATTTTCCCGTCGGACATGACGACGATACGATCAGACAATTCCATAATTTCATCGAGATCTTCTGAGATTAGCAGCACAGCAACACCCTTGTTGCGCGCTTCCATTATGCGTTTTCGAATGGCGATGACAGCTGAAAAGTCTAATCCAAAACAAGGATTGGAGATGATGAGTAATTTGACATCTCCTGTCAGCTCGCGCGCCAGCACAGCGCGTTGCACATTGCCACCAGAGAGGGTTGAAATCGGACTATCGATTGAGGCCGTTTTGATGTTGAATTGCGCGATCATTTTGTCGGCAAATGATTTGATTTGTCGGTCGCTTTTCCAGAATTTTGGCCTATCGCCATCCGTGTCAAAGACCCGAAATGCCAAATTTTCCGCAACCGTCATTTTTGAAGCACATGCATTATGCAAAGGCTCTTCAGGAAGATATCGCACCTTATAAGTTTTTGATTGCTCCCGCGTTCCAAAATAGGGTTTCCCTTTTACAAAAACCATGCCATCTGTGATCGGTCTTTGACCGGTTAGAATTTCCATTAATTCTGTTTGGCCATTGCCCGAAACACCGGCAACGCCGAGTATTTCACCAGCGCGAACGTTTAGTTTCTCAATTGAGATAGATTTAAGTCCAGACCGATCAGGCGCTTGAATGCTTGATAATTGTAAAACCACATTGTCGATTGTTTTGTTGCGTTTAAACTCAACTTTCGGCGCTTCACTCCCCATCATCATGATCGCCATATCATTTGTGGTTAATTTAGAAACATCCCCTCCGCCCGCGTATTTTCCGCGCCGTAAAACCGTCACGTCATCCGCAAATTTTGTCACCTCTTTGAATTTATGGGTGATCATGAGAACCGAAACTTTATTGTCCTGGGTCAGCTTTTTCACATGCGATAAAACTTCATCTGCTTCAGCGGGGGTAAGAACAGATGTGGGTTCATCCAAGATAAGAAACCTGCTGCCGAGATAAAGTTGCTTTAGGATCTCTAATTTTTGTTTCTCGCCTGCTGACAAGCGTGAGACAGGTACGTGTAATGGCACTTTAAATGGCATTTTGGATATAAACTCTTCCATCGCCGCGTTCTCATCCGGCCAGTTAATAATGCCCGGTGCGTTGACACGACTGATCAGAAGATTTTCTGCGCCTGTGAGCGAGGGAACCAATGTGAAATGCTGATACACCATGCCTAAACCATAGGCTTGGGCATCCTTTGGATCATCAAGTTGAGCTTCCTTATCGTCGACCAGCACTTGCCCATCTGTTGCGTTGTAAAATCCCATGATGCATTTCACGAGGGTTGACTTACCAGCACCGTTCTCACCCAAGAGTGCATGAAAGCTGCCTGCTCTTACTTTGATCCCGACATTGTCAAGCGCTGTAAATTCACCAAACTTCATCGTCATGTTGATTGCTTCAACACGCGCTGCTTTATGAATATCAGAAACTTGCAGTGTCATTTGGGAACTCATGGCAATTGATCAATCAAAGTTGAGCTGTCAGACACAGATCCAAAGACACCGCCCTGCATTTTGACCATTTTAATCGCGGCATTGTGATTGCCCAGATCGGTGGCGCCACAGCAATCTTCAACCAAACAACATTCAAAACCGCGATCATTGGCTTCGCGCATTGTTGTATGAACGCAAACATCTGTTGTAATGCCGGTTAGCAAGAGATTCTCGATCCCGCGGGTCCGCAATAAAAGTTCCAGATCTGTGGCGCAGAATGATCCTTTGCCGGGTTTGTCGATAATGGGTTCGCCCTCGATGGGATAAAGTTCTTCGATAATGTCCCAACCCGGCTCACCACGGACAAGAATTTTACCGCAAGGACCTGGATCGCCAATACCGGCACCAATTTGCTGGGAACGCCATCTTTTATTTGCTGGTAAATCAGCGAGATCTGGCCGATGGCCTTCGCGAGTGTGAATGATGTGATAACCGCCATCACGCATCTTTTTAAGCAGCGCTTTGATCGGTTCAATTGGAGCGCGGGTAAGAGATATATCATACCCCATTGTGTCGACATAACCGCCCTTGCCACAAAAGTCGGTTTGCATATCGATGATGATCAGTGCCGTGTTTTCTGGCCTTAGATCACCATTATAGGGCCATTTATAGGGGTCTGCATCTATATAGCTCATTCCGCAGCCTCCTTGGATTGATTGTCGCCATATATCCGCGTTGGCGCCTCAAAACCACACGACGTTCCATCCGTAATTTTGATATCTTTTTCCCAAGGGAGCACATATTCACCCTTCATGAGGTCCTGCATATAGGTGTAGGGGCAATCCTGGGCACCACCTTTAACCGCGACATAGCCGCGGTGGCCAAATTGATAAATATTGTTTTCGACACCCCAAACATTACGTGCTTCGCGAACTAGATCCGGTCGAACTTCAGCTGTGATAATTTCATCAACCCGTCCGAATGTCCCATGAGCAATGATCGAACCATCAAAATTAACAATCATGCCCTCGCCCATGCTGTCGAAGGTGCCATCAGAACCGCACATACATACATTGGCCGTGACCATGAGATTGCAAAAACTGTTGCTTTGATTGGTAAATTTCCAACTCTCTCTGATCGGTGCAGTGTAGCCCGCCGTGCGGATCATGATTTCCGCGCCCTTATAGGCACATTCCCGTGCCATTTCAGGAAACATACCATCATGGCAGATGATGAGTGCGATCTTAGACCCATTGGGCCCGTCGCATACGGGGATGCCTTGATCACCCGGTTCCCACGGTTCGACAGGTACCCAAGGATGCATCTTGCGATAATAAAGGCAAATATCGCCCTTATTATCAATGATGATACCTGAATTATACGGCATGCCGCCGGGGTTTAGCTCCATAATTGAGAAGCACCCCCAGATGTCATTATCGATGCAAGCTTTTTGAAATGCTTTAACTTCGGGACCATCAATGGAGCACATGATCTCCGGATTGATATCCATAGATAAGCCATGCAGGCTATATTCTGGGAAAACAACCAGATCAGTTTTTGGATTGTTGCGTCGCGCTTTGCCAACGAGTTCTACAATGCGATCAGTTTGTTGGGCGAGATCATCTTTTGTGATTGTGTTCGGCAACTGCAATTGCACAACGCCAATAACGACGCCGTTTTCGGATTTATTCAGACCACCAAGACCATTCATATTTTTCTCCGTTATTTCGTTATGCTCAATTCGCCCGGTGCGCTGTCCATCGCTTTGTTGGGTGAAGATGTTGCAATTAAGAGACCAAGAGTGAGCACATAAGGTGCGGCAAAAAATAGATAATAACCCTCAGATATGCCCACTGATTGAAGCGCAGGCCCAAGCGCGCCTGCGCCGCCAAATAAAAGCGCAACCCAGAAGCAGTTGATCGGGTTCCAGCGTGCAAAAATTACCAGCGCGACTGCCATTAAGCCTTGTCCCGAGGAAATGCCTTCGTTCCAGCTGCCGGGGTAATAAAGGGAAAGATAAGCACCACCGATTCCAGCAAGTGCTCCACCTGCAGCTGTTGATAAAAGCCTGATTTTATCTGGTTCTAAGCCGATTGCGCGTGCTGCATCCGTGCTATCGCCAACCACTCGAACCGTCAGGCCGATCTTCGTTGATTTAAAACCCCAGGCCAGAAAAAGCGCGATGATCAAACCGATGATGAATAAAACATTGACCTGAAGCGCAGTACGCACCTGTTCAATTTCTGACCACCAACCAAATGAAATGGCGGGAAGATCTGGTGCAACGGGTTGAATATAGGGTTTGCCGAAAAAGAAGGCTAATCCACTTCCCAAAAGCATGAGGGCAATGCCGATCGCAATGTCGTTGACGCTTTTAAATTTGCAAACCCATCCATGGAAAAGTCCAAAAATCATTCCAAAAAATGCCGCACCTAACACGCCAAGCCAAGGTGATTGGGTATTAACTGCTATGGCATAACCCGACATGGCACCAAAAATGAGCGTGCCTTCCAGGCCAAGATTGATCCGCCCAGAACGTTCAGTGATACATTCGCCAAGAGAGACAAATAAGAATGGAGTAGAAACGCGAATAGCACCACCGATGATCGCTAACGGCACGCCCCAAAGTCCAATATCTGTTACGTCACTCATGCGTCCGCCTTCCAATATTCGTGCTTAAAGAAGCGAAAGCGGCCATAAAGCGTTTCTGAGAATAAGATCGCGACAAAGACGATGCCTTCAAAAACTAAGATCGTCGCGTCTGGTAAGTCCATTCGACGCTGGATTAACCCAGATGAAGCTTCAAATCCTGCCAGCATAATGGTGATGGGAATAATGGCTAATGCATTATGCCGTGCTAAAAACGCTATCAAAATGCCTGTATATCCGTAACCTGCAAAGACTGAGGCATTGGCCGAGCCGTGGACGGCGGTGACTTCGTAAAATCCTGCAATTCCGGCTATTGCTCCGCCCAGAGCAGTGAAGCCAATAATCAGCTTAGCAACGGGCAACCCTTGCACTTGAGCAGCGCGGATATTGCCACCTGCAATCCGGGCTGAAAATCCAAGCGTTGTTTTTTCAACAAGTATCCAGCTCACAATACAAGCGATCAAGCCGGCCAGAAATCCCCAATGGACATCAATACCAATGGGCATTGCACCAACTCTTAAAGCTTCAGATAAAGATGCGGTTGAGGGCTTATTTAAACTTGCTGGGTCTCGAAACACGCTTTCGATCAAATGGTTGGAGATCGCAATGGCGATATAGGCCATTAGCAAAGAGGCAATTGTCTCATTCACACCTCTCTTAATCCGCAAAAAGCCCACGAGACCAATCCAGAATGCGCCGGTGAGCGCTGCTGATAGAAATAAGATCGGCATGGCGATCACACCTGAAACATTTGTCAGATATGCGCCGATTGCACCGGCTGCAACAGCACCAAGCGCGATTGCTCCTTCACCCCCAATAACGACCAGCCCCAATTTGGCTGGTAGGGCCACACAAAGGGCAGCAAGCAACAAAGGTGCTGCGCGAGAAAGCGTATTTTGCCAAGAAAATGCTGTACTGAAACCCGCTTTGTAAACGAGGGCAAAAAAGTCTGTCGGTGATTTCCCTAAAAGAATGAGAAAGACCGAGAATATGAGAAAGCCGCAGATGACTGCAAAAATTGGTATGGCGACAAATTCAAGTCTAGGCACCCATTTTAGAATGCCTAGACTAGATTGGGACGAGAGAGGTGTAGTCGCCAATTCTTTCATGTTGGTCGCACTTCGGTTTTATCCGATCGAACCGATAACGCCTTCGACCAGGTAATCCATGCTCTCAAGCGCAATATCTGTTTCGACAAAACTTTGGCCTTCCGAAGCGATGACATTGCCTTTATTGTCTTTAAGCGGACCTTTGATGGCTGCAAAACCGCCGGCCATAATTTGTGCTTTGGTCGCTTCAAATTGTGCGCGTGCTGTGTCTGAGACCGATGGGCCTAAAGGTGACATTTTGATAAAATCTTCAGCCAAACCTCCACGGACAAAATTATCAATTGAACCACCGTCCTGAACTGTTTTGACCATGCCGGTATAAATAGATGCCCAGTTCCATTCAGCACCTGTGAGATATTTTTCTGGCGCCAGAGGTCCCTGATTTGCGTGATAACCGCAAACAAAGGCATCGCGTCCGGCAGCTGTTTCCATCACAACTTTTGGACCATCCACATGACAAGTGATCACATCGCAACCTTGGTCAGCGAGTGCATTGGTCGCCTCTGCTTCTTTAACTGCAAGCGACCATTCGCCAGTAAAGATAACCTGACATGTGATTTCCGGATCAACCTGACGCGCGCCTAAAAGGAATGAGTTAATGTTCAACAGAACTTGCGGAATAGGCTTTGCCGCAACAAAGCCAATCTTTTTGGTTTTTGTCGCGTGACCGGCCGTGATACCATTTAGATATTGCCCCATGCCGATATAGCCGAAATATGAACCGACATTCATTGGATGTTTATCGGCAGACCAAAGCCCAGCTGCGTGTTGGAAACGAACATCAGGGTGTTTTGGCGCAATTTCTAAAATATGCGGATCAAAATAGCCAAACGATGTTGGGAACAGCAGTGTCGCACCATCAAAATTGATCATGCTCTCCATAGTATTTTGAACATCAACGGTCTCCGGTACATTTTCTTCTTCAATGACGGTGACGCCTGCCATGGCTTTAACGGCTGCTGCGCCTTCAGCATGGGCTTGGTTGTAACCAAAGTCATCTTTGGGGCCTACATAAATAAATCCGACAGTTAAATCGGCAGCATTTGCAAAGCCGGTTAGGCCAGAGGTCGCGAGCGCTGTCGCGCCAAGCGCTGTTGCAGATGTTCCGAGAAAAGTTCTTCGTGTTACATGTTTTTTGATCATTCGTGTCTCTCCATAGCGTGGTCATCAAAGCCCGAGTTTTGGGGCTCGTGCGGTTCTAAAATGACTTTGAGGAGAGATTAACGAGACTTTGTGTTGATGACTTCTGCTATTTTTGCGCTGTAGCGGTTCATTTTTTGCACCACTTTGAAAATAGGTTAGTTATAGACCTGTAATGCGATTTCCAATTGTTGCATGAATTTTGCGGATGCAACGGGAAGGGCACGCCCCCGCATTTGACCTAAAAGTAGATTGCCAGGTGGGATATCTTTTACGGAAAGAGGTCGGTAGGTCAGTCCAGCTTTTGGCTCAAGTCCAATTGGAATTTGAAAGGCTATGGCATTTTCATGAAGCGCATAATGCCGCATAAAATCAAATGAATCGGATTCGATAACCGGAGATAGAGTTCGTGAGTTTTCCTCAGCAGCGCGCTCAAGCAGATGCCTTACACCATATTGCGCTGTTGGCAGAACGCATGAATAGTCTAGGCAATCTCGCAGTCTAATTTCTTCGGCATGACTAAGCGGGTGATCTTCGCGCATAATCACACTAATGATCTGCGGTACAACAGATTGTACCTGAAAATCGACCATAAAGTTTGGTTCTAGAACCAAAGCAATGTCACTTTTAAAGTTACTTATATCGGTTTCAGCGGCTTCACGATCTCGGACATTGACTGAAAATGTCACACCAGGATGCTCACGTCTGTAAATAGAAATTTGAGCCGGAAGAAAATAGGGGACCAAGGCCTGCGAACAAGCAACTGAGACATGGCCTCTGCGTATTCCGGAAAGGTCGGCGACCTGACTTTGAACGCGGCGGAGATCTGATTCTTGGCTGCGGATATGGCGGATCAACAATTCACCCGCTGGATTAAGCCTCACACCTCGTGGCAGGCGTTCAAAAATTTCTGATCCAAACTCTTCCTCAAATCTTTGAATGCGCCGATTTAATGCAGACGCAGTGATGTTCATATCTTCTGCTGCTTTGCGAATAGAGCCTGCACGCGCAATCGCTTCGATATATTGAAAAGTAATGAGATGCCGCATTTGACCTATTCATTTTTTGAACCGCTTTTGTGAAATAATAGCATTTGTAATCTACGCTGAATAGTCCGAAGCTTTAATTAGGTTTTCTATCTACCTCCCAATTGGCGAATAAAACCTTCATAAAAACAAAACTTTCGGAGCAGTACGATGTCAGCATCTAGACGTGAATTTCTAAAGTTAAGCGGCGGTGCAATCACCGCAGCCTCATTACCATTTCTCAAAGTCCTTCCAGCAAATGCGGCGACCGACGTGATCGTCGCTGTCATGGGGCAAACCATTAACAGCCTTGATTTACATAGAACAGGAACGAATAGGCCTAGCTATCAAGTTGCGGTGAATGTTTATGACCGACTTGTGTCATTTGGCACGAAAGTCACACCTAATGGCAGTGTGTCTTATGATTACTCGGTGATTGAGCCCGAAATTGCAGAAAGCTGGGAAGTCACCGATAGCGAGATGATTTTCAAACTTAAGCCCGAGGGAAAATTCCAGGATGGATCACCAATCACAGCGCAGGATGTGAAATGGTCTTTTGATCGCGCTGTGTCACTTGGCGGATTTCCAGCGGTTCAGATGAAAGCGGGCTCATTGGAAAGCCCTGATCAATTTGAAGCTATCGATGATCTCACATTTAAGATCAAATTGATCCGTCCTTCTAAACTCACACTTCCTGACCTCGCGGTTCCGGTGCCATTTATCATCAACTCTAAGGTCGCATTGGCCAATGCGACAGATGACGATCCTTGGGCAACGGAGTATCTGCACAAGACGCCTGCAGGATCAGGTGCGTTTAAAGTTGCGCAATGGAAACCCGGCGAACAATTGGTTTACGAGCGAAATGAAAGCTATACTTCAGGTCCAATGCCAGAGATCAAACGGGTGATTGTGCGTGAAGTGCCAAGCCCAGCTACACGACGTGCTCTACTTGAGCGTGGTGATGTGAACCTCTCCTTTAATATGCCAAATAAAGACGCCAAAGAATTGTCAGAAGTCGACGGCCTTGCGATCCAAACAACCCCGATTGAAAATTCTATTTATAGCCTTTGTCCGAACCTTGCCTTTGATGCTTTTAAAGATAAACGCGTTCGTCAGGCAATTGCCTATTCAGTTCCATATCAGGAAGTTTTTGATGCCGGCGCTTATGGACGAGGCGAACCAATGTGGGGTGGCCCATCTATGACGCCATCTGATATCGCCTGGCCACAAAAATTCCCTTATGCGACCGACCTTGATCGCGCAAAAGATTTGCTCAAAGAGGCTGGCATGGCATCTGGATTTGATGTGCCACTGTCTATTTCACTCGGTCAAATTGATTGGATGGAACCTGTTGCACTTCTTATTCAAGAGAACTTGGCCAAGATTGGTGTGAATGCAACGATTGAAAAGATCCCAAGTGCGAATTGGCGAACAGCGTCACTTGTTGAAAAACGATTGCCGCTTCACCTTGAAACATTTGGCGGCTGGCTGAACTATCCTTGTTACTACTTCTTCTGGTGCTTCCTTGACGGGCATTTGTTCAATTCATCGAATTATCGAAATGAAGAGATTGAGGTTCTCACGCTTGAAACGCTTCATATGCCAATTGATGATCCAGATTACGCACCAAAAATTAAGCGCATGATTGAAATTATCTGGGATGAAGTGCCTCGCATCGCTTTGTGGCAGCCTGCACTTAATGTTGGCATGAACGGCGTGAAAGACTTTGAATATTGGTTCCATCGTCAGCTCGACGTTCGTAATCTAAAAGGCGTTTAATTCATCATGTCTGGGCGATTTAAAACTATTTCTTTGCGCGTCGCCCAGGCAATCCCTGTTTTGTTTGGGGTTCTGATTGTGAGTTTCATTCTAACACGCGCGCTCCCAGGTGATCCCGCTGTTTACTTTGCCGGCGCATCAGCAACCGAAGAATCCATTGCCCAAGTGAGAGAAGCGTTGGGCTTGGATAAATCATTACCTCAACAATTTATAATTTATGTCACGGATTTACTTAGTGGAGATTTAGGGCAATCTATCTCGACTGGGCAACCGGTCACTGAGGACCTTGCGCGTCGTTTACCTGCATCTTTGGAACTAACGCTGATGGCACTCTTTATCTCGTGCTCAATAGCGGTGCCGCTTGGCGTCATGGCGGCGACAAAACCCGGGTCATTGCGAGATCATATCTGCCGAGTTTTAGTAACGGCAGGCGTTTCATTGCCTACTTTCTTTACCGGTATTTTGCTGATCTACATTTTTTACTACCTGCTTGGGATCGCGCCTTCACCACTTGGAAGGTTAGATTTCATCTATATTGAACCAGACACGGTGACCGGCTTTTATTTAATTGATGCTGCAATTGCTGGTGATTGGGAAACTTGGTTTGGTGCGTTAAAGCAATTGCTTCTACCGGCGATTACGCTGGCATTATTTACCATGGCTCCTATAGCACGCATGACCCGAGCGGCCATGTTATCTGCACTATCTTCGGATTTTGTTAGAACTGCGCGGGCTGCCGGATTGTCTTCGCCAAAAATATTATACGGCTATGCACTTCATAATGCGATGTTACCCGTTATCACAACGCTCGGGATGGTGTTTTCGTTCACACTTGGAGCGAATGTTTTGGTTGAAAAGGTGTTTGCTTGGCCGGGCATTGGTTCCTATGCCATTGAAGCGCTTGTTGCATCAGATTATGCGGCTGTCCAAGGCTTTGTGCTCGCCATGGCGATACTCTTTGTTCTGTTAAATTTGATGATCGACATTGCCTATTCGCTGATTGATCCTCGCATCGGTTTTGAGGAGCGATAGAAAACATGAGCAATGTGCAAACTCAGAACAGAGATGGTTTACTCGCCCATATTTTATATGTGCTTCGTGGTAACCCGATCACCGCATTGGCCTTTGCGCTTCTGGCATTTTTTATCTTTTGTGCATTATTCGGACCGATGATTGTTCCTTACGACCCTCTTGCATCCAATACGTCAAATGCACTTATGCCACCGTCTACTGATCATTGGTTTGGGACGGATAATTTAGGACGAGATGTGTTCAGCAGGGTCATTGTTGCAACACGTTTAGATCTCTTAATCTCAGTGTCTGCCGTTGCGTTGTCCTTTGTGATTGGTTCCATTTTAGGATCAGTGGCTGGCTATTGGGGTGGATGGCTGGACGCGATCTTAAATCGTTTCCTCGATACGATCATGGCGTTTCCACTTTTTGTTTTGGCCATGGGAATTGTCGCAGCACTCGGGAATACAATTGAAAACATCGTCTATGCCACCGCGCTGATCAATATCCCATTTTATGCGCGACTTGTCCGTGCGGAAGTTAATATTCGGCGGGATGCAGGATTTGCTCTTGCTGCTAAACTTGCCGGAAATTCTGATCTCCGCGTATTGGCGGTTCATATATTCCCCAATGCTTTGCCGCCCATGATGGTGCAGATTTCCCTCAATTTAGGTTGGGCAATTTTAAATGCTGCCGGGTTGAGTTTCATTGGATTAGGGGTTCGTCCTCCGACGCCTGAATGGGGCATCATGGTGGCTGAAGGTGCAAATTTTGTGATTTCGGGCGAATGGTGGCTGGCGCTCTTCCCAGGTCTTTGGCTGATGTTGGCCGTTTTCACATTTAATCTTCTTGGCGATGGTTTGCGCGACATTGTTGATCCGCGGAAGAGGACATGATGATGTTGACAATAAAAGATCTCGCAGTTGACTTTCAGACTAGAAAAGGACGCGTGCAAGCCGTGCGAAACGTCAATTTGCATGTCGACAAAGGCGAAACGCTTGGCATTGTGGGAGAGTCCGGGTCTGGCAAATCGGTGACGTCCTATGCCTTAATGCGTATTTTAGATGCGGGTGGAACCATATCAGCAGGTGACATCCAATATAGCGGTATTGACCTTCGACATTCGAGCGCCAGCGATATGCGACATATTCGTGGTCGCGAGATATCGATGATTTTTCAAAATCCTCGTGCCGCTTTAAATCCAATCCGAAAAGTAGGGCATCAGTTAGAGGATGTGCTTAAAACGCATGCGCAAGCCACTCGATATGATGCGCGCAGCAAAGCGATTTCCATGCTTGAGGCTGTACAAATCCGTAACGCAGAAGAGCGCTATCACGCCTATCCATTCGAGTTGTCTGGGGGAATGTGTCAACGTGTTGTGATTGCCATTGCTTTGGCATGCAACCCGCAACTTTTAATCGCTGATGAACCCACGACTGGACTTGATATTACCACCCAAAAAACTGTGATGGATCTTATCCAAAAGCTATCGAAAGATCGTCAGATGAGCAGCATTCTTATCACCCATGATCTGGGATTAGCCGCACAATATTGCGATCGAATTGTTGTTATGAAAGATGGCGAATTGGTGGAAACTGGAAAGCCCAAAGCGCTCTTTAATGATGCAAAACATCCCTATACTCAAAAGCTCATCGCTGCCACGCCGCGAAAAGATGCAACGATCCGGCAATTATTGCCTGAAGAAGAACGGCAACCCTTACCTGAACGGAGCCAATCAGGTGAAACCCTGCTCAAGGTTAAAAATCTTGTAAAAATCTATGCTGGGAAAAATGGTCCAGTTCATGCAGTTAAAGACATTTCTTTTGACCTTAAACAAGGTCAAAGCTTGGCACTCGTTGGCGAAAGTGGATGTGGAAAATCGACAACCTCATCCATAATTACCCGGCTTTTGGATAGCACATCAGGCGAAATTGTCTTCAATGGCCAGGATATCGCAAATATTAGGCTTCGTGACTTTGCTCGGCATGATTTGCGCAAAGATATCCAGATGGTGTTTCAGGATGCGACAGATAGCTTAAACCCGCGTCACAGCGCGTTCCAATCTATATTAGAACCTATTAAGCATCTGACGGATTTGGGGTCGGCCTCAAGACATGACAGAGTCTATGAATTGGCAGATCTCGTTGGACTGCCGCATTCGTTGTTGACGAGATTTCCGCATCAGCTGTCTGGCGGCCAAAAGGCACGCGTTGGTATTGCACGAGCGATTGCGGTCAATCCCAAATTGCTGATTTTGGATGAACCCACTGCAGCATTGGATGTGTCTATTCAGGCGATTGTATTGAATTTACTGGCAGATCTTCGGGTCAAACTAGGTATGACCTACCTGTTTGTTTCTCATGATCTGCATGTTGTAAGACTGTTATGTGATGAGGTGATTGTCATGAAAGACGGTGAAATTATTGAAATGGGGCCAGTCGATGACGTAATGGAGCATCCAAAGTCTGAGTACACTAAGTCTTTGCTAGATGCAGCACCATCGCTGTCCAAGATCGTCCATTAGACAAATCGAATAGAAGGAAATTTCCCTTGAACCAAATACCACTTACAATTCCCTCGCTTCGCAAAGTCTATCAAAATGGTACAACGCCTGCCGATATCATTGAACAGGTTTTTAATAAGATTGACGAGGTCAATGACCCCGGGATTTTTATTACTTTGTTCGACAAAGACGCTCTCTTAGAAGACGCCAAACAATTGGGTGAATTTGATCCTTCAAGGCCGCTTTGGGGTGTTCCTTTTGCAATCAAAGATAATATTGATGCTGAGGGATATGAAACAACGGCCGCCTGTCCTGCCTACGCGTATACACCTGAGGAAGATGCGTTTCTCGTTAAGGAGTTAAAAAAGGCTGGCGCGCTCCTAATTGGCAAAACAAACCTTGATCAATTTGCCACGGGACTGGTTGGTGTTCGCACGCCCTACGGCGCGCCGTTAAACTCCATTGACCCCAAAATCGTGCCCGGCGGGTCTTCAGGCGGTTCTGGCGTTGCTGTTGGTCATGGTATCGTCTCCTTTTCGCTCGGCACTGATACAGCCGGTTCTGGTCGTGTGCCGGCCGCGCTTAACAATATTGTTGGATTAAAACCCACATTGGGTGCATTTTCAGCAAGTGGTGTTGTGCCTGCATGCCGCAGCATTGAAACAGTATCGATCTTTGCTCTGACGGTTGAAGATGCATATACAGCCTTTGAAGTGGCCAATTCATATGATCCCGACGACGCATATGCCCGCGAAATAGCTTTGCGTCCTCTTACGCAACCAAAATCGGATCTTGTGGTGGGTATCCCAAGCCAATCATCCATCAAATTCATGGGAGATAAAGCGCAGGAAGTTTCATTTTATGACAGCGTGGACGTGCTTAAATCTCAAGGTTACAAGATCATAGAGATCGACTTTGAGCCGTTTTATGAAATCGCCAATATGCTTTACTACGGTTCGTGGGTTGCAGAGCGTTACACCGTGATCGAGGACCTTCTGGAAAAAGATCCCAACGCAATCTTACCGGTGACGAAAAAGATCATCACACTTGCGGAAAGCCGCAGTGCAGCTGACGCTTTTAAAGGGTTTTATAAATTAAAAGAGCTGACCCGAATGGTTGAACCCCAATTAGATGCAGTCGATATTCTGTGTGTCCCGTCTATTCCGACTTTTTACAGTGTGGATGATCTTGAAAACGATCCAATAACACCAAACAATAATTTTGGCACCTACACCAATTTCGTCAATTTGATGGATATGTGCGGGATTGCGGTTCCCACCCCATCTCGGTCTGATGGTCGACCCGGCAGTGTGACCTTGCTCGCACCAAAGGGCGAAGATGCATTGGTGGCATCAGTTGGCCTTTCGATTGAAGCAGAAGGCGCGCGCAATTTGGGCGCCACAGACTGGGCTTTCTCATCAAGTGTGGAACTTGCTGAAACTGCGAAAGATACAATCACAATTGCAGTTTGTGGTGCACATATGGATGGACTTCCGCTCAATAAAGATCTGTTGTCTCGTAGCGCGCGATTTGTTGAAAAGGTTGCCTCTGCTCCAGATTATAAGTTCTATGCTTTGGCTGAGGGCCCGCCCTATCGTCCCGGCATGGTTAGATGTGAAGCCGGGCAAGGCGTAGAGGTTGAAATGGAACTTTGGGAATTACCGATCTCTCAATTTGGTAGCTTCATGCAAACAATCCCATCTCCGCTTGGGATCGGTACTTTAAAGCTCTCAGATGGACGAGATGTGAAAGGGTTTATCTGCGAAGCTGAAGGTGTAAAAGATGCAGAAGATATATCAGAGCTGAAAAGCTGGCGGCGTTATTTAGACCAGCGCTCCTGATCATTTAAATGTATTTCGTGCCGTATTGATAAAAGATCGCACAGATACGGAACCTTCATTCTTGCGGCATGCGAGCAAAATCGAAGCCGTAAGCGGTGGATCAATATCAATGGGGCGATAACGTACATCTTCCGAATGCGCATTTGAAAGCGACGCGGGCACAAAACTGATCCCCATGCCGGTAGCAACGAGATTAAGTGCTGCGCCAACTCGCGGCGCTTCCTGAATGATATTTGGTGAGGAATCGCTCTTATTCAGCGCAGAGATCACGCTGTCATAGATGCCAGGTCCAGAGGAGCGACGATATAAAATCAGCGGATGCTCAACCATTTGAGCTGCGGATATTCTGTCAAATTTCAAGAGTGGATGACCAACAGGCAGTGCCAGCATGATTTCTTCATCTGCGAGCTTATAAGTTTTCACATTTTCAACATGCGAGATGTTGGTTCGGATAAAAGCTGCATCGAGCTTTTGTTCGGCCACATCGCGCACAAGCTCGGCGGAGCCATCTTCTGTTAGGTTCAGTTCTATTTCGCTATTTTGTTCACGGAAATTCTGGATCGACAACTTCGTTGACGGATGGAAAATCACTGAGCTCGTGAAGCCAATCGTGACGGAGCCCTGTTCACCGCGTTCAATGCGTTGGGTTTTAGAAATTGCTCGATCCAAATCATCCAATAATCTTTCAGTATCGGAATAGAAAGCCTTGCCAGCTTCGGTAAGTTCTACGCCGCGTGGCAAGCGACGAAATAGCTGAACACCCAATTCGTCCTCCAGCGCCTTGATTTGCAAACTGAGTGGTGGTTGCTGCATCTCAAGCTTCTCAGCAGCGCGCGTGATATGCCCTTCTTCGGCAACTGCTTTGAAGTAGCGCAGATGTCGTAACTCCATTGTCATATCCAAAATATATGAATTTTACATATTTCATATAATATCTCTAATGATAATAATTGTCTATGATGGCTCCCATTATCTATTGGAAAGGAGCTGTTGATGCAAAGTGATGTGACGACGACAGAAGAATGTCTGGCGCTTGCCAAAGCCGAGCTCAATGTCGCGCGAAAAATCTTGGCACAGGAAATCAGCAATTATCCAACACCTATTGCCCTGTGCGATTGTGAGTTCAACTATTTGCTGGGTCAGCGCCAGAAGATTGCATCCGCGCTTGCAGTGCTAGAAGCAGAGACTACAGAACTCATCCAAAAAGGCCATTAAACCAAAATGAAAATAGCAATTCTAGACGATTGGTTCGACACGCTGCGCAAGCTACCTTCGTTTGAAAAACTTCGCGATCACGATGTCACCGTGTTTAACGATCATGTCGAAGATATTGATCAGCTGACTGAGCGCCTAATGGATATGGATGCGCTTGTGCTCTTTCGCGAACGTACTCAGATCACGGCTAACTTGTTGGATAAGCTACCAAAACTAAAACTAATTAGCCAGCGAAGTGTTTATCCGCATGTGGATGTGGAAGCTTGCACAAACAACGATGTACTTCTATGCTCAAATATGCATGCAGGTACGCCATCTTACGCCACAGTCGAGCATGTTTGGGCGCTGATACTTGCAAGTTATCGCCAGATCCCCCAGCAAAATGCATCGCTTAAAGATGGCAATTGGCAGATGGGTGTAGGCCGCACCTTACAAGGCAGAACACTGGGGCTTTATGGATATGGCCGCATCGCAAAAGGCGTCGAGTATATTGCTCAAGCCTTTGGCATGAATGTGATCTGGTGGGCATCAGAAGCTGGCCAGAAGCGCCTTATTGATGATGGGAAAAATATTGCACCCTCACGCGCTGAGTTCTTTTCAATACCGGATATTATTTCCGTTCACGTGCGAATGAAACCAGACACAAAGGGCATCATTACCGCCGAAGATTTTTCCAAAATGCGTGAGGATGCATTGTTTATCAACACATCTCGCGCCGGCCTTTTGGAACCTGGCGCGTTGCTCGAAGCGCTCAATCAGGGACGCCCCGGCACGGCGGCCATTGATGTCTTTGAGAAAGAACCAATCACTTGGAAAAATGATCCGCTTGCATCTCATCCCAATGTGCTGGCGACACCCCATATCGGCTTTGTGACGGAAGACGAATACGAACTCCAGTTTAGCGACATTTATGATCAGATTGTCGCTTATGCAGCCGGAGCACCCATTAATATGATCAATTCTGAGGTTTTTAAGAAATGACCAAGACTGCCGATATCATTGTTGTTGGATCCGGCAATGCCGCATTATGTGCCGCAATCGCAGCGCTTGAAAAAGGCGCGGATGTGCTTGTCATCGAAAAGGGCGACGAAGCATTAGCAGGCGGCAATTCAAAATATACCGCTGGCGCTATGCGCTTCGTTTATGATTCAAATGATGACTTAATGCCGCTGTTAAAAAATCCAGATGATCCGCGTCTGCCAAACACCGATTTTGGATCTTACACAGCCGATAAGTTCCGCTCTGATCTTTTGGGATTTAATGACGGACGAGACTTATCTGTTGAGCAGAATATTCTGATCGATCATTCGTATGAAACCATGCTTTGGCTGGCCGAGAACGGGATCAAATTTGAACCGATCTATGAGCGACAATCATTTGAAAAAGACGGGCGTTTTGTTTTCTGGGGTGGCTTAACCCTTTGCGCAGATGGTGAAGGTGTTGGTCTGGTTGATGCTGAACTTGAAGTCTTCTTAAATAAAGGCGGCCGCCTCCGATATAATTGTGCGGGTACTGAACTCATAACCGAACAAGGCAAAGTGGTTGGCATTCGCGTTGAGGATAAAGATGGCAATCGAGACGAGTTATTCGCCGGTTCAATTATTCTCGGTTCCGGTGGATTTGAAGCAAGTCCTGAACTGAGAAAAAAATATATCGGTTCTGACTGGGATCAAGCGAAAGTTCGCGGTACGCCCTTAAATACCGGACAAGGTTTGAAAATGGCGCTGGATCTTGGCGCGTCAGAATATGGCTTTTATCAAGGATGTCATGCCACGCCGATGGATTTGCATATGAAGGATTATGGCAATCTCGATATCCCGCATTTTGAGCGCAAGAATTACCGCAAGATCTGCTATTTCCTTGGCATTATGCTCAACGCCAATGGCGAGCGTTTTGTCGATGAAGGGATCGATTTTCGTAACTACACTTATGCACAATTTGGCCGCGCGATCATTGAACAACCGGGACATTTTGCCTGGCAAATTTTCGATGCAAAAACCGATCATCTTCTTTACGGCGAATATACATTCCACGATGCGCATTTTGTTGAGGCAGATACGCTGGATGCACTGGTGGAAAAACTCGATGGTATTGAGAATAAACAGCAAGCGCGCCAGACCATCGAAGACTTTAATAAAGCAGTGGACCAAAACACACCATTTGATCCAACAATTAAAGATGGCAAGGGGACAAGTGGTCTTGAACTTGCGAAATCAAATTGGGCGCAATCTTTTGATAAAGCACCTTACAAGGCCTATCCCGTGACCTGTGGGATCACATTCACCTATGGCGGTTTGAAAGTGAATGACCAAGGCAATGTGCTGAAAGAAAATGGTGATGTCATCGAAGGCTTGTTTGCCTGCGGTGAACTTGTCGGCGGTGTATTTTTCAACGGATATCCGGGCGGTTCCGGCCTAACGTCAGGCGCCGTTTTCGGGCGACGCGCGGGTTACGGCGCAGCCCAATCCATTAAACATGAGCATGCCTGATATATCGAAAATGCACACCTTAAGTGCTGTGTATTATGATATATTTTTAGGCATCAAAAGGAGAGTAAATATGAGACAACTAAATTTCCTCAGCCAAATCAGAGCCGCACAAAACATGACAAATGCATTTGAGCGCAATAGAAAATTCTCCCAGAAAGATCTCGATGTTCTGGGTCTGCCAGCGAAATTGTCTGACCGCTTTCAAAAGTAATTTGCGATCACTTTCGCAACGGTAATATGATGGAGATGGTTTTTCCTTCTCCATCCTCATGCGTGATGTTTGATAGATAACCGCCATGATTGGCGCTCACATCTTTTGCAATCGCCAAACCAAGCCCTGAACCAGATTGTGCTCTGTCATCGGTAAAAAACGGTTGGCAATAACGGAAGAATTCTTCTTCTGTGATCGGCTCGCCATTATCGCTGACATTGATAGAAATATCGTCTTCATTTGACGACAGCGATACTGAAACTTGCGCGCGCTCTGGTGAATATTTCACAGCGTTGTCGATCAGGTTCACAATGGCTTCTCGGATCAAAACCTTATCGCCTTTGAGCATCACACCTTCCAATACATCGGTTTCAAAATCCTGATCTTTGTCGATTGCTTTTGATGCGACAGATCTTGCAGCATCCAGAGTTAGTTCCGAGAGATCAAAAGTTTCCCCCGCATCTTTTTCGATCGCGTTTGCACGTGCATTGGTGAGCATTTGACTAACAAGCTGGCTGGTTTGATCGCTGACATTCACAACTTGTTTCAGACTTTGATTTCGTGCTTTGCCATCCTTGGCTTGAAGGGCCACTTCGGCTTGAACTTTGAGCGCCGCAATTGGATTTCGCAACTGATGTGCTGCATCACCGATAAAGCGTTCGCGATTGGCTTTGGATCTCGCCACACGCGCAAACAAGTCATTCATTGAAGACACGATGCCAGTTAACTCAATGGGCATGGATCGCTTGATTGGGGTCAGATCCAAAGGTGTGCGACTATCTATGGCCTGTTGCAAGCGACGTAATGGTTGCAAGCCGAGCGATACCGCAAACCAAACGATTACGCCTGCTGCGATCACCAATGCCATGAGGCGAATTATCGAACGGCCAAATAAGCTAAGGGTCAAATCAGCGCGTTGGGTGATTTCCTGCCAGGTGGTGATGGTAGTCCAACCATTGAGATCGCGCCCCGACAATAATTGCCGCATTGTTGTTACGCGGACAGGGTTCCCTTGATAAACACCATCGTAAAAAATTGGCACGCCATCTTCTAATTCGGTTCCCTCCGGTAATCTGGGATAGCCACTATAACCTGTTACAAATGCGCCATTGGGACCCAGCACATGATAGAAAAATTCGTCGCCTAAATTTTCGGTCAAAACCTTCAAAGTTTGTTCCGCGAGCAGTGTTCCATTGGATGCAACAACATGCTCAGAGATGGTCAACATCGCTGCGAGCAATGTTTTATCATGCAGATCATTTGAGATCTTGCGCGCGGAGATAAATGTTTCCAATGATACAATCACAGCAACCGCTGTTAGCGGAATAATGAGCCAGAGTAATAATCGCCTGCGGATCGAAGTCATGACGATTCCTTAAAGCAATAACCAAGTCCGCGGACGGTTTTGATAAAGCCGCCATGGTCACCAAATTTTTTCCGAAGCCGATGGATATAGAGTTCGACCGTGCTGTCTTCGACATCAGCTCCAGCGCCATAAAGGTGTGTGATAATCTGCTGTTTTGAAATCACATGACCGCGACGATTAAGCAATATTTCAGCTAAGGCGAATTCGCGTCTGGGCAGATCAAGTTCTTCGCCGTGAAGTTTAATTTCCCGCGCGGTTACATCAAATTCAATCGCACCAAATTGCATAACTTTTGCGATATCTTTATCAGATCGCCGCAGCAAAGCACGTGCTCTTGCCTTCAATTCCGCAAGGTCAAACGGCTTGGTCATATAATCATCAGCACCCAGATCTAGCCCGCCAATTTTATCGTCGATTGTGTCTTTGGCTGTCAGCATGAGAATGGGCGTTTGAATATTTTGCCGCCTTAGGGAGCTGAGAACTTCTAGGCCAGATCTGCCTGGAAGATTGATATCCAAGATAATTAGGTCAACCGTTTCTTGAGACAAAAACTGGCTTGCGGTTGAACCATCATAAAGCTCATCCACACCATGACCATCATCGCGAAAAGCGCGTGCAATCCCATCTGCTAATGGTCTATTGTCTTCTACAACCGCAATTCTCATCTTGTTCCCAATGCCCAATTTAAAAAACTTTCATTTTGAAAGCTGGATGAAAGGTTCGCCATTTACTCCTACATTTGTCAACATAGTATTTGGGAGAAATACACGTTGCCTGCGGTTCATTGCGCGCTTGCATATGCCGTAGAGATTAATTCTTGGGAGGAATATATGAAAACTCTATCTAAATTCGCTCTGACTGCGTCTGCGGCTGCGATTGCGCTTTCAATGGCAACATCTGCAATTGCCATGGATATGTCAGGCAAAACTATTGAATGGACAATTCCATTTTCTGAAACCGGCGGTTCTGCTAAATGGGCAAACTTCTTTGCTCCATTACTTTCAGAAGCATTACCTGGTGCACCAACTGTTGTTGTAAAATTCATGCCGGGTGCAGGTTCAACCAAAGGTGCGAACTGGTTCCAACAGCAAAAAGATGGCGACGGAACAGTGATGTTCGGTTCATCTGGTTCAACTCAATTCCCTTATTTGTTGGGTGATCCACGTGTAAAATATGAGTACAAAGACTGGAACCCTGTTATGGCAACAGGTACCGGCGGTGTTGCGTATCTAAATGCGGAAGCAGGGGCAAAATTTGATGGTTCTGCTAATGGCCTCAAAGACATGAACTTCATCTATGGCTCACAAGGCGCAACACGTCTTGACCTTGTGCCGCTTCTCGCTTGGCAGATGCTTGGTATGAATGTTGAGCCTGTCTTTGGTATTAAAGGTCGCGGTGATGGTCGCCTGATGTTCGAGCGTGGCGAAGCCAATATCGATTATCAAACAACATCTGGCTATCTAGGTGGCTCTATGCCGCTTGTTGAAGCAGGTACAGCTGTTCCAATGATGTCCTGGGGTTCACTGGATAGCGACGGCAACATCGTTCGCGATCCAACATTCCCGGATATGCCAACATTTAAAGAAGTTTGCGAAGCTACAGATGGCTGCGAAACTTCAGGTGAAGCATGGGATGCGTGGAAAGCTTTCTTTGTGGCAGGTTTCCCATCACAGAAAATCGCATTCCTGCCTGCAGGTACGGATCAAGCCGTGATTGATGCATTTGTGACAGCATTTGCAGCCGTGAAAGCCCGTCCTGATTTTGCAGAGATCTCTGCAAAACGCGTTGGTAAATATCCAATGTATGTGGGTGCGGAAGCTGCCCAAGCGCTTGGTGTGGCAACAACTGTGCCGGATTCAGCGAAGACCTTTGTCACCACGTGGCTGAAAGATGCCTATGGTGTTGAGCTGAACTAACAGCTCACAATTCAGGCCCCGTTGTTCCTGATTTCAGCGGGGCCGATTTTATAACTTACATTCTGCTTTATTGGAGGTTGTTATGGACGTCTTTACTCAGGCGTTACCAGCCCTTGGCGACGCATTTGCGCTTATACTTCAACCCATCGTTCTTGGATATCTCGTCCTAGGCGTGGTGATGGGTTTATGTATTGGCGTGTTCCCCGGTTTGGGCGGCATTGCAGGTCTATCCCTTCTTCTGCCTTTTATGTTTGGCATGGACCCCATTTTGGGCCTCGCACTGATGATCGGAATGGTCGCTGTTGTGCCTACGTCCGATACGTTTGCCTCCGTTCTGATGGGTATACCCGGATCTTCAGCCTCGCAAGCGACCGTGCTGGATGGGTTTCCTATGGCAAAAAATGGTGAAGCAGCACGTGCTTTGTCTGCTGCCTTTGCATCCTCTTTATTCGGTGGCTTAATCGGCGCGTCATTTCTAACAGTTTTTATTCTGGTTGCGCGACCGATCGTGTTGTCATTTGGTTTACCCGAAATGTTGATGATCACCATTTTGGGCCTTTCCATGGTGGCGATCCTTGCAGGACGTGTCGCCATTAAAGGAATTGCTGCCGCTGGCCTTGGTCTTGCTGTTGGCACAATTGGTGAAGCCGATGCAGGCGGAAGTTTGCGTATGGCGAGCTATGATATTCCCTATCTAACTGATGGCTTGAAATTGGTTATCGTGGGTTTAGGGATTTTTGCGATTCCCGAAATTATTTCGCTTCTAAGGCAGGATCGCGCCATCTCGAAATCAGCCACCCTTGGAGCAGGTTGGTTCGAAGGCGTTAAAGATTGGTGGGCCAATATCTGGCTTTCGGTCCGTTGCTCAATCATTGGTGTTGTTGTGGGCATCATACCTGGGCTGGGGGGTTCGGTTGTTGACTGGATCGCCTATGGCCATTCTGTACAAACCACCAAAGACAAATCGAAATTTGGTAATGGCGAAGTCCGCGGCGTGATTGGGCCTGAAAGCTCAAACAATGCTAAGGAAGGTGGTGGTCTTGTCCCAACGCTTTTATTCGGCATTCCAGGCTCTGGTTCCATGGCGATCTTTATCGGCGCTGTTGCGCTGTTAGGTTCAGGTTCCATTGAAGTTGGCCCGTCTATGTTAAAGGACAATCTCAACTTCACCTATTCAATTGTTTGGCTGCTTGCGCTTGCCAATGTGGTGGGCACAGTTATGTGCATTGCCTCGTCTGGCATGATTGCGAAATTGACGACAATTAGATTTACGTTGCTGGCGCCATTTTTGTTCATGCTCATCTCGTTTGCAGCATTTCAATCCGGGCAAAATTTCGCTGATCTCGTCGCATTGTTTGGTATAGGATTGCTGGGCATTTTCCTCCGCCGGTTTGACTGGTCACGCCCAGCTTTCCTCATTGGTTTTGTTCTGTCGAACCCAGTTGAAAAATTTACCAATCAGGCGTTTCAGATTGCGCGTTTTCGTTTCCGCGAAAGCATGGAGGCAGGACTTGAATATATCTTCAGCCCAATCGTGTTGATCTTATTGGTCATCACGGTTGTCTCGGTTGCAGTTGGCATTCGTCAGGCCAAATCAATCCTGGCCGAAGGCGATGTCAAATCCGGTTCTAAACGTGCACCTTTCATTTTCTTAAGCCTCATCACGGGCTATTTCATCGTGACTTACTGGAATGCCTCGCAAATCAGTGATCGCTTGATGGGCGATAAAATCATCCCAATGGTTGTCTCAATCGTTGCGATCATCTGCTGTCTCGTTCTGCTTGTGCGCATGATCCGACAACCTGAGACGGATATGGTCTTTGCCGATCGCGAAGCTGATGGTGATGATGCAGAAGCAGCGCATGGTTTGTGGCCAACGCTTGCATGGTTTGCCGGCTTACTTATTCTAAGTGGCTTGTTTGGGTTCATCATTGCGCTGGCAATCTTTCTCATTAGCTTCTTTAGAGTCCGAGCGGGGGAAAGCTGGAGCAAGTCCGCAATTCTAACCGCTATTGGCATAGCCTTCATTTGCTTTATGGCTTGGACTTTAAATCGCGATTTCCCTCCAGGTCTTTTGCAAGACTTTGTTGAATTGCCATGGCCATTGGGGGGTGCTTAATCATGAAGCAACGTGAAATCCCTTGTGTCCTCATGCGCGGCGGCACATCCAAAGGACCTTATTTTAATCGCAAAGATCTGCCTGAAGATTTAGATGAATTGTCAGAAGTTTTAATCGCAGCCGTTGGTGCCGGCCATTCGCTTAATATTGATGGCATAGGCGGTGGCAATGCGGTCACAACCAAGGTTGCCATGTTATCTCCATCCGATGACGAATGGGCGGATATTGATTACTTTTTTGCGCAAGTATCTGTTGAGGAAAAGCTTGTCGATTACGCGCCGACATGCGGCAATATTTTGGCGGGCGTTGGACCCGCCGCGATTGAGCTGGGTCTCATGCCCATTCAAGGCGAGACAACGGCGGTCAAGATCTTAAGCACCAATACAGGTGCGCGCGTTGAAGCCATTGTTGAAACACCGTCCAACAATGAAGTTGCACATGTGAATTATCAGGGCGAGGCGAGCGTGAATGGCGTGCCCGGCACCGCTGCGCCCATTGTGTTGAACTTTAAAGATGTTGTGGGATCGAAAACCGGACAGTTATTCCCAACGGGCAATTCGATAGATGTGATCGATGGTATTGAGCTTACCTGTATTGATGTTGCTATGCCCATGGTGATTGGCCGTGCCGCTGATTTTGGCATTACCAGTTATGAAAGCCGTGAAGAGCTCGATGCAAATAAGAAATTATTTGAAATGATTGAACCGCTTCGCATCAAGGCAGGTGAGCAAATGGGTTTGGGCGATGTGTCAAAATCCGTAGTTCCCAAATTTGGCTTGTTGGCAGAACCGCGAGAGGGTGGTGCTATTGCGGCGCGCTATTTTATGCCTTGGACAGCACATCCAGCCTTTGCGGTGACGGGTTCGATATGTACGGGTTCTTGTCTATTGGCGGATGGCACAGTCGCGCAAGGATTGGCGCAAATCCCAAAAGGTAATCCAGTTAAGATCAATATCGAACATCCCACAGGATCAATTGATGTGATCTTTGATTATGATCTTAATCAAAATGGTTTTGATTTGCGCTCAGCTGGATTGTTACGCACATCGCGTAAGCTATTTGACGGCAAAGTCTGCGTGCCGGCTTATTTGTAACGAATACGAAATAATCTTAGATATTGATCGAGAAAAGAATGATTGCGCCCGTTTGGGCGCAACGCTTTTTTATCTGATCACTTGCTCGTCAGAGCCGAAGAAATAAAGCCGATCTGGATCAAAATGCAGATGCACTTCCTGTCCTTTGATCTCAGCGCCCACATCATTGGTGCGCACAACGATGGTGCCAAGTTCGCCGGCATTAATGTAAAGGAAGGTGTCGGAACCTAAATATTCTGCAACTTCAACCATGCCCGAACAATGCGCGCCTTTCTTGTCGCCAAGCTTAATATGTTCTGGTCTTACACCGAGCTTATCTAGATTGGAGACATCTCCGCTCAAACCGTGAGCTGCGCTTCCCTGTCCAGGTAGCTGAAAATTCGCACCGTCAGCGCTGCACGGCATGACATTCATTTTCGGACTTCCGATGAATTGCGCGACAAATAGATTATCAGGCCGTTCATAAAGCTCACGTGGGGAGCCGACTTGCATAATCAAACCGTCTTTTAGAACGACGATTTTGTCAGCGAGCGTCATTGCTTCCACTTGGTCGTGGGTCACATAGATCATGGTTGTTTTCAGCGTGTCATGCAGCTTGGCAATTTCAAAACGCATCTGCACACGTAAAGCCGCATCCAAGTTTGAAAGCGGTTCGTCAAACAAAAACCCTTTTGGTTCTCTAACAATCGCACGGCCAATGGCAACACGCTGTCTTTGGCCACCAGAAAGTGCTTTTGGCTTGCGATCCAGATAAGCGCCAAGCTCAAGAATTTCTGCTGCGTGATTGACCTTTTCATCAATTTCTGATTTCGGCGCGCCAGCAGTTTTTAAACCAAAGCCAACATTTTCGCGCACACTCATATGAGGATAAAGCGCATAGGATTGAAACACCATCGATAGGCCACGTTCGCTTGGCACGCGATCGGTCACGTCATTTTCATCAAGCAAAATCTTGCCGCGACTTGTTTCTTCCAGACCGGCAATCATGCGCAATAATGTTGATTTCCCGCAGCCTGATGGTCCGACAAAAATGACAAATTCGCCATCGTTGATTTCAAGATCAATGCCTTTGATGACCTGCAGGTTACCAAACCATTTTTCAACTGCATCTAAACGTATAGATCCCATGGTATCTCCTATGCCGCGATGGCGTTCTTATTCGGTGAAATCCATGCTAGCCACAAAGCGGCTGTCCACGAAAATTGTCTTCCGATGCAACCTTCACCTGTTACGGAATTAAAGCATTCATAAAAACCAGATTGTTCGATTACCGCTGCGTAATCAGATCTAATTCTTTCTGCCATTCGATCAAATCCCTGCTCTTTCAAACCGAGCGAGATCATATAATTCATTTGCGGCCAAACCGGACCACACCAATAGCGCTGCGGTTCAAAATCTGGCGCATCCGGATCCCAGCTTGGGATCATGAATTTAACTTTGTCTTGGACCCGCTGCATGTTGGCAATCGTGTCAGACATCTGTTCTTGTGAGCCAACACCAGCATAAAACGCAAGCGCGCTGGCATTTGAAAAGCCATCCGAGAACTCACCGGTTTTAACATCGCGCGCGCAATAGGCCTTGATTTTCGGGTTCCATAGATATTCAGACCCTTTCTCAGCATCCTCAATCCAAGTTTCGATTTCTTCGATATAGTCTGTCTTGCCAAATTGCTGCGCCAGCCACAATAAATCTCGATCCGCACGGAGCAGGATAAAATGAATGCACGGATCAGCCATTAAAAACGGCCCTTCATTGGTCAGCGTCTTTTGATCCCAATTATGATCGCGGCCAAATTTCACAATGGTGAGATACTTGTCATATTGCTCTTTGCTGGGCCGTTCATTCGCGTCCGCATGTACGGTATCCATGCGTGTATATTCTTCCAGATCTGGATCAACGCTCATATTATTCAAGCCGAGCTCCCAATCCGGGCAATTGTCGCGACCCGTTTCCCACGGGTGAACTGTTGCCACAATCGGGCAATTATCAGGCTTACGCTCTTCGTGATACCATTTGTGCCAGCCGTAAAAAGCATCAAACAGTTTCTCGGCATAATCACGGTCAAACTGGGTCCCACCCTCAACCAGTGATTTGGCGACAGAAGCTGCAACGGGTGGCTGGGAAATGCCGGTTGAAAGTACCTTGCAATCATTGCACTGCCAGGTCTCGGGACCTGGAAAATAATCCGGATCATTGCGCCGGAAAATAATCGATGGAACCATGCCATTGTCCCATTGACCATCGAACAGATATTCAAGTTCTTGCCAAGCGCGTTTTCGATCAAAAGTTGCTAAGCCCAGCGCAATAAAGGCTGAATCCCAGTTCCACTGATAGGGATATAAACGAGCTGTAGGAACGGTGTAACCACCGCGATCATTTGTACGCAATACTTCGACAGCAAGTTCATCTAAATTCGAACTCATGACTTAACCTTTCACACTGCCGGCGGTGAGGCCTGCAACTAAGAACTTTTCAAACCAAAGGAAAATTGCCAATACCGGAACGGTGGCGACCACAGCACCCGCCATGAGATGCTGTCGCGGCACTTCGGACGAGTTCAGCGACACAACCCCACGCGAGAGCGTAAACATGTCGAGATCATCGAGGAACATAAAGGCAAATAAGAACTCGTTCCACGCAATCATAAAGACATATAGAGCTACAGAAGCTAACGCTGGCAAAGACAAAGGCATGGTGATTTTAGCAATCACGCCGACGCGTGAGAGACCATCCATGAGACCTGCTTCTTCAAGCTCGCCTGGCAACCCTCTGAAATATCCTTGCAGCATATAAAGCGCGACAGGAATTGTGGTCGCTGGATAAACGATGAGCAATCCTGTGAGCGAGTTGCGAAGACCGGCTTGCGAGAACACAGCATATAGCGGGATCACCAAGACAATCGCAGGCACCATATAAATCAACAGAATTGAACGTGATAAAAAGACTTGTCCTGGAAAGCGCAGCCGCGCAACCGCATAAGCACCCGGCACAGCAAATAATAGCGTGATGAACACAGTCGCGACAGACACAAGCGCTGAGTTTAAGAGGAATGTCCCAAAATGATATTGCGTGAATAATTCAATATATGAGCGGAATAAGAGCTCTGGTCCCTGAGACAAGTTAATTGAAAAATCAAGCGGGTTGGACAGCAAGGATTGCTGGCTTTTAAGGCTCGTCATCAACATCACGTAAAAGGGCAGGATTACGACGATCGTAAAGAGCACAAAGGCCAGACCTTTGAGAACGCGGATGAGCAAGAGCTCCATGCGATATCTCTTTGCGGAGCCAGATGCATAATCATGCAAACACATCTTGATCGACAAAACCACCAGAGCTGTCCAGATAGCCCATGCTAAAATTTGATAAAGCATGCCATCGGAGAAAGACGCACCAAAGACTTGTCCGCCGGTGAGCGCAAATAAAAGAACCGCAACGCCTACGCCCAAAATAGCGAATAGATTGGTCGTTCGTTTTTCCATCGGCAAAAGGATGAATGATAACCCAGCTATCAGGCCGACAATCAATGCAGTGCCGGCAGGTGGCGATGCTGTAATCCCTGAGACCAACATCAGCAATATGCCGATGACGATCATCCAGACTGCACCCCAAA
This sequence comes from Lentilitoribacter sp., assembly GCA_963691785.1. GTDB lineage: Bacteria > Pseudomonadota > Alphaproteobacteria > Rhizobiales > Rhizobiaceae > Lentilitoribacter. Next base: position 224,292 of record OY829371.1, read on the forward strand.
TTGCACCAATAATTGCTGCAGAAAATGTAATTGTTCCGATCTTCATTAGCCGTCATCCTGTGGTGAAAATTTAAAGAAGATGAGTGCGAAGAACAGAAGTACAAAGAACACGACTACCGCGACCGCTGCACCTGCGCCCAAATTGGACACAGCAAATGCCTGTTCATACACATCCACCGTTAGAGTTCGGGTGCCCGCCGCACCTCCTGTAAGAAGGAAAATGTCGTCAAATTTGTTAAATGTCCAAATGAACCTTAAGAGGAATAACACCGACAAAATGCCTAAGAGCTGTGGTAATGATAGATACCAGAACTGCTGCAATGGTGTTGCGCCATCAATCTCAGCCGCTTCATACATATCTGTTGAAATGGACTGCATGCGTGCCAAAATGAACAAGAACGACAATGGAAAATAACGCCACGCTTCAAAGGTGATCACCGTTGTCAGCGCCATTGGAAACTCAAATTCCAACCCTAGAATTGACATAGGAATAGCGCGTTGGCCAAGGAAGTTGATCGGACCGTCAATTGCGCCCATGCGAATGAGCATGGCGTTAAATGTACCGCCGGGGCCAGCGTCCAATAAAAGGACCCAGGCAAAGGCAACAGCGATCACAGGCGCGACATAAGGAAATAAGAACAAGCCACGTAAGATCGCGCGACCTTTAAAGGCAGTGTTCAATAATTGCGCGGCAAATAGACCAAGAACCAAGGCCCCCAAAGTTCCGAAAATCGTGTAATAAAGGGAAACCCTTAGAACCGACCAGAACTCTGAGGAGGAGAAGACCTTATCAAAATTTTCCCATGTGAATTCAAGCGAGGTAAGTACGTTTCTAGACTCGCCAGTTAAAACCGCTTTGCTATCGCGCGGTCGTTCGCCATTATCCAAATATGCCTGTTCTACGGTGGCAGGAATATCTAGATTAAATCTACCGCCTGGCTCAATCGTACCAAAATCACAGCTCAGCGCACGCCCATCCAGAGAGCAACGTTCGTCACTGAGCTGCAAAATTAGCCCCGCAGGGACAGTATCCGCAAGCGTAACATTTGCAATTGGATCTTTCTGTGAGGAGTTGCGAACGCGATAGCGCATGATGACTTCATCACCAGCTGCCTTGGGTCGCGGTCTTAATTGTTCATTCACAAGCGTGGTTGCAGCGCGTAAATCGGCAAGTTGCACTGGCTTAAAGCTGATCCAGAAGTTTGCCAATAATGGGCCAAGCACGATGCTCAAGACAATCAAAAATGTCGGCAACAGCATCAGATATGCCAAACGTTGCTCGCGCTTCGCCAGTGCCCCGAAGCCTTTTGGCGGGCCTTTAGATAGATTTTCAGTTGCAGACATTTTTAATTACCGTCAGTAAAATGGGCACCGCGCACAAAGGCGCGGTGCTGTTGAGGGATTACAGTTCTTTATGCTTGGCAACGATTTCGTTCGCTGCAGCATCGAGATCAATTTCACCATCGATATATTTACGGATAACCTGTGACATAACACGCGCATTCACAAGTTTCGACGCTGTTTCAAGCTGGCCATCAGCCACGCCCCAGCGATCGCCCACAGATAGGCCAGCAACAATATCGTCAATCACAGATTTTGGATAAATATTGCCTAAAGGTTCTTTGCGATCTACGCCTACATTCAGACCTGACCACATGACTTCGTAATCGGTATTGCCTTCGGCGCTACCTTTACGAACCGGGAATTTACCTTCAGGTGCCATGCCGAGCCAGTCGCCATAACCTTCTGATAGTGCGAACTCAACAAACTCCTGCGCAACTTCTGTGTTGGCATCATTTGTAATACCCAAATAACGCACATCAGCGTAAGCAGCACCAGCATCATTACCTGGGCCAGAGAATACAGTCACAAAGCCTGTATCTTTCGCCAATGCTTTTGATGTTGGATCATCATTGATGGTCACTGGTGCACTGTCGCGCAGACCACCAAGCTCATCGAGCAAAGATGGTGACCAAATGATCATGGCAGCTTTACCACCGAGATATAGCTCACGAGATTGCTTCCAATAAAGGTCACCTTCCGGTGATGCATCCGCAATTGTCTTATAGAAGGTCAAAACATTTTTCAGTTTCGATGTGTCTTCGTTAATTGAGCCATCAGCATTTACTGGTGAATAACCAGCTGCCAATGAAATGTGCTCGATAAGCTGCATCATATATGTTTCATCGATTTTCGTCGCAGCGACAAAACCATACATGTTTGGTGGATTATGCAGTTTTGCAATCGCAGCTTCAATGTCCGCGAAAGTCTTGGGAGGATTAAGACCCATTTCTGCAAATTTATCTGCACGATAGACAACTAATTGTGTCCAACCATCTGTTGGTACAGACACAATTTCACCATTGGATTTGGCCATGTTCACTGGACCAGATGCAAAGGAGCCCATGCCTAGATTTTCAACAACTTCTGTTGCTGCGCCGCTGTCAAGCATGCCCGCTGATGCGAAAGGAAGTAAGTGCTGTACTGTGTGGTTCAGCACATCTGGCAAATCGCCAGCGCCAAAAGCAGCTGTAGCACGTGTAGCAATGTCTTTTTCTGACACAGGAACAACTTTTACTTCATGGCCAGTTTTGGCTTTAAATGCAGCTGCAATTCTTTCCTGAGCTTCCATACGATCAGGCTGCTCTTCCATTGTCCACATTGTGATCGTGTCAGCCAGTGACATGCTCACTGTAGACGCCGATAGCATCAGGCCAGCGGCAAGTAGTTTCAAAGATTTCATTTTTCTCTCTCCCATTTACTCATTGATTGTGTTTTTACCTCGGTCCAAACGGGACCGTCGCTTTTTCGGCGCACCAATTCGGCACGACGAAGAACTTGGTGTTTTTTCGGATCATCGCCATCAATGATCGATAAGATCATGTCTCCCAATTGACGACCCGAATGTGCTTGAGGTTGCGCCATTGTGGTCAATGGCGGATTGGTATGTCTTCCAAACCGAAGGCCATCATACCCAATAACGGACACGTGTTTGCCTGGTTCTAACCCACGCGAATGCAGCGCTGCCAAGGCGCCAAAAGCTTGCGTGTCAGTCAGGCATAAAAGTGCGGTAGGTGGATTTTCAAGATCCAGCAGATCATGCGCAACGCGTTCGCCGCCGTCATCAGAAAGTTCGGTGATTTGAACAAGATCATTATCAAGTTCAATGCCGTTCGCAACAATGGCTTCTCGATATCCATCAAGACGTGTTTGCGCAAAATTGTGATAGGTCGGCGCGCCAATAAATCCGATCCGATGATGACCTAAAGCAACCAGATGATCCACTGCTTCAACAAATGCTGATTTGCTATCAACATCATACCACGCATAGTCACTGCAATCCAAAGAGCGTCCGTGAACGATAAACGGCATTTTTGCGTCTTGCAGCAATTTAATGCGCGCATCTTTCTTATGTGGACGAGATAACACCACACCACTGACCTTGTGGCTGGAGATCAACCTTCTGATTAAATCTTCTTCGTTCTCCGCAGGCGAAGCTTGCACAACATGCATGTCCCAGCCGCGCTTGGCCAAAGATTCAGCCAATCCTGCGAGCAGTGAGGCAACGAAGGGTTCGGAGATGGCATTCGCGTTTTCTGGCATGATATAGGCAACAGCTTCTGCAATGCCGGTTGCTAAACGTCTTGCAGTCGGATTAGCTCTGTAGCCAAGCGCTTGCGCGGCTTTTTGGACGCGTTCACGCGTTTTTGCACTGATATCAGGGTAGTTGTTGAGCGCGCGCGAAACGGTTCCCTCGGTCAAGCCAAGGTGGGCTGATAATTGCTTGAGATTTATGCCCTTTGCCATTTCGTCCCCAAAATATGATTTTCCGAAAGCGGTTTCGATAGTATTTCCGAAAGCGGTTTCGAAAGCAAGGAAAATTTTCAAAAGATTGCAAGTTTTAGCGCATATCATGAAAAATAACACAATTAAAACAATATGTTATGCTTCAAAGATTTTCGTAGCGCGCGAGTGCAATCAGCACTGGTGATAATTTTAGCGCCTGGAATAAATGCACAATGTTTTGTCATGATACCGAAGATCTACTGTATGCAAGTTTAATTTTTATTTTCGCGTAAGCGCATGGTTTTGTTGAGCTTAAATCCAGTTTAGAGACATTATAAACTATACTATTTGACTCCAGTTTAATAATACTTTACTAAATTAGTCAAGTTTATTGAACTCTCCTGCGGAAAATCAAATGTTCACATCAATAGTCAGCAATGATGCGTGTCCTGCCAAAGCCTATCTTGAACGGGAACCAGAAGGATTAACGGTCAATGGATATCGAAACTGGGTCGCGGGTTACATGACACAAGTAGATACACATTGGGATCGATGCCGGCGAAAATTTACTTCTGTTCTGGGCAAGCATGATGGTCAACTTGCTGCAAATGCATTGGGTCACCTGGTTCGTAATTTAGGCCATTGCGCCACATGCCCATTAAAATGCCATGCGCCTGGTTCTGATCATCTTAATTCCGATGAATGTATGCTGCTCGGCTTGATTGCTTCTATTCAACATGGCGATGACGAAGCCATGGAAGAAAGCGTCAATGCTCTATCCTGCCGGTCGAAATGTTCTCAAGTCATCGCACCTGCTGGCGAATATGCGATAATCTTGAAATCGGTTGGATCACTACTTCTACCGATCCCTGCCTCGGTGTTGGCAGAAATTCACGCAAATCATCAATTCATAAATAATAGATCTCATCAAACACTTCATTAGAAAGGTTACTCCTATGAATGTTAAATCACCCATGCTTGTTGCTGTCCTTTTGGGTAGCGCATCTCTCATCGCAACCAATATTGCAGCTGCCATGACAGACGTCACACCAGAAGCTGTTATAGAAAATTACGCCAATATGGCTGAAGCAAAATATGTGGATTCATTGATCACCGCAAAGGCGTTGGATGCGGCGATTGACGCATTTCTAGCAGCGCCAACGGACACCACACTTGCCGCTGCAAAAGGGGCATGGCTCGCCTCTCGCGTGCCATATCAGCAGACCGAAGTTTATCGTTTTGGCAATGCAATTGTTGATGATTGGGAAGGCAAAGTTAATGCTTGGCCGCTTGACGAAGGTCTCATCGATTATGTCGACGCGTCTTACGGCACCGAAAGCGATGAAAACACGCTTTATACAGCCAATGTTATTTCCAATGCTTCAATCAAAATCAATGGCGATGATGTTGACGCTTCAGCCATTACACCTGCATTTTTATCTGAAACTCTGCATGAAGCAGGGGGTATCGAAGCAAATGTTGCAACAGGTTATCACGCGATCGAATTCCTGCTTTGGGGTCAGGATTTAAACGGTAATGATCAAGGTGCTGGCAAACGACCTGCCACAGATTTCTCATTGACTGATTGCACAAATGGTTCATGCGACCGTCGTCGCGAATATCTTAAGGCTGCGTCTGAATTGATGATCTCAGATCTTGAAGAAATGGCAGCAAATTGGGTTGCAGGTGGTGCGGCGCGTAAAGCGTTGGAAGATGCTGGCACATCCGGCAGTCTATCAACGATTTTAACAGGTATGGGCTCACTGTCTTATGGCGAACTTGCCGGTGAGCGAATGAAGCTTGGTCTTTTGTTAGGGGATCCTGAAGAAGAGCATGATTGTTTTTCTGACAACACCCACAATTCTCACCTTTATGACGCTGTTGGTATCCAAAATGTTTATCTTGGCACCTATAAGCGAATTGATGGCAGCATCGTATCCGGCGCATCTTTGATGGATCTGGTCAAAACCAAAGATGCGGCCGTTGCAGCTGAACTCGAGGCGGATCTGGCCGCGACAGTTGACGCCATGCAGACAATAGCCAAACGTGCTGATGCTGGTGAAGCTTATGATCAAATGATAGGTGAAGGAAACGTCGAAGGAAACGCTGTTGTCCAAGCTGCAATTGATGGTTTGGTGAAACAAACAAAATCTATTGAGCGCGCGATTGCGACACTTGATCTTGGCGCGATTGAGCTGGAAGGTTCTGACAGTCTTGATAATCCAAATGCGGTATTTCAATAAAAATTAGAATGAGCGCGGTCTGATTTGCCGTGCTTTTATCCAATAGACGCAGGCAGTGTCTCAGAATTATGAGCGCTGCTTGCGCACTTGTTTGAGGGCTTTATCGTGCAAGCAATCTTTATCGCGCTGTTCATATCTTTGCTGGTGCTAGTACCTGTTGCATCGGCAAACGATCATAATATCCCGCACGTTCGAGATGACCTGATCCCAAAGGATCTTAAACGCGTCCAAAAGATCGTAAAACCGACAGAAGATTTTTCCAAAGCCGAGCGGTTTGAAGCCATGCAAGGTGGTGCTGGCACGTCGCTTAAACTCATCAATCAGGACGCTTTCTCACAATCCAGCGCTAATCTAACATTTGAAGAAGAAATGAACTTCAAACTTGGCAATGCACTCTTTCGCAAACTTTGGGTATCGTCGCCATCATCAACGCACGCTTCCGATGGCCTCGGGCCGCTATTTAATGCGCGTGCCTGCCAATCTTGCCACATCAAAGATGGTCGCGGTCATCCGCCGGAAGGGGATGAGGATGCAACCTCGATGTTTTTAAGGCTCGCGCGCGCACCCGAAAATGATGCCGAACGTTTAGCGCTTGCCAATTATGTTGTGCAAACATTGCCTGATCCCAATTATGGTGGTCAGCTGCAGGATCTTGCTGTTCCCGGACTATCAGCAGAAGGCAAGATGATCATTTCTTATGAAGAAACCTCTGTTTCATTAGCTGATAGCACCATCGTCTTCCTGCGCGCACCGACTTATCGGGTTGAAAATCTAGGTTTTGGTGAACTGCACTCAACCACCACTTTGTCTCCCCGTGTGACACCACAAATGATAGGCCTTGGTTTAATTGAAGCCATTCATTCATCAGACATATTGGCATTGGCTGACCCGGATGACAAAGATGGTGACGGCATTTCAGGTCAACCACAATATAAGTATAATCCTCTAACAGGATATTTGGAGCTTGGGCGGTTTGGTTGGAAGGCGCAAAATCCAACGGTCAGAGATCAAAGCGCAGGCGCGTTTTCAGGAGATATCGGGATATCTTCGCCGCTTGCGACGTCCCCTTATGGTGATTGCACGGAAATGCAAGCTGCTTGCCTTGCTATGCCCACAGGTGTTCAATCAAGATTGGGCGATAGTGAAGCGCCGGACCCTGTCTTGGAGTTGGTGACATTCTATTCTGAAAATTTAGCTGTTCCCCAACGACGAAATGTTGAGGATGCGCAGGTCTTACATGGCAAGGAGCTGTTCTATAAGTCAGGCTGTATTGCCTGCCACACACCGAAATTTGTCACAAGCCGAAAAGCAAACAATAAGGCACAGAAGTTTCAGCTCATATGGCCATATTCAGACTTCTTACTTCACGATATGGGCGAAGGTTTGGCTGACAACCAGCCGGTTGGCGCAGCCTCTGGTCGAGAATGGCGAACACCGCCTTTATGGGGAATTGGGTTAACCGAAACGGTAAGCGGCCACACTTTCTTTTTGCATGATGGTCGGGCACGAAATCTTACGGAAGCGATTTTATGGCATGGCGGCGAAGCGCAAGCATCGCGCGATGCATTTGCGCGTATGGAAAAAACTAAGCGTGACGCAATTATCAAATTTTTGGAAAGTCTCTAATGCGTATTACGATAATATTGTTCCTATTCTTGTTAAGCCTTGTGCCATCCCAAGCGCAAAGCGACAAAGATACGAAAAAATTACTCTCAAATGTACTGATAGAATATATCCAACCGCGCTATTTAGACCTGCATACACATGCGCAAAATTTGGCTTCAGAAACCGAACACTTGTGCCACAAACCTTCTGCCAGCAATTTAGGCGTCGTGCAGTCGTCTTTTCTAAGTTTCACCCATTCTTGGGCAAAGATTGAATGGTTTCGCATTGGACCTGTTATGTCCAAAAATCGAATAGAACGCATTTTGTTTTACCCAGATCGAAAATCAACCGGTTTGAAGCAAGTTCAGCGCGCGCTCGCACAAGAAGATCAAACCGTGACAAGTCTTAAAAGCATCACCCAAAAAAGCGTTGCGGTTCAGGGCCTAGGTGCGCTGGAATTCATCCTTTTTGGAACCGGATATGAGACATTGCAAACCGACGAAGGTTCCTTTCGCTGCGCATTTGCAGAAGCCATCACACAAAACTTGGTTGAGATAACAAAAACGCTGTCGGACACTTGGACTTCTGAGAGCATCGTAAGCAATTATTGGCTTAATCCCAGTGCAGAAAACCCACTTTTTCGGAATGACCAGGAAGCATTAAACATGTTGATCGGCACTTTGGTTCACGGGTTAGAAGCGATCCGAGATGTACGCATTGGGGCATTTTTGAAAGAAGAAGCCAAGTTTGATCGGCCAAAGTCGGCTCTTATGTGGCGGTCTGAAAACACCACAGCGATGATTTCCAATGGGCTAGAAGGTCTTCTTGAATTGTTCAATGTGAGTGCAATTGAAACCTTGCTGCCAGAGGAAAATAGCAGTTTGGGTGATAGCACTCGATTTGAATTTCATCAGGCGATCAGAACTTTAAATTCGCTTCAAAAACCGATTGCTGGGATTCTCACCTCGGAAAGTGATCGCAAGCAAATGGAGTATCTAAAGCTCTCGGTTGGTTATGCAATGTCACGTCTCGACAATGATATGTCCCAACAGCTTGGTTTATCAGCGGGCTTCTCATTTGGGGATGGCGATTGAACAAGCTCGAACTTGATCGGCGCGCATTTTTGCTCGGTGCCGGCGCTAGCCTCAGTGCTTCTATTTTGGCAAAACCGGCATTTGCAAAGCTGAAAAACCAAGATGCGGTCTTCGCATCAGGTTTTAAAAGCCCAAACGGCGATTTTGGTTTGGCGTTGCTCAGCAAAGATGGTGATCTAATCCAATCATATTCGCTCCCCGCGCGCGGTCACGGCATAGCTGCCAATCAAAACTCAAACTGGGCGATTATTTTTGCCAGACGACCAGAAAATTTCGCTCTGGCATTTGATCCTAAAACACATTTTGAGCCAGTACTTTTTTCAACACCAGCGGATCGTCATTTTTATGGTCACGGTACATTTTCAGCGGATGGCAGGTTACTTTATTCGTCCGAAAATGACTATGAAAATGGTATTGGAAAAATTGGCATATATGACGCTCATAATAACTTTACGCGTTTAGGAGAATTTAACTCAGCTGGCATTGGCCCTCATGAGATCATCATGATGCCTGGCGGAAAAACACTTTGCGTTGCAAATGGCGGGATCAAAACCCATCCACAATTTCCGCGCACGAAACTCAATCTTGATAGCATGCGCTCAAACATTGCTTTTATTGATGCATATTCAGGCAACATTATAGAGGTGCATCAATTACCCGATAATTGGTCACTCCTATCCATGCGACATATGGCAACCGATCAAAAAGGCAATGTCTGGATTGGTGGGCAATATGAAGGGAGCGCCTTTGATCAAGCGCCACTTGTGGCCAGAGTATCAATGGGAACATCTTTGCAGTTCATAGATCTTTCAAGCAAACATAATGTCGGCTTCAAAAATTATATCGGATCAGTAACGATCAATGATAAAGAGGGCCTTGTTGCCTTATCTTCTCCGAAAGGTGGGCAAGTTTTGATCCTCGATAGTCAAAGTGGCAACGTTGTAAAATCCCATTTTACCAGTGGTGTATGTGGTCTATCTCCGTCACGAAATAGCTTTATCGCAAGCAGTGAACATGGTCATTTTGCGCAAGCAAAGCATGATTTGCACTGGGATAACCATATTGGGCAGGTACTCTAAATAGGCGATGATTTATCGCCAGCTCACAGCGCCAAATGCAGGAATGATCAATTCATGTTTTGTCGGATTAAGTCCGGCGACCAAACCTAAGAAGTTTATTTCAAATCCAACATCGCCACCGATTTCAAAGCCAAAATAGCCGCCTGCTGTTGCATAAAATGCTCCATCTTTTCGGCGTCCTATCCACTTGCCGTCGGCTGGGAAATCTCGACCTACCGCAGTGCTGGGAGCATTGGCTGAAAGTTCCGGAAATTGCGACAGGATCGATGCAACAAATGTATTGGAATTTGGGCCCGGCCAGAGCGTATAATCCCCGCGATCACGCCAGCGATAATTGGCAATAGCTTTTTCGAGATGCGGAATGGTTTTGATCGCTTGTTCACCGGTGATTTGATGACTGATCACCGGTTTATTCGAATACCAATGACCATCGGCATCATAGGCGTTTTTGCGCAATGGGGTGCCCCAACCAACAACGTCATATCGGTCGTAGTAATTTGCACCATGTGGTTTTAAAACGAGCCAGGAATGAGAGGCGAAGGCGCCCTTCAGCCCTCCAGTGCGTGCATTAAATACATAAACGGCCGCCTCATTTTTGGAAGGATTGCGGGGCAAGATCCCCGCACTCGACCATTGAGCGCTGCGCCAACTTGATGGGCGATCGCTTAACGCCCAAACGCCCAAATGTGCAAGTGCCGGTAAGATGAATATGATAAAGAGCACGAAGACAATTTTCATGCTCAGCCGAACTGTTTGTGTTGCGAGTTTCACCATATATGTCGACTAGCTGAAGATTGTGAACTCAATATGGCAGTACGGTTGATCAACAAGATGATAATGTCATTTGGTGACCGACAATCGAGTCTGCATCGTTAAACATTCTGACCGTAATGTCCCTTTACTCTGTCTTTCTTCGGATCGAAATGGGGGAATGATACAATCCTGGCTTTCAAACGTTTTTGCAAACCGTCTAATTGCCCTATCTCTATCTCCGTTCCGATATCACTATGAGCGATGCTAACGCGCCCAAGTGCGATCGTTTTACCCAGAATGGGTGATTTCATCGCAGATGTGATTTCACCAATTTGTGCACGACCCATCCGGACACAATCGCCCGGCGAAGGCACGGTTCTACCTTCGATTTCAAATCCGACCAATTTACGATGCGGATGCGCTTTTCGATCTTCAAGCGCCGCGCGGCCAATAAAATTATCTTCCTTTGTTTTGAGCGGAACAGTAAATCCAATTCCGGCCTCAAAGGGGTCTGTATGGTCATCAAATTCAGAGCCGGCAAAAATAAGTCCTGCTTCAATCCGCATCATATCAAGTGCTGCCAATCCAAGTGGTTTCATTCCCAAAGGCGCACCAACTGCCCATACCCGCGCGAAAACATCTTTCGCATGTTTGGGATGGCAAAAGATTTCATAACCCAATTCACCTGAATATCCCGTGCGAGAGATTACAACTGGTATGCCGGCAAAATCATCTATTCTTGCAATGGTCAATCGAAACCAAGGAAGATCAGCGACATTGGTTTGTGTTGGCGGTGTCCAAAAAATATCGGATAAGATGTCTTTCGATAATGGGCCTTGCACAGCAATGTTATGCAGCTCGTCGGTTGAGTTGCGCACCCAAGCATTGAGATTGTTTTTCTCAGCTTGTTCACGCAACCAGAGGCCGGAAGTATCATTGCCCCCAATCCAACGAAAGTTCGTGTCACCCAAACGATAAACTGTTCCATCGTCTATCATGCCACCATGTTCGTAACACATTGCGGTGTAACTGACCTGGCCGACAGCGAGCTTTTTCATATTTCTGGTTACACAAAGCTGCATTAAGTCTTCAGCGTCCGGACCCGTCACTTCGTATTTCCGCAAAGGAGATAAATCCATGATGGCAGCTTTTTCACGAACGGCCCAATATTCGCCAATTGAACCGATCGATGGAAAGGTGTTGGGCAGCCAATATCCATTATACTCGACAAAATCTTCAGTATGTTCAGCAAAGCATGTGTGGAATGCTGTTTGTTTTGTTTCGCTCACATCTGCCTCCGGTGATTTTCGATACCCGATTGACCTTTTAAAGTCTTCGTTGGATTTGTAAGTTCGAACCTGAATATCGGTGGGGTTCCACCCATTTGCCGGATCAATATCGCAAGGACAAGCTGTTGAGACACAAACCAGATCACTTAAAGCTCGCAGCATGACATAGTCGCCTGGGCGCGACCAAGGATCATCCATCCCTAAGGCGTTTTGATCATCCAACATTGTATTGAAAAAGAAATTGATAGCTGGCCAACCACCGCGTGGCCGCACGCCAAACTGAGCCAAATCAGCATTCATGTTATCTGAACAATTTATATGCCCAGGATATCCAAGGTCATCATAATATCGCGCGGTGCAAGCGAGACCAAATGTATCATGTCGACCACACGTGTCTTGAATAATCTCAACCAGCGGCTCGTGATCAACTGACCAATATTTGGAATAAATTCCAGGACTTGGATAGAGTGAACCCATCAATGAGCGTGTGGTTGTTGGATCAATTTCTCGTTCCAAACCTTTATCAAGTGCACGGAGAGAGAAGGCCTGAAAGTCGCTACATTCGCGTCCCTTCACATCTAATATCTGGATATATTCTCCAGCTTTGACTTCGTATGATTTCGCCTGTCCTGGTTGAATATTAATATCGCAGATGGGATCGGCCAAAGGATCGGGCGGTGTCATAATATCTTTCGCCTGATCAGGGTTTGCCCGGCGAATATAGAGCATCAGTTCAGTCGCAGGATTTTGCATATAGGGCAACATGGGTTCACCCGGCGCGGCGCAAATTAGCAATCCGTCACACTCAGCAATCACTGTTTCGGTTTCTCCGGATAAACTTCCATCTGAGAAAAGGTGAATGCAATCGCCATCTGAAATATCAAACCCGGCAGCATCTAACGCTTTTAAAACTTTTGCGCCTGATGGTCCGCCGGATGCGAGTGTTTGAATAATGCGTTCTGGTCGGCCATGCCCGTTGCGCCCTAAATATTGTGCGTCGGATGAGCGATCAGGCGCGAACATAACCAGCTCTGCCGGTTGTAATCCCTCCTTATCTAGGACACTCACCTCATCCCCTTTAAAAACGGGCAAAGCTCTGGAGCCGCCAGCTGGAATAGGATGGCGTTCCACACCGTGAGGTAAAATCGGAAGGCCAGGTGCGATGATACCGCGTCTTTCCCATGGATGTTCTATGAAGCTTTGTTCATTCATGTTCACAATCCCAGATTAGATACATCATGTTAGCTCCAACGATTCCCTGACTTTTCTGGCCATGAAAGTAAGGCCAAGTTACAAGTCAGAGCGGTGAGAATACTCCAAATACCGAGGACTACATTCGTGCAACAACTGCGTGCTTACTCTTGGAGATAGCTGGCCAAACTGTCATCCATTGCCTCGGCCCACTTGGTGTGGTGTTCGGGCGCCTTTGTGCCGGTCATCGGGCTGGTATAGCCATAATTTCGGAACTCCATAATTCCCTTTTTCTTATGTTTCTTCCATTCGTAGAAAGCCTGATTTGCAGCTTCGATATCAAAGGATGGGTAATCAGTGTCTTCGATCAATTCGAGAGTGTAAGCGCCTTGATAGGCAATACAGGCATAGTCATCTTCAAGCGCGTCTTCAGCGCTTTCACGATCTACAACATCTTGCGCCATTGTTTCAGATCCCGGCAATGCGATGCGGCCCATGATGATGTCCCGGACATACTAAGCCTGCGCATCAAACATATTAAATGTATACCACTGATCCTGCATGCCGAGATAAAACATGTTTGGATTTGGATTATAAACAACACCTTTGTAAAGGTCAGCTGCGGCCAATCGATTTGCTGTTTTTAAACGCAAGTCATCCGGCAAGAAAGGGAAGTGATGTTTGTAGCCGGTGCATAAGATGATCGCATCGACATCTTTTGATGTCCCATCTTTAAAAAATGCTGTTTTCCCCTCTACCTTTTCAAGTGCGGGCACTTCTTGCCAATTGTCTGGCCAATCATAGCCCATCGGGGCTGTGCGATGGGCAACAGTGACGGATTTGCATCCATATTTCCAACACTGAGATCCAATATCTTCCGCTGAATAAGATGTTCCTAATATCAAGATATCTTTGTTTTCAAACTCGCGTGCATCGCGAAAATCATGCGCATGTAAAATACGTCCGTTAAATGTTTCAAATCCGGGGTAATGCGGCACGTTTGGCACAGAGAAATGCCCTGTGGCCACGATCACATGGTCAAAGACAGAAATTGTTTCTGTATCTGAAATTTCGTTTCTCGCGGTTACTTCAAACCCACCGTCAACAGCTCTGACATTGCGCACGATCGTATCAAATTCGATCCAATCTCTCACGCCGGCTTTTTTGACGCGTCCTTCGATATAATCGAACAAAACGGCACGCGGTGGATATGAGGCTATCGGCTTTCCAAAATGCGATTCAAACGTATAATCGGCAAATTCAAGACCTTCTTTTGGGCCATTTGACCAAAGATAACGATACATGGAGCCATGGCATTGATTGCCATGTTCGTCCACACCGGTGCGCCATGTAAAGCGCCATAAACCACCCCAATCCGGTTGCTTTTCATAACAAACGATTTCAGGAATTTCGGCACCTTTTTCTTCTGCAGATTTAAATGCACGCAGTTGCGCCAGTCCTGAAGGGCCTGCGCCAATGATACATACTCTCTTTGTCATTTTGGTTCCCTCATGTCATTAAACGTCAATTTTGCTTAGCCAGTCGCATCCAATTGTTGTAGAAAATGAGCGCTTCTTTATTGAAGCGATCAAGTTTGGCGTCGACAGCTTGTTTGAGATTGCGTACAGCACCTGCGCCGAGTGATGTTTCGAGAGCATTGGCATAGGCTGGTATTTGCGCCCAATTGTCGACGGTATCGGCTTCAATCTCCATGTGGAATTGCGCGGATATCGCACATTTGCCATATGACATCGCCTGATATGAACAAGCTGGCGACCTTGCAAGGCAATGAGCATCTTTTGGCAATTGCGTGATCTCTGCGCCATGCCATTGAAGGTTATCAAACTGTTGTGGCAGGCCAGAAAAAACCCTGCTTGTTTCCTCGCTCTCGATGAGCTCGATGGGCATGATACCGACTTCCGGTATAATGGATTGGCCCACGCACCCACCCAGAGCTTCAGCCAACAATTGGTGTCCCAAACAAAGGCCTAGGAAAGGCATATTCTCTTCGACAACAGCCCTTCTAATGAATTCTTTTTCATCCTGTAACCACGGGTGAATATCTTCTTCCCACACATCCATCGGGCCACCCATGACCCAAAGTCCATCAAAGTCAGATAAATTGGGCAATTGCTCACCTAACTGAAGCTCAACCGCTTGATATGTGTGACCATCGGCGGCAAGGAATTTTCGAAAGATTGCGGGGTGTTCAACTGTTTCATGTTGCAGAACCAAAAGATGCACAACTAGGCTCCTTCTAGGTCGGCTTTGATCAGATCAGCACCCTTGGTTCCGATCATGATAGATGTCGCGTTGGTATTTCCGCTGACGAGCTGCGGCATAACGGATGCATCGGCAATATATAGATTTTCAACACCGCGCACGGCCATTGTATCGCTATCAACAACGGCATGTTCATCAGACCCCATCCGCGCGGTCCCAACTGGGTGATAGATTGATTCCGCTGTATTGCGGATATATTCGTCGAGTTCGGTGTCTGTGTTGATCGTTGGACCCGGTTTCATTTCTGGTCCGGAAATCGCAGCCAATGAGTTTTGCTGACACAGTTCACGTAAGAGCTTGAGACCCTCGCGCATTAAGCGTCGATCTTTTTCCTCCGCCAAATAGTTCGGATCAATGAGTGGTGGATCTTTTGGATTGGCACTGTTTAGCATTAAGCGCCCTCGGCTTTCAGGTCGTGTTTGGGTCACATCAATGGCATAGCCGTGGCCGCGATCATCAGCAGTTGCACCGTCAAAAGCGAGCGCATTGACGAAGTGTAGTTGCGTGTCACATGCCGGCGCATCTTTATCCAAAGTGCAAAAAGCTCCGGCTTCCAAGCCTTGCTGCCGACCGGCGCCTTTTCCGGATACAAGATATTGAAAACCCGTCCATAGGTAATTGGGAAACTTCGAATATGACCACATTGAGTAGGGTTTGGTCATTTTGTGTTTAACCTTGACCTCAAGGTGGTCTTGTAAGTTTTCACCGAGATTTTGAAGGTCAACATGAACCGAAATGCCATGCGATTTGAGGTGATCCGCTGGGCCAAGACCTGAAAGCATCATAATTTGAGGTGTGCCAATTGAACCCGCGGATAAAATAACTGCACCCGCTGAAAGTTCCAAAACACCCGAACCATTTGCAATTTTAACACCGGTGACCCGTGCTTTATCCATTGTCAGACCCAACACTTGAGCATTGGTTCGCACGGACAAGTTCTTGCGAGATAGTGCGGGTTTTAAAAAAGCATCCGCAGCGCTCCAACGTCGCCCATTATGGATGTTGAGTTGAAAGGGGCCGAAACCTTCTTGACTTTCACCGTTGAGATCAGGGTTTTCCGGATAACCCAATTCAACACCAGCATTGATAAATGCGCGATAAGCCTGGTTGTTTGATTCAGGATGCGACACTTTAAGCGGGCCATGGCCGCCGTGATAAGGTCCATCACCATGCGCATTACCTTCGACCTCTTTAAAATAGGGAAGTACATCTTTATATGCCCAGCCTTTGCATCCATTGGCAGCCCAATTGTCAAAGTCCCACGCGTTGCCTCGAATATAAACCAAAGCATTAATTGATGATGAACCGCCGAGCGTTTTGCCACGAGGTGTGGTTAAACGGCGATTGTTCATATGTGTTTGAGGTGTTGTCCAATAATGCCAGTTAAACTTTTTTGAACCGATTGCTTTGGCAACGCCAGCGGGCATTTTTATAAAGATGTGATCATCAGGCGGACCGGCTTCCAATAACAGCACGTTGCAATTTTCATCGCGCGACAAGCGTTCAGCCAGTGCGCAGCCCGCAGAACCTGCTCCAACAATGATCACGTCGGGGTTCATGCTGAAAGCAGCTCCTTGAGCGCATTGTCGACAAATTTTGTGTCTTCCTCGGTTTTGCCTCCCGCAGCATAATGGGCCCAGATAGAATCGATTTCTCGGACTTGAGCATTTGGCATCATGCTCGCTTCAATTTCGTTATCCTTTGTTGGGAAATAAAGATCTGTACTGCCTGGCAACAGGATCGATTTCGCGGTGATCGCAGCATAAGCCGCCTTTGTATCACCGTTATAAATCGGATTATTGCCTAAATCGCATGCCTGCCAAGTGGCAATGAGGGACAGCATATCATTGGCATCGCGATGATAATAAATTTTATGCCATTCTCCAGCGATATAATCTTCCACTGTTTCATAGCCCATATCAGCCCAAATGCGCGCCCGATACCAATCTTGCGTTAATGCCCAGGAACACCAAATTCGTCCCTTTGCACTTAGACCGGCCCATGGCTGTTGATTGTATAAACCATTGTTCCAGGCAGGATCATTGATAATGCCCTGTTTAACACCTTCCAAGAATGCATAAGTATGCGGCGCTGTTGTTCCCTGACCGCACATGCAAGACATGGCTTTCACGCGATCGGTGAATAGGGATGCCCATTGGAAAGCCTGTTGCCCACCCATGGACCAACCTACAGCTAACGCGATCTCTTCAATGCCAAAAACGTCTCGCAACATAAGCTCTTGCAAGCGCACATTGTCATATTGTGTAACTTTCGGGAAATTGGGTCCATTATAAGGAGCGGGTTGGTTAGATGGAGATGAAGATAAACCACTGCCCATCATGTTCAGGCATACAATAAAGTATTTTGTTGGGTCGAGTGCCATGCCCTCCCCAATGAGATAAACCTGATCAGCATGGGTCCCCGCATAGCGAGATGGATATACAATCACATTGTCTTTTTTAGCAGATAATGTGCCGTGGGTTTTATAGGCGAGTGTTGCAACAGGTAATACAGTACCATTTTGCAATTCAAAGGACGGTGCTTCAAAAACCTGATAATCCACTGGTTCATTCCTTCTCCATTTAACCGTGTTAAGAGTGTCATTTTATCTTCAATCGGGCAAGTATTTTTTTACTTGTGCGAAAACTTAATTCCTATTATGAAAATTATTGATGATATTTTTACACCCAAAACAAGAGCTGGCCTGATTGTTATGACGTTAAAAATACTAATAGTTGGGGCTGGTCCAGCAGGCTGTTATCTCGCCCAGTCCTTGCGCAAATTGCTGCCAGAATGTGAACTGACAATCTTGGATAGATTGCCCGTACCTTTTGGGCTTGTGCGGTATGGCGTTGCGCCTGATCATCAGGGAACAAAGGCCGTTACTAAGCAATTTGCAAGGCTGTTTGAGCGTCAGAACGTCAAATTCCTTGGCAATATTTGTGTCGGTGAAGATGTGCAATATCGGCAACTTAAAGACATGTTCGATATTATTGTTCTGTCAACTGGGTTATCAGTGGATCGCCCTTTAGGACCCAAATATTCCAATTTATCCAATGTCTATGGCGCCGGTCAGGTTACTCGGTTTTGGAATAGCCATCCTGACGAGGCTAATTTTTTGCCATCATTTGGAAAGAACGTCATCGTCATCGGAAATGGAAATGTGGCACTGGATGTCGTACGTCTTCTTGCCAAAACGCCAAAAGATTTTTCAGGTTCGGATATTTCACCTAAAGAACTTGGCAGTGGGGTTGAAGAGATCCATCTTGTTGGGCGATCCGAAGCAAGTCTAGCTAAATTTGATCCTGCTATGATGCGCGAATTATCCAAGATAGATCAATTAAAGATCTGTTTGGCTGAAGGCTCAAATTTAGAAAATGATCCTGACAATAAACACATTGCCGCTGTTCATTCTGTTTTGGCGCAGTCTGACGACCAAAAAGCTAAGACTCTTTATTTACATTTTGGCTGCCAAATAGAAGATCCAATTGTGCAAGAAAATGTACTCACGGGCATAAATGTCTCAAGGGATACAAAAGCTTGCAAGATTAATGGCACCAGCTTGATCACAGCAATTGGGTTCTCAGACGACGGAAAACTTGACAGAGATACACTGATCGAAAATGCCATTGATCTTGAAAATGGACATTTGGAAAAAGGTTTGTATGCAACCGGGTGGTTTCGGCGAGGACCACAAGGGACAATTCCTGAAAATAGAATAGATGCGCAAAGGGTTGCTGCGAAGATTCTTGTTGATTATACGGATCGTTCGGACCTGGGACATAAACCTGGATATTCCGCATTAGAAGCGCTGGTAACCTATAAGGCCGTGTCCTACGACGAATGGCGAATTATTGATCGCACAGAGTGTGAAAATGCTGGCGAAGATAGAGTGCGAAACAAAATTAAGACTGTGCCCGAAATGTTGGCGCTGATCAAAACAACATGAGGTACCCAATGCAAATATCACTTCTTTTTGGCACAGAAACTGGAAATACCGAGATGTTGTGTGATGACCTTCAGGCTGAACTCGAGGCCGACCATGATGTTGATGTCGCCAATTTGCAAGATGTTAATCCTTCAGATCTCGATCCCACTCGATTTTATGTTTTTGTATGTTCAACCTATGGGGAAGGCGAGCTTCCCCAATCCGCGATACCCTTTGTTGAGACGTTAGAATCTGATAATCCCAATCTTGCGCAAATCAAATTTTCGATGTTTGGATTTGGTGATAGCTCTTATGAAGAAACCTATAATCAGGGGAGCAATGTTCTGGCTAATTCACTCACGAAAGCCGGTGCAACGATGTTGGGACCTCGGGGACTTCATGATGCATCTGGTCTCGATGACGCCGAAGAGATTGCGTTCCCTTGGATTCAAGAACGCATTACTGAAGCGCAAGCCACTTTTACTTAGCCTCAATTCCCTTCATATTTTCGCTGTACTGCAATCAATTTTATTAGTCCTGCAATTGCAATGCGCATGGCTTTTATAAAAATATTCATCTCAGGAACATTTTTTTCTGGACAGTAGTAGTTTTAATTGTGACTATACACGCACCAATTACAACGAGTGGAATAGCGATATGGATATTGAAGGTTTCGTCGAAGCGCCCGGGCGTGATGAGAAAATTAAAGAAGTCAGGGAGATGATCGACCGGTTGGGGATTGAATATCTCTATCTGCAATTTGTGTCTGTCACCGGTAAAGTTATGGGTAAGGGTATACCCGCAGATCATTGGGAAAGCGTTGCGCAAAAAGGCTTCCAGCTGGTTTATGGTGCCACAATGAACCTTTTCACCAACAGGGCAGGCGAATATATGGGCTATGGCCCTGAGGCAGCTGAACTTGTGGGGATCCCGGAGCCTGAGACATTTATGCAATTGCCATGGGCACCAACAATTGGTCGTTTCTTTTGTACTTTGTTTAGAAACCGCGAAGAGAAGGTTGATCCAGGCGCTTATCTAACTTCAGATTGTCGGGGTAACCTGCGCCGTTTGCATGAAGACTTTAAAAAGAAACATGGTCTTCAACTGCGCATGGGCACCGAGCCTGAAATGATGTGGCTGAAATTTGATGAAAATGGCAAGCCGAAAGATGGCTTTTCTAAACCCTATTGTTATCACATCGATCAGTTTGAAAGTTTGCGACCAGTTTCCATGCAAGTGATCAGATATGCCCGCTCAATGGGGCTTGATATGATCCAGGGTGATCACGAAGACGCGCCGGGTCAATTGGAGCTCAACTGGACATTTGATGATGTCTTACGAAACGCAGACCGACTAACAACATATCGCCAATTATGTGCGCAAGTCGCCCGTGAAAACGGTATCTTTGCTTGTTTCATGACAAAGCCATTTATGGGTGTCTCAGCATCGGGCTGTCACCACAATATGTCGCTCTGGACTGAAGGTGAAGATATTTTCAAGAAAGTTGGCAATGATCCTGATAACTTGCCTGGCATGAAAGAAAACTACATGTATGTCAAAGGCGGTGATAACACATTTATGCCCGATGGTGATGATCCACAAATGCCGGGTGCAACAGGCTTAAAAGCGATTGGTGGGGTGGTGACACATCTACAAGCGCTCACGGCCATCGGTTGTTCAACGGTTAACTCTTACCGTCGCTTATGGGATACAGGTTTTTGGGCCCCTGTCTTCTCAGATTGGGGTTTCCAAAACAGAACAACCGGGCTTCGTGTATCTGCCCCAGGACGTTTTGAATACCGCTCAGTTGATTCGATGGTCAACCCATACCTGATGGGATCGACGCTTCTTGCAGCAATGGATGATGGGCTTGTCAATGATCTTGATCCTGGTGAGCCTGAGGAGCGCAACATCTATGATGCCATGGCAGACGGGAAGAAAGTGAAGAAGCTTCCGATGTCGCTGGGCGAAGCGCTTGTACATCTAGAACATAGCGATGTTGTCAAAAAAGGCTTGCCGGGGGAAATGTATCGTCTCTATCACGAATATAAAACCGACGAACACGAGCGATTTATGTCTACCGTGACGGATTGGGATAATGATACATATATGGAATGTCTGCCATAAGACGAAAACAAAAACTGGTAAGTTTAGGAGAAATTGGTGAGCTTGCACGCAACAATACCGTTTGAGGAGGCTCCATATTTGGATATCTCCAATCCAGCTTATTCCATTCGCTCCGCCGAAGTAAGGCATGCGCGTGAGACCTCTTGGTATGCGCGCACGCCATATGGGCTTGCCATTTTGCGTTATGATGAAATGGGTAAATTACTCATTCACAAAAGTCTGCGTCAGGGAAGTCACGCCTGGCCAGATCATAATGGTGTTGGGTCAGGCCACTTTGCTGATTGGTGGCGGAAAACAATTTTGGTGACCGAGGGTGTCGATCATCGCCGGTTACGAAAATTTGTGAATCCTGCATTTTCACCCAAGACGGTGAAAGCGCTTATGCCTGAATTTGAGCGTGTGACAAACGAACTGATCGATAAATTCATCGATAAAGGATCATGCGATTTTATGAAAGAATTTGCTGATCCATATGCCGGTCGTGTGCTGACTATGTTGCTTGGCATGGATGCGAGTGCAGCTGAACGTATATTGGAGCTGGCCGCTGATATGGGTCTTGCTCTTGGGGTTACCTATAAGGAAAGCCTACCCGTTATCGAAACGGCCACACAGGAAATGTACGGGTTGGTCGAAGACTTGGTGGCAGAGCGGCAAAAAACGCCCAAGGATGACATTTTATCCATATTGGTGACCGCAGCCGATGGTGAGGATCGGCTGAGTCATGACGAACTCATGAATATGGGTGTCATGTTGGTCTTTGCTGGGGTCGATACGACGCGAAACCAGCTTGGTCTTGGCATGTCGATGTTTCTCGACAATCCAGAACAATGGAACATTTTGGCGCAAAAGCCGGAATTAGATATGGCCGCTTCAAATGAATGTATGCGCATGAGACCCACCATTACTTGGGTCACTCGAGAAGCCATTGAGGATTTTGAATTTCAGGAGCTGCCAATTAAAAAGGGAACGACCTTACACCTGTTTTCAGAAAGTGCTGGAACAGACCCCGCCACGTTTGAAGATGCTTCATTTGACATCACTGTTAAACGCACAAAGAATTTTGGTTTTGGCGGCGGTATGCATGTTTGCCTCGGCCAGATCGTGGCCAAAAATGATATGGCTGTTGCCTATCGCATTCTCTCAAGCCGCATTGGGAATATTAAGCTTGCCGGAACGCCGCAATATTTACCCGATAGCGGTAATACAGGACCGATAAGCCTGCCAATTTCATTTGATAAAAGAGATAGCTAGCCGCGCCCACGATAAGGTGGAACACCTTGATCTGGAATAAAAATACCTTCTGGCATAGGTCCAGTTTGCCAGAACACGTCAATCGGGATACCCCCGCGCGGATACCAATATCCACCGATACGAAGCCATTTTGGTTCTAAAAAATCCTGCAACTTGCGAGCTATCGAAATGGTGCAATCCTCATGAAAAGCGCCATGATTGCGAAAGGATGTGAGATATAGTTTGAGGGATTTACTCTCAACCAGCCAGTTTCCAGGCACGTAGTCAATGACCAAATGCGCAAAATCTGGCTGTCCTGTCATAGGGCAAAGAGATGTGAATTCTGGCGCTGTGAAGCGCACATTATATTCTACATCTGATTGCGGGTTTTGAACACGTTCCAGAACCGCTTCTTCAGGGTTTTGAGGAACCTTGGTTTCACCACCGAGTTGTTGTAATCCGCTATAGATGTCTTTCATTTGTCACCCTAAATATCAAGCGTATTTGCTCGCTCCCATTCAGAGAAATGTGACATATAACTATTCCATTCACGCATTTTCAATTTGATAAATGCATCAGCCATGTCCTTACCCAGCATAGTGGTCAATGCCTCATCAGATTCAAAAGCACGAAGGGCATCCAGCAAATTTAATGGCAGCCGAGGAGCATCTTTAACGATATGGCCCATAGCATACATATCAATGTCGAGCCTTGGACCAGGGTCTGCCTTTGTCTCTAAGCCCAAAAGTCCTGCGGCGATGATTGCAGCCTGCAAAAGATAGGGATTGGTCGCGCCGTCCGGCAAACGCAATTCAAATCTTCCGGGACCGGGTACCCGCACCATATGGGTGCGGTTATTTCCAGTCCAAGTCACCGTATTGGGTGCCCAGGTGGCGCCTGATTGCGTGACCGGAGCATTAATGCGTTTATAGCTATTCAC
This sequence comes from Lentilitoribacter sp., assembly GCA_963691785.1. Lineage (GTDB taxonomy): Bacteria > Pseudomonadota > Alphaproteobacteria > Rhizobiales > Rhizobiaceae > Lentilitoribacter. The sequence continues at coordinate 247,840 of OY829371.1, forward strand.
CGTTGGATTGGTAATGGCACACATCGCCTGCGCATGGGTGACAATGCCACCTAAAAAATGCATGCCTTGCTGGGATAAACCCAATTCATCGCTATCGTCGACAAATGCGTTTGATTGTCCAGCTTCATCCCAAACAGAGATATGCGCGTGGCAGCCATTTCCGGTTAACCCGGATATTGGTTTGGGCATAAAGGTTGCGCGAAAACCATGTTTTTCAGCGACAGATTTGACCATAAATTTAAAGAATGAATGCTTGTCTGCCGTTGCCAATGCATCGTCAAACTCCCAGTTCATTTCAAATTGGCCATTGGCATCTTCATGGTCGTTTTGATAAGGACCCCAGCCAAGTTCCAGCATGTAATCGCAGATTTCAGATATGACATCATAACGACGCATAACGGCACCCTGATCATAGCAAGGTTTTTCAGCTGTATCATGGGGATCGGAAATTTCGGTCCCGTCGGGGTTAAGCAAGAAATATTCCGCTTCAATGCCGGTTTTAACGCGTAGGCCTTTTGATTTGGCCTTTTCAACCATCGACAACAGCACATTGCGTGGCGCTTGTTCTACATTGGCACCTTCCATAACTGGGTTTGCCGGCAGCCACGCAACTTCTGGCTTCCAAGGAAGCTGGATAACTGCATCGGCATCTGGAACGGCGAGCATGTCTGGATGAGCTGGTGTCATATCTAGCCAAGCCGCGAAGCCAGCAAAACCTGCACCCTCTTCTTGCATGTCACCAATAGCTTGTGCTGGCACAAGCTTGGCCCGTTGCACACCAAACAGGTCTGTAAACGAGACCATGAAGTATTTAACACCGTTTTCTTTAGCATAAAAAGTTAGATCTCGTGACATATGTTCTGCCCTTTATTTTCCTGGTATCCAGCTTGTCCCTGCGAGCGGAACCTGTGCCATTGCGGCCGCTTCAACTGTTAGAGCACACAAATCTTCGGGCTCCAAATTGTTAACATGATTATGGCCACAGGCACGCGCTAGTGTCTGACATTCTAGTGTTAACACTTTAAGGTAATTGCTTAAGCGTCGACCGGCTGCTATGGGGTCAAGCCGCTTCATCAGCTCTGGATCTTGCGTTGAAATACCTGCTGGATCTTTGCCTTCATGCCAATCATCATAAGCACCAGCTGTCGATCCCAGTTTTTGATATTCCGCTTCCCATTTTGGATCATTATCACCCAATGCAATAAGCGCTGCCGTACCAATAGAAACGGCATCCGCGCCAAGCGCCAGTGCTTTGGCAACATCTGCACCGGTGCGTATGCCTCCTGATACAACGAGCTGCACTTTACGGTGCATACCAAGATCTTGCAGGGCCTGAACTGCTGGTCGAATGCAGGCAAGCGTCGGCTGGCCCACATGCTCGATAAATATGTCCTGCGTGGCAGCTGTCCCGCCTTGCATGCCATCAAGCACCACAACATCCGCGCCGGCCTTTACCGCAAGAGCAGTGTCATAATAAGGTCGCGCGCCGCCAACCTTGATATAGATTGGAACGCGCCATCCGGTGATTTCACGCAATTCCATGATTTTAATTTCAAGATCATCAGGTCCGGTCCAATCAGGATGTCGGCAGGCTGAGCGTTGATCAATGCCCTCGGGTAGATCTCGCATATTGGCGACACGTTCATTGATTTTCTGCCCTAATAGCATGCCCCCACCGCCAGGCTTTGCACCTTGCCCAACCACTACTTCAATCGCATCAGCGCGGCGCAAATCATCCGGGTTCATACCGTAACGCGATGGTAGATATTGGTAGACAAGTTGCTTTGAGTGGCCGCGTTCTTCTTCGGTCATGCCACCATCACCAGTGGTCGTTGATGTGCCTGCATCGGTGGCACCACGTCCCAGCGCTTCTTTTGCTGGGCCAGATAATGAACCAAAACTCATCCCCGCAATCGTGATTGGGATATCAAGCTTGATCGGGTTTTTTGCATGCCTGGTCCCCAGTAAAACCTCAGTCCCACAGGTTTCTCGATATCCTTCCAGCGGATAACGTGACATCGATGCACCCAAAAACAACAGATCATCGAAGTGCGGAAGGTGACGCTTAGCGCCACCACCACGAATGTCATAAATCCCGGTCGCCGCGGCGCGTCTTATTTCAGCGTTAACTTCAGGTGAAAATGTCCAACTTTGACGTGGGACAGTTTTTGGGATGTTGGTTTCGTTCTCATCAGTCATTCATTTATGCCTTTAGTACGCGGACGCATTGTCGATATCAAAATTATAGAGCTTTCTGGCTGATCCGTAGCGGCGGAACTCCCGGGGCTCTGCATCACTTCCAGCTTTCTTCAAAAGCTCCGACAACAATTTTAAATGTTCAGCGCGCATTTCTTTTTCAATGCAATCTGCGCCAAGAGACTTCACCTCTCCACGCACAAACAGTTTGGCTTCGTAAAGACTATCGCCCAAAGCATCCCCTGCATCACCAAGCACCACAAGATTGCCCTTTTGCGCCATGAAAGCCGACATGTGACCAATATTGCCGTGCACAACAATATCTATGCCTTTCATGGAAATACCACATCTGGAGGATGCGTTTCCTTTAATGACAAGCAATCCGCCGCGTCCGGTGGCACCGGCATACTGACTTGCATCGCCTTCCACCATAACCGTTCCAGACATCATGTTTTCAGCAAGTCCGGGTCCAGCATTGCCCTCAATCGTGATATTGGCTTGTTTGTTCATTCCCGCGCAATAATACCCGGTTGAACCTTTGATTCTAACGTCGATTGGTGCATCAAGTCCGACAGCCAAAGCATGGCTACCCCTTGGATTTTCAACTTCCCAAAGCTTCTGATTGGTATCGTCTTTTTGTGCTTGAAGCGCAGCATTAAGCTCGCGCAATGCGCCAGTTTGTAAATCGAATGTTTGCATAATTAGCGCTCCCAGAAGTAAACGGTCGCCGGCTCTGGCTCCCATATACGCGCGTCTTCGATACCGGGTAAATTTGCTAGGGCACGATATTCTGACCCAAAGGCCACATATTGATCTGTTTCCGCAAGAACCGCCGGTTTACAAGCGATTGGGTCGCGCAAGACGCCAAAACCATCTTTTGTCCCGACAACAAAGGTGAAGAAACCATCAAGGTCATCAAGGCTTGCTTCTAGTGCCTCACCTAAATTCGCACCATTTTGCATCTTCCAAGTCAGATAACCGGCAGCAACCTCACTGTCATTTTCAGTTTCAAGCGTAATGCCATTATGAGCGAGCTCACGGCGTAAATTATTATGGTTGGATAATGACCCATTATGGACAAGGCATTGATCCAATTCAGTGGAGAAGGGGTGTGCGCCATTGGTTGTCACAGCACTTTCTGTCGCCATGCGCGTATGGCCAATGCCGTGAGATCCTGACATCTTTGCAATATCAAATCGCGAAACCACATCTTTTGGCAGGCCTACTTCTTTAAATATCTCCATGGATTCGCCGCGGCTCATGACAGTCATATTTGGAAATTTTTCATCAATAATCGTGCGAAATGCTTTTGCTGCGTTTTTATCAATGTCATAAATTGCGTGGGTGCTTTTTAGCTCAACTTGAAAATCCATCCCAAGCTCATCAGACAGTGTAGATGAAAGCTGCGCAAACTGTTCATCTGGATTATCTGATTGAACTGTAATTTTCACTCGATCATCAGAATAATCGCCATAGATTGCGATACCTGCTGAATCAGGACCTCGATCGGTCATGGTGATGAGCATATCACCTAGCATTTCGCCAAGATTATCTTCTAACTCTTTGTCTTTTATGAATAATCCGACAATTCCACACATATTAAACTTCCTTGAATGGTTCTTATGAATTGCAATCTATAGGAAAAAATTGTTTCTTGCCAGTTATATTTTTGTTCTGACAGGAAAATTTTAATTGCCTATTGTGGATAGCAAATAATACTCAAAAACTTGGATGGAAGAGATATAAGTTCATCAGGCCCATGGGGTGCATCAGCGTCAAATAACAGTGCATCTCCGGGTTCTAAATGAAATTGCTTATCACCATGGCGGTATAAAACGGAGCCTTCAAGCATGTATAAAAGCTCGATACCGTCATGTTGAAAAGTTGGGAAAACATCTGATTGATCCGTGAGTGTGATGAAGTAAGGTTCCATCGTCACGCCAGACGCGTTTGAGCCTAAATGCCCAAGCAGGTTATATTGATGGCCGGCGCGCGTGCCACTACGCTCTATTTCAACACCTTCACCATCTTTCACTTGAACAGCCTCACGCGTTTCTTCATAGCGCGTAAAGAAAGAGGTGATTTGTACGCTTAATGCATCTGCTAATATTTGAAGGGTTGTAAGAGATGGTGACGTGTTGCCATTCTCAATTTTGGACAACATACCAATGGAAAGCCCGGTTTTTGTTGCTAATTCGGCAACCGTCATATTCTGCTGGCGACGAAATGCTCGAACCTCTCTACCAATTGCAGTTTCAAGATTCTTTTCTCCAATATCGCGTAACTTATGCGGATCTTGCTTTAACAAGGCTTTATTCATCTCAATATTAGCACCTTCCCTTTTGGTTCAAATAAGCGGTCAAATATGAATTTTTTGCCGATTTAGTATTAGTTTGTGATCGATTCCTAGAAGGATTAACCCTTTTTATACTGTTTGTCGCATGTCCATTAGCTTTGCAACATTTTTTTAAGCGCCAAATTCAACTTGCATTGATCTCTCCACCAATCACAATTTTTGCGCGTAAATACCACCGTATTTTGCCTAAGTTTTGAGCGAAATTTGACATCGCTCAATTATTAGATACTTTAACAGAGATAAATTTTTTTTCCTATCATTACATTTTTTTCTTGCAAGATCATAAAAAATTGAGACTATTAACGTGAAAAACTGAAAGCAAAAGAGGGACCTATGGAAGAACAGCTCGTTGAACTTGCTGCAAAAGTCGCAGAATTAGAAGGGGTCAATTCTGCCTCAAATACAATCTTTGCAGAACTATATTATTATCTCACCATTCCGCTAATGGTTATCATCCACGCCGGATTCCTAGCCTATGAAATGGGCGCGTCGCGGCAGAAAAACGTGTTGGCATCTGGCCTGAAGAATATTTTGGCGTTCGCTTTTATGGTGCCAACATTCTTCTTCTTTGGCTGGTGGATTTATTGGGCGTTCCCAACAGGCTTTTCCGGTTCAGCCGGCCCTTGGGAAATTTCAGGATTTGAATATGCCGCATTTGCTTTGCCGTGGTCGGAAAGTATGGGCCCAAATATAGCAGATAACGCGACAGGCGTGTTCTGGGGTGCGTTTACATTATTCGCTGCGACCACCGCCTCCATCTTCTCAGGCGCTGTTATTGAACGCATCCAACTGGTTGGATTTATCATTCTTGCAATCGTCTTGGGTTCAGTATGTTGGATCTTGGGTGCAGCCTGGGGCTGGCACGCGGACGGTTGGCTAGTCACTGAACTGGGCTATCACGACTTTGGCGCTGCTGGGGTGGTGCACATGGTTGCTGGTTTCTTTGCACTGGGTGTTCTTCTCAATTTAGGACCAAGAATTGGAAAATATAACGCCGATGGTTCAGCCAATGATCTATCAGGTCATAACATGCCATTTACGGTGACAGGCCTAATGCTCATTATCGTTGGGTTCTGGGGCTTCCTCATGGGCTGTGTGATTATACCTGGCGAAGGTTGGAGTTGGTTCGGCGATAAATGGGCAACCATTTACGGCACACCAATGAACCTATCTGGCATGACATTTAACATTCTCATGGGCTTTGCTGGTGGTATTATCGGAGCGTGGCTGGTTACACGTGATCCTTTCTGGATGATGTCTGGTGCGCTTGGCGGCATTATTTCATGTGCTGCTGGCCTTGACTTATGGTGGCCACCAATGGCCTTTGCAATCGGCTTTATTGGCGGTGCAGCTATGAAACCTGCTGCAGCAATTCTTGATAAATTTAAGATTGATGATGCTGTCGGCGCGGTCACTGTGCACGGCACATTGGGTGTATGGGGTCTATTGTCGGTTGGCATTTTTGCAAGCGGTTACCCAGCACTGCAAGTCGCTGAAGGTCAAGAGATGGCATATATCTCATTCTTTGGTCAGTTCATTGGTGCAGTGGTGATGTTCCTGCTCGGATTTGTCCCCGGCTATGTCCTTTCATTTGTTTTGAAAATGTTTGGCATGTTGCGGGTCAGCGAAGAGGCGGAAATTGCCGGTCTTGATTTGACCAAAGTACCAGCAAAAGCTTATCCGGAAGGCATCCTAGCTTCTCCGGCACCTGCAGAATAAAGGAGATTTATTATGGGTACATCAATCACGGATTGGACTGCTGTTGAAGGTGCGTTTTACACAGGCGCTGGCGGCGGTGAATGGTTCTGGTTACTTGTTGCCATCGCGCTCACGATAGTGCCGCTTATTTCTGGAACCAAGCATGAATTAGACGCCTATAAAAAACTAAAAAAATAAACGTGGCGCATCCAAAATTAAACAGCGCCGGGCATTAAAACCCGGCGCTTTTTTACGTCAAAACTTAAACGATCCAAAGGGCCTGAGATGAACGCGCAAAAAGATTTAAAAGCAGAGCTAATAGACAAGGGTGTAAAAACCCTCATTGCATCCTATGTGGATATGCACGGTGTTTCAAAATCCAAATTTGTGCCGATCTCACACTACGATCAGATGATGGCTGGTTCTGAAATGTTTACCGGTGCTGCGCTTGACGGTGTGCCGCAGGAAATTCACGATGAAGAAGTTGCCTGCATGCCTGATGCGACGTCCGCGATGATATTGCCTTGGAACGACAAGGTCGCGCTTATTCCCTCAGATCTGTGGTGCGAAGGGGCGCCATTTGAAGCGTGTTCGCGTAACATTCTTGGCAGGCAGGTTGCACGGGCCAATGACATGGGTTTTTCCATGAATTTGGGCTTAGAGGCGGAATTCTTTGTATTCAAGGATGAAAACGAGCACCAGAGGCAAGAAGCAGGGCGAGACCCAGTTTCTTCCAAGCAGCATTTGGAAAAACCTGCCTATGACACAGCACGGCTTTTGGACAATCTGCCTTGGTTGTCTGAGCTAGTAGATGCGATGAATGGATTGGGTTGGGATGTATATTCTTTTGATCACGAGGACGGTATCGGTCAGGTGGAAATCGATTTTGCTTATGCTGATGTGAAAACAATGGCGGATCGATATGTCTTTTTACGTCTTATGGCGAACGAGATTGCCGGAAAACACGGCGCTTATGCGTCATTTATGCCCAAACCTTTTGGCGAGAGAACAGGATCAGGCGCGCATTTTAATATGTCTTTGGCAGATGTTGAAAGCGGTGAAAATTTGTTCAAATCATCCGATGATCCGCGCGGATGTGGTTTGTCCAAATTGGGTTACCAATTTTTAGCAGGCATATTACGGCATCTGCCGGCCATCATGGCAACCGTAGCACCTCAGGTGAACAGCTATAAACGGCTTGTTAAGCAGGGTTCAATGTCCGGATTTACCTGGGCGCCGATCTTTGCGTGTTATGGCAATAATAATCGCACAAACGCAATGCGGATCCCCAAAGGTGGTGGCCGGATTGAGCTTCGCGCGGCAGATAGTGCGTGCAATCCATATTTGGGCGCTGCCATGTGTCTGGCCGCCGGCTTAAGCGGAATTGAGGAAGATCTCGATCCGGGCGAGCCCAACACAGACAATATGTATCTTGCAACAGAAGAGGAATTGAAGAAACGTAACATCTCAACATTACCGCGGACATTGGATGAAGCTGTTTCGGCATTTGAGGCCGACAATCTTTCAAAAATGGTCTTTGGCGATGCTATGTTTCATGCTTGGGTAAATTATAAGCGCGATGAGTGGCTAAGTTACTTAAATCACGTTTCGGATTGGGAACGTCAGCGTTACTTGCGCTTTTTCTAACGTCGCGCAGAACAAACTATTTTCCAACCGAGATTCGGTTGTAAATAACTGAGGTCAAAACAGTAGAAATTATCATTTTTAGTGAAAAATGGCGCACCCGGGAAGATTCGAACTCCCGACCCCTTGATTCGTAGTCAAGTACTCTATCCAGCTGAGCTACGGGTGCGAATGACGTGATAGTTTCGAACGTCTGGCGTTCTAGTAATGGGTCATCATCGGTTTTGCAAGCATCAATTTTAAAAACTATCATTTTGTTTGAAAATTTTATCACCGATGCTGATTTTACCGATTTTACGAAGCAGAATGCGGGATGGTAATTTCAAACCTTGTGCCCGGAGTGGATTTTTCAGCCAGAACAATATCCCCGCCATGCGCTTGCACCAATTCGCGCGCAATTGCTAGACCAAGACCCGTACCACCTGCACGTGTTGATCCTTGGAAAGGTTTAAACAAATGCTCTTTTGCGCGCGCTGGCATGCCTGGCCCCGTATCATCGATCGTAATGCAAACAGCATTATCTTTGATGAATGCATCAAGGCATAGGCGTTTCACGATCGCAGGATCTGCATCATAATCAGACTTAAGAGCCTGAATGGCATTGCGCGAAATATTATTGATGACGCGGAACAATTGTTCGCTATCAGCATGAAGCTCTAATTCTTCCGGTACTTTCGTGATGATTTCAATATCATCATCTTGAACATCATCGCTCAACACGTCTTTAATTTCTGCTGTCAGTGCTGCGAGCTTAATCACCCGGCGTTTAGGTTCCGCTTCTTGCGCACGTCCATAGCCCAAGACTTCGCTTGAATACCCGACAGCGCGATCAATGGTTTGCAAGAGTTTCGGTGCAAATCGTTTGACCATCGGATCATCCACATTGGCCATACGGTCGGAAATGAGCTGTGCCGAGGTTAAGATATTGCGCATATCGTGGTTGATCTTGGATACTGCCAGGCCCAGATCCGCCAACCGCTTTTGTTGGCGCAATGTGCTGTGAAGTTGTGTCTGCATGGCTGACAAATGCTGCTCGGCAAGCCACAATTCATCATCGCCATCATCGGGCTTGATAATGCGTGTCGCATCTTCTGGATTGTCAGAGAAATTCTGCATGGACCAGGTGAGACGGCGTATGGGCTGTAACATTAAGCGGTTAATGGTGAAGAACAATAAGCCAGCGGTAATGGCAGCAATGATCAGCGAGATAAACAATACATTGCGACTATAAATAAGCATGGCATGGCGCAATTGATCATCGCTGATGATCAGTTCAATCTGAAAATCATTGCTTTCGCCCACGGCACCCAAAACGCGGATAATTCGGTCACCACCCCAAATGAGAGTTTCAAACGCATCCATAATAGCCGCCAAAGGACCGGTATTATCCAAATCATAACTTGCTGAAATTGCTGGCGGCATTTCCTCAGAGGCAACAATGCGAGACGTGCCATCTTTTCGAAGGATGATGGCTTTCGTGCCTGTCGACATTAAAGTGTCGCTTTGAACTTTTGCGGACAATTCAGTGACCTGCTGGCTTTCAAAGACAATACTTGCAGCAGCGGCTGTATTTAACCGATCTTCCAACCATCTGAGTCTTGTATTTGCCACCGATGGCACAAAGGCCAAAACCTCAGCCAGCATCACAAAGATGATCGTGAGCGTGATCAACTTGCTCTGAAGCCCGCGCACAGGCTTGGTGCCAATTTCCTGCGCGGGTTTAATATTATCCAGATCTAGTTTTTCATGCGACATGTTTTGCTCAAATATGATTCAGTACAATAGGTTTATCACTATCAACCAAATTTTCGCAAAAATCCAATCACTGCGCGAACAAATGGTTTACTTGTAATCGGTCCATAATGTGTCATTACCGCTCGTTTGCCGATTTCAGACATTGTTGGGTAAGGAGGAATGTAACCGCGCACATTTGATAGCTTCATTTTATTGGTAATGGCAAGAGCCCACATATTGATCATCTCGCCTGCACCAGCGCCAGCAATCGCAACGCCAACCAGGCGCCCTTTTTTGTCGGCGATGATTTTAATCAAGCCATCAGTTTTACGCTCGGCGCGTGCACGGTCATTTTCAGCATATTCCCATTTAAGAACGGAGATCGTGTCGCCATATTTTTCGCGCGCTTGCGCTTCTGTTAGGCCAACATTGGCAAGCTCAGGCTCTGTATAGGTCGCCCAAGGGATAATCTCCTGGTTCTCTTTCGCTGGCAGACGGAAGAGGATTTGTTGAACAACCAATCCTGCGTGATAGCCAGCCACGTGAGTGAACTGAAATCCACCAGCGACATCGCCAATGGCGTAAACACGTTTGTTGGATGTGCGCATATTGGCACCAACTTTAATGCCGCGGCGATCATATTCAATCTGCGCCTGTTCAAGACCCAATCCATTAACATTAGCTGCACGACCCGTAGCAACAAGCACATGCGAACCTTTAATATCGCGCTGACCATCGCTTGTTTCAACCGTCACAGACACACCGGATTTTGCTTTAGCAAGTTTCACAACCTTCGTGTCTTCTAAAATCTCAACGCCTTCTTCGCGAATGCGCTTTAAGACAACTTCCGCCAATTCTGGATCATCTTTGCCAAGCGCTTTAAAGCCTTCAACAACGGTCACTTTTGAACCAAGGCGATGGTGGGCTTGCGCCATTTCCATACCGATCGGACCACCGCCAATGACGATGAGATGATCAGGGCGTGTCGTTTGCTCGAAAATTGTTTCATTAATGAGGTAATCAACCTCATCAATGCCAGGAATTGGCGGCACAAAGGCTGATGACCCTGTTGCAATCACATAGCGTCTGGCTCTGATGATCGTATCGCCTGCCTGCACAGTATCTGCATCGATAAAGACACCAGCTTGCTCGATGACATTTACACCCAGTGAACGGAACCGCTCTGGTGAATCATGTGGCGCAATGCCTGCAATAACGTCTTTGATATGCGCATTAACCTCATCAAATTTCACATCAACCTTGTTGACATGAACGCCGAACTTTTTGCCGTCAACGGCTGCGCGGGCGTGTTTGCCAGCTGCGATGATGGCTTTAGATGGAACGCAACCATAGTTGAGGCAGTCGCCACCCATTTTACCTTTTTCGAGAAGTACAACTTCGACACCGAAGGCTGCGGCTGCTGCGGCTACGGACAGGCCGCCTGAGCCGCCGCCGATAACGCAGATATCTGGAGTGATCGTTTTTGACATTTCAAATGTCCCCCTATTAATTTTGTATAAGACGTTATCAGACGTTTATTTGTTGCGGAATCTGCGAACGATGGAAGGGATCGTTGCAACTGCGGCAAGTGCTGCGAACGCAATGGTGATTTCAGGTGTCACCAAATCAGATACAGAAGCTTCCTGTCCGGATTGGGCTGCAGCCATCAATACACTATCAACGCCTTGTCCGAGATAAGTATAAGCAAATGTGCCTGGCAAAATTCCGATGATTGTCGCAGTCATATAAGTGCGCAATGGGATGTTAAACAAAGCTGGCACAATGTTCATTACAAAGAATGGGAACACAGGTGCGAGGCGTAAGATCACCATGTAGCTGAACGCATCCTTTTGGAAACCTTCTGAAAGTTTGGCCGCAAATGGACCTGCACGTTCACGCAAGAAGTCACCAAAGGCAGTTTGTGCCGCTTTAAATAAGATCGCAGCGCCAATGGTTGCACCAAATGCGGTTAAAACACCGCCCAAGAACCAACCAAATAAAAATCCACCAAAAATGGTTAGGATCGAAGCGGCTGGGAAAGAGAAGGCAACAGCTGCAATATATAAGAAGAAATACATCGCGGACGCTAAGACCAGATTTTCACTGACAAAGCCTTGTAGGGCATCACGCTGTTCCGCAAGTGCTGAAAGCGATAGATATTCATGTAGGCCTGCTGCATAACCTGCACCTAGACCAGATATAACAATGATAACGGGCAAAAACCGCTTCAGCATGCTTCCGCTTTTCTTTTGGGTTGCATCTGACATTATATTTTGATCCGTATCTTCCACGATTGTATTCATTTCCATTTCATCTCTCCAAAAAGTCGGACATCGGTCCGTTGTTGATGAAGGGATAAACTTTTGTGCGATCACATACCAATGACATTCAATCGCGTTCATCAAACTATATGTGAGCAATACTAACGTTCAACTCACACTGTTGTGAGGTGTCTTAAAAAATCGTTTCAAAGTTAGTTTCCATTTTAATGAACAGAGCTTGTGTCCATATGTTCGTACATTTTTATGCTCATAGACACGTTAAGCGGCTTATTTATTGACAATGTAAGGTTTTGATGTCTATAAGCCGCTCGTGAAGGTGTTTGACGATCAAAAGGTCGCAAATGCCATCTTTAACAACGCTCCTGTAAAAATACAGATATTAAGAAGGGCCGCACACCGCGGTATTAAAATAAATGTCAAAGCGTACTTTTCAACCATCAAAGCTTGTTCGCAAGCGTCGTCATGGATTCCGTGCTCGTCTCGCCACTAAAGGTGGACGTAAAGTTCTAGCAGCTCGTCGTGCGCAAGGCCGCAAACGTCTATCTGCATAAGTTCATAAATCTTGCAGCCTGAATTGAGAGGGCTGAAGTTGACTTCACACAACACAATTTCCCGCGTCGAGCGTTTGACCAAGCGAGCAGAATATTTAGCTGTTCGCAATGGGAAGAAGCGGCGCGGTAAATATTTCTTGCTTGAAGTTTTAGATCGTGGCGATGGTGATCATAACGGTGAACTTAAACCGCCGCGCATCGGATATACCGTCACAAAGCGGCAGGGCAATGCGGTCAAACGAAACCGAATTCGTCGTCGTTTAAAAGAAGCGGTCAGGCTCAAGGCTCATGAATTTTTGAAGCCGGGCCACGATTATGTCCTTATCGGTCATAATGAGCTATTGGATGCGAGCTTTAGTGACCTTATCTATAGCCTTGAAGAACGCTTCAAAAGTAAGAAAAACTCTGATAGAAACCCGCGGACAGGCGTAAAACATAAAAACAATGTTGCCGAGTGTAAGGATTAATAATGGAAAACAGTCGTAATTATTTTCTGGCGATCGGCCTATCAGTTCTCATATTTGTCGTCTGGCAAATCATTTATGTGGCTCCTCGTCTGGAAGAAGAACAAGCCCGCCAGGCAGCCTTGATCGAACAGCAAGCGCAAACAGCAGGCAGCGACGCATCCATTCCATCGGCCACCACGCCAAGCGGTGAGACGGCTCAATTGCCAAATCTACAAGGTCTACCAGCTGCGCAAACCATTGCCCGCGCTGATGCCTTAGCTGAATCTGGTGAGCGCATTGAGATCGACACGCCGACATTATCTGGTTCACTTAATCTCAAAGGTGCGCGCCTTGACGATCTCGTTCTTAAGAACTATCGCGAGACAATTGATCCTGAGAGCCCAAATGTTATTTTGTTCTCACCATCAAATGCCAATGAGGGATATTTCTCTGAAGTTGGATTTATCGCCACCAAAGATGTTGGATCCGTTCCGAGCGAAAGCACAGTATGGACCGTTAAATCTGGCGATAAACTCACACCAACCACACCATTGGTTCTAAGCTATGACAATGGCAGCGGATTGGTCTTTGACCGCACAATTAGCGTTGATGATAATTATCTCTTCACAATTGATGACGCTGTTACCAACAATTCAGCGGACCAAGTGTCGCTTTCTCCATATGGACGTATTAAGCGACTTTATAAACCGCAAACCAGTGGTATTTACATCTTGCACGAAGGTTTGATCGGCTTCTTGGGCGAAGAAGGTCTACAAGAAATTGACTATGGTGATGTGGAGGATGCAGACAACGGTCTCATCGTTCCTCAAAAAACTCCAACTGGCTGGCTTGGTATTACCGATAAATATTGGGCTGCGGCTTTGGTGCCTGAACAAGGCCATCCATTCCAGTCGCGCTTTGGCTATTTTGCGCAAGGCTCACCAAGCTATCAGACAGATTATGTGTCGGATGCAAAAGTTGTCGCGCCCGGCGCGACAGTGAACTTCAATACGCGGATTTTCTCAGGTGCAAAAACAGCGCCAGAAATTGATGTTTATACAGAACAGCAAAATATTGAACAGTTTGATCTGATGATCGACTGGGGCTGGTTCTATTTTATCACCAAACCGATGTTCAGTGTGCTGCACTTCTTCTTCCTAATGTTCGGCAATTTCGGTGTTTCCATTTTGGTAACAACGGTTCTGGTGAAGCTTGTCTTCTTCCCTTTGGCCAACAAGTCATACAAATCCATGGCGAATATGAAAAAAGTTCAGCCGCAAATGGAAGAGTTGAAAAAGCAACATGGTGATGACCGTCAAGCGCTGCAAAAAGCGATGATGGAGCTCTATAAGAAAGAGAAGATCAACCCAGTGGCGGGTTGTTGGCCTGTGCTTCTGCAAATTCCTGTGTTCTTTGCGCTTTATAAAGTGCTCTATGTCTCTATTGAGATGCGCCATGCACCATTCTTTGGCTGGATCCAGGATTTGTCAGCGCAAGATCCGACATCCGTGTTCAACTTGTTTGGCCTCTTGCCGTATGATCCAACAGCATTGCCGCTTATCGGTGGATTGCTGGCCTTGGGTGTCTGGCCGCTGATCATGGGTATTACCATGTTCTTGCAGATGCGCATGAACCCGACACCACCAGATCCAACACAGGCAATGATCTTTACGTGGATGCCGGTTGTCTTCACCTTCATGTTGGCGACATTTCCCGCGGGTCTTGTGATTTACTGGGCATGGAACAACACATTGTCGATTATCCAGCAAGGCGTGATCATGAAACGTCAGGGCGTGAAGATCGAGCTCTGGGATAATCTGAAAGCTCTGTTTTCAAGAAAACCCAAAGAAGAAGCGAAATAAACAAACGTAAGTTTAGCGCTTGCAAAGGGCATGATAGGACATCGTTATGGCTAAAATTGTGCCCTTTGATCGGACATGGGAATTTGTACTTTCCGTTCCAACCATGAAGTTTTTACCATCAGCGGGTCCGGCAGAAATTGCTTTTGCCGGTCGATCCAATGTGGGTAAATCGTCGCTTATTAATGCCCTGACCGGTGTTAAAGGATTGGCGCGCACGTCCAACACGCCAGGGCGCACGCAACAGCTCAACTATTTTGTCCCTTCAGGGTTTGAGGGCACGCCCGATGATTTGCCGCCCATGGCACTCGTTGATATGCCAGGTTACGGCTATGCGAAAGCGCCGAAGACCGAAGTTGAGAAATGGACCAAGCTGGTTTTTGATTACTTGCGCGGACGCGTCACGTTAAAGCGTGTTTATTTGCTGATTGATTCTCGCCACGGCATTAAAAAGAATGATGAGGAAGTCTTAAAGCTGCTTGATACCGCAGCCATGTCCTATCAAATCGTGCTGACAAAATCAGATAAGATTAAAGCCACTCAGCTTGAAACTTTGATCGCGCAGGTCACAGAACAGATTAAAAAACATCCAGCTGCCTTCCCCGAAGTCATCGCAACATCCTCGGAAAAAGGTGTTGGAATGGACGATTTAAGACGCGCAATCGTGAAAGCCGTGCACAATTAGATATCATTTCAAATAAAGAGCAGATTGAAGGATGAGATGTTTCGCGTTAAGAGACGTCTCAGAACAAGGCACGCGACAATCGCGTTTGATGTAAGGAACAATGATATGGCTGTTTTAAGTGATAGTGAGAACCAGGCTCGGTTTTTGTCTGAAGCATTGCCTTACATGCAACGTTATGAAGACCAATCGGTTGTCATTAAATATGGCGGCAACGCGATGGGTGATGAAAGCCTAGCGCAGGCTTTTGCCCGTGACGTTGCGCTTTTAAAACAGTCAGGCGTTAATCCTGTTGTTGTCCATGGCGGTGGCCCGCAAATTGGCGCCATGCTTGACCGCATGGGTATTGAGTCGCGCTTTGAGAACGGCCTCCGGGTCACAGATCAAAAGACTGTCGAAATTGTTGAGATGGTGCTTGCTGGTTCGATCAACAAACAGATCGTTACAATGATCAATGCGGAAGGTGAACGCGCTATCGGGCTGTGCGGCAAAGATGGAAATCTCGTTTATGCCAAAAAAGCTGAGAAGAAGGTCGTGGATCCAGAATCTAATATTGAGCGCATTCTCGATCTGGGTTTTGTCGGCGAGATCGATGAAGTTGATCGGACAGTTTTAGATATTTTGGCGACCTCAGCCACAATACCTGTGATTGCACCTGTCGCGCCTGATCGCAATGGGCAGACCTATAATATCAATGCGGATACATTTGCGGGCAGCATTGCTGGTGCATTGGATGCAAAGCGTCTTCTGTTCTTAACCGATGTTCCTGGTGTGATGGATAAAGACGGCAATGTGATTAAAGAACTCTCTGTTGCAGAGGCAAAAGCCATGATCATCGATGGCACGATTTCAGGTGGCATGATCCCGAAAGTTGAAACATGTCTTTACGCAATTGAGCAGGGCGTGGAAGGCGTTGTGATTGTCAATGGCAAAGTCCCGCATGCGGTTCTATTGGAAGTCTTCACCGAACACGGTGCAGGGACGCTGATCGTTAAGTAATCATCGGATCGCTTCGTTTAACCCCCAAGCACCAATGCGATAATGCCGCTGATAATCAGCAAACAGCCGATGACTTCAAACCGGTTGATCTTCTCTTTGAAAATGAAGACCGATGACATGAAGGCGAAGATCATTTCGATCTGAGCAACAGCTTTGACTAATGCCGCTTGCTGCAACGTCATCGCCATAAACCATCCAAATGATGCGCTGGCACCCACCAATCCCACGATCAGTCCCGTTTTCCAGGCGGCACGGATGCGCGCAAGCTCAGAGCGATCTCGCCAGTATATCCAGACAATCATGATGATCGATTGCAAGATGATGGCTATAGAGAGCGTTATGGCGGCCTGGATAATAAAATTTGGCCCTTCAAGTGCTAAAGATGCTGCCCGATAGGCAACCGCTGCAATGCCAAAAACTGCCCCTGAAGATAAGCCAATCAGTGCCGTTCGAGAGTAAAGCGATGTGAAGATCGATTTGGGTGTGATATCAGTCCGTGCAACGGAAATGAGCATGACACCGAACATGCTAATGGCAATCGCTGCCAAGACGGCAGTTGAAGCTTTTTCCGATAAAAACAAAAGGCCGAAGAGAGCCGCTTGCAAAGGCTCAGTGCGGGAATATGCTGTTCCAACTGCAAAATTGCGATAGGAAAACATATGCACCAGCAAGGCCTGCGCGATGATCTGTGAGATCGCGGCAATGACCACCCAAAAGAAAAAATCTTGGTTGAAACTTGGAAAACTGTGATCTCCCAACGCCATGAAAAGGGCGAGGAAGAATAGCGCAAATGGAATACCAAATCCAAAGCGTACAAAGGTTGCCCCGGATGTGCCCATCACATTCTTTAGATGCTTTTGAAGACTTGAGCGAATGTTCTGCAAGAAGGCTGCAGTAACGGTGATGAGTATCCAGGTTTCCATCAGATGGCGTTAGCATGGAATGGCATGCACGTCACGTTCAATGCGGCAAATAAATGCTTGGTTGACGCAATTTTGGGTATTCTAAAAATCAACACTTTTCTTCATCCACGACTGCTATATAAAAGGTCATATGAAACATGAGAACTTTCGCCACGTTGATCATTGGATCTTCGATTTAGACAATACATTATATCCGCGTCGGTGCGATTTGTTTGCACAAATCGATGTAAAAATGACTGATTTTGTCGCTGGGTTTTTGGATTTGCCCCGCGATGAAGCGCGAAAAAAGCAAAAAGATTATTATCGCGATCATGGCACGACATTGCAGGGTTTGATGATCAATCACGGGATGGAACCCAAAGCATTTTTGGATGCGGTTCATGATATTGATTATAGCCCTGTCCCTAAAAGCGATGATTTAAAATCCGCATTGGATGCTTTGCCTGGTCAAAAGCTCATCTTTACCAATGGCGATGTGCCCCATGCGGAACGCACAATCGCGGCATTGGGGGTCGAAAATTGTTTTGATGGTATTTTTGATATTGTTGCGGCCGATTACTTACCCAAACCTGCCGCCAAGCCCTATGAACAATTTGTTGCTAAATTTGGCATTGATCCGTCAAAAGCAGCCATGTTTGAAGATCTGCCGCGCAATCTGGTGGTTCCAAAACAAATGGGCATGCAAACGGTCCTTATCATTGATGAAGCCTATGAAGCTTACACCAATGAAAAATGGGAAGCGCATGGGCGCGATGATGACCATATCGATCATATCACCACTGAATTACACGCGTTTTTAAGCTCGATTTTATAAAGCTTGAAGTGATTGATTCAGCCTTATTTAACCAGCATTTCTAAATTTCTGATTGTAGCTCTTTATATTTACTAGTCCTCATCATCTTTCCGTTAAGGTGGGTTGGAGTAAATATGAGGTCACTATGCTGCATAAAATTATGCCTTTTGTCTTTTTAGCCGTCGCCATGGCTTTTATTCCGCAGTTTTTAGAAAAGGCTCCGGAAAAGGTTGAACAGCGTCAAGAATTGGATAATTCGTCAGCAAGATCTGCACAGCCTCAAACCGTCTCTACCGGCAATGCGCACTATACGACAGGTAAGCGCCAGGTCAGCTTGCGCGCGGATCGTCATGGGCACTTCGTCGCGCATTTCAAAGCAGGTGGTCGCTCTGTCAAAGGATTGATTGATACGGGTGCAACCTATGTTGCCATGAACATTTCAACCGCACGTTCGGTTGGGTTGAAAGTTGCCAATAGCGATTTCAAGCATAAAGCAGAAACAGCAAATGGTATTGTGAAAGCAGCATTTGCCAAGCTTGATCGGTTAGAGTTGGGCGCTGTCTCAGCGCAAAATGTCGAAGTGTTTGTGTTAGAAGATTCAGCGTTGTCTTCTACGCTGATCGGGATGAGCTTTCTCAACAAACTTTCGTCTTTTAAGATCGAAAATGGTAAGCTTATTCTGACGCAGTAATTTTCTTCAGAATAGGTTTTCGTATAAAGGCGGGGCAGTCGGTTATCTCGCAAGCCTGATTAAATCGCTTAGACAATTCTTCAAACTGCGCTTCTGAATTCACATGCGCAACAGCGATCGGATCACCGGCCTTCACGATTGCGCCGATCGTGCTGATCTCGCTTAAGCCAACACTATAATCTAATTGATCGGATGGGTGAGAACGTCCACCTCCCAATGCCACAATAGCCATGCCTAAATCGCGTGTTTGATAGGAATTTAAACACCCACTTCGCGTTGCCTTGATCTCTCGTTTGATCTCTGCTTTTGGCAAATAATTATCATAATTCTCAACGATATCTGACGGACCACCCAATTCGTGAACCATTTTACCAAATAGCTCAGCGGCTTTGCCATTGGTCAAATTACGCTGGGCTGTCGCTTCAGCTTTGTAGTAATCTTTCGCGATCCCGCCGGCCATCAACATATGCGCCGTTAATTGAATGATGACGCGATAAAGCCGGACATCGCGCGATTTTCCGGTGAGAAAATCAATCGCGTTGATGACTTCGGTCGCATTGCCAATCGCGCTTGCTAGGGGCTCGTTCATATCGGTGACAAGAGCTGAAGTTGGCAAGCCGGCACTATTGGCAACATCCACCAATTCCTGCGCTAGTTTTTCAGCTTCATCGGTATCTGATGTTGTGGAACCATTGCCGCATTTCACATCAAGCACGAGACCTGATACGCCACTGGCGAGCTTCTTGGACAAGATGGACGCAACGATCAATGGCACCGATTCAACGGTCGCTGTGATGTCTCGGATCGCGTAGATCTTTTTATCAGCAGGGGCGAGATTAGCGGTGGCTGCGATAATCGCACAGCCTGCTTCTTTCACGACAGAGCGAAATTTCGCAATATCTGGCGACGCATTATAGCCAGGAATGGCCTCTAACTTATCGAGCGTCCCGCCCGTATGGCCAAGCCCTCGACCTGATATCATTGGAACATCGAGCCCACAGCTCGCAGCCAAGGGTGCTAGGATCAAAGAGACATTGTCACCCACCCCACCGGTTGAATGTTTATCTATCACAGGGCGCGACGTATCTGACCATTCAAGCACATCACCTGAATCACGCATGGCCAATGTGAGCGCGGCGGTCTCTTCACGTCCCATGCCATTGAGAAAGATTGCCATCGCCATGGATGCTGTCTGGCTATCTGACATGCGTTGATCACTCACCATGGAAACAAAGGCGGCAATTTGCTCGCGGGAGAGCGCGCCTCCGTCTCTTTTTATGCGGATGAGTTCTTGCGGTAGATAAGTGATGCTTGCCACCTTTCCCTGTTCGCTAAAAGTCAGCAAACATGGTTTTTAAAATTTTGGCAAGGTTTGCGCCGCCAATCGGTGCCATATCCTTGGTTTCCTGATGGCTTAATTCATCGCCCGTCATACCAGCTGCAAAATTCGTGATGATGGATGCAGCGGCTGCATTCATGCCAAAAAACCGCGCTAAAATGACTTCCGGAACTGTGGACATGCCAACCGCATCGGCACCAAAAATACGAGCCATTTTAATCTCGGCCGGGGTTTCAAAACTTGGGCCAGAAAACCACATGTATACGCCTTGATGCAGTTCAACCTCAGCCTTCTCGGCAGCATTGCGCATCTTGGACATAATCTCCTGATCATAGGCATTGCTTAGTCCTACGAACCGACCATCGGTCTCTTCACCAAATAATGGATTGCTGCCTGAGAAATTGATGTGATCGGTGATCTGCATCACAGATCCCGGCGGCATATCTTCACGAACCGATCCAGCTGAATTGGTCAGGATCAGATTTTCAATGCCAAGCTGATGAAATGTCTCAATGACGGGTCGCATCGCACCGGCATCACCGTGCTCGTAATAGTGCACGCGCCCAGACAACATGATCAGTGGCACACCCTCGATTGTGCCCGCAACCAATTCACCCTTGTGGCCGGATACTGCGCTTTTTGGAAAATCTGGAAGTTCGGAAAATCCAATATGCACAGCGTCCACCAATGAGGTTGTTAAAGCGCCTAAGCCAGAGCCGAGAACAATCGCGTATTTGGGTGCAAGCGCACCAATTTTTTCGCGAATGATTTCGACAGATTTTTGAACTTTGGAACTCATGCGATCACATCCGTAGCAAAAGATAGGGGGAGTAAATCACCCAATTTTACAGTTTTAACGACACCTTCTTGATCACATAAGTGAATTTTAGTGTCTGCATTGCCAAATTCGGCTAATCGTTGACGGCAGCCGCCACAGGGTGTGCATTGGTCAAGTTTTTCTGCAATCACCGCAACCTCGATGATTTGTGTTTGCCCAGCCATCACCATATGGCTGATGGCCGTGGTTTCTGCACACCATCCTTCGGGGAAGGAAATCACTTCAATATTGGCACCTTGATAAATCTCGCCATTGGCGGCAAGGATTGCAGCGCCAACAGGAAATTTTGAATAGGGTGCATGGCAAGATGCCATGGCAGATTTAGCGGCGTTAAAAAGCGCAAGCCTGTGATCAGCGCTCTTTGACATATGGCACGCCTCCAGCCTTTGGCGGAATCGCTTTTCCGATAAACCCAGCAAGCAAGATCACAGTCAGGATATAAGGCAAGGCCTGCATAAACTGAACTGGGATTTCACCAATAACCGGAAGCTCTTTGCCTTGCAGTCTGATTTCCATTGCGTTGAGCAAGCCAAATAGCAAACATGCGAGCATGACATTTACCGGTTTCCATTTAGCGAAAATAAGCGCTGCCAATGCGATAAAGCCCGAGCCAGCCGTCATATTTTTACCAAAACCTGCGGAGATCGCCATGGATAGATAGGCGCCAGCAAAGCCGCATAATGCACCACAGCAAAGAACCGCACGATAGCGCAACCAGACCACGGAAATACCAGCTGTATCCACCGCTGCAGGGTTTTCACCCACTGCGCGCAAACGCAATCCGAAGCGTGTTCTAAAGAGCACCCACCAGGTAAATGGCACAAGCGCAAAGGCAAAATAAGTCAGCGCAAAATGGCCAGATAGCAAATCAGAATAGATCGGACCTAAAATCGGCACATCAGCAAGTTCTGCAGCGAACGGTAATTCAATGGCGTTGAACTTCGCATCCGAACTAAGCGGCGGAGTACGTCCACCTTGACGGAACCAGGCCTGACCCAAAATCACAGTCGCGCCAGCTGCAACAAAGTTGATGGCCACACCTGATACGATCTGATTTCCGCGCTGTGTGATGGATGCAAAAGCGTGCACCAATGCAAATGCCATTGAGACGACAACAGCACCCACCAGACCTAGAAAAGCCGATTCATAAAGGCTTGCAACGGAGGCACCAGCAAAGGCACCGGCCAGCATTTTCCCTTCAAGGCCGATGTCAAACACGCCAGAACGCTCAGAATAAAGACCTGCAAGGGCGGCGAAAATTAACGGTACGGATAATCGGACGGTTGATTGTAGGACGAGAATAATTGTTTCAAAAAATTCCATGTTACTCTCCCGCCTCTAACGCTTTTGACGAACCAGATCTTTGTAAATTGGCAAAGATCATCACAATAAATGGTCTAAACATATTTTCGAGCGCGCCTGCAAATAAGATCACCAGACCCTGAATGATCACAATCATATCTCGAGAAATATTGGGCATCTCAAATGAGATTTCAGCGCCACCTTGATAGAGCACACCAAATAGGATCGCAGCGGGGATAATACCTGCTGGGTGGTTACGGCCCATCAATGCAACGGCAATCCCTACGAAACCTGCACCAGCCACAAAATCAAGCTGCATTTGGTGTTGATCACCCATGATCGGGTTGAGCGCCATCATGCCTGCAAGACCACCAGAAATCATCATGGTAATGATAATCACGCGCGCTTCATTGATCCCGGCATATTTTGCAGCTGTGGGGCTGAAACCCCGTGTTCGGATTTCGTAACCCAAACGCGTACGCCAGATGATTGCCCATACGATAAATGCTGAGAGCAATGCCAGGATAAACGACACATTAAGCGGTGCTGCGCCTGTGCGAATACCAAAGATGCCAAAGAGCCAATCGAGACGTGGCAATTGACCACCCGCTTCAAATCCGCGTGTTTGCGGTGCCATTGTGCCATCAGGCTTAAACACATCCACCAAGAGATAGATCATCAAACTGGCAGCAATGAAGTTAAACATGATCGTGGTGATCACGATATGGCTGCCACGTTTGGCTTGCAGATAAGCAGGGATAAACGCCCATAGCGCACCAAATATCGCTGCACCTACAATCGCTATCGGAAAGACCAAGAACCAAGGCAAGGTGGAATCAAATGCTAAACAGGCAAGTGCGACACCAATACCGCCGATATAGGCCTGTCCTTCACTACCGATATTAAACAATCCGCAGTGAATGGCGATTGCCACAGAAAGGCCTGTAAAGATGAAGCTTGTTGCATAAAACAGCGTATAGCCAATGCCTTCACCGTAGCCAAAAGCGCCTTTGATCAAGAGGCCAGCAGCTTTAAGCGGGCTTTCATCGGCAAGCCAAACCACAAGGCCGGAAATAAGAAATGCCACGAGGATATTGATAAGCGGCAAAAGCCCATAATCAACCCATTTCGGCAGTTTTGCATATGGTGCAGCCATTATCCTGCCTCCCCGTTTTGGTGGGCACTATCGCCGTCTTCAATACCTGCCATGAGAAGACCAAATGCGCCTTCTTCGGTTTCAGGTGGGCGTTCGCCAACAATTTTACCGTCAAACATCACAAGCACCCGATCCGCAAGTGATCGGATTTCATCAAGTTCAACGGATATAAGTAGAATTGCTTTTCCCGCATCGCGCATTTCGATAATGCGGCGGTGAATAAATTCGATCGCACCCACATCCACACCGCGTGTTGGTTGGCCAACGATGAGAACTTCAGGATTGGTTTCAATCTCGCGCGCAATCACAATCTTTTGCTGATTACCACCGGAGAAATTTGCGGTTTTGAGACGATTATTTGGCGGTCGAATATCGTATTTCTCAATTTTCTCGTTCGCATCTTTGCGAATGTTTTCAATATCGAGGAAAATACCTTTGTTATATTCAGGGCGTTGGTGAATTCCTAAAATAGAATTTTCAGCTTCTTCAAACGGAAGAACAAGCCCCATATGGTGACGATCTTCAGGCACATGCGCCATGCCGCGATCGCGCATATCCGATGGATCGCTGCTGCCTGTTACACCAATGGGTTCACCATTTAAGATGACGCGCCCGGATTCTGCATGTTCAATTCCGGTGATACATTCCATCAATTCGGATTGCCCATTGCCGGCAACGCCGGCAATCCCCACAATTTCTCCAGCGCGCACCTCAAAGGAAACATCTTTGACCATCGGGACGCCGCGGCCATCGCGGACATTTAGGTTTTCAACTTTCAGCACGACGTCTTTCGGATCTGCAGGGCCCTTTTCGACTTGCAAAAGCACACGTCGACCAACCATAAGCTCGGCAAGCTCTTCAACATTTGTCTCCTTTGTTGTGCGTGTTGCTACCATTTCACCGCGGCGCATGACCGATACATCATCAGTAATTGCCATGATTTCGCGCAGCTTATGGGTAATAAGAATAATTGTTTTGCCTTGCTGTTTTAACAGTTCCAGAATTTCAAACAGTTGGTCAGCTTCTGCAGGTGTTAACACCCCGGTCGGTTCATCCAGAATGAGAATATCGGCACCGCGATATAGTGTTTTAAGGATTTCAACGCGTTGCTGAACACCAATCGGTACATCTTCAATAATCGCGTCTGGATCAACATCTAGACCATATTCATCGCTCAGGCGTTTTAATTCGCTACGCGCATTGGCAATACCTGAATTGAGCAATTGCCCGCCTTCGGCGCCCAGAATGATATTTTCCAAAATCGAGAAATTTTCAACCAGCATAAAATGCTGGTGCACCATGCCAATACCGGCAGCAATCGCAGCGTTGGAATCTTTGATGGTTGTTTCATTGCCATCGATGAGAATGTTTCCGCTGTCAGCGTGATAAAATCCGTAGAGGATCGACATCAGCGTGGATTTACCAGCGCCATTTTCACCAATAATGCCGTGGATCGTGCCTTTGGAGACCTTCAGATCAATGTCTTTATTTGCATGAACGGGACCGAAGCTCTTATTAATTTTTTGAAGCTCAATAGCAAAATTATTCATATCACGCCTATATTTTTCTTTACTCTCGACAGTTTAGAGGCTTTTGTCCAGACGGAAATTTAAAGCACCTGTGTATTCAACATCAAAGAGGTTACATAAAGCCATGGATGAAAATCGGATTGTGAAATTGGAAGAGTTGGTTGCACATCAGTCGCAGCAAATCGAAGATCTGTCCGATCAGCTTGCTAAACAATGGAATACCATCGACAAGCTGTCGCGAACACTCGACGATTTATCTGAACATTATGCTGACCTTGAAGAGCAGATGGGTGCACCTGCGGCGACAAAGCCTCCCCATTATTAAACGTCCCCGGTCCTTTAACATGACCTTGTTATATAAAAGGCCGCCACGAAATAAATCTGCGGCGGCCTCTTAAAACGCTCAAATCTTAGTATGGGCAGTTATTGTCAGACATATAGTCGTGAACTGTCACTTTGCCAGAAATGATGTCTGCTTTTGCAGCTTCAATTGTTGCTTCCATTTCAGCTGAAACGAGAGACGCATTGTTTTCATCCATGGCATATCCAACACCACCGCTCTCAAGACCAAGAACGCTGAAGCCGTACGAGAATTCGCCTTTATTGGCGTCCATAAATGCGTTGTAAACAGCAACATCGACGCGCTTAAGCATAGATGTTAGGACTGAACCTGGATGCATACCATTTTGGTTTGAATCCACACCGATGCCCAAAATGCCTGAATCAGCAGCTGTTTGAAGAACCGCAATACCTGTACCACCAGCTGCCTGGAAAACAACGTCAGAACCTTGGTCTACTTGAGACTTAGTGATCTCAGCACCTTTTGTTTGGTTGTTCCATGCTTCAGGTGTTGTACCTGTCATAGTTTCGATGATTTTGATGTCAGGATTTGCAGCTTTCGCGCCACCAACATAACCACATGCAAAACTACGGATAAGTGGAATATCCATGCCACCTACGAAGCTAACTGTACCAGTTTTTGATGCAAGCGCTGCCATCATGCCCACAAGGTATGAACCTTCGTGCTGCTTGAACACAGTTGAGCGAACATTTGGCTGATCAACAACCATATCGATGATCGCAAAATCTGTTTCAGGATAGTCAGCGGCGACTTTATCCAAAGCACCGGCCCATGAGAAACCAGCCATAACGATTGGATTGTTACCATCGCGCGCGAAGCGGCGAAGTGCTTGTTCACGCTGAGCATCATTGCTGATTTCAAACTCGCGGAATTCAACACCTGTCTCTTCAGTGAACTTTGTTGCACCGTTAAATGCAGCTTCGTTGAAGGATTTATCGAACTTACCACCCAAATCGAACAAGATGGCAGGTTTAACGTCTGCAGCTAGTGCTGTCGCAGACATAAGAGCTGTAGCCATAAGGCTAAGAAGCGTACGTTTCATTGACTGTACCCTATTGTTATAATTTACGTTGATTGCAACCACGCTCTGCAGTAAAAACCAGCGCGTCATCGCGACCTCTCCCGAACGTCGAAACGTAAGGTTGGCGATATACTTGCATGACTCATTTAAAATTTCACGCGAAATCTTCGATTTTTGTCCAAATAGTCAAAAAAATTTCGATTCTAGGAAATTTATCTTACTAGTTGAACCTATCCGCGTTGGGACGATAGTGCTTGATATAACGTGCGCTGATCTCAGATACAGGTAACATGACCAACACATCAGTCGTGTTGAAATCTCTATCGATCACGGCTTGAGGTGCAAATGACGCGCCTAAACGCATATAACCTTTGATTAAGGGAGGTAATGCACCAAAGACTTGTTTCGCAGAGATGGCTTCCTTCGGCATCAAATCCATCTCGTGGGAAATATCTGCATTAGCAGCAACATCCCACTGGTCAGATGTTCTCGCAAAATGATAGAGAAATGAAAGCGCATGGGCATGTGCAGCTGGCACCGCGCCAAAAAAGGACGCACATCCAAACATCACATCAATTTTATGTTCGCCCGCATAGGCCCAAATTCCCTGCCAAAGAAGTTCGACGGATCTTCGCGTACGATATTGAGGTAGCACACAGGAGCGACCAAGTTCTACAAAGCGTTTTTCGCTGTGCTTTTTTGTCAAAGCATCAATATCAAATTCATTTTGTGAGTAAAAACCACCATTTTGAACCGCAACCCGCTGGTTCAAGAGCCGGTATGTTCCGATGATTTGTTCGCTGACACCGCCAATAATGTCCGTGTCTAAAAGGACGAAATGTTCGCAAAACCTGTCATAAACATCGAAATCGAGTTTGAGCGCCATGGCCGATGCAGGCAGTTGTGCGCCCATCTCTTCAACAAAGACTTTATAGCGAAGAGCCTGCGCTGCACGAATGTCATCTTCATCAGAGGTCAAGCGGACTTCCAGTGAGCCAATACGGCCAAGAACAATAGATGGTTTTAGGTGAACGGTTTTAGATTGAACCGCTTTAAAATCTAAAGGTTGGTTTACAACATTCATGGGATGCAACTCCGATT
Organism: Lentilitoribacter sp.; assembly: GCA_963691785.1. Taxonomy (GTDB): domain Bacteria; phylum Pseudomonadota; class Alphaproteobacteria; order Rhizobiales; family Rhizobiaceae; genus Lentilitoribacter. Next base: position 275,341 of record OY829371.1, read on the forward strand.
GATTTGCACACCTTATAGACGGATTCTCACGACAATTGCATGACAAAAGTTAGCAATTTCAAATAAATATAACGGTGTATATCGGAGCGTAATCTAGAGCAAATATTCACCGCCCGCAACAATCGCTGCGAGTGTGAACATAAAGACGGCAATAAGAATAGGCTGATGCGTTTTCTCTGGAGCAGGCTCTTCTTTTGAAGGTGCATCTTCTTGAAGCTTTTTCTGCAATTCATCAAAAGCGATAACGTCTTTTGCCGAGACGTTGCTGGCCAGTTCTGGCTCAGCAAGTTCAACATTATCCAATGGCGCATCCTCCGCTAAGTTCTGAGCGTCAGATGTTTCAAGTTTCGCATTTAATTTCGCTGCGAGCTGTTTCTGCATGGTAATTGGATCAGTCATGCGAACACAACTAGCATGCGGACATATCCAAAAGTTTGTCCAATTCGTTCAAATTTTATGAATTGGTGTCATTTTGGGAGAGGGATCTGGCTTTATAGGCAATCCAAATCTCATCAAGAATAATAAAAACAACGCCAAGTGTGATAAAACAATCAGCGATGTTAAATATCGCAAATGACCAGTTCTGGTAATATATCATAATAAAATCAACCACATGGCCATAAAGTCCGCGATCGATTATATTACCTAATGCACCGCCAATGATCATCGCGTAACCTGCGCTTAACCATACGCGTTCTTTTGGGGAAGATTTCCACAGCCATATGACAACGCCGACAACAACAAGCGCCAAAATCACCAAAGCACTGCTTTCATATCCAGCCAAAAATGAAAATGCGACACCTTCATTCCAGATCCGGTACATGGCAAATGATGGGAATACCGGGATGACTTCCGCAAAGGGAAGATAAAGCTCAACGAGTAATTTTGAAACCTGATCGAGGATCACGCTTAAAGATATTATGATTGCGCCAATGACAAAACGGTTGGACGAGGACAAACCGGACGCTTGGTTCGAAATTGCCATTAGTCCAACTCCAAGGCATGCCTGCGTGCTTCATAAGACATAAGTGCCGTCGCAATCGCCAAATTGAGCGAATCAGCATCACCTACTTGTGGAATGCGCGCCAATTGATCGCATTTTGACGCCAATTCATCCGGAAGCCCGGCTTGCTCATTGCCCATAAGCAAGATTGTAGGCTTTGATGTGTAATCGATCGTGCGATAGTCGACACTACCTTTAAGATGGCTTCCAATCACAGAGGCATCATGCGTGCTTTGCCATTTCAAAAAATCTTCAACATCGCATTTGGAAATTGGCATCGCAAACACCGATCCCATTGTGGCGCGCACGGTTTCAATGGAAAACGCATCCGTTGTTGCACCCACCAAAATAACGCCTTTAATCCCTGCAGCATCAGCTGTGCGAATAATTGTACCCAAATTTCCAGGGTCACGCACACGGTCGAGCGCAATATAAGTATCGCCGATCTCCGGTTTGATCTTATCGAGTTCGGTGAACTCTTGTTTAAAGACCCCAACCACCATTTGCGGATTATCGCGACGGGTGATGGAGGTTAAAACCTTTTCGGTTACCTCTAACACAAGGCCAGAATTGGCCACCACTTTGGCAGCTGTTTTTTGAACGATCTCTTTTTGCGCAGCCGCTTTTGAATAGATCAGAATTTCGATCTCCCATCCGCGGTCTATGGCATCGATGACGAGCTTAAGCCCTTCGGCAATAAACTTATTACTCGCGTCACGGTTCTTCTTTTGCGTGAGGCTTTTTATATCTTTGATAATCGGGTTGGAGAGGCTGGTAATCTCTTTCACCGAGCCAACTTTGCGCTTGGTCATATCATTCATTTTGGCACCCAACGGCTGAAAAGTGAGGTCGAAAGCGCCCGGCCCGTTTCGCCCTCGGTTTGGACTTGCCCCTCTTCTGCGCGTTCGCGAATGGTCAATTCACCTGATTCAACAATACCACCTGCACCGCGCATGGTTTCGCGCATTAATTCATGAATGGAATAAAATGATGCACGGATTGAATAAGCGGTTAAGACAAGTCCAACAGCATTGGGGCTTAAAATACTCCGGCAAATATCCAGCATATTTGGCAAATGATCAAAGAGTTGCCAAACTTCTCCATTGGGGCCTCTGCCAAATTTGGGCGGGTCAGTGAGGATAATGTCATAGGTTTTACCGCGACGTTCTTCCCGCGCGATAAATTTCATCGCATCATCACATATCCATCTGATGGGTTTATCGCCAAGTTGCGCCAATTCTTGATTTTCACGGGCCCAGCCAATGGCCTTTTTGGATGCGTCCACATGGGTTACCTCAGCGCCGTGATTGGCCGCGATCAAGCTCGCCACGCCTGTATAGCCAAATAAGTTCAGCACTTTGAGAGGGCGATCAGCGGCTTTAATCTGTTCGACAACCCATTGCCAATGCGCCAATTGTTCGGGAAATACACCCACATGACGAAACGCAGTGAAACGGCCGTAAAAATCAGTGTCGAGTAATGCCATCGGCCATGTTTCGCCCAAAGCGCCTTTGGGGAAATTCCAGCGACCCATGCCATCTTCTTCGACATCACCTGTAAATAAAGCGTCCGCTTTTTGCCAAAGTGCTTGGTTTTGCGATTTCGGCCACAAAGCTTGCGCTTCAGGGCGGATGACAAGGTAAGGGCCATATTGTTCAAGTTTTTCGCCCTGACCATGCTCATTCAAGCCACTATCGATCAAACGATATTGATCGGAATAACCGGCTTCTAGAATAAGGGGGATGTTTTCGTTCGGCCGCGGGCCGGAACGTGGTGGTCGCTTTGGTAAAATTTGTTGAGTGGATTGCTTTTGTTTTGCCGCAACACTTGTTTTGGGTTCTGCATTGCGTACAGGTTTCTTGCCTGAATATCTTTTTTTGCCCGCAGGTCCCTTGGATGGTGCACTCGAACCTTTTGATCCTGCAGGTCTTGCGCCGGCAAGTTTTGCACCTGCTGACTTTCCAGAATTCCGGGGTTTATGTGCCAAATTTCAGCCTCGATAGATGCGGGTTAAACGCCGAAGCGCTACGAATTCGTCGTCACCATTTGGTTGGCAAGATTGTCCGCTTTTTCTTTTTGGCGGTCAGCTTCTACGTGCCATTTAACAGATTCAGCGGCTTCAACGCGCGCGCGCTGGCGATGTTTGCCCTGTTTGAACCAAGTGATAACAGACCCCAAAACCATGCCAATCATCAGGGCAATGAATAAGAAAACAAAAAATGGTGCGCTGACAGCCAATAGCGCATCCGTTGGCTCAAAGGGGTTTAGCGCAAGCGTTACCGATTGACGGTTGGCAATAGAAAGTAGGATCAATACCAATGCAATTGGGATAAATACAACGACTCGGATGATTTTCTTAAACATGTTGCAAACCTGACTGAGCAATAATTCTATCTCTCGGAAAGACTTAAGATGGCCTCCGATAAATTGCAATCATCAAAATGAATAATTGCTTTCAGGTGAACGAATTAATCTTCAGGGTTCAAACGTTCACGCAATTCTTTGCCGGTTTTGAAAAATGGCACCCATTTTTCTTCGACAGCCACCGATTCGCCCGTGCGTGGGTTGCGGCCTGAACGCGCCGGACGGTGTTTGACGGAAAATGCGCCAAATCCACGAAGCTCGACACGATTTCCCTCAGCAAGCGCTTTGCTGATTTCATCCAACACTGCATTGACGATATTTTCCACATCACGGTGATACAGATGCGAGTTCCGAGTTGCCAATATTTGCACCAATTCAGACTTAATCATCTATTTCCCCTCGAAATATATCATCGTTGTTAATGTTGCTGTTGTGTTGAGTTGCCAAATTGCCAAACTGAAAGCAAGCCGTCAAGGAACAGTTTTTGGTCTTTTAGCCAATTTTGGGTGATTTCGTGATCAAAACCTAACAATTTATGAATAATATTGTCGATTGACCCAGATAAAAACGGAGCCTGTGGCACGCGCGGTTTGCGACGCTCAATGATTTCAAGGTCTTTGCTGATATCTTTCGTTTCAAGGAAGGCACGGATTTCCGCTTCGCCGCCGAGCGAATCAATCAGTTTGTTTTCAAGGCCTTGTCGACCGGTATAAATACTTCCATCGGCAACTTTTAACGTTTCTGCGCGGGTTAAATTGCGATTTTCAGCAACGAGATCGACAAACCAATCATAGCTGTCGGTAACCATTGAATTTATCATAGCAACAGCTTCGTCGCTTGCTGGGTGAAATGGGGATGGTTCCGCTTTCAGCGGAGACGATTTGATCTCTTCATAAGAGACACCAATCTTTTCTAATAGCTCGGACACTTGCGGATATTGAAAGATCACACCAATGGATCCGACAATCGATGTTTCGCCGGCAACAATATGGTCTGATCCAGCAGCAATCATATATCCCGCTGATGCAGCAAGTGTTCGAATATCAGCAACAACTGGCTTATTCTCGGATACACGTTTGATCGCTTTATAGATGCGCTCACCACCATATGTCGTGCCGCCTGGCGAGGAGATCGTCAGAATAAGTGCTTTGGCATAATCATCATCTGCAATGCCATCCAAACGTGAAATTAATTCATCGTCATCCTGGATGACGCCTGAAATTTCAACGCGCGCTATGTGGTCGCCTGAGATGATGTCGTCATTCTGTGTTAAAAAGATACTGCCAATAATAACAAGAACAACTATGAGCGTGGCAATGCGCCAAAAACGGAGTTTTCGTCTTAAATTGTGGCGGTCAAAAACACTATTTTGATCCATATCTCATGTCCGTTCAGATGTTTGCGCTGGAATTTTTGTGAAATTCAAATATAAGTCTTAATTTATGACTATGGTGTTGGAAATACAATATCTCTTCAACAAAATGGTTGATTAAAGAGCGGTCTTGATCTGCATTGGAACACGAGCATTTGGCGATAATATGAACCAGTCCGTCGCACGGGTAGAAGACCAATATGCTAAGGCGCTTGCGCATACGCGCCTCGTCAAATTTCTGAAATATGGACTGCCAATATTGGGCATATCCATCATATTGGGTTTCAGCGCGATTTCATATTTAAATACAGTTTTACCTGAAGGGCTTGTGATATCCAGTTCAACCATCGAGGATGGAAAGATTGTGATGAACAAGCCAGTTCTTGCGGGATTAAACGGCAAGGACCAACCCTATCGTATGAAGGCTGACAGGGCGATCCAGGCGATTGGAGATTCAAGCGTCGTAACTTTGGAAAACATCGAAGCCCAACTACCAATGAGTGATGGTGAGGAAGCAGTGTTGGTTGCCGAACAAGGCGTATTTGATCAGGCTGCAGAGACATTGGTTTTTGAAAAGCCACTTGAAATTACAACATCGGCCGGCATGATCGCTAAATTTCCGTCAGCTGAATATGATATCGGCCTAGGGAATTTTAAAAGCGAAGGTGCTGTTGATATCACTCTAGATGGAGCACATATCAACGCGGATAAAATAACCATGTCAAATAATGGGCAATTGGTTTCGCTAGAACACAATGTTAAGATGACAGTTAGTTCAAGTGCTATTCAGCCGAAAGAGAAAGAATGAATATGACGAAAATATCCGTAATTTCCATCGTTTTAGCGGGTATATCTTTGATTGTAAGCAGTTTGGCAGCCAATGCTCAGCAGGCCAATAGCCGTATCAATGGTTTGGGGCTTTCCAGCAAAGAACCCATTCAAATCGAAAGTGATCGTCTTGATATTGATGATAGCGCATCCTCGGCGACGTTCAATGGCAACGTCAATGTCGTTCAAGGCGATACATTATTAAAATCCGGTCGGATGGTGGTTTATTATGCAGGCGGCGGTTCAGTATCTGCCGGTGCAACTGATATTGAGAAAATCGAGGTGTCTGGCAGTGTGTTGCTGCAATCAGGTAATCAAACCGCCACGGCGGATAGTGGATTGTTTAACATGATTGCCCAAACATTGGTTTTAACGGGCGACAAAGTTGTGCTGTCGCAAGGTGATAATATTCTCGTAGGCTGTAAATTAACGGTTGAAATGGAAACTGGAGATGCTCGATTAGACAGTTGTAAAAACGAACGTGTTATTTTTCAGATTGATCCAAAGTCCGCACCGCAATAAATCAAAAATGCATCTCGCACTTACTCGCATCTGATTGAATCGAATTTTATGAACGTAACGACCAACACCCAAATACCTGGCCAACCATCAAGTACCAATCGTTATGAAGGGACTTTGATCGCGCGTGGTTTGGTGAAGGCCTACAAATCACGGCGCGTGGTTGATGGCGTTTCGCTTGGTGTGCGTCGCGGTGAAGCCGTTGGGTTATTAGGACCAAATGGCGCCGGTAAAACCACATGTTTTTATATGATTACCGGTCTTGTTCCGGTCGATGATGGTTCCATTGAAATCGATGGTCATGATGTGTCTGAAATGCCGATGTATCGCAGATCTCGCTTGGGTGTTGGTTATTTGCCGCAAGAAGCATCTATTTTCCGAGGGCTATCTGTTGAAGCCAATATTATGGCTGTGCTCGAGATCATTGAACCCAACAAGACAGCACGTCGGGACAAGCTTGATGCGCTTTTGGATGAGTTTTCAATTGAACATTTGCGAAAGTCTCCTTCTATTGCTTTGTCAGGTGGTGAAAGAAGACGTTTGGAAATCGCCCGCGCACTGGCATCCGATCCAACCTTTATGTTGCTGGATGAACCTTTTGCCGGTGTTGACCCAATTGCAGTTGCGGACATTCAAAATTTGGTGCGTCACCTAACACAAAGGGGCATCGGTGTCCTAATCACAGATCACAATGTCCGCGAAACATTAAGTTTGATTGATCGCGCATATATTATTCATGCGGGACAGGTTTTAACGCATGGGCGCCCTGCGGACATTATCAACAACCCGGACGTCAGACGGCTATATCTGGGCGATGATTTCTCACTTTAAAGAGAAATTTAAGGATGAAAGTCGTTTTTTAAGTTCAAACTTGACCTTTTCACTAATATAAGCAAAATATATGCCAGTTTAAAAGTACTTGGTAGAGGATGGGTCTTTCCGCAGACAAGAACAATGTACATTTATGTTCTTAGAGCGAAAGTGAGTACGGGGTCTTAAGTTTTATGTCTCTTTCAGCGAGTTTACAATTTCGTCAAAGCCAGTCTTTGACAATGACCCCACAACTGATGCAATCGATCCGATTGTTGCAGTTCACTTCTTTCGAGCTTTCCAAATTTATTGAAGATCAGGTTGAAAGCAATCCCTTGCTTGAGATGAAAAATCCGTCCGATGGTGTCGCACCATCTGAGGAAGAGTTCTCAGCGGGAAATCTATCTGATGAGAAAGCCGAAGTGCTGGATGGAAGTGCTACCAAGGACAGCGATTTAAATGAAATTGGCCAGATGGAAACATCTTTGGATGTCAATATGGATAATGTATATCCCGACGATGAACGCCAAACCTCAGATCCGGTCGATTTAAATCACGATTTGCAAGTTGGGGCATCGGGAGAAATTTCAGCCAGCGGAACTGATATTGATCTTGATAGTTTTGCCGCCAAGGCACCTGGCTTACGTGAAATGATGAACGAACAGATCGCCATGACGTTTAAATCAGTAAGCGATCGTGCCATTGCGGCCAGTCTTGTCGATCATATTGATGACGCTGGGTATTTGCATGTTGATCCAGAAGACATGGCTGAACGCTTGGGCTCAGATGCTGAACAAGTTAGTAACGTCCTGTCGCAAGTTCAAACTTTCGATCCGCCAGGAATTTTTGCGCGAAACTTGGGCGAATGCCTAAAACTACAATTGGAGCGTAAGAACCGCCTAGATCCGGCGATGGATGCATTGCTCGACAATTTGGAGCTTTTGGCAAAAAGAGACTTCAAATCGCTAAAACGCATTTGTCACGTTGATGAAGCTGATCTTTTGGAGATGATGGCAGAAATTCAAGGCCTAGACCCAAAGCCGGGTGCACGCTTTGAAACACAAGGTGTTCAGACAATTATACCGGATGTGCTGATTAAAAAGACAGATATGGGTGAATGGCATATTGAAATGAACCCACAAACATTGCCGCGTGTTTTGGTAGACCAAACCTACCATTCCAAAGTTGTCAGCGGGTTGGAAAAGTCTCATGCGGATTATGAATTTATGAATGAGTGCCTACAATCGGCGAATTGGCTGGTGCGCAGCTTGGACCAGCGTGCAAAGACAATTGTCACAGTGGCCAGTGAAATCGTCAAACAACAAACCGAGTTTTTTGAAGAAGGTATTTCGCATCTTAAGCCTTTAAATTTGAAATCTGTCGCCGATGCAATTGATATGCACGAATCCACCGTATCGCGTGTGACTTCCAACAAATATATGATGACACCACGCGGTCTTTTTGAGTTGAAATATTTCTTTACCGTCTCTATCGGTGGTGGTGAAAGTGGCAATGATGCGCATTCGGCCGAATCTGTGCGATTTAAAATAAAATCAATGATCGATTCTGAATTAGCAGATCGTGTTTTGTCAGATGATGAAATCGTTAAATTATTGAAAAAGGATGGCGTGGATATCGCGCGTCGCACCGTTGCAAAATATCGTGAAGCCTTAAATATTCCGTCTTCCGTCCAGCGTCGACGAGAGAAAAAATTACGCGCACAGGGCGTAAAAACCAAGTTATCTGCATAATTTAATTTATGTAAACTTCTGTAATTATTGAACTTTATCGACACGTATAAAATTTAAAATATTTACGAATTGACAAAGGCTTCATATAGAACTAGTAGAACGCTTGATTTTATATTTATTTATCCAAATGAAATTTGGCCAGTTTCCACAACCGAAGCAAAAATGACCTATTTGCTTGGAAGGTTTCGATTATTGGCGTACAATAAGCCAGTATCAAAGTTGGAAAGGATGTTCGATGACAATACGTGTTTCAGGAAAACATATGGACATTGGTGATGCGTTTCGTACGCGCATTGAGGACCATGTTGCAGATGCAGTGACTAAGTACTTTGCTGGTGGTTATTCCAGCCAGGTCACAGTCGAAAAATCTGGTTCCCGATTCACATCCGATTGCAAAGTTCATCTCGACACTGGTGTTGTTTTACAGGCAACGGGCGAGTCTCAAGATCCGTTGCAGTCTTTTGTAGCTGCCGCTGAGCGTATTGAAAAACGTCTGCGTCGTTACAAGCGTAAGCTTAAAAGTCATCAAATAAATACAAATCCAGATATTTTCTCTGAAGTTGCCTATAGTGTGATGGGCACAAACGATAATATCGAAGAAGAAGTTGCAGAAGATTATGCTCCAGCCATTGTTGCTGAGAGCACCAAACAACTAAATGTCATGTCTGTTGCAGATGCGGTTATGTCTCTTGATTTGACGGATGAACCATTATTGATATTCAAAAATGCGGGTAACGATGCGCTAAACGTTGTTTATCGTCGCAACGATGGTAATGTCGGCTGGATCGACGCTGGGGATATCAAAAGCTAGTTGGTCGTAACGGGCCAATAAAGAGGTACAAAATATGTCACTCGCTGATGTCATAGCGCAGAGCTCAATTCTGCATGCGCTAAAAGCAAGTTCGAAAAAACAGGTTTTGCAGGAGCTTGCCGAATGTGCAGCTCAGGAAACAGGCCTGTCAGAGCGCGAAATATTTGATGTCATTCTCCAACGTGAGCGCCTAGGCTCCACAGGAGTTGGTAACGGCATTGCCATCCCACATGGCAAGTTGCAGAATCTTGATCGAATTGTAGGATTTTGCGCAAAATTGGATGCGCCTGTTGATTTTGAAGCATTAGACGACGAACCCGTTGATCTCGTCTTCATGCTTTTAGCGCCAGAAGGTGCCGGGGCTGATCATTTAAAGGCACTGTCTCGTATTGCGCGGGTTTTGCGCAATGACGACACGGTTGAAAAAATCCGCGGTGCGCAGTCAGATTCAGCTATCTATGCATTGCTGACACAAGGGTCAGCGTCAAACGCAGCGTAAAACCCCTTTTACAAAGTTAATGCAGTGTCGCAGGTGATAAATCATCTTCTGCGGCACGGAAAAATGCACTGGTACGGTCATCGCTTAAGTAAATTGGCGTGCCATCGGCTGAAAACAGGGCCCAAAGGCTTTGACCAGGCTCAAGTTTTTGCTCAAGCGGGAACCGAGCATTGACCTCTTCAGAGCTGATTTGGCGAATATACGCAATCTCGCCTTCGCCAATAAGCGCAAGATCTTCAGCTGATTTGATGTCTTTTCCTAGTATTGAAAGCATATTTGCCTCCTTTTTTGGTGAAATTTGCCTCTCATCGGCAAAAAACACACATAACCCACGCCAATATTGGCGTTTGTAACCCAATAATTCATGGTTGATGATTAGTCTGCTACAGAAATGTTAATTTTCTTTATCAAACGCTCGGGCTCGGGTCTGATAAGGTCAACCGACAGCATACCGTTCTTCAATTCAGCAGTATCAACTTGCATTCCATCGGCTAAGATAAACACGCGTTGAAACTGTCTTGCCGCAATGCCGCGATATAAAAAATCGCGCTCTTTGTTGTCTGTTTGACGCCCGCGGATCACCAATTGGTTTTCCTCAGTTGTCACTTCCAACTCTTCTTCACTAAACCCTGCAACAGCCAGTGTAATGCGCAATTTTTCTGCGCGTTCGCTGTCCATTGAACCGTGAAGGCGCTCAATATTATATGGAGGGTAGCCTTCAGCGCCCTTTGCGACGCGCTCTAGGGTTTTTTCCATTGATTCAAAACCCAATAACAATGGGCTGGAAAATGGTGCCATTCGTGTCATTTCGTCCTCAAAACCAAGCAACAAATTACTAATAAGACCCAATTTTGGCGTCTGTTCTTAACAAATATGGTATCTAATTGTGGTAGTTACAAGGTTTTTTGCGGCGAGAAAGAAGATCACTTTAATTTGATAAAGCGCTTTTCACATCGGCCATTGTAGGGATAGCAGGTTGAGCACCGGGCTTTAAACATGCCAATGAGCCAGCCACAGCTGCTTGTGATAAGGCTTTTTCAAAGTCCAAACCAGCATCCAGACCTTGGGTAAGGTAACCACAGAATGTATCGCCTGCGCCAACGGTGTCTACCGGCGTGATTTCAAGCCCTTTTGCGCTGTATCGTGCACCTTCATGCTGGGCGATCACTCCATCGCCGCCAAGTGTGATGACGACCGAGCGATTATGGATCTCTGCAAATCGTTTCATTTCTATATCGCGATCTTCATCTGACAGCGTGCCCTTGCCGATTAAAAGATCAAATTCTGTTTCATTAGCTACAACAATATCTGCGAGATGCGCCATTTTGGCTGCATCATCTGTCATTGGCGCGATGTTGAATATGGATTTCACACCCTGTTCCCGGGCAGCTTTAAGCGCAGTTTCAACGGTGCTGGCATCAATTTCCATCTGCAAAAGCAAGCTATCACCTGCACTCATCTTGCTGATGATTGAACGGGCATCGTCAGAATTGACCTTACCATTCGCGCCAGCAACAACGGCGATCATGTTTTCACCATCACCGCCAACAAGGATAAGTGCGGTACCGGTTGCTTCATCGGTGGTTTTCACATTGTCCAAATTCGCACCAGATGTTTTTAGCAATTCAAGCGCCATGTCAGCAAAATTATCAGACCCAACAGCACCTGCCATTTTCACCTCAGCACCCGCGCGTCGTGCAGCAAGCGCCTGATTAGCACCTTTGCCGCCTGGAGCGGTGGCAAAATGGCTGCCAGAAACCGTTTCACCTGGTCCAGGCAGGCGCTCGGTATTGGCAATAAGATCCATATTTATTGAGCCAAGAATGCTGATCATGATAACTCCTCGATAGACAAATTACTGCGTCATCAAGGTCTTAGGTTAAGTCGACCCGATGAACCTATGGGTTTTACCACAGATAATGGCTCGGGGTCGCTGGTTTTTTCAGCTTTCTCCACATCCGGCAAGCTGTCCTGAAAATCCATGGATTCAATCTTGGTACTTCTCTTGGTGATCTTGTCTGTTGAGGTCAGGATCTGATCGATATCTTTTTGGCTCTGACCAAAATGAGTTTGCAATTTCCGCACCCGGTCATCCAAGCGTCCAATATCCTCCATAAGGCGAATGACCTCGCCTTGAATGAGATGGGCTTGCTCACGCATGCGGGCGTCTTTCAACACGGCTTGGATCACTTGAATGGACAGCATGAGCAGGGATGGTGAAACAATCACCACACGTGCTTTATGGGCGCGTTGCACAATGCCTTCAAAATTCTCATGCACTTCGGCGAAAATAGATTCCGATGGGACAAACATAAAGGCAGTGTCCTGAGTTTCGCCGGCTATCAAATATTTATCAGAAATATCCTTGATATGCTTTTCCATATCTGTGCGGAACTGACGTGCAGCATCGGCTGCTAACCGATCATCATCGGCTTTTTTAATCGCATTCCAGGCTTCGAGCGGAAATTTTGCATCAATCACCAGATCAGGTGAATCATTGGGCATGGTCACCGTGCAATCGGGGCGCGTTCCATTGGATAATGTGGTTTGAAAATTATAAGCGCCCATCGGCAAACCATCTTTGATAATGGTTTCCATCCGCGCCTGACCATAGGCGCCGCGGGTCTGCTTATCCGATAAGATCGCTTGCAAGCCCACCACATTTTGCGCCAGCGCCTGGATATTATTTTGCGCGGTATCAATCACTGCCAATCGTTCTTGCAATTTAGACAGATTTTCATGCGTCGTCTTGGTTTGCTCAATCAGTGAATTTCCAAGTTTTTGGCTCATGCCGTCTAAGCGTTGATTGATATTTTGGTTAAGCTCTGATTGCCGTGAGCCGAAGAGTTCGGCCATCGTACTCATACGACCTTGCATCTCGCTTTGCGTTTTCAACAGCTCGTTCAATTGGGCTTGGGCGTTTTGCGCAGCTTCATCTGATTGGGCTTTTGCCAATGTTCTGGAATTGGATGAACGCCAGAGCAAATAGACGATCAAAAATAAAAGCACAAACAAGGCAGTGACAAAGGCTAGGGCCACATTGCCAATGGAAAAAACCGTGTCGCCAAAGGTCAGCAAAGGGCTCGATAAGAAGTCTGTATTTATATCCATTTTCAGATGCTAACTGATTCTGGTGCATTTGTCAGATCAAAAGGTGAACATTTTTCAGCTTTCTACTGTTATGGCCCCATCTTTTTATTGACCTTCCTCCGATGAGCCCTTATCTCCAGCTTTATGACTATTAAACCTATTGTACTCCTACCTGATGCTGTGCTGCGCAAGAAATCTGACCCGATTGAGCGTTTTGACGACGAACTCGCCAAATTCGCAGCCGATATGACTGAAACCATGTATGACGCGCCCGGAATTGGCTTGGCTGCGGTACAGGTTGGCGTATTGCGTCAGATGCTGGTTGTTGATGTGTCCAAGGATGAAGAAAACAAAAATCCTGAAGTCTTCATCAATCCTGAAATTGTTGAATCAAGCGATGAGCGTAGCGTTTATGAAGAGGGCTGTCTGTCCATTCCTGAATATTACGCAGAGATTGAGCGCCCAGCAGCGATTAAGGTGAAATATCTGGATCTTTCAGGCAAAGAAAAGTTTATCGAAGCCGATGGCTTGATGGCGACATGTTTGCAGCACGAAATTGACCATCTAAATGGCGTTTTGTTCATCGATTACCTGTCCAAGCTAAAGCAAAACATGGTGATCAAGAAATTCACCAAAATGGCCAAACAAAAAGCCTCTGTGCTTTAGTTTTAATATCTATCCAATTGGAGGAAGCAACCAATGCGTATTGTTTTCATGGGTACGCCGGAATTTTCTGTTGCAACGCTCCAGGCTTTAATCGATGCTGGCCATGATATTGTTTGTGTCTACACCCAGCCGCCCCGGCCTGCAGGGCGCAGGGGACTTGAACTTAAACCATCGCCTGTTCAAATAAAGGCGGAAGAACATGGTATTGAAGTTCGCGTGCCGACCAGCTTGAAAACCGAAGAAGAACAAGCAAAATTTGATGCGCTAAAGGCTGATGTAGCAGTTGTTGTGGCCTATGGCATGTTATTGCCAAAAGCAATTTTGGAGAGCCCCAAACATGGCTGTTTTAATGGTCATGCGTCGCTCTTACCGCGATGGCGTGGCGCAGCTCCCATTCAGCGCGCCATTATGGCTGGGGATAAGGAAACTGGCATGATGATCATGCAAATGGGTGAAGGCTTGGACACAGGTCCCGTCGCGCTTGTTGAGAAAGTTGCGATTACAGACACCACAACTGCTGGCATATTGCATGATCAACTCATGTCGATCAGCGGCCCACTCGCTGTTAAAGCCATGGAATTGTTGGAGGCGGGAGAACTTGCGCTAACGGAGCAATCCGAAGTTGGCGTCACTTATGCCAAAAAGATCGAGAAATCCGAAACGCGGATTAATTTCTCGCAAGCCGGCAAAACGGTTCATAAGCATATTATGGGGTTAGCCCCTTTTCCCGGTGCGTGGTTTGAATTGGGTGAAGGCAAAAAGGCACAACGGGTTAAAGTGCTTGCATGTGAATATGTTGATCATGTTGACGATAATGAAGCGGGTAGGGTGTTAGATGATGCCCTAACGATAGCTTGTGAAAATGGCGCGATCCGACTTCTGAATTTGCAAAAAGCGGGATCAAAACCGATGAAGGCAGATGAGTTTTTGCGCGGCAATTCCATTCCAAAAGGCACAAAACTAAGCTAAAGCGGGTCTATGCCGAAATTTAAAATCACCATTGAATATGACGGAACAGACTATGCAGGTTGGCAACGACAAGCTGATGTGCCGACGATTCAAGAAGCAATTGAAACGGCGATTTATAAATTTTCCGGCCAGAATGTAACGGTCTCAGGCTCTGGGCGAACCGATGCAGGCGTCCATGCGCGTGGGCAAGTCGCACATTTTTCGCTCGAAAAAGACTATTCCAATGACACGGTCGAAGGCGCAATTAACGCGCATTTGCGCGCTCAAGGTGATCGTGTGGCTGTATTATCGTCTGAAACAGTATCAGATGATTTCGATGCGCGATTCTCAGCTAAAAAGCGGCACTATGTTTATAAATTTTGGTGTCGCCGCGCACCATTGACTTTAGAGCGCAATCGCATGTGGCAGGTGTCGCATCAATTGGATGTGGCTAAAATGCATGAAGCTGCACAGCGGCTTGTTGGGCAACATGATTTTACCACCTTTCGATCTGTGCAATGTCAGGCAAAGAGCCCGATACGAACCATGGATCGGTTAGATGTGATAGCCTCTGAAGATGGTGCTTTGGTGGAATTGCATGCGTCCGCGCGTGGGTTTTTGCACAATCAAATCAGATCCTTTGCGGGGACTTTGCGAAAAGTTGGTGAACATCGATGGACAGCCGATGATGTCACGCAGGCATTAGAAGCAAAAGAGCGGAGCGCCTGTGGACCAGTGGCTCCGCCCTATGGGTTATATTTTATGAAAGTGGACTATTAAGCGTCCATTTGCTCAGCAAGTTCGGGGTTTAAGGCCCATTCACGCGCTTTGACAAAATCCATTTTGCCGCTGCCCAGAATAGGTACTTTTCCAACTCTTACCTCAGCTGGGATCATCAGATCCATGGCGAGTTGCTCCTTGGCATAGGCCATAAAGCTCGGGCGATCAGCATTTTCTGCCTCTGTCATGAGGATCAAGCGTTCACCTTTTTTGGCATCCGGCACTGAAACCACAACACTGAGATCATTCGGCCATAATTCGCCAGCTAATTTCTCAACCGCAGCCAATGAGACCATTTCACCAGCAATCTTCGCAAAGCGTTTGGCGCGGCCGCGAATGGTGATAAATCCCTCACCATCCATGGTGACAATGTCACCTGTATCATGCCAACCGCCCGGTGTTGGTTCTAACACGCCTGGATTCTCGCTATGCAAATAACCCGCCATGATATTCCCGCCTTTAACGAACAGGCGCCCACCTTCATCGATCCCTGGAACAGGTTCAATACGATATTGGATGCCCGGAATAAGACGGCCCACTGTGCCCATGCGATTATGCATTGGGGTATTGAGCGCAATCACCGGCGCTGTTTCTGTCACACCGTATCCTTCTAAGATACGGACGCCAAACTTTTCCATATAAAGCGATTGTGTGGCAGCTTTCACAGGTTCAGCACCTGAGAAACAATAACGCAAGGAACGGAAATCATAAGAATTCGCTGTTCGCGCATAGCCAGTTAAGAACGTATCTGTGCCGAACAGAATTGTCGCGTTGGATGCATAGATCAACTCTGGCACCACGCGATAATGCAGTGGTGAAGGATACATATAAACCGGCACACCTGATACCAATGGCAAGATCAAGCCTGCTGTCATACCAAAGGAATGGAAAATTGGCAGCACATTAAAGAGCTTGTCAGAAGGATTAAAATCAATCCGAGCAGCAGCTTGCGCCACATTGGTCAAAATATTGCGATGCGTCAGCATCACGCCTTTTGGACGGCCTTCAGACCCGGATGTAAATAAGATCACTGCCGCATCATCCACGTCGCGCTTCTGCAAGAGTTTAGTCTTGGTTAAAAGTCCGCGAATTTTCTCCAAAGTTGTGATCTCTTTGCGAAGATCATCCAGCCAAATGATTTTGACATGTTTTTCTATCTCAGCCACAACATCCTCAAGCTTCGCCTGATTGATAAAGGCGCGAGACGACAAAATAGTTTTCACCTCTGCAGCCTTACACGCAGATAAGATATTCGTTGCGCCGCCTGAAAAGTTGATCATGGCTGGCACTTTGCCGGCATACATCAGGCCGAACACGGTTGCCGCAGACCCATTGGCATTGGGCAACATGACACCGATATTGGTTTGATTTGGCAAGATTTGCTCAAATTTATTGGCCAAGATTTTTGCGCCAGTTAGCAATTTGCCAAAGCTTAGATCACCCGTAATTGGATCCTGAACAGCCAACTTTCGCATGCCAATCTGTTTCGCTGATTGGATCAGTTTTTCAGGAATGGTTTGTGTCATATCAGTGGTCTCAAACACTAGTTCTGACATGATTTCATAAAGCGCAGCACCAGCTGCCATACGGCGTTGCTTACCTTTGAGATTGTCATCAACTTCGAGCTTACGCGGCTCTAGAATTGTGACCTTTACTTTCGGAAACAGCGAACGTCTGATCCCGTGTTTCGACAGGCGAGAGAAGAAACTGCGTTCTAATCCATCAATCCGCACGGGCAAGATCTGCGCGCCAGTTTTATCGGCCACCATCGCAGCGCCATCATAAACTTTCATCAAGCTACCAGTTACCGTAATGCGGCCTTCGGGGAAGATCACGAGCGGATTGCCGCTGCTGACTGAATTAATCAGAGTTCTTGTGGCCATAGGCTTGGTTGGATCCAAAGGCATGAAGTTGCAGAGCTTAAGGAAAGGTTTGACCCACCATTTTTGCGCAACTTTTGCATCAACGGCGAACATTGGTTCCTCATCTGTCAGCGCTAAGGCCAGACCACCATCAAGATAACTCACATGGTTCAGTGCAATGATCGGTGCTTTGCCAGCTTTTTCAACATTTTCCAATCCCTTGACTTCCATGCGGTGGAAGGCGCGTAAAACCACAGAGATAAGATCGCGCAGCGGATTGGTTGGTAGATAGATGAACATGGCAATCGCAACGATGAAATTGATGACGCCTAGCGCGATCAAAAGTTCAGCGATCCCAATACCTGCCGCCTGAAGGCCAGCAATGATCGCAATACCGATGACGATAAATAGCGAATTTAGCACATTGACCGCTGCAACAATGCGAGCTCGGTTTTTCACAGGTGCCCATGCTTGAACAGCTGTAAAAGTAGGAACGACAAGGAACGCACCAGCAATTGCAAGACCTGCTAAGTCAATGGCGATATGGATCGTATTATCTTTGGCAAAGAATGCGCTTAAGGTATTTACCGGTGCTTCTGGCTCGAGATTCCATAGAACGAAAGAGAGATCCGCAAGGAAGATTGCGAGTAAAAATGTGCCAATTGGTGCAAGGATGAGATTAATCCGTCCTGCCGACATCCACGCCGCCAGCGCCGAACCAATGCCAATGAAAACTGCGAAAATTGCAAGATAAGCAGTCACGGCGATCTCGTGACCACCTAAAATCTGTTTCACAAATGTTGGCATAAGCGACAAGACAATTGCGCCGATCACCCAGAACCATGACACCATCCATGCGGCATGAAAAATGCGGTTGTCTTGTTTCAGTTCTTTCAAAAGACGTGCGGTTGAGCGCAAGATGTTGCGATCGATTTTTAATTCAGGTTCTGCGGGTCCTGTTTGCGGAATATAGCGGCTGAAAATCCAGCATGAGATGGAGAAGATCATCATCATCGGACCGAAGACCCAAATTCCAGCCTCACCGTCAAAGGCAATGCCAGCAACGATCGTGCCGCCTAAAATGGCGAGAAAAGTCCCAGCTTCCACCCAAGCATTTGCCTTGGGTAGTGCGTAGGTCTCTATGTGATCTGGTAAGATGCCGTATTTTACCGGGCCAAATAAGGCAGAGACAAAGCCAAAGAGGAACAAAGCTGTCATGAGGATAGGGATAGAAGACAGTGCTATTCCTGTGACGGCGACAATCGCCGCTCCGATTTCAACAAATTTCAGCCGCTCGGCAACTTTTCCTTTGTCATATTTGTCGGCAATTTCTCCGCCAATAGCTGAGAAAAACAAGAATGGCAGGATTAAAACCGCGCTCGCAATTGTGACCATAGATCCAGCTTGTTCAGCCGATAATTGAAATAGAATGAGAAAAATGAGGGTGTTCTTGACCAGATTATCGTTAAATGCGGATAAAAACTGGGTCCAGAATAAAGGCGCAAACCATTTTGAGGCCATCAAATTATGTTTCATCACTTTAGCTTTCCGTTTATTTTGACCTGATGCAAGCAAAATCTGGATAATCATTTGTATAGGCCATCATTTAGCTTGCAAAGGTTAAGAATTCAATTTATGAACGATGTTCAATTATTGAATAGACGAAAAATGAACATTGTTCAAGTATAAAATGAACGATGTTCAATAATTGGTTAACATGATGAAACAAGATGAAAAACGCAATTTGTTGAAACAAAATGTATTTGATGCCGCTTATAAGCGCATCGAACAGGATGGTCTTACTGGTCTGCGTGCGCGGGACATCGCCAAAGATGCTGGTTGCTCATTGGGTTCGTTATATAATGCTTATCAAGATCTTGATGATCTGATCCTCAATGTAAACAGCCGTGTGCTTGAAATGCTTAAGGAGAACATTTCCAGTAATTTGAATGATGACGAAAATGCTGAAGCAGCACTCGTGCGCTTGGCGGTTAACTACATGAACTTTGCCTATGAAAATTATAATCTATGGTCATCATTGTTCGGTCACACAATGCAAGATAATGCACCCATTCCACAATGGTATACTGAGCAAACCAATGCCACATTTTTAACGCTTGTAACGCCTTTGCTTAAACTTCGCCCTGAATTGGATGAAGCTGAGGCTTTCATATTGGTTCGCACGCTCTTCTCAGCCGTTCATGGGATCATCACGATTAATCTTCAGGAACGCTTTATCTCTGTCCCCAAAGACATGCTCCAGATACAGCTTATTGAGTTCGTGCAAACTTATGCCAAAGGATTGCAAAATAAGGCCTGAACGCAAATCCAGCTTCGCACCAGTCATAAAAATTAGTTTACAAAATTAATAAATTTGAAACTGTGTCGCTGCATTATGATCCTATCCGGGGGCTCGTTGTCGAAACTGAGACCCAAGCATGACGCTTAACGGACAGCTGATAATCCAGCATGCTAGTTTCCCATATGAAATTTTAGGTGTCTGCTTTTTCGCGTATCCAAAGATAGTAATGGTGGCAATTTAAATTAGATCCCGAGCACGCGCTTTAAAAATCTAGCTCGGTTAAACGAATTCAATTTTGGAGATTTCATTATGAACGAACAAACAGATGTAAAAGAATCTGGCCAAATCGAGATTATCTCGTTCCACCTCGGCGACCAGGTTTTCTGCGTTAATATCATGGCTGTTCGCGAAATTCGTGGCTGGGCACCATCGACCATGCTACCGCATTCGCCGAAACATGTATTGGGCGTGATCAACCTTCGTGGTTCCGTTATTCCAGTGATTGATATGGCGATCCGTCTTGGCCTACCGCCGATCAAACCAACTGAGCGTTCCGCGATCATCGTAACAAACATTGCTGACAAGCTTGTTGGTCTACTTGTTGAGAACGTATCAGATATGATCACTGTGAAAGAAGATAGCTTGCAGCCGGCGCCAGATGTGTTGCCAGAAGCTGAGCGTTCACTCACACGTGCAATCATCCCAGTTGACGATCAGATGATCTGTTACCTTGAGCTTGATTCACTCTTCCCAGATGTTGAAGAGCTAGCTGCTTAATATAAGCGACTATCGAATTATAAAAGCCCGCTTCGAGCGGGCTTTTTTATGTCTGCATAACCGATTGAAACGCCATGCTGGATAAAAACAAACCCATAACCAAGCTTGCAAGCGTGATGGCAAAAGCAATCATTTTCTGATCACCCAACACATGTCTGACCAGTCGGAAATATAGCCCGACAATTGTGAAATAGATGATGAAATCTACCACATCGATAAATTCAGATAATGCCGGCAGAAAGTAAGATAGCGTGTCTGGAATGAAAAACACATAAACTGCGAGCAAACTGAACCAGTTTGATGCGATGATCAGTGGCCCAATCGCTTTCTTCATATTAACTGCAGATAATATGATAAAGATTGCAGCTGCTGACATTACCCAGCCAAGCACATCAATAAATGTCAGCTGAAGCATAAAGCCTGTTCTGCTGATAATTTCCCCGCTGCTTTGCGCGGAGAGCTTGTTCCACAGCAAGGACCACATGAATAATTGCGCAGGCAAACACCAGACAAATGCGAAAAACGAACGAATAATGTTGGCATTGGGGAGGTAAAACCCGCGCGCATTCTCGCCCTTATTTTGCAAAACCAGCAAGATGATGCGCAAGAAATACCCAGCTTCCGCCGCTCTTGTCATCATTGCAGGTCTATCATCGCTCATATTAGTCAAACCACTGGGTGAGGAATTCTTTATAGATCACTGTTAAGCCCTCAACGTCAGAGACGGCTGCGCGTTCATCAATCATATGCATGGTCTGACCGACCAAACCAAATTCAATTACCGGGCAATAATCCTTGATAAAACGCGCATCGGACGTACCGCCCGTTGTTGAAATATCAGGTGTACGCCCGATTGCAGCTGAAACTGCGGAACTCATGGTTTGAATAAGCTTTTCATCTTTGGTCAGGAAAACCGGGCTGACGCGGTTAATGAATTCAATTTCATAGGGAACCGGATCAGGCTTTTGCCGCAGATTTGTGCCCTCAGATGCCTTTTTCAAACGGGCGTGGAGCTCATCTTTAAGGCTTTGTTCGTTCCAAGTATCGTTAAAGCGGATATTAAACTGGAATTGCGTGGTGCCCGGAATAACATTGAGCGCAGGATTGCCCGTATCAACACTTGTGATTTCCAAATTTGTCGGCGGGAATTCTGGTGTTCCCTCATCAAGCGGCGGATCCATCAAAGCACTCATCAGCGCAGTTGCGCCTCTCACCGGGTTATCCGCAAGATGCGGATAGGCCACATGACCTTGCTTGCCGCTCACCGTGACACGTGCAGACATCGACCCGCGACGACCAATTTTGATCATATCACCCAATTCGTTGGGATTGGTTGGTTCTCCGACAATGCAGGCATCCCATGTCTCGCCTTTTCCCGCTGCATGTTTGAGAAGTTTATCCGTTCCGTTCACCGCCGGACCTTCTTCATCACCAGTGATCAAAAGCGATACAGAGCCATCAAAATCAGGATTATCGGCTAAGTAGCTTGAAAATGCGGCGATAAAACAGGCAATCCCGCCCTTCATATCCACCGCGCCTCGACCGTAAATTTCGCCATTATCAATTTCAGCCGAAAATGGATCATGGGTCCAACTGGCCTCGTCACCAATTGGGACCACATCTGTGTGACCGGCAAACATTAAATGCGGGCCTTTATCACCATATCTGGCGTAAAGGTTTTCTACATCGGGTTCGCCGGGTTCGCTAAAGACAATGCGTTCCACCTCAAAACCAAGAGGCGTCAAAACATCTTCAAGATATTGCAGTGCCCCTCCTTCTTCAGGTGTAACGGAAGGGCATTTGATAAGATCTTGAAGCAGTGTAACCGCATTGAGTTCAGGCATTTTAGTCTCTTAGCAGCTCGTTGATACCTGTTTTTGAGCGTGTCTGCGCATCCACTTGTTTCACAATCACTGCGCAATATAGATTTGGCGCTGGTTGACCATTGCCCATGGTTTTATCCGACGCCAAAGAACCAGCAACCACAACAGAATATGGTGGTACTTCACCATAGGTGATCTCGCCAGTTGCGCGATTTACGATCTTGGTGGATTTGCCGATAAAGACACCCATGCCCAAAACAGAACCTTCACGCACGATACAGCCTTCAACGACTTCAGAACGGGCGCCGATAAAGCAATTGTCTTCAATAATAGTCGGGCCAGCCTGCATTGGCTCAAGCACACCACCAATGCCAACACCGCCAGAAAGGTGCACATTTTTACCGATTTGAGCGCAAGAACCCACGGTCGCCCATGTATCAACCATTGTGCCTTCATCAACATAAGCACCCAAATTGACAAATGATGGCATCAATACAACATTTGGCGCGATGAAGGCGGATTTGCGGACAACTGCATTTGGGACAGCGCGGAAGCCAGCTGATCTCCATCTGTTTTCGCCCCAGCCCTTGAACTTGCTATCAACTTTATCCCACCAAGTTGTGCCTTGAGGACCACCATCTTGTGGTTCCATATCCTTGATGCGGAAGCCCAAAAGAACTGCTTTTTTGAGCCACTGATTAACGTGCCAATCACCATTGTCCTGTCGGGCTGCGACACGAGCAGTTCCGTTATCCAATAATTCTAAAGCTTCTTCGATGGCTTCGCGGGTTTCACCCTTGGTATTTGGCGTAATTTCATCGCGCACGTCAAAAGCAGTTTCAATAGTGTTCTCAAGGTCAGTCAGGTTCTGGCTCATATTGTTCCTCAGATTAGCGTATCTTGCGTTTTGCTTTATCACAAAAACATCTCGATGCAGTCCTATTGCAGCAAACCGCCATGGTCAATGACGAACAATCTATGATAGGTCCCATATATGTAAATATTCGAATCAATGGGGATTAGAATGTGGGTTAAACGTATTCGCGAGATTTGGGATCCGCTTGCAAGCAGCGGCGTTGACAAAAAACGAGCTCAAGAAGTTCCGGTGACACCGCAGACACAGGCGCCTGCATATCGCTTGGCTTATGCGGATGAAGATTTTCTGTGCCGTGAAGAACTCCGCCCAGTTCGTTTGCAATTGGAACTGCTCAAACCGGAAATGACATTAGGTGAATATGGCATTTGCTCAACTGTTGTGATGTTTGGCGGTGCACGTATTCCTGAACCAGGGAAAGCCCCTTGGGCCGCAAAGAACGATGTGCAGAAAGAAAATCTGACAAAATCTTCCAAATATTATGAGGAAGCTCGTAAATTTGCGCAATTATGTTCAATCGCTTCCAAAGATACCGATTATTCAGAATATGTTGTGGTCACTGGCGGCGGACCAGGTGTGATGGAAGCAGGAAATCGCGGTGCAAATGATGTGGACGCACCTTCTATTGGCCTCAATATCGTTTTGCCGCATGAGCAGGCACCGAATGAATATGTGACGCCGGATCTGTCGTTAAACTTTCACTATTTCGCTATTCGTAAGATGCATTTCCTATTACGTGCAAAAGCCATTACCGTTTTCCCCGGTGGTTTTGGCACCATGGATGAATTGTTTGAGACGCTAACGCTCATTCAAACAGGTCGTATGGAGCGTGTGCCAGTTATCTTATTTGGTACTGAATTTTGGAACACAATGTTTAATTTCCAGGCTTTGGCTGATTACGGCACCATCTCACCTGATGATGTTGATCTCTTTAAGATCGTTGAAACGGCAGAAGAAGCCTGGGATATCATCGAAAAACATTACGCAGACTGATCATCCCAGCAGGAAAAACAAAAAAAGGCCGGAATATCCGGCCTCAATTTGGTGAAATCTATAAAAGATTAGCTTCTTTTACGTTTCACATCATCAGCGTTGATCACACCGTCGTCATTACGGTCCATGCGATCAAACATTTTGTCAGCATGAGCAGTAAACTCTTCAAGGCTAACAGCGCCTGAATTGTCTGCATCTAGACGGTCAAAGCCCATACCGCGCATTCCGCCACGTTTGCCTTTACGCTTTTTACCATCTTTGTCGTCAGATTGCGCGGTTTCAGTTGTTTGCTCGCCGTTTTCAGCTTTTTTTGCTTCACGTTCGGCTTTGCGCATCTCTTTGATCATGTCGAACTCTTCTTGTGTCAAAGAGCTGTCAGAATTGGCATCGACTGAGGCAAAAACAGTACCTTGATAGGCTTTCACTTCTTCAAGTGTGATGCCGCCATCATTGTTGGTATCAAGACGTTCAAGCATGCGCTCGATATTTGGACCGCCGCGTTTGCCACCACGTTTACCATCGTCATTTGCCGCAAACGCGACTGTTGATGCAGATGCTAGAATAGTTGCTGCTGTAACAGCTGAGATAATTGAATTATACATTTCATAATTTCCTTCGTTTGTTTTCTGTTGCACCCTCAATTTGGATGCAAAAACGAAGAAAAACCACTTACAATGCGTTCATCTGCATTAAGCTTTGGCAATGAAAAGCCATCACTTTATTACAGAAAAGCAATGTTGAAATTTAGCTAAATGTAATAATTAAATCAGCGCTCTATTTTGTACCGTAAATGCGATCACCCGCATCACCCAGGCCAGGAATGATGTAACCCTGTTCATTTAAGTGACTGTCAATCGCAGCAGTGTAAATCGGAACATCGGGATGGGCCTTGGCAAAGTTTTCAATGCCTTCGGGTGCTGCCAATAAGCAAAGAAAACGCAAATTCTTTGCACCGCGTTCTTTGAGCTTATCAACGGCTGCAATTGATGAATTACCTGTCGCTAACATTGGATCAACAACAATGGTCAAACGATCTTCCAAAAGCTCAGGCGCTTTGAAGAAATATTCAATCGCTTCGAGCGTATCATGATCACGATAAACACCAACATGGGCCACGCGCGCAGATGGCACGAGATCTAACATGCCTTCTAAAAGGCCGTTACCAGCACGCAAAATGGATGCAAAAACTAGCTTTTTGCCTTCAAGTGTCGGCGCTTGCATTTCAACCATCGGCGTTTCAATTGTTTCAGTGGTCAGCTTAAGATCTCGTGTCACTTCATAACAAAGCAATGTCGAAATCTCGCGCAACAGTCTGCGAAAACCGCCAGTAGAGGTGTCTTTCTTACGCATAATGGTGAGCTTGTGCTGCACCAATGGATGATCAATTACTATTGCTTTGCTCATGTGATTGCCTTTTATGATAAACGCTTTTGCGGAAACTATAGCTTTATTCAGCACCCAGTTGGGCAAGTATTTTCGTTTTTATTTCATTATCCACAAATGCTGCATTTATCGCGTTTATTGTAAATTGTTTCATGTCTGCATCTGAGTAACCAAAGGTTTGCGCTATCTGTGCGTAGTCATTGGCAAGATCAGTGGCAAAAAATGGAGGATCGTCGGAGCTAATGGTTGTGATAATACCGGCATCTGTCAACTTCTTAAACGGGTGCTGCGCCATGTTTTCGAAAACAGCGAGCGAAATGTTTGAGCAGGGACACACCTCTAGGACGATTGCCTTGTCGGCGAGCTGTTTTACAAGGTCAGCGTCTTCAATAGCGCGGACACCATGCCCAATGCGCGATGGTTTAAGATAATCAACGGCATCTTTCACACTCTTTGCACCAACAAGTTCCCCGGCATGAACAGTAATGCCCAAAGCAGCGTCTCGTGCTATATCAAATGCGCGGGCGAAGTCTTTAACTTCGCCAGATCTTTCATCGCCTGCCATGCCAAATCCGGTTATATAGGGGTGCGGACGGCTTGCTGCGATACGTGCAGCTTCTTCAACTTTTTCCGCGCCCAAATGGCGAACGCCGACAATTATCATGCGGCAGATGATCCCGTATTCAGCTTCAGCCTTATCAATACCTGCAGCTAAGCCATCAAAATAGGCTTGTGGGGATATACCTGCTTCCACCGCATGGTCTGGAGAGACAAAGATTTCGCTGTAGATAGCACCATCTTTTGCAATGCTCGCCAAATATTCATAGGCGAGGTACTGATAATCTTCCTCTGATTTAAACAAATTGGCAACGGTGTCATAAGCGGTAATAAAGGACGTAAAGTCATGCCATTTGTAATGCGTACCATTGATAACCGCATCGATATTTACACCATATTTTGCGGCCTGTTTCTGCGCAAGTTCGACAGGAACCGCGCCCTCTATATGGCAATGTAATTCAGCCTTCGGAATGGAATGGGTCATAAAAAACTCTCACCAAATTTTGTTGCTGGCAGCGATAGATATGTTGCAACACTTGCGCCAATATCTGCGAAGCTGGATCGGACACCAATGTTTTTTGGTGAAACATTGGGGCCAAAAGCAAGAATAGGTACGCGCTCGCGCGTATGGTCGGTCCCGCTCCAACTTGGATCGCAGCCATGGTCGGCAGTGATGATCACTATGTCCTCATCTAGCAGCACTTCAAACAATTCAGGCAATCTTGCGTCAAAGGCTTCAAGTGCTTCACCATAGCCTAAAATATCGCGGCGATGGCCATATAACATATCAAAATCGACAAAATTTGTCATGATAATGCTGCCATCAGGAGCATCTTGCGCGGCTTTAAGCGTTTCATCAAACAATGCCATATTGCCATTGGCTTTTTGCGCCTGTGTGATGCCTTGATGGGCATAAATATCGGCAATTTTCCCGATGCTAAAAACGTCGCGACCCGCATCTTTGGCTATATCGAGCAATGTTGGATTGGGTGGCAGTACTGAGTAGTCCTTGCGGTTACCGGTCCGTGTGAAATCATTTTTGTCTGATCCGATAAATGGTCTTGCAATCACACGGCCGATATTTAAATCCATAATTTCAGCGCGCACAAAGGCGCAGAGATCATATAATTTTTGCAAACCGAATGTCTCTTCATGTGCTGCAATTTGCAAAACTGAATCAGCGGATGTGTAGCAAATGGGTTTCCCCGTTCTAACATGCTCTTCACCATAGATTGTCAACATGTCCGTACCAGATCCGTGGCAATTGGCAAGAATGTCATCAATGCCGAGATAGGCGCATATTTTTTGTCGTAATTCTTCAGGAAATGTTGGGACTTTATTGGGGAAATAACCCCAGTCAAACATCACGGGTTGTCCTGCAATTTCCCAGTGGCCCGATGGTGTGTCTTTACCGCGCGAACGTTCATCAGATGCACCAAAAATGCCCGCGGGCGCCTGGGTTGCTGTTAATCCGTCAGGGGCTTTTCCGCAGGCCAGTTCCGCGGCATTGATCAGGCCAAGCCGTGCCATGTTAGGAATTTGCAATGGTTTTAGATGTTTTTCGAAATGTTCGGCGATGTGACCAAGAGTATTAGAACCTAAATCGCCGTAGTTTTGGGCATCGTTAGCACCACCCACACCGAACGAATCCAAAATAAGAATAAATGCGCGTGCCAATGTATCTCCACACGTTGGAATTAAGAAGCGTGAAATCTAGTTGAATATCACTGCAATGGATAGGGTCTTTTATAAATATATCCGTTAACCTTAAAGTAACCATTTTTCCAAGGCCAGCCAGATTCATGATAAAACGTTCACATCATAATGTAGAGCGTAATATATGAAATCGATCTTCCAATTCATGAGAATATTGATCTTGCTCGCGTTCGTCCCTATGAGCGCAGCAGCATCTCAATCAAACGAAGACCTTCAAACCTTAAGGGTTGGTGTGCTGCAAAACCATCCTATGGCTAAGCGCTTGGACTATCAGAACGCTTTCATATTTAACTATTCAAACCTGCTTGGTATCAATGTTGATGTCACGACATTTAAAACACTTGGTTCGTTAATTGATGCACATGCTAGCGGACGCATTCACTATGCGATGCACACGGCTCGTTCATATGCGACAACTGACAGCATTTGTAATTGTATTGAGGCTTTGGCACGCCCGTTGTCCCAGTCTGGTGCGGTTGGATTTCGATCAGTCCTTGTCTCAAAGAAAGACCTGGATGTAAGAGGTCATACGGCCAAAGCCAATTTGAAGATTGGTTATTCGCGCAAAGAATCTGTTTCTGGCTGGCTCATGCCAAATATGGCGTTATCCCTGGGTCAGCTTGGGAATTTTGAGCTGAAGGAGATGGGTGATGTCGCCAGCATGCTCTCAGCTTTCGATAATAATGAGTTGCATGGCTTTTTTGGTTGGTTGCCGGTCACATCAACAGATGTAGATTTTAATCAATCGGACATTTTTGACGGCAATTTTAGCACCCAAATTACTCAATCATCGGAAACAGATCTGTCATGGTGGTCAAACATCATCTATTTCGGTCCGCATGCGATCCGTAACGATGTGCCGGAGAAACTGAAAGAAGAACTCACCGACCTTTTGTTGAACATGGATAGTCAGCAACCTGGTCTATTGGATATTGTTGAGCCATATTTTTCAGGTGGCTTTACGAGATCCAATGAAAGTGATTATGACGCACTTACAAAAGCATTGAGCATTAATGCAGGTATTGCGGTTCCGGAAGTCGAGCTTGAATTGAGCCTGCGGCCGACAATTATAAAGTAAAACGCCTCAAGCCCGATATTATCTGAGCGTGAGGCGTTCAAGTCTGAAGCATTAGTAAATATTGTAAACTAGCAATCTGAGCAGGTGATCGTGTCTGCTTCACGCTGGTGAAGATAATACACTTTGTTCAAATTAACGGTTCTATCGATAAATCCTCCAATACCACCTTCACCTTCAGGAACGAGCATCAGAAGATCGTAATCCATATCAACCGTCGTTTGAAGAAGAAACGTATCCGGTATTTCGAAAGCATCAGGGATTGTGATAGGATCACCGTTTGTTAGGGGGCGAACATTGGTTTCATCCCATGACCATGCGATGGTCGAATTACCTGATGAATCAACTTGAATACCGACGACTTGCATATTTAATGACGCGCTATCAAAAGGTGCGACTACACTTTTTGCAACGCCAAGCATTTCTTGAAGTGTCGTTTTATCCGTACTCGTGCCTTGTGTGATCAGGTCTGCGGAGATGGATGTTGCCTTGGCGACTTTCTTATCAATGGACATGGCAACTGAAAGTTCCAAGGCACCAACATATAAGACGAGGAGAACTGGAACAATAAGAGCAAACTCCACAGCTCCAACGCCATCTTCAGAGTTTGTTAACCGCGAAAACGAGTTTTTCAATTTTGTTCCAAAATCGCTCGATTTAACGTTCTCGATCCGATTGCCGGCAAATTTACCCAATGCATTCATCATGGATAGCCCTCATTTCTAAACGCGGTTGTTGAGACCATTAGATAATATTCTGAGCCCTCTGCGCCAGGTCTGATATTTGTTATGTAAGGTCTTATCAAATCGATGGTCACGTCCCATTTATAATAAACGCGCAACACGTTGATGGCACCCGATCCGCCAGGTGAATAGGTGAAACCAGATGTGTCTAATTCAGAATATTCTGCGGCACTTACTTTAGGAATACCTACATCAATATCGCTATAATTTACAACATTCTTGAGATCGATAAAGAGTTTCTGATCTGATGTAATTGCTGTGCTGCATGATAGTACAACATTGATTTCATTGCAGAATTTTTCGCGAAATTCCATCTCCGTCAAATCAGTTGATCGACCCATATTGAAGGTAATTTCGCCTGTCCGTAATTGTCGCGACATTTTATCAACAGCATTGACGAGGATTTGTTCCCCAGCAAATGCGACCAGCGTTTCAACAGTCGCTGCGATGATCATGAAAAAGGGTATCGCTAAGATACCAAATTCAAGTACGGTGCTACCGCTTTCCGATTTTTTAATGCGCTTTATCGGATGTTTTAGCGCACCTAATCTAGGAAATTTCACCTTGCTACTCCAATTACTAAAACAAGTTGTTTGAGATTAACTCAAATAGGTTTCGTAAAAGTAACGCAAAATGTTTAAATTTTTATCATCATCAGGACGAAGACGTAGCAAAATAAGAATAAATGCTAGTTGGCTTGTTGTTCACAAATAGGAGAACACGATAATACTGAACGATCGACTTGACGGAATATCCGAACGGAATTTTCCTCATCGACGGAAACAACGATGCGCTTGTCAATAACTGCAATACCGGCGTCATTTAATACAACAAGATTTGTAGTTCCATATGATTTACCTGTCAGGACAACAGTGGTTGGATCGCTGACCGTGATATCTGCAACTTCGGAATTGCCAACAATGACGCTTGAAACGGGTTCTTCAAACTTAAGGATGCGCGCGTGATTCATAAAAACACGCAATAACTCGCTTGATTGAGCTGTACTTACAAGTGTCAAACTTGCGAGCAATGAAAAAGCGCTGCTCATCGCAATATTTTTTAGGAAATTCTGTTTCATCTTAGAACCATCAGCTTAAGCGTTCATGTTGATCCTAAAATCCCCCTTAATGGTGAATGAACCGTTAAGAAAAACATAGAGTTTTGTAAAGTTGAGTATTTTCAATTACTTAGAGAGAAAAAAATCGTTTCGACCAGCTGGGATTTATACCAAATCGCGTTCAAAATTCGACTATTTTTCGATTAATATTACGGTAACCAAGTTTTTTAAGCAGATGGAAAACCCCTGTTTGTAGATTGAGCTCAACCGACCGGCAGAAAGCTGGCGGGGTGCTTAAACCATATATATGGAACTTTAGGAGTTATATAATGAAAAATCTATTTGCACGTTTTACACAAGACGAATCTGGTGCGACAGCTATTGAATACGGTCTAATTGCTGGTCTTATTGCTGTTGCGATTATTGCTGGTGCAAGTTCACTAGGTAATAGCTTGGACGACATGTTCGGTACGCTTGCTGGCAAGCTTGACAACAACGTTAAGTAAGCTGCATACAAGTTAAAATCAAAAGATTTTACAGGCCGTCCATTTGGGCGGCCTTTTTTATTATCTCTGCTTACTTTTTCTTAAATGAATATCGCTATCTTTTGAGCGACGATGGAGATTGGAATGCTTGAAGCCGCGATTATTGTTATTTTCCCGATGTGCATGGCGCTAGGCGCGATGACTGATCTCATTTCTATGACAATACCCAATCGGGTTAGCCTGCTTCTTGCGGGAACGTTTCTAGTTGTTGCGCCATTGACGGGCATGGATTTAGCTACATTTGGCTGGCATTTATTGGCAGGTGCGAGTGTTTTCGCAGTCTGTTTCGCGTTGTTCGCGGTGAGAGCTATGGGCGGCGGGGACGCAAAAATTCTGGCCTCCAGTGCTCTTTGGTTTGGGTTTGGTGCTGAACTTGTGGGGTATATAACCTATGTTGGATATTTCGGCGCAATCCTCACGATTTTGGTTATCATCATGCGTGCCAATTCGAATATCTTAATGTCGACTAAGATTCCGATGCCGCTTTATGTTTATGACTCGTCTGCAGGCGTGCCCTACGGCATTGCAATTGGAATAGCAGCTTTGATTACATTTCCAAAAACCGCTTTATTTGCATTCGCTTTAGGCGGGTAGGTTATTACAACTATACATTCGGTTTATTGAATTTAGTAATTTTGTCGCAATATTCGACAAAAATTATACTTACATATATTTCCCCAATACTAATTTTCTGAAAAAAATACTCGTAAATTCAGCATAAATATTAAATTAACCATGCTTGAGAAGCATTCGTTAACCATAAATACACCATTACAGTGCAAGTGTATGTGGAACGCGAATGGTTTTTGAGGAATCGCAATGAAAAAAACGCGAATATTGGTCATGGCAATTGCACTGCTTGCAGCAGGGGTTGCTGCTTGGATCGCCACTGGACTTGGTGGTGAACCGCAAGTCGTTACACAAATACAAAATCAGGTTATCGAAAATACCGTTCGTATCCCGACCGTTAAAGTCCTGGTTGCCAAGGAAGGTATCCCAGTTGGGGTGAGATTGAACAATGAAGTTGTTCAGTGGGCAAATTGGCCTGAAGACGCACTGGTTGAGGGTTATTTTGATCAGGATTCAAATCCTGACGCGATCAAAGAAATTTCAGGCATCATTGTTCGTTTGCCAATATTTAAAGGTGAACCCATCCGTGCTGAGAAAATTGTTGATTCGTCCTCTCGGATCATGTCGTCCTTGCTCCCGGCCGGTAAAAGAGCTGTTGCTACCGAAATTAGTGTCGCAACCGGTGCTGGTGGTTTTATTCTCCCAAATGATCGGGTCGATGTGATCATGGTACGCAGATCCGACCAGGGCGGTGGATTTTTAACCGAAAACATTTTGGAGAACATCCGGATTCTCGCGATTGACCAACGCATTGAAGAAGATGCTAAGGGTAATCGGACAGCTGTCGGTTCAACTGCAACACTTGAGCTTACACCAGAGCAAAGCCAGATCATTTCAGTTGCACAGCAAATGGCAGATCGGATCACGCTTGCACTCCGTTCGGTCGCGGATGTGGACACTGCAGACAGTGGGGGCGCTGCACATCTTTTAACAAATGGATCTGGCGCGAATGATGTCCAAGTTATTCGTTCAGGCCAAGTCAGTACAGCTGACCTTATCAAAGAATAGTTGGAGATATTAAGTGTTAAAATCATCCAAAAAACTATGCGCATCAGTTTGCAAATTGGCTCTATTGTCGGGTTTTGTATTGACTGGGTTCGCTGTTTCAGACCTCCCGTTGGAAATGGGCTCGCAGGCTTATGCGAAGAACAGTTCTATTATCGAAATCAAAAATTCAGGTGCAGGTGTCACCAAATCTGTAACACTTGGTTTGAACAAAGCCATTGTTATTGACCTACCTAAAAATGCACATGATATTTTGGTGGCGGATCCAGAACTCGCGGATGCGGTAACGCGAACATCCCGCCGGATCTACCTATTCGGAAAATCCGTTGGTCAAACCAATATCTTTATTTTTGGTGCCGGTGGTGAGGAAATCATCAATATTGATCTGCGCATTGAACGCGATGTTGCAAATCTCCAGCAACAGCTTACACGATTTATTCCTGATTCAGATATCAATGTTGAAATCATTTCAGATAATATCGTTTTAACAGGTTCTGTTCGTACCCCACAGGACGCGTCGCGTGCTGCACAGCTTGCGGAAATTTTCCTAAAAGGTGGTGAAGCGACAACACGGGTAACCTCTTTAACCAGTGAAACAGGTGATGCTGCAATTTCAGCGGAGGATCGTCAGGTCTCGCAAATTGTGAACTTACTTAAGATTGATGGCGAAGATCAAGTCACGCTCAAGGTTACAATTGCTGAGGTTAGCCGCCAAATTCTAAAACAATTGGGTGTAAACTCGTCGGGCTCTTACAATGGACGATCAACATTTGCGAGCACTAATCCTGCTAATTTGGGTAAGCCACTCGTTGGAAATAATTATGGCCGAATAGCCGGTTCAATCGGTGGTCTCGATATTACCAGTTACATCAATGCAATGGAGCGAGCCGGTGTGATGCGCACTTTGGCTGAGCCAAGTCTCACTGCTATTTCTGGAGAAGCTGCGACTTTTTATGTAGGTGGTGAGTTTAACCTCACAACAGCGCAAGATGTTGATGCGGATACCGGACAGGTAACTTATACAAACGAGAGACTTGAATATGGCATCCGTTTGAACTTTACACCTTTAGTTCTGGGACCTGGTCGAATTAGCTTGAAAATCCGAACTGAAGTGTCTGAACCCACCTTTGAAAATTCAACTGCTCTTGCAGGTTCAGGCAGCTTGATGGGAACCTCAATAATGTCTATCCGCAAACGTGAAGCGGAAACATCCGTCGAATTACCATCTGGTGGATCCATTGTTATTGCCGGTTTGATTAAAGACAATATTCGTCAAGCAATGTCGGGATATCCAGGGATCTCAAAAATTCCTGTGTTGGGCACGCTGTTTAAAAGTCGAGACTTTGTGCGTAGCGAAAACGAGCTTGTGATCATTGCGACACCATATTTGGTGAAGCCAGTTTCGCGTCAAGCCCTTGCTAGACCTGATGACAATTTCAATCCACCAAGCGATGGGGCAGGCTTTTTCTTAGGCAAAGTTAATCGTGTCTACGGACAAGTTGAAACCGAACTTCCAGAGGGTCGTTATCATGGCTCTGTCGGATTTATTTTCAAGTAGGAGTTGGATGATGATTCATATTGAGAAATTAAATATTCCAAGCCTCGAAAAAGACGTAAAGAGACGTTCCATGCCAAAATTTGTAACACCTTTTGTGTTGTGCTTGACAATGGCTTTAACGAGTTGTGCAGGACGAATTCATCATATTGATGTAGGAGCCGTGCCGGACGATTATCGTACACGTCACCCAATTGTTATTTCTGAACAAGATAAAACGTTGGATTTACCGGTAAGTCAGTATTCCCTTCGATTAACACCCGCTGTGGGTGATACCATTCACGGATTTGCGCAAGGCTATCTAGCTTCAAATGCAGAACATATGACAATTATGCGCCCCGCTGGTTCAGGCAATGCGCATGCAGCGAAGACATATGCCCAAAAAGTGCTTAAGAAACTTGCGCAATATGGTGTCTCCACAAAGCAGGTCACAATTGTTCCTTACGAAGCTCACGCCTATGGCGATCAAGCTCCGATACGATTGGTTTACAGCGCTATTTCCGCATCGACCGAAGCATGCGGTAAGTGGGAAGAGGATATGCTCGCCAATAATTGGGACAACAAACAATATGCAAACTTTGGCTGTGCGACACAAAGCAATTTGGCCAATCAAATAGCAAATCCGTTGGATCTGGTGCGCCCGAGAGGTGAAACGCCGGTTGATGCTGCTCGTCGAGCAACGGCAATCGGAAATTACCAAACAAATGGGGCGAATTTGTAGGTGGTCGTTGATGTTGAAAATTCTTGTATTGGAGGTCGTAAATGACCAGTATTGATTACGCTCAATCGAGCATGGATGATAGAAATACAGGTCCGGATGCTGTTGCGCCGAGTGGTGAAGAGTTAAAGGATTTACGACCGTTACCGCGAATTTCGGTGCATGCTTTTTGCGAAAGCTCAAGCTTATTGGACTTGATGGATCAATGTTCCAATGATCGAAGACTTTTAAATGTGAACATGCGTGCAAATCAGGGAAGTATCCTGGCAGCATCCAGCATGTTTGCCACATCACCAACACCAAATCTTTTAATTATTGAAGCCTCTGGTGGCCGTGAGCAATTGATGACGGATTTGCAAAAGCTGGCAGATGTTTGCGATCGCGACACACATGTTGTCATCATTGGCGATAACAATGACATCGGTCTTTACCGCGAACTTATTCGAAGCGGGATTGCCGAATATATGGTCAAACCTGTTTCCATGTCAGATGTCATTGATATCATGTCGTCTATCTTTGTAGATCCAGATGCTGATCCGGTTGGAAAAACGGTCGCATATTTTGGAGCAAAGGGTGGTGTCGGTGCGTCAACGCTCGCACACAATGTCGGATGGGGTATTTCAAACCTATTCTCGTCGGGCGTGATTTTGGCTGACCTTGATCTTGCATATGGCACTGCGAATTTGAATTTCGATCGCGATCCGCTGCAGGGTACAGCCGAGGCTGTTTATTCGCAAAACAGAATAGATGATGTCTTTATGGATCGATTGTTGGAAAAATGCTCAGAGCATTTGTCGTTGCTTGCAGCGCCGTCGATGATGGATCGGACATTTGACTTGGATGAAGACGCATTTATGCCAATTTTGGATATATTGCAGCGTTCTGCACCAATGACCGTATTTGATGTTCCGCATTGCTGGAATTCCTGGACGTTAAATCTGTTGTCCGCTGTTGATGAAGTTGTCGTCGTGGCATCCCCTGATTTGGCAAATTTGAGGAACGCGAAAAATGTTTTTGATGCGCTAGCACAAGCACGTCCGAACGACCCAGTGCCGCATTTAATATTAAATCAAGTTGGTGTTCCTAAAAGACCTGAAATCAGTGTTTCAGACTTTTGCAGCCCGTTTGATATCGACCCATTGGCGGTGATTCCATTTGATGCAGCCTTGTTTGGGGATGCAGCCAATAGCGGAAGAATGATCGCTGAAATGGATTCGAAATCACCCACGGCTGAAACCTTTTCACAAATCGCCCATGTGTTAACTGGTCGCTCGCAGATCAAAGCACAAAAAAGCGGTGCATTGTCCGGTTTGTTGGCGAAACTTGGTCGGTAATTTGAAGTAAACTCGCATGGTTCTGAGGCAGTTATATGTTTGGTAAACGTAGTGGCGGAAATGGTGGAAAACCTTCATCTGGTTCAATAAATGTAATGGACCGGGTTGAAGCTGCGTCTCAATCTGGGGCTCCGGCGCAGAAGCCTATGACGGAAGCGCCTGAAGCTTCTAAGGCTCCGGTCAAGAAAATAAAAGTGACGCCACCAACGGCACCTGTTCAAAATGTTGAACAAGAGCGTGATGAAAATTACTATGATACTAAATCGCAAGTATTTTCCGCTCTTATTGACACAATAGACTTATCACAACTCGCTAAGTTGGATGTCGAGAGTGCCCGTGAAGAAATTCGTGATATTGTCAATGACATTATCGCCATTAAGAATTTTGCGCTTTCAATTGCTGAGCAAGAAGAACTTCTTGATGATATTTGTAACGACGTACTTGGATACGGCCCGCTGGAGCCGCTTCTTGCGCGGGATGATATTGCAGATATTATGGTCAATGGTGCTGGCAAGACCTATATCGAAGTCAACGGTAAGGTTGAGGAATCGCGTATACGATTTAGAGACAACGGTCAGTTGTTATCCATCTGTCAGCGAATTGTGAGCCAAGTTGGCCGTCGCGTTGACGAATCAAGCCCGATCTGTGACGCGCGTTTGCCTGATGGTTCTCGTGTGAACGTTATTGCTCCTCCATTGGCAATCGATGGAACTGCGCTCACAATCCGGAAATTTAAAAAAGATAAGCTCACGCTCGATCAATTGGTCAACTTTGGATCAATTACCCCAGCAGGTGCAACATTATTGCAGATCATTGGTCGTGTTAGATGTAATGTTGTGATTTCCGGCGGAACGGGTTCGGGTAAAACAACTCTTCTGAACTGTTTAACCGGCTATATCGATACAGACGAGCGTGTGATTACTTGCGAAGATTCCGCCGAACTTCAGTTGCAACAGCCGCATGTTGTAAGATTGGAAACACGCCCACCAAATATTGAGGGTGAAGGCCAAATCACGATGACAGATCTGATTAAGAACTGTCTGCGGATGCGGCCTGAGCGCATTATCGTTGGTGAGGTTCGCGGAGCCGAAGTGTTTGACTTGTTACAGGCAATGAACACAGGTCACGATGGTTCAATGGGTACTATTCACTCTAACTCACCAAGAGAGTGTTTAAGCAGGATGGAGTCCATGATTGCGATGGGCGGGTATTCTTTGCCGGCTAAAACTGTGCGGGAAATTCTTGCAGGTTCTGTAGACGTGATTATTCAGGCCGCACGATTAAGAGACGGATCGCGCCGCATTACGCACATTACTGAAGTCACTGGTATGGAGGGTGATGTCATCGTTACCCAGGACCTGATGAAATTTGAGATTGATGGTGAAGATGCAAATGGACGTCTCGTAGGTTCGCATCGTTCAACCGGGATTGGCAAGCCATATTTCTGGGATCGTGCACGTATGTATAACGAAGAAGAACGGCTTGCAGCTGCATTAGACGAGATGGAAAGATCTTCATGATCACGTCTTGTTTGAAACAGGAGTTCAAAATATGTTTGGATTAGAACCGAAAGTTATCCTTCTTATTGTCTTGGTCGCAGTTGCTGTGGGAGCGTTAGCGTATTCCATTCTGTTCAAAAGCATTGATACAGAGAAAAAAACCGAAACGCGCCTGTCCAGAATGTCTTCGGGAAGCCAAAACTCAGCACAAAAGAAAGCTGCCAGCGACCGCTTAAACGAGATGAGTAAGCGGAAAAAATCGGTTCAGGATTCACTTAAAGAGCTGGAAGAAAAGCAGAAAAAATCAGCGGCTCCGAGCACATCGCTAAAAGATAAACTTCAACAAGCTGGCTTATCTATGACAGTCCAGCAATATTATGTTTACGGGATCATTTTGGGCGTCTTTATGACAGGCGCGGCATTTATTGCATCGGGCGATCTGCTCGTTGCAGGTGGTGTTTTCTTTGTCGCCTCGTTCGGGTTGCCAATGTGGCTATTGTCATTCATCCGTAAACGCCGGTTTAAAGCATTTTTGAACGAGTTGCCGAACGCGCTCGATGTGATGGTGCGCTCCATCAAATCAGGTTTGCCGTTAAATGATGCCGTGCGATTAATCGCCTCAGAAGGTGCGGAACCGGTGAAAGGCGAATTCGTACGTGTCGTGGAAGCTCAACAGGTCGGGCTGAGTATCCCGGAAGCGTGTGAACGCATGTTCCAACGGGTTCCATTGCCTGAGGTAAATTTCTTCTCAGTTGTTATCAATATTCAGGCACAAGCAGGTGGTAACTTGTCTGAAGCCTTGGCAAATTTGTCATCGGTTCTAAGAGCACGTAAACAAATGAAAGCTAAGATTAAGGCGCTGTCTATGGAAGCTCGAGCTTCAGCAGCCATCATCGGTTCGCTGCCGTTTGTCGTCACTTTCTTGGTATATATATCTTCACCAGATTACATCATGCTTTTGTTCACTGACCCGCGAGGTCATATCATCATTGGCGTATCGCTTTTATGGATGACCATCGGCGTTTTGGTGATGAAAAAGATGATGAATTTTGAAGTTTAGCGGAAAGGTGTAATCATATGTTAGAAACCATCACTAATCCGCAGGTTATCATTCCTATCTTGGTTGCTGTTGCTGTATTTGCAACATGTATCACCTTGCTCATGCCTTATCTGGAACGCAATGAAACAGCTGCCCGCATGAAATCGGTTGCGTTAGAGCGCGACGAAATCAGGGCGCGTGAACGTGCACGTATGCAGGCAGAAAATGCCAAGGCAAATCAAAAGGTCAATCTTCGCAACGAAAACAATAGATCTGTCCGTCAGATTGTTGAACAATTGAACTTGAAGAACGCGCTTGCCGATGAAAACACCGTTAACAAACTTCGCACTGCCGGCTATCGTTCGCAAAACGCGCTAAACGTTTTTCTATTCGCCCGTTTTACGCTGCCTTTTTTGTTTCTTACGATTGCGCTTGTTTATGTTTTTCTCCTAGATGGAATGGCGGAGCAGCCAACTGGAATAAAAATACTCACGTCAGTCGGCGCGGCTTATTTTGGATTTTATCTTCCTAACATTTTTGTTTCTAACCAGGCTGGAAAACGTAAATTCTCAATTCAACAAACCTGGCCAGATGCATTGGATTTGATGCTAATCTGCGTTGAATCTGGTATTTCTATTGAACATGCCATGAAGCGTGCAGCGGAGGAAATTGCCAATCAGTCTCCCGCACTCGCGGAAGAATTCATCTTAACCACAGCTGAATTATCCTACTTACAAGATCGTAAAGTGGCCTTTGAAAATCTGGGCAAGCGCACAGGATTGGAAACGGTTCAGGCGATTTGCCAGGCACTTATTCAGTCCGAACGCTATGGTACGCCAGTGGCACAAGCCTTGCGCGTTTTGGCACAGGAAAGCCGTGATCTTAGAATGTCGCGCGCGGAAGAAAAAGCTGCTGCTTTGCCACCGAAACTGACCGTGCCGATGATTCTATTCTTCCTACCGGTTTTGTTTGGTGTGGTTCTGGGTCCTGCGATGATGCAAGTCATGGACCGTTTCTAGTCGATCCAATTAGTCGTTAAAGACTGGAACAAAGCACCATCTCGCACTTGCGAAATCTGTTGTTTTTGCGTATTGCGCATATATGAGCAACATATCTTCCCCCACCGACAGCATTTTAATCATCGATTTTGGATCGCAGGTCACGCAATTGATCGCGCGACGGGTTCGCGAAACGGGCGTTTATTGCGAAATTGTGCCCTTTCAATCGGCTGAAGAAGGCTTCAAACGCGTCAATCCGAAGGCCGTGATTTTTTCAGGCGGTCCGGCTTCTGTGCTTGAAGAAAACAGCCCACGAGCACCGCAAATCGTATTTGATTCCAAATTGCCAATTCTGGCCATTTGTTACGGCCAACAAACATTGTGTACGCAATTGGGTGGCAAAGTTGAAGGTGGCCATCATCGCGAATTTGGTCGCGCTGATATTGAGATCTTGAAATCTAGTCTTTTGTTTGACGGATTTTGGGATGTTGGCTCGCAATATACAGTTTGGATGAGCCATGGTGATCGCGTCACGGAGCTTCCAGATGGGTTTGAAGTGATTGCTGTATCTCCCAATGCGCCGTTTGCAATTGCCGCGGATGAGATCCGAAAATATTATTCTACAATGTTCCACCCAGAAGTGGTGCATACGCCTGACGGATCAAAATTGTTGGCAAATTTTGTCCATAATATCGCAGGACTTGAAGGCGATTGGAACATGTCGGCCTATCGCGAGCGGGCAGTAGCTGCCATTCGCGAACAAGTTGGCGATAAAAAAGTCATCTGTGCTTTGTCGGGCGGTGTTGATTCATCTGTTGCTGCGCTCCTCATACATGAAGCCGTTGGTTCGCAACTCACTTGTATTCTCGTTGATCATGGTTTGATGCGCAAGAACGAAGCCAAAGATGTTGTGGCGATGTTTAATGAACATTATCCAGATTTAAAGTTGCTGCATTGTGATGCATCCGAAACCTTTATCTCGGCGTTGGAAGGTGAAGCAGATCCCGAAACAAAGCGTAAAACCATCGGTCGCCTCTTTATCGAATTGTTTGAAGAAGAAGCCGGCAAGCTCGGTGGTGCTGATTTCCTTGCGCAAGGGACATTGTATCCAGATGTGATCGAAAGTGTATCCTACAGCGGTGGGCCATCGGTTACCATTAAATCTCACCACAATGTGGGTGGTTTACCCGAGCGGATGAACATGGATTTGGTGGAGCCGCTTCGTGAATTGTTTAAAGACGAAGTGCGCGCGCTTGGACTTGAATTGGGCTTGCCACAATCCTTCATTGGCCGCCATCCATTCCCAGGACCAGGTTTGGCAATCAGATGTCCAGGTGGCATTACGCGTGATAAGCTTGAAATTCTACGTGAAGCTGATGCAATTTACCTCGATGAAATTCGCAAAGCTGGTTTATATG
This sequence comes from Lentilitoribacter sp., assembly GCA_963691785.1. Classification (GTDB taxonomy): domain Bacteria; phylum Pseudomonadota; class Alphaproteobacteria; order Rhizobiales; family Rhizobiaceae; genus Lentilitoribacter. The sequence continues at coordinate 316,686 of OY829371.1, forward strand.
ATGAAATCTGGCAGGCATTTGCTGTCCTATTACCTGTCCAAACAGTTGGCGTGATGGGTGATGGGCGTACCTATGAATTTGTTTGTGCTTTGCGAGCGGTGACGTCAGTAGATGGCATGACCGCTGATTTTTATCCCTATGATATGGCGTTTTTGGGCAAGGCCGCAACGCGTATCATCAACGAGATCCGCGGTATTAATCGTGTGGTTTATGACGTGACATCCAAACCACCAGGCACAATTGAGTGGGAATAAGTCTCCTGGTCAAAATGTGAGAGATACGAACCAAATGGTGCATCATGGACAAGTCTAAAACAATCGATATTCAAGATTTAGATGTCGTTGGTCATCGGTCATTGCGCGACAATAGTGTCGGGTCCTTTAAGATCACGTTTAAGCGAATTGCCGGATCAACATTTGCACCGAAATTCGTGAAGTTCATCAATAAGTACCTTTATCGTTTTGGACTAGGTGCAGCGTTAAATCGCTATGATACCTCGTTCACCTTCTTCTCCTCACGAAATGATAAAAAGCTATACGCTGGTTATGATGAGGATGATAAATTCTATAATTTTGGGTCAGGTGCTTTTTATCACCCACGCTGGCAAAACTATGACTATCCAGGTAATAGCGCCTTCTATAAAGCGATACAGGGTCGAGCCGGCGAAGATTTCACCGCAATAGATCTTTGCCAAGATAACCTAAAGCTTGATATTCCAGATGATAGTGCGAGCCTGATTTACTGCGCCCATACGCTCGAACATCTTGAAGAAGAAAAAGCTCATGTTTTTCTTAAAGAATGTGCACGCATTTTAAAACCTGGCGGAGCTATGCGGGTTGCGGTTCCTACCACGCATGAGAGCTTTACATTCGCCAAAATTCTATTTGATCAAGATGCAGTGCCGCTCGAAACAAAACAACGCGTCATTTTGCTTGCTGCAGAGAAAGTCCTTTGGAATTCCAAGCGTTTGCCAGATCAAGAAATGATTGACGTCGCGGTTGAAAGCAATTTTAGCGCTGAAGAATTTCACAGATTATGTGCGCAACGCGGTGTATCGACAGATTTCAATCCAGAAGAACCAGAACGCCACATCACGTTTTGGGGGCAAGAAAAATTAAAGATAGCGTCACAAAGGGCAGGATTTCGGGCTTATTTGCCGTTCTATCGCGGTCAGTCAATTGCCGAACCATTTAAGAATATAGAGGTGTTTGACACCACCGAACCACATCTCTCTCACTATGGCGAGTTCGTGAAATAAAGGCTAACTAATATGAGTTCTTTGAAAGATAAGCGACCCACATTGCTGTTAATCGATATCCAAAAAGGCTTCTTGCAAGAAGAGGAATGGGGTGGTGAGCGCAACAATAAAGACGCTGAAATGATCTGCGCAAAGCTACTCAATTATTGGCGCGAATATGCGCTGCTGATCATCCACATTCAACACGCATCGACCAATCCGCAATCCCCTTTGCATCCTTCTCAAAAAGGGTTTGAATTTCAAGACAATGTTAAACCGCTTGCCGACGAAATGGTGATCAAAAAAAACGTCAATAGCGCCTTTATCGGTACAGATTTGAAAGATGTTTTGGATGAGCGAAATGTCTCTACGCTTGTCATTATTGGGCTAACGACTGACCATTGTGTCTCCACAACAACACGGATGGCTGGTAACTTCGGATATAAGGTTTTCTTGGTCTCAGACGCCACAGCGACCTTTGATAAAAACGGTCAAAAAGGGAATGTATTCGCAGCTGATCTTATTCACGAAACGGCTCTTGCAAGCCTCAATGACGAATTTGCAAGTGTCATAAAGAGCGATGAATTGCTTAGTCAATTAGACGGCTAATTATAGGTTGGTTCTTTAAAACAATGAGCCCTGATCTTTTGAGGGAACCTTAGGTTTTACTGATTTCTTTGCCGGCTTAGCAAGTTTAGTTGGTTGAGCAGGAGGGGTTTCAGACTTCTCACCTGCCGCGTTGGCGTCAATAAATCCATCAGAGAATTGAATATTAAGTGTCTGACCTTCTGCGACATTATCTGCAAGCGTAATTGGTTTGCCATCTTCATCACGCACAAGCGCAAAGCCGCGCTTGAGCACATTGGTATAGGCCAGTGATTGCATCACGCGATCTTGCGCATGAAGTTGCTGCGACAACCGTTTTAACAGGCTGCCAACAGCATTGTCATTGCGCGTAGAATATTGATCAATCTGCGTTTGACCTGAGCGGATGCGACCAAGGATTTGCTGTGGCACTGGCTGCAGTGTTCTATCCAAGCGTTCCAAACTTGTGGTCTTGCGATCACGAATGCGATCAAAACTTGAATGAAGAACCTGCCCCATCTGCTGAATGCGCGCGCGTCGATCACGCAGTGATGCCAAAAGTGCAATGGGTGTAAGGCGGTTCACCGCTAAATCAAATCCTCGGCGCTTGTTGAGCGTATTCAGATGTATCGCTTTTGATAAATTGCTTGTCGCTTCATCAATACGGCGCCTCGGTAGCGCTAATAAATTATCAAGCGATGGTAATCCGCGCGACAATGCAACAAAATTCTGCCGTTTCTGATCGACATTGCGTGAACTGGCTGAGCGTAATCGCGCAGATAAATTTGATAATCCTGCCTCCAGATCGGCTTTAACTGGCACTGACATTTCCGCAGCACCTGTGGGCGTTGGCGCGCGTTCATCGGCAACAAGATCGAGCAATGTCCAATCCGTTTCGTGTCCGACAGCTGAAATTAATGGAATAACTGATGCATCGGCTGCTCGGACCACGGCTTCATCATTAAAACCCCATAGGTCTTCCAAACTACCACCGCCGCGCGCGACAATAATCAGGTCAGGCTTTTGAATATTTGACGTGCCGTCCAAAGCATTAAAACCACGAATGGCCGCTGCGACTTCGTCACCGCTGGTTTCCCCCTGCACACGCACCGGCCAAACAATCACATGAACCGGAAAGCGATCTGAAATTCGGTGCAAGATATCTCGGATCACGGCACCAGTGGGCGATGTGACAACCCCAATTGTCTTGGGCAGATAAGGCAGCAGCTGTTTGCGATTGGCATCAAACAAGCCTTCGGTGGCGAGCTTCTTCTTGCGTTCTTCCAGTAGCGCCATCAAGGCACCAGCGCCAGCTGGTTCTAGTTGTTCAATAACAATCTGATATTTTGATGAGCCAGGGAAAGTAGTGATTTTCCCAGTAGCTATCATTTCCATGCCTTCTTCAGGTTTGAACTTCAGGCGATTAAAAACACCTTTCCAAACCACGGCATCCATGCGAGCGCGCTCATCTTTGATGGAAAAATACGCATGGCCAGAAGAATGTTGACCGCGAAAGCCTGAAATCTCGCCACGCACTCTGACATGCGTAAAGGCGGTCTCGACCGTCTTTTTAATCGAACCTGAAATTTCGGTGACTGTATATTCAGCCATATTGGATATTTGTTGCGGGCTCATGCTCTGACCCCGCTTTTATATCCAATTAAACTGCGCATTAGATATCCAGATTAGCAACGCTGAGTGCATTGTCTTGGATAAATTCGCGGCGCGGCTCTACCTCATCGCCCATCAAGCGTGAGAAGAGATCATCAGCGTTGATTGCATCGCTGATTTTCACTTGCAGAAGAGAACGCACATTTGGATCCAGTGTGGTTTCCCACAATTGGTCAGCATTCATCTCGCCCAAGCCTTTATAGCGTTGGATATCAGTGAGACCCTTGCGTCCCATAGTAAAGACACTATCTAACAGCACCATAGGTCCGCCAATGGGCTCCATTGCCGTTTTGCGCCGCAGAGTTGCCTGCTCTTCGTAAACCTCTTTTAAGCGCGTGTTGAGCTGATGAATGGCTTGCGCATCTTGGCTGGCAAGCAACGCCGCATCGAGCAATGCGATCTCGGTTACACCGCGCACTACACGTTCAAGCAAGAGACCACCTGTATCTGTCACCTTGCCGCTCCAACCACGTTCGGTTTCGTCCGAAATCATATCCATGCGTTCAGCCACTTTGCTCGCAAGGGCTGCAGCATTTGTAGGATCAGCAAAGGCTTCAGCGGATAATGCGCCAGCAATTGCGGCTTGTTCAACAAGTGAACGATCATAACGCGAATGAAGGCCATCAAGCAGTGAGCGTAAGCGCAATGCATCATCCACCACAGAACGCAGATCAAGTCCCGCACGCACTTCACCGGTTGATGTTTCAAGCGCGGCTTCTTCAAGTCCAGAGGTGATCAAATAATCTTCAAGAGCCGCCTGATCTTTCAAATAGCGCGAAGACTTGCCACGCGCGACTTTATAAAGCGGCGGTTGGGCGATATATAAATGCCCGCGCTCAATAAGTTCAGGCATTTGACGGAAGAAGAATGTCAAAAGCAGTGTACGAATATGCGCACCATCCACATCCGCATCGGTCATGATGATGATTTTGTGATAACGCAATTTATCAGCGTTGAATTCATCTTTACCGATCCCAGTACCCAGCGCGGTAATCAGCGTGCCAATTTCCTGCGATGACAGCATTTTATCAAAACGCGCACGTTCCACATTCAAGATCTTACCACGAAGCGGCAAAATGGCCTGATTATCGCGTGAACGGCCCTGTTTGGCCGAACCGCCCGCAGAATCACCCTCCACGAGGAAGACTTCAGATTTCGCGGGATCGCGCTCAGAGCAATCGGCAAGCTTGCCGGGTAGGGACGCAATATCCAATGCGCCTTTGCGGCGGGTAAGTTCGCGAGCGCGACGGGCTGCTTCACGCGCATGAGCTGCTTCACAGACTTTACCGACCAAAATTTTGGCTTCATTTGGGTGCTCTTCAAGCCACATGCCCAAGGCTTCGTTCATCTGGCTTTCCACAACGGGACGCACTTCAGACGACACAAGCTTATCTTTGGTTTGGGATGAGAATTTCGGATCAGGCACTTTTACCGATAGCACGGCTGTTAAACCTTCACGGCAGTCATCGCCAGTGAGCGAAACCTTTTGTTTCTTAGTCAGGCCAGATTGGTCAGCGTAACCCGTCACCTGGCGCGTAAGCGCACCTCTAAAGCCAGCTAGGTGCGTACCGCCATCGCGTTGCGGGATATTATTGGTGAAACACAGAACATTCTCGTGATAACTTTCATTCCACCACATAGCGACTTCAACGGTAATACCATCGCGCTCGCTAGAAATAGTGATAGGATCATCAACAAGCGGTTTTTTCGTCCGGTCTAGATAGCGCACAAAGGCTTCCAAACCACCTTCATAGAAAAGTTCATCCGTTCGCACATCCGAATGACGATTATCGGTCAAAACAATCCGAACACCGGAATTAAGGAAGGCAAGCTCCCGTAAACGATGTTCAAGCGTTTCATACTTAAATTCGGTCATGGTGAAGGTGTCAGGCGATGGCAAGAATGTCACTTGCGTGCCGGATCGGCCAGAATGGTCACCAGTTTGTTCCAGCGGAGCATCGGCAACACCATGGGTGAAGCTCATCTCATGAACGCCATTGTCGCGATAAATTTTCATTTTCAGCCACACGGAAAGCGCGTTCACCACAGACACGCCCACGCCATGCAGACCGCCTGAAACCTTATAGGAGTTTTGGTCAAATTTACCGCCGGCATGCAGCTGTGTCATAATCAACTCAGCAGCAGATACGCCTTCTTCTTCGTGAATGCCTGTTGGGATCCCGCGACCATTATCGGTCACTGTGCAAGATCCGTCAGCATTTAACGTAACGGTGACGAGATCCGCGTGGCCAGCAAGCGCTTCATCAATGGCGTTATCGACAACCTCATAGACCATGTGGTGCAGACCAGAACCATCATCGGTATCACCGATATACATACCCGGGCGTTTACGGACCGCATCCAGGCCCTTTAAAACTTTGATAGAATCGGCGCCATATTCTGCGCTATTTTCGTCAATTGGAGTGTCGTTCATTAAAACCCAAATCCCGTTTGATTACGTATGTATATTCAGACATGCGAATCATGCAAAAATCATATGGTTAATCTATAATCGTAAGTGCTTTGAATGCCAAATTTGCAGGTCATTTTCGTGGGTATTTTCACGGATTTTTTCGATAATTCAGAGCCTTGGCGTATGATTGACCAAAATGTTAGATAAGTACGATGTAATTATGGACAAGATAGCAGATAAAAATGTCGAATTTGTGCCTCCTGCACCGATCCCGCGGACGACGATTCCATCGATTTTTGAGGTGATCAGAGCAACTTTATCCAACCCTTTGGAAGTTTGGGGCCAGCCGTCCTACACCTTGCCTTGGATTAAGACCAAATTCTTGAACGAACGCATCTTAATCGCCAATGATCCAGACCTTGTGCACTATGTTTTGGTCGAGAATGCCAAGAACTACCGCATGGCAACCGTACGCCAGTTGATTTTAAGGCCCATATTGCGCGATGGCCTGCTCACTGCGGAAGGCACGGTTTGGAAACGCTCACGCAAATCCGTTGCACCTGTTTTTGCCCCGCGCCATGCGAAAGGATTTGCAGAGCTCATGCATAAACGCGCTGTTCAATATGCCGAGAAATATGCACCAATCGCTTCTTCAGATGGATTGGTCGATGTGTCGGTCGATATGACTGAAATGACCTATGAAATTCTTGCGGAAACTTTGTTTTCAAATGACATTGTGTCCCAAAGCGACGATTTATCTACGGATGTTGATCGTTTACTTCACACAATGGGGCGGGTTGATCCACTTGATTTGATAAAGGCACCATGGTGGGTCCCGCGTTTTCGCCGCATGTTGGGTATTCCCGTGATGCGTAAATTCCGAAAAATTGTTTCGGACACTGCTGATAAACGCAGGAAAGTGATGAATGACAGCGCAAAAGATGCGCCAGAAGACTTCTTAACCCTGCTTTTACGTCAGGAAGCGCCAGATGGGCTGAAACGCTCGGAAATTGAAGACAATATTATTACTTTCATCGGTGCAGGTCATGAAACCACAGCGCGCGCATTGGGTTGGGCGCTCTATTGCGTGGCAAATTCAGAAAAACATCGCAAATTGATGGAAGAAGAAGCCGATAAAGTTCACGAAAATAATGTTGATCCTGTTGATTGGCTCGATCAAATGCCTTGGACACGGGCAGTCTTTGAAGAAACAATGCGGCTCTATCCGCCTGCACCTTCGATCAATCGCGCGCCGCTCAAGGATGATAAATGGACGGCACCAAGTGGTGAAGTGGTGACAATTGAAAAGGACACAACGGTACTTGTCATGCCGTGGACATTGCATCGCCACGAAAAATTATGGGACAATCCACGCGTCTTTCGTCCGGAACGCTTTCTCGCCGAAAACAAGGTAAAACTGCATAGATTTCAATATCTTCCCTTTGGTGCAGGGCCGCGCGTTTGTATAGGCGCAACCTTTGCTTTGCAAGAAGCAATCATCGCTTTGGGCGTGCTTTTAAGACACTATCGATTTGATGTCACCGATCAAACAGATCCATGGCCGGTGCAAAAGCTTACTGTCCAACCGCAAGGTGGATTGCCGATGATTGTCACACGGCGCGATCACTAGAAGAATAAGATTATTTCCAAAAAAGAAACAATCTTATTCTTTATCCCTCGATTGACAAATAATTGCCTGTCTTTATTAACGATAGAAAAATTCAATCATATAATAAAGTGGAGCAACATATGGCTATGCAAGACCGCAACGATCTGAAAATCGATCAGGAGCTTTATGATTTTCTCGTCAATGAGGCGCTACCAGGTTCGGGCGTGGATGAAGATAAATTCTTCGAAGAGTTCTCAGCACTTATTCATGATCTTGCGCCAAAGAACAAAGAATTCTTGGCAAAGCGCGACGATTTGCAGGATAAGATTGATGCTTGGCATCGTGAAAATGGCGCGCCACATGATCTGGAAGTCTACAAAGACTTTTTGAAAGAGATCGGATATCTCGTTCCAGAAGGTGATAAATTCTCGGTCAGCACTAGCAATGTGGACAAAGAGATCTGCGAAATTGCGGGTCCTCAGCTCGTTGTTCCGATCATGAATGCGCGATTTGCGTTAAACGCTGCAAATGCACGTTGGGGGTCGCTCTATGATGCACTTTATGGCACCGATGCGCTTTCCGAAGAGGATGGCGCAGAAAAAGGAAAAGGCTATAATCCGGTTCGTGGTGCAAAAGCGATTGCTTGGGCACGCGATTTCCTCAACGAAAGTGCCCCGCTTTCTGGCAATTGGCATGATGTGAAACGCCTTTCTGTATCAAATGGCGCCCTAAATGTTGAACTTTCAAATGGTGAGCAAGCCAGCCTGAAGGATGCCGGACAATTTGTAGGTTTTGGCGGTGAGGCCGATGCACCAAAGAAGATCTTGCTTGTCAAAAATGGCATGCATGTTGAGATTGTTATCAATCCAGATAGCCCGATCGGTGGTGATGACCAAGCTGGTATTTCTGACGTTGTTTTAGAATCCGCGCTGACATCCATCATGGATTGCGAAGATTCCATTGCAGCTGTTGATGGTGCGGATAAGACCCTTGTCTACCGAAATTGGCTAGGCCTTATGAAGGGTGATCTTGAAGAAACACTTGAAAAAAATGGCAAAACCATTGTCCGTAAGTTAAATCCTGATCGTGAATACACAGCGCCGGATGGATCTGAGTTTTCCCTGTCAGGTCGCGTTTTGATGCTCATCCGCAATGTCGGACATCTTATGACCAATCCTGCCATTTTAGATAAAGACGGTAATGAAGTTCCTGAAGGTATGATGGATGCGATGATCACTGGTTTGATTGCATTGCGCGATATCGGACCCGATGGCCGCCGTGCGAATTCCAAAGAAGGCTCCATGTATATCGTGAAACCGAAAATGCATGGACCAGACGAAGTGGCCTTTGCCAGTGAGATATTTGGTCGCGTCGAAAAGACCCTCGGTATGGCACCAAATACGCTCAAAATGGGTATTATGGACGAAGAGCGCCGTACGACGGTCAATCTTAAAGAATGTATCCGTGCTGCTAAAGAACGCGTTGTGTTCATCAATACAGGCTTCCTGGATCGTACTGGTGATGAAATGCATACATCAATGGAAGCAGGTCCGATGATCCGCAAGGGCGATATGAAACAGGCCGCTTGGATTGCAGCTTATGAAGATTGGAATGTGGATATTGGCCTTGAATGCGGTCTTGCTGGTCATGCACAAATTGGTAAAGGCATGTGGGCCATGCCGGACCGGATGGCGGATATGCTTGAACAGAAAATTGGCCATCCAAAAGCAGGTGCCAATACAGCTTGGGTACCATCACCGACAGCGGCAACACTTCATGCCACGCATTATCACAAAGTGAGTGTGAAGGATGTTCAGTCTGAAATCTCAACACGTGGTCGCGCCAATATCGACGATATTTTATCAATTCCCGTGGCGAAAAACCCGAATTGGACGCCTGAAGATATTCAAAACGAACTTGATAACAATGCGCAGGGCATTTTGGGCTATGTGGTTCGCTGGGTTGATCAGGGTGTTGGGTGTTCAAAAGTGCCTGACATTAACAATATCGGCTTGATGGAAGATCGCGCTACATTGCGAATTTCTGCCCAGCACATGGCGAACTGGTTGCATCATGGTGTTGTCACTGAGGAGCAGATTGTCACCACAATGCAAAAGATGGCAGCAGTTGTTGATGGCCAAAATGAAGGTGATGCCAATTATATCAATATGGCGGGTAATTTTGATGGCTCGGTCGCATTCCAAGCAGCGCTTGAATTGGTGCTGGACGGCAGGGCGCAGCCAAGCGGTTATACAGAGCCGGTTCTGCATCGTCGCCGGTTGGAGTTGAAAGCAAGTTAATGGTCGCTTGATCACAATAAAAAGCCTCGGAGATTGTTCATTCGTCTCAGAGGCTTTTTTAATTCAATCTGTGATCTGATTTATTGAATGACGATCACTTTTGTGCGGCGACCTGGCTTCACACGAGCGTAAAGGTCAATCACGTCTTGATTGATTAGGCGGATACAGCCGGATGAAGCAGCCGTTCCAATTGATTTCCATTCAGGCGTTCCGTGCAGGCGATATAATGTGTCCTGCTTGGTTTTGCTATCAAACAAATACAGAGCTCGAGCACCAAGTGGATTTTTTAATCCAGGTTGCATACCACCATCAGCATATTTTCTAAGATAAGGCTGGCGCTGGATCATCTCTTTCGGGGGCGTCCAAGTTGGCCACGGACGTTTCCAAGCAACATAGGCTTCACCTTCCCAAGCAAATCCCGCGCGCCCGACCCCAATTCCATACCGTACAGCTTTGCTTGCACCCAACACATAATAAAGATGACGTTGTCTTGTATTCACGATCACAGTGTTCTTCGGGTATTTGGTTTTAAACCGAACAATTTGACGGTGGTATTTTGTGTCCAACTTGTTGATTGGAACCGCAGGCACACGGAAACCACCATCTGTAACTGAACCATACGCATCAGAATAGATCGTACCGACTTTATTCTTGGACGGCGCATTGGATACTTTATTGGCCGTTTCACTTGATGTTGAACATCCCACTAATAGTGCAGATGTTGAAACCAATCCCATTTGTAGAAAGCTGCGGCGTTGCATGGTAATTCTCGTTGTCCCCGATAACGATTTGCAATTTCAGACAAATCTCATGGCTATGGTTTATTTTGTATTAATAACCACTTGCAAGCCTTAAACCGATTTATAACGCGAATGTTACCATTAATTACAAAGCTATGGCGTTTGTGCAACGCTTTGCCTTAACTTTTGCGTGTCTTGGGATATTTACTCAGCTGCTTTTTGTGGGGCGCTTGATTGATTTGGCTTCACATAAGGTCGGCCAGACGCGATTTGATGCACGGCATCCGCGGGAATCGGATTGGCAAATTTGATATGGATGCCCGCTTCTGTCACTTCCACAACCACTGCAGCAAGCTTGTATGGAAAATTTTTGAGCAGGAGATATAAATCCTGACCACGTGTCAGCATAAACGGCAATTTAAGTTGCGCACCACCCTCAGACAAATCAACGATCATGCCTTTCATAGTGCTATAACCGCGTAAACCATCTTTCATGTAGCAGACCTTGCAGGGTGCATACATTTGTCGACGAACAAACTCGCGTTTTTCTTCGACGATTAAACGAGAAAGAAAATTTCCTCCCGTATCATTAATTTTGCCTTTGGACGATTTTTGCCCGACCATAATTTGCGACCTACTACAGTGAAAATACTAGGTATAATTATTGGCCAATCTTCTTAAAATTCTGTTTAATACTTTTGGATGAGTCTATGACTTTCGTTTAAATATTTGAATTTTTGCACTAATTATTGCGCAATTGCCCTGTAATTTGACCCAAAACGGCATTGGCGGCATCCAAAACGTTAGAGCCCGGTCCAAATATTTCAGCAACACCGGCATCTTTGAGCATTTGATAATCTTGCTCAGGAATCACGCCACCGCAAACAACAATAATATCGTCTGCGTCGCGCTCTTTGAGCATCTCAATAAGCTCTGGAATGAGGGTTTTGTGGCCTGCCGCGAGTGAAGACACGCCAATCACATCGACTTGGCTCGCGACGGCTTTATCGGCCACCTCTAAAGGCGTTTCAAACATATCAGACAAGTCCACTTCAAATCCCATATCCGCAAAAGCGGTTGAGATGATTTTCGCGCCGCGATCATGGCCATCCTGACCCATTTTTGCGACGAGGATATGCGGCTTCTTATCGCGCTCACTTGTGATATTTGAAATTTTCTGTTTCAGATTTTCATATTCCGGATCACCATCATAATCAGATTGATAGACCCCGGAAATAATGCGGGTCGTTGCTTTATGACGTGAAAATGCGTTTTCCATGGCGTCCGAAATTTCACCCAAAGACGCACGCGCGCGTGCCGCTTCAACCGCCGCTTCTAATAAGTTGCCGGTCCCAGACGCTGCTACATTTTGAAGGTTTTCGATGGCTGTACTAAATGCTTTCTCGTCGCGATGCGCCTTCATCTTCTCAAGACGAGCAATCTGAGCTTTGCGCACCTTTGCATTATCGATATCCAGGATATCAATCGGTGCTTCATCATCCAGACGATATTTATTTACGCCAACAATTACATCTTCGCCTTTATCAATGCGCGCCTGACGTTTGGTAGCTGATTCTTCAATCCGCATTTTTGGCAGGCCCTGCTCAACGGCTTTGGTCATGCCGCCAAGTGATTCAACCTCTTCGATCAAGCGCCAAGCTTCTTCAGCTAAATCATTGGTAAGGGCCTCAACGTAATAGGAACCGCCCAGAGGGTCGACGACATTTGTGATGCCTGTTTCATGTTGCAAAATAAGCTGCGTATTGCGGGCTATGCGAGCTGAAAATTCTGTCGGCAGCGCAATTGCTTCATCAAATGAATTTGTGTGCAATGATTGGGTTCCACCCAAGGTCGCAGCCATGGCTTCAACGGTTGTGCGAACGATATTGTTATAGGGGTCTTGTTCGGTGAGCGACACGCCGGAGGTTTGGCAATGGGTGCGTAGCATTTTGGAGCGATCAGATTTTGCGCCAAAATCAGTCATGATTTTCGCCCAGAGCTTGCGCGCAGCGCGCAATTTTGCAGCTTCCATAAAGATATTCATACCAATGCAGAAGAAGAAGGATAAACGCCCTGCAAACGCATCGACATCGAGCCCTTTATCCATCGCCGCCCGGACATATTCCATGCCATCAGCCAGTGTATAAGCCAATTCTTGTGAAAGCGTCGCGCCAGCTTCTTGCATGTGATAGCCGGAGATGGAAATCGAATTAAATTTCGGCATTTCACGCGCTGTATAATCAATAATATCAGCGATGATGCGCATGGATGGTTCAGGCGGGTAGATATAAGTATTGCGCACCATGAACTCTTTGAGAATGTCGTTCTGAATGGTGCCCGATAGTTTAGCGCGATCCACACCCTGTTCTTCACCTGCAACAATAAACATGGCAAGCACAGGAATAACGGCACCATTCATCGTCATAGATACAGACATCTGGTCAAGCGGAATGCCATCAAAGAGGATCTTCATATCCTCAACGCTGTCAATCGCAACACCAGCTTTGCCCACATCTCCGACAACGCGGGGGTGATCTGAATCATAGCCTCTGTGGGTTGCAAGGTCGAAGGCGACAGACAAACCCTTTTGTCCAGCTGCTAAGTTTTTGCGATAGAACGCATTGCTTTCTTCTGCGGTTGAGAATCCCGCATATTGGCGAATGGTCCAAGGGCGCCCCGCATACATGGTGGCCTTGATCCCGCGGGTAAAGGGTGCAAAACCGGGCATATCATTCTTGGCGGCATCTGGCATATCATCGGACGTATAGACCGGTTTCACCAAAATATTTTCAGGCGTGTGCCAATCCAATGTTTCAGGGTCTTTTCCCTTCATCTCCTTACTGGCAAGATCAAGCCAATCGCGCTTTTTGATATCAGGGTTAGACATTATTCAAACTCCATGATCACCGCATCAACTGCCAGACTGTCACCGGTTTTAACTGGAATTTCCTTCACCTTGCCGGACTTTTCAGCTTTGAGAACATTTTCCATTTTCATCGCTTCAACGATTGCCAATGGCTGACCTTCTTCAATGCTGTCGCCAACGGAAACTTTCAGATCAATCACCAGACCCGGCATTGGGCATAGAAGATATTTCGACGTGTCTGCGGCTTCTTTTACTGGCATGAGCGCCAAAAGCTCCGCCACGCGCGGGGTTAAAACCTTCACATCTAAATCAGCGCCTCTGGTGCGAATACGAAATCCGTCTGCGGTGCGATTGGTTTTTAGATAATAGTTCACGCCCTGCGCGCTTTTATCCTCAGATGAACTGAACACAGTGAGTGTATCGCCTGGTGTATAAGTGCAGAAAATCTGTTGCTCAGGCCCGGCATCGATTGAAATATCAAATGTGCCCTCAACCTTATCATCGCTACGCGATACAAGGACCGGAATTTGGGTATCACCGATTTGAACCACAAAATCATATTCACCGTGATTTGTCGTGCCAAGATCAATGCTTTGCAGTGCTTCACGACGTTCAGCTTCGACCAACATCATCGCAGCCGCGCCCGATGCAATAGAATGCAATTCACCTTGTGTTAGATCAACACCTTGGAAGCCTTCTGGATATTCCTCGGCGATAAAGGCGGTTGTGATATTGCCTGAGCGGAAGCGATCATGCCCCATCACCGCTGATAAGAATGGCAGGTTATGGCCAATACCTTCAAGCTCAAACATATCAAGCGCTTCGCACATGGTTTGGATCGCATCATCGCGCGTTTCACCCCATGTACATAATTTGGCGATCATCGGATCATAATACATTGAGATCTCGCCACCTTCGTAGACGCCTGTGTCATTGCGGATGATATTGCCGTCGCCAATGTCACCTTCAGCGGGCGGGCGATAGCGCGTTAAACGCCCAATAGATGGCAAGAATTTACGATATGGATCTTCCGCATAAAGACGGCTTTCCATCGCCCAGCCATTTAATTGAATATCATCTTGCGCAAGTGATAGTTTTTCACCTGCAGCGACATTGATCATCTGCTCAACAAGATCCACACCCGTAATGAGTTCTGTCACAGGGTGCTCCACTTGCAAGCGTGTATTCATTTCTAGGAAATAGAAATTGCGATTTTTATCAACGATAAATTCAACCGTTCCGGCGCTCGTATATCCCACAGCTTGCGCAAGCGCACAGGCTTGCTCACCCATGGCTTTTCGCGTCGCTTCATCCAAAAACGGGCTTGGCGCTTCTTCGATAACTTTTTGATTGCGGCGCTGGATCGAACATTCCCGCTCGCCCAAATAAATGCAATTGCCATGCGTATCGGCAAGCACCTGAATTTCAATATGACGTGGTTCTTCGACAAATTTTTCAATGAAAATTCGATCATCGCCAAATGAGCTTGCCGCTTCAGATTTGGAGCGTTCAAAGCCTTCTCGCGCTTCATTATCATTCCAGGCAATGCGCATGCCTTTACCACCACCACCGGCGGAGGCTTTGATCATCACTGGATAACCGATTTCGCTTGAAATCGTCACTGCATGTTCAGCGTCATCAATCAGCCCCATATAACCTGGAACCGTCGATACGCCCGCATCATCGGCGATCTTTTTCGAAGTGATCTTATCACCCATCTTTTCGATTGCGCCCTGCGGTGGGCCAATAAAGACGATGCCTTCTTGTTTCAAACGCTCGGCAAATTCAGCCCGTTCGGATAAAAATCCGTAACCGGGATGCACAGCATTCGCGCCGGTTTCTTTACAAGCCGCGATAATTTTATCGATAATCAGATAACTTTCAGCCGCAGGTGCTGCGCCAATATGGATAGCTTCATCTGCCATGGAAGTATGGAGCGCGTTTTTATCCGCATCTGAATAAACCGCAACGGTCGCAATGCCCATTTTCTTAGCTGATTTAAATACGCGGCAAGCAATCTCACCGCGATTGGCAACGAGGATTTTTGTAATCATCTGTAATTGTCCTCTTCAAAACTTTCTGGAAAACTGGCACGGGCGACAGGTTCGTTAATCACCAACATGGCTTCATAATCTTGCGGGTCGAAATCATCATCTGCGGGGATCACCTCGCGCATAAACAAGGTTCCCAAGCGACCGGCATCTAAATTGCCGCGCTCAAAAGGTTCATTGCCAAAGGCTTTCCACAAACAGGCAAGAAAATTGGTATCGGCTTCGGTCAAAATCTTCTTGCGATCGGGATGACGCTCGCGTTTTTCGATTTTTGTCGCAACAGGTGCCGCACGGCGAATGGTGAACTGAAAATCAGTCCCCGGTAGACGAGACGGAAATCCGCGATGTTTAAGCATATAAGGAAGTTTAGGCATCGATTTCCCCTATAGCGGCATGTTGTCATGCTTTTTATAAGGCTCATTGGCGTCCTTATTTTTCAGCATTTCAAACGCGCGGGCAACGCGACGGCGTGTGTTGCGCGGCATGATCACTTCATCCACAAAACCGCGTTGTGCAGCAATAAACGGATTCGCAAAACGATCCTCATATTCTTTGGTGCGCGCTGCAATTTTGTCCGGATCATCAAGTTCTGAACGATACAAAATTTCGGTCGCACCTTTGGCACCCATCACCGCAATTTCAGCCGTCGGCCAAGCATAATTCACATCAGCACGAATATGTTTGGATGCCATTACGTCATAAGCGCCGCCATAGGCTTTACGAGTAATGACAGTCACCATCGGAACGGTTGCTTGCGCATAGGCAAATAATAGTTTTGCGCCATGTTTGATAATGCCGCCATATTCCTGACTGACACCCGGCAAGAAGCCCGGCACATCGACAAATGTGAGAAGCGGAATGTTAAAAGCATTACAGAAGCGGATGAAGCGCGCAGCTTTTTTCGATGAATCAATATCCAAACAGCCTGCCAGCACCATGGGCTGGTTGGCGATCACGCCAATGCTTTCGCCATTAATGCGGACAAAGCCGGTGAGAATATTCCCAGCAAAATCCTTCTGCAGCTCATAAAAATTGCCTTCATCAGCAACTTTTTCGATCACCTCACGCATGTCATAGGGCATGTTGGGATTTTCAGGCACCAAAGTATCAAGCGATTCTTCTGCGCGCTCAATCTCATCCGGCGTTGGCAATGTCGGGGCATTCGTCCGGTTCGATAGAGGTAGAAAATCGTAAAACTCGCGAATTTGCAGCAGCGCTTCGACATCGTTGTCGAAAGCGCCATCTGCGACGGAGGATTTCTTTGTGTGGGTAGATGCACCGCCCAATTCTTCGGCCGTGACGATTTCGTTGGTCACGGTTTTCACCACATCCGGGCCGGTTACAAACATATAGCTTGTGTCTTTGACCATGAAGATGAAGTCGGTCATGGCGGGAGAATAAACCGCGCCACCAGCGCATGGGCCCATAATGACGGAAATTTGCGGAACAACACCTGAAGCCTGCGCATTGCGCCAGAAAACTTCGGCATAGCCGCCAAGGGATGCGACA
Source organism: Lentilitoribacter sp. (assembly GCA_963691785.1). Lineage (GTDB taxonomy): Bacteria > Pseudomonadota > Alphaproteobacteria > Rhizobiales > Rhizobiaceae > Lentilitoribacter. The sequence goes on from OY829371.1 coordinate 333,667, forward strand.
CCTTCCTGAATACGTGCGCCGCCTGAATCGCAAAGGCCGATGACCGGCACACCATTTTGCATGGCAAGATCCATGATCTTACAGATCTTTTCCGCGTGGGTTTCAGATAAAGAACCGCCGAATACGGTGAAATCCTGTGCGTAAAGGTAAACAGGGCGACCATTGATCGTGCCCCAACCCGTGACAACGCCATCACCGGGCGGCTGGCTTTCACCCATGCCGAAATCGGTGCAGCGATGGGTCTTATACATGTCATATTCTTCAAATGTGCCGTCATCTAACAGGACATCAATCCGCTCACGGGCGGTTAATTTGCCTTTTTTATGTTGCGCATCAATACGGCGCTGGCCACCGCCAAGTCTTGCTTCTTCACGGCGTTTTTCAAGTTCATCAAGTATATGCTGCATATCAACCCCTTTGTTAGCCTATGCTTATAAAGCACTTTCAGTGAAAAATAAGACTTGAAAATGCAACATAGTCAGTTTAGCAAATATTGCATATTCATTTTAGCAAAGTTGCGAACATGCGTGGACGAAAACTATTTGTTGGCCGAAACATTAAGGCCATTCGGGAAGAAAATAAGCTGACACAGGCGCATTTCGCCGATCAGTTGGGCATTTCAACGAGCTATCTCAATCAGATTGAGAACAATCAACGCCATTTGACGGCGACAGTTTTGCTGGCGCTGGCTGAAAAATTTGCGGTTGATATCACCACATTATCGGAAGATGACAGCGACCGCTTGCTTGCAGATATGGCCGAAGCGCTTGCCGATCCGCTATTTGGCGGTGAAGCACCCAGCGTTCAGGATCTCAAACTCGTCTCACAAAATGCACCAGCGGTCGCCAAAGCGTTTCTATCTATGCATCAGGCGCTCAGGCATGTAGGTGAACAATTGGCTGAGCTTGATGATACGCTTGAACGCAGTGGCGCGCTCACCGACCCAACGCCTTATGAAGAAGTGCGCGATTTCTTCCATTATCTGGATAATTACGTGCACGAGCTGGATGTACTGGCAGAAAAACTTTCGGGCAGTTTTGATCATCGCGGGCAAAAGAGCCTGCGTGCCTTTGCTGATCATATTGAGCGTAAGCATCGAGTTCATGTGTCATTGTCGAACAATGAAAATAATGATCGTGTGATTAGATCTTACGATGAAAGCGCACGGATTTTGCGGCTTAACAGCCAGGCCAATCACGCAACAAACACGTTTCAGATCGCCCACCAAATCGCGCTGCTAGAACATAAATCAACTATGGATGACATCATTGCGCAAGCAGATTTCAGATCAGAAGATGCGCAAGATATTTGCCGCATTGGTTTGGCGAATTATTTCGCTGGCGCTGCCACCTTGCCATATTCCGCATTTTTAGAGACAGCGCGCGAATATCGCCATGATTTGGAAATGCTGGCTGATTATTTCGGTGCGAGCCTTGAGCAGGTTGCACACCGCCTCAGCACTTTGCAAAGACCCGGCGCTAAAGGCATCCCGTTCTTTTTTGCGCGGCTTGATCAAGCGGGCAATATCACTAAGCGCCATAGCGCCACCAAACTGCAGTTTGCCCGATTTGGTTCGGCTTGCCCGCTGTGGAACGCCCATCGCGCCTTTGAAACGCCGGATCGAATATTGCGCCAGCTCGCTGAAACGCCCGATGGTGTGCGCTATTTATGTTTATCAACGGCCGTAACCAAGCGGAGAGGCGGCTATCGAAAACCCGTTCAGCGACACGCATTGGCTTTAGGGTGCGAGATCATCCATGCAGGTGATTTGGTTTATGCGGATGATTTGGATATCAATCGCGATGCAGCTTTTGAACCCATCGGCATTTCTTGCCGGATATGTGACCGATCAGATTGTCATCAGCGCGCAGTACCGCCGCTCAAACGCAAACTTGAGATTGACCCAAACAAACGTCACACAATTCCCTATGGTTTTTAACCAAACGGCGAGTTTAGGTGTCTTTCAGTTTCTTCCAGGAATTATTCTGGGCGATCATGCGTTTAAGATAAGCAACATTTGCCTCAGCCTGTTGGCCAGAAAGCTCGTTGCGAGCAACCTGTTCAGCTTCTTCAAAGCGGCCCTGCAGTCCAATGACAAGAGCAAGATTTTGGCGCACACGGCTATCCGCTGTTGGCTGATTTGCTGCATTACGCAGATAAGTTTCCGCGGTACGTAAATCGCCTGCAAGTAGATAAGACATGCCAATATTGGATAGGATTGACGGCTCATTTGGTCGACGATCAAGTGCATCGCGATATTTACGGCGCGCTTCAACCGTTTCACCAAGCTGATCTAAGATCGCGCCCTCAGCTGACAAAAGCTTCCAATCTGGCTGATCGGGCGTTTGTGCACGACGAATGGTTTGCAATGCTTGCTCTAAATGACCTGCGCTAGCCAATGATTTGCCATAGGCAGCCAGCACAGTACGATCTTCAGGGTTATGAATGGCCGCTTGCTGCATAACCGCAAGCGATTGCTTGCTTTGCCCATTCATCTGCAAAATGGATGCGTATTGCATGGCAGTCGCTGCGTCTTTCGGGTTCTTTGAATATCGTGCACCAACAGTGTTGGCTGCGCTGCCGAGCTCGCTTGCATTCATCTGAGACAGCGGTTTGTTAAAACTGGATATAGAACCCGTTGTAATGCTGCCCTTGGACGCACAGCCTGCGACACCAATCGCAATGACTGAAATTGCTAACAAACGGTTTAACTTTCCATACAAAGAATATGAGTTCGTGTGGTCGGTCATAAAGGGCTCCAATGCGCCAAATTGCGCTAAACAATTGGTTTGAAGAGGAAATGCAATGTGTTTGCCAGTCTTCTTCGATAGGTTATAAATAATCTGTTAACCCTAACGGATGGTTAACAACTGATTCTTGATCAGTACCTGTATGATTTTAAGTGAGGACCTTCATGACTGCATTTTTGCTCGAAAACCGCGTGTTACCATTTTCAACCGATCCTGAAGATGCAAAGCCGATCTGGGCTGTCACACAAGAGCAATTTGAAAGCGAAGATTTGCCGCCATTTGTTAAAAAGTGGGCTTTATCTGCAGACTTTGATGCGAAATCAGGTAGTTTTCTCTTGATTCCTGGTAAGAATGGTGAACTTGCCGGCGCATTGCTCGGTTTGGGCGATGATCCTGATGACAATCCCTTTGTCAGCGGCAAATTGGCAAAATCCTTGCCTGAAGGCAATTGGCAGCTTGCGGGTCCTGCTTCAGCTATGGAAAAATTACTCTTAGGCTTTGGTATGGGTGCTTACCAGTTTTCCTATTATAAGAAGTCAAGCAAACAAAAGCCCAATCTGGTTCAGGATAGTTCAGTTGATTCTGTTGATTTACAAAGACAGCTGTCAGGTGTTTATCTCGCACGTGACCTCATTAATATTCCCACCAATGATATGGGCCCAGAAGCGTTGGAGCGTGTCTTCCGTACGCTCGCCAATCATTATCATGCCGATGTTAATGTGGTACTCGGTGATGCACTTCTTGAGCAAAACTTCCCGTTGATCCACACAGTGGGTCGAGCATCATCAGAAGAGCCTCGGCTATTGGAAATGAAATGGGGTAAATCCTCCGATCCAAAAGTGACATTGGTCGGCAAAGGCGTTTGTTTCGACACTGGTGGGCTAAACATTAAACCGGGTTCAGCCATGAGTTTGATGAAAAAGGATATGGGCGGTGCTGCGAATGTTTTAGCGCTGGCGCTTATGATCATGGACGCTAATTTATCGGTGAATTTGCGGGTCTTGATCCCGGCTGTTGAAAATTCAATTTCGGCAAGTGCTTTTAGGCCCAGCGATATTCTTATCAGTCGAAAGGGATTAAGCGTTCAGATTGATAATACCGACGCTGAAGGTCGCTTGGTGCTCGCTGATGCTTTGGCATTAGCATCTGAGGAAAAGCCGGAGCTGATGATTGATATGGCAACGCTGACAGGTGCTGCGCGTGTTGCGCTTGGCCCGGATTTGCCTCCCTTTTACACAGATGATGAAGCGCTGGCATCTGGCATTTATGATGCTGGTCAAAAGGAAACCGATCACGTTTGGCGGATGCCGCTTTATAAAGGTTATGAGGCCGATGTGACGACGAAGATCACAGATTTAACCAACGCGCCATCAGGTGGATTTGCTGGTTCGATCACAGCAGCGCTCTTCTTGAAGCGCTTTGTGGATCCGGAAATCTCCTGGGTGCATTTCGATATTTATGGCTGGAACCCGAAAGATCGACCACATGCGCCTGTCGGTGGTGAGGCGCAAGCGATCCGCTCTCTCTATCGTGTTCTAAAAGATCGATATCCTGCACTTCAGCAATAAATTGCAAAGCAGCTGCAAGCATAGTATAGATAACGCATCCGAAACGAACAGAGGTTCTCCTTATGTCAATTCAGATGCGTCCCTATCAAGCTCTTGCATTGTGGCATACGGTTGCCAAAGAACAGGTTCGTAAAGAGGGCCCTGACCTTACCCTTCGCCAGATGGCAATTTTACTGGAAATTTACTTGCAACCACCTCCGCACACGGTTCGTGGGTTAGCAAAGACGCTTAATGTGACAAAACCGGTGATTACGCGCGCGCTCGACACCATGGGATCGCTGGGATTTGTCCAACGGGTCAGAGATGATCGAGATCGCAGAAATGTCATTATCAAGCGTACCGTCGATGGGGCGCTTTTTGTCGAAAAGCTTGGCGATTTGATCATTGAGCAAGGGCGTAATGTCGAGCGCTAAAGGACATTAAAATGAGCGATGAACTGGATAAGAGACTTCATGTCTATCGAGCGGATTTGGCCGATGAGCGTTTAGAGGGCAAAGTGCAGGCTGCGCGTTTTGTGAAAGGCGAACTCGGTACGATCTGTGTTCCATCGATAACCTTACGTTCTGCGCCAGACAGAGAGCTAGGTGTTGAAACCGAAGCCCTATTCGGCGAAGAAATTAACATTTTTGAAGTCGCTGATGGTTGGGCGTGGATCCAATTGCTCAAAGACAGTTATGTCGGTTATGTTCCGGTAGATGCGATTGCCTATGGGTTTAAGAAAATCTCGCATATTGTCGATCATCCGCGCACATTTTTATATCCAGAAGCGGATATGAAAAAACGTCCATTGGCGTGTCTCTCCATGGGTTCTCGCTTGGATATCGTGGATGAAACAGAAGGCAATGGCATACGCTTTTTATTGACCCGTGATGGGCAGGCTATTGTCGAACGTCATTGCCGCCATTTTAAAGCTTTTAGCGGACCGGATTTTGTCAATCATGCGGGTCGGTTGCTTGAAACGCCCTATCGCTGGGGCGGGTGTTCTGCCTTTGGTATTGATTGCTCAGGATTGGTACAGCTGACCATGTTCATGGCTGGAAACTATGTGAAGCGCGATTCAGATATGCAGGCCGCATCCATTGGTGAAGAGATTGATCCAGGCGACGATTTTAGTGGGTTACAGCGCGGAGATCTCATCTTCTGGAAAGGCCATGTCGCAATTGCCGAAGATCATGACACCATTATCCACGCAAACGGCTTTTCAATGAGCGTATCGCGTGAGCCATTAAAACAGGCTGTTCAACGCATTGAACCGCTTTATGGAAAGCCGACCTTGTGTCGTCGCCCTTAATAGCCGCGCTTTAAATCAACTAAATCAACCAATTCTTTGCCAGCTTCGAAGTTCTCGATCTGCTCAATGATTTTTAATAACAAGGCATCGGGATCAGAATCTGCTGCGATATGCGGTGTCACGGTCACATTGGGCATTTGCCAAAACGGATGATCAGCTGCAAGCGGCTCTTCTTGAAATACATCCAAACTCGCGCCAGATAATGTGTCTTTATTGATCGCCTCAACAATATCATCTTCGTTTTGCAACGCCCCACGTCCCGCATTTATCAGATATGGCGCGCCCAAAGGGCCAAATGTCTTCAGATGCGAAAAGAGTTCTTTATTTAAGATATTTTCAGTTTCAGGCGTATGCGGTAGCAAACACACAACAATATCTAAGTCGCCCAAGAAATTCGGCAGGTTTTCAAGACCAGCATAACAAGTAACATGTTCAATTTGCTTTTGCGATTGTGACCAACCGGAGACTTCAAATCCGATATTATCAAGTTTTAAAGCAGCATCCCGCCCCAACTCACCCAAGCCCAAAATACCAACTTTGATTTGATGAGCCGCTGGTTGATAGCCGATATCATTCCAGCGATTATCACGCTGATTCTGCCGATAAAACGCACCATGACGATGATGATCAAGTACTTGCCAGATGACGAACTCACTCATGCGTGCGGTCAAATTATCAGAGATCGCCCGAACGATCGGCAGATCAGGAATGTCTTTATCTGATAAAATATGATCAACACCAGCGCCAAGCGAAAATAGGACCTTCAAATTTGGTAGGTCTTTGAGTTGTCCGTGGGGATGTTTCCATAAAAAGGCATATTCCACAGATGGATGCGGCTTGGTGAAAATTTCACGGTCTGGTGCGAGTGCTTTGATACGCGAGACCCATTCGTTTTTGGTAAAAGTGGTGCTGGAAAAAAGGATAGCACCCTTGGAAGATTGGTTACTCATTGACGCTTAAATCACTTGTCGCTTTGATCTCAAAAGCCGCTGACATTAGCGCCTTTGTATAGTCGGTTTGCGGATTATCAAATATCTGCTCAGACGGGCCTTGTTCCACCACCTTACCAAGTTGCATGACCATCACGTCATTGGCGAGCGCGCGGACAACCTTGAGGTCGTGACTAATAAACAAATAAGCCAAATCATAGCGCTTTTGCAGATCGCGCAAGAGGTCAACCACTTGCGCTTGCACGCTCATATCTAACGCAGAGGTGGGCTCGTCCAGCATGACAAATTTTGGTTTGAGCACCATGGCACGCGCGATCGCAATACGCTGTCTTTGCCCGCCGGAAAATTCGTGCGGGTAACGCCATCTGAGATCCGGACTAAGGCCAACTTCTTCGAGCGCTTTGACGACGCGTTTGTCACGCTCTTCATTCGATAATTGTGGTTCGTGAATGGCCAAACCCTCACCAATAATCTGCGCAATCGACATACGGGGGCTGAGCGATCCATACGGATCTTGAAAGACGATCTGCATTTCATTGCGGAGGCCACGCATTTCTTTAAACGAATAGCTATCGATATTCTTGCCGATATAAGCAATTTTGCCTTCCGATGAGATCATCCGCGATAATGCAAGTCCGAGCGTGGTTTTACCGGATCCAGATTCGCCGACAATCCCCAGCGTTTGACCCGCGCGTAAAACCAGATCAATGCCATCAACGGCTTTGACGTGATCTGTCACGCGACGTAAGAACCCGGTTTTGATCGGGAACCACACTTTGACGTCTTTGCCTTCCAGCACAATTGGCGCACTCGGATAGCTCTTTGGCGGTGTACCTTTTGGTTCAGCTGCCAATAAATGCTTGGTATATTCGTGTTGTGGGTTCTCAAATATCTCTTCGACCGGACCAGTTTCAACAATCTCACCATTGGTCATCACACAGACACGATCTGCAATTTTTCGCACGATGCCCAGATCATGCGTGATGAACAACATCGACATGCCATGTTGTTTTTTTAGATCCGCTAGAAGCTCAAGAATTTGTGCTTGTACCGTCACATCAAGCGCGGTTGTGGGTTCATCCGCAATGAGAAGTTCTGGCCTATTGGCAAGCGCCATGGCGATCATCACACGTTGTCTCTGCCCGCCCGATAATTCATGCGGGTAGGCACTTAAACGTTGCTCCGCATTGCGAATGCCGACTTGTTTTAGAAGCTCTAGAACACCTTTCTGCGCTTCTTTTGGATCCAATAATTGATGCAGATGTAATATCTCAGCAATTTGCCGCTCAATGGTGTGCAGCGGATTGAGCGATGTCATCGGCTCTTGGAAAATCATCGTGATGTCATTGCCGCGCACACCGCGTAATTCGCGTTCGCTAGCCTGCATGAGATCTTGTCCCTTAAACAAAATCTCACCGCTGGGATGACTAGCCGCCGGGTAGGATAGAAGTTTTAGAACCGATAAGGCTGAGACGGATTTACCAGAACCAGATTCGCCGACAAGTGCAATTGTTTCACCCTTATGAATGTCGAAGGAGACGTTTCTAACCGCATGGGTAACTTGCCCGCTTTGGGTAAAGTCGACCGATAAGTCGCGCACCTGCAAAAGTTTATCCAAGCCACTCATTTAAACGTCTTCCTTGGATCAAATGCATCGCGTGTCGCTTCGCCAATGAAAATCAGCAGCGACAGCATTAAAGAAATAACGACAAAGGCGGTGATGCCCAACCATGGCGCGCCCAAATTGCGTTTGCCTTGCGCGATGAGTTCACCCAAGGATGGTGAACCCGGTGGCAGACCAAAGCCAAGAAAATCGAGCGATGTTAGTGTGGTGATTGAACCTGATAGAATAAATGGCAGGAAGGTCAGTGTTGCGACCATCGCGTTGGGCAATAAATGCCGGAACATGATGGTGGTATTGCCAACGCCAAGCGCGCGCGCTGCATTGACATATTCAAAATTCCGTGCCCGCAAAAACTCTGCCCGTACAATGCCCACAAAGGACACCCAGGAAAATAACAGCATGATGAAGAGCAATATCCAAAATCCAGGCGGAAGCACGGCTGCGATGATCAAAAGAATGTAAAGCACCGGCATGGATGACCAGATCTCGATAAAGCGTTGCATGATCAGATCAGTCCAGCCGCCGAAATAGCCTTGCACAGCGCCAGCTGCTATCCCGATTAAGGCGGAGAAAATGGTGAGAATTAAGCCAAACAATACCGAAATACGAAAGCCGTAAATCAGCCTCGCCATCACATCGCGGGCCTGATCATCAGTGCCGAGCCAATTGAGATTGCCCGTATTACAATCAACGTCTTCCCCCTGATTTGGATAAGCAGAACACGCCAGACCATCTTCCATTGACCAAAATGGTGCGGTTGGCGCGGAATGCGGAATAAAGGAATTGGCTGTATCAAATGAATAACGAATGGGCGGCCAGATCATCCAGCCATTGGCGTTGATTTCTTCGGCGATAAATGGATCGCGATAATCGGTTTGTGCTAAGAAACCGCCAAATTTTTCTTCAGGATAATCCACCAGCACCGGGACGAGTATCTCGCCATTATAGGATGCGATAATCGGCTTATCATTGGCAACAAATTCGGCGAAGATACTTAGGATAAACAGAACCAAAAAAATCCAAAGTGACCAATATCCACGGCGATTGGCTTTAAAATTCTGCCATCTGCGCTGATTAATGGGCGATAGGAAAGATCGTTTTGGATTTGTATAGTCTGCGCCTTGAGCTTGTGGCATATCCATCAGACATCCCTCCGCTCAAAATCAATCCGTGGATCAACCCAGGTGTAAACAAGATCGGATAAGAGGCCGATTAAAAGCCCCATCAGCGAGAAAATATAAAGCGTAGCAAAGACCACAGGATAATCTCGTTTAACGATGCTTTCAAAACCAAGTCTCCCTAAACCATCTAGCGAGAATATCGTCTCAATCAACAATGATCCGGAGAAAAACGCTGTGATAAAGGCACCGGGGAAACCAGCAATAATGATCAACATCGCATTGCGGAAAACATGTTTGTAAAGCACCTGGCGCTCGGCCAGGCCTTTGGCGCGTGCGGTGACCACATATTGTTTGCCAATCTCATCGATAAATGAGTTCTTGGTCAAAAGTGTTGTGGTTGCAAAAGCAGCGAGGGATAGCGCAATTAGTGGCAAGGTTAAATGCCAGAAGTAATCAATAATCTTTTCAAACCAATTGAGCTCGTCAAAGTTTTCCGACACTAAACCGCGTAGAGGGAACCAGTCTAAAAACGAGCCACCAGCAAAGACAACGATCAATAGGATGCCAAAGAGGAAGCCCGGGACCGCATAGGCGACAATGATAATGCCTGATGTCCAAACATCAAAACGTGAGCCATCGCTGACTGCTTTTTTGATCCCCAGTGGAATTGAGATGATATAGGAAAGGATCAAAATCCAAAAACCCAGTGAGATCGAAACTGGCATTTTTTCAATGATCAAGTCGATGACGGTGATGTCTCTAAAATAGCTCTCTCCAAAATCAAACCGTACATAATTCCAAAGCATGATCCCAAAGCGTTGGAGTGCAGGTTTATCAAAACCAAATTGCTTTTCAAGCTGCGCGATAAATTCAGGATCCAGTCCTTGCGCACCACGATATTTAGCCGAAAACTCGCCGTCTAAACCGTCATCAGTGCTCAGATTATCCCCGCCTCCAGTGAGGCGTTCTGTTGCGGAATCCCCTTGTCCAGTGAGTTCAGCAATGACCTGTTCAACAGGGCCGCCTGGCGCAAATTGCACAACGGCAAAGGAAATCGCCATAATACCTAGAATGGTGGGGATGATGAGCAAAAGGCGCCTGAGGATATATGCTCCCATTAGCACATGATCCCAATTGGTTTGGACGAGCCTGTTTCCCCATGGCCATTTAAGGCCTTATGTCGAATAATCATTGATTCGCTCATAAGCAATTTGGAATCCGAAACGACATTGAAAGCAAGCCTAATTCGCTGATTTTGACCACCAAACATCGGGAAAACCTATAGAATAGGTCGGTAATTCATCAGGATGGGTAAATCTATCCCAATATGCGATACGCGATGCGCGCAATGTATAAGTCGGGACAATAAAGTGGTTGGCGAGCAAAACACGATCCATGGCCTTGGTGACAGCGATCAATTCATCACGGTTTTCAGAGAAAATAATCTGATTGATCAGCTTGTCGATGGCCGGATCAGAAACACCCATATAGTTTTGCGAACCATTCTGATCGACAGAGCGTGAACCCCAATAGCTTAATTGTTCATTGCCTGGGCGCAAAGATTGGCCCCAGCCGCTATAAATTATATCATAATCACGGGAGCGAACACGATTTGTATATTGTGATTGATCGACAATTCGCACACTTGCATCAATGCCGATTTTTTTCAGCGCCTGAGCATAAGGCAAAGCCACTTTTTCTAGGATAGGAGACCCCAATAAGATCTCAATTGTGAGCTGTTCATTGGTTTCTTTATTGATGAGCTTGCCAGATTGGATCTCATAGCCTGCTTCTCTTAAAAGCTTAACTGCTTCGCGCAAGTTCCCGCGCGATTTCTGCGGAGTGCCACCAACAGGATTGGTATATTCTGTTGTAAAGACGCTTTCAGGGATCTCACCGCGCAATTCTTCCAAAATTTCCAATTCGCGTCCGGTTGGTAAACCAGATGATGCTAATTCTGATCCGAAGAAGTAACTATTGATACGTTGATAGGCTCCAAAGAACAAGGTGCGATTTTGTTCTTCAAAATCATAGGCGAGATTAAGCGCCTTACGCACATTCATGTCTTGAAATTTCTCGCGACGTTGATTGGGCATAAAGCCAATCATCACGCCTGAACTGCGATAGGCATTGGAGAGAATTTCGCGTTTGACTTTGCCATCATTAAAGGCTGGGAAATCATAACCCGTTGCCCAGCGTTTGGCTTCATTTTCGGACCAAAAATCAATTTCATCCGCCTTAAAGGCCTCAAACATTACATTGCGATCGGCGAAATAGTTATATTTGATTTTATCAAAGTTATAACGCCCGACATTGACGTTTAAGTTTTCACCCCAGTAATTATCAACGCGCTCATAGGTAATGCTTGACCCTGGGTTTACGTCTGAAATGCGGTAGGGACCCGAACCAAGCGGCGCTTCAAGTGTTGTCGCAGAAATATCGCGCTGTTTGCCGTCTTTATCGGTTCCTTCCCACCAATGCTTTGGCATGACCATCAGTTGGCCAACAATTTGTGGCAATTCCTGATTGCCAACTTCATCAAAGGTGAATGTAACTTCTAAAGGACCGGTTTTTTCTGCCTTTTCGACATGTTTATAATAGTTTTCGCGTTGAGGATCATGTTTGATGAAACTTTCATAGGAAAAAATCACATCTTCTGGTGTGACCGGCATGCCATCATGCCATTTTGCTTCTGGACGCAATCTATAGGTTACCGAAGAATAATCCTCTGGGTACCAAAATTCTTCCGCCAGTAATCCATATTCAGACGATATTTCATCTTCAGAGGTGGTTAAAAGCGTTTCAAACAGCCATTGGCTGCGCGCCACAGGATCTAACCCTGCGCCCAAATCACCTTTTGCCAAGGCAGGATTGAGCGTATCGAAGGTAATGGATGCTGCCAGATTGAGCTCGCCACCTTTTGGCGCATCTGGGTTCACATAATCAAAATGGGTGAAGTCTTTGGGGTATTTTAATTCGCCTACTGCGGAAGCGCCGTGTCGCCAAACTTTGTCATCTGCAATTGTTATCTGTGTACTTACGACTAAGCTGAGAGAAATAAGTGCTGTTTTTGTCAGGCGATTGATCATCTAAGTCTACCTTTTTATTGCGAATTTCCAAATACAGGATAAGCTGAAACCACCGTAAAAGTCACATGAATTTTTTGTCATATTGGAGGTGTCGCATGGATTTGGAAAACTGGCATAGCGAAGTATTGAACTTTTGGTTCAATGAACTCACTCCCAAAGAATGGTTCATCTCAACCCCTGAAGGGGATGATTTAATCAAAACTCGATTTAAAGACTTGGTATTGTCGCTTGCGGATCAATTGCCGGAAGGCACGAAGTCGTCCGTTGATAAATCACTGGCAGCAATCCTTTGTTTTGATCAGTTCACCCGCAATATATTCCGGGGTCAGGCCCAGGCTTTTGGCTACGATCATCTGGCGTTATCCTTGTCCCAACACATTATCGAGCAAGGCTGGGATAAAGACATGGATGATCCTCATAAGCAATTTACCTATATGCCGCTCATGCATTCTGAAGACTTAAAGGTTCAAAAACAATCACTTGTGATGTTTCGAGCTTTTAACGATGATATTTTCAAATATGCGCAGGACCATCACGATATTATTGAGAAATATGGACGTTACCCGCATCGCAACGCATGTCTCGGGCGCGAAAGCACGCCGGAGGAGCTCGAATATCTCAAAGATGCGCAGCGCTTCGGCCAATAATGGTCTTTAACTAGTCGTTATAGGCACCAAAAAACCGGCGGACAATCAAGTCAGCCGGTTTTATAAAATTCGTTAAATCTGAAAATCAGATTTCAAACCACCCTTATTCAGGTAGTGCAACAGGGCTTGGTGAGAATGTACGCATATAAGCGATCAAGTTCGCGCGATCTTTCTCTTTTTTCAAACCTGCAAAGCCCATGGCTGTGCCTTTGATGTAAGCTTTTGGTTTTAGGAAGAACTTGTTGAGGTTCTCGTAATCCCACGTTGTGCCACCAGCTGCATATTCAGTAAGTGCAGCAGAATAGCCAAAGCCGTCTTTTGCGCCGACTGGGTGACCAATAATGTTCCAAAGACCAGGGCCAACTTTATTTGCGCCGCCATCTTCAATTGTGTGACATGCAGCACATTTCTTGAAAACTTTTTCGCCAGCTGCGATATCAGCGCTCGCCAAAAGTGGTCCAATATCAGGAATAACTTCTTCAGCAGCTTCGCCAGATGGCGCAGCACTACCTTCAGCAACTTCGATCACAAAACCTTCTTGCTCAGGGGCTTCTGTGTGGTAGAGCGCTTCTGATAAAAAGCTGATTGTCAACACGACGAACACTGTGCCCAAAAAGGCGCTAGAGACCATGTTAAATTGAGAGGAATTCATACGATTTGCTCCGCTTCCTATTCTTGTGCCCTACGATTCGGGCGGACCAATTTTCGCGGAAAATATTTGTTTTACGCCGATCTTGCAATACTGATTCGACGCTTAATGCTGAGACTTTTTGACACCTTTGGCTTTTTTTTCCGATTCTGGAGAAATCAGGCTTCTTTCTCACAAAGATTTGCCTAACAGAAATCGTTGACTTGCCATTCGACGGTGTTAAAACGACCCGAAACTCTAAATTTGGTATTCGTAACATGGCAAATCCAACAAATCGTATTTCTTTCCAGGGTGAATTTGGCGCAAATTCTGATATGGCATGCCGGGATATGTTTCCAGATATGGAACCATTGCCGTGCCCAACCTTTGAAGATGCGTTTAATGCCTTGGTATCCGGTAAAGCCGATTTGGCGATGATTCCGATTGAAAATACCATCGCAGGCCGTGTTGCGGATATCCATCATTTATTGCCGGAATCAAATTTGCACATCATTGGCGAATATTTCATGCCAATTCGTTTTCAATTGATGGTGCTTCCTGGCACCAAGAAAGAAGACATCAAAACCGTTCACAGTCATGTGCATGCAATTGGCCAATGCCGCAATATCGTGCGGGAGAATGGATGGCGTGCGATTGTCGCGGGCGATACGGCAGGAGCTGCTCGTCAGGTATCAGAAGCCGGCGACAAAACCATGGCAGCGCTGTCGCCAAGATTGGCTGCAGATCTTTATGGTCTTGAGATCATGGAAGAAGATGTCGAAGATCATGAGAATAATATCACACGCTTTGTGGTGCTATCGCGTGAGGCAACATCGCCGAAACGTACATCCGATGATGAAATTTGGGTGACCACTTTTGTGTTCCGCGTGCGCAACCTTCCTGCAGCGCTTTATAAATGCATGGGCGGTTTTGCGACCAATGGCATTAATATGACCAAGCTGGAATCCTATCAGATTGGTGGCACTTTTGTGGCCACCCAGTTTTATGCTGATATTCAAGGGCATCCAGACGATGTGTCAGTCAAACGTGCGCTTTCAGAACTCGATTACTTCTCAGAATATGTGAACATTCTTGGCGTTTATAAAGGCCATCCATCGCGCACTTAAGCGTTAAGTCCAGTCGAGCCAATCTTGCAGCAACCGATGGGCGATCGCTCCTTTGGGCGGGGATAATCGATCCTCGCCTTCGCTATGTTTAAGGCGTTCAGTCACTTCTTCGCGAGAGAACCATCGGCAATCTTCAAGCTCTTCGCCGTCATAATCAATGTCGGTCGTTAAAGCTTCGGCGATACAGCCGATCATCAAAGTATGTGGCATGGGCCATGGCTGGCTGGCATGATAACGAACGCGCCCGACTTTAATGCCAGATTCTTCAAATGTTTCTCGGCGCACAGCATCTTCAATTGTTTCACCCGGTTCGACAAAACCCGCAAGTGTTGAATACATTTGTGTGGCAAAATGCGGGCTGCGACCCATCAAACATCGATCATTTTTCTCATCAATAATCAACATGATGACAACGGGATCCGTGCGGGGGAAATGCAGTTTTTCGCATCCTGTACATTGGCGATTATACCCGCCCGCACGCGGCTTTGTTTTATGTCCGCAAACCCCACAAAAAAGCGTTGAATTGATCCATGCATTGATACTGGCTGCTTGCGCGAGCTGACCAAGCAAATCACCTGTGAGCAAATTATTTGAATAAATACTGCGAGGGTTGAGCAATTGATCGCCTTCTTTTAACTGCTCTTCGTCCAGCTTGATCGAAACTGTGACCCGCGCAGATCCCTCATTCGTCCAACCGATAATCGCAGCATTATCGAAATCAGGTTCGAATTGTTCAATGTCGCTCAAAGTCAGCAATGAGCGTCCCTGCTTGACCAGCCCATTTCCCTTTGAAAACGCGAAAAACCGAGTGTCAGCTTTGCCAAGCGCTTCTTGCAATTCACTCTCGGTGCGATGTTCAGACCGTCGATCAAGTGTATTGATGGCAAAAGCAGTTAATTGACTGGGCTCATCATGCGGAGCGCTGGTTTCAAATATGGAGAGCGACATAAGGACCTTAAGGGATGAAATTCTTGAATTTTGCCAATCTATAACCCGTCCGAGCGATGAAAAATAGCTCAAAGGCGCAATCTGAGTAAAAATAGTGTCTTGCAATTTACTGCGCAAAAGACGATATAGACCTCGGGAGGTTGGTGGTGGACGAGCCACTCGCCAACCGGGTCAGGTCCGGAAGGAAGCAGCCCTAACGAGATCCGGCACGGGTCATCGTGCCAGCCTCCTACTTATTTCTTCCGCTATCTCTCGCCTATGCGATTGTTGTCATCGCGATACCTGCATGGCATGATTATTTTATGCCTATCGTCTCGCCACATGATTCGAACCCTTTAATTGATGGACGCCAATCAGACCGTGCCATGACCATTCGTCGTGGGGTGCAAAGGCTTTTGCGCCATCACAGGTTTTCGATGTTACCCGAGCTTACTTTGGTGTCTGGTCGCAGGACTGATATCATTGCAGTTGGCGAAAAAGGTGAAATATGGATTGTTGAGATCAAATCCTCGATTGAGGATTTCCGCGTTGATAATAAATGGCCGGAATATCGTGACTTTTGCGACCGATTGTTTTTTGCAACGCTTCAAGATGTGCCGCAGGAGATTTTCCCTGAAGATTGCGGATTTATTCTAGCCGATGGTTTTGGTGGACATGTGTTGCGTGAAGCGCCTGAACATAAATTGTCAGGTGCACGGCGAAAAGCACTGATGCTCAGATTTGCACGCGCCGCTGCAGATCGCCTTCTGGCAGCTGAACTTGCCGCTAATCCTTAGTAAAAACGAATTTGTGAATTCCGTACGAATATCACTAGGATAATCTTTCATTAAGATTTAGCTCCTCAAGGAAGATGGATGAGGTTCTATTCTGCATTCCTTCACACCTTCAATTTGAACAAGACCGGAGTTATTTGTGTATTCCGGAACATTTTCTTACCTGAAATGTTCCGATGCATCAAAGGCGATTTACATTCACAAAAGTTTACTCGATGGTTCCGAATGGATCGGCGCAAACAGCACAGATACAGGCAAACTGAACGCCGTGCTCACTTCGTTTTGTTTCAACCACCAGCAATGAGCATCTGGCAAGCATATGTTATTGTAGTTGATATCTGGCCATTATAGATAACCGCCGCAGATTGATCCCACAATTGAGTTGGGCTGAACTCAAAATCAGACGACGTCTTAGGGCTTTGATTCCTTGCAGAGAAGAATCTGCCTGGATTAAAGCCCATGCGCTTTATCCCATCGTCGGATAGTGCTTTATCAAACATCAATCATCACTACCCTTATGTGTGACAAGAGAAAATTAATCCAAAAAAACTGAGAGTTCTAGGGTAAATTACTAGGTTACTAGTTTTAACCTATTATACCGTTATCTCGTTGTAAAAATTAACTATAAAGCAAACGGATAAAATTTTAACAACCTGCGACAGCTTGCCACATCCCAAAAATTAGTAGGATGACCACACGAGAAAAATGTGCAAATTTAAATTGTCGTAAAGAATCACTTTAAACCTTTTAGTTGAAGTAAAAATACGCTCTGCATCGGGGTTGGCCGGGTGAATGTGGCACACGTTGGGAGCGGGTGAATTTTGTCTAAATTGATTAGATATCGATTTGATATTGGGGATTCTTTTAATCTTCAAAAGCGCGGTTCTCGCACTTTGATATTCATTTATGCTGCTAATCGCCTTAGCCATTCGAAGCCGTGGGGGAATGGGACGCTATGAGGAAATTTTTCTACGGAAGTAAGACGATGACCATTTCAAAAGATCTACAACTTTCTATTCTAGCAACGGATTCATATCATCGAGGAAATGGCTAAGGCATATCAGGATTAGCGTAGGACATAATCATGGTATCCGGAGTCGATCGAGATTTTTCAAAAACAGATCCCTCTATTGAAAGGGACACAGAAACTGCGGTTGGATCAACAGCTTCAGCTATTGCCAACTACTTCGGTCAAATGCGCCTTTTCTGGATATTCCTGGGGCTCTTTTTCATTGCCAGCATCATTGCAAGTCAAGTCTATCAGGACGGTATAATGGATGGTGTCTGGCTTTACGGTAAGCGTATCATAATGCTCGCATTATTCATTTCCATGGGTCTTGTGATTGTCATACCAATTATGCTGCTTATGTATCGTACGCTGTTCAATAAGGGTAATTTTAATGAAGCATGTTTTGGCAGTACGTTTAAGCAGCTGAAGGCAATATTAGCCGGAGGCACTTTATTTTTGCAGTTCGCCATGGCGACACTGACCTTTATGATCTTTATGGGTTGTTTTGTATACTGGAAAGAAAAGATCGGGGAATTTAACCCATTCAGCTGGGACGAAACTTTTGCAGCATGGGTTGCGGCACTGTTTTCCGGCAAGCACGCCTGGGAAGTTTTCCACCCCTATTTGGGCCATTACAGCGTCACTAAAATCGTAGACACACTCTATTGGCTATGGGTACCGCTTTGCGCTTTCTACTGGATCATTGTGTTTATAAACCCAAAACTCAGTGATGAAGAAAAACACCAATATCTCTTTACAAATTTGATATCATGGGTCGTTATTGGCCTATTTGTCGCAACTTATTTTGCGTCCGGCGGTCCGGTCTATTATGGACAATTTACGGGCAATAATGAACTCTATTCTGGCCTAATGGATTATCTATCAACATTTGATTTCATCGATGAAAATGGCCAGTTGCAAAGCCACCTGATTGCAAATAGCGGACATCGGTATCTTTGGGCTGTGTACACGGGCGCGATCGACATGCCCGGTGGCATTTCAGCAATGCCAAGTATGCATGTTGCACAAGCCACATTGTTTGTTTTGATTACTTATAAGCTGTCCCGCCTCATTGGTCACTTGATGGTGCTTTTCTGGCTATCCACATTCTTGGGTTCTTTCCACCTGGCCTGGCATTACGCAGTAGATGGTCTGATTTCAGCTCCACTTGCTGTAATCATCTGGTTTACCTGCGGTTGGTTGACAGGAGCTTATAGACAACAGACCCCTCCGGAGGCAGTCTAAGCAAGATATCTTCTACACAAACCCTATTCCGCGATACACTGCTTGAATGGTCCGTTCATCTGAAAGAACTCCCAATGTGTCGTGAGTTCAGTTCCCTTCATATCAAACCCAAGCATATTATCCAGATCATGATTTCCCGGAGAACCGCAGAAGATTGACCATCGCCAAAGACAATATATTTGCTGAAATCTCAAAAGGTACTGACAAGGATCTGTACGGCTTACCTTGGCATGGAAAACGGACAATGGGGCGGATGATCCAACTGAACTCCTCTTCCTCTTACGAAAATGCAAGTAGCCGATTGCGCAGGTGGCACAAATCAAAAACGATTTGAATTCAATACTGAAGAGACATGGCACCTCTAACGCGGTGCACGTTTTGCCAAAATGCGCTGCAGCGTCCGGCGGTGCATATTGAGCCGACGCGCGGTTTCCGACACATTGCGGTCACACATCTCATAAACCCGTTGAATATGCTCCCAGCGCACTCGATCTGCGGACATTGGATTGTCCGGTGGGCCGGCTTTTTCATCAGGGCCACGGGTGAGGGCGGCAACCACATCATCAGCATCCGCTGGCTTTGCCAAATAATCAACAGCGCCAAGTTTAACAGCCGTAACCGCCGTTGCGATATTGCCATAACCAGTCAGCACGATCATTTTGGTATCTTCGCGTTTTTTGCGAATGGCCTCTAACACATCAAGACCATTTCCATCGCCCAAACGCATGTCTACAACCGCATATTTAGGCGGCGAAGCATTGGCTTTTGCCAAGCCTTCAGCAACACTTTCTGCGGTTTCAACTTGAAAGCCACGGCTTTCCATCGCGCGCGCTATTCGGCGCAAGAAGGGACCATCATCTTCAACAATTAAAAGAGATGGATCGGGACCAAGATCAGCGTTCATTTTTTACAATCCGAGTTATTACCAACCTAACAGATATAGGTATATTTCTGCTCATTTTCAGATAGCAACATAATGGTTTGGAAAAAACGCGTCAAATTGACCACTTAGGCAAGGTCTGCCACAACCGAATCCAAAACCAACATGCCCGAAGGCGTGCATCTGATACGATTATTATTTATACGCTCGATCATGCCGTATTGGATCAAATTTTTCTCGCGGTCGATGTCAAACGCGCGTTTGCTTAAAGCTGACCAACGGCTGACATCAATGCCTTCGCGCAACCTTAAACCCATCAAAAGCATTTCATCTGCTTGGTCTTGAGAATCCAATTGCTCAATGTCGATGATCCCATGCCCGTTCTCTTCAACAAGCTCAAGCCATGTCTCAGGATGCTTTTCGGCGATGGTAGCAAATTTTTTGCCGCCAGTTTGTATCCGCCCATGAGCACCAGGACCTAAACCCACATAATCGCCATAACGCCAATAGTTTAAATTATGCTGGCTTTCAGCGCCGGGTTGCGCATGGTTAGACACTTCATATGCCGGCATGCCGTTTTCGGTACAAACCTTTTGCGTCATCTCATAAAGCTCGGCCTGCAAGCTGTCTTCCAACATTGGGATTTTACCGGCTTCGTGCAATTGAAAAAACGGTGTACCTTCTTCGATTGTCAGCTGATAAAGGGAAAGATGATCCGCGGCTAAATCTATGGCTTCACGCAATTCATCGGCCCAGGCTTCTGTAGTTTGATGAGGACGTGCATAGATAAGATCAAATGACATGCGCGGGAAAATATCGCGCGCCAAAGATATTGCCTTTTTGGCTTCTGCAACATTGTGCAAACGACCCAAAAACTTCAGATCTTTATCGTTTAATGCCTGAACACCCATGGAAACGCGATTAACACCCGCTTGGCGATAACCTTCAAATCGTGATGCTTCCACGCTTGAAGGGTTGGCCTCCATAGTGATCTCGATACCATTTGGCACTGTCCACGCACCTTTGACGGCTTTTAAAATCTCATCAACGGTTTCGGGATCCATAAGCGATGGCGTACCGCCACCGATGAAGATCGATGTGACGTCTCTGGGGCCGGTCGTTTGCCGATTATGTTCGATCTCGCGTTGAAAGGCTTTAACAAAACGTGGCTGATCCACCTTTTGGTGCCGAACATGTGAGTTAAAATCGCAATAGGGGCATTTGGCAGCACAAAATGGCCAATGCAGATAAACGCCAAAGCCGGGTTCCGCGTTGATTGGAAAATTATAAATCGCAGCGGACACGCGTATGTTCCTTAAGCGCCAAGACAGGTTTCAGCAAAGAGCTTAAACGCACGAGCGCGGTGGGATAATGCTTGTTCATCGCCGGGTTTCCAGCCGTGTTTCTCTTCCGCAGTCATTTCTCCAAAGGTGACATCATACCCAAGGGGTTTAAACACTGGATCATAGCCAAAACCGGACGTGCCGCGTGGTGGCCAAACCAGATGACCTTCCGCTTCGCCGCGAAAATATTCGCGATGTCCATCGGGCCACCTCATGCACAAAACGCTCACAAATCTTGCTGTGCGCTGATCTGGTTCGATGGCATTGGCCTCGGCAAGCGCATCTTCGACCTTTTGCATCGCCATGCCAAAATCACGGCTGCCATCTTCTTTTTCGGCCCAGTCGGCGGTGTAAACACCAGGCGCGCCATCTAATGCATCAACGACAATGCCTGAATCATCTGAAAGTGCCACAAGACCCGTTGCCATGGAGGCAGCATCAGCTTTTGTTGCGGCATTTTCTTCAAAGGTCACACCATGCTCAGGTGGTTCTGGTAGGCCAAGTTCACCCGCAGAGACCACATCAATCCCAAGCGGGCCAATCAATCCGCGGATCTCTTCCAGTTTACCCGCATTATGGGTGGCCAGAACGATTTTTTCACCTTCAAATTTGCGCATGAATTTATGCCTTTGTGTCCCTGGAATGCTTATGCGAGTGCAGCTTTTTGAAGTTCAACAAGTTCACCAATGCTGGTTTTGGCAAGACCCATCAATTGCGCAAACTCATCTTCTGAAAATGGATCAGCTTCAGCCGTGCCTTGAATTTCAACAATGCCGCCATTGCCGGTCATCACAAAATTTGCATCTGTTTCTGCGGATGAATCTTCCAAGTAATCAAGATCGGTCACGGGTTGACCGGCAAAGATCCCGCACGAAATCGCCGCAACATGGTCTTTTAAAACGCGGTCAACTTTGACCATGTTTCTTTCTTCCATCCACGCCAGACAATCACGTAATGCAAGCCAAGCGCCTGTAATGGATGCGGTCCGCGTTCCGCCATCGGCTTGGATCACATCGCAATCAATTGAGATTTGACGCTCGCCAAGGGCTTCTAGATCCACAACAGCGCGCAAAGAACGGCCGATCAAACGCTGAATTTCCTGCGTGCGGCCAGATTGTTTTCCAGCGCTAGCTTCGCGGCGCATACGATCACCTGTTGAGCGAGGCAGCATGCCATATTCAGCTGTTACCCAGCCTTTGCCGCCATTGCGCAACCATGGTGGAACGCGCTCTTCAAGGCTCGCGGTGCACAGAACATGCGTATCGCCGAATTTCACCAAACAAGACCCTTCAGCGTGTTTAGAAAAACCTCGCTCGAATGAAACTTCTCGCATTTGGTCCGTTTTTCTTCCTGATGGTCTCATGACATTCTCCAAGTGATGCGCTGGAAATTCTCACAGCGTCGATATTGATTTGAGCCTATCTAGCTTTTGTTGGTCAAGGTTGCAAAGGAAAAGCAATTCCCATTGTAAAATTCAAAGAAAAATCTGGAAGCTTGGTTCCGCAATAGTTATATATTTATTGGCGACAGTTTTTTGTGCCGAAGGAGCGGGGCAACCCGAAAGTAATTTGACTGAGTTGGACGAACGTTCGCGAGAAGTTTTTAAGAGCATTGTCGAAACCTATCTTGGTTCCGGCGAACCTTTGGGTTCACGCAGCTTATCGCGGCTCTTACCCATGACTTTATCACCAGCATCTGTGCGCAATGTGATGAGTGATTTGGAAGAGTTGGGTCTCATTTACGCGCCCCATGTCAGCGCCGGTCGTTTGCCAACCCAAAGTGGACTGCGCTTCTTCGTGGATGCCTTCATGCAGGTGGGTGATCTCCAACCAGAAGAGCGCGAGAAAATCGAGCAGCAAGTGCCGCTCAATCATGATGAGCCTGTCGAAGGATTGCTGACGGAAGCCAGCAAAATGCTTTCGGGCCTTTCTAGTGGTGCTGGGCTTGTGATTGCTGCAAAGAATGATAGCGCCATCAAACATATCGAATTTATCCGACTTGAGCCCACCAAAGCATTGGCAGTCATTGTCGGTAGCGGCGACAGGGTTGAAAACCGCGTGATCGATCTGCCAGCAGGTACCACGTCGTCGCAGCTAACCGAAGCCAGTAATTTTTTAAATGCGCATCTCGCGGGCCGCACATTCTCTGAAGTGCGCGGAGAGCTTGAGACATTACGCAACCTCATCCGTCGAGAGTTAGACACATTATCAAGTGATTTGGTTGAGCGCGGTTTGGCAGTTTGGGCCGATGATAAATCAGATAACCGCCAGGGTAGAATTATTGTCCGCGGTCGTTCGAACTTATTAGAAAATGTCGCCGCAAATGATGAGCTTGAGCGTCTGCGCTTGCTATTTGATGATCTTGAGAAAAAGGAAAGCCTGATTGAGCTGATGAATTTGGCCGAAGAAGGGTCAGGTGTTCGGATCTTTATCGGGTCTGAAAATAAATTATTTTCGCTGTCCGGATCATCGCTGGTTTTTGCGCCATTACATGATGAAGGTGAAAAAGTAGTCGGCGCTGTCGGCATTATCGGTCCAACACGTTTAAACTATTCACGCGTTGTTCCAGTTGTGGATTATACAGCCCAACTTGTGTCTCGACTGATGCAAAAAAGTTGAATGATATTATCTGCTGGCTTAGGATGGCTGAATAGGATATCTCAGTCGCGATTGATTTTCATCTGGGTCCGAAATGGCCACATCAATTCGCCAATATATTGAACCAAACAGATCACAGGGTGCGCTCGTTGGAAGATAATCAGGAATATCGTGTCTTAGCTCGAAAATATCGACCGCGGGATTTTTCTGACCTGGTTGGCCAAGAGCCAATGGTTCGAACACTGACCAATGCGTTTTCAACCGGACGCATTGCCCAGGCCTGGATGCTCACGGGTGTGCGCGGCGTGGGTAAAACCACCACAGCCCGGATTTTGGCACGTGCATTGAATTATGAGCGTGACGGGATTGATCAGCCAACCATTGATATCACAGAATTGGGTGAACATTGTCAGGCGATTATGGATGGGCGCCATGTTGATGTGATCGAGATGGATGCGGCTTCGCACACCGGTATTGATGATATTCGCGAAATCATCGAGCAAGTTCGCTATCGTCCGGTATCTGCGCGATATAAAGTCTATATCATCGATGAGGTTCATATGCTCTCAACGCAGGCTTTCAACGGCTTGCTCAAGACGCTTGAAGAGCCGCCGGAACATGTGAAATTTATCTTTGCGACCACTGAAATTCGCAAAGTTCCGATCACCGTTTTATCTCGTTGTCAGCGTTTTGATTTAAGACGTATCGAAATCGGCGCACTATCATCGCATTTTAAAATGATCGCAGACAAAGAAGGCGTGACGATTGATGATGAATCTTTATCCATGATCGCGCGTGCTGCGGAAGGATCAGCCCGTGATGGGTTGTCACTTATGGATCAGGCGATCGCGCATGGCAGTGGACACGTGGAAGCAGAAGCTGTTCGCGCTATGCTTGGCCTAGCGGACCGTACTCGAATTGCATCCTTGTTTGATCTGTTAATGCAAGGTGACGCGAGCGGTGCCTTAGGCGAGTTTAAAAGCCAATATGATGCCGGAGCTGATCCGCGCGTTATCTTGACGGACTTAGCTGATTTTACCCATCTTGTAACGCGCATGAAATATGTGCCGGATGCGAAAGAAGATGCGGCGCTTAACGAAGTTGAGCGCACACGCGGCGCAGATTTTGCGCAAAAGCTTTCAACACCGATTTTATCACGCACATGGCAAATGTTGCTCAAAGCGATTACCGAAGTATCAAGTTCAAACCGACCCTTTGCAACAGCAGAAATGGCGCTCATTCGTATTGCCCATTCGGCGCATTTGCCCACGCCTGAAGATTTGGCAAAGATCGTGCAAAACCAAGACGTCGCGTCTCAAAATCCAACGACGGGCAATGGTGCCTCTGCACCAAATGGTTCGAATGGTTCACCGACCAGTGCTGTTGCCAGCCAATATGTGTCGGCCCAAGGCAATGCTGGTCCAAATGGTGGACCAAGTGCAATGCTTGCCACCGGTGCAACAGCTCCGCAAAGCGGGCCTGTTCTTGCCGTCAACAATGCAGAACCATCCTTGCAAAACCAGGCTGAAATCGCACCAGCAAAACCTGCTGAGATCCCGCAGGTTCCAATCAACTCTTTGGAAGATCTGGTCGCGCTTGCTGATAAAAACCGTGACGTTGCAACCAAAATTCAAATCCGTAACCACGTGAGATTGGTTAAGGTTGAACCAGGTCGGTTGGAGATTAATTTAACCGAAGATGGCTCCCCGCAATTGCCGGGCGATTTGATCAACAAATTGCAAAAATGGACGGGCACAAAGTGGATTGTCGCCCTAAGCCGTGAAGAAGGTGGCGCCACACTAGCTGAAATTTCCAACGAACATCGTCAAGCATTGGTATCCGATGCTAAGGACGATAAGGATGTGGCGGCAATCCTTGCGAAATTCCCGGGCGCGCGCGTCACCGATGTGCGCATTTCGGTGAAAGACGATAATGAGTTCACGGTTTTAGAAACCGATGATGGTGACATTTCACCTGATATGATTGAACTCGATGATGACAGCATTATTGAATAACAAATAAAGATAGGAGACGACCATGCGTGACCTTATGGGGATGATGGGTAAAGTCAAAGAAATGCAAGAAAAAATGACGGAGATGCAAGAAGAGATTGCAGCAACCGAAGTCGAAGGTACATCCGGTGGCGGCATGGTCTCCGTTAAGATCAACGGCAAAGGCGTCATGCTTGGGCTCACCATTGATCCATCCTTGTTTAAAGAGGATGAAGTTGAGATTTTAGAAGACCTTATTGTCGCGGCATTTAACGATGCAAAAGGCAAGGCAGAAGCGGTGACCGCTGAAAAAACAGCTGAATTGACCGCAGGCCTTCCAATCCCTCCAGGCATGAAATTGCCGTTTTAAGCGCAAGATTTGCGATAAATTTGACGACTTCATGCGTCGAATCACCTAAAAACCTGTCATGGCTAAGCGTGTAACAGGTCCAGAAATAGAAAAGCTTATTCAGCTTTTGGCGCGGGTCCCGGGGTTAGGGCCCCGTTCTGCTAGGCGCGCAGCCTTGCATATGATCAAAAAGAAGGATCAGCTTCTTGGCCCTTTGGCCGGTGCTATGAGTGAAGCCTTTGACAATGTGCGCGAATGCCAGACATGCGGTAATATTGATACATCCAGTCCCTGTGCAATTTGTTCTGATCCACGACGTGAGCAAGCAACGCTGATCGTGGTTGAAGATGTTGCCGATCTGTGGGCGCTGGAACGCGCTGAAGTGATGAATGTTCGCTACCATGTTTTAGGTGGCACGCTCTCTCCACTCGATGGCATTGGGCCTGATGATTTATCCATCGCAGCGCTGGTTGATCGGGTGGAAAAGGAAAACATCGCCGAATTGGTGATTGCCGTTAATGCGACTGTTGAGGGACAAACCACGGCGCATTATATTACCGACCAACTAACTGGCATGGATGTAAAAATCACGCGATTGGCGCATGGCGTGCCAGTTGGAGGTGAACTTGATTATCTCGACGAAGGCACGTTGACCGCCGCAATGAGGTCTAGAACATCCCTATAATGTGGCAAATTAAGGAGGCATAAATCCATGCAAAGATTAATTTTGTTGATCACTATTTTATGTTTGTCCTCGCTGCCACTTAGCGCCAACACGGCGCTCGATAAACAATTTGCCAATTGGGCTAAATCCGATCTATGGCGTGAAGCTCGCGCGGCTGGCGTTTCTAAACGCACCTTTAATCGCGCAATGGCTAATGTCAGCCTCAATCTCAAATTGCCTGATTTGGTTCTACCCGGCGCAAAGCCAAAAACGCAGCGCCAGTCGCAAGCCGAATTTCGTTCACCGGCTAAATATTTCAGCCAAAAACGTTTGCGTGGATTGGCGAGCGTTGGCAATCAGCTACTTATCAAGAACCAAAAACTCCTTGCCCAAATTGAGAGAAAATATGGCGTGCCATCAGGTGTCATTTTGGCCATTTGGGGACGTGAATCTGGCTATGGCCGCGCGTCCATCCCCTATTCAGTCGTTGATGTCTTGGCGACGAAAGCCTTTCTCTCCACCCGCAAAGATTTCTTCAAACGTGAATTGATCGCAGCCTTACAGATAATTCAATCCGGCGATATGCCATCATCAAAAATGAAGGGCTCCTGGGCGGGGGCCATGGGGCAGCCACAGTTTATGCCATCAAGTTATTTAAGATTTGCGGTTGATTTTGATGGCGATGGCAAACGCGATATTTGGAATTCGACGGCAGATTCATTGGCTTCAATTGCCAATTATCTTTTGCAAAGCGGCTGGCAAACAAATCGTGATTGGGGCTTTGAAGTCACATTGCCAAACCGCGCCAATTGCGCGCGCGAAGGGCCTGATCGCGCTAAACCCATATCGTCTTGGGTTCAAGAAGGTGTGAGCCGTGTGAGCGGAAGACCATTCCCAACAATTGAAATGCCACAAAGTGGTATGCTGATACTGCCCGCTGGCGTTTCTGGACCAGAATTTATCGTCACGCCGAATTTCTATGTGATCAAAGAATACAATAATTCGGATCTCTACGCGTTATTTGTAGGAAATTTAGCCGATAGAATTGTTTACGGCATGGGTGATTTTAAAGCGCCGTGGAAAAACAATGAAGTGATGCTGCGCTCTGATATTCGAACGATCCAACAACGCCTTGAGAAAAAGGGCTATGATGTTGGCGGAGCCGATGGTTTGCCGGGGTTTAAAACGCGCCGTTCAATCGGTGAATGGCAGGCGAAAAACAATATTCGTCAGACATGTTTTCCAAACAATAAACTCCTAAAGCAAATCAGGTAATCTCATCATGGATCAAAGAGTAAGTATCATAACGCTGGGCGTTTCAGATCTTCAAAAAGCCAAAGCCTTTTATGATGGGCTGGGCTGGAAAGAGGTGGAGCAAACCGCTGGCGAAGAGATCATCGCATATGATCTGCATGCCATGACGCTTACGCTTTATCCGTGGGATAAATTAGCCGAAGATGCCGGCGTATCTGCAGAACGCACCGGAAGTTCTGCGATCACGCTTGCTTATAATGTGAGTTCAGAGGCTGAAGTGGATGAAACAATCGCCCATGTTAAAACCATTGGTGCGACGATTACCAAACCGCCACAAAAAGCATTTTGGGGTGGATATTCAGCCTGTTTTCAAGACCCTGACGGACACATTTGGGAAGTCGCCTGCAATCCCTTTTCCAAATTGGGCCCGAAGGGTGAATTCCAATGGCTGGGTGTCAACGAATAGATCTTCTACAGATCAAGCTTTCGCTTCAATTGAACGATCGCCAAATCGAGCGCTGATAAAAAGCGCGATCGATCGGCTTTGGAAAATGGTGCTTGGCCGCCGATCTGCTCACCACCTGCACGAAGGTCAGCCATAATCGAACGTGTTGCGACTGCCATGCCGATTGAGTTTTCCGTAAACGGTTTTCCAGTTGGTGAGATCACGGTCGCGGATTGCTTTAAACATCTTTCAGCTAACAAGATGTCAGAGGTGATCACGATGGATGCCTGGTCAGCGCGTTCCGCGATATAATCATCTGCTGCATCAAACTTATCATTGACGATAATACGCTCAACAAGCGGATCGTCCGGGATGCGTAAAAAGCTATTGGCAACGACGGTAACTTTCAGCGCGTAGCGTTCTGCAACTTTGTAGATTTCGTTTTTGACCGGGCAGGCATCGGCATCAATATAGATTTGGATCACAAATTGTCTCCTTTGCGCAGCGCTATAGCAGCCTTCAAACCAAAAATCTAAGGCTTTCAAACTCTATCTATCCGATGATTTGACAAGCGAAGTAAAGAATATCGCTATTTGAGGGGTTGGCGGCGCGAAAATAAGCCAAATCCTGCTTGCTTCTTTTTAATTCCCGCCTTAAATCCAAATTCATGAAAACACCTCTTTCCAATATTCGCAACTTTTCCATTGTTGCTCACATCGACCACGGTAAATCCACGCTAGCGGACCGGCTTATTCAAACCTGCGAAGGTTTGTCAGAACGCGAGATGTCCTCTCAGGTTCTTGATAGTATGGATATCGAAAAAGAGCGCGGTATCACGATTAAGGCGCAAACTGTTCGTCTGCATTATAAATCAAATGCGGGTGAAGATTATGTGCTTAATCTGATCGACACACCCGGCCATGTGGACTTTGCCTATGAGGTGTCTCGCTCGCTAACCGCGTGTGAAGGATCATTGCTTGTTGTGGATGCGTCGCAAGGCGTGGAAGCGCAAACTCTGGCAAATGTTTATACAGCTCTAGATGCTGATCATGAGATTGTGCCGGTGCTCAATAAGGTTGATCTGCCCGCTGCAGAACCTGAGCGCATCCAAGAACAGATTGAAGAAGTGATCGGCCTTGATGCGTCAGACGCATTGATGATTTCAGCGAAAACGGGCCTTGGAATCCCCGAAGTTTTGGAAGCTATTGTTGATCGCCTGCCACCACCTGAGGGTGGCGAGCGCGATGATCCTTTAAAAGCGCTGCTTGTTGACAGTTGGTATGATACTTATCTGGGCGTTGTGGTTTTGGTGCGCATCATCAATGGTACACTCAAAAAAGGCCAAACCATCCGTTTGGTTGGCACTGGCGCTAAATACCCTGTCGACCGTGTTGGCATTATCACACCGAAACTTGTGACCGTCGACGAGTTAGGCCCAGGTGAGATTGGCTTTATCACGGCGTCCATCAAAGAAGTGGCTGACACACGTGTGGGTGATACGATCACCGAAGATAAGCGCCCAACCGATGATGTATTACCAGGCTTTAAGCCAGCGCAGCCAGTGGTGTTCTGTGGTTTGTTCCCGGTCGATGCTGCTGATTTTGATGATCTTCGTAGCGCCATGGGCAAGCTGCGCTTAAATGATGCGTCATTCTCATTTGAAATGGAATCTTCTGCTGCGCTTGGATTTGGTTTCCGTTGTGGTTTCTTGGGTTTGTTGCACTTGGAAATTATCCAAGAGCGTTTGGAGCGCGAATTTAATCTTGATCTCATCGCAACAGCGCCGTCTGTGGTTTATGAGCTTGAGATGAATGATGGCAAGGTCATCGAATTACATAACCCAGCTGATATGCCCGATGTGATGCATATTGCTTCTATTCGTGAGCCATGGATTAAAGCCACCATCATGACACCAGATGAATATTTGGGGCCAATCCTAAAGCTCTGTCAGGAGCGTCGAGGACTGCAAACCGATCTGTCTTATGTCGGCACCCGCGCCATGGTCAATTATGATCTGCCATTGAACGAAGTCGTGTTTGATTTTTATGATCGCCTGAAATCCATCTCCAAAGGTTATGCGAGTTTTGATTATAAAATCGATGATCACCGTGATGGTAATCTCGTTAAAATGTCAATTCTGGTGAATTCAGAACCAGTGGATGCGTTGTCTATTTTGGTGCACAGATCAGCGGCTGAAAAGCGTGGTCGCTCCATGTGTGAAAAGCTGAAAGATCTCATCCCGCAGCATATGTTCCAAATCCCGGTTCAAGCGGCAATCGGTGGCAAGATCATCGCACGTGAAACCATCCGCGCTTTGCGCAAGGACGTAACGGCCAAATGTTATGGCGGTGATGCATCTCGTAAGCGTAAGCTGCTTGATAAGCAGAAAAAAGGTAAGAAGCGCATGCGCCAATTTGGTCGCGTGGATATTCCGCAAGAAGCCTTTATCGCTGCGCTTAAGATGGATGACTAGCGGGAATTGTCATTCTACCCGAATGCAACAAGTCTCGTGATGATCCGGAATAGATCTGCCAGGATAGTTCATCATTGCCGACATTAAAAATCGCTGAGGCAATGGTGTTTTCATCATCGGGATCGTCATCCTCGCGTCGCCAAATGGGCAATTTGTCAATCGCCTTGTCGCGCAAAATATCAAGTGGGCTCTGAGTAGACTGTTGGAGCAATTCTTGCGTTCTTGCATATCGATCTTCAGAAGATTGGGTGATCAGTTGTTTATCACACGGAACGGTCGACACATGATTGGCATGGCCGGTCGGTGTTTGGATATGGGTGACATGACAGTTTCCACCGCCATGTTCGATGCTGAGCAATTCTGCTCGGCCAACCTGCGCAATGCTGTAATGAAAACCGCCGCTCAAAGTGTGTCGCTCTAATAATCCAACAACCGCATCAAGGTCTTGGCAATTAAGCACCGCGCGCGCCAAAATCATGCGTGGAACATCAGGGGTAAAACCTATCAGCCGAATATTATTGATGGTGATCGCAAGACCTGATCGTGTCCAGGCAAAGCTGTGCCCCGGGATTGAGCCAGGATAGCAAAATGACGTAAAGCCGTCTTGGTCTTCGCAATCGATGAGAAAGCAAGTTTGATCAAGCGAGGGCAGGCCATCTTCGTTATGCGCGATTATATTCGGGCTGCCCGGAATTTGCAGCGTCGTGCATCCATCAGGTGAATTGACGAGAATGTCCCCACGGGAATTCCATGCAAAGACGCTTTCAAAAGGTAAGTCCAAACCCTCAGCCAATCCTTTGAGCTCGTCATGGATATCTGGAAAATATTCTGCTGTGTTCTTTTCAAGTTGCTGCACAAGATCGCTTTGGGCGTGGTTTTGAACATGCTTCCAAAATGGCTCGTGAACGAGTTTCTCGTGAACTGTTTGACGACCACGCTTGCCAAGGACAAGGCCAAGCTCGAAGCCTTTTTCAGGAGCGGTTATGATCTCAAGTTCATCTGTCATGTAACCTCTCCAAAAATTCTTTAAGCGACCCGCTTAAGCTTTGCGACAAAGAACCCATCTGTTCCGGTTCGATTGGGTGAGCATAAAATACCAATCCCCGTATGCGATTTCGGCACATCATCGCGGCCTGTGAGTTCAACCCATTTTTGCGACAAGTCTATCGCTTCAAAATTGGAGTTTTCATCAAGAAATTCTGAGACAATCGCGTCGTTCTCCTGAGGCAGAACCGAACAGGTCACATAAGTGAGCTCTCCGCCTGAGCGAACATATTGCGATGCTTTGTTGATGACTTCTTTTTGCTGATTTAAACGCGTGGCCAGACTTTTTTCCGACAAACGCCATTTGGTGTCGGGGCGTCGACGCCATGTGCCTGTTCCAGAACAAGGGGCATCCACCAGCACTTTATCGCAATTATTTTGAAGCTGCGTAAGTGCATCATCATCTTCGATCAACTGAACATTGCGTGTTCCAGCGCGGCGTAAACGCTCAATCATCGGTGCCATGCGACGACGATCATTATCGTAGGTGTGGATCTGTCCGCTATTATCCATGGCCGCAGAGAGCGCCAAGGATTTGCCACCACCACCAGCGCAATAGTCCAAAATCTGATCGCCTTTTTGCGCATCTGTTAGCGCGGCCGCAAGTTGAGAACCTTCATCCTGGATTTCAAACCAGCCTTTGGCAAAGGGAATGTCTGCAGCGACATTGGGCAAACGACCGGGTCCGTTATCAGCTGTGATACGCACACTGTCTGGGAGTAATTCGCCAGCTTCAGCATTTGTTTTTGACAATGAATTGAGCACTTTTTCGCGTGTCGATCTGAGCGTATTTACCCGCAAATCAAGCGAAGGTCTTTGCGTTAGCGCTTGTGCTTCGATAAGCCAATCATCACCAAATGCTGTTTTGAAATCATCCATCAGCCATTGCGGGATATCACCCTGAACATGTTCATCCGCTTGTGCGAGATCTGCATTTTGGAACTGGGATATTTGCGCATCAGATAAAAATTCTGGTGCAAATTTATCGCCGTCTAACTGGCTTTTAACTTCGTCAATCGTTAACCCCCACTGACGCAACAAAACGGCAAATGCGATGGCGCGTGGACTGTCGTCACCCATCATATATCCATGGGAGAGTTTCATGCGCAATGCGTCATAAACAATATTGCCAATTGCGCCGCGGTCGCCGGAACCTGCAAATCTGTGCGAGCTGCCCCAATCTTTAAGCGCATTGGCGACAGGCTTATGATGCTGTTCGATCGCTTCTAAAACTTCAATTGCCGCCTGCAATCGGCCACCAATTCGCATGGTGCACTCCCATATAAAAATTGTGATCTTGAGAGGGCCGTCCTAGACCCTTATGCACGTTCATGCAAGCGAATACTCGCTTGGGTTAGATGCAGCGTCCACCATCCACTTCCATAGCAACGCCCGTGACCATCGATGCTTCATCAGAACACAAAAAGCATGCTACATTTCCCATATCCTCTGGTGTTGAAAACCGTCCGATGGGAATGGTGGAAATAAATTTGGCGCGCATATCTGGCGTATCTTCACCCATAAACGACTTCAATAATGGTGTTTCGCCCGCCACCGGATTGATAGCATTAACGCGAATGCCAGCGCTTGCCAGCTCAATCGCCATGGTTTTGGTGGCCGTAATCATCCAGCCTTTTGAGCAATTATACCAATTTAGGTTCGGGCGCGGGGAGACCCCAGCCGTTGATGCAACATTTAATATTGCGCCTGCACCATTTGCCTTCATATGCGGAATAAGGTGTTTTGCGGTGAGATAGACCGATTTCATATTCACACTGTAAACGCGATCAAAATCCTCTTCGCTGACATCTTCTAGCGGCGTGGGCATATGGGTGACACCGGCATTATTGACCAGAATATCGACCTTACCGAACGCGTTAATTGCAGCTTCCGCCATCTTTTGAACGCTCTCGCCAGATGCAACATTGGTTTCGATCGCAATAGCATTGTCACCTTTTTGTTTGGCACTTTCTTCTGCTGCATCACCATTGATATCGACAATGGCGACGCGTGCGCCTTCGGTTAAAAATTTATCGACAATGCCTGCACCAAATCCGGAAGCGCCGCCTGTGACGATGGCCGTTTTCCCTTCAAGTCGCATGATTGAAATTCCTCCTCGAATTAAAGTCCTAGCTTATTCACCATGCCAATTGGCAACGGTTTTAAGCGTTGAAAATCCATAAAGCGCTTCAAAGCCTTTTTCACGTCCATGGCCGGATTTCCCATGTCCGCCAAAGGGCAGTTCAACACCGCCGCCTGCGCCATAATTATTGATAAAAATCTGCCCAGACTTAATCGCCTTGGCCATACGCATTTGACGTCCGCCATTTTCAGTCCAGACACCAGCAACCAATCCATATTCCGTGCCATTGGCGATTGCGATGGCTTCCGCTTCCCCGTCAAACGGAATGATAACCTGAACCGGGCCAAATATTTCATCTTTGGCCAAGGGGTGATCAGGGGATACGTCTTTGAGCAATGTGGGGAGGATATAAGCGCCATCCTCTGGCAGATCATCGACAAAGCGTCCTTGGGCGGCAATCGCAATGGAACCATCATCTGTTGCGCTTAAAAATCCTTCGACAATGTCTTTCTGCCGCGAAGACACGAGCGGGCCAAGCGAATGATCACCCATTGAAGGACCAACTGTAAGCTTGCGATAGGCCTCGCTCATCCGGGTCACAACATCCTCATAGATCTCGCGTTCAACCAATATCCGAGATGCAGCTGAACAGGTTTGCCCAGCATTTTGAATCCCGGCATTCACAAGGAATGGCAATGCACGATCAATATTCGCATCGTTGAAAACGATCTGCGGAGATTTACCACCCAATTCGAGTGTGACAGGCACAATGTTTTCAGATGCCGCTTGTTGAACTTTCACGCCAGTCGCGACGGATCCTGTAAAAGAAATATGGATCACGCCCTTATGCGCTGTTAGTGCCGCGCCTGCTTCATGGCCAAACCCTGGGACAACATTAAGCGCACCTTTCGGAAGGCCGCATTCATCGGCAATCTTTGCAAAAGCAAGGGCGGTCAAACATGCTTCTTCTGCGGGTTTTAAAACGCAGGCATTGCCCATGGTCAGCGCCGCACCCACCGATCGCCCGATGATTTGCATGGGATAATTCCATGGCACAATATGACCAGTAACCCCATGCGGTTCGCGCAATGTGTAAACGTTGTAATCCTGCATATAGGGAATGGTTTGCCCGTGCACCTTATCCGCAGCGCCGCCATAAAATTCCATATAGCGTGCGAGGGCGATGGCGTCATTGCGCGCTTGTGTCAGCGGCTTGCCAACATCGCGCGCTTCAAGTTCAGCCAGCCAATCAATTTGGTTGAGGATTTCCATGCCGATCTTGGAGATCAATCGCCCACGTTCCGCCGCAGTCATCTGGCCCCATTCACCACTCAAGGCGTTTTGTGCAGCCTCCACAGCAAGATCGATATCATCAGATGTGCCTTGCGCGATCTCACATAACTTCGTGCCATAGGAAGGATCGAAGAGTTCGATTATCTGGCCCTTTGCGGGCGGCATCCATTTACCATCAATGAAGCAATGATCGTTTTTAAGTTTTGTGTCAAATGCAGTCATTTAAGTCATCTTTTCTTTGGCGCGGATTTCTTCGATATCGAGTTTTGGTATGGCTCTAATCAGCGATTGCGTATAGGCGTGTTGCGGGTTCTCAAACACATCTTGCGTCGGCCCTGTTTCAACGATTTTTCCGCGTTCCATCACCAATACGCGATCCGTGATCGAGCGCACGACCGATAAATCATGAGAAATAAATAGATATGAGAGATTAAATCGGTCGCTAAGTTCAGCCAATAAATCAAGCACCTGCGCGCGAATCGAGACATCGAGTGCGGATACCGCTTCATCTAATACGATCAGCGAAGGTTTGACGATCAGTGCACGGGCAATGGCAATGCGTTGGCGCTGGCCGCCGGAAAATTCGTGAATATATTTATCACCATCTTCCGCTTTAAGCCCCACACTTTCCAATGCTTCTGTAACCGCAGCGTCAATCTGAGCGTCAGTTAATTCTTCGGACTTGGTATAAAATGGTTCGGTGATCAGGCGTTTGACTTTGTGTCTCGGGTTAAAGGAAGAATAGGGATCTTGGAACACAATTTGTGTCGCAGCACGCTGCGATAGATCCGGTCCTTTGCCACTGGATGAAAAGGTTTTGCCATTGATCAGGACGCGGCCCTCGTCGAGTGATTTAAGCGCCAAAATAGCGCGGCTGAGTGTGGATTTCCCGCAGCCGGAACCGCCGACAAGACCGACATTTTCACCACGATGAATTTCAAATGACACATCATCCACGGCGCGAAAATATTGTTGTTTTGAAAATAAATGCGTCTTGGGCAGTTTGTAATCGCAAGAGACATGTTCAACACTTAAGACGATATCGTTGTCATCTTGCTGGTGCGGCGCGCGATCTGGCACGTGATTAGAGGCTGAAAATAATTGCCGCGTATATGGATGTTGCATCTTTGAGAAAACATCGATCGACGCGCCTTGTTCAACGATCGCACCATCTTTCATCACCACCACATTATCGGCCATTTGTGCCACAACCGCGAGATCATGCGTGATAAGCATAAGCGATAAACCATCTTCCCGCACAAGCTTTTCAAGGAGCTCCAAAATTTCGGCTTGTGTTGTGACATCAAGCGCGGTGGTAGGTTCATCAGCGATCAATAATTTGGGTTGCAGTGCAATTGCCATGGCAATCATCACGCGTTGACGCTGCCCGCCGGATAAATCATGAGGGTAGCGCGACAGCGGAAATTCACTTTCTGGCAATTCAACACGGTTTAACGTTTCGCGGGCGAGCTGCTCAGCTTCTCTACGAGATTTGCCTGTGTGAATACGGATGGATTCAGAAACCTGATCGCCGATGGTTTGTACCGGATTAAGCGCCGTCATTGGTTCCTGAAAAATCATTGAGATGTCATTGCCGCGTAAGTCGCAGAAATCATCTTCGGAGAGGGCTTTGATATCCTCACCATCAAATTTTATGTCGCCGGCCCATGTTGTTCCATTTGGCAGCAATTGCAAAACAGATAGCGCGGTGATCGATTTGCCAGAGCCCGATTCACCCACAATTCCCAAAATTCGCCCAGCTTCCAAGTCAAAGCTGATATCTTTGAGGATGGGTGTTTTGCCGATTGAGAGATTTAGATTTTGAACTTTAAGGAGCGTCACGATTTAACCCTCCTTAATTTTGGATCAAGCAAATCTCGCAGTCCATCACCCATCAGGTTCAAACCCAAAACGGTGAGCACGATCGTTAGACCCGGCACAAGTGCCAGATGTGGCGCGATTGAAATCAGCGTTTGTGCATCATTGAGCATGCGCCCCCAGCTTGGAAGCGGCGGCTGTGCACCAAGTCCCACATAGGCAAGACCGGCTTCAGCTAATATGCCGAGCGAGAATTGTATTGTGCCTTGGACAATCAATAGATTGGTGATGTTTGGCAAGATATGTTCAAGCGAAATGAGCGCCTTTGATTTACCGCAGACTTGCGCGGCCATTATATATTCGCGCTGCCACAGGCTTAAAGCCGCGCCGCGTGATAATCGTGCAAAAACAGGGATATTGAAAATACCAATCGCGATGATCGCATTCACAGCGCCAGGGCCAAATACAGCGGTGATCATGATCGCCAACAACAGTGATGGAAATGCAAAAATAAGATCATTACCGCGCATGATGATCTCATCGATTAATCCGCCTCGCTTGCTCGCGGCATAAAGACCAAGTGGCACACCGGCAAGAATCCCCACGCCAACTGCCACAAAGGCGACCGCCATGGAAACGCGCGCACCGACCATGATCATCGACAACATATCGCGGCCAAAATGATCTGTGCCAAGCCAATGGGCAGCTGATGGCGTTTTGAGTTTATCAGCAATTGAAATTTGCGTTGCGTCATAAGGTGTCCAGATGAAGGATACCAATGCCGCTAGCACAAAGAGAGCTGTTAGACCCGCACCGATTAAAAACCCATTTGAGCGCAAGATGAGTTGCAAAGTTGAGGGCTGAGAAATGGTTTGCTCGCTCATCGCGACCCCTCCCGCAAACGAGGGTCCGCAATGGCATAGGCAATGTCGACGAGGAAGGTCACAGCGATAACAGCAAAGACCAAGAGGATGACAACGCTACGCACAACAATCAGGTCTCGCTGGGTGATGCCTTGAAAAACCAATCGCCCAAGTCCGGGTAGATAAAAGACATTTTCAATGATGATCCCGCCAGCCAGCAAAAATGAAAATTGAAGACCGATAATGGTCAAAACCGGGATCAACGCATTGCGCAATGCATGGCGCCACAAAGCCTGCCGACGGTTTAAGCCCTTGGCGCGTGCGGTTCGGATATAATCTTCGTTGAGCGTATCTAAGAGCGAAGATCGCATCACGCGCGCCAAAATCGAAGCCTGCGGTAGTGCAAGCGCAATGGCCGGTAAAGTGAGCGCTTTCATGGCCGGGAAGAAACCTTGATCCCAACCAGGGAAGCCACCTGCAGAAAACCAGCGCAGATTGATCGAAAACACCAAGACAAGCAGCATAGCGAACCAAAAATTCGGGATCGCAACACCAAGCTGTGTGAGCCCCATAACCGAGACATCACCGAGCGAATTGCGTTTGGATGCGGCATAAATCCCCGCTGGAAACGCAATCAGCGTTGAAAGCACAAGCGCATAAAATGTCAGCGGTAAAGAAATGACGATGCGGTCAGCTATGAGCTCGCTAACAGGCACACGATAAGTATAGGAAATTCCAAATTCACCCTGGAGCAAGCCTGTGACCCAGGTGAAGTAACGAGAGGCAAGAGATGCGTTTAAATCAAGTTGCTCACGCAGGGCTTCAACGGCATCTGGATCGGCGTTAATGCCCAACATAAAGGCCGCAGGGTCGCCGGGGATGATTTCAATAACAATGAATATCAATATGCTGGCAACGATCAAACTTGCCGACAAAGATACCAGTCGTTTTGAAATATATCTCAGCATAAACCCGCTTTATCATTGCCCATAAAAAGAGGCGGTTCTGCCATGCAAAACCGCCTCAATATTTAAGTATTATTCTGACCAGTAAACACCCGTCATATCATTCGCTTGAGTTGGTGCGTTTTCCCATAAACCTTTAAGTTTTGCGTTTGCAACACCTGTACGTGCCAATTGGAAAAGGTAACCATTGACCGCATCGTCTGCGATTTTCTGCTGTGCAGCAGCAATCAATGCAGAACGTTTTGCAGGATCAGTTTCCCCTTTAAGGTCATCCATAATGGCTTTGAAATCTGCATCGCCATACTGGAAATAATAATCGTCACGTGCGTAAATTCCGATATCAAACGGCTCAGTATGCGAGACGATTGTTAGATCGAAATCTTTGCCACGGAAGGCTTGTTCCAGCCATTGTGCCCATTCAAGGTTTGAAATTTCCGTATCAATGCCAACTTCACGCAATTGCGCAGCAATGATTTCGCCGCCGCGACGCGCATAGGAAGGTGGTGGAAGTTTCAAGGTCAACGTTAAGTCAGATACACCAGCTTCCTGGAGTAGAGCCTTGGCTTTTTCAGGATCATAAGCAGATTGCGCTGTTAGATCGACATAGTCTGGATTATGTGGCGCAAAGTGGGTGCCGATTGGCGTGCCATAACCAAACATAGCCCCATCGATGATAGCTTGACGGTCAATCGCATGGGTGATCGCTTGGCGCACTTTGATATTATCAAGCGGTGCTTTTTTGTTGTTCATCGCAAGGATTGTTTCACCTTCCGTTGAGCCAACCACCACTTCAAAACGCGGATCAGCACCCAATTGCGCTAGATTTTCTGGCGCGGGGAAGACAGGAAATGCATCAATATCTTCCGCCATCATCGCAGCAAAAGCAGCTGTTGGGTCGGAGATAAATTTAAACGTGACATTATCAAGTTTAACCGCTTCACCCCAATAATCAGCATTGCGCGTGAGCATAACCGCATCACCTTTTGCCCAGTTCTTAAACGTGAATGGACCAGTGCCAACTGGATTGCTTGCATTATTGTCGGCTGTTTCTGGCGCCACAATAACTGCATCACCCCATGCCATGTTGAACAGGAAAGAGCCGTTTGGCTTGTCCAATGTCACTTTAACGGTCAGTGGATCCACCACATCAACGCTGGTAATGCCCGCAAATAGTGCTTTTTGCGCATTTGTTGAATCTTCAGCGCGTGCACGATCAAGTGAGAACTTCACATCATCGGCATTCATGTCAGACCCATCGTGGAACTTCACACCGTCATTGAGTTTGAATGTGTAGACAGTACCGTCCTCAGAAATCTCCCAAGAAGCAGCCAATGCTGGATTAACCGAGCCATCTGGTCCAAAGCGGGTGAGGCCTTCAAACACATTGGCATAAACCACTTCGTCGATAGCCGCTGCTGCACCACCAGTAGGGTCAAGATTTGGTGGCTCCAACTGCATGCCAATTGTGACATCAGTGTTCATTGCATGTGCTGTTGATGATACCATGAACGCAGCAACTGCACAGGATGCAGCAAGTGCTCTCATCTTATGAGAAGTTAGATGATTAAAATTCATGTTGATCTCCTTATTCGTTAAGATGATCAGGGTATAGCAAAGTTTTGACGGTTTGCGCCATCACTTTAGCCGAATCCAACATGTCTTTTATGGAAATATATTCATCTGGTTGATGCGCGAGGTCCAAAATGCCCGGACCATATGCGATACAGTCTTTGAGTTTCCCAATCCGATCAATGTGTTTTTGATCATAGGTACCTGGGGATACTACATATGATGGCTCGCATTTTAATACGGATCCAATGGCCTGGTGAACGGCTTGCACAACGGGCGCATTTTTATCTGCCATGGTCGGCGTGACCTGCCATAGCTCCTTAATATCATATTCGAACGTCTCTCGTTCTTGTTTAACTCGTTCCAGTAGATCAATAATCTCTTCGCGGACCTCTTCAGGTTCTTCTTCAATCAGATAGCGTCGATCAATCACAAGTCGTGCTGAATCCGGCACGCAAGATGATAAAAATCCAGTGAAATCCTCTTCAGGTTCCGCTTGACCGCCATGGATGGAATTGATGTTGATGGTTGAATGGCGTGCGCCTTCTGGCACAACAGGCATTGCGGTTTTGCGATCATAAAGCGCGGGCACCAATTCATCTTCGATTTTATGAAGCACGGCCCCCATATGGCGGACGGCACAATCGCCTAAAAATGGCATGGCACCGTGGGCAATACGGCCTTTTGTTTCAATTTCAGCCCAAAAAACACCCCGGTGTCCCAAACAGATACGATCTTTGTTCAGGGGTTCAGGGATAATGACATGTTGAACCCGGCTAGGATCGAAATAGCCGTTTTCAGCTAAATAGGCGACACCGCCATAACCGCCAGTTTCTTCATCTGCCGTTCCGGAAATTTCGATCGCGCCAGGAAAATCAGGATAAGCTTCGATAAAGGCTTCAGCAGCAATGATCGAAGCGGCTAATCCGCCTTTCATATCGCAAGTGCCGCGCCCATAAATCAGATCGCCTTCGATCTCTGCACCAAAAGGATCTCTGGTCCAGCCTTGGCCAATCTCTACGACATCTGTGTGGGAATTGAAATGCACGCATTGACCAGAATACTTTCCTTCTTTGCGTGCGACAATATTCCACCTTGGATATTTATCGCTATCGCCGGGGCAATCCCTAGCGCGTATAAGCTCTGTTTCGAAGCCTGATTTGGACAATCTTTTCTGCAAGTATTCGCATATTTCTAAATAACAATCGCCAGGCGGATTTAATGTGGGAATGCCGATGAGATCTTGGGTCAAATTGATAAGATCTTCTCGCTTACCATCTATGAGTGAATTTACTCTGGAATCAACTGCAACGGAACTACTCATAAGTGCAAGTCTCAATTTTAAGATATCGACGAAATTAAAATATAACTATATATTAAATACGGCATCAATACCGTAATTATCCGTTACGACTTCCAGAACATGCAGGTAAATCCATTGACCCAGGATGAATTAGATAAACTCGCGTTTGAAAAAGCGCCCATTGGCATCGTATTAACCGAACAACGTATTGTACGAAGCTGCAACACAACTTTTGCAACCATGGTTGGCTATGACAAACAAGAGATTGTTGGTCAGTCATTTCGTATGTTCTATGGCAGTCGCCAAGAATTCGACGATATTCGTGATGTTGGCTTAGAGCCATTACGCGCCAAAGGTCTCTATACAGATGAGCGTATGGTGAAATGTAAAGCCGGTGGACAAATTTGGTGTCGTTTCAGAGCGCAGGCGCTCGATAAGATAAACCCATTAGATCAGATGATCCTCAGCTTTGCATTGATTTCGGACTCAAGTGAAACTGCGAGTTTTACACCGCGTGAACGACAGGTGATCGGTCACTTGAGTGCAGGAAAAACCAGTAAAGAAATTGGCCATATTTTAAATATTTCACCGCGCACGGTTGAAGATGTCAGAGCACGTTTGTTGAAGAAACTGAATGTGCGGAATGCTGCTGAATTGCTCGCGCGTCTCAATCACATGCCGCAATAGTTCAGATACCATTGGGGTAGAAATTCTCTTTTAGATATTCAAGCGCCGCACGATAATTTGGTTGTTGAAATTCATAACCGAGCTGTTTGATCTTGGCGTTTGAGACACGTTTGTTTTCGCCATAAAATGATCTTGCCATTGGTGATAAATCAGCAGTTTCAAAATCAATTTCATCTGGTGGATTAATGTCCAAAAGTTCAGCTGCATAGGCAACAACATCCTGAGGTGGTGCTGGTTCATTATCGGTGACATTAAAAATACCAGGCGTGTTGTCTTTGATAAGGAGCTCTGTTGCGCCGGCAATGTCATCGACAAAAATGCGATTAAACACTTGATCTTTTTTGATAAGACGCCGCGCCGTGCCCTTTTTATAGTTTTCAAACGTGTTGCGTCCCGGTCCGTAAATACCAGAGAGGCGCAATATAGCGAGCGGAATATCAGCTTTCTGACATAAATCCTGCCATAAAATCTCAGCCTCCATTCGCGCAACCGAACGTTTGGAAACGGGTTTGCATACAGTTTCCTCATC
Organism: Lentilitoribacter sp.; assembly: GCA_963691785.1. Lineage (GTDB taxonomy): Bacteria > Pseudomonadota > Alphaproteobacteria > Rhizobiales > Rhizobiaceae > Lentilitoribacter. The sequence goes on from OY829371.1 coordinate 376,587, forward strand.
GACCCACACGCCATCATGGTTGCCATAAACGCCAACCGTTGAGAGATAGCCCACCCATTCAAGTTCCGGCATGACTTCACCTAGTTTGCCATCGAGTAGCGGGATGAGAGGGTCGCCAGATTTATCAGGGGAAATAGATTGAACAAGATGCGTTACGGTCTTCAACTCTGCTTCTAGTTCGTTTGAAAACATCTCCCCAGAGAATTCAAAGGGCGAGATTTGATGCGCGCGCAACATATCAAACTTATCTTCCGAGCGGGTGGTGCCCCCGACAAATGCAAAAGTGTCTGACAGTTTTTTTCCAATAGCCCGGCCAGAAAACCCAGCTCCAAAAATCATTAAACGCACGTTATGTCCTATCTTTCAAGCGCTGGCATGTTGCCATTCATTCAGCACGCTTTCACTGGCTTCATTTTGCATTTCCGCAGATGCAATTTCTGCAAAACCGGAAGTGGGTAAAAGCTGTGAAAGCGCCCAAACAGCGCTTCCACGCACCACTTCATTTGGGTCTTTCAAATGGGTTTTGCAATGCTCAGCTAGGGAAAGGTCGCCACTATTCCCTGCTGCAATAAGCACATTTCGGATGAATCGATCCCGGCCAATGCGTTTGATTGGCGAACCTGAAAAAAACGTACGAAATTGCGCGTCATCAAAGCTAAGAAAATATCGTATATCGGGCGCTACTAAATCGTCCCGCGCTTGTAGCTTCACTTCATGTGCGCTTTGTGCAAATTTGTTCCAGGGACACGCAGCTAGACAATCATCACATCCATAAATCCGATTGCCCATCATTGTTCTCAACTCAGGATCAATCGGCCCTTTATGTTCAATGGTGAGATAGGAAATACATCGGCGCGCGTCAATTTGATAAGGCGCGGGAAATGCATTGGTCGGGCAAGCATCAAGACATGCGGAACATGATCCGCAATGATCAATTTCAGCATCGTCCGGATCAAGCTCGGCTGTGGTAAAAATCGAAGCAAGAAAGAACCATGATCCCTGAGTACGGCTCACCAGATTTGTGTGTTTTCCCTGCCATCCGATGCCCGCTTGTTGTGCAATTGGCTTTTCCATCACGGGAGCGGTATCAACAAAGACTTTTACGTCTTTACCAGTTTTTGCGGCAAGTCTGCCGGCTATCTCTTTCAATCGCCCTTTGATGACGTCGTGATAATCGCGATTGCGTGCGTAAACGGAAATATTGGCTTTGTCTTTGTGCGAAAGATTAATTAGCGGATCAACATCAGGGCCATAATTCATCGTCAGGACAATGATTGATTTAACGTCTGACCAGAGTTGATCAGGCGATGATCGGCGATCAATTGTTTCAGGTAGCCAAGCCATTGTGCCGTGATATTCTTTGGCGACAAATTCCTGAAGATTTGATCTGAGCGATCTATCCGATTTGGCCTGTGTAATGCGCAAGTCAGAAAATCCAAGACGTGCCGCATCTTTTTCGAGCAGCTGTCTAAGTTTTTGTCTTTGATCGCTTTTGGCCAATAAACCTGCTTTTCTCAGTTAAAAATCAAGATCCGTATAATGTGCAACCGGCGGCAATTTGCTAATGCGATCCGAGAGGATCGGGCGGAAACAAGGTCGAGATTTTAAGCGTTGGTACCAATCCTTTGCCTGCGGTGCATCGGACCAGTGAATTTCCCCCAGATAATCCAGAGTCGAAATTGCGGCCGCCGCCGCTAAATCCGCATAGCTTAACCGGTCGCCTGCGAGCCAACTTCGAGTGCCCGCGAGCCATGACAAATATCGCATGTGCAAATGAATGTTGCTGCGTGCGGTTCGAAGTTTTTTCGAATCAGGTGCAGATGATCCATCCCGGCCCACGACGAAAAGTTTATAAACCCGTTCTTGCAAAATCGGCTTCGTCACTTCTTGCTCGAATTTGACCAAAAACCATTCGATTAAACGTCGAATTTCGGCACGCTGAAAGGGGTCCTCAGCAAGTAGGCGCTTATCGCGCACCAATATCCCATGTGTTTCGTCTAAATACTCGGCCATAACATGTGGGCCACATAAAGCGCGCATTGTGTCATCAAGATAAACTGGCAATGTGCCAGCGGGATTAATAGCCAAAAAATCGCGACGTTTTTCCCAGGGTAATTCTTCCGACAATTCAGTTTTTAAATTATATTCACCCAAACTGAGCCGAATAAAACGAGACGCAGGCGAAAGCGGATAATGATACAAAACAGGCATAAATGGAACAAACCCCAAATCCGGCATTTATTATCTAAAAAGTCATATTCTCAGATTATGGTGCAATTTAACACTGACATCAATTCTGGCAACAGCTATATACAATAACAGTGATAAAATCATAGATAAATCAAAGATTGGATCCATGTTCATGGATGTCAATATTCGCTCATTTGGCATGTGGCAAGTTAAGGATTAAAAATGGCTGATCAAACCATTGTTGGTGCAGTATTGTTGGGCATATTAGAGGGTTTAACGGAGTTTATTCCCGTTTCTTCCACTGGCCATGTCATTTTGGCGGGTCACTTTCTCGGGTTCCAATCACCGGGAAATACGTTTGAAATTCTTATCCAGCTAGGTGCGATTCTAGCGATCTTAAGCGTTTATTTTGCGCGCCTTTGGAACCTAGTCATGGACTTGCCGTCCAGTGCAAAAGCAAGACGATTTGTTGCGGCGATTGTTTTAGCATTTTTACCGGCTGCAATTGTTGGTGTATTTGCGCATGGATTTATCAAAACCATATTGTTTGAAGCACCAACACTTATATGTATCGTGTTAATCATCGGTGGCATTATTTTAATGGTGATTGATCGCATGCCACTTAAGCCGCGTTATACTGATGTGATGGATTTTCCCATTCCGCTGGCAATTAAAATCGGATGTTGTCAGGTTTTGGCCATGGTGCCGGGCACGTCGCGATCAGGCGCAACAATTGCCGGTGCGTTGTTGATGGGAACAGATAAGCGATCTGCCGCGGAATTTTCCTTCTTCTTGGCCATGCCGACCATGGCGGGCGCGTTCGTTTATGATCTTTATAAGAATATCGACCTTTTGTCGGCCGACGACATAACGGTGATCAGTATTGGTTTTGTGACCGCATTTATTTCAGCGGTATTTGTCGTGCGTGGATTGTTAGACTTTGTTTCAAGACACGGATTCACACCATTTGCGATCTGGCGTATTTTTATCGGAACTGTGGGCTTGATTGGGTTACAGTTTTTTTAAAAACTATTTGACCTGAAGTACTTTTTGTTCGGTGCATTGATCGACACCATACCCAAGACTACATCCTGACGCCCCACCGGTGGCATGTCGTGGTGCAAACGCCGACGCTGATAAAATAATTGCTGTTGCAAATACGAATGCCGGCACGACAACTTTGACCATTTGTGAACTCACCCCGATTAAGCTTATGAACAAAACGGCTCATAAGATACTTGATAATTATATGTAACGATTTCTGCGTGGCGGTCTTTTGAACCAAACAAGATCGTTTGGCAAGAGTTAATATTGTTTAGCTGTTAATTTAATCTTAACCTTAAAACAAAGGTTCAAAAGAGCCGGAAAAAATCAGGTTTTTGTGATCAATTTTCCCTAGGAATTGACCTTTGTATATTGCCCAGAAGGACGGAAGTGCACGAGATAAGTTGGTAAAATCGTCTCTACAGCTGTGGGTGTTATACCCATTGCGGCTAAATCTCGTCCTTCGGACTTTGCTGCATCTGATACAACATTATCACTTTTCAGCAATTCCACCTGATCGGCGGTCAATGGCGGGTCGATAAATGGAATAAGCGAAGCAACGCTACCCATCAAAGATGCAATGGACCAAGGCAGATACACAAGTGGGCGCGATCTTGAAATAACGCTCAGCATAGTTTCAAGGCATTGTTTAAAGCTCAATACTTCAGGTCCGCCCAATTCGTAGATTTTACCACCTTCAATCTCGCCAACCACACCTTTCACAACTGCTTCAGCAACATCTGCGACATAAACTGGCTGAAATTTTGTGTGCCCACCGCCGATGAGAGGTAATGCTGGGGCTAAACGCGACATATCTGCAAATTTATTAAAGAAACCATCTTCTGGACCAAAGATAATAGACGGGCGGATAATCACCGCATCTTTTACTGCTTTTAACACAGCTTCCTCTGCGATCGCTTTGGTGCGAGCATAATCTGCAACAGAGTTTTTATCCGCCCCGATGGCTGAGACATGCACGAGTTTTGCACCTTGTTTCTTCGCAGCTTCTGCAATTGCTTTCGCGCCAAAAGCTTGGACAGCATCAAACGTATTGCGGCCGCTTTCGAACAAAATGCCAACGCAATTGACGATATAATCTGCGTCCATCACTGCACGATCAACGGAATCGCGGTACCGCAAGTTTGCCTGAATAGCGGTGATCTGGCCCACATTGCCAAGTGGTTGGAGATGGCCGGCAAGATCAGGTCTACGACACGCAACGCGAATGCGGAAACCTTTCTTAGCAAGCAACCGAACGATATGACGTCCTAAAAATCCTGAGCCACCGAAAACAGTGACAAGTTTTGGCTGGTTGCTCTTTTCCATTTTTTTCTCCAAGCATAACGGCTTAATGCAGGTAATCTGCCCTATATTCCCATGCCATAGCAAAACTTCACATCAAGGTGAAGGTCAAATGACGATTTTCACGGTGTAATAAGCTGGAAACTTACAGGCAATTATCGCGTTTATTGCGCGCTTTTATTCAACACCCTCGACGAGTACGATCTCGCCATCAGCAATTTCCTGCCGGATCGCAGCAGCTTTTTGATATTGATCTGAATAATAACAAGCCTTTGCCGCTTCCAATGATGGAAACTCGATAATCACATTGCGGGCCCGGCTTACACCTTCGGCGCGATCAATCTCACCACCACGGGCGAGAAACTTTGCGCCATGCGCTTCAAAAGCAGGCTTTGCTGTTGCAACATAATCCTGATAGCGCTCTGTACTGCCTTCATAGGCATCAACTCGGGCAATCCAATAACCTTTAGGTGTTTGCGACATCCTTTTTCCTCCAAAAATAACTTTAAGCGCTCATTTGCGCCAAGATCTGATCCGTGGCTTGTTTTTTGTCGTTAGCTGCTGTGATAGGGCGTCCAACAACAAGATGAGATGATCCTGCTTCCATCGCGTCTTTCGGTGTCATAACGCGCTTCTGGTCACCAACATCCGCCCCTGCTGGTCGGATACCAGGTGTGACAATCGCCATATCCGGACCAATGATCGAGCGCACGACTTGCGCCTCTTGTGCTGAGCAAACCACACCGCCCATACCAGCTTCATATGCTTGTTTGGCACGAATTTCGACAAGATCTGCTGGATTTGATGATGCATAGCCAGCTTCCAATAAATCTTCGCCGTCCATGGATGTGAGAACCGTCACACCCAAAAGGGTGAGCCCTGAGCCCTCTGCCGCCTTAACGGCAGACCGCATCGCTTTTGGGTAGGCATGGATGGTCAACATCGAAACACCCATTTTGGCGATACTTTCGACACCTTTTGCGACCGTATTGTCGATATCAAGCAATTTCATATCAAGAAAGATCTTCTTGCCATCTTGAATGAGCTCTTGCGCAAAAGATAAGCCGCCGGCGAAGCCGAGTTGGTGACCGATTTTGTAATAGGCGCCGCTGTCACCGATTTCGGAAACGATTTTTTCCGCATCTTTAACACTTGGCACATCAAGTGCGATGATAAGTTGATCTTTCACATCATGATTGGGTGCCATGTTCTACCTCAGAGCTAATATATAAGTGTTTAAAGCTATTACAGGCTGATGTGGAAATCGCAAGCCGCCGGTCAACATAATCAACCAACTTTATTCTATTTACGATGATAGCATCTACTGATATATGGGCGATCTTAGCCAAGAGCCTGACTGACCCGATACAGCGATTGGCAGGAATTGCTGAGGGATTTAGCCGCGCGTTCAGCAATTAATGAACCATCTTCATCGAAGGCTTTGCCCGCTGTTGGCACAAGTGTTTGCTCGGAAATGACCTGGCAACCGACGCTCACCAAAACATCGCGTAAGTGATTGATCCCACGTACCCCGCCTAAATTGCCCGGAGACGCTGCGCCAAGTCCGACAATCTTACCTTTTAATGGAGTCCAAGGCTTGTCATCTTTTTTGCGGATGATCGATAACCAATCAATCGTGTTTTTCAAAAGTGGAGAGATCGAGCTGTTATATTCAGGGCTGGCAATGAAAACGCCGTTATGAACGGAAATCATCTCTGCGAGTTTGAGCGCGTTTTTATGAATACCATCGCTCACCTTTTGATCTTCATCATAAAGCGGCAAGGGATAATCAATCAAAGAAATGCGAGTTACATCTGCACCCAAAAGCGCAAATTCTTTTGCCGCCGCGGCCGCTAACTTTACATTATAGGAACCTGACCGATTGGAACCCGGAATTACGAGAATTTTTGCCATTTCAGAGCTCCAAAAATTGGCTTGGCTGAGTTATTTTGCCGATTTACGTGTATAGGCCCAAACGCGAGCAGGGGGAACGTTGCGGATGACCCAACGGATAGAGGTAACGTCAAAATCTTCACCCTCTGTTGGAACGGGTGCCGTGGCTCCATAAGAGAATAAGATAATGGGACGGCCATCAGGCATGCGATTAAGCAGGTCATTGATCAAACGTTTCCGTGCCATCATCGGGAAATTAAGGAGCGGCATGGAGGTAATGATTGTGTCAAATTTGGCGTCGCGCATATCACCTAAGACATTATCAAGATCAAAAGCATCGCCATTCATAATATGAACGTCAGGTAACATGATTTTTAATCTGCGCGTAAACTCATCTGAATATTCAACACAATATAGATCTTTGGGTTGAATGCCGTGATTAAGAATAGCTTTGGTGATAACACCTGTGCCAGGGCCCAATTCCAAAACAGGTAATTTCGAGGACAAATCGATCTGTTCTGCCATGCATCTGGCAGTGACACGAGAAGTTGGAATTATTGAACCCACAGTGTCAGGAGATGATATCATTCCTTTTAAGAATATGATTTCATCGTCAAAGCGTTGCACCAGTTTTTGGGTAATACCTAAACGCAATACACATCCCCCTTTGAACAAAGAAACATTTAATATGACATTTTGTCAACCAAGGTTGATATAATGTCAATAGCGATCATGTTTCAAGTCTTTTTTGACAGAATTTAACTGACGGGAAATGAGGGCAAAAACAAGTCAAACCTAGATATTTTTGCTCAATATCCAAAAATCAATCACTCAGTGTGTCAAAAAAACCTTTCATCCTAGAGAAGAAACCGGATGATTCAGGGTTATTCTCGTTTGATGAAATTTCCTGGAACTCTTCCAATAGCTCTTTTTGTCTCCGACTTAAATGTTGCGGAGTTTCAACAGCAATTCGGATATATAAATCACCTTTTTGGCTCGAACGCATCACAGGCATGCCTTTGCCACGCATGCGCAGTTCTTTGCCTGATTGTGTGCCTTCCGGCACGGTGACGCGCGATTTTGACCCATCAAGCGTGGTGACTTCAAATTTACCACCAAGTGCAGCTTTCGTCATCGAGATCGGTACCATGCAATAAAGATCGGCGCCTTCCCTTTGGAAGAACTCGTGCGGTCTGACCGATAAGAAGATGTATAAATCACCGGTCGGTCCGCCGCGTTGGCCAGCTTCACCTTCACCAGCAACGCGAATGCGCGTGCCATCTTCAATCCCGGCTGGGATATTCACTGACAATGATTTTTCTTCAGAGACACGGCCTTGTCCATGACATTTTGCACAAGGGTCAGAGATAATTTGGCCACTGCCATGACAGGTTGGACACGTGCGTTCGACAGAGAAGAAACCTTGCGCAGCACGCACACGTCCAATACCGCCACATGTCGAACATGTGGTCGGTGAACTGCCCGGCTTGGCACCAGAACCAGAACACTCATCGCAGGTTACAGAGGTTGGAACGCGGATTTGCGCGGTCTTGCCTTCATAAGCTTCTTCGAGAGAAATCTCCATATTGTAACGCAAATCTGCGCCACGTTCGCGACCACCGGATGATCTGCGTTGGCGCTGACCACCACCCATCATGTCGCCGAAAATATCTTCGAAAATATCGTGGAAACCGCCTGCACCACCGCCGCCGAAACCAGCGCCGCCGCCAGGGCCACCTTGTTCAAATGCAGCATGGCCAAAACGATCATAGGCTGAACGTTTTTGCGGGTCTTTTAGCGTCTCATAGGCTTCATTTATTTCTTTGAACTTTTTCTCAGCTTCAGCATCATCAGGATTTTTATCCGGATGATATTTCATCGCAAGCTTACGGAAGGCACTTTTCAGTTCCTTCTCATCTGCGCTTTTTGATACGCCAAGCAGTTCGTAGAAGTCAGCTTTTGCCATGTGCAAAATATCCGTCAGGTCAGCTGTTGGCGGACCAATTCCGCCAACAGAATAAGACTGAAATTACGCCGATTTTTTATCGTCGTCGTCGCCATCGTGGACTTCTTCGAAGTCCGCATCGACAACATTATCGTCTTCAGCGGCTGCATGGCCTGCTGCATCAGCTTCCGCCGCAGCTTGCTCTTCAGCTTGCTGTGCTTCGTACATAGCCTGACCAAGTTTCATAGATGCATCCATGAGAACCTGAGTTTTCTCGCCGATAAGTTCGCCATCTGGCTCTTCTGTATCAATGGCTGCTTTGAGGCCTTCAATCGCATCTGTGATGGCATTACGATCTTCTTCAGAAACTTTATCGCCGTAATCAGCAAGTGATTTTTCAGAAGACGCGATCAAGCTTTCAGCATTGTTTTTCGCTTCAACAGCTTCACGACGCTTCTTATCCGCTTCAGCATTGCTTTCAGCTTCTTTGATCATCGCTTCGATATCATCGTCAGACAGACCACCATCCGCTTGAATACGGATTTGTTGCTCTTTACCTGTACCCTTATCTTTCGCAGATACGTTCACGATACCATTGGCATCGATATCAAACGTCACTTCGATTTGCGGCACACCGCGTGGTGCAGGTGGAAGACCAACAAGGTCAAACTGGCCAAGGTTTTTATTGTCTGCAGCCATTTCACGCTCACCTTGAGATACGCGGATAGTCACAGCATTTTGGTTATCTTCAGCTGTTGAGAAGACTTGGCTTTTCTTTGTTGGGATTGTTGTGTTGCGGTCGATCAAACGTGTGAACACGCCGCCCAATGTTTCAATACCCAATGACAATGGTGTCACGTCAAGAAGAAGAACGTCTTTCACGTCGCCCTGAAGAACGCCGCCCTGAATGGCAGCACCCATGGCCACAACTTCATCAGGGTTCACACCTTTATGAGGCTCTTTACCGAAGAATTGTTTCACAACTTCCTGGATCTTCGGCATACGTGTCATACCACCAACAAGAACCACTTCGTCGATCTCGCCAGCAGAAAGGCCAGCATCTTTAAGCGCTGATTTACATGGTCCAATTGTACGCTGAACGAAATCATCAACCAAGCTCTCAAGTTTTGAGCGAGACAATTTCATGGTCAAGTGTTTTGGACCAGATGCGTCAGCTGTGATGAATGGAAGGTTGATCTCAGTTTGTGAAGCAGATGACAATTCGATTTTAGCTTTTTCCGCAGCCTCTTTAAGACGCTGTAGTGCAAGCTTGTCGTTTGTTAGGTCAACGCCTTGCTCTTTCTTGAACTCAGTTGAAAGATATTCAACCAAACGCATGTCGAAGTCTTCACCACCCAAGAATGTATCGCCATTGGTTGATTTCACTTCAAACACTCCGTCACCGATTTCAAGGACGGACACATCAAATGTACCACCACCCAAATCGTAAACAGCGATTGTTTTACCGTCTTTTTTATCAAGACCGTAAGCTAGTGCTGCAGCTGTTGGCTCGTTGATAATGCGAAGAACTTCAAGACCAGCGATCTTACCGGCATCTTTTGTTGCCTGGCGTTGCGCATCATTAAAGTAAGCAGGAACTGTGATCACAGCTTGCTGGACGTTTTCACCCAAATAAGCTTCTGCAGTTTCTTTCATTTTCTGCAAGATCATCGCAGAAACCTGAGCAGGAGAATAATCTTTACCAGATGCTTTCACCCATGCATCGCCATTGTCGCCTTTTACAATTTCATAAGGCACAAGGTCTTTGTCTTTTTTGACCATGGCATCGTCAAAGCGACGGCCGATCAAACGCTTTACAGCAAACAAAGTATCGGTTGGGTTTGTAACTGCCTGACGCTTTGCAGGTTGACCAACAAGACGCTCACCATCATCAGAAAATGCGACCATTGACGGCGTTGTGCGCGCGCCTTCAGCATTTTCGATAACTTTTGCGTCTCCGCCATCCATTACCGCGACACAGGAGTTTGTCGTTCCCAAGTCAATTCCAATTACTTTCGCCATTTTTCATCTTTCTCCTAAAAGCAAGCTGCCGGAACCGATATCCGCATTCCAAAAGCAGCCCCTAACGGGACACAATATACTGATTATCCGCGATTTGCGGGTTTGTTAGTCAAAGGCCCTTCCATGGCATACGGCGGTCACCTCGACGTCTGCGGCCTATATAAGAAGGCTTGCGCCAGACTGCAAGGCGTTAAAGCGCATCTTTTTCACTCATTTTGTGAGTTTTTTTCAGCTTAACGACCTAATATCACATCCAAAATGGAATTCGGTCTGCCAGAATTGGAATTTTCAGCCGATCTACCCAACGCATTTGGGGGAGCCAAATGGGTCTGACGGAGAGAATCACCACGGTCAAATGCCTCTCTGGAAACAGGAATTGGGATCGAGCTTGTTGATTCAGAAGATGGTAACGGTGCTAAACGATTGGTAAGTTCATTAATGTTGTCGCTTGGGTTACCAAACAGTGGGGAAGGGCTTGTCACGCGCGGTAGGCTTGCGATCGACATGCCCTCATGCGCATGAGACATGACGGCTTGCCAAATTTTGGCGGGTAGCCCACCACCAGTAACTTTTTTCGTTGATGCGCCATTATCATTGCCAAGCCACACACCTGCGGTCAGATTAGCAGTATAACCCACAAATAATGCATCTCGGAAAGACTGACTGGTGCCGGTTTTCCCCGCAACCTGCCAATTCGGCAATTGTGCATTGCGCCCCGTGCCATCGGTTACAACGCTGGTGAGCATCTCATTCATTTGAACAGCCACATTGGGTGCTAAAACGCGCGGCGGATGATCAAAGACATTTTCAAACAAGAGTTGACCATCGGTTGTTGAAATCCGTTTGATAATATGCGGCGTTGCCTTAAATCCACCATTCATAAAGGGTGCGTAGGACGATGTCAGCTCAAGCAGGGTGACTTCTGACGTGCCAAGCGCGATCGATGCATTGGTATTAAGTTTGGCTTCAATGCCCATGCGTTTCGCCGTCTTTGCAACATTGTTTGGACCAACCTGCACCACCAATTGTGCGGCGATGGTATTAAGCGATTTAGCTAAGGCCTCATTAAGCGTTACAGGACCTCGATATTTTTCATCATAATTTTGTGGGGTCCATTTACCAATGCGTACGGGCGCGTCATTACGGATGGAATTGGGTGTTTCACCTTGTTCCAAAGCAGCTGTGTAGACGAAAGGTTTAAACGCTGATCCAGGTTGTCGTAACGCTTCGCTGGCACGATTGAACTGGCTGGTCGCATAGTTTCGCCCGCCGATTAAAACCTGGATCGCCCCACCTGCATCAATGGCAACAATCGCACCTTCCCTGACGTTAAATTTCTCGCCATTGTTTTCAAGTGTTTTGCGAAGGACTTGTTCAGCTTTCTTTTGCAGTTCGAAATCAAGCGTTGTCTCGATGACAAGATCTTCTTTAACGTCACCGATGAGTGCTTTAAGATCATCCATCACACGGTCGGCAGCAAAGTTTTCAGAACCTCTCCAATAACTTTTCGCCCGCGTTTGTGGTTGGGTGAGCGCAGTTGTTGCTTCGCGATCATCAATAAATCCAGCGCGTTGCATGGCGCCCAGCACCACCTGACCGCGCTCTTCTGCCAAATCAGGGTTGCGTGCTGGCGATAATCGTGAAGGTGCTTTTAAGACCCCGGCTAAAAGCGCTGCTTCCGCAAGATTAACCTCTTTGGCGGGCTTTTGGAAATAGCGTCGCGCGGCAGCTTCAACACCATAGGCACCTGATCCAAAATAAACCCGGTTGAGATACATTTCCAAGATTTGATCTTTGGTGAAATTGTGCTCAAGCCAGAATGCGAGAAGCACTTCCTGCACTTTTCGTTCAAGCGTGCGATCAGGTGATAAGAACAGATTTTTAGCAAGTTGCTGCGTGAGCGTCGAGCCGCCCTGCACAGTGCGGCCAGCCACAAGATTTGAATACATGGCCCGCGCAAGACCAATCGGATCAATACCGAAATGGCTATAAAAACGTCGATCCTCAATTGCGATGACAGCCTGAGGGATATATGGCGACATGTCGCTCAAAAAGAGTGCTTGCCCGCCTGTTATTCCGCGATTAGCAATCACTTGGCCATCATAAGACATGATCTGAACATTTGGTGGTCGTTGCGGTACGTCCCACGTTTTCGCGCTCGGCATTTTTGCGCCGTAGAAAGCGAATATACTGCCAATGCCGATGGCACCCCAAATGCCGAGAACAAAACACCAATAAACCGAAGATTTGAAAAACCGCACTAGAAGGCTTGGTTTTTGTGCTTTACCGCGCGCGGATTTTGTTTGGCGTCGTTTTGCGCCTGAACGCGATTTAGCCTTGGTTTTTGCCGCGCTATTTGACTTTCGCTGAGATTTGCCAGTCGTTTTAGCCTTTGATTTTGAAGGGCTTTTCGACTGAAAACTCGGTTCTACCCGTGTTTTTGCTTTTTTCTTACTGGCCATAGCTTCGCAGATTACCGTCAATACGCATTACAATTTATGCCAATTTAGACGATTGTTTTTAAGGGGAGGTTAAGCTTGGTGTTAACTATGAATTCTCAGTTACGCAGCCAATTCATGCAAAATCCGGATCCAGGAACGAATGCCCTTGTGGAATGAATTAAGTTCATATTTCTCATTGGGTGAATGTAGCTGATCGTCAGCAAGGCCAAATCCAACCAGCAACGAATCCATGCCCAAAAAGGTCTGGAAATCACCGACAATCGGAATAGAGCCGCCACCGCCAACAAGCACAGCTGGTTTTGGCCATTCATCTGAAAGCGCGGACATGGCTTTTTTAATCAATGGCGAATCGTAGGAAAGCTGAATGCCACCTGATGCGCCATGTTCTTTAAAGCTTGCGGTACAATCGCTTGGCAGGCGGTCATTGACGAATTGTCGAAAAGCAACACGCAATTTATCTGGATCCTGCTTTCCAACGAGGCGGAAGGAGATTTTTGCACTCGCTTCTGCTGGGATCACGGTTTTAAAGCCATCATCGGTATAGCCGCCAATAATACCGTTCACTTCAGCGGTTGGACGCGCCCATGTAAGTTCTTTGTAGGAGCGACCTTTCTCGCCAAAATTCTCACTCAGGCCAATCTCGCCCAGGAAATCCTGATCAGATTGTCCCAATCCCTTCCACATCTCTTTGATATCATCAGGTGTTTCTTCAACACCTTCATAAAACCCATCAATCGTAATGCGTCCATCTGCATCGTGAATTTCGCCAATAATGCGCGATAAGATCGTGATGGGATTGGCAGCTGATCCGCCATAAAGGCCTGAATGCAAATCGCGATCTGCCGCGTGAATGGTGACTTCCTCACCCAATAGCCCGCGCAAGCTGGTTGGAATGGCAGGCGTTTGTTTATCCCACATGCCAGTATCACAAACGAGGGCAAAATCCGCTTTTAACTCGTCTTTGTGGCTTTCTAAAAATGGCTGCAAGCTTGGTGAACCTGATTCTTCTTCACCCTCAAACAAGATAACGATATTGCAGGGGAGTTTACCGGCAGTTTCCTTATAAGCGCGGCAAGCTTCGACAAATGTCATCAGCTGGCCTTTATCATCGCTGGTTCCGCGCCCGGTGATCACTTTACTTCCGTTACGTTCTTGGATTTTCGGATCAAATGGATCATCATCCCAAAGTTCAATAGGATCAACAGGCTGCACGTCATAATGACCATAAAACAAAACATGCGGCGCATCCTCACCAGCGCCATTATAGTGCCCGACCACCATCGGATGCCCAGTGGTTGGGCGCACGGAGGCCTCAAAGCCCAAACTATTTAAATAATCAGATAGATAGCTCGCAGCGCGCTGGCATTCATCCTTATATTCAGGATCGGTTGAGATCGACGGAATTTTGACCAGCTCAAACAATGTTTCAAGGCTTGATGGTAAATTCTCGTCCGCGGTTGAAAGGGCTGTTTCTAATTGTGACATGTTGTGGCTCCGGCATAAGATCGGCATGATTTGATTTCTATGAAGACTTAACGAGCTTTCTTGCAAAAGAAAAGCCACCATAACCGGAGGGGGGAGGTCATGGTGGCTATGTTATTTGAGCCAAACCCGGAGGGGAAGGGGATTGGCTCGTCTATCTAGTGTGGCAGGGGAACCGTAACTAGACAGCGGCTTGTTTGCGCCGGTGTAACTAAAATGGGTGGTGAAAGCGGCGAAACAATGGCCATATTATTAATTATTTGTAACATTTATGTGATGCTACCCACATAAGCTGATTCGCATTGTATAAGCTGTGTACAGCACTTCGCTTCTGACTGATTTAAAATAAATTTCTAGCGTGACTTAAAATAATTTCAAAGAGTGGCGTTGAAAACATCATTCTGAGATAGACCTTGCTAACGCATCAGGTTAAATATTGACCATGAAAAAAGGTGATCATTTATTCCTCGTCGATGGCTCAGGTTATATTTTCCGAGCTTATCATGCCCTTCCTGCTTTAACGCGCAAATCAGATGGTTTGCCCGTCGGTGCCGTATCTGGATTTTGTAATATGTTGTGGAAGCTTGTGTCTTCCGCGCGTGATGAAAATGATGGGGTCACACCCACGCATTTTGCAGTGATTTTCGATCACTCATCCAAGACATTTCGCAATGAATTATATCCTGAATATAAAGCTAATCGCGATGCGCCGCCTGAAGATTTACGTCCGCAATTTGGTTTGATCCGTCAAGCAACCCGTGCCTTTAACTTGCCTTGTATCGACAAGGAAGGTTTTGAGGCGGATGATATCATTGCAACATACGCACGACAGTGCCGCGAAGCTGGTGCAGATTGTACGATCATTTCATCGGATAAAGATCTTATGCAACTTGTTGGCGATCAGGTCTTTATGCATGACACGATGAAAAATCGCCATATTCGCATCCCCGAAGTCATCGAAAAATGGGGCGTGCCACCTGAAAAAATGATCGATTTGCAGGCTTTGGCGGGTGATTCGGTTGATAACGTGCCTGGCGTTCCTGGCATTGGGCCAAAAACAGCTGCGCAACTTCTAGAGCAATTTGGAGATCTTGATACGCTGCTCGAGCGCGCTGGTGAGATCAAGCAAAACAAACGTCGCGAAAATCTGATTGAATTTGCTGATAATGCGCGAATTTCACGTGAACTGGTGAAGTTGCGCGATGATGTTGAGATGGATATCGATCTTGATGGCTTATTCTTGGAAGTTCCCGATGGCCCAAAACTCATCAGCTATCTTAAAGCGATGGAATTCACCACTTTGACCAAGCGTGTGGCTGAAGCCACCGACAGTGATGCAAGCGCGATTGAACCCGCAGAACTCAACATAGAATGGGAAAACGCGCGCGGACCTGATCTTGATCGAGCATCAGATGAGGGTGATGAAAGCACAGACGGTACTCCTTCTGAGGCAACCGCGCAGAACCTCGTCAATGCACGGGCTGCAAAACTAGCTGACGCGAAAATTGACCACAGTTCATATGAAACAATTCGGGATTTAGCGCAATTAGATGCATGGGTCGCAGCCATTCGAGATAAAGGCGTTGTGGCCGTCGATACGGAAACCACATCCTTACACGCGATGCAGGCTGAACTTGTTGGGTTTTCCTTTGCCTATTTTGACGGCAAAGACAGCGATTTAAACGTCAAAGCCTGTTATGTGCCATTAACGCATAAAAGTGGAAGTGGCGATTTGCTTGGCGGCGGTCTCGTCGAAGACCAAGTCGATTTTGATGAAGCGCTCAAGCGCTTAAAAGATGTGCTCGAGGATGCATCGATTTTAAAGATCGCGCAAAATCTTAAATATGACATGCTGGTGTTGAACCAACTCAATATCGATGTGAAATCGTTTGATGACACGATGCTAATCTCTTATGTTTTGGATGCAGGCGTCGGAAATCATGGGATGGATGTGCTGTCAGATCGCTGGCTCGGACACCAACCTATTCCCTATAAGGAAGTTGCAGGTACTGGCAAATCGGCCATCACATTTGATATGGTTGATATCGACAAAGCAACGGCCTATGCCGCTGAGGATGCTGATATCACATTGCGCCTTTGGCATGTGCTTAAACCGCGTTTGGTCGCAGAAGGCCTGGTCTCAGTTTATGAGCGACTAGAACGTCCGCTGGTCCCTGTGCTCGTCAACATGGAAGCGCGTGGCATCTCTGTTGATCGTCAAATTCTATCTCGTTTGTCGGGCGAACTAGCGCAAGGCGCAGCCGGGCTTGAGGCTGAAATTTATGAGCTGGCAGGCGAGAATTTCAATGTCGGTTCTCCAAAGCAATTGGGCGAAATTCTCTTTGGCAAAATGGCGCTTCCGGGCGGCACAAAAACCAAATCAGGACAATGGTCGACATCGGCGCAAAAGCTTGAGGATTTGGCGGCAGAAGGCCATGAACTACCGCGCAAGATTGTTGACTGGCGACAATTAAGCAAGCTCAAATCAACCTATACCGATGCTTTGCCAAATCATATCCATCCGCAAACAAAACGTGTTCATACCTCTTACGCAATGGCTTCGACCACGACAGGACGATTGTCATCAAACGATCCAAACCTGCAGAATATCCCGGTTCGAACGGCCGAAGGTCGCAAGATCAGAACGGCTTTTGTTCCAGAAGTAGGCAATACGTTGATTTCAGCTGACTATAGCCAGATTGAATTGCGGGTTTTAGCCCATGTTGCAGATATTGATGCGCTCAAAAAGGCCTTTGCTGATGGGATTGATATTCACGCCATGACGGCGTCTGAGATGTTTGGGGTTCCTGTGGAAGGCATGCCAAGCGAAATTCGCCGCAATGCCAAAGCCATCAACTTTGGAATTATTTATGGCATTTCCGGCTTTGGTCTTGCCAACCAATTGGGCATTTCGCGGTCTGAAGCCAGCGATTATATCAAGACCTATTTCGAGCGTTTTCCGGGCATCAAAGACTATATGGAAAACACCAAAGCCTTGGCGCGTGATCAGGGTTATGTCAAAACCATTTTTGGTCGCCGCATCAATTATCCTGATATTAAATCATCCAATCATCAGGTCCGTGCCTTTAACGAACGCGCTGCGATTAATGCGCCAATTCAAGGTTCTGCGGCGGATATTATTCGCCGTGCCATGGTGCGAATGGATGATGCCTTGGCTTCAGCCAATCTTGGGGCCAAAATGCTGCTGCAAGTGCATGATGAATTGATCTTTGAAACCGCGCAGTCAGAAGCGGACGCAACAATCGAGCTTGTCAAGGACATCATGGAAAATGCGGCCATGCCGGCATTGTCGATGTCTGTTCCCTTGCAGGTTGATGCGCGCGCGGCTGATAATTGGGATGAAGCGCATTAGAGCATGGCTTGATTGGAAGATTCCATGCCAGATGACATTCGCCAATTTCCAATTTCAGATGTCCTAGAGGATATCAAAGACGCACTGATATCGTCGAATAATGTTATTATTGCTGCACCGCCTGGTGCGGGTAAGACGACAATTGTTCCCGTGCAATTATTGGATAGCCCGTGGATCAATGAGGGAAAAATTATTCTCATTGAACCGCGGAGATTGGCTGCCCGCGCTGCTGCTCGGCGCATGGCGCAGATGCTGGGTGACGAGCTCGGACAAACGGTTGGTTATCGCATGCGCCTTGATAATCGCGTGAGTAAACACACCAAAATTGAAGTGGTGACCGAAGGTGTTTTTACCCGCATGGTGTTGGATGATCCTGAATTATCGGGCATCTCATGCGTGATCTTTGATGAATTTCACGAACGCGCTTTGGAAGCAGATTTTGGTTTAGCACTGGCGCTTGATGTTCAATCAGGTTTTCGAGAAGATCTACGTATCGCAGTGATGTCTGCGACATTGGACATTGACGAGATTTCGCGCATCTTGCCAGATGCAAAAACGATTGTCAGCGAAGGGCGTTCCTACCCCGTTGATATCCAATATCAGCCTCGAAAACCACAGTCAAAGATCGAAGATGTGATGGCGGATGCGGTGCTTGAGACACTAAAAAAAGAGACAGGTTCAATACTGTGCTTTTTGCCCGGGATGGGAGAGATTAAGCGGGTCTTTGACCGTCTTGAAAATAAAGTCGCGAGTGACGTCGATGTTTTCCCACTCTATGGCGCCTTGTCATCATCAGCGCAGGATAAAGCCATCCAACCGGCCGCAGATGGCCGGCGCAAAGTGGTCTTGGCAACCTCGATTGCCGAAACATCTATCACCATTGATGGCGTGCGTATCGTCATTGATTCAGGTTTGCAAAGACAGGCATTTTACGAGGTCGCAACCAGCATCACACGTCTTGAGACACAGCGCGCCTCGCAAGCGGCTACCACACAACGCGCGGGTCGTGCAGGACGAACTGCGCCCGGTATCGCGCTGCGACTTTGGCAAAAAGAACAACAATCAGCTTTAGAGGAATTTTCAGCGCCGCAAATTTTAACGAGTGATCTATCCGGCTTTCTAATTGATTGCCTGGCCTGGGGTGTTTCAAATCCAAAAGATCTCATTCTCATCACGCCGCCTTCGCAGAAAACCATTGATGCTGCCTTTGATATCTTACAAAAATTGGGCGCGATCGATGACAAACACCATTTGACCAAACTTGGGCATTCCATGCGCGCATTGGCACTGCCAGTCCGATTGTCAGCCATGGTGATGAAGGCGAGCGAAACAGGCAATGCATATCAGGCCGCCAAGCTCGCTGTTCTTTTGACCGAGCGAGGGTTGGGCGGCAATATGATCGATCTTTCTGAACGGCTCAAACGTTTTGAAAATGAAAAAGGCCAACGCGCCAACGCTGCGAAAGATCTAGCAAAACGCATTGCGCGCTCGGCGGAGAAACTCTCGCCAAAAGCCGAGGATGCCGCTCTTGATATTGATGATATTTTGGCCATTGGTTTTCCAGATCGGATTGCCAAACGTCGCGGCAAAATTGGTCAATATACGATGTCAGGCGGACGCGGCGCCGTGCTCGATGAGGCTGAAAAACTGGCGCAAGAAGATATGCTGGTCATTGCAGATCTCACCGGAAAAGCTCAGGCCCCACGTATTTTATCAGCAGCAAGATTTGACCCAGCGGGTCTAGAACTTCTCCCCAAGCATCTTATTCGCGAGGTAGAAGAATATCGCTTTGATAAAGAAAGCCTTGGTGTAAAAGGGCGGCTCGTTCGGAAATTTGGTGCGATCTCACTTTCTGAAAAACCCCTACCAAGACCAAAAGGCGAGGCGGCGGTGTCCGCGATCACACATGCCTTGACGCAGCTTGAAGCTGGTTATGCAATGTCGCTCTTGCCGTTTTCAAAATCAACTCTGGCTTGGCGAAATCGTGCGGAATTTTATCGTTTGCATGCAAGCCCTGATGATTGGCCGGATATGTCCAATGCAGGACTTTTATCAAGCATCAACGAATGGTTTGCAGGTTTTCAAACCGACATCAACAGTCTGCATGATGTAAAACCTCAATCCTTATTTGATGGATTAAGGAGCCTGTTAACATGGGAGCAGCAATCAGAGCTTGATGCGCATGTGCCGACGCATTTTACCTTTCCTGACGGCAAACGATTAGAGATTAATTACAAGGAGGATGATGCGCTATTGTCCGTACGGGTCAACCATCTTTATGGCCAAAACACCCATCCATCGATCATGTCAGGCAAACTACCACTTTTGTTGGAACTTTTATCACCAGCGGGGCGTCCCGTGCAGTTAACGCGTGATCTACCCGGGTTCTGGCAAGGATCTTGGTCGGATGTCCGCGCTGATATGCGCAGCCGATATCCCAAACATGATTGGCCAGACGATCCTGCAAATGCTAAACCATTTGCAAAACGTACTAAGCCGTGAGTGAAATATTCAAATGAATATAAGCATGACAGACCCCGAAGAATTTGCGCTCGATGAACTGGCAAAATCGCGATTGCTGCGATTGCAGACTTTGATCCGATTGCGCTGGCTCGCTGTTGCTGGGCAAACATTGTCGATTTTACTGGTCGAGTTCTATCTCGAATTTCCGCTTCCTATTTTATATTGTCTAGCATTGGTCGCGGTTTCAGCGATGCTTAATCTTTATCTCACTGCGCGCCATCCAACTTCACGAAGACTGTCCTCAAAGGCAGCGATGTATGTGCTTGGTTTTGATATTCTTCAATTGGCCGGACTGCTGTATATGACAGGCGGTTTAGCGAACCCGTTTTCGGTTCTGTTTTGTGTGCCGGTGATTATTTCTGCGGGTACATTGCCTGCCAAACGAACCATATTGCTCGGTGCTGTCACATTCATCTGTGTCACATTATTGGGTTTCCTCTCTTTTCCCTTGCCGTGGTATGAGGGCGTTGATCTTGACATCCCGCCAGTTTTTCTCATCGGGGTTTGGATTGCGATCCTCTCAACCACAGCATTTGCAGCCTTTTACGCCTATCGCGTGTCGGCTGAAGCCAATGATCTTGCTAACGCCCTAACAGCAACCGAGCTCGCGCTCCAACGCGAACAACATTTGTCAGCTATTGATGGATTAGCCGCCGCCGCCGCGCATGAACTGGGTACGCCATTGGCGACGATCTCAGTGGTGGCAAAAGAAATGCAGCATGCATTGGGCGATGATGATGCGTTTCGTGAGGATGTGCAATTGCTCCGCAGCCAAAGCGAAAGATGCCGAGATATCCTAAAACGCTTGACTACTTTGTCCGCAGAAGATGAAGCCCATATGCGCCGCCTGCCACTAAGCTCTCTGATTGAGGAGGTTGTCGCGCCGCATCGAGAATTTGGTATCGATATTCAAGATATCATCGATGCTGAAACGGACAATGAACCGATCGGGCGTCGAAATCCGGGTATTTTGTTCGGTCTGGGAAATCTGATGGAAAATGCGGTCGATTTTGCCGATAAATCTGTTGAACTCAGAGCGCATTATGATGCGGATGTGATCACCATGACGATATCGGATGATGGTCCAGGTTATAGCCAAAGCATTATCCAGCAAATTGGCGAACCTTATATGAAACAGCGGACCGGAACTGAGCTTGATAAGGCGGGCGGTTTGGGACTTGGATTGTTTATTGCAAAAACCTTGTTGGAGCGATCAGGTGCTACATTGCAATTTAGCAACAAGCCTTATCCGAAATCAGGTGCAATTGTTTCAATTAGCTGGCCACGCTCAGCGCTTGATGTGTTTCAACAATAGCATGTTCGGCTAGCTGGCCCGATTAGCCAGCTTCAGTTTGAACCTGAGGTCTTGCACTAATAAGACCACCAATTTGTCGCTTTGCAATCTGCTGAACAACAATGGCCGAAACCACCATGCCGGTAATGACGCTTGTGGCAATCCCAAGCCAAACCCCCAGCGTATCAAACGCGAATATATTGACGAAGATATAGACGAAGAAAGCAACAGCAATACCTTGGCGGTAAATGCCGATTACAAGCGTCCAGATAGGTTTCTTAAAGGCTTGGAGCAGTGAGTTAATCGCGAATAATACGAGATAAACTGGCAGAATAAATCCATCAACGCGCAAATATTGCGCACCAATGCGGCGGACTTCGTCGCTGTCAGTAAAGATCCCGATTAAGAATTCAGCCGCAAGCCATAACACCGCAGATGCAAAAAGCATCATGATAACGCCGACCTTGCAACAAAAGACAAAGGCTTCGCGCACGCGATCATAGTTTTTAGCGCCGAAATTTTGCGCTGCTATTGGCAAAAGCGCGCCCGTCAAACCAAAGGCGGGCAGCAATAGCAATTGTTCGACCCGCAGAGCAACGCCATAAGCCGCAACCGCATCACCACCAAAACCTTTGAGATAAAATTGAACGACAAATCCGGAGAACATCATCACAACCATAGTAAAACTCGATGGCAGGGCTTGAGAGGTAATGTCTTTATAAGTGGGAAGGTCCGGGATGAAACTATGCGTGCTTTCATCATTCATAATATCGGATTTAAATACCCTATAGAGAATAAACAGCATCACGCCTGTTTGGCTGACCACAGTTGAAAGGGCAAGGCCTGTAAAACCAATACCATCCACAAAGCCAGGAATACCGAAGATGAAGAGCGGATTAAGCACCAGATTGGCAAAAAATGCGGCGATTTGCGCTCGTTCCATGGAAACCGTATCACCTTGCGCCTGCAAAACACCATTCGCCCCAAAAGTTAGCAAAAACCCAGGAGAAGCCAGCAGCATGACGAGGAAATATTCGTTAGCTGCGTCGCGATAGGCCCCCGGCTCGGTGATAATGGCAATTAAATCATCGCCAAAGAGAAGACCAAGGATTGCACAAGCAAGGGAAGCCAGCGCGCCATAGCTGATGCCTTGATAAGCGATGTGTTTGGCGTGTTTATCATCTTTTGCACCGAGCGCATTGCCAACGAGTGCACTCATCGCCGAGCCAAGCCCAATACCAAGCGCTATCAGAACAAAGAAAACCTGGAATGCAATTGCAAGACCGGCTTGCGCATCAGTAGATAGAAGTCCGGCATAAAACACGTCAACAACATTATAGAGCGTGGTGAACACCATGCCGATGGCGGCCGGTATTGCAATCTTCTTAAAATGTTGAGCGATGGAACCTTCGGTGAGATCAAAATTTGCAGACATTTATCATCTTTCATTGTCGAGACGCAAAGTTGTGCGCCAATTTTGGGCTTTGGTCAATCGAAACTGTGAAAGACGCAGGGCGTAAATGATCGGTTATTTTTTTGTTTTTGAAGATTTTTCTTTCTTTGGCGGTTTAGGTGGAAGTTGGGTGACGAAACTCATGGCCAATGAGACAAGGCCCTTTAATTGTTCATCATTGCAGGCTTCATCTTCTATATCGACAAGCCCACCCATTTTCCGACCCGTAAAGGATAAAGGCACGGCGGAATAGCGATCACAGGCTTCTTGTTCATTGTCTTTGCCTACACGGAACATGAAGGTGCGCTCGCCTGTGTTTTTGTTTCGCGAGGCGCCGCCAATCATGTGGCCTTGATATAAAAAACAAACGCCACCCATCATGTTTTTCTCACTCACACCATCCATAAATCCCAATTGTTCTCGAAACCGGTTTGTAAGTTCTTCATCATATGCCATGGTCTGATCCTTAGTGAATATTGGTCACTTGCGCATTGGCAAGCGCAATAAGTTGTTCAGTTTCAGCGATGGTTTTGTCAGCATCTTGTCGATAGGCTGTGATGAACTGCTCAGGGACTTCTGTGTGTTCATCATGTCTTTCAGCCCAATCGATAATTGAAAGGAAGATGGGTATAAGCTCCAATGCTTTCTGGGTCGGTAGATAATAAATCCGGGATCGCTTTTTGCTATCCTGATGGCGGGTGAGAATACCCGAGGCTTCAAACTTGGATAAGCGATTGGCCAATATATTGGTAGAAATGCCTTCCCCAGCATCCAAAAAATCACCGTAATAGCGTCTGCCTTTGAACAAAACATCCCTCAGGATCACAAAATTCCATCGGTCAGCAAATACCGATGCCGCATAGCGGATGGGGCATCCATTCCAGTTTGTTGTCTCTTTTCTCGCCATAAGACCATGATAGCGCAAATAAATATCACTTGCAATTAACAAGTATAATAAGATAATCATAATTCACTTGCAAAATAAAAGTGAATTGGGAGGGAATTCATATGTTCACCAAACGAAACGGCGTGTTTTTCATCAGCTACATCATTGTCACCTTTATATTGGCCTATATCTGGCATCTGGTTATCTTTGGGAGCGCCTATGCAGAACTTGGCATTTCCTCTTTACGACCGGAACCAATTTTTCAATTCGGATTGCTGGCGATCATCATTCATGCTGTGATCTTCACGTATTTCTTCGCAGAATTCTTTGAACCAAAGGCCAATCTTGCGTCGGCGCTAAAATTGTCTCTTGGGCTGGGTGCTGTGATTACAGCCTATGCAGCATTAAGTGTTCCGGCAAAGTTTGAAATTGAACCTGCGAGCCATTACGTCTGGCTCGAGCTTGTATTTGGCATTATACATTATTCTGTCATTGGGCTGCTCTATTATATCGTCAGCAAGCGGCTCACAACTTAGTAAGCTCGCTCGGTAATATGGTGCGAAAGAGCATGTTACTTGCAATTTGATGCAAATCGCTGTAGGTAAGGATCAAATCTTGATCTTTCGAACAAGAGTGGGCCCCACCGGACCCGCTCTTTTTTGTTATCTAAGACCCAATAAAACTAAAGATATGAGCACCAATGAGCGATAATATTGCGACATCACCAGAACCGCGATTGATCCATGAAACTGGATTAGAAGCGCAGGTTGCGGCTATTATTGAACCCGTTATCAATTCAATGGGCTATCAACTCGTGCGCATTCGCACGACAGGTGAAAACGGCTTTACATTGCAGATCATGGCAGAGCGATTTGATGGCACAATGACTGTTGAAGATTGCGAAGCCATTTCGCGCGCTATATCGCCAGTCTTGGAAGTCGAAGATCCAATTGATCGCGCCTACCATCTTGAGTTATCATCACCGGGTATCGACCGCCCCATGGTTCGCAAAGGTGATTTTAAACGTTGGCAAGGCCATCTGGTTAAATGCGAAACCACTATATTGATCGAGAACCGCAAGCGTTTTCGTGGCTGGATCGAAGATGTCACCGATGAAGCGTTTATTATTGATCGCGATGATCCGGCGGCAGATGAAGTCAAAGAAGTGACCATTCCTTTTTCTGCACTTGCAGAAGGGAAATTGATTTTAACAGATGAGTTGATTGATGCAGCGCTAAAGGCCGATAAGCAGGCCAAAAAAGCACAGGCTGCAGCCAATCAAAATGGTGCTGCGGATGACGCAGACGACGCGTAACAAACCTGAGTAAGAACAAACAAAAGCAACTGAGATAAAGGGTTTAAGACAACCCCATCACATGGAGACAGGAAATGGCAGTCAGTGCAAATAGGCTAGAGCTTTTACAAATCGCAGATGCGGTTGCTCGTGAAAAAGCTATTGACCGTGAGATCGTCATCGAAGCAATGGCCGACGCGATCCAAAAGGCGGCGCGCTCTCGCTATGGTACAGAATCCAATATTCAAGTTGATATTGATGCTAAAACCGGTGAGATCAAACTCACACGCGTTTTGGAAGTTGTCGAAGTTGTTGAAGACTACTCAACAGAAATCGCACTGATGATTGCGCAAGACCGCGACCCAAATGTCCAGGTTGGTGATCAGGTACATGATCCGCTACCACCGATGGATTTTGGTCGTATCGCCGCTCAATCTGCTAAGCAGGTGATCGTACAAAAAGTACGTGAAGCTGAGCGTGATCGTCAGTATGAAGAATATAAAGATCGCATTGGCGAGATTGTTAATGGCACCGTCAAACGTGTTGAATATGGCAATGTGATTGTTGATATGGGCCGTGGCGAAGGTATCATTCGCCGCGATGAGATGATCCCTCGCGAAAATGTTCGTTATGGTGATCGTGTCCGCGCCTATGTGCATGATGTACGTCGCGAACAGCGTGGTCCGCAGATTTTCCTATCGCGTACGCATCCGCAATTCATGGTCAAGCTCTTCACGATGGAAGTACCAGAAATTTATGACGGCATCATTGAAATCCGTTCCGTTGCACGCGACCCAGGTTCACGTGCGAAGATCGCTGTGATTTCAAACGACAATTCAATTGATCCAGTTGGTGCCTGTGTAGGTATGCGTGGTTCGCGCGTTCAGGCCGTTGTAGGTGAGCTTCAAGGCGAGAAGATCGACATTATTCCATGGTCTCAATCTCCTGCGACCTTCATCGTTAATGCATTGCAGCCGGCTGAAGTTGCGAAAGTTGTTTTGGATGAAGATGCAGAGCGTATTGAAGTTGTTGTTCCTGATGATCAATTGTCACTTGCGATCGGTCGTCGCGGTCAAAACGTACGTCTTGCGTCTCAGCTTACTGGCTGGGACATTGATATCATGACTGAAGAAGAAGAATCAGCGCGTCGTCAGAAAGAATTTAACGAGCGCACTGAACTCTTCATGAAAGCCCTTGATGTGGATGAGATGGTTGGTCAGGTTCTCGCATCTGAAGGCTTTAGCCAAGTGGAAGAAGTTGGCTATGTTGAGCTTGATGAAATCACATCTATCGAAGGCTTTGACGAAGAAACAGCGCAAGAACTTCAAACCCGTGCACGCGAATATCTTGATCGCATCGAAAACGAGCTCAACGATAAACGTAACGAATTGGGTGTGTCCGATGAGCTATTGACCATCAATGGCATGACAACAGCAATGTTGGTCGCTTTGGGTGAAGATGGCATTAAAACCATGGAAGACTTTGCGGGTTGTGCTGCAGATGATCTTGTGGGTTGGACAGAGCGTCAAGATGGCGAAACCAAACGCTATGAAGGTCTATTCTCTGCCAAAGAAGTTTCACGCGAAGAAGCTGAAGCCATGGTGATGACGGCTCGCTTGGCAGCCGGTTGGATTACGCAGGAAGAGCTTGATGCGATGAATGCAGTAGAAGAAGAAGCTGATGAAGATGCATCTGAAGAAGATGTCACTGTTGAATCAGTATTCGATTCGAAGAGCTAAGGTGATGCGCTGGAATGAAACAGTTGAACGAACGGATGTGTATTGTCACACGGGAAAAGCTGGCGGCTGATCAGCTTATCCGTTTCGTTCTTGCGCCTGATGGTGCGCTCATTCCAGATATCAAACAAAAACTTCCCGGTAGGGGTTGTTGGGTCACCGCCCAAGCCACATATATAGATCAAGCGCAGAAAAATGGCCTTTTTGCGCGATCACTAAAAACCAAAATCGAGATTCCCGGCAATCTGTCACAATTGGTCGATGAGTTGATGTCAAAATCAACTCTTGGTATGATCAATATGGCGCGTAAGGCTGGGCAATTCATAACCGGAAGTTCCAAAGTTGATCATGCTGTGCGCAATGGTGAAGCTTTGGCAAGTTTCCATACGACCGATGCCGCAGATGACGGCGTTCGGAAATTAAATCAGGCGCGAACATTTTTCTCTAAAATGGCTGAAGTGGAGATCATCCCTTCATTCCGTTTGTTTTCCAATGATGAAATGTCTCAAGCCTTTGGTGAAGGTAACTATGTCCACGGAGCGGCTTTAGCAGGAAGTGCGGGCGATAATGTCGTTAAACGCGCCTCTATTTTGGCCAATTATCGAGGGCTTGATAACGACAAAAGCGTGGTCGACGGAGTTTGACACAGCGCATTTGACGAAAAAGTACAATAATTGGTCGGGTTTTTGGTGCAATTGCTCGCGATGTGGTGTAACGGAAGTCTGAAAGCTGGATACAGCTCGAGGCAGATGCCTCAAAAGGAACGGAAAATAGATGAACGATAGTAAAGACGATAACAAGAATGATGCTGGTGGCAAGAAGACCCTCACCTTAAAAGGTGCTGGTGTCGGACAGGGCACAGTGCGTCAAGATATGGGCCGCGGACGTTCCAAAGCAGTGGTTGTGGAAACACGTAAGCGCCGTATCTCTCGTCCAGATGAAGATAAAGCGACATCAACGATTTCGCTCAAGCCGCGTAAAGAAGTTAAAAAACCAGCGCCTGCGGCTGCCCCAGCTGCAGAAAAAGACGCTGCACCAAGCAAGCCCGCGCAAGAAGCTACCAATCGCTTGTCTGCAAGCGAGATGGAAGCACGTCGCAAAGCGCTTGAAGGGTCTCGTGTAAGAGAAGTTGAAGATCGCAAACGCGCAGAAGAAGACGCTATTCGCCGCGCTGAGCAAGAAAAAATTCGTGCCAAAGAAGCTGAAGAGCTTGCACGCAAACAGGCAGAAGAAGATCTTCGCATCCAAAAAGAAGCTGAAGAGAAAAAGCGTGCAGAAGAATTGGCGCGCAAAAAATCATCAGGCCGCCCGCCTGAAGAAGCTGCTCCCGAGCAGGCTCGTCGCAAAGATGGTCCATCTGACTCAGCGCCATCAAAAGCTGCGCCGCGCGGTGGTAAACCATCACGACCTGAAGCACCAAAGCCTTCTCGCAATCCACGTGGGCAGGAAGATCGCCGTCGCGGTAAATTGACCCTTACGGCAGCATTAAATGATGATGGGTCAGGCGGACGCTCGCGTTCATTGGCAGCGCATCGTCGTCGCCAAGAGAAAATCCGTCGTGCTCAAATGGAGCCGGAAGTTCGTGAAAAAATCGCGCGCGAAGTAACTTTGCCAGAAACGATCACCATTCAAGAATTATCTCAGCGTATGGCTGAGCGTTCTGTGGACGTTATCAAATACCTCATGAAAGAGGGACAGATGATGAAGCCAGGCGATGTGATCGATGCTGACATGGCGGAATTGATCGCTGGTGAATTTGGCCACACAGTGAAGCGTGTATCTGAATCGGATGTCGAAGAAGGTATCTTTGACATTGATGATAAAGGTGGTGAGGAAACACCACGTTCACCTGTAGTGACTATTATGGGTCACGTTGACCATGGTAAAACGTCTTTGCTTGATGCTTTGCGCAACGCCAATGTTGTATCGGGTGAAGCCGGTGGTATCACGCAACATATTGGTGCTTATCAGGTTGAGCAGGATGGTCAGAAGATCACCTTTATTGATACACCTGGTCACGCAGCCTTTACAGCTATGCGTGCGCGTGGTGCTGAAGTGACGGATATCGCCATTCTGGTTGTCGCTGCGGATGACAGCGTCATGCCGCAAACGATTGAATCGATCAATCACGCCAAAGCGGCTGATGTTCCGATTATCGTTGCGATCAATAAAATGGATAAGCCAACGGCGGATCCGCAAAAAGTTCGTACTGAACTTCTTCAACATGAAGTCTTTGTGGAATCTATGGGCGGTGATGTTCTTGAAGTTGAAGTGTCTGCGCTTAAGGGCACAAATCTTGACAAGCTGCTTGAAGCTATTTTGCTACAAGCCGAAGTTCTTGACTTGAAAGCCAATGCAGATCGTACGGCTGAAGGCACTGTGGTTGAGGCCAAACTTGATCGCGGTCGTGGTTCTGTTGCAACGGTTCTTGTGAACAAAGGAACTTTGCATCCAGGTGAAATCATTGTGGCTGGCGATCAGTGGGGCCGCGTTCGTGCGCTGGTCAATGACCATGGCGACCATGTGAAAGAAGCTGGACCTGCGGTTCCGGTGGAAGTTCTTGGTTTAAATGGACCGCCACAGGCGGGTGACCGTTTTGCCGTTGTTGAGAACGAAGCCAAAGCGCGTGAATATGCAGAATATCGTGAGCGTTTAGCGCGCGATAAAGCAGCTGCGCGTCAGTCTGGTTCACAAGGTTCACTTGAGCAGATGATGATGCAATTGCAGACATCTGGCATTAGCGAATTCCCGCTTGTGATCAAAGGTGACGTACAGGGTTCTGTGGAAGCAATCATTGGTGCACTCGACAAACTCGCAACCGATGAAGTTGCCGCCCGTGTCGTGCATTCCGGTGCCGGTGGAATTACTGAGTCTGATGTATCATTGGCCGAAGCGTCAAAAGCGCCAATCATTGCCTTTAACGTGCGTCCAAGCAAACAAGCCCGCGATGCAGCGGAAGCAGCTGGTGTTGAGATCCGTTATTACAACATCATCTATGATTTGGTGGATGACGTGAAATCAGCCATGTCTGGTCTATTGTCTCCAGAGCGTCGCGAAACATTCTTGGGTTACGCCGAGATCTTGGAAGTCTTCAATATTTCCAAATCTGGTAAAGTGGCTGGTTGTCGCGTCACCGAAGGTAAAGTTGAGCGTGGATCAGGTGTACGTCTATTGCGTGATAACGTCGTTATCCATGAAGGCAAATTGAAAACACTCAAGCGCTTTAAAGATGAAGTTGGCGAAGTGAATTCTGGCCAAGAATGCGGTATGGCATTTGAAAATTATGAAGATATCCGCAAAGCTGATGTCATCGAATGTTTCCGCGTTGAACATATTGAACGTTCGCTATAAGCGATCATATTCATAAACTTTGTAAGACATCGGCCTCATCAGCCGATGTCTTTGTTTTAACAATTGAGACCGTAAAATGGTAAAAGCAACAAGCTCAGCACCATCTCAGCGCATGCTGAAAGTTGGCGAGATGGTTCGCGCCGCGATCACAAAAATTCTGCAACGAGATGATATCCGAGACCCTGATGTCGACGGTGTGGTCATTTCTGTGTCAGAAGTGCGTATGTCGCCGGATTTAAAAATTGCCAATGCCTATGTCAAAGCTTTGGCGCATGAAGATCAGACAGCGATTATCGCTGGTCTTAATCGGAGTGCAAAATTTATCCGCAAGAAACTTGGACCAGAATTGCGCCATATGAAATATATGCCCGAGATCAGGTTTCGTGATGACACGAGCTATGAAAACTTCAATAAGATCGACGCCTTGTTAAACCGCCCGGAAGTGGTGCGTGACTTAGAGATTGATGATGAAGATGGTGAGCGTTCATAGATGGGGCGCCAGCGTAAGAAAAAAGGCCGTCCAATTTCGGGTTGGTTGGTTTTAGATAAACCTTATGATTTCGGCTCGACTGAGGCCGTTTCCAAAATCAGATGGCTGTATAAAGCGCAAAAAGCTGGTCATGCAGGCACATTGGATCCACTTGCTTCTGGCATGTTGCCGATCGCGCTGGGTGAAGCCACCAAAACTGTTCCCTATATTATGGATGGCCGCAAGGTTTATCAGTTTGCGGTCACCTGGGGTGAAGAACGCACCACCGATGATTTAGAGGGTGATGTGATCCAACAATCAGATGCACGGCCTGAGGTCGATGCCATTGAAGCAATCCTATCGGAATTTATCGGCGAGATCAGCCAGATACCTCCGCAATTTTCAGCGATTAAAATCAATGGTGAACGCGCTTATGATGTCGCGCGAGCCGGCGATAAACTTGAGATCCCAGCGCGAGAAGTTGAGATTTTTAGATTAGAAATTATCGAATCTGAGGATCAAAACACAACCCGTTTTGAAGTTGAATGCGGCAAGGGCACATATGTGCGCTCGCTTGCTCGTGACTTCGGTCGCAAACTTGGTTGCTATGGATATGTCTCAGAGCTTCGGCGCTCGAGCGTATTGCCATTTGATGAAAGCGAGCTCGTCCCATTATCGGAACTTGTTGCCTTGGAACAAATCGAAGATGATGCGGAGCGTTTAGAAAAGTTAGACCAATATCTCATCGATACCAAAGAAGCCTTAGCTGATCTGGTGCATATTCCGGTCTCGTCTGATCAGGCATCTCGCATTCGCAATGGCAATCCGGTCATTATCACTGGCGCAAATGCACCAATCAACGAAGATGAGGCTTTTGCCACTGACAAAGGTAAATTGCTGGCCATTGGTGAAATTAGCTTTGGTGAGTTTAAGCCAAAACGGGTTTTCTCAGCTTAGTCTGTATGAGACTAATAAAGCGTAGAAGTCTCATTTTGGTGCGGAAAATACATGTTGAAGTGGGAAATCTCCGCTTTGCGAAAAACACTAGCTTTTTCATTTAAATTCATTTATACGCTAGCCATAACGGGTCATGTTGTGGCCCGTTATTTTATATGGCCCGTGCTGGACGACATCTTGGCGCCGGGCGACCTTTAAATCCTCAAAATATTAGAAAGGGATATACGATGTCGATTACTGCTGAACGTAAGGCAGAACTTATTGCCAAATTTGCGACTAAAGAAGGCGATACAGGTTCACCAGAAGTACAAGTTGCTGTTCTAACAGAGCGCATTTTGAACCTCACAGAACACTTCAAAGAGCACAAAAAAGACAACCACTCACGTCGTGGTCTTTTGACATTGGTTTCAACTCGTCGTTCACTTCTTGATTATCTTAAGAAGAAAGACGATGCGCGTTACCAAGCTTTGATTAAAGAACTTGGCCTACGTCGCTAAGTTATAAGATTTGGCGCTCCAAATTTGGGGCGCCAATTCATTTTGGTATAAGGTTTATACCGTAGGAAATATCAGTTTTCGGATGGGCCGAAAATTGAGTGGAACCGGTGGATAGCCCACGGGGCAGGATTACAAGCTGCTTTTGGCGTAACAAAAAGCCCCTTGTTGTCTTGCCCGTGAGCACACCAATGACAAAGAATGACCAAGACTGTCGAGGTAATGGCAGGGGCATTCTGATATGAAGGACTTAATATGTTCAATTCCCACAAGGTGGAGATTGAGTGGGGCGGTCGCCCTCTCATTTTGGAAACAGGCAAAATTGCGCGTCAAGCCGATGGTGCCGTAATGGCTACTTATGGCGAAACAGTTGTACTAGCGACTGTTGTTTCAGCCAAAAGCGCAAAACCAGGTCAGGACTTTTTCCCACTGACTGTAAACTATCAGGAAAAAACATTTGCCGCTGGTAAGATCCCAGGTGGCTTCTTTAAACGCGAAGGTCGCCCAAGCGAAAACGAAACATTGGTTTGTCGTTTGATTGACCGTCCTATTCGTCCATTGTTCCCAGATGGGTACAAGAACGAAACGCAACTTATTCTGACAGTTATCCAGCACGATATGGAAAACAACCCAGACGTCTTGTCTATGGTTGCAGCTTCCGCTGCACTGACAATTTCTGGCGTTCCATTTATGGGCCCAATCGGTGGTGCACGTGTTGGTTATATCAATGGCGATTATGTGTTGAACCCACATCTTGATGAGATGGAAGAAACAGATCTTGATCTGATGGTTGCCGGTACACAAGACGCTGTGTTGATGGTGGAATCAGAAGCTAAAGAACTTCCTGAAGATGTTATGCTTGGCGCTGTGATGTTCGGTCACAAAGGCTTCCAGCCTGTGATTGACGCGATCATCAAATTGGCTGAAGCTGCTGCAAAAGAACCACGTGAGTTCATTCCAGAAGATCATTCTGAGCTTGAAGCAAAAATCATCGGTCTAGCTGATGAAGGTCTTCGTGCCGCTTATAAAATTTCTGACAAAGCTGAGCGTTATGACGCAATTGACGCGGTTAAAGCGACAGTTAAAGAAGCTTTGGAACCTGCGGAAGGTGAAGAAGCAGAATATACACCTGAGCAAATTGGTGCGGTGTTTAAATCAGCCCAAGCCAAAGTTGTTCGCGGTGATATTCTAGAGACCAAAACACGTATCGATGGCCGTGATCTGGCTACAGTTCGCGCAATTGATTCACAGGTAGGTGTCTTGCCACGTACGCACGGTTCATCTGTGTTCACACGCGGTGAAACACAGGCCCTTGTTGTTGCCACATTGGGTACAGCTGAAGACGAGCAATTTGTTGATGGTCTTACAGGCACAACAAAAGCAACCTTCATGTTGCACTATAACTTCCCACCATATTCAGTGGGTGAAGCTGGCCGTATCGGTTCGCCAGGTCGTCGTGAAATTGGTCACGGTAAATTGGCTTGGCGTGCGATCAACCCAATGATGCCATCTGCAGAGCAGTTCCCTTATACAATTCGCGTTGTGTCCGAGATCACTGAATCAAATGGTTCATCTTCAATGGCCACAGTCTGTGGTACTTCGCTTGCACTTATGGATGCAGGTGTTCCATTGCAAAAGCCAGTTGCTGGTATTGCCATGGGCTTGATCAAAGAGGGTGATGACTTTGCTGTTCTGTCTGACATCTTGGGTGATGAGGATCACCTTGGTGACATGGACTTTAAAGTGGCTGGTACGGAAGCTGGTATCACATCGCTTCAAATGGATATCAAAATCGATGGTATCACTGAAGAGATCATGCAAATTGCTCTTGGTCAGGCGAAAGACGGTCGCCTTCACATCCTGGGTGAAATGGCAAATGCTCTTACTGAAAGCCGCGAGCAACTTGGTGAATATGCACCACGCATTGAAATGATGAACATTGCAGTTGATAAAATTCGCGATGTGATCGGTGCAGGTGGTAAAATCATCCGCGAAATCTGCGAAAAAACAGGTGCGAAAATCAACATCGAAGACGATGGTACAATCCGCATTGCCTCATCATCTGGCAAAGAGATTGAAGCTGCGAAAAAGTGGATCCACTCTATTGTTGATGAGCCGGAAGTTGGCGTGATTTACGAAGGTACAGTGGTAAAAGTTGCTGACTTCGGCGCGTTCGTGAACTTCTTCGGTCCACGTGATGGTTTGGTACACATCTCGCAATTGGCACAAGAGCGTGTTGCCAAAACAGCTGATGTGGTCAAAGAAGGACAAAAAGTCTTCGTCAAGCTCATGGGCTTTGACGAGCGCGGCAAAGTTCGTCTTTCCATGAAAGTGGTCAACCAGGAAACTGGTGAGGAAATTCCTCGCGAAAAGCCTGCTGAAAAAGAATAATCAGCGCTTAAAAGAATTTGAAAACCCCGTCTAACTGGCGGGGTTTTTTTATTGCCGTTAAGAGAAGTATTTCGCTTCAATAAATTCAAAACGGTGGGTGAGATAGTCCCCGATATTCTCAAACATAATGTTCAGAAGCAAGGCTATCGTGGATCCGGTTGCCGCGTCAAACGCCATGAGGACAAAGCATGCAAACATGCAACCATAAACGGATAGCTTGAGGTTTTTCATACTGTAAAGTTCGTAAAAACCATAAGCATCAAACTCCACGCCAAACCAGTGGTCTGACACCGAATAGTCATCAGAAACTGTGATGTTAAGGATAGCGCTGTCTGACAATTTATCTGGATAGAGATTGATAGAACCACGCAATACATGTGCAACAAAACCGATAACGGCTGAGATCACAAGTGCAGCAGCATAATGAATATATCCAATTTCTGGCAGTTCCATTTGTCCCGTCCGATCGTTGCCCAACCCGATTAATGACGCGTATTAATATCAGAAATACATTTTGGTTCGCATAATGAAGACGTTAAAATTTTAATGAGATCGAAAAGCAAAAACCCATCACCGGTTAGAGTGATGGGCCTCTTAAACGTCTTGCGAACTGCGATTAGCAAAACGTCCTTGGAGATTTAATTTTCGCTAATTGTCTTATTTTGGAAGCAAGACGTCATCGATAACGTGGATGATACCATTTGACTGGTTCACATCAGCAATCGTCACCTTAGAAGCGCCACCGCTTTCATCAAAAATGTAAACGCTGTTGCCGTCGAGCTTGGCTGTCAGCGCATCACCACTAACGGCGTTAAAGTTGTAAGCACCACCATTTGATTTGATCTTTGCAACAAGATCTGAAGCTGAGATCTTTCCAGCGACAACGTGTGAGGTGAGAACCTTTGTGAGTGTGTCTTTGTTTTCTGGTTTTAGCAAAGTTTCGACAGTGCCCTCTGGCAGCTCTGCAAAGCCCTCATTGATCGGCGCAAAAACTGTGAAAGGGCCTTCAGACATCAATGTATCAACAAGACCAGCTGCTTTCACAGCAGCAACCAACGTTGTGTGATCTTTTGAATTTACGGCATTCTCAACAATATTCTTGTCAGACAACATTGGCGCTCCACCAACTTCCGGGTTCATCGCATAGGCTGAACCAGTGGCCATTGTGATTGCTGCAATTGTGGTTAGGATTTTCGAACGCATGCTCATTATTTCTCTCCTTCTTTGTTTTGATTGACGCGGACTGCATCGATATTCAAAACAACGGCAATGAGTGCGATATAGTTTCAAAATAAATTTCCAAATGGCTGAGATTCCCAACGTAAAAGGTAATTAACCTGTTGAAAAATATGGCGTAAATTTTCTTATTGAAATCCGTAATATTTTGAGTTCTGGTTGTTAAATCGGTCT
Source organism: Lentilitoribacter sp. (assembly GCA_963691785.1). GTDB lineage: Bacteria > Pseudomonadota > Alphaproteobacteria > Rhizobiales > Rhizobiaceae > Lentilitoribacter. The sequence goes on from OY829371.1 coordinate 412,558, forward strand.
TTAAAATATAAATTGGTTGAGCAAATGCAGGTCCTTGATATCTGACCAATTGGGAAGAAATGTCTTATGACGAACAATAATATTATTTCGCAAGTTATACGAAGCCGACAAACCAGCAAAGTATTGGGTGATATAGATCAACCGCTCGAACCAACAGGCCTAGAACGAGAAGAGATTGATGCCTGGCTTGCAGCCGCGGGTAATGCACCGTTTCACTATCAGGCTGAACGTTTGCATCGCGAGAAACTAACTTCGCAAGTGCCTTGGCGGATGTATAAGTTGGACGCAAATGCCTGCCGCGAACTCTTGTCTGAATTGAAAATATCCGCACCGGAAGCTGGGAAAATTTTAAATATGCTTGCTGCCTGCGACGCGCTTGTTTTGGCAACTTGGACGCCCGATCAATGTGATGATGATCAATTTATGTTTGAGGGCACAGAACGCAATATGGAGCATATTGCGGCAGCCTCCGCGGCGGTGCAGAATTTAATCCTGATGGCAACAGGCGCTGGTTATCGCACCTATTGGTCAAGTGGTGGTGTGTTACGAACACCGGTTGTGTTTGAACGTTTTGATATTCCGCTGTGTGAAATTCTACTAGGTGCAATCTTCATCTACCCAGATGATGTGGGTTCATCCGAAATCAAAGAAGGTAAGCTTAAGGACGCGCGCGGCGAGCTTAAGGATTGGTCACGTTGGGTAAGTCCATCATCTTAAAATCACTCGGATGATGTGTAGATGTGAAATGTTTGATATGATCAGAGCTCCTTTGATAAAATGGGAGGTCTGAATGTCATATATACAAGGGATGTTGATCCCAGTTCCATTTGATAAAAAACAGGAATATCACGAACTATCCGTCAAATCGGCACCGATATTTATGGAATATGGTGCGGTGCGTATTATGGAAGGTTGGGGCGATAATCTCATCGAGGGCAAGGTCACTGACTTTAAAAAATCCGTTCAGGCGATCGATGGTGAAAATGTCGTATTTTCCTGGATAGAATGGCCAGATAAAGAGACTTATGATGAGGCGGTTAAAAAGATGGAAACGGATCCTCGTTGGGAGATGTTTGACGATATGCCGTTTGATGGTAAGCGCATGATTTGGTCGGGATTTGAAACATTGTTTGAAGCACAGTGATTGAGAGTTCTTTTACCGCTTCTTTACTCTCACTGGGTAAATTCTCGCTAAGGTGCACTCATTTATATAGGTTTGAAAAATGATGTTTATTGGTGAAAAGAGACGACGCGCGCGTCGGCGGCAACGGCTCCAAATGGCTGCTGCAATTAGTGCACCTTTAGGCAAAGCTTTTGCCTATATTACCGATCTATCTGAACATGGGATGCGAATTACCATGGCCAAAGATATTCAGATTAAAACGGGTGATGAAATATCGGTATATACCCGTGAGATGGGTTTTATTCATGGCAAGGTAACTTGGCAAAAATCCAAAACACTTGGATTGAAAATACATACCAGCACAAATACTTACGCGCAGACGTTATCGGCTGTGCGCGAGGCACAAGCAGAACGTAGCAAACATTTACTTTAACAGGCGCTCGGACCTACCCATTCTATGGATTAGGATGAGAGTTATTTCTCATCCATTTCGCTGAGTGTTTCAAGCGTTGGCATGGACGTGACATGATATCCAGAATCCACCATGTGAACCTCTCCTGTGACGCCATAAGACATATCAGATAAGAGATAAAGCGCAGATTGACCTACATGTTCGATCTGAATTGATCGACGTAATGGCGAATTCTTTTGCTGCCATGAATACATCGCGCGAGCGTCACCAATACCAGCACCAGCAAGTGTGCGAACAGGGCCTGCAGAAATTGCATTGACGCGAATGCCTTGCGGACCATAATCCGCCGCCAAATAGCGCACACTGGCTTCAAGCGCAGCTTTTGCAACACCCATCACGTTGTAATTCGGCATCACACGTGTTGACCCAGCATAGGTGAGCGTTAGCATTGAGCCACCATCCTTCATCAGATTAGCCGCACGCTTGGCAACTTCTGTAAATGAAAAGCAGGAGATCACCATGGTCTTGGTAAAGTTTTCACGCGTGGTGTTTGCATAAAGCCCTTTAAGTTCGTTGCGATCTGAAAAGCCAATAGCGTGGACGATAAAATCCAATCCACCCCATTTCTCTTCCACGGTTTTAAACACGGCGTCGACACTGTCTAAATCTTCAACGTCACATGGAATAAGAAGGTCAGAACCAATGGATTCTGCCAAGGGCTTAACCCGTTTTCCAAATGCCTCACCTTGATATGTGAACGCGACTTCAGCGCCCGCGTCGCCGAGTGCTTTAGCAATTCCCCATGCAAGCGAGTGATCATTGGCAACGCCCATGACGATGCCACGTTTGCCCTTCATAACCATGCTCATAACAGCCCCCTAACCGTTATAGCGGCGCATCGCGAGTGTCGCATTTGTACCGCCAAAGCCAAATGAGTTTGAAATCGCGGTATCGATTTTTGCATCATCAATACGTTGACGCACAATCGGCACACCTTCAAATTCAGGGTCGATCTCTGTGATATGCGCACTCTCACCGATGAAATTACCGTTCATCATGAGCAATGTGTAGATGGCTTCTTGCACACCCGTCGCACCCAAAGAGTGACCAGTGAGTGATTTTGTCGATTGGATATGCGGCATTTTTTCGCCGAATACCTCTTTAATCGCACCAATTTCTTTAATGTCGCCAACACCTGTTGATGTACCATGTGTATTGACATAATCAACGTCGCTATCGACTGTCGAAATTGCCATTTTCATGGAACGCACAGCGCCTTCACCAGATGGTGCCACCATGTCAAACCCGTCAGATGTCGCGCCATAGCCGACGATTTCGCCATAAATCTTAGCGCCACGTGCTTTCGCATGCTCGAGTTCTTCAAGAATGACAATCCCTGCACCACCGGCAATCACGAATCCATCGCGTGTTGCATCATAGGCGCGGGAGGCGCTGGATGCGTTGTCATTATGCTTTGATGACATTGCGCCCATAGCATCAAACAAACATGACATCGACCAATGCAGATCTTCATGTCCACCAGCAATAACGATATCTTGCTTGCCCCATTGAATAAGCTCTGTCGCATTACCAATACAATGTGCAGACGTCGAACACGCAGATGAAATTGAATAGTTTACACCGTGGATTTTAAACCATGTTGCAAGCGTTGCTGATGCTGTTGAGCTCATCGCCTTAGGAACGGCGAACGGCCCAATACGTTTTGGACTGCCTTTTTCGCTTACAATATTGGCAGCCGTCAAAATCTGGTTGGTGTCAGCACCACCAGAACCAACGACAATACCCGTGCGTTCATTTGTAATGTCGCTCTCTTCAAGGCCTGAATCTTCAAGAGCCTCGATCATTGCAAGATGGCTCCAAGCGCCGGCGCGCGATAAAAATCGCATGGCTCTGCGATCAACAAGCTCCGAAGGATCTACAAGATTTGGTTCACCCCAAACCTGGCTTCGAAATCCATGTTCAGCAAAACTCTCTGAGAATGTAATCCCAGATTTTGCTTCTCTTAATGAAGAGCGTACTTCATCAACTCCAGTGCCGATTGAGGAAATAATCCCCATTCCTGTCACAACTACACGCCTCATATATCACCCTCTCCGTTTGGGTTCCAAATCACCAAATTTGTTTTAGGACCCAGAAATTTATGCTTTTTCTTGAAATAGACCAACGCGTAGGTCTTTTGCGGTAAACACGGTTTCGCCATCGGCTTTCACCCAACCATCGGCAATGCCGAGGACCAAGCGACCGCGCAAAACACGTTTAAAATCGATGCCAAATTCCACCAGCTTTGTTTCAGGTGTGATCATGCCAGTAAACTTCACTTCACCTGTTGAGATAGCGCGACCTTTGCCAGGTTCACCTAACCAACCAAGATAAAATCCAGTTAATTGCCATAATGCATCAAGACCCAAACAACCTGGCATTACCGGATCACCTTCAAAATGGCATGGGAAAAACCAGAGATCTGGGTGAATATCAAATTCAGCACGAATGATACCCTTGTCATGCTCACCGCCGGTTTCAGAAATATTGGTAATACGGTTTACCATCAGCATCGGTGGCAATGGTAATTGTGCATTGCCTTCACCAAACATCTCACCATGACTACATGTGAGAATCTCTTCATAGGTGAAGCTGGACTGCCTGTCTGTTGTCAAAAAACTATCTCCCATAAACTCAAACTTACATCATTTGTAAGTTCATATTCGAACGATCTTCCTGCAAGTCGAGCGAACATACTAAAATCTTAAAAATTATCTACCCGAATAACTCAACATCATCACATAAACCAGTGCTAAAGGGCAGAAAGTAACGAATTATAGAAACTATTGCATGCTAATCCCAGAAAAGTTATATGCTTATATAAGAATTTTGTATGTAGGTTAGAAGTGAATGACTTCAAATAGTGAAAAAGATGGCAATTGTAAGGATGCTTCCTCAAGTGAATGCATGTCCGCTACGCGTCTTCGTTCTGTTGGATTGCGTCCCACACGGCAGCGTGTTGCGCTCGCTGAACTCATATTTGAGCGTGGAGATCGCCATTTAACTGCAGAACAAATCCAAGATGATGCGTCTGAAAAAGGAATATCCTGTTCCTTGGCGACTATCTACAACACGCTTCATCGGTTTAAAGATGCAGGCATGTTGCGCGTTTTATCCGTTGATTCGAACAAAACCTATTTTGATACCAATGTTTCCGATCACCACCATTATATAATCGAAGGTAGTGATGAAGTGATGGATATTGATGCCAGTGATATTAATGTTCTCGGATTGCCTGACGTGCCGGAAGGCATGGAAATCACCAATGTGGATGTGATTGTCCGTTTGCGCCCGAAAGCATAAAATTAATTAAGCAACCTTATTAGTTGAACGCTTCGTTGGGGTATACACCCCAGAGCTCGTCTTGCGATGCCCAACCCTCAACATTGTCAACGCTGATTTCGCACCATTCGCCATTGCATTGTTCAATCTTGGCAATCACACCTGGTTCGAGTTTTGCTTTAACGGCGCTGTTTTGCGTCGCGTCAGCATGCACATTAATATATGAAATGGGTGACTTACCGCGCATCCAAGGTGCTGCAACAGCGCTTCGCTCGCCGCTCAGCAGTGAATGAAACACCCAACCTTCGGTTCCTTCGAAATCGCGAACACGACGCCAATTATCATATTCCTGAATGATCTCCATAGGGATGGAAGATTTGGTATAAAGCCAAGCAACTTTATAACTTTGTCCCGGTCCGACACGCATATTCACGCGCTTTGCCTTTAAACTAACAAAGCGAGGTATTGGTAAGCCACTCGCACCTTTCTGAGTGGTTTGAGCATAGCTACCAATATGACCAAAAGTGACAAAAGTGATTGCGCTGACGCAAAAAACAGAAATTATATGGCGAGTTTTTGTTGTCATTATCCAAAGGTCTGTTAGAGAATAGTAAGCGTTAGTTTTTCCAGATCACGATATTCTCGCATCTTGGTTAAAGATTTGTTTACAAAAGGTTTGATCTCTCGTGGCTGCAAAGCAAAAACCAAAAGTCTATATTACCCGCAAACTACCTGACCCCGTAGAGCAACGGATGATGGAGCTTTTTGATGTGGAAATGAATATTACAGATCAGCCTCGGAGTCGACCCGAATTGCTCGCGGCAATCAAGAACGTCGATGTGCTTGTGCCAACAGTATCGGATGTCATTGATTCAGATCTAATTAGCCAGGCGGGCCCTTCGTTGAAATTGATTACCAATTTTGGCAATGGCGTCGACAATATCGATATCAAGGCAGCGCGCGATAAAGGCATTATTGTCACAAATACAGCAAATGTATTGGATGAAGATACGGCTGATATGACCCTAGCACTTATCTTAGCCGTACCACGCCGTATTGTTGAGGGTGCGCAGGTGCTTACAAACGGTGAACCGTGGCAGGGTTGGTCGCCGACTTGGATGTTGGGCCGCGCAATCCACGGTAAGAAGCTTGGTATTATCGGCATGGGGCGGGTTGGAACTGCCGTTGCAAAGCGCGCAAAAGCCTTTGGTCTTGATATCCATTATCATAACCGCCAGAAGATCGATAAACTAACCCATGAGCAGCTTGAAGCTACGCATTGGACTGATCTCGATGAGATGCTCAAAACTGTTGATATTGTGTCTGTAAATTGTCCTTCAACACCCGAGACTTACCATTTACTTTCCGCTGAGCGCATCGCACTGATGAAGCCAGGAAGTTATATTGTAAATACTGCCCGTGGTGAGATCATTGATGAAGATGCTATGATCAGGGCGCTTCAGGATGAGAAAATTGCAGGCGCTGGTCTGGATGTGTTTGAGCACGAACCATCTGTGAACGAAAAGCTGGTTCAACTTGCCAAAAACGGCAAGGTGACAATCCTGCCGCATATGGGGTCTGCTACCATTGAAGGCCGGATCGATATGGGTAATGCGGTCATCATTAATATCCGCACGTTCTTTGATGGCCATAGGCCACCAGACATGGTGCTACCCGGTCAAAACTAAATTGTAATAACTAGTCTTACAAACCTAAACAAAATTTAACTTGGGCGGGTTCATCGGTTCAGATATTGTGATCGTGTTGGTGGCATATATCAGGATAACTTCACGATGAAAAAACTTCTTTCAACTGCAATCATTTGCTCTGGTCTCGCGGGTGCGGCACAGGCTGAAACCATCAGCGTTGATGTCTGGGCGGATAATTGGTTCTCGTTCTACTCTGGCGAAACAAAAATTGCTGAGGATTCAGTTCCAATTACTACGGAACGCTCCTTCAATTCCGAGAGCTTTTCGTTTCAAGCAGAACGCCCGTTTGTTCTAAATTTCGTTGTTAAAGACTTTAAAGAAAATGACACTGGCCTTGAATATATCGGCACACGCAAACAACAAATGGGTGATGGTGGTTTCATTGCGCATTTTAAAAATGGTGCGGGGCAAACCATCGCGGTTACCGACTCCAGCTGGAAATGCATGGTCACCCATAATGGTCCATCTGACAAAGCATGCGAAAAAGAGAGCAACCCTGTTGCCGGCTCTGGTAAGTGTGGATTTACACAAACCGCAGAACCCGACGGATGGAAATCAGCCTCTTTTGATGATTCATCCTGGATGAATGCCAGCGAATATTCTGAGCGTGAGGTTAGTCCAAAAGATGGCTATGACCGCATTCGATGGGACAGTAATGCCAAGCTGATTTGGGGTTCTGACCTTGAGACAGACAATACGCTTTTGTGTCGTAAAGTCGTTAATTAGATGACTGTATAAATAAAACCGACCGGTTTCACGATCCGGTCGGTTTTTTTGTTTGATTCATTCAGTTAATTCCCTGCAACGCGCCCTTCAGGGCGGTATTTGTCCATCACGCTATCCAATTTTGCATTGGTAATCGATGGATTAGCGTCTTGAAGACATGGCAGCAATATCGCTTTATTGGCGCGTTCACGTGCGCCCGATGCTTTCGTGCCCTTTGGTGCTGGGTTCACATTGGCAAAACAATCAACAAATTGCTGCGTTGTAATATCAAGGTCCGCTACAATAGCAGCCACCGGGCGCTTGCTATCATTCTGCTTCATTGTGGCAGCTTGCACAGATGTAACAGCGATTAGCCCTGCCAAAGTAGCTACGATAAGTGTTTGAAATTTCTTCATAATTTTTGATCCTCTTAAATGTTATGTTGACATTTCGAGGATGCTGCGAAGTCACATTGAACTCAAGTTACAATGCGGTCATCTAGCATTACGATTTGGCAAGATCCATGTTTGAAAGATTAACTTTTGTTCAGGCGCGCATAATGTATTTCGTCAAAACGCGCCGCCAGACCATCATAAAGCATGAGACGTCCAACCAGCGGATCACCAATACCAGTGATAAGCTTAATCACTTCCATTGCCTGCAGGGTTCCGATAACACCGGTGAGCGCGCCAATGATCCCGGCTTCCGCGCAGGATGGTAATAAACCATCTGGCGGGGCATCTGGATAAAGATCATAGACGGATGGATTATCGTTCTCATAAGGCTTGAACACGGTGATCGAACCATCAAAGCGTCCCACCGCTGCCATCACCATCGGAATTTTCAATAAGGATGCGGCGTCTGCCAATATATAACGCGTCGCAAAATGATCTGCGCCGTCAACAACCAGATCATAAGCGGAAAGAAGGTTCTTAGCATTTTCCTTCGTAAGCCGAAGGTTATGTTTGTGAACGTTCACATTCGGATTGATGCGTTTCACGCTTAGCGCTGCGCTTTCAGTCTTAGATTTGTCCACTTGATCGGTGTCATGGATAATCTGGCGTTGCAGATTAGATAGTGAAACATCATCATCATCTATAATTCCGATGGTGCCAATTCCGGCCGCTGCAAGGTAGGCAATAACTGGGGATCCAAGACCGCCCGCACCCAGCACAGCGACTTTAGCTGCCTTGAGTTTTTGCTGACCAATACCACCAATTTCAGGCAATATAATATGGCGTGCATAACGTTCAATTTCAGAACTGTTTAGCTGTTCACTCATATATGCCGCCTAACCAACTTTGGAGACTTGTCCATCTGATACATTAAAATACTGTGCCCGTTCGCCCAGCGCTTTAAACATATCCCGATCAGTTCCGGTCATAAAGGCCTGACAGTTTAAATTATCAATAAGATCAAACAGTGCGGCGCGGCGTTTTTCATCCAAATGCGCCGCAATTTCGTCCAACAATAGGATTGGTGCATATCCAGTGAGGTTTTTGACCAGCCGCGCATGTGCGAGTATCAAGCCGATCAAAAGGGCTTTTTGCTCTCCAGTTGAACAGCTTCCTGCCGGCATATTCTTTTTGTCATGAAACACGATGAGATCTGCTTTGTGCGGGCCAGTCAGTGATCTGCCGGCTGCTGCATCGCGATGGCGTGTGTCGCGCAGATATTCAATAAAGTTTTGCTCTTTATCAACGGCTGGCTCATCGCCTGCACCCATGTCGAAACCTTCAAGACTTAAAATGGCTTTAGGAAAGCTCTCATCTTCTGAATTTACATTCACCAACCCGCTCAGCATATTGATAAATTCATGTCTGGCTGCAGCAATGGCAATCCCCAGCTCTGCCATTTGTTGCTCAATACCATCAAGCCAGACGGGATCAATTTTGCCTTCTGATAAAAGTTTATTGCGGCTGCGCATCGCCCGCTCATAGGAAAGCGAACGCTTTCCATGGCTTGGGTCAATGGCAAGAACCAAGCGGTCTAGAAAACGTCGTCTATCTCCAGCACCACCGGTGAACAAACCATCCATCGCTGGCGTGAGCCACAAAATGCGCGCATGATCGAGCAATTCGTCATTGGTTTTGGTATTGGTGCCATTAATGCGAATACGACGCGAACCGGGTTCATCCAAGCTGAGGCCGGTCCCAACGCTAACATCGCCGCACATGCCTTCAATTTTGGCAAAGACAGAAAATGCGCTACCGTTTTCTGAGGTGTCATCATGATCCTGGGTCGATCGATAAGGGAAATCAATATAAGCGCTTCGCCGAATGCCGCGACCGGGGGTTAACAGCGATACCGCTTCCATTAAATTGGTTTTACCCGAGCCATTTTCACCCGTTAAAACCACATGACGAAAACTGAAATCCTGTCGGAGGCTTACATAGTTTCGAAACTTATCAAGTTTGAGTTGGGTGATATGAACTTTATCAGTCACTAATCAAAGAGCCGTTAAACCCGCATAGGCATGAGGACGTAAAGCGCATCATCACCGGCTGTGTCATGAACAAGGGTTGGCGAACCAGGATCTGCAAGTAAGAAGACGGCATCCGTACCAGAGAGTTGATTGGTGATGTCGAGCAAATATTTCGCGTTAAAGCCAATATCAATTGGATCATCGTCATAGCCCACAGCCAGCTCTTCGGTCGCAGTGCCCGAATCTGGGTTGTTGACGGTCAACGTAAGTTGCCCATCAGACAATGCGAGTTTCACAGCGCGGCCGCGCTCTGACGAAATGGTCGAAACTCGATCAACGGCCTGCGAGAACACGGCGCAATCAAGAGAGAGTTTCTTATCATTGCCGGATGGGATCACGCGCTGATAATCAGGGAAGGTGCCATCGATCAGTTTTGATGTCATCACAACGCTTCCGATGGTCAGGCGGATTTTTGCTTCAGACACTTCAAGCGTGATGGACAGATCAGGATCATCGACAAGCTTTTGAAGTTCACCTACGGTTTTACGTGGAATGATGATGCCTGGCATGCCTTCAGAACCGCTTGGCGCATCGATGTCAGCACGCGCAAGACGGTGCCCATCTGTTGCCACAGCGCGGAGTTTCAAGCCGTTATCTGTATCAATTGTGTGAATGAAAATACCATTGAGATAGTAACGGGTTTCTTCCGTTGAAATTGCAAACTGTGTGCGATCGATCAACATTTTAATGTCTGTTGAGGCGATGCGGAATGTGTTGCTGAACGCACCAGCTGGCAGATCCGGGAAGTCAGCTTCTGATAGACATTGCAATGAGAAGTTTGAACGACCAGATGCAACCGTCATGGTTTTGCCGTCTGCATCGGTTGATAAAAGCACTTCAGCGCCGTCAGGTAATTTACGCACAATGTCATAAAGCAAATGCGCAGGTACTGTGGTTGCACCGGCTTGTTCAACCATCGCAGCTGTGGCTTCTGTGATCTCTAGATCAAGATCTGTCGCCTTCATTTCAAGACTTGCATCACTGGCACGCAACAGCACATTGGACAAGATCGGAATAGTGTTACGACGCTCAACAACGCGATGCACGTGGTTAAGTGATTTTAACAGGTTTGAACGCTCTAAAGTAACACGCATGATCATACACCAATATTGTTGAAGCTAGTGTCAGCCAAATTTCCAACGAAGCATAAAACTGCCTCCAGATTGCATCGCACAACCGGATTTGTAATTTGCCGATTCCCTTGATGAAATGCAAGCGAAACAAAATATATAGGATATGCTTTCCCCAGCAATGGCCCAGTATTGGCTGCTTTATGCAGCCAAGGGATGATTAAGGGATGATTATTCGTTAATCAGACGCTTCAGCAACTCAACTTCGTGAGATAGTTTAGAATCTTTGTTCATTAAGTCTTCAATTTTGCGAACCGCATGAAGCACAGTTGTATGATCGCGACCACCAAAGCGACGACCAATTTCTGGGAAAGAACGCGGTGTCATTGTTTTGGCTAAATACATCGCGATCTGGCGCGGCTTTACAATCACACGTGTGCGTCTGTTCGATACAAGTTCTTGGCGAGAGACATTGAAATGACGAGAGACAACGCGCTGAATATCTTCAATGCGAACGCGTTTTGGCTCACCTGTATTTACCAGATGCCCAAGCAAAGCGTCCACACGCTCAATATCCAGATCGGGCTCAAAGCTGCGGCGGAACATAAGCTGATTAAAAGCGCCTTCCAATTCACGGCCGCTCGATGTGATGGTATTTGCCACATGTGCTAGAATAGCTTCGGGAATATCCAAGCTTGGATCGCTTTGTTGTGCAACTTCCAAACGATTCTTTAAGATACGCAAACGCATTTCATAATCAGGCGCTTCAATTTCAATCGCGACCCCACCCTGTAGACGTGAGCGAACGCGCGGGTCTAAAGATTCAAGCTCCCATGGTGCTCTATCTGCAGCAACAACAACTTGTTTTGCAGAATCGAGCAACATGTTGAGCAAGTGGCAAAATTCATTCTGAATGGATTTGCCTTGGAGGAATTGCATATCGTCAATGATAAGGAGATCAATATCACGGAGAGATTCTTTAAATGACAAAGCATCTTTATCACGAATGGCCGATGCAAAACGCCACATGAAATATTCAGCTGTGAGGTAAACCACACGTGTGGAAGGATTGTTTTGGCTCGCTGCTGCTGCAATGGACTGCAAAAGATGGGTTTTGCCCAAACCCACAGCACTATGAATGAACAATGGATTAAATCTGATTGCACCCATGCCAGATTCTGAAATTGTTTTCGCCGCAGCAAGTGCAACGCGGTTGGAAGCGCCCTCAATATAAGTTGAAAAATCAAATCGGTTATCTAAAGGTGAACCGATAACTTTTGCGCCTGCAACGTCTGTGCGTTGAACATTACTTTTTGGGTCCAATGTGAACATGCGGTTTTGAGCAGTAGAATTCGTCTCTTCAACGCGCGTTGCTGGACCCTTGAGTTGCTTCGGTGCATCATCCGCATCTGATGCCAAATTGGCGGTTGGAATGCGTGTTGCAGAGCGAACGACAATCTCAACTTTCATGATGGCATCATCTTCTGTTTGGAACAGCTCAGTGATGACATCGAGATATTTATTGTTGATCCAGGACTTCAAAAAAGTGGTCGGGACCGAGAGGCGATAGACATTGCGAGAGGCGGAATGAAGTTTCAATCGTCCGAACCAGGATGTGTAAACTTCTTGCCCAACCTTTGCCTTTAAGCGCTTTTGAACGCGTTCGAAATTTCTGGTTGCATCTTCGATGGAGGTCTCGCCTACTGGTAAAGATGACACTGACGCGGCTACTGTGTTGTTTTCTATTTGGAAATCGGCGTTAAGTTCCTGCCAGCTATTTCCATCGCGCTTGGTCATCATGTCCAATTTTATCCCCTCGTTACCCATTTTAAACCGCGGCCATTTGCATTGAATTTGATTAAAATTTTCAATTCAAAAACGCAACTGACTGATTTGTTTACTATTTTCTCTTCTGCAGGACTTCAAAAGCCCAGCAAAATTTTGACAATAAACAACACACCAGACGCAAAGTGGCCCAGAAATTACATTTACTCATTACTATTAAATGCGTATCAGAATGACACGCGACAAAACCCCCGAAGGACTGGCTATTAGATTTTGGAAATGATCCGCCGCCAGACTTCCCCTCAAAATTTCTGATCCTATTTATGCAGGATGAAGCGAGAATTTCAAGCTCCAAAATTTACGAAATTTTAACCTTTGGCTCTTGACTCGTGCTTAAATTGGAGCTGCGAGATGGGTAGAAATTTCTAGCTTATTGGATTCATTGAGAATTAATTTTTTTAACCAAAAATTTCGATTGTGAACTTTTTTTGACATTTTTTTGTCAATCGATTTTGTCGTTAAAATTTATTCTCATTTCTTAGCATTTATAGCTATAGTACTTTTCTATAACCTATTAAATCTTATGGATTACTTTTTACGAGGGCATAAGATCAGCTTATATCGACGATAAGTAAATCCGAAAAGTCAGATGACTTATGCGCTGTTTAAAATTTGCTGCGGAGCACAATTTTCTAAAACACAAAAAACCCGACTCAAGGCCGGGTTAAGTGCAAATATGATGTGAGGCGAATGATTAAGCTGAGACAGCTTTCACACGCGCTGACAATCTTGAAATTTTGCGAGACACTGTATTGGCGTGCATAACGCCTTTACTTGCAGCGCGCATAAGTTCAGGCTGAGCTTCACGAAGAGCTTCACTTGCAGCTTTCTGATCACCAGAAGCAATTGCTTCCTCTACTTTGCGGATGAAACCGCGAACACGTGTACGACGTGATTTGTTTACTGCTGTGCGAGCTGCAATTTTGCGAGTTGCTTTTTTCGCAGATGTTGTATTAGCCATAAAATTCTCTCATTCAAAACCAAGCTTTCGCAAAGGCTAAAGTGCCTTGGCACATGACATCTCAACGAAAGCAAGAATTAGTTGATGGTCCAAACCCATCTATTCATCGCTGGCGTATAGCGGTTAAGTGCAAAAAGGTCAATCTGCAAAAGCATTTTTTTTAAGAATCATGTCTGGCACTTAGGGCAATAAAAGCTCGACCTTCCGCTTTGAGTGATCCGTGCAATGGTACCCTTGCAATTTTCATGCTGGCAATCCTCACCTTCTTGGCCATAGGCGTTAAATTGGTGCTGAAAATAACCCATCTTGCCATCGGCTTGAATGTGATCGTTCAATGTTGATCCACCAGCGCGGATGGCGTCACCAATAACATCGTGGATATGTGTGGTGAGTGCGATGAGTTTTGCTGAAGCCTTGCCTGTTTTCGTTACAAGTGTGGATGCTGTTCGTTCAGGTGAAATACGCGCGCGCCATAACGCTTCGCAAACATATATATTACCAAGGCCTGCAATAATGCGCTGATCTAATAAAACGGATTTCATTGGCGCTTTTTTTGATTGAAGTTTTTTTGCAAGATAATCGGCGCTCACGCCGTTGCCGGTAGGTTCAGGACCCAGATCCTTAAAATAGGCGTGCTGATCCAATTCATTCAGCGGGACAAGGAGCATGAACCCAAACCGCCTCGGGTCATTATATATTACCTTTGCGCGCTTGCCGTCCTTATCCAGATAAAAAACGAAGTGATCATGTTTCTCATCTTTGGATTTTTCATGGGTGAAATCTCCCGGCTGATCCGTACTTGCGTCTTGAACAATCCGGAATGATCCGGACATACCCAGATGCGAAACAATCGTTAGTTCATCATCCAACACAAAGATGAGATATTTTGATCGTCTTTTAATATCTGTGATTTTGCGGTTCTTGATCCTCGCAACAAAATTATCACTGAAGGGGAAACGTAAATCAGGACGATTTTGATCTGCATCGATAATTCTCGCGCCATGCATAACGGGTTCAAGGCCACGCCGGACAGTTTCGACTTCAGGTAATTCAGGCATAAGGTCTCCCGTTAAATGGCCGACTAATCTCAGACTTTGGCTTGAAATATTAGCTTTAATTGCAGATAAGAAAATCTAAGAGCTGGATTGAATTGTCACATAGTGCTTTTCATGCTGATAGACTATATCTATATCAAGAAATAAGTGTTTAGTGATTTAAGGGGTTTATATGTCTACAGAGCGGATTTCAACAGATGGCGGCATGCAAACCTCCTATGGATTTCAATCTGTCAACGAGGGTGAAAAGCAGACCCTGGTCAATGACGTCTTCCACAAAGTGGCAAAACGCTATGACATTATGAACGATGTGATGTCGGGTGGCATGCACCGCGTTTGGAAAGACGCAATGATCACAACACTTAACCCGCGCAAAGATCCAAATTATAAGTTTTTAGATGTTGCAGGTGGCACTGGTGATATCGCATTTCGCATTGTTAAAGCGTCCGCCAACCAAGCCAATGGCATTGTGCTGGACATTAACGGCTCGATGTTGGCCGTTGGCGAAGAGCGCGCAGAAAAACAGAATTTGTCTGACAATTTAGAATTTGTTGAAGCCAATGCCGAAGAATTGCCGTTGGAGGACAATAGTTTTGACGCTTACACAATCGCTTTTGGTATCCGGAATGTGCCGGACATCGATAAGGCATTGCGCGAAGCCTATCGTGTTCTAAAGCGCGGTGGACGTTTGCTGGTTCTTGAATTTTCAGAAGTTGACGTTCCGATTTTGGACAAGGTTTATGACGCCTGGTCGTTTAATGCGATCCCTAAATTTGGTGGTGTGATCACAGGAGATCCAGAGCCATATCAATATTTGGTCGAATCTATTCGTAAGTTTCCTAATCAGGATGATTTTGCATCCATGATTTCCCGTGCCGGCTTCGGCAGTGTCACTTATAAGAATTATACAGGTGGCATCGCAGCTTTGCATTCAGGCTGGAAAATCTAAATGGCATCCATTGCTACATATCTGCGTCTCGTTCGAGATGGCTGGGTGCTGGTGCGCGAAGGTGTGATCTCTGAACTTTTATCAGAAGAGATGGGGCCAGAAGCAAAATGGCTTGGCCGCACAGCAGGCGTGTTTGCACGGCGCCGCAAGAAAAACGCTGAACGCAGTGATCGCTTGGCAAAAGGTGTTGGCCGGCTTGGTCCATCCTATGTCAAGCTTGGCCAATTTTTGGCAACGCGCCCAGATGTGGTTGGTGCAGATATTGCAGCGGATCTTGGTTTGTTGCAGGACCAAATGGCCTCTTTTCCGCGCGCGCAATCCGTTGAGGCGATAGAAAGCTCCTTAGGTCGTAAGATTGACGATCTTTTCGTTGAGATTGATGAGCCCATTGCGGCTGCATCCGTAGCACAAGTGCATCCAGCAACGATCAGTGAAAATGGCGAGGAGAAAAAAGTCGCCGTTAAGGTGATCCGGCCTGGTGTGCGCAAGCGTTTCAAACATGATTTAGAAGTGTTCTATTTGGTCTCAGAGCTGCAGGAAAAATTCATCCCGTCCTCGCGTCGATTAAAGCCCGTTGAAGTCACACGCACCTTGGAGCAGACCACAAAAATCGAAATGGATTTGCGGCTTGAGGCTGCGGCTCTCTCTGAAATTGCAGAGAATACAGAAAACGATCCGGGGTTTCGTGTACCAAAGGTAGATTGGGAGCGCACGGGTCGTGATGTTCTGACTATGGAATGGATCGATGGCATTAAAATGTCAGATGTCGACGCCATCAAAGCAGCCGGGCATGACTTAAATGCGCTTGCAGAGATGTTGATCCAATCCTTTTTGCGCCACACACTTCGCGATGGTTTTTTCCATGCTGATATGCATCAGGGTAATTTGTTCGTTGATCCCAATGGCATGATCGTGGCTGTTGATATGGGGATTGTCGGACGTTTGGGTTTCAAAGAACGTCGCTTTTTGGCCGAGATCATTTTCGGCTTTATCACCCGTGATTATTTGCGTGTCGCGCAGGTTCACTTCGATGCGGGCTATGTGCCCGCCAAACATAATGTTTCAAGCTTTGCGCAGGCGATCCGCGCCATTGGCGAACCTATTCATGGTCAATCGGCCGAAACGATATCCATGGCCAAGCTGCTTACGCTTTTATTTGAAGTGACCGAGCTCTTCGATATGGAGGCCAGATCCGAGCTCGTCATGCTGCAAAAAACCATGGTAGTGGTTGAAGGCGTGGCGCGAACGCTTAATCCAAACTTTAACATGTGGAAGGCATCGGAAGGTGTTGTCAGCGATTGGATCAGAACTAATCTCGGTCCCGCCCGCATTGCAAATGATGTCAAAGATGGTTTCGTCGCGCTTCACAGAATAGGGCGCATGGCACCTGAAATTGCTCAGCAGGCTGAGAAGATGTCGGAAGAAATTTCGCATATGACCGAACATGGTTTGCGGTTTGATGAAGAGACGGCTGAAAATATTGGTCGTGCGGAAGCCAAGCATTCCAGATCCGGACGCATTGCTCTTTGGGTTATTGCAGCAGCGCTGGTCTATATCGCCATAAATCTCATTTGATTGCAATGATTGCAATTTATCACTATATTTGATTGCAATGATATCAAATATAGGATGATGAGCCATGGCTAGTCTGACCATTCGAAACCTTGATGAAGATATAAAGCAAAACCTGCGCGAACGTGCGGCACAAAATGGCCATTCCATGGAAGAGGAAATGCGCCTAATTTTGGCGAGCCTTGATCAGGCCTCAAATGCGGCATCCGCCAAGAAAGCCATTGCGTCTGTCCCTTCGCTCAGTCCCTTTAGTTCAGAGGTGCTAGAAGGAAAGCGTATCCTGCTCATAATTTCAGGTGGCATTGCTGCCTATAAGTCTCTTGATTTGATCCGTCGCTTGCGCGAGCGCGGTGCGCATGTGCGTCCGATCATGACCGAGTCAGCACAGGAATTTATCACGCCGCTCAGCGTGGGGGCGTTAACCGCTGATCATGTGTATACCGAATTGTTTTCCCGCGAAGATGAGCAGGATGTCGGTCACATCCGCCTGGCGCGCGAATGCGATATGATTGTAGTTGCGCCAGCAACGGCGAATTTAATGGCGAAAATGGCTCATGGCCGCGCGGATGATTTAGCCTCTACAGTTTTATTGGCAACGGATAAGCCTGTCCTCATTGCGCCTGCGATGAACCCACATATGTGGCATAACAAAGCCACGCAACGGAACGCGAAAACACTATCCGTTGATGGCATTCATTTCGTCGGACCTGAAAGTGGTGAAATGGCTGAGAGCGGTGAGGCTGGGAAGGGGCGTCTGTCGGAAACATTTACAATCATCTCAAAAATGCTCGAAATATTGGACGATCGTCCCAAACCGCTACTCGGTAAAACTGCGATTGTTACCTCAGGCCCTACACATGAGCCGATTGACCCTGTGCGCTATATCGCCAATCGGTCATCGGGCAAACAGGGACATGCTATCGCGGCAGCTCTTGCAGAACTTGGCGCAAGTGTGAAGCTCATTTCTGGACCGGTGAACATCCCTGATCCAGTGGGGGTTGATGTGGTCAAGATCGAGCGCGCTGAAGAAATGCTTGATACGGCATTGCAACTCTTGCCGTGTGATATCGCTGTGATGGTTGCGGCCGTGGCTGACTGGCGCGTTGCGGGGGCTGCGGGTGAAAAGATCAAAAAGAAGAAGGGTCAATCCGTTCCAACTTTCGATCTTGTTGAAAATCCGGATATCCTAAAAACCGTTGGCCATCACAAAAAACGGCCATCTATTGTTGTGGGCTTTGCGGCTGAAACGCAGAACCTGATTGATAATGCGACCGCCAAGCTTGATAAAAAAGGCGCAGATATGATTGTCGCCAACGACGTTTCACCGGAAACTGGCATTATGGGTGGAGACCGCAACAGAGTGCGGATTGTTGCGCATGATGGCGTTGACAAATGGCCGGACCTATCTAAAGAAGAGGTGGCCATGCGTCTTGCAAAGCTAGTCGCACAAAAACTTTCCGAGCTGAGTGTTTAACCACTCAGCATTATTTTAGCGATTGTGAATGCGCGCATACATGTCCTTGATCATATTGCCGGCTGTTTTTTCAAACAGAAATGGCAAGATCGAGTGAATAAGCGCAGCACCTGCTGCCAAAAACAGTGTGAAAGAAAACTTACCCGCAAATGCCATATGCTCGAAATAGCTTTCATCAACTGAATTAGGGTGCTCAGTAAACAGTGTTTTAAGGCCGGTTTTCATAAGTTGCTCCATTTATTTATTAAGAGCATTATGACAGAACTTTCGCGAATTGTTGTCTCAAAATTCTCTTTACTTTGCTCAAAAATGGGATATACATCCCGTTATGGGTTATAAAGATCACTATGATGCTCAAATATTGAGCGAGTTGCAAAAAGATGCCTCATTATCAGTTGAGGCCTTATCTGAACGCATTGGCATGCCGCGCAATACCTGTTGGCGGCGGCTCAAACAGTTGGAAGCCAGTGGCATCATCAAAGCGCGTGTTGCGGTTCTCGATGCGGAAATGGCAGGTTGCGGGCTCTCTGTGCTGATTTTTATCCGTACCGCAAACCATGATACGGATTGGTTTGAACAATTGCGCAAAACGGTTATGCCTATGCCGGAAGTGGTTGGCTTTTATCGCACGTCTGGTGAAATTGATTATGTCTTGCGCGCCCGCGTGAGCGATGTGAAAGCCTATGACCGGCTTTATCAAAAACTGATCAAAAAAGTGCCGCTTGCGGACGTATCCGCGTCCTTCATTATGGAAGAAGTGAAGGATGAAACCGCAATCCCGTTGGGCGAGCTCTCCAGTTAGTCCCACATCGATTGTTGCAAAATTAGATACAAATTGTCGTAGAGTCAGCTGCTTGTTGCAGGCCTGAATAGATATATATTGAACTCATACAATGGCTTTATTGAAAGCCCATAGAATGTGAGGATTAAGATCATGTCTATCAGACCTATTAAATCTGAATCTCAAGCTATTCCAACCATGGAAGGGGCAGGGGTTCATCTTCATCGCGCGTTTGGATTTCAAGACCCAACACTTGCCGATCCATTTCTGTTGTTTGATGATTTTCGCAATGACGACCCGGCAAAATATGAAAACGGGTTTCCATGGCATCCCCATCGCGGAATTGAAACCATCACCTATGTGCTCGCAGGCTCTGTTGAGCATGGCGATAGTCTCGGTAATCGGGGTGAAATGGGCGCAGGTGATGTCCAATGGATGACCGCGGGTCGCGGCATCATGCATCAGGAAATGCCCCATGGGGATGCGGATGGCAAAATGCACGGCTTCCAACTTTGGGCCAATTTGCCATCAAGTCTTAAAATGACCGACCCGCGCTACCAGGATATTTCATCAAAAGATATCCCGACGGTGATCGATGATGATGGCACTGCAGCACGTGTCATCATCGGTGATTTCTGGGGTAAAACCGGTCCGGTTGATGGTGTGGCGGCAGAACCAACCTTCTTGGATATTTCTGTGCCACCGCTTACCAAGAAGCGATTTAAGATCGACACCTATAAATCTGCCTTTGCTTATATCTTTGCAGGTTCAGGAACCTTCCGCGATGCGTCACGCCCATTCGGCGTCTTGGTGGAAAAAGAAATCGCTGGTGAAGAAGTTCACCTGCGTGATTTAAGCGGTGATCGCACACTTGTTGTCTTTGATAAGGGTGATGAGATTACGGTGCAATCTGGAGAACAGGGCATGCGATTTTTGTTGGTGTCCGGCAAACCCATTGAAGAACCTGTCGCATGGCATGGTCCGATTGTGATGAACACACAAGAGGAAATTTATCAGGCCATGCGCGATCTCAGATCTGGCAATTTTGTCTAACAAACAAAAAAGCGGCTCAAAATGTGAGCCGCTTTTAATTTTTTAAAGTGATCTAGTCAGCTTAGTTCGGCTGCTTCGTCTTACGAAGGTAAGGCAGAACGCTTTCAAATTCACCGAATTTTTCAACGGCTTCTTCGTTAGAAACCGCAGGTGTGATGATCACATCTTCACCTTGCTGCCAGTTTGCAGGTGTCGCCACTTTGTGATTTGCAGTTAGTTGCATGGAATCAATTGCGCGCAAGATCTCATTGAAGTTACGACCCGTTGTCATTGGGTAAGTTAAGATCAGTTTGATCTTTTTATCCGGACCAATCACAAAAACGGTACGTACAGTGGCGTTATCTGCTGGTGTACGACCTTCTGAGCTATCACCTTCTGAAGCAGGCAGCATGTTAAACGCTTTGGCAACTTCAAGTTTGCTGTCAGCAATTAGTGGATAATCCACATCATGGCCAGTCGCTGTTTTAATATCAGCTTTCCATTTTACATGGCTATCGACAGGATCGACAGAAATGCCAATGATCTTCACATTGCGCTTTTCAAATTCGCCAGTAATGCCAGCCATAGCGCCAAGCTCAGTTGTACATACAGGGGTAAAGTCCTTCGGGTGCGAGAACATCACCGCCCAGCTGTCACCGATCCAATCATGAAAATTGATCGTGCCTTGCGTTGTTTCTGCGGTAAAATCTGGTGCTGTATCATTAATTCGAAGTGACATTTTTAGTCTCCTTTTTCCTGCGCCATCAAAGCATCAATTGGCATAACCAGCGAGCTTTGTTTTTCTAATTTCGTGCCATAACAGATAAGGTTGTTCTAGGCTTTTTACGAGCCTCAAAATCTGATTTTTTCAAAAAACCTACTGCGTTTGATATTCTTTTATATCAATCATCCGGATTGCAGGTGCGCGTTCGGCTTCATAATTGAGCGAAAACCCATCGCTTGCCATAAAGACAGGATCACCATCCAGATCACGAGCAATATCACCGCGATGATTGGAAATAAACGCATCAAGGTCATTGTCATTTTCAGCGGATATCCAACGACAAACAGCAAACCGCGCCATCTCAAAACTCACCGGCAGATTATATTCAACCTTCAGGCGCTCTTTAAGAACATCAAGCTGCAAGGCGCCAACTACACCCACAATTGCGGGCGAACCATCTTCGGGAATGAAGAGCTGAACGACGCCTTCTTCGGCCATCTGTTGCAAGGCTTCTTTGAGCTTCTTGGCTTTCATCGCATCTTCTAGATGCACGCGGCGCAAGATTTCAGGCGCAAAGTTTGGCACGCCCTGAAACACGAGGGCTTCGCCATCAGTTAGCGTATCACCAATGCGCAATGTGCCGTGATTTGGAATGCCAACCACATCGCCGGCATAAGCGGTGTCTGCCAATTGACGTTGCGATGCAAAGAAAAACTGCGGTGCGGACAAGCTCATTTGTTTGGCTGTGCGTGCCAATCGCGCCTTCATGCCGCGCTTTAAACGGCCTGAACACACACGTACAAAGGCAATACGGTCGCGGTGATTGGGATCCATATTCGCTTGGATCTTAAACACAAAGGCGGACATTTTTTCATCTGTTGCATCAACGGTCCGAATATCTGCGACTTGCGAGCGCGGTGCGGGCGCGTGTTTGCCCAACGCGTTAATCAAATCACGGACGCCGAAATTGCGCAAAGCTGATCCAAAAAATACCGGCGATAAATGCCCAGCCAAAAACGCTTCTTGATCAAATGGGTTGCATGCCTCCATCGCGAGACTGCAGGATTCGATAAATGCTTCACGCTCATGCTCTGGCAATAGTCCAGATGCACCATCCGCTTCAGGACCATTCACTGGGGTCGTTTCTTCCTCGCTGTCATTGCGACGGACGCGATTTTCGGCCAAGTGATAGGTGCCAGAGAATGTTTTTCCCTGTCCAATTGGCCAGGTAATCGGTGCTGTATCAAGGGCGAGCTTTTCTTCAATCTCATCTAAGATTTCAAATGTATCGCGTGCTTCGCGGTCCATTTTGTTGACAAAAGTGATAATCGGAATATCGCGCAGGCGACAGACTTCAAACAATTTAAGTGTCCGTGGTTCAATACCTTTAGCCGCATCAACCACCATGACGGCCGCATCAACGGCTGTAAGCGTGCGATAAGTGTCATCGGCAAAATCTTCGTGGCCAGGCGTATCAAGCAGATTATAAACACGATTGTCATATTCAAAGGTCATCACGGAGGTGACAACAGAGATGCCGCGTTCACGCTCAATTTTCATCCAGTCAGAGCGCGTTTGAATACGATCTTTCTTAGCTTTAACTTCACCTGCAAGCTGAATAGCGCCACCGAAAAGCAACAGCTTTTCCGTTAATGTTGTTTTACCAGCATCGGGGTGAGAAATAATCGCAAATGTTCGGCGGCGTGCCACCGCTTCGGAGAGCGTTTCGGGCATAATCTATTAAATCCTGTTGATTGAGCGACCTTCTAGCCTCTTGGCAGGAAAGATGCAATTGACGTAGACCAAGAAAAGAGAAATCTATCGGGTAATGAGCCAAAAAGGATGGGTGAATATGGTTCCGACAATTAACATTTTGCGCTTAGACCATGCGGATGCTTTGGAATTGCCTTCATATGAAACTGATGGCTCTGCGGGCATGGATATTCGTGCAGCCGTGTCGGGCGACGAGAGCTTGATTTTATCACCCAACCAGCGCGCACTCGTTCCAACGGGCTTGGTTTTTGAAATCCCGAAAGGTTTTGAAGTGCAGATCAGACCACGTTCGGGTCTCGCTTTTAAAAATGGTATCACTTGTCTCAATACACCCGGCACGATCGACAGCGATTATCGTGGGGAAATCAAAGTTCTCTTGATCAATTTAGGTGCAGAAGAATTTGAGATCACGCGCGGCATGCGCATTGCGCAGATGATCGTGGCACCCGTGACCCAAGCCCAGCTAAACGAAGTCTCTGAATTGGGTGACACAGAACGTGGTGCTGGCGGATTTGGTTCAACGGGTGTGAACTAAATCATGTCATCCTCATCACGCACCTTCCATTAGCCGCTCGCCGGCGATGCGATAAGTAATTGCTTCGGCCAGATGAATGCGTTTTATGATGGCGGAATGATCAAGATCAGCCAAGGTGCGCGCCACTTTTAAAACCCGATGATAGGCGCGCGCAGAAAATAGCATTTTTTGTGCGGCCTCATTTAACAGAGCCGAACCTTCCGGATCCATCTTTGCCACATGCTCAATTTCAGAAGTAGGACACCGTGCATTGAGCGTAACTTCCGGATGGCCCAATGCACGATAGCGCTCGATCTGCATCTCACGCGCATGCAAAACTCGTTTGGCAACATTTGCACTTGGTTCGGATGGTTTGGGTTGAATGAGATCCATCGCCGTTACCGCAGGTACATCAATGCGCAGATCTATCCTGTCAAGCAATGGACCGGAAATACGTGCTTGATAATCAGCTTTGCAGCGGTGCCCTCGTGCACAAGTGTGCCCAGGTTCTCCTGCCATACCGCAACGGCAAGGGTTCATGGCTGCAATTAACTGGATATCAGCCGGATAATTTACCCGATGATTGGCACGCGCAATGATGCAGTTGGACGTTTCAAGTGGTTGCCTGAGTGAATCCAGCACTTGCGGAGAAAATTCGGGAAACTCATCTAGAAATAACACACCCTTATGCGCCATGGAGACTTCGCCCGGTTTGGCTTTAACGCCTCCACCCACCATCGCGGCCATGGTCGCGGAATGGTGTGGTGCACGAAACGGGCGTTGGTCTGTCAGTTTGCCGCCGGAAAGTTGACCGGCAATGGAATGCACCATGGATACATCCAAAAGCTCCGCTGGTGACAAGGGTGGTAATATGGAGGAAAGCCGCGCAGCCAGCATTGATTTACCGGAACCGGGAGGCCCGACCATCAGTAAATTATGCCCGCCGGCTGCCGCAACTTCCAGCGCCCGTTTTGCTGTTTCTTGTCCCTTAATATCCGCAAGGTCCGGTAGGTCCGTCACAGCCTCATGACGCGTTGGTTTTGGTCGGGTTAAAACCTGCGTGCCGCGAAAATGATTTGCAATGGCAATTAAACTTTGTGGCGCGAGAATATCCATATCTTCGCTTGCCCATGCCGCTTCAGATCCACAATCATGAGGGCAGATAATTCCCCGATCCATGGCATTCGCCCCAATAGCAGCAGGAAGAGCACCATTCACAGGTGATATTGTCCCATCCAATGCTAATTCACCCAACACGACATAATTTTGTATAGCATCGGATGGAATGGCACCAAGCGCTGCCATCAATCCAAGCGCGATAGGTAAATCAAAATGCGAACCTTCTTTTGGCAGATCGGCTGGTGCAAGGTTAATCGTGACCTTCTTTGCAGGCAGTGCGAGCCCAGATGCATGAAGCGCAGCTTGAACACGTTCACGACTTTCCGCAACCGCCTTATCTGGCAGACCAACAATCTGCATCCCGATTTTGCCGGGCGCGATCATCACCTGGACATCAACCGGCAAGGCTTCGATACCTTGAAATGCAACTGTTTTGACATGCGAAACCATAATGCTCTCAATACACTATTTACGTGAATATATGTCATTATATGCATAAATAATTGCATATAACAAGAACATTATAAGAACAAAATGCGAGAAATAAGCTTTATAGTTGTATCAGGTTGTATTTACTTGCGAAATTAGAACAATTGCAGAGCGGATATTGCTCTGTTATTGACCAAATCGTTTTTCAACGGCATCCCAAAACAGGCTTGCAATATCTGCGCCGCCAAACTTTTTCACTTCGCGAACCCCAGTTGGTGATGTGACATTGATCTCGGTCATATAATCACCGATCACATCGATCCCCACCAAAGTGAAGCCGCGTTCGCGAAGTGCTGGGCCAATGCGTGCGCAAATTTCTTTGTCACGCTCGGTTAAATCAATCGCGGTTGCTTGGCCACCAACATGCATATTTGAGCGCGCATCGCCTTCTGCAGGCACACGGTTGATCGCGCCAACGGCTTCGCCTTCAATCAGGATAATACGTTTGTCACCGGCGCGAACCTGCGGCAAATATTGTTGCGCGATATAAGGTTCGCGATATAGATCGCCAAACATCTCGAGAAGCGAAGATAGGTTTTTATCATCTGACCTAAGGTGGAAAACACCTGCACCGCCATTACCATAAAGCGGTTTGATAATAAGATCACCGACCTCTTCTCGAAACGATCCGATTTCATCGGCATCCTTGGTGATCAGCGTTTTTGGCATTAAGTCAGCAAACTCGGTGACAAAAATCTTCTCAGGTGAACTTCGAACCCAGGCTGGATCGTTGACGACTAGCGTTTTGGGATGAACCTGCTCAAGCAAATGGGTGCTGGTGATATAGTTCATGTCGAAAGGTGGATCTTGTCTTAGCAGCACAACATCCATGTCTTCCAATGGCATTTTTTCGCGTGGGCCAAGCGTATAATGATCGCCTTCAACATCGCGAAGTGTCATGGCTTCCATGCTCGCATAAACTTTGCCATCGCGTTGGCTCAGCCGATCGGGCGTATAATGGAAAAGATTATATCCGCGCGCTTGCGCTTCCAGAGAAAGGGCAAAAGTCGTATCGCCGTCGATCGAAATGGTTGAAACATGATCCATCTGGATCGCGACGTTTTTAATGTGGGCCATGATTGAATTCCTTCTTGTTTCCCCAGATAGGATCAAACAGATGTTGATTTCAATAGAGCAGATTAAAAAGCATCGAAAAAATGCACCGGCAACTGCCAGGGTCGAACAACAATTATGTCATATCTTTGAGATAGGAGATGCGGATTCTTTTGATTAGAAAGCCAAATATCGCTGGCATTTTTTATTCGCTTTTGAGAGGGATAGGTAACCGCATCGACACCTTTTTGCACATCAGCGCGCGCTTTCACTTCGACAAAAATTGCAAGATCCCTCTTGCGAGCAATAATGTCGATTTCACCGAGCTTGGTTTTATAACGCATATTCGCAACACGATATCCTTTTAAAATTAGATAAGTTGCAGCAAGATATTCCGCCCAAAAACCTTTGCGGTGAGCCTTTCGGCGCGCGTGTTTTTCTGGTTTTTTATCCATCGTCCGCATCGCTTTTAAGCGTGAGCAGTTGTTGGTACAGATCTTTACGGGCGCGTCCGGTAATGCGCGCCGCTTCACTTGCCGCCTGACTGGTTGACATCTCTGATGCAAGCTTGGTGAGCAGCGGAATAATATCCTCATCCAAGTCAACATCCTCTTCTTGAGGTGGTTCAACAACGAGCACGATTTCACCTTTAACATTGCGTGCGTCAAATGTCTCATAGAGTTCTTGCAATGATCCTTGGGCAAACTCTTCATGGCTTTTTGTCAACTCGCGACAAACACAAGCGCGACGTTCGCCACCTAATATAGATGCCGCATTTTTAAGTGTTGCGGCAATGCGATGCGGGGATTCAAAGAAGATGAGCGTTGCTTTTATGTGTTGAACTTCGCTCAATCGGTCAGCACGTGCTTTTTCTTTATTTGGCAAAAATCCTGCATAGTAAAAACTGTCTGTTGGTAGTCCTGCTGCCATTAAAGCAGTTAGAACAGATGACGCGCCGGGAACCGGGATGACCTTATGTCCTGCCGCAATCGCGTCATTGACCACACGATAACCCGGGTCAGATATGAGAGGTGTACCGGCATCCGAGATGAGAGCTATTGTTTTACCGTCATTCAGCGCTTCGATAATTTTGCCGCTAGCAAATTCGGCATTATGTTCGTGATAGGCAACGGTTCGTGTTGAGATTTGATATCGATCTAAAAGTTTCCGACTCGTACGAGTATCCTCGCAAGCGATCACATCACAGCTTGCCAAAACATTCAACGACCGGACGGTTATATCTTCCAGATTGCCGATGGGCGTGGCGACGATATAAAGACCATGGTCAATTGGCTTTGCATCGAACTCAACCGCTTGAATGCGATAACGATTGCCTGTCATAAACCCAAACCCTTTTAAAAAACTGTGTCTTTTTTAAAACTATTGGACAGAAATACAATAGTGATTGCAATTCGTTGCTGGTCAGAGCACAACAGTTGCGTTAGAAGGCCTTTTACCGGCGATAAATATTTATTAGGCAGAGATAATGTTCAGCAAAATGTTGGAACAAATAAAACCAAGTGCACTAAAGCACAAAATCGGATTGTTCTTTTCACTGTTCTTCGCGGCAGTTTTCTTGACAAGCTGCCAATCTAGTGTGACGAATTTTGGTATCAATCAAGACACGACAACCACAACTGAGGTTGAAGAAGTTGGGACCTTGCCGGTTAAAACAGGTTCTGCAGTTGGTGAGGTCCTCGGTTTTGGACCAACTCGGATAGCGTTTCTCGTCCCGCGTACAGCACCAGGCAATGGGTCAGCTGTTGCCAAACAGCTCCGAAATGCAGCCGAACTTGCCGTTGAGGATTTAGGTTCCAGCGTTATGGAATTGGTCATAAAAGATACAGGCGGTACACCTGCAGGGGCGATCACAGCCACAGAGGAAGCAATTAACGAGGGATCCGCAGTTGTCTTGGGGCCAGTATTTTCTAGCTCGGTGACATCAGCTCGCTCGGTGATCACGCAAAGTAATCGTCCGCTTATTGGTTTTTCTTCAGATCCAACAGCTGCGGGACCAGGTGGTTATCTCATCTCATTCTTGCCGGATCAATTGATCGGTAAATCAATTGATTTTGCCTTGTCGCAAGGGCGCCGGACATTTGCGGCGATTGTTCCGTCTGGTGCCTATGGCTCGCTTGTTGAGCGGAAAATTCGTTCGTCTTTACAAAGCCAAGGCGGAACACTGCTTGGCATTACCAAATACCAATATAATAACGATTCTGTGCAAGCCGCCATTACTGAATTGGTCGATGCAGCCAAGAGCGCTGATGTCATCTTCATCCCGGACGGGGGCAATTCACCGGTTGTGATTGCGCGACAACTTAAGCAGGCAGGTGTCGATTTGTCCCAGAAACTCTTGATGGGAACCGGCCAATGGCGAAATTCGAATCTTGCTGCACCAGATCTACAGGGTGCAATTTTTGCCGATATGGATCAAACGCGATTTGAAGTGTTTAAGCAGCGCTACACGCAGCGTTTTGGTAGTGAACCGACAGTCAATGCTGCGCTTGGTTATGACGCTGTATTGCTCGTAGGTGGCCTCTTGCGCGAAAATCCTGGCCGTCAGATCACACGCACAGAAATTGAGCGTCGTCAGGGCTTTATTGGTGCGTCAGGCGTGTTCCGCTTCTTACCCGATGGTCGCAATGAACGCGGCCTTGCCATTTTCCAGATCCAAAATGGGCAAGCCGTTGCAATCCAGGCATCCCCATCGTCTTTTTAAAGGCGACGCTTGAATTTGATCCGTGATCATTGATCGGATTATTGTTTTATAAAATCCAAATAGGCAGGGGTGCGGCCTTCGCGGAATGCCTTGGCCTCATATCGTGTTGAGGGCCAACCATCCCATGGTTTTGTCCAGTCATCCGGCCCATCTGCAATCCAGCTAAAATCAGGATGTGCGTTGATATGCTCGAGCGTCCAATTCACATATGTATCAATATCAGAGGCAAAACAAAATTTGCCACCTGGTTTTAGCACCCGCGAGAACCGATCTAAATTGGTTGTTGATACAAAACGGCGTTTCCAATGGCGGCGTTTTGGCCATGGATCAGGATAAAGAAGATCAATATGGTCGATGCAAGCATCAGGCAACCAATCAAGAACAAGGGTCGCATCATCATCGTAAAGACGTAGATTATCAATTGGATCTTCAAAAACAGAACGCGCCAGTTTTGCCATTGAATTCACGAAGGGCTCAACGCCAATAAAACAAGTTTCGGGTTGACTGCGCGCGCGGTGAAGCAAATGCTCACCACCACCAAATCCAATTTCCAGGCGAACACTTTGACCAGTACAATTCCACAAGCTCATGAAATCTTCAGGTGCTGACGTTTCAAGATCGAGTTTTAATTTTGGAAGAATTTCGGCAAGGGCAACATGGTGATTGCTTTTAAGATGCTTGCCTTTGCGGCGACCGAAAAATGCTTCGGTCGCGCGTTCGGGATGTTGCTTGTCGGTCATGACTAATAAAAGTCCGAGATTAACTTGCCTCTTTCACAGCACGTTTGAGTGCAGTGGTTAAATCAGTTTTCTCCCAAGAGAAAGAACCATTACGACCAGGTTTGCGGCCGAAGTGACCGTAAGCTGCTGATTGCGCATAGATTGGTTTGTTCAAATCTAAGTGCTTACGAATTCCTGTTGGAGAGAGATCCATAGTCTCGCGAATCGCTGCCTCAACAATGTCTTCTGAAACTTTTCCTGTACCATGAAGATCAACATAGATTGACAATGGTTGCGCCACACCAATTGCATAGGACAATTGGATCGTACATTTGTCTGCCAGTTTCGCAGCAACAACGTTTTTAGCCAAGTAGCGAGACGCATAAGCAGCTGAACGGTCAACTTTGGTTGTGTCCTTACCTGAGAACGCGCCGCCACCATGAGGGGCAGCACCGCCATATGTATCAACAATGATTTTACGCCCAGTGAGTCCAGCATCGCCATCCGGTCCGCCGATAACAAATTTACCCGTTGGGTTGATATACCAGTTGCAATCTTCCGCAATTGCCAGATCACCAAGCGCTTCACGGATATATGGCTCGCATACTTCGCGTACTTTTTGAGAATCCCAGCTATCGTCCAAATGTTGAGTGGACAATACGATGGATGTCACTTCTGATGGTTTTCCATCAACATAACGGACGGTTACCTGACTTTTTGCATCTGGCCCGAGCATTGCAGCATCTCCTTCACCGGATTTACGGGCCGCAGCGAGAAGCTCTAGAATTTTGTGGGAGTAATAAATCGGGGCAGGCATAAGTGCATCAGTTTCACGGCAAGCATAGCCGAACATAATACCTTGATCGCCAGCGCCTTCCTCGCCTTGTCTGTCAGCGGCGTTATCTACACCCTGTCCAATATCAGGTGACTGACCGTGCAAGAGAACATCTACGCGAGCTGTTTTCCAATGAAATCCGTCTTGTTCATAGCCAATGTCGCGGATTGCGCGACGTGCAGCAGATCTAAACCGACCCGCTGCCACAACAGGCAATCCAGCGTCATCATGGACAATATTGCCTTGCTTATCTTTTTTCAAAAGTGTGTCTGGTACACGAACTTCACCGGCAATCACAACGCGGTTTGTCGTTGTAAGGGTTTCGCAAGCAACACGGACTTTGTAAGGATCCATACCGGTTTTTTTCGCCTCGCGATAAACAAGATCCACAATTTCATCGGAAATACGGTCACATACTTTGTCCGGATGTCCTTCAGATACAGACTCACTTGTAAATAGATAGTTCTGGCGTGCCATTCGTGTCCTCATAAGGTACAAATTTTATCCCGAAATTCACAGAAGCACTTGCCTTGCGATATTGCGAAACAGAAAAATTGATCATTTAGAATTAAAAATCCCGTCGCCGTTCTTTTACGGAAAACTGAGTAGTTACACAAGGACATAAATATATCTTGATATCTGCAAATGACAGAAAATTGCTGATTTCTAGCATTATTGAGCCATTTACTGTGAAAAAAAGAAAAAGCCCGCGGTCGAACATGCGACGGCGGGCTTACTTTGAAGCAGAAAAACTTGATTAATCCATGGATGGATCACTATCTGAAGCAAGAGCTTTCGTGAGGTCGATAATCTTTCTGCGGATCTTAGGATCCTCAATTTTTATAAATGCGCGGTTAAGCTGCAATCCCTCTGAAGATGACAAAAAGTCCACAACGTAATTAGAGCTGCTTGCTTCTGACAATCCAACTTGTTCTGACACCTGTTCACCCGGAGCATCTTCAAAGAAAAAAGAAACCGGAACGTTTAATACAGCAGAAATATTCTGTAGACGGCTGGCGCCGACGCGATTCGTTCCTTTCTCATATTTTTGAATTTGCTGGAATGTTATCCCTAAAGCCTCCCCCAGTTTTTCCTGGCTCATGCTCAACATCGTTCTTCTTAGCCGAATACGACTGCCGACATGTATATCGATAGGATTTGGTTTCTTCTTGTTAGCTTTCATTATGTATTCCCAACAAATTAAAACGGGGTTTTGCAGATTGCATTTCAGGCATGTCTAATCTGATATTTAGCATTAGGCGGATCAATTTTCATACTCACGAATGGAGTCTGTTTAATGGCAACTTTATCATAATTGAATAATCAAATATGTAAATTTTTAGGCAAATATTAATTATCTTTTTATCGCGTGACGACGAAAACACACCACCGCCATCATAAAACACAAAAAGATAATTGAAAGAAAAGTTATGTTACGTTGCGCTGGACTGAAGAGTGCCTTCCGACTGCCGGGTAACACAATGTCTAATGTACCAACAAAATTGAGTGCCATTCCGTCGATGATTCGGCCTCGTGCATCGGTCACGACAGAGATTCCATTATTGCCGGACCGAATGAGAGGAAGACCGGTTTCAACCGCTCGCAATTGTGCCTGACGTAAGTGTTGATGCGGCCCTGGTGTATTTCCGTACCAGGCATCATTTGTCAGATTGATCAGCGCATCAAGCGATGTGTCATTGTTATAAGAGTATTTGGGAAAAATCGCTTCATAACAAATGAGAGGCAGCAAACTAACATTATTGCTGAGTTCTAAGACCCGCTGTGTGGTCGCGGCTGAGAAACCGCCAAACGTCTCGGCAATGGGCGTGAAACCTATGCTTCGTAGAATATTTTCAAACGGCAGATATTCACCGAATGGGACAAGGTGATGTTTATCCGATGAGCCAATGATCTGTCCCTCATCATTAATGACATAAATTGTATTATAGAATTTATCTGCCTCACCATTGACGCTTTCTTCTAAGCGAACAGCTCCTGCTAAAAGTGTTTGGCCGATTGTCAAAGTATCTGCGATTTGCGCAAGCGCACCTGGTGTTTTTGTCAGAATGTACGGAACTGCAGTTTCCGGCCAAATAATCACAGAGGGGCGCTCTTGATCTTCGGCTGGCGGCTCAGCCGATAGTTTCAAATAAGTCTCAAATATCTCAGCACGCTTGTCATCATCCCATTTTTCTTCCTGATCAATAGAGGGTTGAACGATGCGTATTATGTGTTCGCTATTATCTGGCATTGGCTGATTAATCGCGTATACCCCATATCCCAGATGCAGCACTGCCAAGAATACAGCAAATAACATGGCCGGTTTGAAACCGTTTTTTGTGGCCAATAGGGCCGGGACTGATGCGATGAAAACGGTGATGACACTCATCCCAAAAATGCCGATAATTTCAGATGATTGCATGGCGACAGGGACCGGCATTCCCGCATATCCAATCGTGTTCCAGGGGAAACCTGTGAAAACAGTAGCGCGCAAAAATTCCATGACACCAAAACTGGCACTTAGCGAAAAAATGCGTCCAAGGCTATTGTCCCAAAATGTCCGGGCGAGCACGGCAGCAAGGCCATAAAAAATCGCTAATAGCGCCGGTAGTGCAAAGATAGCCAAGGGTAATGCCCAATAAGCTTCTTCGCCGCTTGAAAGAACCGCGTTGCCTAGCCACCATAATCCGGATGTGAAATAGCCAAAACCAAAACTCCATCCGGTGATGAAGGCTGGTTTGCGCGCTGCGATGAAACCTTTATCAGGCTGTTTGCTTGCACCGTCTATCAGCCAAACGAAAATCGGAAATGAGACAAATAAAACAGCGAAAAAATCAAAAGGCGGTAAGGCAAAATTGGCTAATGCTCCCGCCATAAATGCAATGATGAAGCGTTTGAAGCCCCACGAAAGCATGATATCGCCAGCGATTTTTTCCAACATTTAAGCGTTTTCCAACCATGGTTGCATATTCAGCATCAGGCTCACCCCTGTTCTAAAACGCGAATTTGCGAATCAGTCAGGGAATTTATTATGTTGGTGTACAATTACAGTTGCATTTAACTCAAGCAACTAATTGATCATTCACTGGTACTTTTGGGTTTTTCATCACTTTCAGAGACGACTTTTCCCATGCGTCGGCGGGCATTTGCCTTAAGTCGCAGAATTCGCACACGCTTAATGCGTCGTGCATCGGAATCCGTGATATGAAATTCAAAACCTTGAACCATGCGAACCACTTCACCGCGGACAGGCACACGACCCAATCTTGCAAACACAAGACCGCCAATTGTATCGACATCGTCTGTGTTTTCGCTTTTCGAAAAATCAATCCCGAGGATCTCTGAGAGTTCTTCAAGACTTGCTTTTGCTTCCGCCTGCCAAATGCCGTCACTCACTTCGGTAATGAGCGGTCCATCAATGTCGTCATGCTCGTCTTCAATATCGCCAACCACGATCTCGACAATGTCCTCAAGTGACACAAGACCGTCAGTTCCACCATATTCGTCGATCACAAGCGCCATCTGAGTGCGCGTTGCTTGCATTCGCTTCAGCAAATCTGATGCGAGCATAGAAGCAGGCACAAACAAAACGCTGCGCATGATATTGGCGTCTTGAAGTGTCTTATCCAGCTTGATCTTGGTAAAATCGAGTGGTTTTGGTGGCGTTTTTGAGTTAGACGTTTTTGACGTGCTGCGACGCCCATTTCGCGCTTGTCGGGTATAATAGGCCAACAGATCACGAATATGGACCATGCCTTTTGGATCATCCAAATTGTCTACGAATACTGGCATGCGTGAATGGCCAGAATTTTCAAACACGGTTGTCAGATCGCCGAGTGAAATTGAGCGGTCCACGGCGATAATATCTGCACGAGGGACCATCACGTCTTCAACGCGAACTTCACGCATGAGCAAGATATTATCAAGCATGGCGCGTTCATCAGCTGAAAAACCTGAATCTATGTGGTCGCCATTTTTCAGCGCCTCACTGAAATCCTCACGAATGCTCATGCCTTCAGCTGAAGGAAACAGTGCGCGTTTTAGTCGGTGCCAAACACCAAATGTCGATTTTCGTTTTGATGGGGTGTGTATCGATCCGTCCGGACTGTCGCCGTCATCGTTTTGATCTTCACTCAGATCAGAAGCTGAATCTAAAGTATCAGCTTGTGCAATTTTCTCGTTCATTGTCTCTTCAGTTTAATGGCCCATAAACAAGGGCAGTCGAACTTTAATTCTCATAAGGGTCAGATAGGCCTATTGATGTTAAAATTCCAGTCTCAATACGCTCCATTTGTTCCGCATCTGTGTCATTTATATGATCATAACCCAAAAGATGCAAAAATCCATGAATAAACAGGTGTGTGAGGTGTTCTTCAAAACTCTTGGTTAATTCTTCCGCTTCACGCAAAATTGTCTCATGGGCAAAAATTATGTCGCCCAGAAGTGGCAAAGGCGTATCGCCAACCTTTAATTCTTTCGTTGGAAAAGACAAAACATTGGTGGCTTTGTCCTGTTTTCGCCATTCAGAATTGATCTCTTTTATGGACGCATCATCGGTCAGTAGAACCGACAATTCCATAGGTATTTGAGGAAAGATGATGCTTTCATACTCCTCAAGCCAAGCAATAACTGTGCGAGATGTTTCTTGAGCTAAAACCTCAAAAGCCTCGACATTTTCCCATCTATCGCTATTAAGGGCGATATCAATGGAAATCTCTGTGCTCTTATTCGGCATCAGGCTCAGACGATTTTTCATCCGTCGCTTTATCAGCTTTGGCGTGCTTTTTATCGTAGGCGGTGACGATTTTCTGTACAAGGTGATGTCTGACCACATCCACATCGCGGAAGCGGCAGGTCACAATACCTTCAATGCCCCGCAAAACATCCAGTGCCTCAATCAGTCCCGATTTTGTGCCACCTGGAAGATCGATCTGGCTCGGATCACCGGTAATAATCATCCGCGCATTCTCACCCAGTCGGGTGAGGAACATCTTCATCTGCATGGGAGTGGTATTTTGCGCTTCGTCCAAAATCACCGCAGCATTTGTTAAAGTTCGTCCGCGCATAAATGCAAGCGGCGCAATTTCAATCACACCTGCGGTCAGCGCGCGCTCAACCTTATCGCCTGGGATCATGTCGTAAAGTGCGTCATAAAGCGGACGCAAATACGGATCGACTTTTTCCTTCATATCACCTGGTAAGAAACCTAAGCGCTCGCCAGCTTCAACAGCTGGGCGAGATAAAATAATGCGTTCGATCTGCCCACGCTCCAATAGCTGCGCTGCGTAAGCGACAGCCAGATAGGTTTTACCAGTCCCAGCTGGACCAACACCAAACACCAGTTCTGCGCGTTCCATCGCTCGGATATAGGCATCTTGCGTAGGTGTACGTGCAAGGATCGTTTTTTTATGCGTCGATATTTGCGCCATGGCCAGTTTTGCACTGTTATCCATGGTTGGCAGCGATAGCTGATCATCAGCCGCAACCGCCATGCGGATCGCACCATCAACATCTGAATTTTCGATCAATTCGCCTTTCATCAAGCGCTCATACAGCGAATCCAATGCACGACGCGCTTGATTGGTTTCAAGCGCAGGACCATTAAGCACCACATTATTTCCACGCGCATGGGCATCAATGCCAAGCTTTTGCTCTAACAGAGCAAGATGCTGGTCGAATTGGCCAAAAAGCATGGTCGCGAGACGATTATTATCGAAGGTGAGTTCAACTTGCGTTGTATCGGATGCACCTGCATCTTCTACGTTACTGTTATCAAAAGGCATTTGCCGACTTGTCAAATTCTATAAACTCCAAAACGGTTTTATATCACATCCGCCATTAAGCTGTAAGGGGCGGCTTTAGTGATTCGCACCCTTAGAGTATCACCTATTTTCGCATCTTTTGCGTCAATAATCACAGATTGTAGCCAAGGGGAGCGTCCAATGAGTTGCCCCGGCTTACGGCCAGGCTTTTCAAGCAGGATATCCATCTCCTTGCCAACGCATGTTTCAGCGAATTCGAACTGTTGTTCAGAGAGTAAAGCCTGCAGGCGTTTTAAGCGATCTGCTTTGACATCTTCTGGCACGTGATCTTTAAAATCAGCACCCGGTGTGCCCGGGCGTGGTGAATATTTAAAGGAATAGGCCTGCGCATATTTCACCTGACGGATCAAATCGAGCGTATCTTCGAAGTCTTCTTCCGTTTCTCCAGGAAAACCAACAATGAAATCGCCAGAAATCGCCAAATCAGGTCGACCTTCGCGAATACGGGCAATCAATTTGATATATTCATCGCGCGTATGGCGACGGTTCATGGCTTTGAGAATTTTGTCTGAACCGGCTTGCACAGGCAAATGCAAATACGGCATGAGCTTATCAAGATCGCGATGGGCATTGATCAGCGCAGCATCCATATCGCGCGGATGGCTTGTCGTATAGCGCAGACGTTCAATGCCTTGCATGTCAGACAGTCTATGCAGCAGTTCACCCAAACCCCATTCACGTCCATCATCGCCTTTGCCGTGCCAAGCATTTACATTCTGGCCTAGCAGCGTGATTTCGCGCACGCCTGCATCAACAAGATCTTGCGCTTCAGACAATAATTGTGAAACAGGGCGGGAAATTTCGGCACCGCGTGTATAGGGCACCACACAGAAAGTGCAGAACTTATCGCAGCCTTCTTGGACAGTCAGGAACGCCGTCACACCGCGCGAGCGAATTTGCTTCTTTTCTGCCTTTGGTAAGTGCTCAAATTTATCGTCTTCAGTAAATTCAGTTTCAACAACGCGTTCACCTTTGCGCGCACGGCCAAGCGCGTCGGGCAATTGGTGATAGGTTGCAGGGCCGATGACCATATTAACCACTGGTGAGCGCTTGATGATTTCTTCGCCTTCCGCTTGGGCGACACAGCCGGCCACGGCGACCATCAAATCAGATCCGCCTTCATCCATGCGCTTCTTTTTCATCTGGTTTAAACGGCCCAGATCGGAATAAACTTTTTCAGCAGCTTTTTCACGAATATGGCATGTGTTTAACAGCACGAGATCCGCATCTTCTGGCGTATCTGTGGGCGTATAGCCATCTTTGGCTAATGCGTCGCTCATGCGCTCGCTGTCATAGACATTCATCTGGCAGCCAAAGGTTTTGATAAAGACCTTCTGGCCTTCAGCCGGTTTGGCAGTCTCGCCTGATGTCGCATCCTGATCAGCGGTAATATTTTGTTCAATCTTGCTCATGGGGCCTATTTAAACCTATTAACGCAAGATGCAAATAGTTTGATGACAGGTGGAGGTTTAAATTTCGCGAGATAATTTAGCGAAGTGATCGATTAAGGCTTTCACGAATGGCTTCTTCGCTGAGTTTGGCAATCTCCGAGCGTTTCATGCCATCGTCAAAGGTAATCGGATCGCCATAGGTGATTTCAACACCCATCGATCCACTGATGAGCACCTGAAATAGATGCGGCAACAAACCCACATCGCCTGGCCATGCCGCAAGGTCGCGTCCACCGCGTCCTAGTGGAATTCCGTGTGCGGACACATAAGCCACAGAAACGGGTTGGATGATCAATTCGTGATTGGGCAAATCAATTTGCGCGCGTTGCACAGCTCCAAACAATGCTGATTTAAACGGCATGACGAAATTACCATCTGATGTCGTGCCCTCAGGAAACAGCACAACGATATCGCCGTTTTTCATTCTATCTGCGATAGCGGAGACTTGATCGCCTGTTGAAAGACGCCGATTACGATCGATGAAAATCGTATGCTGTAACTTTGCCAAAGTGCCAAAAATCGGCCAATCACGTACTTCCGATTTTGCGATAAAGACAACTGGCGCAGATGATCCGAGCGTCACGATATCTAGCCATGACGAGTGATTGGCAACGAGCATGAGCGGGCGTTGTTTTGAAATTTTGCCGCGATACTTTATCCGAATGCCCAATACCCAGCGCGCGATATAATGCCATATCCGCGGCGTTACGCGGGAAACCTGGTCTTTATAAACCAGCGCAACGAGGTGAAATGGCAGCAGCACAAAAGTGGTGACGATTAAAACCGCCAATACCCATAATATTCGAAGTGCTGCACGCATTTAGGTATCCTTCTTGATCGGGATACCGTAGAGCTCGAGCCGATGATCAACAAGTTTGAAACCATGCTCCTTGGCAATACGTTCCTGCAAGGCTTCAATCTCGGGCGAATTAAATTCGATAATTGTGCCATTTTTCAGATCAATGAGATGATCATGATGTTCATCGGGCACGCTCTCGTAGCGAGACCGCCCATCGCGGAAATCGTGGCGCTCGATAATGCCAAGCTCTTC
This sequence comes from Lentilitoribacter sp., assembly GCA_963691785.1. Lineage (GTDB taxonomy): Bacteria > Pseudomonadota > Alphaproteobacteria > Rhizobiales > Rhizobiaceae > Lentilitoribacter. Next base: position 451,345 of record OY829371.1, read on the forward strand.
GAACAAATTGACGGTTCTGTAGACCGTGGAGATCGAAATCTTCGGATCAATTTCAACAGATCTGCGGTGAAGTTCATCAGCGTCAGGATGATCTTCGGACGCTTCTAAAACACGCGCAATCACCCGACGTTGCTCTGTCATGCGAAGGCCTGCATCGGCACATCTATCTTCGAGAGATTTTTCCGCATCCATCTCGGCCTACTCCAATTCACTGCCTCACAAGGCCAATGACCAAGCAAGATAAGATATCTATGCTTTAGTGCAGCTTTAATTCTAAAACAAGCGCATTGCTGCGAGTTTCACCACCATTGTCGTAATAGGCTTTGCGCTTACCGACGGTTTGAAAACCTATTTTCTGATAAAGCCGAACAGCGGGAATATTGGTCTCATCTACTTCGAGAAACATTTTTTCAGCGCCCCGCTGGCTCGCTTCACCGATGGCGGCTTGCATGAGGCGCCAGCCAATTCCATTGTTTTGAAGATTGGCATCTGTGCCGATTGACAATATTTCCGCTTCATCCGCCACAACACGGGATAAGACAAAGCCGTGCAAGTTCTTTTTATCTGTTGGTCTTGCATAAAAACCAAACACACCATTTTGTTCCAGAAGGGACGTGCATTCAGCTTCATCCCAACCACGTTTGAAAAGGAGGGTATGGAGTTCGGCAACGGAATATGATTGCTCATTTTCCATTTTCAGAACTTCAAGTTCTGGCTTTGACGAAAATAAATTTCCAAGTGGCACGTTTCATAAACCCAAAATTGTTAGGCGCAAGATAGCGCAAAATTCTCATTTGGTTTGGCATCCGCTTGCCGCAAATATTGTGGTCGCAGCGCAAGGACTTGATCGCATTTTAGCTGATTCACCGCCAATTTTGCAACTGTTTGAATATTGGGAAACGCGTTTTCATGCGCTACATCCAACACAGATAATCCGCCTTCAATCACCTCTTTAACGGGTAATATGCCATTGCCGCAGATAACATATTTTCCTGACGCGACAATTGGTTGCGCCTGTCGATATGTCGCAGCTTTTGGTTCGATCAGTATCGCACCGGACGGATCAATTGCGGATAAATAAACTTCGCCGCGACGCGCATCCAACAGAGCAAGCGTGTTTTTGCCGGTTTCAGACGAAACACCGTAGGCCATTGCTTGCAAGCTGCTGACACCCGTCGACGGAATTTCAAGTGCCAGCGCAAGTGCACGACAAAAGGAAATGCCCACGCGAATTCCGGCAAAAGAACCAGGACCCGTTGTGGCGGCAATATGGGTTATCTGTTCGAAAGACAGCCCGGCCTGATCTAAAACGTCGCTGACAACGGAAGGTAAATGTTCGGCATGCCCGCGGCCAATATTTTTTGAAACGCTCGCGGTTGCTTGACCGAGCTCGCCGTCATAAAGGCAAGCAGCACACATGGGGCCGGCGGTATCAACGGCGAGAATGATCACGTTAATTCAGATTAAACAGCTTCGACTTCTTCAACTTCAGGAATGAAGTGACGAAGCAGATTTTGAATGCCGTGTTTAAGCGTTGCGGTTGATGATGGGCAGCCCGCACATGCGCCTTTCATATGCAAGAAAACCTTGCCTTCTTTATAGCCATGAAAAGTGATGTCGCCACCATCTTGCGCAACAGCTGGGCGAACGCGCGTTTCTAGAAGCTCTTTAATGGTGGATACGATATTTGCATCCGCCTCATCGTAAAACTCTTCAGAACTATCAGCTGAAACCCCATCCTGACTAGCTGTCATAACCGGTGCGCCAGACATGAAATATTCCATGATGGTTGCCAAAATGGATGGTTTTAGATGCTGCCAATCAAGGCTGTCGTCTTTGGTGATTGTGATAAAATCATAACCATAGAACACACCCGTTACACCCGAGACAGCAAACAGCTTTTCAGCTAAAGGCGAGGCGCCATTGACACTATCAACTGACGGAAAATCAGCTGTGCCAGCTTCAAGCACCACTTTGCCCGGAAGGAATTTCAGTGTGGCTGGATTTGGTGTTGTCTCAGTTTGAATGAACATGTTGTTCTCCATCCGCGCAATCTTACGCGTATATGATTATCTAGTTTAGAATCTTTCCAAAAAAGATAATCCTTATTCATTGATCTTTCAAGTCGCGAATACGGATATTTACCGTAGGAACCCGATGATATCCTTCACACCGTTCATAGTCTTCTCGGCAATTGCCCCAGCGCGCTCGGAACCGTCTTTCAAGATCGCATCAATATGATCTGGATCATCCATCAATTTCCGCATTTCTGCATTGATCGGCGCTAATGTATCAATCGCAACTTCCGTCAGCGCAGGCTTGAACTCAGAAAATGCTTTGCCGCCATATTCTGATAAAACATCTTGTTTGGATTTGTTGGTCAAAGCCGCAAATATCCCAACAAGATTGTCCGCTTCTGCGCGACCTTCAAGTCCATCCACTTCAGATGGCAGCGGTTCGGGATCCGTTTTTGCTTTGCGGATTTTTTTAACAATCAGTTCTTCGTCATCAGTCATATTAATGCGTGACAGATCAGATGGATCAGATTTGGACATCTTTTTCGTCCCGTCCCGCAGGCTCATCACGCGCGGTGCTGGACCATCGATCAAAGGTTCTGTAATCGGGAAAAACGCATTCACAGCTTTATCACCATAAACTGCATCCAAACCCAATCCGCTCTCGCCAATACGTTCAGAGAAATCGATGTTGAACTTTTGTGCGATATCGCGGGCAAGTTCCAGATGCTGTTTTTGATCATCACCCACAGGCACATGTGTCGCGCGATAAAGAAGAATATCGGCTGCCATCAAGCTTGGATAAGCCATCAGACCGAGCGATGCATTATCGCGGTTTTTACCAGCTTTATCCTTAAACTGGGTCATCCGGTTCATCCAACCAATGCGCGCCACACAGTTAAACACCCATGCAAGTTCTGCATGTTGCGGTACAGCCGATTGATTAAACACAATGTGCTTCGTTGGATCGATACCTGATGCGATGAAAGCTGCCGCAATTGAACGAGTTTGATTGCGCAGATCCTCATGCACTAAATTGGCTGTAATCGCGTGCAGATCCACAATGCAATAAATGCAATTATGGCTGTCTTGAAGTGCGACAAATTTTTGGATGGCTCCGAGATAATTTCCCAAGGTGAGGGCGCCTGTTGGCTGTACACCTGAAAATACCAGTTCTTCGAATTTTGACATCTTGTCTCCTGTCAGACTTGTGGAGGGCCTGAATAATTATTGTTTCGGATCGGCGTTATGATGAGCTTAACCGCATGCGTCAAGTAAATTCGAAAACACAGCGCATATTCAACGCGCTATCGTTTAAACATTTTCTTGATTTCTTGCAGCGAATATCCTGAGAAGAGGAGGACAATCGCAAAGTAACAGACAGCTGCAACGGCAATCACGGCTAAAAGGCTAAGCATCTGAACAACAAACACCGCATCGATCAAGAGGTTCGAGAACCATAGATCGGCGAGATAAAGCACACCTGCCATAATCGCGGACGCAACAATGATTGTAAAAACGCGCCGCACGGTCCCGCTTGCGATCACAAAATGCTTTTGCTGCATGAGCGGCACCATCAACATGATGGCATTCACCCAACCTGAAATAGCGGTTGCCACGGCAATGCCGAGCACACCATAGGTCGGGAACAGCATGAGACTACCAATGATATTCGCCGCAACACTTGCCGCAGAACACCACATAGGCCACCGCATATTCTCGCGCACGTAATAGGATGGAGTAAACACTTTGCTGATCACAAATGCCGGCAGACCAATGACAAAAATAGCCAATACGGCTGAGGTGATGTCCGTTGCGACACGGTCAAATGCGCCTCGCTCGAACAACAAAATGATAATTGGCTTTGCCAAGAGCCCAAGTCCAATAGCAGAAGGTAGGGTGAGCAAAAGTGCAAATTCAAGGCTCTTATTTTGAAGTGCCATGACTTCCGATTTTTGATCGGCTTTTAACGCGCGAGATAATTCCGGCAATAACACAACACCGATGGCTATACCGATAACGCCAAGTGGTAATTGCATGAGGCGGTCAGCATAATTGATAATCGCGATGGCACCGTCCTGCGCGGATGCAATGATTTGACCCACGATGAGGTTGATCTGGGTAATGCCCCCGGTGATCGCTGCGGGCAATGCGAGCCACAACAGACGTTTGACCGATGGCGTCAGTTTTGGTGCTTGCCACTTGGGAACAAACCCTTCGCGACGCGTGGCCCAAAGCAAAAGGCCAAATTGCAGGATCCCGGAAATGGTGACAGATATCGCCAGCAAAATACCGATTTGATTGGCGTCGTAGTTTAATATCGCAGAAGCTGAAAGCGCGAGGATAAGAACCACATTTAATAAAACCGGTGCTAGTGCAGCTAGGAAATATTTTCGCAGCGAGTTGAGGATACCGGCCAGCATCGCAACCAAACTCATGGCTGCCAGATAGGGGAACATAATTCTCGTGAGGAGAATGGTCAGATCAAATTTATCTGGATTGGTGACAAATTTCGGCGCCACAACCGTACCCACAAGCCAAGGCATGAAGGCGATGGCCAGTGTTGAAATGATCAGCAATATAACCAGAAGGACTGAGAAAACCTCTGCGGCAAATTGCTTGGCCGATGTTTCGCTTTCTTCTAAACGCTTGGCAAAAAGCGGGATAAAAGCGGCATTAAACGCACCTTCGGCAAAAAGCCTGCGAAACAGATTTGGAAAACGCAATGCCGCATAAAAGGCATCCGCAACTGGCCCAGTTCCCAAAAGTGCAGCGATCATCATTTCTCGGACAAAACCGAGAACACGGCTGGCCATAGTGGCACCGCCTACGCTCGCAAACTTTTTAAACAGCGCCATATGTTTAAACCGTCTCTTCCGTTGTGTTTGTCTTATATCGCGGTATTCCCGATGAGCTGGTTTTTACTTGGCCAGTTTTAAGGACGTCCTTAAGATATTCGACAATGCGTGCTTGGCGGGTGGCGCTGGTGATTTTATGACCCACCAAATCGCAAACGTAGAATGTATCGACCACCTTCTCACCAAATGTGGTGATATGCGCGGATGCAATATTGAGAGATAATTCAGCCAAGGCTTGCGTGATTTCAGACAAGACGCCGGGCCGATCCAAACACTCGATTTCAATGAGAGAGAATTGTTCGGACAAGTTATTACTAATGCTGACTTCAGGCTCGATAGCAAAGGCTTTACGATTTTGGCGCACACGTTTGCGCGCAATCACATCTGGCAGTCGCGCCTTACCGGCAAGCACATCTTCAATCAGTTTGCCGATGGTTGCACCGCGTCTGAGCTCGTCCTCGTCATTATCGAACTCACGGTTGATCATAATCGTATCAAGCGCGCGTCCATCACTTGTGGTAAACACTTGCGCGTCAGCAATATTTGCACCCGCGGCGGAACAAGCGCCCGCAACCACGCTCAAAAGGCGCGGATGGTCGGGTGCTAAGATCGTGATCTCAGTAATTTCATGGAAGGCATGCGTGCGCACCATATGGGTGAGCTGTAAATCCTTCTTATCCGCGTCCAGGATCATATCGGCATGGCGAATTTGATCTTCAAGCGGAACGGTTAGGAAATAAGGCTCATATTGAAGTGTCAGATACCGATCACGATCAGCTTTCTTCCAATCGCTCAACGCCTCTTCAAGTTCTTTACGCGCAATTTCCACACGAGATGTGCGCGACGCTTCTGAGAAACCGCTAGAGAGCAAAATCTCTGTCTCATAATAAAGCGTCCTGAGCAATTGACCTTTCCAACCATTCCAAACACCGGGACCCACAGCTGAAATGTCGCAAACAGTCAGAACCAATAACATCTGCAAGCGTGTAAGCGATTGGGCACATTTCGCGAAATCCTGAATGGTTTTCTTATCATTAAGATCGCGTGATTGCGCGACCGTGGACATAGTTAAATGTTCTTCGATCAGCCACATGACTAGGCGGGTTTGCGCATTGGAAAGACCAAGGCGCGGGCAGAGTTTTTCAGCAACTTTTGCACCAGCAATGGAATGATCTTCCGGACGCCCCTTGGCGATGTCATGAATGAATATCGCGACATAAAGCGCTTCGCGGTCAGCTATTTTCGGCAGGATTTTATTCGCAAGCGGATGCTCAACTTCCAAAATGCCTTTTTCGATATTGCTCAAAATACCAACGGATCTGATCAGATGCTCATCGACGGTAAAGTGGTGATACATGTTAAACTGCATCATCGAAACAATCTTACCAAATTCAGGGATGAATTTCCCTAAAACGCCCGCTTCATTCATGCGGTGCAAGTTTGAGCGCGGTGAACGTCTGGACGTAAGCACAGACATAAATAATCTATTGGCTTCTGGATCATTGCGCAGTTTTGAATTAATCAATCGCAAAGAACGTTTGATCTCTTTCAGCGTATTAGGATGAAAATCTATCTCGTGCTTGTCAGCAAAATAAAACACGCGAATGAGATTAACCGGATCGTTTTTAAACACATCCGGGTCGGACATCACCAAGCGGCCACTTTCATCATGAAAATCTAAAGTACCGGGAATTTTGCGCGTTGTTTGGCTGAACCGGCGCAATACATCTGTAAATCTTGGCGCGCGTTTTGCGTTTTCAGCCTCAAGTGCTGCACAGAAAATGCGTGTAAGATCGCTCACATCTTTGGCAATCAAAAAATAATGTTTCATGAAGCGCTCAACGGCAGAAAGACCCGGATGCGCGTGATAATCGAGCGCCGTGGCAATTTCGCGCTGAATGTCAAAAGATAAACGCTCTTCAGCTTTGCCGGTCACATAATGCATATGACAGCGCACAGCCCATAAAAAATCTTCGGCCTTTTTGAGACCGTTATATTCTTTGCGGGAAAATACACCGAGCTTGATCAGGTCTTTGTCACGATCAACGCGGTAATAGTATTTTGAGATCCAAAACAAAGTATGCAGATCACGAAGGCCGCCTTTGCCCTCTTTCACATTGGGTTCAACCAGGTAAGCGGTGTCGCCAGATTTGACATGACGTTGATCACGTTCATCCAGCTTTGCTGTGATAAATTCAGTGCCGGTATTTTTCACAACTTCCTTGCCGAAGCGATCAACCAATTCTTCGCCCAAGCTTTCAGAGCCGCAAATATAACGCGCTTCCAAAATAGATGTACGGATGGTCATGTCGTTTTTCGAAAGACGCACACATTCGTCAATATTACGTGTTGCATGGCCGACTTTCTGGCGCAGATCCCACAAGATATATAAGATCCATTCCACCACTTGTTCGGTCCATGGATTGGCTTTGTAGGGCAGAATAAATAGCAGATCGATATCGGAGCCCGGGGCTAGTGTTGCGCGACCATAACCGCCGACAGCCATAACGGTGAGCTCTTCACCCTTAGATGGGTTTTCAACGCGATAGACATATTGCGTGACAAAGTTAAATAAACCGGTGATGATTTGATCTTCCAGATAAGAAATTCGATTGGCGCAAGCCACCCCGCCTCCATCTTCGAGAAGCATGTCATGCGCTGATTTTCGACCTTCTTCATTGACGGATTTACAAAGCGCCAGAACTTCCATTCGGGCCTTATCACTCTCTCCGCCATGGTCTTTTGCGATTTGATCCAGCTTCTTCTGAAAAGCGTTAACATCTATGATTTCATCAAAACGTTTTGATGATAGATTTGTATTTGTCATCTTTATCCCTGTAGATGATGGCAATTGAAACCGCTTATGCCCTTTTTACCCGTCAGGTACAAGTTTCAAACGCTTGAAGATCTGTCATCAACGTCATACATAGCAGTCTATCTTTAAATGCGGAGTTTTTTATGATCATCCAAGCGGCGAAATTAGCTTTTGAAAATATGTTTGCGCCGAGGTCTCGGACACTTTTGTTTAAAATTTTGGGTGCAACAATCCTGTTCCTCATCGGAATATGGTTTGGTTTTCAAAATGTTATCACCGACTACCTCATGCCAGCATTGGGTGGATATGTCCCTGAATTACCGGGCTGGTTGGCTTGGTTATCAACTGTCTTTGTCATATTTGCGGCCATTGGGTCAGCACTGGCGCTCGCACTCTTAATTTCACCCATCACAGCGCTCATCGCTGGTTTTTTCATCGATGCGATCGCGCAAGATATTGAACAAAAACACTATCCAAATGATCCACCCGGAAAAGATATGGGATTGGGCGAATCAATTTCGCATTCAGTTAAATTTTTGCTGATCGTTTTGTTGGGTAATATGTTCGCACTGCTTTTGCTTTTAGTGCCTGGCGTCAATTTGATCGCGTTCTTCCTGGTCAATGGCTATCTGCTTGGCCGTGAATATTTCGAATTTGCCGCTTTACGCCATCACAGTCCGCAAGACGCGAAACAGCTTCGATCGCGCCACAGCACAACGATTTTCTTCGCAGGATTGGTCATTGCAGGCTTCTTATCTGTGCCGCTATTGAACTTCCTGACACCATTTTTTGCCGCTGGCATGATGGTCTATCTATACAAGATGATTATGGCAAAACCAGCTTACGCTGCGCGTTGATCTGATCAGCAGTGTTAAAATGGTTGAGCGGGCAGCTCAACCAGCGCCGCAGGAATATCGCAAGTCTTCTCTTTAGATTTGCAGATATCGGCGATCACGCATTTATCGCATTCGGGTTTGCGCGCTTTGCAGCAATAACGTCCATGCAGAATTAGCCAATGATGGGCATGATAAAGATATTCTTCTGGAATACGCTTCATCAGGATATCTTCAACATCATCCGGTGTTTTGCCCGGCGCCAAGCGCAAGCGATTGCCGATGCGAAAGACATGCGTATCAACCGCCATGGTTGGAATGCCAAATGCCATGGATTGGACAACATTTGCTGTTTTGCGACCCACGCCCGGCAAAGTGATTAACTCTTCGCGCGTTTCGGGCACAACTCCGTCAAAATCATCGATCAGCTTCTGACTGAGTGCGATCACATTTTTCGCCTTATTACGATAAAGTCCGATGGTTTTGATATATTCGCGAACTTTGTCTTCGCCGAGATCCAGCATTTTTTGCGGTGTATCAGCAACCGCAAATAAGGCCCGCGTTGCTTTGTTCACGCCGGCGTCTGTCGCTTGTGCAGATAGCGCAACAGCAACAACCAGTGTGTAAGGATTTACGTGCTCAAGCTCGCCTTTTGGCTCGGGGCGTTGAATTGAAAATCTGCGAAACATCTCTTTGATCTCTTCTTTCGTATAAGGAGATCGAGGCATTGGTTTTCGTTTTGGGCTTGGCTTTGTGCCAGACTTGGAATTGACACTCTTTGCCGCAGGCGTGATTTTGGTCTTTGGTTTGGTCATAAATTACCTATACTTGCCAATAAGCTATAAAGGCAATGCGACATGAATGAGAAACCGATTTTTGAAGCATTTTTAACACCTCATCGTTCATTAGGGCGACGAGGGTTTACAGTTTTTGCCATCATTGTTGGTACATTGATCACCGCACATATCGTTATTTTCCTAGTTGCAAACGCATGGCCGGTCGCGATGTTTTTGGGTGTTGATCTTTTGCTCATATTTGGTGCTTTTTGGCTCAATTACCGCGCAGGTCGTGAACGCGAGGAGATTGTTGTTTCCCGCATGGAATTAAAAGTCAGCAAAGTAGCGCCCTCTGGTCGCCGCAAAGATCGGTTTTTCAATCCCATATGGACCAAGTTTATGGTTGATCGGAAAGAAGATATCGGCATTACGGATATGAAACTGCTTTCAAAGGGTGATGAATTGCGCATCGGATCTTTTTTAAATCCTGATGACCGAGAAAGTTTTGCGCGCGCATTTGGCGGTGCCTTAGCAACAGCAAAGCGTCGTTAACAAGCTTTTCCAATACAAAAAGAGAAGCCTGGCAAGAATCGGGTGGTGAAGCGCGATGTTTTCATGTTTGATGTGCATCGTTCAAGATGAAAATAGGTCGATCTGTCATGAATATGTCTGTCAAACCGCAAGTGAATATCACGCCAAATGGCACCGATTACGAAGTCATTCGCCAAGTGATTGAGCTGATATCGAAAGAATATCAATCTCAGCCCAGCTTGGAGTTTATATCCGGCGAAGTGGGCTTGGAACAAACTAAGCTGCAGAAGCTTTTCACGCGTTGGGCAGGTTTATCGCCGAAAGCGTTTTTGCAGGCGGTCACGATTGACCATGCCAAGAGATTATTGGCAGAAGAAAACTTACCACTTTTAGAAACAAGCTATGAGCTGGGATTATCAGGACCCAGCCGATTGCATGATTTATTTGTCACGCACGAAGCTATGTCACCAGGTGACTTTAAAACCGGCGGCGAAGCTTTGGAAATCAAATATGGATTTCATCAATGCCCATTTGGCATCGCACTGATCATGGCAACGGATCGCGGAATGGCGGGCCTCGCCTTTTGTGACCCCGGTGAGGAGTTAGCTGCGTTTGAAGATATGTCCAATCGCTGGAAGCGGGCGACATATGTTCAAGACCCAAGCGCGACGCAAAGCTATGCCGATCAAATTTTTAATCCTCAAAAATGGCAAGCGGATAAACCCGTGCAATTGGTGCTCATAGGCACTGATTTTCAGGTCCAAGTTTGGCAAGCGCTTTTGGAGATACCAATCGGCAAAGCAACGACATATTCAACGATCGCCAATAAAATTGGCCGGCCAAAAGCCTCACGCGCCGTAGGCGCGGCGGTGGGTGCAAATCCGATTTCATTTGTGGTTCCCTGCCATCGCGCGCTGGGAAAATCTGGCGCGCTGACTGGTTATCATTGGGGCATAACCCGCAAACGCGCCATGCTTGGCTGGGAATGCGGGATGCTTGAAGGTGCTGAATAGATCAAAAGCCCTTAATGGGCTTTTGACATATCACCCAAAACTTCTTTTGATTTAACGCTTGAATCAGCATTGAGCGCATAAACCATTGGAACACCTGTTGCGAGGTTCACCGACAAGATCTCGTCTTTGTTCAAGCGATCCAAGATCATCACCAAGGCGCGAAGGGAATTTCCATGAGCTGCCACAAGCACATTCTCACCTTTTAAAACGCGCGGTAATATATCAGTCATGAAGTAAGGCCAAACACGCGCGCCGGTGTCTTTCAAGCTTTCGCCACCTGGAGGCGGTACATCATATGAACGGCGCCAGATGTGAACTTGTTCTTCACCCCATTTTTCGCGCGCATCATCTTTGTTAAGCCCAGCCAAATCACCGTAATCGCGCTCGTTCAAAGCTTGGTCACGGATGATATTGATGTCTGTTTGACCGATCTCGTCCAAAATAAAACCGAGTGTTTTTTGCGCGCGTGTTAATTCAGATGTGAAGGCAACATCATATTTAAGGCCATATTCTTTAAGCGCTACGCCACCTTCTTTGGCTTCCTGAACGCCTTTTTCTGTCAGATCTGGATCTTTCCAGCCTGTGAAGAGGTTTTTAAGGTTCCATTCGCTTTGTCCGTGGCGAACGAGTACAAGAGTTCCTGACATATTGCTTCCTTCTAATTTTGTGCGTGCGCTTAGGTTTTGGATAAACCAAGCACATCAAGCATTGAATAATAACCTGGATTTTGAGATTTCGCCCAAAGGGCCGCTTTCACAGCGCCGCGAGCAAAAATAGATCGATCAAGGGCTGAATGGCTCAGCGTAATTTGTTCGCCTTCACCCGCAATGATGACCGAATGTTCGCCGACAACGGATCCACCGCGCAATGTGGCAAAACCAATTGTTCCATCGCCGCGTGCGCCTGTAACACCATCGCGTGAGCGAACTGAATTGCTATGCAGATCGATCTCGCGACCTTTGGCGGCCGCTTCGCCGAGCAGATATGCCGTGCCCGATGGTGCGTCGACTTTGTGCTTATGGTGCATTTCCAAAATTTCAAGATCCCAGTCATCACCACCAAGTGCTTTGGCTGCTTGTTCAACAAGAACAGATAGGAGATTAACACCAAGGCTCATATTGCCCGATTTGACGATCCGACCGTTTGATCCCGCTTCAGCGATTTTAGCATCTTGTTCTTGGCTGCAACCTGTTGTGCCAATGACATGGATCAAGCCATGTTCAGCGGCAACTTTTGAGAACGCGACACTTGTTTCTGGTGTTGTGAAATCGATGATCGCATCCGCGCCTTTGATCGCATCATCTTGATTGTCGGTAATGATCACGCCGCTTGAACCAACACCGGCAATTTCACCTGCATCTCGTCCAATGGTGTCAGCGCCTTTGCGCTCTAACGCACCAACAAGTTTTGCGCCCGGCATGTCGTGAATGACGCGAATAATCGCTTGGCCCATTCTGCCAGAGGCGCCGGCTACTACAATCATACAGAGGTTTTGTGAGTTCATGTTACTCATCCTCATTTTCCTTTATTATATCAACTTTGTTGGAACGCGAATGGATATTTTGCAAACGTGAATAAACGCCGTCCGAATGTTCGGAGAGTTCCGCATGTGACCCTTGTTCAACCACTTTTCCTGCTTCCATGACAACTATCTTATCGGCCTTCGCAATGGTTGATAGGCGATGCGCAATGACAAGCACTGTGCGGCCTTTCATGGCTTTATCAAGCGCTTTTTGAACTGCAGCTTCAGATTCATTATCAAGGGCAGATGTTGCCTCATCCAAGATCAAAATCGGTGCATTGCGTACAAGTGCACGTGCAATTGAGAGGCGCTGCCTCTGACCGCCCGACAAGGTGATCCCGTTTTCACCAACTGGTGTGTCATAGCCTTGCGGCTGTTCCAAAATGAAATCATGCGCATGTGCAAGCTTTGCAGCTTCTTCGATATCGGCATCGCTTGCCTCTGGCAATCCATAGCGAATATTGTCTCGGATACTTCCCTCAAACAACCAAGGTTGTTGAGACACATAGGCTAAGTTTTTTCGCAGTGAAGATTTGGTCACGTCCTCAATATCAACACCATCAATGGTGATGTTACCCGATACAGGGTCATAAAAACGCGGAACCAGAGAAATAATGGTTGATTTACCTGCACCTGAAGGCCCCACAATTGCAGTTGTTTTGCCGGCTTGTGCGATAAAGCTCACACCGTCTAAGACCATCTCACTTTCAGGATAGCTGAAACTCACATCTTGGAATTCAACCTCGCCGCCTTGAACTTTCAGTTCAGACGCATTGTCTTTATCACCCTGTAATGGCTCAGTGTCTAAAATTTCATAGATCATCCGTGCATTCACAACGGCTTTTTCAAGATTGATCTGCAGTTTCGTCAATCGGCGCGCTGGATCATATGCCAGCAATAAGGCGGTGATGAACGCGAAGAAAGCACCCGGTGGTACATTGTTATAAATTGAGCGATAAGCTGCATAAACAATGACTGAGGAAATAGCGACACCAGACAGTGTTTCAGTAATGGGCGCCGTTCGTTCTCCTAACCGAGCAATACGATTGGCACGCTGCTCCGCACTGCCGATAATATGACTAACCCGTTCACTTAAGCGTTCCTCCATTGTAAATGATTTTACAATAGTAATGCCCTGCACAGTTTCCTGCATGGCACCAAGCACCTGAGAGTTAAGGTCAATGGCTTGTCGTGTCGCTGTCCGCAAACGTCTGGCGATATAGCGCAAGGACAAAATAATGGGTGGCGCGACAAAAAACACGATCATTGATAAAACAGCGTCTTTGGAAAACATCACAACAACAAGTGCCAGTAACGTCACAATATCTCGTGCTAATAGAGTAATTGTCATGTTCAAAGTGTCCCGAATACCGGTGACATTTTGCGAAATTTGCGCGGCAATTTGAGCTGATCTTGTGTCAGAGAAAAATGAGAGATTCAAAGCCATCAAATGGTCGAACAAGCGCTGCTGATAACGCGCAACGATATTGTTGCCAATGATGTTTAAGGATACCGCTTCGACATAGGACGCAATGCCTCTGATAACAAAGGCAGCTAAAATGCCGCCGGCGACATACCAAATGGCTTCTGCATCCTGATTAACAAAAGCCTCATTTATGACGTCTTCCATAATCCAGGCGAGAAATGCGGTGGATGCTGCGATCAATAACATGCAGACAATTGCGATCGCATATGTGCCAATGTAATCACGGCCATTCTCACGCAAAATGCGTTTGAGCATGTCTAAAAGACCGGGGACGATCTCGGTCCTTCTTTTCGTGGGATTTACATCAGCCAAACGGGGCACCCTTGTCAAAAAATCATGTCAGATCGCTAAGTCGCAATCTTATGTTTGGTTTTGCCAATATCGGCCTTGTTTTGTAATTCTAAATTGATCGGGATGGTTTGCATAGGCACAAAGTCCTGAAAGTGCAATTAACGGCTCTGTCATGAGATAAACAGGAACTTCTTCAACGAGATCTGAATAGGGTTCTTTATCTAGGAATTGCTCGTTGAAAAACGGCAGTTTCAAAACGTCTTCAAGTCGCTGAGCCACACCGCCAGTTAAGAACACCCCGCCGCGGGCAAGATAGATTAAAGCAGCATCGCTGGCATAGCGCCCTAAATAAGTGACAAATAATTCAAGGGTCTCTTTCGCCACAGGGTCATTGCCATCTTGATAAGCTGCGGTGACTTCTGACGGGTCTGATACAGATTTGTCCAATCCATCCGTTTTGGCGATGGCATTGTAAAGGCGCATGAGCCCGCGGCCGCTGATAAATTCTTCTGCAGCTGGTCGCTCGTCAGGCGCAAAGGCATGTTTATAGATCGCAGTATCGCGTGGTGTTTTGGGGCCGATGTCAACAAATCCACCTTCACCAGGAATAATTGACCATTCACCATCGATATAGATCATGCCAGCCATACCAAGGCCTGTTCCTGGGCCCAGCACGGCCCGTGCAGATGTTGGTCGAGATTTACCTTCCTTGATCAAAGCATGTTCAGACACATCTGTTGAAATCGCAGCCAGTGCTTGGGCTTCAAAGTCACTCATGGCAATGGCTTCATCGATATTGAGCGCAGCAATAAGCTGGTAAACATCAATATCCCATGGACAATTTGTCATGGAAATTTTCTCGATATTGCCTGTTGGGCCGGCTATGGCCAAAACGAGTGTTTTCGGGCGCAACTCTGTTTGACTAAATACATTTTGCTCAATCACGTCTTGAATTGAGCTGTAACCAGCGTTTTTAACGCTGGGGAACTGCACCATGTCAGCATCTTGTTTTTCGATGATGGCAAAACGTGAATTTGTGCCACCAATATCACCGATAAGAATGGGAAAAGAAAACATGAATTTTGAACCTAAATATTAGCTGTCTCTGACAAGTAACTCTTCAGCTGTTGAACGATTAAGCGCCATAGGAATGTCGTATAGCACAGCCAATCGCATCAAAGCCTTCACATCTACGTCATGCGGCATTGGGGTGAGCGGGTCAATAAAGAAAATCAACATATCGACTTTTCCGTCCGCTATTAGCCCACCAATTTGCTGATCACCGCCTAAAGGTCCGCTTTTCATCGGTGTAACCGAGAGTTCAGGACACGCATCTGCGATCCGCCCACCTGTTGTGCCCGTTGCAACAATTTCATATGCGCTTAATGCAGATTTATGCGTGACCGCAAAATCAGTTAGATCATCTTTTTTCTGGTCATGCGCAATCAATGCGATTATTCGTTTATCGGTCATCAAATTAGGTCTTACAAATTGGTGTTTTAACTGTCAGATGGTAATGGCACATCTTTTATAGATTTAAAGTCAGGTCTGCCAGTATAATTTAACTGAACCTGAGAATAGACCATTTTACCCAGTGTTACCTCGGCCTCAGAGCTAGGCGTTGGCCCGTTTAAAACAGCCGCGCATGATGCAGGAAGATCGGCCATGCTTTTCAATCTGCGCGGTTTTGGTTTGACCCCGGGTTTTTTCGGTTTTGGTGGTGCCCAGCGCGCTGGTTCGAACCACCAATCCAGCGGTGCACCGCAACCATCTCCTGCTGGAACGGCTGCTTGCCGTTTGCAATTGGGTGAACCAGAGAGACATTTCATCCGAATATGGAAGTGATAGTGATGACCATAATAGGGGCGCACCTTGCCCAAATTGGTCCGATCACCCTTCCAATTATCGCATAGTTCCCGTTTGATCGCTGGGTGAACAAATAAACGTTCCACGTCTTTATAAGCCGCTGCACGCATGATGAGTTTCGCATGTGCGGGGGTCCAAATGTTTTGATCGACTTTGAGCTCACCTTTTTTCAAAACGGAAATTGCGCTCATATTGGTTCGTTCAGTATGGGTTAGCGTGCGATTAGGCATTGGTGTTAACCAGATATCCGCATCAAGTCCGACCTGGTGAGATGCATGGCCGGATAACATGGGTCCACCGCGCGGTTGCGAAATGTCGCCAACTAAAAGACCCGGCCAACCATCATGTGCTGCTGTTTGTTTTGACAGATCTTTGACCATGGCAATCAATGTTGGATGGCCCCAGCGTCGATTGCGTTCAAGACGCATGGCCTGCCATGTGGGCCCATCAATGGGAATGGCAACACCACCTGATAAACAGCCTTTGGTATAAAAGCCATGGGACGCTGCTTGGGTTGTTGTGGGTAGTTTTTTAGCACCAAAAAGGAATTTCGCAGCTTGCTCTTCAGCCAGTCCATATTGCGTGGACATGACCAAGACCAACATTGATGAAGCTATCCGTTTGAATTTTGTAGAGAGTTTCATTGAATTTCCTATCCGTTTGGACACACAAATCACGCTTTCAGCATAGCGTTGATTATAAACCATTCAAGGCTTGGCCCAAGATTACCAAGGATCAGCTATCTCACACGGTAAATTTGAAGCGCATTTTGCGCTGTCTCATCGATCAACTCAAGGTATTTCGGGATTTCACCTTTGGCAAGGTTCGCATAAAGACCATTGTCAGCTTCTCGAATACTCAGAGAAACTTGCGGATCTGATTTACAAAATGCGATATGTGTTACATTCGCATCTTTTAGGATCGCTTCGGCCTCGGCTGGATCGGCAAGAGAAGACTTTATCTCTGCTAACAATCCTGCTTGATTGCGATGATATGGTGCTGCAATTGCGCGATGGTGCGTGAAGCGTAATACTGATGCCCCAAAATTGGATGGGCTTGAAACGACACCTTTCGGCTCATTGGCAAGCGCCTGAAAGGCTTCTGGTGTTCTGCATGCCAGTTGGGCGGTTTTTTTGCTTTCATCCGCCGAAGAATTACTCACTTCATTGCTGAAAACACTTGAAAACCCCAAACCAATTAAGGTCCACACTAGGGGGAGTGAAACCAAAGCTGCGATCAAGAACTTAAATGCCAGTTTTTGATTTTTAGGGTCGGCATTCGTTTGGGTTCGCAAATTTGCAACCATTGCTGCCATCGGGATCATCGCAATGAGGTTTGAGAAGATCATCGCACGAACTTGTAACGCGCTGATAAAGATCGCCAAAATCAGCAGGAACAATATTTTCAGATATAGTTCCACCTGGTCTTTGACGATGATTTTCGTAATGCAAAGAATGATCGCCAGCGTCGGCACCATATAATATCCAAGCGCTGACCAAGGTTTTGTTTGCAACAGTTTGCTGATTGACTGAGCTTCTGTGACATTGTTCAACCACATTTTAACGAGAAATGGATCAAGCTCAGCAAGCGGACTTTGAAGACAGTGTGGTGCGACGATGAGTGCGACAGCGATGACGGCTACACCTATGGCCGCAAGTGCACCAAAGCGAACAATTCGGCTATGATAGGACACGAGTGCTGAGGCGAAAAATAGACCCGCGGATCCCGTTATACCCAGCGCATAAAACCCCATGGACAATGTATCACATACAACTTGGCCATATAGGTGCGGCGGGGTTGTTCCAAAATAAATGACCGTTAAAGAGAACCCCATGGAAAGACTAAAAACGCGCGTTGGACGACGTAATGTTTTGCCGCCATGCCATGCCCAAGTTATCGCAATGATCGCGCAAACGGCCGCAATAAGCGGGGTCGTTTCCGCGCCAATGGCAAGCGCTAGAGCGGACAAAAATCCCGAAAATATATATGCAATCCACGGGTAAGATCGATGGAGCGATATCGCTATGATGATCGCGAATATTGCCAATTGAACATTATGGTGATCAATCGCGCCGGGCTTAAATTTCCCTGTACCAAAAATGAAAATTATCGCGGCGACTGCACCGATGATTGCGCCATTTTTGTGATTAGTGATCCCTCTCACAGCAAATGCCAGCCCATAAACCACGGGGAGTGCCATTAACAATGGCCAAACAAACAATGCGGCTGCCTCGGCATTCTCATTCGTAGTGAAATTTGAAAATACGACAATCAAAAATGCAATAGGAGCATCTACCAAACGAGACCAATGCATCAATGTGCCGCCATCTAGTCCAAGGCGATATTGTGTGAGATCAAACCAACTTTGACCGGACAAAAAATCGCGAATTTGCACAAGTCGGAGAACATCGTCATTGTCGCTACCAACATAGTCTGTGCCAAATCTTAAAAATGTGACGGCCAAGATGGCGACCAGCAAAAGCCAGCAAATTAAAACAGGATATCTAAGGTTTTGAGATGTGGTCATGGCGTTCTGGCACGTTAAAGGCAGTTATTGGGTGTAAAAACCAACTTTTCGATGCAAAATCTCCCGATAAGTCTAGGATTTCAACTTAGCTTTAACCTTATCAATAAATAGTAAAGACAACCGCAAGATCTAATTTAATCGATGAGGAAAAGCTTATGACATATTGCCTAAGTGAGGAACTCGACATTGCTGTTCTTTTGCCTTGCTATAATGAAGCTGCAACAATTTCAGATGTTGTAACTGGCTTTAAAGCAGCATTGCCGCAAGCCCGTATTTATGTCTACGATAATAATTCCTCAGATGAAACGGCTCTTCTGGCTGGAAAAGCGGGTGCAATTGTCGTCAAAGAAACACGTCAGGGCAAAGGCCATGTTGTGCGCCGCATGTTCTCAGATATAGATGCGGATGTGTATCTCATGGCGGATGGTGATGGTACATATGCGTCTGAAGACGCACCTGATTTGGTTAGCATATTACTGACTGAAAATTGTGACATGGTGGTTGGCACGCGCAAAGGCGTTACAGACGATGCTGGTCGTAAGGGTCACGCTTTCGGGAATTCAATTTTTAATTTTCTCTACAGAGAAATTTTTGGAAACGACTTCTCTGATATTTTCTCAGGCTACCGCGCTTTTTCTCGCCGTTATGTTAAGAGTTTTCCAGCTTTGTCTTCGGGGTTTGAAATTGAGACAGAAATGTCGGTTCATGCATCCTCTTTGCAATTACCAGTCATGGAAATTCCACTTGAATACGGTCGGCGACCGGAAGGTTCGGACAGCAAGCTATCTACCTTTAAAGATGGTGCAAAGATCCTGATGAAATTTGCAAGTTTAATGAAAGAAACGCGTCCCTTATTGTTTTTCGGCTATGTGGGGCTTGCTATCTTATCATTAAGCCTCATCTTTATGGCGCCGGTCCTAAACGACTATTTCCGGACAGGTTTAGTAGATCGCATGCCAACTTGGATTTTATCAATGGCGCTTCTCATGATGTCGATCATGGTATTTTGTGCGGGAGTAATTCTGGATTCTCTTGCGAAATCGCGAATTGAACAAAAGCGAATTCTATATATGACAATTGAAAGTTTGCAGTCTGCCCATCGTCAAGATAAAGATATCGGGAAACTGAAACAGGCATCTCAGGAACTTAAGGACAACTGCGATCTAGACAGTCCTGAAGATGATCAAGCACCGAAAGTTGCATGAAGAAGATCATATCGTTTTTAATTGCGGGAAGTGTCGGCTTGGTCGTTGATGCAGGTGTCTTATTGCTCCTGCTTCGATTTACATCGCTAGATCCCTTTAGCGCGAGGATTTTTGCAATTGCTGCGGCGATGGGATGTACTTGGATTATCAATCGAAACTTCACGTTCCAAAAAGGCGGTCGCAGCGTGGCGTCAGAAGGCATGCGTTATGGCAGCGTCGGCTTAAGTTCTGCTTTGCTCAATTATGTAATTTACGCCAGCTTGTTATTTGTATTTGTTGAATTTAGACCCATCTTTGCGATGTTGATCGCATCTGGATTGGCGACATGCTGGTCCTATTTTGGGTACAATACTTTTGTTTATGGCAGCCCCAAAAAATAGGGCCACCAATTATTTAAATCTTGTAAATTTATCCGCGCAATTCGCCGCCGGTTGATTTTGTAACATTGGCGATGATTTTAGACGACAAGGCTTCAAAATCTTCTTCTGTTAGCGTGCGCTCAGTTGGCTGCAAGGTGACTTCAATCGCGATAGATTTCTTGCCTTCACCCAATGAAGGGCCTTCAAACATATCAAACACATTGACCGATGAAATCAACTTTTTGTCTGCGCCGCTCGCAGCTTTTACCAAAGCCTGAGACTGCACATCGCTATCAACCACAAAGGCAAAATCGCGGCGCACTGCTTGATAAGGAGACAGCGAAAGTGCACCTTTCGTGCGAGTAGGTTTGCGTTTGCCTTCCGGGATCGCGTCAAGGAAGACCTCAAATCCGCAAAGAACGCCTGAGACATCCAAAGCTTTCAATACAGATGGGTGGAACTCACCAAATGTGCCGATCACATTTTTAGGCCCGAGTTTGATCTTGCCTGATCGGCCAGGGTGATACCAATCTGGTCCACCAGCTTCAATCTGCAGGTTTTTAACAGGTGCGCCGGCTGCTTCAAGCGCAGCTAATGCATCCGCTTTTGCGTCATAAACACCAACATTTTCTGCATTGCCCGACCAATGGCGACCCAGCGCTTCCATCTTCGCAGTACCACGACGAATGCCAGATGCCACGCGTCTTTGTTGCTCAGGATTATCACCTTCATAAGTGCCAGAGACTTCAAAAATAGCAGTATCATTAAAGCCGCGATCAGCATTTCGCTGCGCAGCTAGTAATAAGCCTGGCAATAATGATGGACGCATATCCGACATGTCAGCTGCAATTGGATTGCTCACTTTAAGCGTGTCGGCACCACCGCCAAAGAGTTTGGATGCTTTTTCTGAGATAAACGAATATGTCACAGCTTCGGACATGCCGCGAACCGCAAGCGCACGACGAGCAGCACGCGTGCGCATCTGAATGGTCGTCAAAATCCGGCCATTGACACTTCCCAAGCTTGGCAAAGGCTGTGGCTCGATTTCATTCACGCCATAAATGCGCATGATCTCTTCAACCAAATCCGCTTTGCCATCCACATCAGGACGCCAAGAGGGAACCGATACATCAACAACATCACCATCGCTGTGAACTTCAAAACCAAGTCGCGTTAAGATATCTGTGCTTTGTTCTTTGGAGACTTCGAGACCGGTCAAGCGTTTAACTTCGCTAAATGGATAAGACACTTGTTTGACATCCGGCTCGGTAAATCCAGTGACTGACAGTTCAGTTGGTTCACCACCGCAAAGATCCATAACCAATTGCGTTGCCAACTCACAGCCTGCGGCCATGAAGTTTGGATCAACGCCGCGCTCGAAGCGATAGCGAGCATCGGTGATAATTCCCATATCGCGTCCGGTGCGCGCGATCATCATCGGATCCCACAGCGCGCTTTCGATCAATACATTGGTTGTGTTCTCGTCACAGCCTGAATGCTCACCACCCATTATACCGGCAATGGATTCAGGTCCATTATCATCTGAAATGACATTGATCTTCGGGTTAAACTCATATTCTTTGCCATCAAGACCAAGAATTTTCTCACCGTCTTTTGCGGCGCGAACATGCAGGTTACCAGCAACTTTATCAGCGTCGAAAACGTGCAATGGACGACCACGATCAAAGGTCACATAGTTGGTAATATCAACAAGTGCATTGATCGGACGTAATCCAATTGCAAGCAAGCGCTGTTGCATCCATTTCGGGCTAGGGCCATTTTTCACGCCTTTAACCAGACGCAAAGCAAAGCCTGGGCAGAAAACCGGGTCATCGATTTTAATGGAGACAGGGCAGGCGCCATTGCCGGAAATTGTTGGAACAGCAGGTGTTTTTAATACACCCATACCAGAAGCAGCCAAATCACGCGCAATGCCAGAAACACCTGTACAGTCCGGACGGTTTGGTGTGAGATTGATCTCAATAACCGGATCACTCAAACCGGCCCAATCAGCATAGGACGTACCAATTTCGACATCGGCATCAATTTCGATAATGCCGTCATGCTCATTGGACACCATAAGCTCTTTTTCAGAACACATCATGCCACGGCTTTCAACACCGCGAATATTGCCAACGCTGAGTGTCACATCAATGCCCGGCACATAAGTGCCCGGTGCTGCAAATGCACCCACAAGTCCTTCGCGGGCATTGGGTGCGCCGCATACCACTTGCACAGGTTCGCCTTGGCCCGTGTCAACTTTGAGCACGCGTAAACGGTCAGCATCTGGATGCTGTTCAGCACTTAAAACCTTGGCGATCACAAATGGTTTGAGTGATGCTTTATCATCAAGCGATTCAAGCTCAAGCCCGATCATCGTTAAGCGATCACAAATTTCCTCCAAAGACGCGTCTGTCTCGAGGTGGTCTTTCAACCATGAAAGTGTAAATTTCATCTAAGATGCTCCATCTTCAGAATTGTTTGCATCAGTGCCATCACGTTCTTTTTGGCGATTTGCCAATTCATCAAAGATGACAAATCCAATTTGCAGGCCATCATCGTCTGGCTCTTCGCTCTGGATAGGTTGGGTCAAAAACGATAGCGATAATTGAGACGCATGAAGAACAGTCGAAGTTGGCGAACCATTGCCCATCAAAACACCATCAATGCGCAAGATATCGCCTTCTCCCGGACGCAGCGCGATCACTTTAACTGGGCCCGCCGGACCCATCGCAATCACCTCGAGCGTTTCAGCTTTCGGGTCAATTGACTGCTGAAATGTGAAGATGTGCTTAGCCACTTCCTGGGCAGCTTTTTCAGCCGTATTTTCGCAAGCAACTGTTTGCCATTCTTCCGGTTTTGGTGCCTCGCGTTTGCCTTGGCGCAATTCAGCAGCCATATGTGCATATTTGCCCTTTAGCAATGCGGCATCGGAAAATCTGCTCATGATGACAGACCTCCAAACAAGGTTGGCATATCCAAGGGGCGGAACCCATAATGGTCAATCCAGCGCTGATCCGCTTCAAAGAACGGGCGCAGATCTGGCATGCCGTATTTTAACATCGCAATACGATCAATCCCAATGCCCCAAGCAAAGCCCTGATACACTTCAGGATCCAAACCACCGGCGCGGATCACGTTCGGATGCGTCATGCCGCAACCCAAAATCTCCATCCAGTCATTGCCTTCACCAAAACGTACTTCGCCCGGGCGCGAACGATCACATTTAATGTCAACTTCCAAACTTGGCTCAGTAAATGGGAAGAAGGATGGACGGAAACGCATCTCCAAGCTGTCCACTTCAAAGAAGGCTTTACAAAATTCAATTAAAGTCCATTTCAAATTGGCGATATTGGCCGATTTATCAATGACCAAACCTTCAAGCTGGTGGAACATTGGCGAGTGGGTTGCATCAGAATCCTGACGGTAAGTTTTACCCGGGATCACAATGCGAATGGGCGGCTCTTGCGCTTCCATGGTGTGAACTTGCACAGGAGAAGTATGCGTGCGCAAAACTTTGCGCTCACCTTTTTCATCTGGCTCAAAGAAGAACGTGTCATGCATCTCACGCGCAGGGTGACCTTCTGGGAAGTTGAGCGCGGTAAAGTTATAATAATCCGTTTCGATATCAGGACCCTCGGCAACAGAAAATCCAAGGTCTGAGAAAATTGCAGTTATTTCATCCGTTACCTGACTGATGGGATGAATGCGGCCGCGTTCTGCAGGACTTGCAAATAGAGGCAATGTGACATCAAGCGTTTCTGTCTCAAGGCGTTTGGCAATCGCAAGCTCTTGAAGCTTGGTTTTGCGCGCCTGAATTTCGTCGTTAATGCGAACCTTTAATCCGTTGATAGCTGGTCCAGCAACTTGACGCTCTTCCGGCGTCATTTTTCCCAAGCCTTTAAGTTGCTCAGAAATGACACCTTTTTTGCCAAGGGCGCTGACGCGAACCGCTTCAATAGATGCTTCATCTTCAGATGATGCAATTGCATCCATGAGTTCTTTTTCTAGTTCAACAAGATCTGTCATAACTCACCATGTTGTTTGATCGTCCATTTACGCTAACGATCATGCTCGGTTGCGAGAATATTCTCATATCAATCCGTAATCTGTTCCATTCATAGGACGTAAATTACGGTGTTTTAAACAAAAAATCTCGCGCTAGCTTCCGCCAACGCGAGATCCTATTCAAATTTCAATGTTTTAGGAAAACGCTGGCTTACTTTACAGCGCTTTCAAAAGCATTTGGTGTTGTGTCTTTAAGATAAGCAAGCGCTTCTTTAGCAGCTTGAACGAGCGCACCGAAAGCTTCTGCTTCGTTGATCGCCATATCTGACAAGACTTTACGGTCAACTTCGATACCAGCTTTGTTCAAGCCATCGATGAAACGACCATAAGTTAGACCATGCTCACGAACAGCAGCGTTGATACGCTGGATCCAAAGTGAGCGGAAATCGCGCTTCCGTGTCTTACGGTCGCGATAGGCATATTGCATAGATTTATCAACGGCAGACTTTGCTGTCCGGATTGTATTCTTGCGGCGGCCGTAAAAGCCTTTTGCCTTTTTAAGAACTTTTTTGTGTTTTGCGTGGGCTGTTACACCGCGTTTTACACGTGACATGTCATATACTCCTTAAATTCTAAACGACCAGCGGGCTTAAAGGCCGTTTGGAAGAAACTTTTTAACGATGCGTGCATCAGGATCTGAAAGAACCATTGTGCCGCGTGCATCGCGAATGAATTTGTTAGAACGTTTGATCATGCCGTGTTGCTTACCAGCAGCAGCAGCTTTCACTTTGCCAGTACCGGTAATTTTAAACCGTTTTTTGGCAGAAGATTTTGTCTTCATCTTAGGCATTTCGTCATCTTTCTTTTTGAGAACACACCGAAAATACGCAGCGTGAACCGTATTGTTAAAACATAAAAAACCCGAACACGGCATGCCCTGCCGGAACGGGATAGGGGTCCTATAGGCACATTCTGAGCAGATTGCAAGAAAAATGCGGACTATTTAGGATATTTTGTGCCGATGAACCATCAGCACAAATAATCAACATCTCAGCTGAGAACCAAAAGCTAATTTTATGATTTTGGTGATAACACCATCATCATCTGGCGGCCTTCAAGTTTAGGCTCAGCTTCAACCTTGGCAATGTCCAGGGTTTCTTCCTTTACACGTTGTAAAAGCTGCATGCCGAGTTCCATATGTGCCATTTCGCGGCCACGGAATCTAAGCGTCACTTTCACTTTATCGCCATTGTCAAAGAATTTATGGATGGCGCGCATCTTAACATCGTAATCATGCTTATCGATATTGGGGCGCATTTTGATTTCTTTGACGTCAATCGTCTTTTGCTTTTTACGAGCCTCAGCAGCTTTCTTTTGCGACTGGTACTTCATCTTGCCAAGATCAGTAATTTTACAAACTGGCGCGTCGCCTTTTGATGCGATCTCTACAAGATCAAGGCCGGCGTCGATGGCTCTTTGAAGGGCATCTTCAATTGACACGACCCCCTGATTTTGGCCTTCTTCGTCGATGAGTTGTACTTTGGAAGCCTGAATTTCTTCATTGGCGCGAGGGCCCTCTTTTACGGGAGCTGCGGCTCTGGATGGTCTGCGAATGGTTCTTATCTCCAAATAATTTCTATTAAGGTGGCTTGGTTACACAGGAAAAAGCAATGTCCCGTTTCACCATGGGATGTCAATAGCATGTTTATGTGAAAAAGCACATAGTTTCCTGTGATCGTCGAATCTGATTATATAAATATTCAAAATCGCCGGAAACATGGTGAAAGCAACGAGACTTGATAGGTATATAATGAGCATTTTGGATGAAACCAGTAATTTGCGCGAAATAATTGTCGGTCAGGACGATGAAGCGCGCAAAATCGCCCTAAAACACCGCGCAGCCAAAGAAGGAAAAAGTTCTGACGGTGGTTTCGTCTGGTTGGGCGGATATCGCTCAGACATGGATGGCTCCAAAGCGATCGCGCTTGATGAACATGCAGGCGCATTGGGATTAGCTTGCACACGTCATGATTATTCAGGTCATGGGGTTTCAGGAGGCGCATTTATTGATGGCACCATTTCACGTTGGCTTGAAGAAAGTCTCGCGGTTTTTAGAAGCTATACCAAAGGACCACAAATATTAGTCGGCTCTTCCATGGGTGGATGGATTGCCCTGCGCATGGTGCAAGAGCTGGCAAAAAGTGATGAATTAGAGCGTGTAAAAGCATTATTATTATTGGCGCCCGCACCGGATTTCACCAAAGAGCTTTATGAACCAAAATTGACCGAAGAGCAGAAATCAGACCTTCAAACGCAAGGCTATTTCGAAGTTCCTACGCCCTATGGGCCTGATCCGAATGTGTTTACCAGAAAGCTTTTCGATGATGGTGCACAAAATTTAGTTCTCTCAGGGCCGCTTGAACTTGGCGTTCCGGTTCACATCATCCAAGGCATGGATGATCCAGATGTGCCCTGGCAACATGCGATGCGCTTGGTTGAAAATCTTCCTAGCGAAGATGTTGTCATAACTTTGGTCAAAGATGGAGATCATCGCTTATCCCGTGAACAAGATATCGAAAAAATACTCAGTTCGGTGGACGGACTTTTGGGTTAGATCACGATTTTAACCATGATTAATAATTTACTAACCATGTAATTGACTCTTCCAAGCTAACATCGTTTACTCTTTGTTAACGTTTAGGGGGCTGAAGGGATAAGGATATGCTGCGAAAAAGCGGTGCGTATATAGTAATTTGCGTATCAGCTCTCATGGGCTGGACAAGTACGATCGCGGTTGCAGAACATGCCGGGGTGTCGATGACAACCGGTGCGATAACTTCGCAACCCATCGGGCATTATGAGTTCTGTAAACAATTCGCTCATGAATGTTCTGTACGCTCGAAGCGTAAAAACGCGCCACGCGTCACGTCCTATGGATGGGATGTGGTTCAGCAAGTAAATTCTACAGTCAACAACAACGTTGCTCCTCTCACAGATTGGGAACTACATGGACGCGAGGAAGTCTGGTCATATCCCGGTATTGCCGGCGATTGTGAGGACTACGTTCTCTTAAAGCGTCAAATGTTGATTGAGAAGGGATTTTCACCTTCGGATCTATTAATCACCGTTGTCCGTAAACCCGATGGTGAAGGTCATGCGGTTTTGACCTTAAGAACATCGAAGGGCGATTATGTGCTTGATAATTTGTCGAGCCAAGTCAAACTTTGGACGGACACGCCTTACAAATATCTCAAGCGTCAAGCATCGTTTCATACGGGCCGTTGGGTGAATATCGAAAACGGTAACCCGATCGTCGTCGGATCCCTGTAATAATTTTCTCGCCCGCGATATTACACCCTACTAATTCCTGTAATTGACAAAATAGGCCGCTAAATTACCCTTGATTGTTTATATCCAAGGGAGGATTTGTCATGGCCCATCTACATCAAAAAATATTACAGGCTGCATCTGCGATTGTAATATCAATCTCTTTGCCTGCTTACGCGCAACAGGCGGCAGACGCTGTTGCACCTGAAATTGCCAGTGCCTATGAAGCCAAAAGTCAGGGCGTTACTGTCACCTCAAAAAATTGGATGATCTCAGCCGCCAATCCGCTTGCAGTTCGCGCTGGCGCAAAAATTCTGGCTGCTGGTGGCAGTGCTGCAGATGCCATGGTCGCAACGCAGGTTGTGCTTGGGCTTGTTGAACCACAAAGTTCTGGTTTAGGCGGCGGTGCCTTCCTTGTTTGGTATGAGGCAGCTTCTGGAGGGCTGACAACCATAGACGGACGCGAAACCGCGCCAATGAATGTGACGCCGAGGCTTTTTCAAGATGAAAATGGTGAGCCTTTGAAGTTCTTCGATGCTGTGGTGGGTGGTCTATCCGTCGGTACGCCAGGCACCCCTGCACTTATGGCAAAGGCGCATGAATTATGGGGCAATACAAACTGGGATGAATTATTTGTAGATGGTATCGCGCTGGCAGATAAAGGGTTTGTGGTCTCCCCAAGATTGGCAACCTTAGTGGCGAGTGACGCAGAGCGCCTTTCACGCTTTCAACAAACGGCAGATTACTTCCTACCCAGTGGCACACCCATTGCAGCGGGGGATACGCTTAAAAATCCAGCATATGCAGAGACCTTGCGCCAGATCGCAATAGATGGCGTCGCGAGTTTTTATTCAGGTGCGACGGCAGAGGGTATTGTTGATACTGTGCAAAATGCGCCCGGAAATCCAGGCGTATTGGAAATGCAGGATCTTGCCGTTTACCAGGTCAAAATCCGCGATGCCGTTTGTGCAGAATATCGCGCGCATGATGTGTGTGGCATGGGACCGCCCTCATCAGGCGCGCTGACAGTGGGCCAAATTCTTGGTATGCTTGATAATTATGACCTCGCTGGACTAGGCGTTGAAAACCCTCAGGCGTGGCGCTTAATTGGCGATGCATCGCGTTTGGCGTTTGCTGACCGAGGCCGTTACATGGCTGATAGCGATTATGTGCCCATGCCAACCAAGGGACTGGTTGATCCGAGCTATTTGGCGGAACGTGCGAAACTCCTCGCGGGACCAAATGCTTTGGATAGTGTTTCTGCGGGCACACCGACATTTGACCATGCGATGTTTTATGCCGAGGATGAATCCATTGAATTGCCATCGACTTCTCATATTTCAATTGTTGATGCGCAAGGCAATGCGCTGTCGATGACCACAACGATTGAAAATGGCTTCGGATCACGATTGATGGCGCCAGGTGGTTTTCTTTTAAACAATGAGCTCACAGATTTTTCTTTCCGCAGTCATCGGGATGGGTTTGCCATTGCCAATCGTGTTGAACCGGGCAAACGCCCACGATCATCCATGTCGCCAACCATTGTCTTAAAAGATGGCAAACCGGTTTTGGTTGTTGGATCTCCAGGCGGTAGCCGAATTATCGGTTATGTCGCCAAAACCATCATCGGTTATATGGATTGGGGTTTAAACATTCAATCAGCGATCAACCTGCCGCATCTGGTCAATCGTTTTGGCACTTATGATGTTGAAAACGGAACAACGGCGATGGCGCTCGAGGCACCATTGCAAGCATTGGGTTTCAAGACCAATGCTCGATCGCTAACGTCTGGCATTCATGCCATCGCAATCACTGAAAACGGACTTGAAGGTGGTGCGGATCCGCGACGCGAGGGAATTGTCCTCGGCGAATAACAATGGGTTTTAATGTTTGATCATGCGTTTTGCACTGGCATCCACCACTGCGTGAAGCAGAACGGTAAATGCCGCCAAAACAAAGAGTGCTGCAAACATCAGATCAATCTTGGCCCGTCCATTAGCAAGGAGCATCAAATAGCCCAGGCCTTTGGACGCGCCCACCCATTCACCGATCACTGCGCCGATCGGGGCGTAAACGGCGGCCAACCGTAAGCCTGATCCCAAGGACGGCAAAGCTGCTGGAATGCGTACATGCCACATGAGGCGTTTGTCATTTGCGCCCATCACTTTGGCAAGATCGAGATAGGCCTTGGGTGTGCGGGTTAGACCATCATAAAAGGCTGAGGCAACTGGGAAATAAATGATTAAAACGGTCATGAAGATCTTCGACCAGATACCGTAGCCGAGCCAAAGCGTCAGGATCGGCGCGAGTGCAAATACAGGCACCGCTTGCGAGAACACTAAAATCGGTCGGATATAGATCCGAGCGAAAGCGGATGTTGCAAGATTGATCGCGGTGGCCGCACCCAGTAGAGCACCTAAAACGAGACCGATTAAAACTTCGCTGATTGTCACAAGCGCGTTTTCAAAAATAATAACGCGGCTCTTCCACATAGTCTCTGCGACCAATAGCGGTCCGGGAAGAATAAATTTTGGTAGAGAAAATCCTGAGACAATCGCTTGCCAGACCACAATAGCTAAAAGCGCGGACCCGAGAGCATTTAATGTTTTGGTCATTGCGCACCTCCTCGCAACAAACGATAAAGCCGCCCCTGGCATGCGAGCGTGTCTTCATCATCATCCGCGCGTACGGGCGCGGTGGCAGGTGCCTCGACTTGTTCTAATCCTTGCGGCGTCATCACCTGAATAGAATGCCCAAGTCTTGCCGCTTCAAATGGATCATGAGTGACCAAAAGCACTGTGTGTTTGCGCAACAGATCGCCGGCGAGCTCTTGCATTTCGCTGCGCGTTTTCGCGTCCAATGCCGAAAAGGGTTCATCCAACAACACAATTGGGCGATCTTCCATCAATGTCCGGGCAAGCGAGACGCGTTGCTGCTCGCCACCCGATAATTTCGATGGTTTTTTATCGATATGTGCGGAAAGCCCGACCTTATCGATCACATTAAGCGCGCGCGTCTGATCAGTTTTTTCACCGCGCAGTTTCGCACCCAGCATGACATTATCCACCACGCTCAACCATGGGAACAATTCACCCCCTTGGGCCATATAGGCGATACGTGATGAAATCTCTTGTTGATCGCTAGCGGTGATGTCACCGGTGAATTGAGCGCCAGTTTCAAGCCCTGCGATCAAACGAAGGATTGTTGATTTACCAACCCCTGACGCACCTAAAAGACATGTGATTTCATTGGCCCGAATGGTCAAATCCAACTCATCAAATAGAACACGATTTTCACCATCGCGTTCTATTTCAGCCGAACCTTTGAAATATATATCAGGTGCAATGCTCATGGAAAATTATGGGTTTAAACCCATCTCCCAAAAGCTCACTTCGAGCCGTGTGGCAATGTCAAATTGTTCTTTGACATTGTCCCATAGCGGAAGCGTTTCAAAACCATCACCAAGACGATTGATCACGGCATTATCCAAAAGCTCGGCAACGCCTTTACACACATCTTGATATTCTTCACCGGCATAGGTGTCGATCCATTCAAGATAGGTGTCAGATGTTTTATCCTGTTTGAGACGCAATCCGATCTCGCCATAGCCGAACACGCAAGGCGCGAGCGTTGCCAGCAAGGCGATGAAATCACCTGAATAACCAGCTTCCAAAACATAGCGTGTATAGGCAAGATTTTCCGACGCTTCGACGGTTTCTAAAAGCTCTTTCTCAGAAATACCGAGCTTAGCACAGGTCTCAACGTGAAACTGCATTTCACCATTCACGAGACCATTCACCGTCGCCGCACAGGCTTTCATTTCATCGAGACCACCTGCCTTTGCAACTGCTAAGGCCCAGGCGCGTGAGAAATGAATGAGAAACACATAATCTTGTTTTAGATAATGTAAAAATGCGTCATGCGGCAATGATCCATCTCGCATACCTTCCACAAAGGCATGCCGTGTATAGGCATGCCAGTGGTCAGAAGATGCGCGAAGCGATGCAAAAACGCGACCGTAATTAACATCTTTGCTCATCAGATCACCTATTCAGAGACATCAACTGAGATTTTTGAAACGGGATTAATGCCTGGGATCAATCCTTTTTCGTTCAAAAATGCTTCAAATTTTGCATAACGACCAGCGTCATAGGCAAATGGACGAAGCGCAAAACGTGGCAATGTGTCGACCCATGCTTTTGCGTTTAATTCATCTTGCAATTCTGCGGATGTGCCTGAGAAAATTTCCCATGATTCTTCAGGATGATTGACGATATATTGTGTCGCAAGCTCTGTTGCAGTGAGGAAACGAGAGATTTTGTCTTTATCCATCTCGTCAGATTTCGCCACATAGATCAATTCGTCATAAGTTGGCAAACCTTCTTCTTCCACGAAGAAACATTTACCTTCAACGCCTTCGATTTCCATTTGGTTCAATTCGAAGTTTCTGTAGGCGCCAATCACAGCATCCACTTGGTTTGACATCAATGAAGGAGAGAGTGACCAGTTCACATTCACAAGTTCAATATCTGACATTTCAACGCCGTGATTATTCAAGATCGAACCGAGTACAGCCTCTTCAACACCAGATACTGAGAAACCGATTTTCTTACCCTTAAGGTCAGAGATTTCTTTGATTGGGCCGTCCTTTAAAACAAGCAGACAGTTAAGCGGTGTGGCGACCAAAGTACCAACACGGATCAGCGGTAGACCTTCGTGAATTTGAAGATGCAATTGCGGCTGGTAAGAAACTGCCAAATCAGCTTGGCCAGCAGCAACCAATTTTGGTGGGTCAGACGGATCAGCAGGCGCGATAATTTCAACCTCAAGACCTTGATCGGCGAAATAGCCTTTTTCTTGCGCAACGATAATTGGCCCGTGGTCTGGATTGATAAACCAGTCGAGCATAAGCTTCATTTTATCAGCGGCTGACGCGAGGCTGGTTGATGCAACAGCGAGGGCACCCGCTAGTACAAGTGATTTGATTTTCATAGATTGATCCTTCCTTGATCGTTATCCTGCGGCAACAAGAACAATGTTCCCGTCCCATTGATTTTGTAATTCTTTAGCTGCGCGATGCGCGCGTAAGCCAGATCGGCATACAAACACAGCGCGTTGGTTTTCATTGTCTGGAACCAGAACCTTATTCTGATAATCATCAACGTGAATTCGGATTGCATTTTGATGCGCAGCTTCGAGAGTTTCGTCCAAGCCACGCAGCTCAATGACGAAATCATCGTCATTAATTTCGCTTGGCGCGATAAAGGGCAGGCCGCCATTTTTCGGCTCTGGCGCTTTATCAAAACGAAAACTTGAGAAGCGGAATGTCTGCGCGTCAAACCGGACCAATTGACCGAGTGGCGAGGGTTCAAGACCCAAAATATGTGACAAAGCCATTTGCGCTTGCAAACTGCCAATCGTGCCAACAATTGGGCCTAAAACGCCGGCTGTTGCGCAATTCCCAGCTTGTGTCGGTAAATCAGGAAATAAAGCGCGGAGCGATGGGGCCCCGGCGCAGAACCCGCCAACATAGCCCGAAAGTGCAAGGGCTGATGCGCTGATAAATGGAATGTTCTGAACATAGCAATGATCAGACAAGATGTAACTCACCGCAAAACTATCGGCGCAATCAAGCACAATGCTGACATTCGAACAGTGCTTGCCGACATTGCTGGGATCAAGCGGACCGTGAACTGCATTGATCGAGATGCCTGAATTTAGCTTCTGCAGAATTTGCGCAGCCGTCTCAGCTTTTGATGCGCCAAGATATTGTTCGCCATAAAGTGTCTGGCGGTGAAGATTGCTCAATGAAACGACATCGGGATCAACGATCGTGATAGTGCCAATGCCCGCACCTGCAAGATATTGGAGAACCGGAATACCAAGGCCCCCGGCGCCAATAACCAAGACATGCGCCTCGGCGAGTTTGAGCTGACCCTCTAGGCCTACTTCGGGCAATACCATCTGGCGCGCATATCTGTTTTCAGAAGTGCTCATCGTGTTGCGTCAATCCAGGCTTTGATCCGAGCTTCGGGATCGTCGTTCAAGGTAATATCCGTGACGGCCGAGACGATGTCTGCCCCGGCATCAAAAGCACCTTGCGCGCGTTCAACGCTCATGCCGCCAATCGCCACCAAGGGTGTATCACCGACCAGTTTTTTCCACTCAGTAACTCTGTCGAGCCCTTGTTCTGTCCAATTCATCTTTTTAAGGATTGTTGGATAAACCGGGCCAAGCGCAAGATATTCAGGCTCATAAGACAATGCGCGATCAAGCTCATCATGATCATGCGTGCTGAGGCCAATTTTAATGCCTGCCGCGCGGATCGCTTTGATATCTGCAACATCCAAATCTTCTTGACCAAGATGAATAAAATCGCACTTCTCTTCGATAGCAATTTGCCAATAATCATTGACGATCAATTGTGCGCCATATTGCGCGCAAAGTGCTTTGCCTTTGATAATCTCAGAGCGTGTTTCCTCATCGGACTTATCTTTGATGCGAAGCTGCACCAATTTAATGCCAAGTGGCAAAAGCCGTGTCAGCCAATCAGTATTGTCAAAAATGGGGTAAAAACGATCAAGCTGCATTATAAGAATGCCTTTCCAATCACAGGAGTAGAAGGTTCGGCCATATCGCGCGGTTCCATAGGATCAGCGTCGTAGGCTGCTTTACCGGCACAAATCGCATCGGCAAAGGCTTTGGCCATCAATGGCGGGTCGCCAGCTTTCGCAACTGCTGTGTTTAAAAGAATCGCGTCATAGCCAAGTTCCATTGCATGAGCAGCTTGAGACGGAAGACCAATACCTGCATCAACGACAAGAGGCACTTCGGGGAAATGCGCGCGCAACATGCGAAGGCCATGTTCATTGTTCAAGCCAAGCCCTGAACCAATGGGCGCGCCCCAGGGCATCAAAACCTCACAGCCCACTTCGAGCAATCGTTCAGCGACTACCATGTCTTCTGTTGTATACGGGAAGACCTGAAAACCTTCTTCACTTAAAATACGCGCGCCTTCCACGAGGCCATAAACATCGGGCTGCAGCGTATCCGTATGCCCGATAATCTCGAGTTTGATCCATGGTGTGCCAAAAACTTCGCGCGCCATATGCGCCGTGGTGACAGCTTCTTTAACTGTGTAACACCCGGCCGTATTGGGTAGAACCGGCACATTGAGCTCTTTAATCAATTGCCAAAATTCTTGCCCCGCACGATCCGCCCCGCTTTCGCGACGTAAGGACACCGTTGCAACACCCGCACCTGACATTTTAAACGCATCTGCTAGGATGGAAGGTGAGGGATATTGCGCTGTTCCCAGCATCAATGGGTTTTTAAGCTCAGTGCCGTAAAAGAGTTTGCTCATTTGATTACCCGCCCTGCATTGGTGCTAAAATTTCAAGACGGTCGCCATCGTTTAATACGATGGTTGCGCGCAAGGTTTCAGGCACAAATTCTTCATTGACGGCGGTGGCAATTTTCGCATCCTCATAGCCAAGTTCAACAAGCGCGTCGATCAGTGATGCGGCCTTTATGTCAACGTTCTCACCATTAAGCACAATGGTCATGATGTACCTCATTCTTCGTGTTTGGCATGTCACCGTCTGAAAATTCGGGGCGCGTGCCATCAAATAGATAGTTTGCAACTTGTTGCGCGACAGACGGCGCTAACAAGTAGCCGTGGCGGTAAAGGCCATTGGCATAAATTGTGTTTCCCTCATGACGAATGCGCGGCAAGTTATCATTAAATGCAGGACGCGCGTCGACGCCGATTTCCAAGATTTCAGCTTCGCCAAAACTTGGATGAAGCGCATAGGCGGCTGTTAGCATTTCAAGCATCGAACGCGCGGTGATCCGGCTGCGTTCTCCGGCTTCAATCATCGTTGCGCCAAGCATATAGATGCCGTCACCGCGCGGCACGATGTAGAGCGGAATTCTGGGGTGTAACAATCGGATCGGGCGTTTTAAATCAAGATCAGGACAATGCAGGATTAGCATTTCGCCTTTAACGCCTCGCAGATCCGCTAACTTGTCTTGCGCTGCCAGCCCGCGACAATCGATGATCGTGGAATGAGCATCCACTTCGCCAGTTGTTTGGATCTCAATATTGTTACCCCTCAACTGGGAGACCAATGCATCCAAAGCCTGTCTTGGTGCAAGATGAGCTTCAGACGGGAAATAAAGCGCTTTGCGATAGCGTCCTTCGAGATCTGGCTCTAATTCGGTAATCTTATCGGCATCAATGTCTTCAAAATTTGATGTGCGCCGGCCAAAGCGGGCAAGTTCTTTGATATCGCGGCCCTGCGCAATTACTATTGAACCATTATAGGTGATATCGGCACCGTTCTTCTCCCACCACGCAATTGCGTCCTGCCCCAGGCGAACGACAGGTTCTTCCGCGCTTTCACCCTCGCAAAATGGTGCGAGCATGCCGCCAGCCCACCAGGAGCAACCATGTGGCCCAGGTGCGCCATTGGGATCAATAATGGTGACTTTGCCACCGCGCGCTGAAATTTCAGTCGCGATACTCAATCCCAAAACACCTGCACCTTTTATGGTGACATCAATCATCATCTGCACCCCAAAGCGCATAGAAGTGATGAACGGGTCCATGACCAGACCCAATTTTGATCTGATCGCTGGCACGGATAGCACCTTGCAAATATTGATGCGCGCGGCCAACCGCATCCTCAATCTCAAGTCCTTGCGCTAAGCATGCAGCAATGGATGAGGACAATGTGCATCCAGTTCCATGTGTGTTTTTTGTATCAATCCGCTGCGCCACAAATGAGACTGGTTCGGCGCTTGTGCCGATGAGCAAATCCGTGCAGATGTCATCATCGCTATGGCCACCCTTCATCAAAACAGCTTTCGGTCCCATGGCTAAAAGGTCGCTGCCTTGAAACGCCATTTGCATGGGATTGTCCGCTTGTGTGGAACCCAATAACTTTGCAGCTTCCGGCAGGTTTGGTGTTAATAAAGTGGCAAGCGGCAACAGCTCGCTTTTAAGTGCTGAAACCGCTTCCTCGCGCAGCAGAGCATCGCCAGATTTGGCCACCATCACTGGATCAAGAACAATTGGAATGTCGACATTTTTCAGCGATGATGCGACAGCCCCGATAATATCTGGCGAAGACAACATGCCAATTTTAATGGCGTCAACATCTAGATCTTCGAGCACGGTTTCAATTTGCGCGGACACAAGATTGGGGGAAATTTCTTCAACCGCCGTCACTGCATTTGTGTTTTGGGCAGTGATAGCGGTAATTACGCTTGCACCATACACACCAAGCGCTGAAAATGCTTTGAGATCTGCCTGAATTCCTGCGCCGCCGCCACTGTCGGAACCGGCAATTGTCATCGCTATCGCTGTCACGTCTTTCCCTCACCAATATGTCATATCCAGACATTTCGGCTTAGGGGGTCCTGGCGCTTTTTGGTAAGTTAGCGATGACCGTTCCCTCCGCCGGAATTGCCCGGATCAGGTTCGATGGGTTAGCGAAAACGCCTCTCAGCCATTGCATGAAAACAAGGCACCCCAACGGTGTATGATCGACACATAGTGCAGATCGAAATAAAATGCAATGGTTCAAACTGGCTTCTGATTGGACTAGACTAATTCCAAAGTGATTCTGCAAAAAACGAGACTTTCATGACAAAAATTCGACTGCATAAGGGTGATATTTCCACAGAAGCGGCTGCGCGTTACCAAGGCGATATCGCAATTGATAGCGAAACTTTAGGTCTCATTCCTCGACGTGATCGTTTATGCGTTGTTCAGCTTTCTCCTGGTGATGGAACAGCAGATGTCATCCAAATTGCTAAAGGTCAAAAGGAAGCGCCAAACTTAATCGCACTTCTCCAAGATCAAAGCAAAATCAAGATATTTCATTATGGTCGATTTGATATCGCCATTTTGCATCACACATTTGGCGTTACATGTTCACCGGTCTTTTGCACTAAGATCGCTTCAAAACTGACCCGCACTTATACAGACCGCCACGGCTTAAAAGATGTTTGTCGTGAGCTCTTAAGTGTTGATTTATCAAAGCAGCAACAATCCTCTGATTGGGCAGCCGAAACACTCACCGACGCGCAATTGGCCTATGCGGCATCAGATGTTTTATACCTGCATGCATTGCGCGATCGGATGACCGCAAATTTAGAACGCGAAGATCGTCTTGACCATGCGCAGGCATGTTTTGAATTTTTGCCAACGCGGGCGAAATTGGATCTTATGGGCTGGGATGACAGCGATATTTTCGCCCATAGCTGATGCGAAGCGCACTGATACCATAAGGCTTAATTAAATGCGTTGGATCCACAAATTTGATGAAGAATATCATGGTCAATTATTTGATCTATATATCCAAGAATGGTGGACAAAAGGGCGATTGAAGTCGGATGTGATTTCAGCTTTTGAAAACTCCGACATTGTCTTTGGTTGCCTGAATGATGATGATCATCTTATCGCATGCGCGCGAGTCTTGTCAGATTATACGTTCAAGGCACTGTTGTTTGATGTGATCATCGCAGGTACCCAACGCGGCGAAGGATTAGGCAGATTATTGCTTGATCAGATCACTGGTGATGAAAGGCTCAAAAATGTGAAAAGCTTTGAGCTTTATTGCCCAGATCACATCGCACCATTTTATGAAAAATATGGGTTTAAGAGAAGCCGCTCAAACCTGCTGACACTTCAGCAGTAAACATCCATCTTGCCTTCCGTACCGGATTATGATTACTTGCACGCGTTCTCAGGGCGGGGCGAAATTCCCCACCGGCGGTAATCATTTTATGAAAGCCCGCGAGCGCTTGTGCTTCGTACAAGGTCAGCAGATTTGGTGAGATTCCAAAGCCGACGGTCATAGTCCGGATGAAAGAGAGCGGGTGAAACACACATGCTGGTGGTCAGCATGGGTGGTCTTTCCTGTTTGCCTTGGGTCTTGTGCGCAACAGAAAGGATAACGCTCATGACTCAGATCACTATTCAAGATATTCAAAATAGCAGTGCCTTTAAAGGCGCGTTTTATATGGTGCTCGCCGGCGCCATTTTCGCCCTTATCAATACGCTTTTACAATCGCTCACCATGCAAATGGGGCAAAATTCGACAACGGTCGTATTCTGGCAATATCTCATTGCGTTGATGTTCAGTTTGCCTTGGATCTTGCGGAAATTGCAGGACGGCAAAACAGAGCGTCCCATCTGGCATGTATCGCGTGTGGTATTTGCAGCTGTTGGCGTTCAATTATGGGTGCTTGGGCTGTCTTATGTGCCCATCTGGCAGGCAATTGCTCTGATCATGACATCACCGTTTTTTGTCACAATCGGCGCGCGTTTGTTCTTAGGTGAACATGTCAGCATGCAGAGGTGGTTTGCGGTTCTTTTCGGTTTTTGCGGTGGGATGGTTATCCTTGAACCTTGGTCAGATCAGTTCAGCTGGGCCACCCTTTATCCGGTCGCTGCAGCATTTTTCTGGGGGCTTTCAAGCCTAACCACCAAATATCTCACCCGCTTTGAAAAACCACAGACATTGACATTTTATCTGTTGGTCTTACTGGCGCCGATCAATGCGGTATTGGCGTTTGACGCCGGCTATAGTGTTTCATCAAGCAATGCGATCTGGTTGATTGCTGTCACAGGTGTTTTAACCACCATGGCGCAATTCTCGCTGGCAAAAGCCTATTCCATTGCTGATGCTGCTTATCTACAGCCATTCGATCATCTAAAGTTACCAATGAATGTTGGGCTGGGCTGGCTCGCATTTGGGTTCTTGCCAACAGGTGCTATGTGGGTTGGGACACTAATGATTGTGCTCGCGTCACTTTATCTTTTAAAAAACGAGATGCAGCCCACACCAAGCGCCAAAATGGCAACTGCTTAGAATTCACGTCGTTTAATCCCGCTGGCAACTTCGTCAGCGGGAATCTATTGACTTGCAAATTTTCAAGACGCAATTTTCGGCTGGACGTTTTCCGATGGGTCGAGAATTTCACAGAGCGCTGGCTTTAAAATATTCACGCAAAATGGCTTGCTGATGATTTTGCAATGATCAGAAACTCTGGCAATATCCGCATTGCCGGTTTTGGCAACTTGCGCCATCAGGATCACCGGGATCTCTTTGAACTTGTCATCGCAGAGTAAATTTTCGACAAACTCTGCTCCGTTGATATGATCCATATGATAATCAACAAGAACCGCATCTGGGATGATACCTTTATTGCGCATGGCAAGAAGCATCGCCATACCCTCATTGGCACTCACACAGGCCGCATTTTCAATGCCCCAATGAGTCAGATATTCCTGCAAGATGTTGCGGCATAAAAGATGATCATCAATCACCAAAACACGCGCGTTTTGGCCGAAACTAAAGGATGTTGCCTGCTTTTGAGATGGGTTGGCAATTGGCAGATCAATCTCAAACCAGAAGGTTGAACCTATCCCCAATTCACTTTCAACACCTATCTCGCCATCCATTAGATCGACAAGTGAGGATGCAATAGATAATCCAAGGCCAGTACCTTCAAATTTTTTCGTTGCGGATGAATCGGCTTGTGAGAATTTGCTAAAAATTGTTTCGATCTGGTCATCGCTGATGCCAATCCCCGTATCGGTCACACTGATACGGATTTGTGCATGATCGTTTTTAGCCGATTGTGTTGCGTCAACATTGATGAACACATGGCCATCATCTGTAAATTTAACAGCATTGCCAACGATATTCGTAACAATTTGACGAATGCGAATATCATCCCCAACGACCATGTTCGGGATATCTGGCGCCACGCGTAGAATAATTTCCAAGCCCTTGCTCTTAATGCTGGCGGAAACCAAAGTCGCGATATCATGTGCTGTTTCATAAAGCGAAAACGGCTCGAGCGTCAGCTCCATCTGCCCGGCATCGATTTTTGAAAAATCGAGAATATCATTGATAACTGTGAGAAGAGTTTCACCCGAATTGACAATCGTATTGGCAAACATCTTTTGTTTCGCATCTAGCTCGGTGGCCGCTAATAATTGCGCCATGCCCATCACACCGTTCATCGGAGTGCGGATCTCGTGGCTCATATTTGCGAGGAATTCTGATTTTGCCTGCTCTGCGCTTTCTGCCAAAAGACGCGCTTCTTCAAGTTCGGTTTCTCGCTGTTTTAAATCAGTGATATCAAAATAAGTTAGTAGATGCGTGCCATCGACTTTGACATGGCTATGCACAAACACTTTTCCGCTTTCGCGGTACAATATCTCGGGTCCATAATTACCCGCGCGCACCATGTCTTCGCGTACCTTGATCACCTCATCCCAAGAATAGTCAGCATAACCATTTTCGACAGGATCATTTTCTTCCTGTGACAATTCCATCAATTCGCGCATTGTCAGGTTTTTTTGATCTTGGATGCTTTCGTCAAACTCCCACATATCGATGAAGCGCGCATTCATGTGCAGCACATTGAGATATTTATCTAGAAACAAGATGCCGTAATCGATATTGTTCAACACGCTTTCAAATTGCTGTTCGCGCCGATGCATCAGCGTGATGTCGTTAAAAGTCAGCAGATAATGATCATCAAGTTTAATCGAACTTTGGACGAGTGTTTTCTCACCGCGATTGACAATTTCAGGTCCAGTATCACCAAGCCTTAACGCGCCGATAAAACCATTGATGATCCGTTTTCTTTCAATATCGGAGAGTTTGGTGTCAGTAAAATCTGCATCTTTTAACGACGCATCAATCAACTCGTAGAGTGTGATATTGTCATAATCCAAACCATCTGGATATTCCCAAATGTCTTTGCACTTTTGGTTGATGTAAAGAACATTGAATTCTTTATCCAAAAAAACGATGCCATTATCGACATTGGCCAAAACGTTCTGGAACTGCAATTCTTGTAGATTGGGCGCGCAAAATCCGCGCTCGGAATTGTTAGATTCAGAGGATGGTAAATGCTCAATCATTTGCTTAGGAGAATCATCCATATCTCATAACCTAAAGCGTTGCATGTGGATCATGCCTTTTTGTGGTTAACAAACGGAAAACATAGATGGTCTATTCAAGGGGTTTAATTCTTGCATCAAAAAACCCGCCGGCACATTTGCCGGCGGGTCAAATTGTTTAAAAGCTATGCTTTTTAAGGTTTACTCGTCGTTGCCTTTCAGTGCAGCGCCAAGAATATCACCCAAAGATGCACCTGAATCTGATGAGCCAAACTGTTCAACAGCTTGTTTCTCTTCAGCAATCTCAAGAGCTTTAATTGAAAGCGTAACTTTACGATCTTTCTTAGAGAAGTTTGTCACACGTGCATCAACTGTCTGACCAACTGAGAAACGCTCTGGGCGCTGCTCATCACGGTCACGAGACAAGTCGCTACGACGGATGTAAGATGAAACTTCTGGGAAGTCGACAAGCTTCACTTCAAGACCACCATCTTGAACGTCTGTAACTTCAACAGAAACAACTGCGTTTTTACGCAATTCGCCAGAAGCAGCAGCTTCACCGATATTGTCTTTAGACAATTGCTTGATACCAAGTGAGATACGCTCTTTGTCAACATCAACATCCAAGACAACAGCTTGAACAGCATCGCCTTTGTTGAAGTCTTCAATTGCTTGCTCACCAGGACGGTTCCAGTCAAGATCTGACAAGTGTACCATGCCGTCAACATCGCCTTCAAGACCAACAAACAAACCAAATTCAGTTTTGTTTTTGACTTCACCTTCAACAGTTGCACCAACTGGGAATTGATCAGCAAATGCATTCCAAGGATTATCAAGTGTCTGCTTAAGACCAAGTGAGATGCGGCGTTTTGAAGGATCAACTTCAAGAACAACAACGTGAACTTCTTCAGATGTTGACAAGATTTTGCCTGGGTGAACGTTCTTCTTCGTCCAAGACATTTCAGACACGTGGATGAGACCTTCAATGCCTGGTTCTAGCTCAACAAATGCACCGTAATCTGTGATGTTTGTAACAGCACCAGAGATTTTCTTGCCAAGTGGGAATTTCGCATCGATACCGTCCCAAGGATCAGTTTCAAGCTGCTTCATACCCAATGAGATGCGGTGTGTATCTTGGTTGATACGAACGATCTGAACTTTAATTGTTTGACCAATAGTCAAGATTTCAGATGGGTGGTTCACACGACGCCAAGCCATGTCGGTCACGTGTAGTAGACCATCAATACCGCCAAGATCAACGAATGCGCCGTAGTCAGTGATGTTTTTAACAACACCATCAACTGCCTGACCTTCTTCGAGGTTTTGTACGATTTCTGAACGTTGTTCTGCACGGCTCTCTTCAAGAACAGTACGACGAGACACAACGATGTTGCCGCGACGTTTGTCCATTTTCAAGATTTCAAATGGCTGCGGGTTATGCATCAACGGTGTCACGTCACGGATTGGACGGATATCCACTTGTGAGCGCGGCAAGAATGCAACAGCGCCATCAAGATCGACCGTAAAGCCACCTTTAACTTGGTTGAAGATTGTACCTTCAACGCGCTCGCTTGCTTCGAATTTCGCTTCAAGGCGGACCCAGCTTTCTTCACGACGCGCTTTTTCGCGTGAAAGAACAGCTTCGCCAAGTGCGTTTTCAATGCGCTCAACATAAACTTCAACTTCGGCACCCGGTGTGAGTGAACCGTCTTTACCTTGTGCACCAAATTCTTTTAAAGGAACGCGACCTTCAACTTTAAGACCAACGTCAACAATTGCTACGTCTTTCTCGATAGCTGTGATCATACCTTTAACAACTGTACCTTCTACACCATCTTGTGTTGCAAAAGATTCTTCGAGGAGAGACGCGAAGTCTTCCATCATAGGGGTATCTGACATAAATTTTCCTTAAGTGTCGCAACTTTTGGCAAAAAGCGAAATTGTCTGCATATGCACAAAATTGCGGACGGCGTCGTGGTTCGTGTTTCAAATTATCAGCTAAGGCTCAGATTGTATTAAACAAAGTCCGACGCGATTGAGCGAAAGCTGATCTGATTTAAGTCTGTTTAAGCGTTCTTTGCAGCATCAACCATAGCTTTTGCCGCTTGGAACGCTATCTCTATATCCATTTTACTCGTATCTAGCAAGAGGGCATCGTCCGCTTGGCGCATTGGGCTGTCTTTTCTTTCAGAATCCCGAGCATCTCTGGCGATGATATCGGCGAGTACGTCATCATAATTGAGATCTCTGCCCTTGCTAACAGCTTCATCAAATCGGCGTTTCGCCCGGACATCTGCATCGGCTGTTACAAAAATTTTGACATCCGCATTTGGGCACACCACGGTGCCAATATCGCGTCCATCTAACACCGTACCTGGCAATTTCAGCGAAAAATCCTGCTGTGCTTTAACCAATATTTTGCGTACGGACGACATGACAGCCACTTTGGATGCCGCATTGCCAATTTCATGAACTGCCAGAACTTCAGGATCGAGACCCGATAAATCTAGCTCGCCCGCAGTTTTTTCTGCAATGCTGACATCGTCGAGTGGCAGTTTTTGATCGAGAAGCGCCTTTGCCACCGCGCGATAAGTGAGCCCTGTATCAAGGTGATGAAATCCGTTCTCGCGTGCTAAGCGGCGTGAGATCGTTCCTTTCCCAGAAGCTGCGGGCCCATCTATGGCGATGACAAATGACATGTTTAAACCTCTTCTAAGGAAATATTGGCGCCTAGTCCCGTCATCAGATCCATGAATTCAGGGAAGCTGGTGCGAATAACATTGGCATCATCAACGTGAACTGCATGCTCACTCCCAAGGCCAAGAACGAGGAAACTCATCGCAATTCTGTGGTCAAGATGGGTGATAACACGCGCGCCGCTTTCATTGCCATAGCCCTTACCATCAGGTCGGCCATAGACCTTAAGCGACATCTCACCTTCGTCGCACTTAACGCCATTTAGTTTAAGCCCTGTCGCAACAGCGCTTAAACGATCGCTTTCTTTCACGCGCAATTCATCAAGGCCGTCCATGAAGGTTTCACCTTCAGCATAGGCGGCCGCCATGGCAAGTATTGGATATTCATCGATCATTGATGGCGCGCGTTCTGGCGGAACAACAATGCCCTTAAGCTCAGATGAGCGAACGCGAAGGTCGGCAACATCTTCACCGCCATTTTGGCGCGCATTCATAATCTCAATATTACCGCCCATTTCAATCAGCGTGGTAATAAGGCCCGTGCGCGTTGGGTTCATCAGCACATTTTCGATAATAACATCAGAATCTGGGGCGATGAGCGCAGCAACAAGCGGGAACGCAGTGGAGGAGGGATCCCCCGGAACATTAATGTTCTGGCCTTTAAGTTCACCCTGACCTTCAAGCGTGATGGTGCGAACGCCATCAGCGTCGGTATGAACTTCAAGATTGGCACCAAAACCTTGCAGCATTTTTTCCGTGTGATCACGCGTCATAACCGTTTCGATCACAGTTGTCGTACCAGGGGTATTTAGACCAGCTAGGAGCACCGCCGATTTGACCTGAGCAGATGCCATGGGAACACGATAGGAGATGGGTGTTGCAATACGAGGACCTCTAAGTGTCGCCGGCAAACGGTCAC
Source organism: Lentilitoribacter sp. (assembly GCA_963691785.1). Classification (GTDB taxonomy): domain Bacteria; phylum Pseudomonadota; class Alphaproteobacteria; order Rhizobiales; family Rhizobiaceae; genus Lentilitoribacter. The sequence continues at coordinate 496,322 of OY829371.1, forward strand.
CCGCTTCAGCTTCAACTTGAACACCCATCTCGCGCAACGGATTTAACACCCGACCCATTGGGCGCGAAGAAAGTGATGCATCGCCAATAAAAGTGGATGAAAAATCATAGGAGCCGACAAGGCCCATTGTAAGGCGGCAACCGGTACCGGCATTTCCGAAATCAAGCGGGCTATCGGGCGCTAGCAAACACCCATTTCCAGTGCCCTGGATAATCCATTCATCACCAACTTTATCGATTTTTGCGCCCATCTTTTGCATGGCTTTGCCTGTGGCGATGACATCTTCACCTTCAAGCAAGCCTTTGACGCGGGTTTCGCCAGATGCGAGACCGCCAAACATAAAAGAGCGATGGGAGATCGATTTATCTCCGGGAATTTGAATGGTGCCTTTTAGAGAATTAGATTTTTGCGCATAAGCGGGACAAGCTTGCGCGGTCGGATGAGAATCCGGCGAATGTGACATGGGTCACTCCTGTAATTTTAAAAGTTGGATGGTAATTCGCTCTTTATCTATTCCTCTGTTGAGCGCGTCATCCGTCAGTTCGCCGGTGGCAGGTAGCACGCTTTGTGCAAAATGTCATCAATAGGGCGCATAAAAATGCTGCTTTTTTCTTGAAGCTGAAAAATTTGCACTTATTCTTTGACATTAGTGCCCTAAGATGTTTAAGGGTTCGCAATCTATCATTTATGTCCGGGCTGTTACGTTTGCGTATGAACAGCCATATCAAAAAAGAGGCTATAACCTTGGCTAAAGCTGAACTTGGAACAAAGCGTGTTTGCCCAGAAACAGAACGCAAATTCTACGATCTAAATCGCGACCCGATTGTTTCACCATATACGGGTCAGTCATACCCACTCAGTTTCTTCGAAAAACCTGAAGATGAAGTGGTTGAAGACGAGAAAAAAGAAGAAGAAACAACAGAAGCAGCTGTTGAGCCAACAACACCTGAGCTTGGTGAAGATGGTGATGTTGAAATCGTAAGCTTGGAAGATGCTGACGATGAAACTGCTGGTGTGAAAGATATTCCAGACTTGGATGACGACGACGATGATATCGGTGGTCCTTCTGATGATGCATTCTTGGAAACAGACGATGATGAAAATGATGATCTTTCAGACATCGTTGTTGTTTCCGACGAAGGTGATGACAGCTAATTTCTCTGAAAAGCTGAAGATTTTTGCTTGATCTTCGCGTCAAGCAGCATTAGTAAAAAATCGCTATCGGGTTTGATCCGGTAGCCACCCGCCAGAAAATCCAGCCAGAGTTACCAGACTGGCATGATGGGGCATTAGCTCAGCTGGGAGAGCGCTTCGCTGGCAGCGAAGAGGTCAGCGGTTCGATCCCGCTATGCTCCACCAAATTCTTACACTAAAACAATTTTCTTTTTTGGACTAATTGTCCCATTCAACGTCAAACCGTGTGACGAGATCTTTCACTTGTGCTTCGGTCAGCATTTTTGGGTTGTAGCCGCGCATCATAATGGCAAGACGCGCGGTGTCTTCTAATTCTTCAATTGCGTTACATGCCGCTTCAACATCTTTTCCAGCAACCACCGGGCCATGATTGGCGAGCATAACCGCGGATCGCTTGCCAGCAAGCCCACGCACGGCTTCACCCATCTGCGGATCGCCAGGGCGAAAGAAAGGCAAAAGCTTCACTTTGCCAAGTTTCATAATCGCATAAGGCGTTAGCGGCGGTAAGAAATTATCCTCATTGGCATCCGGCATGAGGGAAAGTGCAACCGAGTGGCACGAATGCAAATGAACAACTGCACCAGCCTGGCTTCGCGTATCGTAAAATGCACTATGCAATGGCATTTCCTTGGTGGGTTGATCGCCCGAGATTAACCGACCTTTTGAGTTAAAGCGGCTCAACCGCGCTGGATCTAATCTGCCAAAACTCGTGCCGGTTGGTGAAACGAGTAAACCGCCGTCTTCGGTGCGTGCAGAGATATTGCCTGTGCTGCCACCTGTTAATCCCCGATCAAACATTGATTTTGCTAATTCGCACATTTGCTCGCGTAGTTTGTTTTCACGCATATTCGTTCCCTTTGTTCCAAATTTATCACTTGCATAAGTCTTTACCGGCACGCAATCAAGAAATAATGTATACATTAATAAATTTTTCTTATATGAGGAATAGCGAGTGACGCGTGGAAATAAAGTTTACGGAGATACGACATGCTGTTTGGCGCAATTGGAGATGATTTTACTGGTTCTTCCGATCTGGGTTTAATGCTGGCCGACGGTGGCATGCGTACTGTGCAATATGTTGGTACGCCAAGCGAGCCCGCCGATGCTGATGTCGATGCAGGTATTGTGGCTCTGAAAACGCGTTCGGTTCCTATGAAGGAAGCCATTGAGAAGTCGCTCGAAGCATATCACTGGTTAAAAGCGCAAGGCTGTCAGCAGTTCATGTTCAAATATTGCTCCACATTTGACAGCACAGTCGATGGTAATATCGGTCAGGTTATTGATGCACTCGTCGATGAGATTGGAACAGGCAAACCGGTTGTCGTATGTCCGGTATTCCCCGGCGCTGGTCGATCCATTTATCAAGGGCACTTATTTGTAAATGATACATTATTGTCTGAATCAGGCATGCAAAACCATCCGCTCACACCGATGACAGATCCCGATATTCGCCGCGTATTGGCGCCGCAAACAATTCGCAACGTTGGACATTTACCGCTTGCAGATATTTTAAAAGGCAATGCGCATACAAAATTGCTAACCGAAGCAATTGAAGGCCGTCAGCTCGTTGTATGTGATGCCGTAAGCGAAGATAATTTATATGACATTGCAAAAGCTGCCGCGAACTTCCCGTTGATTACGGGCGGGTCAGGTATTGCGCTTGGCATTCCAGCAAATTTCGGCAAAACAGCTGCTAACGCAGCAAACTGGGCAAAAAGCAACGCGCGTGTCCTTTGTTTGTCAGGTTCATGCTCAATCGCCACACGCGGCCAGATAAAAGAACATGAAAATGTTGGCGGTTCCCTTTTAAAGCTAGATGCCGATGAAGTCATTTCAGGGAATATAGATGCACAAAAAGCTCTGAGCTGGGCGAAAGAGCAAACAACATTGCCACTTATTTATTCCTCAGACGATCCTGAACAGGTAAAAGCTGTGCAAGATAAATATGGTTTGGACGTCGCAGCATCTGCGTTTGAAAATCTTTTCAGCGAGATCGCGAATAAAGCGTCCGCATATGGATTTGGCGCAATCATCTCTGCCGGAGGTGAAACATCTGGCGCAGTCGTAGAAGCGTTAAGTGCTGATGCGCTCGAAATTGGCCCAATGATTGATCCAGGCGTTCCGGCAATTAAAGTGTCCGGCCAAGATTTGGTTCTTGCTCTCAAATCAGGAAACTTTGGTGCACCTGACTTTTTCGAAAAAGCTGCTAGAGTTCTTTCAAACGAGTTTGTTTGAAAGAGAAAAAATTGCATACAACAACATCTGAACTTGAACTGCTGATTAAGGCAATTCAAGACTTGCCGTCCGATGGTCGAAAGATCATCGCGGTGGCTGGCGCGCCTGCATCTGGTAAATCAACAATTTCTGATGCCATCTGTGATCATTTGAATGGTGTCAAACCCGATTGCGCCAAGATATTGCCGATGGATGGGTATCATTATGACGATACATTGCTTAAGGCGCGTGGTATTCATAGCTTAAAAGGTGCCCCGCACACCTTCGATGTTTTAGGGTTTTCTCACACACTTAAACGCCTTGCGGCAAGGGATGAGGACGAGGTAGTGACTCCCGTATTTGACCGGTCAATTGAAATAGCGCGCGCCGGCGCCAATCCCATTTCTAAAGATGTCGAATATATCATTGTGGAAGGCAATTATGTTCTGGTCGACCAAAATCCTTGGTCGGAGCTAAAACCCTATTTCGATTTATCGGTTTTTGTAAGTGTGCCCGTGCCTATATTAGAACAAAGACTGCGTCAGCGTTGGGTCGATCATGGTTTGGATGAGGTGGGGATTGCCCGTAAGTTGAAAGAAGTTGATTTGCCCAATGGCGAATTTATTCGCGCTAATTCATCTTTGCCCGACATCACATTTGAATTGAAAATTTAGAACAAGATAAGGCGCAAATTATTGCCGTTTGGTTCTTGTTCTAAAGAATTAGTAGTGATAATTCTGTGGCAAAAATTTTTCTAGGGAGCATACATGTCGAGTTTTATTCTATCCATTGACCAGGGAACAACATCCACAAGGTCATTAATCTTTGATGAGAACTATAATGTAGTTTCGTCAGATCAAATGGAATTCACTCAGCATTTCCCTTCATCTGGTCTTGTCGAGCACGCGCCAGAAGAAATCTGGCAAACCGTTTTGACAACCTCTAAAAACGCCATTGCAAAAGCCGGTATCGAACCAAGTTCCATCGCCGGGATTGGCATTACCAACCAACGCGAAACCGTTGTTGTTTGGGACAAGCAAACGGGCGAGCCCGTCCACAAAGCTATTGTTTGGCAAGATCGTCGAACATCTGAATTTTGCGCAGGTTTAAAGGCAGATGGTTTAGAAGAAAAGGTGACCGCAAAAACGGGTCTCCTTCTTGATCCTTATTTCTCCGGCTCTAAGATCCGTTGGATCTTAGATAATGTTGAAGGCACCCGTGCCAGCGCTGAAAAAGGCGAGCTGATCTTTGGAACGATCGACACCTATTTGCTGTGGCATTTAACAGGTGGCGCGTCACATAAAACCGATGCAACAAACGCCTGCCGCACATTGCTTTATAACATTCATGATGGTGCGTGGGATGATGAGCTGTTGCAAATCTTTGGTGTTCCAAAGGCTATGTTGCCTGAAGTTGAGGATACCGCTGCAGATTTTGGTACGACCGATCCGTCATTGCTTGGCGCGAGCATTCCGGTGCTTGGCATTGCGGGAGATCAGCATGCTGCAACGCTCGGTCAGGCCTGCTTTAAGCCGGGCATGGTTAAGTCCACTTATGGAACCGGCTGCTTTATGATGCTCAATACGGGCGAGGTTGCTGTGCCATCTAAAAACCGCATGCTGACAACGGTCGCTTATCAGCTTAATGGCAAAACAACCTATGCGCTTGAGGGTTCGATTTTTATCGCCGGTGCGGCTGTTCAATGGTTACGCGATGGTATTAAGATCATTGATAATGCCGCACAAACTGGCGCGTTTGCAGCTGAAGCAGATGATGGTCAAGATGTGATATTGGTGCCAGCTTTTGCCGGACTTGGTGCACCTTATTGGCAGGCGGATGTCCGCGGAGCCATGTTTGGGCTAACACGAAACACGGGTCCAAATGAAATCGCCAAAGCTGCGCTTGAAGCCGCATGCTATCAGACGCGCGATTTGATTGAAGCCATGCAAGATGATTGGGGTAAAGCACTCGATGATGTTACGTTGCGTGTTGATGGCGGCATGGTCGCAAGTGATTGGACCATGCAATTCTTGTCTGACATTCTAAATGCGCCCATTGACCGTCCAACCGTGTTGGAAACAACAGCCTTGGGGGCTGCATGGCTCGCGGGCATGCGCAGTGGCACTTGGCCCGATATGGATGAGTTTGCAAATTCTTGGAAATTGCAGCAGCGTTTTGAAACCAAAATGCCAAGCGAATTGCGCGAACAGAAATACAGCAGTTGGAAATCAGCCGTCTCGTGTTTAATCGCACGTGAAGGCAGCTAACTGCCTTCATATGATTTTATCTGTGGTGCTATAAACTAAGCCATTAAATGTATCGTGCTTTGCCCTGAATTGCGGCGAAGCGCGTGCACGTCTTGCAAGTCATCATCATTGATCCAGGCGAGCGCTTTTTCTTTATCAGGAAAGCTTAAGATCGCTGCCATATTGGGTGTTTCAATCGAGCCTTCCAACAATGCTACATCTTTGCTGGCAGACACAAGTGCGCCCTCGTGTTTGGCAAGCGCTTGCCCTGCGACATCGCGATATTTCGCAAGGCTATCTGGGTTGTTGATGTTGAGATGAACATAAGCGTAAATCATTTTGGTCTCCTTGTAGATTTGCGCAATTCATTAGCACTCATATAGATATGCAAAAACACGTGATAATGCCGATATAATATGCAATAATGCATGTCATGGATCTAAACTGGGAAGACTATCGCGCCGTACTTCATCTCGTCAGAGAAAAATCACTCGGCGGTGCTGCGCAGAGATTGGGGTGTAATTACACCACCATCGCTCGACGCATAGCGCGTGCTGAAAATGCATTGAACCAAGAGCTATTTGAAAAATTGCCGAGCGGTTACACCGCCACCGAACTTGCCTATAAAATTGCTGAACAAGCGGAGAAAATGGAGGAAGCTTCCAATCAGTTTCTGCGTTATGCCTCTTCGCTGGAAGGGGAATTATCTGGATCGCTTACGATTACTTCACCTCAGCTCCTTGTAGCGTATTACTTGTCTCCGGTTCTTAAAGAATTTAATCACAAGCACCCCAATATTGAGATCAAAATAAAAGCCACCAACGAGCTGCTTAATCTTAATCAGCGCGAGGCTGATTTGGCGATCCGAATTACCAATAAGCCAGATGAAAACCTTGTGGGGCAAAGATTAACCGAGCAACGCACATCAATTTTTGCTACCGATGAAATTGCGAGAGCTATCGAGAATGATCCTGAAATGCCGCTCAATTGGATTTGGTTTGAACATTGGGACAATGTGCCAGAAAAGGCACTGCAATCGCGATCTGTGCCCAATCCCAAATATATATTTGACGATATGTCTGCGGTGATTGGCGCGGCACAAGCAGGGCTTGGAATTGTGAGACTACCTTTGTTTTTAGGTCGACACACACCTGGACTACGACAGGTAAACTTAATCGAGCCACAGCCCTATGTGGATATCTGGAGTTTGAGCCACGCTGATATGAAAGACGCGCCAAAAGTGCGTGCCTTTAAAGATATCCTCATCCCATTCTTCAAATCCAAACGATCAGAATTCACCGCCTAGTGAAATTCAAGTTCTGTTTTTTATTGAGCTTAAATTTCTTGGCGGAAATTTCTTGATTGCAATTTGCGTATTGAATGACATAGTGCAGTGCAAGAAAATATTTGGGAGTGAGATATGAGCTTTAATGCGGTCATCGTTGAAAAAGATGATGAAGGAAAAACATCGGCATCTGTAAAATCGATCAATGAAAGCGATCTGCCAGAAGGTAATGTGACGATCGCCGTTGAATATTCAACGGTCAATTATAAAGATGGATTGTGCATCGGTCCTGGTGGCGGACTTGTGCGTAATTATCCGCATGTGCCCGGCATTGATTTTGCGGGAACAGTCGAAGCTTCAGATGATGATCGCTATAAGCCCGGTGACAAAGTCGTCCTGACAGGTTGGCGCGTTGGCGAAGCCCATTGGGGTGGCTATGCGCAAAAAGCGCGTGTGAATGCGGATTGGCTTGTGCCGCTTCCAGAAGGTCTCACAACCCGTCAGGCGATGGCTGTGGGTACCGCAGGATTTACAGCTATGCTGGCGGTTATGGCGCTTGAAAAGCAAGGCATGAAAAAGGGCGCCGGTCCTGTTTTGGTAACTGGTGCTGCCGGCGGTGTGGGATCTGTCGCAACGGCAATCTTGTCAAATCTTGGTTATGAGGTCGCTGGTGTCACGGGACGCCCTGAAACATCTGATTATCTTAAATCCTTGGGTGCGACACAGATTGTTCCTCGTGAAGAGATTAATGAAACCACCAAGCGTCCGTTGGAAAAAGAAACTTGGGCTGGATGTATCGATGCTGTGGGCGGCGATATGATGGCGCGCGTTTTGGGCCAGATGCAATATGGTGCTTCTGTTGCAGCAGTTGGACTTGCAGGCGGCGCAGCTTTGCCTGCCACAGTCATCCCATTCTTGCTGCGCGGGGTGAATATCTTAGGTATCGATAGTGTGATGCAGCCTTATGAAAATCGCGTTGAAGCGTGGAAGCGCGTCGCTACAGATCTGCCGCTTGATAAGCTTGAAGATATGGTCGTACCCGCAACGCTTGAAGATCTTCCCAAACTTGGGAAAGACATCCTTAAAGGACAAGTCAAAGGCCGCGTCGTCGTCGACGTCAACGCATAATAAGATAAAAGCCCGGTCATATGATCGGGCTTTTTTTATGAAGCTTGATTAGCCTTGCGGTCTCTTACGGCCTTCCATGCCACCTGATTTCTTTTTCAAACCGGTAAATTTCACCGTCCGGTTCTTCTTGGCTTTCTTTGGTTTCTTATCAGCCAGCTTTTTGTCAGATGATTTTTCATCGCGACGCTTTGCACGTTTCGGTTCTTGCTGACTTTTACCGTCAGTTACAAAGTGGCTGTCATTAGCAAACTGCGCCTCAGGACGTCGATCGCGATTTGTTTTGCGATTGCGCGCGCCTTTTGTCTCACCTGATGCTTTGGAACCTCGCTCGAGCTCTTCCAAAGCCATGTCGCGATTTCGGCGATTTTCATCTTTACGCTTTTGAGGCGGGACGTCTCGGCCGGTTTCTTTGCGAGATCGGCGTTCGCGACGTTCCTCACTTGAAAATTTAGGTTTATCCCATTTCTTTTCACCGCCGCGCGTTTCACGATCCTTATCGCGCTTGCCTCTGCCGCGATCACGCGGTGGCTGCTCATGATCAAAATCAGGCATGCCATCAATTTGTTTAACGCGAATGCTTTTTTCCAACGTCTGGTTCGGACCGATGGCGGTAATAAATGCATCGAAACTATGATCGGCAATCTCGACAAATGTTTCCTCATTGCGAATTTTTATCGAACCGATATTGCGTTTGGTCAAACCGCTTGATTTGCAAAGCATTGGTAATAACCAACGTGGTTCGGCCTTTTGGTTGCGCCCTATGGAAAGTGATATCCATTTGCCATTTTCAAATTCAGCCACTTTCTTCGGCCCACGTGGCGGTGCATCAAAATCACGGTCGGCGCCACGCCCTTGACCTTTTTGATTGCGTGCTGGTTTGACAGTTACATCCATCAATTCTTCAGGCGCGGATTTCGCGTTGCGATGTCCGCGCACATAGGCAGCTGCAATTTGTTCAGCTGAATGCGATGATAGCAGTTTCTCGATGAAGTCTTTTTCAGTGTCATCAACTGGATCACTTAAAAGAGGATCAGCCAAGATGCGTTCGTCATCGCGCGCTAAAATATCATCCGCTGATGGTGGATTGGCCCATGTTGCTTCCACATTGGCCCAACGCAGCAAACGCTCAGCGCGACCACGAAGATTAACCGGCACGATCAATGCACTTACGCCTTTGCGCCCCGCACGACCTGTTCGGCCAGAACGATGCAGCAAAGTTTCTTTATTGGTTGGCAAATCCGCATGAATAACAAGTTCAAGTTCCGGTAGATCAATCCCGCGTGCAGCAACATCAGTGGCAATACAAATTTTCGCGCGTCCATCCCGCATCGCCTGCAGCGCATGACTGCGTTGTTCTTGGCTTAGCTCACCAGAAAGCGCAACTACTGAGAATTCGCGATTTGAAAACCGCGATGTCATGCGCGCAACGGCGGCACGGGTTGCGCAAAAGACGATTGTGTTTTTCGCATCATAATAACGAAGCACATTGATGATGCCATTTTCGACATCGCGGTGATTGACCATCAAGGCGCGATATTCGATATCAACATGTTGTTTTTCTTCGGAGGCTGTGGAAATGCGCAAAGCTTCATTCTGGTAGCGTTTGGCAAGATTGGTGATCGTGCGCGGAACCGTTGCCGAGAACATCAAAGTGCGGCGATCTTCCGGCGTTGTTTCCAAGATATATTCAAGATCATCGCGGAACCCGAGATCCAACATTTCGTCGGCCTCATCCAAGACAACAGTTTTAATGTCATGAAGTTCGAGCGAGCCACGATCAATGTGATCGCGCAAACGCCCTGGTGTACCCACAACAATATGTGCGCCATGTGCTAAGGCACGGCGTTCTTTGCGCATGTCCATACCACCGACGCAAGAGGCGATCACAGCTTTGGTCGGGCCATAAAGCCATTGTAATTCGCGTTGCACCTGAAGTGCCAGCTCGCGTGTTGGGGCTACAATAAGTGCAAGAGGGGCGCCAGAATGATCAAACCGTTCAGCTTCACCCAATAGGTCGGATGCAAAAGCCAACCCGAAAGCAACAGTTTTACCTGAACCGGTTTGCGCGGATACCAGAAGGTCGCGACCTACGAGTTCAGGGTTTAAAACCTCTTCTTGAACGGGTGTGAGAGTTTCATAGCCACGTTTTTCTAATGCATGGCTGAGCGCCGGATGGGCGCCATTAAATTTCAACATAAAATGCCTTTTTGGAGTATGACCGCTTCCGCATTGATTTAACTTGCGATAAACCGGCCATCGCGACACGCGCGATTTTCATAATCTTTGCCCAGCTAATACAGCGCAATTGCACAAATGTATAGCCTTAAAGCTCCAAATGATTGCGTTTTGGGTTAATCCGCCGGTTCAATTGTTTCAGCGGGATCTAAAAGCGGTGAAATGCTATGTGGTAAAATGATGTTGAACACAGCGCCCGGATTGTTGCCGACATATAAGAGTTTGCCACCAAGGTTTCGGATAATTTCACGACTGATTGGCAGGCCAAGCCCCGCGCTCCCAGCACCCTGTTCGGATGAGAGTTTGGCAAATTTCTGGAAGATGATCTCTGCATTTTCAGCGGAAATACCTTTGCCATTATCCGTCATCTCAATTTGCACCGTATGTTCAAAATGCTCCAGGCTGAATCGTATGATTGGTTTCTCGGCGTCACTATGTTTGATAGCGTTCGAAATCAAATTGATGAGGACTTGCGAGAGCCGGTCGGCATCAGTTTCAATCACAAGGTTTTTCAGATTATATGGGATCTCTATTTCAGCACCCGATTGCTCGCGCAAAGTCTGCGTTGCGTTCATGGCGCGTTTTAAGATCTTATCGAACTTCGTGAATGATAATTTCAGCTGAACTTTACCGTGCTCCAAGAAGCTCAGATCGAGAATTTCATCGAGCAAATAAGTGAGGCGAATACTCTCATCATGAATGATGGATGAGAAATGCGAAATCTGGTCTTTCCCCATATGATCTTCATCACGCAGTATTTCGGCAAAGGCACGAATGGATGTCATCGGCGTGCGTAACTCGTGACTTACCTGACTGAGGAACGCATCTTTTTGCTCACTCAATTCACGCAGTTTCGCATTGGCTTGACGTAACTGTTCAGCCGTTTGTTCAATCTCTTTCGATTGCGTTTCAAGCCGCGCGGAATATTCCATAATTTGTGCGGTCTCATCCGCCACTTTGATAAGATCTTCCACAGAGATCGCTTCGCCACTGGCGATCTGACCAATCATCGCATGTGCGGTTGCTGCACCCACAGAACCTGCAAATTCACGCTCTAAGTCAGTGACAAAATCATTGGTCGGATCCGGCAATTGACCGGATAGCTTGCCTTGTGTTCGGGCAGCTTTATTAAACAGCTTTTGCGTTATCTCATGTCCAAGAATACGCTGCGAGAGAATGTGTAATTCTTCTGATGTTGTCTGACGTGATAGGGTTGTGCTGGTGGCAGGTTGGTCAAAAATATGAATGAATTGGCTGGCCTGAACTTTCTCAATTGGTCTTGGCAAACTGATCATCGACATGACGATAAATGTGATGGTGTTGATACCTAGTGACCATACAGTTGCATGGACCAGCGGGTCATCAATGGTTACACCAAACAACGCATTTGGAATGAGGAATTCAAGTCCAAATATGCCGTTTGAAATCGCTGATTGGCTGAGGATGAAATTGCCTTCAAAGCTCGGTAAGAACGATGTATAGGCCCAAAGAATAAAGCCTGCGGTGATACCCCAGATTGCTCCTTTGCGCGTTGAACTTTGCCAGAAGAGACCGCCAATGAGCGCAGGTAGAACTTGAGCAACACCCAAAAATGCGATGAGACCGATGGATGCAAGGCCGCCTGTGCCAGAGGTAAATTGATAATATAAAAATCCGAGCCCTAGGATCACGGCAATCGAAATTCGTCTGCTTCTTAATAGCAATGTCCGAACGTCTTCGCTTGTCGGGCTACGGCTTAAGGTCAGCCAGAGCCATAGCGGCAATACGATATGGTTGGACACCATGGTTGATAGCGCAATGGCCGCAACAATCACCATAGAAGTGGCAGATGAAAAACCGCCTAAAAAGGCAAGCATGGCAAGTGCATCTTGGTTTTGCGTCAACGGGATGGTCAACACAAACAGATCCGGATTGGCGCCGGCAGGCAAGATGTCGAGCCCAGCGATCGCAATCGGCAAGACGAACAAGCTCATTAAAAACAGATAGAGCGGGAACGCCCAAGAGGCCATGCTTAAATGTTTTTCATCGGAATTCTCAACCACGATCACTTGGAACATGCGCGGCAAACAAATCACTGCTGTTGCGGATAGGAAGATGAGCGTCACCCAACGTGGCGTGAAAATATCCTGAGATTGCATGATCTCTGGCTGGATCCTCGACATGATGTCTCTTGGTCCGTCAGCCACACCCCACACAACAAAGATGCCGACAGCGATGAGTGCGAGAATTTTCACAATCGCTTCCACGGCAATCGCAGAGACAACACCGTGATGGCGTTCGTTGGAATCAAGATTTCTCGTGCCAAAGATAATGGTAAAAGCTGCCAATCCAACCGCAGCCCATAAAGCTGTAAGCGAGGATGCCGTTGCAGGATCTTGCCCGCCGAAACCATCAGAAAATACTGAAAAGCTCAGGGTGAGCGATTGTAGCTGAAGCGCGATATATGGGGTGGAGCCGATCACAGACAGCAATGTGATGATCACCGCGAGCGTGGTGCTTTTGCCATAACGCGCGGAGATCAAATCAGCAATGGACGTGATGCGCTGTGTGTTGCCAATGCGCACAAGTTTCCGCAACAGCCACCACCAGCCGATAAAAACCAGCGTGGGACCCAGATAGATGGTGATGAATTCAAGACCATTTCTTGCTGCTGAACCCACAGCACCGTAATAAGTCCATGCTGTACAATACACAGAGATGGAAAGTGTATAAGTGACAGGTGATGAGAAGAAGCCGAGTTTCTTTCGTTTTGCGTTCTTCTCCGCCAAAAAGGCAACGCCAAACAAACCGGCGACATATATTAAGCAAACAGTGAGGAGAAGATTAAACGAGAGCATCAGTCTGCCTCATTTGGGCTTTTGTCATCCTCGCGCAAAAACCGCGCTAAGGCATAAGCTGCTAAAATAAGGGCAGCCCAGATGCTAAAAATGTAAAAGGCAGTTCCGCCGATCCCAGATGGGCTATCATTGGTGAATGTTGAAATGAGGGGAGTGGCAAAAAACAACACGCCGCATATGGGTAAAAGAGCAGCGAGGTCGTTGCGTTTTTGTGTAAGCAGCGGCTTGTCTTCTTTAGAGTTGGAAGAGGTCAAGTTCGCTTCTGATGTGTCTTCCAAGTCAGACATCAGCTCACCAATTCGCGAATGCTGGCGACGATTTCCTGATTGGAAAAAGGCTTCGTCATAAACAGACTTGCACCTGCATCTTCCGCAGCTTTTCGATCCTTTTGTTGCCCCTTTGCCGTCAGCATAAGAACTGGCGTTTGTGCAGTTTGCTGATTCTGCCTGATGTCGTGCAAAATTTCCATGCCACCAATATTGGGTAGCATGACATCTAATATGACAAGGTCAGGTGTTAATTCTGACACTTTATTAACGGCGCCGATCCCGTCATTGTGGATTTCGACCTGCCAACTTTCCCGCCTAAGTAAAAATGATAGAGCTTCCACAATGTGAGGCTCGTCCTCAATCAAGAGAACTTTTTTTGTCATCTTTCCCTCCCAGAAATGATGCGGCCATACTAACTTTATTTTATGACCGCGCAAGTCTGGATAATACCGTATAGCTGAGCCAAGTCAGGATGAAGACAATTTAGCTATCCAGAATTGAGTCTGACCGTCGTGCGGAACAATTGGTCCGCGGACAAATTTCGCAACTCATACCGACCTTAATTGTTGGGAGCGCTCGTCGTTCATGGGTGGGTAAAAATCTCTGATAATCAGATGTGAAAACCATTGCGCTTTTCACCGTTGGTGGAACCGTATAATTGTTTAATCCTGACCAGACCGCCTGCGACACTGTTAAAAAGCTTTCGCCCGTTGGTGTTTCCATGATGGCGCGAACTGGCTGCATGGGTTGGCTAATTGCTCTGTAAAGCGGCCAGAGTGGGCAGGCACTACTTTTATGCGGCAGTGAAAGTGTTTTGAGCGGTTTGCGAAAGAGCACACCTCCCGATCCATCGCATTCAATCAAACCAAATTGTGGGAGGATCTGACCATCATATTCGGAAGGTAGATGCGCAAAACGGAAAAACACATCATGCAGCTCGCAATTAAATTTTTGCGCCAGCAAGATGGGATTATAAAGATAATCCACGGCTGCAATTACAAAATCATCCAAAGGCAATTGATCGGCGACATTGGCATATCGCTCGACAAGTGCTTCCGCTAATCTTTGCTCTCCCGTTTCCTGAAAATTCCACGCCGCCATCATTTTCTTAATTTGCGCTTTCGGATTGAGCTCAGGCTTTTCCAACTCAAATAGATGATAATCATGCATCTCCCAGAACTGATCCAATTTGGACGGAGCAAGCATTGGTGATTGCGTTTCAGTACTGGTTGTTTCGTCAAAATAGCTGAGTAATTTGGTGATTGTGTCAGATAGTCGTTCACTTTCAGTTTTCATGTTTTGGATGAATTTTTTAGCCTGAGCAGGAGGGATCTCATCTGTTGTTGCCAAAATATCTGAGGTGGAGTGCAATACCGTTACATTGGATAGCATAAGGTGCATGGCTTCTGAGAAAAATGGATCATGGCCCAAACGATCGGACAAAGCTTGTAAGCGTTGTTCTTGTTGTTGGATATTTTCATAAAGTTTGGCGCACAGCTTCGACCAACCTGGATATCGCCCCACAAATTCTTCCAAACGATTGAGCTCAACATTCTTTTCGCTGATCAGATTTGCAGCTTCTTGTAGCTGGGTAAGAACAAGGTGATCAGCCCCTTCCGTCAGCTCTTTGGGGTCGACTTCAAGGCTTTCTGCAATGGAGAGTAAGGTGCGCCCTGCAATAGCCCGGTGATTGTGCTCGATGAGGTTCATATAGGATGTAGAGATGCCAGCTTTTTCTGCTAACATGGTTTGACTGAGCTTTTTGGCACGCCGTCTTTCCCGAATACGAGTCCCAATTAATGATCTAACCATCCAATTTTTCCTAACGTTTTTCGTAACATATCAAAGTTTAGTAAAAAATTTTACAAGATTAAGATTTGCATATTGCTGTTTTACACAAAAAAACCCTTTAAAGACAATAGTTTATTGATCTTTTCACAAAAATGACGCATTCTTAGCTATGCGAAAATCTTCGCATGACATGCCAATGCCTTTGGAGGAAGGACTTGGCTCCAGTCTTTTTAGGAGGAATTTAATGTCAATTATTAAACCAACACGACGTGGTCTATTAAGAACAAGTGCCGTTGCTGGCGCTGGTCTTGCTATGCCAACAATTTTTACAGGTTCAGCCAGCGCTTATATGAATGAGCCAACTGGTTCATCTGTAACTTTGGGCTTCAATGTGCCTCAATCAGGTCCTTATGCTGATGAAGGCGCGGATGAGCTACGTGCTTACGAACTTGCTGTTGAACACCTAAATGGTGGCGGCGACGGCGGCATGATGAACACATTCTCATCAAAAGAGCTTAAAGGTAATGGTATCCTTGGCAAAAAAGTTGAGTATGTAACAGGTGATACTCAAACGAAAGCTGATGCGGCTCGTGCGTCTGCGAAATCAATGATCGAAAAAGATGGTGCGATCATGATTACGGGTGGTTCATCATCAGGTGTGGCTGTGGCTGTGCAGGCTCTATGTCAAGAAGCTGGCATCATCTTTATGGCTGGTTTGACACACTCAAACGATACAACTGGTAAAGATAAGAAGGCGAACGGTTTCCGTCACTTCTTTAACTCATACATGTCTGGTGCTGCCTTGGCGCCTGTGCTTGCAAATGCGTATGGTAAAGATCGTAAAGCTTATCACCTAACAGCTGACTACAACTGGGGTTACACAACAGAAGAAGCTGTTCGTGAATCTACAGAAGCTATGGGTTGGGAAACTGTGAATGCGGTGAAAACACCACTTACACAGACTGACTTCTCATCTTACATTGCTCCTGTTCTTCAGTCTGATGCTGACGTTCTAGTTCTAAACCACTACGGTGGTAACATGATCAACTCACTAACGAACGCTGTTCAGTTCGGTCTTCGTGACAAGTTGGTTAACAACAAGAACTTCGAAATCATCGTTCCGCTTTATTCTCGCCTTATGGCTCGCGGTGCTGGTGAAAACGTTAAAGGCATCTTCGGTTCTACAAACTGGCACTGGTCACTGCAGGATGAAGGTTCAAAAGCCTTCGTTAAGTCCTTCGGTGAGAAATATGGCTTCCCGCCATCACAGGCTGCGCATACAACATACTGTCAGACATTGCTTTATGCTGATGCTGCAGAGCGTGCTGGTACGTTTAACCCATGTGGTATCGCAGAAGCTCTTGAAGGCTTCGAGTTCGACGGTCTAGGTAACGGTAAGACACTTTACCGTGCTGAAGATCACCAGTGCTTCAAAGACGTTCTTGTTGTGAAGGGTAAAGAAAACCCAACATCAGAGTTCGATATTCTTGAAGTTGTGGAAGTTACTCCAGTGTCACAAGTTACTTATGATGCTAACATTCCACAAATGGGCGGACCAGAAGCAACATTGGGTGATTGTAACCCTGGCGTATAATTTTGCGCCATATGAAAAGGGGCAATTTGTGCCCCTTTTCTTTTACTTATAATATACATAAATCGATAATTACTTTTAAGGTGATGCAATGGAAGCTATAGTCCTGCAGATACTTAATGGCCTGGATAAAGGATCCGCTTACGCGTTGATCGCTCTCGGCCTGACATTGATCTTTGGTACGCTCGGTGTCGTGAATTTTGCCCATGGTGCTCTCTTCATGATTGGCGCGTTTTGTGCCGTCACACTCAGCAAAATTTTAACCCTTAGCCACGTTGTTATCGATGCGACTAAGAAAGATTTCTTGGGAAATCCGCTTAAAGTGGAGGTTCCTTATATTTATGATTTCGTCGGCGAAAATGCGGGTAACGTGATCATAGACTGGGCCGTTCCCTTATCCATATTATTTGCGATCCCGATCATGGTTTTGATCGGCTTCATTATGGAGCGCGGTCTAATTAAACACTTCTATAAGCGTCCGCATGCTGACCAAATCCTTGTGACCTTTGGTTTGGCGATTGTGATGCAGGAAGTGATTAAGTATTTCTACGGGGCAAACCCAATTCCAACACCAGCGCCTGAAGCGTTTAAAGGTTCTCTTGATTTTGGGGCCATGCTTGGATTTGAAGCCAACTCCATCATCTATCCTTACTGGCGTCTCGTCTACTTCTCCTTCGCCGCGGTGATCATCGGCGGTGTGTTTGCCTTCTTGCAATTCACGACCTTCGGTATGGTGGTGCGCGCTGGTATGGCGGACCGCGAGACCGTTGGCCTATTAGGGATCAATATCGACAAGCGCTTTACAATTATGTTTGGCTTGGCGGCAGCCGTCGCAGGCCTCGCCGGTGTCATGTACACACCCATTAACTCGCCCAACTATCACATGGGCATGGACTTTCTGGTTCTAAGCTTCGTAGTTGTTGTGGTCGGTGGTATGGGCTCACTTTCAGGTGCTGTGCTCGCTGGGTTCTTGCTCGGTATATTGGAGAGTTTTGCATCCATGACCGCTGTTTTGGAAACGCTTCCGGGCATCAACCAAATTATCATTTACTTAGTTGCTATCATTGTGCTTCTCACACGACCACGCGGTCTGATGGGTAAAGCTGGCGTGATGGAGGAATAATCATGTTTGGACTTAGAAAATCAGATTCAGCTCTGCTTCTTATTGTAATCGCGCTGACGGTTTTAGCGCCATTTATTCTCAATCCATTTCCGGAAAATTCGGTTATGGCTCAGTTTAATGCGGGTTATCCGGATTTGATGCAACGCCTAGTGATCTTTGGTATCTTTGCCATTGGATTTAACATCTTGTTTGGTCTGACAGGCTATCTCAGTTTTGGTCACGCAGCCTTTTTGGGTGTCGGCTCTTATGCGGGCGTCTGGATGATTAAGTTGCTCACGCTAAACGTCATTCCTGCTATCGTCGTGTCTGTGATTGTCGCGGGTGCATTCTCGCTGCTTGTCGGTTGGATTTCGCTAAGACGATCTGGGATTTATTTCTCAATTCTAACGCTTGCATTTGCGCAAATGTCCTACGCTTTGGCCTATTCAGTGCTGACACCGATCACAGGTGGTGAAACGGGTCTGCAGCCGAAAGTGGGCGACCCGCGCATCCTAGATGCAGCTTTAGAAGAAGGTGTAACGCCGCGCGCAAACCTCTTTGGTATGTTTATGAATGACAGCTATGAGATGGCAATTGGTGGGTGGATATTCACCTTTAATGTCGGCTATTATATTGCAGCCGTCTGCATGGTATTGGCGTTTTACCTTTCAATTCGCATTTTCAGATCTCCTTTTGGTCTGATGTTGCGTGCGGTTAAATCAAACCAACAGCGTTTGAACTATACCGGCATTGAATCAAAACCTTACACATTGGCAGCCTTTGTCATCTCAGGCATGTATGCCGGTCTTGCAGGTGGCTTGCTCGTTGCCATGGATACTCAAGCAGGTGCCGAGCGCATGTTCTGGACAGCCTCAGGTGAGGTGGTTTTGATGACCATTCTTGGTGGCGCTGGCACATTGATCGGACCGGTCTTGGGTGCAGGTTTCATCAAATACTTTGAGAATATTGTCTCCAAGATTAATGCCAACATTCTCGAGACCTGGTTCTCATTCATGCCAGATGGCTTAAGCGATGTATTTGTCGGCATCATCTATCCGTTCATCGGTAAAGGCTGGCACTTGACGCTGGGTATCTTGTTCATGCTTGTTGTGATCTTCCTGCCAGGTGGTCTGGTGCAAGGCGGGCAAAAAATTGCTGGCATGTTCAAAAACAAAAAAGACGGTTCAGATTCAGCAACAAGCAGCGCATCAGCTGCACCAGCTGAATAACATTTAGGAGTTCATTATGGGTATTTTAGAAGTCCAAAATGTGAATAAGAGCTTTGGTGGGTTGAAGGCTCTGACCAATGTAAACCTCAATGTCGAAGAGGGTATGATCCACGCGATCATCGGACCAAATGGTGCGGGTAAATCAACATTGCTCAACTGCTTTGTGGGCCGGTTGATCCCAGACACAGGTGCGGTGACCTTTGATGGCCAATCGCTTTTGGGGAAAAAGCCACACGAGATCAACCAAACAGGCGTATCCCGTGTGTTCCAAACACCGGAAATTTTCTCAGATCTCACGGTATTAGAGAATGTGATGATCCCGTGTTTTGCCAAGCGTGATGGGTCTTATTCCTTGAACGCCATTAATTCTGTTCGCAATGAGAAAGACATTCTTGAAAAAGCTGAACAGATGTTGGTTGATGTAAACATGGCGGATAAACGCGATATGGTCGCGTCTTCCATGTCACGTGGTGATAAACGTCGTTTGGAAATGGCAATGTGTTTGTCGCAAGATCCGAAGCTGTTGCTCTTGGATGAGCCAACAGCGGGTATGGCGCGTGCTGACACCAATAACACGATTGACCTACTGGCTGAAATTCAGGAAAAACGACATATCACAATGGTCGTTATTGAGCATGATATGCATGTTGTGTTCTCACTTGCGCAAAAGATTTCGGTGCTCGCGCAAGGCACGGTGATTGTGGAAGATTTACCTGAAAAAATTAAAGGTCACCCAAAGGTTCAAGAAGCCTATTTGGGTGGTGCACATTAATTGAGAATAAGCTGAGTAGATATTATGTCAGAAAATATGAATGCAAATCATGCAAAAAATGCCCCAGCTTATTTTTCAGCTTGGGATATCAAAGCCTATTACGGTGAAAGTTACATCGTACAAGGGGTAAGCCTTAATATTCATGAAGGCGAAATCCTCGCGCTATTGGGTCGAAATGGTGCGGGTAAAACATCAACGCTTCGCGCTTTGGCGCGTTTGTCCAATCCAATGGTTACTCATGGTGAAATTTGGCTCGATCACCAACCTCTTCACTTGATGAAAGCTCATGAAGCGTCACAAGCCGGTATTGGGCTCGTGCCAGAGGATCGCAGAATTATTCAAGGTCTTACGGTTGAAGAAAATCTGCAACTTGCGCAAATTGAAAAGCCCATTGGTTGGTCAATTGAACGTATTTATGAGCTCTTCCCACGTCTTGGCGAGCGCGCGAAACAGGAAGGTACGACGCTATCAGGTGGTGAGCAGCAAATGCTGGCCATTGGTCGCGCATTGGCCCGTGACATTAAATTGTTGTTGCTGGATGAGCCATATGAGGGATTGGCGCCGGTGATTGTTCAGGAGATCGAAAAAACACTTCATCTCATTCGTGAGCAGGGCATTACAACGGTGATTGTGGAACAAAACGCGGTTGCCGCGCTAAATCTTGCGGATCGCGCTGTGATCCTCGATACCGGCAAGGTGGTGTTTGACGGCACGGCGAAAGAAGTCCTCGATAACGAAGAACTTCGTCACGAATATCTGGCCATTTAGAGGCTATTCAAAGCCCCATCCTCAGCTGGTGGGGCTTTTACAAATATATACATTTGACTAATAGTGCAGGGAGAACGCTATGAGCGATCCAATTTTTCCACCCGCTGATGAATTTGCAAATTCGGCACATATTTCCAAAGCAAAATATGATGAAATGTATGCGTCATCCGTCACTGATCCTGATAAATTCTGGGGTGAAGTCGGCAAACGTCTGGATTGGATCGAGCCGTTTACAATCGTAAAAAACACAAGCTTTGCCTATGACAATGTGTCGATCAAATGGTTCGAAGATGGTGTCCTCAATGTCTGCGCCAACTGCGTAGATCGTCACTTGGAAACTCGTGGTGATCAGACCGCGATCATCTGGGAAGGCGATGATCCAACCGTCTCTAAGCACATTACCTATAACCAGCTTCATGAACATGTATCTCGTTTAGCCAATGGCTATAAATCTTTGGGCGTTGGCAAAGGCGATCGCGTTATTTTATATATGCCGATGATCCCAGAAGCCGCCTATGCAATGCTTGCTTGTGCGCGTATCGGTGCGGTTCATTCCATCGTCTTTGGTGGTTTCTCTCCGGATGCGCTTGCAAGTCGCGTAACTGATTGTGGCGCTAAACTGCTTGTCACAGCCGATGAAGGCCCGCGTGGTGGTAAAAACATCCCGCTTAAGAAAAATGTCGATGCGGCATTGGAAATTTCAGGCGATGTGACAACGATTGTCGTCAAGCGGACAGGCGGTGGCCCAGGTAACAAACCTGGCCGCGATCATGATTATGGCGAACTTGTTGCAAGCGTGTCAGCAGATTGCCCGGTCGAGCCAATGAATGCGGAAGACCCGCTGTTTATCCTTTATACATCTGGGTCAACAGGTAAGCCAAAAGGCGTGTTGCATACATCAGGGGGCTATCTCACCTATGCCGCCATGACACATGAATATGTCTTTGATTATCATGATGGTGATATTTATTGGTGTACCGCTGATGTGGGTTGGGTCACAGGACACAGCTATATCGTCTACGGGCCGCTTGCCAATGGTGCGATTACCCTCATGTTTGAAGGTGTGCCAACTTATCCAGATGCGTCACGTTTCTGGCAGGTCTGTGAAAAACACAAAGTCAACCAATTCTATACAGCGCCAACTGCGATCCGTGCATTGATGGCGCAAGGCAAAGAGCCTGTTGAAAAATGTGATCTTTCGACGCTCAAAGTGTTAGGCACAGTGGGTGAACCAATCAACCCAGAAGCCTGGAACTGGTATAACGAAGTTGTCGGCAAGGGTAATTGTCCAATTGTTGATACTTGGTGGCAGACAGAAACTGGCGGTCATATGATCACACCTCTACCAGGTGCAACAGCTGCAAAACCTGGTTCTGCTACAACACCATTCTTCGGTGTACAGCCTGTTTTGCTTGAACCAACAACGGGTGCTGAGATCGATGAAACCACCGCAGAAGGCGTGCTGTGCATCAAGGACAGCTGGCCGGGACAGATGCGGACCGTTTATGGTGATCACGAGCGTTTTGTTCAGACATATTTCTCTGACTATAAAGGCTACTATTTCACAGGTGACGGCTGTCGTCGTGATGCCGATGGTTATTATTGGATCACAGGTCGCGTGGATGATGTGATCAATGTGTCAGGTCACAGAATGGGTACTGCCGAGGTTGAAAGCGCGCTTGTTGCCCATCCAAAAGTATCTGAATCAGCTGTTGTGGGTTACCCACATGATGTGAAAGGGCAAGGCATTTACTGTTACGTCACGCTGAATGCGGGCGAAGAGCCAAGTGATGATCTTCGTGTTGAATTGCGCAATTGGGTGCGTAAAGAAATTGGCCCGATTGCATCGCCAGACCTCATTCAATGGGCTCCGGGTTTGCCAAAAACGCGTTCTGGTAAAATCATGCGCCGTATTCTTCGCAAGATCGCAGAGGATGATTTTGGTGCATTGGGTGATACCTCAACGCTTGCTGATCCTTCCGTTGTCGACAATCTGATCGACAACCGGATGAACCGTTCATAACAATAATAAGAAAAGGCGCCAACCAAGTGGGTCGGTCTGAAAAGATCGGCCCTTTTTTTGTTAGCTATCCAAGTCCGATAACACCGCCATCAACGGCAATCGATTGACGGGTTAGCATGCGCGAAGCGTCTGATGCTAAAAATAAGACGATCCCGACCATGTCTTCAGAGACCAGTTTTTCCGGGATGGACTGTGTTTCAAGATGTTTAGAAACCTTCTCTTCTGTCGCCCATAGATCAAGCTGACGTTGGGTAAATACCCATCCTGGAAGAACGGAATTCACGCGAATATTATCCTTGCCAAGCGTATCTGCCAGTGCACGTGTAAGGCCGGCAATACCCGCCTTTGCCGTGATATAAACCGGATATTGGTCACCACCTAAATGATGCGCAATCGACGAGAAATTGATAATCGATCCGCCACCTAGTTTGGCCATGTCTTGAGCCACATGTTTAGCCGTGAAGAAATGCGGCCGTAGATTGACGTTTATAAGATGGTCGAAATCATCGGTTTCGGTTTCTTCTAACTTGTGTCGATTGTCTGACGCTGCGTTATTGACCAAAACCTGGATTGGACCATAGGTCTCTTTTGCCTGGTCCAGCGCAGCTTCAAGCGCAGGAATATCTAAAATATCACATTGAATAAACAAAGGACGTTCGTGATATTTGGCTTCCATCTCATCACAAAATTCACTTGCGTCACTACGCTGAATAAAGGTGACATGCGCGCCTTGCATTAAGAAACTTTCTGTCAACAAAGCACCGATGCCGGAACCGCCACCAGTGATAAAAACAGATTTGCCTTTCAGATCAGGAAAGATCGCGCTCGGCATTCGAGATGATTGAGACATTAGTCCTCCGCAGGATACCAGTAATTTGCACTTGGGCTGTCACGTTGAATGATAACATGATTATTGGCAAATACTTTATACGGATGGCTCCAATCTCCATTTGGCCATTGCACACGGATCGTTGCGCGCTCGGCAACACCCAATCCAAAATGATTAAACCCGAGTTGGCCTGAGGCGTGACCACCACCAATTTGCACGGTTTTATTCTGCGTTAGATTGCCGGTTTTAACCGAGATTTTCGCGCCAACCGCATCCTTATTGATATCGCCATTATCAAGTTCAATCTTGATCCAATTGCCCATCGGGCGATGACCCCAACTGGTTTTTGCGCCTTCATTGATGAAGAGGTTTACATTGGTCTTGCGATTAACAACGAGCATATCAAGCATGCCATCGGCATTGAAATCTTCAATCACCGCACCGCGACCCGCGGAATTTAATGCAATGCCGGCCTCATCACCCTTTTCGGTGAATTTATCATCAATACCGCCAAGCAACATATTATCCGGATCATAGCTTGCGAAATCCGTCATTGCTTCGACATTGCCTTTTGCAATGTATAAATCTTTATGCGTGTCGTTGTTAAAATCAACAAATTGCGAATGCCACCCAGTTGAGGGTTTTAGATCATCACCCGTATATGGACGATGAGCGGTTGCACCGCTTTCATAGGCAATATCGCGATAGATCGGGCTTTCCTCATCACCCTCTTCATCCAACGATTGGATTTTCGTATCACCCATAGAAGTAAGTGCATATTCTGGAAAGCCATCACCGTTGAGATCAGCTTCGGCAATGCCCATGCCCCAGATTTGTAATGTTTCCCAACCGTCATTTTGGGTATAAGCGCGCGGTGTTTGACCAGATGTTATCTGCCAAAGCTGCTCTTGCCCGCCACGATAATATTGACGGTCATTGGTAATGCGAAGATCTGGTTCACCAGATTTGTTCCAATCTGTAAATAGCATGGATAAGGAACAATAGCCGGGTTCAAGCGCAAGGGGTTCGGCATAGGTACCGTCTGCATTGGGTCTGAGCAGCATATTGGGCGAACATGTGCCCCAAGGTGTTCCGGGCGCATCGCGATCAACATAATTGCCGATTGCCATTGTGGGTAAAGCATTATCGCCTTCCCAAATGGCGGCAAAACCCGTGCTCCATGCGCGCCCGCCTTTCATAGCAAACTCTTTATTTGCCTTGGTGAAGCTACAATCCGGGCCACCTTTTAAGATCTGATTGGCGCCCAAGCGCAATAAGACGAGATCCGTATGCGCATCATTATCGATATTGATCGGATAGGCACCCAGCACTTTTAAATTGCTGCGGCCAATGTCGAGTGCTTTTTCGATGAAAGACAAATTGCCGCCCGCAGATGATGTATTGACGAAAAGTTTTGCTTCGCCTTTGCCGCCTGATAAGAAAACATCAGGCATGCGGTCGCCATTGCAGTCAAAACTTGCCGCGCCGCCGCCGACAAAATATTCCCACGGACCAGAATATGTGTGCGTGATCCCGGCTTGTTCAGATTGCTCAATCATATTGGGCACATCAAATGGAAATTCACTTGAATGCGCGGTTGATAGTCCGATTGAAAAAACCAAGGCGATGGCAGAACTTATTTTGAGGTTATTCTTCATGCCAGCACCTATTTAATTTCAAGCGTGCGCAAAAACGCGATTAATTGTTGTTGAAGCGCGTCATCCAGCGCGAGATAGGCATCTCTTGATGCGCGCGCATCACCACCATGGGCGCTAATCACCTCGGTGAGATCATACATATCATTGCGGTGGCCATAGGGAGCGGTTGATGCAACACCCCAAAGTTCAGCGGTGATGAAAATATTGCGGTCCACAAAACGTTGCGACATCAATTCATTGCCAAAAGCGTCGACTTCACTATCGGTCATTGTGTGGCGTTTAAGATCACCAAATAAAGGCACCATCACTTGGCCATCTTCATTGCGCGGGAGGGCTTCTGCCCATTCGAGCATGGCAAGATCATAAGTGGCAGGTGCTTCCACCTGATAGGCTTGCAAAGTGCCAGCCACATCAAACAAACCTGGATCATCAAACTGCAATGAGTTCAAAGGTAAAGCTGGCATATGGCATTGTGCGCAGCCAATTTGATCGAATACCTGTTTACCGTTCTCCGCAGCAGCTTGCCATTCTGCATTATCCGGCTTGGCAACAACAGGTGGGCGCAAAGTCGCTTGCCATGCAACAAGGGCGGATACATCGGCAGAACTTAGTTCCGCTGTCATGCCATCCTCATCAAAATCACTTTCACCTGTCCATCTTGCGCCAAAACGTTCGGTCGCCTGCATGCCATGGTGATGGTTTGACGCATTGACGGTAAACTGCCGCAAAGATGTCATCACACCTTTTTGGCTGAACGGGCGCACCACAAGGTCTGTGTCAATGCCATCAATTTCATCGAGCTGCAAAACCCCGTCTGCCTGCGCTGTGATGTAGCCATATGAAATGCCCTTTGAGGTGAGTTCAACGCGTATAGGCTTTTGATCCGCGCGCGCCGTTTTCAATGCATTGCGACGAATGTCGTGCAAGTCAGTGGTAATCTCTCGCGCGAGCAGTTCAATGAGCCCTGCACCAAATAGATGATTTGTGCCGCGCTCGTTTGAAAATTGTGGATTGGTTGAATCAAAATCTGCATTGGTGAAACCTTCTGAGACGAACACATTGGTGACAAAATCACCTGCGCCACCCAAAAGTGGTTCATTGTGACAAGCACCGCAAGACGCTGCATCTGGTCCAGAGGTTCTAGCAAAAGCAGTTTTAGTCAAACGTCGTGCTTTGGTCGGCAATATCGCAGCGGTTGCCATCGGACGGCCAGCGCCTTCGGACTTTTTAAATTTGGCTTCGAATAATTCTTCGCCCGCTTGCACAAGCACATCTAATTCTTCTCGGCCCAAAAATCCGATCGGCATTTGTGTGATCCGGCCAATCGCATCCGTTTTTTCAGCCCAGGGCGGGGTGTTATCTGCAAAGCTGGGTGTTGCACTTAGACACACTAAGCCCATTAAAATAAGTGAAGTACGCATCAGTTAAATTTCCACTTTGTACCGTTTTGTTCGGATATAATATTGCTATCAAGGTCACTCAGACATGACTGCACATTGCCATTGAAAATGAGATGGCCCTCATCGGTGTGAAAGCTGACCTCTGGCATTTTATTGCGCCTAACCTGCAAGGTATTTTGTATGCCGTCTAAGATCGACGTTTGCATGAGATCATAAAACAAGGTTCCATGACCGGTAATGGCAATTGGCATCGGTCCTAATAATGTGAGCAATCTACCGAGACCTATGCCAAGTGCTTCGCCAGCACGGCGGAATGCATATTCAGATTGGTGATCACCATTGCGGGCGCGAACTGCGATATTCTCAATTTCTTTGAGCGGAATAAATTTTGCCGGTACCACATCATCATCCACTTCAAATGCCGTGCGCAATATTCCGTAAAAGCCTGCAATTGATTCAATACATCCATGTGCACCACAACGACATAAAGGCCCATTAGGGTCATGCATCATGTGGCCAAATGGCGGAGCGAATGAGCTGATCTTGCCGTTAGCTTCTTCCGTTGCAATACCAAGACCAATGGAGTGGCTGAGTGAAAGCGTTGCTAATTTGCGATTGCTGAAGCCACGCAGTTTTGCAGCACGCTGTTCGGCAATTGATTGCGCGGCGAATTGTGTATCATTCGTAAGCCTGATTTGCGCAGGTAAGATCGGTCTGAGCAGATCTTCGAAATTCATCGTTTTATCCTCAAAGACGGGCGACCATAAAAGTTCCGGTTTGCCAGATGCCACCAATCCTTTGGTGGTGATAGAGACCGTCAAAATTTGTTCTGGCTGCAATTCGCTCCGTTCAATGAGGCGCTGAATATCGTTCTTAAGACGGTTTGAAAATGTATCGATATCCGTCTCCGCAGGCGGACGTTTTTCTTCAAAACGATCCTTCAATGTGCCCGCATAATCGACCAGTGAATATTGCACCATCTCTGAGGTAATCCGCACAATCGCAATAAAGGCGCAATTTGGATTTTGGCGGAACTTAACACGAGGTCGTCCGCGCCCAGCAGAGGGTGCTTGTTCCTCACGTAGTAAGATGCCTTCTTTTTCGAGTTCCGTGGTGATGGTGGAAACCGTTGCAGAGCTCAAACTTGTCCATTGCGACAATTCCGTATGGGAGACCGAGCCGAGCCGGCGCAGGGCCGATAAAATCAAGCCTCGGTTCTGCTTCCTTAAATTCTCAGTACTCGCCTTCATAAGCATCGAAAGAATAACCCATTATAATCTATAAGCTATTTAGAGCCTAAAAGAGAATTTGTCAATTTTCTCGTGACTCGAAATAAATATGTTGACTCGCAGAAAAAAATTTGGCAAACATTTTTTCGACTGTCGAGAAAATTAATTTTCGATCGGTTCTAACGACGAAATGAGGGGCTTAGTATTTCGCGTCTCATTATCCATTTTATCATTTGGGAGGAATTCAAATGAACAAATTCGCAACTATGTTGCTTGCTGGTGCTGCGCTATCTGTTGTCGCTTCAGGTGTCGCCGTCGCTAAAGACAAGGTTATTGGTGTTTCCTGGTCAAACTTTCAGGAAGAGCGCTGGAAAACTGACGAAGCTGCAATGAAAGCCGCTATTGAAGCAAATGGTGACAGATACATCTCAGCTGATGCGCAAGCTTCTGCTTCAAAACAATTGACAGATGTTGAAAGCTTGATCGCTCAAGGCGCAAATGCACTTATCATTCTTGCACAAGATTCAGGCGCAATTGGCCCAGCTATTGATAGCGCTGCAAACGAAGGTATTCCGGTTGTTGGTTATGACCGTCTTATCGAAGATGCACGTGCATTCTACCTAACATTCGACAATGTTGAAGTTGGTCGCATGCAAGCACGCGCTGTTTTGGCTGCAAAGCCTGAAGGTCGCTATGCTTTCATCAAAGGTTCTTCAGCTGATCCAAACGCTGACTTCCTATTCGGTGGTCAAATGGAAGTTCTGAAAGAAGCCATGGATGCAGGCAAAATCACCAATGTTGGTGAAGCTTACACAGATGGCTGGAAGCCAGACAATGCTCAGAAAAACATGGAGCAAATCCTAACAGCTAACGACAATGGCGTTGATGCTGTTGTGGCATCAAACGATGGTACAGCTGGTGGTGTTGTTGCGGCTCTTGAAGCTCAAGGTCTTGCAGGTTCTGTGCCAGTATCTGGTCAGGATGGTGACCATGCTGCGCTAAACCGTGTTGCTCGCGGTACACAAACAGTGTCTGTTTGGAAAGATGCTCGTGAGCTTGGTAAAGCAGCTGGTAACATCGCTGCAATGCTTGCTGACGGTAAAGCAATGAGCGACATTCCAGGTGCTGTAAGCTGGTCAGGTGGCGCGAATGGCGTTGAAATGACAGCTCAGTTCCTAGCACCAATCCCAGTGACAAAAGACAACCTAAATGTTGTTATCGACGCTGGCTGGATCGCGAAAGACAAAGCTTGTGAAGGTGCAATGGCTGGCGTTGCTGGCTGTTAATCTTTATAAATTCAAACTGTTCACATCGCACGGTTCTCGTGCGGTGTGAATTCAATCTAAACTTTCCGCAACTTGGTTCGAATAAATCGAAGCTGAGTTGTTGGCATGTTTTTCATTGGAGTCATCGGTGAGCAACAATAATAATATGCATCGCGCCAATAAAGTTGAAAACGAAAGCGGATTTACAAGGTTCCTTCGTGCAACAGAATTAGACGTGCGTTTGCTTGGCATGATCGCAGCACTCATATTCATTTGGGTGGGCTTTCATCTTTACGGACTTTTGGCAAACGGTTTTGGCGCGTTTCTAACGCCGCGAAATCTGTGGAACCTTTCTGTCCAAACATCGTCAATTGGCGTGATGGCATGTGGTATGGTGTTGGTCATCGTCACCCGGCATATCGATTTGTCGGTTGGTTCAATTCTCGGATTTTCCGCCATGTGTATGGCGATCCTGCAAGTGTGGATCCTGCCTGAAATTTTAGGCCTGGGGCATCCACTTATCTGGATCATCACTGCCATTGCAGGCATTTTGATTGGCACGCTTATTGGTGCATTGCATGGATATTTAATTGCCTATCTCGCTATTCCAGCCTTCATCGTCACATTGGGTGGTCTTTTGGTCTGGCGTGGTGCTGCATGGTTGCTTGCAAGCGGTGAAACCATTTCACCCGTTGATCGCACATTTGCCAAACTTGGCGGCGGACCATTTGGTGCGATCGGTTCGACAGGCAGCTGGATCCTCGCCTTGCTCGCATGTGCGCTTGTTTTGTTTAGTTTCTGGCAAGCACGCAAAAAACGTAAGCGGTTTAATTTCCCATTGCGTCCAATGTGGGCAGAAACATTCTTGGGGGCTTTGGCATGCTTTGCGATTTTAGGTTTCGCCTGGATTGTAAACGCTTATCCTTGGCCAAAAGGTATCGTGCGTCGCTATGCAGCTGAAAACAATATTACAACACCGGTGGAAGAAATCTTCATCTCCCACGGTTTTGCGATCCCTGTTTTGATCCTCATTGCCGTGGGCGTTGCCATGACATTCTTAATGAGCCGCACGCGTTTTGGCCGTTATGTTTTTGCCATTGGTGGTAATCCAGAAGCTGCGGAGCTTGCCGGTATTAAAACCAGATGGATCACCGTTAAGATCTTTGCACTTATGGGCGGTCTTTGCGGCCTATCAGCCATCATTGCCAGTGCGCGTCTTAACTCAGCGACCAATGCACTTGGTACATTAGATGAGCTTTACGTCATCGCGGCTGCCGTGATTGGTGGCACATCATTCGCTGGCGGTATCGGCACCATTTATGGGGCGATCTTAGGTGCCGTTGTTATGCAATCACTTCAAACAGGTATGATTTTGATCGGATTTGATACAGCCATTCAGCAAATGGTTGTGGGTGGAGTTCTCGTCTTCGCCGTCTGGATTGACACAATCTACCGTAGACGTGCGAAATAAGAGGAGTTGGGATAATGACTGATAAAAATTCAAACACATCCTCAAAAACGCCACTTGTTGAGATGAAAAATATTTCAATCGGGTTTGGAGGTATCAAAGCGGTTGATCATGCTGATGTTGATCTATTCCCGGGCGAGGTCGTTGCGATCCTTGGTCACAACGGTGCGGGTAAATCTACACTGATCAAAATTCTGTCTGGCGCATACAAACGCGATGAAGGTCAGATTTTTGTAAATGGCGAAGAGGCTGTCATCAACAATCCGCGCGATGCCAAGAAATATGGCATTGAAACCATCTATCAGACTTTGGCGGTTGCCGATAATGTGGATGCAGCGGCAAACCTTTATCTGGGGCGTGAGATTCTCACCAATTTCGGAACCTTAGATGATGCAGCCATGGAAGCTGAAGCACGGAAAGTGATGGGCCGATTGAACCCGAACTTCCAGCGCTTTAAAGAGCCTGTCAGCAAATTATCTGGTGGTCAGCGTCAATCGGTGGCGATTGCAAGAGCGATCTTGTTCAATGCCAAAATCCTAATCATGGATGAGCCGACTGCTGCACTAGGTCCACAAGAAACCGAGCAAGTTGGACAATTGATCCAACAGCTGAAGAAGGATGGCATTGGCATCTTCCTTATCAGCCATGACATTCATGACGTGTTCGATCTCGCTGATCGTGTCGCTGTCATGAAAAACGGTCAGGTTGTTGGTTATGCAAGAACCGAAGATGTGACCAAAGATGAAGTGCTTGGCATGATCATTTTGGGCAAATGCCCTGAAGGTGCAATCCCAGGTCCAGGGGCTATGCAAGAATAGACTTTCCCTCTCCCGGGATAGTTCGCTTAGACTTTGCAATTTGCGACACATTATGTGTCGTAAATCGCAGAGTTTTTGCGTTTAATGGGTTACAAATCTAACTAGTAATTGAAATATGATCTGCTAGTTTGATCGGGCAATCGTTAACTGTGTCGGGAAAGTTATCATGGAAAGTAAAGCACGTGTCGTGGTTATTGGCGGGGGAGTTGTTGGGGTCTCAACACTTTACCACTTGGCAAAAAAAGGTTGGTCCGATTGTGTTCTGATTGAACGAAAGGAACTGACATCCGGTTCCACATGGCATGCTGCTGGATTGTTACCGCTGTTTAACATGAGTTATTCCGTTGGCCAGATCCACAAATATTCCGTGAAATTTTATCGTGAGTTGGAAGAAGAAACAGGCGTAAATGTCGGTTTCTCGAATGTCAGTAATATTCGCCTGGCTAAAACCAAAGACCGCTGGGATGAATATATGTATTATGCAGGTGTTGCGGAAACGCTTGGAATTCCGGTTAACATTCTAACGCCTGAGCAAGTAAAAGAGATCTGGCCTTTATGTGAAACGGAAGGCCTGCTTGGTGCGATCCAACATCCTGACGATGGCTATATTCAGCCAGCAGATTTAACCCAGGCCTTGGCTAAAGGCGCGCGCGATTTGGGCGCGACAATCCAAAGATACACAACTGTGACCGCGATTGAAAAACTGGAAAACGGTCAGTTTGTTGTTAAAACAGACAAGGTTGATATCACCTGTGATCATGTTGTGTCGTGTACAGGTAACTTTGCCCGCAAAACAGGAGCTATGGTTGGCCTTGATGTGCCGGTGATTCCCGTTGAGCACCAATATATCGTCACCGAACCGCATCCGGATATTGTCGCACGCAAGGAACAAGGCTTGCCAGAAATGGGTGTTCTTCGTGAGTCAGATAGCTCTTGGTATATGCGCGAAGAAAATGGTGGCTTGCTGCTTGGGCCCTATGAGAAAGGTGCACCTTGCTGTTATGTTGATGGACCAAGCGACGAAAGTGAATATGAGCTCTTCCAGGAAGATATCGATCGTTTGATGCCGCATATTGAAACTGCGATTGAACGCGTGCCAGCCTTTGGTGAGGTCGGCATCAAAAAAGTCTATAACGGCGCGATTGCGTATACGCCTGATGGTTCGCCCATTATTGGCCCGGCACCTGGCTTGAAAAATTTCTGGCTCAATGAAGGTCATTCGTTCGGGATTACAGCTGCGGGTGGTGCAGGCTGGCAATTGGCAGAATGGATCGTCGAAGGCGAACCAACCATTGATATGATGGGTGTCGATCCACGCCGCTTTGGTCCTTATGCGACAGAAGGTTATTTGCGGGAGAAAAACGAAGAAGCTTATGCCAATGTATTCACCACGCACTATCCAGATGAAGAACGCGCCGCTGCACGTCCGCTGAAAACCACACCAATTTATGATCGTTTAAAAGATCGCGGTGCGGTCTTTGGATCCGTTTATGGCTGGGAGCGCGCCAACTGGTTTGCACCTGAAGGCTATGAAGTGTCCAAGGAAGAGCTAGATCTGGGTGCTGATGTTTTAACCGATCACAATTATGCGCCACCAACCGATGATGGCCGCATTGTTGAAAGATGGTCATTCCGCCGTTCAAACTATTTCGAGCATGTCGGCAATGAAGTTAAAAATGTGAACGAAAATGTCGGTCTTTTGGACATGTCCGCATTTGCTAAGATTGAAGTCAGCGGCAAAGGTGCGCGTGATTGGCTGAACTATATTTTTGCCAATGCCGTTCCCAAAACACGTGGTCGTGTGGCTCTTTGCCATTTGCTGACAAAATATGGCGGTGTGCGCTCAGAATTCACTGTATTTGAGTTCAAGCCGGATCATTTTTACCTTGTATCTGCTGGTGCTTACGAAGCGCATGATCACGATATTCTAGGCAAATTACTGCCGGAAGATGGATCTGTTCAACTAAAACCGATCACCGAAAAATATGGTGTTCTGGTGCTGGCCGGTCCGAAATCACGCGATGTCTTGTCAAAGCTGACACGTACCAGCTTATCCAACGATGATTTCAAATGGCTCACAGGCAAGAAAATCTCAGTAGGCCATGCAACGGCCAATGCACTGCGCGTAAACTTTGTTGGCGAGCTCGGATGGGAGTTGCACCATCCTATCGAGCAACAAAATGCGATCTTCGACGCTGTTATGGAAGCCGGTGAAGAATTTGGTATCAAACCATTTGGTATTCGAGCTATGACTGCAATGGCGGTTGAAAAAAGCTACCGCTTGATCCCACGCGAACTCTCCATTGAGTATAATGCCTTTGAATCTAGTCTCGATCGATTTGTGAAATTGAGCAAAGATGATTTCCTTGGCAAAGATGCGCTTGTCAAAGCCAAAGAAGGTGGATTGAACTGGAACTTTGTCACGATGGAAGTTCATGATGTCACAGATGCTGATGCACGCGGCAACGAAGCGATCTATAAAGATGGAACCCTTGTTGGTCGTGCAACACATGGCGCTTATGGATATAGAATTGGCAAATCATTGGCTTTGGCGATGGTGAAACCTGATGTGTCTGCTATCGGCACTGAGCTTGAGATCAAGATCCTTGGCAAGCTTCATAAAGCAACAGTTATTGAAGAAAGCCCATTTGATCCAGAAAATGTTGCCTTGCGCGCTTAGCCAAGGCAATTTCTGCGAAAATCATGGAAAGATGTCATTTCGCGCGTCTAGGTGGAATATGTCTGGGGGCCACGCTTGTGATATATTGTAATATATCACACTGACGTGTATCTATCGCTTTTAAGGTCAAACCCGCACGTTGCGTAAAGGGCATAGATTGCAAGGCATTGAAAAAACACTTCGGGACACTCTGGGCAAATTAGAAAGTCCAGACGAAGCCACAAGGATTAAGCTTTATAAAGCCACAGAAACGATCCTTGAGAGAAGTTTAGCACCCTATCTTGAAACCCAGCCAGACATGGTTGCAGCACGCCGCGCGCAATTGGTGGAAATTGTCACGCGCCTTGAAAACGAGTATCAAAATCCTGCACCCGCAGCTGCACCAGAGCCCACCATTGAACCGCAAGCGGAGATCAAAGAGGAACAAGTTCCTGCTTCAATACCGAACGCGAATAGCGCATCGATAGATGAGCCATCTTTTGTGGACCAAAATTCTCAGGTGCCAGATGTCGCGGTTGATTTTCCAGTTATTCAGCCTCAGGAAACGCCGATCGCAAATGAAGCGCCAAGCGTAGATGCGCCTTTAAATGCCCCATCGGAACCACCACAAGTCGCCGCGCCTGTGGTATCGCCAGTTCCCGAAAATGCGCAAACACCTCCGCCTGTTGATCCTGTTCTTGCACAGACAAATCAAGAGGTGAGCAGCGCACCGAAAGTGGAAGCACCAGTTGATGATGCGGTTGATCTGACATCCGCACCCGAGATCACGCCGTCGCAACGAAGTGCTAGAAGTGCCGATGTGGCCTGGCCGGATGCGGCGACGCATCCAGAACGTCCTGAAACACCTGATCGAACATCAGTCTTTGGTTTCGATAAGAGTGCATCAAAGGCTGCACCCGATACGGGCGAAAAAGGCGAGAAAACAAAAGCTGAGCTCCGCGCTGAAAAACGCGCGAAACGCAAACTCGAAAATGAGGAAAAACGCGCCAAGAAAAAAGATAATCGGCGACGTGGTCGAAGCTTGCTTGATACAATTGCTGGCTCGATCGTATCAGTCATTTTGATTATCTTTGTAATTGGTGGCGCGTGGGTTCTTGTCGAGAGCGAATATTTCGATCTGTTCCTGGAATGGCGCAATGGTGGACCACTTGAACCCACAGCAGAAGAGCAGGTGGCACAAGATGATTTTATTCCAAAAGTATTAAACGCAACCGAGGAGCAAGAAGGCGATTGGATTATAGTCTTTGGTCCAGGAGACGCGGACAAGGCGCGCGGTCGCGGTGAAGTATTGGTCGAAACCATTGGCGATGATAATGCGGGTGGTGTGCGTATCACATCGGTCAATGCAGGTGAATTTGGCGAAGCGCTTATTCCGCTCAATGGACGTATCCTTGCGTCAGCCGCATCTCGCAAATTTGCGCTCGCTTTATCCGTTTCAGTCACAGAACCGACACAAGTTTATGTTCGTTGCTTGCTTAAAAGCGGTGTCGAAATTGGTCGCCGACGCTTTCAGCTCGGTGGCGGTCGCTCAGATGTCTTGATTGATCTTGATATGACAAATGTGGGTGCATTTGAAACGCAGCCATATCTTGCGATTAACAGCGATATCACGGGCGGTGACAAGTCTGTCGAACTTTATGACGTCCGCTTTCAGGTACAAAACTAAAGGTCTGATCACCTCAAAGGATGAAGAATGCGCATTGTTTATGTAAATGGCGAATATAAACCAGAAAATGAGGCGACTGTTTCGGTTTTTGATCGCGGCTTTTTGTTTGCCGATGCGGTGTATGAAGGTATTGCCGTTGTCGATGGCAAATTGATTGATTTTCCAGCACATATTGCGCGTTTGGAACGCTCTTGCAAAGCGCTTGATATGCCACTGAATTACAATTACGAGCAGCTTTTAGAGCTTAATCGTCAAGTGGTCGCGCGCAACGATCTTAAAGAAGGTTTCTTGTATTTTCAGATTTCGCGCGGTACAACCGATCGCGACTTCGCTTTTGATAATAGCGAGCTCACCCAAAGCATCGTGATCTTCTGCCAACCCAAATCCATCATCAATAATCCTGTTGTTGAAACAGGCATGTCGGTCATCACAATTGATGATCTGCGCTGGGGCCGTTGTGACATTAAAACCGTTCAATTGCTCTATCCATCCCTAGCTAAAATGGAAGCCAAGAAACAAGGGGCGGATGACGCCTGGTTTGTCAAAGATGGTGTTGTTATGGAAGGCACATCCAACAATGCCTTCATCATCACCAAAGACGATGTGATTGTCACACGACCAACATCCAACGAAATTCTGCCAGGTATTACCCGCGCTGCGATTTTACAATATGCGGGTGAAAATGGTTTGAAGATTGAAGAGCGTCAGTTCTCAAAGGATGAGGCCTATCAGGCCAAGGAAGCCTTTATCTCATCAGCGACAACCTTCATGTTCCCTGTTGTCAAAATTGATGGCCATCAAGTGGGTGATGGGAAAGTTGGCGAACATGTAAAAAAACTGCGCGCGCTCTATATTGAAGAAAGCATCAAACGCGCAGTTTAGCGTGAAAAATCTTAGACTGACTTAATCGAGCCACCATCGCAGCGGATCATGCTGCCGGTGATATAGCTGGCTTTGTCGCTGCACAAAAATGCCGCCACAGATCCAAACTCTTTTGGATCGCCATAACGTCCTGCTGGGATCGCGGCGATTGAGTTCTTGGTGACTTGCTCCACGGGAAGACCGCTTTTCTTTGCATTTGCTTCGTCGAGCTGTTTGGTGCGATCAGTCGCAATTCGGCCTGGCAACAACATGTTAAAGGTTAAGCCTTCACCGGCCAATTCGTTGGACATGGATTTTGACCATCCGACAAGAGCTGCGCGCAATGTATTGGACAATCCTAAATTCGGAATAGGTTGCTCAACGCCTGATGATGCGACGGTAAGCACACGGCCCCAGCCTTGCTCTTTCATATGAGGGACAAAGCGCGCAGTAATATCCATCACGCGCATCACCATTGTATTAAAATGTGTGGCAAGCGCCATGACATCCGCCTCCGACATTTTGCCAGGAGGTGGACCACCGGTGTTATTGACCAAGATGTCGATCTTGCCGAGCTTTTCAAGCGCGGTTTTTTCAATCACCTCTGCGCTGTCAGGGTTAGATAGATCGGCGGTTACATAATCCGCTTTGCCAGAAGATGATTGGTTAATGTCAGCAGCAACGCTTTCGAGCAAATCACCGCTACGACCAACCAACAAAACATTTGCACCTTCAAATGCAAGTGCCTCAGCAATGGCGCGACCCAATCCTTTTGACGAGGCCAAAACAACCGCGTTTTTACCAGCTAATCCTAAATCCATCTGTAACTCCTTATTTGGTGGATCATTTTAGAAAATTATGATTTGAAAGAACAGCATAAAAGCAACGAAAATTATGATCAAAGCATGGACGTATCAAGCGCCATCCGTTATTCGGTGATAACAAGATCCCTGTTCAACAATTTGGAAAGAGCTTTCATGGCACAGCCATCCATTACCATCCGCACGCCAGATGATTGGCACCTTCATCTTCGAGATGGAGATATGCTGAAAGCCGTCTTACCAGAAACATCTCGTCATTTTGCGCGGGCGATTATTATGCCCAATTTGGTGCCGCCCGTTGTAACAAAATCTGATGCTGAACAATATCGAGATCGCATCTTAGCCGTGCGCCCTGAAGGGTCAGATTTCAAGCCGCTGATGACGTTATATCTGACCGAAGGCACAGATCCTGATGATTTAGAACAGGCATATGAATCAGGCGTTGTAACAGCGGCAAAACTTTATCCAGCCGGCGCGACAACGAACTCAGAAAATGGTGTTCGAAATTTTGAAAATATCATGCCGGTGTTGGAACGCATGGCAGATATTGGCATGATGATGTGTGTGCATGGCGAGGTCACGGATTGGGATATCGACATCTTTGACCGCGAAAAAGTCTTCATTGATCGCGTGCTTGATCCACTTAGGACACGTTTGCCAGAGCTGAAGGTCACGATGGAGCACATCACCACAAGTGATGCTGTGGACTATGTCAAATCATCAAATGGTCCGCTGGCTGCAAGCATCACGACGCATCACTTAATGATTAATCGCAACGCTATGCTCGTTGGCGGAATTAAGCCCCATTATTATTGCTTGCCGGTCGCCAAACGCGAAAGCCACCGATTGGATTTGCGCAAAGCAGCAACCTCTGATGATCCAAGATTTTTCTTAGGCACAGATTCTGCGCCACATTTGGATAGCAATAAGATTGATGTGTGTGGTTGTGCAGGTATCTTTACAGCCACCAACACAATGGCGTGTTTGGCTCAAGTGTTTGATGACGAAGGTGCCTTGGATCGTTTGGAAGCATTTGCTTGTTTGAACGGTCCTCAACATTATGGTTTAGCGCCAAATGAAGGTTCCATGACGCTGATCAAGCATGACACGCCAGTTGAGTTTCCAAAGGCGATACCGACTGGCCTTGGCGAGGTCACCGTATTTGATCCGATGACCCCTGTTTATTGGGATGTCAAAGCCTAAGTGATTACTCAGCTGATTTTCGGCTTAGAATATAAGCGGCAATCGCAGCTGTTGAGCTGTCATGCCCGCTTGCGTCTTCTTTGCCTTCGACAACAGGCAACAGACCTGTCGCCAATTCTTTACCCAATTCAACCCCCCATTGGTCATAAGCATTAATGCCAAAGATTTGCGCTTCGACAAAGACGCGATGCTCATAAAGCGCGATCAAACGGCCCAGCGCGAAAGGTGTGAGTTTGTCATAGATAAAGGTGATTGAAGGGCGATTGCCTGTGAAGACGCGATGTGGTGCGATCTTTGCCGCTGTCGCGTCATCCATGCCTTTGGACGTGAGCTGCGCAAAGGCTTCATCATAAGTGCGGCCTTTCATGAGTGCCTCAGATTGCGCCAAGCAGTTCGCCACCAACAAATCATGCTGATGGGATAGTTCTGTTTCATGCCCATTGGCGGCGATCATAAATTCAGCCGGAATAACATCTGTTCCTTGGTGGATAAGCTGGTAAAAAGCATGCTGACCGTTGGTTCCAGGTTCCCCCCAAACAATCGGACCGGATGCAGTTTGAACCGCTTCGCCATCAACCGTCACGCCCTTACCATTTGATTCCATATCAAGCTGTTGCAGATAAGCTGGGAAACGCGACAAGCGTTGATCATAAGGCAAAATTGCGCGTGTTGAGCAGCCACACACCAAGCGATGCCACACACCCAACAGACCAAGCAAGAGCGGGATGTTTTGCGAAGGGGCTGCGGTTTTAAAATGATTGTCCATAGATTGCGCACCATCTAGGAAAGCGCGGAAATTTTCTTTGCCGATTGCGATCATAATTGGCAAGCCAATGGCGGACCAAAGCGAATAACGGCCGCCGACCCAATCCCAGAAGCCAAAGACGCGCTCAGACGACATGCCAAATTTTTCAACCTTATCCAAGGCCGTTGATACGGCGGCAAAATGCGCGCCGACAGCGTCTTCACCCAATGCATGTGAGATCCAGCCGCGCGCCGTTTCAGCATTGGTCATGGTTTCAATAGTCGTGAACGTTTTGGAAGCAACAATGATTAAAGTGGTTTCTGGTGTAAGCCCTGCCAAAATATCAGCGATATGGGCGCCATCGACATTGGAGACAAAATGCGCTTTCGGGCCATCATGATAAGGTGACAATGCAATTGTCGCCATGACAGGGCCGAGATCAGAGCCACCAATCCCGATATTGACAATGTCAGTGATCTTTTTGCCCGTTGCGCCTTTGATCTCGCCTGAGCGAATGCCATCAGAAAACGCACCCATTGCATCAAGCACTTCATGCACATCCTTAACAACATTTTCGCCATCAAACATGATTTCTGCATCACGGCTTGCGCGCAATGCTGTATGCAAAACGGCACGATCTTCTGTGATATTGATTTTCTCGCCAGCAAACATTGCATCGCGTTTGGCAAAGACTTCTGACTTTTCAGCTAATTCTAACAGCTGGGCAAGACTATCTTCATCAACGGAACATTTTGAATAATCCATCAAAAAATCGTCGAGCTGCGCTGAGAATGTTTCCGCACGCTTGGGATCTTCAGCAAATGCCGCACGCATATCGCGCGGACCGGATTGGGCAAGTTTGGATTTAAGCTGTTCAATTATTTTAAGAGATTGATTGTTCACGGCAGAGCTCCTTTGGTCAGCCCTTTTATGAAGACCATTTGCCGTAAAATCAACTGCTAGAAGGCGCAGATAGCAAAAAATTTAAATCGATTTAAGTTTCTCTTAATGCACGTCGCAAAACTTTTCCAACATTGCTTTTGGGCAGTTCATCGCGGAACACAATATGTTTTGGGCGCTTGTAATTGGTCAGCTGCGTTTTGCAATATGCGCGAATTTCATCTTCAGTCAGATCGGGATTACTCCGCACAACAAAAAGTTTGATGTCTTCATGACCTTGGGTGTTTTGAATGCCAATGGCAGCGCATTCCTGCACGCCATCCATCAGAGTGATCACATCCTCGAGCTCGTTGGGATAGACATTAAAACCAGACACCAAAATCATATCTTTCACCCGATCGACAAGGGTGATGTAGCCCTCATTGCTCATCAGGCCAATGTCACCGGTTTTAAAATAACCATCGTCAGTCATGACATTTTCGGTTTCTTCCGGATTATTCCAATAACCCTTCATAACCTGTGGGCCGCGAACACAAATCTCGCCAATTTCGCCAAACGGCAATTCTTTATTGTCCTCACCGCGCACTTCCACAATCGTCGATGACACCGGAATTCCAATCGTGCCGTTAAAGTGCTCATCATCGAATAGATTGCCACATACAACGGGCGAAGTTTCAGACAGGCCATAGGCTTCATGGATAACTGAACCTGTGATTGTCTCCCATCTATTGGCAACGGCAGTCTGCGTTTTCATTCCGCCACTGGCAGAGATTAAAAGTTCGGAAAAATCGAGCTTTCTGAAGTCTGGGTTATTCATCAATGCGTTAAAGAGAGTATTGAGCCCCGCAAAAATATGAACGGGATGTTTTTCTAACTCTTTGACAAAACCCGGGATATCGCGCGGATTTGCGATCAATAAATTATGCGATCCAAGTCGTGTTGAGATCATCAAATTCACAGTGAGCGCAAAGATATGATAAAGCGGCAAGGCGCAAAGGAAAGTAATTTGATCAACATCTTTCTTGGATTTGAGCGCGCTTTCCACCCAGATCGCAGACTGTTCGATATTTGAAAGCAGATTGCCATGGGTAATCATTGCCGCTTTTGGAACGCCGGTGGTTCCGCCGGTATATTGTAAAAGCGCTAAGTCATCATGGGTGTTCTCATATGGTGTAAAGCCTG
Organism: Lentilitoribacter sp.; assembly: GCA_963691785.1. Classification (GTDB taxonomy): domain Bacteria; phylum Pseudomonadota; class Alphaproteobacteria; order Rhizobiales; family Rhizobiaceae; genus Lentilitoribacter. The sequence goes on from OY829371.1 coordinate 537,731, forward strand.
ATTTCGCGCCAAGACTAAGCGCTGTGCGATAGGTGACATGTCCCGGCAAGGACCATTTCGGCACCATCTTCTTCACACGACGAACGACTAAGTTGACCACTTGGCTTTTCAGCCCCAACGCATCACCGATAAACATATCACCCATAGACGTAACGCAGACATGTTTGAGGTTCGTCTCCTTGACGACTTGCTGCAATGTATGGGCAAAATTTTCAAGCACGATGATCGCTTCGGCGCCTGAATCATTTAGCTGATTTTTCAACTCTCTTGGTGTGTAAAGCGGATTGATGCTGGTTAGCACATATCCTGCGCGCAGGATCGCTGCAATTACAATAGGAGACTGGAGAACATTCGGCAGCATAACAGCAACGCGCGTTCCCGGTTTAAGACCAAGCGATTGCAACCATCCGGCAAAATTTTCCGAACCCTTATCCCAATCGCCATAGGTAATGGTTTTGCCCATTGAGGTGTGGGCGGGAAGCGCTGCATTTTGCTTCAGACTTTTTTCAAAGAATGAACTTAGAGAAGGATGTTCTAAAGGAGGCAATTCTGCCGGTATATCTGATGGATAAACAGGCACCCACGCCCGCGGTGCCGGCAATAAAATCTTACCCATGTCTCCTCCCAAAATAATCCTATTCTACAAAACTTGGTCCGTGTCCTAAAACCTTATCATCGATTTCACCGATCACATCCTCATCCTTACCTTCGTAAGGAAGAGTGGAAAGAATATGGCGGATGATATTAATTCGTGCGCGTCGCTTATCGTTTGTCTTCACAACCGTCCAGGGCGCATGTTCTGAATGCGTGGTCGCCAACATCAGATCGCGTTTTTTGGTGTAATCATCCCATTTATTCAAACTCGCAATATCCATCGGAGACAGTTTCCAAACCTTCAATGGATTATGGCGGCGATCGTGAAAACGCTTGAGCTGCATTTCGCGTCCGATATTGAGCCAGAACTTGAAGAAATAGATGCCTTCATCGGCGATCATTTTTTCAAAGGCAGGGGTTTGCTCCAGAAAATTGGCATGCTGATCGGGTGTACAAAAACCAATCACCGGTTCAACACCAGCGCGATTATACCAAGACCGGTCAAACAAAACCATTTCACCCGTTGATGGGAAATGATCAACATAACGCTGATAATACCATTCACCGCGCTCGCGATCTGTTGGTTTGGGTAAAGCAACAGTGCGCACGGTTCTGTGGTTCATATATTGCTTGACCGCATTGATCGAACCGCCTTTACCGGCTGCGTCGCGGCCTTCAAATACTGAGATGATGCGACTGTCGCTGGACCCCAGCCAGGATTGAACTTTGACCAGTTCCACCTGCAAAGCTTCAATGGTTTCTTCATACTGCTTCCATTTTAGCTTTTTATCGTATGGATAGTCACCCGACGAAAAAGCTTCATCATCCACCCAATCCGGCAAGTCGGGATTGTCGATATCAAATGGTCGGGTTTCCCCGCCGATTTCCAATTCTACTGCGCGCGATTCGTCACTCATATCATCACTTATTCTATTGGTTTCTATACGCAAATGAGCGCATATTTAGATCATTTTTGCAAGTGCCGGCTTACCAGGTTCGTTTCAAGGCTAGCTTTCTGCGCGAAAATGCTTGGAGAGTTTAAGTCCCTGGGCCTGATAATTGGATTTAAGATCCGCGCCATAAAGCGCGCTCGGTTTTTCCAGCATATGCTCATAAACCAATCGCCCGACAATCTGTCCGTGCTCTAAAATGAAGGGCACTTCATGGCTGCGTACTTCTAGCACCGCGCGGCTACCCGCACCACCTGCCGATGAATGGCCAAAGCCGGGGTCAAAAAAACCAGCATAATGCACACGAAACTCCCCGACGAGCGGATCAAACGGTGTCATTTCAGCCGCATAAAGTGGCGGTACATGCACCGCCTCTTGCGAGACGAGAATGTAAAATTCATCTGGGTCTAAAATGAGCTCTGGTCGACCACGATTATATAACGGCTCCCAAAAATCGTAGACATCCTGTGACGCTTTTTTATCGACATCCACCACGCTTGTATGATGTTTACCGCGATAGCCAACAAGCGCGCCTTCACCTGATCCAACCAGATCAATCGACATGCCAATGCCGCCATCAGAAATGGATGGATTGTCTGCATCATTTAAAACTTCTTTGTCGTGCAGTGCTGACACCTCATCAGAGCTTAACAGCGAATTGCCTTTGCGGAACCTGATCTGTGAGAGACGAGACCCGGTGCGTGCAACAATCGGGAAGGTGCGGGGGCTAACCTCCATCCATAAAGGCCCATTATAGCCTGCAACAATCTTATCAAATTCCGGCCCATAATCGGTCATCACGCGGGTGAAAATATCCAATCGACCGGTGGAGCTTTTCGGATTTGCTGATGCGGAGATTTCAGCAGGCAGTTCCAAGCTTTCCAAGAGTGGAACGATATACACACAGCCAGTTTCTAAAACCGCGCCTTCGGTCAAATCAATCTCGTGCAGTTTTAAACGTTGGAGTTTTTCATCAACGGTGCTGTTGGGACCAGGCAGGAAACTTGCTCGGACGCGATAAGCTTTTTGGCCAAGCCTTAAATCGAGGCTCGCAGGCTGAATTTGATCTTCATCCAACGCTTTTGCGCTTAACAGTTTACCGCTATCAAAAAGCTCCGAAATGAGCCTGTCTGATAAAATTCCGGTTTCACGAACCCCGTTCGTCATATCATCACCTAGTCATAAGTCATTTTTCGTCGGCTATTTCTTACAGCTCAAGTGAATTGACGCAAGTTTAACGACGTGATAATTGGTCCTTATCCCGTGGTGATTTGGCCGACCGGCTTGCAGCCACATAAAATAACTCGCTAAAAGGTCGTGCGTTCAAGAACAAACGTGTGAACCGGCTGGCGTGTGCAAGCCGGTTTTTTATTGTCAGGTATCTGGCGAAAGTTCATTGTTGGAAAGAAAATGACTGAGAAGAAAAAACTGCGACCCGCGACGCAATTGGTGCATTCAGGCACAACGCGTTCCCAATTTAGTGAAACCTCCGAAGCTTTATATCTAACCCAAGGCTATATCTATGAAAGCTCAGAATCCGCCCAGGCACGTTTCCTAGGAGAGGAAGAAGGCTTCATCTATTCAAGATATGCAAATCCAACAGTTGATATGCTTGAAAAACGGATGTGCGAGCTGGAAGGCGCTGAAGATGCCCGCGCAACAGCTTCAGGCATGGCAGCCGTCACAGCAGCGCTTATGTGCCAGGTGCAAGCTGGTGATCATGTGGTTGCCGCACGCGCACTCTTTGGTTCATGCCGCTGGGTGGTTGAAAAACTCATGCCAAAATACGGTATTGAAACCACATTGGTGGATGGCACAGATTTGAAAAATTGGGAACAAGCCATTCGTCCCAATACCAAAATGATGTTCCTTGAAAGTCCGACTAATCCGACGCTCGAAGTCATTGATATTGCGGGTGTTGCAGCGCTTGCCAATCAAATTGGCGCAAAGCTGGTGGTCGATAATGTGTTCGCCACACCACTTTATCAAAAGCCATTGGAACTCGGTGCCCATATTGTTGTTTATTCAACCACGAAACATGTCGACGGACAGGGGCGATGTTTGGGCGGCATGATCCTATCCGACAAAGAATGGATCGATGAGCATCTGCATGACTATTACAGACATACAGGTCCTTCAATGTCGCCATTTAATGCCTGGACAATGCTCAAAGGCATGGAAACTTTGTCTCTGCGTGTTGATCAACAGACCAGAAGTGCTGCTGCAGTCGCTGATTATTTAGCCGAGCATAGTGCGGTGAGCCGCGTGATCTATCCGGGTCGCGCTGACCACCCGCAAGCTGATATTGTGGCAAAGCAAATGAAAGCTGGTTCAACACTCGTCGCGTTTGAACTAAAGCGTGGCCAGCAGGCCGCCTTTAAGTTCCAAAATGCGCTCGATGTGATCAGCATTTCCAACAATTTGGGCGATTCAAAAAGTTTGATCACCCATCCTGCAACCACAACGCACAAAAACCTTGCTGAAGAAGATCGTGCTGAACTGGGTATCAACGAAGGTACAGTTCGCATTTCTATCGGTATTGAAGATGTCGATGACATTTTAGAAGATCTCGAGCAAGCGCTTCAGAATATCTGAGTTTAAAATACAATATCTGTGTTGGCCTATTGTTGCGGTTTAAACGCGCTCCAGGCCAACACAATTCTTGAAAAAGCCGTATAAATACAAATGGCTGCGAAAATATAAGCAACAATTGCGAAATATGCCGGGAATAGGCAGAAAATCGCAAAGGCGGCAAATGTTTCGGTTGCTTCAGCCAAACCTGTGGTAAAATAGATCGATTTCTCACCACGGACATCTGTCTGCAAACGGTATTTTTCCGCCAAAATAGAATAGGCCAAGAAGCTTGCACCATTCACGTAAAATGCAAAGAGCAACACGGCGCCGGCAATCGCATTATTTGCTGGATCATAAATGATAAATGCCAGCGGAATTGCGCCATAAAAGGCAAAATCCAGCACAATATCTAAAAATCCACCGAAATCAGAGGTCTGTGTGTGTCTGGCAACGGCGCCATCCAAGCCATCACCCAAACGGCTCAGTAGCAGTAAAATCAGCCCTGGGATCATATATCCAAGCGCAATTAGCCCGGCGGACATCATCCCAACAACAAAAGAAGTGAGCGTCACTGCATTCGCAGATGCGCCCTTGGTCGCCAAATAAGCGCCCATTTTGTCTAAATGCGGGTCTAAATACCGCCTTGCTGTGCCATCTAACATATAATTGCCTCAAGATTTGCGATTTCTATTATAGACCGAATACGTCAAGAGCAAATGACCAATTCTCAAAACTACGTTATTATTGATTATTTCCCCGCTTGACCTTAGTTTCTGGCTATAGAATAAGGCGCATGTCTTTTGAGTAATAATATTGACGTTCGTGAATGCAAATGGATGAGATGATGTATAGAGCCACAACACATGAAATCGAAGTTGCGGTAGAGCCTTTTTATATAGAAGAGCAATCTGATCCTGAAGATTCGCGTTATGTCTGGGGCTATCAAATCACAGTGATTAATCATTCAAACCGGCGTGTTCAGTTGATCAATCGCTATTGGAACATCACTGATGGCAATGGTTTAATCGACGAGATTTCCGGGAAGGGCGTTGTTGGCGAAGAGCCCTATATCGAGCCTGATGGGAGCTATGAATATTCGTCAGGTTGCCCGTTCGATACGCCTTCTGGTATTATGTTTGGAACTTATCAATTTCGGACGGATGATGGTGATTTGTTTGATGTTGCCATTCCAGCATTTTCGTTGGATCTGCCCGACCAAAAAAGAGTGCTTAATTGAACAGCATAATCGACTTTAGACCAGTCGTATTGGTCACCGGAGTGCTGGTTATCACACTCGGTGCTTCTATGCTATTGCCCGCCTTTGTGGATGCCGCCGTTGGTAATCCGGACTGGCAGGTCTTTGTTATTTCATCAGGGCTCACGCTTCTTGTTGGCATTTTGATGTTTTTATCAACGCGCGGCATTCCAAAAGGTCTCTCCACCCGCCAGGCGTTATTGATGACCGTGGTCGCTTGGACCGCGCTTGTCGCCTTTGGCGCCTTGCCATTTTTATGGTCGGGTGTAGTTGATAACTACACGGACGCGTTTTTTGAATCCATGTCGGGCCTCACAACAACAGGTGCAACGGTGATTACCGGGTTGGAAAGTGTTCCGCCGGGAATTTTGTTCTGGCGCGGGCTTTTGCAATGGCTTGGCGGCTTGGGCATTATCGTCATGGCGATCGCTGTGCTTCCCATGTTGCAAATTGGTGGAATGCAGCTCTTTAAAGCCGAAGCCTTTGATACAGCTGAAAAAATATTGCCCAGAACGCGACAAATATCATCGTCCATAACCTTGGTCTTTATCGCAGTTACAGGCCTCTGCGCAATTTTATATGTTGTAGCCGGCATGGCGGTCGATGATGCAGTTATTCACGCAATGACCACCGTAGCTACCGGCGGCTTTTCAACCAAAGACGGATCCATCGGGCATTTCGATAGCGCAGCCATTGATACAGTTGCGATCATATTTATGATCTTGGGATCGATCCCGTTTATTCTATATGTGCAAATGTTGCAGGGCCGCTATAAACCGCTTCTGCAAGATCTACAGGTGCGGGTGTTCCTGATTTTTGTGAGTTTTTGTATTCTCTTAGCGGTTATTATGGCTGTTGTGAGCGGATCCCATCAAGGGTTGGAAGCACTTCGATATGCTGCCTTTAATGTAGTATCGATCATCACGGGCACGGGCTATGCGTCAACTGATTATGGCACGTGGGGACCGCAAGCAGTTACGTTTTTCTTCTTGATTATGTTTGTCGGTGGTTGTGCGGGTTCCACTTCCTGTGGGATTAAGATCTTTAGATTTCAGGTTTTGTTTCAAGCAGTGAAAATGCATCTTAATCACGTCATGTATCCAAGTGGCGTGTTTAAGCCGATGTTTAATAATCGCCCGATACAAAAACATGTCATTTCATCGGTGATGGCGTTTTTCTTCTTGTTCATTGCTTCATTTATGGTGCTGGCTTTCGCACTTAAATTGACAGGATTGGATACGACAACAGCGCTTTCAGGGGCAGGTTCGGCGCTCGCAAATGTTGGACCCGGACTGGGTGATATTATTGGACCATCCGGCAATTATTCAGAACTCAGCGCGACGGCAAAATGGCTCTTGTCCGCAGGCATGCTGCTGGGGCGATTAGAATTGTTCACTTTGCTGGTAATATTTTTGCCAAGTTTTTGGCGAACATGATATCACACGCGCTACAATTTGAATGTCGATTCGAATTATGGGCTGCAAATAGGATATCACCATGGATAAGCAAACAATTGCCAAACGTATTGATCAAGGTCGAGGCGTCGAAAAAGCAGATCTGGTTTTAAAAAACGGACAATTCTATGATCTGGTGACTGGTGAATTGGTGGCCGGAGATATCGCAATTTGCGGGGACATCATTGTCGGTACCTGCGAGGAATATCATGGCGAAGTCGAAGTTGATATTTCCGGCAAAATTGTTGTCCCGGGATTTATCGATACGCATTTACATATTGAATCGTCCATGGTCACGCCATTCGAGTTTGACCGGTGCGTGCTACCCTATGGGGTTACAACGGTGATCTGCGATCCGCATGAAATTGCCAATGTTGTCGGGATCAGCGGGATTGAATATTTCCTCAAATGCGCAGAAAACACTATTATGGATATCCGCGTCCAGCTTTCTTCTTGTGTGCCCGCAACAGAAATGGAAACATCGGGTGCGCGTTTGATCGCATCAGATCTAACGCCGTATGCAGACCATCCTCAGGTCATCGGTTTAGCTGAATTTATGAACTATCCGGGTGTTCTCAACAAAGACGAAACTTGCCTTGATAAGTTGGAAGCGTTTTCGGGTCGGCATATTGATGGCCACGCACCCTTGGTGCGCGGTTACGACATTAACGGCTATCTATCTGCGGGCATATCAACCGATCACGAGACCACCACGGCTGATGAAGCATTAGAAAAACTCAGAAAAGGCATGCATATTCTCGTGCGCGAAGGATCAGTATCAAAAGATCTGCATGCCCTTGCATCAATTATCACGGAACGAAATTCTCCTTATTTGGCAATTTGCACGGATGACAGAAATCCGCTTGATATCGCTGAACAAGGTCATCTTGATTACGTTATTCGAACCGCAATTGAATTGGGTTCTGATCAGCTCGCGATTTATCGCGCAGCATCAATTTCGGCCGCCAAAGCATTTGGGTTGAAAGATCGTGGCTTGGTTGCGCCAGGCATGCGCGCCGATTTGGTCGTGCTCAATGATCTTAAAACCTGCGATATCGATCACGTTTATAGCGCAGGTCGTTTGGTGGAAGATAAACTATTTGAAGAACGCGAATTTGTTGACCCCATTGGTCGCAATTCAGTTCAATCAAAAAAGCTGACGGCTAAATCTTTTGAAACCAGAACCAATAGCAATGAAGCACATGTGATCGGCATCGTGCCAGGTAAGATCATCACGCAGCATCTCACCTGCGAGATCATTGAGGGCAAAGCTGGGGATCGATCTGATCTTGAACGCGATTTGATTAAAATTGGCATTGTTGAACGCCATGGCAAAAACGGCAATGTATCAGCCGGTTTTGTTAATGGCTTCGGCTTGCAACGCGGCGCTATTGCATCAACCGTTTGCCATGACCATCATAATATCGCGGTCGTTGGCGCCAATGATGATGATATGGCCGTTGCGGCCAATCGTTTGGTCGAACTTGAAGGCGGTTTTGTTGTGGTCGAAGACGGCAAGATTTTGGCCGAGGTGGCACTTCCGATTGCCGGGTTAATGAGCCTTGAGCCATTTGAAAATGTCCGCGACCAACTCATCAAACTACGTGACGCGGCAAAATCTTTAGGCGTTGTGCTTGAGGAGCCATTCCTGCAGCTCGCATTTCTCGCGCTTCCTGTGATTCCACATTTGAAGATCACCGACCACGGTTTGGTCGATGTCGATCGGTTCCAAATTCTATCCTAGACGAAGACGTCTTTTTATTCCGCTGGCGTGGTGGTTGGGTTCGATGGTGAATTCCGTCGTTCGCGCATTTGCCCGTATATAGCAACCAATGTGCGGCGAATATCATTGCCAACACCCACCAATGCTGGAACAAGGAATAAGACCAAGAACGTTGAGAGTGCTAAGCCAAATACGATGGTGATCGCCATTGGCAACAAGAATTGCGCTTGTCGACTTGTTTCAAACAACAGCGGTAGCAATCCACCAATTGTCGTTAACGACGTCAACATCACAGCCCGCAATCGATCCAAACTCGCGCCAATCGCTGCTTGAGCAAAATCATTACCCTGTTTGATCCGTTCATTTAGTCGCGCGACCAGAATGATGGAATCGTTGACCAGAATTCCGGACAATCCCAAAAGGCCAATGAAGGATAAAATGGTCAGCTTAAAGCCCATCAACCAGTGTCCAAACACAGCGCCAACAATGCCAAATGGGATGATGAGCATCACCGCAATCGGGCTCCAATAACTGCCAAAGAACCATGCGAGAATGATATAGATCACGGCAACTGCGATGATGGCACCCAGTTGAAGATCAGCAAAAGCATTGCGTTGTTCCTCAGATCGTCCCCCGAAGCTATACGTCACATCATGTTTGGAGGTAAGCGTTTCCAATTCACCGCCTGCAAGCAGTGTTTCAATAACTTTGTCCGTTGTCGATACTTCATCATCGATGTCACCGGAGACGGAGATCGTTGTTTTACCATCACGCCGGCGAATGGATGCAAAGCCCTGTCGCTCGCTTAATGTGATGATTTCGGTGAGCGGCACAAATTCACCGGTATTGCTTTTCACAGTAAGATTTCGCAGCGCTGCCATGCCATCCTCGCGTTGGATCGCGTCCACGCGCACAGTGACTTCATCATCGCCACGCGCAAATCTAAACGGAATGCTGCCTTCAAACGAATTACGGATCTGGCGGCCAACGCCATCGATTGTAAAACCAAGCGCAGTGCCAAAAGGAGTAAGTTCCATCACGAGTTCCGGCTTTCCATAGGGCAGGTTATCTTCAACCCCTGAGACCCCGGCAATCGTCGAAACAAGCTGCGCCACGTCATTGGCTGCTGCTTTAAGCTGTTCAGAACTGTCACCCTGTAAGCGCACTTCAATATCTCGACCAGGAGGGCCACCGCGTGATTGCGCAACGGAGAACCTGGTGACACCTGCAACACGGGGCACTTCGCGGCGCCATGCGCTGACGATATCATTGGTGCGTACGGATCTAAACTCAGATGCGGTGAGTTGAACTTGAATACGCGCTTGCACTGCGCCATTGCGATTTGACGCACCATAGGTGGTGAAGATCGCGCTAACCAATTCTTCGTTTTCGTCGGTCAATTTATCATCGATGGCATGCAGCGTGTTTTCATAAGCGATGATTGCTTGTTTGGCGGTGTCTTCCGGTAGACCGGCATTAAACACCACGATACCAGTGATATTTTCAGCTTCAGGCGAGGGGAAGAACACGAATTCCACCTTGCCACTGCGGATCAAACCAACAGCGAGAACCATGATCAAACCAACTGAGATCGCAATGGTCACATAGCGCCAATTATAGGAAAGCGTGACGATATAGCGAACTGGATTATCGCGGAACCAGGCAAATCCTTTATCAAAATTGCGGCGGAACCAACCATCTTGAGTTTTCAGATCTGCAAGTTCTTCCGGTGATAGCTTCGAGTTTGAGCGCCAAATTCGTAGCTCGGTGAAACCAGTGATGATGATAGCCGCAATAAATGATCCGGCGATATATTGCGTGGGCGGTAGAGAAATAAGCGCACCAATAAAAGCACGAGTACCTTCAATCTCAAGCGTTGGATCTGTTGAAAGGTGATAAATGTTTGAGCCAATGACGAAGATCAGACCCAATATTAAGATTGTGACAACAGGTCTTAATAGTTTAAGATAAACATATTCAATGATGGTCGCGAGGCTTATTGCGACCAAAGCAGAAATCGCGGCGCGTACATAATTTGGTTGATCAAAAAGCCAGGCAAGCTGCGACCCGTTATCAGATGCACCAAAGCTCAAGCTGAGACAATTTAAGATTGCAGCAGACGCTAAAGTAAGGATCAGCGCGATAAAGAACTGACGCCAATAGGACCAGCGCGCGCCGTGATTGGTCTTGAGGGAATGCGCCAGGTGGCCCGGCAGAATAAAGAAACACTCAATCAAACTTGCGATCAACACAGCAATTACCACATAGGGCAAAACACCCATGATTTGGCCAATGGTATCGTTGATCAAAAGGATCGGGCTAAATGCTGCGAGCGTGGTGAGCATGGCGGCCATAACCGGTGTCATCATCATGCCCACGCCGTTTTCGGCTGCGGTGATATTATCATCACCCATTTCAAGGCGCGTATTGGTATGTTCACCCACCACAATCGCATCATCCACAATGATCCCAAGCATCATAATCAACGCGAACAAAGTGATCATATTGATCGTTTGACCGATCACCAGCATAATGCCGACGGTGGCCAACAATGCGATGGGGATGCCCGCTGCCACCCAAAACGCAATGCGTGCATTCAGGAAGATGAACAGCATCAAGACCACAATGATCAAACCGCCAAGCGCGTTTTTAACCAGAAGCAAAATACGTTCTGATAGCGCTTCAGCTGAAACCCGATAAGTTGTCAGCTCGATATTATCTGGAAGTTGAGGTGTGATTTCCTCAATATAGTCGAACAAAATCGCGGCAGTTTCGAGCGTATCGGCAGTTGGCGCGCGACGCACATCAAGTTCAATGGCTGCAAGATTTCCGCTCAAGCCTTGGGTTTGACTGTCATCGAATGTCTCATTGATTTCCGCAATATCATTAAGCTTGATTTTCTCACCGGTTGGGAAGGATTTAACTTCCACATTGCCGATGGATTTCGTATCGCGGGCATTTGCCAAGGTGCGCAATTGGCGTTCAATATCGCCGGCAACATTTCCCGATGGTAGATCACGGCTATTGCTGGCGATGATGTTTGAAACATCCGATACTGTCATCGACAAACGGCGAAGCTCGCGTTCTGGGATCGAAACCGCAATTTCGGGTGATCGCAAGCCGTTGAAATTAATCTTATCAATGCCGCGGTCGATCAAATCATCTCTAATGCGTTTAGCCCAATCGCGTTTGGTTTGTTCCGACGCGGTCCCTCCGACAGAAAGGCGCGCAACGGCATCAAAGAATTGCGATCGACTAACGGTTGGCGTCTCCGCATCTTCGGGCAAGTTGCTGATCGATTTAGCAGCCGCTTCAACGTCGGCGAGCGCCTGCTGCATATCTGTGCCCTCGGAAAATTCCAAAGTAATGGCGCCATTGCCCTCAGAGGCGGTCGACGTCATCTTATCAACACCATTGATAAAGCGCAGTTCTGGTTCAGCCACCGCCAACACGTTGACCTCAACATCCTGAGCACTAGCGCCGGGCCAGGAAATGATCACGCCGATTGTCGGGCGATCAACGGTTGGGAAAAATTGCGTATTGATTTTGGCAATTGCAAACGCGCCGAAAATGATCATTAGGACCATCAAGAGGTTGGCAGCATTCGGGTGGCGAATGAAGGTGCTGACCAGTCCTGCCCAACCGCTTCTCACCTGTTCCATTCGGGACGTATCGTTCATGACTTAACTCCCTGAATTGTTGTTGGCATTCGGGCGTTCTCTCTCGCCACCAGGGCGCCGTCCTTCACCGTTTGGCCGTTGCCCCCCTGCATTTGCCCCTGTATTTGCACCTGCATTTGCACCACCACGACGCGGTTCGGCGTTGCCCGGCGCACGCACCCGCGCGCCTTCGGTTGCTTCGGTCAATCGTGTTGTGAGAATTTTATCTCCGGATTTTAAGGCCCCGTCGCCAGTTCCTTTGATGATCGCATTGCTGCCGTCAAAGGCCAGGATCTCGATATCCTTGCGGACCAATTGGCCTTCTTCAATGATAAAGACGTGCGACTGATCATAGACTGATGTTTCAGGCACTTTGATCGCATCATTATAAGCGCGGTCTGGTACAAGAATTTCAACAAAGGCGCCTGGGCGGATTTGTACAGCATGATCTTCAGGCTTAATTCGTGCGACAACTTCAACGCCACCGCGTTCTGCTGCGACCGTGGCGCCAATGCGATCAATCTCACCTTTATATGAATAGCTCACTGTGCCGATGGTCCAGATGATTTCAACTTCGCGACCAATGAGTGGATCGCTATCGGTCGCCATGCGGCCATATTGGGCATTGGTGAGCGTGAAACGGCTTTCCAACTGTTGATTATCGTAGATGGAAACTAGCACATCATTGCTGCCAACCGATCGGCCAGGCTCTGCATTTGCATTCGAAACAATACCGCCAAAAGGCGCATAGAGCTTGGTATTTTCAAGCTGCCGTTCCGCTTCGCTTAACTTCCATTCCAAACGCTCGATATTGGCCAATTGCTGTTCTTTTTGAGCTTCATTGATGATGATATTGTTGCGTCTTTGGCTCACAGATTGGCTGCGTTGTGACACCACCAAAACCCGGTCATCAACTTGCTTATTGGTTAGTGTACCTGAGGCGGCCAAGGATTGTGCGCGTTCTAAATCTGCCCGCGCCAATTCAAGCTGATCTTGCGCCGAAATTAGCTGATCATTTTCCGATGCCAAACGCGCGTCAATTTCACGAACCGTCGCTTGAACTTGCATGAGATTAGCTTTTGCTTCACGGATCGCACCTTCATAATTAAATGGGTCTATTGAAACAAGCAGATCACCTTCTTCAACCCGCATGCCAGCTGTTAAATTCTCATTCACTGCGATGATTTCACCGCTCACCAACGGGCGAAGTTCAACATCCCTTGCAGTTTCAACTTGACCATAAACCAAGATGCTTGGTCGATGTGCTGTTTGTACAGCGTCCATGGATTCAACGGTGAAAGTCGCCTGACGAAATGGTCGTTTGGTTGGTTCCTCGCGTGAACTCACCATCCGGTCCATGATCTCATATGCACCCGCCAAAACGCCGACCATCAATAACAATTGAAAGATTGAACGCGCAAATATCACGAAGCGTTGCCCCAACGATCGTTGGGGTTTTAGATCCGAGGTCGTTTCCGTGCTTTGATCCGTCGTATCGCTCAAAGGCGTGACCTTTGGTTGATCAAGCTCAACTACATTCTCTGGTACATTTTCTGAATTGGATTTTTCTAGCATATTTCATACTCGCTTAGGCGAATTGATTATGCCCATTGATCACCATGAATTGCAAATTAACGATTTGTAATTTTCTGGTAAGGTTAGAGCTTTCGCTCTCCGTTCAAAGTCATAAATCAAATTCAGTTTGCGTAAATACATGTTTCGTTGAACAAAATTCGCAGACGACCTCAATTTGACCGTCGACAAATGTGTCATTCAATTCGTCCTTCTCCATACGAGATAAAACGCCAAACAGATGTTCGCGCGAACAAGAACATTCATCACGAACTTCACCAGCATCAAATATTCGAACACCGCGTTCATGGAATAAACGATAGAGCAACCGCTCACTACCAACTTGCGGATCGGTCAATTCACTTGCACTCACCGTTTCGACCAAAACTTTTGCTTCTGTCCAAGCATCATCTTCCTCGGCGGAATGCTCTTCCACACCTTCCGGTAAATCTCCGCCTGGCAAATCACTTTGCCCTATGCGCTCGCTTGCATGGGGGAGGAATTGGATCAAAATGCCACCCGCGCGCCATTGATGTTCAGATTTGCCATCGTCACCCTTGGCGATCAGCTCAGCCACACTGAGTTTAATGCTTGTTGGGATTTGTTCCGATTGCTTGAAATAAGATTCAGCCATCTCAGAAAGGGTATCCCCCTTCATTTCCACAATGCCCTGATAACGCTGTGTGTGAGAACCCTGATCAATGGTAAAAGCAAGTACGCCTTTGCCCAGCAATTGATGCGGCAAAGCACTGCCGTCGGCTATCGCTTGATCAAGTTTGTCTTGATTAAATTGCGCATAGCCGCGAACCGAAGATGGCGCTTGGAAATCAACCACGAGCAATTCAACAGGGCCGTCGCCTTTGGTTTGCAGGATCAAACGTCCCTCAAATTTTAACGACGTGCCGAGTAATACAGTTAGCACAATACCTTCGGCTAAAAGCTGTGCCACAGGCTCTGGATATGTGTGCCGTGAGAGGATTTGATCCAGCATTGGGCCAAGTTGAACCGCCCGGCCGCGAACATCCAATCCTTCCACTTGGAAAGGAACGACGTGATCATCACCAGAAAGCTTTATGTCATGCGCGGTTTCAAATGCGTCCATAATTAATACTCAATATTTCAAGGGGTTTTATAATGCATTTTTGCATTTGGTCCCGTTGAACACAAATTTCAATAGCCAGAACGAAAAGGGCCGTTTTAAAGCGCGCCCAGGCACCATTCAATAATGGCCTTTTGTGCGTGCATTCTGTTTTCAGCTTCATCAAACACAACCGACTGTGGCCCATCAATCACTTCATCGGTGACATCTTCACCACGTTTTGCCGGTAAGCAATGCATAAAGAGAGCGTCATCTTTCGCTTGCGCCATAAGTTTGGCATTGACCTGGAACGGTTGGAACACATTATGTCCGCGTGCCTTGTGCTCTTGGTTCATCGACACCCATTTATCTGTGATCACACAATCGGTATCTTTTACAGTTGCTTCAGCATCATGACCAAGGTTGATCGTTGCACCATTTTCGCGCGCCCAATCGACATAGCGTTGTTCAGGTTCTGAACCTTCTGGCGTGCCAATATTCATGGAATAACCAAATTGCGCAGCGCCTTCCATCAGCGAATGTGTGACATTGTTTCCATCCCCAACCCAGGACAGAGTTTTACCTTCGATTGAACCGCGATGCTCTTCATAGGTCTGAACATCCGCCATGATCTGGCATGGATGCGTATCGTCTGTCAGTGCATTAATCACAGGAACAGTTGCGTATTCCGCCATTTCTAAAAGACGCTCGTGCTCCATTGTGCGGATCATAATGATATCGACATATCGAGATAATACACGTGCAGTATCAGCTACTGTTTCAGACGAACCCAACTGCATGTCGGACCCTGAAAGCAATAATGTTTCGCCGCCTAACTGTCGCATGCCCACATCAAAAGAAACGCGCGTGCGAGTTGATGGTTTTTCAAAAATCATCGCCAAAACTTTGCCTTGCAAAGGCTTATGCTCAATGCCCTGCTTCAAATTCAACTTCGTTGATTTGGCATGATCGATCATGCGGCGAAGTTCACCTTTGTTAATGTCGGCAAGGTCTAAAAAGTGGTGATGTTGATCTTTTAAAGACATGAGCTTTTCCTAAATAAAGCAGTTATTTTTTGACTGTATTCAGCGCATTTTTAATGCGGGCCAGGCCGTCACGCGCTTCATCTTTGGTCAATGTCAAAGGTGGTAGCAAACGGATCACATTATCGCCGGCAGGCACAGCTAAGAATTTTTCATCGCGCATCGCACCCAATAATTCCATATTAGGTGTCTTACATTTAATGCCGATCATAAGACCCTGACCTCTGATTTCTTCGATGATGTCTGGGTAGGTATCAGTGAGTTCGGCGAGACCCTGTCTGAGGAGCAATGCAACGTCTTGCACATTTTCCAAGAAGCCGTCTTCCAAAACCACATCAAGAACCGCATTGCCCACTGACATGGCCAAAGGGTTGCCACCAAAGGTCGTTCCATGGGTGCCGGGAACCATGCTTTGAGCTGCTTCTTCCGTTGCAAGGCATGCACCGAGCGGGAAGCCACCGCCAATGCCCTTCGCGACAGCCATGATATCTGGTGTGACACCTGACAATTCATGCGCAAATAGTTTACCTGTCCGGCCCACACCGCATTGGATTTCATCAAAGATCAGCAGTGCGCCGGTTTCATTACAAATCTCGCGAAGCGTTTTTAAAAACTCAGTTGAAACATAACGCAGGCCGCCTTCGCCTTGGATTGGCTCAATTAACAGCGCTGCTGTTTGATCCGAAATGGCCTCTTTGAGCGCTTCAACGTCGTTTAGATCAACTTGAATAAATCCTGGTGCCTTGGGTCCGAAGCCTTCGATATATTTTTCCTGACCACCGGCGGCAATTGTTGCCGTCGAGCGACCATGAAAAGCACCTTTGAATGTGATGATTTCAAAACGCTTAGCTTCGCCATTTGCAAAGTGATAATGGCGCGCAGTTTTGATCGCGCACTCCATTGCTTCAACACCGGAATTTGTGAAGAATACTTTGTCGGCAAAGGTGTTGGCAGTTAGCCGCTCCGCGAGCACGCTTTGACCTTTAACCTGAAACAGATTTGAAATATGCCAAAGCTGGTCCGCTTGTTGCTTTAGGGTTTCCACCAGATGAGGATGACAATGTCCTAATGAATTCACGGCGATACCGGCGGTAAAGTCGAGATATTTTTCACCTTGATCCGTTTCCAGCCAAACGCCTTCACCGGATGTGAAAGTAGCACCGGAGGTTGGAAGAATTGAATATAAAGACGTGGCTGCTGCCATGTCGCTCTCCTGTTAAAATCAATGTGAGTGCCAGCTGTATCCGCGGCGCGAGTATTTGTTGTATAAAAGTGAAAAACCGCCCAGCTTGGACGGTTGACTTCATTATCACTACTTTGAAACGAAAAGTCAATTCTGCATCAAGATGATACAATTCCCATAAACGGGCTAACTAATTTTGATAAAAATTCACGAAAATATGCTTTAGTTGGGGAAAACTGAATTTTTGCGAATCAGAGCAATTTCTCCCCCTTGTCACAGAGTCCTGCGATCACTAACTTAGATCTAGTTGGAAAAAATGCGACGGACCCAGCGACTTTTTAAGTAATTTAAAATGTACTCGTTTGAGTGCAGTGGTGGGGGATTCTGTCTTGGCAAATAGAAACGGAGAAAATTATGAGTTGGACTGATGAACGCGTCGAACAGCTCAAGAAATTGTGGGCAGAAGGTTTAAGCGCAAGTCAGATCGCCGCTCAACTTGGCGGTGTTAGCCGCAATGCCGTCATTGGTAAGGTTCATCGTCTTCATTTGCCAGGGCGTGCGAAATCTGGTGGCTCTCGCAGCCCACGCGCGAAACGTCCTACAGTTGCAACACAGCGTACTGGGTTCACATCGCCGCGCGCAGCTAGTACGGCCGCTCGTTCTGCGCCGACAAGAAGCGGTGGTGGTGCTGCTGCCGCAACCGTGATGAAAGCAGATGTGGATGCGATCGCGATTGAGGAATTGGATACACGTCCCATTGAGGATATTGTTGTCCCAATTTCCAAAAAACTAACGCTCATCGAATTGTCAGAAGCAACTTGTAAATGGCCTATTGGTGATCCAATGGTTGACGGGTTCCATTTTTGCGGAAATGACTGTGATGAAGCGTCCCCATATTGCAAATACCATTCGAAATTGGCCTATCAGCCGACTGCAGAGCGTCGCCGCGCACGTTGATTGTCTGATTAGAACGTCTTGACTTATTCACCCAGCTCTCAAATAAAGAGCTGGGTTTTTTTTGAGGGGAATTCTTTTGAAAGCGCATCTACCAAAACTATATCTTGCCATTGGCCTTTTGGGCATTGGTGTTGTGTTGAGTGCATGTCAAACACTGTCAAAAGAAGAGTGCGTTGCAGCGGATTGGACAGTCATTGGTGAAACCGATGGCGCGGCGGGCTATGCACCGCAAGAGCGTTTTGCAAGACATGCGAAAGCTTGCGCAAAGGCAGGTATCACGCCAAACCAAACAGCGTGGAACCAAGGCTATCAGATCGGTCTCATTCGATATTGCACACCGTCAAATGGCCTCCGTGTAGGAGAAGCGGGCAATAGCTATGCAAATGTTTGCCCATTAGATAAATCCGCTGCATTTCTATCAGGTTATAATCTTGGAAAACGTGCCTATGATATCCGATCAGATATTAATTCTCGACAAAGCGCAATTTCTAGCCGACAGGCGCAAGCAGCTGAAAAAATTAAACTGATTGCAACATCAACACCAACAGAGCAGACAACTATCCAGCTCGAGATTGCAAACCTGAATCAACAAAATTCGACTGATCAGAGTGAAATTGCTCGCTTAAGCGGCGAGTTGGCATTGGCAGAGCGTGATATACAAAATTTCCGAGCTGGATTGGGCAATTAATCAAAGCTATGTCAGCGGGGTAGATTAGGTTCAACCCGCAGGTGATTATTGTCTGCGAGCGGGTTCATGCGGTGTTTTCTCCCAAATCTGGGCTTTTGCGGGTAATTGAGATATGGCTCGCCATGCTGCTATCGAGATTAAAATCCAATAAACTGGAACAAGAAACAGCCATCTTGTTTTGATTTTCTTTTTCTGCGCGGCAATAAGCGAATTCATACCGACGCCAATAAAGATGAAATAAATGCCAACCAAATTGAGTATGTCGAGGTAAACCAAAATACCTTCAAGTGTGTCTATCCCAAACACACCACCCAACAAACCTTTATAGATCGTATTTGCGATGAATAAGAAGGCAAATGGATGTGTTAAAGCGGCCACCAATAATCCAGTGATCATCACCTGTGTAATGATAAAACTGAGCATTCCACGTTTTGCCAATAATTGGAACGGATGACGCATTAGCACAAGCCAGGTTTGCATCCAGCCTTTCAGCCATCGTGTTCGTTGTTTTAACCAAATGGATACATCAACAGGCGCTGTTTCAAGTGTTGGGCGTTTTAAAACGCCAGTTTGATAGCCAAAACTGTATAAACGGATACCTAGATCCGCGTCTTCAGTCACATTGCAAGGGTCCCAGCCACCAACAGCAAGCAAAGCATCTTTACGAAAATGATTGGAAGTGCCGCCCAATGGGATGGGTAGATGAAAATGCGCCAGTAAGGGGATTAATCGGCGAAACAAACTTGAATATTCAAGACTGAACAAGCCTGACAACCATCCAGCATCAGCGTTGGTTATAATCAGCGGGGCTTGCATACAAGCCAATTCGTTATCGTGCCGATCAAACCAACGATAGGCTTCAAAGAGCTGATCAGGATGCGGACGGTCTTCTGCATCATAGACAGCTATTAATTCGCCTTTTGCACCCGCCAATGCATATTGTAGCGCTTTGGGTTTGGTCCGCGGTTCCATGTCCGGAACTTTCACGATTTCAAATTCGGGTCCAGGTTTAGCATTCATGAGTGCGTTGATTGTTTTTGCATCACTCGCTTCGCAAATAAGTTTGATATCCAACTTGCTTTTTGGCCATTTCAATCGGCTCATTGCTTTAATCAACTGGCCAGCAACTTGCTCCTCTTTGTAAAGCGCGATCAAAATTGTGTAGTGGGGCAGCGTTTGGGACGGCGAAGGCAAGGGTTGCTTGTCAGCTTCAGAATAAGAATAAAAGCCCGCTGAAAGCTTGAATAGGTTGAATGACAGATAAATCAAAGACAAAAAGATATGGAGTGCGACTATAAAGTTACCCGGTTGAAGATAAATGATGAGGCAGGTGGCAAACGTGAACAAGCCTAAGAAATAGCTTTGCCAGTTGGTTAGGAGCGCCTTCGCGCTTCTTTCAGGCATGGTATCGTGAAGCCTTCGCACAACTTTTAACGCGCGGTCCAAATCGTTGCGGCGCCAGACTGCATTGCGGATGGTGGTGGTGGTCGCGACAGCAAATTTTTCTCGTAACTCCGGCTTCAAGCGGAATAAGTCTTTCAGTTTATAAAACTCAAATAGAGAGGGACTGACAACGGTTAAGATTTGTCCGTCTAGCTCAATGCGCATCGGACCATTTCGAGATAATAGGATGTCAATTGACGCTGTTGCTACGATGTTTTGTTCTGATATGTCGTCTAAAAAAATGAGATCAAGCTGTTGAGCAATGTGCGAAAAATAAATGTGTTCCGTTATAAATTGGTTCGCAATGAGTTCTGTTTCAATATTTGTCCCATTTTGCCGGGCAAGCACTCCAGCCTGATGGAATTGCGCTTCATCAATACCGAAATTGATGAAAAATTTTTCATGGGACGTATCAACAATACCCTCATCATCAGTTGAGATTGAGTCTATGTTGATTTTATCCTTCTGACGGTTGTCGCTACCGTTTGGAGATGACATAAGTGATACAACGCTCTAAATGAATACATGGGATTGTAGCAAATGTTGTTTCAAGCATACTTAGATTTATTGCGAAAGCTACTACTAAATACAATTATAACGATAGTCATAATTGTAAATATTCCCGTTTATAGTATGGCACAAGCGCCCATTACGCCCAATTATTTTGATGCACAAGAACGTATTCCTATTGCAAATGTGCGTAATATTGATCGTTTGAGATTTTTAACAACGGTGGATTTTCCGCCCTTTAGCTTCTTAGATGAAAACGGCCGGCTGACGGGTTTCCATGTCGATCTTGCGCGCAACATTTGTTCGATATTGAAAATTATAGAACAATGCCAAATTCAAGCGTTAGAATGGAAAGACTTGCCAGAGGCAATTGATAGCAAACAGGGCGATGCCATCATCGCAGGATTTGCTATCTCCGCGGATACCCGCCAGAAATATCTCTTCAGCCGTTCTTATCTCGAATTGCCAGCGCGCTTCATTGCCCGGTCTTCCCAAGACGTCGATGTTTCCGCGTTAAGCGGTCTTGAAAAATCTGATGGACCTGTCTGGCAAAAGAAAACGCCTTTGAAAGTTGGCGTTATTCGCAATTCAGCTCATGAAGCGATGTTAAAAGACTGGTTCCCTGTCACAGAAGCCATTGCATACGATGATCGCATCGCCCTTTATAAGGCGTTAAAAGCCGAGGAGGTTAATCTACTCTTCGGGGATGGATTGCAATTCTCATTTTGGCTGTCGGGCGAAGATGCGGCTGGATGTTGCCAGTTTGTCGGCGGTCCATATCTATCCCAATATTATCTTGGAGAGGGGCTCGCGATCGCTGTGGCCAAAGACAATCCAGATTTGCAAAAAACGCTAAATTACGGTTTGTCTCTGCTTGGTAAAAATGGAAATTTCGCCGAGCTCTATTTGAGATATTTTCCAAATGGGATTTATTAAAAACCCGGTTTTAATTTTTGCCTTTAAATGGAAGAAGCAACGTCCATACTAAGTTGGAACTTTTTGCCCCGCGATATTCCTTAAGTCCTATTTCCATTCCATCATGCCCAAGTTTGGGCTGATCGTTATAGGTTGAAAAAATCCGATCCCAGAAGGAAAAGTTAAATCCATAATTTGAATCTGTTTCTTTGTGATCACTTGAATGGTGCACACGGTGCATATCCGGTGTAACTAAAATAGGTCTGATTAATCTATCAAGTTTCAAAGGAAGTTTGATGTTTGAATGATTGAACATTGCCATGCCATTTAAAACGATTTCAAAGATCAAAACAGCAATAGCCGGCGCGCCTAGCAGAGCAATAATGAAGATTTTCCAAGCCATAGATAGGACGATTTCTAACGGGTGAAAACGTAAGGCTGTTGTCACGTCAAATCCGTTATCAGCATGATGCATGCGATGAATACGCCATAAGATCGGCCATTTGTGGCTGACCACATGTTCAAGCCACACAATGAAATCTAGGACCACAAATGCAATAATACCGCCAATGATTGGTGGCACATTAAGGATATTAAACAACCCAATATTGCGCTCTTCGAGCCAGAAGGCTGCTCCAACTGCGGCCGCAGGAAATATTACTCTCAGACAAAGTGAAGATATAATAACCATGGATAGATTGGTGAACCAGCGCTGTGTCTTCAAGGCACCGCGCATTTCATCACGCTCCAACCGTGGATGGTACAGTTCAAAAATAGCCATGGCGCATAAAACGCTAAAAAAGACACTAAACCTGATCACAGGTTCTGAAAGTCCGAATAATGTCACGAAGCTGATACCTCACATAGTGTTATGAGACCTATATATTACGAACATTGCGTAAAATCACATAAAACAATTGTGATGGATAGCCCAACTGCGAATTGGTTTATCTATTTCGGGCGCGTTTATAACGAGCCATGGCGCTTCTTTCGATCGCAGCACAGGTCAATTTATCCAGATCAAATCGATCACGCAGCAATTGCAACATGCGAATTTCTTCGTTTTTGATGTCATGATCAGCCGATGCGATTTCAACTGCAATCGAATAGGCAGTATCATGAAGGCGCTCTGGAATGGAATCTTTGATAATATCTAGCACAAGTGCCAATCCATCGGGTTCAGCTAGCAGTGCACTACACCTGCGTGCTGTTGAAAGGATATCATTTTCATCAAATCTCTCAAACACCGGCAAAAAACGAACCAGCCGACCAATGCGCTCCAACTCTTCATCGACCATCGAGCTATCGACCGCAGACATTGTGACCATGATATAGATCAGACCTTCGTGGAGATTAACTTCATTATTCATTGAAACACCCGATGTTATATAAAAGATTTAGTTAGTGTCGCCAGCATATATATTTCAAGCGTAGAGCAGAATTAAAACAAAATTCTTTCAATAGTCTTATTGGCTTGCCCAAATTATCCGAGCGGTCCAGTCAATCTCGGCTTTTGCAAATTGCCGATTAGGATGCTCTGGGTTCAGCGATAAGAGTTCGATGCTTTGCGCTGTGTCTCTGGAGAGTATTTTGGCCATAACTTCACCCTCCTTTGTGCGCACAACTATCCGGTCGCCTTTTCGAATTTGGGCATTTGGTTCAACAATAAGCACATCGCCATCTCGATAAAGCGGCATCATAGATTCACCCTGGACTTCAAGTGCATAGACATTGTTGTTCTTGGTGTCTTGTGTGGGAAAGTCTACTTCTTCCCAACCTTGTCCTGCCGGAAAGCCCGCATCATCAAAAAAACCACCTGCGCCTGCCTGCGCGAATCCAAGTAAAGGAATTCCATTAGATTGGTTGAGGAAATTATCACCGGAATGTCCCTCATATTGGCTGTCCTCATGATCTCCAACAAGACGCGCAAAATCATCAAAAGAGGTACCGGTTGCCTGCATAATTTTTGCTAAAGATTCCGTCGATGGCCAACGCAGGCGACCGTCCGCGGCTTGGCGCTTGGACTTATTAAATGAAGTTGGGTCAAGACCTGCCAATCTCGCAAGACCAGATGGTGACAGATTGTTGCGCGATGCCAACGCCTCAATTGCCGACCATATATGTGAATGAGATAACAAAGCCTTTGGGCTCCAAATAATACGACCAAATCTATGAAATCAGAGTAACGGCCATTTTGAACAGAGTAAAGAAAATAGGAAAAATATCCCTTTTATTGGCATTTTTTCCTCATCTTTCTAAGGCTCAAATATTAATAGTTACATTTTTAGCCTAATATTTTTGTATTTACTTCGCTTATTCTTGATAATTGTGGTTTTTACTGTGACGAAATCTTCCCGCAAGCTTCAGTTATTATCCTGCGAAATCAGCAGTATCAGTGAAAAATATGGTTAATTTTTAGGAAAATTAAGAATAGTTAACGGCTTGTTTACCATGTTTCGTTGATGTTGCGCACAAGTGACCACTCTAAGTGATTTGTTTTGGCTTGCGTCAATTTCGATGCACAGCCCTCATAAGAGAAGCGCAAATGGCTTGGTAGGAGGTTCATCAACAGGTGAAACGAGCAGAAGTATGACCGGATCCAGATCTAAAAACCATCACTCGATGACACAAGAATCGACCTTAGATACCCTCAGCCGAACCATTGAGGATCTTGAGGAAAAGATTCTTGGACACGCCCATTCACCACGCGATGACTATGCAACGCGCGGACCAACCGCTTCTGGCGATTATTCACTCACAGATGAGATAAGAGCGCGTCAGCAAAGTTTATCAAATCGCCGAGCAAGACCACAAGTTGGCGGGCAAGTGCCAGCGGGAAATGCGTCAAATTCAGGTCGGTTACAATTAAAAATGAACAGACAAAATAGTGCGCCGCCCGCACCAAGCCAAGATCTTTCCAGCATCGTCATGCAACTTCGCTCAGAGTTGAAGCATGATATGCAGGCGACACTCAAACAAGAGCTGAGTCAATTACAAGCGGAAATGACAGCGCTCAATACCAATGTATCCGGTTCAAATGTGCCTGCCACTATTGGCGCTGATCTCGAAGCTATCGCACAAAGCCTTAAAGAGCTCGAGGACGGTCGATCAATGCCGGCGAGTGCTGGTTTGGGTGCAAATGAGTTTGACAGTCTTCGTTTAGAAGTCGACAGTTTGCGAAACCTCGTTGATACGGTAGCAAAAGAAGACACACTTATAGGCCTTGATAACCGATGGAGCGATATCGAGCGCACATTGCAGGGCTTTAATCCGCATGCAATCCAAGGCGAATTGTCTGATTTAGCAACACGTCTTGATGATATTCGTCATGTGCTTGCTGCCATGCCGCAATCTGATGGTGCGCTTCGTCCACTGGAAGAAAAAGTTGAATTGATCGCATCGGCGATAACACAATTGATGGAACGCCCCGAGGCAGGCGGTCACCACGAACAATTTGCTGAATTCACCAATCAAACAGATGCCAGATTAGCGCAACTTGCCACTCAGATCGAGCAATTGGCCAATGTCGGTGAACATGGCGTGTCCGATCGATTAGAGGCTATGTCTGCTCGGTTAAACGATATCGCAAATGACACCAGCCTTCGTGAACTAGAGCAGCGATTGGCTCACCTTCAAGCCAGTTTGGATGAGCGACAAGAACGTTCATATGGGTCCGAACTTGATGAGCGTCTATTGGAAATTGCCAACAAAGTGGATGCGCTTGATAATCGTGCTGCATCCGTGGAAACCGCAGGTATTGAAAGACTGGTTGGCCAGCTTGCGGAAATTGCGCACAAATTGGATGAACGCGCCACGCCGACTGAACTACCAGGCATTGATCGGTTGGAAAGCCAATTATCTGGTATTGCCGATCGATTGGAAAATTCGACCGGTGGTGTAACGCAAGTCAATACAGATGGGTTACAGCAGCAGATTGCGCAACTTTCAGAATTAATGAGTGGCGCCAGTGTCGACCAAGTAAGTGATAAATTGTCCCACTTAGAAGAACATTTAAATACCAATGATGAGTTTGTGTTAGAAGCTGCGCGTCAAGCGGCAGAAGCAACGTTGGAGGCTTATCAACGCGCGCCAAATTCAAATCCTGAAACTGGTGGATTTGATACATCCAATATTTCAGCACTGACATCTGACCTGAAACAGCTTGAACATCTCTATCGCGAGTCTGAATCCCGCAATTCCAAGTCTTTTGGCGCGTTGCAAGACACGCTGCTAAAGATCGCGGATCGATTAGAAGCCATGGAGAACGCTCCACAAGTTGTACAGGCGCCAGCGCGCCAGACTCTCGCACCGCAAACAGACATGCCAAAAGCAGCGCCAATGGTTGACCCCGCTGCGCCGGTCGACGATTACCATGCCGAGCAAGACATGGCACCAGACGTTGAGGTCGAAAAACCCGCGAAAGGTGCAAGTTCACTACTTGCCGGATTAACCGAACGTATCAAGCGCGATCGTTCAGGTGGTGAAGAAGAAAGCTTGCTGGCAGCACCCGAACCTCGTGCCGAGCCATCCGCGTTGGACGAGTTGGAAAGTGAATTTGCAGATGAGCCGCTTGAACCAGGTTCAGGCGCTCCGGATATTAATTCGATTATGCAAAAAATGCGTGATGTTCAAAAACAACGCAGCACACAAAGTGAACCACAGACATCTCGATCAAAGCCAAGCGATTATGTGGCTTCCGCAAGAAAGGCTGCGTTAGCGGCAGCTGCTGAAGTTGGCGCAATCGATAAGGATGAAAAGCCAAAAAAATCTAAAAAGCGTGGTGTGAAGGAACCTGGACAACCATTGGTTCGCAAGCCAATTCTAATCGCTGCTGGCGCAATATTGCTTGCAATTTTGGCAGTGCCGTTGGCGAAGGACTTCATCAGTGGGTCCTCAGATAGTCCAGCTCCTCAGGTGACTGAAGTTGCTCCTGAAACACTTGAGCCACGAGAAATACCTTTAACAAACGAGCCAGAGACGGCCTTGGTTGATCAGTTTGAGACGGAAAACGCTGCGCCCTTTGTAGCGCCATCTCAAGATAATAATGTGCCGTCCACGAATGAAGTTTCGCAGTTCACTACTGGCGATTCACTGGCTCCGGCCTCTGAAATTGCTCCCGTGCGCGACGCTATCGATACAGCATCGTTGAACGATCCAATTGTGCAGCCAAGTGAGCCGGTGGCGGATCTTGTTAATCCATATCAAGACGCACAAGACCTTCCAGATTCAGTTGCGCCTGTAGCGTTAAAGCAAGCAGCACTTGATGGTGATCCGGTTGCGCTCTATGAAATTTCAGCCCGCTATACTGAAGGGCGTGGCACAGAGGTTAAGTTAGATGAGGCGGTCAAATGGCTGAAGCTCTCATCTGACCTTGATTTCGCGCCAGCGCAATATCGTTTGGGCAACTTTTATGAAAAGGGTACAGGGGTTGATCGCGACGTTGATCGCGCCAGAGTGCTTTATCAATCATCAGCCGATAATGGTAATATCAACGCCATGCATAACCTTGGGGTCCTTCTAGCCTCCACAGGCAATGCTGCAGACTTTAGTGAAGCTGCAAACTGGTTCTTGCAGGCTGCAGAACGTGGCGTTCGTGATAGCCAGGTGAATATGGCTATTCTTTACGCCCGTGGCGAGGGTGTTCCGCGTAATCTTTCTGAAAGTTACAAATGGTTTGCAATTGCGGCCAACCAAGGTGATGCAGATGCTGCATCCAAACGCGATGAAGTGTTTAATGCATTGCCGCAGGCGGATACTGAAGGTGCCCGCGCACTGGTTGCGAGTTGGAAACCAACACCATTGGATGTCAACGCAAATAATGTTCAAGTGCCGGATTCATGGGTTGGAGAGGCGACCAATACCGCGTCTGTCGATATGAAAAAAGCTATTATGAATATTCAGGCGATTTTGAACAATAATGGATTTGATACTGGGCGCCCTGATGGCATAGTTGGCGCAAAAACAACCAACGCTATCAAAGAATTCCAAGCTTCCATCGGCATGAAACCTGATGGCCAAATTACGGATAAATTGGTTCAAGAACTTCTCAAGCGCAACGGTTAATATTTAACGATATTAACCACGCATTTTTGACCAGGCGATTGGATAAATCTGCTCTTTGCCCAATACATGGGCGAAGAGATTTGATGTCTCAAACAATCCCTTAAACGCTTTGTGCTTTAAAGATAAACCGCCCGTGGTTGAGCCAAATGAAGGCATAATGAGCCTTCTTCCATCAGTCGCAAAACATGCTCTTCGCACGGATTTATTTCGCCGTGTGATGACAGCGGCAGGATGCAAATGTCCTGAAACCTCTCCACTTGCGTCTCCAGTTTCTGGCTCATGGCAAAGGCGCAATGGGCCGCAAGACATTTCATCGGCACAATCGCCTTCTATGCTGGTATGCGGTTTTGGGTCATGATTGCCCGATATCCATATCCAATTGCGACCTGCCTGCAAAAGTTTGATCATGTCGCGCGAAAGTTCAGGCAAAAATTCGGATCCTGCTTGATCGTGGAAACTATCGCCCAAGCTAACCACAGTTTCAGGCTGATAATCGTCAATACAGAGTTTTAATCGAAGCAATGTTTGAGATGTATCATAGGGTGGGTGCAACATACCGCGTCGAGCAAAGGCCGCGCCTTTTTCGAGATGAAGGTCCGACACAATCAGCATTCTTGATTGAGGCAAAAACAAAATTCCGCGGTGATCGTAGATAACTTCAACACCGTGCAGCTCTGAAGATAGTACACCCTTTGGCGGAGTGTTTGTTATGAGCGGGCTAGCCAAGTTCATTGAAGGTGTCCTGCTGCTTCATTTAAAAACTCTTCTGCCGCTTCCGATAATATGCTTTCCTGCGCTTCCCCATTAACTGGTTCACGACCAATTTCAAGCATGATTGGCACCGCAAGAGGGGAAATATGGTCAAGTTTTTGATGCACGATACGTCCTTTGATTCGCATCAGCATATCGCTTAATCGACGGATATCCAATAATCCGGTCGCAGCATCTGCGCGTGTTGCTTGCATGAGGATATGATCAGGTTCATGACTGCGGAGTACGTCATAAATCAAATCTGCGGAAACGGTGACCTGTCGTCCGGTTTTCTCTTTGCCTGGATGACGGCGTTCGATCAGACCTGAAATAATGGCGCAATTTCGAAATGTGCGTTTAAGCAACCAGGATTCATCCAGCCAAGCTTCTAAATCATCTCCCAACATGTCTTCATTAAATAGATCAGCGATTGAAATTAATCCATTATTGAAGCGCTCCCCCAGATCATCGAGTGCCCAGATGGCCAGTGCATAGTCAGTAGCGACAAACCCCAAAGGGCGCGCATGCATGCGTTCCAACCGACGTGTTAAAAGCATTCCAAGGGTTTGATGGGCCAGGCGTCCCTCAAATGGATATATAATCATGTAGTGTTTTTTGTTGCGCGGAAATGTTTCCAGCAAAAGCTCATTATGGCTTGGCAGTTTTGAGACGCGTTTTTGAAGTTCCAGCCAATCGCGAACCTGATTGGGTAGTGTTTTCCATTTGTCTGGATCAATCAGCATCTTTCGCACTTGTTCGGCGAGATATGTTGAAAGAGGGAATTTACCACCTGCATAGGCGGGGATTTTAGGTGATTCATCAAATGTTTTGGACGCCAGACATTCGTTCTCTCGAATGCCTTCAAACCGCAAAACTTGTCCGCTGAATAAAAAAGTATCGCCCGGTGATAACATCTCCAAGAAATATTCTTCGATCGTGCCAAGTTTAGGACCACCTCGACCGATAGATCCATTTGCTTTTCGTTTGGTCAGGCGAACATTTAAAACTGGCGCCTCAATAATCGTGCCGATATTTAATCGATATTGCTGCGCAATTTGTGGATTTGATATCCGCCAGGTTCCATCCTTTGTTTTGCGAATGCGTGCATATCGCTCGTAGGTTTTAAGCGCATAGCCACCCGTCGCAACAAACTCAACGATACGGGCAAATTGTTCTTCTGATAAATCACGGTAAGGTGCTGCGCTGATCACTTCATGATAAAGTTCATGTTCGAAAAATGGTTTGGCACAGGCCATCCCCAATATATGCTGAGCAAGCACATCAATCGCCCCTTCTAATAGCGGCGGGGTATCTTGCGCGCCAATATAATTTGCATCAAGAGCGGCCTTACATTCCATCACCTCAAAACGATTTGCGGGTACAAGGATCGCTTTACTGGGTTCATCCATTCGGTGGTTTGATCGACCAATACGTTGCGCCAACCGGCTGGCTCCTTTGGGCGCACCAATATGGATGACGAGATCAACATCACCCCAGTCGATCCCCAGATCAAGTGTGGATGTTGCCACCACAGCACGCAAGGCATTTTGGGACATAGCCGCTTCAACTTTTCGCCGTTTGCTGACATCTAAGGATCCGTGGTGCAACGCGATTGGTAAGTTTTCTTCATTGATTGTCCAAAGTTCTTGAAAGAGTAACTCGGCTTGGCTGCGTGTATTGACGAACAATAATGTGGTTTGATGCTCGACAATCTGCTGATAAACATCCCCCATGGCATATCGTGCACTGTGACCCGACCAAGGAATGCGCTCCTGTGTTCCGAGGATCGAGATATTCGGTTTTGCGCCGCCCTCAACAACTATTTTTTCTGCCAATTCTTCGCCAGATGATTGACCGACAAGCCATTTTTGCAAATCTTCGGGTTGGGCCACCGTTGCGGATAATCCAATTGTTTGGAGTTTGGGTGCATGTTGTCTTAACCGCGACAATGCAAGCGCTAATAAATGTCCACGCTTAGAGGTCACAAGTGAATGCAGTTCATCAAAAATGATATATTTGAGATCTTTGAAGAAAAGTTCCGCCTGACCATTGGCCAATAGAAGAGAAATCTGCTCAGGCGTGGTCAGCAATATATCAGGTGGATCGAGTTTTTGCCTTTGGCGTTTATGTTGTGGCGTATCGCCTGTTCGAGTTTCGATCTTGATGGGTAAGCCCATTTCGGAAACAGGCGTTGTGAGGTTTCGTTCGATATCAACCGCAAGCGCTTTTAATGGTGATACATAAAGCGTGTGCAATCTTGGTTTGACCATGCCGGGCTTTGGTTTTTCGCGCGTTGCCAAATTTGTTAAAGACGGCAAGAAACCTGCCAAAGTTTTACCCGCCCCGGTCGGCGCAATCAGTAAGCTTGAATGACCCCTTTGAGCCTTTTCCAAAAGTGTCAGCTGGTGAGGTCGCGGCGCCCAGCCATGACTTTCAAACCAGTCTGTAAAGATTTTTGGTAGTTGGATATGCTCAGACGCCATTGATAAAGAATCGCTATTAATTTGATTAAAGCTATTGGCCTTGTTTGTCTCATGCAAGCACTTGAGCCAAACAAGCGTCTTATTTACATCTTAAAGCGCATTTATCTTGCATCCAAACTATGCGATGAGTATGTCCTCATCGAACACCAAACGGCGGGGAGTGATGCTGTGTCTGGACAGATAAATCGATTTTTAGGTGATACAATTGGGCGAACAATAATCAAGTTATTGGTCATTTCGTTTATTGTTGGTGTG
This sequence comes from Lentilitoribacter sp., assembly GCA_963691785.1. GTDB lineage: Bacteria > Pseudomonadota > Alphaproteobacteria > Rhizobiales > Rhizobiaceae > Lentilitoribacter. Next base: position 568,880 of record OY829371.1, read on the forward strand.
GTGATGGCAGCCTTTAATTGGTCGCCCTTTGATGTATTTTATGTCGTGCGAGACTTTATTATCCGCATTTGGCAACAAGGGTTTGCAGCTCTCGGCCGAGTGGGCGAATATTTGGCTTTAGGCGCAGGAATTGTTGTACCGGTGTTCCTATTGCTGCGCATTTTGAATTACAGACGCAGCTAAAGTTCGCCAAGTGCAAACGCAATCTGATCAAGCATCAACATCCGTCCGTAAATTTGATGTAACGCATAAAAGTATATTTGCCATTGCGGTGCCAATGACCCTGGCGTTTTTAACAACGCCTTTGCTTGGTATCACCGATACAGCTGTTGTTGGCCAATTTGCCAATGCTGCGCTGATTGGTGGTTTGGCAATTGCCACAATCATTTTTGATCTTTTGTTTGGTACTTTTAATTTTTTAAGATCAGCCACAACGGGTCTGGTCGCTCAGGCCTATGGACGGGGCGATGAGCTGGAGCAAAAAGCCGTTTTCTGGCGATCCATGCTCATTGGCTTGGTGTCCGGGCTAGTTATTTTGCTACTGCACTCGGTCATCATCTCGCTCGGGCTTTATTTGATGGATGCAAGCGTTGAAGTTGCCAAGGCAGCGAGGGAATATTTTGCCATCCGGGTATTCTCAGCGCCGGCAGCCCTAATGAATTATGCGCTGTTGGGTTATGTATTAGGATTGGGCAAAGGTCGCCTAGGTCTCGTACTGCAAATCATCATTAACGGTACCAATATTGCTTTGTCATTTGCTTTGGGGTTGGGTCTTGAATGGGGTTTATCCGGTGTGGCTATTGCGACAGTTATTGCTGAAGTCCTAGGACTTGCAATCGGATTATTCATAGTCATGCGCGGTTTCAAAGGTTCGCCATCCTTATCGCGCAGTCACATTTTTCACCGCGCATCTATTATGAAACTAATGGCGCTGAACGGCGACATTATGATCCGCAGCTTTGCACTTGTGGGTGCATTTGCATGGTTGACGCGCATGGGTGGGCAATTTGGTGATGAAACACTCGCCGCCAATGCAATTTTGATGAACTTCTTGATGCTCTCAGGTTATCTGCTCGATGGGTTTGCCACCGCCGCGGAACAATTGGCAGGTCGTGCAATTGGTGCAAATTATCGCCCTGCATTTATCAAAACGGTGAAGCTCACTCTTTATTGGGGTTTCTTGCTCGCTGGCATTTTGATGGTGATCTTCATCATCCTGGGGCCTTGGTTGATAAATCTGATCACCAACGAACCGACCGTCCGATCCATCGCAACACAATATTATATTTGGGCAGCTCTAATTTCGATTACAGGTGTCCTGGCGTTTCAAATGGATGGCATTTTTATTGGCGCCACCTGGTCCGCGGATATGCGAAATATGATGCTAATTTCGTTGGCAGGTTTCATTGCGCTTTCGGTTATTTTTACTGAATTTTGGGGCAATCATGGCCTTTGGATCAGCTTAAATGCTTTTATGTTGATGCGCGGCGCTTCTTTGAGTTTCATTTTATCTCGAAAGATCCATCAAATCTTTTAGTTTTGTTCTAAAAATTACCTAAGAAAAAATATTCTAACCCAAACTGAATTGGGCCTTACTCTAAAGGATTGTTAACCATAACAGGTTAAAGTTTATCTAGTATTTTTTGGAGTAAGTAATGTTGTATCAGGGGGCGTATCTCTTAAAAACGTTCTCGCGTCGATTGTTGGGCGCGGGGGTTTTGTGCGTTTTCTCAACTCTGACAACATCAAATGCTTGGGCTGATCATTCGTTATTTCCGGGGCTTCATCTTCGCGGTTCCAGTGAAGTGAATATTGTTGTTCAGGGCCCTGACGTTGCAAAACCTGCCGTCGAAATTTCAGTAGAAGAAAAAATTATCCCGCCGTCGAATGAAACCGTTGGTGCGATCCCGATGACGGTCAACAGAAAAGCCAAGACCAGACGATATCTGTCATCTAAGAAAACCAACAGATATGTTCCAAAACCCGAGCCTGAATTGGTGGCAGAGGCAAGTTCCAGTGAATTGCGCGGTGTGCTTAAAGAGGCGGTTTCAAATAGCGATGGTGTTAAAATCGCTGTGAAACAAGTCCATATCTCAGACACAAAAATTTGGGCTGAAATTGCGAAATTCACGCCAACGATCAGTATGACATTGGATACGTCCCGCGCGAGCAAAGGTTTTGGAAATTTGGCCGATGCTGAAAGTAATTCCGAGCTTAGTTTTGCGCTTAACATGCCGCTTTATACAGGTGGACAACGCATATTCTCACTTCGCGCCGCGCGTCGTAACAAGTTAGCTGCAAGAAATGATGCAATATCAGCGCAAAATAAAGTCTTGCAGGATGTTCTATCGGCATATCTGCAATACCATCAGACCGATGAAAACGTTAAATTGCTCAGCCAAAATGTTTCAGGTTTGAAGAAGCTGTTAACTGCCGTGCGAGATCGAAAAGATCATGGAATCGCAAGTCAGGTTGATGTCGCATATGTTCAAGCCAATTTGGCAAGCATGCGTCAGCAATATGAAGCCGCAAGGGGATCAAGGTCCCAATTGCAGGCGCAAATTGCAAGTTTGACTGGTCGTCCGTTTAAAAATATTCCAAAGCTGATGCGCGTGACTAAATTGATTTCTGAGGATGAAGAGCACTTCGTTCAACAGGCGATGTCATCAAATCCAGAGATCAAGGCAGCGCAGCATCGTGCTGTTTCACAACGGCACACAAGTCGCGCAGCTTATGGCCAATATTTGCCGCAAGTTGATCTTTATGCACAGCATACAAGACCACTAAATTCTTATAGCAAATCACAGCAAACCACAGATTGGGAAGTTGGGGTGAAACTCACCATGCCATTGGTGGATTTAAGCACGGTCTCTAGCATAGCTGAAAGCCGTCAACGCGCTCAACTCGCATCATATCAAGCATCGGATACGACCCGCAATATCACCTTGTCCATCCGCACGCTTTACCGTCAATATGCGGCCGGTCAGAAGCAAATTGATCTTTCACAAGCGCGCGTCAAATATATGAAGCAGATCGAAATTGCCGAACGCGCGCGTTACAAACAAGGTGTCGGGTCACTTGATCAATTGCTTGAGCAAAAACGCGCATTGGCGCAATCCCGAATTGATGCGATCAGTGTGAAAACAGAGGCCTACTGGACGGCTTATCAGTTGCTTATTGCTTCGAACAAATTTGATTTGGATGAACTTAATCTTTAATTACCGATAAGTTGAAACACATCTTCGAGCGTCGAACCAATGACTGTAGGTGTCACATGTAACTCTTCAAGTGGCATTTTGGCGCGATTTACCCATAAAGTTTGATAGCCAAACCAGGTGGCACCGCAAGCATCCCAACCGTTTGACGAAACAAACAATATTTCACTGACATCAACACCAAACGTATCTGGGCCCAATTGATAAACTTCTGGTACGGTTTTAAACTTTCGGATGGCTTCGACCGTCAAGATATGGTCGAAATAACCTAGCATCTGCGCACTATCAATTGCGCTATCAATCATTTGGCGGGTCCCATTAGATAAGATCCCGAGGCCCAACCCTTTGGTTTTAAGCTTTTTCAAAACCTCAAGATTCTCGCCAAACGCTGCCAAATGCGCATATTGCTGCATTAATTTATCGAATTTCTCGTCGGTCAGATCGAGTTTCAGTGCTGCGCAGGAAAAGCGAAGCGCGTCTTTAGTGATCTCCCAAAAGTCGATATATTGATTACACAAGGTGCGAATGCGGGTGTAATCAATTTGTCTATCACGCCAGAGATTTGCCAAAGCTTTGCCGTGGCCGGGAAACAATTCTTCGGCCAAAGCACCCACAGAATAGACATCAAACAAGGTGCCATAGGCATCAAAAATAACGGCTTTGATTTCAGCATTTGTCTTCATAGTCTTTATCCACGGTTTATTTGATTGCTTTTGCACCAATTTCTGGTGTTCTCTCAATGTAAGATAAAGAAAAAATATCACGATAGAAAGAGTTCTGTTGACCAAATGGATAAACTAGTGATAGGAATTTGCAACCGCGTGCAATTTGAGTGAATTGGTATGCAAGTTGGTGGGAGGAACAATATGACAAAGATCGGCATTGGGATCGTTGGCGGAGGCTATATGGGCAAAGCACATGCTGTGGCCATGTCATCGGTCGGCGCTATCTTCGACACGGAACTTCGACCCAGTCTTGAAATGGTCTGCGCAACGTCACCAGCCTCTGCTGAGCGTTATCGCAAAGCTTATGGGTTTGCGCGCGCGACAACAGATTGGCGCGAGCTCGTTAATGATCCTGATGTGGGCGCAATTGTTATTGCCTCACCCCAAAGCACCCATCGTGAAATATCAGAGGCTGCCTTTGCCCTGGGGAAGCCTGTGCTTTGCGAAAAACCGATGGGTGCTTCTATTGAAGACGCGCGTGCCATGGTCGCAAGCGCTGGAAAACATGATGTGATCAATATGGTCGCTTATAATTATATCCGTACACCAGCGTCCCAATATGCACGCAAATTGATTGCCGAAGGCGCAATTGGCGATATCACCTGGTTCCGCGGTGAGCATACAGAAGACTTTTTAGCCGATCCAAAATCACCCTCTACTTGGCGCACAAAAGGCGATGCCAATGGCACAATGGGCGACTTGGCACCTCATATGATCAATGCTGCATTAGCGCTAATTGGGCCAATTGAAGGTTTGATTGCTGAAGTGGAAACTGTGCATGCAAAACGACCTCATCCTGAAACAGGTGAGATGGAAGATGTGACCAATGATGATCACGGACAGATGATGTGCCGCTTTAAAAACGGTGTTATGGGCCATATGTATTTCAGCCGTGTTTCTTCGGGCCGAAAAATGGGCTATGCCTATGAAATAACTGGGACAAAAGGTGCAATTCGTTTTGATCAAGAAGACCAAAATGCGCTTTGGCTTTACGAGATGGATGCACCTGTAGCACAGCAAGGTTTTAAAAAGATATTTACAGGACCTGAACATCCAGATTATCTGCCATTTTGCCAAGGACCTGGTCACGGCACTGGCTACCAGGACCAGATCATTATTGAAGCTAAGGATTTTTTACAGGCAATCGCTACGAAGACCGCGATATGGCCAACATTTCAAGATGGGCTCGACGTCATGCAAATCGTCTCTGCCGCATTTAAATCAGCCGCTGAAAAACGGTGGCTCAACGTCAATGATATTTAATTTCTGAAAGAAAAGACTATGACAATAAGAATAGGCAATGCACCCTGTTCATGGGGAGTTGAATTTGCAGATGACCCGCGTAATCCGCAATGGCAGGACGTGCTGAAGGATTGTAAGGACGCAGGTTATAATGGCATTGAGTTAGGTCCCATAGGCTATATGCCAGAAGACCCTGCGCAATTGGGTGATGCGCTCGCTGCGAATGAGTTAGAATTAATCGGCGGCGTTGTGTTTCGTGCGTTCCATGATGCGAATGCCTGGGATGATGTGAAAGATGCATCGCGCAGAACCTGTGAGGCTTTAAAAGCCCATGGTGCGGAGCATTTGGTGTTAATTGATTCGATCTCGCCACGTCGTGCGCCAACAGCAGGACGCGCTTCAGAAGCAGAACAAATGGATGCGGCCGAATGGTCAGCTTTCCGTGATCGATTGGCTTATGTGGCGAAAATGGGCGCTGAAGAATATGGCCTTACCGTTGGTATTCATGCGCATGCCGGCGGGTTCATGGATTTTGAACCAGAGCTTGAAAAGCTCTTGGCGGAAGTTGATGAAAGCATCTTGAAGATTTGTTTTGATACCGGTCATCACAGCTATGCAGGTTTTGATCCAATTGCCTTTATGGAGAAATATATCAGCCGCATTTCCTATATGCATTTCAAAGATATCGACCCTGTTGTTAAAGCCAATGTGGTCAAAAACAGAACTGATTTCTACGAAGCATGTGGGCAGCACATCTTCTGTAAACTCGGGCAGGGTGATGTTGATTTCCCAAGTGTTTACAAGATATTGACGGAGAACAATTTCTCTGGCTGGTGTACGGTTGAACAAGATATCGATCCAACATTAGAAAATGATCCGGTTGGTGACGCGCGATTTAATCGTGAGTTTTTGGCTTCCATCGGTTTCAGCGAGGACGCATAAATGGCTAAATTAAAATGGGGTATGATTGGTGGCGGTGAAGGCAGCCAAATTGGACCGGCGCACAGATTGGGTTCAGGCATTGATGGTGAGTTCGAGTTCGTTGCTGGTGCGCTAGACCATCGTCCTGAAGAAGGTCGTGCTTACGGTCAAAAGCTTGGTCTCGATGCTGATCGGTCCTATGGCAGCTGGCAGGAAATGTTGGCGGGTGAGAAAGATCGCGATGACCGCGTGGATCTTGTGACCGTCGCAACACCAAATTCGACACATTATGAAATCACCAAAGCGTTCCTAGAAGCAGGTTTTAATGTTTTGTGTGAAAAACCTATGACCATGACAGTGGAAGAGGGTGAAGACATTGTCCGCACCGCGAACAAGATGGGTAAGATCTGCGCGGTCAATTACGGATATAGCGGATATTCCCTTGTTCGTCATATGAAGGCTATGATTGCGCGTGGCGATCTTGGCGCCATTCGCGTGGTCAATGCCGAATTTTCCCATGGCCATCATGCCGATGCGGAAGATGCAGATAACCCACGTGTGCGTTGGCGCTACGACCCTGCGCAGGCAGGTGTGTCAGCTCAATTTGCTGATTGCGGTATTCACGCATTGCATATGGCAAGTTTTGTCACGGGTCAGGAAGTTGAGAAGCTCTCAGCTGATACGGTTTCTTGTATTCCGGTGCGCACATTGGAAGATGACGCCATGGTCAATTTCCGCATGGATAGCGGCACAGTTGGCCGCCTATGGACATCTTCGATCGCGATTGGCCGTCAACACGGTTTGGCAATCCAAGTCTTTGGTGAAAAAGGCGGTTTGCGCTGGTCGCAAGAACAACCAAATCAGCTTTATTACATGAAGCTTGGTGAAAGATTACAGGTAATTGAGCGGGGTGAGGGGAACTTATCACCGGAAGCTGACAGAACATCTCGCGTGACTGTTGGGCATGCAGAAGGCATGCCGCTCGCCTTTGCCAATATCTACCTTGATCTTGCAGAAGCTATTAAAGCGCAAAAGGAAGGTCGTGACATGGATCCGGCAGCTAATCTTTATCCGCGCGCAGAAGATGGTTTGCGATCCATGGCCGCTGTCGTTGCGGTTGCGCAATCTGGCAAAAATGATGGCGAATGGTTAGATGCCCGTCCTCCCATGTTTCGTTCGTAACGCGTAAACGAGACCAATTGCCGTGCTGATAAGTGTTTCAGCACGGCATTTTTGTTAAATTGAAACGTCTCATGCGCTCATCACAAGAATAAACGTTAAGTCTTCTTGTTGATTAAAGTACCACGCTGGATGATCTCACATGGGAAAATTTTTGCGAGAGGTTCGTGATCAGGGTCCTCCAGCATCTCAAACATAAATTCGAGCGATGAATTAATAATATCCGTGATCGGCTGTTTGATTGTCGTCAAATTAATGTTCTGCCAGCTGGCAATTTCCATGTCATTGAGACCAATGAATCCAATGTCATCGGGAACTTTATATCCAGCATCTTCCGCTGCGCTCATAGCGCCAACGGCCAATGCATCATCACCACAAAAATAAGCTTGTTGGGGTTTGTCATTGAGCAAGCGCTGCATTTCTGCTCGCCCAGCTTTAAATGAATAAGCCTCGGCATATGAATGGGTAACATGTACTTCAGGATGTTTTGCGATTTCCTCACGAAATCCGGCAATCCTGTCCTGAGTTGAACTGGCAAGCTCCGGCCCGCCGATAAAGCCAACAGATGTGTATCCGCGGGCTAACAATTCCTGCGCGGCCATGCGGCCACATTCTATATTATCGATACCAACAATAGTCACTGCAGGAGATACTGCATGGCGGCCAAATGAGTGCACGATAGGAATACCTTCATCAGAAAACGCCTTTGCAAAGCCAGGTGGTAAAGTTGAGGAGGCGACAATGACACCGTCGACAGAATATTGGCGCAATAAGTGAACTGAATTTTCTGGATTGTGTTCACCAGACAGGTTTAGCAATAAAGGGCGAAGACCTTTTTCCTGTAAACCACGAGAAAAAAGGTCAAACACTTCTAAAAATAGAGGGTTTTGAAAGTTGTCCGACACCAATCCGATAAGTTTGGTACGGCGGGTGGTCAGGCTACTCGCTAGAACATTCGGACTATAGCCAAGATCTTTGGCAGCATCCTCCACGCGTTTACGCATGCGGGCTGAGACGGATGCGCCTGGGGTGAACGCGCGCGAAACAGCTGAGCGCGAAACTCCTGCTTTATCAGCGACATCTTGAGCTGTTACGGGCATAAATATGGTTCCCCCTTAAATGATATCAAACCATACGATGAATAAATTGAATTGTTAACAGTCAAATTATCGGGCCTATTGGCTGAAATCGGATAAACTAATGTGTACGATCACCGTTACCTTGACCGATAAAGGTGGCAAAAAGTATCCTAATGTCAAAGGTTATCGAGCGTTACACAAGGAAATCCGTCAACGTCGGGAACACTGCCCACAGACAACCCTCAAATTTTCCGCGCAAAAGAAGCTGAATTGAGCCAAAGCGATATGCTTGAACTTATAAATTGCGTTGAAAAAGCAGTTTCTGACCGTAATGCACGGGCGGTTCGTGATTGCGTTGAAAAATGGGTAGAGGGTTATCATCAAACCCAAAATTGATGACAAGAGCACCACTCCAGCATTAACCATGAGCGCAAAAGTTTGACGTCATTTGTCGATTTGCGTTGAGATCACTTGGAAATTCGATATAGTTAAGAAAGTGTTAATGCGTATCGTGTGAGTGTCTATGTCGGCGAATATTGTTAATTTTGAAGAGTTGCAGGCTCACACTGCCAGCAGAAGTCTTTCTGTCCAACAAGATGATTTTTCAATCAAAGTTGTTTCAAGCGAAGATCCGTTTTTTTGGGTGCGCATCCAAAATTCAGATCATGGGGAGATCATTGTTACGGATTTTAATCCAGGTAACCTGCCGCAATTGACACTTAACATTGCGCTGCGAAAAGCAGTCAAAGAACTCTATTCACCAACACCAGATAATATCACGTTCAAGAATATTATCCCGGTTAAATCACCGAACCCTCATCAGGGACAGTCTTACGAAGGCCCTGTTAACACGATCCGCGCAGCCTGCGAAGGATTTGCTAGAACAAGCCGAAAAGTCGTCAGCTCGTTTCGTGTTGTTCCAGAAGGTCGCAAGTTTAATATTGTTGTTGCGTTGAGCTAAACGTCATTCCGGAATTGCGAGAGCAGCATAATCGCTGACTTTATTATCCCGAATATCGCTGATATGTGCGATTTGATGTTTCTCACAATATTGACTTAAGCCGCGATTGATGTCGCAGGCAATGGTTGGGCCTTTATAAATCATCCCAGTATACAGCTGAATGAGATCCGCACCGGATTGGATTTTTTCAAGTGCGGAAGAGGCATCTTCAACGCCACCCACCCCAATGATTGGAAATGCATCACCCAGCCTCTGGCGCATCTTTGCTAGTAAAATATTAGAACGTTTCAAGATCGGTCGACCCGAGAGCCCACCGGCTTCAGAACTTGCGGACTTATTGATCAATCCCGTTCTGGAAAGTGTTGTATTGGAAACAATAATCCCATCTAATTTATGGGCCTGAACTTCCGCTGCGATGTCATCAAGGCCATCTTCTGTCAGATCTGGGGCTATCTTTAAAAATAGCGGGATTTTTTTACCGCTAACATCAGCCATTTGATCACGTTTTGACACGCATCTTGAGAGAAGTATTGCAAGGCTTTCACGCGCCTGCAAATCTCGCAGACCCGGTGTGTTAGGTGAGGAAATATTAGCTGTAAAATAATCGGCAAATTTATAAAAGGTTTCAATGCCTTTTACATAGTCTTCAACCATATCAGTGCTGGTTTTATTCGCACCAATATTGACACCAAGAACACCGCTGCGGGACGGCAACGTTTGCAACCGTTTCAGCGCGGCTTGATGGCCTTCATTGTTAAAACCAAGTCGATTAATAACTGCGCCATCTTCTGGCAGACGAAAGATGCGTGGTTTTGGATTTCCGCTTTGCCCAAATGGGGTGATGGTACCTACTTCTGTAAAGCCAAATCCAAGTTTTAATAAAGCAATTGGCACCTCAGCATTTTTGTCATAGCCAGCTGCCATGCCAACCGGGTTGGCAAAGTCCAAGCCCGCTACGTTTTGGTTTAATCGGGGATCAGGTTTAGGATTTGGTTTTGGAACTGTGCCAAGTTTGAGCGCTTTGATTGAAAGCCCATGGGCGATTTCCGCATCTATTTTGAAGATCGCTGAGCGAAGAATACTCTGGTAAAATTGGCTCATGAGTTCTGACTGTCGTTAAAATCTGGAAATATGTGGTGACTATCATCGCCCAAAGGTAGAGGTTTTACCCAAATCACTGCATCCATTTTCAAAGTTGCATAAAGATGAGGGAAAAGAGCATTGCCGCGAGAGACCTCATATTTAAGATCATCGCCAAGTTTATCGCCATCCACGGCAATTAATAAGAGATCTGATTGTCCGGCAAAATGCTTTGCAGCGGTTTCGATGCTTTGCTCTGCGGTCGAAAAATGAATATAACCATCTTGAATATCGATGGCAGCTCCGGTGAATTCACCCTTCGCTTCAGCTTCTTTCCAAAGCTCAACGGGGCATATTTTATAGATTAAGTGGCTCATAACGTGTGACTATCATTATAGGCGCTTTTAAAAAAGCGCTGATTTCGGACCTGGCTGCGAAATGCACAATATTCAACCTTGGCAATTCACGTTAAATTACACGTTTAGATGACTTGCATATTGAATTTTCTAGGAAATATTGTAATTTGCCGAGGTTTCAACAAAACTGTAACTTTTACCCTCGGGGGGGAAACAAATGTTAAAAGAATTTAAGGATTTCATTGCCAAAGGCAATGTGATGGATATGGCCGTCGGTATTATCATCGGCGGCGCTTTCGGCTTGATCGTTAAATCGATGGTCGATGATATTATTATGCCAATTGTAAGTGCAATTTTTGGTGGTCTTGATTTTTCAAGCTATTTTATACCGCTTAATGATGCGGTCACTGCGACAGCCCTTGATGCTGCAAAAGAGCAGGGTGCCGTACTTGCTTGGGGGAACTTCTTAACCGTAGCAGTAAACTTCTTGATCCTTGCTTGGATTATTTTCATGTTGGTGAAAGCAGTGAATAATCTGAAGAAAAAAGAAGAAGAGAAACCAGCAGAACCTGCAGCACCACCTGCAGATGTTCAGCTTCTTGAAGAAATTCGCGATCTCTTGAAAAAGTAGTTTATAGATTTTCTATGATACAAACCCTCATTGCCATAACGGTAATGGGGGTTTTGTTTTTTCGATCTTGTTTGCAAGAAACAGAATGCGCGAAAAGCCATTATGCTCTATCTCTGACATCTTGATTTGAGGGTTTTAAGATGAATACAACAATGGGCCGAACAGAATGGATAATGCTCGTAGCACTATCGATTTTATGGGGTGGTTCATTCTTCTTCGTAGGTATTGCAGTCAAGGACGTGCCACCGCTGACAATTGTATCGGTTCGCGTAATTTTATCAGCGCTCGCACTGCATGTTATTTTAAAAGTGATGGGCCAGCGCTTTCCAATGGACAAATCCTTGTTGATGGCGTTTTTAATCATGGGATTATTAAATAACGCCATTCCTTTTTCGCTTATTGCATATGGACAAAGTCACATTGCGTCTGGTTTGGCATCTATTCTCAACGCAACAACACCGATTTTTACTGTAATTGTGGCTCATTTTTTCACTACAGATGAAAAACTAACCACCCGCAAATTAGTCGGTGTATTGGTGGGCTTTTTTGGTGTTGCCATCATGATCGGAATTGATGCATTACAGGCCTTAGGTATTCATGTTTTCGCACAGATAGCGATTTTAGCGGCAACAACGAGTTACGCATTTGCAGGCATTTACGGCAAACGCTTCCAATCCATGGGGGTTAAACCGCTGACAGTTGCGACAGGCCAAGTCACAATGACTAGCATTGTCATGTTGCCTTTGGTTTTCATTGTTGACCAGCCGTGGCAATTGCCAGTTCCAACCTTAAATTCAATCCTTGCGCTCATTGCGCTTGCAATCCTATCCACGGTGCTCGCCTATCTCTTATTTTTCGAAATTTTGGCGCGCGCTGGCGCGACTAACTTGTTGCTGGTGACGTTTCTCATTCCCCCAAGTGCCATAATTCTTGGTGTCTTGGTGCTCAACGAAGCCATCCAGTTCAATCAAATGCTCGGCTTAATGATAATTATTGTGAGTCTAGTCATCATCGACGGACGCCTGCTGGGAGGAAATGGGAAGAAAAAATCACCCACATTGTGATTTTGAGCGACAGGCGGCTTGCAATTCGGAAAAATCGATTTAAAAGCAAGTTCATAATACCTCCTAAAAAATGAGATGATATTTTGGCCATCAATCCGCTTAAGGCATTTGCGCGGCGCGTAAAATCCGGTTCAACCAAAGACGTAGAAGCCGTTAAATTCACACCTATGCAGATCAAGACCGAGCTGTTATCCGGTCTCACTGTTGCTTTGGCGCTGGTTCCTGAGGCCGTTGCTTTTGCTTTTGTTGCAGGTGTTCATCCGCTTGTTGGACTATATGCAGCGTTTTTGGTTGGATTGATCACCGCCGTCTTTGGCGGTCGTCCGGGGATGATTTCCGGAGCAACGGGTGCGCTTGCAGTTGTGATGGTGGCGCTTGTCGCCGAACATGGTGTCCAATATTTGTTTGCCACCGTTGTTTTAATGGGCATATTGCAGCTTTTGGCAGGTATATTCCGTCTTGGAAAATTCATCCGCTTGGTCCCGCACCCGGTGATGCTTGGCTTTGTAAATGGATTGGCGATCGTTATTTTCCTCGCACAATTGACCCAGTTCCAAGTACCCGGACCAGATGGTACGAAAGTTTGGATGACGGGAATGCCATTGATCATCAGTCTTGGACTGGTTGCTCTCACCATGTTCATTATCTGGGGCATGCCCAAAGTCTCCAAAATTATCCCAGCTCCATTAGCCGGCATTGCGATTGTTGCCATTATGGTCATCGCGTTCGGCATTGACGTGCCGCGTGTGGGTGATTTGGCATCTATTGAAGGTGATTTGCCAACTTTTGCGGTTCCAAATGTGCCAATGACATTTGAAACTCTGCAAATTATCTTCCCTTATGCACTGATCCTCGCAGCGATTGGCTTAATCGAAAGTCTCTTGACGCTCAACTTGGTTGGCGAAATGACAAATCGCAGAGGTGGTGCATCCCAAGAATGTATGGCGCAAGGCGCTTCCAATGTTGTCACCGGCTTCTTCGGTGGTATGGGCGGCTGCGCCATGATTGGCCAATCCATGATCAACGTGAAATCCGGTGGTCGTACCCGATTGTCCGGGATCTCCGCTGCCTTGTTCCTGCTAGTCTTCATCTTGTTTGCGTCTGGACTGATTGAGCAGATTCCATTGGCTGCGCTTGTGGGTGTGATGTTTATGGTGGTCATCGGTACATTTGCTTGGCAGAGCTTGCGCTTATTCCGAAAAATTCCGCTGACCGATTCAATTGTTATTGTGCTTGTGACAGCGGTAACCGTTTATGCTGACCTGGCTATCGCTGTGGTCGTGGGTGTGATCGTGTCAGCCTTGGCCTATGCCTGGACCAATGCTGTACGGATTGAAGCTCGCACAAGAATTACCCATGATGGCGCCAAAACCTATGAGATTTTTGGACCATTATTCTTCGGTTCATCAGAGGGATTTACGGAATTGTTTGATCCTAAAAATGATCCAGATCGTGTGATCATCGATTTTGCTGCGAGCCGTGTTGCGGACCAATCAGCACTTCAAGCCATTGATGCAGTGGCGGTCAAATATCAATCGGAAGGCAAGTCGGTTCAACTCCGCCATTTATCTCGTGACTGCCACAGATTGCTCGAACGAGCAGGTCAGCTTGTTGTGGATTCTGAAGATGATCCAGATTACGAAATTGCAGCCGATTACGGAATTAAAACCGGCGCGTTAGGCGGCGGTGGCCATTAGCATTAGGCAAAGTTTAAGCTTACCAATTAAGGTAAATGCGTCTTAAATTTTGCAGAAATTAGTAAAATAATTGGTGCTGCGTATGTGTGTTCGGTGTGTTCAATCGCATAACAATTAGGAACATCATCATCGTGGCGATTGCTATGATAGCGGCACATATACCAAGAATACTCATTGCTCAAACTCCTCAAAAACAGCTTTCTTTCATCAGAAAGTTACGCAATTTATTGCTTGGTTGATGATGTCGGACAAAACTTGCCTGAAGCTTTTGATAAAAATCCGGCCTAAAATCCCTAAAAACATGATGCTTGAAGATATTTGTGAAAATTCATTTGAATACGTTAACCTTCAGGCAAGGAATTAACCATAAAAATTGTACTTGCGTTGATTTGTGTAATTATTGGGTCTCCCAATTTTCACGCAACAGCATGATGCTCTATCTCCGCACCGGTTCTGATCCGGATTTTCTTTCTTATTGTAAATGGACCGAAATGGTCTGGTTTTGATTTTGTGTTTTGAAAGCCTCTTGGCTGTCTGCACGCACTCCAAGGCTCGGTTTATGTCTATTTTGCAAATGAAATTGCAACGAGTGGGGATACGCATTGAAATCTAATGCGGAAAAAATTGTAATCGGGGGGCAGCTTTTAGGCGACAATTTGTTGTTTATCACGCGCACCCTTTGGCATTTTCCTTATACGCTCATCGAGATTTTGCTGGCGCGATACTCGCAGCCGCAAAGCTTCGCACCATTTTCGATGGCTAATGTGGCGCTTGTTACGGCACCAGTTCGCCAGAACCAAAATTTTAACGTCAAAAGGAATGAACATGGGTGACGAAAGTGAAGCACCAAGTATCCTGAAGCTTCCAGACAATCTGGATTTAAATGCGGTGAGCGCAATGCACACCGAGTTGATCAGTCTCAAGGGGCAAAATGTCGAGATTGATGCAGCTGATGTGAGAAAATCCGGTGCGCAATGCGTTCAGGTTTTACTGGCTGCCAAAAAGACCTGGGATGCGGACGGCAAAAGCCTGGTAATCGGAACCATGTCCGAAGCTTTTGGAAACACATTAAAATTACTTGGAATATCTGGCGAAGTATTGCCAACAAAGGAGACAGCGTAATGAAAACCAAGGTACTAACAGTCGATGATTCTCGCACAATCAGAAACATGCTTTTGGTAACACTCAACAATGCCGGTTTTGATACCGTGCAGGCCGAAGATGGCATTGAAGGGCTTGAAGTTCTTGAAGAGTCCAATCCAGATGTGATCGTAACAGACATCAATATGCCACGACTAGACGGTTTTGGCTTTATTGAAGGTGTTCGCCAGAATGATCTTTACAGAAGTGTACCGATCCTCGTTTTGACAACGGAAAGTGATGACGAGAAAAAGAACCGAGCACGTCAGGCGGGTGCAACGGGTTGGATTGTGAAACCATTTGACCCAACGAAACTCGTATCGGCTATTGAGCGCGTCACAGCCTAAATTGAACTAACCAACTGCCTTATAGGACTTTTTCCTCATGGATATGAACGAAATCAAGGAAATTTTCTTCCAAGAATGTGAAGAGCAACTGACAGAACTGGAAACAGGGCTCCTTGCCATGAACGATGGCGATGATGATCCTGAAACGGTGAACGCGGTATTTCGTGCTGTTCATTCCATTAAGGGTGGTGCTGGTGCATTCGGTCTCGATGATCTCGTCGCTTTTGCCCATGTGTTTGAAACGACTTTGGATTGTGTACGCTCAAACAAGTTGGAACCAGATGAAACCGTGATGAAGGTGATGCTTAAATCTGCAGATGTCTTGGCAGATTTAACCGCAGCCGCCAGAGACGGTGGCACTGTTGATCCAGCTCGCTCATCCACATTAGCAAAAGATCTTGAAGCCTTGGCAAATGGCCAGCCATTACCAGATGGCGATGCGGCGCCCGAAGCCGCCGCGCCGGCAGCGCCTGCGCCTGCAGCACCAGTAGAATCTGTGGCCGAAGAAGCGCCCGTTGCCGAAGCCAGTGAAGGTCCTGCACCGACAGATGACAGCGGTTTCCAGCCAGTCCCATTTTCTTTTGACGATATGGATGAAGCTCCTGCAGAAGAAGCGCCGGAAGCAGCTGCTGATGGCAAAGTTTACACAGTCGAATTCAAGCCAAATGCCGGCCTTTATGCGAAGGGCAATGACACAGCTCTATTGTTTAGGGATTTGGCGCAACTTGGTCAGATGGAAGTGCGTTGTAATTCTGAAGCATTGCCTGACCTTGAAGGTATGGACCCTGAAGATTCCTATTTGACATGGAGTGTCACGCTTACAACTGAAAGCGATGAAGACGCTATTCGTCAGGTCTTTGAATTTGCGGAATGGGATTGCAAATTAGAGGTCACAGCTGGACGTCCAGATGCAGACGAAGATGGCGAAGAAGCGCCAATGGTGCCAGTCCCATTTGATCTATCTATGTTGGGTGAGCCCGAAAAAGATGAAGCTCCAGCACCAGCTGCAGAGGTGAAGGAAGCAGATACGCCTGCACCAGCACCTGCACCTGCGCCCGCTGCACCAGTTGCAGAAGTTACGCCTCCACCTGCACCGGCGCCAGCTCCAACACCGGCGCCAGCAAAAGCTGCATCGCCAATCGCAAAAGAACCAGCGAAGAAGCCAAAAGTTGCAGCCGTGGCACCTGCCCAACAAATTCGTGTGGATCTCGAACGCGTTGATCGGTTGATCAACCTTGTTGGCGAGCTTGTCATCAATCAGGCGATGCTTGCCCAAAGCGTTGGTGAAAACGAAGAAACAGTTAGCGGTCAAGGTAACAATATCAACCTTGGCCTTGATGAGTTGAACCAGCTCACCCGCGAAATCCAAGACAGTGTGATGGCCATTCGCGCTCAACCTGTGAAACCAGTGTTCCAGCGTATGTCACGAATTGTTCGTGAAATTGCCGATATGGTTGGTAAAAATGTTCGTCTGGTCACAGAAGGTGAAAACACAGAGGTTGATAAAACCGTTATTGATAAACTCGCTGAGCCGTTGACACACATGATCCGGAACTCGGTTGATCACGGTCTTGAATCAGCTGAAGATCGTAAAGCTGCCGGTAAAGACCCGCAAGGTATGGTCAAGCTGTCTGCAAAACACCGTTCAGGTCGCATTGTGATTGAGATCGAGGATGATGGCGCAGGTATTAATCGCGAGCGTGTGAAACAAAAAGCGATGGACAATGGTCTTATTACGGCTGAGAGCAATTTATCAGACGAAGAGATTGATAACCTTATCTTCCATCCAGGTTTCTCGACCGCGGAAAAACTGTCTGACATTTCAGGCCGCGGCGTTGGTATGGATGTTGTGAAAAAATCTATCCAATCACTGGGTGGACGCATTTCCATTCAATCAAATCCAGGTAAAGGTTCGATTTTCTCAATGAGCTTGCCACTCACATTGGCTGTTCTTGATGGTATGGTTGTGTCTGTTGCAGACCAAACACTTGTTGTTCCTCTGACAGCCATTGTGGAAACATTGCAGCCTGAGAAATCAGATATTCATGGATTTGGTGCAAAACAGCGTTTGATTGCTATTCGCGAAACATTCTGCCCGTTGGTGGATGTCGGCGAGATCTTGAACTTCCGCGATGAGCCGGCAGACCCGATTGAGGGTGTTGCCCTTCTTGTTGAAAGTGAAGGTGGCGGACAACGTGCGCTGATGGTGGATGCCATCCAAGGGCAGCGCCAAGTTGTGATCAAAAGCTTGGAATCCAACTATTCCAATGTCCCAGGCATTGCAGCGGCTACGATCCTTGGTGATGGACGTGTGGCACTCATCTTGGACGTGGATATGATCGTCTCAGCATCCAAAGGCCAGAGCTTGGCCATTGACGAACTTAAGTCAGCGTAAGGGCAGATTTTGTAATGAGTATTGCGAGTTCAATAATGGCAAATGGATCAGCTTCGGAGGAATTGGTTTCCGGCGAAGCCCCTCTGACACGTCGAGATCTATCAGATATTGCTGATATGATTTACGCTGACGCCGGTATTTTCATAAATGAAAGCAAGGCGTCGCTGGTATATTCACGATTGTCTAAGCGTTTGCGAAAAATTGGCCTAACCAGCTTCAGAGATTATTGCGATTTGGTTGGTTCAGAACGTGGTGCAGAAGAGCGCCGCGAGATGCTATCGCAATTAACAACGAATTTTACAAAGTTTTACCGAGAGCGTCACCATTTTGAGCATTTCGCAAGTGATGTTTTACCACCTCTCATGGCGCGCGCAAAGGCGGGTGGCCGTGTCAGAATCTGGTCGTCAGCTTGTTCTTTGGGCCATGAACCATATTCGCTTGCAATGACCATTTTGTCGATTTTCCCGGATGCCTGTAACTATGATTTCAAGTTGCTTGCATCTGATATTGATCCAAAGGTGGTTGCTTCGGCGAGTGAGGGTACTTACACAGCGGATGCGATTGAACCGGTTGGATCGCAATTTCGGAAAGACTATTTCAATGATTTGGGTCGGGGCAAATTTCAGGTTAAACAAAATGTAAAAGACCTGATCTCATTCCGCGAACTGAACCTAATTGCAAACTGGCCATTTAAAGGCAAGTTTGATGTCATTTTCTGCCGCAATGTGGTCATCTATTTCGATGATCCAACGCAAGCGAAAATCTGGCAGCGTTATTCAGATTTGCTTTTAAAAGACGGATATCTTTATATCGGCCATTCAGAGCGTTTATCCGGTGCAGCGAAAAGTCGCTTTAGCAATGTGGGCGTCACTGCCTTCAGGTTTGAGGGGTAGATGGTTATGTTGAATAAAGTAAAAGTATTGGTCGTCGACGATTCCGCAACAATGCGCGGTCTGTTACGCGCCGTCTTAAGCGCAGACCCAGAAATCCAAGTCGTTGGTGAAGCTGGTGATGCGATGGAAGCGCGCGGCGCGATCAAATCTTTAAACCCCGATGTTGTGACCTTGGATATCGAGATGCCAAATATGAATGGCCTCGAATTCTTGGAAAAGATTATGACCTTAAGACCAATGCCGGTCATCATGGTGTCGACGCTCACGCATCGTGGTGCGCAGGCGACCCTTTCTGCCCTTGAAATTGGCGCCTTTGATTGCATTGGCAAACCAAATCAAGGTGACAGCGCGCCGTTCCAAGGACTAGCCGATGTCGTCAAAGCCGCAGGACGGTCTCAGCGTAACTATACAAAGCCAGTTACGAAACCTCGTCAGCCTGTCGCGCAGCAAGGATATGAAAACTATATGCCTGCACGCAAAATTATTGCGATTGGTTCGTCGACCGGTGGTGTTGAAGCGCTCATTCAGGTGATTTCAAAATTTCCAAAAAATTGTCCGCCAACGGTCATCACACAGCACATGCCACCCGCTTTTACGAGCAGTTTTGCCAACAGATTGGATCGATTGTCTGCACCAGTGGTGAAAGAAGCGGAAGATGGTGATCGTCTTGAAGTTGGCAAAGTATTGCTGGCTCCAGGTGGAACTCGCCAAATGGAAGTTGTCAATCAGTCCGCACCGCGTATCAGCCTTCAAGAGGGGGATCCAGTGTCTGGACATTGTCCATCGGTTGACGTGTTGTTCGGTTCGGTTGCGAAAATTGCCAGAAAAAATGCCGTGGGCGTGATTTTAACCGGAATGGGTCGAGATGGTGCCAACGGACTTTTAGAAATGCGAGAAGCGGGAGCTCGCACAATCGGCCAGGATGAAAAATCTTGTGTCGTATATGGTATGCCCAAGGTCGCGTTCGAGATTGGAGCAGTTGAGACGCAACATGCCATCGCGGATATTACAGATCAAATATATAAGTTAACTGCAGTAAGAAGGGACAGGGTAGCCTAATGTCTATTGCACAAAAAATAAAAGTCCTGATCGTTGATGATCAGGTAACAAGCCGATTACTTTTGGGGGAAGCGTTGCAATCGCTTGGTTTCAAAAATATCACAGTCGCCGCCGATGGTGCGCAGGGTCTAAAAATCATGCAGACCCAACCACATCATCTGGTCATTTCAGACTTCAATATGCCGAATATGGATGGTCTTGGCTTCCTAGAAGGTGTTCGTAAAAATCCAGCTACACAGCGCGCTGCATTTATTATGCTCACAGCGCAAGGTGATCGTGAGTTGGTGAAAAAGGCGGCCGCATTGGGTGCAAACAATGTTTTGGCGAAACCCTTTACCATCGAGAAAATGAAAGCTGCTATTGAAGCAGTGTTCGGAGCGCTTTAGAGAATGGAAGCACGGGGGAAACGAGTTCACGTCATTCAAGGCGAGTATCAGGTAACAACTGATCCAGATGTCGTCTTATCGACTATTCTGGGATCATGTGTGGCTGCTTGTCTGCGTGATCCAGTCGCTGGCGTTGGCGGAATGAACCATTTCCTGCTACCAGGCGACGGTGGACAATCAGGTGGTGGGGAAAGTGCCCGCTATGGTGTTCACTTAATGGAATTGTTGATCAATGGACTTTTGAAAAAAGGTGCCAGCCGTGATCGCATTGAAGCCAAGATCATTGGCGGTGGTAAGACAATACCCGGTCTTTCCAATGTCGGTGAGAAAAATGCCATCTTTGCGAAGTCATTTCTTGAAGATGAGGGCATTACAATTGTGGGCACCAATGTTGGTGGGGATCACGGGCGCAAACTTGAATATTGGCCTGTGAGTGGTCGCGCACGGCAATGCATTCTTAATGGCAACGAAGCAGAACGCGCAGTTGCACGTGAACGTAAACCGATTCCGAAGGCTGCACCTGCTGCTGCACCTAAAGATGATATTGAATTCTTTTGATCAAAATTTTGAGTACTAGTTTGTAGAGGACGCGTATATGTCAAATGTATTAGAAAAAAAATGCGGTGAATTTCATGAACCGCTGGCGGAAATACTGTCCCGTGTTGGTGCAGAAATGCAAGATGTTGCTGTTCTGATCGAACGCCTGGAACCTATGCTCGAATGTGAAAAAGTTGCAAGTTCGGTTGATGCGATGGAGCATATGAAATTGCTGCAAGGTATTGATTTGGCTGTGCAGAAAGCGCGCGGATTGGCAGAATTTGTTGATGCAGTCTCAAATGATGTCGATGTTGATCACTTAGTTGATCTAACGACAGCTCTTAATCTGATCACGCTTTCTGATTTGAAGAAGAAGCTGTCGTCAGAAACAGAAACGACAGTTTCAGCGGATGAATATGAAAAAGCATCCGGCGATCTCGATTTTTTCTAGAAACGAGATTTCCCTTTGATTGCAATCATTTGACACTATTTTTAGGCGCATATGATTAGCCAAAAGACCCCGTCCTCGGTTTTAACAGCTTAATTGCGCCATACTCACGCAAGTTTCAGCAACTAACTTGGAGATCGTTGTGATCTCTTTAGTGGTTGTGGAATGAATCTTATCAATCAATTATCACAGATAGGTGGAAATCTATCTGAACTTGGGCAAGGACGCTTGGCTGCATTAGGCGGCGTGGGTGCTTTTGCGGTTATCCTTATTATTGCTGCTGGATTGTTTTTAAACAAACCGGCAACTGAATCTCTCTACATTGGGCTCACAAGCGACGATATAAATTCAATTGGCATTGCATTGTCTGAGGCTCATATCGACTACGAGGTTGGTTCCGATGGCTCAAGCGTCAGAGTGGCTGCAGGGACTTCTTTGCAGGCTAGAGCCATACTTGCTGAGCGCGGATTACCAAACAGCTCCAGCGCTGGTTACGAACTTTTTGATGAAGTTGGTTCATTGGGTTTAACGAGCTTTATGCAAGAGGTCACACGCGTACGCGCATTGGAAGGCGAGATTGCGCGAACTATCCAAAAAATCAACGGAATTAATGCTGCTCGCGTTCACATTGTTATGGCTGATACCGGCAATTTTCGAAGCGGGGAGCAAAAACCTTCCGCATCCGTCATGGTGCGAACTGGAAATGCGGTGGCACGTCGCTCAGCAGATTCGATCCGACATCTGGTAGCGTCATCGGTCCCTGGACTGACTGTTGATGAGGTCACTGTACTTGATTCAACTGGCAAACTGCTTGCCTCTGGAGATGACTTTTCCAACAGCACGCTCAATCGATCCATGTCAATTGTGCAGATCATTCAAAATGAAGTTGAGAACAATATCGATAAGGCTCTTTCACCATTCTTGGGTATCGATAATTTTCGATCAAGTGTCATGGCGAAAGTCAACACGGACACGCAGCAGATACAAGAGACAGTATTTGATCCTGAATCACGAGTTGAGCGGTCAACACGTGTGACGCGTGAGAACCAAACATCAAATTCAACAACCACTGACGCCCCGGCAACGGTTGAACAAAATATTCCGGATCAGACACCCGCAGCAGGTGGTACATCACCATCATCAAGTGAATTGGCGGAACGAAAAGAAGAACAAACAAACTACGAGATTAACTCTAAAGTTACCCAAACTGTGCGTAATAGTTACGATGTACAGAAACTATCCATTGCTGTTGTCGTTAATGATGCGCGTGTCAAAGAAATGCTTGGTGCAGACGCCACACAGGAGCAGATTGACGACTATCTTGCAGAACTGCAACAAGTCATTGCCACAGCGGCCGGTCTTGATACCGAGCGTGGTGACGCCATTAAGCTTACGACTATGGAGTTTTTGGCGACAGAAATGCTGGCTGACACAGTGGCATCGGGTGGCTTTATGGAAGTTCTGATGGCTCAACTCGGGACGATCATCAATGCAATTGCCTTTGTTGTTGTGGCGTTCCTTCTTGTGTGGTTTGGTTTCCGTCCGATATTGGGTGGTGGTGCATCTGCAAATGGTTCCGCTGCTGGGGGTGGGGATGCTGTGGCCGGACTTGAAGACATAGATGGATTGGAATTACCAGACTTCTCACCTGGTACGGGCGGAATGGATGGAATGCCGGGTGGCCCTGCTTCTATGGAAGGCTTTGGCGCTGACTTTGGTTTTGATGCAGATGCTGAATTTGGCGGTGGCGAAGAAGGTAGCGATGGCGTTGTAATCGAAGAAGGTATGAGCTTTACCGGACGCGTTAAAGGCGGACCTGAGAAAAGACTATCATCCATGGTGGAGATCAGCGAAGAACGCGCTGCTAAAGTACTTCGCAAGTGGGCCGTTGGAGACGCGGCTTAAAATCACGAACTATAATTTTAATTCAAGATTCCAGTTTGTTTTCAACTTTCCGTCTCAAGCTTGAGTCTCATTAACACATAATTATCGTGTTAATTCTCAAAGTGATTCGGTTTTTACTAATGATTTAGTAATTTTTCCGCTGAATTTCATTTCATTCTTCTGCAAATTTTGAAAAATAAAACGCATTTTTTATCAATTTTGTTGAAAAAAAGAAAATTTAATTCATAAAGATTGTGTGTTTTTTGTGAATTTTGAGACTTAAGTTCTCAATCGAATTTTTGATCGAGAAAAAAGAATTCATTTTCCAATAGTGGCTTTCATCTGAAAAAATAAAACCAAATTGCAACTTTTGTTGGTTATATCATCTAGCAAATCACTTAATTGCTGATATTGTAAAAATCTGATTTGTAAAGTACTCAAAGATACCTATAGATTTTAGTAATTCGATTGGTGATACTTATAATGATGGTAAGATTCGATACGGAACATACATTGAAGAGAGGGCCGATCTAATCAAGATTGCTAACGGGATCATCTCGGATGCATATTTGGGGTAATAGTTATTTCGTCGTGCGAGCGACAAAGAATAACATTTTATGTGAAGGGCAGCTGTGAATTGTAATGCTTGAAGACACGACCACCATTGACGGCTTAGGTGTGGAAGTGATGACCCGCGGGGATTTTTTCGAGCAAATTTGTAACAGTGCAAATTCAGATCACATCAGTGCTGGCCTTGAAATAGCCTGCAAGTTTATCAGCAGCAGTGGATATTTATTGCTACGCGACGATGGGTCAGAAGACTTTGTGGTTAGTTCAAACTGGCCATATGATCTCGCAAAGTCGTTGGGTAAAGCAATCGTTTCGGAGCGACCAGATGTCATTGAACGTATTCCAAATCGATCAGCATTTGAACCCAGCTTCATTGATGCAGGCGATCTTTTTAGAATACCAAGACATTTTGCACATCAGATCTGTATTCTGCCCCTGACATGTGGTGAACGGAAATTTATAATACTCTTCTTATTTCAGCCAGGAACATCTATCGCGCAAGAGCGGCTTAGAGATGCAGCGCTTGCTTGTTCCTATCATATCGCGGAATTTGTAGTTTCAAAATCAGCAGAAAACAATCAAGCTGAACTTACCGACCGAGAGATGGAATGCCTCTCATGGATTGCGAAAGGTAAAACAAGTGATGAGATTGCACTCATCATCGGCATATCACGCAACACCGTCAACAATTACATTACCAGTATCATGAACAAAACCGCGACGAAGTCGCGTGCAGAGGCTGTTGCTGAAGCGGTTCGTGGTCAACTTATATGATAAGGGATTGGGGGTAATATCTATGAAGGATCTGGAAACATCTTGGTCGGCAGATTCTGCAACGCATTGGGAAATAGGCGGTCATCTAAATGTGAATAGATCAAAGGCAGATTTTTTCCCAAAAGCTGTTGAATTGCAGAAGCGCATTGGCGCAGCCGGTTTTGCAATCGCGGTCAACACCCGTGCCTTAAATAGTGATTCACCGCTCAAAGTTATTATGAGCAATTCAAGTTTTGATCGAGATGAAAGTGCCAATGCAACTTTGGAAACACTTGCTCCTTTATTGTCGGCTCATGTTAATAAATCTCCTAATCCGGTGTTCTGGGCAGCAGATGATAAGGATACAAGTTTCATTACGAGCACAGGGCCAGCAAAACGGATCGAGGTTGAAGATGCCGCGTTAAGCGGATTAGCGTTTCCAGTGCATTTGGGTGGGAAGCAATCTGGCCTGGCGATTTATTTTTCCCCATCGATCAAAATAACACGCGAAATGCTGATCGATATCCATCGCAAGGTGTTTGTTATTCTTCGTGAGTTGCTTAAGATTGAGATGCTAGCAAGAACGGATTCTGTCTCGATTAACATTCGCGAGACAGAATGTTTGCAATATGCAGGCAATGGTCTCACCAGTGATGAGATATCAGAAATGCTGAATTTGTCTGTTCATACAGTCAACGCACATTTAAGCTCTGCGACAACAAAACTTGACAGCGTCAATCGCATCCAAGCGATCGCCAAAGCTATTCGCTTGGGTTTGATCACATAGTTGGACTAAACAGCACGATAGGCTTCAGGAACTTCTGGCATCTTGTGCATTGAAAATGCTGCATTTTCCAAGGTCTGACGCAAAAAGTGCGCACTGTCCTGATCGTCCATAAAGTCTTCTTTAAATTCTATATGGCTGATTTCAATGCCGCAGAAATCTTTTTCCAACGTCAGACGCACATATACGGTGACTAAGTTAGGGCAAACTTCCAGATCAAGGACGATTTTTGGGTTGTAATCCCAATCGACAACATAGTCCCCACCAGCGCCGAGTTTCACGGTATCTGGAAGAAAGTAAAGTTCAGCTGCAGAGGTTACCAATTCCGATAAGCTTGCATGACGTTCATATTTTAGCATCGCAATCAGATCTGCGATATCGATCAATCTCAGTTCACGTGCGACCGGTGCAAGTGCTTGAGCAACAATTTTTTCATGTTCGTGACTGTGAGGTGTTTTCTTCATAACTGGTTACATGCTTCTTTCAACAAGGAACCGCGAGATATTAGACGGCAAGCATAAGCAACACTGTCGAACCTAGCGGGTTAAACATTACATTTCGCTGAATACTACGACCGAATTCATGGTCGCTAACGGTGCGATTGATCATATATACGATGAATTAGTTCGGCGACTGCCTGATAAAACTCCGATGGAATTAAAGTACCAAGCGAGACTTGCGCAAACATTGAGCGAGCGAGCGGTGGGTCTTCAAAAACAGGAATATCGTGCTCTTCTGCGATTTCACGAATTCTGAGCGCAATAAGATCCTGACCCATTGCAACAACAATCGGCGCGCCAGTTTCTTCCGCATCATATCGAAGAGCAACCGCATAGTGTGTTGGATTGGCGACAACAAGCGTGGCGCGCGGAACATCTGCCATCATGCGTTTTCGAGCGCGATCTCTAGCAAGTGATCTTTGGCGCGCTTTGACCATAGGATCACCATCAGATTGCTTCATCTCATCTTTGATTTCTTGCTTGGTCATACGCAAATCTTCATACCAAAAATGGCGTGTTGCAAAAATATCGATGATCGCAAGGACCGCTGTTGATAATAAAACAATAATAAATATTGTGATGGCGTGATCAGATATGACCTGGGTTATGGCACCCGGATCAACATACATAATCTGCAATACATCCATAAAGTCAGCACGCATCACCACTGCGATGATCAAAGAAATAACCATAACCTTGGCGATGTTTTTGCCAAATTCAACCATGCCTTTCTTGCCGAAGATACGGCCGAAACCAGCAGGAATAGACAATCGGTTCCATTTCGGTTGAATGCGGTCCAATACGGGCCTTGGAATGTTCTGAAAAATCGACGCTGCAAGACCAAAGGTCATCAAAATTGCAAAAGCCGGGAGCAAGATATTGCTCGTTTCCCAAAATAAATGTTTGAAAATCGCGAGTGCATCTTCACCTGTGATGATTCGCCAATCTTCTGGTTTTTCAAAAATACCTTTTAAACCATAGGTGACGCGGCCAACACCAGAAGGCAAAAAGAACACAACAAACAATAAGGCACCCAGGACCGAGGCAAATGCAGGAACTTCCCTTGCAAAGGGAACATTACCTTTATCAAAGGCATCACGGATTTTCTTCTCGGTGGGGTCTTCGGTTTTGGAGTCTTTGTCTTCATCACCGGCCATGTGACCAACCTTATCGTAGTATTACGAATCGTTAGATCAGATTAACATTAGGCCGCTTGTTTGTCTTCCCGAAGGCGTAATTTGTCTTCGCCAGCCAATCGGATGGCTTCTTGTGTGATCGAACGACGCGCCACAGCCACTTCTGCTGGTTTGCCGAGATCACCATTGCCAAGCTCTGATTCAATCATGCGGCGCTGACGTGCACCAATCGCTGATAAAACAGCTTCCTGCATTTCAGGCGACGTACCGCGCAATGCAAGCGTGATAACGTCACCGTTGATATCGTTGAACAAAGTAACACGAGATTGCGGTGACATGAGTAAGAGATCATCAAACAAGAAGATACGCGGTTTTACCTTATTGGCCGTATCAGCACTGCGGCTTTCAAGCGCTCCCAACAGAGACTCAACAACAGGCTTATCAAGTTCGTTCATGATATCGGCAACTTTCACCGAGCCGGTTGCGTTTTTCTCTGCGTTAATCTCATCAACCAATTCGCGTACTTTTTGCTCAATGATTTCAGCAACACGCGGGTTAATGTCTTTCATATTCACAGCACGGTGAACAATATCAACGCGTTTGTCTTCAGGCATTTTCATCAATGTCTTGCCAGCAAAAGAAGAGGGTAGCATGGATAAAATATAAGCGGCCGTTTGTGGGTGTTCGTTTTCTAAGAACTTGTAAACGCGATCTGGATCTGCTTCATTCAGCTCATCCCAAATGGTTTGCGTAATCGCCTGGAATTCGGTTTGACGACCTAAAAGACCATCTACTTCGTCTGGTGTCAGCCCTTCTTCTAAGATGCTTTCCATCACCTTCGCATTGTCCATAAGGCCAGTACCTTCACTGAACAATTCTTCGAATTCGGTAACGAGTTCTTCAAGTTCCTGGGGTGGAATTGGGCGCAGTTTTTGCGCTTTGTCAATAATGACTTGTAATTCGCTTTGTTCGAAAAACTTAAGCAGCTTGCCCGCCACCGGTTTACCCATGGCTAGCAAAACAGCTGCAGCTTTTTCGGGGGGTGAGAGTTCTTTGGAATTACCCGTTTGAGCATCATGCTCAAAATCGTCATAAATATCCACGATACTTATCCTGTTGTGGCTTTCGTGCCAATGACCTCAATCATTTTCACACCAAAGCGCGTGTCATCATTTTCTAAAACGGTAATTTCGCCGCGACCGATCAATTTACCATTGACCATGATCTCAACTGGTTCGCCAATCTTTCTCTGAAGGCCGATCGTTGCGCCTTCATTTAAATCCATAAGTTCGGACACTTGCATGCGGCTCGTACCCAGAACGACCTGTACATCGATGGGAATATCCATCACAAGATCAGCGCGTGAATTGCTGCCTGTCGCGCCTGTGACTGTCGAGCCGCCGCCGAAGTCGCTCATGCCTGCATCGGCAGTTTCGAGACTTCCACCACCAAAATCGCCACCGGCACCAAAATCTGAACCAAGGGCGTCGCCACCGCCAAAATCTGAGCCTAAATCGCCGCCCACATCAGCGCCGAAGTCTGCGCCCATATCAGGTGCAGCATTAACATCGCCACCAAAATCGCCGCCGAGATCTCCACCGAGATCACCACCAGCATCCAAATCACCGCCGATGTCGCCGCCAAAATCAGAACCAATATCTAGGGCGCCGTCACCCGCTCCTGTGCTTGACAAATCCAAGCCCTCCGCGTCTTGTTGCAACACATCCCGAAGACCGTCGATTGCTTCATCCAGTTCTTCTGGATTTTCAGCATTCGCTTCTGTTTCGTTTTCTGGTGCGTTTTCTGTACTCATAGCTAATTTATGTCAGCTGAAGCTTGTCGGGGCCTTTCCAATTCAAAAAATTGGCAGGTTAATTGAATAATTTTTGCGCGGTAAGTGTTAGATACCATCTTTCCAGTCTTCGTCGCCAAATGGACATTCGACCCGAACCATGTATTTATTGCCTGATTTACCAAGTGCACAATTGTAGAGTTCGCGCCCATTTGCCTGCAAAACCACCGTTGGTTCGCCCTCTTCGCCAAATCGAAGGACATCACCGACTTGCAATCGGCTGACCTCATCTAGTTTTAAGCGTTCGAGACCAATATTCGCTTGCAGCATGATGTCCGAGCTATAGACCTTTTTAGATAGTTTTTCGGCCCATTCAGTCTTTTTTTCCGCTTTTCGACGGCGATTTGCGACCGCTTCAATGTCTGTTTTAATAATCTTAGACTGGGGAACGATCACCGTTGCACTTGTTTCTAATTGACCAAATTTTAGATCGAGCGAAAACGAAGCAGCATGGTATTCTTTATAGGTTTCACCTTCCGGGTCCGGCAGCGTTTGGGTTGGTTTCTCGACACTTTGTTCGAGTGTTGGGTTCCGCGTAATGGTCGCTTTGAGCGCCTCATTCAACGTTTCGAAAAACACCGCTGACAGATCAAGTTCAAGCATCGACAATGCACGAGAGGCGGGTTCTATATTGTCAGGATCATCGCCGCCAAGCATGCACTCAACAATCGAAATGATTAGATCATTATTACAATATATCGCAATTTCATCGGACCATGTTTCAATCTTCGCTTCGCTGTAGCAAAAATCCCCTTCAATGCTATTTAGGATTTCAGTGCGTGTTCCTTGGGTGATGTTACCGGCGGATGCTTCTATGGGTAAGCTATTCTTATCTTTAAACAAAACCATGAAGACTTGAGCGAGCGAAAGAGCAATTTGATGGCACTTTTCTTCGATAATTGGTGGACTTCCAAGCTCGCCGATCATGAGTGATAGCAGTTTGGGATCAAACTCAATGTCTTCAGCCAAAGTATCTTCAGCTTGAGCATCTTCAGCCAAAGCACCATCAGATTGTGTTTCCTCAGGCGTCCCGTCTTCAGCAGACGCGTCTAATGTCTCAGCATTCTCTGACGCTGTCTCGTCTGCTTCTGTTTCTGGGTCTTTTTTATCGGTGTCAGCCATGATTTAGTTACGCACCGCCGCCGCCAGGATTCATCATTTCTTGTTCCACAGCGTCAATTGACGGACGCTCATAGGATGAGATGGTTTTACGACCATGCTCCAGCGCAACCTGCGGCACTGAACCGTTCATATAGGCAAGCAAAGTTTGTTTGACGACTGTAAACAAACGCAGCTGTTTGGTACGCACGATCTCAACCTGGTGATTGAGCGGTTGCATCACACAATATGATAAGAAAATTCCAAGGAATGTACCCACAAGCGCAGCCGCGATCAAACCACCCAGAACATCCGGCGGTTCGTTAATCGCGCCCA
This sequence comes from Lentilitoribacter sp., assembly GCA_963691785.1. Classification (GTDB taxonomy): domain Bacteria; phylum Pseudomonadota; class Alphaproteobacteria; order Rhizobiales; family Rhizobiaceae; genus Lentilitoribacter. The sequence continues at coordinate 599,148 of OY829371.1, forward strand.
TCGCTTTAATAATACCCAAAACTGCAGCCACAATCCCGATCGCAGGAAATGCGTCACCCATTGTTACAAGCGAGTGGTGTGAGTGTAGTTTATCATGAGAAAGCGTGTGGATCTCTTCGTCCATTAAGGCTTCAATTTCATGCGGTCTGGCGTTTCCGATGATGATTAAGCGGATGTAGTCACAGATAAAGGAAGAAAGCTCTTTGTTGGCGAGAACTGTTGGAGCTGCGAGGAAAATCTCAGATTCTTCAGGATTATCAACATGTGCTTCAATCTCATTTCGAGACTTGGTCCGTAGATCGCGCATGAGCTGATACAGCAATCCAAGCGTATCCAGATAATGTCGTTCTTTTGGCACTTCATATTTGAAGGCTTCACCAATAACCTTACCGGCATCTTTGATGATTTTTGTGGGATTGGCCATTATGAAGCCACCAACTCCCGCGCCGCCGATGATAACCAGCTCGAACGGTTGGTTAAGCACCCCAAGTTTGCCGCCCATAGCCATATATCCGCCAAGAACACAGCCGATGGTAACAACGAATCCGATAATAATATTCATGCCAAGCTTCCAAGTAAAATTTGCTTACCCATGATTATGTTTGTTTCCTTGCGTGAGGCTTATTCCATACATTTCTAAAGGCTGGTCAACCAACAGTTTCGCGCAAGATTTTTCTCTTAATTTATCATGCAAACGCAAAATGTGACGTCGCCTCATCACAACATGATGTGTTCAGCTCAAATGCGGTGGTTGAGAGAAGGGCCCAAATGACTACTTTTTCAGATTATCGATTGATTGCACGGGATATGCAAAGTTCACTCCAGCGCGTCGCCGAAGACAATGTTGTCTCCAGGGATACCGACTACTATCTGGAAAATATAAGCAAAGTGGACACCATCGAAGAATTCCTAAAGGATGACCGCTTGTTCAGCTATGCGATGAAAGCCCACGGGCTTGAAGAAATGACCTATGCAAAGGGGCTTATGCGCAAAGTGCTCGAAGGCGGGACAGATGATGATGACGCGCTTGCAAACAAGTTTACAGATCCACGATATAAGCAATTTGCCGAAGCTTTTGATTTTGCGACCCATGGAGATAACGCAACTGTTTTTACGGCAGCTCAACAAGGCACGGTTGATAAATATCTTCAACAGACCTTGGAAGAGGAAGCGGGCGAAGACAATCAAGGGGTACGTTTGGCATTATATTTTGAACGTAAGATCCCCGAACTATTGGAAGATAACACGTCAAATACTGCGATCGCGTTTTCAATTCTGGGCGATAACGCACTGGCGGATGTGGTGAGAACAGCACTCAGCATCCCAGCGGAAACAGCAACAGCTGACATTGATATTCAAGCTGAAAATATTATCGAAAAACTTGATTTTGATGAATTAAGAACATCGGAAGGGCTTGAGAAGTTTATGGAACGCTTCACCACTTTGTGGGAAGTCAGCAACCCTTCAGGGGGTGTCACGTCGGCTGCGGAATATTTGACATCCGGCACGGGCGGTAACATTTCTGCGGATCTTTTATATTCACTCAATAATCTTAAGTTAGGTGGTCGCTGATGCAAACAGCTCTTTATGTTTCAATTTCATCACAGCTGGCTTTAGAGCGACGACTAGATACAATTGCGGGTAATATTGCTAACTCCAATACGACTGGATTTCGCGCAACAGAAATCAAATTTAGCGAAGTTTTGGACGGCCAAAGTCAGGTTAAAACATCTTATGTTAATCAGGGTCGCGACTATTTGGCGACCCATAGCGGTGAGATAAAACAAACCGGTAATCCATTGGACTTTGCTGTGAAAGGTGATGGATGGCTTCTGGTCGAAGGCCCTGCAGGTGAAATGCTCACACGTGATGGGCGTTTTACAATGACACAAGATGGCGAATTGCAAACCATCAACGGATTTAAAGTGCTTGATGCTGGTGGCGCACCCATTCAATTGGATCCAGAAGCTGGAATCCCGGTTGCAGCTCGAGATGGTGCCTTGATGCAAAATGGTCTCGTGATTGCGAATATTGGATTATATACCGCTGATTTATCAGCAGGTTATCAGCGTGTTGAAGAATTGGGGATCATCTCCAAAAATGCGCCGGAGCCTGTTGTTGATCGTTTTGATATCGGCATTCAACAGGGGTTTCTTGAAGATTCCAACGTCAATGCGGTATCTGAAATGAGCCAGCTTATTCAAGTTTCTCGCGCATTTGAAAATATTACCGCATTGGTTCGTGATAGTGACAAAACCTATCGTGAGGCGATTAAAACACTAGGTGGCGGTCGATAAGATGATAGTTTTGTCAAACGCTCGCTCGGTTGGGTGAGTATAGGTCATGGACAGCCCGCAATCACTCACCAATATTGAAAACGCTTTACGTTATTTCAAGGCGCCCGAAAATCTGTTGCGCGTCGGTGGTAAGGTAAAGTCAATTTCTGCAGGGGCTTATTCTGTTGTGGGTTTATCGCGTCACGTTGGTTTGGGCGACTTTGTCGAACTTTCCAGAAATGGCGAGATGCATCCCGGCGAAGTTGTTCATGTCGGACCTGACGAGATTATTGTGTGTCCGCTCCACTCTGAAAATCCTGCACATATTGGCGATCATGTTTTCAAGCGCGGCAGTTTTAAAATCAGACCAGACGCATCTTGGTGTGGGCGAACCATTAATGCATTAGCAGAACCAATTGATGGCGGACCACCGCTGGCTTCCGGTATGAACGAAATGCCATTGCAGGCTCAAGCACCAGCATCGATGACTCGCAGTCGTATCTCAAACGCCATTCACACAGGTATACGCGTCGTTGATGTCTTTGCACCAGTTTGCCAAGGGCAACGCATGGGCATTTTTGCTGGTTCTGGCGTGGGTAAATCAACGATGTTATCTATGTTCGCAAAGACAGCTGATTTTGACAGAGCTGTTATTGCGTTAGTGGGAGAACGTGGTCGCGAGGTTCGCGAGTTTATTGAAGAAACCATGGGCGAAAACATGGCAAAATCTATTGTCGTCGTCGCCACCAGTGATGAAAGCCCTATCTTGCGTAAAATGGCGCCATTAACCGCTATGGCGATTGCCGAAAGTTTTCGCGACAAGGGTGAAAATGTCTTGCTGATTGTCGATAGCTTGACACGTTATGCGCATGCCTTGCGGGAAATTGGCGTTGCATCAGGTGAACCGCCTGTAGCACGCGGTTATCCAGCATCTGTATTCACAGCTATGCCACGATTGTTAGAGCGTGCTGGACCGGGTACCGGTGACTCAGGCTCCATCACAGCATTGGTGTCGATATTAATTGATGGCGACAATCACAATGATCCGATTGCTGATAATGCACGCGGAATTTTAGATGGACATTTGGTGCTCGATCGAGCTTTGGCAGATGAAGGGCGCTATCCACCCGTTGATCCGTTAAGTTCGATTTCGCGACTGGCACGGAAAGCATGGAAGGGCGATGAAGAATTGCTCGTCAACAGGATTAAAGCGCTTATCCATCGCTATGAAGAAACCAAAGATTTAAGGCTGATCGGTGGATATCGACCAGGAACGGATGCTGATTTGGATATGGCAGTGACCCAAGTTCCCGTCATTTATGAAAATTTACGCCAAACCCCTTCTGATCCTCCAAGTGCGGATTCCTTCGGTGAACTTGCAGAGGCAATGAAGGCGGCAGCTATGGCAAATGCACCCGATAATCAGGTTAGGAGACCAGGTTAATGTCTGAGTTTTATGATGACTTCGAAGATGAAATGGATGAAGTCGTACAAGAGGCAATTGAAAGTGAGAAGGCGCTCAAAAAAGTCGAACGCGAGCGGATCAATTTCGATTTTCTCTTTGCCGTTATTGGTGTGTGTCTTGCGGGTTCCGCAGCTTTTCTCCCATGGTATGTGTTTTTAAATCCAGAAGAATTTAGCATCAAACGGATGGCCTATACAAAAGATCGGGAATTGCCAGATTGGGAGGGACGAACAATTGTCAATGTGTCACCGTCTGCCATTCCTAAACGTGACCCAGAATCACTCGATGAAGATTTAGCACCTGATGACATTACAACAGCGTCTATTCCACAAAATGGATTTGGCGAGGACGGCGACACTCAAGCATTCCCCGGAAAGCCCAGATTTAAGTTGTTACATGTTGCCAATGAACGAGCGCTTATTGAAGATTCCTCAGGCATGTATATGGTCAAAGTCGGTTCTGTTTTACCCGACAATAGCACGCTCGCGGCTCTTGAAGAGCGCGGAAACGGATGGGCATTGGTGACATCAAACGGTGACGTTGTCGAAAACTAAATCCTTTCAAAGCGGGGCTTTAACCGCCAAGCTGACGTAAACCGTAAGTCCCACGCAAGATTATTACCATAACCTTAACGGCATAATAAATGGGGTAATCTGATGCAACCAATCCAATTATTTAAACTCGCATCCCAACAAGCAGAGTGGCTGACTGTTCGCCATACTGTTGTTGCTGGTAATATTGCGAATGTGAATACTCCTGGATACGCGGCCAAAGATGTTGAACCCTTTCAAGCCGTGATGGAAACAACCCGCACCAAAATGGCTGCCACCCATAGCCGACATTTCACAGATTCGAAATTACGCGATTCCATCAGAAGCAATGAGATTAATGGTATTGCCGTTCATCCATCTGGCAACACTGTAAATCTTGCCAATGAAGTCTCAAAAGGCAGTGGCATCAAACGGGAATACGAAATCAATACGAGCATCGTGAAAACGGTTAATCGCATGATGTTGGCAACGGTTAGGAAATAAGTATGGATCCTTTAAGCTTATCATCCAGAATTGCCGCGAGTGGTTTGCATGCGCAGGAAACGCGTTTGCGTGTTGTCTCTGAAAACTTGGCAAACGCCCAATCAACGGGTGAAACACCAGGTTCTGACCCTTATCGCCGCAAAACAGTATCCTTTGCATCCTATCTCGACAATGCAACGGGCGCGTCACGCGTCAAAGTTCAACGTCTGGGATTTGATCAATCAGATTTTGTCGTCAATTTCGACCCAAGCCATCCTGCAGCGGATGAAAAAGGCATGGTCAAAATGCCAAATGTAAATCCGTTGATTGAACTTGCAGATATGCGGGAAACAAACCGCTCATATGAAGCTAATTTGCAAACAATCAAACAAACGCGAGAGCTCGTTACCCTCACACTCGGTCTGTTGAGGAACAATTAATATGAATATCATTTCTCAAACACTGTCGGCGATTGATACGACCCCAAATGCAACAAATCAAACCGAATTTGCAAGCTTAACAGGTGCAACCGCCGCCGCTGGATTGCGGGCTGTCGAAGATGTTCAAGGCCCAGGTTTTGGCGAAGTCATGGCGGAGATGGCTGGTGGGGTGGTCACCCGATTAAATCAGGCTGAATACATTTCCATGAAGGCTGTCCAGGGGGAAGCAAATACCCGAGAAGTTGTTGATGCATTAATGACCGCAGAACAGTCATTAAACACAGCGATTGCGATCCGGGATAAAATTGTAACTGCATATCTCGAAGTCACGAGAATGCAAATTTAGGAGTAGTGTTATGAAGGCTTTGTCCATTGCTGCAACAGGCATGAATGCGCAACAAACAAATTTGGAAGTTATCGCGAATAACATCGCCAATATTAACACGACGGGATTCAAACGCGCGCGGGCTGAATCTTCTGATCTTCTATACCAGGTTGAGCGCAGTCAGGGCGTGCCGAACAGCGCGAACCAAGCGATCGTTCCTGAAGGCGCGCATATTGGTTTGGGTGTACAAACATCAGCTGTGCGTAATCTTCATATTCAAGGGAGTCTTGCTCAAACAGCCAACAAACTTGATATGGCTTTGATTGGTCGAGGCTGGTTCCAAATTGAAACACCACAAGGTGAAACATTATATACCCGCGCTGGTACGTTTAATACCAATGCCGAAGGATTAATGGTCAATATTGATGGCTATGAGCTTGAGGGGGGGATCACATTCCCAGACAATACTTCTGAAGTTGTCATTTCAAGATCTGGTCAGGTATTTGCCCGTGAAGGCACCAATGTTGAACTCACTGAAGTGGGTCAGATTACACTTGCTAACTTTATCAACGAAGCGGGCTTAGAGCCTTTAGGCGATAATTTATTTCGTGAAACGCAGGCATCCGGTGGTCCAACTTTGGGCGCGCCTGATGATCCAGGCTTTGCACATATCCAACAGGGTTATTTGGAATCTTCAAACGTTGATCCCATTAAAGAGATCACCGATATGATTTCAGCGCAGCGCGCTTATGAAATGAACTCTAAAGTCATCAAAGCAGCCGACGAAATGGCCAGCACAGTGACCCAATCACTGAGGTAATTGAGCCATAGGAGGCAAACATGAAGTTTGACTTAAACAGATTCTATAGTGCCATTGCACTTGTTACATTTGGTTTTGCGATCGTTTTGATTTCAAACCTTTCTGCCCAAGCACAGCCAACAGCGGTTGTGCCCCACCAAATCATATATCCTGGTCAAGAAATCACCATCGATATGATCAAGGAAGTTGATGTTACCAATCCAAATTTGAGACCTGGATATGCCAAAGTTATCGAAGAAGTCGAAGGTTTGGTTACGAAAAAAACACTTCTTCCTGGGCGTACAATTCCTGTGAGCGCACTGCGCGAAGCCTATGTGATTGAACGCGGCAAGAACGTATCAATGGTATTTTCAAACAGCTCAATGGTGATCACAGCGCAAGGTGTTGCTTTGCAAAACGGTGGTTTGGGTGAAGTGGTGCGTGCGCGCAATTTGGATTCAGGTGTCATCATCATGGGGACGGTGATGCAGGATGGGACTTTGCGGGTGATCACACAATGATTTCTTTGCTGCGTTTTATTCTTTCATTCATTGTTATTGTCTGCGTTTCAACGCCTTCCTTTGCCAATGGTCCAACCGCAAGACTAAAAGACATTGCATCCCTACAATCTGCAAGGGACAATCAACTGATTGGCTACGGACTTGTTGTTGGATTGCAGGGAACAGGGGATAGTCTTCGAAACTCCCCTTACACCGAGCAGTCTTTAAGAGCCATGCTGCAAAATCTCGGCATTGCAACAGAAGGCGGTCAGACAAGATCTCAAAATATCGCCGCTGTGCTTGTCACAGCCAGCTTGCCGCCTTTTGCAACAATGGGGTCTCGTATTGATGTTACGGTTTCATCTTTGGGTGACGCAAGTTCATTGCGCGGCGGCACACTGGTAATGACATCGCTCGCCGGGGCTGATGGGCAAATATATGCTGTGGCACAGGGCTCCGTGGTTGTATCTGGCTTTAATGCCGAAGGGGACGCGGCAACCTTGCAAACAGGGATTACAACATCCGGACGTTTGCCGGGCGGCGCAATTATTGAGCGTGAAATACCAGCAAAGTTCAAATCAACCAACGGGCTTGTATTTCAATTGCGTAATCCAGATTTTACCACCGCCGTTGGCGTGACTGATACAATAAATGAATATGCTTTGACACGCTTTGGTCAGGCCATTGCAACGACAAGAGATTCAGGTGCGATCGACGTGTTACAACCAGCCAATACAGATCTTGCAAGATTGATGGCTGAGCTTGAGAGCCTTTATGTCGAAACAGATATGCCTGCAAGGGTCGTAATCAATGAAAAAACGGGCACAATTGTCATTGGACACCATGTCAAAATTGCCAAAGTTGCAGTTAGTCATGGAGCACTTACGGTTCAGGTAACTGAAACCCCAACGGTTGTTCAGCCACTACCATTCTCTCAAGGTGTGACCGAAACCGAACCTCTGACAGATATTACTGCCGGGGTGGAAGAGGGCCAAGTCGCAATTTTATCTGGCCCAGATTTGCGCACTTTGGTTGCGGGCCTCAACACAATTGGCGTTAAGCCAGATGGCGTGATCGCCATATTACAGGGAATGAAATCAGCCGGAGCGCTGCAAGCGGAGCTAATACTACAATGAAAATTTCGACTTTTATGACCCGCAATAATTTTTCAGCTTTTATCAAGATATCAGCGCTTGCCGTTATTGTTTCAAGTTCTCACCCTATTATTGGGTCTTACGCCCAGACACCCAAAAATATGTCAACCGATGGCACATCAAGCATTGATGTCAATGAAGACATTCGAAAGTTTTGTGGCAATATTGCTGATGCTGCGCGCGACAAACGATATCTCTTACAACGTGAAGAATTATACAAACTTCAGGCGCAAGTTGATGAGCGTATTGAGCAGTTAAAAATGCACCGAGATGACTACAAAAACTGGCTCGATAAACGCAATGAGTTTTTGGCAACAGCGGAAGCTGGCTTGGTTGAGATATTTAAGAAGATGAAACCAGATGCGGCAGCTGGCCAGCTGGAAATCATCGAAAAGAATATTGCAGCTGCAATTATTATGAAACTCAGCCCACGCCTTTCAAGCCAAATTTTCAATGAGATGGATGCAAAGGTTGCGGCCAAGCTCGCAACAATTATTGCCAGCACAACAAACCGGGAATTGGAAGAGACGCAATCATGAAGCTTGGTTTAAGTATGATTGGTGTTGCGCTCCTCTTGAGCGCCTGTGGCGGCCAGAAGTTTCGCGAACTGGGCAAAGAACCAGAATTGTCCCCGGTTGGTACAGGGATGAAATACAGCAACGCCTCTCAAGTAATGACTTATCCTACTCAGCCGAAAAAGCGTGTGAGCCAATTCTCATTGTGGAGCGATCATAAAAGTGCATTGTTCCAGGACACGCGTGCGATGTCGGTTGGCGATATTTTGACCGTTAATATCTCCATTAATGACAAAGCTTCCTTTGAAAATGAGTCTCAGCGTTCACGACAAAATTCAAGCGGATTTAATGCAGGCGGTGGCGTTAGCACATTGTTTGGCCGCATATCTGCAGGGAATTCAGACCTTACTTATGATTCAAACGCCACAAGCACAGGTGATGGATCTACAAAGCGAGCCGAACAGCTCAATATCCGCGTTGCGGCGATTGTAACCGGCATAATGGATAATGGGAACTTGATCATTAGCGGCTCGCAGGAAGTGCGCGTGAACTTTGAACTTCGGATTTTAAATGTTGCGGGCATTGTTAGACCTAAGGACATCGATACTGATAATATGATTGCATATGAGAAGATTGCTGAAGCGCGGATTTCTTATGGCGGACGAGGGCGCTTAACCGAAGTGCAACAACCACCGATTGGCCAGCAAGTGGTCGATGCCGTGACACCGTTTTAAAGGGTTTTAGTTATGGAAGAACTCATGGACGCGGATGAAGGTGGTGATGAAGAAGGTGGAAAAAAGAAATCAAACCTGATTGTCACGATAGCCGGTGTTGCCATTGCGTCTGTTATAGCAGCAGGCGGTGGTTGGGTGATTGGCGGCATGCTCGCGCCAACAGCCATTGAATTACAAGACAAAGCTGAAGCAGAAGAAGCCAAGGCAAAGCCAAAAAGCGATGAGGAAGAAGAAGTACCGATCGCTGGTGAGGAAAGCCCAAATCTTATTCGTTTGCAGCCGATAACCACAAATTTATCGTTTCCATCGGAAAGTTGGGTGAGATTAGAGGTATCTCTTGTGGTTAAAGGTGAACCAGACATCGAAATGGTCGAACTTGTCCATCAAGATATGGTAGGCTACCTGCGAACACTTTCATTGCAACAAGTGCAGGGTGCTCGTGGATTTAGATATGTGCGTGAAGATTTAAAAGAGCGTGCAATTCTCAGATCAAAAGGAAATGTTGAAAATATTTTGATAAGGACTTTTGTAATCGAATGATTCGATGTCTATTTGTTATCTTAGCCATGATGGCTGTGGTAACACCGGCGAACGCCCAAGCGGTGGATCCTGGTATTTTCCAAACCCCGTTGGATGGGTCTGTTGCGAGCTGGATTGTTCGCACGTTTGGATTGCTGACTGTATTATCGTTAGCACCCGGCATTTTAATCATGATTACGAGTTTCCCTCGTTTTATTATTGCATTCTCAATTTTAAGAACGGGTCTCGGTCTTCCATCAGCTCCTGCCAATATGATCCTTATTTCATTGGCTATGTTCATGACTTTTTACGTCATGGCGCCAACATTTGATCGCGCCTGGGATGAAGGCATCAATCCGCTAATTGAAAATCAGATTAACGAAGAACAAGCGATTGAACTGATATCTGCGCCGTTTCGGGATTTTATGCTCGCAAATACAAGGCCAAAAGACATCGATTTGTTCATTAGTTTGGCGCAAGAGCAGGGGCAAAGTTTTGAAACCGATGAGAATATCGATATGCGCGTGCTTGTTCCCGCGTTTATGATCTCGGAAATTAGGCGTGGATTTGAAATTGGTTTCCTTGTGGTCCTACCATTTTTGGTCATCGATTTGGTGGTTGCAACAATCACTATGGCCATGGGTATGATGATGTTGCCACCCACTGCTATTTCTCTCCCCTTTAAGATTTTGTTCTTTGTGTTAATCGATGGTTGGAACCTGCTTGTGGGCAGTTTGGTGCGCTCTTTCGTCTAATTTTTGCATATATTATGCCATTTATTACAATAATACCCAATCTTGGTAAGGATAGATTCGGCTCCGAAATGCTTGGAGTCATCTTGTTAACTCTATTTGCAGAAGTTCGCTTCAAGACACGGTAAAAGCCACAAAATTAAGGTTTTTGTAAAGGTCTGAAGGCAGTTTGGAATGTGCAAGACGGGCTTGGATTGCGGGTTAAGTACGCCAAGCGGCATGATGCCTTTCCGACTTTACCGGTTTATAGTCCGGTATGTCCCTCTTTTTTGTAACGAGTATTGTAAGGGACACTCTTATGACAAGTATTATGACTAACAATTCGGCATCAGCAGCGCTGGCCACACTACGAAGCATCAACTCGAACCTTGAAGAGACACAGTCTCGTATTTCATCAGGTTACCGCGTTGAATCAGCTAAAGACAACTCAGCTTACTGGTCAATCGCAACAACAATGCGTTCTGACAACAAAGCACTTTCAACAGTTCAAGACGCTTTGGGTCTTGGTGCTGCGAAGGTTGATACAGCATATACTGGTATGAACTCAGCCATGGAAGTTGTTTCAGAGATCAAATCTAAATTGGTTGCGGCTCGTGAGCCAGGTGTTGATAAGACAAAGATCAACACAGAGATGACTGCTTTGAAAGAGCAGCTTCAGAGCATCGCACAATCTGCATCATTCTCTGGTGAGAACTGGCTGCAGAATGAAAGAGGTGAAACAGCATCTGATAAACAGATCGTTGGTAGTTTCAACCGTGCAGCAGACGGCACTGTATCACTAACCAAGTTGGACGTTAATGTCACTGGTACAGGCGGTACAATCTTGATTGATAACGCTGATGCTACAAATGGTCTGCTAACAGCATCTTATCTTGGTGCATCACCTTCAGGTACACTTGGTACAGCGGGTGATAACTGGAAGCTTATTGATGTTGCTGCTGCGACAGGCGTAACGACAGCGGTTGGTACAGAGATCACTCTTGATTCTGCTACAACTGATGCAGATATTGAGGAAATGATCAGCGTTGTTGATCACATCTATTCTCAAATGACAGATGCAGCATCTGGTCTTGGTGCGGTGAACAAACGTATCGAGATGCAAAACGATTTCGTGGGCAACTTGATGGATTCCATCGACAAAGGTGTCGGCCGACTGGTTGACGCGGATATGAACGAGGAATCGACGCGATTAAAAGCACTGCAGACACAGCAACAGCTGGGTATTCAGGCCCTATCAATTGCGAACTCATCTTCACAAAACGTGATTTCGCTCTTCAGATAGTCGTTAATCGGCTCGTCTTCGAGTCACTAGCTAATATTCAAAAGTCGCCTCAATTTTTGAGGCGGCTTTTTGCTGTTTTAAAATCCATTAGATTCGGCTCCGTAATGCTTGGAGTCATCTTGTTAACCGTAATTGCAGAAGTTCGCTTCAAGACACGGTAAAAGCCGCAAAATTAAGGTTTATGTAAACGTCTCAGGGCAATCTGTAAGGCGCAAGACGGGCTTGGATTGCGGGTTAAGTACGCCAAGCGGCATGATGCCTTTCCGACTTTACCGGTTTATAGTCCGGTATGTCCCTCTTTTTGTAATGAGTATTGTAAGGGACACTCTTATGACAAGTATTATGACTAACAATTCGGCATCAGCAGCGCTGGCCACACTACGAAGCATCAACTCGAACCTTGAAGAGACACAGTCTCGTATTTCATCAGGTTACCGCGTTGAATCAGCTAAAGACAACTCAGCTTACTGGTCAATCGCAACAACAATGCGTTCTGACAACAAAGCACTTTCAACAGTTCAAGACGCTTTGGGTCTTGGTGCTGCGAAGGTTGATACAGCATACACTGGTATGAACTCAGCCATGGAAGTTGTTTCTGAAATTAAATCTAAATTGGTTGCTGCTCGTGAGCCAGGTGTTGATAAGACAAAGATCAACACAGAGATGACTGCTTTGAAAGAGCAGCTTGCAAGCATCGCAGAATCTGCATCATTCTCAGGTGAGAACTGGCTGCAGAACGAAGAAGGCAATACAGCAACAGATAAACAGATCGTTGGTAGTTTCAACCGTGCAGCAGACGGCACTGTATCACTAACCAAGTTGGATGTGAATGTTACTGGTACAGGCGGTACAATTCTGATCGATAAAGAGCAAGCTGCAAATGGTATTTTGACAGCTGGTTATTTAGGTTCAAATCCAGATGCAACAGCTGCTGGAACTCTTGCTGCAGACTGGAAATTGATTGATTCATCAACTGGTACAACCGTAACAGCTTCTGTTATCGGTTTGACAGCCACAACATCTGACGTTGATATTGAAGAAATGATCAGCGTTGTTGATCACATCTATTCTAAAATGACAGATGCAGCATCTGGCCTTGGTGCGGTGAATAAACGTATCGAAATGCAGAACGATTTCGTTGGCAATTTGATGGATTCCATCGACAAAGGTGTTGGCCGTTTGGTGGACGCTGATATGAATGAAGAATCCACACGTCTTAAAGCACTGCAAACTCAGCAACAGCTGGGTATTCAGGCTTTATCTATTGCAAATTCTTCTTCACAAAACGTGATTTCGCTCTTCAGATAATTGAATATTTGTGGGTCAAACCACTTAATAATCAAACAAAAACCGCAGCTTTCACAGTTGCGGTTTTTGTCGTTTGTGCACAAAAACAGTATTTTTCCGATCTAATTAAAGCTTTGGTAACCATAAAAGTGTGTAATACGCCGTAAGTAATAACAGTCTTATTCTTTATAGGGATCGGATAAGATGCATGATGCTGTACTGTTATTACCGGTGTTTGAGTCCGGTATGTCCCTCAGTAATTGGTCAACAAGGGGCACTTAATGACTAGTATTATGACAAACAATGCGGCGCTTGCTGCGTTGCAGACAATGCGATCCATCAATATGGATCTTGAAACAACACAATCACGTATTTCATCCGGTTATCGGGTTGAAACTGCTAAAGACAACTCTGCTTACTGGTCAATCGCGACAACCATGCGTTCGGATAACCAGGCGCTCTCAACAGTGCAGGATGCACTTGGTCTTGGTGCAGCGAAAGTAGATACTGCTTACACTGGTATGAACTCCTCCATGGAAGTGGTGTCAGAGATTAAAGCAAAATTGGTAGCAGCGCGTGAGCCAGGTGTTGATAAAACAAAAATCAACAGTGAGCTAACAGAGCTTAAAAGCCAATTGGTCAGCATCTCTGAATCAGCATCATTCTCTGGTGAGAACTGGTTGCAGAACTCTGATGTCGGTGGCGCATCAAATAAAGAAATCGTGGGAAGTTTTAACCGTGCAGCTGATGGTACAGTTTCACTCACGAAACTAACTGTTGATGTGGCAAATACAATTCTTATTGATAAAGACAATGCGACACGCGGTATTTTGACAGCGGGTTATAACGGAACGTCTCCATCATCAACACCAACCGGTGCAACTGCAACCGACTGGGCGCTGATTGATGTGAGCTCCACAACGGCTGCAGCCGCAACTGTGATTTCGCTTACAGCGACGACATCAGATTCAGATATTGATGAAATGATTGGTGTTGTGGATCATATCTATACTTTGATGACAGATGCTGCTTCTAATCTTGGTGCGGTGAACAAGCGTATCGAAATGCAAGAGAGCTTTGTCGGCAAGCTGATGGATTCAATTGATAAAGGTGTTGGCCGTTTGGTTGATGCTGATATGAATGAAGAATCGACACGCCTTAAAGCGCTGCAAACTCAGCAGCAGCTTGGTGTTCAGGCATTGTCAATTGCGAACTCTTCTTCGCAAAACGTCATGTCATTGTTCAGATAGTATATCGAAATATAGGAGAGTATTTTTCCTCCTATATCTCAGAATTAATAGATCGCGTTGGAACTGTTTCCAGCGCGATTTTTTTATATTTAACAAGCACTTAAATGGTATGGTTAACTTAAGCAATTGGTAACCATATCATGTTTTAATGTACACCAAGTAATAACAGTCTTATCCTTTATAGGGATTGGGTAAGATGCATGATGCTGTACTGTTATTACCGGTGTTTGAGTCCGGTATGTCCCTCAGTAATTGGTCAACAAGGGGCACTTAATGACTAGTATTATGACAAATAATGCAGCGCTGGCTGCATTGCAGACAATGCGATCCATCAATATGGATCTCGAAACAACACAATCACGTATTTCATCCGGCTATCGGGTTGAAACAGCTAAAGACAACTCCGCATACTGGTCAATTGCGACAACAATGCGTTCCGATAACCAAGCTCTTTCAACAGTGCAAGATGCACTTGGTTTGGGTGCCGCAAAAGTTGATACCGCTTACACTGGTATGAACTCTTCTATGGAAGTTGTTTCAGAAATCAAAGCTAAATTGGTTGCGGCGCGTGAGCCAGGTGTTGATAAAGACAAAATCAACAATGAGTTGACAGAACTTAAAAATCAACTAGTCAGCATCGCTGAATCCGCATCATTCTCCGGTGAGAACTGGTTGCAGAATGATTCAGGTGACACACCTTCTGATAAAGAAATTGTTGGTAGTTTCAATCGTGCCGCTGATGGTACGGTTTCACTAACCAAGCTATCTGTGAATGTAACAGGTACAGGTGGTACTATTTTGATCGATGGCGATGTAGAGACAAATGGTATTTTAACAGCTGGCTACCTGGGCGCGTCTCCTAGTGGTGCCGTTGGTACTGCGGGTAACAGCTGGCAACTGATTGACACAGGTACTGCGGGTACAACAGATGCCGTTGGTACTGTGATTTCATTGTCAAATACAACAACTGATGCTCAAATTGATGAGATGATTAGTGTTGTTGATTATATCTATTCACAAATGACAGATGCTGCTTCTAACCTTGGTGCGGTTAATAAACGTATTGAGATGCAAGAGAGTTTCGTCGGTAAGCTGATGGATTCCATTGATAAAGGTGTTGGCCGTCTAGTTGATGCTGATATGAATGAAGAATCAACCCGCCTTAAAGCTCTGCAAACTCAGCAGCAGCTTGGTATTCAGGCCTTGTCAATTGCGAACTCATCTTCGCAAAACGTCATGTCATTGTTCAGATAGTATATCGAATATTAAGAAGAGCTTTTTCTTCTTATCTAAATTTATTGAAACGCGTCAGAGCTATATCTGGCGCGTTTTTTATTTGTCGAGCAGTTTCTTAAGCTACTTGATCATTTTAGGCACATCACTGTCTAACCCGCTCTCACGCAATATTATCTTCACCGATGTGAAATCTATACGATACTGAACGCTCATGATGGATGAGTTTCAGTTGGTTCCTGGTTTTTTGGCCAACAAGGATGCGAACTCTCTTTTGGGTGACAAAGGGATGATGGTCGATGAATTACTGATAGAGCCATCCATCAAGGAAACGTGTTTTTACCTTCTAGTCTTTCCGTCGTTCAAGCTTTTATATAGACGAACTAAGTTTCACAAATATTTTGGAATTGTTCAGAAATTAATTTTTATTATCCATTTATAAATAATTTATACTGTATTTATACTTGTATTGTATAAGTATTAATACAGTATAATACTATTATTTACTTATTAAATCTATTTTTTTACTTAAATCGTTGATAACTTATTAATGGTCTATTGATCGTAGTTAATAGTAGGCTTTTCCAAAATTTTAATCAGATAAGTATGCATGATGCGATCTGCTATTGCCGGTGTTGAAATCCGGTATGTCCCTCAACAATCAGTCAGAAAGGGACACTTAATGACTAGTATAATGACAAACAATGCAGCGCTGGCAGCGTTGCAAACTATGAGATCTATCAACGAGGATCTAGAAACAACACAATCGCGTATTTCGTCAGGCTATAAAGTTGAAACAGCCAAAGACAATTCAGCTTATTGGTCCATTGCGACCACGATGCGATCAGACAATCAGGCTCTTGGTACCGTGCAGGATGCATTGGGTTTGGGTGCTGCAAAAGTTGATACCGCCTATACGGCTATGGAATCTGCGATGGAAGTCGTTTCTGAAATTCAAGCCAAGTTACTCGCATCTGTGCAGCCGGGTGTTGATAAAGAAAAGGTCAACACCGAGCTGACAGAGCTTAAAAACCAGTTGATGAGTATTGCAGAATCCGCATCTTTTTCAGGTGAAAACTGGTTGCAAAATGAAGCGGGAGCTACGCCATCAGACAAAGAAATTGTTGGTGGTTTCAATCGCCGTGCTGATGGCACGGTTTCGATCACAAAATTAGAGGTCAACGTAACCGGTACTGGTGGCACTATTCTCGTTGATAAGGAAAATGCTGCCAACGGAATTCTCACCGCAGCCTATGCTGGATCGGATCCTGGTGCTGCTCTTGGGGCGGCAACAGCTGATAACTGGGTATTGATCGATGCGTCTTCCACAACTGGCGTGACTGCCACCGTTATCGAAATCGATAGCAACACATCTGATGAAGATATTGGTGAAATGATCGATGTTGTCGATCATATCCTCAAAAAAATGACAACATCGGCTGCCAATCTGGGTGCAATTAACAGTCGGATCGAGATGCAGGATGATTTTATCGGGCAACTCAGGGATTCTATTGATAAAGGTGTTGGCCGATTGGTGGATGCCGACATGAATGAAGAATCTACACGTCTTAAAGCGTTGCAAACACAGCAACAGCTTGGGGTGCAGGCATTGTCAATTGCCAACGCATCTACGGAAAATGTGATGTCATTGTTCAGATAATAATTGGAACTATGAGAAGAGGATTCTTCTTTTGACTTTAATATTAACTCAATCGCGCTGGGTGTCACTTAGCGCGATCTTTTAAAAAGGAGGTTAACTATCCGTTTCCACTTAAAGACTTGGTAACCATATAATGGTTTAATACACGCAAGTAATAGCGGACTTGTCCTTTATAGGGATCGGATAAGTATGCATGAAGCTGTCCTGCTATTACCGGTGTTTGAGTCCGGTATGTCCCTCAGTATTTGGTCAAAAAGGGGCACTTAATGACTAGTATTATGACAAATAACGCAGCGCTCGCAGCGTTGCAGACAATGCGTTACATAAATATGGAACTTGAAACGACGCAGTCGCGTATTTCTTCGGGTTATAAAGTAGAAACAGCTAAAGACAACTCAGCCTATTGGTCAATCGCAACAACAATGCGTTCTGACAATCAAGCGCTTTCAACAGTTCAAGATGCATTGGGTCTTGGTGCTGCGAAAGTTGATACCGCATATACTGGTATGAACTCTTCGATGGAAGTGGTGTCTGAAATTAAAGCTAAATTAGTGGCAGCGCGTGAACCCGGTGTTGATAAAGATAAGATCAACAACGAGTTGACAGAACTTAAAAACCAACTTCAAAGCATCTCTGAATCAGCTTCCTTCTCTGGTGAGAATTGGTTGAAAAATGCGGCGACTGCGACGGCTACAGATAAAGACATTGTTGGTAGTTTCAACCGAGCAGCTGATGGAACCGTTTCTGTCACAAAATTGACAGTTGACGTATCAAGCATGATCTTGATTGATACGGTTGGCGCACAACGCGGTGTGTTGACCGGCGCTTATCTCGGTGCATCACCAAGCGGTACACTTGGCACTGCTGGTGACAACTGGGTCTTGATTGATGTTCCAGCTTCAACGGGTGTTACCACAGCAGTTGGAACGGAAATTACCGTCAACAATAATACAGCTGACAGTGATATCGATGAGATGATCAGTGTTGTGGATCACATTTACTCTCTTATGACAGATTCAGCGTCTAATCTTGGTGCGGTCAACAAACGTATCGAAATGCAGGAGAGCTTTGTTGGCAAACTGATGGATTCCATTGATAAAGGTATTGGTCGATTGGTGGATGCGGATATGAATGAAGAATCGACGAGATTGAAAGCACTTCAAACCCAGCAACAGCTAGGTATTCAGGCTCTTTCAATTGCAAATTCTTCATCACAGAACGTGATGTCACTATTCAGATAGGAAAAAGATTCGGTGCACCTGGTGCATTCTTAAAATCTTTTGCAATATTTAGAAGGTCGCATTTAGATGCGGCCTTTTTTATTTTTTAAAATCAATAATTTATCGATCAAGCTTGCGTTAACCTGACGTTAACCATACTTGTTTATATTTAATTTACCAACAGAGTACTGAGCACATATTGTTTGCGTCAGTTGCATGAAGCGTAACTCTTGTAGCCTTTTCTGGCATGTCAGCAGAAAATTGAAGGGGCAATCTTCAAATGACAAGTATCATGACAAATAATGCGGCGCTTGCTGCATTGCAGACAATGAGATCCATCAATATGGATCTTGAAATGACTCAATCGCGTATTTCTTCCGGCTATAAGGTTGAAACAGCGAAAGACAATTCGGCCTATTGGTCAATTGCAACAACTATGCGTTCAGACAACAAAGCGCTTTCCACAGTTCAAGATGCTCTTGGCTTGGGTGCAGCGAAGGTTGATACCGCTTATACCGGTATGAATTCTGCTCTGGATGTGGTGTCAGAAATCAAATCTAAATTGGTCGCGTCTCGTGAGCCTGGTGTTGATAAAAACAAAATCAACAACGAGCTGACAGAGTTGAAGAACCAGCTTCAAAGTATCTCAGAATCAGCATCATTCTCTGGTGAAAACTGGCTGAAAAACTCCGCGACTGCAACAGCTTTGGATAAAGACGTTGTTGGTAGTTTTAATCGCGCATCTGATGGCACTGTTTCGGTGACAACATTGAGTGTTGATGTGTCCAGCATGATCTTGATTGATACAATCGGTGCACAACGTGGTTTGCTAACAGCAGCCTATCTTGGTGCATCACCTAGTGGAACACTCGGTACTGCTGGCGACAACTGGGTATTGATTGATATCCCTGCTTCAACAGGTGTGACAACGGCTGTTGGTACAGAAATTACCATCGATGACACAACAGCGGATGCTGACGTTGACGAAATGATCAGCGTTGTTGACCATATTTTCTCACAGCTTACGCAACAGGCTTCCAATCTCGGTGCAATCAATAAACGTATCGAAATGCAGGACAGTTTTGTGGGCAAATTGATGGATTCAATTGATAAAGGCATCGGGCGACTGGTGGATGCCGATATGAATGAGGAATCGACCCGACTTAAAGCGCTGCAAACCCAGCAACAATTGGGTGTCCAGGCATTGTCGATCGCTAACTCTAGCGCTCAAAACGTCATGCAGTTGTTCCAGTAATAGGCACCGAACAACTCTCTGGATTTCAATAATATTTAAAATTCTGCGGAGTGCCGCCGGTCAGCGCATTCTCAGATCAAACGACCGCATTGGATTGCCCCCAATGCGGTCGTTCTACGTTCATGTTCGCGCAAGTTTGAAATCCTAAAATGGCAAGGAATTTGATGAAATTAAAGTGCCAAAAAACTACGGGAAATTCTTGTGATATGGCGCTACTAATCAACGAGTGAGTAGCATATGAGTTTTGCATTTGCGCAGCATCTGGAAGATTTTGGTCAGCCAAAAAGCTTAGCTCCGGTATCGATGTTTGACACGTCACCATCGAATGAAGTGATGGTGGAAAATGAACCAGAGATCGACGTTGAGGCAATAAAATCAAATGCTTATCAAGACGGATACAACGCCGCTATGTTGGAGTTAGAGGCAAAACATAAAGCAGCAGAAGCTGCAATACGTTCAGCACATAGCCAAGAATTAGCAGAACTTGAAGCGCGACTTGGTGACAATATGGCGCAAAAAATTGCCCAAACCGCGAAACAACAATTAGATGCGAATTGTGACACAATCACTCAAAATGTAGCGCTAATTTTGTCCCAATTCGCCGCTCAAGAATTGGTGGAACTATCGGTTCAACAATTAAAGGAACTTATATGTGGCGCGTTTTGCGACGATGAAGCTGCGGATATTCGAGTTCAGGGGCCACAAGCTTTAATTGACAAATTGCAAGAAGCAATGGGTGAGGATTTTGCAAAAATTGAAGTTAATGCCAGTGAGAACACTGAATTAAGCCTGGAAATTGATCAGGCGCTCATGGTGACACGTCTTAATGACTGGAGTCAGGTTTTTGGAGATAATTCGTAATGGCTGATGAAACATCTACCCATCAAGGGCAAGGTGAAATCATTATCGTTAAAAAGGTGCAAGGCGGCGGCGGTGGTCACCACGGTGGCGCTTGGAAAATCGCTTACGCTGACTTTGTGACTGCCATGATGGCATTCTTTCTAGTGATGTGGCTTGTTAACGCGGCCAATGAAGAAACAAAGGCATCTGTTGCGAGTTACTTCAACCCGATTAAGTTGACCGATCAGCAACCGTCTGAAAAAGGCATGAAAAAAGCTGGTGAAACAGCTGAGGGTGAGCAAACATCTGCAAAATCTAAATCAGAAGGTGAAGAAGAAACCACCGGTGACGGAAAATCGGACGGCAATCAGGAAACGTCAACAGCAGGTGAAGAATCTGAAAATTCGGAAGCCGATTATTTTGAAAATCCATATGCCGTTTTGGCTGAAATTGTGATGGAAGCTGCCGAAGAATCTAACATTTCTGAAAAAGGGGATGGCGGTGCACAGAATTCAGGTTCCGCAACCGGTGCATCAGGCGGTGAAGCTTATCGAGACCCGTTTGATCCAGATTTTTGGAATAAACAAGTTACTGCAAACCCTGATGCGAGTGCCGCACCAGAAGGTGCGCTTGAGGGTGGCGCTGAATCTTTGCTTGCTGAAAATACGGGCGAATCCGACCTTGATATGGGGGCAGGTGATGTCTTTGGTAAAACTGCCGGCGCGGGTGATATCGTTGCAAAAGGTGCTGGATTAAGTGATCATGACACTGGTGGTGATAAAAGTGGATTGTCACCTTTTGAAGGTGAGCAGGGCGGCAAAATGCATGACTTTGAAACGGAAGGTCAGCATATCAGTAATTTGCCAGATGAAGGCAAAACCTCCGATACGCTTCCACCGGGTGATACACCGGTTGATGAAATTGACCCAACAAAGCTTGCAACTCTCTTCAGAGAGGGAACGTTAAAACTGGATGACCTCCGTCAGAAAGGTATGAAAAAGCGCCTGTCAGGTGAGGAAGCTGAAGAGCTTCAAAATCTTGCCAAAAAAGCAAAAGGTGAAGGCTTAACTGAAGAAGAAAAACGCAAGCTTGATGAGTTGCTGGCCAAGAATGATGAAGCCAGAAAAGCGGTAATGGAAACTGCTGAAATGGAAAAGAACTTGAAAGAGTTTGAGGAGCAGCTTGGCAAGGGCGAATTTTCAGAAGAAGGCAAAGAGTTTATCAAACAGCTCCTCAACAACAGCGACATTGATTTAGCTCAACTTGAAGCAGAGGATGAAGGTCTGTCAGAGGCAGAAGCGCTGGAAAAACGGATCATGTCAGCATTGGGCGGTAAGCTTGGCAAACTTGCAGAAGGACTAGAAGTCTACCCGGCGGAAGGTGGTCTGTTGTTGTCTCTGACCGATCAGCGCAATGTTGGTATGTTCAATGTCGGTTCGGCTATCCCGCGACGCGAAATGATCCTTTTGATGGATGAGATTGGTGAAGTTCTTAACGAACGAGAAGGTGTCATTGCTATTCGTGGCCACACAGATTCCCGACCTTTCTCATCCGGTGGAAATGACAACTGGAGATTATCTATGGCACGCGCGCATAGCGCCTATTTTATGCTTGTTCGAGGCGGCATTCCTGAGGAGCGAATTACGCAAGTATCGGGGTTTGCTGATCGTCGATTAAAAACGCCGAATGACCCGTATTCTGAGGTCAATCGACGTATTGAGATTCTCATTCAAGCACAGGGCAGTTAGGCGTTGTGATGGTAGAAGTTTCGTTTGAGATAAGAAGTGGCAAGGCATGATGCAAAAGTTTAAAAAGAGACTTTTGGTCAGTACCTTATGCGTAAGCACCCTATTACCAATGCAATTGGTTCAAGCTCAGAACTTGGATAGTGCGGCCCCTTTATATACACTTGTCAGATCGCTTCAATATGTTCAGGACACTGTTGTATCGGGTGATTTTTCTGCCATGGAGATGCAGAGATTCCTGCTTGAACAAGTGGACCGTAAATTAAGAGAAGCGCAACCTGAAGATTTCGATGATCCGCGAAACGTTGATGCTGCGCTTATATATGCGATGAGTGGTGGCAATCCAAAAACGCTGGATCTTGTTGTGGCGCAGGACAAATATGGTTATTTCGATGAGGAGATAACCGGCATCATGCGCGCATATCTCAATGGCCTCATTCCCAAAACAAAGAAGCCGATCGAAGACATTGTTGATGACTACCTTAATACCGCTATCGGGCCTTATGTCGCGTTGATTGCTGCGAATGTGAAAGCAGCGGCCAAAGATATCAAATCTGTTGAATTGTTTAATCTTGCACGGCTTGTCGCGCCTGGCTCTTTGATTGAGGAAGCTGCGCTAAGACGTTCTATCCTTATTTCAATCAATCATACCGAAATCGATCAGGCGCTAAGCCTTGCGCATATTTATGCAAGACGATTTAATAAGTCGCCATACAATGTGCAGTTCTCTCAATTGATCATCGAGATGATTGTGCAAAATCTTGATAATATTGATGAAATTCTTGTCGATGAAGTGATTTCTTATCTGCCAGTAAAGCAACAGAAAGCCATATATCTTCGTATTGCGCGCACCGGTGTTGTGAATGGCAATGATGTCATGGCGATAAAGGCAAGAGAAAAAGCGCATCTATTTGAGGGTGAGAGAAACGCTTATTACAATATGATGGCAGATCTTTATGCCAGCATCAATGAAATGCCCAAGGGTGAGACGAAGAAATTGCTCGAAGATATTACGAATATCAAACGTCGTAGTTTAGCGCCCATTGATCGCCCGCTTCATGACGCGGCGATGCTGCTGGCAGAACAAATTTTAAGTTTGCCAGACGAGAAAAGCCTCACACAAGTCATGGAAAGCAATATGGAACGTAAGCTACAGGAAGCTGCGGAACTAAAGTCAGTTAATTTGAAAGAACTCATCGAAACGGGTGTTAACGGAGAGGGCCGCGATGAAATTGAGTTACCAGGTGACGAGGAATTTGCGGAATATATGCAAGGCAGGTCGACGACGCTCGAAGACGTGGATGCGATGCTTGCATTAGAGAGTAAGGATGAAGACAGTTGAATAGTATAGGCCCAGCTCTTGCGAGTGTTCCAGCACCGGTAAAATCAGGTAAAGGTTTGGAGCAAAACTCAAAACTTGACAATCAAAGTGATACAAAATTTCAATTGCCCGAGAAAAAATCCAAAGGCAATTCAGACAATGTCGCCAACCAAAATGATAAAGATGACGTTGTAAATGCGAATGAAAAAGCATCGCTTGAAAACGGCAAGTCTGCGCAGGATGTGGCTTCTAAGAACAATGCCGAAGCTGCTCTTTTGGAGCTTATTAATTCCTATCAGCCAAAAAATTCAGAAAAATCCGATGCAGCAGATGATGAGGAAAACTTAGAGTTTCCAGCAGAAATGCACAGCCAGGGTGAAGACGAGTTGGATGCGGATGTAAAATCAATGGCACATGCTTTGGTTAACATCAATGATGATCTGAAGACCAAAACAAAGGCCGGCGAAGTTGATCTAACGTCAAAAGCAGACAAGGTTAAAGTTGATGAGAAATCTCTGATTGCCGACAAGTCTGTAACGGAAAAAGCTTCATCCAGCGATGGCAAACTTAACGATGAAACCGTAAAAACAGCGAATCTAGCAGGGGCGGTTCAAGATAAGGACATAAGCCCACGTAAAGACGGACAGAGCGTTCAATTAGAGAGCGTGGATGGCAAGAAAACCTCCGCAACTGTAAATGCTGAAAAGGCCATGAGTGATGGTTCAAAAGAGCAGGGTTCAGGTCAAAAAGATGACCGTGGATCAAATGCAAGTATCTCAATGACCGATAAGGCCGGAACAAAGATGGCGGGCGTTGAAGTACTAGAAGCAAAAACATTTATTGCTCCGACAAACGCATCCACCAATGCGAACAACATCTCGCAAGCTATTTTAAAGTCGCAGCAAATCTCTAGCGCAGCGGCAACGCAATCATCAGAACCTATATATCAAACAGCTCAGCCGAAAGCTTTGAACACACTTAAGATTCAGCTTAATCCAGCCGAGTTGGGTGTTGTAACTGCGACGATGAAATTAAATGGCGAGAACTTACAAGTTCAGCTTCGTGTTGATAATGTTGAAGCCTATCGCCTGCTCAGCGAGGACAGTTCATCAATTGTAAAAGCGCTTAAGGGTCAAGGGTTTGGTATTGATCAAATCAATGTGACACTGGCCACATCCGACCGGGGTTCAAACCAACAGGGGAACCCACAAAACAGTCAATCATTCCAAGCTCAAGCAGAGCAAGAGCAGATGAAAAATCAAAATGGAAATGATCGAAATAACAACCCCAATGGCAATAACGGGGCGGAAAATGCGGTGGCGGTAAATGAATTGGCACAATCTGAATCTGGTCAAAACGGCACTTATTCTGACGGCGTTTATCTCTAGTGGCTATCTCGCGCCCAGCTATGCTGGGGAGACGTGCGAAGAGCATATCCAAAAAGCGGCTCATAAATATAATATCCCGGTAGGGATTTTATATTCCGTGGGTCTAACGGAGACTGGAAAGAACGGAACCCTTTATCCCTACGCGTTAAACATTGCCGGAAAAGCCGTTTATGCAAAATCAAATTCACATGCGATTAAATTATTTCACGATGCAAAAACAAAGAATGTGAAATTGATTGATGTGGGCTGTATGCAGATTAATCATTACTATCATAGCAATGAATTTCCCTCTTTAGAAGCGATGCTTAATCCCAGGCATAATGTGGATTATGCGGCGAAGTTTTTGTCGCGATTAAAACGCAGACATAAAAACTGGACCATGGCCGTTGCACGCTATCATGCCGGTCCGAATAATGATCCCGCACAAAAACGATATATCTGCCGGGTCATATCAAATCTTGTCGCAACTGGATATGGCAACTGGACCCAACCGGCACGCCAATTTTGTCAGTCGTGATCTGGCTATAACACAAGTTGAATCACCTGCCCTAATTTCGGCATATTTTCGTCAGAATAAGCTGCGTTAATACATCCAAACAAAAAGTTAACGTGAGATTTCGCCGTTAACCTTTTGTTAACATTGATGTAATCGCTTAGTGTCTCCACGACTTACTACATACTATATATAGTGTTTTGCGCGCTTTTATAGTAAATTTTCTATTAAATATTATGGTTAATATAAGGTAATTGTTTGGGAATAGGCAGATTCGTACCGTGTAATTGTAGAAATTAATAACTACGATTCGGAGGCGGACGAATGATTGTAGTAGTAGACGACAGACAATTAGTAAAAGATGGATATACATCGCTTTTTGGACGCGAGGGCGTGCCATCAGCGAGTTTTGACAGTTCAGAATTTGGCGAATGGGTCAACACAGCAGCAGACGGGGACATCGACGCTGTGGAAGCCTTCTTAATCGGCCAAGGAAGTGAATCGCTTAACCTTCCAAAAACTATTCGTAGCAGAACAACAGCTCCTGTGATTGCGGTGAGTGACTCACCGTCATTGGACGCGACACTCGCGTTTTATGACAGTGGGGTTGATGATGTTGTGCGCAAGCCTGTGCACCCAAAAGAAATTTTAGCACGAGCAGCTGCAATTCGCCGTCGTCTCAAAGCGCTGAACAACTTTACTGATATTGGACCTATTCGTGTTTATTCCGACGGTCGCGATACTGAAGTAAACAATGAAGCATTTCCGCTACCACGCCGCGAGCGTCGGATCTTGGAATATCTGGTTGCCAACAGAGGCCGTCGTGTTACGAAGCAACAGATCTTTAACGCGATCTACGGGATCTTTGATGAAGATGTTGAAGAAAACGTCGTTGAAAGCCACATCAGCAAATTACGCAAGAAGCTGCGCAAGCGTTTGGACTTCGATCCGATTGATTCAAAGCGCTTCCTTGGATATCGCATTGATTGGGCGACAGCAGATTAACCTAGTTAACAACACCTTAATATATCATTATGACCGGCTTAGAAATAAGTCGGTCATTTCTTTTTTGTGGCACTTTTAGTTGAAACAGACAGTTTCACGCAAGGCAGTTGAACTACGTTTTAAGAATGTAAAAAGCGAGGGAATTGCTATGAGTCTATATGGAATGATGCGCACAGGTACTGCAGGTATGAATTCGCAGGCCAGTCGTTTAGGTACAGTTGCTGATAATATCGCCAACGCCAACACCACCGGTTATAAAAAGGCAATGACGGAGTTTTCCTCCCTGGTACTTCCCGCAACTACCGGTGCATATAATTCAGGTAGTGTGACACCAAATGTTAGATATGCGATTTCCCAACAGGGCGCGCTTGAATTCACATCATCTGCAACAGATTTGGCTATCAGTGGTAAAGGTTTCTTTGTGGTCGCAGACGCGAATGGAACACCGTTTCTCACCCGCGCTGGGTCATTTACTGCCGATGGTGATGGCTTCCTGGTTAATGCTGCGGGTTATAAACTGCTCGGCGCCGATTATACCAATGGTACCCCGGTTCCAGTGGTGAATGGATTTGATGGTTTGGTGCCAGTGAACGTGAACTCAACTGGGTTAACAGCTGTTGCATCCACAAACGGTATCTTCACCGCTAATCTGGATTCACGCGAAACGATTAAAACAACAAACCTACCGTCAGCAAACGCCAATACAAGTGTGGAATATGACGCGAAAAGTTCGCTTGTAGTCTATGACCACAAGGGCGCTGAAGTTCTTGTTGACTTTTATTACACAAAAACCGGTGCCAACACCTGGGAAGTTGCAGTATTTGATCAATCAACGGGTGCTGCAGGAACTTCTTTCCCATACAGTTCAGGCCCATTGGCAACCACAACTCTGACCTTTGATGCAACATCAGGTGCGCTTGATGGTGCTAGCCCAACTTCAATTGGATTTAACGTTCCAAATGGTGCGGCCATTACGATTGATTTGAGCAATATGACTGAACTTGCCTATGATTTCTCCGTCGCAAACGGAACAGTGAACGGTCAGCCACCGAATGAAGCCACGCGAATTGAAATTTCAGAAGACGGAACAATTTATGCAAACTATGCCAATGGTGAGCTTGATCCGGTCTATCGAATTGCGATGGCTGATGTGCCAAGCCCAGATCGCCTAAGACCACTATCCGGCAATGTCTATTCCCAAGGAGTTGACTCCGGCGTTGTAACCACAGGTTTTGCTGGTTCAAACAATTTTGGATCCATCCAATCTGGTGCGCTTGAAGGTTCAAATGTGGATATTGCTGAAGAGCTAACGTCCATGATTGAAAGTCAACGCAGCTACACAGCCAATTCAAAAGTGTTTCAGACAGGTTCCGACCTGATGGACGTTCTTGTGAACCTGAAACGATAGTCGGCTAGGATACTAAACCCATGAATTTAGGGTCAGCTCTCAACATTGCGCAGCGGTCTTTGTCGAACACCTCGACACAGACCACTGTCGTGTCGCAAAATGTTGCGAATGCAGAAAATCCAAACTATGCGCGTCGATCAACGCATTTGGAATATGATTCACTTGCGGGTTCGCAGATAGCGTCTATTCAAAGAACAACCGACAGTGTTCTTTATCGCCAGTCTATTGCAAGTATTGCATCTGCTGATGCGCAAAGCACACTTGTTGCTGGCCTTGATCAGCTCAAAACCATTTTTGGCACCAATGATTATGAATTGTCGCCCGCTGTTATAGCAGGTCAATTACGCGATAATTTAAGCGCTTATGCTGCAAAGCCAAATGAGCCGACACTTGCGGAAACCGCGGTGGCCAGTGCTGAAGATCTGGCATTGTCTCTTCGCTCGTCTTCTGAATCTGTACAACAGGTTCGTGCGGAGATGGATGTTGATATTGAGGCTCAAATCGCGCAGCTAAATGACATGCTGGCGCGTTTCAAAACCATCAATGATGAAATTGTGCAGGGTAGTTACGGCAACACAGATATCAATAATTATCTTGATGAGCGTGATACACTTGTTAAAGAAATCTCGTCGATTATTGAGGTTAGACCTGTTACACGCAGCGGAAATGACATGGTTTTATATACCATGGATGGGACAACTTTATTTGAAAAGACCCCGCGTTCCGTTACATTCACTAAAACACCAGCATATGATGCCAATACAACCGGTAACAGCATTTATGTGGATGGTGTTCCTTTGGAAGCTGGCTCCGGCGCAAATTCGTCGGCGGGTGGTTCGCTTCAAGCTATGCTGCAAATACGAGATGACATTGCACCCATGTTGCAAAGTCAGCTTGATGAAATTGCGCGTGGTGTTATCACACTATTTGCCGAGCAAGATCAAGTTGGTGGTGGTGGAGCTGATCTGCCGGGTCTATTTACCTGGACTTCGGGAACAATCCCGACAGCGGGAACGCGCGTGGATGGAATTGCATCCAGCATTGTTGTCAATCCAGCGGTCTTGTCCAGCCAAGGTGGTGATCCAACTATGTTGCGCGATGGCGGAATAAATGGCGCCGCATATATCTATAACACCACAAGCGCTGCAAGTTACTCAGAACGTTTGGATAATCTCGTTACATCTATGGATGAACCTATTGCATTTGACGCGACATCTTTACTGGGTGCCTCCAAAGGTTTGATCAATTTTGCAGCTGATAGCTTAGGTTGGCTCGAATTGACACGAAGTGATGCGACATCATCATTGGAAACAAAAGAAGCTTATGCAGCTGAAATTGAACGAACTTTTTCAAATGCCACTGGTGTGAGCATTGACGAAGAAATGTCGCTCCTCTTAACGCTTGAGCAGTCCTATAAGGCGGCCACTCGGATCATCTCCGTCGTCGATGAACTGCTTGAAACTCTATTAAGTGCGGTGAGGTAGGCTTATGAAAACTAGTTTCGTTTCCAGCTACGCCACTCAAACGTCGATGCGCCTGATCGTGAAACAGGCGCAAGCAGAAATTCAGCAACTTCAGACTGAAGTCGTCACAGGGCGACATGCCGATATTGGCGTTGCGCTGGGTGGGCAAACTTCTAATGCGGTGCGCCTGCATAGAGATTTCGAACAGTTTTCAACGATCCAAGATACCAATTCATTGGTTGATAACAGATTGTCATCAGCGCAAGCTGCATTGGAGCAATCTTCAACAAGTGCACAAGATCTTCTAGAAACGCTTATCATTGCGAAAGATGCAACCGATGACGGGCTGCGCAATGTCGCAGTGTTAGAGATATCCGATTCACTTCGAGCCTTCACGGATACCGGCAATTTGACAGCAAATGGCGAACATCTATTTGCTGGGATTAACACTGATACAAAACCATTGGTTGATTATTTTGAGCCAGGGAACGCTGCTAAAACTGCCTTTGACAATGCGTTTTTAACCTATTTTGGATTTTCTCAAACCAATGCTGCGACTTCCACGATTACTGCTGCGCAAATGACGGATTTCCTCGATAATACAGTTGAGCCAATGTTTACAGGAACGGCTTGGACCACGGATTGGTCCTCGGCTTCGGACACCAATATAACAAGTCGGATCGCGCGCGAAGAATTGGTTCAAACCTCGGTCAACGCCAATAGCGATGGATTTAGAAACGTTGCGTTTGCTGCAACAATTTCATTGGAAATGATGAATATTGGTTTGGGGGAAGAGGCTCAGTCGGTATTGGTTGACAAAGCCATTGATGTTGCTGGTCGTGGCGTCTCCGCTGTTGATGATGACCGCACAAGACTAGGTATTTCTCAGGCCCGATTGGAAAAGGCGAATAACCTTTTGCAAGTCCAGGCTGATCTCACAAAAATCCATGTCAGCGAGATGGAGGAAGTGGATATTTATGAAGCTTCCACCCGCGTGAATGCGCTGATGGCACAAATCGAAACTTCGTATTCAATTACGTCTCGATTACAGCAGCTCAATTTAATTGACTACTTGAGGTAATCGAAGATGACAGATAGCAAGCAGATAAAAAGGGCTATGTAATGTATCAATTTTCTTACGCAGATGTTCAAGAGGATGATGTCACAGAATCTAAAGATCGTGAACGTCAGGTTCTGGATCGATCAATTGATATGTTGCGCAATGCAATGAAACTTGGGGGGGATTCTCAAGAGGCGATTGAAGCAATCTACTACACAAATCGTGTGTGGATACGTCTTATTGAGGACCTGGGTTCAGAAGATAATCAACTGGATGAAGAATTGCGTGCAAATCTCATCTCAATAGGCATTTGGATCATTAAGGAATCCGAACGGATACGCCATCGGGAATCAGACAATTTCCAAGGCATTATCGATATTACAACCATGATCAGGGACGGTTTAAAATGAAGAATACACTCCGCATATCGCTCAAAGCAGGAGAGCGCATTTTTATTAATGGCGCGGTGCTAAGGGTAGACCGAAAAGTATCCCTGGAATTTATGAATGACGTAACTTTCTTGCTAGAAAACCACGTTATGCAGCCAGAAGAAGCAACAACACCTCTACGACAGCTCTATTTCATCGTTCAGATGATGTTGATCAACCCAGCTGGCATTGAGCAATCAATGGACATGTTCCGTAAATCTATCGTGATGTTGCTAAGTTGCTTTAATGACGAAGAAGTGCGCTCGGAACTAAAGCATATCGATGGCATGGTTATTCAAGGAAAAGCATTTGAATCATTAAAAGCTATTCGTGGTCTTTATCCTGTCGAAGAGAAGATTTTGAATACGCCGCAAATGCCGGCAACAACAATTGATGAAATTCGCAGGGAGTTGGCACCATGGGCGTAGAATCTGTCTCTTCCGCCACAAGTGCGACCACAACGTCAAATGCCACGACCGCTGCGAATAAAGCAGCTTTGGATTATGATACCTTTTTGCAGTTGCTAATTGCGCAGATGCAAAATCAAGATCCGACCGATCCAATGGATTCAAGTGAGCAGATCGCACAATTGGCTACCTTCTCACAAGTTGAGCAAACCATTGAAACCAATAAAAACCTTGAAGCGTTATTGCAGTCCAACTCTTTATCGCAGGCAGGCGCCATTATTGGAAAAACTGTGAGTTCTCTGGATGGAGAAGTCAGTGGTATTGTCAAAGAAGTGCAAATCATGTCTGATGGGGCTGTCGCCGTACTTGATGATGGTACGAGAATGGTTGTTGGCCCTGGGATGGTTATCCAAGATACATGAATGAAGCAGATGCTTTAGACTTAGTTCAGACAGCAATATGGACGGTTTTGGTCTCCGCGGGACCGGTCGTCTTTGTTGCTATGGGAATTGGGGTTATCATTGCATTTGTCCAAGCACTGACTCAAGTTCAGGAAATTACCTTAACCTTTGTACCAAAGATCGTAACTGTGTTGATCACAGTTGCCATTGCTGCGCCTTTTGTGGGCGCACAAATTTCTTCTTTTACCAATCTCGTTTTCCAGCGAATTGAAAGCGGATTTTAGGCCGTTTGCGGTCTCGAAGATTGCGATTTTTCTTTACATATTATTAAGTTTTCGAACCAGACCCTAACTTCGCGCAAGCTTGGGACTTTAAGCTTACAATTTGAGTATGGTGTACATCAGGTGCTTCCGTCTCAAATTGATAACTAGAACCAAACTAGCGTTTTTCCTAAAACGTCCATGAATAGACGGTATTGAAAATGGCTCAGCCTGAAGTCGCAGTCACTCCAATTAAGCTCACATTTGGTAAAGATATGGGCTTTGCGCTCGGCATCATTACCATTCTGTCAGTTTTGTTTCTTCCAATACCTGCATTTCTCATTGATATTGGTTTGGCGTTTTCGATTGCGTTTTCGGTTCTCATCTTGATGGTGGCATTGTGGATCCAAAAACCACTTGATTTCTCCTCATTCCCGACAATTCTGCTGATCGCGACAATGACGCGGCTATCACTAAATATTGCCACAACGCGTGTCATTCTCTCTGATGGTAATTCCGGAACCGAAGCGGCAGGAAATGTCATTGGTGGGTTTTCTCGGCTGGTCATGGGCGGTGATTTCGTTATCGGCGTGATCGTCTTCTTAATCCTGGTTGTTGTGAATTTTATTGTGATCACCAAAGGTGCAACGCGTATAGCGGAAGTGGGCGCGCGCTTTACTTTGGACGCGATCCCAGGCAAGCAAATGGCGATTGATGCTGACTTATCGGCAGGTTTGATCAGCGAACAAGATGCGCAAGCCAGACGTAAAGAACTTGAGCAAGAAAGCTCGTTCTTTGGTTCCATGGATGGTGCTTCAAAATTTGTGCGCGGCGATGCGATTGCCGGTTTGATCATCACTGGCATTAACATCTTTGGCGGAGTGATTATCGGTTATGCGCGGCATGGCATGGAGATCGGTCAAGCGGCTGATGTCTTTGTGCGCCTATCTGTGGGCGATGGCCTTGTTTCGCAAATTCCGGCGCTGATTGTATCACTCGCAGCGGGTCTTTTGGTATCGCGTGGTGGTCAAGTTGGTACCACTGATCATGCCGTGATCACACAGCTTAGTTTTTATCCACGCGCCTTGTTTGCAGCGTCTGGCTTGTTGTTCTTGTTGGCTTTAATGCCAGGACTACCGTTTATTCCGTTCATGTTATTGGGTGGTATTCTGGCATTTGGTAGTTGGATCATTCCGCGCCAGCGAATGGTTATCGAGCAACAAGAATTGGCGGAAAAACAACGCCAATTGGCGCAAAAAACCGAAACAGAGCAGGATTCGGTTAAACAGGTTCTGAAAACGGCTGAAGTGGAATTACTACTTGGCAAGCAATTATCAAGCGAGCTGCTCAATTCCCACGAAGAATTGGCCTTCCGTGTCAGCAAAATGCGCAAAAAATTCGCCACTCAATTTGGCTTTGTGATTCCTGAGATCAAAGTATCTGATGACATCTCAATCGATGAAAAATCTTATCATATTCGAATACACGGTACGACGATTGCTGCAAATAAACTAAGGGTTGGTGAACTGATGGTGGTGATTGGAAACGGTCGTAAACCATCTGTACCTGGTGATGAGCTGCGTGAACCGGCATTTGGTATGCCCGCCATTTCAGTGCCTGAAGCATTTGCTGATGATCTGCGCCGTGAAGGCTTTCAGCCGATCGACAATGTTTCAGTTGTCCTGACCCATTTAAGCGAGGTTATTCGCAATAACCTACCGCAGCTGCTCTCATATAAAGATATGAAGGTACTGATTGATCGATTAGATCCCGAATACCGAAAGCTCGCTGATGAGATTTGTTCAAACCATATGTCTTATTCTGGATTGCAAGCCGTATTGAAGCTGCTTTTGGCCGAACGCATGTCTATCCGCAACCTACACCTTGTTTTGGAAGCTGTGGCAGAACTGGCACCGCATATGCGCAAAACTGAGCAGATTGTCGAACATGTGCGGATCCGCATGGCTCAGCAGCTTTGTGGGGATCTAGCACAAAATGGAACGCTTAATATTTTGAGGCTTGGTAGCCACTGGGATTCTGTATTCCATCAGGCACTAAAGCGCGATACCAAAGGTGAAGTGGTCGAATTCGATATTGATCCCAAACTTTTGGAAGAGTTTACTGAAAAAGCCACAGATATGATTAGGACACATATGGACAAAGGCATTCCATTTGTGCTCGTGTCGTCACCAGACGCACGCCCATATGTGAGGATGATTGTGGAACGCATATTTGCAACATTGCCTGTACTTTCACATGTTGAAATTGCCAAAGGCATTGAGATCAATATATTAGGTTCACTCTCGTGATTACCGACCCAGAGGGTACATTGCTAGCCCTCTTTGCTACCTTCTGTCGAATTGGTGGCTGCTTTATGGTGTTGCCGGGTATCAGCACAGCGCGTGTCTCGTTAAGGATCCGACTTTTCTTATCGATAGCGATTTCAATCGCTATCATTCCGCTGATGTGGGAACCGATTTATACCGCAACCCGGGTTAGCAATAGTGCTTATATCCTTCTTATTGCAGGCGAGACCTTTATCGGCGTCACCCTTGGGCTGATTGCGCGCTTTATCACATTAGGTCTTCAGTTTTCGGGGGCAGCCCTATCGGCGTCTATTGGATTTAACGCTGCGCCCACAGCTGCGATTTTACAAAACGAAGCGCAAGGTGCGATTACGAACTTAATCACAGTCTCTGCGATCGTTTTGCTCTTCATCTCTGATTTTCATCATTTGATTATACAAACAATCGTCAATTCATATAAATTCATGCCGATTGGAACGGGATTTGAAGTGCGCATGGCGCTTGTGACACTCACCGATACACTCAGCGAGACTTTTATACTTATGCTGCGTCTTGCTGGCCCGTTCATTGTCTATGGCCTCATTTTCAACCTCGCCATTGGTATGGTCAACAAACTTGCGCCACAGATCCCGATTTATTTCATATCGATCCCGTTTATTTTGGCAGGTGGATTGCTCTTGTTGTTCTTTGGAATTTCCAACTATCTCACATTGTTCCTGGATGGTTTTATCCAGATTTTCCAAGGGTAGGATCTAGGTCATGGCAGAGAAAAAATCCCAACGTTTGCAACGCCTTGTAAATATCCAGCGGCAAAAGGAAAAAATGGCCGAGATAGAATTGGCTGATGTTGTAAACGCGCAAAGATATAATGAAGATTCTATGGAATCTGTGCTGGATGCGCTCAGCACATTTGATCCCATTCACATGGTTTGCTCGGGTCATTATTCCAAGCGCTTGTCAAATCTTGATGTGAAAAAACATCAACTTCAAGCGCACCGCGAAATGCAGGAAAAGAATATGATGAAGGAGCGCGTCAAAGCCGATCGACTTGAAGAAAAAGTTGATGCATTTAAGATGGATGAAGCGCGGGATGCGGAAGATGAAGGTCTTCAAGATTTAATTGATACAATCGGCGGGATGAAAAAATCCAGCCTCTGGTAAGCCTGACATGAGATAATTTCTCACGTAAATATTCAGTCAGGTAGTTCAATGGCAGTTTCGCTAAATACAGATTTGATTATGGGCGTTATCAATGCCGCCCAACCTTCAAGCATTGCTGCGGCAGATGCAAAGTTAAACGCAAAGTCTGTTTCGAGGATTGAAGTTGCAGCCGCTGGTGAAAAATTTGCAAAAGAATTGCTAAATTCAGCGCAGCAATCAGGCCCAGCTAAAGATTTATCAGATCTGAGAAGCGCATTTAACAATCCCAGCCAGACTGAGGCGCATAAAAAATTCGAAGCCATGGTTCTCCACCAATTTGTTCAACACATGTTGCCAAGTGATACGAGCGTGATTTTTGGCGAAGGCATGTCAGGTGATATTTGGAAAGGCATGATGGCTCAGCAGATAGGCGATGCGATTGCTAAAGGTGGTGGGATAGGCATTGCGGACCAAATGCTGGCAGATAGAAATACAGTGAATGCAAGTCCATTGGGAACTGCTGCGAATATTATCAATGCACGTCAGCGTGATCTACTTGATAGTTTAAACGATAAATAATCCTGATCTAAAACAAGGAAATAAACATGACACAAGCGGCACCATCAACGCAGCCAAATGAAATTAGATTTGGAAATGTATTGGGGCGTTTGGAAGCTCTTTTGGATTTAGAAAACGCTAAGATTGGCAAAGACTCAAGTTTTGATATCGCCGCATCGAGCACCCATAAAAGCCGCTGTCTTTATGAAATGACAACGCTGCTCAAGGGGTTTCGACCAAATCAAATTCATCCCGATCATCAAAAACTATTGGTGACCGTTCAGGAAAAGCTGGCGATTAACAAACGCAAACTTGAAACACATATGGATGCGGTGCGCGGCATCGCTGATTTGTTAAAGGATGCGCATAAAGACGCTGAAGATGATGGTACATATTCAATGAACCAATTTGGCGGTTATGGCGCATACGGACTCACATGATTAAAACACTGATTATTGGCGTTTGGGTCGCTGCCGTCGCACTTGGCTCTGTTTACGGAGCCATTACCATGGCAAAACCATCACCTCCGCAGGAGGAATTAGATCGCGCTGCGTTTTATGCCAAGCTGGAGCGCGTGGACAGCGATGTCATTTCCGTGCCCGTCATCAGCGGTGGTAAGGTGCATGGATATTTTTTGACCCAAATTAGTTTTCTCATTGAGCCAAAAGATATGGAAGTGTTTCCCGTATCTGCGCAGGAAATGCTGGGTGATATCTTGATCACTCAGTTTATTGGCAATCGCATCATCGATTTCCCTAATATGACGAATTTTAATCTTGAAGAATTTCGCCAATTGGTGGGAAATGCGCTCAACGAACGCGTCGGCCGGGAAGTTTATCATGATATCATTATTGGTCGACTGGACTATCTTGGTAAAGCAGATATCCGATCCAACATCCGTCAGAAACGCTATTCTATGAGCGAAGGCGGCGAGGGTGTCGGAGAAGAGTAAGTCTTTACTTACTTATCAGGCGCAACATCAAATTTAGTTTGCTTCAGGATTTCGGTATTGTTCATTCACAACGCCGAATTCTGCAAGCAAACGGCCAAATGCGATTTGCATATGGTAAATTCCGATCACAACAGACTTTTGCTCGATTGCGAATTTGAATGAGCGGAATGGTGATGCAGCCAACAATAAAAGCGATTTAAAAATTGTCTTTGCACGGTTGTTATGTATGCGCGTCTCTATGATTGCTGAAATCGCGCCATTTCGGTAGCTTCTGGCGTTGACCCAACGGAATGTTGCGCGTCGTTCGGGCACATCTTCAAACACGGGTGCTTCATGACACCAGGCAAAGCGAAAACCTCTCTCAGCGCATCGCCGATAAAAATCACTATCGCCTCCGCCGATAAAGTTAAATTGCGGATCCAAGAAAGGTCGCGGCATCGCATCAATAACCGTTCGTTTAATAACGACATTGCCAGAGGAGTACAAAATTGGAACAGGTCCGGTGGTTTCATAATGCGGCTTAAAAACCGGATGTCTTTTCCAAACATCCGAAGCACCTTTATGAAATTGTTGCAGCTGAGGGCCGCCAACAATATCCGACTTTGTAACGTTTAGAGTTTCAAGGTGATTGAGTAGCCAGTTCTCATCGGCGATTTCGTCATCGTCGATGACAGCGAGCCATTTGAAATTCTTGTATTCTTTAACCGCTGTGGTCCAACCAGCATTATAGGCGTGGCAATTCCCACGATCATGCGCAATGATCACCATACCGTTTAATTTGTGCTCAGCCATAAATTTGGCGGAAGATTCTGCGCCTTCACCATCTTCATGATTGTCCATGACAATCACAGCAAAGGGCTTTTCAATGGTTTGAGAAGCCAAAGATTGAAGTGTGAGCAATACCTGCTCGGGTCGTTTAAAGGTTGGCAGCGTGACGACAATTTCAATTTCGTCCGCGTTAAGTCCTTCTGTTCGATAAAAATCTGAAATATTCATTTAGTACGACCCACATGTCTATGTGCGCTTACGATACAATGATCATCTAAAGATATTATTGATGATTATCTTAGATTTTAATCATCTCATTTAACTCTGATTTGACCTTTTCAATGTATATCAGCGTGAGAGGACTATTTATGAAGCTTGTATTTCTGACATCGTTGGTACCGGTTAAAAACCCAAAATCTGGCTACGATATCGCCAATCGCGTTGTTGTTGACGGGTTAAGAGCATTGGGAATTCAGGTCAAAATTATTGGTTATCTAACGCCGGGAGAGGCACCTGCATATCCTCAGGATACAATTGTGTTGGATGAGCTGGAAGTTACCAATTCCAAAGTTGATAAACTTCAGAAATTAAAATGGTTGTCGCGCGCACTCAAAACGAACACACCTGTTTCCGTTGCCAAGATGCTGCAGACTTCATCCGAAGAAATTCAATCCGCATTGGAAAAATGCCGACCGTTTGATGGTCTTTTTCTCAATTCTGTACAGTTACCTGGTGCATTTCTGGATCAGTTTCGCAAAGAGAAATTTGTTTTCTTGGCCCATAATGTGGAATCAGAATCTGCATTTAAGAATTCGCTAAATGCCTCAAATTTTGTTTCGTCTTTATTGTTTAGGCGAGAAGCAAAACTTTTAAAGAATCTTGAGGATCAGCTTTGTGGTGGCGCAGAACATGTATTCACTTTGGCAGAGAGCGATCGCGAAGGCCTTGGGGTTATAAACAAATCAACTTATCTGCCTTTGGTAACGACATTTGATCCAAAACCACAGACAGTTGTCAAAAAACCCAAATATGACATGGGCATGATTGGTTCGTGGAGTTGGGCAGCCAATCGATCGGGCTTGGATTGGTTTTTGGCCGAAGTGGCGACGAAAATACCTGATATGAAAATTGCGGTTGCTGGTAACATTTCAAATATACCATCTGATGCACCCAAAAATGTTGAATTTTTAGGACGTGTCGATGATGCACAGGATTTTGTGAATTCTTGTAAGATCATTCCGCTGATCAGCCGTGAAGGCACTGGTGTTCAACTTAAAACCCTTGAAACATTTGAGATGGGGTTACCGAGTGTTGCTACGAGAAGCTCACTCCGTGGAATTAAGAAATTGCCGCCCAATTGTTTGGTTGCCGATGATGCAGGCGACTTTGCCAATGCACTCAAGCAATTGATGCAACGCGCCGAAGCGGGCGAAGAATTTAGGATTGATGGTGGCGATTTTCATGCCTCACAACGTAAGCAATTGCTTACATCATTGGAGCTTGGTTTATCTCAAAGTTTGACATCTCAAAAGGAGCTTCAAGCATCGTGATTGAAGACGCAACAATCGACAATCCACAGCTCGAAGTTCTCGGTATCAAAGTTGAAAACTGGGGATGGGAAGAGGGCTTTGCCAATATTAAAGGTCGTTATCAGGTCGATGACGAGCAATCGATCTTTGCCTTCATTAATGCGCATAATGCTAACATTTCTATGCGCGATCCCGAATACCGAAATTGTATTGAACAGGCGATTGTTTTGCCCGATGGTGTGGGAATTGATATTGCGACCCAAATCGCCAGTGGACATAAATTTAAAGCCAATCTCAACGGCACAGACCTCATTCCAGCGCTGATGGTCTATTTTCAAAAACCAATGACGGTAGCCATGATCGGTGCAGAAGAAAAAATCATCAACCGTGCCGCAGAAAAATTTAAAGCGGCGACACCGTGGCATAATTTTGTTGTGATATCAGATGGCTACTTTGGTCAGGAAGACATACCGGATATTTTATCAACCCTCAAATCGCAAAAACCTGACATTTTACTTGTGGCAATGGGTAGTCCCCTACAAGAGAAGTGGGTTGAAGAACATATCACCATCGAACACGCAAAACTTGTCTTCACCGTTGGCGCTTTGTTTGATTTCGTTTCGCACCATGTGCCGCGTGCGCCTCTGTCATGGAGACGGCTGCGTGTTGAATGGCTGTATCGACTTTCCTTAGAACCAAAACGACTTTGGCGCCGATATATTATTGGCAATCCGCTATTTCTCTGGCATGTCGTTCGCGGACGTTTTTTTCAGTGAATGATAGGCCATGACAACAGCAATTATTACAGCGACCTATAGTGCCGATTTCGAACGCTGTGCTTTTCTGTGTGAAAGCATGGCTCAACACTTGAAAGGTGACTGGGTACACTATCTTCTTGTTGCAGATATTGATCGACAGAAATTTTGCGCATTAGAAAGCAAAAACCGCAAAGTGATCACAGAAAGTGAGATCTTCCCATTCTGGTGTCGTTCGTTTCCAGACCCCATTAGTCAGCGACATGCACGGGTTTGGCTGATACCGTTTTCTCGGCCTTTGAGGGGTTGGCATGCTCAGCAATTGCGCAGAATGGCAATTGCACGACACATAAATGAAGACATCATGCTCACACTTGATTCTGATGTTGTCATCGTTCGAGACTTTAATGTCCAGGATCTAGGTGATGCCGATGCTGCAAGGTTTTATCGCTATGATGAAGCCTTCAGCGACGATATGGCAGAACATCTTTTATGGTCTAAAAATGCCGGGCAATTGTTGGGTATAGCAACCCCGGTTGTTTCAAGAACAGATTATATTACGACTTTTATCGCATGGCGCCGCGAAACCGTCTGCGATTTGCTTGACCACATTGAAAAGCAAAATGGCTGCCATTGGTTGCGCGCCGTGGTTCAACATGCACCCATGTCAGAATGTATGATTTATGGACGCTATGTGGATGAAGTGCTCTTAGGCAAATACCATTTGCCGACGGAACATTCTTTGTGTCACGTCTTGTGGGATGAAAATTCAGCCGAACCAAATCAAGATGGGCTGCGGGATTTCCTGAGTAAAATGACCAATGAACAGGTGGCTGTGGGCATACAATCCTTTGTCGGGATCCCCATGGACGATATCCGCGCGGTTATCAAGGAAACACATCCTTATTAGGCCCTAAAGCTTAGTTCACAGTTTTAGGTGTTTTTCCCAAAATTGGCGCAACTCTGCGCATAGCCGGATAGGTCAATAAAATCGACGTTAAATACAAAAGTCCGAACACCACATTGAGCATAATGAACCAATTTTCATCGTCGCCAAACATTGCCAAAACCCACATCAACAAGCATGCTTTCATGAAGCCAATAATTGCTGCATTGGTGGTGCGTAGCATGGTTCTGTTCACCGAATAGAGCAATTCAGAGTGATATTCGGTTAGATTTCTAAAGCACGGCACAAACGCGACCAGCACCAAATACGGCGCGATCTCTGCAACATTATCACCAAGAATATTTGGGAATATCCAGGTAAATATTGCGAGAGCGATAATCCCGCCAAATGAGATAAATGCAATCGCAGCCTCAAAGATCACCCTTTTTTTCAAAGACTGGATTGTCGCTTTGGATTTCATGATTTCTTGAATAATAAGCATGAACAACGAGCGTACCGGAAGCGCTGTAAGGTCAACTAGTCGCATCAAGATCGCGTAAACACCTGCGATCTGGGGTCCTCCAATTGCTAGCACCAAGATTTTATCGAGTTCCGCTTGCGCATAATAAACAATCTCGGCCGCGGCAACTGCGAGTGAATCCATCCACCGCGCTAAATATAATTTGGGGCTCCACTGCAATTTGACGCGCGGATAATAAAAGATAAGCGCGATTAAGGCGGATGATGCATTTGCCAAGAGGTAATAAATCCCCCATTGCTCAATTGATCCATCGGAAATCATGGCAAACAACAATGCACTCAGCATCTTCATAACTGTGGCAATAATGACGAGGATTGATCCTGCTGCAAATCGGTAAAGACCGTTGAGAATAATGGTTGTGATTTCCATAATTCGCCAAAAAATTACTTCAGCAAATACAATGCAAACAAAAGCCATCAATGACATTTCAGCATCGAAAATGAGCAGATAGACCGCATAGGCAACAAGACCAATTATCGGCAGAGATAAGATGCCCCCTGCGATAAGGCCAGGGGTATAAGTCCCCAACAATCGCCTTTTTGAGGTTGCGATCCTGTACATGGGCGAGGCAAAACCAAAGGCCACCATACGCGATAATATAATTCCGGTTGCTGAAGCTGTTGCAAAGAGACCAAAATCGTTCACAGCCAAAGAATTGGCAATGGCAACGAAATAAACGAGTGATATGACCAATCGGCCGGCGGATCCACTGACCAACGTTATGTAATCTTTGATGCGTCCGATATTCTGCCGAACTAAGATACTTAGATTTCCGAACATTGGGATTTAAAAGGCCTTTTAAGTGGTTCACGCCATTCCAGCTATAGCGTGAATTAGGAAACTTATTACTAAGATACGGGTAGATATACGGAGAAATAGGAGAAATGATGAAGAAAATATTTCTATTTTTCCGAACATATGTCTCTTGTTAATATTTTGTTACCCATAACTGCTTACTGTGCGTTAACACATGTGGCTTTGTTGTACAGTGTCGCTCTGTGCAGCAGTTTATTTATCAATTTGGAATGTTATGCGTCAAAAAAGGCAATCTTTGTTGGATCTAGCGCCTGGTTCATCTGGGCATGTAGGCCGTCGCGCAGGGCGCGTCGATCCCACACAAGTGCCAAAAAACGCGCGAAGAATCCGCTCAAAAGTACCCGCTAAGACCCAAAAGCCGTTTCAAGATGTTTCGGATGATTCTGCCTTTACATCTGCTGTTGAGCAAATGGGTGATAAAAAATCTCCACGCGCTGGATTGTTTCATCGAAAATCTGAAAAAAATACATCAGAAAATCCAGTGCAATCCCAATATCAAGACAATTCTGATGAATATGTACGTTCGTATGAAATTGATCCAGATAAACCGCTACTAGATCTCTTCATTATTGCCAAACATATCTGGGCTAAAAAATGGATGATCGTCGCCTTTGGTTTTCTTGGGGCTGTTTTGGGTGTGCTCGTCGCATTATCAACACCACATAAATATTATGCAGATAGCAGATTGATCCTCGATCCGCGCGATGTTCAAGTCACAGATACCGTTAATAGCAACAATCAGGCGAGTTCGCAGGTTCTGCTTGCTGTGGTCGATAGCCAAATGCAGGTGGCGCGCTCGACAAGTGTTCTTGAACGCGTCGTCGAGAAACTCAGATTGGATCAGGACCCAGAATTTAACGGTGATGATGAAGCAGGCATATTCTCTCGAGTAAAACGAATATTGTCGTCGAGTTCGACATCAAATGACCCATTTGAAAACGCTGTGACTTACCTGCGAAAAAATATGGGTCTGGCTCGAGATCCAGAAACATTCCTCGTATATATTGGCGCGACCACAAATAATGCGGAGAAATCAGCACTTGTAGCCAATACGATTGTTGAAGAATATTTGGTTGAATATAAAAATCAGCAATCCGGAATCTTTGCTAAAACATCAATATCGATCGAAGCGCGATTGGAAGAGTTGCGTTTGAAATTGGATGCGGCTGAAAAAGCAATTGTCGATTATCGCGCAGAAAATGACATTATCGATGTTGGTGGCGGCGTCATTAATGAGAAAGAAATGCTGGCATTGAGCAATGAGCTTGCCAAGGTTCGTGCTGATCAGGTTGCAAAAACGGTTCTCGCCAATGAATTACGAAATGCCGACGTCAATGGTGTGGTTTCAGGATCATTCCCGCAAGCTGCATTGACCACAACGCTCACTGAATTGCGTAAGCAATATACTGAGGCGAAATCTAACAGCGATTCTTTGGCAGTTGGATTAGGCCCACGGCATCCTCAATATATCGCGGCCAAAGCATCAGCCGACGCGATTGCCGTCGAGATCAGCAATGAGTTGACGCGAATCGTTGCTTCGACACAAAAGGAAGTGCAGCGTGCCAGCAATTCAGAAGCTCAGCTTGCCGATAAGTTGGCTGTTTTAAAAACGCGCGCATCTAGTCAATCAACTGAAAATGTAGGATTGCGTGAGTTGGAGCGCAAGGCGGAGGCTATTCGCCAAATTTATGAAAGCCTGCTGCGCCGTGCACGTGAGACAACAGAGCGCGGAAATCTTGAAACATCAGTTATTCAAGTGATCGCACAAGCAGATCCACCGCAGCAACCTTCGACGACGTCTCGCAAAACGACCGTTATCTTGTTCGGTATTTTGGGCGGCATGCTAGGTTTGGCTATTGCATTTATTTTCGGGTCTATTGAAAGCCTCAAGCAGCATAGCAAGGGTAACAATTCGCAACATCGCTCTTCACAGGCACCTGTTCAAAATTATCAAGACCATGATCAGTTGAGTGAACGAGAGAGAGATAATATTTCAAATCAATATATGCGAGATTTGAAACAAGACGACCGAGAGATGGTGCCAACTGTCCGCGAAAATGTCGGTTCTGCACCTTCATACACACCGCAGCATCCATCCCCGCAGGCACCTCAGCAACATCCTGTTTACCCACCGCAGTTTAATCCTGTGGTGATGGCGCCTCAATATGCTGTGGCTCAGCCGACCGTACCACAACCTGTCATGCCGCAACCTGTTATGCCTAACACATATCCGGTTCAACAAGCGCCATGGCCGCAACAAAATCCGAGTTTTGGCTATCCGCCGCAGATGCATCCACAGCAATCAACACCAATGGCTGCGCAGAGCCCCGAGCAAAACAATGTGACGGCTCAAGAGCAAGCTGAGCGCAATGAAGATCGTGAAAAAGTCATGCGCTTAAAAAGTGATGTTCAACGTCTTCGTGCTGAGCTTGAAGACTGGGCACAGCAACGCAATCGCTAAACTCAA
Organism: Lentilitoribacter sp.; assembly: GCA_963691785.1. Taxonomy (GTDB): domain Bacteria; phylum Pseudomonadota; class Alphaproteobacteria; order Rhizobiales; family Rhizobiaceae; genus Lentilitoribacter. The sequence continues at coordinate 643,764 of OY829371.1, forward strand.
TTTAGCGCGAGCACAATCGTAAAAATCAAATTGTAATTTTAGGAGCTGGCTTAAAAGACGCCAGCACCTTCATCTGCAGTTCCAGCCAATTGACGGAAAGCGCCAAATAGTTCACGGCCCATGCCAAAGTGATTTGCCGAGAAATCAATGGTTTGTGCTTCTCGTGCTGCGAACTCATCAGCATCCATTAGAACATTCAATGTTCCTTCAATGGCATCGAGGCGGATCATATCACCATCCCGCAAACGAGAAATGTTACCTGCATCTTTTGCTTCCGGTGTCATATGGATAGCAGCAGGTACTTTACCAGATGCACCAGACATACGGCCATCTGTTAATAGCGCAACCTTCTGACCACGATCGAGCAAAACACCCAGCGGCGGCGTGAGTTTATGAAGCTCTGGCATGCCATTGGCTTTCGGCCCTTGGAAACGCACCACGGCGACAAAATCGCCAGTAAGTTCGCCAGCTTTAAACGCAGCCTGAAGTTCAGCCTGATCGTTAAAGATTTTAGCCGGCGCTTCAACCACCATGTTTTCCGCTTTCACCGCAGACACTTTGATGACGGATTTACCGATATTACCTTCAAGGACCTTCAGGCCACCATCTTTGCGGAATGGTTCAGCTAAAGTGGCGATCACTTTTGGATCCGCGCTTTGTTTTGGTGCGGCAACATGATGGATATTACCTGTCTCGCCGAGCTTTGCTTCGACGCGATAGGCAGACAAACCATCACCCCAGACGGTGCGCACATCATCATGCAGCATACCATTGTCGAGGAGTTCGCCAATGAGGTAGCCTAAGCCACCAGCTGCGGCAAAGTGATTAACATCTGCTGGACCGTTTGGATAAACGCGAGCGAGAAGTGGGATTGTGTCTGACAAATCCGAAATGTCCTGCCATGTTAGTTGAATACCGGCAGCTTTTGCCATCGCGACAAGGTGCATTGTGTGGTTGGTTGAACCACCTGTTGCATGAAGACCAATCACACCGTTGACGATTGAGCGTTCATCGATCATTTCCCCAGCAGGGGTAAACTCATTGCCTTGCGCGGTAATTGCAATTGCACGCTTAGTGGCTTCTGCTGTGAGCGCATCACGCAAAGGCGTGCCTGGATTAACAAAGGATGCACCTGGGATATGAAAGCCCATAATCTCCATGAGCATCTGATTGGAATTCGCAGTTCCATAGAACGTACATGTGCCTGGACCATGATAGGATTGAGATTCAGATTCAAGCAATTCAGCGCGACCAACTTTACCTTCTGCATAAAGCTGACGTGTACGTGCTTTATCCTTGTTGGACAATCCGCTGGTCATTGGACCTGCAGGCACAAAGACGGCTGGCAAATGACCAAATGTGAGAGCAGCAATGGTCAAACCCGGTACAATTTTATCACATACACCCAAGTAAAGTGCAGCATCAAACATATCATGCGACAAGCCAACCGCTGTTGCCATAGCAATCACATCGCGGGAGAAAAGCGACAATTCCATGCCCGGTTCACCTTGGGTAACACCATCGCACATGGCTGGTACGCCACTGGCAACTTGTGCCGTGCCGCCAGCTTCACGTGCAGCATTTCGGATAATGTCCGGAAACTTTTCAAATGGTTGGTGCGCTGACAACATGTCATTGTAAGCATTGATGATCGCTAAGTTTGGCGTATCACTGCCTGCCAAGTTTAATTTATCTTCAGGCGTGCTCGCCGCAAAGGCGTGCGCTAGGTTTGTGCAGCCAAGTTTTGAGCGATGCGGGCCCTTTGAACTCGCAGCTTTAACGCGGTCAAGATAGGGTTCACGAGTTGGTTTTGAGCGTTCAATAAGTCGATGTGTTACATCCAAAATACGCTTATCAGCGGACATGGTTCTCTTCTTTCCGATCGGCAAGTTGCCTGGTTAGACTATGGTGCCCAATATAAATTTATTGAGCCATTCAATGCTTCGATAACAGTGCGAATTGGAGGTGCGCCTTCCAATTCTGAATTCAGCGCTTCATCAAGAACAGAACGTTTTCCGTCTCCCTCGATATGCAGCACCAGGTAGGATGAATTTACAATAACAGGTAATGTTAGCGTTAAGCGCGGTTCACCAGCGCCCTCAGCTTCCATCTGGATAATAGCACGTTCGCATGACATCATTGTGGCGGCTTCTAAATTATTGCCGCCAGGGAAAAAGGATGCTGTGTGTCCATCCATACCCATGCCAAGAACAGTGATATCAATATAGGGTGCGGTCTTCAAAACACCATCAAGCGTTGCTTCTGCCTGAGTGATGTCCTGACCTTCCTGCCAGAAACTAATAAGCGTTGCCTTTGCCGCATCGCCTTGTAACAGGTTTTCGCGAATGAGCTTTTCATTGGAGCGATCATCGCCGGGATGGACATAGCGCTCGTCCACCATGATGACAGTTACTTTCTCCCAATCAATCTCTTTCTGAGAGAGTTGCTGAAAGAATGCTTTAGGTGTCGAGCCACCCGATACGGCAATATTTGCAGCACCATTTTCATCGATCTTGCTCTGCAGACGTTTTGCAACATCATCGGCAAGGCCGGACGCGAGTTCGTCTTTGCCGTCAAAAATATTCGGCACTACTTTACTAGTCATTGTCATACCAAGTACGTCCATCGCGTTCGATCAAACCAATGGCTTGGCTTGGACCGGAAGTACCGGCTGTATAAGTTTGCGCAAGCTGTCCGGTTTGCTCCCAAGCTGTGAGGATCGGGTCAATCCATTCCCAAGCAGCTTCCACCTCATCACCACGCATAAAGAGCGTCTGATTGTTACGAATGACATCAAGCAGAAGTCTCTCATAGGCATCAGGATGACGCACATCAAAATTCTCGGCAAAGCTCATATCAAGCGGTACGTGGCGTAGGCGCATTCCGCCCGGGCCTGGATCTTTAATCATGATCCATTGCTGCACGGCTTCATCAGGCTGCAAGCGAATAACCAATTGGTTGGCATGTACAACTTGATCAGCATCGCCAAAGATCGAATGCGGCACGGCTTTGAAATTGATAACAATTTCAGACACACGGTTCGGCATGCGTTTGCCCGTGCGCAGATAAAACGGAACACCATTCCAACGCCAGTTTGAAATTTCAGCTTTAATCGCAACATATGTTTCAATGTTAGACGGTTTACCAAGCTCTTCAAGATAACCAGCAACTGGGCCGCCATCTGAGGCACCCGCTTTATACTGTCCGCGAACAGTTAGCTTATCGGTGTTGCCAGCATCAATGCGTTTAAGTGAACGAAGAACCTTAAGCTTTTCATCGCGCACATTCTCAGCATCCATGGATGCTGGTGGTTCCATCGCAACAAGACACATGAGCTGCACAAGGTGGTTTTGCACCATGTCGCGCAACGCGCCAGCATTGTCATAATATCCCGCACGCCCTTCAAGTCCGACAGATTCAGATACATTGATCTGAACATGGTCGATATGAGCTGAATTCCACAATGGCTCATAAAGCACATTGGCAAAGCGCAAAGCCATGAGATTTTGCACGGTTTCCTTACCGAGATAATGGTCGATACGGAAAACTTGTTCCTCTTTGAACACCTTGGCGATCGTCGCGTTTAATTCTCGCGCGGAAGCCAGATCACGGCCGAGCGGCTTTTCAACAACGACACGTGTTTTGTCGGTAATCAAGCCATGCTGGCGGATATTCTCAGAAATATCGCCGAATAAAGATGGTCCTACCGCCATATAAAAAGCGCGAACACGGTCTTCATTGCCTTTGAGCCGTTCAACAAGGCCATCCCAACCCTTATCCGACTTCGCATCAAGCGCAACATAATCAAGACGGGCGACAAATTTATCCGCTTCCGCTTGATCAAACTCTTTCGGTTTGACGTGCTCTTTAAGAGCCGCCATAGCAAAAGCTTGATATTCTTCCTGCGATTTTTCCGACCGCGACGCACCTATAATGCGGGTCGGCTCAGAAAATTGTCCAGCGGCTTGTCGATGATAAAGTGCTGGAAGAAGTTTGCGTTCGGCGAGGTCGCCGGTTCCACCAAAGACAATATAGTCAAAGGGATCTACGGGTATGATCTGACTGCTCATGATTTTCATCCATATTTGGTATAGCCGTTACATAATCTAATCGATTTAAAAATGCTAGTATTAATGTTGAAAATTATCAAAATTCGTCATGGTATAAAAATAGCCCCGCAGAAAACGGGGCTATGGAGAGTGAATGAAAACAAAAACTAGTTGTTGTTCGCAACAATAACAGGAACCAGCAGATCACCCCAGTTTCCGTTGCCGCCATGGTGACGGGCAGAGCGGATAAGCTCAACGGATACACCTTCGTCAACGGCCTTCATGATAGAGTTATTGAGGCGGTGCAGGTCATTTGCAAGACGGTGAATTGATGCTTGCTGATTTTCCGGCATTGAGTGTGATTGCTCTTCTGCTCTTTCTTTAACGCGTGTCTTAGGTGCCATGATGGTCTCCATTAATAATACTGTTTGATCTTAAAGATCATCGATTTGTAAATTTTAGTCACAGACCGAACTCAACTCATTTACTTGTTGCTCAAATCCATGCTGGCTTGTGACTAGATTTACAGAGAAGAGGACTTTCGGCGAGTGAATTGTTCAAAATAGCGCTTAAAACAGGGTAATGCTGTATTAAATTTGACAATCTGTTCTTGTAAACTTGTCAATTTTGTAAATTTCTGTATGGGTATATTTAGTAAAAAATTGTAAAATGAGGCGAAATTGGCTGAACAGAAAGTATTTTTGGGCCCGCGGGTTAGGCGCATCCGCAACTCCTTGGGCTTAACGCAAACATCAATGGCGGCAGATTTGGACATATCGCCGTCTTATTTGAATTTGATTGAGCGTAATCAGCGGCCATTAACCGTGCCATTAATCATCAAATTATCCTCCGTTTACAAAATTGATCCCCAAGAGTTGCAAGTTGAGGGGGCAGGAACTTTAAGTGCGTTGAAAGAAGTCTTTGCCGATCCACTTCTTTCAGGCGAATTGCCGGGTGATCAGGAACTGGTCGAGATCACTGATGCTGCACCCAATGCCGCCTCTGGCATAGTTAAACTTTATCGAGCCTACCGCGAGCAGCAGGAACGTTTGAGTGATTTATCGTCCATGCTGGCTAAAAATGAGGGCGGCCCGCAAATTTCAGGTTCAAGATTGCCGATTGATATTGTGCGTCAGGTTTTTGAAGAGCGTCCAAATTACTATGGTCGGATAGATGAAGCAGCTGAAAAATTTAGCGAAGAATTTATTTCATCTGACGAACCCACAGCATCGTTACGTGACTGGCTAAAATCTAAACATGGTATCAGTGTTAAAATTTTGCCGGTTAAAACCATGCCGAATTTGCGCCGGCGTCTGGATCGCCATTCCATGCGATTATTTTTGTCCGCAAGGCTATCGCCGCAAGATCGATTACGCGAAATCGCAATTGAAGTTGCGATGCTTGCACTTGCAACACCCATTCAGTCCGAACTGGAAGGTTTGAACTTGCAAGGGGATGAAGCCATTCGTTTGGCGCGATATGAACTATCGCGCTATGCCGCACTTGCTATGATGATGCCATATGGAAAATTCTATGCCAGCGCAAAGCGCGACATGTTTGATGTCGACGCGCTAAGCGCCCAGTTTAGTGTTTCTTTTGAACAGGCTGCAACGCGATTAACGACCATGCAGCGGGCTGATTTGCCACTCATTCCTTTCTTCATGCTGGAAGTCGATAATGCTGGCAATATTGTACGGCGTGCGGGTGCAAAAGGTTATCCCCGCTCTCAGTTTGGTGGTAGTTGTCCAAAACACAGCATTTATGGCGCGTTTTCACTGCCAGGTCAGGTATTTGTTGACGAGGTGGAATTGGTCGACGGTGCAAATTTTGTCACCATGGCGAGAACAGTTGATGGGCTGAAGGGATCGATGAAGGATCCTATACGTCGCACAGCTATTATGTTGTGCTGTGCGTCTGAACATAGCTATCAGCTCAGCTACTTCTCCGATCGTACAACAGATACGAAATTAGAAGTTGGTCCAGCCTGTCGCGTATGCGAACGGCAAGGCTGTGTCTATCGTGCGGAACCATCCATCACCCGACCACTTGGTTTGGACGAGATGGTGACAGGCTTAAGCGCATTTGATTTTCAGTAAAAAGCAGAATTGCCTTGCTGCTGCCTTAACTGCGTGGTGGTCTAAACAAGAATGCGACCAGCCAAATGGGGATAACCACAATCGAGCCTAAAACAAGATTGGGTATGGCCCATTCTGCACCACGTTGTAAGAGCGCAAACACATCTTCAGGTGTTAAGCCGATGTCCGATAATAAGTCCGCGGCAGAAATGTTTAAGGCCGACAAAATCGCACCTGCGACTAAAGACGCCAAGCAAATTTTAAAAATTGCAGAAAGTACCTGAAGCATTCGACCCACCATTTTGTCGTAATTGTCGGTGCAAATACGAAGATTCGCAAGTTTTTTCTAAGTTAATCAGAAATCCAACTCGGGGATTGGTGGCGACATGATGGGATTTGGCCAGGATCCACCGATAAACAGAGAAAGTGGAGGGGGGGCGATTGCGGCTGATTCAGCTGCATCATTATCCGTTATTTCTGCGTCATTTGTAGGTTTATTGCCCAGTGTTGCAAGCAGCGCGAGGCTGCCTTTCGCAAACGGAACAATGCCGCTGAGAGAGAGCATCTGATCACTTGTGCGAACTTCAGCGGTTTCGATTTGCGCTACCCCGCCATCAATCTCAGCGCGCAGGGCAGATGTTTCAAAACTAACAGAGCCACCTTCAACATCTTCCAGTGTAAAAAATTGCCGCTTTTCAGCAAGCTGTTTAACAAGACCAAGGTCTAGACCCGGAATCTCCCCCTCACTGATATAAACCGTGATATTTCCAGTGATATCCGAAACTGTTGTCGCCCATAATGGTGTTTCAGATCGAAGTTTTAGATCAATATTGCCCACACCATGGGGCAGTGGACCATTGATCGCCAGTGTTTCTAGAACATCTCCCAAATTAATGCCGCGGGAGGAGAAGGATATTTCTCCGCCGCCATCAATTCCTTTTTCAGAAATAGATACTTTTGCGAAGATCTGCCCATCGTAAGCGTTTGCGTCACCAATATTAAAAGTCGCTATTTCTTGATTGACTTGAACGCCAGCAGCAAGATTTGACATCTCAATCGGACCAAAATTGGCAGATTGCGCAGATAAACGTAAATCAAGGCCAACTTGTTTCAAAAACCGTGTGTCGATTGTATCGGCGATATCTTCGCTTGATTCAGGAATTGGTGTGAAAGCACGCAGGAATGTTCCAATATCAAGATTGTTGAACGCGAGCGTTCCGTTGATCATTGGTGGGGCATCATCGGGCAGTGTGAAGTCCAAAATACCCAAGCCTCGATTATCGCCTATTCGGATGATTAGGTCATTGAACTTAGCAGCATTTAATGAACCAGAAACTTCGGCCTCGAACTCAACCTGGCCGAGGGCCGCTCCGGGTATAATCTCGCTTCCCGACCATTCCAATACGCGCCGAACCGAAGGACTATCAGCGATAACATCGCCCATAATGAATACTTGTGCACCAAGCTCAATATCACCGACATAGTTGAGATTAAACATGTCCGATTTCATATTGATGTTAACCGCAACATTTTCACCTGCTAGAAAGGACAGAGGCATGTTGTTGCGGCCATCCAAATTAACTTCCTGGCCGCGTAAGATAGCACTTAAATTAAAGTCCATGGGCGTATCATCCCCAGACCAGATGATTTGCCCATTTATCGCTGTGATACGTTCGGGCTCTGACCCAGGATTGGTAATAACTGACAAGTTACCACCTTCAATCACAAGATTTCCAATATTTAGAAACGAACGTAAATTTTCAGCCCCTGCATTGGCTTGATCTACCCGCAAACCCGTTTGCTGGGTTTCGATTTCACCACCTAGAATATTCTTGGATGGCAGCCAATTTGAACTGCCATTAGGATATAGTTCAAAATTAATGGATGGTCGCACCAGCTTATAATTAGAAAAGTTCGGCTCCCCTAAAATGGCGGATAACAGACTAATATCTGCGGAAAAGAGATCTGCCTGCATCAAAGCGTCGGCATTTGGATCCGAAATATCACCGATGGTAATATTTCCAATTTCAATACTCGCGCGGGGCCACAGATTTATTTGCGGGTTGCTTTCAAATGTCACCGGGTGGCCAACAACATTGGAGATTTCAGTTTTAAACCGTTCTCGCACAAGTTCGGTTGAGACCATATAAGGCAATGCAAACCAAATGATTGCCGACAGAACAAACAAGCCTGCAATGATCATGCTCAATCGTTTAAGCAACTTGTTTTTACTCCAAATTGGCAATGAAAACCTCATCTAAGTCGGCGGAACATTAATTGCCCATTATCTAGCATGACGAAAGATAAAAGTTCAGACCAATATAAAATAAATTTTGCACACTGTTGCAATTAATCGATTTAGGACTAGAAATACGAAAAAAAACCTCTATGCATACTAAAATGTTCCGGTTGTGAGCCGAAACATAACGTTGGTATTGGTAATTGACCTGTTGGAAAACTGAGGAAGACGAATGAAGAAAATATATAGCACAGCCAGTGACGCTTTAGATGGCGTGCTAGAAGATGGCATGACAATCGCTGCGGGCGGCTTTGGTTTATGTGGCATCCCGGAACTCTTAATCCAAGCCATTCGCGAGGATGGTGCAAAGGATTTAACATTTGCATCCAACAATGCAGGTGTAGATGGTTTTGGTCTCGGCATTTTGCTTGAATCTCGTCAGGTCAAAAAAATGATCTCGTCTTATGTCGGAGAAAATGCCGAATTTATGCGCCAATATTTGTCCGGCGAGTTGGAACTCGAATTTGCGCCGCAAGGGACGTTGGCAGAGCGTATGCGCTCAGCTGGCTGTGGTATCCCAGGGTTTTACACAAAAACCGGCGTTGGCACTGTGATTGCCGATGGCAAAGAACATAAAGAGTTTAATGGTGAGACATATATTCTCGAAGAAGGTATTTTCGCAGATCTATCCATTGTTAAAGCGTGGAAAGCAGATGAGACAGGCAACCTTGTCTTCAGAAAAACAGCGCGAAACTTTAACCCACCTGCAGCTATGTGCGGCAAAATTTGCATTGCAGAAGTTGAAGAAATCGTTCCAACCGGTTCGCTCGACCCAGATTCAATTCACTTGCCTGGTATTTATGTGCATCGCCTTATTCAAGGTGAACATGAAAAACGTATTGAACAACGCACAGTCAGCGCAGCTTAATTTAAGGTAAGGATATTATTATGTGGGATCGTAATCAAATGGCTGCGCGCGCAGCACAAGAACTTCAAGACGGTTGGTATGTTAATCTAGGGATTGGTATTCCGACGCTTGTTGCGAACTATATTCCTGAAGGTATTGAAGTCACGCTTCAATCCGAAAATGGCATGTTGGGCATGGGACCATTCCCGACAGAAGAAAACATTGATGCCGATTTGATCAATGCCGGCAAGCAGACAATTACTGAATTGCCGCAAACCGCTTATTTTGACTCCTCTCAAAGCTTTGGCATGATCCGTGGCGGCAAAATTGCTATGGCGATTTTGGGTGCAATGGAAGTCGCTGAAAATGGCGACCTTGCAAACTGGATGATCCCAGGCAAGCTCATTAAAGGCATGGGTGGCGCTATGGATCTGGTTGCAGGCGTTGGCCGCGTTGTTGTGGTGATGGATCACACCAATAAAAAAGGTGAATCAAAACTACTGAAAAGCTGCACTTTGCCACTAACTGGGCAAGGCGTTGTTGACCGCATTATCACCAATTTAGGTGTCTTTGACGTGGTTGATGGCGGATTGAAGCTGGTTGAACTCGCCGATGGTGTCACAGAGGACGAAGTGAAAGCGTCAACAGAAGCAAATTTGGTCTAAAAATCAAATTAAAACAACAAGATAGATATGTCGTTCAAATTTGAAATATTTTTTTAGCGGCTTTATAAGGTCTAACTTGTATATTCGTCTTAGCATTTAAAAAAATGCTGTCATGAATGCTTGTCAAATTTTTAAGGGTCCAGAAATGGACCCTTTTTTTTGTTTAACGACACGAGCGCTGGAACTATTCCGTTAGCACACGCTGCGGCGGGAAATTGATGGTCACAAGCGTTCCTTCACCTGGCGCAGATACAATGTCGAAGTTAGCGCGGTTGGCTTCGGTCATCGCGCGTGTGAGTGGCAGCCCTAAACCTGTGCCTTCACCGCGCTGGCGTGTTTCATGTCCGACCTGACCAAATGGCTGCATGGCGCGTTCAAGTTCTGCGCGGTTCATGCCAACTCCATTGTCGCGAATACGCAATAACACATTGCCTGAAGCTTCGAGCGAACTGGATACGACAATTTGCCCACCTGCTGGTGTAAAGCGAATAGAGTTTGACAAAATATTCAGCAAAATCTGTTTAATAGATCGCTTATCAGCAACCACCGACGGAACGTTTGATGGTAGGCTAGAGCGCACAATAACGCGATTTTCGTTTGCGATCTGCTGCATGAGAGACAATGATTCTGTGATTTCATCGTTCAGAGATACTGCTTGAAAATCAAGATCTTGCTGACCTGCTTCGATTTTAGAAATATCTAGAAGATCATTGACGATATCTAACACATGTCGCCCGGACTTACTGATATCATGGGCATATTCGTGATAGCGCGGATGACCTACTGGGCCAAATCGTTCTTGTGCAATTAAATCAGAGAAACCGATAATCGCATTCAACGGTGTTCTGATTTCGTGGCTCACGCGCGCAAGAAAATCGCTTTTGTGTGAACTTGCAGATTCAGCTTCTGATTTAGCGGATTGCAGCTCTTCTTCGGTATGTTTTGCATGACTAATGTCACGTAAAACCGCACAATAACCGTCGGTTCCAGACAAACGTCCCATCGTCATTGATAGTGGCATTGTGCCACCTGTTGACACACGTCCAATGACTTCACGACCGTCATTTAAAAGACTTGAAACACCTGCGCCTGACATTGCATTGACATAATCAAGCACGGAATTTTGGCTTTCAGCTGCAAACAGCATGGCAAATGGTTTGCCAATCGCATCATCAGCGTTGTAGTCAAACAATGCAGATGCAGACGCGTTTAGTGACTGAATCTTGCTATCATGATCGATGATAACCACACCGTCTGTCGCAGTTTCTAAGATGGATGCGAGATCAGAAATTTTAAGCTTTAGGCGTTCATTTTCGTCGACCAGGTCTGAATCATGAGTATCAATCGGCGATATCTCATCCTGTAATAATTCATCAGATTGCGATAACAGGACAAAACTTAGCTCGAGGACCTTTTCGTCATTCCACCCGGTGGAGCGCAGTTTCAATTCTACAGGGATGAAATCATCATCTGATGTTCTAATAGAATGCGCAGTTTCTATTGGATCAGTATCGAGATCATCGACATCGTGCGATGTTTCATCACCCAGCAAAAAGTCGATCCCACCAAGGTTTTTCAACTGCTCAAGATCTTCATAACCAGTGATGTCGAAAAAGGCTTCATTGGCAAATAAGAGTTCATCGCTATTATAAATAATCAGTGGTGTGTCTTGCTGGTCAAAATCGGCGCTGTCAGGATCTGCCAAATCATTTTGACCGGCAACTTCCATAATGACATTGTCATTAAAACCATCTTGATCGTCAGTTGTTGGCTCTTGCGTCTCATAATCATCAACTGGCAGAACAGGCTCAATATTTGATGAAGATTCTTGTTCCAAATCAGTTGGAAGTTCTTGATCTGATTGTACAATATTATCATCTATCGCGTCGGTCTCATCCGATGAAAGCTCGTCCGACGGATCCATAAAGCTTGACGTAATTTCATTGTCAGCTTCGCTAAAATCAGAGAAGGCGCCGCGCTTTTTACCGTTATCAGATTTATCACTCAAACCGCCAAGCTGCTTTCTAATTTCAAGGAAAGCATCTTTCTCTTCTTTTGTCAGCTCTGCACGCGCCTCTTGATTAAGCTCATCCAATTGGATGATTTTATCTGCAGAACGTCTTTTCGGTGTGTTTTTCGTGTCTACTGCTGGAACTTCACCTTGATATGGATCGTCATCAAGATCAATCGATGGCTCTGATTGAACATCTTGATCAATGCCACTTATCTCATCAGTAGAATTTACTTCAGCATCCTCTAGCAGATTATCGTCTTCTTTGATCGACTTCGGTGTTGTTTCCAAAGTTTCAAGCGTCTCATCATAAGACCCACTTGTAAGCGCAAAGCCAATCGATTGCGGATCTGGCGCTGCTTCTTGAAGACGCGCAATGCCGAAGCCGCGATAACCGTCAAACAAACGGTCCCGCGTGTAAGTTGGAAGTGCTGCTAAATCTACAGGGACCGAAAGGTCAGTGCCTTGCACAGGCCACATCACGGTTTTACCTGACCACGTGTCACGTCGACGAATAAGATCAATGATCTCTTCGCTCGGATTGAGATTAAATACCAATGCAACATCGGCAAAACGGCGGCCTAAAATATCAGCCGCATTTGGACCAATAGCTTCACCAAGTTCCGGTGATATTTCTGTAAAAATACCTGCAGCATCAGTTTTCCAGACAAAACGAACTGAGCGCTTTTGCTTGTCGAATGTAAAGTCATCTGACGCGCCGGATAAATCGTCGTTTGCCTGATCTGAACCGTCATCATCTGTGACGGTATCGCTTGGCGTTTCAACGATCCGCAATTTTGTTTCCTTTGATGGTTCGACCTCTTCATCACCATCTCGTTGCAAGAATGCATCGATCGGGTCTTCGGCATCATCGTAAATATCAGATGGCAAAGGAGCATCTTCAATCTGCTCGTCAATCAAGTCTTCAGCAATTACTGTTGTGACTGAAATATCGTCTGCATCGGAAGTTTGGCTAATATTGTCGCCTTGTTCAATTGATGTATCGTCAATGGCGAACAACAAGTACATGTCAGGGTTTTCCGACAAGTGGCCGATGGCTGCAGGTAGATCGCCCTTCACCGTCTTAAGGCGGCGTTTAATAAGTCGATCATCTTCCGAAGACACATCTTCGCTCATTGACCGGCGTTCAGTCAGCGAAACATCAAGTGCATAGAATTGTTCAGTCGCGCCTAAAATTTGCCCTTGCTTTCCGAGAACAGCAACACATGTTTCCTCGTCGTCAAATCCAGAAATGATATGATCAACATCAAATATACCTCGCGCAGAAGCATTATTTGTGTTCACGATGACCAAAATAGCCTGTTCGCCCTGTGGCAGGGTGATCAGTTCGAGCGTTAAGTCCAGCTCATTGCCCTTCTTCGTTGGCAATATTTGAAGGTTTGCACTCTTAATGACATCATTAGCCATAAGTTGTTGTGCTGTTTCGCGCAATTTTTTGCGGGTTTTCTTACTGTCTATAAAGCCATCATCCATAAAATCATAAATGGTTTTATGGTTGAATAGCTTCGCAGCGGGGCCGTTTGTCCAAATAATTGTATTAAAGTCGGTCGAGACAATAGCCAGAGCATCGCCATCGGTAAACCGATCGCGAATTGCGGCATGTACAGCCAAATCGATAAATGGATACATTATGTCCGTCATATTAAAACCTAACCGACTTTCTTACTTCTTATTACGCGTTACTTTCCCATTTTGTATCGCTTTGTTACTGCAAGGTCCATAATTACTGGGGTTTGCAGCCGTCATTTATTAAAAAAAGGTTAATTTTGTGCAGTGCAATAAAAATGTTGCAATGCACAATAAAATGTACTATATGACATTCAAGTTTAAAAGAGCGCGTTGCTCTTCATGACCATCAAACACATTTATGGAGCATATTATGGTTGCGAAAAAAGCCACAAAAACAGTTGAAGCAAAAGTTGAAACACCAGCAGCAACAGACAATGTTGTTGCATTTGACCTAAATAAAGTTTCAGAAACATACCGCAAAGCAGCTGAAACAAACCTCGAGCAAGCAAAAGCAAACTTTGAAAAAATCAAAGTTGCTTCTGATGATGCAACAAAGGCAATGGAAGCTGCAATGGACACTGCAAAAACAGAAGGCGCTGAGCTTGGTCTTAAAGCAATTGACGTTGCACAAACAAATCTCAAAAGCTCAATCTCACACTTCGAGAAATTGATGGGTGTTAAATCTGTCGCTGAAATGATTGAATTGCAGTCAACTTTTGTTCGCGAGCAAACAGAAGTTGTGACAACACAGCTTAAAACATTCCAGGAAGCTTCTACAAAATTGGCGCAGGACGTTTCTGCACCAGTGAAAGAAGTTGCCGAAAAGTCTCTTAAAACTTTCAAATAAGTTTTAAGCCAAGTTTCTTGTACCTAGTCGTTTTGAGTATGAGTAATGCGTAAGGGTGGGATATGTTTATCCCACCCTTTTTCTATTCAACGGTAAAAGTCGCGATATTTTTAAAGTTTTCTTAAAGAAAATAAATTGAAGACTTGCAAATTTTATACGAGAGACGTATGTCACCAAAGTTCACAACAAAAGTGAACTTCGTGCGGTTGTAGCTCAGCTGGTTAGAGCGCCGGATTGTGGATCCGGAGGTCGGTGGTTCGAACCCACCCAACCGTACCATTTCTTAACAACTCCGTTAAAACCTCATCGGTTATGAACGCCAGCGTGGTTAACAGAATCTATACAGATCTGTTAAAATGCGCCTAAATTAATCTTATTTTTCAATAAGAAGCCCAGTTTCCCAGTGAATTTACAGTAAGTTAACCATGCAATTGGTTTTGTTAAATGTAAATGAAGCGTTTAGGAAATCGGCAACCTTTTAACTCATATATTAGCGACGTTCCATGAGGGGCAAACCGCATGATGCGGGTGTTTAGTTGTGTTATTGTGAGGTCACAGCCACATGAATTTGGCATGGATTTCGGCTACCATCGCTGGTGTATTAGGTATTTTTCTGCTTTGGCTCCCTATGAGTCTACAAGCACAGCTGGTGCTCAGCTTTGCATCTTTAGGCGTCATGTTCTTTGGAATGAGCAGACCAAACAATAAAGTCTTCAGATTACTTACCTTCACATTTTGCGCCATCCTAGCAATACGTTATGGGTTCTGGCGTAGCACTGAAACGCTTCCCAGCATTTCAGAACCAGCCAACTTTATACCTGGATTTATTCTATATCTTGCCGAGATGTACTGCTTGCTGATGCTTGGTATCAGCTTCTTCATGCTATCTGATCCATTAAAACGCAAAACGCCGGCGCTTAAAAAGATTGAAGATCTGCCGACGGTGGATGTTTTCGTGCCGACCTATAATGAAGACCCTGAATTGCTTGCTGGAACACTAGCCGCAGCAAAATCAATGGTTTACCCAAAAGAAAAAATTAACATCTGGTTGTTGGATGATGGTGGTACGGAGCAAAAACGCGCTGACAAAGACCCTCAGAAAGCAATTGCAGCGACACGTCGTCATGAGCAGCTTAAAGCATTGTGCGAAGCTATGGGTGTGAATTACCTAACGCGAAAAAGAAATGAGCATGCCAAAGCTGGCAACATGAATGA
Organism: Lentilitoribacter sp.; assembly: GCA_963691785.1. Taxonomy (GTDB): domain Bacteria; phylum Pseudomonadota; class Alphaproteobacteria; order Rhizobiales; family Rhizobiaceae; genus Lentilitoribacter. Next base: position 659,302 of record OY829371.1, read on the forward strand.
GGCGCTAAAGATCACCAATGGCGAATTGGTTGTCGTTTTTGATGCTGATCATGCACCTGTTCGTACATTCCTGCGCGAAACGGTAACGTATTTCTTGGATGATCCAAAATTATTCTTGGCTCAAACGCCTCACTTTTTCCTAAATCCGGATCCTTTGGAGAAAAATCTTCAAACTTTTAAGCATATGCCATCAGAGAACGAGATGTTCTATTCAGTTGTTCAAACCGGCCTTGATAAGTGGGATGCATCATTCTTTTGTGGTTCAGGTGCTGTGTTGCGTCGCGAAGCATTGGATACAACCGGCGGATTTGCAGGTCAGTCGATCACAGAGGATTGCGAAACAGCGCTCGCGCTTCACTCAAATGGGTGGCATTCCGTTTATATCAACAAGCCATTGATTGCTGGTCTCCAGCCTGAGACGTTCGATGCGTTTATCGGTCAGCGCGCCCGTTGGTGTCAGGGCATGTTGCAGATCTTGATTCTAAACCGTCCGTTCTTGGCGAAGGGTTTGAAGATGTCTCAGCGAATTTGTTATGCGGGCATCAACCTCTTTTGGTTGTTCCCAATTTCGCGCCTTATTTTTATGTTCGCACCGCTTTTATATATCTTCTTCTCGCTTGAAATTTATCAGGCGAATATTCAGGAATTCTGTGCTTATGCCTTGACCTATCTGATCGCGTCATTTGGCATGCAAAGCTATCTCCACGGTAAGGTGCGGTGGCCTTGGATATCTGAATTATATGAATATGTTCAGTCAGTTATGCTCTTTGGTAGTATCTTATCTGTGATCAGAAGTCCGCGAAAGCCAACCTTTAATGTGACCGCAAAAGGGATTACGTTGGATAATAATTTCATCTCGCCTTTGGCGAGACCGTATTTTGCAATCTTCTTTTTGCTAACCGGAGCGTCGCTTTATTCATTCTGGCGCTTGCTCACCGAACCGGTTGCAAGTGATCTGCTTTTAATGGTTGCTGGATGGAACGCCATTAACTTAAGTATCGCAGCTTTGGCGTTGGGTGTGGTTGCAGAACGCAGAGAACTTCGCCGCAATCAACGTCTGCCCGTTCAACGTCACGGTTTGATGCGCCAGGGTCAAAAGACATGGTCTATCCTGATCAAAGATGCCTCAAGTGGCGGTGTTGGCGTGCAGTTCCTGGATGATGTGCCTGAGATTGAGCATGATTCTAATTGGCAGGGTGAGATAGAAGTCCGTCGCGCGGGTAAGCAAGTGACATTCCCAGTTATTATTCGAAGCGGCAGCATTGTTGATGGAGAAAATCACTATGGTTTTGCTTATACTGTGCGCACACCGGAAGTATTTATGGCCATTGCTGAGGTGATGTATTCTGACCAGGAAATCCTGCAGGAACGTATTAATCGTCGCCAAGTTCGCCAAAATATTTTGACTGGTTCATGGGTGTTTGCGCGTCGCAGCGTCACTGAAACCATTCGAGCATTTGCCTATCTGGCTGGGTTGGGCAAAAAACCGCCAGTGCAATCTGCTGAAGACGCACCCATTACAGTGAAAGATAATAATGCGCAGATACCGGGTAAAGTCATGCCCATGCCACAAGTCATGGGGGTGAACCGTGCTGAAGCTTAGACAAAAACTGCTTGTTGCAGGTGTATATTCTGCAATTGCAGTTGGTACTGCGATATCACCTATTATGGCGCAAAGCTTGTTTTCAAACGAAGCTGCGCCACAAAATGGTCTTGTGCAGCCTTCGTTCACAAGATCTGAAAACTTTATCATGACCACCCGCCAGCCGGCGCTGGCGCTTGAAGATGCGGTGACCAATCCAACATTGATTGCCTTTGATCAACCGCGCTCGCGATTTAAACTCGAGGGTGAGGATGCTCTGGGTCGCTTCACCTTCCAACATGATATGGACAAGGCGGGAACAGTCGGCGAATTGGTTATCGCCTATAAAAACGCTGTATCTGTGATGCCTGAAGCATCTAGCTTGAATATCAAAGTTAATGGTTACCCGGTTGGCAAATTTCCAATCGCATCATCATCCGAGTTTTCGACGCAGAAATTTCTTATTCCTGCCAATGCGCTCGTCGATGGAACGAACATTGTTGAAGTTCAAGCCATACAACGCCATCGCGTCGATTGCTCGCTTGCCGCGACGTATGAATTATGGACTGAAATTGACTTTATGAATTCCGGTTTTCTAACCGAAGATGAGTTTGAATTTACAGACCTCAAATCTCTAAAAATGGTTGGCCGATCAGAAAACGGTTTAACGGATCTCCGTTTGGTCCTGCCAAAAAATTCCGGCATTGGAGATCTAAACGCAGCTTTACCATTGGTGCAGACACTTTCGCTTGCACTCGGGCGAGATGACATTGCGGTGACCGTGTCGGATAAATCTGGGATTGGACCGGGCATTGATGTCTATCTTGCCGCAATGGACCGCCCAGACTTGAATTATCCCATTGCCACGAAGGCCAAACATGGATTGTCAGTTGTGCAAACAAACAATGCAAGACGTGTGGCTGTGGTGTTAAAAGCGCCGAGTATTGGGCAAGCCACTGCACAATTACTGGCTGGAATTCGAGGCGAGTTAAAGCCGCTACTTGATGGTGCTATTTCGCATGAAAAACACTTGGAAATTAAGGCCGATGCGGGTGGGGTATATACACTTGGCCAAGCCGGATATACCGCGAGATCTTTTTCAGGTCGTTTGTTTAGAACAAATTTTGATCTTGTAATGCCATCTGATTTTTATCCTGCAGAATATGCAACAGTGGATTTAGGATTACATGCTGCAACATCACCAGGTTTGAACCCGCAATCGCAATTGTTGGTCCGCGTTAATGGGCAGATCGTAACCAGTTTGCCAATGCGAGACACGGATGGCGAAGTATTTGAAGATCGACGTATCGAATTGCCAATGCGTGCTTTTAGACCGGGTCGAAATCAGATTGAAATTTTGGCCGAGCTTGAAAAATCAAGTGATGAAGCATGTGTTTACAGTGAACGGGATGAAACTGCACCACGATTTATTTTGTTGGAAAATACTGAAATAAGAGTGCCAGAATTAGCGCGCATTTCTCGTCTTCCGGATTTGTCGGTCTTTGCGGGAACCGCATACCCTTATCGAAACGATGAACGCTTAAATATCTATGCAGTACATGCCGATAGCCGCACATTGTCGGCTGCGCTAACGCTGATGACGAAAATGAGCATTGCTTCTGGTGCACCGTTAAATGCACAAGTGTTGCTTGGTCGCCCGGATAATTCGGACCGAGAGAATAAGCTTGTCATTGCACCGCGTCGTGCCTTTATTCAATCAGGCCCGAGTGTCGATAATGAGCCCGTCACAATCTCAAATCGTATCAAGTTTTATGATGCGGACTGGCTGCCTGATCTGATTACAACCGCGAGCATTGACAGCATTGCATTGCCGAAGGTGACACAGGCGACACCAGAAGATTTGTTGCAAGCATTCAGGCATAAAACGCAGAAAACTGCGACTGAACTATCCACATCGGCTGTGATTAAACAGAAGTTTGATGAATTATCCCATCGCTTTCGCTCATGGCTTAAGTATGAGCCTGCCATAGATGAAAGTGTGACCGGTGATGTTGATAGTCGTAAAGCCAATCTCGTCCAGACATTGGATGATAAGAACAACTCAGTTGTGACCTGGTTAGCGGCTGATACGCCAGAAGATGTCGTTAGAGCTTCGCTTGTTCTTGCAGAACCTGATATTTGGTCGAAGGTCAAAGGGGCAGACGTCACGGTTGATTTGCGTTCAAAGCAAATTAGCGCGCAACTGCCTGCGAGCTACCAAGTTCACGCATTTACAAATAAGTCTCCGAGTAATTTAAGACGCCTCGCTGCGGCTTGGTTCTCTGACAACTTTATCGCTTACATCGTTCTAATCGTGGCTTTCTTCGTATTCTTTGCGGTTTGGCTCGGGCGGACAATTCCAAAAGCAGGCGTGAGAACGGAAGAAGAATGAGAATAAGAACTTTATCAAACGCCCTAAAGGCTTCCGTATTTGTATTTGCGTTTTCAACGCTGCCCTTTGGCATCGCATCCGCAAATGATGGTATGGAGTTAATTGTGCAGGAAAGCCTGTTTGCAAACAGGCAGCCTCTTAATCTTCAGGCACCCATTATGGGTGGCACTGTGGAGCAGGTTCTTGATCGACACAGTCTTGTCCCACAATCGCCGTCTGCGCACTCAGTGGTACACGCTGACGTACAAGACAAGTCGTCGGAAGACGTTCCACAATATGCCTTTGCAAATGTGGATCTTGCAGCCCTTTATTATTACGCAAAACAACGCCAACATGAGCGTGTAGATGCTGAAATTGCGCGTCTACAAGTGTTGCATCCAGGCTTCACTGCGCCAGCAGATCTTTATGTAACAGCGCAAAAACTAGTGCCGAATGAGCAACCTTTATGGGACATGTTTGCCGTTGATGATTTTACCGGCATCGATGCTGAGATTGTGCGCCGAAAAACCGAAGATCCCAAATGGAAGCCGACAGAAGATTTTGCAAACAAATTGGCGCGCAAAAAGCAACGTATTCAGATGATCGAGCTCGCTCGCGTTGAAGATTGGATAGGTGTTGTCAGCGTTGGACAATCTATTGACCCAAAAATTGAAACGGATGTTGATCTTGTCTGGACTTTGATCGATGCATATTCGCATCTTGGAGAAAAGGCACCTTTGGTTCGCGCGTATAAGGGTCTGTTCTTTCGTGAACCACAACATCGTTTATCTGATGTGCATTTGTTGGTGACATTGCAAAAGGCTGTGCGCGATTTTCCTGCCGTTGAAATTAGACGCGTGATGACAAGTCTTTGGACAGTGCCAAATCAAGTGCCTGGAATTGAAATGCTCAAGGCCGACCTTGTGCGTAAGTCGATTGCTGACTTCAATGCAAGTGAAAGCAATGTGTCGACGGTATCTAGTTTCGATGTTCGCCAGTTAACTGAAAATGCGGTCAAGGGCGAGATTGCTGCCGATTTATCTCTTCTGGGTTGGTACCAGTTAAAACTTGAACAACCTGGTTTGGCCGAACCATTGTTCGAAAAAGCAATGAAAATCGATCCAAATTCTCAAAATGCCAAGGGTTATTATCTTTCGCTTTCTCGACAGAATCTGGATCAAAGAGCATTTAAATTTGCACGTACGCATTTGCCGAATTTAGCGGATGATCCAATCTTTTTGATGAATGTTTTGTCGTCAAAATTCGCAAAGCCGAAACGCGGGTCAATCACCGAAGATATTGTTCTCGCTTATACAACAGCTATCTTAGAGACTAGTTCTCCGGAACATTCTGAGGTGCTGGGATGGTACGCCTATAATTCACGTCAGTTTGAAGCGGCCTACGCTTGGTTTTCAAAAGCCATCGAATGGAATGAAAATTCTGACCGCGTGAAAGGTCTCGCTTTAACTTTGTTGCGTCTTGGCCGAAAAACAGACTATGCAGAGTTGAAACAAGATTATGTCGATCTGTATCCCGGAATTTGGACTGAAGTTGTGAAAGCTAGCCCGCCAAAGGCGCGCAAGGCCGCAGCAATTTCAAAACCCAAGCGGTCCGTCAAAACCAGTTACATCAAGCACTTTGAACGCAAAGATTATAAATCATGCTTGCAAGAACTTGATCGATTGTCGCCAAGTGGCTTAACAGCGAATGCGTGGTTGATCAGAGGTTGGTGTTATTTGGCCATGTCTCGCGTGACAGAAGCTGAAAATTCATTTGCGCAAGCAATGCGTGGCTCCGGCAGCGGCCAGGTGATGAAAGATGCAGTTTATGGCCGCGCACTGGCACTTTTAAGAACGCGATTAACTGATGATGCGGAAAGTCTATTGCGCACGCATCCATTGTCGTCAAAACGTCAGACCGAGCTGTTCTCGGAAATTTATTTCCAGCGCGCGCGTTCATCCTTTGATTTTAAGCAATATGATCGCACAATTGCAGCGCTTGATGCCCGCGCGAAACTGATGAACGAACCGCGGGATTTAACACTCATGCGCGGCTGGGCATATCATCACCTTGGATATCCAAATGAAGCAAACTCGATATTCCGTCGATTAAACATGCATTTGCGTGACGGACATGCTTCGCGGGGGATCGTGATGACAGGAGGGGGAGGTTAATTTCATGAAGAAATTAAGCTTAACAATGGCTTTGATGCTGCCATTAACAGCATGCTCACTGACCACAGATAAGAGTGCAATAAAAAGCTCAACAAAGGCACTTGCGCCGACGATCGCAAGCGAAGTTGATCCGCTTTATGCTGTTGCTTATTTGCCGGGCGTCGCCGGGCCAATTTCTTCAGTACGTCAAACGTCTGGCAATAATCGCATTCATCAAACGGTGTTATACCCAAATTATGGTTATGGCGGAGGTGAAAACCAAATCATTGTTGATGTTGCGCAAACATCGAGTAGTAAAGTTTATTATCAAGCGCCGACACGTCGGGAAATCGTCAGCGAATTGAAGCGTTTTTTCCCAACTATGAAAATGACAATAGATCAGAATCCGGGTGAAAATCTTCACGGTATTTATGGCTATGCGCATGGCAAATCGAAAATTGATGGAAATTGCATCTACGCTTGGCAGGTTATTCGAAATGTCACACGTAACGATTTGGGCGATTTACAACGTATGTTCCAACCTAAATATGCTTCGAAAGTTCGGTTAAGATATTGCCATCCGACCAAAACTACGGAGCAATTATTGGTGCTTATGGATGGTTTCCGGGTTAAGGAAGTCACGTCCGCTTCAATGGAAATCTTGCGATTTGCAGAGGGTGCAGGTTATTCAAAACCAGTCGCGCCAGTTACCCAGCCGATAATTACAAAGCAGCCAGTTAAGGTCAAAACCAGACCTAAAATAACCACGACCAAACGCAAAGCCGCCACTGTTCCAGAAGGGCCACGTGTGCTTTTGCCAACAGAATTAGATGGATCAATCCCAGTGCTAAAAGAAACGAAAGGCACAAAGATTGCGGGCGTATTTGTGATTGATCCAAAAGCACCGAAAATTCCGCTGCCAAATTAGTTTTTTGAGGATCCGTGAGGCCAAACAATTAGATTTTGTTTGGTAAACCGGGGAGGCAGATACAGGGCGTCAGATAATAGGATCTGGCGCCCTGTATGATTTTAAAAGCTAAAAAAGATTATTGCACGGATGATGCACGCAGTTGCTTAAAGCGAAACTGTTGAATTATGAGTGCGATGATGAACACGAAGGTCATCAACAACACAATTGTCGGCGCAGGTGCGCTATCTAAGTAAAAGCTCAGGTAAATTCCCATGAAGCTTGAAATCATTGTTACGATAGTTGCAACGACCAACATTTTTGAAAAAGTTCGGGTCAAAAAAAATGCAATTGCACCTGGTGTGACGAGTAAGGCAATAGACAAAATAATGCCAATTGCATCAAGGCTTGCAACGATAATGGTCGATAGCGCGATCAAAAGCCCGTAGTGCAAGATATTGACGGAAAGCCCAATAGCTTGTGCATGTTGACCATCAAAAGAATGCAACATCAGATCTTTTCGTTTTGCCAAAACAAATCCACCACAGAGAACCGATAATAGAGCTGTCACGGAAATATCCTGCCAGTTCACCCCAAGCATGTTGCCAAATAAAATATGATCAAGATGAATATCTGTTTGAATATTGACATATAAGACGATGCCCAATCCAAACATGCCCGAAAACACAATGCCGAGCACCGTGTCTTCCTTTATGCGTGAATTATCTTTGATATAGCCGGTCGCAATTGCGCAAAATAGTCCTGCAACAAACGCACCAATAGCAAGCGGTATAGATAAGATGTAGGCAATGACAATGCCAGGTAAAACCGCATGAGAGACCGCGTCCCCCATTAAAGACCATCCCTTCAAGACGACCAAACACGACATAAGGCTCATAGGAACCGAGATGATGAGGGTGATGATGAATGCCTTTTGCATAAACGAAAACGTGAAAGGCTCTGCGAGGAGCGTGAAAATATCCATCACAAATCCACCACTTTCATGTCGTCAAGATTATGCGCTTTTGCTTTGCGCCTTTGACTTAAAATTCCGTGCTTTGGTGCAAAAATGAGCGCAATGAGAAACAAAGATGTCTGTAATACAACGATAATGCCGCCAGTTGCCCCATCGAGGAAATAACTCAAATAAGCCCCGGAAAAACAAGTCATCGCGCCGATGATCGAGCTTATCGCGACAAGTCTGGGAAAACGATCTGTCAGCAGATAAGCTGTGGCGCCCGGAGTGATCACCAGCGCAATGACTAAGAATGCGCCCACTGTTTGCAGCGCTGCAACGGTAGAGGCACTGAGCAATGTGAAAAACAGAACCTTGATCCAAAATGGGTCGATGCCAATGGCTTTGGCTTGATGCTCATCAAAAAATACCAGCATAATATCTTTCCATTTGAAAAACAGAACGACCAATGTCACCCCACCAATCAACGCTAACTGGATTGAATCATAGGTGGATATGGCTAACACATTGCCTAAAATGATTGTCTGAACATCGATAGAAGCTGGCGAGACGGAGATCATAAACAAGCCAAGCGCAAAAAAGGACGTGAAAATGATACCGATTATGGCATCCTGTTTGAGCGAGGTTTGTTGATTTAAAAACATAATACCGGCAGCTGCTAATCCGCCGGCAATGAAGGCACCCATGGCAAATGGTAAGCCCAGCATATAAGCGCCGGCAACCCCTGGGACGATCGCATGCGATAATGCGTCCCCAATTAGCGACCAGCCTTTTAAAATCAGATAGGATGATAAAAACCCACACACCAATCCAACCAATGCGCTGATCCAGATGGCGTTCACCATATATCTATAGGTGAAGGGCTCGAGGAGAATTTCCATCAATCACCTTTCAGACTATCTTCAGGTTTCGATTTGTGATCGCTGGCTTCGCCATAAATCACAAATGGACGTTCATCATCGGTCAGAACGGTAACTTGTCGACTGTCATCATCGTCATGCAATGTTTCGCCACCTAAGATGAAGTGGCGCAACACACCACCAAAAGCCTTTTCCAGATTTTCGTGGGTGAACACATCTTCGGTTGAACCGGAGGCTAAAACAGTTTTGTTGATAAGCACGGCACGGTCACAAAATTCAGGCACACTGCCCAAATTGTGTGTTGAAACCAAAAGAACACGACCTTCATCGCGCAGAGATTGTAGTAGCTCGATAATCTGAGCTTCTGTTTTGACGTCGACCCCTGTGAAGGGTTCGTCGAGCAAGATGATTTGACCTTCTTGTGCCAAGGCACGTGCCAAAAATACCCGTTTTTTCTGACCGCCAGATAATTCACCAATCTGGCGTTTGCGGTAGCTTAACATGCCGACGCGTTCGAGCGCCTCGGTCACCATCTTGTGGTCTTTTTTACGTGCGGTTCGCAGCCAGTTCATGTGGCCATAGCGTCCCATCATCACAACGTCTTCAACAAGGACCGGGAAATTCCAATCGACATCTTCGCTTTGTGGAACATATGCAACCAGGTTTTTCGACAAAGCGTGTTTTGCGTTTTGGCCCAAAATTTCAATCCGACCAGATGAAAGGACGACAAACCCCATAATGGACTTGAATAATGTGGATTTACCACTGCCATTAATGCCCACCAGCGCAGTGATGGACCCCTGCGGGACTTCAAAAGAAGCCTGCCTCAACGCAGTGTTACCGTTACGATATGTAACGGTAACATCTTCAATTTTAAGGCCAATTTGGTTTTGAAATACCTTATTCATTACCCTTTGATAAACCTTCCGCAATCGTATCCACGGTCACCTTTAATAGATCTAAATAGGTTGGGACCGGACCGTCAGCTTCACTTAATGAATCAACATATAGAACTCCGCCATAAATAGCATCTGTTTCATTTGCAATCGTTTGCGCAGGATCGGGCGAAACTGTACTTTCAGAGAAAACGGCAGGAATGCTAAATTCACGGACGGTATCAATCACTTTACGAACCTGTTGAGGTGTACCTTGTTGATCTGAATTAATTGGCCAGATGAACAATTCTTTTAGACCAAAATCGCGCGCAAGGTAACTAAAGGCACCTTCACTTGTCACAAGCCAGCGCTTGTCTTCGTCAATGGCGTCTATAGAGGCTCTGATGGGTGCCGAAATCGCTCGCAGTTTTTCAATATAAACCAGTGCATTAGCATTATAATAGTCGGCATTATCAGGATCGTATTTACCAAGTGCTTTGGCAATATTTTGAACATAAATCACACCATCTTCAGGCGACATCCATGCATGCGGGTTTGGTTTGCCATTATAAGGACCTTCACCAATATTCATTGGCTCGATACCTTCCGTGATTAAAATACCGGGAACATCGGATAGATTTTGGAAAAACTTCTCAAACCAAAGTTCCAAATTCAAACCGTTCCATAAGATGAGATCTGCGTTTTGAGCGCTTCGGATATCACCTGGGGTTGGTTGATAATTATGGATTTCTGCGCCGGGTCGGGTGATTGAAACAACATCCGCTCTATCTCCAGCGACATTCTTCGCCATATCAGCAAAGACGGTAAAGGTGGTCACGACATTTAATTTCTCTGCGGATGCAGATCCAATAGCGACTATCGTCATAGCGATAGCAATAATGATCGACTTCATGATCGAGTTATCTCCTAGTTGCGATTAATTCGCAACTAGGTATGGCCTAGTTTACGCAATGCGTCAAGCTTATTGCGAATAATTCGCAACAAGAAATATTTTCGGACAATGTCTGGATGAACTTGACGTGACTAACACAACAACGTAACCGCCCCTTATGATATAGTTCCTTGGGAGAAGCTTTATGGGTTCTGATGTTATAATTGCACCATCTGTTCTATCTGCAGATTTTTCAAAATTAGGGGATGAGATTGAAAGCGTTGTGAATGCGGGGGCAGACTGGATCCATCTTGATGTGATGGATGGTCACTTTGTACCAAATATTACATTTGGACCACCAATCATAAAAGCTGTTCGCGACCGGACTGATAAAGTATTTGATTGCCACCTAATGATCGAGCCATGTGATCCTTTCTTGAACGCGTTTGCGGATGCTGGTTGCGACATCATTACAGTGCATGCTGAAGCAACCAAACATTTAGATCGCTCACTTCAAGCTATTCGCGCTTTGGGCAAAAAAGCTGGCGTTTCACTTAATCCTTCGACACCGGAAAATGTTATAGAATATGTGCTCGACCGACTTGATCTTATTCTCATCATGACTGTGAACCCCGGTTTTGGTGGTCAGGCATTTATTGATGCGATGGTGGATAAAGTTGCGCGTGTGAAAGCAATGATTGGCGATCGGCCAATTGATATTGAAATCGACGGTGGCGTCTCACCAAAAACAACGCCGCAATTGGTAAAAGCCGGTGCAAATGTTTTGGTTGCTGGATCGGCTGTCTTTAAAGGTGGCAGTGAAGAGCACTATCGAAACAATATTGCTGCAATACGCAAAGCTGCTATTTAAAATGGCAGCGCCGTCGTCTCTTTGATGGTTTCAAGCGATATAATAGCACGAGCAGATTTAACACCATCTTGTGCTTCAAGATGATCACTGACCACCATGGAAAGCTCTTCCAGGCTGGATACGACAACTTTCGCCAAAAAATCCATGTCTTCGGTCATGGCATGCGCTTCAAGAACATAAGGCGAGTTCTTTAAAAAACGGCCAAATTTTTCGGCTTCGGATCGGTCATGATCTGACAGCACAATTTGGACAAAAGCGAATATATCAAAGCCAGTTTTTGCTCTGCTTACAAACGCACTATAGCCTGAGATGATTTCATCTTCTTCGAGTTTAGCGCGTCTTTTGCATATGTCTTTTTCGGATAAGCTGGTGAGATCCGCCAGCTCTGCATCTCGCAGTGCTCCGTTTTCCTGTAATGCTGCTAGGATTTTTAAATCTATATTATCGAATTGCACAACAGACCTACATACTATGTTTGAGAGGTTTGCCAAAATGGTTGCGACCGCTCGATGATATTTCAACGTTTGTTTATATGAATCGGTATAATATTGCAAGAATCCTACCGATTGTATTCAAGTAATTTTACGTTATGTGACAGCAGTTTTACCGCAGCATTTTATTGATAATTCTTTTGATCACTCCACCATGGTGCCAGCATTGTGATCGCCAGTATCATATCAAATTTAACAGACCGTTCACCTAGCACATCGTGATTGGATTGCTGGAGTTCGATAGATGGTATTTAAATGGCTTCAAACTGATATATTTTTCAGTTTAGCCAATTATCTGCGCGGTAAAAGTACCGTTTTCTTATGAAAGTTAACCCTTTGCTAAGAATCCCACTAGTCAAACGTTCAAATCTTGGCTAGCCTCTGGCCAGACGGTAGACATGGAAAATCCAGCTGCCACTATAGTTTTTCAAAGGGAGACATTTATGAAAAAACTACTACTTGCGACAGCTGCTTCTGCAGCTTTGTTGGCATCACCAGTTCTAGGTGCGGGTCACGGTCCAGTTAAAATCGGCGTATTTCTAGGATTTACAGGCCCAATTGAGAGCTTGGTTGCAAATATGGCACCTGGCGCTGAGCTTGCTATTAAAGAAGTCAGCGATTCTGGCAAATTACTAGGTGGTAAAGCGGTTGAAGCTGTGCGCGCAGACACAACATGTGTGGATGCAGCTGCTGCAACAACAGCTATGGAAACACTTGTTACGTCTGAAGGCGTTGCTGGCGTTGTCGGTGGTGACTGTTCTGGTGTAACTGGCGCGGCTCTTACAAATGTTGCTGTTCCAAACGGCATGGTGATGATTTCGCCATCTGCAACATCACCAGGTCTCTCAACAGCAGAAGATAACGGTTTGTTCTTCCGCACAGCACCATCTGATGCGCGCCAAGGCGTGGTTATGTCAGACATCATTATGGAGCGCGGATTTAAATCTGTTGCTTTGACATACACAAACAATGACTATGGTAAAGGTTTGGCTGACGCGTTCGCAACTGCATATACGGCAGCTGGCGGTACAGTGACAATCAACACAGCTCACGAAGATGGTAAAGCTGATTATGCTGCTGAAGTTGGCGCTCTAGCTGCTGCTGGTGGCGACGTTCTTGTTGTGGCTGGCTATCTTGACCAGGGTGGTAAAGGTATCATCCAAGGTGCGTTGGACACAGGTGCATTTGACACATTCGTATTGCCAGATGGCATGGTTGGTGACGCATTGCCAAAAGCAATTGGTCCAGATCTAAATGGTTCATTTGGTCAGGCACCAGGCACAGACAGCCCAGGCGCTGGCAAACTGGTTGAAATGGTTGGCGACGCATTTGACGCAACAAGCCCATTTGCTGCTGAATCATATGATGCGGCTGCATTGATCATGCTTGCAATGCAGGCTGCAGAATCAAAAGATCCAGCTGCATACAAAGACAAAGTCTTTGATGTTGCAAACGCACCAGGCGAGAAAATTCTACCAGGTGAACTTGGTAAAGCACTTGAGATTTTGGCCAATGGCGGTGAGATCGATTATGTCGGCGCATCCAACGTTGAGCTCATCGGTCCTGGTGAATCTGCGGGTAACTACCGTGAGATCGAAATCAAGGACGCAGCTCTTTCAACTGTTGGCTACCGTTAAGCCATACGTTTAATTTAGATGGAGCCCAGTTGATAGCAGTTTGTTTATCAGCTGGGCTTCATCGCATTCTTGACAAGTATATAAATGATTATTGTAGAAAATCTATCGAAACAGTTCGGTGGTCTTCGCGCCGTTGATGATGCGTCGCTAAAGATTGAAACAGGTTCGATTACCGGATTGATCGGCCCCAATGGTGCTGGCAAAACCACGCTGTTTAACGTCATTGCGGGTGTGCATAAACCCACTAGTGGTCGCGTCTTACTCGATGGCGAAGATGTGACCGGGTTAGCACCCCATGAATTGTTCCATCGCGGCATGTTACGTACCTTCCAAATCGCCCATGAATTTTCAACCATGACGGTTCGGGAGAATTTGATGATGGTTCCGCCAAATCAATCAGGCGAAAAAATTTGGGACGCCTGGTTCTCACCTAAAAAAGTAGCAGAAGAAGAAATTGCAGTTCGCAAAAAAGCCGACGAAGTGATTGAGTTCTTAGAAATTTCACACGTCGCTGACGAACTTGCGGGCAATCTATCGGGCGGTCAAAAGAAATTGCTCGAGCTTGGTCGCACCATGATGGTAGACGCAAAAATTGTGTTTCTCGATGAAGTGGGTGCCGGTGTGAACCGAACACTGTTAAACACAATTGGTGATGCGATTTTGCGCCTGAATAAAGAGCGTGGATATACATTCTGCATGATTGAACACGACATGGATTTCATCACACGGCTTTGTAATCCAGTGATTTGTATGGCTGAAGGCGCTGTTTTGGCAGAAGGTACTGCCGAAGAGGTCAAATCCAATGAGCAAGTCATTGAGGCTTATTTGGGAACGGGTCTTAAAAACAAGCCCAAAGCGCATGAAACCAAATCAGATAGCGAGGCAGAATAATGAGTTTTTTATCTGCTGAAAATATGACCGGTGGTTACGGTGGCGCTGATATTCTTCACGATTGCGAGATTAAAGCCGAGCGCGGCGAAATCACTGTAATTGTTGGACCAAATGGTGCTGGCAAATCAACGGCCATGAAGGCCGTCTTTGGCATGTTAAACCTGCGTCTTGGACGTGTTTTACTTGATGGTGAAGATATTACTGGCCTCACACCGCAAGCGCGAGTGGCGCAGGGCATGGCATTTGTTCCGCAAACCAATAATGTATTCCCGTCAATGAGCGTCGAAGAAAACCTTGAGATGGGTGCTTTCCTTCGGGACGATGATATCTTCGAAACTGTCGATCAAATTTACGAGCTTTTCCCGATCTTGAAGGAAAAGCGTTTGCAGCCTGCTGGTGAATTATCGGGTGGTCAACGTCAACAAGTCGCGGTGGGTCGTGCATTGATGACCCAACCAAAATTATTGATGCTTGATGAACCAACGGCAGGTGTCTCGCCCATTGTGATGGATGAATTGTTTGACCGCATCATTGAAGTTGCCAAAACCGGCATTTCAATTTTGATGGTTGAGCAAAATGCGCGTCAGGCGCTTAACATTGCCGATAAAGGTTATGTTTTGGTGCAAGGCGCAAACAGATTTACCGACACTGGAGAAGCGCTGCTCGCCAATCCAGATGTGCGTAGAAGTTTCTTGGGGGGCTAGGCAATGGATATTATTAACGCACTTGTTCTCTTTAGTAATTTCGTCGTGGTGCCAGCACTTGCCTATGGCTCGCAGCTTGCGCTTGGTGCGCTGGGTGTAACACTCATTTATGGGATCTTGAGATTTTCAAACTTCGCCCATGGTGCGACTATGGCATTTGGTACCATGTGCTGTGTGCTCATCACATGGTGGTTCCAATCTCTTGGTATAAGTTTTGGACCTTTGCCAACCGCACTCTTGGCCCTGCCATTTGCGATCATATTGTGCGTCGTTTTTGCTTTGGTGACGGATAGGACTGTTTATAAATTCTATCGAAGCGCAAAATCATCGCCGGTTATTCTAGTGATTGCGTCTGTGGGTATGATGTTTGTCACAGGTGGTTTGGTGAGATTTATTATCGGACCGGATGATCAGCAATTTGGTGATGGTGAGCGTTTTATCATCAAAGCGCGTGAGTTTAAGCAATTAACGGGTTTAAGCGAAGGTTTGGCAATTAAAACAAGTCAGGGGATTGCTTTATTTGCGGCTGTTGTGGTGGTAATTGCCTTGTTCTGGTTCTTAAATAAAACGCGGACGGGGAAATCCATGCGCGCTTATTCAGATAACGAGGATTTAGCCTTGCTATCCGGGATTAATCCTGAACGCGTTGTACGGGTCACTTGGATCTTGGCTGCAGCATTGGCGACCCTAGCTGGGGTGCTCTATGGGCTTGATAAAAGTTTCCGGCCCTTTACCTATGATCAGCTTCTGTTGCCATTTTTTGCCGCTGCGATTTTAGGCGGATTGGGTAATCCATTTGGTGCAATCGGTGGTGGGTTCATTGTGGCTTTCTCTGAGATCATGATGACTTATGCCTATAAGAAGTTCTTTGCCTATCTTCTTCCTGAAGACATGGCGCCGACCGAATTGTTGCAGCTCTTTGCAACGAATTACAAATTCGCGGTGAGCTTCTTGATATTGGTGATCGTTCTCATCTTTATGCCAACCGGCCTATTTAAGGGGAAATCAGTATGACAATAGATGCTCGTGCCCTCACTTATTTTGCCATTATGGCAGGACTCTTATTGTTCGTTGGCTTTTTCCAAAGCTGGAACGTGTCACTTTCAATTTTAAACCTTTGCCTTATCTCGGCGATAATGGCGCTCGGCGTTAACATCCAATGGGGTTATGCTGGTCTCTTTAATGCTGGGATTATGGGCTTTGCGGCCTTGGGTGGCTTGGCGGCAGTTGTGGTTTCCATGCCCGCAGTGCCAGAAGCGATTTCAGCCGGCGGTGGTTTAATTGCCTTATCCTTTGGCATTGCAGCACTGACCATTGCATTGGCTGTGGTTGCGTTTAAAAAGCTGCCCAACACCAAGATGCGATCAGTTTTGATCGTCGCCATAATAGTGGTTGGTTATTTTGCCACGCGCTATTTCTTCGTGCCAGGAACTGCAGCCGTTGAAGCGGTCGAACCTGCAAGAACAGGTTATCTTGGCGGTTTTGGATTACCGGTTGTTTTCTCATGGATCGTGGGTGGTGCCTTTGCCGGGATTGCCGCGTGGTTGATCGGCAAGATCACACTTGGTCTCAGGTCTGATTATCTGGCGATTGCAACACTTGGAATTTCCGAAATCATTGTTGCGATCATCAAAAACGAAGACTGGATGTCTCGTGGCGTGAAAAACGTCATCGGTATTCCGCGTCCTGTGCCATACGAAATTGACTTACAGCAATCTGAATGGTTCCAAAATCTAGCCACCTCACTTGGAGCGGATGTGGTCACATTCTCATCTGTATTTGTGAAGCTTTGCTATGCGGGTCTATTTTCAATTGTCTTGTTGATCTGCATTTGGCTTGCGCAACGTGCACTTAATTCTCCATGGGGTCGCATGATGCGCGCCATCAGAGATAACGAAGTGTCCGCCAATGCGATGGGTAAAGATGTAACGGGTCGGCATCTGCAGGTTTTCGTGCTTGGCACAATCATTGTTGGGATCGCCGGTGCTATGCTCACGACGCTCGATGGTCAGTTAACACCATCAAGTTATCAGCCCTTGCGCTTTACCTTCCTCATCTGGGTGATGGTAATCGTCGGCGGTTCAGGTAATAACTGGGGTGCCGTTTTGGGTGGTTTTCTTGTTTGGTTCTTCTGGACCGAGGCACCGATTGTCGGCCTATGGTTGCTGGAAATCATCACGTCACCACTAGCTGAAGATAACGCATTGCGACTTCATTTGTTGGATAGTGCGGCCTTCATGCGCCTCATCACAATGGGCCTTTTGCTGCTAGTGGTTCTGCGATTTAGCCCAAGAGGTTTGTTGCCGGAAAAATCCGCGCGCAGATAATTCGCTAACTTTTGCATATGAACGAAAATGGCCTTGCGATTGTGAGGCCATTTTTTTGCCCCTTTATTGGTTGATTTGCATGAAATAGATCAATAATTGTGGATGTGGAGAAAATTGGAACTGGGTGCGAAAATGTCAAAACCAATCGTGATCATCGGCGCGGGTCAATGTGGCTTAAAAGCGGTGGAGACGTTGCGTCAAAACGGCTATGAGGGCGATCTTGTTTTGGTTGGCGACGAAAGCCAACCACCATATCAAAGACCCCCTCTTTCCAAAGCTTATTTAAAGGGTGAGCTCGAAGAGGACCGGCTTTATCTCAAAGCCGATAATTTTTATGATGATCACAATGTCACAACAAAATTTGGCGTCACCGCAACGTCGATCAATCGCGTGGATAAAAGCATCTCACTCTCTAACGGCGAAGAAATCAGCTACGATAAATTGCTGATTTCAACGGGTACGATTGCGCGTCAAATTCCGCTGCAAGGCGCAGACCTTGAAGGGGTATTCACATTGCGTACAATTGATGATGTGAAGCGACTAGCGGCAGCCATTTCACCAGACACGAAGGTTGGTATCATAGGTGCTGGCTATATCGGATTAGAAGTTGCAGCATCGCTTAAGGGGCGTGGCCATGATGTCACGGTAATCGAAGCGGCACCTCGAGTTCTTGCGCGTGTGATGCCGGAAGAAATGTCTGCCTTTTTCCAAGGATTGCATGAAAGTCACGGGGTCAAATTCCACATTGGCGTGGGCACAAAATCCATCGAGGGCGATAACAAGGTTGAAAAGATCGTTCTAGACGACGGCACTGATATTCCCTGCGACATCGTTTTATTGTCGGTCGGTGCTACACCTGTTGTTGATATCGCTGAAACAGCTGGACTTGAGATCGATAACGGCATTGCAGTCAATGCTCAGGCGCAAACATCTGATCCTGATATTTTTGCTGCGGGTGATTGCGCTTCATTTTTCTCAGACCGTTACGATCGCAATATCCGATTGGAAAGCGTTCAAAATGCCATTGATCAAGGCAAAGTTGCCGCTCAAGCCATGTTGGGGCAGGAAGTTCATTATAATCCGCTGCCCTGGTTTTGGTCCGATCAATATGATGTTAAACTTCAAATTGCCGGATTATCGCAAGGCTTTGATCGCTTTGAAATTGAAGGCGATATGTCAGAAAACAGCTTCACCGTGACCTATTTTAAAGATGACAAACCCATTTGTGTGGATGCGGTTAATCAACCGCGCGCGCATATGATGGCGCGTCGATCGCTTAGCACCTGACCGCGGGAAAGCAACACCAATGCGCGCCAATTTTCGTCTTCAACGTCTCTTCATTGATCAGCCTTTAAAACAGGGCAATATGATTGATCTTGAGCGTGAACAGGCGAATTATCTTTTAAACGTCTTGCGTCTAAAGGATGACAGCCAGCTGCTGGTATTTAACGGCCAAGATGGTGAATGGCTGACAAATTTGAAACAAGAAGGTCGTAAAAAGGCGGTACTGTCTTTGGTTGAACAAACCCGTGCGCAGCCTGAGCCATCAGATCTGGTTGTTTTGTTTGCACCCATAAAGGTTGGTCGCCTCGAATATATGGTGCAAAAAATGGTCGAGATGGGGGCAGGGACCATCCAACCGGTTTTTACCGATCACACGCAGCTTCATAAAATCAATGAAAAACGCTTGTCAGCCAATATTCTCGAAGCGGCTGAACAATGCGGTGTCTTGTCCATTCCAGAGCTCAAACCCGCGATGAAATTATCGCAATTGCTCTCCGATTGGGATGAAAGCCGACAGATCATTTTCTGTGATGAAGGAACGGAAACAAACAATCCGCTCTCGCAGCTTAGAACACAATCAACAGAAAAATTTGCATTGCTCATCGGTCCAGAAGGTGGCTTTTCGGCACAAGAGCGCGAGACTTTGCAGTCTTTAAACCATGTAACACCAATCCCACTTGGCCCGCGTATTTTACGTGCGGATACAGCCCTGGTTGCTGCCATGGCGGTTCTGCAAGCCACCATTGGTGATTGGGAATAGATCACTATTTTATGACCGCTCTTTAAAAAAAAATTACTTGCACCATATTGCGTAAAGGTTCAATCAATGAACTTGAGAATTTTATAGGTGTTTGTGATACCAAATGAACATCGGCGCTGGTGAAAATCAGTGGAGTTAAAAGGGCGAATAATATGGCGCGGGATACTACGGATCAGACACCTCTGACATCCTATGAGCAAATGGTGGCGTATCTGGAGGCTGGTAATAAGCCAAAGGAAGATTTCCGCATCGGTACGGAACACGAAAAGTTCGCGTTTTTCAAAGAGGATAATTCGCCTGTGCCTTATGAAGGTGAGCGTTCCATTTCTGCGCTTTTAAAAGGCTTAGCAGAAAAGATCGATTGGGAACCTATCACCGATGCAGGCAACATTATTGGTCTGGCTGCAAAATCAGGTGGTGGCGCCATTTCTCTTGAACCTGGCGGGCAGTTTGAACTTTCTGGCGCACCGGTTGAAACCATTCATGAAACTTGCGCTGAATCCAATCTGCATTTGAAGCAATTACGTGAAATTGCTGATCCGATGGGGATCAAGTTTTTAGGCCTGGGTGGCAGTCCGAAATGGACGTTGGAAGAAACACCTCGCATGCCGAAAAACCGCTATGACATTATGACCAATTATATGCCAAAGGTTGGCACGCAAGGTCTGGATATGATGTACCGCACCTGCACAATTCAGGTGAATTTGGATTTTAGTTCCGAGCAAGACATGCGCCAAAAAATGCAGGTCAGTATGAAGCTGCAATCTTTAGCGACAGCTTTGTTTGCAAGCTCGCCTTTTACCAATGGCAAGCCCAATGGTTTGCTATCTTGGCGCGGAGATATCTGGCGCGATACCGATAATGCCCGGGCTGGAATTTTGCCAAGCGTATTTGAAGATAATTTCTCATTTGAAAAATATGTCGAATGGGCGCTGGATGTGCCGATGTATTTCATTCTGCGCGAGGGCAAATATCACGATGTGACCCATGTGACGTTCCGACAGTTCCGTGATGGTGCGCTTAAAAATGATATTCCTGATCCTGAGCCGACATTGGGCGATTGGACCAATCATCTATCAACCGTGTTCCCTGATGTGCGTCTAAAGCAGTTTATTGAAATGCGCGGTGCTGATGGGGGGCCATGGCGCCGAATTTGTGCGCTGCCTGCATTCTGGGTTGGTTTGCTGTATGATGATCAGGCTTTGCAAGATGCCATTGAATTGACAAAAGACTGGTCCTATGAGGATGTGCTAGGTTTGCGTGATCAAGTTCCGCGCGATGGTTTGAAAAGCCACATTGCAGGCCGCTCATTGTTAGATGTTGCGCGTGACACGCTTGGTATTGCCAAAGCGGGCTTGAAAACCAGAAATATCTTAAATGCTGCTGGAAATGATGAATCACATTTCCTCGAACCATTGCAAGAAGTGGTCGCTAGTGGCACAACGCCAGCTGAGGTTAAACTGGCACTCTATCATGGCCGTTGGAACAACAGCGTTGAACCAATCTTTGATGAGTTCGCTTATTAAGAGCGTTGCCCTCGACTTGCCAAATTGCCGTGTTAATATCACCATGAGGATAAACAGATTAATCTGCAATGGGAGAGATTATCATGGTGCCACTATTTGACATGCTCAATAATGCGCAAAACGGTGAGGCAATGAGGGGGATGGCAAAACAATTTGGTTTAGATGAAAACCAAATGAACAGAACCATCGAAGCTCTTATGCCGGCTTTCTCAACGGGTTTAAAACGAAATACGCAAACACCTGATGCTATGGGCAGCTTCATGAAAGCTTTGTCTTCTGGCAATCACGCGCAATATTTTGAAGATATAAGCAAAGCCGCATCTCCTGCAGGCATGGCCGATGGCAACAATATTTTGGGACATTTATTCGGCTCCAAAGATGTTAGCCGCGCCGTTGCTGCGCAGGCAGAAGCCGCAACAGGCGTCGGACAGGACATCATCAAACAGCTCTTACCTGTATTGGCAACAACCATTATGGGCGGCATGTTTAATCAAACCAATGATTCTATGAAAGCCATGAGCGGTGGTAGCGGCAATGTCTTTGGTGATTTAATGAGCCAGATGATGGGTGCCGGACAGGGTGCCCAGCCATCTGCAAGCAATAACCCTTTTGGTGATCTTATGGGTCAAATGATGGGCGCTGGGCAATCGGGTGCGCAGAACAATCCTCTGGGCCAAATTCTCGGCGGTTTGATGGGTGGCGGCCAGTCGGGTGCGCAAAATAACGCTCAGAACAATCCATTCGGCCAAATGATGGAAGGCATGTTTGGCGGCGCTGCACAGCAGAAACAGCCGGAAGCTGCACCTGCTAATCCCTATGACGAATTATTTGGCAAGATGTTTGATACTGGTCGCGCGGTCCAAGACGAATATCAAAAAAATGTCGACAATATTTTTGATCAATATCTCGGCGGCATGAATAAGAAATAACACCTGGCATTAAAAAAGCCCGATCATCTGGGGAAGATAATCGGGCAGAAATGCAGGTCACAGGGCCGCGACCCGCGAGGGGACATGTCTCACTTCGACAGGTGTCAAAGTATTTGATTAGGGTTTCATTTGACGATTGCGATAATGCGAACGTCTTGCAAGCTCGGATGTCGGATCGATAAACAGCCCGGCAGAACGGATGAAACGCAGATCTTCGCGCGTTAAACCCATATCCTTAAGCTGATGATCACTAAACGTGAGCAGTTCATTCGCGGCACGTCGGTTTTTCACAGATTTAAACAGGGACTTAAATGTTGAAATCGCGCCATTCAGCCAAATTGAAACAATGCTTTTATCCGGCTGGATGGATTGATCAACACAGAAACTATGGTCTTTATTCAAAGCAGTCATGAGTATCACTCCATCTTGTTAGGGTTAAAATTTACTGCATGAGACATATATGGCAGATTGCTATTGATCATTCCAACGAATATTTCTAATGTTATTTATCAAATAAATTGATGGATGAAATTATGGCCGCTCCTTTAGACTTAGATCAGCTCAAAACATTTATTGCGATTGCAGAGACGGGCAGCTTCACGCGCGCGGCCGATCGTGTGTTTAAAACGCAGTCGGCAGTATCGATGCAAATGCGCAGATTAGAAGAACGTATCGGGCAACCCATCTTCATCAAAGATGGTCGGATCAACAGGCTCAGCGATGATGGTGAGAAACTCCTCAACTATGCCCGTAAGATGCTGAAATTAAATGATGAAACCATAAACGCATTTGCCGAAGAGCAGCTTGAAGGTTCAATCCGTTTTGGCACAGCAGACGATTATGCCGATCGATTTATGCCGACGATTATAGCGCAATTTACTGAAACGCATCCCAATATCGAGCTCAACGTCATATGTGAACCATCACCATCTTTGCACGCCAAAATACTCAATAACGAGCTAGATGTGGCTTTGGTCACGCATGAAAACGCAACCTATCAATCTGAATTGGTGCGCACCGAACCGCTTTATTGGGTTACATCGCTTAATCACATGGTTCATGAAGAAGAGGTCATTCCGCTTGCAATTGGCCGCGATAATTGTTGCTGGCGCAAAATTGCTCTTGAAGCGCTTAATAAAAGAGATCGACAGCATCGCGTTTTGGTCGCAAGTTATTCTGCAACGGTTGTCGCTGCCGCGGTGTTAGCTGGACTGGCTGTCGCACCATTGCCAGAATGTGCCTTGCAATATGGTATGCGCATATTGACCGAAGCGGATGGATATCCGCAGCTTGGCATGACGCATATTGGTCTGATTAAGCGACCAGGTGCGCCGGTATCGCTAATGGAAGCGTTGTGCGATCACATTACTGCAAGTTTGGACAATATCACGCCAAATGGGCCGCAGGGTCACTTGACCGCACAATCACCAAGCATGTTGATGCCGGACGATCTTCTTGAAGTATCATCTTCCAGCAAAATCACATGGTAGCTTAGGCTGATTAGACGCCCGCACCTGGATAGTTCGGGCTTTCACGAGTAATTGTCACGTCATGTGCATGGCTCTCACGCAATCCGGCGCTTGAAATTTGCACGAATTTCGCATTCTCAGAAAATTCCTGAAGAGACGCACCACCGACATAACCCATCGCAGCACGAAGACCACCTGTGAGCTGGTGAAGCACGCCAGATACTGGTCCTTTATAAGGAACCTGACCTTCAATTCCTTCAGGCACAAGTTTAAGCGTGTCGCGCACTTCCGCCTGGAAGTAACGATCGGCGGATCCGCGTGCCATAGCGCCAACAGATCCCATGCCGCGATAGGCTTTAAACGAACGGCCTTGATGAAGGTAAACTTCGCCCGGGCTTTCATCCGTGCCTGCAAGCAATGAACCAACCATGACAGCATCGGCACCAGCTGCCAGCGCTTTGGCAACATCGCCTGAGAATTTAATGCCGCCATCGGCAATCACAGGAATGCCTGAATCTTTAGCCCCAGCAACAGCTGACATAATGGCAGATAATTGCGGTACACCCACACCGGCAACGATACGTGTTGTACAAATTGAACCTGGGCCGATACCAACTTTGATGGAATCAGCACCTGCATCAATTAAAGCTTTTGTGCCGTCTTCTGTGGCCACATTACCTGCCATGATGCTGACAGAGTTTGAAATCTTACGCATGCGCTTCACAGCATCCAAAACACGTTGCGAATGACCATGGGCGGTATCAACTACTAAAAGATCAATACCAGCATCGATCAAGCGTTCAGCGCGTTCAAAACCATCATCGCCCACGCTTGTGGCCGCACCCACTCGCAAACGGCCTTGCTCGTCTTTACAAGCATTTGGGTTGAGTTGAGATTTTTCAATGTCTTTCACTGTGATTAAGCCAACACAGCGCTTTTCTTCATCGACAACAAGCAACTTTTCAATTCTGTGTTGGTGGAGAAGTTTCTTAGCTTCATCCTGTCCAACGCCTTCGCGCACCGTGACAAGATTATCGCGTGTCATTAGTTCAAAAATCTTTTGGCTCGGATCAGAAGCAAATCGCACATCGCGGTTGGTCAAGATGCCGACGAGTTTACCTGGCTTATTTGGCTTTTTGTCTTCAACCACGGGAATACCAGAAATCTTGTTTGCCGCCATTAAAGCATGCGCGTCAGCTAACGTTTCATTTGGTCCGATGGTGACAGGATTGACAACCATGCCGCTTTCAAACTTCTTCACCGCGCGGGCTTCAGCGGCCTGTTCTTCTGGTGTTAGATTGCGGTGAATAATGCCGATACCACCAGCTTGCGCCATGGCAATTGCCAAACGACCTTCTGTCACCGTGTCCATCGCAGATGAAAGGATCGGGATATTTAGATCGATATTCTGTGCAATCTTTGTGGAGACATCCACCTGATTAGGCATGACGGTTGAATGGCCAGGCTGCAACAGCACATCGTCAAAAGTCAGCGCCTGAAGTCCGGTAAGAGTTTGGAGGATTTCTGCCATGGTCAAGTCCAATCTTTAACTTGTGAGCTAAAGGAAGGGTGATAAAACCCTAGCCACTACGCTCATATTTCTAAAGGAGTTGACACGGGCTCGTAACACTAAAGCGCAAGAAAAGAAACCATGATTTAGATATATTTTGTAATATTCTTTGGACGACGCAAAAAAAGTGTCATCTTCAGATTATTCATCTGGTTTTCGCCCCTTAAAACCTTTGGCCAGCAGATAGAGCTCAACTGATTCTGATCTTGAAGCCGGTGGTTTGACATGCACGACGGTTTGAAAATTCTTTTTCAACATTTGCAAAAGATCATTCTCGGTTCCGCCTTGGAAGGTTTTGGAGAGAAAATGTCCGCCCTTGGCCAAAACATCCACGGCAAAATAAGCTGCGATTTCACATAAATGCTGCGTTCTTAAATGGTCTGTTCTCTTATGGCCTGTGGTGGGCGCTGCCATGTCTGATAAAACAAGATTAGGCGCTGCCCCACAAAGCTCCATGAGTTTATCGGGTGCATCATCATCCAGAAAATCCATCTGAAGAAATGAAACGCCCGGCACCTGATCCATTTCGAGAAAGTCGATGGCAACCACGCGTGGATCAAGATCAGATGAATCGGTTACTTTGGCGGCGATTTGCGCCCAGCCTCCGGGTGCAGCACCCAAATCAATAATCCGCTTGGCACCCTTTAAGATCTTGTGCTTTTCATCGATCTCCAAAAGCTTAAATGCCGCGCGGGATCGATAGCCTTCGTGTTTTGAACGCTGCACATAAGGGTCATTAATATGGCGCTCAAGCCAACGACGTGATGAGGCCTTCATCTTTTTCTTGCGGATTTTCTGACCAAGTTTTCGGCCAGTCGCGATGGTTGGTTTCTTACTCATTATGCTTACCTGAGTTTACTTGCGCGTTTGCATTTGTGTTTGCAGATGAAGAGTTCTCCGACCGATTTTGACCGTGAGAATTTCTCCGACGGCGGCGGCGGCGCCAAACACCATCTTTAGCCATCATATCGTTGAGCAAACCTTCGCGAAGCCCGCGGTCCGCTACCCGCATCTTATTGGATGGCCAACGTTTGCGGATCGATTGCATAATCGCGCAACCTGCCAATACAAGATCAGATCGGTCTGGTCCAATACACGGATTTGCAGACCGCGTTTCAATATCCCATGTTAGAAGTTGATGCAGCATTTTATCGACATCTTCATCCTGCAGCCACAGACCATCAACACGACGCCTGTCATATCGCGGCAAATTCAAGTGAAGGCCAGCCAGCGTTGTGACTGTGCCAGATGTACCAAGTAGGTGGAACGTATCTATGTCGGGTGCAAAATCCAACATATTTTGCGGCGCAGTTGTCTCAATCAACTGGTCAACCTCGTCCACCATGGCATCAAACACTTTTTGGGTTACATCCTTGCCGCCATGGCGCTCCGACAATGTGACAACGCCGACCGGCAGTGATGTCCAAGATTTAATGTGATTGGCCAAACGCTGAGTTCGTCGCTCATCGAATTGTATTGCAGCAATTTCTGAGGAGCCGCCACCGATATCAAATAAAATGACAGACTGCGTGTCGCGATCAACCAGTGACGCGCAACCAGACACGGCTAATCTTGCTTCCGTCTCGCGATTGATAATTTCAAGATCGAGCCCAGTTTCTCTTTTCACCCGCGATAAAAAGGCTTCGCCGTTAATGGCTTGCCGACAGGCTTCGGTGGCTATGAGCCGGTATTTGCGAATATTGTGACGCGCTAGTTTAGAGGCGCAGATTTTAAGCGCACCAACCGCACGATCCATCGCGCCATCTGAAAGCCTGCCTGTTGCAGCCAAACCTTCGCCAAGACGCACAATGCGCGAAAATGCATCCACCACCCGAAATTGCCCTGCCTTCATTGGCTTGGCGATCAATAAGCGACAATTATTGGTGCCCAAATCCAGCGCTGCATAGAGCGGCTGTTGATGATGATTGTGCCTGTGAGGGCGGTTGTGGCGTTTTTGATTATGCTGCTGATGCCTGGGGGCGTGCTTCTGGGGCTTTGACTTTTCCGTTGTTTTGGTCCGGCCATCACCGTCTTTGAGCGCTGTCTGTTCAGCAGGTGTGTTTTGAGACGGCGCAGATTGAACATCATCATTCGTATTCTTGCGACGCGAACGCTTTTTCCAACGTTTTCGTTTTCTATTTGGTTCGGTCTGAGAAGAAACATCGGAATCCGGGCTTGGAGCCACCTTTCCTTCACCTTTGCGGTGTTGAACAGGCTTTTCAAATTCTGCGGGCACTTCACCACGCGCACTCTTTGATTCCGAGTGAGTGTGATGGTCACCATCTCGCGTCTCTCCCCAAGGGGCTTTTTCGCCACGCATTGGGTCAGTCACTCAATATCCTATTCGCCGAGCGTATGATCGCGTCAGGCGCTTAAAAGTTTTCGTTGCCATCACACTAACAGTGATTATGAGAATTACAAATCCTTTTTGTGATTTATCGTTTAAAATTGATCGAGCGCGATGATTGCTGACTTGCTAAATTGGCGATCTAATCAAAAATATTCTTGAAAAAATGTTGAAAATTTGCACCCGGTTTCATTAATTATGTGCCGCTTTCTTTTGTTTTTTTTCGGCAATCTTACAAAGCCAGATAATCATCTAAAATATTGATTTTTTTAAGAAATAAACGATCAAATTCTATCTCTGCATTTCCAGGGTAGAAGGCCTTGGATTTTGATTTTCCAATAAACTTTCGTTTTCCTATTGACAGTTTTTGAAACCGGTTGCAATATTATGAGCAAGTCGTTCATTATTGTGCTGTGACGTCTTGGTGGAGGAAAATCTCGTGGTCTCATTCGGGCTAAATCAAATAGCTGTGCCGAGCTATGATGTGGGTGCGTTTTGCGCGCTCGCGCATGGGCTCAACTGCACGGGTGTTGAGTTTAGAAACGACGTTTTGAGATCCGCTTTTGATGCCGAGCAAGCCGCGCAAATTGGCAAGATAGCGCGCGAAAATAAGTTAGACATTTTCAATCTTTCAGAAGTTCCTCAATTCGACAATTGGGATGAGAACAAGAAACACGAAGCTCAAAAACTTATCGAGCTCGCGGATGCAATGGGTGCAAAAGCAATCGGTCTTATTCCCCGCAATGATGGCGCAAATTTAGATGACGCAACACGGATTTCAAATTTAAAAACTGCATTGTTTGCGCTTAAGCCTTTGTTAGATGAAAAAAATTTGGTCGGTCTGATTGAGCCATTAGGGTTCTCGACCGCTTCGTTAAGATACAAGTCTGAAATAGTTTCTGTTCTGGTCGAACTCGGATTTGAAGGCAGTTTCAAGCTTATTCATGACACCTTTCACCACACGCTTTCAGGTGAAAAAGAGGTCTTTTCTGAACATACGGCCTTGGTTCACATTTCAGGTGTTGAACGCCAAGACGTTGACTTTTGTGACATGCAGGATCAGGATCGAGTCCTTGTTGGAGGACAAGATCGCTTGGGAAACATAACACAAATATCTCAATTACAGGCTTCAGGTTACTGTGGTCCTGTATCTTTCGAGCCGTTTTCACCAATGGTTCAAAGTGCGAACGACATTGCGGGAGACCTCGCAAAGTCAATTAATTTCATCGACGGTCAATTAGAGAAATGCGCTGCATAATCAATTGCTAAGATGATTTCACTGATCCAGTTTGGATCACCGGTAAAAAACTCATTCGGTGGCCGGTCACCGAAACGGGAGGAATTAAATATGAAGAAGACTCTAATCGCAGCAGGTCTTGCTGCTCTTATGTCAACAACATCAATGGCGGCCGAAATCGGTGCGACATTCTCAAGATTTGACGACAACTGGCTAACAGTTTTGCGTAATGGTATGGTTGAATATGCTGCGACTATTGATGGTCTTAACTACCAGCAAGAAGATGCATCTGACGATCTTGCTAAACAAATTGACCAAGTGAAAAACTTCGTGGCATCTGGTGTTGACGGCATTATCGTGAACATCGTTGATACATCAGCTGGTGCAGCGATCACAGAAGCTGCTGGTGACGTGCCATTGGTCTTTGTGAACCGCGAGCCAGACAATGTGAACGAATTGCCACCAACACAGGCTTTCGTGGCTTCAAACGAAATCGAATCTGGCACATTGTCAGCATTTGAAGTTTGTAAAAACCTTCGTGCAGCAGGTAAAGGCGGCGGCGCTCGTGGTTACCTCATGAATGGTCAGCTTTCTAACCAAGCTGCGGTTCAGCGTTCAAAAGACGTTCACGATGTGATCGGCATGGACATGTGTAACTTCATGACAATCATCGATGAGCAGCCAGCAAACTGGTCACGTGATGAAGCTCAGGATCTTATGACAAACTGGATGTCATCTGGCGAGCCATTTGATTTCGTTCTTGCAAACAATGACGAAATGGCTATCGGCGCGATCCAAGCAATGAAAGCTGCTGGTCTAGACATGGCTGACATCCAAGTTGGTGGCGTTGACGCCAGCCAGGACGCTTTGGTTGTGATGTCTGCAGGCGACTATGACGTAACTGTATTCCAAGATTCAGTTGGTCAAGGCACAGGTTCTATCGATGCTGTGTTGAAGCTAGTTGCTGGCGAAAAAGTTGATCAAAAAGTTTACATCCCATTCAAACTGGTCACACCAGAAAACATGGGCGACTTCTTGAGCAAAAACTAAGTTCGTTCAAAATCTAATATGCGAGATGGCTCCACTGGGCCATCTCGTGATTTCTTTATTAAAGCGTGGGGAGTGTTATCCATGACAGACAACAGCGATGGCATTGGCGGGCTGACTTTTGATAAATCGAAGAGATCTTGGCCAAACGAGTTCAATATTTTCTTTGCTCTGATCATCATCATTGTAATTTTCGAAGCGTTGGGGCAGATCCTGCCATATATGAACGATCAAAGTTTTCTGTTTGATACCAAAGATCGATTTGACACAATCTTCAACGAAGCACGTTTAAAAATTATCATTTTGCAGGTCGCCATTATCGGCATTATCGCCCTTGGTGTGACCCAAGTTATTATTACAGCCGGGATTGATCTGAGTTCTGGACCCTTAGTTGCCGCAACCGCGATGGTCGCGATGAGTTTTGCGCAAACTGAGTTGGTCAATGGCAACCCAAATCCGAAAGCTCTGTTTGGAACCTGGGCAATGGATTTGCCTGTGGTTGTTCCGGTGGTTATAGGTCTGGTATTTGGTGCATGTATTGGTGCTATTAACGGAACATTTATTGCGTTCTTGCGCATTCCACCCTTTATCGCAACGCTTGGTATGTTCCTTGTTTGTCGTGGTATTGCGCTGTGGTGGTCATCCGGTAATCCAATCTCATTCCCAACGGAAAGCTATAAATTCATCGGTTCTGGCATGATGCCTGTGGTATGGTTCCTTTCACTGGCTGTCATATTCCACATCATCATGAAATATACGGTCTACGGAAAGCACACCTATGCGATCGGCTCAAATGAAGATGCCGCACGCATGTCTGGTATCAACGTAAAACGCCACAAGGTCATGGTCTATATGATCGCCTCAATGCTTGCCGCTTTTGCCGGTATTGTCTTGAGTGCGAAAGCATCAACTGCACAAGCGGGTATGGGTGAGTTTTACGAGCTCTTTGCGATCGCAATGGCTGTGATCGGCGGCATCAGCCTCACAGGTGGTCGCGGTTCAATCATCGGTACCGTCCTTGGTGCCATGGTGCTGGGTGTGATCCGGTCTGGATTTACCTTCATTAAGCTCGATGGTTCCTATCAGCTTATGGCGATGGGTAGCATCATCATCGCAGCGGTCATTTTGGACCAATACAGACAACGCAACCGAGCCTAAGTTAGGAGATATAAGATGAGCAGCGAAATTGTTCTGAAAACCGAAAACCTAACCAAGCACTATGGCGGTGTCCATGCATTGGTTGGCGCGAATTTTGAAATGAAAAAGGGCGAGCATGTCGCCATTATGGGCGATAACGGCGCGGGTAAATCTACCTTCGTTCGCCAGATCACGGGCGTAGAGCAGCGCACCAGTGGCACGGTTTCGCTTTATGGCGAAGAAGTGAATTTCACGGGACCGTTGGACGCACGTCAGGCAGGAATTGAAACTGTGTTCCAAACACTTGCTTTGGCAGATGATTTGGATGTGCCTGACAATCTTTTCCTTGGTCGTGAGCTCACCAAGTGGAATTGGCTCGGGCCATTCCGTCGCCTTGATTATAAAGCCATGCGCGAAGCTACCATGCAGGGTCTTGTGAAAACGGGTGTGAAAATCCCGAACATCAAGAACTCCATTCAAAACATGTCAGGCGGTCAGCGCCAATGTGTGGCGATTGCACGGACAGCTACCTTTGCGTCCAAGCTCACCATCATGGATGAGCCAACAGCGGCGCTTGGTGTGCAGGAAACTGCGCAGGTGGAAAATATCATACGCAACATGAAAGAGCAGGGCGCTCCGCTTATTCTGGTGAGCCATAATATGCGACAGGTATTTGATCTCGTCGATCGCATTGTCGTGTTCCGCCGGGGACGCATTGTGGCCAATCTGAATAAAGATGAGACCGATGGTCAGGATGTTGTGGCTTATATCACTGGGGTTAAAACCGGTGCAGAATATGAAGGGGCGGCTTAAGGCTTAGACCATGCTCGATTTTGCCCATCCTTTTTTCAAGCCCATGTGGCGGCGTGTGGCGGTTGTCGCCTTTTGCGGATGTTGGGGCATGGTTGAGCTCTTTGTGCAAGGCTCGCATTTTTGGGCGGCCTTGTTCATCGGGATGGGCGCAATGGCATTCTGGAAGTTGTTTTTGGACAAAGAGACTTTGCAAAAATTGGAAGATGACAGCTAGTCTTTAAAGTGAGTTGAAAATGAGTGGAAGTGATCAAACAGTAACCTTGACGGTTGCGCAGGCAATCGTGCGCTATTTGACCAATCAATATATCGAAATTGATGGTGAAAAAACTCTAATTTGTGGCGGTGGATTTGGGATCTTCGGACACGGAAATGTCACGTGTTTGGGTGAAGCTCTGTATGAAAATCAGGACACCTTGCCACTTTATCGCGGTCAAAACGAGCAGGGCATGGGTTTTGCTGCGGCGGCTTATGCAAAATATCATCTGCGTCAGCGTTTTATGTTCTGTACGGCATCTGCGGGTCCAGGTACGGCAAACTTGTTAACGTCTGCAGCGCTTGCACATGCCAACCGTTTGCCGATGCTGCTTCTTTGTGGTGATGCGTTTCAAACGCGTCTGCCTGATCCAGTTTTGCAACAGCTTGAGCATTTTGGAAATCCAACATTTGGTGTCAATGATGCGTTCAAGGCTGTTTCTCGCTATTGGGATCGCATCACGCACCCAGCGCAGATCATCCAATCCTTGCCAGCGGCGATTGCGACCATGCTAGATCCTGCTGATTGTGGCCCTGCCTTTATTGGCTTGCCTCAGGATATTCAAGGGTGGACCTATGATTATCCGGTCGAAATGTTTGAAGAAAAGGTGCATCATATTCGCCGACAAACACCGGACGAGCATGAAATCAAAGCTGCTGTTGAAGCACTTAAAAATGCCAAGAAGCCGATGATTATCGCAGGTGGTGGTGTTCAATATTCGCGCGCGGTTAAAAAGCTCACCAAGTTTGCGGAAGAAACACAAATTCCTGTGGTGGAAACAATCGCAGGCCGGGCGAATTTGGTCGATAGCCATGATTTAAATATCGGACCAATTGGTGTTACGGGTTCAGACAGCGCCAATAACATCGCTGAAGAAGCCGATGTGATCTTATCCATTGGTTGCCGCTTGCAAGATTTCACCACGGGGTCTTGGACGGCCTTTGCCAAAGACGCGCAGATTATCTCGCTCAATGCAGCGCGTCATGACGCTGGCAAGCATAGATCGCTTCCCGTTGTTGGCGACGCCAAGATCGGTCTTGGTAAAATCTGGGATGAGCTTGGCTCATATAAAGCACCAGAAAGTTGGGTCGGTTTCGCACGGGATGAGCGTTCAAAATGGGTTAAATATGTTGCTGAGAATGTAACACCTGGTAACCGTCCAAACTCTTATGCCCAAGCCATTGGCGCTGTGAATGCATTGTGTGATCCACGCGATCGTGTTGTTGCAGCGGCTGGTGGATTGCCTGCTGAAGTGACAGCCAATTGGCGTACGCTTGATATCGGTACTGTTGATGTCGAATTCGGCTTCTCCTGCATGGGATATGAAATTGCCGGTGGTTGGGGAGCGCGCATTGCGCAATCGGAAAAAGAACAAGGCGCGGATACAATCGTCTTCTGTGGTGATGGCTCTTACCTATTGATGAATTCCGACATTTATTCTGCGGTTCTAACCAATAAGAAGATGATTGTGTTGGTGCTTGATAATGGCGGTTTTGCTGTCATCAATAAGCTGCAAAATAACACAGGCAATGAGAGCTTTAACAATCTCATTTCTGATACACCAACAGCAACCAATCAAGTTGGTGTGGATTTTGAAGCACATGCGCGTGCACTGGGTGCAAATGCGGAAACTGTTCAAAACCCAGCAGAGCTTGGTGAAGCGTTTAAGCGTGCCAAACAGTCTGACAATACAAGTGTGATCGTCATGAAGGTTGATCCTTATGAAGGTTGGACCACTGAGGGTCATACTTGGTGGGAAGTTGGAACACCACATATCACAAATAGCGACCGCGTACGCCAAGCCCATCTTGATTGGGAAGATGGACGCAAGAGACAGCGTAACGGGATCTAGTCAATTGAATATCGATCAAGTCATAGCTGGTATTAGAAAAAACAACTTTGTCGTTGTTGGACGCGCAGGCATGGATCTGTTCCCAGATCCTCCGGGTACGAAGACGGAAGAGGCCACCGATTTCAAAAGTGATCTTGGTGGTTCATCGGCAAATATTGCCGCTGGCATATGTAAATTCGGCGGCAGCGCGTCCTTGGTGACTTGCGTTTCTGATGATTCCGTCGGGCGCTTTTGTCTCAATCGCTTGGATCATTATGGTGTGACGCGCGAATATGTCCGCTCAGTTGGTGGTGAGTTTAGAAATTCGCTCGCGCTTTATGAAAGTCGTGTAGAAGATCATCAATCGGTGATCTACCGAAATGGCGCCGCTGATTTTGAAATGAATATCGACGACGTAGAGCGGGTTGATTATTTGAAATTTGGCGCGCTCATTACGGCAGGAACCGTTTTTGCCGCTGAACCTTCACGCAGCGCGACATTCAGAGCTTTTGAGCTTGCAAAAGAGGCTGGTTTGCCGATCATCTTTGATGTCGATTACCGCCCTTATTCCTGGCCATCTGCTGAAGTCGCCTCTGATGTCTTATCGCGCGCAGCTGAATTATCCGATGTAATTGTGGGTAATGATGAAGAATTTGGTTTCATGGCCGGGGGAATTGAAAAAGGCCTTGCAAAAGCCAAATCATTATCCGAAGAAAGCGTTGCAATCGTGATTTACAAAATGGGTGAAAAGGGCGCTATCACCTATGCTGACGGTCAAGAAATCAAAACCGGCATTTATTCCGTCACCGCTTTAAAACCAACAGGTGCAGGTGACAGTTTTATGGCTGGGATGATGGCGTCTTTATCCTCAGGCAAATCATTGCATGACAGTATTTTGCGTGGGTCAGCTTGTGCGGCAATCGTGGTGGGAAAACCAGGTTGCGCGCCAGCCATGCCGAATGCTGAACAATTGGAAGAATTTTTAAATACCCATCCGGGACCAAATAATTAAGTTTCACGGCCGAGGGGGCCGTTGAAGTGAAAAGGAAACAATATGCACATCGCTCCATTTGATAACAAAAATAAGCCAATTGTTGACGTGGAAGATTCAACGGTGCCGCTGAACTACTTCAATATCGTCAAGCTCAAAAAAGGCGATGCATTTGAATATTCAACACCAGGATATGAAACCTGCATCGTACCTGCTACGGGCTCAATTGACGTTGATGTTGAAGGATTTAAAGCAGCCGATTTAGGTGGCCGCGGCGTTGATGTGTGGGATGGCGAACCCGAAGGTGTTTACGTGCCTACAGCGGCAAAGGCTGAATTTGTCTGCACATCCGATGAAGCCGAGATTTTTGTAGCTGGTGCAAAATATGACAAAGTGCTAGACGCGTTTGCCGTGCGCAATGATGAGCTTGATCTTGTGCAATATGGATCTGATGAGACCAAAACGCACCGCAAGATCAAACATATTTTGGGGCAAAAACAAGCTGATAAAGTGGGTCGGCTTTTAGTCAGCGAGCTTTACACAGTCGGGCAGGGCGGCTGGTCGGGTTTCCCGTCACATAAACATGATACAGATCGTCTTCCCGATGAAACGCGCCACGATGAGACTTACAATTTCCGCTTCCGTCCAAATTATGGATCGGGTGTGCAAATGTTGCAGCGTGAAGACAATAAGCCAGGGGATGCTTACCACATCGTTGATGGGTCAACCATCTGCCTTGATAAGGGCTATCACCCTTGCTGTGTGCTTCCCGGCTATGAGATGTATTACTTTACGATTCTAGGTGGCTTGAGCCAGCGTCCATTGGTGCAATATTTCCAGCCGACGCATGCGGATCAATTGCAAACAATTCCAGGTATCTTAGACATGGTGGCAAAATTTAAATGACCTTGGTGACATTAAAAGATGTACTACAGCCTGCGTTACAAAACGGCCATGCTGTAGGTGGATTGGTGTGTCTTGGCTGGGAAGATATGCGCGCTTATGTGCATGCGGCTGAAGCTGAAAATGCACCTGTGATTTTGCAAGCTGGCCCAGGATGTCGTGAGCATACGCCATTGCCGGTTTTGGGCAAGATGTTCCGTCATCTAGCGGAAGAGGCAAGTGTGCCTGTTGTTGCGCATTTGGATCACGGATACACATTTGAAGAGTGCCAGATGGCGCTAGATTCAGGCTTTACCTCCCTCATGTATGATGGATCACGTAAGCCGCTTAATCAGAATATCGACGAGACAGCAAAAATTGCTGAACTTGCACATGCAGCCAATATTTCATGCGAGGGTGAGATCGGATTTGTGGGCTATGCCGATGGTGAAGCATCCGCAGGCACCGATCCAGAGGAGGCCGCGAAATTTGCAAAAGACACCGGGGTTGATGCAATGGCAATCTCGGTCGGCAATGTGCATTTGCAGCAGGACAAAGCAGGCGGATTAGATGTTGATCGCATCAAGGCCATTGATGATATGACCAATGTCCCGCTTGTGATCCATGGTGGGTCTGGTGTGCCAGTTGAACAACGCACGATGCTTGCGAAAACCACATCGATTTGCAAATTTAACATTGGTACGGAATTGCGCATGGCATTCGGCTCCGCATTGCGAGAAGCAGTGAATAAGGATGCTAAGAGATTTGATCGTGTGTCCATCTTAAAGGAAACACAGGATCCGGTCATGCAAGCTGCACAGACTGTTATTCGTGCCTTTGGTGCACCCCCGCAAAGAAAGGGCTAGATTATGTTGCGAGTTGGTATCTTAGGCGCAGGTCGCATTGGCCAAGTTCATGGCCGCACATTAAAGCATTTGGATGCAGCGCAAACTGTTGCGGTGTCGGATTATTTTGAGGAGGCCGCGCAAAAGTTAGCTGATGAGCATGGCGCAAAGGTCATGACAACGGACGAGATCATCGCAAGTCCAGAGATTGATGCGGTGGTAATTGGTACGCCGACAGATACGCATTTTGATATTATTCAGGCGGCCGCAAAAGCCGGTAAGGCGATTTTTTGCGAAAAGCCGGTTGATCTTTCAACCGATCGCATTCGCCAATGTCTTGACGTGGTCGAACAGGCAAATGTGCCCTTTATGACGGCTTTTAATCGCCGTTTTGATCCGAACTTTGCGCATATGCAAAACCAGATCAAAGAAGGCGCTGTCGGTGATGTTGAAATGATTACCATCATGTCACGCGATCCTTCACCGCCACCGATTGGATATATCAAATCTTCAGGTGGGATCTTCCGCGATATGATGATCCATGATCTGGATATGGCGCGTTTTCTGTTAGGTGAAGACCCGATTGAGATTTATGCAACAGGCTCCTGTCTTATCGATCCTGAAATTGGTGAAGCAGGCGATGTGGATACTGCAAGCGCAACGCTTAAAACGCAAAGCGGTAAGATCTGTACAATTACGGTCTCCCGTCGTGCATCTTATGGCTATGATCAACGCATTGAAGTTCATGGTTCCAAAGGCTTGATCCGCGCGCATAATGTGCATGAAAACACGGTTGAGCTTGCGACAGAAAACGGCTTTAACTCATCGGTGGTTCAAAACTTCTTCCTTGAACGATATGCCGATGCCTATCGCAATGAGATGGTGCATTTCATTGAGGCGATTAACGCTGGCAAAGCGCCTGAACCAAGCGGTGATGACGGACTAAAAGCGCAACAATTAGCTGATGCTGCCGCGCTTTCAATGGAAGAACAACGACCTGTTCTTGTTCAATATAAGCGGAAGATAGATTAGTGAATGAGCCTGACGCGAACATCGCGTCAGGTTTTCTATTTTAATGCTCGGCGAAAACTTCTTTCGCTGCGTTTAAGCCATTTATGGCTGCAGGCATTCCGCCATATACTGACATTTGAAAAATGACTTCGCTTATCTCGCGTTTGGAAGCCCCGGCTGCCAAGGCATGCTCAATGTTGATTTTAAGCTGCGGTGTGGTTTGTCCGCCGAGCGCGGTGAGCGCAGCTATTGTTGCCAATTGGCGGGTTTTAAGGTCCAACCCATCGCGGGCATAAAGCCGGCCATAGGCAAATTCAAACAAAGCATCGGTGAAGCCAGGAACGATATCCTCATAACGCTCATCTAAGATTGTTTTTAGATCTGGGTTAAGTGCGTGCGCGATTTCGTGACCCTTATCAAGTGCTGATGTGCTCATCTGTTTTCCTTTTTGCAAGTTAACGTATCGCCATCCATCTCACCGTTAAGAACGGCTTTGAACGTGGTGATCTTGTCGGACAGAACAGCGTCAATCTTTTGCAATCGTTCGATTTCTTTTCGAACCTTTTGATGGTGGTTCGTCAAAAGTTTCAATCGCTCTGGAATGGATTGCGCCCCATGGGTGCGGAGTTCAACATAGCTCGCCATGTCTTTCACACCCATTCCAGTGGATTTCAGAACATCTAGAAAATCAACCCAGACCAGATGATCTTCGCCATAAATGCGGCGGCCGCCACCATCTCTGAGTGGCAGTGGGATCAGGCCGATTTTCTCGTAATAACGGATTGCATCAATCGTTAGGCCGCTATGTTTTGAAAATTCTCCGATTTGCATTTTCTGTCTCCTTGCCATTGGTAGTAATGGCTGGTGTGCACACCAGATCAAGCATTATTTTAAAAAATAAAAAACCGCCCCCATTTGCATGAGAGCGGTTTAAATATTGATCTGAAATGATCGTTTATTGCTTAGATGCTTGCAAGCGCCTGATCTAGATCAGCGATCAAATCATCTGCATCTTCAATTCCAATTGAGAAACGCACAATATTTGGCGCAGCGCCAGCTGCTGCTTTTTGTTCGTCGTTCAATTGACTATGTGTTGTTGATGCCGGGTGGATCACGAGAGAACGTGCGTCACCCAAGTTAGCCACATGGCTAAAGAGCTGCAGGCTATCAACAAACTTTACGCATCCATCATGTCCGGCTTTAAGCGCCACTGTGAAGAGCGAGCTTGCACCTTTCGGACAATATTTTGCGACGCGGTCATAATATGGTGACGATTTAAGGCCCGCATATGTAACCGCATCTACTGCGTCATGTGCTTCTAGCCAAGCTGCCACTTTCTCAGCGTTGGCCACATGCTTTTGCATGCGCAGTGACAAGCTCTCAATGCCCATCAATGTGTAATGCGCACCTTGCGGATTCATCGTCATACCAAGATCACGAAGACCAATGGCAATCGAATGGAATGTAAAGGCCATCGCGCCAAGAGCCTCATGGAAGTTAAGACCATTATATGCAGGCTCAGGTGCTGCAAGTGATGGGAATTTGCCAGAGGCAGACCAATCAAATTTACCACTATCAACCACACAACCACCTGTGACCGAGCCATTGCCGGTGAGGTATTTTGTGGTTGAATGTGTCACAAGCGTTGCACCATGCGCGATTGGGTTACAAAGATATGGAGTTGCTGTTGTATTATCGACAATCAGCGGAATGCCAGCTGCATCAGCGACATCTGCAATTGCGCGAAGGTCAGCAATATGGCCGCCTGGATTGGCAATGCTTTCGCAGTAAACTGCGCGCGTATTTTCATCAATCGCTGCTTCGATCGCTTTTGGATCGTCGATATCGACAAATTTCGTGCTCCAGCCAAAACGCTGAATTGTGCGTGTGAGCTGTGTGACAGAACCACCATAAAGGCGATTGGATGCAACGATATTAAGTCCTGGTCCCATGAGTGGGAACAACGCCATGATTTGTGCTGCGTGACCAGATGAACAAGCAACAGCACCTGCACCACCTTCAAGCGCTGCCATGCGGTTTTGCAGAGCGCCGATGGTTGGATTGGTCAGACGAGAATAAATGTAACCAACTTCTTTAAGCGCAAAAAGATTGGCCGCGTGCTCTGAATCTCGGAACACAAATGCGGTGGACTGATAAATCGGTGTATTACGAGCACCGGTTGCTGGATCTGGTTCTGCACCTGCATGTACCTGCAGTGTATCAAAACCTTGTTGACGTTCTTCGCTCATGCGAGCCTCCCTATTTTACTTTTCCCATATGTTTCTAACACTTGACCAAAATTTGTCCAGCGACAAACATTTCTCGAAACGGGGATCATGGGGAATATTATTTCCAAGCCTTGTCGAGGACACGAATCCAGTTTTCATGACAAAGCTTATTCATGAGATGATCATTATATCCGTGGTCTCGCATGACGCGACGCAAATTTCCAAGATCCGAAATGTCCTTGATCTCGTGTGGGATATGCGCGCCATCAAAATCAGAGCCCAGACCAACGTGATCTTCGCCTAAATGTTCAATCAGATAATCAAGGTGAGGAAGCAGGGCATTAAGCTCTGTATTTTCATCCATAGCCCCATCTGCTCGCGTAAAGGCAACTGCAAAGTTTAACCCCACCATGCCTTGGCTTTCTTTGATTGCTTTGAGCTGGTCGTCCGTGAGATTGCGCGCATGTGGGCAAATCGCATGAACATTTGAATGGGTCGCGACAATTGGGTTTGCGCTGATCGCTGCAATATCCCAAAAGCCTTTTTCGTTAAGGTGAGAAACATCGAGCATTATGCCCAACTCATCACAACGTTTGACCAATCTTTTGCCGGCATCGGTTAAGCCATCGCCAATATCCCCAGTGCTTGGGTATCGAAATGGAACACCATGGCCGAAAATTGTCGGACGCGACCAAACGGGTCCGAGAGATCTCAACCCGGCCTGATAGAAAACTTCCAATGCATAAAGGTCTTCATCAATAGCCTCAGCACCTTCCATATGCATCACCGCTGCGATGATCCCATTGTCTAAACAGGTCCTAATTTCCTCAGTAGATGTACAAATTTTCAATGTGCCGGTTTTTTCAAGCGCGACGAGATGAGCCGTTTGTTGCATGGCAATTGGGAGCGCAGCTTCTTGCGTCATTGCACCAGGCAAAGGCAAATCATAGGGCGGATTTTTCATCTGTGTGAGCGTATCTAGCAGCTCATCCGGTGACGGGACATAAATGGCAAAGAAACCGCCGCCAAATCCACCGAATTTTGCCTTTGGAAGATCTATATGACCGGGACGCCCGTTTAAGAATCCCTCGGATGGCTTTGTTGAATCGTCCTCAAAAAGACGGAACAACAGATCGTTATGCCCATCGAAAATGAGTGGTAAGTGGTTTTTCGTCATACAATTACTCCGAATCAAGACACTATTAGAGTGCATTTTGGATGAAAACTTTCGAGAAGTAATTGATTATTTTTTTGGCAAAATTATGTAAAGCCAATTGCAATAAGTTATAAGTATTACTAATATAAATACTTATTTATTAATTATAATAATAAGCGTTAACCAATAAATAAATAAATGAATACTAAGATCGCAAGGTCAGTATTTCTGCGGTGTCTGCTGACTAGGCGAGGCGTTGTCCATGAATAAATTTAGAGTTCCAAGCATGATGGTAAGGGTTTTAAAATTAAACCCGACAAATCTTTGGATTGGAAATGTCATCGGCTTTGCCTTGATAATAATACTGCTTACCTTGTCACAAATTACCTCCTACTGGAGCAATAATTCTTCAAAACGTCACGCAGTTTTGTCTCAAATCGCCTCTGATCAAACGATGTTGAGTCAGCAGATTCATAATAAATTTAACGAACTCTATGAATTGCAGACAATCAGCACAGAAAATAATCTTAAATTGCTCATACATGAGTACAGTGACAACTATCGATGTATTTTGGAGAAGATCTCGGAATTTTCATATTTCGATAGTGTTGTTGGACATCAAACAGAGTGGTCGCCAGAGGAGATTAAGCGTCTCCACAAGATGTTTGTTCAATATTATTTAACAAGATTGGCTGGATTTATACAGCCATCTGAAAAGCAAACCTTAGCGGATAAAAAAAGCTTGCTAGAAAGCCATCGGCTCAAGGAACTAGAATTATGGTTTTTGCATCGAGCAGTTGAGGAAAATCTTGAAAAGACAGAGCGCAACCGCGTTGAGCTGACATCAAAGATTACTTTGTATTCCTACATAGCAGCATTGGTTCTTCTCGTGTTAGAAGCGGTTTTCATTTTCTGGCCTGGTCACATCATTTCTTCACGCTATTACGTCCGTAGCAAACGCCAACATAAGAAAATGTTGGGGCTGATGCGTGATTTACGAAAACGAAATCAGGAAATACTCGAGGCATATGATCGCATTGGTCATGATGCTTTGCATGATTCTCTAACTGGTCTTGCCAATAGGCGCTATTTCAAAGAAGAATTAGGACGTCGTATTGAAAAACATCGCCCGTCTCGGGATCAGATTGGCGTTTGTCACATAGACTTAGATAAGTTTAAACGTGTGAATGATTCACAAGGGCACAAAGCGGGAGATACAGTTCTCTGCTATGTATCCGAGATCTTGTCAGCTTACAAAAAACAGGGTGATTTCGTTGCGCGAATTGGTGGTGATGAATTTGTCTTGATATCGTCCCCAATCGCAAGCATAGATGAAATGGCCACGAAAGCGCGAGAAATTAGCGCAAAAATTCAACGAAAACTGCTCATCGATGGGCGAGTTTGTAAAATCAGCGCAAGCATTGGCGTAGACGCGGTTGGCGCTCATACTTTTATTCGGGAAGTTGATGTCAGTGACTTTTTAATGCGAGCTGATATTGCGCTTTATGAAATCAAAGAACGTGGCGGTGGGGGCTTTGAGTGCTTTACAAAAGACCTTATGATTTCACATCTGCGCTCTGCAACTTTGCATCTTGAAGTCGCAAGGGGACTCACAAACCGAGAATTTATCCCATATTATCAACTTCAATATTCGGCTTCCACGCATGAGATTGTGAGCGCGGAAGCGCTGGTAAGATGGCGTCACCCAGAACGCGGTGTGTTGCCACCATCAGAATTCCTTCAAACCATCAATGAAGCAGGTCTTGAACAACAATTAGATGAGTTGATGATCAAAGAAGCTCTGAGGGATTTAAACCAATGGCGATTGGATAAGTCATGCAAGATTGCCAGTGTCGCTGTTAATTTGAGCGCTAAGACAATTGCCAATCCGAGCTTTATTTCAATGATCACCGCTCTTGAAATACCTCCAGGGAGCTTAAGCTTTGAAATAACCGAAACCGTTGATATTAATCAGCATTCACACCAGATTATCGAGAATGTTGAATTTTTGAAACAACATGGTTTTGAAGTTGAAATTGATGACTTTGGAACGGGGCATGCGTCTATATTGTCGTTGCAATATTTGAAGCCAAAGCGTCTCAAGATTGATCGAGAATTCATATTCCCAATTGTTCAACACGAGAATCAGAGACAATTGGTAAAAAATATTATCGAACTCAGCAAACCTTTCAATGTCGAGGTTGTGGCTGAAGGAGTGGAAAGTCTCGAACACGCAAAGATTTTAAACGAAATGGGATGTGATATCCTGCAGGGTTACGCGTTCTGTCAGCCAATTCCAGCTGTCGGTGTAACAGCCATCATGAATAGGAACCGTTCAGGTGACATCCCTGCAATTGAGCACGGCTTTCAAGTCGCTTAACAAGTTCTATGACTTATCCCACAATGACGATCTGCAAGGCGCGCGGTCCGTGTGCCCCTAAAAGCAGTTTTTGCTCAATATCACCCGAGCGGGACGGTCCGGTGATGAAGTTCACCGCGCGCGGCATTTCCACCTGATCATCCTTTTTGTTCAAACTTGACCACGCAGTTTCCATATCGCCCTTGATGTCTTTTGCAGCGATAACGACGATATGGTGATCAGCCAAAAAGTTGATCGTAGTTGGGTTTTCAGATCCGGAAGCCAGCAATAAGGTGCCGGTTTCAGCTATACCTGCTTTGGCATGGCTGACCCCCACCAAATCATGACCGTCAGATGGGCCTTTTTTGATCGTAAGATTTTTTTCCTCAGCCCATTTCGCTTTTGCAAGTCTCCGGTCTGAACCCATAATGAGTTCCGCAGGTAGATTATGCTCGCGCAGATAATTGCTAACGCTCGCAGGAACGTCTTCGTAAGAGTTGACTCTCACAACGCTGGAATGCACTTTCGTTGCCATTTCAGCAAATAAATCAACACGTTCACTTTGTTTTAACTGGCCACGCTTTGGGATAATACCGGTCGGGCGACCACTTAATCTTTCCGCAACGGCCTTTGCACGCTCGGCATC
Organism: Lentilitoribacter sp.; assembly: GCA_963691785.1. Taxonomy (GTDB): domain Bacteria; phylum Pseudomonadota; class Alphaproteobacteria; order Rhizobiales; family Rhizobiaceae; genus Lentilitoribacter. The sequence goes on from OY829371.1 coordinate 703,160, forward strand.
AGGTGCTTTTTTTGAAAGTGAGTTCTTGATGTCCGATAAAACGGAAGCTCTGGTATCAGCCATTATTTTGCCTCCTGTTTAAGAGCTTCACGCTGCGCCCAAGCCTGCATAAATGTGCGCCCTTCAGGTGCTGGCAATTCGCGGTGCTTTGTCCAACCAGAAGCAAGTGGCAAAGATGATATTCGTTTACTCGTACCGCCTAGAAGAGAAAGCGCTGGCATGGCAAAAGAAACCAGCGCACGGTAAAGCTTCGGTCTTTTTGCAAAGTAAGCCCAGAGCGCTAAACCATATCGCGCAGCTTTCGGCTGGAGATGCTGTTCAAACTCACGTTCACGCCAGTGACGCATCATTTTTGGTAGAGGAATACGCATAGGGCAAACGCTCTCGCAACGCCCACAGAATGTCGAAGCATTTGGCAAAGTGCCAGCTTTTTCAACGCCTGCGAGCGATGGCGTTAGCACCGAACCCATGGGACCGGGATAAATTGAACCATAGGCATGGCCACCAATTGAATGATAGACAGGGCAGTGATTGATACAAGCGCCACAGCGGATGCAGCGCAGCATCTCTTCAAACTCCGTTCCAAGCATGTCGCTTCTGCCATTATCAAGCAAAATGACGTGATATTCGTCAGGACCATCAGGGTCCTTCTCACGCTTCGGCCCCGTTGAAAATGTGGTATAGACTGACATGTCTTGACCGGTCGCAGAGCGTGCAAGAATTCGCAAAATTTGTGAGCAATCTGCAAGCGTGGGCACTACTTTTTCAATTGATGCCATGACCACATGCACTTTACCAAGTGTTTGCGTAAGATCACCGTTACCTTCATTGGTTACAATGACTGATGAACCTGTTTCAGCAACTAAGAAATTTGCACCTGTGAAACCAATATCGGCTTCAAAATAACGCTTGCGCAAAACTTCACGCGCTTCGGCGAGCAATGTCTCCGGCTCAGACATATCGCGATCATCATCAAGATGCGTATGAACGCGGCGAAAATCTTCCTCAATCTGCCCCTGATTTAGGTGAATGGCAGGTGCAATAATATGGCTTGGTTTTTCATTGCGAAGCTGGATGATATATTCACCAAGATCTGTTTCAACTGGTTCAATGCCGTTTTCCAAGAGATGCTCATTGAGTTCCACCTCTTCAGTAATCATTGACTTACCTTTGGTCACGGTTTTTGCATTGTGCTTCTGGCAAATTTCAAGCGCAATTCGACGCGCGTCTTCCGCCGTTTTCGCCCAATGCACATGTCCGCCATTTTCAATGACTTTTTGCTCATAAGCCTGCAGATACAAATCAAGATTTGCCAATGTATGGTCTTTGATTTCGCGACCCTTGTCACGAAGTGCTTCAAATTCATCCAGTGCAGCTGCAGCTTTTGCGCGCTTATCGATAAAGCCCTTTGGCACATTGCTAAGGGCTTTTTGTAACTGCTCGTTGCCCAACGCGTCTTTGACATTTGATTTTAAATTATGTGAAGTCAGTTCCATAATTTTCTCCTACCCCGCAATCAGGGTGATAAATTTCGCTTTTATTCGCCAGAAATTGGTTTGCCATCCAGTTTGCCAGCTAACACTTCAGCAACATGGCGCACTTGCGTTTTAGAACCTTGGCGTTTGAGTTTACCGGCCATATTCATTAAGCAGCCCATATCGCCGGCTAAGAGCATATCAGCGCCCGTGTCATCGATGTTCTGAGTTTTCTTGGACACCATGGCATTGGAAATATCTGAATATTTCACACAAAATGTGCCGCCAAACCCACAACAGACTTCGCTATCATTCATTTCGCGCACTTCAACGCCGTCCATATTTTTGAGCAATTTACGTGGCTGTTCTTTCACCCCTAGCTCTCGCAATCCTGAACACGAATCGTGATAGGTGACCGAACCTGAAAACGCGCCAGGACTTTGTGTGATAAACATCACATCTGTGAGAAAGCTAACCAGTTCATAGGTCTTGTCAGACAGGGCTTTAAACTTTGCCTGCATCTCCGGCTCATCTTCAAACACCTCTGGATAGTGCTTTTTGATCATAGCGGCGCATGAACCAGAAGGCGCCACCACAAAGTCAAAGTCAGAAAATGCGTCCAACACTTGCTTTGCCATTTCCTTCGTGTCGGCTTTATCGCCGCTGTTATAGGCCGGTTGACCGCAGCATGTTTGCGCACGTGGTACATCAACATCACATCCTGCAGCTTCAAGAAGTTCCACTGCGGAAAATCCAACATTGGGTCGAAATAAATCAACCAAACACGTTACAAATAATCCGACTTTTGGATTGTTATTTTCAGACAAGCTGAACTCCTATTTATATTAGTTAGTTCTTTGTTTTAGCCGTAGCTCAGAGATATGTTCGCGGTCGCGCAATTGTTCGGCTTCACGGAAACTATCCATCACATAATCGATATGGGCTTCTGCGCTAGATCGCGCAGCTTTGGGGTCATTGGCGACAATGGTCTCGATGATTTTCAAGTGTTGTTCAAGCAGTGCATCGCCGGCCGAATGGAGCTTGTAAATCATCATGCGATTGAAAACGACACCGTCTGACAATAAACGATAGCAAGACCGTAAGCTGTGCAACATGATGACATTGTGTGCGCATTCGCCAATCGCATTGTGAAGTTCGATGTCTAACTTAGCTTCAACTTCCCAATCGTCGCCATCATGCGCTTTCACCATGGCTTCACCGATAGATGATAACAGATCTTTATCTGCAGGTGTCGCGCGTTTGGCAGCAAGTTCAGCTGCGGTGCCTTCCATCGCGCGCCGATATTCCAGATAATCAATGGTGGCTTTTGGATGGCGACCGATCAAGCCAATCACGGGTTCTGTGAAGACCTGGCCGGTAATATCTGCCACAAAAGTGCCGCCACCAGGGCGTGTCGTTAAAAGCTCCCGGTCTTCCAGGCTTTTGATAGCCTTTCTGAGAACTGGGCGAGAAATGTTGAGTTGTTGCGCAAGGTCACGCTCAGACGGCAATCGATCGCCAAAGCGCAAAATGCCCTCCAGAATCAGTTTTTCAATATGAACAACAGCCTGATCCGCTGTTTTATGATGTTCGATTTGTGAAAAGATATTTTTTGTCATAACCACTCGCAGTTCGCTGAAAATTATCAGCGAAAATGCAATTGGTCAATTAAATTATCCAAAATTCTCAAGATGAGGAATTATGAGTGAACGCCAAATTGTCGTGTAATTTGTTTCTCATCGCTCATATTTTGCTCCCAATATGGCGTATTGCCATAAAGTTCGGCCAAATAATCGATAAATAAGCGTACTTTCAAAGGCAGGAAGGTTTTGCTTGCGTAAACGGCGTGAATAGCAACAAGGCGAGAACTTTCATATTGCGGCAAAACTTGCTTAAGTTTGCCAGACATTAAGCTTTCACCGATATCCCATGTTGATCGATAGGCAATACCTATACCGGATAGCACAGCTTCGCGGACCACTTCGCTCGAATTGGTTTGAATAGGACCGGCGGGCTTGAAATTAATTGAACCATCGACGCCATCAAGCCGCCAGATTTCACTGTTGTGATTTGGCAAACATGTATGTTTTTCTAAATCTTCCAATGTTTCCGGGATGCCGTTCTTTTCAAGATATTCAGGTGTCGCGCAAAGCACTCGGCGAACGGGTGCCAATTTTCGCGCAACCAGGCTAGAATCTTTAAGTTCAGCAATGCGAATAGCCAAATCATAGCCTTCGCCAACGATATCCGTCATATCGTCATGAAGGTTTAAATTGATCTGAATGCCCGGATTTTGTTTAAAAAACTGCTGCAAATGCGGGGCAACATGCATACGCCCGAAAGAAGTCGGTGCAGAAATTTTCAAAATGCCGCGTGCGACGTTGGAGCGACGGCTGACGAATGATTCTGCCTCTTCCAAGCCGGCCAAAATGGCCACAACCCGCTCATAAAACCCTTGTCCGGCTTCGGTCAACGAGATCTGGCGGGTTGTTCTGTTCATCAGTCTTGTACCAAGTCGATCTTCTAATCGACGCAATCTTTTGGAAACAACTGCTGGCGATAATCCCAGCTCGCGACCCGCGGCAGACATTGATCCTGCAGAGACCATTCGTGCAAATACTTCTAAATCACCTAGATTGTTCATATAACTTTATCCAATACGAGCCTCGTTGCTTTTACGTCAAAATCGCTCATCTAGATCATTTTACTTACCATTGTCCCCATCCAAATTTGATAAACACTGTTTCGATTGCATCTCGATTAAAAAAGTGGTAAACAAAATTTACCAAAATATAATGGAGCCCGTTATGACGGAATTAATCAAATTTCTTGAGCCCAGCGCTCAGATAATTTCTAAGCGGTCAAGTATCATCTCAGGTCTTGCTGAAATACTCCCAGACGATTGTTTGATTACAGATGAGCGCGAACTTGTGCCTTTTGAAACGGATGCATTTATTGCATATCGGCGGCTCCCGCTGGCGGTTGTATTGCCTGAAACGACAGAGCAGGTTGCAGAAGTCGTCAGATATTGCCATGAACATGAAGTGCCGATTGTTCCGCGTGGTGCGGGCACTTCGTTGGCTGGCGGCGCTATTCCGCAGGAAGATGCAATTGTTATTGGTCTGTCCAAGATGAACCGCATCTTAGATGTCGATTTGGCCAATCGTTGCGCAGTGGTGCAAGCTGGTGTGACCAATATCGCTATTTCACAGGAAACTGATTCCGAAGGTTTCTTCTATGCTCCTGATCCAAGCTCACAACTTGCTTGCACGATCGGTGGTAATATTGGAATGAATTCCGGTGGTGCGCATTGTTTGAAATATGGTGTGACGACAAATAACCTGCTTGGTCTGAAAATGGTGATGTTCGATGGCACGGTGATTGACCTGGGCGGCAAAGCGCTTGATATGCCGGGTTATGATTTGATCGGATTGCTGTGTGGCTCTGAGGGTCAGATGGGCATCATCACTGAAGCGACCGTGAAACTGCTGGCAAAACCAGGGGGCGCTAAACCCGTTCTATTTGGCTTTGATACACCCGAAGATGCAGGTCGATGCGTAAGAGATGTGATTGGTGCTGGCATTATCCCGGTTGCCATTGAATATATGGATAAGCCCGCCATCGAGATATGCGAGGCATTTGCCAATGCCGGCTACCCAATGGATGTCGAAGCATTATTGATTGTTGAGGTTGAGGGTTCTGAGGCTGAGATGGATGCCATGCTCGACAAGATCATCCAAGTGGCCAAAACGCACAATGTAAAGACCGTCAAGGAAAGCCAGTCCGCATTTGAAGCCGCGCTTATTTGGAAAGGGCGAAAGTCGGCCTTTGGTGCGACCGGCCGCATCGCCGATTATATGTGTATGGATGGCACAGTGCCATTATCGCAATTGGCATTTGTATTGGAGGGCACCGCTAAGATTATTGAAAAATATGGTCTGCGGGTTGCGAATGTATTCCATGCAGGCGATGGCAATATGCACCCACTGATCTTGTTCAATATGAATGATCCGGAAGAGAGTATTAAAGCAGAACAGGCGGGGATGGATATCTTGCGTTTGTGTGTTGATGCTGGTGGCTGCCTGACAGGTGAACATGGTGTCGGGATCGAAAAGCGCGATCTTATGACCCATCAATATTCAAAAGAAGACCTCGATCAGCAAATGGCTGTGAGAGCAGCCTTTGACCCGCAATGGATTTTCAATCCGTCAAAAGTATTCCCATTAGAAGTTAGAGAAGACGCATGAGTGAACCCAAATTGATAATGCCAACATCCCCTGATGAATTGGTGGATGCGGTGAAAAATGCTGTCAAAGGTGGGAAAGTCATCAAAGTGTCCGGAGCAGGCACGAAGGCTATTGTTGGAAATCACGTTGCGGCTGAAATTGAAATCTCAACCACCAAACTCAGCGGTGTCACAGAATATATTCATTCTGAGTTGGTCATGACTGCGCAAGCGGGCACTCCTTTATCTGTTGTTGAAAGGGAACTCGCCATAAACAATCAAATGCTGGCCTTTGAACCTTCGGATTACGCTCAATTGCTTGGTTCGGATAAAGAGCAAACCATTGGCGGTGTCTTTGCAACCAATATATCGGGCTCGCGCCGTTTGAGCGCAGGAGCAGCACGCGATGCGCTTTTGGGTGTCAAATTTGTCAATGGCAAAGGTCAGCTGATCAAAAGCGGTGGCAAGGTGATGAAAAATGTCACTGGACTTGACCTTGTCAAATTGCTTGCTGGTTCCTGGGGCACGCTTGGCATTATGAGTGAAGTGACTTTTAAAGTCCTGCCTCGCCCTGAGATCATGAAAACTATACTGATTTCTGGCTTAAGTGACGCTGATGCAACCTCTGCCATGGCAAAAGCCATGGGGCAATCGACAGAGGTGTCATCTGCGGCCCATCTACCGCAATCGGTAAGTGGTGCGTTTTTAGATGGTTCATATGAAGGGCAATCCATCACCGCATTGCGTTTGGAAGGATTAAAAGAATCCGTTGATGACCGTGAAAAACGGCTCATGGATGCGTTATCCGAATACAGCAATTTATCCGTCATTGAGACCGAACAGTCTGCAGTACTTTGGCAAGAGATTGCCAATGTGAAGCCATTCAATGGTGCTGATACAATTATCTGGAAGGTGTCCGTCGCTCCATCTGAGGGACATAAACTCGTTGCCGAACTCGGTAGGAAAACGGATGTCGATGCCTATTATGATTGGCAGGGTGGCCTGGTATGGGTCTCCATGAAATCAGGACACAATGCAGGGGAATTGCGCCAGTTGATCAAATCGCTTGGCGGCGGCCACGCAACGTTAATCCGTGCATCGGAGGAAGTACGATTCGAGGTCGATGTCTTTGAACCTCAACCGTTGCCAGTGGCGGCCTTGTCCGCGCGGATCAAAGCGCAAATTGATCCACAAAATATACTCAATCCAGGTCGCATGTCGCAAAATGATGATGTGATGAATAAAGCGGCGGTTTAATCAAATGAGAACAACTTTTTCACCTGATCAACTTAAAGATCCGATGGTATCGGAATCAGAAGCGATCCTGCGTAAATGTGTGCATTGCGGATTTTGTACAGCAACTTGTCCTACCTATGTGACGCTTGGGAATGAACTCGATAGTCCTCGTGGCCGCATTTATCTCATTAAAGACATGCTGGAAAACAACCGTCCGGCGGATGAGAAGACCGTCAAACATCTTGATCGCTGCTTATCATGTCTGGCCTGTACAACGACCTGCCCATCAGGCGTTGATTACATGCATCTCATTGACAATGCCCGGGCATATATTGAAAAAACCTATGATCGTCCGATGATGGATAAGATCATTCGGGCAATCCTCGTCAATGTTTTGCCTTATCCAAAACGGTTCCGGCTCGCGCTACGCTTTGCACAGATTGGCCGTCCATTTGCCGGATTGTTTAAACAAGTTGCTCCGTTCAAACCAATGGGCGCAATGTTGGATTTAGCGCCAAAATCAATTCCATCTGACACAAGCTCTGCAAACCCGGGTACGCGACCCGCAAAGGGCAAGAAACGCGCTCGTATTGCGATCCTATCAGGATGCGCGCAGCCTGTGCTCAACCCAGCCATCAACCAGGCAACCATGGACCTCCTCAACCGCTTTGATGTCGAAGTCGTGGTGCCTGAAGGTGAGGGCTGTTGCGGCGCACTGACCCATCATATGGGGCGTGAACATGTGGCGCATCAATCAGCAAAAAACAATGTGGATGTTTGGACCCGTGAAATCGAAAATGGTGGTTTGGACGCAATCATCATCACGGCATCAGGCTGCGGCACAACGATCAAGGATTATGGCCACATGTTGCGTGATGATCCTGAATATGCGGATAAAGCTAAACGTGTGTCAGAGCTTGCTAAAGACATCACTGAATTTTTAGCAACGCTTGAATTGCCAAAGATCACACGTGATGAGGAAATGATTGTCACATATCATTCTGCTTGTTCGATGCAACATGGCCAGAAGATTACCAATCATCCGAAGGATCTTCTGCGCGCAGCTGGTTATACAGTGCGGGAACCCGCAGAAGGGCATTTATGCTGCGGCTCTGCCGGGACCTATAACATTATGCAAAGCGAGATCGCAGACAAACTGAAGGCCCGCAAGGTTGGTAATCTTGAGCGCACAAAGCCTGATGTGATTGCTGCGGGTAACATTGGCTGTATCACGCAAATTGGATCAGGAACTGATATCCCGATCATTCACACTATTGAATTGCTCAACTGGGCATATGGCGGACCCAAACCATCGGGCTTGAAATAGAGTGTTTTATGAGAAAGAAAAAACCCAGTTGAATTTTCAACTGGGTTTTATTTTGCAAGTATCAATCGAACGACTTATGCGCCAAAGATACCTCGTTTAACAGTGTAGTATTTGCTGCTGGACTGTCCTGGTCCAATCACAATCACTTTTGTGCCAACAGGCGCACGCTTATAAAGGTGCTCAACATCTTTGTTGACCATGCGGATACAACCAGACGACATATTCTGACCAATTGTCCAAGGCTGGTTTGTACCGTGAATTCGGAAGATCGTGTCACGTCCACCGCGGTAAAGATATAGTGCACGCGCCCCAAGTGGGTTGTTGATGCCACCTTTCATAAATGGTGGGATCTTGCGGCCCTTACGAGCTTCGCGCGCAATCATTGTTTTTGGTGGTGTCCATGATGGCCATTCTGCTTTGCGACCGATCTTAACAGTGCCGCTCCATCCAAAGCCTTCACGACCAACGCCAACACCATAACGGATGGCTTTGTTCTTTGCAGTGATAAAGTACAGATACTTTGTGTTGGAATCGATAATGATTGTGCCTGGTTTTTGATTGGTTTCGATCCGAACATTGCGGCGCTTGAATTTCGGATTAATACGCTTTTTTGATGACGCAAGAATGATATCACTCTGTTGCGCTTCTGCGACCGGAGCCTGATTAAACGTAAACGCGAATGCAGCAGGCGCAGCGATAACAAGCGCCAGACCAACGCTTATCATCAGATATACTTTTCTCATATAACTCATGTTTATGAGCTCCCCTTTATTGATTTATACTAGGAAAATACCACTGTTTGCGATTTGTGCAATATCATCTGCGATCAATTTATGACGGATGTTAATAAAATTTGATCATGAATTTTCAACCCTGAAACGAAAATGGCTTCAGATTTTTGCGTCTGAAGCCATAAATACAATATCGATTGGTCGGTTTTGTTAAATCACGCGCACTTTAGCGCCTACTTTTGCGCGTTCGTATAAATCGACAACGTCTTGATTTCTCATGCGAATGCAGCCCGAAGATACCGCTTGTCCGATTGACCAAGGCTGGTTCGTGCCGTGGATACGATAAAGGGTTGAACCCAAATATAAAGCGCGCGCGCCCAATGGGTTCTGCGGACCGCCTTCCATAAAGGTTGGTAGGTGACGCCCTTTCTTCTTCTCGCGGGCGATCATTTCAGCAGGTGGACGCCAAGACGGCCATTCTTTTTTCTGAGTGATACGTTCTGTACCCGTCCATTCGAACCCGGCTTTGCCAACTCCGACACCGTAGCGGCGCGCTTTGCCATTGCCTAAGACAAGATAAAGAAAGCGGCTCTGTGTATCGATGATAATCGTGCCAGCTTTATCATTTGAATTGTAAGCGACGACCTGCGGCAAAAACTGTGGTGCAATTTGCGGGGTTGCTGTTTTCTTTTTCTGTGTTCGCTGAACAGAAGCCTGACGGACTTTTCGCTGATTTTGTGATGTCACTGCAGAGCGACGAATAACTTGTCTTTGGATTTGAGGAGCTCGCTGCTGCGCTTGACCACCGTTTAATTGCATCACCCAAGGCGCTGCCAAATCAGGGCTCAGGATAACGGGTGGTTTTGTGTGGTATCGATCATTGGCAGATGCCGGTAAGACAACCGCAACTGCTGCAGCTAAAGCTGCGAATAAAACTGTCTTTTTCATCAAACGGACTCTTTACATTACGTTGAACAAAACCCACCTAAAACTGTGGGATTGGTCAAGATTGTCCGTGAGCTTTCATACCAATTTATGAATCAGAGATAGATAAGACTTGATATTGATCATAAACCTTTTATCAGGGTTATTAAGTGGTTCACCCATTTAGTTAATAACATCTTAAATTAACATTTGCGGGTAATTTGGGTGTCTTTTGGAGGAAATTTCATGGCAGATAACGGTTTGATAACGGGCGAAGATGGCATCACAAGATGCGCCTGGGCTGGGAGCTCAGCGGACTATTTAGACTACCATGACAATGAATGGGGCCATCCTGTTGCCGATGATACACGGCTTTTTGAGAAGATCTGTTTGGAAGGTTTTCAGTCTGGTCTGTCTTGGATCACGATCTTACGAAAGCGCGAAAATTTTCGAAAAGCTTTTGCCGGGTTTGATATTCCAACAGTTGCAAAATTTGGCGACAAAGAAATCGAAGAACTGGTTCAGGATGCAGGTATTATCCGTCACCGCGGCAAAATTAAATCTGTGATCAATAATGCCAATCGCGCGCTTGAGATGCAGGAAGAATTTGGCTCACTTGCAATTTATTTTTGGGCGCAAGAACCGGATGAAAGCGAGCGGCCAAAAGTGTGTGATTTTGAAACGCTAAGAACATTGGGCAAAACAGAGCGCTCAACCGCGATCTCAAAGGATTTGAAAAAACGCGGTTGGAGCTTTGTGGGTCCAACAACGGTTTATGCGTTCATGCAAGCAATGGGCATGGTCAATGATCATCTCGAAGGCTGTTATCATCGTCAAGTCGTCGAAGAAAAGCGTGCCGCTTTTATTCGCCCCAAGGCAAAAGGTTAAGCGCGTTTTGCTTTCAGCAAGATCGAGATAGCAACACCGCCCAATATAAGCGCGGAAGCGATCACAAATCTGAAGGTAAATGGTTCTGATAAAAACAGAAGACCGCCGATGCCGGCAACAACCGGTACAGTGAGCTGAACAATCGATGCCCGAGTTGCCGTGAGTTGAGGCAAAACGCGATACCAAAGCGCATAACCCATACCGGATGTGATGGCGCCCGATGCAATTGCGAGAACAATGCCACAAGCGCTGAGCTGTCTAGTTGACAATGTGAACAACAACAACGCTAATCCCATGGGGACCGACAAAATGAAATTACCTGCAGTCGCTTTCAGGGGATCAGAGGCGGATTTTCCGCGCAGGGAATATGCACCCCACGCAATCCCTGATATCGCCATCAGTGCCGCTGCCAATGGATCTGGGGCTTCAAGCCCTGGAGATACCAGCCATATGAATGCGCCAAAGGCAACTATGATGCCGAGCCATTCAAATAAGCTTGGACGGTCACCTTTAAACAGCGACCAACCAATCATTGTGGCTTGAACACAGGCAAAAAGGATTAGGGCACCAACACCAGTTTCAATATTCACATAAGAGAACGAAAACGCAGCTGCATAAGCAAAAAGGCAAAACGCGGAAATCATGTTGCCGCGTTTCAAGTTGTTGATGCCAGCACCGCTCGAAAGACTGACCAATATCGCCAACATGATGGCACCCGACAATAGTCTGATAAAGGTGTAGTTTGAGGGATCAATCGCATCGCCTTCCAGCGCAACGCGCCCGAAAATCGAGTTAGCACCAAAAGCAATCATCGTGATGGTTGTGAGAAGAAAAATACGCACAAAGAACTCCAGCCGTTTCGTCCTTTTAACACATAAAAACGGATCTGAATGAAGTGAATAAACCGCACGAATGATCAATTTAAGTTGATCCTTTGAATGCCGAACTGAAATGCCATCCAATAAACTGGGTTTGAAAGCTTGCCGCGCAGCCTGCAATGGGCTAACAAGCTGGCAAAATCGGCTATTAGAACTCAATCTTGAGAATCCCCAATGAGTGAAAAGAAGAAAAAGAAAAAACCACAGAAGCTAAGAGCGCGTCTGCCACGCGGTTTTCCTGATCGCTCGCCAGGTGATATTCGCGCGACCGACGAAATGCTTGGCAAGATCAAGGCGGTTTATGAGCGCTTTGGTTTTGAGCCGGTTGAAACCCCAATGTTTGAATATACAGATGCATTGGGTAAGTTCCTGCCAGATACCGATCGCCCAAATGCAGGTGTGTTTTCACTGCAGGATGATGATGATCAATGGATGTCGTTGCGTTATGATTTAACCGCGCCGCTTGCACGTCATGTCGCAGAAAATTTCAACGAAATTCAATTGCCATATCGCACCTATCGCAATGGTTGGGTATTCCGCAACGAAAAGCCTGGTCCAGGCCGTTTCCGTCAGTTCATGCAATTTGATGCGGATATTGTTGGCGCACCAGGTGTGCAGGCCGATGCTGAAATGTGCATGATGATGGCTGACACTATGGAAGCGCTTGGCATTAAGCGCGGCGATTATGTGATCCGGGTCAACAACCGCAAAATTCTCGATGGCTTAATGGAAGCGATCGGTCTGGGTGGAGATGAGAATACAGAGCGCCGGCTCACCGTGCTCCGCGCAATGGACAAGCTCGATAAATTTGGTGTTGAAGGTGTCAAACTCCTTCTAGGTCCTGGCCGCTGGGATGGCGGCGAAGAAGGAGAGGGCGATTTCACGGAAGGTGCAAATCTTTCGGACGAAGGCACGAATGCGATTATCGATATCCTGTCCGCCAACAGCTTGTCGGATCTAGTCAGCGAAGATGAAGCACTGACATTTAAAAGCGCCGCGCTTTCAGCGCTTGAACTTAACAACACGTTTGAAGCTGGCTTTAATGAGTTACGTATGATTGGAGGCATCGTCACCGCATCAGGATATGATGGTGACAGAATTAAAATCGATCCATCTGTTGTCCGTGGTCTCGAATATTACACGGGACCCGTTTACGAAGCCGAGCTGTTGTTTGATGTTGTGAACGAAAAAGGTCAGAAGGTACAATTCGGATCTGTTGGCGGTGGTGGCCGCTATGATGGTTTGGTCTCGCGCTTTATGGGCCAACCTGTCCCAGCAACTGGATTTTCAATTGGCGTATCTCGCCTAATGACAGCGCTTAAAAATCTCGGTAAACTTGGCGGCGCAGATGAAGTTGGTCCAGTGCTTGTGACGGTTATGGACAAAAAAATGCTCTCGGATTATGCACTTATTGCCCATCAGCTTCGCACAGAACTTGCGGACGAGTTTCCTGATATTCCGGTCGAGCTTTATCAAGGCAATCCAAAAAACTTTGGCAATCAGTTGAAATATGCTGATCGCAGAGCCTGCCCGATTGCGATCATCCAAGGATCGGATGAGAAGGAAAAAGGCGAAGTTCAGATCAAGGATCTCATCGAAGGCAAGCGCTTGTCCGAAGACATTGAAGACAATGCCGAATGGCGCGCCAGCCGACCCGCTCAAGTATCTGCTTCAATGGCTGACATGGTCGATAAGGTGCGCGAAATTTTGCGGGCTCAGGCCGAAGAGCGTGAAAATAATCAATAAGCTGAGTTGAAGGCGTCATGGTTTCTAACGATATGAAAAGCATTCTAGATCGGGTTGAAGAAGACCTTCTGTCTTGTTCCGTCACGATGATGGATTGTGATATTATTCAACCAGCTGAGCCATTTTTGAAAATGGCAGGTGAAGATTTACGCCGAAGAATCTTTCTAACGCATAATGTTGCGGGCGAAGCTTTATGTCTAAGACCAGAATTCACCATTCCGGTCTGCATGGCGCATATTAGTGCTGGCGAACAAGCGCCGCAAAGCTATGGCTATTTGGGACAAGTGTTCCGCCAACGCGATGTCGGTATGACTGAATTTTATCAGGCTGGTATTGAGGATTTGGGTGATCAAGATATTTCTCTTGCCGATGCGCGGGCAATTTCAAATGCCGCCATGATGGTTGGTAATTCCTCTCATGCTGATGCGATCGATATTGTAGTCGGCGATCAAGCCGTATTTGCAGATGTGTTATCCGCACTCGGACTACCCGCAGGCTGGCAAGATCGTCTCATTCACGCCTTTGGTGATGAGCAAGCATTGGCAACTATGTTGGAAACGCTTAGCACATCTGAAGAACTTTCCTATGATGATGATGCCGTTAAATCACTTGTTGAAGCAGAGGATCACGAGGGTCTGTCCGCACATCTCGCAGATGTAATGGCTGAAACGGGCTACTCCACCAAAGCAAGTCGTTCTCCGGGTGATATCGCACGCAGAATTTTAGAAAAGCAGCGTTTATCGAATACCAAGCTTGATGAGAATGATCTTGAAAAGCTCAAAGAGTTTTTGGCTATCAAAGTCCCATTAAGTGAAGCGATTAATGCGCTCAACATTTTTGCGGACAAGTCAGAGATAGATCTCTCTCAGTCGTTAAAAACATTTGCTTCGCGCATCTCTTCATTGGAGCAAATGGGATTTGATATGTCATCTGCCGTTTATGAAACAGCATTTGGACGTCCGCTTGATTACTATACGGGGTTGGTGTTTGAGATCAAAAACAGCCAAGGCGCACAAGTGTTGGCAGCCGGTGGTCGTTATGATCGATTAATGGCATTGCTTGGCGCGAAAGCTTCAATCCCAGCAGTGGGCTTCTCACTTTGGCTTGATCGTTTTGAGGTGAATTCATGACAATTACTGTAGCACTTCCCTCTAAAGGGCGCATGAAAGCCGACACACTAGAAGCGTTTAAAAAAGCCGGCATGAGCGTTGAAACCGTTGGCAATGATCGCTCTTATCACGGGCGCGTTTTGGAAAATGATGACATCGAAATCGCCTTTATGTCAGCCAGCGAAATCGCCAAGGAACTGACCAAAGGGTCCATTGACTTTGGTGTGACAGGTGAAGACCTGGTGCGCGAAACAATCGCCAATGTCGATAGTCACGTCGATTTTCATGCACGGCTTGGTTATGGCCATGCAGATGTGATCGTCGCTGTGCCAGAGTTTTGGCATGACGTGACGACCATGTCTGACCTTGCAGATGTCGCCATGGGATTTCGCGCACGTCACGGACGACAATTGTCCATTGCAACAAAATACTGGCAGCTTACACAGCAATTCTTTTCATCACGCCATGGCATTCAGCTTTATCGCATTGTCGAAAGCCTGGGTGCGACAGAAGGCGCCCCTGCGGCTGGAACAGCCGATATCATTGTTGATATCACCACAACCGGATCAACCTTGAGAGCCAATCACCTTCGTATTCTTTCCGATGGTTTAATCTTAAGATCTGAAGCGTGTTTGGTTGGCGCTAAAGCATCCGCGCATTATGGATCACCACTCTATAAGCAGATTGCGTCGGCATTTAACTAGTTTGTTTGTATGGTGCCCAAAAGGAAAGACCGCCTCAAAGAGACGGCCTTTCGTCAGTTCACGACTGATTAGTTGGTTAGCAACGTTCGGGCGCTGAATTTGCTAACCTTGCAGCCCTGCGGGAGCTACAGCTAATACGAAAAACTGCGGGTTATTTCGCATTAACAGATATTTTTACGGTTGCTAAATCGAATTAGATCATTTTTAAAAACGAAAAAATACAGAATTCGTGATAAATCAAGTAATATATTGAAATTATTGAATAAAATTATTCACTTTATCGTTTGGAACGTATGGAAAAATAAAGACGCCAGAGATCGTGCCACCATTATTTCCATCTAAATCAGATTCACCGATACAGAAAACTGGTTGCTGAGAACCGAATTCGCATTCAAGCGTTGTGGTATAGGTAAACGAGGTGGATTGCTCGGTGACCGTTTCAAAAATCTGAAGAATGCTTGCCTTGTCATTTTCTTCATAGCACGCAATAACGTTCGACAATCCGCAATTCATCATATCCACACCGTGGAGTTTTGATGCAATTGGACCGAGCTTAATTTGTCCTGTTTCGATGTCGGCTGACCATTCTTCAATACGACAAAAGTGCTCTAATTGTTTGCGATTAAGCTTGGCGTCCCCAAACGAGGTTTGGGCCGCGATGCGGGCGGGTCTTGTCATGACTTTAAACACGGGCACTACTCTCGAACTGAACAAGGGGACATGTATTCAAAGCTCGATCAGACGCTGTCTTAACGCAGGTTTTCGTAGGTGTTTTGAAAATACCTTTATCGAGTGCGGCATTCATGCCACGGCCATAGGTTCAACTATGGCGAACACTTCGGTTTTGATAACCAGTATAAAATGATTTATCAAGCGTAATGCAATCTTACGGTTAATGGTAAATGTTTCATAAAATTGTTCCAAAATGGAACAACTTGAAATTGGAGCATAAAAAAAGAGCGGTTCGAAAACCGCTCTCTCAATTTTCCGAAATGGAAGGTATGACTTACATCATGCCGCCCATGCCGCCCATGCCGCCCATGTCAGGCATTCCGCCTGGTGCAGCAGCAGCGTCTTGTGGCAATTCAGCGATCATTGCTTCAGTTGTGATCAATAGACCAGCAACAGATGCAGCATCTTGAAGCGCTGTGCGAACCACTTTAACCGGATCAACAATACCCATTGCGATCATGTCACCATATTCGCCAGTTTGAGCGTTGTAGCCGTATGTTGCAGATGTCTCTTCAAGAACCTTACCAACAACAACTGAAGCTTCATCACCAGCATTGTCAGCGATCTGACGTGCAGGCGCTTGAAGTGCGCGACGAACGATGTTGATACCAGCGTCTTGGTCAGCATTTGCACCTTCAGCTTTGATCGCAGCAGAAGCACGAAGAAGTGCTGTACCACCACCAGGAACGATACCTTCTTGAACAGCAGCGCGTGTTGCGTTCAATGCATCGTCAACACGGTCTTTACGCTCTTTAACTTCGATTTCTGTTGAACCACCAACGCGGATAACAGCAACACCACCTGCTAGTTTAGCAAGACGCTCTTGAAGTTTTTCTTTGTCGTAGTCAGAAGAAGTTTCTTCGATCTGAGCTTTGATCTGAGCAACGCGGCCTTCGATCTCAGCTTTTTGACCAGCACCATCGACAACAGTTGTTGTTTCTTTCGTGATGTTTACGCGTTTTGCAGTACCCATCATGTCCAAAGTCACGTTTTCAAGCTTAATGCCAACATCTTCAGAAATCACTTGGCCACCAGTTAGGATAGCGATGTCTTCAAGCATTGCTTTACGACGATCACCGAAGCCAGGAGCCTTAACAGCAGCAATTTTCAAACCACCACGTAGTTTGTTAACAACGAGCGTTGCAAGAGCTTCGCCTTCGATGTCTTCTGCGATGATAAGAAGTGGTTTTGATGTCTGAACAACAGCTTCAAGAACTGGAAGCATTGCTTGTAGGTTAGACAATTTTTTCTCGTGAAGAAGAATGTAGCAGTCTTCAAGTTCTGCAACCATTTTTTCTGTGTTTGTCACGAAGTAAGGAGATAGGTAACCGCGGTCGAACTGCATACCTTCAACAACTTCAAGCTCTGATTCAGCAGTTTTTGCTTCTTCAACAGTGATGACGCCTTCATTGCCAACTTTTTGCATTGCTTCAGCAATGTCTTCACCGATTTGGGCTTCGCCGTTTGCAGAAATTGTACCAACTTGTGCAACTTCTTCAGATGTTTTGATCGGCTTAGCTGCATCTTGCAGCGCTGCGATAACTTCTGAAACAGCAAGGTCTACACCACGCTTAAGGTCCATCGGGTTCATGCCAGCTGCAACAGCTTTTGCGCCTTCACGTACGATTGCTTGACCAAGAACAGTTGCAGTTGTTGTACCGTCACCAGCAACGTCGTTTGTTTTAGAAGCAACTTCGCGCAACATTTGTGCGCCCATATTTTCAAACTTATCTTCAAGTTCGATTTCTTTTGCAACTGAAACACCATCTTTTGTGATGCGTGGAGCACCAAATGATTTGTCAATCACAACGTTACGACCTTTTGGTCCAAGTGTAACTTTTACAGCATTTGCAAGAACATCAACGCCATTAAGCATTTTCTCACGTGCTGAACGGCCAAATTTTACGTCTTTAGCAGCCATGTTTTTTCTCCTTGGGGCGGTTCCTTAATTTGCTGGAAGGGCCCTAGATTTTACTAAATTGGTTATGTGAAGATCTAAGGGATTAACCCAAGATACCCATGATGTCTGATTCTTTCATGATCAAAAGCTCTTCACCGCCAAGTGAAACTTCTGTGCCTGACCATTTGCCGAACAACACTTTGTCGCCAGCTTTAACTTCAAGAGCAACAAGTGCACCTTTGTCGTCACGTGCGCCTGCGCCAACTGCAACAACTTCACCTTCAGATGGTTTTTCTTTTGCTGTATCTGGGATAATAATACCGCCAGCAGTCTTTTCTTCTGACTCAACGCGGCGTACAACAACGCGGTCGCCTAGTGGGCGGAAATCGATATTTGCCATTTTTTTTAACCTAATCTCTCATTACTGGAGTGGACTATAATATTCCAAAATTCTTGGTACTGTTAGCACTCCCCCTCAGAGAGTGCTAAGCGACGTTGATCTAGTGCCTGATGGCGCTCATGTCAAGGTTTGGCAATGAATCTTTTCCTATAAAATTCAATATGTTTTATGACAAGGACGAACCCGTTCCTGATTAAAAAGGCATATCCAAGATGAGGAATGGTTCGAAACATTGGATATCAAGGCCGTTAGAGTAACCGATACGCTATGCAGAAAATCAAAATTGAAACCTGCTGACCTTAGATTTCCAAGCAATTATAATCTTTCCACTTGAGTTTATCGCCAGCTTGGGTCAAGACATGGCATCAAAAGAACGACAATTGTTTCATTGCGGTCATGGAGGCTCCCCTTGCTTAAAAAACTTGATAATCTTGATGGATTAGATGGCAAATATGATGTCATTTTAAGTGATGTCTGGGGCGTGTTGCATAACGGCGTTTCTGCGCATAAGAATGCCTATGAAGCACTCAAACGTGCGCGCGAAGCCGGTAAGACAGTTGTTTTAATCACCAATTCGCCCCGTCGAAAGCAAGGTGTTGTCTCTCAGTTGGATATGTTGGGCATCAAATCTGATTGTTATAATGACATTGTCACATCTGGGGATCTCACACGCAAATTGATCAAAGAGGCACCGAAAAAGGTGTTCTTTCTCGGTCCAGATCGCGATCTGCAATTGCTTGACGGGTTAGATGTCGAGCGCGTTGATCAAGATGAGGCGCAGTCGATTGTCTGCACGGGGTTTTTCGATGATGAAGTTGAAAAGCCGGAAGATTATACAGAAATGCTTGAGGCTTTTTTGGCGCGTGATTTACCATTTATCTGCGCAAATCCGGATCTGGTTGTGGAACGTGGTGAGCGCATGATCCCGTGCGCGGGGGCAATTGCAGCGCTTTACAAAAAAATGGGTGGTCAAGTTTATGTCGCGGGTAAACCACATAAGCCTATGTATCAAACAGCGCTTGAAATAGCGCAGGATATTAGAGGCGATATCAACCCTGAACGCGTGATTGCAATTGGTGATGGCATGCCAACAGATGTCCGCGGTGCGGTGAATTATGGATTGGACCTTTTATTTGTCGCCCATGGTATCCATATCAACCAGTATAAAAGCGAAGACGTGCCAGGCGGAATTGATGATTTCAAATTGACTGGTTTTTTGGCAAAAGAGGGTGTGCGTCCAAACTATTGGATGGAATGGATCAAATAATTGAGTGCGGGAAAATTGAATATTATTCGTGTCCAGGGTGGAGAAACGCTGAGCGCTGATTTACGTGGCGGCGTCGTGGCAATCGGAAACTTTGATGGTGTGCATAGAGGACACCAGTCGGTTCTTGATCGCGCGCTGGAAATCGCGAATGAAAATAACGTTCCAGCACTTGTCATGACTTTTGAACCGCATCCGCGCGCTGTTTTCACACCTGAAAATGCGCCTTTTCGAATTTCACCTGCCAGTCTGAAGGCGGTTCTGCTTGATAAACTTGGTTTCAACGCCGTTATTGAGCAGAGTTTTGATCGAGATTTTGCCAGTAATTCAGCTGAAGATTTTATCAACAATATCTTGGTGAACCAATTTGGGGTGTCTCATGTCGTCACAGGGTTTGATTTTCATTTTGGTAAAGGACGTGAAGGCGGCCCAGCTTTTTTAATGGCAGCTGGCGAAGAGCGCGGTTTTGGCGTTACATTGGTCGACGCATTCCGCGATGAAAATGCCGAAGTGATTTCTTCCAGCAGAATTCGCGAGCTTCTCATGAATGGTGAATTGGCTGAAGCAAATGCGCTTTTAGGTTATCGATTTACCGTTGAAGGCGAGATCATCAAAGGTCGTCAATTGGGCCGCGAATTGGGTTATCCCACTGCCAATATGGTGCTTCATCAAGAAAATGGATTAAAGCCGGGGATTTACGCAGTTAAATTCAGAGATGAATATGGAACGTTGCTCAATGGCGTTGCAAGTTTCGGCGTGCGACCAACGGTTGAAGAAGATGGTGCGCCAATATTAGAGACATTCGTGTTCGACTTTCAGGGTAATTTATATGGGCAGATCTGTCAGGTTCATCTCGTGTCCTATCTGCGTGAAGAGCTAAAGTTTGATGATCTCGATGCTTTGGTTGTGCAAATGAAACAGGATGAGACAGAGGCACGTGAAGTTTTACTTCATGCAAAGTCTCTGAGTATTTTAGATCAAGCGGTATGCTTTGATGATTAAAGGTAAGAAGTCACATACATTATTAACAGGTGCGACATCTGGCATCGGGCTTGAGCTCGCAAAACGCCTGCAAAGCACAGATGAGTTAATCGTAATTGGCCGCAAAGAAGCGCATGAAGTATATGCGTTACTTTCTGATAATGTTCAATATATTCAAACGGATATCGCAAGTCCAGCACAGGCTGTTGAAGCTGTAATTGCTGGGCTTGATGATCTTAACGTCCTAGCCATTGATCATGTTATTCATTGCGCTGGCGTAGGTGTCTATACACCTCCTAATCATGAGACTTCCGAGCAAATTGACCAAAATGTAAGTGTTAACTTACTTTTTCCCGTGCTGCTTACAAAGGCTCTTGCGCCTCATATTGAGGCAGCAAAGGGCAAAGTGATACTCATCGGTTCTGTTGCGCATAAAGGCTCGCCGAATATGGCGTCTTATGCTGCATCAAAAGCTGGTTTGGCCGGGTTTGCTCGGTCATTAGAAGCTGAATGGCGCGGTCGGATCAGTGTGCAGGTCATACATCCGGGGCCGACGCTAACACCGATGCTAGAAAAGGCCGGTTATAAAGTTGGCAAAGAAGGTCGTTTTTTCTTATCCCCTCAGGCGATGGCGGACGAAATCATCAAGGTGATGGGGACAAACAAGAAATCAGCAACCATTTTCATTGGTGCAAAGATCAAAAGCCTGTTTCGCAGAAAGCAATCGGCATGAAAAATTGGAAACATGCTTTTGTCACAGGAGCCGGGCAAGGTATCGGAAAAGCCCTGTGTCAGCATTTGTTAGATCAAGGTGCCATGGTGACATCAATTGATCGCGATCCAATAAAATGGACACACGAAAAACAAGATAAGCTGTTGAATCATATAGAAATAGATTTGATTAACTCAAATTCAGTTAATCAAATTACTTCAGCACTTTCATCAAAAGAAAAACTAGACCTTGTTATTCATAATGCAGGTATTTCAGCGACCGGAAAATTTGAAGATATTGATCCAAAAGCTTATGAAAATGTGCTCAAGCTCAATACACTCATTCCGATGCAATTGAGTGCCAGTCTAATGCAAAATGGATTGTTTGCTAAAAACGCTAATTTGGCTTTTGTTTCATCTTTATCCCACGCCACGGGATATCCCGGTGCATCTGTCTATGGTGCGAGCAAAGATGCGATCGCCATCTATGCCAAAAGCGTGCGCAAGCCATTTGCGGCGAAAAGTGTATCTGTCTTGAGCGTTTTCCCCGGACCAGTGCGCACAGATCATGCAGAAAGACACGCGCCTGAAGGTGCTGATGCCTCAAAGCGTATGCTGCCAGAAGAATTAGCGTCTCGCATCTTAAAAGCAGCATCTGCCAATAAGAAAGTTCTTTACCCTGGAGCTGCTGCGCAATCAGCGCGGATTTTGGGGAAAATTGCCCCAAATTTGATGACCAATATGATGCGCAAAATCATCTACGATAAGCTCGATCGTCCGGTTTGGTAAAGATAACTGACAATAAGTCTTTTCTTGTTGGTCAAAAACATTTAAGAAGCGCTCACAAATCCCCGCGATCAAGCGAAGCGAAGAAAGATTTATGGTGCTTTTTATGTTGTTGAACTTAAGCATACGAATAATTCGAATTACTAGCCCGGCCTCCGTCTAAAACGACCAGGAGTCCCGGGATAAAGGCGTTTAACGCTATTCTCATATCAATTTCGCAATATTCACGTTGAAAAACGTTGTCGATTAAAAAGCTGATAAAATGACAGAAGAAACATTCGATTATTCAAAAACCCTCAATTTGCCTAAGACAGATTTCCCAATGCGCGCAGGTTTGCCAAAGGCGGAACCAACTTGGATCGCAAAATGGGATGAAATGAAGCTTTATAAAAAGCTCCGCGAGATTTCAAAAGGACGTCCAAAATACGTGCTGCATGATGGTCCTCCCTATGCCAATGGTAATTTGCATATCGGGCATGCGCTCAATAAAATCTTGAAGGATATGATCACACGCTCGTTCCAGATGCGTGGGTTTGATTCTAACTATGTGCCTGGCTGGGATTGCCATGGTCTTCCAATTGAATGGAAGATTGAAGAGCAATATCGCGCCAAGGGCAAAGATAAAGATCAAGTGCCGATCAATGAGTTCCGCAAAGAATGTCGTGACTTTGCAGATCACTGGATTGGCGTGCAAACCGAAGAGTTCCGACGTTTGGGTGTCGAAGGTGACTTTGAAACACCTTATAAAACGATGAACTTTCCAGCAGAAGCTAAGATCGCAGCTGAATTGATGAAATTTGCCAAAACTGGGCAGCTCTATCGCGGTTCAAAACCGATCATGTGGTCTGTTGTGGAACGCACGGCTTTGGCTGAAGCTGAGATCGAATATGAGATGTATGAATCTGATACGATCTGGGCTAAATTCCCGATTGTCGATGGATCAGGTGATTTAGCAGATGCGTCTGTGGTGATCTGGACCACAACACCTTGGACGATCCCCGGTAACCGCGCGATCTGTTACTCATCCAAAATCAGCTATGGCTTGTTTGAAGTCGCATCTGCGGAAAATGAATTTGGACCTCAGCCCGGTGATAAGCTCATCTTTGCCGATGCATTGGCAGACGAATGTGCTGAAAAAGCCAAGGTCACGTTCAAGCGTGTTCGCGATGTCACAGCAAAAGAATTTGGTTCAACAAAATGCGCGCATCCTTTGCGTGACTTTAATGATGCCTATGGCTTTGATGTGCCATTGCTAGATGGTGATCATGTTTCTGATGATGCTGGTACTGGTTTTGTGCATACAGCACCTGGCCACGGTCGCGATGACTTTGAAATCTGGGTTGCGCGCCGCAATGAGATCGAAGCGCAAGGCATTTCATCGGAAATTCCGTTTACTGTTGCCGACGATGGTTCATATACCGATCAAGCGCCGGGCTTTGGTGATGTGCGTGTCATTGATGATAAAGGTAAAAAAGGTAAAGCCAACCAGGCTGTTATCACAGCTCTAATCGGCGAAAACAACTTGTTTGCACGCGGTCGTGTAAAACATGAATACCCGCATTCTTGGCGCTCGAAAAAACCAATCATTTTCCGAAACACACCGCAATGGTTTGTCTATATGGATAAAGATGGTGTGATCGGCGATGGGACCAAATCAAACGCCGGTACGCTTCGTCAAACATCATTGGCAGCCATTGATGAAACTCGTTTTGTACCCGCTGCTGGTCAAAATCGCTTGCGCGCCATGATCGAACAACGTCCTGATTGGGTGCTCTCGCGTCAACGCGCTTGGGGTGTTCCAATCAGCGTGTTTAGAAATACGCAAACTAACCAGGTTATCCCGGGCCCTGATTTCGATAAATCAGATGAATTGTCGGAGCGCATTCAGGACGCCTTTAGAGAAGAAGGTGCTGATGCTTGGTTTGCAGATGGCGCCAAAGAACGTTT
This sequence comes from Lentilitoribacter sp., assembly GCA_963691785.1. GTDB lineage: Bacteria > Pseudomonadota > Alphaproteobacteria > Rhizobiales > Rhizobiaceae > Lentilitoribacter. The sequence continues at coordinate 727,124 of OY829371.1, forward strand.
CTTGGACGGCATGGTTGATAATCCAGATGATTGGGAGCAGGTTCGCGATATTTTGGATGTGTGGTTTGATTCAGGTTCAACGCATTCCTTCTGTCTCGAAGAACGCGATGATCTGAAATGGCCGGCTGATCTTTATCTTGAGGGTTCTGACCAACACCGTGGTTGGTTCCACTCATCATTGCTTGAAAGCTGCGGCACACGAGGTCGCGCACCTTATGATGCTGTGCTCACCCATGGTTTTGTGATGGCTGAAGATGGACGTAAAATGTCGAAATCTTTGGGCAATGTCGTCACACCGCAAGAAGTCATCAAGCAGTCAGGTGCAGATATCCTTCGTTTGTGGGTCTCATCAGCTGATTATGCTGAAGATTTGCGGATCGGTCCGGAAATCCTAAAAACGTCCATCGATGCCTATCGTAAAATGCGAAACACACTTCGCTGGATGCTTGGCTCTTTGTCTCATTATGAAGGCGAAGATGTTGCTTATGATCAATTGCCCGAACTTGAGCGTTTGATGCTGCATCGTCTTGCGGAACTCGATGAAGTTGTGCGTGATGGTTATGACGAATTTGATTTCAAACGGATTTTCTCAAACTTGTCGAACTTTATGAATTTGGAATTATCTGCGTTCTATTTCGATATCCGCAAAGACACACTTTATTGCGAAGGCCCTTCAAGCCTCGAACGTAAAGCCGCACTGCAAACAATCGCAAAGATTTTTGATTGTTTGGTGACCTGGATGGCGCCAATGCTGCCATTTACAATGGAAGAAAGCTGGTTGTCCCGTTACCCGGATGCGGAATCTGTTCACCTTGAACAATTTGCAGATGTTGAAGCTTCATGGATTGATGCAAAACTGGCCGCTAAGTGGCAAAACGTTAAAACTGTTCGCCGTGTGGTGACAGGTGCGCTTGAAATCGAACGCCGTGAAAAACGTATTGGTTCGTCGCTTGAAGCCGCGCCTATTGTCTATATCGACGATGCGGAATTGATGGATGTTGTCTCTGATATGAAGTTTGAAGATATCTGCATCACATCGGCGATTGAGATTAAGTCAGGTCAATCACCTGAGGGTGCGTTCAAATTAGATGACACGCCGACTGTTGGTGTTGAACCCAAGCTGGCCGAAGGTCAAAAATGTGCGCGTTCATGGCGCGTCACCAAAGATGTGGGCTCAGACCCTGAATTTCCAGATGTATCCGCGCGTGATGCGGCAGCACTTCATGAATTAAAAGCGCTCGGGCGTTTATAAACAAAATAGAGGCCTGCACGCATGCGTTGACAGGCCTTTATCATTTATTAGAGCTTGTAAAATAAGCTATTGAACAAATTCGTTATTTGCGAAAAAAGCAACCTTGGGATAATACTTGCCTGAAATCTGCCAAATTTAGTAAATATGGCTGGCGGGTCTTAGGGCCTTTATGAGTAGGAACAGCGTTACTGGCGTTGAAGAGATATATGAATAAAGCATTTATTGCGATTGTATTGATAGGTTTTTCAGGCCTGTTATCAGGTTGTCTGTCATCACCAACTTACGGGACGGACAAAACGTCGTCGGAGCAATTGTTAGAAGATATCACAAATATTGCTTCTTTAAAGACGCGTAAAGGCGAAGATATCCAATATAAGCCTCGCCCCGATTTGGTCGCGCCTCCTACAACTGCATCGCTTCCTGAACCGCAAACAAGTGTTGTTGAAAATAGGGAAATTTGGCCGGAATCACCGGAAGAGACAAGAGAGCGTCTTGTCGCTGAAATCACAGAAAATCAAAATAATCCTGGCTATGTATCCCCATTGCAAACTGCCGGCCCTGATGGACAAAGCCTGACACGTGAGCAACAGGCTGAAGCCTATCGCCAAGCACGCCTAGTGCAACAAGGTGCTTATCAGGAAAGGCGCTTCTTATCTGATCCGCCAGCAGGATATAAAGTGCCAGCTGCAACTGCACCTATTGGTGAATTGGGCGAGACTGAACGTGAGAAGGAACTAAGACGCAAAGAAGGTGCGACAGTTCAAGGGACTGGCAAAAAGTGGTGGCAAGTCTGGAAGCGATAGTACTCTCGTTTCTAATCTTCGGTCCCAATTAGCGTTGTGCTTTAAAAAAATCTCGTAATATATTTGTGCATTTTTCACTTTGAAACCCAGAATAAACGTCTGGTTTATGATGGCAGGTCGATTGTTCAAAAAATCTGACACCATTGAGCACACCGCCACCTTTTTCATCTTCCGCACCGATATAAAGACGCCTGATGCGCGCAAATGAAATAGCGCCAGCACACATCGTGCAGGGTTCAAGCGTAACATATAAGTCCGCATCAGAAAGGCGCTCTTGATCGAGAAATTCGGATGCGCGCCGGATAGCCAAAATTTCCGCATGCGCGGTGACGTCATTTAACTCTCTAGTTTCATTGCCCGCACGGGAGATCACTTTACCGTCCAGAACAATAACAGCGCCAACCGGAACTTCACCGCGCGCGCCTGCGGCGACAGCTTCTTCTATTGCTAAATCCATGAAGCTATTTTTGGGCATTTAATATCCGTTTTTATTGCAAAGCATCAATTGCTCAATTCATTTGAAACTGTTAGGACAACGCCAACAAAGGCAAACACCATATGAGCAACCAAGACAAGCCCTTTAGTGGCAAAAAAAATAACAGAAAAGACGGTAAGGCATCGCGTCCAACGGGTGGCAAACCATCTTCCGCTAAAAAAGCAAATGCACCAACTGCAAAAGAAGCAGCTCCTATTTTGGTTGAGGGACGCATTGCAAAGATGTTGGCGCGCGCGGGCGTTGCCTCGCGCCGTGAAGTCGAGCGCATGATCGAAGAAGGTCGCGTTAAACTTAATGGCAAAGTACTAACGTCGCCTGCGATCAATGTCACGCAATCAGACAAAATCGAAGTTGATGATAAGCCAGTGGGTGGCATCGAGCGTACTCGGCTCTGGCTTTATTACAAACCTGGCGGATTGGTAACGACAAACAGTGACCCCGAGGGTCGTCCCACTGTATTTGACAATCTGCCTGACGATTTACCGCGCGTGATGTCGGTGGGTCGTTTGGATATCAACACCGAAGGTTTGTTGCTTTTGACCAATGATGGTGGTCTTGCGCGTGTCTTGGAACTTCCATCCACTGGCTGGCTACGCCGTTATCGCGTGCGCGCACATGGTAAAATTGATCAAGCTAAGCTCGATGAGCTTAAAGAAGGCATTGCGGTTGACGGTGTGCTTTATGGGTCCATCGAAGCAACACTTGATCGCGTGCAAGGGTCAAACGTTTGGATCACCATGGGTCTACGCGAAGGTAAAAACCGCGAAATTAAAGTCGTTCTCGGTGCTTTGGGATTGGATGTGAACCGTCTTATTCGTTTGTCCTATGGTCCGTTCCAACTCGGCGAATTGTCTGAAGGTGGTGTTGTTGAAGTTAGAGGTCGCATGTTGCGCGATCAGCTTGGCACGCGATTGGTAGAAGCATCTGGTGCAAATTTTGATGCGCCATTGCGTGAACATGAAAGCAAGGAAGAGCGCGCAAAAGCTGCTGAATGGAAACCACGTCGCAAGCTCACCGAAGCTGAACGTAAAGAACGCGCACGTGATCGTCTGGGCACCCGCCCTGAAGGACCTGATGGCAAGCGCAAATTCTCAGACAATAAGTTTGATAAAGACGAAGAACGCCCACGTCAGAAGGGTCCGCGTAACAGAGCTGCCAATGTTTGGATGGCAAAAGGTGGACGTCCACGCGTCGAGCGAAAAGAAGAAGAGGTTGATCGCGGTCGTGAACCTGTTAAAGGTAACTGGCATCGCCCGAAAGACAAGCTTGATCCTCACAAGAGCTTCCGTTCAAAGAAGAATGAGCAAGCCGGAGCTGATAAAAGCAGAAATCGGAAGAAACCTTCAGGCGCGCAAGTAAAAGGCAAAAAGGGCGGTAATGCGGATCGTCGGCGGTAAATATCGTGGGCGATCAATCGCGTCGCCCAAGTCTGACAAAATCAGACCGACAAAGGATCGCACCCGCGAAAGCCTATTTAATATTCTCGAGCATTCCTATTCCGAGCTTTTGCAAGAAGGCCGAATGCTTGAATTATTTGCTGGCACCGGTGCCGTTGGTATTGAGGCTTTATCACGCGGCTGCGATTTTGTTTTATTCGTTGAGCAGAGCATTGAAGGACGGGGATTGCTCCGCCAAAACACCGATAATTTGTCTCTCCACGGCTGTACGAAAATCTTCAAACGGGATGCAACCAAGCTTGGACCAATCAGCAAGTTTGAACCTTTCACCATATTATTTGCTGACCCTCCTTATGGATTGGGTCTCGGTGAGAAGGCGATCAAATCGGCTGCGGATAATGATTGGCTTATCGATCAAGCCTTGGTGATTTTGGAGGAACGCAGTGATGTCGAACCTGACCTTGATGAGCGGTTTTCTTATTTAGATAAGCGCCCATTTGGTGACACAAATATTTGGTTCTATTCCTATTCGGTAGATTCATAAGATAATACGGGGGCATTTGATGGCAGATAAAACAGTCGCAGTCGCATTTGGTGGCGGTGGTGCGCGCGGTATAGCCCATGTCCATATAATTGAAGTTCTTGATGAATTAGGGATCAAACCTGTGGCCGTTTCGGGCACATCCATCGGTGCGATTATGAGCTCGGCTATGGCATCGGGCATGTCCGGGAAAGATATTCGAGCGTTTTTAATGGAAAGTATTGGTCGACCGACCAATGTCGCATCACGGCTATGGAAAGCAAGGCGACCCAGTTGGAAATCTGTGATTTCAGAAGGTGTGACGCTTGGTCAGTTTAATGTTGAACGCATTATTGATGCTTTTATGCCTGAGGAGCTGCCGCGGAGTTTTGACGATTTAAAAATTCCAACCCAGCTATTGGCGACCGATTTTTACGGTCATTCGCAAGTCGTCATGAAAGATGGCGATCTACGTTCGGCGATTGCTGCATCAGCGGCATTGCCGGCTATTTTTAAATCGGTCTATCGTAATGGCAGATATTTGATTGATGGCGGTATTATCAATCCATTGCCGTTCGATGTCATTGAGGGGCTTGCTGATATTACGATTGCCGTTGATGTCGCAGGCTTTCCAAATGGCGATCCAACAAAAAAGCCCAGCACAATGGATGCAGCTTTTGGTGCCAGCCAAATCATGATGCAGTCAATCATTGCTGAGAAAATTGAAAAAACGCCGCCCGATATATTCCTCGTTCCCGATGTTCATGATTTCCGAGTATTGGATTTCATGAATGCCGATGATGTATTGGAGCAAAGCGCAGGCATCCGCGAGGTGCTAAAAACCGAGCTTGATCGCGTTCTCAGCTAAAGCGTAGATGCTTTGCCGCTGGTAAAAGGCGAATTTGCAGCTGGTGGATAATGATGTTTGTGATCATCATCCTTGTCGTGCTCACGCGCCTCGAGTTTCTTGATCACGCGCAAACATACCACCGCGCTTGCAATTCCGAAGAAGACAGCACCCAATCCGTAGCCGACAAGTGCGCCTTCAATGCCGTAATATTGCGAGCCAACCCAGACAAATGGGATGACACCAAGCGTTGAGCGACCCCAATTGAACATGGTGGAATAAAACGCATATCCCAAATTGTTAAATGCGGCATTTGCGGCAAACAACATGCCGTTAAATAAGAAACTCGACGCAATCCATAGGCAGAAGAATGTGACGACCAGTCTTGCTTGGCCTTCCGTTCCAAATACGTCAGCGATCTGATTGCGCGCGAGCGCGAGTAGAACAGATATGAAGACGACATAAAAGAATGTGAAAATAAAACCATCTTTGATGGCTTGTTCGATCCGATCAAATTTCTTAGCGCCAAGATTCTGACCAAGGATAGGTCCAATAGCGCCTGATAACGCAAATAGCGCACCAAAGGCCACAGGGATAATCCGGCCCACAACGGCCCAACCGGCCACAGCGGAATCGCCATATTCAGCGATGGTCGCGGTCATATAAGTGTTACCAATTGGCGTTGCGAGTTGCGTTAAAATTGCAGGCGTTCCGATAACCAAAAATGGTTTGATCTCGCGGCGAAGCGTACTCGCATTTGGTGCGGCCAAAAGATCATGAACCTTGATTAAGGCATGAAGGCCATATGACACCATGATAATGCGGGAGATAACAGTTGCCGTAGCTGCACCATTAATGCCCATATCAAAACCGAAGATGAAAACAGGATCCAATACCGCTGTCGCAAAACCAGCAATCAGCGTCACATACATGGCGCGTTTTGCATCGCCAACCGCTCTTAGAAGGGAAGCCGCACACATACCCAATCCGAGAATGGGCAAAGACAATAATACGATCTCCATATAACCGATGGCGAGCGTTGCCGTCACACCTTTGGCGCCGATCCAGGCGACAAAATCGCCGATAAATGGATAGGATATAATAGTGACAGCCAGCGCACAGATGAACATGTAAACCATGGACGCACCAGCGAGCGCACGGGCTTCAGGTCGATCGTCGGCCCCTAAAGCACGCGATGTAAGCGCTGTGGCCGCGATCGAAAGACCGATGTTCAATGACATTGTGAAAAACAGCAAAGTACCGGCGTAACCAATGGCCGCAGCAAGCTCGTCTTCCCCCAATAATGAGATGTAAAATAAGTTAAATGCATCAACAAGGAATACGGCGACCAAACCGATTGAACCTGTGGCCGTCATATTAATGACATGGCGCATGGTTGAACCGGTCACAAATTTTGCTTGTTCACTCAATAGTTCTCACCCTCTGTATTGTCCGCCCTCGGCTCAATTAATGGTTCAGGTTTAACCGGTTTTGTCAGCACATGGTGCACCCCAGCGGTTAAGCCTTCAGCCTCTTGCAACGCGAGCCGTTCCTCATCCCGGCGTTTGACCTCTTGCGCAATCTCAAGTGATACTTCTTCACTCAGCCCCAAAGCTTCAAGTGTTTTCCTACCAAATTCAATGCCGGACTCAAAGGTCTCTCTGATTTCAAAATCGACGCCTGTTGCCCTTAAAGCAAGTGTATGGGCGCGATCATATGAGCGGACAAAGAGTTTGGCTCCGGGATATTCTGATCGGATGAGATCAACGATTTTGTCGGTTGTTTCGCGTTCGTTTGTGCATATAGCAACGATTTTTGCGCGTTCAATACCTGCAGCACGCAAAACATCTTTTCGTTTGCCATCACCGAAATAGATCCGAAATCCAAATTGGCGCGCATTGCGAATGCGCTCAGCTGATTGATCAAGGATGGTGACATCCGTACCGCCTGAGAGAAACATTTGTGATGCGATTTGCCCAAAGCGCGAGAAGCCTATCAGGAGTACATCTGATCCAGCGCCTTCGAAATTTTCTTCCATGCCTTCATGTGTCGCGCGGGTAAGCGCATCAGCAATCTTCGTCACGATAGGGGTGAGGGCCATCGTTATGGTGACAATCGCAATCAATATGGACGCCGAAGCTTGGCTCATCACATTGGCCGCAACAGCGGCTGTGAATAACACAAATCCAAATTCACCGCTTTGTGGCAATATGCCGGCAATGCGTGTTGCTTCATTGGGGTGCGAGCCAAAACCTCTGCACAAGACATAGATCACACTGGCTTTGACGATCAGAATAATTGGAACTGCAATGAGGATTAAAGCCGCATTGTCAAACAAGACTTGTATATCCAGCGACAGGCCAACTGCCATGAAAAACAGCCCGAGAAGAATACCGCGGAAGGGTTCGATATCCGCTTCTAGTTCATGGCGGTAGGAGGATTCAGCCAGCATCACACCGGATAGGAATGCGCCAAGCGCCATAGAGAGCCCAGCGAATTCCATCAACGCACCAGCGGCTAAAACAACAAAAAGTGCTGCGGCGATCATGGCTTCTTTCGCGCCTGTGCTCGCGATTATTTGAAACAATGGATTCAGCAAATATCGTCCAGCGAGAATGAGCAACAATACAGCAATGATCGCGATCAATATGCTGTTCCAATCAATTCCGCTAACTTCTGATGAACTCGGCGATAGTATCGCAACCATCGCAATTAAAGGAACAATTGCGATATCTTGGAACAATAAAATCGAGAAGGTTTTTTGCCCGTAAACACGGTTCAAATCCCCCCGTTCGTCGAGAATTTGCAATACAAAAGCGGTTGATGAAAGTGCAAGCGCGAAACCAATGACGATAGATGTTGTAAGGTCTTGACCACCAAGATACCGAGCCAACGCCGTTAAAATTAAAGCAGTGACAATAACTTGGATACTTCCCATACCCAATATGTCACGTCGCATCCGCCAAAGTCGCGAAGGCTTTAATTCAAGACCAATGATGAAGAGAAGTAACACCACGCCAAGCTCGGCAAAATGCAAGATTTGCTCACCATCGGCTATGATGCCGGTTATAGGACCAATAACGAGACCTGCAGCGAGATATCCCAGAACGGTGCCTAGTCCGATGCGTTTGAACAAGGGCGCGGCGATCACTGCGCTTCCGAGAAGAACAATAGCGTAGCTAAATAAGTCTGCTTCTTCGCCCGCCATCCTTTAAATTCCGCTATAAAGTGTTATGACAAGTTTGTGATGCAATTTGTCTTGTCTTGATATGATTCTAATTTAAGCATAGATGGGCCAAAGAGAAAGGCCAAACTCGATGAAAGATACCAAACAAACCCAAGAACTGCTCGAAAGAGCGGAGAAATTAATCCAAGCGGCAAAAAAATCAGGTGCAGATGCAGCTGATGCGGTTGTTGTGCGCGGCAAATCAAAATCGGTATCTGTTCGATTAGGAAAAGTTGAAAATACCCAAAGCGCTGAAAGTGATGATTTCAGTTTACGGGTATTCGTTGGCAATAAAGTTGCATCAGTGAGCGCTGGTCAAGGCGGTGATGATCAAGCCTTAGCAGAGCGTGCTGTAGCCATGGCAAAAGTATCGCCGGAAGACCCTTATGTCAGTTTGGCAAACAAAGAAGACCTCGTGGATGAGATCATAGATCTTGATTTATTTGATGATACAGAAATTTCTGCAAGTGATATGACAGATGCAGCGCTGGCTATGGAAGAAAGTGCCATGGCAGCTGAAGGTGTTGCAAATTCCCTCGGCGCTGGCGCATCTGCCGGAATGGGTGGATTGGTATTGGCCACATCAGGCGGATTTTCAGGAAGTTATTCTGTTTCCAATTTTGGAAGATCAGTCAGCGTTCTTGCAGGTCAGGGCACAGCAATGGAGCGCGATTATGAATTTGACAGTCGCGTATTTTACTCAGATCTCGATGATCCAGATGTGATCGGAAAATCAGCCGCAGAGCGGGCTGTTAAACGCCTAAATCCACGTCAGGTTCCAACCGCAAGCGACGTGACGATTGTATTCGATCCACGGGTCTCTCGTGGAATATTTGGCCACTTAATCGGCGCAATTAACGGTGCATCTATTGCCCGTAAAACCAGTTTTTTACGTGATGAAATGGGCAAACAAGTAATGCCTGAAAATATCACCATTATTGATGATCCAAAAATTGCCCGCAAATCAGCATCCCGCCCTTTTGACGGCGAAGGGGTTGATGGGCAAGTTATGACGATGGTCAATAAAGGTATCCTAGAAAACTGGTATCTCAGCACATCACTCGCCAAGCAGCTTGAGTTGAAAACAAATGGGCGCGGGTCTCGCGCAGGTAACAATGTGGGCGCATCCTCAACCAATGTCATCGTCTCTGCTGGAGAAATGTCCGCTGCAGATCTTATTGGCTCAGTAAAGTCGGGACTGTATGTGACAGAAGTTATTGGCCAGGGTGTCAATATGGTCACCGGTGAATATAGTCGTGGAGCATCTGGTTATTGGATTGAAAACGGAGTACTAACATTCCCAGTATCTGAAATCACAATAGCGTCTAATCTGAAAGACATGTTCAAGCGTATTGTGTTAGCAGATGATATTGACCCGAAATACTCAATCGCGGCGCCCACAATTGCCGTTGAAGGAATGACACTTGCTGGCAACTGAACACCAAAGTCTCGATGATCAGTCACTGATCGAAACGATTGCGCTTGAAGCAGGAAAAATAGCACTTAAACATTTCAAAAAAGAACCTGAAGTTTGGTATAAAGGCATTTCACGCTCTCCTGTGAGTGAAGCAGATCTTGAGATCGATGAATATCTTAAAGCAACCTTGCTAGAGGCGCGGCCAGATTATGGCTGGTTGTCCGAAGAGACTGAAGATAATCAAGAACGTCTTACGGCTGAAAAAACCTTTGTAGTTGACCCGATTGACGGCACACGCGCTTTTATCGCTGGCACGGACGAATGGTGCGTTTCAATTGGTATCGTTGAACATAATAAACCGGTGAATGGTGTGTTGTTTGCGCCCGTTCGGCAGAAGCTTTATTCAGCAGCCTTGGGGCAAGGTGCATTTATAAATGGTATCGCTGTTGATCAAGACGTTGTCACCATGATGCTGGAGCCCCACCGCGTTATCATTCCACAAGAAGTCGCTAAATACGTATCTGAAGAATTTGTAAGAGGTGTTGAACCGGTCGGTGGTGTGAGATCATTGGCTTTGCGCATTGCAGGTTTGATTGAGGACTATGCAGACGGAATCTATGTTCGTAAAAATTCCAGAGATTGGGATATGGTGGCTGCGCATTTGATCGTGCAGGAATCAGGTTTTCAATTGGTTGATCTTGGTTTGGAAGATGTTGTTTATAACAATTCAGAAACACGCCATGGACTTCTCATTGCAGCGCACCCAAGCTATACAGAAAAAATGAAAAACGCATTGCAGTTTGACTGAGCGCGTTGGTCTCCCAAATATCCACCCTGTGTAAAGGTATAATTATGTCAGAAGAAAAATCAAAGCAGCTTCTTCATCTGGTTTTTGGCGGTGAATTGGAAAGTCTTGAAGGTATGGAATTCCGTGATCTTGAAGATTTAGATGTTGTTGGTATATACCCAAATTATGAAACTGCATTTGCAGCTTGGAAGTCCAAAGCTCAGATGACAGTTGATAATGCGCATATGCGTTATTTTATTGTGCATATGCATAAATTGCTGGAACCTGGCATCGACGACTAATCAATGTTCGACTGTTGAATAGAAAGAATTAATTTTGAATCTGCGGTCGATCTCTAAATCCATTCTGCGTTCTGACATCTTCCAGGCTATTGCGGCCAGGATGCTCTATTCCATGCTATGGTTTATTTACAAAACCAATAAGGCGGATCCAGATAAGGATCATCAAGAACAAATAGCGTTTTCCAATGAGCCATGCATTTTTGTTCTATGGCATGGGCAGCATCTTCTCTCTCCTTTTTTTGCACCACCTGGCAAAAAATTTACAGCTTTGGTTTCCAAAAGTGCTGATGCTGAAATAAATGCACGCATTTTGAAAATCGCTGGTCATGATGTGGTGCGCGGATCAGGGGGCAGAGTTCGCGAAGCTACGCATGAAAAAGGTGGCGTTTCTGCGACGCTTGCATTGAAGAATAAGTTAAAAGCGGGAGAAAATATTGCTGTCATTGCAGATGTTTCGAAAAGTGAACCGCGAAAATCCGGCCGAGGGGTCGTGAGCCTGGCCAAAATATCAGGCAGACCTATTGTGCCGCTCGCGATGGCAACGAGCCGATTTAAGATTATCGAAAAAAGCTGGGACAAAACAACAATCAACAAGCCTTTTGGTGTGAGCGGCGCTCGCGTTGGCAACCCTATTTTTGTTCCATCTGATTGTAGCCCGGAAGAATTAGACGCCTATCGTAAAAAAGTTGACGATGAACTCAATCGCGTTACAATCGAAGCTTATAGGGTGGTTGGACATAGTTTATGAGTAATATTTTAGCGCGCACGATACTGAGCGGGTATAGATGGACGGGCGCGGCCGTGTACCCGCTTCTTGGACCCTATCTTGCTTATCGTGCTGCCAAAGGTAAAGAAGAACGCGACAGGCGCAGTGAACGTTATGGTCGCTCGCAGGTCACACGCCCAAATGGGCCGTTAATTTGGTTTCATGCCGCAAGTGTTGGCGAAACCATTGCCGTTATTCCGCTTGTTGAAGAAGTTGTGAGCCGAAATATTTCGGTTGTCTTGACGACTGGAACCGTGACGTCTGCAAGTATCTGCCAGGATCGTTTAGGTGATAAGGTTATTCACCAATATGTGCCGTTGGATCTAAAACCTGCCATCAGCAATTTTTTAGATCATTGGAAGCCTGACCTTGCCATAATTTCTGAATCTGAAATTTGGCCAATGACGATCCTTGAACTGGGCGCGCGTCGCATGCCGCAAATTCTGGTGAATGGCAGAATGTCGGATACGTCCTTTGCCCGCTGGAACCGCAGCTCAGTTTTGGCAGAAGCTCTGTTTGAGAACTTATCGCACGTGATTGCTCAATCTGAACTTGATGGCAAACGGTTTAGCGATCTAGGTGCACGCTCGGTTAGCATATCTGGTAATTTAAAGGTTGATACAGATTTGCCGCCATTTTCCAAAGATGATCTTGCTGTTCTTAAAAAGCAATTGGGATCGCGTCCGAGTTGGGCGGCGATTTCCACGTTTGAAGGCGAAGAATCCCTGGTGGCGGATGCCTTTATAAAAGTCAAAAAGAATATCAAAAATCCATTGTCAATCATTGTGCCGCGCCATGTTGAGCGTTCTGATGCGATAGAGAAGATGCTTCTGGACAAAGGTTTAAAAGTAGCCCGTCGTTCGAGAGGTGATGAAATCACGTCTGATATAGACATTTATATCGGTGATACAACGGGTGAAATGGGGCTTTATTTAAGTCTGACAAAGATTGTTTTTGTGGGTAAATCATTGACCGGAGAAGGCGGGCAAAACCCGCTCGAACCGGCCATGTTGGGATGCGCAATTTTGTCCGGTCCAAATGTGCAGAACTTTAGAGATTCCTATCGTGCGCTTTTGCAAAATGGGGCAGCTCGTATCGTAAAGGACGGTGCGGGGCTGGAGGCTTGTCTTATGCATTTGTTGGAAAATGACGACGTTCGCGACACAATGATTGAAGCTGGGCAATCAACACTTTTAACCATGCGTGGATCCCTTGATATTACTGTCAAAAACCTTGAACCATATCTGACACCTTTAATGATTGAATCAAGCCTGCTTCGCTCTAGAAATAGTGACAAAGTTGGGAGCTGAAGATGACATCGGATGCGCCTCCCTTTTGGTATGAAGATCCAGGTCTAAAATCCTTCTTAGTTTCTCCAATTTCTTGGATATATGGCGCTGTTGCCACGCGGCAAATGAAAAATGCCAAACGTGAAGAACTGGAGATTCCAGTTTTGTGCATCGGTAATTTCACAGTTGGTGGAACCGGTAAAACGCCGACTGCCATTACCATTGCAAAAGCAGCAATGGACATGAACCTTAAACCGGGATTTTTAACTCGCGGGTATGGCGGTGCTGTGTCTGAACCCACCCTTGTCGACATTGATCATCATGGTGCAAAATATGTTGGTGACGAACCTTTATTATTAGCGGCGGTTGCGCCGACAATTGTGTCTCCAGATCGTGTCAAAGGCGCGCAAAAACTGATCGATAATGAGGTCGATATTATTATCATGGATGATGGTTTTCAAAGCGCGCATTTGTGCTTTGATTATGCCCTTCTTGTTGTGGATGCTTATCGCGGGTTGGGAAACGGCAAAGTCATTCCTGCAGGTCCGGTGCGTGCGCCTTTAAAGCGGCAAATGCTTTATGTCGATGCGCTTGCAGTTGTTGGTGATGGAACAGCTGCGGATCAACTTATTCGAATAGCTGCCCGATCTGCCAAACCGGTTTATCCAGCGTTACTGAAACCAACCGAAGAAAAGACATTCAAAAAGCTAAATTGTCTCGCATTTGCAGGCATCGGAAATCCACAAAAGTTCTTTAAATCGCTCAGTGACGTGGGTGCAAATGTTGAGATGGAGCGCTCTTACCCAGATCATCATTTTTATGCCGATGATGAAATTAAGGAGTTGATGGAGCTAGCCGAAAAGCATGATTTAACTTTGGTAACAACGGCAAAAGATCATGTGCGGATCAAGTCAGGACTTGGGATATCCAAGGAATTAGCAGAGTGCGTGATGGTCTTGGATATCGATATGGCATTTGACGATTTTGCAACGAGCAAACTATTGATTAATCGCACGATTGAAAACTACAAAAAACGTCGTTTGAAAAATAAATAAGCAGCCAGTTAGTTTGGCATGTTTTGCATTTCGGCCGCATAAGAAGCATCTGCATCGACATAAGCTTCTTGGCGCGCAACGCTCCAGTATTTCAGCTCGTCGATTGGTATTTTTTGCCCAGTGATTGCGCATAACACGTAGCTACCCTGGACGATAATCTGAAAATCAGCGTCAAGATAACGTATTTTCGCAGGTGCTGCGCCATCAAACCTGTTCATAGGTGTTCCTTATTTATTGGTCCTACGCGGAACCATTCTCATTCGATCTTAGATAATAGCCATCTTAGAGCTTTGCAATATTTAATTATTTCTCGCCATATGCCAATAGCGGAGAAATACCCAATTATCGTCTTGAAAATAGCTTTTCTATTTCCTCAAGCCCAAGTTCGATATAGGTCGGGCGTCCGTGATTGCACTGACCAGAACCCGGCGTAGCCTCCATTTGACGAAGCAAAGCATTCATTTCATCCGCTTGCATGCGTCGCCCAGATCGCACAGAGCCATGACAAGCCATCGTTGATGCAACCGCTTCAAGTTTTTGCGCCAATCCAGATGCGTCATCCCATTCAGCAATTTCATCGCTAAGCTGCCGCACCAAACCTGTTGCATCTGTTTCACCCAGTATGGCCGGGGTTTCGCGCACGGCGATCGCACCTGGCCCAAAACGTTCAATGGATAGCCCGAGCTTTGAAAAATCTTCAGAGAACTGCATAAGACGGTCACATTCGTCCTCGCTGAAATCAACAATCTCTGGAATGAGCAAAGCTTGCGCAGATACTTCATTTGAAAAGAGTGATTTTTTCATTCGCTCGTAGACAATACGCTCATGGGCGGCATGTTGGTCAACAATGATCATGCCTGTCTCAGTTTGAGCTAGAATATAATTCTCATGAATTTGCGCCCGCGCAGCGCCGAGACGTTTTTTAAGATTATCTGGTACGGCCTCTTGCGCCTCAAACCTTGCTGAAGGTGCGTCAGTGCTTACGAATTTGGATTGAGACGTTTCACCAAATCCATCATTTAATGGCCTTGATGGTGAGTTCTGAACTGACCAATCCATTGCAGGTTGAGAGTTGAATTCACTTTGTCGCCAGCTCGGTGTTTGCTGCGCTGCCTGTTCCACGCGAAATGCATTGACCATGTCGCTCGTTGCGGTGCTGGACGATCGGTCTCCCGAAATCCCGAGTGATTGCCGGATCGCACCAATGATCAAACCGCGGACCATTTGTGGATCGCGAAACCGCACATCTGCTTTGGCCGGGTGAACATTGACATCCACCAGCGCTGGATCAAGGGCTATGAACAAGACAGCGACGGGATATCGACCTTTGGGTAATCTGTCTGAATAAGCAGCGCGCAAGGCTGACAAAACCATTTTGTCCTGAATGGGGCGTCCGTTCACATAAGCAAATTGATGAAGCGAATTTCCGCGATTAAAAGTTGGGACACCGATATGGCCGGTCAGTTCAATTCTTTCGCGGACCGCATCAATTTCGATGGTATTTTCTGCAAAATCTCGACCGAGAACTTGCGAAATTCTGGCCAGTTGATCTTCGCCTGTTGCTTTAAATTCAAGACTGGATCGATCGGGGCCTGAAAGCGAGAAATGGATGTGTGGAAATGCAATCGCGATACGCTTGATAACATCAGCGATGGCCGTATTTTCCGCGCGATCACTCTTCATAAATTTAAGCCGCGCTGGTGTTGCGAAAAATAGATCCCGCACTTCAATCACTGTACCTGGATTTGTCGCGCGAGGACGCACCTCGGATACGGTTCCGCCTGTTACTGAAATCTCAAAGCCGTTCTCCGAGCCTGGCACCCGACTTCGTATGTTGAGTTTGGAAACGGATCCAATTGAAGGTAACGCTTCACCACGAAATCCGAGTGAGCTGATGTCATCTAATCGGTCATCAATTTTTGAGGTGCAATGTCGCTCAATTGCAAGGCGCAATTCGTCGCTTGTCATACCACAGCCATTGTCGATGACGCGCATCAATGCTTTGCCGCCAGACGCTGTTGCAATTTCAATACGGGTTGCTCCCGCATCAATTGCGTTCTCAACAAGCTCTTTGATCACACTTGAAGGGCGTTCCACCACTTCGCCGGCGGCAATTTGATTAACAAGTGTGTCAGATAAGCGATTTATGGTCATGGCTCTATTGTCATGGATTCGAATTAATGAGAAAAGAGGCTTCGCCCATTTTCTCGATCAAAGTTCATATTATTGCACATCATTCTGCAAGAAAGGTCGCTATCTTTGTCTTCCGATCAAATTGTCGCTCAACTTAAGTCTTTATTTCATCACGGCCTTGGCGTCGCAGATCCAATGAACTGCGTACCTCCACATTTGCCAGCAAAACCCAAAGGTCGCGTTCTGGTCATATCAGCAGGTAAAGCAGCTGCATCTATGGCCTACGCTGTCGAGCAAAGTTGGGGAGATGATCTAGAAGGTATTGCGGTTACCCGCTACGGACACGGTAAAGAATGTAAATCCATTGAGGTTATTGAGGCGGCCCACCCTGTGCCGGATAATCGGGGTGAAATCGCGGCTAAAAAATTGTTGGACGTTGCCAATACACTTCAAGAAGATGATCTGTTGCTTTGTCTTATATCAGGTGGCGGATCTGCATTGCTTGGTTTGGCAGCTGAAGGTCTGACTTTTGAGGATAAAAAGGCGATCAACAAAGCGCTTCTTGCTTCGGGTGCTCCGATCGGCGAGATGAATGTGGTGCGCAAACACCTATCCGCCATTAAAGGTGGTCGCCTAGCAAAAGCAGCTTATCCGGCGAAAATTTTGACAATGGCAATTTCCGATGTGCCTGGCGATGATCCGTCCATCATTGCATCAGGTCCGACAGTCCCGGATGAAAGCACAAGCCAAGAGGCTCTAGAGATTATTGACAGATATGGTATTTCGATCCCGGATCACGTGCGCGCTCACCTTAATAGCCCAGTGAGTGAAACCCCAAAACCGGGTGATAAGATATTCGAAAAATCTGAAGTCGTGATGGTCGCCAAGCCAGCTGATATGGTCAATTCGGTGTGTGAGGAAGCTGAAAATCTGGGCTTTAATGTCATTAATCTTGGCGCCGACATTGAAGGTGAGGCCAGCGAGGTCGGTCAGGAGCAAGCCAAAATGGCACTCGAATATCAAGCCAAGATGAAAGATGGTGATAAGCCAATAGCTATTATTTCAGGCGGTGAGACCACGGTGACGATAAAGGGCGAAGGTGGCAAAGGCGGGCGAAACTGCGAATATATTTTGTCACTGGCGGTGGCCCTTGATGGTGCGTCCAATATACATGCACTCGCTTGTGATACTGATGGTATTGATGGCAGCGAAGATGTTGCCGGCGCAATCATAAAACCTAATACGCTGGAACGTGCTAATTCAGCAGGGTATTCCGCTCAAGAAATGCTCGCTAAACACGATTCTTATACTTTATTTCAATCGATTGGCGATTTATACAAAACGGGCCCAACTCTCACCAATGTCAATGACTTACGCGTGATTTACATCACCAAAAACGGTTAAAATACTAATCTTTGCCCATAATCTCAGGGATTGCTGATAGGATAAAATTAACCCTTGTCTCGTAATCATTAACCAATAAACGAAAACATTAGTATTTGAATTTTGTGATGGGGTTTTTGGTTAAATGGATTTGGCATCCACAAGATCGGACGAAATAGTAGACGATGTGTCCAGATTTACTGACCCTTTAACGGGTTTGGGCAACCGCCGACGGCTGATCGATAAAATACTGCGCTTGGTTGACGAGCGCTCTATGGACCCTGCACCATTTACCGTCGGCATCATGAATATCGACGGCTTTAAGCCGATCAATGATCTCTTTGGCCACGCTGCTGGAGATGAAATTTTGAGCCAGATTGCCCATCGCCTGAAGAGTTGCTTGCCAGAAGGCGCGACTTGTGCGCGACTAAATGGGGACGAGTTTGGCTTTTTATTGCCTTTGGTATTTGATAAGGAAAATGCCACGAAATTGGGTAAAGTCTTAGCAGAAGTATGCTCAGCACCTTATGATCTTGGTGATCGAAATGTGCGTTTGTCGTCCTCTTTCGGCTTTTCCATTTATCCATTTGCCGGTGAAGACGAAAACGCATTGCTCGAAAGTGCAGACACGGCGCTTTATCGCTCTAAACGTCGTGGCCGCAATCAAATTACAGTTTATTCGGAAGAAATTGCTGACCAGATTAAACGTGGGACGCAGATTGAGCAGGCTTTGCGCCGCGCGATCACCGCGGATGAAGTTGAGGTTCATTTCCAGCCAATCATTGATTTGTCGACCAATATTCCGGTCGGTTTTGAAGGTTTGGCGCGCTGGACTGATCGCGAACTTGGTTTTGTATCCCCGGGTGCATTTATTCCACTTGCCGAAGAGCGCGGATTTATCGATAGCCTCACTGAGGCTTTGTTGAAGAAAGCGGTTAAGGTCGCGCAAACTTGGCCAGAAGGCATGTTCTTGTCGTTTAATCTATCATCGGCTCAGCTCGTGGATCCAAGCACAGCATCTTCGATCATTCAAATCCTTCACCGTTCAGGGATTGATGCGCGCGCTGTTGAAATGGAAATCACCGAGACAGCGATGATGACCGATCCTGATACCGCGAATAAAATTATGAATGATTTGCGGGCTGCGGGCGTTGGTATTTCATTGGACGACTTTGGCACTGGCCAGTCAAGCTTAGGTAGACTGCGTGATTTTGCCTTTGATAAAGTCAAAATTGACCGCGCTTTTGTGAGCAAAATTACCGATGACCGTCCGACCGAACATATTGTCAAAGCTATTTTGACCATGTGCCATGGCCTTGATCTTCTTGCTGTTGCAGAAGGTATTGAAACCGAAGAGCAAGCAGATATGCTTAGAGAAATGGGCTGCGCTTACGGACAAGGCTATTTGTTTGGAAAGGCTCAAAATGCGAAAGACACTTGTATGTATCTGGAAACATTAGGTATTTTGCCGCGCGGATCTTCCCTCAACTTCCAGTATTGATCACTGCTCTCCAAGCAGACTAATCAATCTGCCATAATCTCTGATATCAGCGATCTTATTGTCTAAGGCTGACCAATCATCATGGTCGGCAATTTTTGACCAGATTTCTTCCACTTCGTCGATCAACAAAGTGGTCGCTATTGTGCCCGCTTTGGTTTTCTCGTTGTCTAGGAATTTCGCCGCGCCGGCTGTTGTCTCACATTTCCTGATATGGGTAATAAGAACGCTCATCTCGCTGGTTTTGTAATATTCAGCATTTGGGCTTTGTGAAAGTCTCTCCTCTTGTGCGCCACCAGCTAAATCGAAAAATGCTTGTTCAAACATAGCGTCGCTGTCGCGCAATGTTTGATAATATAATGGGATAAGCGGATGGGGTTCATTGCCGTGATCGACAAGTCCCAGACGTTTGAGTGTCAGAGTTTGCAACTCAGCTTCAAAGATCGCGGAATAGCCTTCTAACGCTGATTTGAGTTCGTCAATATCACATACCGGGATCAAGCATTCTGCAAGGCGTGCCAAGTTCCATTGCAACGCATCTGGTTGCCGTCCGAATGCATATAACCCGGTATGATCAAAATATGCTGCAGTGAAGTCAGGATCTAGGTTGGGTAAAAACCTCCATGGACCATAGTCAAAGCTTTCACCCGTGATGGTAATGTTATCGGTATTTAAAACCCCATGCACAAATCCGGCGACAAACCACTGCGCACCCATTTTTGCAACGGCTTTGACCACCAATTTGAAAAATTCAAGTGTTGGGTCATTAGATTGCTTGGCATCTGGCCAATAGTTCTCAATTGCATATTTGACCAGCTTTTCAATGCTTTGATGGTCTTCAAGATACAGCAATCGCTGGAAGGTTCCGATACGAATATGGCTGTGATTAAGCCGCACCAATACACTAGATCGAGCTGGGGAGGGCTCATCATTTCGATAAAGTCGCTCACCGGTTTCAATCAGACTGAAGCTTTTCGATGTGTTGACGCCAAGGGCTGTGAGTAGCTCAGAAGCCAAAACCTCGCGTACACCGCCTTTAAGGGTTAAACGTCCATCACCTGCGCGTGACCAAGGTGTCTGACCTGATCCTTTCGTGCCAAGATCCAAAAGGCGATCCTGATCGTCATACATTTGCGCAAACAAAAAGCCGCGACCATCGCCGAGCTCAGGATTGTAGCTGCGAAATTGATGTCCATGATAACGAAGCGCCAAGGGCTGAGGCATATTATCAGGAAGTGACTTAAATCGACCAAAATGTGCGAGCCATTCGTCATCGGACAATTCTTCAAGTCCGACAGTTTCAGCCGCTATTTGGTTGCGGTATCGCAAAATAGTTTTGGGAAAATCCGCTGCCTCGACCGGGTCAAAAAATGCGTCCCCTAATGTCAGATGCAATTGGGAAGGCTGATAAGAATGGGGCATGATATGATCTCTGCGCGAATGTGTTCAGTCTTTCTTATTTAGGGTGTCTGAGCGCAAGTTAAAATGCCTAAATAAAAAAGAGCGCCAATTAGATTGGCGCTCATCTTCGAATACAGGGCTGTATTCTATCGGGAGGATTTGTTTTTTGCGTTACACAAAACGATTGATGACATTTTCCAGATATTCCTGACGCCCTGAGATAGGCTCAGGGTTCACATCTGCTTGTTCGACATAGCTTGAAATTTCCTCAAGCCCATAATCACCATTGAGCATTTTTTGCGCTTCATCGGTTTTCCAGCCAGCATAGCGATCTTCTACAAAGCTATCGAGCGTGCCGTCTTCAATCATCGCGGCAGCAGCTTTTAGACCGCGTGCACAGATATCCATACCACCAATATGGCCGTGCAACAGGTCTTCAGCATCAACAGATTGACGACGGATCTTGGCGTCAAAATTGGTGCCGCCAGTTTTCAATCCGCCATCTTTTAGTATGTGGTAATAAGCGAGCGCAACTTCAGGCACATTATTCGGGAACTGATCCGTATCCCAACCAGACTGATAATCATTGCGGTTCATATCAATAGACCCCAACATGCCGAGGCTGGCAGCGGTTGCGATCTCATGCTCAAAGCTGTGACCGGCCAGGATCGCATGGCCTTGCTCAAGATTAAGCTTAACCTCATTTTCAAGACCATGGCGTTTTAAGAAACCATAGCATGTTGCGGCATCATAATCATATTGATGTTTGCTTGGCTCTTGTGGTTTTGGCTCAACAAGAATAGTGCCTTTAAAGCCAATCTGATGCTTATATTCAACAACCATATTTAACATACGGCCCATCTGCGCATCTTCTTTGGCCAGATCAGTATTGAGCAGTGTTTCATAGCCCTCGCGACCACCCCAGAGGACATAATTCTCACCACCCAATTTGTGCGTCGCGTCCATACACGACTTAATTGTAGCAGCTGAATAGGCAAACACATCCGGATCAGGATTGGTACTTGCACCTGACATAAAGCGTTTGTGAGAGAACAGATTTGCTGTTCCCCACAAAAGTTTCATGCCTGTTTCAGCCTGCTTTTGTTCAAAAATATCAACGATTTCTTCTAAATTGCGTTTGCTTTCTGCAAAATTGCTGCCTTCTGGGCGCACATCCGCATCGTGGAAGCAATAATAAGGTGCACCCAGAATTTCGAACATATCAAAGGCAACATCCGCTTTAAGTTTGGCGTTGCCCATCTCATCCTGCGGATACCAAGGGCGATCAAAAGTCCGACCGCCAAAAGGATCGCCACCTTCCCAAGCAAAAGAATGCCAATAGGCAACAGCAAATCGCAAATGGTCTTCCATGCGTTTGCCCATCACCATCTCGTCGGGATTATAGTGACGAAACGCCATTGGATTAGTGCTATCCGGGCCTTCGTATTTTATTTTGTCGATCCCCGAAAAGAAATCTGTTTTCATGAGTACACTCCTCTTAATGCAGGATATAACGCGCGATATGTTTGATAGGCGTCATCAAATTCCTGACTCATATTTAAATCTGGTTCAAAACTCTTTGCCGTCCTTGGCAAAGACATAATCTCGTCGATCGCGGCATCAGAAACGGATGCCTGCGCGAGCCGCGCGGCGCCAAATGCAGCACCGAAATCACCTTTTTCTGGTAAATCTATCGGTTTGGCCAAAATGGTCGCGAGTAAGCTCAACCAATAATCAGAACGCGAACCACCACCGACAGCAATCACGCGATCAAGCTCAGTTCCGGCCTGACGTAGCGCTTCTAAATTATCACGTAAGGCAAAGCTTACACCTTCAATGACAGCCTGGGTCAAATCTTCCGATGTGCTTGCGATATCAATGTTGGAGAAGGAGCCGCGAATGGTGCTGTCATTATGCGGTGTTCTTTCACCTGACAAATAAGGCAAAAACTTAATCGCGCTGGGCGATTTGATTTCAGAGCCCAAGGCGGATGTTAACTCAGATGGTTTTTGGCCTGTGATTGTCGCAAGCCAGTTTAAACTGTCGGTCGCAGATAAGATCACACCCATTTGATGCCACATGCCAGGGATGGCGTGACAAAAAGTGTGCACGGCGCTTTCTGGATCCGGACGGTAGGAATTATTGGCGGCAAAAAGCACGCCGGATGTCCCCAGCGACACAAATGCCTCGCCTTCGCCGGTTGCGCCAATGCCGCAAGCTGATGCTGCATTATCACCAGCACCTCCGGCAATGATGACGGTGCTCGGCATGCCAAATTCACTTGCCAATTCGGATCGTAATTGCCCAGATGCTTCGCTGCCTTCGACCAGGCTTGGCATTTGATCGATAGACATGTCTGACGCATTTAAAAGTTCATCCGACCAGTTGCGTTTTTCAACATCAAGCCAAGACGTGCCAGCTGCATCCGACATTTCTGATACATGCTCACCCGTCAACCAGAGACGAAGAAAATCTTTGGGAAGCAGGACTTTAGCTGTCTTTGCAAAGATGTCAGATTCGTTGTTTTTGACCCATGCAAGTTTCGGTGCGGTAAAGCCTGGGAAAACGATATTGCCCGATAGTTTGCGGAATATTGGGTTTTCGTCAAATGTCTGCGCTTCTTTTGATGAGCGTGTGTCATTCCACAAGATACATGGGCGGAGCACATTGTCAGATGCATCGATCAGTGTCGCGCCATGCATGTGCCCAGAGATGCTGATCGCTTTGACGGATGCCATTTGTGCGGCATGCTCGGTTTTTAACGACGAAAGCACTGATCTGCACCCATCAATCCAATCCTGTGGGTTTTGTTCAGACCAGCCGATATGCGGACGGGTGACATCATAATGCGCCTCTGCAGACGCAAGCATGCTCTGATTCTCATCCATCAAAACAGCTCGAACACCTGATGTGCCAAGATCTAAACCAATAAACATACCCACCTCATTTAATTTAACCCTTAAAAAATTACATTTTGCTTGGTTGATGTCAAGAAAGTTTTTAGGTTATTACGGAAATAGGCAATTTTAAAGGATGGATGTTTGAGCAAAACTAAAGAGGTTTATCTTTCTGATGACGTTAGAAAGCAAAATCGATTCCGCATCATTTCGCAATTTCGCCTTCACGGAAAGAAATCTCGAACAGAAATCAGCAAACTTGCCGATTTAAGTGCTAGCACGGTGACCAATGTCAGCACGATGTTGCTGGAGGAGGGGATTATTCGCGTCTGTGATCAAGATGCGTCAAATCCGTCAAGTTCATCCCACGGTCGTCCCCGTGTGCAGCTCGAGTTAAATCCCAACTACAAATTTGTCGTAGCAGGGTCGCTGACTTTTAATTCTATATCACTTTCCATGTTTGATTATCTGGGAGAGAAAATCGCCACCGTCCAAGAAAAAGTTATGCTTGAGACAATGGATGGCGATGAAATTGCACAGTTTATTTTATCGATGCTCAAAAGATTTGAGGTCGATGTCGCACCATCGATTTTTGTGCTCGGTGTGCAAGGTCTCACCAAAAATAATGGCAAAGAGATTTTGTGGTCACCTATCTTATCCGAAAGCGGGATGAAGTTTGCCGAACGACTATCGCAAATTTCCTATGCCGAAGTCACGGTTGCCAATGACAGTGCGATGATTGCGCGGAGCCTCTCCAAAGACAAAGCATATGCCGATGGCACTTTCGGCGCAGTACTCATGTCTTACGGCATTGGCTTGGGATTATATATCGACGGGCAACCATTTCAGGGAGCAAAATCTTCCGCCTCGGAGCTTGGCCATATTTCATTTAAAGGCGGCGAAGGCGCATTATGCCGCTGTAAAAAACATGGTTGTGTTGAAGCCTATGCCAGTGATTATGCGATCTGGCGCCGCGCTAAAGGGCTAGACCCTCAGGCATTGCCTGATCGCCCGGTCACCAGTGAAGATATTGCGCAAATCATCGAAGACGCGCGGCAAGGTGAAGGGCCAGCAAGAGAGGCCATCCGTGAAGCCGGACGCGCTATTGGTTTTGGTCTCGCCATCATGTTTGGTTTATTTGATGCGTTCCCGGTTGTCTTTGTTGGGCGCGGTGCGCAGGCGCTTGATCTCATGGATGAAGAGATCCGACAGTCATTGAATGAACATTTCAGGTTCCACAATCAGCTTGATATAAACTTCACCAAGGAAAGCGATGCCTTGATCCATGTGGAAAATGGCAGTTCGATTGTGGGTCTTGAATGGCTTGATCAGCAAGCTGCCTTTGGGGCGTAACCTCGTTAAGCTGATGGATAGGCCATTTCTAATGTTTGTTGTGCTCTTTTGAGGACTTCAGAATCCGGCAGTTTGGACAAATCCAGTGCAGGCTGAGCACCATTAAATGCGACAATGACTGGCTTGCCTATATAGGGATATAAATTAAGCCACTGATTAAATTGACCCTCAGGCAATCCATTTTCAGGTGTTATGATCCATGTTGTATCGCGATCCCAAAATACCTCATCATATTGGAGATAAACTTTGTCTAAAGTTCCCATCCCCAACTTGGAAATAGCGTCCATTTTTCGCTTTGGAAGAGGTGGTGAAAATGCAATATTGCCCTTTTTCAAAACACCAAGTGGCACAGTGATGAGTGCAGCATCAAAAGATGCTTTTTGCCCCTTTTGGTCGCTGAGCTCAACACCATCTTCAGCGATTTCAACTTTCGATAAAACATGGTCAAATCGAATATCGAACGCGTTCTCAACATTATCAAACAACTGTGAATATCCACCGGGGAATATTACCTCGTCACCATCATAGTCATTATCCAATAGGTAGGCAGCCATATTTATGTCACTTGTGTCAGCCCCCGCATCATGTTGAACAGATATGACGTTTTCCAGCCAATCAGGTTCATCTGCGTCGCGCATTTTGCGGCCATCGCCACCGCGAAGAACGTAGTTCTCATCCGTCGCACGGGTTTTCAAGTTAAGAGATTGTGCGATGCCAGTCAGAGGGTTGCCATCGGTTCCGTGGATCCAACTTGCACCCAAATCAAGTGGCAGACCGAGGCTTGTATCGGTCCAAACTCGTCCGCCAATTCGGTTCCGCGCTTCAAAGATTGTAACGTCATATCCTTCATCAGTTAGGGCAAGCGCAGCGGCAATACCAGCGGCGCCAGCACCCACGATGGCAATGGATTCAGCGTCTGTCCCATAAATCGCCTCCGCTGCGATCAGTCCCGATTCATAAGCCGCATGAACCGTGCTGTTATATTCAGGATGTGTTGCTTCACCTGCAAAAAACAACCTGTTACCCACTGGTTCAGCCAAGATCGCGTTATGTTTTTTTCGAGCACCTTTTGCAACAAAAGAATAAGATCCGTAGCTGAAAGGATCCCGGCTCCAATTGGTGTGGATGAAACCTTTTGCTGCGCGTTTGCTTTGTGCATTTGAAGCCAGCGGGGTAAAGCCTGCTGCTAATCCTGACAATGTGAGGGTGAGAAAGTTTCTGCGATCCAAAGTCAAACCTAATCCGTTGCAGTTCCAGTTTGATAATTTATGGCACGCGATATCATGTCAGTCCAGTTACATGCTTTGCCCCATAAATTTGTTCCGAGCTAGGAGCCAATCTTTTAAAGAAAAAAAGAAAACCCGCTCGGTTGGAGCGGGTTTTGTTGTTAATTGCCGTAGGCGATGGCCGGGAGCCAGGTCGATAATTCGGGGAAGTAGAACACAATCCCCAAGCCCAGCAATTGGACCAACACGAACGGGATAATACCGCGATAAATATGCCCCAACGTAATCTCAGGCGGACATACGCCTTTAAGATAAAAGAGCGCAAACCCAACCGGCGGGGTTAAGAACGATGTTTGGAGTGTCACGGCCACAAGGATCGCAAACCAAACAACGGATGGATTATCCACAACACCATAACCTTCAACTGGAAGATCAAGCGCCAGAACAACCGGCAACATGAGCGGCATGATGATCAATGTGATCTCAATCCAGTCGAGCAAGAAGCCCAAGCAGAAGATGATGAAGAGGATGAAGCCAATCACCACATAAGGATTGTCAGAGGCACCTGTGACCAAGTTTTCAATGATCTCGTCACCACCATAGCGGCGTAAGATAAAGGCAAAGAAGCTGGCCGCAATGAAAATACCAACGATGTAACCCGAAGTATTCAGTGTCTGACGCATCACGTCTTTAAAGACTTTGAAGTTTAGGTTTCTGCTGGCAAGTGCAAGCAATGTTGCACCCATAGCACCAAGACCAGACGCTTCTGTTGGCGTTGCTAGACCGAAGAAGATGGAACCCAGAACCAATAGGATCAGCAATAGTGGTGGGATAACCGATACGGCCACATCCATAATCACTTTCATAGAAACAGGTTCTCTGTTTTCCGGCAGAGGCATCGCTTTCGGGTTCAATATTCCATAGAGGATGATGAATACGATATATAAACCACCCAGGATAAGACCAGGGAATAGAGCGCCCATAAAGAGGTCACCAAGGCTAATCGCCAATTGGTCAGACATGATCACCAACATGATGGATGGCGGGATCAGAATTCCCAAGGTACCAGATGCCGCGATCGTGCCTGTGGCGATTTCCTTATTGTAGTTCTGGTTCATCATGGTTGGAATGCCCATCACACCGAGCAACACAACAGATGCGCCAATCACGCCAGTTGATGCAGCCAAAATGATACCGATCAACATCACAGACAAAGCGAGACCACCACGCAGCGAACCAAAGAGCGCCTGCATGGCCTTCATCATTTTTTGCGCAACGCCGGATTGATCCAACATCAATCCCATGAAAATAAACATCGGCAACGCGACAAGAACTGGGTTTTTAATCACCCCGCCAAAGAAACGCCCGGAAATGGCAAAGAGCTTTTTGTAGGTGATACGGGTTCGGTCAAAATCAATATATTGCGAAATAGCTTTGGCATTTGGATCAAGAACAAATTCGCCCAAAATTCCGAATAATAGACCTACGCCCACAAGCGCAAATGCGACGGGGATGCCGCGAAACAGCATGAAGATAAATGTGAGGAACAGCATAAGAACCAAGAACTGGTTCATGTTTAAGACAGTTCCAATGAGGGACAAGATTTCCATGATTATGCTGCCTCTATATTATTATTTTTGTTGCGAGCAATAATGAAACTGACCACAAATATGACAACCAATAGCCCAAAGCCATAATATGTTGATGCTTCAAGGAGTGGTTCTCGTGAGATACGGCGATCTTGGATCTCCGAATTGGTTAGTCTGACAAACCACCACGAGGCGTAATAGAAAATACGTTCGGCGGCGAAGACTGCAAAAGGGAAGGCGGCGATGATTAATTTCCAGAAGCGTACCTCTGTAAACCTTGCCACATGCCGTACCATGGTCGACCAAGCAGCTATGATCCCTAAGAAGAATAATACCGGCAGAGATAGCTTAAGCAAGTAGAGCAT
Source organism: Lentilitoribacter sp. (assembly GCA_963691785.1). Taxonomy (GTDB): domain Bacteria; phylum Pseudomonadota; class Alphaproteobacteria; order Rhizobiales; family Rhizobiaceae; genus Lentilitoribacter. The sequence goes on from OY829371.1 coordinate 755,126, forward strand.
ATGTAGACCGTTTGCACTGTCTGATCCTTCACCGGCAACCCATGATGCCCAGCCGTAATGTATCATAACATCTGTCATGATGGCGAGGAATGGCAATGCAAGCCAGCCAAGACCAAAGACTTCTATCCGTGCTTTCTTCTTTTTCGAAAAATTCTGGTGAAGAATATCAACGCGTACATGGCTTTCCGTTGTGATGGCATAACCAAAAGCCGTCAGCATCGCAAAGCCATACATCCACCATTGCGCATCATCAAGCCAAGCCTGATTGTGTCCAAATTTTCGGATGATAACTTGAATAACAATGGCAACCATCAAAATTGGGAATATCCAGGCAACAATATTGCCGACGCCAATGACAAGGCGGTCTCCCCACAGATGTTCTTCTTTGTTGCGATCACCGGGGTCGCTAATTGGAATCGATTTTGCTGCAACTTCGACAACATCCAACGTACGGTCAGGCATAATATTCTCCCAAAATGAGCTTGCCAATTTCATACAGAAAGGGCGACTTTATGTTAGAAAAAGTCGCCCTCAAAGTCATGTGCTAAATATTAGCGAGGAAGGTAGATACTCTTAGACCAAACCGCATAACCTTTACGGTATTCAGCTAGGTCGTCCCACACTTTCTTGAAGAACTCGTCTTCTGCAGCAAGTTCAGCAGCCACAGCGTTCCAGTTTTCTTCAAATGCAGCGAGGATCTCAGGGCTCCATTGCTTGATGGTCACACCATTGTTTTCAGTGTTATCAACCATAGCAGCATAGTTTGTTGCTTCACCCTCAGCCAAGTTGGTGGTGATGTTTGCAAGACAAGCAACTTTGATCTGCTCTTTCGCGCGGTCTGTTAGCTCATCATACACATCTTTGTTGATCAAAAGCTCAAACAATGTTGATGGCTGGTGCCAACCTGGGAAGTAGTTATACTTCGCAATTTTGTGGAAGCCCAAACGTGCATCAATACGAGGCATTGAAAACTCTGTCGCATCAATCGCGCCACGCTCGAGAGCAGGGAAGATGTCAGATGCGCCTAGAAGCGATGTTGAAACGCCAAGACGCTCCATAACCTTCGCACCAAGACCGAAGAAACGCATATTCAGACCTTTAAGATCGTCCAATGTGTTGATTTCTTTTTTGAACCAGCCTGATGTTTCTGGCGCGATCACGCCACATGGTGTTGCAACAACATTGTAGCCGGCTTGGTCATACATTTCTTGCCATAGCTTGCCGCCATTGCCGTAGAGAATCCAACCCATGAACTCACCAGCTTCTGGGCCAAATGGCACAGCCGCAAAGAGTGAAGCTGCTGTGATCTTACCTTGCCAGTAACCTGATGTTGCATAACCTGCATCCACAGAACCATTAGAGATCGCATCAAGTGCTTCTAGAGTAGGAACAAGTTTACCTGGATCGAAATGCTCGAATTCAACGTCTTCTGAAATGCCGTTGATCTTAGAAACGAAGTCGAGAGCCGCTGTACCAAGAATAGGCAAGTTTTGGCCAAATGACGATGTCATTTCCAAACTTTGCTGAGCGGACGCTGAGCCCATCATCAGTGCTGTGCTGGCGACGGCCGCGAGTAATGTTTTTTTCATGTGTTCCTCCCAAAGAAATCACGATTTTAAAATTTGGATCAATTTGAATCCTCAATCAAACTTGATGATTGGTAAACTAAAATTACCAATATCAATAATCAATCCGTAGTAATACCGACAAGTTTATGGTTTCGGTACAAACAATGTATACATAAATATGATTATGTGAAGCCCTAAATTAGAGGCTTCTATCAATTCAAGATTTTGGGGGGAGCATTGGGGTACGTTATAAACCGCCTTTATCCACCAAAAAACTGACGATATCATCAGTGCCATTGCCGCGCTTCATATCGGTGAAAATGTGATTATCATTGGCGCGAACGCGCTTCGCATCCCGTTCCATCACGTTCAAATCAACCTCTACATGGGGTGCGAGGTCTTGTTTGTTGATAATCAACAAATCCGAGCGGGTGATGGCGGGACCACCCTTGCGCGGGATCTCTTCACCCTGGCAAACAGAGATCACATAAAGGGTGAGATCAGCTAAATCGGGTGAAAATGTCGCAGCCAGATTATCGCCACCAGATTCGATGAAAATAATATCCAGATCCGGATGGGCTTCGCACAATTGGTCAATGGCACGCAGGTTTAACGATGCATCTTCGCGAATGGCCGTGTGTGGACAGCCACCAGTTTCGACACCCACAACACGATCTGATGGCAGAGCTTGCATGCGCATTAAAGCTTCTGCATCTTCGCGGGTATAAATGTCATTGGTGACCACGCCAACCGAGTAATTGTCGCGCATGGCTTTGCACAACTTCTCCGTCAAAGTTGTTTTGCCTGATCCAACAGGACCACCAATTCCAACTCGTAAGGGACCGTTTCCTTTAGCCATGTCGAAAAACTCCGATATCTATAAACTTCATATTGTTTTGCATGTTAAGATTGGAATATCCGCGATTCCAAATTCTCGTGCTGCATCGATAAAATGTCAGCAGTGATTGTAAAGCTCCCCAGATCATCCAATGTGGACTGAGCAGCGCGATCTGTTATCTCGATCAGTTTGGGCTCAAATTCTGCCAATATCTCAAGCGCCTGATTTTGACCGATGACGGAAAGCCGGATAGCTGCCTGCAATTGATTGCTTACAAAGGCTTGTAGATAAGTCAAAAGGGCAGGCGAAAGTTCTACGCCTGCATCGGCGCATCTTGCGCCCACAGCAATTGGCAAGGCGCATTGGCTTGGAAGCTCAGAACGCTTCATATCCCAAGCATTGGCGGCCTTCAAAAAGGCACTGCCTTGCGCAATTGTTTCCTGATGACGCTCTTTTGTCCCTGCCATCGCTTCAGCCAAGGTTGAAATTTCAGTAAGGCTTTCGTTCTCTCGTGCCAGTTTCCAGGCATTTGAAAAGAACACCGCGTCATTCCAAGTGCTACCCAAATTCAACACATCGTTTAACCAATCTGAAAGATCGTTGGCTTTGGTGACGACCCCGCTTTTGCTAGCTTGTTCGAGGCCTGCACTATAGGCAAAGCTACCGATCGGAAAGACGGGCGACAACCAGCTTATTAATCGCAAGAGGGAGGTTTGCGCATCAGTCATGATGGTGGTGTCCATGATCATCGTGATGGTGGCTATGCGCATGATCGCCCGAATATGCACCACCTTCCGGATCGAAGGGGGCTGATATCTCTTCGACATGCGCACCCAAACCAAGCAGCATATCCTTGATGACATGATCGGCGCGAATATGAAGATGATCTTCAAAAATCTGCGTTGGTAAGTGGCGGTTGCCCAATTGCCAGGTCAATGCGAGCAAGTGATGTGTATCCTTGCCGGATACTTTAAACAAATCTTCGGGCTCGGCCTGCACCATAATGATCCGACCGTCGTCGAGCATCAACCCCTCACCATGTCGCAAGAGTTTTGCTTCAGGCAAATCGAGTAGGAATTCGATGCCATTGTCTGATGTCATTTTCATCCGACGGCGGTGGCGCGCTGTTTCATCCAACGTAATAGTGTCGTCAGAGCTGGTAAAATCAAATGTTGTTTTATCGGCAATGATCATGGCATGGCTCGTATCATATCACGAATTTTCACGGCCTTTTCGAAGTGATCCAGTTCGTGTGTTTTAATCCACCATGTCGCGGCTTCCATCAATAAATCCGGATCACTGTTTTTATTCGCAAAGAAGGCGTAAAAAGACACACCGACATTCTCGCCTTTCCTTTCGATTTTGGCGTTACAAACCTCAATGATTTTGGCTTTTAGCTCTGCGCGCATCATGTGATTTGATTATTTTTCTTCAACGTTTTGAGGTGTGATGATCTCAATTTTTCGATCTAGAAAATATTCAGATCCGGCTTCGCGCCATGCCAAAAAGTGCGGCTCGGTGAAGTGGTTATCAATAGCTTCCTGTGTTTCCCACCGCTCAACAAAAGTCAGCGTGTTTTCATCTGTCATGCTCTCAAACAAGTCATAGGAAATATTGCCAGGCTCTTTACGTGTGCCTTCAATGCATGGCGCAACGAGCTTTCGTATCGTCTCTTTGCTGCCGGGTTTGATTTTCAACGTTGCGATCAAATAGATCATAAAAGTATCCTTAGAATAAGAAATACCGCTGTGCCATTGGCAACACATCGGCAGGTTCACAGGTGAGAAGCTCACCATCTGCTCTTACTTCGTATGTTTCAGGATCAACTTCAACATTAGGGGTCGCATTATTTAGCAAAAGATCTGCTTTTGAGATGCCGCCGCGGGTGTTTTCAACAGCCACAAGCTCTTTGGCCACACCTAATTGTTCACGCAATCCAGCTTCATGTGCCGCCTTGGAGACGAATGTGACCGCTGAATGTTCAACCGCTTTGCCATAAGCGCCAAACATATGGCGGTAATGCACAGGTTGTGGTGTTGGGATAGACGCGTTTGGATCACCCATTGGCGCAGCCACAATCGATCCCGCCATTAAGATCATATCCGGTTTTACACCGAAAAAGGCTGGGTTCCACAAAACCAGATCAGCACGTTTGCCGACTTCAATGGATCCGATTTCTTTCGAAATACCATGGGCAATCGCTGGATTGATGGTGTATTTGGCAATGTAACGGCGCACGCGGAAATTATCATTATCGCCAGTTTCTTCCGGCAATGAACCACGCTGTTTTTTCATTTTATCAGCGGTTTGCCATGTGCGCGTAATCACTTCGCCCACGCGTCCCATGGCTTGGCTGTCTGACGCGATGATCGAAAACGCACCCATATCATGCAAGATATCTTCAGCGGCAATTGTTTCTTTTCGGATGCGGCTTTCTGCAAAAGCAATATCTTCAGGGATGGCGCTATCAAGATGGTGACACACCATCAACATGTCCAAATGCTCAGCTAATGTATTGACCGTATATGGTCGCGTTGGGTTTGTGGAGGCCGGCAATACATTGCTTTCACCACAGACTTTGATGATGTCAGGTGCATGACCACCGCCGGCACCTTCTGTATGGAATGCGTGGATAGTGCGGCCTTTCATGGCGCCCAGTGATGTTTCGACAAAGCCAGATTCGTTGAGCGTATCTGTGTGGATCATCACCTGCACATCATAACTATCGGCAACACTTAAACAATTGTCTATCGCGCCTGGCGTTGTGCCCCAATCTTCGTGAAGTTTAAGCGCGCATGCACCGCCGAGGATCATTTCTTCAAGTGCTTTTGGCACTGATGCATTGCCTTTACCAGCAAAAGCGAGGTTCATCGGAAAAGCATCCGCAGACTGGATCATGCGGCCAATATGCCAAGGGCCTGGCGTACACGTGGTGGCCAAAGTGCCGTGCGCCGGGCCTGTACCACCGCCAAGCATTGTGGTTAGACCTGACATCAATGCGTCTTCAATTTGCTGCGGGCAAATGAAGTGAATATGGCTGTCAAAACCACCGGCTGTTAAAATCTTACCTTCACCTGCAATGGCTTCTGTCCCGGGTCCGACAACAATATCAACATTGCTTTGCGTGTCGGGATTACCTGCTTTACCAATTGCGGCAATGCGTCCATCTTTCAGACCGACATCGGCTTTATAAATACCTGTGACATCAACCACCAGCGCGTTGGTGATCACCGTATCGACAGCGCCATCTTGTCGCGCTACTTGGCTTTGACCCATTCCATCACGGATAACTTTGCCGCCGCCAAATTTCACTTCCTCACCATAGGTCGTGAAATCTTTTTCAACCTCGATAAAGAGCTCCGTATCGGCAAGACGAACTTTGTCGCCTTTTGTTGGGCCAAACATATCGGCATAGGCAGAACGAGTTATTTTTGCTGGCATTTATTTGTCCCCGGTTAAACTGAGATTGGTTAGGCTGTAATGAAAACTATGAATTGGCGCGAATGCGCCTTTATTGGACGGATTGATCAATTATATCGCTCCATTAACAACAATTCTTCTGTGCGGTCGCGTGTCATGCGTGCACGACAGGATGAAATGATCAGTGGTTGCAGTGAACCGCCTTCGAAAATAAGTGATTCAGCGTCACATTGTTGATCGCGATAATTGAGCCATGCACGTTGACCGGCAAGCAGAGGATCAGATCCATCGCTGGCCTTGAGGGTATCTTTGCGAATAAGCGACCATGCCGCATTAAGCGCAGCATCTGCTTTTTCAAAATCTTTGGCAGCACAATAGTTCATGCCTTGTTGGGGCAGGTTGCCTGCATCTGTACAGTCCCAATCCTGCGCTATCGCGGCATGAGATAAAGCTGAAAATGCCAATGCCGAACTCACCATGACCCCAGTTCTGATCATAATTTGCCCATGACTTTCTGGTTGAACCCATAGATCTCGCGCGCGCCACCAATTGGAATAAGCGTGACATCGCGCTCCTGGCCTGGTTCGAAACGCACCGCGGTACCTGCAGCGATATCCAGACGCATACCGCGCGTTGCTTCACGATCAAATTGAAGCGCCGCATTTGTTTCGTAAAAATGATAATGCGAGCCAACCTGAACAGGTCGATCGCCAGAATTGGCCACTTTTAATGTGATGGCATCGGACCCATCATTTAAAACAATCTCGCCATCTTGTGTGATAATTTCACCAGGTATCATAACATGTATCCTTTAAGCAGATTTTGTTTTATCGAATGGGTTCGTGAACAGTGACAAGTTTTGTGCCATCTGGAAAAGTTGCTTCAACCTGAATGTCGTGGATCATTTCAGGAATACCTTCCATGACCTGATCGCGGGTAATGACATGGGCACCTTGTTCCATGAGGTCCGAAACAGATGCCCCATCGCGCGCGCCTTCAACCACAAAGTCTGTGATCAAAGCAATTGCTTCCGGATGGTTAAGTTTAACGCCACGTTCTAAACGTTTTCGTGCAACAATAGCTGCCATTGCGACAAGTAATTTGTCTTTTTCTCTTGGAGATAAATTCATTCGTTTTCCGTCTTCACAGGATTGCCCGATATTTCAATTCACGTGACGAGTTGACCAAAATTTAATCAGTTGCGCAAGATGCGGACATCTTTTCAGTTTAATTTATGTGCAACTGTATCAAAGTGGCTCCCACCAACATTTATACAAGCAATTATCTTGCCAATTGAGAGGGTGCAGTGAAATGGAAAATATACAATAGTCTTTAAGACTTAGCGTTCAGAGAATGATGAGCCGAAGGATTTGAGTACCGGTTTGAGCATATACCGCATCAGTGATTTTGAACCGGTTTTGATTTTTGCGTCAACCACCATACCGGCATGCAAGTAACGTTTGCTTTGATCTTCACCGATAAAGTTTTCTTGCAGGTCGATCACAGCTTTATAGTATGGCTCACCGCGATCCGTAAGGAAGGTTGTCGGCGAGAGCACGGCAATTGTACCTGATGCTGTTCCAAAGATGCTTGGATCAAATGTTGAGATATTAACTTCAGCACTGTCGCCTTCTTTGATGTGACCAATGTCGTAAGGATCAACGCGAACTTCTGCAACAATCTGGCGTTCAGCGGGTACTACTCTTGCCACTAATTCACCCGAACCGATCACTTCGCCTTTGGCTTTCTGCACCACTTCCTGGACAACGCCATCAATTGGTGATCTGATCGACAGGCGTTCAGTGCGGTCTTGTTGTTTGTTTAACTGCTCGCGTGCTTGAGCAAGTTCAGACAAGACTTGTGCCTGTTCTTCACCCAGCAATTTCTTTTCTTGTGCCAGTTTGCTTTCAATCACGCGGCCCGCTTCCTCAAGCTGCAATTCAGCAACTTCTTTTTGACCTTGCGCACTTTCAATACTCTGGCTGACACGCTCTAAAGCGGCCTTTGCATCCAGATAGTCTTTGCGTGACACATGCCCTGCATTTAAAAGCGAACGCATACTATCATGCCGTTCTTGTTCAATATTTAATTGACGCTTTAAGCTTTCAATTTCATTTGCATAAGCGTTTGCTTCAAGCCGCTTTAGTGCTTTTCCAGTTTCAAGATTGGCTAGTTCTTTTTGCAACAAAGAGGCGCGTGCGAAATGGGCAATTTTTTCTTTCTTGCGTAAATCAGGATATTTATGGCCAATATCTCCAAAATCCAATTCTTGTTCATTTGCAAGCGACTCAAGAGATTTTAATCGTAGCTCTAAAGAAACTGCCTGAATTTCTACTTGACCAAGATCTGCTTCAGTTGAGGTTGTGTTAAGCAAAATAAGCGGGTCACCTGCACGCACATTTTGTCCCTCTTTCACCAGCACAGCATCAACAATGCCACCTTCTCGGTGTTCAATGGATGTCACATTTGCTGTTGGAATAATCTCGCCATTGGCGATAACCAATTCATCAATAGGTGCGAAAATGGACCAAACAATTGCAGCGACAAACAATAGGCACAATAGATTAGCGCGCCTGCCCATGACAATAATCGACTTATCGTCATCTAGTTCAGCGGGCAGGATAAAGGAGTTTCCAGAAACTTCACTTTTCCTAATTTGCACTTGTCTTCAATCTCGCTTGATTAAGAAGGCTACATCGCCCCTAAAACCCCGCAGCGGATGGGGAAAATCAGTAGTTAAATCGTAATACCCCAAAACTTACATGCTACTTCTAATATTTCTACTGCAAGTATCGTTAACAATCAGCTAACTTTTGCAGACTGTGCGGCATTTAATATCTTTGGAACAAGTTCATCAGGAGCGGAATCTGCTACCATCTGTCCAGATTGCAAGAGGATTAATCGATCTGCCAAATACATATGGCTTGGGCGCTGGGTCACCAAAATGATCGTTGCCTTCTTTTGAAGGACTTTTAGCGTGGTGATAAAACGTTTGTCTGCCGCAGGATCAAGATCACTTCCCGGATCATCAAACATATAAATTGAGCTGTTTGATAAATATGCCCGCGCCAAGGATAATTGGCCAGAAAAACTCTTGGTCAATTTGCGCTGTAATTGCGCAGTTAGTCGGGTATCTATGCCTTCTGGCAATTCTTCGACCGTTTTACGTGCACCGGCGAGATCGAGTGCGTGCTCAAGCTCACTCAAGGTCGCGACCGGGTTCGCAAACATCAGATTTTGCGCAATTGTGCCATGGAAAAAATCTGCCTGTTGGCCGACATATCCAATTGCGCGTCGATATTGATAAGAATCGATCTGGCGGAGGTTCAATCCATCTGCAGCGACAACTCCAACCTGGGGTGTGTAAAGACCAGCCATCAATTTTAGCAATACTGATTTTCCTGCTCCGGAATCACCTGTTATTGCAATAAACTCGCCAGGCTTTACGGAAAGAGACATATTGTAGATGCTCGGTGTCTGAGCGTTCTGATGCTTAAATGCAACTTTATCTAGTGTGATATGACCAGAAAATTCTCGTAGGATGTTTGGTCGCTTGCTTTCAACTTTTTCAGAGCGCAGCCTCATTAGATTGTTGATCTGCTTAAATGTGCCAATGGTCGCGTTGATACGTCCCATTCCCAAAAAGACTGTTTGAATGGGGGACAAAAGACGCCAGATCAGTGTCACCAATGCGATCAATGCACCAGCCGATAAGTCTCCTTCGATGACCATTCCTGCACCCAAGCCAATCGTTAGAATGCCTGTGATCATCACTAATAACTGGGATAAGTTTTGCTGAATGGCCTGGAATTGCTGGGCTTTAAACTGGGCAATAAGCGACTTGCCAGAAAGATCACTTTCGCGCTCAATCCAAAGTTTTTGGGCATTATTTTCAATAATCGTCGAATGTTTTTCGACCGTTTCAACGACGAAGTTCCGGTGGTTCTTTTTATGCTCGCCGGATTTGCGCATAATGCGGGTACCCACAGGCATTAATCCAAGCGCAACCACGACATAAAAGCTCAAAAGCGCAAGGGATAAAAAGCCTAAATTTCCACCAATTGCGAAAATGGCAGCTAAGAAGACGAGGATAAAAGGCGCGTCGAGTATGGCGCTGCCCAAATGTCCCATAAACAAGTCCCGAATACCGACAAATTGTTTGAAACGGGATAATTGTTCGCTTGCGCGCGCACTTTCGCTCATCAAAATAGGTAAGCTTAGGACCTGCTTGAAGGCTGCAAGAGTAACCAAACCCTGAACTCTAGCACCCAGATAGGCAATTGTTTGCGCCCTGTTATGACGTAAAACCATGCCTGCAATAATGGCAACTAGCAAACAGCCGACAAAGGTAATCAGCGTGGAGACCGATTTTGTCCCGATGACCTTGTCATAGACCATCATAATGTAAAAAGGCACTGCGAAGTCGAAGATGTTGATCGCAAATGTGAGGATGAACAACCGCGTGAAGAGATTTTTAAAACGCGATAAAATGGACTGGAACCAACCATGTTTACTTTCATTGTCGTTGGCTTCAATCGGATCGAATTTTTCAACTGTATAAAGTGTCGTTAATTGACCAGTGATCTCTTTATATTCGAACTTTTCGGTTTGCCCGTTGAAAATCAACAATTGACCATTATCAGCGATATCAATGCCGATCATGACATCTTCTTCATCTTCACCCAACAAAATTGCCGGGAGAAATGATTGACTGATTTCATTTAACGCAAGTGTCTTTTGTTGAGTTTTATAATTAATCCGCACTAAAAGGCTGCGCAGATCATCAACTGTGTGAAGCGTATCAAAGTGCGGCATCACTTCTTTCAATTGACGTGCTGATCCCACCCATTCCAAGAGATTGAGCAAAGGCCCGATACAATTGGCAGCAGAACTTAACTTTTTGTCATTCCAATTACTGTCCGCACGGTCATAAGAGTTATAGACCATCTTAAGTGAATGCTGGATCGAATTTACATTCTGCAAAAGCGTTTTTGCATTCATCTTCTTTTCAATATCTTCGAGCGTTTTTTTCATTTACGATCCAACCCTCCAGCTAAGATGCAGATTTGGCGGGATTTTGAGCCGCCTTGGGTTGTTGGAAATCGTCAGGTAATAAATGCCCCTCGGTCATGCGATAGCGTTGATCGCAAATTTTCAAAAAGGATGGACGGCTTGAGAAGTAAACAGCTGTCATTTTGCCCTTAAGTGTGAGCAACCCATCAGCCAATAGCTTGTCTGAACGCATATCCATATTGCTGTTGGCGCCGTCAAAAATGAAGATCTTCGGTTGTCTGCGGATCGCCCGCGCGATCTTTATTCTTTGCAAAAACCCTGGTGATAAAATCGATGCAGAGCCAATGCTCAAAACTGTGTCATATCCATCAGGTAATTTGAAAATATCATGTTCAAGGCCGATTAATCGGGCTGATTCACGCGCGCTTTCCACTAAGTTCGCACCGCCAAACATGGTCAGATTGTCGATGATTGAACCTTCGAAAATTTCTGTTTTTGCAGACACAAAGCCAATTTCTCGATTAAGTCCAAGTTCGTGCCATTGTTTAGAGGAAAAACCGTCGGCAAAGATACTACCATTTTCTAGCAAAAATTTCCCGTTCAAGAAACTGACAAATTCTGTTCTTTCAGCATTTTCTTGGCAGTGAACCCCAATAAATTCACCAGGGGCTGCACTTAAATTATAAGGTTGAATATCTGTGTTTTCTGCATTGGTCGGCAAGACTAAGTTGCGAATATTAAATGCGCCTTTGGATAGCTTTTGCTCTGCATCATCGTCTTCAAGGCCCTTATTTGCAATGCGATCAAAGACATTACACCGTCTGCGTGCCAGCCTGATATTTTGGATCTCATGAAATAAAGTAAGAGCGCGCGCAAATGGTTGCACCATTCGCCCAGTTAACAATGAACAACATGCAAGTGCCGCAAGGCTCATGTCGCCGCCAATAACACGCAATGCGCCGAACGAAACGACGCATATCATCATCATATTTGAGAAAATGACACCTTGAGCCTGCAATTTGTTGGTGCTGATAATCGCGTTATAGCTCGACACAGTTGAAGTTTTTTGCAGCATCTCAAAACGTCTGAGCAACTGACTTTCCACGGCAAGGTTTTTGACAGTTTGAATGTTTGAAAAGGTTTCTAGAAGAAAATCGTTCTGGCGCGCATCTTGTTGTGAACGGTTGTCGAGAAAGGACTGAATTTCTTGACCCTGAAGGTAACTGAACAGACCAAAGGCGATAATCAGAACAATTGGCACGAAAACCAAAATACCACCAACGAGGGCGACCATGGCTAAGAAAATGAACGCCATGGGGATGTCGATCAGAATTGTCCGGTTTTGACTGCCCTGAAAATTACTATATTCGGCAATAGCATCCAGACCATCAAGCCACTTCGCTCGAGAAATCGTCGCGCGCTCACCGGGATTGGCATTTAAAAGTTGGTTCATTGCCAATTGTTGTGCGCGATGCCCGTTTTTCAATGCAGCCCATCCAAGGATATATGATCGTAAGCTTCTCAGAACCGTATCCAAAATGACTGCGGCTAAAAGACCAGCGATCAGCCAAAATAATGTCGCGCCCGCCTGATTTGGCAAGATGCGATCATAAACCTGAAAAATGGCGAGCGGCATGGCCAATCCCAAAAGATTGGCAATGAGAGAAATAATGAGAACCTGCTTGGTCAGCGGTGTATCGGCTTCAGCAACAACAGGATTTCTCACTGCTTTAACTGCGCTATCGTCTGCATTGGCCGAAGACTTATCATCAGCATTTGCAGATATTTTTTTTCTAAATTTAAGCGCCATCAGTTTGTTAAAGCCAACCTAGTAAAATCTACGGGTGAATATAAAGAGTTATTACACTGAATTTATTAGCATCTTATTAACCATAACTAGGTTGCCGCAAACTTGCGAAAATGGCGTATGTTTCACTATTTGGGATAAAATTTTGCTTGAAATAAATCTGGAGTCGTTTTGTTAACTATGATGACAACTTCCTAGATCTTATAGTTAACACCTCAACTTTTTGAAAACTTTTGCTCTTAAATTGTGGACTCGACATTTACAGGAGCGAGTATGTCTAAAGTAGAGCAAGGTACAGGAAAAGCGGTCGCAGCTAAAAAAAACAAGGTGGATACAGACCTCCTTGATCCAGGCAGTGAAACACCCATTGAACGGATGGATATCGTTCTTCCTGGTGCGGAGGAGCAGGACGCCCCTGCGACCAATGCCAATGAGAAGCCGCTTGAAAGTGATGTTGACAGCTCCGCGCCTGCGACGGCTGATACAACACCTCAAAATGTTCAAAGTGCTGGTTCAAGCTCCAACAGCAATTCTGATACATCTGGTGGTGTGACACAAAACCCCTCTTCAAACGCGGGCCAAGACAATTCTGTTGAAATTGAAAACGCGCCATCCTTGGATGGTGCTGATCTAAACACAGATGAGCAGGGTGGAAATACAGCTTCTGCATCTGGAACTGGTGAAGCTGGTACAGACCAAAATACTCCTGGTGAAAATGATGCGCAATCAGCAACGCCATCAGCGACCGTGGCAGCTGCCTCAGTTGAAAGCGTGGAAACCAATGTTGCGCCTGTTGACATCGCTCTGAGCAATGATGTTGTCGCTGAGAACTCTGCTGCTGGGACCGTCATTGCAACGCTTTCAACACTAGACGCCAATATCGATGATGAGCACACATATACCATTATTAATGACCCATCGGGTTTCTTTGAAATCGTCGGTGATGAAATTCGTGTGAAAGAAGGCGCTAACCTCGATTTCGAAACATCTCCGGTCCATGAGCTGACCATTGAGGTGACCGATAGCGCTGGTAATACATTCTCAGAAACCATGACAATTAATGTGGCGGATTTGAATGAATATGATGTCTCAGCTGTTTCAGACGCTGACGGATCAGCCAATTCAATTGCAGAAAATGCATCAAATGGCGATAGTGTTGGACTTACGGCATCAGCAATTGATGCAGATGGCACAAACAACAATGTGACATACAGCTTATCTGATGATGCTGGTGGGATCTTTACGATCGATGCCAATACAGGCGAAGTCATAATCTCAGATGCGTCAGGTTTGGATTTTGAAAACGCGACATCTCACACAATTGAAGTCACCGCGACATCAGAAGATGGGTCAACCTCGACGCAAAGCTTTACAGTAAATGTATCTGATGTGGATGAGTTTGATGTAAGTGCAATTAGCGACGTTGATGGCGCAAGCAATACCATTTCTGAAGATGCATCCAATGGTGATAGTGTTGGTATTACAGCTTCTGCATCGGATGCAGATGGGTCAAATAATTCAGTAACTTACAGCTTGTCTGATGATGCAGGCGGCATCTTTGCGATTGATGCGATTACGGGTGAAGTTTCCATTGCCGATGCGTCTGGTATTGATTACGAAACTGCGACTAACCACACGATAGAAGTCACCGCGACATCAGAAGATGGCTCGACTTCGACACAAAGCTACACGATCAATGTAACTGACGTTGACGAGTTTGACGTCAGCGCGATTTCTGACACAGATGCAACGGCTAATTCAGTGGACGAAAATGTATCTGCTGGCACGACTGTCGGAATAACTGCCTTTGCAAGCGATGGAGATGCAACCAATTCGGACGTGACTTACTCTTTGTCTGATGACGCGGGTGGTTTGTTTGCCATTGATGCAACAACTGGTGAAGTGACCACGACGGCTCCTTTGGATGCAGAAACTGCGTCTTCCTATGATATTGAGGTCACGGCCACATCTGAAGATGGCTCGACATCTACACAAAGCTATACAATCAATGTGAATGATATTGATGAGTTCGATGTCACTGCAATTACTGATACCGACGCAACAGCCAATTCTGTTGATGAAAATGCGGCAGCGGGCACGACGGTTGGCATTGTTGCTTCAGCGTCTGACGCGGATGCAACCAATTCAAATGTCACATATTCGCTCTCTGATGATGCAGGTGGCTTATTCACCATTGATGCAACAACAGGTGAGGTCACCACGACGGCGCCATTGGATGCCGAAACGGCGTCTTCTTATGACATTGAGGTCACAGCAACATCTGAAGATGGTTCGACATCTTCAACGACATTCACGGTTGATGTGAACAATCTCATGGATGAAGGTCCGACAGATATCACCTTCACAGGCGGTACGGTGAATGAAACTGTCACAGATGGTGGTACGATTGACAGTGCCTACGATCCATCTGGATCAACAGTTGCGACTTTATCAGCTACAGACGCAGATTCAGGTGACACATTTACATATGCGATTACGAATGACCCATCCGGTCACTTTGAAATTGTCGGCAATGAAGTGCGCGTGAAATCAGGTCAAGACATTGACTACGAAACAGCACAATCACATGACATCACAATTGAAGTAACCGATGCGGGTGGCAACACCTATTCAGAAACCATCACCATCAATGTTCAGGACTTTGAAGGAAGTGCTACAGGTACAACGAATTCTGAAACAATCACAGGAACATCTGAAGAAGATTATATAAATGGTGGTTGGGGCAGTGACAATATTTACGGCGGTGCGGGCGATGATGTCATCTATCAAGGTAGCGAAGGTAAAAATACCGGGTCAATCTATGGTGAGGAAGGCAACGACACACTTTACACAAGCACCGGGGCGGCAGATGATAGCCTCTATGGTGGAGAGGGCGACGATACACTCATTGATCTAGGATCTAGTGACTCTCGCGTGAATTATGATGGCAGCACCGGCAATGATTTACTCGATGGCGGTGCCGGTAATGATGATCTACAAGGCGGATTGGGTCAAGAACGCCTCATCGGTGGTGAAGGCGACGATACGATTGATGGCGGAGCAGATACAGATACGGCCGTTTATTCCGGTAATTGGTCTGATTATACGATCACTGAAAGCGCTGGCACCTATACGATTGTTGATAATCGCGCCGGTTCTCCAGATGGTACGGATACGGTCACCAATGTCGAAAATTTCGAATTTGCAGATGGCACAGTCGCTGTTGCGGATCTGCTCGATGTTGGTCCAAGCGACATTGATGTTTCGTCGAACTCCGTCGATGAAAACTCAACCACTGGCACTGTTGTTGCGACATTGTCCGCAACTGACAATGCGCTTGATAGCCTTACATTTACGATCACCAATGATCCATCTGGCTTCTTTGAGATCTCGGGTGACAATATCCTGGTGAAAGCGGGTGCTGATCTTGATGCAGAAAACGCGCCTTCGCACGATGTGACCATCGAAGTCACGGATGCGAATGGTAACACCTATTCTGAGACCGTCACGATTAACGTGAATGATTTGGATGAGTTTGATGTTAGCGCGGTATCGGACACAGATGGCGCCGTGAATACGATTGCAGAAAACGCCTCTGCTGGTGATAATGTGGGTGTAACCGCATCTGCATCGGATGCTGATGCAACAAATTCCAACGTGACTTACTCAGTTGACGATGCACGTTTTGAAGTTGCAGCAGATGGTACGGTCACAGTCGCTTCAGGCGCGAGTTTTGATGCTGAAACCGAAGGTTCGATTGATATCGAAGTCACAGCCACATCGGAAGATGGGTCGACTTCTTCAGAAACCTTTACAATCAATGTCGCTGATATCGATGAATTCAATGTGGGCAGCATTTCAGATAGCAATATTGCGACGAATGCCGTTGATGAAAATGCATCTGTAGGCGACACTGTGGGTATCACAGCCCTTGCGACGGATGGCGATGCAACAGACAATGTCACCTATTCACTTTCTGATGATGCAGGTGGTCTGTTTGATATTGATGCGTCAACTGGTGTTGTCACCGTTGCTGGGTCTTTGGATGCTGAAACAGATACATCTCATACAATTGAAGTCACCGCGACATCAGATGATGGGTCCACATCAACGCAAACATTCTCAATTGGTGTGAATGATGTCAATGAGACATCGATTACGGCGATTTCTGATACTGATGGCGCTGGAAACTCTGTCACTGAAGGTGCATCTGTTGGCACAGCCGTTGGTATTACGGCTTTCGCCTCTGATGCCGATGAAACAGATACAATCAGCTACTCGCTTTCTTCAAACCCGGGTGGGTTCTTTGCAATCGATGCAAATACAGGTGAAGTCACAGTTGCTGCAGCGCTTGATTATGAAACAGATGCGTCTCACACGATTGAAGTGACGGCCACAAGTTCAGATGGCACAACATCAACGCAATCATTTACCATCGCTGTGGGTGATGAAGCGGAGACCGTTTATCTCGATGATGGCGGTGTTACATTTACCGATACGGGTGTGACTGAGACCAGCGTTGTTGGCGGTACGGGTGATGATAATATCACCGGTACAACTGGCGATGATGTGATTGCCGGTAATGCGGGTGATGATGTCGTTAATGCCGGAGACGGCAATGATAAATTCGACGACAGTGCAGCTGGCAACGGCAATGACACCGTTAATATGGGCGCAGGTGATGATTACGCCTATGGTGGTGATGGCTCTGATGTCATTGATGGCGGTACTGGTGAAGACTTTATCCATGGTGAAGATGGTGATGATACGCTAACAGGCGGAGCTGACGACGATACTATTCGCGGTGGTGACGGCAATGACATCGCGGTGTTCTCAGGCGATCGTGCGGATTACACAATCTCGCATGCCGAAAGCCCTTACTACGATGGTGGTGTTTGGACAGTCACAGGCCCAGATGGCACCGATACAGTTATGGAAATCGAAACTTTCCGCTTCGATGATGGCGATATCTCAGCTGCAGATCTGCAAGAGACTGCGGATCAGACCATTGTTGGAACAGTGAATGACGATGTCCTCAATGGTGGCTCAGGCAATGATACAATTTCCGGCCTTGCAGGCGATGATGTTGTCAATGCCGGCGCTGGCGATGACCGTTTTGATGATACATCTACTGGCAATGGCAATGATACGCTCAATATGGGTGAAGGTAACGACACTGCCTATGGTGGTGACGGCACTGACACCATTAGCGGTGATGAAGGTGATGACACTCTTTATGGCGAATCCGGCGATGATCGCATTGAAGGTGGTGAAGGTAATGACCGCATCGATGGCGGCACGGATGACGATACGGTCGTTTTCTCAGGCAATTGGGCCGATTACACAATTACTGAAAGTGGAGGCACATATACTGTTGTCGACAACCGTCCGGGTTCACCAGATGGTACAGATAACGTCAGAAATGTAGAATTCTTTGAGTTTGCTGATGGCACGACCACAGCGGATGATGTGATTGATGTTGGTCCAAGCGATATGGATGTTTCTGCGACATCGATTGATGAAAATTCATCAGCGGGCACAGTTGTTGCAACACTAGCAGCAACAGACAATACGCTGGATGTTCAATCCTATACGATTACCAATGATCCTTCTGGATTCTTTGAAATTTCAGGTGATCAGATCGTTGTTAAATCTGGCGCTGATATCGACTTCGAAGATACGACATCACACGATATTACCGTAGAAGTATCTGACGGCGCGGGTAGCACATATTCAGAGACATTTACTATTAATGTCAACAACTTAATGGATGAAGGTCCGACAGATATCACCTTTACTGGCGGGACGGTGAATGAGACTGTCACAGATGGCGGCACAATTGATAGTGCTTATGATCCATCTGGATCAACAGTTGCGACTTTATCTGCAACGGACGCAGATTCAGGCGACACATTTACCTATGCTATCACCAATGACCCATCAGGACATTTTGAAATTGTTGGCAATGAAGTTCGCGTGAAATCAGGTCAAGACATTGACTACGAAACAGCACAATCTCATGACATCACCATCGAAGTGACGGATGCGGGTGGCAACACCTATTCAGAAACCATTACCATCAATGTTCAAGACTTTGAGGGAAGTGCAACAGGTACAACGAATGCTGAAACATTCACAGGCACATCTGAAGAAGATGTGATTGATGGCCAAAGCGGTGGAGACACAATTTACGCCGGCGCAGGAGATGATACCATCAGTGGTGGCGATGGCTGGGATGACATTTATGCTGGCGATGGAGACGATTATGTCGACGGCGGTCTTCACAATGACGACATTGATGGCGGTGCCGGAGATGACACACTATTAGGTTATCATGGTGCCGATAAAATTACCGGCGGTGAAGGTGATGACAATATTGATGGTGGAACAGATACAGTAGGCGATGACACTGCCGTTTATTCCGGTAATTGGTCTGATTATACGATCACTGAAAGCGGTGGCACTTATACGATTGTTGACAATCGTTCGGGGTCTCCTGATGGCACGGACACGGTGACAAATGTCGAGCTGTTCGAATTTGCTGATGGTACAGTGGCTGTGGCGGACCTTCTTGACGTAGGCCCAAGCGATATTGATGTTACGTCGAACTCTGTAGATGAAAATTCAGCCTCTGGCACAGTTGTGGCGACATTATCTGCGACTGATAATGCGCTTGATAGCCATTCCTATGCGATCACCAATGATCCATCTGGTTTCTTTGAGATTTCAGGTGACCAGATCCTGGTGAAAGCTGGTGCTGCGCTTGATACAGAAAATGCACCTTCGCACGACATCACAGTTGAAGTCACAGATGGCAACGGAAATACTTATTCAGAAACCATCACCATTAATGTGAGCGATGTTGATGAGTTTGATGTGGGTGCTGTTTCCGATAATGATGGTGCGTCCAACGCTATTGATGAAGATGCTTCCATTGGTGATACAGTTGGTATTACTGCGCTTGCAACTGATGGTGATGCAACAGATAACGTGACCTATTCCCTCTCTGATGATGCAGGTGGTTTGTTTGATATTGATCCAAATACAGGTGTGGTCACCGTTGCTGGATCACTTGATGCTGAAACAGATACATCGCACACGATTGAAGTCACCGCGACGTCTGATGATGGATCAACATCAACACAGACATTCTCGATTGGCGTGAATGATGTCAATGAGACATCGATTACAGCGATTTCTGATACGGATGGATCAGGAAATTCTGTTACTGAAGGTGCCTCTGTTGGCACAGCTGTTGGCATTACGGCCTTCGCGTCAGACGCCGATGCAACTGATACAGTCAGCTATTCATTGTCGTCCAACCCTGGCGGTTTCTTTGCCATTGATGCGAATACCGGTGAAGTGACCGTTGCTGGATCATTGGATTACGAGACCGATACGTCTCACACAATTGAAGTGACGGCCACAAGCTCTGACGGCACAACATCTACGCAAGTGTTTACCATCGCGGTGGGTGATGAAGATGAACATGATGTTGGTGCAATCTCTGATACAGACGGCGCGGCGAATACGATTGCTGAAAATGTGTCTAATGGCGATAGCGTTGGGATTACAGCATCTGCAACAGACGCAGATGGTTCAAATAATACAGTCACTTATTCATTGTCTGATAATGCTGGCGGTATCTTTACTATTGATGCCAATACAGGCGAAGTCTCAATCGCAGATGCATCAGGCATTGATTATGAAACCGCAACCAGCCACACAATTGAAGTCACAGCCACATCTGAAGATGGGTCTAC
Organism: Lentilitoribacter sp.; assembly: GCA_963691785.1. Lineage (GTDB taxonomy): Bacteria > Pseudomonadota > Alphaproteobacteria > Rhizobiales > Rhizobiaceae > Lentilitoribacter. The sequence goes on from OY829371.1 coordinate 775,535, forward strand.
ATCGACGCAGAGCTACACCATTAATGTGAGCGATGTTGATGAGTTTGATGTGGGTGCTGTTTCCGATAATGATGGTGCGTCCAACGCTATTGATGAAGATGCTTCCATTGGTGATACAGTTGGTATTACTGCGCTTGCAACTGATGGTGATGCAACAGATAACGTGACCTATTCCCTCTCTGATGATGCAGGTGGTTTGTTTGATATTGATCCAAATACAGGTGTGGTCACCGTTGCTGGATCACTTGATGCTGAAACAGATACATCGCACACAATTGAAGTCACCGCGACGTCTGAAGATGGATCTACATCAACACAAAGCTACACGATCAATGTGAGTGATGTAGCGGATGAGACGCCAACAGATATTCAGCTCACCGGAACATCGGGCAACTTGATCCAAAATGGGAGCTTCGAGAGTTTTGATGTGGCTGATGGAAGCTATAGTCTGATTGGTTCGGATCCAAGCGGTGCTTGGCAAACAGATACTCGATTTGAAGTTTGGGATGGCTTGAATGGCTCGGTGGCATCTGACGGGGAACAGCATTTAGAATTAGATGCTGGTAACGAACTAAACAGCATTAGCCAGACGATCACAACGACCAATGGTCAAGTCTATAACATGTCAATTGACGCGTTGGAACGTGGTGGAATGGATGGAAGCGATACCGTTGAAATCTATTGGAATGGTGATTTGGTCACAACGATTGACCCCGGAACTTCATGGGACTCGTATGATTTCCAAGTTGTGGGCACGGGTGGCGATGATGTCTTTGAAATCAGAGAACCATCATCAGAAAATAGTGGTAGCGGTGCACTCATTGACAATGTGATAATGGAAGAAGCGCCACTGACCATCGCTGAAGGTGTTGATGGTGCAGTGATAGGCACCTTGACGACGACAGATGCGGATGCGTCTGACAGCCATACTTACACAATTTCAGACGCACGATTTGAAGTTGTTGACGATGGTTCGGGTAATATGCAGCTGAAGCTAAAGGATGGCGAAAGTTTTGACTACGAGACGGAAACATCAGTTGATATCACGGTCACAACAACTGATTCAGGCGGCAATGATTTCAGTGAAGACTTCACCATCACTGTAGCTGATGTTGATGAAACTATATTTATTGAAAATAGCGGATTTGAAAGCCAAGGACTTAGCGATAACGACTGGGAAACTTCAGTGGATGGCTGGACAATTAACAATGGCACGTATTCCGGTGTATACGATCCACGATCATCATATGCCAGCGGGATCTCAGACGAAAATGTCGCATATCTCTACGAGGCTGGAGCAAGCCTCGAACAGACCTTAAATGATTATACCTACTCTTCAGATGAGAAGATGATTTTTTCTGTTGATATTGGCATTCCTAGTTACTCCACTGAACAGGAGTACAAGCTAGAAATTGTGGTTGATGGCACAGTGGTCGGAACGCATACTGGTTCAACAGGAGATTCCAACACACTTCAAACAGCTACAGTTGAAAGCAGTGTATTTGATCCATCTTTAGATGGTCAGGATGTTACTTTTCGAGTTGTAAAACTTAATGAAAATACAGAAGAACTTTATATCGATAATGTTCAAGCGCACTTTGTACCTTGGTCCGAGCAAAGTGAGGATACTTCGGGATCAGTTGAATTATTAAAACTAAATGACACTGAAACTGATGGTGTGGCATCTGTATCTAACCTGTTCAGCGCCGACTTGGATGAAATCTCATATGAGGTTAACTTAACCGTTGATAATATCCCGTCAGGAGGAGCAACTATTGTCTCTTATGCCACAATGGACGGGTCAGCTTCGCATGATAATGAATTTACAATCATGCTGCAGTCAGATGGCAGCTTGGACATCATTATCAATCAAACTTCGCAGATCAATACGGGTCCCTTGACTACGGATCTAACGGATGGCTCAGAGCATCGTTTATCTGTAACATGGGATAACACAGATGGTAGCGTCAAAGTTTATGTTGATGGTACGGAAGAATTTTCGGCTACTGGCGTAGCGAAGAACAATATGATTGATGGCGGCGGTACATTGACACTTGGCCAAGAGCAAGATTCAATTGGTGGCGGCTATGATACCAATCAGATCTTTAGTGGCACAATGGATGACGTACGCATCTTTAACGATGTCAGAACAGCAACTGAGATTGCCGATAATCACGACAGTCAGCTAGCAGATCCATCCTCTACATCTAATTTGGTTGCAAACTGGCAATTTGATGGTGAAAGCGGCACGACGGTCACAGATCTTGCCAATCATTATGATCTAACCTTATCAGGTGATGCGTCGCTTGAAGAAGGTACAGTCGCAGGCGTTACGCTTACCGGCGATTCAGCAAATAACACATTAACCGGCGGTGCGGGTAATGATGTGCTCGACGGTCTAAGCGGTAAAGATACGCTAGATGGTGGTGCAGGTGATGACATCCTCATGGCCGGCTTTGATGATGGCACGGGTGATATCTTCATTGGTGGTGAAGGCAACGATACCTATCAAATTGAAGGCAGCACAGTTGAGAACTATGCGTTTAATGTTGATTTGAACACAGGTACCGACCAATATAACAATTCCTATTCTGGCATTGAGAATATCAATGGCGGCAATGGAAATGATACTTTCACTGGCGATGAAAATGCCAACACCTTCTCAGGCGGTGCAGGAAATGACACCATGTATGGTGGAGATGAAAGCGATATTTTTGTCTTTGGTGAAGGTGATGGTGCCGATACCGTTCACGGCGGATCCGGTGGTGGCTGGACAGATACGATCGAGCTGACTGATGCTGGTGGTGATCTTGGCACCTATGGCACCGATTGGACCGTATCGCTTACATCTGGTTCAATTGATGCACAAGATGCAAACAGTCTTACATTGAGTGATGATGCGGATGGAACAATCACGCTGGCTGATGGCTCGACCGTTGACTTCTATGAGATCGAGCGCATCGAATTTTGAAAGGGTGAGCTGGAAACGTCGTCCAGTTAAGTCCAACCCTAATTTTTACATGAATATAACCTGAACGTAGCACTCAAACTACGTTCAGATCCCTTTGGTTATGTTGTTTCCAGATTGAAAGACACAACAACTTACCTGGAGGGAAAATCATGTCATTGATCGCAAAACTATCAAAAGTCGCAAAGCCAGCCATGTTTGGTATGGTCGCAATTATGGCAGCAACCGCTGCGCAAACATCATCTGCCAATGCAACAGGTTATCATGCTGGCTATTATGCCTTTGTAAAGGATGTCGCATATTGGGATCGTCTAAATATGCGCAAATGGCCTGCACCATATTCTCAAAAAGTTTCGTCTATTCCAGACAATGGTTGGGGAATTTGGGTTGAGCGCTGCATCGTCAGAGAAGGTTCAAGCGACTGGTGCAAAGTCAACTATGCGGGCCAATGGGGTTGGGTCAATAGCCGCTATCTGCAGCAATATGAATACTGAGTAATCAGCGCGCATTAAGTTACGCTTTCGGGTGACCGTGGGCGGGCAGGAGATGGGTGATACGGATGGTCGTATTGCCCGTTTCTTGGTTTGAATGTGGCTATGTCAGTGACAAATGTTCGATGGGTCGCCAATGGCTCAATGTACGCTGAGATGCCAAATCAATCTTGAAAAAATTTCCCCCACCCCCTGTTTGGTCAAATTTACGATCAATTTTTTCACCCGCCAAATAGCAATAAAGCAATGTTCCCACAGCGCCATGACCGACAAAGATCAAATCAAAATCCGGGTGATTGCACCGGTGAATATCATACTGAGCTGCAATTCGTTTTTGTGCATCAAAGGCGCTTTCCCATCCCAAAATATTCTCGTTGGGATTTGCGAAAAACTGATCGGCAACATGTTCAAACTTTTCGGGTGGTAAAAAGCCCGTCGCGCTACGATCATTTTCTCCCATCAACGGATCTATGATTAAGTCGCAAGTTAAATCAGCTGCCAGAGGTCTTGCAGTCTCGAGCGCTTTTGTTTCGTCACTCGTAATAATCTTGAAATTAGATGCCGCTGGGCCTTCTTTGTTAAGTCTTTGAGCAAGTTCAGCAACACGTTGCTTGCCCATCTCATTCAACCCCCATTTCGGAACCTCAACCTTCGGATCAACTTTTACTTGGGGGTGGGTGATGTAATAGCCGTAGCCTGACATGAAGATGTCCAGTTTGGGGTTTCTTTTCATAATTCTTGAAGAGAATTACGCCTAACAAAGGACTTGTAAACAGGTGTTGAGTGATTATCTTTATCGCAGAAATCAGAGTTGTCTATATGTCATTTTTCATAAAACTAATTGCCTTTTCCGCCATTGGTGTGATCGTCGTAATTGCAGCGATATACATATTTGTTGGATTTGAACGTGTCTGGTCAACAATTGGTGGTGCACCAAGCTCAGAGCTTATTGAAATAGCAAAAGTCAAAAAGACACCGAAACCCAATCAATACCTCATCTGTCCGGATGGTTATTGCGAAGACGTATCCGATCTGTCATCTCCGGTATTTAGTGTACCTGTCGAAAAATTACGGGAGGTTTTATCCGCGGTTGAGGATGCCGATAGCAATTTGTCGAAGGTCAATTCCGATGCCAATGATCTCCGTCAAAAATACATCTGGCGGTCGCCTTTTTGGAGATTTCCAAATCTAATAAGTGTTGAATTGATTCAACTGGACAACGAGCGATCAACAATTGCCATTTATGCGCAAGCTCAGCTTGGTCAGTCTGATCTTGGTGCGAACAAAGCTTTTGTGGACGAATTGTTGGTGAAGATTTCTTCGAAAATCTGATGTTGCGATCTTATACAATTGTTCTAAAGTCATTTTCGAACTGATTTGGGATGATGATGAGCTTACAGATTGATTTAAATTCGGACCTCGGCGAGAGTTTTGGACCTTGGCAAATGGGCAATGATCCAGAAATGCTAAAGGTCGTCACAAGCGCCAATATTGCTTGCGGTGGGCATGCCAGTGATCCGGAAACAATGTTTGAAACGCTGAGACTTGCCAAAGAGAATAATGTCATCGTCGGCGCTCATCCTGGTTACAATGATAAAGAAGGTTTTGGTCGGCGCGTCATCCCCATGCAGGTGGGTGAGATTGGACGCATGGTTGCAGCGCAGATTGGCAGCCTTATGGCAGTAGCAGCTTTGGTTGGCGTAAAGGTTGCTTATGTGAAACCACATGGCGCTCTTGGCAATTTAGCAGCACGCGATAAAGGTGTGGCGACAGAAATTGTGAAAGTTGTCGCTCAGATCGATAAGAAACTCTCTATTTTAGCGATCTCTGGCAACGAATTGGAGCATGCCGCACGCGCGTTTGATGTTCCCGTTTATTCAGAAATTTTCGCAGATCGCGGTTATTTGTCATCCGGTCAATTGGTCCCGCGCGGTCAAGACGGCGCGATGATTAAGGATGCAGATGAAGCTGCAGATCGGTTGCTTGCTTTTATGAAAGATGGATTGATGCCCGTGATCGACGGTGATCCGATAAAGTTGAACGCGCATTCCATTTGCGTTCATGGAGACAGCCCAACGGCGGTCGCAATGGCGCAAACCATCCGGCAAAAACTCACCGCTGATGGGATTTCCATCAAACCCTTTTTGACTTCATGATTGAACCAAAGTTTAAAAATGTATCGGATTGTGGCGTTTTGGTCGAGCTCGGTTCAGAGATCAATGATCAAACAAGCAATGCCATCCACACACTGGATAAACGCATTGCCTCCGCCAATATCAAAGGCGTTGTGGAGGTCATTCCCGCACTTATTAATTTGCTGGTGATCTTTGACCCTATTCTGGCGGATCACATTGATATTCAAGCGGCAATCTCTAAGCTATTCCCCATTCCAAACACCACTGATGGGCGGGTTGCAAAACATTTGGTTGATGTTTGTTATGATGAAGAATTTGCGCCTGACTTAAAAGCTGTGGCAGATGCCTCTGGTCTTTCTGAAAATGCAGTCATAGACAAACATTTAACTTCGGAATTGCGTGTGAGCATGTATGGTTTTGCACCTGGTTATGCATATATGTCAGGCCTTTCAGCAGCCATTCAGGTCCCACGTAAAAAGACAGCATTACGAGACGTGCCCGCTGGTAGCATCATCATCGCCGGGCAACAATGTTTGATTACAACCATGAAAATGCCAACAGGTTGGTCAATCATTGGCAGAACACATACAAAGGTTATTACAGGTAACAAGGAACGACCATTTTTATTCAATATTGGCGATAAAATTTCGTTTAAACGCATAACCAAGGATGAGTATTTGGAGGCTGAAAATGCCTGATGCGAAATTCCGTGTTATCCGAGCTGGTCCTTTGGTCTCGCTACAAGATCTCGGTCGAGATGGTCATATGCGATTTGGTGTACCTGAATCGGGCCCTATGGATGTGCAGTCTTTTAATCAAGTTCATGAATTGCTCGAAAATGCGCCAGGCTCAACAGGTATTGAAATTTCAATTGGTGGTCTTGAATTGGAATGTATCGAAGGGTCAATTTCAGCATCTGTATATGGTGGAGGTTTTCATCTATCACTGGATGATGAGAACTTAAATATAGGTGATGTTTTTCAAATCTCAGCCGGTCAAAAACTGATCATTCGCGCTGGTAAATCCGGATCTTGGTGTTATTTAGCTTTCGCTGGCACATTGATGTCCAATTCCTGGCTCGGCAGCACCGCGACACATTTTATCTCCGGTTTCGGTGGTGGGTTATTAAGCGCAGGAATGAACATTACTGTCGAGAATGCCAAGATAATCGAACAAATTGAAAGTGATAAATTCCAATATAAAACGGCGTATAATGGCTATATTCGCGTCACATTGGGTCCGCAAGATCACTATTTTACATCAACCGCCATCCGACGACTGCTCAATCAAGAATATAAAGTCTCTTCCGCTTATGACCGTATGGGCATGCGCCTAACTGGACCGAATCTAGAATTAAACACGGCTTTATCTATCCCGTCGGAGCCCTTAATAAAGGGATCTGTCCAAGTCGCTGGTGATGGTGTGCCAACCATCTTGATGGCAGATCACCAAACCACGGGTGGTTATCCCAAAATTGCCACTGTCATATCATCGGATCTGGATATGCTCGCACAGTTGCGACCCAATCAACCATTGCGCTTCAAAGCAATAACGCCTCAAGACGCGGTGCGAATTGCCCGTGTTAAAAAGATTGAGCAACGCTCATAGACTGAAACATAGTTTTATTAGCCTACAATAAAGAGAGACCGGTATGCGCGAATTTGAACTCGAAAAACATTTTTCAAAATGGGAATTTGCAGCGCGCTATCATATGACGGCTTCTGACACGCAGAGCATGACGGTCAACGAACTATTGGAAATGGCTGGAGACAAAGCTAAAGACGAGTTGCTCAATTGTTGGATGGGTTATACTGAAACGCGCGGTGCACCCGATTTGCGTGAAGCCATTGCTGACACCTACGATGTTTGCAAAGCCGACAACATCCAGTGTTTTGTGGGGATCGAAGAGGGCATTTATGCGGCAATGCGGGTGATGCTGAATTCCGATGATCATGCCATTGTTGTGGTGCCAAACTATCAGGCGGCTGAAACACTTCCTATTTCCATTTGCGAAGTCACTGGTGTTCCGCTATTGGCAGACGAAAATTGGCGTTTGGATTTGGATGCATTGCGTGATGCTATTCGCCCAAATACAAAACTCATTTCGATTAATTTCCCAAACAACCCAACAGGTGCAATTCCCGATCATGATACGCTGAATAGCCTGATCGAAATTTGCCGCGCGCACGATATTTGGCTCTTCAGTGACGAAGTATATCGTTTGATGGAAATTGACGAAGAAAAACGCATTCCTCAGATCGCTGATATTTATGAAAAGGGTGTGTCGGTTAATGTTATGAGTAAGGCTTACGGTCTACCAGGTTTAAGAATTGGCTGGGCCGCATGCCAAGACAAAGAGCTGCTCGCATCTTTGGAGAAGTACCGCCATTACTTATCCATTTGTAGTTCAGCGCCAAGCGAGCGATTATCGGTGATCGCCCTTTCCATCAAAGACAAGTTATTGGCGCGTAACAAACAAATCGTTTTGGATAACCGCAACAAGCTTGATGAATTTTTTGCTGATTATCCAGATCTGTTCGAATGGCAGCATCCCGATGGTGGCTGTGTGGCTTACCCCAAATATTTGGGCGCTGATGGCGTGGAAAGTTTTTGCCACGATATGGTTGAAACCGAGGGTGTTTTACTGCTTCCCGCCTCCATCTATAAATCAGAATTGATGGACACCCCGCAACAGCATTTTCGTATTGGAATGGGCCGCCATGGCATTGATGAAGGCTTAGAAGTGATGCGCAAATTCATAGATCGGCGTGGAAATAAGCTCTAATTTTCACAAATTTGCTCGTCGTAATTATGCTGTGAAAATCCCTTCGGCAACAGGTACGCGCAAGTTCATTTCACTATTTCTTGAGGATGAATATTGCGCTGGCATGTTGCGCTCAATTCGAACCTGTCTGTAACAGTTTCAGAATAAGTGTGAGCCAGTGAGAGAAGAGATAGGGATCCAGATCGATGGCTCGAGCCGAAAAAAAAGTAAGTGTTAATTCTCCTCCGAAGAAAATATTAAGAGAAATCAAAAAGTTGCAGCGCGCGGGGCAAGCGGGTCGCACTGTGCTGTTATGCGACAGGCTACATAGCCTTGGCTATAAAGATGCTGAATTTCTACTGCTATATGGCACCGCGCTGAAAGCCAAACGCGACTATAACAAAGCGCTTTTCATGCTCAACATCGCCTATGATCAGGAACCATCCAATCCTGATATTATTCATATGATGGCCTCTGTTTTCTATAAGATGAAAGATACTGAGACGGCGATTGAACTATTCAAACGTGTGACAGAAATGGACGAACGCCATTTCAATGCTTGGAAAGATCTAGGCATTGCGCTGCAATCCGTGGAGCGGTTTCATGCAGCTCAGATTGCGCTTTCCTGTGCGCATTTTATCAATCCAGAAAATGTCGAGGCGATTGTTGCTCTGATCGGCGTATATCTCGAAACTCTATCTTACAAACAAGCCGAGGAATTGATTGAACGCTTGTTTGCCCGCGGCGAGACGATTACCCCAGCTTTATATGTGAAGCGTCTGCAAATTGCATCGCGTCTGGAAGATTTCGACTATATCAAAGTAAGCGTAGAAGGTACCGATTACTCTGAATTCGAGCCTGATGATCAGGCTCGCGTTGAAAACCTTTATGCTTATTATTTGCAGACCTACGATTATTGGGACGAGGCGCTAGAGGTCTTAAACAAATGGATCGGCGAGGGTGCTGAGAAGAAGATCGGAAGCGCATTACTCACGCGATTATTGAAAACCCATGCTGCTGCCATCTATGCAGATAAAGGTGATCCGCAAAAAGCGATCGAGATTAACAAAAGTCTGCTTGCTGAGAATCCAAGCGATATATCCATCCGATATAATCTAGCTAATCTACAAATTGCCATGGGTGACTTAGAAGAAGCTTATGAAAATTATGAGGTCCGTTTCAGGTGGCGCGAATATACCTCCAAACGCAGACGATTTAGCATTCCGCGTTGGAAGGGCGAACCTATCAAAGGCAAGAAGCTTTTGGTATGGCGTGAGCAAGGGATTGGTGATGAGTTGCGCTATGGTTCAATGGTGCAGGACCTTAAAGATATGGGATGCGATGTCACCTATGAAGTGACAGAGAAACTCATACCGCTATGGAAAGACAGCTTCCCTTGGGCAGATATTCAGCCAGAAGGTGAAATTGAATGCCGTGGCGATCCCGATTACGCACATTATGATTATCAAATCCCGTTGATCTCGCTCGCCCCACTCGTGCGCTTGACGGTTGATGCTTATGATAAAAACCAGAAGCCATGGCTTGCACGTTACCCAGAGATTGAAGAGAAAATTCGCAAAGATCTCAAACCAAAACAAGATGAACTGGTGGTTGGGATTTGCTGGCGCTCGTTTAATATGAGCCCAACGCGTGCGCGTTTCCTTTTTAATGATCAACAACTTGCTCCATTGAAAGAATTGCCAAATATCAAATGGGTCAATGTGCAATATGATGCAGGCCTAGACGAGGTGAACAGCGCGCGCGAGTCTGGATTAGAGATTTACCACTACACAGATATCGACCAAAAAGATGATCTCGTCACAGCTTCCGGTCTGCTCGGCGCTTGCGATTTGGTTGTCACAGTTGGTGGTTCTGTGGGCGATTTATGCGGCGGATTGGGTGTGCCGATGGTATATATTCCAAAGCCGCGTGCCGCTGCCTTCCTAGGAACAGATAAGCTTCCATGGTTCCCAAATAGTAAGGGCTATCCAATTGCGTCCAACCAAGGTGATAGCGTGATCCAAAGCATTATCGATGATTGGGATGACATTATTTCATGGGCGAAAGATCTAAATTCAGTTGACAGATATTTCTATGATGACAAAGCTGGCGAGGACGTATCGCTGGACTTTGATCGAGAATATAAATCGCTTTAGTCGTGATCAGTTTGATTTGGATTGTTTAGCTTGGGGGTGGCGAGATTGAAAATCGCCCATCGTGACATTGGAACGCAATTCCCGCCTATGGTGATTGCTGAAATCGGCATTAATCATGGCGGTGATTTATCTGTCGCCAAAAACATGGTGCGTCAGGCAGCGCTTTCTGGCGCTGAATGCATCAAGCATCAAACGCATTTCGTTGAAGATGAAATGACAGATGAAGCGAAATCCATCTTTCCGCCCAATGCCGACGTGTCGATCTGGGAGGTGATGGAGCAATGCGCACTCTCAAAAGATGATGAAATCGAACTCAAACGCTACGCTGAAGAACTAGGTTTGATTTACATCTCCACGCCGTTTTCGCGCGCTGCAGCAAACTTTCTCAATGACATAGATGTCCCCGCATTTAAGATCGGATCAGGAGAAGCAGATAATCTGCCGCTCATTCGCCATATAGCAGGTTTTGGAAAGCCGATCATTTTATCCACTGGGATGCAGTCGATAAAAACCATAAAAGCATCTGTCGATATTCTGGATGAAGCGGGCGTACCTTATGCGCTGTTAGAATGTACCAATCTATATCCATCCCCACCTGAAATCGTATCGTTAGGCGGAATAAAGGAGCTGCAAAACGCATTCCCTAACGCTGTTATTGGTTTTTCTGATCATTCTATCGGTCCAAGCATGGCCATAGCTTCCGTCGCACTTGGCGCGTCGATTATCGAACGACATTTCACCGATGACCGCCACCGAGCAGGCCCCGATATTATTTGTTCCATGGATCCAGCCGAACTCCGTTTTTTAATTGACCGCAGCAAAGAGATACATACAAGCCGTCATAATCCTAAACAGCGGACGCCAGATGAAGAACCTGTTTACAAGTTTGCCCGCGCATCTGTGGTCGCGGATGCCGATTTGCTTGCAGGTCATGTCATCACAGAGGCAGATATTTGGGCACGACGCCCCGGTAATGGGGATATCCCCGGCTATGAGTTTGATAAAGTTGTAGGAATGAGGTTAATTAAGCCTGTGAAAAAGAATCAGCAACTGTCATGGTCTGATTTTGAAACGGGTAAATGACCGCCATGTCTGATAAGGTCCAACCACAGGATCGCCATATATTGTTCGTGACAGGTACGCGAGCAGATTTCGGTAAGTTAGAACCGCTTGCGATTGCTGCAGCGGATGCGGGATTCCCTGTTACATTTTTCGTAACTGGCATGCATATGATGAAAAAATATGGCCATACGAAATATGAGATATACCGCCAGAACCGTTTTCAGATCGTAGAATATATCAATCAGCGTGAGGGTGATCCGCAAGATATGGTGACGGCTAAAACCATCACTGGCTTTTCAGATTTCTTGCAGGAAATGCGACCTGATCTCGTGATCATTCATGGTGATCGCGTTGAAGCTTTAGCCTGCTCTTTGGTCTGTGCCATGAATTACATCATGTGTGCACATATTGAAGGTGGTGAAGTTTCTGGCACGATTGATGAAGTGTTCCGCCATTGTAACACCAAGCTTTCAACGGTTCATTTCGTGTCGTCAAAAGTGGCCGCAGAACGTGTTATCCGATTAGGTGAGGATCCGCGCTCAGTGAAGGTTATTGGTTCACCAGAATTGGATATTCACTCAAAGCCATCTGGCGTCTCGCTTGATGCGGTGTTTGACTGGTATGAAATCGCCAGCAAGGATTATGGCATTTGTGTTTTCCATCCGGTGACGTCCGAAGTTCATAAAACCGCCGATCAGGCAAAATCTTTATTCACCACACTTAAGCAATCTGGCAAATATTTCGTTGTCATCATGCCAAATAATGACCCTGGCTCGAAAGATATTGAAGACGAGATCGAAAAGCTCCCTTCTGATAGGTTCAGGGTCTTGCCATCAATGCGCTTTCAATATTTTTCGGAGCTTTTGAAAAATGCTAAGATCATTATCGGTAATTCAAGCGCTGGCGTGAGAGAGGCACCTTATCTGGGTGTCCCTTCATTAAGTCTTGGTACGCGACAAAACAATCGTGCATTGGCGGAATCTGTCGCAAAAGCATCATGTTTTGATACAGAAAAAATCGCGTCGTTCATCGAGCATGAATGGGGTAAAAAATACCCAAGAGACGAATCCTTCGGTGAAGGCCTGGCTTCGGCAAAATTTGCTGAACTGATTTTATCGCCTGAATTTTGGGATACACCGCTCCAGAAATATTTTGCCGATGGTACAAATGGTCAGTCTTGATCCGCAAAAACCTCTGCCGATTATTCCCATTCGCAAAGGCTCAAAGGGCTTGCCGGACAAGAATATCATGCCATTGGCAGGCAAAGCTCTTTATCTTTATTCGGTCGAGCAGGCGCTGCGTTTGTTTGGCCAATGTGTGATATCGACCGATATTCCATCTGTGCTCAATGCTGACTTGCCGGAAAATTGCTATGTCATTGAACGGCCAGAAGCCTTATCTCAAGATACAACACCGATGGATGATGTGCTCATTCACGTGCTTGATCACCTTCAAGAGCACGATGTCAAACCAGACATTTGTGCGCTCTTGCAGGCAACCTCTCCGCTTCGAAAAGATGGTGATGTTCGAAAAGCTGTGGAATTTTTTAAAATAAATAGCTTTGATCTGGTGAAGTCCGTGAGCCCTGTTAGTTCAGGTTTTCTAAAATACGGTTCACTTGACGACAATGGCGCATTTATTCCGGTTGTTAAGCCCGAATATTGTTTTTCTAATCGTCAGGATTTGCCCGATATGGTTCGGCCCAATGGGGCTATTTATGTGTTTGCCGCAGATACATTTAAGAAAAATGGTGGTATGGCGTGCCAAACGATCGGGGCCATTGAAACAGCACAGTCAATTGATATCGATGTGCAAGCCGATCTAGCACGCGCAGAAAAGCTCATCAGCGAACTAAATGCGGATATTGTTGAAACTTAAGAACGCTGGTTTGTAAACTCAGATGCTCTTATTTGCAGTTTCCAGTAATTTAAGTGCAAGCTTACCTTTGGGGCTAACCGCCTCGGTCATCTTAAATAATTTGACTGGCTTGGTGCCGTATTTTGGCTTGAAATCTTCATCGCCAATATCAAAATCACAAATACGGCCACCATCTTTGTGCCAATCCGCCATAAGTAAATCAATCATCCCAAAAACTGGTCCGAATTTACCAAATGCGCCATAGTCACATGCCATCAGCATGCCATGGTGGGTTTTATCATTGGTAAGACCAAATAATGCGCCGACAAAATTTCCATCTGCTTTTAATACATAGGTTCTTGCGAACCCTTCTAACTGTCCTTGCTCTGCGATTTTTTTATAAAAGGACAATACAAAATCTTGCTGGATTGGATCACCTTCAAATCGACCCGCACGCAGCGACTGTATCTTAGAGATAATCTCTCTGCATTCATTGACAGGTGTTAGCTCAAAAGAGACGCTGTCGTGATGGTTATGAATACGTCTGAGATTGTAATCAATTTTCTTGCGGAGTTTTGGTTCAAAATTTTCTTCGCGCCATACTGCATAATCTTCGCCCAAAGCTGCTTCATGTGATGAAAAATCAAGTTGTTCGAATTCGCCCTCAAAAAACAATTCCCATTCCATGCGAGTTTGATCGCGCACAGGCTTCAAACGGAGAATGTCAAATTTACCAATTTCTTTTTTGATCTGCGATTTCAAATCATCAGTCAAAGCAAGTTGATCAAGATAATCTTGATGCACTATAGGTGCGGAATAATCGCAAACACCGAGATCAGCTGATTCCAGCAGTGTAATGCCTTTGAGCTTACGTGTAATCAGCGGCAATACGAATTTGAGGGATCCATCACCATAATCGCGACCTGTGATAACCAATTTTGTTGCGCCACGATTTGGTGCGAGCTGTTTGTAAAGCTCTTCTAACCAGATAGGAGATTGAAACGCTGTTGCGGATGATTGCTTAAACAGCTCACGATATTCATTCCCAGAAAAGTCAAAATCACTTTCCTGTTGAATGACAAACGAATTGTCCGCGACCATCGGTGCATTCGATTTGTTCTCGTAAACGCGTTTCGCAGCTTGATTGCTCATAACCATTAATCCACCCCTGATTTAATGTATTTGAGTATAATTTGTCCCTCAATTTGATGGAAAAGTATCAGAGAACTCTTAAAATATGAAAAAACGCTTTGTTACAAATTTATCTATTCAATTTTGCCGTTCGTGTTTTAGAGTATTCTTTTTGGGATGGCTCTCAGAACAGGTGTTGAAAGAAGTCTTATTTGGCCTTAGTGCTAGATGAGGTAATTAAAAGGCGTTTAATATTGTGAGCAATTCATCACCTGCGGATCGATCATTTTTATCCTTTGCAAAAAAGAACATGATACCAATTGGGCTTTTGCTAGCATCCATCATAGCAGTCATTTTCTTTTCAAAAGGATTTATTGCGAACCTGATCTACTTTGCCGATCCTAAGCATCAAAATCAGCCGCTAGAATATTGGATGACGCCGCGTTATGTGGTCATGTCCTATGATCTTCCCCCGCCCATTGTTGATGAGGTTATGGGTTTGCGGCCTAAAATTGACAAGCGCAAACCTCTGACCAGGGTTCTTGAAGATTTGGGTATCACACTTGAAGAATTGCAAACCCGTATCAATGAAGCGCAAGCTGCACATTTAAAGTCTTTAGAAGAAAAGCGTCCGCCGAAAAAGGAAAAGCCTGAGAAACCTGTAAAGCCGGCAAAGGCGGAAAATACGCAATGACCGATTATGTTCTGGCGCTTATCCCGGAATACGGCTTGCTTGTCGTATTTGTTGTGACAACAATTGCTTGTTTGGGCATCCCACTGCCATCTGCCATGTTAGCTCTGGCTGCGGGCGGTTTCGCGGCAACGGGTGATCTCACACTCTGGCAGGTGGTTACAGTTACATTGCTGAGTTTTATCGCTGGCGATCAAATTGCCTATAATATTGCGCGAAAAGGTGGACCCGGGCTTATCAGCCGGCTTAAGAAGTTCAAAAAGGTTGAAAAAGTCATTGGCAAAGCTGAAAATCTTTTAGATAAAAGGGGCAATTCTGCAATCATCTTATCGAGAACTGTCGTCAGCCCCGCAGGGCCATGGGTAAGTTATATTTGTGGTGCCACAGGCTTTAAATGGCCTAACTTTTCTATCTCAGCTAGCATTGGCGCTGCCTGTTGGACGCTCGCTTATGTATTTGTGGGATATTATTCTGCGGGACATCTGTCAAACCTAACAGATTTGGTGAGCAACTTCTTAGGTTTCATCATCGCAGGTGTTATTGGATTGATCAGTATTATTTGGCTTATTAGAGCTTGGAGATATCATAAAACGACATAAAAACAAATGGTTATAGAATTTAACTCGATTTAAGTTATTTTTATTTTTTTCAAAGGAGGAGTTGGGGAAATGAAGAGGAAACAGGTCGCAGTAATAACAGGAGGAGCGCAAGGGATTGGCCTTGCCACAGCGATGAAATTGGCAAAGCAGGGATTTTCAATTGCCATTTGGGACATGGACAAAGCTGCCATGGACAGCGCCAAAGAGGTGCTCAATGAATATCGACATTGCATCTGCAGCGTCAATGTCATTGATGCAGATCAGGTTTTTAACGCTGTCGCGCAAACGGAAGAAGAACTTGGTCCTATCACTGCGCTTGTTCATAGTGCCGGGATCACAGGACCCAATCACCGCCTAGTAGACTATGATATTGATGCTTGGCGACAGGTGATCGATGTTGATCTTAACGGCACATTCATAGTCAATAAGGCTGTTGTGGCGCGCATGCAGGCCCATGGTTATGGTCGGATCCTCAATATCGCGTCTGTTGCAGGTAAAGAGGGTAATCCAAATGCGTCCGCCTATTCATCCGCGAAAGCCGGTGTCATCGCTTTGACGAAATCGCTCGGCAAAGAACATGCAGATGAGGATATCGCCGTTAACTGCGTGACGCCAGCTGCAGCCAAAACCCGGATTTTTGATCAAATGAGCGAAGAGCATATTCAATACATGCTGTCCAAAATACCACGCGGACGTTTTTTAGAGGTTGAAGAAGCGGCTGAGATGATTGCTTGGTTGGTTTCAGAAGAAAATAGCTTCACCACAGGCGGTGTGTTTGATTTATCTGGTGGCCGCGCTACATATTAGTCTCCTATAAGAAGGATTCGCGGCTAAATAAATGCTAGAAATTGACAATCGAACAGCAAGATCGCTTTGGTTGGCGACCAATGGCTTATCCAAAACGCCAACAGGCAAGTTAGACTTGCAAAAGATGATTCAGGAACTTGGTTTTGTGCAGCTTGATACGATCCAAGTCGTATCCAGAGCCCATCACCATATTTTATGGAGCCGCAACCAAAACTATCGTGAACCTATGCTGGACAAGGCCTTAGGCAAGGATCGGATGATCTTTGAGCACTTCACCCATGATGCATCGGTGCTGCCGATGGAGTTTCTACCCATGTGGAAACGGCAATTTAAACGCAAGAAAGAGCGGATCGACAATTCCAATTGGTATTCGAGCATGTTGGGGCCTAAAGGCCGGCAAGAGATTAAGGATCGTATCCGCGACGAGGGTGCGCTCTCGACCCATGATTTTGATACCAAGATAGTTGGTGAGAAGGCCATGTGGCAACGCCCACCTCATAAACTTGCTTTGGATTACATGTGGTATTCCGGTGAACTTGCGACCTGCCATCGAGTAAATTTCACCAAGTTTTACAATCTTGCTGAAAGGGTTTTTCCCGATCATTTATGGGATCAAGACGTTGATGAGCAAGAGCAGGTAAATTGGCTTTGCGAGCAAGCGCTTGATCGCCTTTCGTTCGGCAACGCATCGCAAGTGCATAAATTCTGGGAAGCTACCGATCTTAATGAGGTCAAATCCTGGGTGGATAATCATAACAGCCTTGTGCCACTCAAGGTTCAATCCCATGACGGGTCTTGGGTCGAGGCCTTTGGTCCTGAAGACATCGAGGAACGGCTAGATAAACTCGAAAAACCTACATCTAGATTGCGCATATTAAATCCGTTTGATCCGGCGATCCGCGATCGTAACCGTTTGGAGCGCTTATTTGGATTTAATTATCGCATTGAAATGTTTGTGCCTGCTGCGAAACGCCAATGGGGATATTACGTTTATCCAATTTTGGAGGGCGATCGGCTTGTTGGCCGCATTGAAGTGAAAGCAGACCGTAAAAAAAACGAGCTCAATGTCATCCAGTTCTGGCCGGAGCAGAAAACCAAATGGGGGCAAGCACGATGGGAAAAGCTCGAAGCTGAACTTGAGCGCCTCGCAAGATTTGTTAATGTAACGGATATTAAGTGGTTGTGCGATTACAAACCATCCTAATTTGCGCTCGTAAATCGAGGTGAAAATGAAGCTATTTTTGACACCTATTTTTATTTTATTGATGAGCCTGCATGCTTTTTCGGAAGAAATGAGCTTTGATAACAGATGCCAGGGCAATGCTGCTGAAAGCTGCGCAATCATCGCCTCCGGTGTAATTACAAAACAAACCCCTGATAAATTTCGCGAATTTGTCGAGAACGAATTCAGTGATGGTCAGGTGGTCCTTTTGCATAGCCAAGGCGGTAATCTCGCTGGTGGTGTAGAACTAGGGCGTGCCATTAGAGAATATGGCCTGATGACAGAAATTGGAAATGGCGTTTCATCAAAAGATGATTTTTGGGAATGGCCCGGCGCAGGTGTGTGTGAAAGTGCCTGTGCTTATGCATTTATGGGCGGTCGGCGCCGTATTTTTGATGATGAAGATAAGCTAGGCTTTCATCGATTTTATTCACCAACGCAAAACATCGATGGGGAAAGTGCTCAGGTTTTATCCGGCTTGTTGGTACAATATATGGTCGAGATGGGCATTGACGCGCGTGTCTTCACCTTTGCCAGTCAGGAAAATGACCGTTCGATGTTTTATCCCAATGATGCTCAGGCACAGGAGTTTGCGCTTAAAACACCCTATGGTTTTGATCACTTTAAGCTCGAACCCTATAAGCAGGGCATTGTTGCCTTTAGCAAACGCAAGGGTGATGTAAACCTGTACGATTACACAATGCAGCTAACAGCTTATTGTAAGCGTGGTAGTCCTAAATTATTGTTTTTAATGGCAGCAGATCTGACTGAAACCGCGAGTTTTTCGTTTTCATTAGATGATCAAGAATATATCGTTTCGGCGGATAATGTGACTGTCAAACCTGCAGGTGATGGGGCGCTTTTGGAGGTCACACTCTCGAAGGTACAAGCAACAAATTTAACGCGTGCGACTTCGATGAGCAGTTCATTTAACTACTACCGTGCTATCGGGGGCTTCTTTCCCTATGGGATTGATCTTAACGAAGTTGATAGGCAATCACTCGCTGCCGCATTTAAGTTCTGCATTAGTTAGGATAATTTAAAAAGGGCAAGGCTAAATCCTTGCCCCAATTTATTATTCAAATGTAATACTTGGCGCCACGCCTTCAAATCCAGCGCCTTGCAGGGAATCAATAACTGATTGCGCAATGCTCGCATAAGCCGCTGCATGCGGACCATCAGGATCCGATGCTGCAATTGGTGTGCCGCCATCTGAGTTTTTGCGAATGTCCATGTGAAGTGGGATTTCACCCAAAAACGGAACACCGACTTTCTCGGCTTCATCACGCGCGCCGCCATGCCCAAATATCTCGGAGCGCTCTCCGCATTTTGGACAAATGAAGACGCTCATATTTTCAACAATACCTAAAATTGGCACGTCGACTTTTCGGAACATGTTTAGCCCTTTACGGGCATCAATCAGCGCAATGTCTTGAGGTGTTGAAACAATTACAGCACCAGCGAGTGGCACATTTTGCGACATGGTCAATTGCGCGTCACCTGTGCCTGGTGGCATATCAACAACAAGCACATCAAGATCACCCCATGCGACTTCGCGCAGCATCTGAGTAAGCGCAGAGATAACCATAGGACCACGCCAAATCATGGGTGTATCTTCTTCGACCAAAAAGCCCATCGACATGACTTTGACACCATGACCTTCAAGCGGTGTCAGGATCTTGCCGTTCACTGTTGGCTGATCGGTAATGCCCATCAAACGCGGCATGGAGGGGCCATAAATATCCGCGTCCAAAATCCCGACTTTTTGTCCGAGTTTGGCCAGCGCGATTGCCAAGTTTACTGATGTTGTGGATTTGCCAACGCCACCTTTACCCGATGCAACCGCAACAATGGATTTAATTCCCGGAACCGGCGCACTGTTATTGGCTTGTCGGGCTGCAGGATTGCGCGGTGCAGAAGGTGGTGGTGTTGCAGATGCTGTCGGACGTTGCGAGCTCGGTGCAGAGCCACCAGCGCGTTCTGCAGTAAAGATGACTGTCGCGCTGGTCACGCCATCCAGCTCTGTCACTGCCTTTTGTGCTGCCAAACGCATGGGTTCAAGCTTCTCAGTTTGGTCAGATGGCACAGTGATCGTGAAAATGACTTTGCTGCCATCAATCATGATTGGGCTCACCATCCCGAGTGAGACGATATCGCCTTCAAGATCAGGGCCTTTAATAGTCTTAAGGCATTCGATGACTGTTTCTGTAGTTACTTGTGACATTTCTTGTCCTGCTGTTTTATGAGTGCGACGGGGCAGTATTAATCGCGGGAAAGCCCTTTGGAGTTCAAGTCCTGAAGATATTCAGACCATCTTGCCTCTTTTTCCTCGATTAATTGCCGTAGATACGGCCAGTTAAATATGCCAGTATCATGCCCGTCCGAAAAAATAATGCGGATCGCATAACGCCCGACAGGTTCGATATTTGTGATAAGAACATTGCGCTTGCCCACTTGGGTCACTTCTTGCCCTGGGCCATGCCCTTTGACTTCCGCAGAAGGCGATGAGATGCGCAGATATTCAGATGATAACTCGCCTTCCATGCCGTCATGATAAAACAAACGCATAATACCGCGCTCTTTTGAAACGCGAATATCTTTGGGAATATCGTTTGAATTTTGATCGGTCATATCTCGGCGCCTAACAAGCACAATTTTCTTGGTTATTTTGACTACAGTTAGGAGCACAAATGCAGCCTGTCTAGGGTTTAGGTGTGATAAATTTTCAAATGGGTGATGTGTCGCACCATGAAAATGAAAATAATGCTTGAACGCAACGGTAAATCCAGAGATGTTTGGGCAAAAAAGGGGTCGGATGAAAATTCTCGGTGCAATCATTGCAGGTGGTCAATCCCGCCGTATGGCAGGTGCAAATAAGCTGTTGCTCAAGCTCGACGGTGAGCCTCTTATCGCGCGTGCAGCAAAGAGGCTTGGTGCACAGACGGCTAAGGTGGTGATCAATGTAAATGATTCTGAACCAATCATTGATGCACTGGGATATGACATTATTAGCGATGAACATGCCGACCATCAGGGGCCGTTAGCTGGCGTTTTTTCAGTACTCAATTGGGTTAAGCAAAACGATGGCGCAGTTGACTACATCATGACCGCGCCAGCGGATGCGCCATTCTTCCCCACAAACCTGGTCGAAACGTTACAAAACGCAATTGGATCCCACGATATCGCAATCGCCCGATATAAAGGTTACTCACAGCAGCTTTTTGGCTTGTGGTCAGTCGATTGTTTTGATGATTTATCGATTTATCTCGAAAATCCAGATAATCGAAAAGTCATGACATTTATCAGATCAAAAAACTGGGTGCAGGTCGATATCAAGACACAGGAAATCGATCCATTTATGAATATAAATACGCCTGAAGAATGGGATAAGGCACAACAGATACTCGCTTCAAATGGTGAACTGGAATGACGCAAAAAGTCTTTGGCATATCAGGATGGAAAAATTCCGGCAAAACAACGCTGACATCGGCCGTCATAAAAGAGCTCACAGCAAGAGGGTTGCGCGTATCCAGCGTTAAGCATGCCCATCATAATGTCGATGTGGATCAAGAAGGAACCGATAGCTACAAGCACCGCATATCAGGAGCCAGTGAAGTGATGCTCGCTTCGTCAAAACGATTTGCGCTCATGCATGAAATTGCGGCAGGCGAAGAAGAGTGGAGCTTAGATCAGTTGCTGGAAAAAATGTCAGCGGTAGATCTCATACTGGTGGAAGGTTTCAAGTCCTCAAATATCCCCAAAATCCAAACGATCCGCAAAGCCAGTCTCGATAATGAGGGTAGGGGGCAGATGAACAATATCGTAGCTTATGCTGCAGATATGCCGATTGAAACGGATTTACCTATCCTTGACATCGATGATGTGGTGAAAGTTGCAGACTTTATTATCGAGTATTTGAATATAAATGTAAGTTAGTACTTACATTTAGTATTTGCACAATGACTCGCCGGATACATCATTGATGTCATTCAGTCCTAATTGTGCGAGCGCGATACTAATGTCTGATGCAACATTACCCGTATATTCTGTAAGTCCTTGCTTACCATTAGCCGCAATTGCGTAGGAGAATGGGCGTCCAAGGAAGGCGTAATTAGCCCCAAAAGCGTAAGATTTGACGATATCTTCGCCGGAACGTAGACCGCTATCGAAAAATAACGGATAATCATTGCCAACCATGCGTCTGATTTCGCGCAGTGCCAAAATAGGGGCAGGGGCGCTATCCAGTTGACGTCCACCATGGCTGGAAACTTGAATAGCATCAACGCCAGCATCTTTCAGTTTCACCGCATCGCGCGGGTCCATCACACCTTTAACGACGAGATTGCCTTGCCATTTATCGCGAATATCTTGAAGCAGGTTCCAATCAGCACCCGCACGGCTGCTTGTGCGATCAAATTCACCAAATTTTCCGCCGAAATTCGCTAATTCAGGTTTGCCATGAAACAGGGTCGACAGCGACCATTGCGGATGTAGCGCAAAATCTATGAATTGCGGCACGCCGATTTTAAATGGCATTTTAAACCCACGGCGTAATTCACGTGGTCTGCGGCCAACTTCTGGCACATCTACAGTTAAGATAAGTGTCTGATAATCAGCGGCTTTCGCGCGATCAATCAGCTTAAACGAATCCTCTTTATTGCCGCTGAAATAAAGCTGAAACCATGCATTGCCTTCGGACATTTCCGCCATGTCTTCAAGTGATGTGGAGGCAGCGGTTGATACGCCAACAGGGACATTATTTTCCGCTGCAAATTGCGCGAGCAACTTATCCGCATCATGGCGCGCAAGGTTACACATACCCATCGGGCTGACGCCAAAGGGTAGGCCCATCTCTTGGCCAAAGAGTTTTGTTTTAATGTTGCGTTCAACGACATTGTTGAGAATGCGTGGTTGAAGACGAATTTTTGCAATCTCGTCGCGATTATATTGCTCACCGGTTTCTGTACCCGCTGCACCATCAATATAATCAAATACCATCCATGGGAGGCGCTTCTTAGCTAAGCGCCTCGCATCTTCATAAGAATGTATTCCATTATTGAGAAGCATTGATAAATCTCCTATGTAAGTAGTTAGTTACATAAGGCGCGAAAAATGCCTCAAACCAAGGATTAGGCGTTGCGTTCAGCAACCGTTTTCATAAAGCGGTCGCGAATTACAACAGGATCCATGGTGATCACAGGAACTTTGATATTGCCGGATTCACACTTGCTGACAATGATGGTCATCTTATCGCCATCCAACGCATCTTGAACGACTTGCGCTGTTTCTTCAGCAGAACATTCAATCACGTTTTCACAGCCACAGGCTTTTGCAACAGCAGTCAGCGATGTTTTCTTGCCAGCATAAGTCGGCTGATCACCAGTTGAACCATAGCTACCATTATCGATGATCAAGAGGATGAAGTTATCAGCCACATTGTTCGCAATCGTCGGCAAAGTACCGAAATTGGTCAAAACTGAGCCGTCACCATCAATTGAGATGACTTTTTCTTTTTGCGCAAGTGCAAGACCAAGACCGATAGAAGATGAAAGACCCATCGTACCAAGCATGTAGAAATTGCTTGGTTGATCATCCATCAAATGCAATTCCTGGCTTGGAAGACCAATGTTACAAACAACAAGCTGGTCGGAAATGATTGGCATAAGTTCTTTAAGTACGTCTGAGCGGATCATATTAGTATCCTTTCCAGAATGAAGCATCAGTAAGGATGGCCACAGGCTTGTTGCACATGAAGGTGTATTTCAAAATTTTATCGAGCTCTTCAACATCGTCTTCGTGGTGGAAGTGATAAGTTGGAATATTAAGTTGCGCGAGTAGTGCTTTTGTGTGCACAGCCATTTCCACCTGACATGCAACGGGTTCGCCAAGTTCACCACGATAGGAGATCAACATTGGCAACGGCATGCGGTAATATTGTGTCAGCGTTACAAGCGTATTGACTGTCACGCCAATCGCAGTGTTTTGCATGATGATAGCGGGACGTTTGCCGCCCATATAAGCACCAGCACAAAGGCCCATGCCTTCGTCTTCTTTATTGGCAGGAATGTGATAGATGTCATCACTTTCCTCGATTTTATCAATAACGCCAGCCAATTGCTTACATGGCACTGTCGTTACAAAATTGACATCGTTGGCAACGAGGTCTGCAACTATTTTATCATTTACTGACACGGGATTCAGCTCCTATTTGGTGAGGTTAGAGCTGTTATTATATAAAAATAAATTTAATTCAAGGCAAAGATATTTGACAATAAGTAAAGAAAAATTTTACTTAACTGTTGGTCTTTTCAGCCAATACAATATGTTCAATCGTATTGAGTAATCTATCGATTAAAGTTGATTTCGAGCTGTTTTTGCGTGCCAGAATGCCTAAAATACGCCCCATAGACTGATCATCGCTTTGTGCATCCAACGGGATCTTGCGTAAGGTTTTAAAAATCGGATCTGGCACACACATATTGGGTGAGATTGAAACACCAAGATTATGTGAGATCATGCTGCTAAGCGTTTCAAGTGATTCCATTTCCATAGAAGGGCGCACAGAGATATTGTTCTTAATCAACCAATCTTCGGCCAAATGGCTGATTGAGGCGCGTCGTGACTGGCTAATATAGGGCATGGACTGCATGAGTTTAACCGGATCACTTTCTGTAACCTCAGGCGCTGTGAGCAAAACCAGCTCTTCTTCTACAAAGGGGCGCCAATCCATATGCGCGCCCACATGGGTGGGCATGGCAATCACCGCAGCGTCGATTGCGCCGCGTTCAAGTTGTTCATGCAGATCTTCAGATAGTCCCGGTACAACGCGAATATGCAGCTCTGGATAAGTTTCAATCAGTTTTTTGATCGACCGGGGGATCAGTTCCCGAATAACTGATGGCACGGCGCCAATGATCAGTTCACCATGTAATTGTGCAGTTCCGACAATATCATCAAGCATATTGTCATAGGCAAACACCACTTCTCGGGCTTTTGGGACCAATGCTTTGCCAAGCGCATTGAGTTGTGGCGACTTTTGCGATCGGTCAAACAATTCCACCTGCAGCTGATCTTCAAGCCGCTTCATCTGTTGCCCAACAGCGGCATGGGAGACATAAACTTTCTCTGCCGCAGCACTGAAGCTTCCATGATCTGCAATGGCGATCAGAGTTTTTAAAAGTGAGATGGACAGATCAAGACCTCAATCTTTGAGCGTGGAACTTAGATGTCCAGCTTAACTTGATCTGCCACTTCTTTCAAACGACTTTCTGTTTCTTCGCCGATCACCAAATATTGTCCATCACCTTTGGACCAAGACAAGATATCAAATCCGTTGATTGTATTTGATTTAGTTTCATCAGATCCCATCATTGAGCCTGAATTGCTTTGGAAACAGATTGCAATCACCGAACCTTCTTGATCCTTATACATAAGCTGAGCAACCGGTTTGCCTTTGACCACGAGCAATCTTGCACCCTGAAATTCAAATCCGGAATTGGTAATATCCGGAATTGAGAATGGCAAACCGGTTGTCTTGCTCAACCAGCCGACAATATGATCGGATTCATCCGCACCAACTTCCACCAAATGGCGTTTTTGTTGCGCATAAATACCATGGTAATCGGCGACATGATGCAGCCAACCGGTCGTTTGCGCGACGGTAATTTCTGGTTGATTGGTTTCATTATAGACAAAACCGCCAATGCCACCTGCAATCAACAACAAGAGACCAGCCGCCATCGAACGGAAACTGAAATTATTGTTCGCCGCTGCCGGTAAATGCTTCAAACTTGGTTTTAATTGCGCATTTTCGATCATTTGAACCAGATGCACAGGTGTTTTGTTGTCTAAAAAATTATCAAATTCGGTCAGCGCATGGTCATTTGCTAGAGCAAGTCTTTCAAATTCTTCCGAAACCGATGGGTCGGTTTCGATGAGATAACGAATTTCTTCAAGCTCATTTTCAGGCAATTCTTGATCAAGATATGCACTTAATTTTAAAGATATATCTCTCATGTCACTTCTTCCCTTGGTGTAAGGGTTTCGCTGATATTTTTTCGCGCCCTGTGGATGCGGCTCATAACCGTGCCGACGGGGATATCCATGGCTTGAGCTGCTTCTTTATAGGTAAAGCCTTCCTTGGCAACCAAAAGTAAGGTTTGCGATAATTCACTTGGCAAGCTCATAACAAGGCCGCTGATCTGGTGCGCAAATAGAGTCTCATCCACATCTTTATTATCACTCAGATCATGTGCATCCTCGATTTGCATCTGCCCGGCTCCTTGTCTTACCTTTCGTTTACGCTGTTCACTGATCCAGGTATTTCTCATAACCGTGAAAGCCCAGCGATCCAGCGGTTGGCTGGAATCGTATTTGTCCCATTTCGCAAGCGCCTGCGTGCAGGTTTCTTGCAAAAGATCGTCAGCATCAGATGATGATCGCGTGAGCGTTAAGGCATATCTTCGCAGCCTCGGCAAAAGCGCAACCATCCTGGCCTTAAATTCGTGTGGTGTTACCAAATCAACTCACTACCAACTTTGTTTCCCAACTTAATTTCTTTTGCCAAACTTTGATTTTTTCGCTTCAAAACTTGGCGTTCATTCCTATTACGCACCAAGTTTGAGATATATTCACAGAAAGGTGAAATAAAAAAAATTTGTTTTTGTGAATAAAAACCAAACCCAAGGCGTAATCCTTTCGTACCACGAATAAGAACACATTTTTTTCACGTTACAAAACCACAAAGGAACATATCATGATGAAAGCAGTTACAATCGCCCTAGCCCTTACAATTCCAGCTTCTTTTGCGTTGGCAGCAGGATCAAGCAGCGACGAGCCACCGAAAAAAACGAAGACCTCTATGGAATGCAAAGACGGTAAGGTTTGGGATAAGAAAATGAAAAAATGTCTTGATGCAAAAAGTTCTTTGCTCACAGACGATGCCCGCTATGAAGCCGTTCGCGAGCTGGCTTATGCTGGTCAATATCAAAATGCACAAACTATCCTTGCTTCTATGTCTGACCAATCAGACACACGTGTTCTCACATATTACGGCTTCACTCACCGTAAAGCAGGCAATGTAGATCTTGGCATGGCATACTACCAAAAAGCACTTGCAGCTGATCCAAACAATCTGCTTGCACGCTCATATATGGGCCAAGGTCTTGTTGCGCAGGGCGATAAAGCAGCCGCGCGTTTGCAATTGGTTGAAATCAATGCACGTGGCGGCAAAGGCACATGGCCGGAAGTTGCTCTTGCCAATGCGATCAAGAGTGGCAAAGGCTATAGCTACTAAGAATATCTAAAAACTAAATGAGAAGGCGGGTCGCACGATCCGCCTTTTTATATGCGCGTGAAAATTTGCACTTTTTTATCAGCAATCATGTCTGCGACTGCAGCATCAAACTCTTTGAAATGTGTTGCAGCTAAATGAGCCTTAAACGCAGCTTCATCGTCATAAAGCTCATAGAGGAAAACGCATCTAGGATCGCTCTCGTCGATACACACATCAAATTGCCGACACTGTTCTTCCTCGGCCAATGATGCTTTTGCATTTCTGGTCATTAAGGGCATGAACTGATCAATGCATTCATCTTTTATCAGAAACGTGACACAAACCACATACATATTATCTGTCCTTGTAATCGATCTAAAGATCAACGCGTCTGGCTTGTTCAGCCGATTGATAGGTGGCTTCGCTTGCTTTGATAACGGCTAGATAGTCATGGGCTTCGTTTTCAAACTCACCCTGACCATTAGCCGCCAATAAAATATGCTTGCAAAGCGCTTTCACGCAGCCACCACCAAAAGCGTTTCGATCCATTTCCAGCGAAATCGGAATAGTTTTTGAAACCAAAGAACCAAATGGTCGAAAGGTAATTTCACCCAATCCGTTTAGGTCTATCGTGCCTTTTTCGCCTTCGATCTGCATCACACCCATGGTCCGGCGCAAATTATCTGTTGGGTGATCAGACAAGCGATTGCCATCAATAATGGACTGGCTGCCATTCTCATGGTTCATGATCACGATGCCACAATCTTCTCCAGCGATCACCGGGTTTAGCTTTCGAATATCTGCATAGACGTTTTTAATCTCCCCAGACATCCAGCGAAAGAGATCAATGAAATGTACACCCGTCTCATGGATGAGCAGTCTCGGCATTTTTTGAAAAGCAGGTTGCCTTGAAAGATAAGCATCTGGTCCGCGGCCATCGCCTGGCCGTAAATAATATCTGGCCTGATAAATCTCACCCAAGCCACCATCATCAATGAAAGTTTTGATCGTGCGATACCATGGTTGGAAACGAAAGTTTTCGTGAATGAAAATTCGACATCCACGTTCATTGGCAAGCGCAATCGCCTCTTCGGCTTGTTCAACGCTTAGACAAAACGGTTTTTGACAAATGATGATTTTATCTTTTGCTGCAAGCTTTTTAATAAGATCAAAATGCGACGGAGGCGGTGTGACGATATCTATTATGTCTGGGTCGGATGCCACCACATCTGCCGCATCATCTGTTGCAATAAGACCGTATTTTTCGTTCGCCCAGGCGCGACGTTCTGCGGAAAAATCTGAAAGCGCGACAAGACGCGAACCTTTAAGTTCTGTCCAGGCATCTAAATGAAACTCGGCGAAATAACCGAGGCCAACGACAGCGACTTTCAATTCACCACTCATTTTAGCGCACCAATTTGTGCAAGCACTTCGTTCGTCATCGCCTTTGTGCCCATATCACCACCAAATTCAAATGGGCGCAGGCGATTTTGTGCGAAACCATTATCGACGGCTTGATCGATGAGTTCTCCCGCTTTTGCAAATGCTTCGTTGCCGGATTTGTCCGCTAGATAATCAAGCATCAACGCGCCACTTAAAATGGCTGCAAGTGGATTGGCTTTATCTTGACCCATAATATCTGGCGCACTGCCATGCGCTGGTTGGAAAAGGCCAATCTCATCGCCAATTTCTGCACAAGATGCCATGCCCATGCCGCCAACCAAACCGCCGGCAAGGTCGGATAGAATATCGCCAAAGATGTTTTCCATCACCATGACATCAAATTCCCACGGCTTGCGAACAAGGTCCAATGCTTGGGCATCGACATAATTATAAGATGTTTCAACGTCCGGATTATCACCTTTGATCTCATCAAAAATCTGGCGGAAAAAGGCCATGGATTTGAATACATTGGCTTTATCTACACATGTAAGTCGCCCTAATTTCCCGCGCGCTTTACGACGTCGAGCAAGATTAAAGGCAAATTTGTGCAAACGTTCTGTGGTATTTCGCGATACGAGCAGGCTGTCATAAACCTCTTCGTTTTCGACTATTTTGCTGCGATTATGCACGGCAGCTGAATAAAACAATCCTTCCGTGCTCTCGCGCAAGATGATCATGTCGACACCCGCAGCTCTTGGATCTGCAAGACGCTGCGGCGCGTTTGGATAGGCCTTAATTGGCCGAACACCAGCATATAGTCCATATCGATCACGCAATCTCAGGTGAGGGGAGATTTCCGTACCATCAGGATGTCGAATGGAGGGCAGCCCGATTGCACCCAAAAAAATCGCGTCAGATTCCCCTGCCTTTTCTTCGCCGCCTGGTTCGATATCAACGCCATGGTCTTTATAATAGCCCGCACCAGCTGCAATATCATTATAGTCCAGCGCACAATCGCCCACTTGCGCCATGGCTTGTTCAACAACTTGCAGCGTTGCCTCGGTGACATCAATTCCAATTCCATCGCCGCGAATGACTGCAACGCTCTGTTTTAACGACATACTTTTACTTTCTATAGCTGTTGAAGCTTATATTTTGCCAAAATGGCTAACAGCTCTGCACCGGCGCGTTCGCGATGCTCGCGGTAGACATTCCTGGCCTCCTCGATTTCACCTTTGATAATGTGTTCAACCACGGTTTTGTGTTCCGCTGTTGAACGATAGGGTTTTTCGCGCATGCGCAAGGTGATCACGCGTGCACGATGTGCTTGGTCAAACATCAAGCTGGCAATGGATAAAAACCGCTTATTGCCATGAAGTATGAGTAATTCTTTGTGAAATTCATCATCAGCATTTGCCCACGCTTCCAAATCATCGTCGTCAAGCGCCTGTTCCATGCGGGCAGTCGCATCGATAAGCGGTTTAAGCTCGGTTTCAGATAATTTCCGTGCAGCCAAAACTGCAACGGCTTCAGGTTCAATCGCTGTGAGAACCTCATAAATCTCTTTCATATCCTGTGGTAGGATGGGCAGAATATAAATCCCGCGTCGCGGCTTCATTTCAACCAAGCCATCGGCTTCTAAAAGCACAAGTGCCTCGCGCAAAGGCGTGCGGCTCATACCCAATCGCTCCGCCATTTCTGGTTCCGTGCCGTGGAAACCAGGTGGCAGCCGATTTGAACGGATTTCCTGCTTTAGGCGCCGATAGGCGTCATTCACAAGACTGGATCTCGATTTCTGCATCATGGGTTGTGCTCCTGGCAACAGAATTCGCATGATTTTTCCTTTACGTCAAATACTTTAATGTATACATTAATATAAAACTTTGATTTTATACATTTAAATGCGAAAAATATGGCGTTGAGCCGGAGGTTGGAAGTTAAATGTCGGATATTTGGGAAGTCTATGCGCTAAAATATGCGGACCGTAATTCAAGAACGCGAGCGGATAGTTTCATCGATGATGATCATGCTGGCGAACCCCACGGAATGGATTATTTCGTTTGGGTTTTATCCAATAATGGCCGAAATATTGTCGTTGATACAGGTTATGACAGCGCAGAGGCAGACCGCCGTTCGCGACCAATTATTCGAGATCCGGCGAAATCAATTGAGGCCCTCAATTTGAACGCTGAAACCGTCGATACGGTCATCATTACCCACCTTCATTATGATCATGCAGGTGGGCTTGATCGTTATCCCAATGCGATTTTTCATTTGCAGGCAGATGAAATGGCCTTTGCCACCGGCCCCTGCATGTGTGATCACACTCTTAAAGCACCATTTACAGTCAATCACGTCTGCGAAATGGTACGCCATGTCTATTCTGGACGTGTTGTCTTTCATGATGGATCGGCAGAAATTGCCCCCGGCGTACGCGTTCATAATGTTGGCGGACATTCCAATGGATTGCAGGTGGTCGAGGTGATGACCAAAACCGGGCCTTTATGTTTGGCATCCGATGCATCTCACTATTATGAGAATTTCATCGACAAAAAACCATTTCCAATTGTCTATAATATGGATGCGATGTTTGCGGGATTTGATCGTATCGTCGAAATTGGCGGTTCCAACGACCGCGTGATCCCAGGCCATGATCCACTTGTGACACAGCTTTATCCAACCCATGGCACATCTGGGTTTGTTTGGCGGCTGGATGCAGGAAAATTAAGAACCTAAAATCTAGCTATGCCAAACCTTTGGCAGCGTGTTTTTGTCATTTAAGACATTGATAATTGGAATGAGAGATTTGCGCAGCTCATAACTTGTTGCTGCGCTCATACGCACGACAAGCTTATGTGTTGTCCCGCCATGCAATTGCCAGATGCTTGTCCCGATATTGGCATTGGATGAGTGATTAATCTGCTCAAATTTCGCTTCTGCTTTCGGGCCAATATATAAGATAAAGGCAGTGGCAAGATCACCCGATGTCACGGTGCTGCGCTTTAAAATCTGGTCAATATGACCATCGATCTTTTGGTTTTCAGCATGAATGAGCTGCTCATCATGATAAATGCGCCAGGTGTCTCTAAGAGACGCTGAGGTGACAATTTCATCCATAGCGGGGCGGCCAAACATTAGGGGCTCCACCATTAAGAATTCACTGCCTTGCGCCAGCTCCACATGGATCGAGCGCTTCAAACGTGCTTGATCAAACAATATGGTTTCCTGTGGCAACCACGCAAAGGAGCCGCCTTTGCCGACTGAAATATCAACATCAATTTTGGCAGGCATTGGACGCGAAGCTTTATAAATCCGCTCACAGGCCTGACTGGTAATGGTCAGTTCGGCGCCATCTTCCACACCAAACTTCCAGCTTAGGTGATCATCATCGGTGAGGCCACCCGACGTGTTGATCATTACCGCTTCAATTGGATCTTGTTTGTTGTGATTAGGCATGCGCAAACGCGCGCATCCTTCCTGGTAAAGACGTTCAAGCCGGTTTTGTGCACCGCTGCGTTTGACGAAAATTTCTCCATGCCCGCGTGCGCGCTGCATGTTTTTCACATTTTCATTGGTGGCAAGTAAATTGGCACTCATCGACATCTTAAACCTTTCACAATACCTATTTCGTTTATCGCGTTGTGTGATACTGCGCAATCCATTTTGGGAAATAAGCAGTTATAGCGGCGGGAATTGCGCGCCCACCGCATTGGAGCAACAAAAGCGAAGATAGCTTCGATTTTGTGTTTGCCGCGTTCAAGATCATCGGCTATGAAGATATTCGTTAAATGCCGATTACACGCGCATCAATGCACCCGTAGCTCAGCTGGATAGAGCGCTGCCCTCCGAAGGCAGAGGCCAGAGGTTCGAATCCTCTCGGGTGCGCCATTAACATACTGATATTATTGAATAATATATCTGATATTTACTTCCCATAGATCCTAAATATGCTAGCACAGAAATAGCACAGGTGTTTTAGGACGATATTGGGATCAATGTTTTCAATAACTTATGGACCTTGGGAATTGGCGTTTAGCACAGATTTAGCGCAGGCGTTCAGCTCTGCTTATCATGTGGGGGTGAGATGATTCTGTCTGAGGAAGAGAAGAAAGAACTTCCCTACACGGTGTTTCGTCGTGGAGACAGTGGATCATATGGCTTGCGGTTTACGCTTGTTGATAAGGATGGAAAGACAACACCTCAGTTTCGAATTGGCCTAGGAAAATGCAGTGAAGAAGAAGCCTATGCCAAAGCGGCAAAGGAATATGAACGTGCTGCTATACGCAATGAAGAAGGACTATCTGTTGGTCCTGCTCGGTTCCATAAAGTCGCGCAGAGCTATGTGAGGCAGCTTTTATCTGAAGGTAAGAGCAGCAAACGTAAATATGGTCATGCTCGTCATGCACAAGGTTGTGTCGAAAGATATTTCATTCCCTTTTTCAAACAATCATCTATCGGTGCAATCGGTCCTGCCAAGATCAAAGAATATATGGAATGGCGAAAGTCCTATTGGATTACAGGGCCAGGTAAAGACATTGATGAAGAAGAACATGTCCGAGGCGAAAGCAAGGTTAGAATGCGCTTTCAAAAGATTGTTCCATCTGATGCCACATTGAAACGAGAAGCAAACTTTCTCAGAGGTGTGTTTAATCATGCCGTTGATAAAAACTATATTAAAGAAAGCGATGTTCCAAAGATCAGCTTTGGCAATGTCCAAACCAACAGACGCCCAGCTTTGACGAAAGAAGAATACAAAAGCTTGGAGCAAGTTGCCATTCAACGATATATGGATGCCTGTAACTCAGAGATAACAGCCATCAACAAGAAAGAACGCCAGCAGCAGCTCGCCACGAAAGACAAGCTCATCTTCGAACGCAAGCAGATGGTTGAGTTCATCTATATTGCTGTCCAAACAGGAATGAGACCCGGAGAACTCTTCAATCTCAATTGGGGCCATATTGACGGATTAGATACCGCACCCCTTGATGAGTTTGGTGACAGAAACATTCGCATCTTTGCCCATGGTAAAAACAAGAAGGGCAACCTCATTCCAGCAGCCCATACATCCAACGCGTTCCTCCAACTGAAAGAAGCTTACAAAACCCGCTTTGGCACCTATCCCAAAGATGAAGACCCCGTCTTTTGCGACGCAGTAGGCAACAGGCTAGTCTCACTCAACAAACCACTTAATCAGCTGCTCAAAGCAGCAGGACTTCTTCATAATTCAGCAGGTGAGAAAATCTCCACCTATTGCTTCCGACACACCTATGCCACTTGGCAGCTTCAAAAGTCAGATGCAGTTGATATCTACACCCTCGCCATCAACATGCGCACATCTGTTGAGATGATTGAAAACTACTATTCAAAGCTCATTGCCAGTCTACATCAAAATCTATGCAAACAGGTAGTATAGACATACCGCTTAATATATTTCCGTCTGGCACAAGCGTATTGTTAGGTCTTGTGTCGGTATAAATGGATTTGACGGAATTAATGGCCATTCAAAATTATGCTTGAGACGCCTTTGATTCTTAAACATACAAACTTTGTAGAAGCTTTTTTGTGTAGAAACGCCAATTATTTTTAGTTGTAATGTTTATGGTAGTTTTAGCTACACTGAGCTTGTGAAATAGGTACCAATATCTGAAAAAGAATAATACAACTTTGATGCAGAGGCGATAAGCAGGCAGTTTATCATGCTTAGACTTATGAAATATCGTTCGGTTCGATTTGCGTATGTGAGTAGACAGTGTTCCTTGATACTCCCAATTTTCTTGCCGTTAACGCAATATTGGATTTGCATTCAGCAAAAACTCGATTGATTTCACGACACTTAGCTTCTTTCGCGCTATTCCCTTTGCAACGTGGACAAACTACAGTACGCAATTCCTGACCAGGAATATAGCGATGGACATGTTCAGCCCGTAAAATTGTAGCCGGGCAGTGTATGATTAAAGTAGTAAGTAACTTTTCCAAATCGTAGAAGTTGCTCAGCTTATGATTATCGAAGATGACATCTATTGCAGAACGGGATAATTGGTGATTTGCCGAAAGGCGAGACATTATTGAAACTGCTATTAATGCGGCATCCGTGCGCTCACTCAGTGCAGGGAGTTGAAACTCTTGCTGGCGTAACTTGGTGAAGGTCATGGAGACAAATTTAGACCAATGTTCTTGTTCTTTGGGCGGCTCATTTTCTGTGACGATGATCGACCATTTTGCCGAAGACTTGTGCTGCAACATTCGATTTACTAGCTGAGCTAATTGCTCCGAAGCATATCCGGTCGCTTCTGACAGGTCTTCCAATACCAGAACACCACCCGATTCGATTGTAAATTTATCGCTTACGGTGTCACTGAAAAATTCGCCCGTCAATTCCTGACTGTCGGAGTTTAAGTTCGCAACCCTGCAATCCACAGCGATCAAAGGTTTTTCGGGACAAGTTGCCTGGTGCACAGCTTGTACAAATGTCGTACGTCCAGTTCCGGATGGGCCTATAACATATTGCGGCGTCATCATCTTAGCGGATCGAATTGCCAGCTTTAAACTGTTTCGAACTTGTTCGTCTCGGAACACTGGTGAGCTCGGAAGATTTGGAACTTCGTAAGTTGGCGGAAGGTTCAATGTCAAATTTTGTGAGTTTCGATTTGACGAAATCCTTGAAATGCGGAGCCGAGCAAAAAATGCAGAATTTAACCAGTCAACAAGTCGGACACTCTCTCCTCCACGCATAGCAGACAAATTCGAGTTGAAATCGGTCCTGAAGAGATCACTGAACTTGGTTAGGTTCGAAAAGTCCAATCCGTTCAAAAGTTGAGCGGCTCGACGGTTAGCGCCAAGGATCAAGCCTTGTTCATTGAAGCTAATCATACCAACGCTCTGTGTTTTCAAATACTCCTGTCGGGGATGAAATTGAATGATTATATTTGACCTATGATCCTCTACAAATAGACGGTTTTCTATGTTGGAAGCTGCCAGTTCAACCAATGCTTGGGTATGAAATTGACGCGCTGCGACCTCTGATGAAGCGTCAAGTAGGCCCACAATCTCGCCTTGACTGTTAAAGATTGGTGAGGACACGCAAGAAACTTTACCGTGGGAAGAAAAATAGTGTTCAGGCCCCGTAACCATACTGGTGCGGCCGGTGTAAAGCGCAAGACCAAGCGCATTAGTACCACGATGCTCTTCATCCCAGATGGTCCCGCAGCGAACCGCACGAGCACATTTAGACAAGCTAAATTCTGTATCCATAATTGCATCGAGCACAACACCGCGGTTGTCTGCAAATGCCGTCATATAGTTTGTACCGGCTATCTGGGTGCTCAATAGTTCGAGTTCTGGGCGTACCACACGTAGCAAAGCCTCATGTTTCTGACGAGTTTCGCGAAGGGCGGCCAATCCAATATCTGCATCCAGCGGTTTCCCGACTGGATCCAATCCGTGCCGTAAACATCTGTGCCAACTATCTGCAATATGCTCTGGAACAGCTCCTGGAGCAAAACGGCCTTTTGTTTCGAGCGCAGAGCGCGCTTTCATGAACATTGATTGCACGATGTCCTCCCAACATTAGTGCGAATTTCTCATATTAAACTCGAGAAAAGGTAGGTTTACAAGTCAGGTGTTCATAAATTGAACACCATTTCTAGAGCCTGTTTCAGTTTTTGAACACCGTTGCGATGCACTGCAATCATCAAAAATGTTTTCCTAACAGCATGAAACGCCGATCGCTCATTTCGAGCAAAGGGAAACGGCGTGCGGCCGTCTGAGGGCGAAAATAGGAGGAAATTTATGTCTCAAGGGAAATTGATCGGAAAAACTGCAATTGTGTCTGGTGGCTCTCGCGGCATTGGTCGGGGAATTGCGTTGGCGCTAGCAAGCGAAGGTGCAGACATCGCGTTTTGTCATTTTCGTGACAGCGAGAATGCAGCTAATACAAAATCAGAAATTGAAGCATTGGGTCAGCAATGTATTGAGGCGGAATGCGATGTCTCAAGTGTGGCTGAGGTTCAGGATTTTTACCAATCCGCAAAAGATGTATTCGGAGCTGTTGATATCTTAGTGAACAATGCAGGGCACAATATTACAGAAAAGTTTGAAGACATCAGCGAAGATAGTTTCGACCGCATGTTGAACGTGCACGTAAAGGGCACTTTCTTCATGGCGCAGACCGCTTACCGTGACATGAAAGAGCGGGGCGAGGGGCGTATAATCAATATCACGTCGCAATTGGCCTATAAGGGTGCACCAACATTGACGCATTACTGTGCAGCAAAGGGTGCTAACGCAACTTTGACGCGTGCTTTGGCTCTTGAATCCGCGGGAACGGGTGTTCTTGTCAACGCTGTTGCTCCGGGTGTGACCAACACAGACCTCTTGACCCCGCTATCAGACGAACTTCTCAATACTTTAAAGGACGCTATTCCCCTTGGCCGGTTTGCGGAGGTCTCGGAGATTGCTCCATCCGTCGTATTCTTGGCTTCAGCAGAAGGAAGTTTTTTCCATGGAAGTTGTATCTCACCAAATGGTGGAGAAGTAATGTTTTAAGCCATTGTTCGTTGGTTAGGAGATTTCCATGAAAGCTCAAGTACTTCATGCGTATGACGATGAGTTAACAGCAAATAACTGGCTAACTTATCAGGATGTACCTGATCCAAAGATTTCCAAAGGGACCGATGTAATTGTTCGAATTGGTGGGGCCGGTGTCTGCCGCACAGATATTCATGTAATCGAAGGCGTTTTACGACCTCACATGGACCCGCAAGGAAATTCACTCTTACCTTTGATTCTCGGGCACGAGAATGCCGGTTGGATTGAAGAAATTGGACCGGAGGTTGAGGGCTGTAAAAAGGGCGACCCTGTTATCGTTTACCCCAAAATTTCAAATGGGATTTGCACAGCCACTCGAAAAGGCCAAGACATGCATGGCGCCGGGAGTTTTCCCGGACTTGATTGTAACGGAGGTTATGCAGAGGCTCTTGTCACTTCTGCACGAAACATCATTTCCTTGCCCAGGCTGCTGGAACCCAAGGATGTTGCTCCTTATGCTAACGCAGGTCTAACGGCTTATCGAGCAGCCAAAAAAGCTACACATGATCTCTTGCCTGGTCAGTATGCTCTGGTCATTGGAGCCGGTGGATTAGGTCATGTAGCAATCCAAGTGCTACGTGCCATGTGCGCGGCTGAGATTATTGTTGTTGATGTAAATAATTCGTCTTTGCAGCTGGCGGAAGAATGCGGCGCGGATCACCTCATCAAAGCAGACGGGGGTGAAGTCGATGCAGTTTTGTCGCTAACCGATGGAAAAGGTGCAGAAGCTGTTCTTAATTTTGTTGGCGAACGGGGTGCTACGCATAAGGGACTTGCAATGACCCGAAGCGCGGGCAGCTACTACGTGATCGGCTATGGCGAAGAATTAAGAATACCGACTGTTGATCTCGTCATGACTGAGAAGAACATCGTTGGGAATCTCGGTGGAACTTGGGCGGAGCTATCAGAGCTGATGGAGCTTGTTCATCGGGGATTGGTTCAGCTTGAGACTAAAGAATTCAGTTTGAAAGACGCAAATCTTGCACTTCGTGAATTGCACGAAGGCAAAATTAAAGGACGGGCTGTGCTCGTTCCATAGAACATTCCAATTAAACTAGGGAGAAAAATATGAAAAACAAACTTATCGGGTCGATTTCGGCCATTACAATTCTTGCTACTGGTATATTATCGCCAACGCTTGCCTCAGCGAATGACTATACCAAATATGGTATCGACGCTGACTTGCCAGGTACATGTAACTATGCGGCGATTGATGCTAAAGACTATTCAGGAAAAACGCTTGACGTTATTACACATGCTATCCCTGTAATTGGAGAACCAACCGCCCTTCATGCAGAGCAGTTTGCTGAACTCACAGGCGCAGAAGTGAATATTGTGCATGTACCATTTGGAGATTTATTTCAGCGGATCATGATTCCTTTCCAATCCGGGGAAAACGCCTATGACGTCCTATTTTATGCGTCACTTTGGATTGGTGACTTCAATCGGTTCTTAGCTCCTGTGCCAGAGGCTTATACTAGCTCTTCAGGAATGTCAGATGTGACTGATAGTTTCAAAGGTGTGGCGACCTGGAACGGTCAGATGATACAATATCCCATGGATGGCGACCGCCATTATTTGAAATATCGTACGGATGTATTTGAAAATCCTGAGATGCAGGCCATGTTCAAGGAGGCAACAGGACGTGATTTATCAGTTCCTGCGACCTGGGAAGAATATAACGAAGTTGCGAAAGTCTTTTCTGGTTTTGACTGGGATGGTGATGGTGAAGATAACTTTGGCTCAGCTGAAGTCGCTAAACGCGATGATCTGATGTTCTCAGCTTTCATTAGTCGAGCAGCACCTTATGCCAAACATCCAGACGTTGGAGGTGGATTTTTCTTTGATATTGAAACGATGGAGCCACTAATTAACACACCTGGATTTGTGAAGGGTTTGGAATTGTTCGTCGAAGCGCAACAGTCTTTCCCCCCAGGTGGTACCAGCTTTGGTTTGGGTGATGAAATCTTCTCCTTTGGTGGTGGGCAGACGCTCATGAGCTACTCTTGGGACGATGCATTTATTCAAGCACAACAGGAAGATAGTCGAATTCGCAACGCCGTAGGCGCGGCCCCGTTGCCTGGTGCAAAAGAGGTCTGGAACCGGGAAACCGGTCAATGGGATAGTTTTGAAGAGCCAAACCGAGCACCTTACATGACGTGGGGTTGGTCCTCGGCAGTGTCTAAAGAATCCAAGAACCAAGAAATGGCATTTGATTTTCTTTGTTTCTTTTCGAATGAAGCTAATACGTTCCACGATCTACAAATCGGCCGTTTCGGTGTGAACCCTTATCGCGATAGCCATTTTGAAAGCGCATTCTGGCAGGGGTTAGGCTGGGATGCTGATGTGGCTGATAGTTATGTCACCACCCTGTCAGAAATGGAGCTTAGTGCGAACCGTGTTTACGATCTTCGTGTTCCAGGTGTTGGACAGTTTATGTCTTCAATGGCGAATGGGGTCGCAGAGGCTCTGGCCGGTCAGAAATCTGCCCAGGAAGCATTGGATGGTGTAGCCAAAGAATGGTCTGACATAGTTGATCGCATAGGTGCAGATAGACTTCGTGATGCGTATGCCAACGTGGTTAGACTTGAGGACAATGAGGACTAACCACCTTTTCTTACTGTTTTGGGGGTGCTTCGTCATCCCCAACTAAAACCCATTTCAAAGAACTGGAATTTGATATGCTTAAGCCAAAGCACTTCTTTTTGCTACCTGCTTTAATTACGCTCGCAGCAATCATCCTTTTCCCGCTTATTTTTACCGTTCGTGTGAGCTTTTCAAGCTGGGATGTTTATCAAGCAGGGTTGGATTTTATCGGTGGGCGCAACTACACGCGTCTTTTTGAGGATACTCGTTTTTGGGAAAGCCTAATACGCCTTTCCGGTATGAGCTTCATTACTGTCACACTCCAATACGTTCTTGGGTTTGCACTAGCTTTGGCGGTTTGGAAGAATTTACCCGGTGGTCGAGTTTTTCGCATATTATTTTTGGTTCCAATGATGACTACGCCGGTTGTCATGTCTGTCATCTGGCGTACTGTGTTTCACGAGAGTTTGGGCCCAGCAAATGACCTACTCTCAATGATTGGTATTGGACCTGTGCCCTGGCTTTCTTCCGCGACTGGAGCATTCATAAGCGTGGTAATCGTCGAAGTTTGGCAGTGGACACCATTCATGTTCTTGTTACTGTTAGCCGGTCTTGTTTCGTTACCAAAAGAGCCGTACTTGGCCGCCGCCATTGACGGAGCTTCGCCGACGCGTACCTTCTGGCAAGTTACGTTCCCATTGATGGCCCCTATTTCTATCGGCGCGATTATAATTCGATTGATAGAAGCCTCGAAGATTATGGATACTGTTTATGTGATGACTTCTGGTGGACCCGGAACAGCCACCGAAACCCCTTCTTATTACATCTACATCCGAGGGTTAAGAGATTTCCAAGTAGGGTATTCCGCTGCGTTATCGCTCGCTTACCTTGTTCTGATGATAATCACGCTAACAATTATCGCAAAGTTACTAATGCGCTTTCTTGTCGGAAAGGACGACTAATATGGGACGCTCGTACAACATCATCAAATACTGTTGCCTAATGGTTTGGACCATATTTGTGGTTTTCCCCTTCCTATGGGCGCTGAGTACTTCATTCAAAGATGCAAATGCGGTCACCAGTGGCGCGCGCTACATTCCATGGATTGAATTTGAACCATCGGTCCAAGGATGGACATCACTGTTCGCTTCAGGGAGTCAAGGGATAAATATCGTAACGCCGTTCCTAAATTCGGCATCCGTAACCTTGCTAGCAAGCATTATAAGTCTTGGGCTTGGAACCCTAGCAGCATATGGCCTAAGCCGTTTTTCGTACAAAGTGGGCTTTGTTAAGAATTCCGATATTACTTTTTTCTTTATTTCACAGCGCATTATGCCTCCAATTGTTTTGGCTATTCCATTCTTTCTTATGCTCAAAGAGATTCATTCCCTGGATACAATTTTGGGCCTGGTCATCGTCTATGTCGCTCTTCTTCTCCCGATTGCGGTGTGGGTGATGACCGATTTTTTTGCATCGATCCCAAAAGAACTAGACGAAATGGCGATGATAGACGGGTGCACACCGATTGGAGCCTTTTTCAGAGTTGTCCTACCAAATTCAACAGCTGGCCTTATCGTCGCGGGGATGTTTTGTCTGATCTTTGGGTGGAATGACTTCTTTTTTGCTTTCATTCTTACTTTCACCGAAACGCAGCTTTTGCCGGTTGCAATTGTTTCCCTCAATTCATCTGTGACGCCGTGGTGGTCTTTGTCAGCATTCGCATTGATCTCCGTTACTCCGCTCGCATTAATCGCAATTGTAGTTGAACGTTTCATGTCACGAGGCTCTCTTGCAAGAGGATTCAGTTAACGTCATGCTTGTCTTAAAAAATCTATCAACAGTGGACCGCAAGCGTTCATTATCTAATTTGAATGTCGAACTAGAGAGCGGCAAGATTTACACTATTCTTGGTCGCACTGGCGCGGGGAAAACCGAACTTCTACGGACTTTAATGGGTCTGGATATGATTGCAAATGGCAGTCTGGAACTGGACGGTCAGGATCTTGCAAAATTGCCTGTTCGCAAGCGGGAAATGAGTATGGTTTACCAGCAATTCATTAACTACCCGCACCTCAGCGTGTTACAAAATGTGGCGTTTCCGTTGCGACGTCAAGGACATTCGGTTGAAGGGGCTAATGAACGCGCGATATCTGCATTAACTCTTGTTGGGCTTTCTGGATTTGAAGATCGTATGCCACGCGAACTTTCTGGCGGTCAGCAGCAACGTGTTGCAATCGCCCGTGCCATTGTAAAAAAAGCTCGTATTCTATTGATGGACGAACCACTGGCCAATTTGGATTACAAACTTCGCGAAAAATTACGCGAAGAATTTCCACGACTTTTGGCAGAGAATACTGACGGGATTATCATTTATACGACAACTGAACCTGCGGAAGCCATGCAGCTCGGTGATGAGATGATCGTTATGCATGAAGGGCAAATCCTAACCAAAGGCGCTCCAGAAGAGATCTTTGAAGTACCTGCATCCGTTGAAGTTGCAAAGCTTATTAGCGATCCGCCTGTATCCATTGTGAAGGGCGAGTTTGTGGACGGGCAGCTTGTTCTTGGAAAAAAGACCATACAATTTAGTGGGGAACCAGAAATAACCCTGAATGGCACCATCCAAGTTGGCATCCGACCAGACGCTCTATCAGTCGGAGGAGACACGGTAGCGGAAGTAATATTATCCGAATTTTCTGGTTCCGACACAATTGTGCATCTGTCCCTGGAATTTGGTCCGGCGGTAATGCTTGTAGAGGGTATTCACGAATTCAAACCAGATCAGTCCATATCTGTATCGCTCGATACATCCCGTCTGTTGCTGTTCACAGCAGACGGCAAAAATATTACAGAAAGATGATGTCATGGCAGAAATAGCTCTAAAAAATTTGGGTCATAGTTACTTTGCCAATCCAAAATCGGAAGAATACTATGCGCTAAAACCGGTGGACTTAGTTTGGGAGGATGGAAAGACCTATGCCTTGTTGGGCCCTTCAGGTTGTGGAAAGACCACTATGTTAAATACCATTTCCGGCTTGTTGCATCCATCGCATGGGCAGCTTTTGTTTGATGGTCGGGACGTAACCCAAACAAGTACAGCAGAACGAAACATTGCTCAGGTGTTTCAGTTTCCGGTAATTTATACTACTAAAACTGTTCGAGGGAATTTGTCGTTTCCCCTCGAATGCCGTAACTGGGATCCGAAAGATATAGGTAAACGCGTTGCTGAAGTGTCCAAATTGTTGGAACTTGACGATATTCTAGATTTGCCAGCCCGTCGATTAACTGCTGACCAGAAACAATTGATTTCATTAGGGCGAGGTTTGGTTAGAGATGATGTAAGTGCAGTTCTGCTAGATGAACCACTGACTGTGATTGATCCACAAATGAAATTTTCTTTGCGCCGAAAATTGCGTGAAATAAACCGGCAAACCGGCATAACCATGATTTTGGTTACCCATGATCAAAGTGAAGCCATGTCTTTCGCGGATGAAGTTGTAGTCATGAAGGATGGTCGAGTGCAACAATCGGGACGCCCCGAACAGTTATTCGAACGTCCAGAGAATACCTTCGTTGGTTATTTTATCGGATCACCGCCGATAAATCTGTTTAACGTTGATGTTCGGAATGATAGTTTGGTATGCCCGGCACTTGATCTGTCAGATATTCCACGCGGACAATTGCAGCCCGGTTCGTTGCAAATAGGCGTCCGCCCCGAACACCTCAGTTTTTCTGATCCGACCGATGACGGCGCTCTTGCAACCGTAGAAGCGTGTGAAGATCTTGGGATAGACAAAATTCTGAGCCTTCGGGCGGCCAATGGTGAATCCTTTAAAGTAAAGTCCCGTGCACGTCAGAAGATTGATATAGGTCGGAAACTTGCAATTTCAGTTGCGGCGAAGGATGTGTTGGTGTTTCAAGATGGTAAGCTTGCATAGGTAATGGATTTATTCCTACTCAATTTTCGGAGGAATTACGGTTGCTAAGCTCAAAGTTCGGCTATTGGATTTGAACTTGATATAGATCTACTCGCATTTGAATTGAACAAAATTCCGATGTATTGCGATATCATTAGATTGCATTGGCTTCCTTTAACTACTTTGTAGTAAAACAGGTCCGGGCCATATCCAATCAATCCACAACAGCAGTTGAAGACTGTTTTTGATCAGGTTTGAGAACTGTCCCGCTAATATAATCCTGTTGGGCTCAGAATTTTACGGATAAGATAAAGCTGTCAATGCGTTCTTTATCTGCCATCGTCGTGCCAAAATTTTCATTAAGAAGTCAATAGTTTAGGAACTACTTATTCCGTTCAGGCCCGCTACCTCCCATTCTTAGACACTAGATTGATGGTTGTTCAGCTTTCAATTTCAGAAAAGGTCAGGCGCTTGTTTGGTCGCGAAGTTGTGACAGAAACGGATATTCTCAAATACCGCTATAATTGATTAGCTCAATTTCAAGTTCACGGATTCGCTGTTTTACACTATCGCTCAAAAGGGTCTCTAAACAGCTTTTACGGTCCGCTGTGACATCTTCATACCCG
The DNA here is from genome assembly GCA_963691785.1 of Lentilitoribacter sp. Taxonomy (GTDB): domain Bacteria; phylum Pseudomonadota; class Alphaproteobacteria; order Rhizobiales; family Rhizobiaceae; genus Lentilitoribacter. Next base: position 819,790 of record OY829371.1, read on the forward strand.
TTGTGACTAGTCGCATCCAGCTCACATGATGGTGTCGCGGGATGATCGATGAATATATATGTTCCTTCTTTCAGTTCCGTTATCTGTTTCATAAACGCTTGGATACGAAATTCGGATTGTCTTGGCTCTTTTGGGTAGCCGTGAATACGTTTTAGGCCATAACCAAATGCGTCATCTGCCAAATCAAATTCCTCACAAAGGTCTGCTATAATTTCACCTAAGCTCGAATCAAAATCTTTAAAATGCTTAATCATATGAGAACTAATATGAGTGTAAGCCATCAACGCCTAATGGACAGATGTTTTGATTTCTTAAGAGAGTGATTTAGGCTCATCATAGCCCTTATGGAGCGAATGATGAGACGAAAGCCCTCTCGGCGGTGAAACCGCCTGTCAGGTAATAAACGAGCGCCGTACTGATGATGCAGATCGTGTAGTTAAGGATATACGGCGACAAACACGACGCAAATATTCCTCAGAAGATAAGATACGGATTGTATTAGCTGGCCTTCGTGGTGAAGACAGCATTGCGGAATTGTGTCGACAAGTGGGTATAGCCCAGAGCCAATATTATTCATGGTCCAAGGGGTTTCTGGAAGCTGGTAAGAAGCGATTGGCTGGTGACACCGCCAGAGAGGCAAATACTGGTGAGGTAAAGAACCTTCGCAAAGAGGCTCGTGATTTAAAGGAAGTGGTTGTTGAGCAGGCTCTGGAATTGCGCTTACTCAAAAAAAGCATGTACGAAGATGGGGGAGACGACGAATGAGGTACCCCGCATCTGAAAAGCTTGAGATCATTAAGTTGGTTGAACAATCACATCTGTCTGCCAAGCAAACACTGGAAAAGCTGGGTATTCCACGATCCACTTTTTACCGCTGGTATGATTTGTATCAAACTGGCGGCGTGGATGCTTTGGAAGATAAAGCCCCAATGCCAGCACGGGTATGGAACCGTATCCCTGATGATATCCGTGAGCAAATTGTTGATTTAGCACTGAATGAGCCAGAGCTTTCGCCTCGTGAGCTGGCGGTCAGATTTACAGATCAACAGCAATACTTCGTGTCAGAAGCCAGCGTTTACAGGCTGCTTAAATCACATGACCTGATCACCAGCCCAGCATATATTGTTATGAAGGCTGCTGACGAGTTCCGTGATAAGACAACAGCACCCAATCAGCTTTGGCAAACAGACTTCACGTACCTCAAAATCATCGGCTGGGGTTGGTTCTATCTATCAACGGTGCTGGATGATTATTCCAGATATATCATCGCTCATAAGTTCACACCGACCATGGCAACCAAGGATGTGACAGATACATTGGATTTAGCTTTGCAGGCTTCTGGCCGCGATCAAACAAAGGTCATTCACAAGCCACGACTTCTCTCAGATAACGGGCCTAGTTATGTCTCGACAGAGTTGGCAGAATATCTTGATGCCAATGGCATGGCTCACACCAGAGGTGCACCATATCACCCTCAGACACAGGGCAAGATTGAGCGTTGGCACCAAACGCTGAAGAACCGCATCCTGTTAGAAAATTACTTCATACCTGGTGATCTAGAACGACAAATCGAGGCTTTCATCGAACATTATAATTACAATCGGTATCATGAAAGTTTCAGCAATCTAACGCCTGCAGATGTTTACTTCGGGCGAGGAAAACAAATCTTACAACAAAGAGAAAGGATCAAACAAAAGACTATTGAACAGCGACGCTTGCAAAACAAAAGACAAGCCGCATAATTAAACAAACAGATGAGCCAAACTCTCCTCTAACCAATCAGCCAACTAGTCTCAAATCATATGATGACGGACACACTTTGCCTTCGGTAGTTATCTCTGCTGCACCGATGGCATTCATCTGATTAAACCTGGCACTCTTTACTTTGCGAATGTGAAAAGAGCTTCCTTAAAAGATGGGCTGGAGAAATGAGAAAGATCAACAATGTATTAAAGTGGCGGCACATTACGGATGAAACCATGGGGTCACACTCATGCTAATAGGTATTATCTTCGTCGTTAGTGTGATTTTCTTCTTTCTCACATTCCGCTTCGTTGGGTCTTTCATACGACCAACTTTAATCTTCCTATTCCATGGAAATCAATATGCGGTCCTCGCAGTTTTCTTCTTGGGATTCGGAGCTTGGGTCGTGTATAACTTGATGCAATGAAACAGGCGTAGTCTCGGTGGACATCTTTATCTCAAAGAGGTCCGCCAAAACGGCATGGAATAACAACATTCGTGTAACACGAAACTCCATTTTTCAATTCAGTGAGAATATTTCTAAGAAGCCCACAGAAGCCTGGCTATCGTTAGAATCTAGTCCGCTGCCAAATGTTAAGCGGACATTAATTGGAGTTTCGACTGACTCTGTTTTTGGCCCTAAGCAGACTTTCGCCATATCTACCAACTTGTTGATGCCGAATGCTCGTGATAGGGTTCTGCGATGAAGTCGATCAAAATCCGACAGGCAACCGTTGACGATAAAGTTTTGCTCGGTGGGCTGATCAAGCACACAATCCGCGTTTCAAACTCCAGAGACTACGACCAAAGGTCAATCGATATGCTGTGCGCGATATTTGAGCCGGAGCCTCTCGCCAAAAGAATTAAAAATGAGCTTATTCTTTTGTGTTTCGTTGGTGCTGCTCTTGTTGGAACGGTGGGGCTGAGAGAAGAATATCTGCGTTCGATGTTCGTCGAGCCTGCATATCAGGGGCAAGGGTTTGGCAAAGTACTGGTTGCAAGAATTGAAGAAGAAGCGCGAAAAAAAGAGATACCAGAAATTATGGTTCATTCCTCGCTAACAGCGCGAAAGTTTTATGCGGCCCTCGGCTATGAATTTGTGGAATTGCAATCACACCCTGAGGGACCATTCATCTTAATGAGAAAGCCGCTCCAATAACAGCTTTTGGCACCTTTCTGCATTCGGGTGACTAGCCGCTGATATCCGTTAATAGGTTCAAAGCAGACATTCGTGTAACACGACACCCGATTTCGGAGTATCCTTTGATGGTCGAAAATGAGTCTAAAGTAGTCAAAAATAGCAGAATTTATTTTAGCACAAAAATAGCACAGTAAACTTAAATAATTGATATTAATAGTTTTAATAATAATAATATTAACTCCGAAGGCAGAGGTCGCAGATTCGAATTCTGCCGGGTGCGCCAGTCTTTTCAAACGGTCTTTTTGCCTCAGATGCACTTTCATGCACCCTGGGCATAATTACCCACCAGACTTATGCACCACAAGCTGTAATTGGTCTCCGATCGATTGTGACGTCGGTCCATTATAAAGATCAAAAGGCAGCTCTAGATATGTCCAGGTTTCGATCAATGCAGATGTTAAAGCCTGAATGTGGTCTTCTGTGTGCAATGGTGATGGTGTGATGCGCAGGCGCTCGGTTCCACGCGGCACAGTCGGATAATTGATGGGTTGGATATAGATATTATGGACCTGCATCAGCCTGTCAGAGGCTTGTTTGCATAGATCCGCATCCCCAACCCAGAGCGGGATAATATGCGTGTCAGACGGCATAAGCGGCAGCTCAGCGTCGTGGAGCGCCTGTTTTGTTTGTAACACGCGCAATTGCTGCTGCTCGCGCTCGAACGAAGAAGATTTTAAATGCTGAATGGAAGCAATTGCTGCACTGGCGATCGCAGGTGGCAAGGCTTTTGTGAAAATAAAACCCGGCGCATAGGACCGTACACAGTCAATGATATTTTTTGACCCTGCGATGTACCCACCTAACACTCCAAAGGCTTTTGCAAGTGTTCCCTCAATAATATCGATGCGATGCGCGAGGCCTTCGCGCTCAGTGATGCCTCCACCATGATCACCATACATGCCCACAGCGTGAACTTCATCAATATAGGTAATGGCGTTGTATTGATCTGCAAGATCGGCAATGTCCTTGATCGGGGCTACATCACCATCCATGGAATAGACGGATTCAAAGGCAATGATTTTGGGTCTGTCTAAGTCTTCTGCTGCCAAAATTTTTTCAAGATGTTCCAGATCGTTGTGGCGGAAGATTTTCTTAGCGCAACCTGACTGGCGTATCCCTTCAATCATGGAAGCATGATTAAACTCATCGGAGATGATTAAACAATTGGGTAGCAACTTTGGCAGTGTGGAAAGTGTCGCCTGGTTAGAAACAAATCCGGATGTGAATACCAGGGCAGCTTCCTTGTTGTGAAGATCAGCGAGTTCCTTTTCAAGCGCTACAATTGGATGTGATGTGCCTGAAATATTCCGTGTACCGCCTGCTCCGGTGCCGATGCTAGACGCAGAATTTGACATTGCCTTTATCACATTTTCATGCTGCCCCATACCGAGATAATCGTTCGAACACCAAATCGTGACTTCTTTTGCTGTATCTTTGCCATTGTCTTTGGTGTCATCGTGCGTGCGATAAATGGCTTTTGGAAACGAACCAACAATCCGCTCCAGATCTGCGAAAACACGATAGCGATTTTCATCACGGAGTTGATCAATTGCATTTTCAAAATAATGCTGATGTTTCATAGAATTTGATCCTTAGATTGTTAGTTTGTACTCACGTTTCCAAAAGCAGTTTTGGGCGAAAGGAGAGGGATCACCCAAAAATTTTGGAAAAGAAGCCCTTTTTTGGAGGTTCTACAGTCGCGGCTGCGCTTTTCATAGCACCAGCAACCAGTCCATATGTTTCAAGCCAGGCGTCTTTAACGTCAGGCGTGAATTCCTCGCCCAAACCCTTGTCGAGTGTGTAAATCAGCGCTTCACCAACTGTGTCATAATGCTCGTCTTTAACGCCATATCCGACATGCTTTTTCGCCAGGTCCTGAATGGTCGGCAGGATTGTTTCCACCTGGTGCAAATTATTCACGGCAACACCCAAAGTCTGCATCAATTTTGTTTTTTGATCTTTCATTTCCGCCGGAAACATAGAGCGTACGGAAGGCGCGATTTCAAACAGGCGGTCGTAAAAAATATCGGCAGCAGTTTCCGCAATGGGTTCAACTTTTGAAAAACTACCTTGAACCAGTTTAATTTGTTCTGGGGTCATTGATTTTCCTTTCTATTAATCAATTTAAGTTTTGTGTGGCTGCCTCCTGGCCCCCACTGTGGTAGATCATGAAGCGAACGGCGGATTCCACTTCAATATCGGTTAGCTCATCATTGCCGCCGCGTGCGGGCATATTGCCGCCAGATGGGCTTAAGAAACCGTTTTGAGCATTGGCCACGAGAACCTCCAATCCCTTTTCAATTCGTGGTGCCCAAAATTTGGATCCAGTAATTTTCGGGGCGCCGAAATTTCCGGTTCCATGACAAATTTTGCAATTTTGATCCCAAACCTGCGCCCCTTCTTCAATAAGGGTGAATTCGGTTTTGGGGAGACGCTCGATTTTAACGAGGCGTTTTAATCCACGCTCTGGATAAGGCGGATATTCCACCTTAATTTCATCAGCGATGGTTCCATGGGTGAGCAAAAACCCACCCATGACAAAGACACCGCCAACAAATTTTTGAAATTTTGTCAGCTGTTTCATGGTGTTAGCCTTCCAATGGAATTCGGATAACAACGCCACCCATAACATCGCCAACTTTAAAGTCAGTCCGCGGGCTGTCTTTATGCTCGTTGTGACAAGTTGCGCAAACCTCAGCAACAGCCACATCGGCATAAACGGCAGTGAAATATTTCAGATCATCAATGACTTCTTCACCGTAGAAATTTTCGCCAATATTATCGGCAACAAATTTCAAACCTTCTTTTTCAAGCTCGGTTTGGTTTTCCGCATTTGGCTTGTTAATCGGCCAAAGTGACTGCAAAGAATATTCAAAAAGGTCGGTGCGATCAGCCACAGCTTCTGCACCCATGCGGAACATTTGAGCAGGGAGTGGTGCTGAAATATCATCTTCAAAATTCTCAGTCGCCTTGATCAATTTATGTTCAGCGACCAGACGGCCAACGATCATTTTCGTGTAGATTGTGCGGTCAGAATCCATCACTGCATGCAGCATGTCGGTGACGTCTGCGGGGTCAATGCCGTCGGCATTTGTTGTCGAAACTGGTATGGCGGCAAGCAGGGCGCCTGCAACCAGCATATTGATTATTTTCGACATGAGTATTATCTCCTTTGTGTTGCTTAAACGTGCAATAAAGCGAGGGATAGGATTTAGTGGGCCTAATCACGTCCTATTCCTCGCGTCTCAATGCCCAATCGATGCTTTCAATATGCTTCGATGGACGCCCATTGAAATTATTTTCAACGAGTTCTGGGTCTGCCAGGGCATCAATGGAAAATCCTAACCCATGACATGACATACAAACCGGCCGGATCATTTTTTCGTTTGGCCGTAAAAAGTCGTTTTGATTGTGCGAAGTGAAGAAGCTGTCGCCAGCTTTAATTTTTGGCATATGGCAATCTGCGCAACTCACACCTGATCCTGGGGCGCCATCACCTGCAAGTTCCAACTGCCAAAGTTCAAAATGCCGCGAGTTAAAATAATTCTGCGTATGCGCATCATTATGACACGATGTGCAAGCTTCCACGGCAGCCACTTCAAGCTTGACGTCATGTGGTTTATGGCAGGTGTTGCAATTGCCAATTTCCATGTCATGCACATCCGGCTTCATCAAATCTTTGCGCGATGTTTGCCCCACGCTTGTGGGTCCCAATGGCGTATCTTTGAACACATGCACCGCGACAGACATTGGGCCGTCAGCCTCAACGGTACGTGGCTTGGCGATCTCTGGGTGAAAACGCATACCATGCTTGCCCATTGTAAAGGTCTTGGCTTGGTTTTCATGGCAATCAGAACAAACGGCAAGCCCCGGTTTTTCGATCCAATTTTCTTCTAAAAGAACCAGATCAGTCATGTCTTTATAGTCTGGCGCGTGACAAGCCGCACAATTCAAACCGGCGCCAGCATGCGCTGATGTTTCCCATGCGGTGATAGCTTCCTCATCATGATATTGTTCGGGTGCGATCACATCTTTTGCATATAGAACAAGATCGAGCATCTCTTTCGCTTTCGCGCGATTATCAGGTTTTACCCCATCTTGCTCGGCGTTTTGGGTGTCGCGATCGTTCAAATATGATTCAAGTGCGGTGATCGGATCATCTTCGACCAAGGCGGTGCGGATGATCGGCGGTGTACGGCTCATTGCGGCAAATTCTTGAATGGCATCGGGGAGAAAATCTTCACCATGGCCATGCTTGACTAAAAACGCTTCATAAAGCGCGGTATTGTCATGGTAGTTGTGGCAGCCAGCAGAGGCGCATGTTGTAAACTCCAACCCGGCATGGCTTTCGCGTTCTTCACCAATTTTCGTGTGGCATGCAACGCAAAGATCCTGCGGCAAAGACACAGCCATGGGTCGGGTAATTTCCGGCACGTGTTCGGCATGGCAAGTTTGGCAGTAAAATGCATTTAATTGCGCACGTGTTTTGGCTTTTTTGGCACCTCTGAATTTTTTAGTCGGGTGGGAATCGTTTGCTGCGCTGAGCTCTTCAAGATGGCAGGTGCCGCATGCCTTGGTCATAGCCGCTGCAAGTTTTTTCGGGCTCTTAGTCAGATTGTCGATAAGCCCGGTTGTGTGGCAGCTTTCGCATGCCAGCTCAATTTGCCCGTGGGCTGCTGTTGTTTTCCCAATCAATAAAAGATGCCGTGGGCCACCAACAAAAACAACACCCATTATGATCATAATGCCCATGAGCGATAAGATGGTCCATAAAACCCAGAGCATATGATTTCGTTTAATCAAATCCCGTCCCCTAATACATATAAACAACGAGAACATGGATCGCGATCAGTACCGGCAAAGGCCATACCGCGATGATGTGTACCCACATTGGAAAGGTGCGCGGCTTGGCATTATTGGCGCTGAAACCACGCTCCTTTAATTCGTGTTCACCTCCTGTGATGAGACCAGCGATCGCGCCAAAAATGAGCGTAATGACGAAACTTAGCATCAAGAGGAGATTAAAATTGCTGCCAAGTCGAAATCCGGTGTGCCAGACCAGGACGAGAGCGGCAGCAAAACCAATGATTAAATGTATAAGGCGCCAGGCTTGGTAACTGCCCAATTTGGATAAAAAACCAATTCGCTTTCGAAGCCCAATAATAGCCGCCGCGACAGATAGGCCGAGTAAGGTGTAGCCTGAATATTGCTTCCATATGGTGTCAAACCAAAGATCAAACCAAAAATCGTCCACGATGTAAGTGTCGGCCATGCCGATCCGTGGAAGCAACAAAGTAGCAAGGGCAGCCAAAGCACCAAGACCGGATATGATGAGAAGCGCCTTCCACCATTTCACAGGTTCGGGTTTCATATCTCCTTGACCCAAAAGCTCATTGATCAATGGTCCGCAAGAGCCGCAAACACTGTTGGCGCTTGTGGCTGAGCGGACATCATCGAGATTGGAAGCACCCAAGGTTATCGCATCGGAAATCGCGCCTTTCGTCACGCCAGTGCAATTGCAGATAATCGCTTCTTTGGGCCAGGTGGCAACGCTGTCATCTGCACCTTTCCACAATTGTCCAGAGCGTTGGAACGACCATATCTGCCAGGGCCAAACTGAAATTTTATCTCCAACGGCTTGCTGTAATTTTGTCGCTTCGGGCCAATCTCCGACACCTAAAGCTGCGACTAATTTTCCGCGCGAGACCAAAAGCCGACGATAAACATCTGTCTCAATATCTCGATAGGTATAGCTTTTTATCCCGGGTTGTTGTTCGATGGATTCAAAATCGCCAATCGAGAACACATCAGCGCCGACCACTTTTAATTTCGTGGTTGGTGTTGAACCTAAATAGATATTGCTCTCATCACCATTGATATCGGCAACAGCAATGTTTGTTTGCTCATAGCCCGGTCCAACCAAGCCATAGACATGTTCATTGTGTTCAGCGCATTCACCGATCGCGTAAATATCGGGATCGGATGTGCACATTTGGTCATTGACGATGACACCGCGATTATGCGCCAAACCAATCGCGGCAGGCAGCTGTGTATTGGCGCGAACGCCAGTACAAACAATCACAGTATCGGCTTTGATGGTATCACCATTTCCAAGTGTAATAATTTCTGCGCGGGTATCGCCGTCAATTGATTGGACACGTTGGTTTACAACGACATCAATACCAATAGCCTCAATGCGGTCTTTTAATGTATTGCCAGCCGCTAAATCGAGTTGTCTTGGCATCAAACGATTTTCGTGTTCGACGACAGTGACCTTTGCGCCACGTTTGGCCATGCCTCTGGCAGCCTCGAGGCCAAGCAGTCCTCCGCCGATAACAACAACATTCCGGGCCGACATGGATCGGGCAATTAGAGCCTCGACATCATCAAAATTTCGGAACGAAAAAACACCTGATAGCTTCGAACCCTCAATATTGGGAATGAAGGCACGAGACCCAAGCGCGAAAATCAGTTTTGAATAGAAATATGTTCGACCGTTTGACGCTAGAACCTGCTTATTCTCTCGATCGATATCGATCGCCGACACACCATCATAACGATTGATTTTCCCTGGGCGAGGCGCATATTCGCTGGCATATATTTGCCCAAGCTGCGTCTCGCCGGCGAGAAGTGGGGTCAGTTTCACACGATTATAAGGACGCCAGCGTTCGGCATTTAACAGAATGACGTGGAACCCACTCCGCGACAATTCCTGCGCAGCACGCGTTCCTATAGGACCGCCACCGATAATAACGATGACGTTCTGATTGGCGACCGCAGTTTCGGCTTCTTCATCGAAGCCAATTTTCGTCGAGACATTCATAAATTAACTCGCAAGAAATGTCGTCAAAAGAAAAAACGCCATATACGCAAATGTGATCACATTTGCGTATATGGCGCCATTGCCCGAATGCCCTTCATTGGGCAGAACAAACTATGCAAGTAGTGTGCCAAACGAATTAAAGTAATAAAAACAATACAATCAAAGATTTTCTCAGAATGTAAATACAGGCTGAAAGTTTAAATTTTAGGGCTTTGCTCAATGTATGTGCAGTGCACAATTTTAATCATCTTGGCAGATGAAAGTGATATGTTCAAATTAATGGCGCTGAACATAAAAGGCCTTTGTATTTGGACACCGATGAACTACGGGATAGATCAAACGTTAGGAAAATATTGCTCTAAATCGGTTTGGCTCACAAGATCTGGACCGCGCAGTTCGGACCAGATTAGCCTTACCGGTAATCAAAGTTAGAGCATTGTTTGCCCATAAGAATTGAGCTTACGAAAAGTGACTAAATTTAAATCGGTTCTTTAAAGCTCATGTGACCATGGCGGATTTGCACCGGATCTGGATACAGTTACAGCCGCCACTTTTGAGGCAAATTCCATGGCTTGTTTAAGCGGTTTTTCATCTATGTTTTTCAACGCGGACTTGGATAATAGATCCAGTTCTGAAAGCTTAGCCAATAGACCGCCATTAAAGCTGTCGCCAGCGCCAACAGTATCGGCAACAACAACTTTATTAATCGCAATATCAATCGAGCTACCATCGCCATAATAGCCAGTGGAACCGTCTTCGCCTTTTGTCAGCACCACTAAGGACACGCCAAATTGAAGTAACTGATTGGCGGCTGCTTCAAGTGAAGCAGCATCCGGATAGATCCATTTGAGATCTTCATCCGAAATTTTTACAATATCACAAATGCCAAAGAGCTTTTCCAAGCGTTTGCGGTATTTGGTTTCGTCTGAAATGAAAGTCGTCCGTATATTCGGATCAAGCATGACCACAGAATTTGCTGACACTTTTTCAGCCAGTGCTGCATAACTCTCACCAGATGGTTCGCTTGCTAGGCTTATACCACCGAAGTAATAGGCCGCAATTGCTTCATCATTTGCGTGAAAATCATCAAATTGAACCATCCGGCCGGCAGAGTTTTCGTCAAAGAAAGAATAGGACGCGTGTCCATCTTTCAGCTCAACAAAAGCCAGCGTCGTTGGGCGCTCGCTTTTCACCAACTGAGATGTGTTGACATTGCTGGCAATTAGATCTCGTTCAAGCTGCTGCCCAAACATATCTTTGGATACGCCAGAGACCAAGGATACGTCTGCCCCCAGTCTCCCAAGCGTGATTGCGGTGTTAAAGATGGCCCCACCGGAATGGGGCACAAACGCTGTCTGGTCATCATCAATGCCAATAGCAATCATGTCGACCAGAGCTTCGCCACAGCAGATGATCATGAAATGCGTTTCTCGCTTTCCTTATCAAAATAATGAACGCGATCAGCGTCGACTTTAAAGTGCATAAGGTCACCTTTTGAATTTGATGCGAAATCTTCTGTCTTTACAATGAATTCAGAATTATCATCGCGGATTAAGTGTGCAATGATATGATCACCCAAACGCTCGATTAATTCAAGCTTGCCGCTAATGACTGCCTCTGATTTTTCACACGCAATAAGATGTTCAGGGCGGATACCGACGGCAACGTCACCGGCTGGTGTATTTTCAAGATCACCAACGCTCTTGTCGCCACCAATGGAAACAGTTTTGCCATCGACTTTGGAGTTGAAAATATTCATCGCCGGGCTACCGATAAATTGAGCCACAAACAGATTGTCAGGCTTGTTATAAAGGTCCATTGGTTTACCAACTTGCTCAACATAGCCGAGACGCAAGACGACAATTTTATCCGCAAGTGTCATCGCTTCAACCTGATCGTGCGTCACATAGATCATGGTTGCGCCGAGACGCTCATGCAAGCGCGCAATTTCAAGTCGTGTTTGTCCGCGAAGCGCAGCATCAAGGTTTGACAAAGGCTCATCAAATAAGAATACCTCAGGCTCACGGACGATCGCGCGCCCAATGGCGACGCGTTGCCGCTGTCCCCCCGATAGAGCCCGAGGTGTTCTATCTAGATAGTCGACGATATCAAGCACTTTTGCAGCTTGTTGTACACGTCGGTCAATTTCGTCCTTTGGCGTTTTGGCCTGTTTAAGTCCAAATGCCATATTGTTGTAAACTGTCATATGTGGATACAGCGCATAGGTCTGGAACACCATGGCAACACCACGTTTTGATGGCGCAACTTCGTTGACAACAGTGTCACCGATGGAAATTTCACCGCCTGATATTTCTTCAAGGCCCGCGATCATGCGCAGCAAGGTGGATTTACCGCAGCCTGAAGGCCCAACGAAAACGACAAATTCGCCATCTTCGATATCAAGATTTACACCGTGCATGACCTCGACTTCGCCATAGGCCTTGACCACATCTCTGATTGTTAAACCCGCCATTTTAATTCCATTTCTGTTATTGCATTTGTTAAACCAGTGACAAATTCAGGATATTGATTTGGCAAATCCGCCCAGAGGCGTTTTGAATGCACAAATTCCGTTTCATTGCCCGGTTTGACAAGCGGTTCTAGTAAATCCCAGTAAGCTTCATGATAAGGAATGGGCATGCTGCCCTCGGCGGTACGTCGTGCAAAAACGTACCAGCTGGCAACACAATCAAATCCATGCACTGGTGTTATGCCTTGTTGAAGGCAGGATTCGAGCGTCGGTCTGATGAAGACCGGCATTTTAGAAAAGCCATCCATGCAAATACGCTCGAGTTGATCCGCAATTGCGCCATTTGAAAAGCGCTTTGCGATCATTGCCAGATAATCATTTTTATCCAGCGGAAGTTCCATATTTAAACCTGGCAGAACTTCTTTGATTTCATAATCATCAAAAAACTTGCGAAGTTTTGGGTCGGCAAATGCTTGATCATACGTATCGTGGCCCGCTAATGCGCCAAGATAGCAAAGCCCGGTATGCCCACCATTTAAGATGCGAATTTTGGTTTCTTCGTATGGATCAACATCATCAACGATTTCGACACCAACTTTACCAATGTCCGGCATTGGTGCGCAGAAATTACGTTCCACCACCCATTGCGAAAACGCCTCACCGTGGATCGGATCGTAATGACCAACACCAAAACTCGCAGCAATTTCTTGATAGAGAGTTTCATCTGCGCGCGGGGTAATACGATCCACCATTGAGCAGGGGAAGCTCACATTTTTTTCGACCCAGCTGAGCAGATCATCTTCGTTCTTGAGCGCGAGATAGTGCTTAAAATTATTCTCCAGCATGTGTCCGTTCGAACGAATATTGTCACAACAAAGAACGTTCGCGGGTGAGCCCGTTTCCTGAAAGCGGCGCTTCAATCCGTTTAATAAAAATGCATAGATCGACGATTCACGCTCACCAGAAATTTCTTCTGATATCAGCGGATCATGAGTGTTGAGAGAGAAATCATCATTCAGATAATATCCGCTTTCTGTGACCGTGATCGTGATCATATGCACATTGGAATTGGCGACCGCATTTTCAGCGCTCACCGCATCTTGCGACCAATCTAAAAACTGGCAATGCGAACGAACAAGACGCAATTCCTTATGACCCTCAGGTGAGGTGGTCTTGAGTATATAGCCATTTTCGACCTGGGATGAGTTCGCAAAAGACGATGATTCCCCAGCTCTTAAGTTAATCGCCGTTATGCCCCACCTTAGATCACCAGATTGCTCCATGTAATCATCAATATAAACAGCTTGATGCGCACGATGAAACGCACCATAGCCCACATGGACAACACCAAGTGAACATTGCGAGCGGTCATAGCGCGTCGCAATGAGTTCGGGATTTGACTGATCGATTGAGGCTAACGTCATGAGCTTGCCTTCTGCTTTGGTGCTAGCTCATTCAAAGCAATGTCTCGATACTCGGATGGCGTCATGTCTTTCATTTTAAGGAACTGTCTGTTGAAATTAGCCAGGTTTTGAAAGCCGACTGCAAAGCAAATAGCTGAAACCTGATCATCGGTTGAATAGAGCATTGAACAGGCTTGGCTAATCCGAATGCGATTAACAAATTCTACGAATTTATTGCCTGTAAAACGTTGGAAGTTTCTCGAAAAAGCAGCCGGACTCATACCCGCCATGTTCGCTGCCATATCGATAGATATGTCTTCAGAATAATGTTCAGATATGTAGTCGACGACCTCCGCGATACGCGCTTGTTTAGAATTACCTTCAGGCTGGATCATCCCAGCGACAGACAGTGCACGCTTCTCGGCATGCTCGTTAACGCGAACCAAGAAACGCAAAAATGCGACGATGCGTTCTGCTCCTTTGGTTGAGCGAATACGTTCAAAATGACCTTTGGCAAAGGTTGGATTAAAGCCCGTGAATTCAATTCCGGATTTTGCCATTTCAAACATCGCGTCCATTTCGCGAAATTCTGGAAAGGCAACGGCCAACTGATCAATGCTTTCTTGGCTGAATTGCACCAGCATGTCGCGGATTTCAACAGGTTGTGGATCCGCAACTTCGTCGGTGATCCAGTTATGCGGTAAATGTGGTCCGGTCAGGAACAACGAACCTGGCGAAAATTCACCAATATAATCACCCACAAAGGCTTTGCCGCGTGTGGCAACCACTAAATGAAGCTCATATTCGGGATGACTGTGCCAGCGACACAAATCCGTCGGCCATCCGTGTTCAAGATAACGAATGGTTTCCGTTGCGCGATCAACATATTCAAACTCTGGCAGAATAATTGACATCGATTACCTCAAGACATTCCCACCATCAACGCTGAGTGTTTGCGCAGTGATGTATTGCGATTGATCTGAGGCAAGAAATACAGCTGTACGTGCGACGTCTTCAGGTTTTCCCATGTAACCCAAAGGAACTTCTTCACCCACTTCACGCTTCTTTTGACCGATCTCTTTGTTTTCGAATTTTGCGAAGAGCGCATCAACGTCCTTCCACATCGGTGTATCAATAACACCAGGTGAAATAGCATTAACGCGGATTTTATAAGGCGCAAGCGCCAATGCAGCAGATTGCGTATAGCTGATAATGGCTGCTTTTGTGGCGCAGTAATGCGCAACCAAAGCTTCACCCCTGTGGCCAGCCTGACTTGCCAGGTTAATAATAGAGCCTTGCTTGCCTTCTTTAACCATCGATTGAGCAGATGCTTGCATCACTGCATAGGCAGAACGAACGTTGAGCCCAAACAAACGATCATATTGTTTCAAGTCCGCTTCGAGGACATTTCCCATATCAAAGATAGCCGCATTATTAAAAATAACGTCCGGATTCATCTCTGCAATCCAATCGGTGCATTCAGCAAGGCCATCATCGGACAAAAGATTCAGCCCGCGATATTCGCTCTCGCAATTACCGGTAAAGCTATCGCCAATATCAGTGGTAAACACTCGAGCCCCAAGTGCTGCAAAATGTTCAGCAGCTGATGCGCCGATGCCGCCATTGGCACCGGTCACAAAGCAATTCTTTCCTGACAAGTCAGTCGGGGCAGGATTAAGGGTCATTTAACAGCCCCAAATGTTAGACCTTGTACAAGCTGCTTCTGACAGAACCAACCAAGCACCACAATCGGACCCACGGCTGCCATAGACACCGCAGACAGTCTACCAAAGAACAAGCCCTCCGGAGCGCGGTTACCCTCGATAAGCTTCGACAAAGTTGCTGCTTCCGTCGTTGTCAGGCGCACAGTCCAATAGGCTTCGTTCCAGCAGAAGATAAAGCAAAGCAGAGCGGTTGAGGCCAAGCCACCCCAGGCAAGCGGGAGAAGAATGTCTTTGATCTCGCCCCAAGTGCTGACACCGTCCATTTTACCCGCTTCAATAATCTCTTTCGGGATCTCTTTGAAGTAAGTAAAGAGCATCCAAATCACGATCGGCAGGTTAATCAAGCTCAAAACTATGATGATTAAAAAATGCGTATCAAACACACCCAGAAAGTTCTTCGTTAAGAACGTCATCGGATAAAGCACAGCGGCAGCAGGCAGCATTTTTGTCGACAGCATCCACATCAAGATATCTTTTGTGTGACGGCTTGGGTTAAACGCCATCGCATAAGCTGCCGGCACGCCTACAAATAATGTGAAGCCGGTCGCAAATGTTGTGGTGATGACCGAATTGGCTGCAAAGCGCCAATAGTCGTAGTTTTCCGCCATGTTGAGATAGTTATCTAGCGTTGGTGTAAAAAAGAACAAGAATTCAGGCTTCACCGCATCGGCATCTGTTTTGAAGCTGGTAAAGGCCAGCCAGAAGATTGGAAAGAAGAAGAGCAATCCAACCACCCATGCCATCGTTGGGCGCATGATATTACCAAATTTAGAAGATTGAGAAACAATAGCCATATCAGTCACCTAGTCCATTAAGCTCTTGCCAATCATGCGCAGCAAGAAAAACGCAACGATATTGGCGAGGATGACAGCAAAGATACCAGTCGCACTCGCAGCTCCAATATTGTTAGACGCAAACTCACCGATAAGATAAGGCAGGTTTTTATTCCCGTTTCCGCGGCTGACAATTTCAATCTCGGCATATAGCGAGAGATGGAAAATCGACTGGATCATGATCACGATCGCAATCGGCCGTGCCAGGTGTGGGATTGTTAAATTTCGGAATTGAGACCATGCATTGGCACCATCAAGCACCGCAGCCTCCTTCTGCTGCTGATCTTCAGATTGCAAGGAAGTCATAAAGATTAGCACAGCAAATGGTGTCCATTGCCACGTCACCATAATGATAACAGCATAGGCAGATGTTTGAGTTGCCCGGAATGAAATGGGTTCAATTTCCGGCCATAATTGGAAGAAACCGCCGATGAGTGGAAGGCTTTTCATTCCGGCAATGATCTCGTTGATACCAGCAACAGCCAAACCGTTAAGACCAAGCACAGGATCAAGTATCATGTTGATCCACAAAACTGCATTCACCGCAGGCATCACGAAAAATGGTGATATCAGTAGTACGCGCACAATGCCGCGACCTGGGAATGATTTGTTGATCAAGACCGCAATGGCAAGACCAAGTGTCACGGTGAGGATCAGGATCGATCCAACAATGAATAAACTGTTGGAGACCGCAAACCAGAAGTCTTTGGCGTTAAAAAGTACATATTCGTAGTTACCAAGGCCACGCCAATTGCTCAGGCTCGGCGTCGTCCATTCTGGGCGGCGATTACTGTTTAGAACATAACGAATAAAAGAGAAATAAAGGGTCATAGAGAGCGGAACAAGCATCCAGACCAATAATAGCAACACAGCGGGCGTTTGCAGCAGTCGCGGGAGCGTTCGTTTTGTAGACATCGTTCTCATACCCCTATTGGGAGCGTAGGCTCCTTATTGAAAAACGGATTTTAGTTGAAGGTATTTCCAACCTGGCGCCACAGTCTAGTGTGACCCAACCCAAAGAAACAATCAAATGCTTCTCAGGATGAAAATCCGGCGGCAGATGCCACCGGACTTCACGTTTAGTTAGCTAATGCTTAGTAGTAGCCTGCTTCTGACATAATCGCATCAGCAGCTTTTTGGGCAGCCGCTAGAGCGTCGTCTACAGACTTAGCACCTGAAAGAGCCGCAGCCATTTCTTGTGCAACAGCAGAACCAACTTCTGGGAACTCAGGGATCGCAGCGAACTGAACACCTACATATGGCTTCAGGTCTGTTGCTTCCGGAGCAGCTGATTCAATCGCAGCCATTTCAGCGGCAGCGAACTTCGCAACAGCTTGGAACTCAGGGTATGCATATGTTGATGCACGTGTACCTGTTGGTACTTTGCCCCAACCAAACTCTGGGTGATCAGCAACTGCTTTGATGTACTCTTTTGAAGTTGACCATTCGATGAATTTTTTAGCTTCATCTGAGTTTGGTGAACCTGCAGGTACAGCCATTGCCCATGCCCACAACCAGTTTGCACCAACTGGGTTACCAGCATTTGGTGACTGAGCGTATGCAACACCGTCAACTTCTAGGAATGACGCAGCAATTGTCGCATCAATCCACATGCCACATTTACCTTCGTTGTAAAGAGCAAGGATTTCGTTGAATGAGTTACCTTCTGAACCTGGAGGTCCGTAGTTACCCAATAGATCAACGTAGAAGTTAATTGCAGCTTTCCATTCAGCTGATTCAAGCTGTGGTTTGAAGTCTTTATCGAACCAAGCACCACCGAATGAGTTCACAACAGTTGTGATAAACGCCATGTTATCACCCCAGCCTGGCTTACCGCGCAAACATGCACCGTAAACGCCTGCATCTGGGTTATGCATAGCAGCTGCAGCTTTTTTGATGTTATCCCATGAATCATTGTCAGCAACTGTAACACCAGCTGCGTCGGCTAGATCTTTACGATACATAACCATTGAAGATTCACCGTAGAATGGGGCAGCGTAGAGTGTGCCATTGTGTGACAAACCATTACGCATAGCTGGCAACATATCATCAATGTCATAATCAGCACTGAATTCTAGTGCTTCAATCCAACCTGCTTCACCCCAAATTGGAGCTTCCTGCATGCCGATATTGATGATGTCATACTGACCACCGCCTGTAGCAGTGTCGGAAGTTACTTGCTCACGCAAGACGCCTTCTTCCAAAGAAACCCAGTTTAGCTTAACGCCAGTTTCTTCAGTATACTTCTCAGCAACTTTCTGCATGTTAATCATGTGACCGTTGTTCACGATCGCAATTGTTAACTCAGCAGCAGTAGCTGTAAGTGCTGTTGATGTGCACAGTGCAAGGGCGATTGCACCTTTCCTAATTACTTTCATAAATTCCTCCCTGGAAATAGACGCCCCATGCGTCTTGAGAAAATCATCGTTTAAAACATGCGCACTCGTCTAATATTTTTATTGCTATGATATATACTATTTTGTCAATTATTTCGCTGTTTTATTAAAAAATATGATGTTTTTGTACAAGCGCACGGTATTTATGCAGTATTTGAGCTGTTTCTCGACGTTGAGATTTTGTGACCTGAGGAGCTCAATTGTCATTGACGCACTGCAATATAAGGCTTTGATTCATTTTATAACGTGACGTTCAAAAATCTGATTTTAGAAAATGCATGTTCTGAAAAAGGTGAAAAAAGTATCACCATCTAGCGGCGCATAAAAAATAAGCAATCAGACTAAGAGTATTTGTTGCCTGAAACACTCATGGAGAAACTAAGTATAAGGCAAAAATTTCAGGAAAACTTCGAACAATTTTGGTTAGTCTGAAAAGTGATTTGCGACAAAATGGAACTGCCTAATAAGTTCGGATAAGGCAGGATAACTTTTGATGCCGTGAATATACCTGATAATATAAAAGAGTTGGTTGTACCCACCGTGTGCCCACAATGCGGGACAATTATTCAAAAAATCACAAGTTAATTCGATTTAAACCGATTAGAATTTGTCAGGCCTATTTGCAAGCGAGCTGACTTTATGTATGCATCCCTATCACTTTACATCAGTGAACTGTTGGGTGCCAATCCAAAACAATTTTCCGAGGTGAGAAGAGAAGCCTCGGATTGATAGGAAAAGACATGACCATAATTGGAACGCCGAAAGAATCAGTGAAGGATGAAAATCGCGTCGCGATGACACCGCAATCTGTCAAAGAACTTCAAAAACTTGGCTATGATTGCATAATTCAAAGTGGAGCAGGCGACGCTGCTCGTTTTTCAGACGCTGACTATAAAGACGCGGGTGCTAGTGTCGTTAAGACAGCAAAAGACCTTTGGGACAAAGCCGATGTTGTTGCCAAGGTTCGTCCGCCGAGCGCAACTGAATCTAAAAAAATGCGCGACGGCCAAACCGTCGTTAGTTTCGTGTATCCAACGGATAATGAAAAGCTGATGAAAACTGCAGCCGAAGCCGGCAGCACATTAATTGCAATGGATATGGTGCCACGTATTTCTCGTGCACAGAAAATGGACGCATTGTCCTCCATGGCAAATATTGCGGGTTATCGCGCTGTTGTTGAAGCAAGTAATAATTTCGGTCGTTTCTTCACCGGTCAAATTACAGCAGCTGGTAAAGTACCGCCTGCAAAAATCATGGTGGTCGGTGCTGGTGTTGCAGGTCTTGCTGCCATTGGCGCTGCGCAAAGCATGGGCGCTATTGTTCGTGCCTTTGATGTGCGTCCGGAAGTTGCTGAGCAAATTGAATCCATGGGTGCTGAATTCCTGTTCCTTGATTTTGAAGATAATCAGGATGGTGCAGGTACTGGCGGTTATGCGGCGCCATCTTCCCCTGAATTCCGTGAAAAGCAATTGGCGCTCTTCCGTGAGCAAGCCCCTGATGTTGACATCGTTATCACAACGGCTTTGATCCCGGGACGCGACGCACCAAAGCTTTGGCTTAAAGACATGGTTGAAGCCATGAAGCCAGGTTCCGTTGTTGTCGACTTGGCTGCAGAGCGTGGCGGTAACTGCGATCTGACGGTAAAAGATGAGAAGATTGAAACTGAAAATGGTGTGACGATTATTGGTTACACAGACTTCCCAAGCCGCATGGCAACTCAGTCTTCAACGCTTTATGCAACCAATATCCGCCATATGATGACCGATCTGACACCTGAAAAAGATGGTGTGATTGTCCATGACATGGAAGATGACGTGATCCGCGGTGCAACGGTTGCCCATAAGAAAGAGATTACCTTCCCACCGCCAAAGCCAAAGATTGCAGCGATTGCTGCTGCCAAACCGAAAGAGCCTGAAAAGACTTCGGAAGAACTGGCAGCAGAAGAAGCAGCCGCCTTTAAAAAGGCAACGAAACAACAAGTTGGCCTACTGTTAGCGGGTGGTCTTCTTGTGCTCGGTGTTGGTACTGTTGCGCCAGCAAGCTTCATGCAGCATTTCATTGTGTTTGTCTTGGCCGTATTTGTTGGCTTCCAAGTTATTTGGAATGTAAGCCATTCCCTACATACACCTTTGATGGCTGTGACCAATGCGATTTCATCGATCATCATCTTGGGTGCATTGATGCAAATCGGGTCTGGGTCCTTCCTCGTTATTCTCCTTGCTGCATTATCTGTCTTTATGGCGAGTTTGAATATCTTTGGTGGCTTCCTCGTCACGCGTCGCATGCTTGCCATGTTCCAGAAGTCTTAAGGGGAGAAGTTAAATGAGTATTGGTCTTACTACGGCTGCATATGTTGTTGCAGCAGTCCTCTTCATTCTGTCCCTTGGTGGTCTGTCAGGACAAGAAAGTGCGAAGCGCGCGGTTTGGTATGGTATTGTTGGGATGGCTTTGGCTGTTCTTGCAACATTGATGGGTCCAGGATCTGGTCTTTGGTATTTGTCTATACCGCTCATCATTGGTGGTGGTGTCATTGGTTATATGGTCGCCCAGCGTGTTCAAATGACAGAGATGCCGCAACTTGTTGCAGCCATGCACTCGCTCGTAGGTCTAGCGGCTGTATTTGTTGCCTTCATTGCGCATTTTGAAATAGATAATGTGCGTTATGCGCAAGAAGTCTCTGGTGAAGATGTAAAATCACTTGGCGCTTTTGCAGCTTTAATTGCCAAGAAGTCAGCGGTTGAAATCAACATTCTTCGTGTTGAATTATATCTCGGTCTATTCATCGGTGCGATCACATTCACCGGTTCTGTTATTGCCTTTGGTAAGCTTGCCGGCAAGGTGACATCGGCCGCTGAAAAGCTACCAGGTGGCCATGCGCTTAATGCTGGCGCTGCGATCATCTCGTTGATCTGTTTGATCTGGTATTTCAACACCGGTGGTCTTTTGCCGCTCATCATCATGACAATCATGGCGCTGTTTATCGGTTACCATTTGATCATGGGTATCGGTGGCGCTGATATGCCAGTTGTTGTGTCCATGCTGAATTCATATTCTGGTTGGGCTGCAGCAGCGATCGGTTTTTCATTGGGCAACGACCTTCTCATTGTGGTTGGTGCGCTTGTGGGTTCATCCGGTGCCATTTTGTCCTACATCATGTGTAAAGCGATGAACCGTTCGTTCATTAGCGTTATTCTTGGTGGCTTTGGTGGTGCCTCTGGTCCTGCGATGGAAATTGAAGGCGAGCAAATCGCCATCGATGCAGATGGTGTTGCAACAGCCCTTGATGAAGCTGATAGCATTGTCATCGTGCCAGGTTACGGCATGGCGGTTGCCCAAGCTCAGGCTTCGATTTCCGAGCTAACAAGACGCCTTCGCGCAAAAGGCAAAGAAGTTCGTTTTGCCATTCACCCAGTTGCAGGTCGTTTGCCTGGTCATATGAACGTGCTATTGGCGGAAGCCAAAGTACCATATGACATTGTGATGGAAATGGATGAAATCAACGATGATTTCCCAGACACTGATGTGTGTATCATTGTTGGTTCCAACGACATTGTGAACCCAGCAGCACAAGAAGATCCAAATTCTCCAATTGCCGGCATGCCTGTATTGGAAGTATGGAAAGCCAAACAAGTGTTTGTGTCAAAACGTGGTCAGGGTACTGGTTATTCTGGCATCGAGAACCCGCTTTTCTTTAAAGAGAATACGCGCATGTTCTATGGTGATGCGAAACAGTCTGTCGACATGTTGCTGCAGAAAATTTCATAATTCGGTCTTTCCAGTTAGATTTATAAGGCGAGGGCGGTTGATCCGCCCTCGTTTTTTATGCCGATTGATCTGGCTCAAGGTACTCATCCATCTACTATCCTACGCTGGTGACAGATTGGAGAGGATATGGAGCACGGACATTCGATCAAGGAAATTCGTCAAAGACTGACGGAGAAGAACGCACCCAGCGATTTGCGAGATTTCGTTTATGGCAGCATAGATGGCACGATCACGACTTTTGCAATTGTTGCAGGTGTCGAAGGTGCAAATCTGTCACCGTCCATCATCATCGCGCTCGGGTTTGCGAATGTGTTAGCCGACGGGTTTTCCATGGCCGCAAGCAATTATAGTGGCACAAAGGCCGAGCTTGATGACATGAAGCGTTTACGGCAAGTTGAACTTCGCCATCTACAGACCAATCCAGAAGGTGAACGAGAGGAAATTCGTCAGATACTGATATTAAAGGGGCTGGAAGGAGAGGTTCTGGAAGGCGCTGTTGAGGCCATCACATCTCAGCAAGAACGTTGGATTGATATGATGATGGTCGAGGAATATGGCGTGCTGCCGCAAAACCCAAATCCAATACGTGCAGCCCTCATTACGTTTTTTGCCTTCGTGATCTGTGGGATGATACCGCTACTCTCTTATATGTTGTGTTTGGGAGATGCCTTTTTGGCTGCTGCCATTGGCACGGGGGTGACATTCTTTTTCATCGGTGCGCTGAAAAGCAGATGGTCTTTGCAGCATTGGATGTGGTCAGGATTGGAAACACTTGGCATTGGCGGTATTGCAGCGGCCTTAGCTTATTTTGTCGGAACACTCTTTGCCAGTTAGTCAAAGCCCTTTTCATATATGTTTTGAATAACTTTATGCAGTGCCTGTTCAAGATCTGATGAAATGAGACCGGGGCCAGCCACGTTGCCCGCTTCGCCATGGAACCAAACACCAGCGCAAGCGGCTTCAAACTCTGCCATGCCTTGGGCCAATAAACCGCAAATCATGCCGCATAATACATCGCCACTGCCAGCTGTTGCCAGCCAAGGCGGTGCATTGTTTGAGATTGCGGCGTTTCCATTTGCTTCGGCGATCACACTATCTGGTCCCTTCAACACAATAGTTGCGTCCGCGCGTTGAGCCGCTGATATGGTCTTAGCAAGTTTGTCATTTTCAGATGCAAGATCGGGAAACAGGCGGGCAAATTCACCGTCATGCGGCGTTAATATGGTTGGCGCTGATCTGGTCTTATTAACATCAAACAATTCTTCGGGTTTTTGCGAAAACGCAGTTAGCGCGCCCGCATCTAACACGACAGATCTTTTACTTTTCAATATGAGTTTCACCAGATCGCGCGTGGTGTGGTTAGGATCAAGGCCTGGCCCCAGACTGATGGCATTAATCCTATTGTCGCCGAGAATGCATTCTAGATCCTGAGCACAATCCATTTGTGTCAGCATGATTGCATCGGAGTGTGCCGCATGGGCTGGCATCGTTTCCAAAGGGCAGGCAATGGTTACCAATCCAGCACCTATTCTTAGAGCTGCTTTTGCCATTAAACGTGCAGCGCCGGATTTGTCCAAGCCACCCGATATTGCCAGAGCATGACCACGATTATATTTATGACCGGTTTCTGTCAGAAACGGATATTGATCTTGCCATAAGGCCGGTATGTTTAAAAAGCTTCTCGGTGCAATCTCAGTTAGGACGTCTTCTTTAATGCCGATTTGCCCAAGAAAAACCTCACCGCACAATTGTCGGCCAGGATATAGAAAATGCCCGGGCTTATAGCGAAAGAATGTTGCCGTAACATTCGCTTGAACTGCGCATTCTGAAATCACGCCAGATTTTCCGTTTACGCCACTTGGCAGATCCACAGCCAAGACCGGGGTCGCAGATGCATTGATCGTTTTGATAAATTCGGCATAGTGACCTTCGATATTGCGCGTAAGGCCAGCACCAAAAATAGCGTCGACAATTAGATCGTATTTGTCAAAATCTGGGTCGCTTAATAGTTCCGCATCTTTGGACATCTGATCAAATGCGAGTTTCGCATCGCCCGATATCTTGCTCTGATCACCGATAATTGACACGCTGACCTTGCAATCCTTGTTCAGCAGCAAATTGGCGAGCACAAAGCCATCGCCACCATTATTGCCGGTGCCTGCAACGATCAAAACCCTTAGTGCTTTTGGAAAATGTTTTTCAATCGCTGCAAATAATATTTCCCCCGCTTTTTGCATGAGCTCTATGCCAGGAATACCGCCCTTTATGGTCAATGCATCTGCTTTTGACATCTGATCTGGGGTTAAGAGTTCATGCATAAAAGATCCTGCGATTAGTATGCCTCACATTTAAAAAAGCGAGACTGGCGGCTTGATAATAACTTGAAAAAATATCGAACGCTTTGATCTGGCGCAAGGCGCTTGGTTGCGCGCTCCACTAAAGTGAAGGCAACACAAAGGAGAAGTGAATATGAGCAAAGATACTATTTTGACCTTTATAGGCACCTCATGTCCTGATGACACAGTGCAAAAGGCAATCGTTATGGCAGAGGAAGCAAATGCCCATCTGTCTGTTGTGATTATTGCTGTTGCCCCGCAATTATATTCCTATGGCTATGGCATTGCTTATGGCCGTTTTGTTGGTGTTGAAAATTGGTCTGAAGAGATCAAAGATATGACCGATGATATTAATGCCAAATCTGATTCCGTTGAAAAAATGGTCCAAGAAGCTGGTATCTCAGCTGATATTGTCATGGAGTTTTGTGACGTTTCGGTTCTGCGCAGCGCGGTAACGAGCCATGCATGCCTTGCCGATCGCGTTGTTCTTTTGGAGCATTCAGGATTGCCCGCTGATGTCTTGGATGGCGTGATATCCGGCGTTATTTTTGACGCGCCTTCGGGGCTTATTCACGGACAAAATAGCGACAAAGCCGCGGTAGCGAGCAAACACGCCTTTATTGCCTGGGATTCGAGCAAACATTGTGCAGCGGCAATTAAAAGCGCTCTGCCTTTGTTTAGTAGCGAAACTGAAGTCACCATTGCGGTGTTTGATCCGGTCAGACGTGAAGGTGAAGATGGTGAAGAGCCTGGTGCGGATCTAGCGAGTTGGCTCAGCCGTCATGATTTGAAAGTCACAATTGAGCAATATCCATCTGGTGGTGACGAAATTGGAAATTGCATCTTAAAACGCGCAAGAGAAAAAGGTGCCGATCTGGTCGTCATGGGCGGTTACGGACATATGAAAATTCGCCAGCAGTTGTTTGGTGGGACCACAGAAACCATGCTCGAACAAAAGGAATTGCCGATCTTAATCGCACATAAATAACTCATGTTTAGGCGCGGCTTTCGCGCCCATTCTCTTATTGCATCACAGAAAGTTCAGGGAGTTCGCGTTCGGCGGTTCGTCTGATCAGTGATGCGATCTCGTTAAATAGTGTCGCGTGGACTGAGCGTTTGCGCCAGGTCAAACCCAATTGGCGATAAAGGTTTACGGCATTGACATTTAGAACAGCAATTTCATTGCGGTTTTTGATCTCTGATTTCACGTAAAGTGCCGGCAAAAATGCCAAGCCAACATTCATCCCAACCATCAAGCGCAAAGTATCAAGGCTGGTGCCTTCGTAATCGCGCAAGGGGCTCGCGCCCCAATCCTCGCAGAGCTGACTGATTTGATCATGCATATGATGCCCTCGCTCAATCACTAAGACATTTTGTCCTTTCAAGTCTGTTCGATCAATTTGCGTGCGTGCTGCAAGTGGGTGATCAGGAGATGCAATTACTAAAAAGGGCTCTCGGAACAATTGTTCAACGACAAGATCTGAATGTTTGATCGGCAAAGGCGAGATAACAACGTCATGGATACCTTCCTTGAGTTCAAGTTGCAGATCTTGTGGTTTTCCTTCTTTTACATAGAGTTTCAAATTTGGATAGTTCTGGTGCATTTGCGGCACGATATAGGGCAGCAAATAAGGGCCCAATGTTGGCGGTACGCCGATACGTATGGTGCCCTCAAAACCATGCTGGGACGCGGCCGCCAGTGTTTTGATCTCCTCAACCTCTGACAAAATGCCTCTCGACCGTTCAGATATCTCGCGCCCCAAAGGGGTTAGCATCACTTTGCCTGTATCGCGCTCAACCAACCGTGCTTTGAGTTGTTTCTCCAGCTCCTGGATCTGAGTGCTCAAGGTTGGTTGTGTCACATTCATGCGTTCAGCGGCGCGTCGAAAATGAA
Source organism: Lentilitoribacter sp. (assembly GCA_963691785.1). GTDB lineage: Bacteria > Pseudomonadota > Alphaproteobacteria > Rhizobiales > Rhizobiaceae > Lentilitoribacter. The sequence continues at coordinate 846,378 of OY829371.1, forward strand.
GTTCCTGTGATAGCGCGACAAGGTAACTGAGTTGTCTAAGAGTTGTCATTGTAAAGAGACCAATTGGTTAGATATGAAATCTATAGATAAAATCAAATAAAAATACGTACGTTAATAGTTTTAATCTATCACACTTTGTTTAAATATCAATTGGTAAATACGTCGCATGCGCAATAGATGATGTGAGTATGAAACCAATGATGGATATAAAAAATGAATGCCTTTGATTTAATATTCATTGCGCTCGCAAGCCCACTGATTGGAATATTGCTTTATGGATTTTATGTTTTCCATTTTGACCCGTCGGCAAAAATAAAAATCGACCTCCGACGAATGGCAAAATAGCAATATTACCTCCAAGAGCATCGGCGCATCACTCCCTTCCCCTCGGATGTGCCGATGCTCGAATTTTAAATGCCTACTAAAGTACGTCCTTATGGAAAATCTTCTGTCACCTGTCATACTCTTCTTCATATTGGGGGGCTTAGCAGCGTTTGCGCGCTCTGATCTCACCATCCCTGAAACACTCTCTAAAACGCTTTCTCTTTATTTGATGTGTGCAATCGGCCTTAAAGGTGGGGTGCTCATTTCAAATAATGGTTTTACGATTGACTTGCTATTTGCCGGTACGGCTGGCCTGTTGCTGAGTTTCTTACTGCCAATCTTAGCCTTTGCCATTCTTCGAAGTTTTGGCAGGCTGGACACAACAAATGCAGCGGCGGTTTCCGCCCACTATGGCTCGGTGAGTGTGGTAACGTTCATCACCGCAAATCAGGTGCTCAGCGATAAAGGAATGGCGCCCGCAGGGTATATGATCGCCGTCTTGGCCTTGATGGAAACACCTGCGATCATATCCGGTCTGTTCCTTGCCAAACGCGGTTCAACATTGAGCTTCCAGCCCAATAGCGATTTGATGCGTGAGACATTGCTCAATGGATCAATCATATTGCTTACGGGTAGTTTCATCATCGGTATCATCATTGGCAAGGACGGCTTTGCGCCAATCGCGCCAGTCTTTGAGACAGGATTTACAGGGCTATTATGTTTGTTCCTGCTTGATATGGGACTGCTGGCGGTCCGGCGTTTGCGCAACGCGAGAAGCCTAACATTCCGCCTTGTCATTTTGGGCATCGCTTTCCCAATTATGAATGGTCTCATTGGAACCATAATTGGTGCAGCTGTCGGACTTGATGCCGGCACAACAACAGCACTTGCAATATTGGCGGCCAGTGCGTCTTACATCGCAGTTCCTGCTGCAATGAGATTGGCACTTCCCAAAGCCGATGCCGGACTTTATCTTGCCATGTCACTGGCAATCACATTCCCATTTAATGTGATCATCGGTATTCCTCTCTTCAATCAAATCGCAATCTATATGGTGCAGCTATGGTCGTAACTACTGAACGAAAAAAGATCGAAATACTTATCGACAGACCCTTAATGAAGCGGTTGCGCCAGCTGGCAAAAGATGTCGAAATTTCCGGCTATACGGTTTTCAATGCCATTGGTGGAGAAGGCGGGCAGGGGCGTTGGCGTGATGATCAAGTCACTGGCGGCGCTGGCAGCAAGATATTATTTGTCTCCATTTTGGATCAGGAGAAAGCTGGCGAATTTCTAGCCGCTCTTGAACCGTTGCTAGACGAATATGGTTTGCGGGTTTCTATTTCCACCGTGGAAGTGATCCGCGCGGATCGGTTCTAGCGTTCTTACATCAACCATACGTCAAAATTAAAAAATTGTAATTTTGAAATGATTGAAACTCGGCAATTCATTTCCCACATCTGGATTAACGATTTAGGAGACGGAGATAAAAATGAGCTTAAACCAATTGTTTGACCAGTTTTTGGGTAGTCAGCAGAATAATGCAAATGCCGCGCAGAACAATAATGCGCAAGGCGGCGGCGGAATTGCCGATTTAGCCAATAATATCCCAGGTGGCTTAGTGGGTGGTTTGGCGGCCGGTGGCCTGCTTGGCGTTCTTATGGGAAACAAAAAAGCACGGAAAACAGTTGGCAAAGTCGCAGGTGGTGCTGTTGGTCTTGGTGGTGCAGCAATTTTGGGCGCTGTCGCTTTTAATGCCTATAAGAATTGGCAATCTGGCCAATCAGCCCCTGAACCGGCGCCATCAGCCCCAGCAGGTTCTGCATATTCTTCACCAACTGCGCGAGCACAAGTGCCTCATGTGCCAGCACAAGCGATACCGCAAGCCCCGGCAAATGAAGCTAATTTTGACCCGACAAAGGTAAAAGCTGCGGATGGCAGCCCGTTTCAACTCGCACTCGTGAAAGCGATGATTTCTGCAGCCAATGCTGACGGTCACATCGATGCAAAAGAGCAGGCGGCGATCTTTGATTCCGTTAATAAACTTGAGCTGGAAGCAGAAGATAAAGCTGTGATTTTCGATACGCTTCAAAACCCACCTGAGATCGGCGAAATCGCGGCGCTTGCCAATGGTTTGGAGCAGGCAAGCGAGATCTATCTTGTATCCAGAATGGCGATCGATCCTGACCGCCCGAGCGAGAAGGCTTATCTATATGATTTAGCGGTTATGATGAGTTTGCCGCAGGATTTGGTGGCGCATTTAGAGCATCAAATTAGCCAGCAACAAGGCTGATTTTTTTAATCGGTTTTCAGTTATTTATTGATTGTCGCAATGGGCTCAAACTGCTAGAGAAAATAGCATAATTTTTATCTTCCAGATTGAGCCCAAAAATGACCAAAGCACCATATAAAATTGGCGTGGTTGGTGTTGGTGAGATTGCCAAAAACCAGCATATCCCTTCCATCAATAGGAACCCGGATTTTGAATTCGCAGCGGGTGTTAGCCGGCATCAAAAAACCGAAGGCGTTGATAATTTCACTGCCATCGAAGATATGATCTCAGCACGACCTGACATCGATGTGGTTTCGCTTTGTGTGCCGCCGCAAGTGCGCTACGGGATTGCTTGGGCAGCTCTGGAAGCAGACAAGCATGTGATGCTCGAAAAACCCCCTGGGATTTCCGTCGTCGAAGTGGAAAGCTTAGCGCGTTTTGCTGAGCAACAGGGCGTGACTTTATTTGCCACTTGGCATTCGCGCTATGCCGCTGCGGTTGAGACTGCAAAGAACTGGCTGGCTGATAAAAAAATCACTGATGTGAAAATCATCTGGAAAGAAGATGTCAAACATTGGCACCCAGGTCAGACGTGGATCTGGCAAGCAGGTGGCATGGGTGTGTTTGACCCTGGCATTAATGCATTGTCAATTTTAACGCATATCATGAATGTGCCATTTCACTTGCAGGAGGCAGACCTTGCTTTCCCAAGCAATTGTGAAACACCGATTGCTGCACAGCTAAAACTTTCTGGCAATGATGCATTGTCTCTGACAGCCGATTTTGACTGGCGTCAAACCGGACCGCAGCATTGGGACATTTATGTTCAAACGACAGAAGGCGAAGTACATCTCGCCAATGGCGGCAATGATATGTTGATCGATGGCAAGGCGCATTTCAGTGCTGATAATGCCGAATATGATAATATCTACGCAAGATTTGCCGAGCTCTTGAAATCAAATCAATCCGATATTGATCTCATGCCGCTAAAACATGTGGCCGATGCCTTTATGCTGGGCAAGAGATCAGTTGTCGAAGCGTTTGAAGAATAGTCTTACGTTAGATATTTGAGCGCGATCCAAAGACCGATCGTGCCCCAAAAACACATATTGATGAAAGAGCGCATCACACCGCCATCTTCTTCAATGCTGACGCCTAAACGGTCAAGAACGAGTGTTCCGGGCATTAAAAATACTTTGAGCACGAGATTGAGTAATGTCATTTTCGAGTTCCTTTCAGAGATGTCCATTCCGGGTGAGACTGAAATGGATCTTTGTTTCGAGCGAGCCAAAGGCTTGAGGCGATCCGCATGGCTGTGGTTTTCACATGCAATGCTGTCGTCTCGTCAAAGAGTTGATTGGCCGTTTCGCTGAAGAGTTCCAGCCATTGCATGAAGTCTTCGGTATGTAATCCTTCAATCTGATTATGTTTGGGAACAGGCTGTCCTTTATATTCGCCTGTTTTGAGCAAAACTGATCGCCAAAAAGCTTTCATTTTTTCAAGATGCGGTTCCCAATTGCCATCAATCACCTGTTCAAAAATTGGTCCGAGTTGCGGATCCCTGCGCACACTTTTGTAAAATTCATCAACGAGCTGAGAAATTTGATCATGGGTGATTGACAGATTGCTCGCGGCACGGATTTGGGTTGGATTGTCTAACATCTTCAGTGATCATTTATACATTCATTTAATTTGCATCTTTTATATCTCATGTCTTTATGCTAAATGCAACATATAAAATGAATGTATTAGGAAGATGATATGCGCCTTAATCAAGCGAGTGATTTTGCATTGAGAATTTTAATGCTTTTAGCGGATCAAAAAGACCCTCTGACGGTCGACGAAATCTCAACACGGCTTGATATTGCAAAATCCCATGCCATGAAAATCGTCGCAAAGCTGGTTAAGGCCGAGATCCTTTTATCTCTGAGAGGCCGCACGGGTGGCGTGTTGTTGGGCAAGCCAACTCAAGACATCATTATCGGCGATGTTGTGCGCATCGTCGAAGCAGATTTTGCCATTGTCGAATGCATGCAACCGGGCAATCAGGCGTGTATGTTCCTGCCCAGCTGCAAGTTGAAAGGCGTCATGCATCAAGCGCGAACCGCATTTTTAAAAGTGCTGGATGCGCAAAATCTCGACATGATTGTTTCAAGACCCTAGCCCTATTCCCCGTAGGGAACCCACACATTCTTGACCTGCGTTGCTTGGCGCAAGAATTCATCGCTGGCACCTTGATTTTCATCAAACCAATCAATTGCCATTCCATCATTACACCAAGTGCGCTTTACATTATGTGCGGATGCCTCTTCAACCATCTTGGAACCAGATTTATCGCCATGATACCAAATGGCATCCACACCTGCATGCTCAGCCAAAGTTTTGGCCAACGAGTAGCGATCACCGGTTACAATATTGACGACACCGGACGGCAAGTCAGATGTTTCAAATACTTGATAAAGATCCGTCACAGATAATGGGTTCTGGGTAGAAGGCACAGTGACCACCGCATTACCCATAGCAATTGCAGGCGCAACCATTGACGTAAAGGCGAGCAGTGGCGCTTCATCAGGGCATACCAATCCCATCACACCATTAGCTTCCTTCATGGCCAAAGCAACACCTCGGATGGGCACAGAATGCACATAGCCATCATATTTATCCGCCCATGCTGCATAGGTGAACCATCTGCTGATGGCGGTCGACACTTCATTGGCTGCAGCTTTTGCACTTGAACCAGATACCTGCTGCAATCGGGCGGCAAACTCATCTGCGCGGGCAGATAGATTTTCGCCGATATAGTAAAGGATTTGCGCTCTTAGATGCCCGGTTGAATTCGCCCAAGATTTTGCAGCTGTTGCCGCTTCAACCGCATTGCGGATATCTTTGCGATTTCCGTCGCCAACATGACCAATAAGTTTGCCTTTCGGACTATAGATAGCACGCGCGTAACCACTATCAGGACGTGCCTGTTTGCCGCCAATATAAAGCTTGGCTGTGCGATCAATATCAGATGTGATGACATCGTCACTTGGTGTGCTGGCCGAACTTAAAACGATTGGCTTCAAGCCTTTTAGGAATGTTGGTTTAACATATTCAAACAATCCTTCGCGACCACCTTCGCGACCAAAACCACTTTCGCGCATGCCGCCAAATCCGACCGCCGCATCAAAGTGGTTGGTGCAGTTCACCCAGACCACACCGGCCTTAACCTTGGGTGCGATGTCCATGGCAAGATTAATATTCTCCATCCATACGCTGGCCGCCAATCCGTAGCGGGTGTTATTGGCAAGTTGCACAGCTTCCGACGGAGTGCGGAATGTCATTGATACAAGCACCGGGCCGAAAATTTCTTCCTGTGCGACATGGGACGCAGTATCCACATTGGCAAGCAGTGTGGGTGGATAGAAAAAACCTTCCGATGGCAAATCCCCATCAGGCTGAATTAGTTCTGCACCTTCATCTAATCCGCGCTGGACAAGCGATTTGATGGTATTCAGCTGGTTTTCATCGATGATCGCACCAATGTCGGTCGATTTATCCAGCGGATCACCGACACGAAGGTTCTTAATGCGCAGGCGAAGCTTATCGATGAATTTTTGCGCGATCGGCTCCTGCACCAAAAGGCGAGATCCGGCGCAACACACTTGGCCTTGGTTAAACCAAATCGCGTCGACTATGCCTTCAACGGCGCTATCTAAATCGGCATCATCAAAAACGATAAAGGGTGATTTGCCACCGAGTTCGAGCGTTAGTTTTTTCCCTGATCCTGCTGTGCGTGTACGAATTAGGCGTCCAACTTCTGTTGAACCTGTAAAGGCAACCTTATCAATGCCGTCATGTTCGGTTAGCGCGGCACCGATTGAGCCATCACCGGTGACAAGATTAACAACGCCTTTGGGTAGGCCCGCTTCTTGACAAATTTGCGCAAACAAATTCGCTGTGATGGATGTCAGTTCAGCCGGTTTTAAAACAACCGTATTTCCCATGGCCAGCGCTGGTGCAATTTTCCAAGCAAGCATTAAAAGCGGGAAGTTCCAAGGGATAACTTGACCCACCACACCAACAGGTTCCATGCCGGGCAATTCGCGTTCCATCAATTGCGCCCAACCGGCATGATGATAAAAATGTCGGGCAACAAGCGGCACATCAATATCGCGAGATTCGCGAATGGGTTTGCCATTATCAAGGCTTTCAAGCACAGCAAATAACCGCGAATGTTTTTGGATCAAACGTGCAATCGCATACAAATATTTTGCGCGCTCGTGGCCAGATAGTTTTGCCCAAGGGCCCTGTGCTTTGCGCGCAGCTTTGACCGCATTATCAACATCGGTTTCTGTTGCAGTTTGAATTTGCGCCAAACGTTCACCGGTCGCGGGATTAATGGTATCAAAATAAACCGGCGCATCATGGTCGACAAATTCGCCATTGATAAATGGTTTGATGGTCCATTCACGTGCATCCAGCCATTTAAGGGCAGGGGATGTATCTTCAGGTGCCGTGCCGTAGTCCATGGTGTTCAAAATCTCTTCAATATTCATGTGTTGTCCTGCTAACCAATTGGATGGCGATTTGCGGCGGAATAGCGCCCGGTAATATGATGTTCAAGCTGGCGTTCAATGTCCCCCAATAGCGATGAAGCACCAAATCTAAAGAGCTCAGGTTCAAGCCAATTGCGGCCAAGTTCTTCTTTCATCAAAGTAAGATAGGTCAACGAATCTTTCGCTTTTGAAATACCGCCCGCAGGCTTGTAACCGACAGCAAAACCGGTGCGGGCGCCATAGTCTCTAATTGCTCGGACCATGGTTAGGCTCACGGGCAGTGTCGCATTGACGCTCTCTTTGCCGGTTGACGTTTTGATGAAATCAGCCCCTGCCATCATGCAGATGAGAGACGCGCGGGCAACATTGCGCAATGTTCCCAATTCACCTGTGGCCAAAATGGCTTTCACATGCGCGTCTCCACATGCCTGACGAAACTCCTGCATCTCTTTATAAAGCGCTTGCCAATTTCCTTCGAGCACATGACGGCGCGAAATCACGATATCGATCTCTTTGGCCCCGGCTGCGACGGACATCTCGATCTCTTTGAGTTTAAGTATATGCGGGGTTAAGCCTGCAGGAAATCCGGTCGAGACGGCAGCAACGGGAATGTTTGTGCCTTCTAACGCATGAACAGCTGTTTCGATCATTTCGTGATAAACGCAAACAGCACCCGTCGTAATATTACGCTTTTCCAGCCCCAAAGCTTCGATAATATCAGCACGAATAGGCTGCTTGGCTTTTGCGCATAAGCGGCGAACGCGATTTGCGGTATCATCACCGGATAAAGTGGTGAGATCCATGCATTCAACAGCTTTGATCAGCCATGCGGCCTGGAAGTTTTTCTTAATGCTCCGGCGCGCAGGAAAACTAGCAGCGCGGCGTTCGATAGCGGATTTGTTGGCTTGAACAGCTTCGACCCAATCTAGATCAAGCGGTATGCCCTCATTTCGTTTCAGCGTTGCTGAATCTTCTTCCAGCAGATGAACTGTACTTTGATACGTCATAAAAAGGCTCTCATTTTTGGCAGAAATATCAAAGAAAATTGATTTGATGTCCCGCCGAATAACTTTACGTTCCGTGTTGGTATTTTCCAAGTTTTATATTTAAAGTTGGAAAAGCGAGCTTCATACTCGGCAACGAATGGGAATTCTTAGACCAAATGGTAAAAAATGTCGACAGTCTTTTATCACAAGTTCGATCCTGCGAATTATGTGACGGCTTACCATTGGGGCCAAGACCTATATTGCAAGTTAGCGCGTCGGCAAAAATTCTCATTGCTGGTCAGGCGCCGGGACGCATCACGCACCATAAGGGTATACCATTTGATGACCCTTCGGGTAATCGCTTGCGCGACTGGCTTGGTATCTCGCGAGTAGAATTTTATGACCCCTCAAAAATCGCGCTTGTGCCAATGGGCTTTTGTTTTCCAGGCACAGGTAAAGGCGGCGATTTGCCACCGCGAAAAGAATGCGCAGATACATGGCGCATCCCAGTTTTAGAGCAACTTCAGCAGATCGAGCTGACTTTGGTGATCGGCCAATATGCCATCGATTGGCATATTGCAGATGATCAAAAAATGACACTCACGGACCGCGTCGCAAACTGGAAAAATTATATGCCAGATATGCTGCCATTGCCGCATCCCAGCCCGAGAAATAATCGCTGGCTCAAACGTAATCCATGGTTTGAGGAAGACGTTTTGCCAGCGCTTAAAGCCCGTGTTGGGGAATTGATCTGATAGCTATTTCTTAAACCATATCACATCGGTCGATGCGATTGTTTGCCCGCGATACTCATGTGATTGCGTTGAATAGTTCCACACAAAGGTATGTTCTTTCGTCTCGCGTTTGCGCACGCCACGAGGCAATTCTTCATAAGAAACGCCAGCGCTCTCAAGAATTGATGAGATAATGCGTTTATAAGCGTCTTCATCAAGCCACGCGCCGAGATAATACCAATTATCCTTTTGCACCAGAACCGCATTTCCATCTGATATGCGTTCAAGCACGATTTCGCTGGTTTCAAGCTCCTCGATCCAGGAATGGGCGTAACCGCCTGTGAGAAGATCACGTTGAATGCCTTCGCGCAATGTTTCAAGGCGCGACACTTTCAAATCCAGATGATTAATATCCGGCGCAAGGTTGGCAGGTATTTGGAAATCAGCAGTCTTAGAATTAAACCGCGGACCGGCAAGGACGGCACCATCAAAATTATTCAAACGCGTTTTAAACGCATCATCAAGGGTAAAGAGGCTTGGAACAATCGCAATTTTATAACCATCCAGATCTTGATCTTTGGAGATAACATCTACATCGACACCCAAGCTGCGAAGCACTTGATAGGCTTGATAGACCAGATTGAAATAATAAAAATTCGCGCCTTGTGGCTGCGTGTCCGTTGCCCATTGTGATGGATAATCGAAGATAAGCGCAACGGGCGCCTGCAATTGGGTGACTTCGCCAATATCGGTCAAATCAGCTTTGACCTGTCGGGCTTCAATCATCCCACGTGCTTCGACACTGTCTGGACGCAAAAGGCCGGCATGCATTTGCTCTTGCGCAAAGGGTGCTTGGCGCCAACGGAAATAATTGACGCTTTCTGCCCCATGCGCGATTGCTTCCAAGCTCCATAACCGCACCATGCCATCAAGTGGAGATGGGTTGAAAGACGCCCAATTTACTGGACCGGGTTGCTGTTCCATCACCCATAAACGACCATTGCCAACCGAACGATATAGATCATGGTGGAAGGCCTGAAAATCAGGATCACCTTGTTGCAGATATTCTGCTTTAAAATCATCATTTTCAGATGAGATCATCTCTAAAAAGCCGATCGGATAACTATCCCAGCTGGCGATATCGAGATCTGCACCAACATCGAAATGATCAAAATCGGTGGTCTTGCCCATGTAGTTATGAACAAGCGGCGCATCTGAATATTTGCGGATGACATCGGCTTGCAATTTGTTAAAGCTGACCAATTGATCAGACGCAAAACGGCGGAAATCCATTACATGTGAAGGGTTCGGTTCTGTGACCGTTAAGTTTGGCAGATCGACATCCGAAAATTCTGAATATTCCATCGACCAGAAAACATTGCCCCAGGCTTTGTTTAAAGCATCAGGCGACTGATATTTCTGAGATAACCAATTACGAAACTCTTCGCGTGCGGATTGGCTATAAGATATTGTCGTATCATGACAGCCATATTCGTTATCCGTCTGCCAGGATTGAACCGCCGGATGGCTGCCATATCGCTCGGCCATCTTTTCCACGATGCGTACGCATTCACGACGATAGCCTTGATGTGAAAAACAATAATGACGGCGTGAGCCAAACCCGCGCGGGATGCCTTTTTCGTCTAAAGCAATCATGTCCGGATGTTTGTTTAAGATCCATTTTGGTGGGGTCGCAGTTGGCGTTCCCATGATGATCTTAAGGCCAGCATTGGCGAGGACATCAACCGCGCGATCGAGCCATTCCCAATCAAATTTACTTTCGCTTGGTTCGATGCGGCTCCAGGCAAATTCGCCAATGCGCACCCAAGTGAGCCCCAACTCAGCCATGCGGCGTGCATCTTCAACCCAAATCTCTTCAGGCCAATGCTCTGGATAATAACATGTTCCTAAAACTGGCTTCATGATAAATGCTGTCCTTCAATCACCCACATGGTTGCTGGGAATGCTGATGGTAGTCGGAAACCTTGCTGCATGAGGCTTTTACCACTCATTTCGAGTGAGCGGTGGCTCAATGCTGTTTTGCCTCGACTTGTTGTCGCTGCATCTTCAGCGTTTCGCAAGGTAATTTTATAGCGCGCATCGGGATTTAGCCCCGTTAGTCGCGTTGGCTTTGCAAGAATTGCCTCAGCTGGTGTCATTTGAGCCACAAAAACCACAAAGCGATCTTTGTCTTGCGCAACACAAATTTCACCCAATTGAGAAGTATCTGCAATATCCAATCTATGGGTAAATCCAGCATGCATCCATTCACGATTATCTTTATACCACTGCGTGATGTCTTTGAGCGTTTCAAACTCATCCTCGGTCAGCTCGCGCGGATCCATTTCAAAACCCATATGGCGGCTGGCCGCGACATAGCCGCGGAATGACATGGATAATACGCGACCCGATGTGTGGCATTTGCGCGGGCCCACATGCGAACCCACCACATCGGATGGCAACCAAAGCGCAGCATTATGTTGCATCAAAAAGCGTTCGATCGCATCGTTACTGTCTGATAACCACACGCGCTGGCAATGCTCAAGAACACCGAAATCAATGCGTCCACCACCGGAAGCACATGATTCAAACTCCACTTCTGGGTTTGCATCGCGCAAGCGTTTGATCAACTCATAAAAGCCGAATGTCTGCGCCGTTAGCTGGAACGGTAACACCCGGTTATGATCCCATTTCACATAGGTGATCGGATGGTTTGATAAAATATCATTGACCGCATCAAAGAGGTAATCGCGCACTTCAGGCAGTGTGAGATTAAGCAGCATTTGATGTCGCCCAAGCAATTGATCAGGTGCACCCAAAGCCCAGTCTGGATGTGCACGATAAAGATCACTATCTGGATTAACCATTTCCGGCTCAAACCAGATGCCAAACTCCATACCAAGATCATTGACATGGTCAATCAACGGTGAAAGACCATCAGGGAATTTGCGCGGATCAACCGTCCAGTCGCCAAGACCTGAATGATCATCATCACGAACGCCAAACCAGCCGTCATCGAGCACAAAACGTTCAGCACCAAGCGCAGCAGCTCTGTCGGCAATTTCTTTTAATTCACCAAGCTCGTGATTGAAATAAACCGCTTCCCAGCAATTATAATGCACCGGGCGCGGGCGTTCTGATGCTTTGAACGGCAACACATGCGCACGGGCGTGATGCTGGAAGTTTTTAGCCAAGCCATTAAAGCCCTGATCTGAATAAGTAACAAACAAAGATGCTGTTTCTTTTTCAGAGACAAGTTCACTATGGGCATCATTCGCATGACCAAATTGCACCTGACGTCGACCATCAGGCAATTGCTCGGTGATCATCTTGCGGCCACCGGACCAGCCATAATGGAAGCCAAAGCAGGCACCCATGCTGTTTGTCGTGCCAACTTCAGGGATGATAAGACCCGGGAAGGATTCATGCCCCGTCCGACCAGATGCCGTATCACGCAGTCTTGCACCGGCACTCCAGGGGTGGTGATTATGTTGAAACTCACCACACCAACGACCGGTAATCTCTATCGTCTCAACTGAATTTTGCGTTGCTGGCAATACAGGTGTTGAAAGCCATTCGATAAACATCGGTGTCGCACATTTGGCTGTTGTTTTCAGCTCAAACATATCGCTTTCAATATGCGCAATGAGATCAAAAATCAGCGTAATGCCGGTCTTTGGATCCTTGCATGTGAACTTAATCGCATTGGTTTGCACCTCCGCTTTGCGTTCTGTGAAACGTGGAAAGACATTTTTTCCATCGGTTCCACGGAAGATACTTCCCAATTGCCCTTGATAAGTGGCGCTAATTTGCGGGCTTAAAGATGTCAGCGGCAGATCATCCAGCATGCCACCTAAAATATCACCCTCATTGCTGAGAGCGATTTGTTCCAGATCTTCATAAATAGGTAAGGCCGAGTCCCAATAGCAAACAAAGGGGAGACTATCTCCCCTTTGAACTAACACTATTGTCTGACTAGGCGTATCCAAACGCCATGTCTTCATTTTACTTAACTGCTCCAAGAGTAAGGCCGGCAATAAAGTGCTTCTGCATGAGGAAGAACATTAGCACAGGAGGCGCCGCTGCGAGAAGTGAAGCCGCCGAGATTAATTGCCATTGTTGTACAAATTCACCGTTCAAAGAGCGAACACCCACGGTAATAGGAAGGCTGGATTCATCCTGGATCATAACGGTTGCCCAGAAGAAGTCGTTCCAGATAAATGTGAAAATCAACACTGCCAGCGCAGCAATCGCCGGCTTAACGAGCGGAAGCACCATGTGCCAGAAGATACGGAATTCGCCGACACCTTCAATACGCGCGGATTCAATGAGATCGTAAGGCAATGCTTTCATGAAGTTGCGCATAAACAGCGTACAAAAACCAGTTTGGAAAGCGGCGTGGAACAAGACCAATCCAGGTACTGTGTTATAGATCTCAAGCGTATTTGAGAGATCAATAACAGGCAGCATCAAAATCTGGAACGGCACAAAGTTACCTGCAACAAATACAAAGAAGAGTGGCAATGCCCAACGGAACTTATAAATCGCGAGCGCATAACCCGTGAGGCACGCAAGACCAACCGAGACAATCACAGTTGGGATCGTGATCACAAATGTGTTGAGCAAGAAGGTAAGCGCATCAGGATGCGTTAGAACTTGCGTGTAGTTTTCAATAAAATTAAACTCAGTTGGAATACCAAACACGTTACCAGTATTGATATCTTTTGACGATCTGATCGATGTCATAAAGATCGCAAGCAATGGCAATAACCAAATGAACAAGGATAAAGGTAATGCTGTCTTATAAGCGATTTGTAGCTTTGGAGACGATTTTTCAATAGGAGATGGAAACATCTATCTGCCCTCCTTTTCATCTTGATACATTCGGAATAGGAAATAGCTGATATAGACCAGCATGATCGCAAACAGTACGGTCGCAATTGCTGAGCCATAGCCATAACGTCCAACACCTTCACCAACCGCTTGGTCAAACATGTAGTAAGCCAACACGTTGGTCGAACCGAACGGTCCACCTTGCGTCATGGTCGCAACCATATCAAACGAACGAAGCGCGCCGATCACGGTCACAACAACCGCAATAAATGTTGCAGGCTTTAATTGTGGAAGGATCACAAAGCGAAGCATGTTCCAGCCTTTGGCATTGTCCAAACGCGCTGCTTCGATCTGGTCATGCGCAACATTATTAAGACCGGTCAGATACAAGATCATGCAATAGGCAATCTGTGGCCAAAGGCCAGCTGCGATAATGCCGTAGGTTGCGTAATCTTCGTCACCCAGAATGGAAGGTGGATCAATGGAACATTTGGTTGTCACATTGCCCACAATATTGACGGTTTGTTCGCAGAAGAAGAAGCCCCAAGCTTCAGCAACCAATCCAAAGTCTGGATTGTAAGCCCAAGCGAAAATAAGACCTACAACCACTTGCGAAATCACAAATGGGAAGAAGAATAAGGATTTATAGATGCGGATCCCGCGGACTGTTTGGTTGAGGAATAAAGCCAAACCAAGCCCGATTGGAACCGCCAACATAAACAAGATCAACCAAAGAACGTTGTTCCACAAGGATGTCCAGAATTTCGGGTCATCCCACAAAACAATGTAATTGTGGAAACCAATCCATTCACCTGTCCAAACGCCATTCACATCATAAAGACCGTCCCAGCGTGTGAAGGAATAAGAGATCGATTGGAAGATCGGAATGATCACATAGATCGAGAAGAACACCAAACCAATGGATAGGAAAATCCATGGTGAGAATGCAATTTTGTTTTTCTTATAAAGCCCAGTATTGATGATCGCTATAAAGCCAGCAACAAGCGCTATGATCAGAAGACTTATTCTGAACATGAAGGCTGGTACACGCGCTTCGGATCTTTTTTCAAATTCAAAAGTCGACATCACATTGTCGACATTGATATTGACCATAAAGCCAATAGCGATGAGCACAACAAGTAGGCTGACCGCGACCAATGGTACATTTGAACTGGTTCTGTTTAGTTGCAACGAAGCGTCTGACGCCATGGTTCCCTCCAAAAGACCGGATTGTGGCCTTAAACTTAATCTGGTGATCAAATTTTATATCGTTAGGAAGGGCTTACTAAGGATATAAAATGTGATCCAAGCTGAGGAAGGGCCGGCAAATGCCGACCCTCATTAGTGAAACGAGAAGCTTACTTGTAAACTTCAGCTTGAACTTTATCCAAGTCAGCCAAGATTTCATCAACCTTGCTTGGATCAAGCATGAACTTCTGGAAGCCTTCCATGCCAGCTTTTGCCATTGCAGCTGGTGCATCGCGGTCGTAGAACTGAGCTAGGCCAGCAGCTGTTGACACAGTTTCGAAACCTTCAACGATGAACTTGTCATCTGTGTTGATAGATGCATCAGAGTTTGGCGGCAATTGGCCAAGAGTTTTGTTCCACTCGCCTTGGATGTCTGGCTGTGCGATAAATGCCAAGAATTTTTTAGCATCTTCTTTGTTCTTCGCATTCGCTGGAATAAAGAACGCATCAGCAGGTGCTTCTTCCGCACGTGCTAGACCAGGTGTGATTTCTGGGAATTGGAAGAAATCGATCTGATCGTCAGTTAGACCAGCATCTTTGTAAGCTGATACTGAGAAGTTACCCATGACGTACATTGCAGCATCGCCGTTAGCAAATGGAGCAATCGCATCCTGCCAAGACATTGTTGCGTGGTTTTTCACAGGTGTACATTTGTCGATTTTTTCAGCCCAGTTCGCAAATGTCGCTTTAATGCGATCATCTGTGTACTTGATTTCACCAGCTGTAAGCGCGTTGTGCACTTCATAACCGTTTGTACGAAGGTTGATGTAGTCAAACACACCAGCAGCAGTCCAAAGGAACTTTGTGCCGATTGTAAATGGTGTCACACCAGCGTCTTTTAGAGCGCCACAAGCTGCTAGTAGCTCGTCCCAAGTTTTTGGCTCAGCAATGTTTAGCTTATCGAAGATATCTTTACGATAGTAAACACCCCACTGGTAATATGAGTATGGAACACCCCATTGCTTACCATCACGTGACATTGTTGGCTTAATTGCTTCGAACTTACCTGAAAGGTTAGCGTCTGATGCCCAAAGATCTGAGATGTCTTCGAATAGGCCAGCATCAACAAATGGTGCCATGCGGTTGCCTGGATACCATGATGTGATGTCCGGAGCATCATTTGTCAAAAAGTTACGGATCGCAGATTTGTGAGCTTCACGGTCTGTGTTGTTCACAGTCACGTTGATGTCTGGGTTTGCAGCTTTAAATGCTTCAACAGCAGCTTCAAACGCAGCTTTTGGCGCAGGATTCAAGTCATCATAGTTGATAACTAGATCACCAGCCATTGCTGCTGAAGACAACAAAGAAGTTGCGAACAAACCAGCAAAACCTGATTTTAAAATTGAATTCATTTCTCTCTCCCTTTGTTCCAAATAATGAAACTTAATTTTGAATATTGAAAACTTAAATCGTTTGCGCTACAGTTGTCAACATCATTTGTTGTGAGCAGGTGAAAAAGGGGAGGGAAATTAGCATGGCTCAAGCCAATGCGGGAGACGGTACAGTCGGCAAAGCTTTAGATGCGCTTGATCAAGTGGCATCTATGGGTCGCCCTGTGCGTTTTGCGGAATTATTGGAAGAGAGTGCTTACCCTAAGGCAACCCTTTACCGCTTCCTTCAAACACTTACCAATCAAGGCATGCTATCTTATGATGCGCGCTCACAGACATATAGTTTGGGCGTGCGCTTGGTGAGACTTGCCCATGCGGCTTGGCGTCAAAGTTCGCTTGCGCCTATCGCGCGGCCCTATGTTGAAGAACTTGCAAGAGAAGTTCAGGCAACGGTGCATTTGGCGCAGCTTGATGGCGGCCAGGTTTTATATGTCGATAAACAAAATCCATCCAACCCGATCAACATGTATTCCGAATCGGGCAAGGTTGGTCCGGGCTACTGCACGGGCGTTGGCAAGGCAATGCTTGCTTTTGTTGATGAAACAACGCTTGAACGTGCTCTAACACAACAAACTTATCACCGACACACAGAAAATACTTTGTGCAGCCCGCAAGAATTGATGGAGGAATTACGAGAAATTCGTAAGACCGGCATTTCATTTGATCGTGAAGAACACGAGATGAGCATCATTTGTTTGGCAGTGCCGATTCTCAGCTCACAAGACCGGGTATTGGGCGCAATCTCGGTGACAAACTCAACACATAGAACATCGCTTGATGAGTTAAAGAAATTCGCACCAATATTAAAAGCGTGCGCAAAAAATATCGCGGATACCGCAGAATCGTGGCGTTTTCCCGAACATGATAAACTAGCAAAGTAAGGGTAGGACAATGGCAGGTTTACAGCTCTCTGATATTAAGAAAGCATACGGAAAAGTGGAGGTTATTCATGGGGTTAACCTTGATATAGCCGATGGGGAGTTCGTTGTTTTCGTCGGCCCTTCAGGTTGTGGTAAATCAACTTTATTGCGCATGATTGCTGGTCTTGAGGAAACCACATCAGGGCAGATTGATATTGGTGACAGAGATGTCACGCATGTTGATCCAGCCGAGCGCGGTATTGCCATGGTGTTTCAAACTTACGCGCTTTATCCACATATGACTGTGCGTGAAAATATCAGTTTTGGTCTACGCATGAACAAGGTTCCGCAGGACGAGATTGATAAGAAAGTTGCCAAAGCCTCTGAAATTTTGAAGCTTGATCAATATCTCGAGCGTAAACCTAAAGCTTTGTCAGGTGGTCAGCGTCAGCGTGTGGCAATCGGACGTTCTATTGTTCGTGGACCAGAAGTGTTCTTGTTCGATGAACCGCTATCGAACCTTGATGCAGAGCTTCGTTTGGAGATGCGTGTGGAAATTGCGCGCTTACATAAAGAGCTCGGCACCACAATGATTTATGTAACGCATGATCAGGTTGAGGCGATGACACTCGCCGATAAGATCGTTGTGTTGCGTGATGGTTTGATCGAGCAAGTCGGCGCGCCACTTGAGCTTTATGAAAATCCTGACAATAAATTTGTCGCCGGATTTATCGGGTCGCCTGCCATGAACTTCCTATCGGGTCAGATCAAAGGTGGTGACATCACGGTCAATGGCTTGCCAAACAGAACCTTTAACTTCGACTTTAAAGAAACACCAGGTGATGGTGCTATTGAGTTGGGTCTTCGTCCTGAGCATATTGAAACAATTGCAGAGCCAGGTCATTTCACAGTAGATCTTGTCGAAGAACTCGGCGGTGTGTCATATATCTATTTATCGACTGAGTCGGGCGAAAAAATCATTTCTGAGAAGAGCGGACGCGCCAATGTGAAAAATGGCGATAAAGTCAGCATTCAGTTTGATGCGTCAGATGTGCTTTATTTTAACGCCGAATCAGGTCAACGTTTATACGGAAAGTAATCAGTAAGCTTACTCTTGATTTAAGGGGCGATCTTCGTGTCGAACAACAACAACAAAATTTGGATCGCTGTTGATTGGGGAACCAGTAATCTCAGAGTATGGCTCATGTCAGATGGTGACATCTTGGCAATGAAGTCTTCTCCGCAAGGGATGTCTGGATTGGCGCAAAATGAATTTGAGCCGGTTTTGATGGATTTGATATCAGAATGGCTTGATAAATATGCCCTTAATGGACAAATTCAAGTGATTGCTTGCGGCATGGTCGGGTCGCAACAAGGCTGGTGCGAAGCGGGTTATACACCAATCCCAAGCGCACCTTCAGATGTTGCTGTCACAAAACCCAATGTTGAAGATCCGCGGATTGATGTGTCAATTCTAGCTGGGTTAAGCCAAGCAGAACCAGCTGATGTGATGCGTGGCGAAGAAACGCAGATCGCAGGATTCTTTGCCAAGCAATCAGATTTTTCTGGCCTCATCTGTATGCCGGGCACCCACTCAAAATGGGCGTTTTTGGAAAATGGCGAAGTTGTTCGGTTTAAGACTGTGATGACGGGTGAGATGTATTCGATCATCTCCGATCATTCCGTATTGCGTCAGCTTGTAAACAAAAACGCAAGTGATGCCAATGCATTTCAAAAGGGTGTGCTTGAAGGTGCTCAAAATCCTGAATTATTGCTCAGCAATTTATTTTCTATCAGAGCGCGTTCTGTGCTTGAGAATGTAAATTCAAATGCATCGGCTGCACATTTGTCAGGTCTCTTAATCGGGACTGAAATCGCGACGATGAAGAAATTAATGCCATCCGATACGATTAAACTTTTAGGTTCTGGTGTGCTTTCTGAGCTCTATGCAGAAGCCTTTGCCGTATTGGGGCAATCAATCACGCCAATGGATGTAACCGAGCTCACAGTGCTTGGACTTCATAAAGCGTGGCAAAATTTGACGAAAGAGAAATACCTGAATGTCTCGTAATTTGATTGCGATTCTTCGTGGCGTGAAGCCAGAAGAAGTCTTGGAAATCTGCCGTGGTTTGGTGGAAATTGGTTTTACAAAAATTGAAGTACCGCTGAATTCGCCCAATGCATATGAGAGCATTTCGATACTTTCAAAAAACTTGCCAGATACCATCATGATTGGTGCTGGTACGGTGTTAACGGCAGAACAGGTGGATGAGGTTAAAGCCGCTGGGGGGCGCTTAATTGTATCGCCTGATTGCAACACATCAGTCATTGATCGAACCGTTGAACACGGCATGGAAAGTTGGCCCGGTGTGGCAACAGCAACGGAGGCATTTACAGCTTTGCGTCACGGTGCGACAGGTCTCAAACTGTTTCCTGGGATTGCGCTTAAGCCGGAAGGTCTGGGTGCGCTTAAAGCAGTTTTGCCAAAAGATGTCGCAGTTTATCCGGTTGGCGGGGCAGGGCCATCAAATTTTGCCGAATGGGTGAAAGCGGGCGCTGAAGGGTTTGGCATTGGTTCTGCGCTTTATAAGCCAGGCCTCACAGCTGAAGAGGTCAAAGCGCGCGGGCAAGATATTATCGATGCGTATGACGCTGTGTTTTAGCGAATAGTAATCACACAAATAAAAGGGCGCTCTGAAATTCAGAGCGCCCTTTTTTGTTTCTTATGCAATTGAGCCAATCGTAGTTTTGGCTAACTTGAGCGCGTGGTATGTAGATCAAACCACGCGCCCAGGATGGTGACTTATTATGGACTGCTCATCCAGGCTGGCAGCCATAGCACCAATTGCGGGAAGATCAGCAGTAGGATCAAGCCAGTTAGCTGCACCAGCATGAACTGCATCATTCCAAGATAGATGTCCTTAAGATCCCAGTTCGGCACCACCCCTTTGAGGAAGTAGGCCGATAAGGCCACCGGCGGACTGAGCCAGGCCGTCTGCAGGTTCACCGCCACCAGGATACCGAACCAGACCATCAAATCATAGCGGTCCAATCCATGCAGATCGAGCGCTTGAACCACAGGCAACAGGATAGGCACAACGATAAGAACGATTGGAACCCATTCCAAAGGCCAGCCGAGCAAGAAGATCAGAGCCATCACCAAGATCAACATGATATATGGTGACAGATTTGTGCCCAATAGCAATTCAGTCAGCAATTGCGGTGTGCCGAGCGAGCTGAATTGTGCGCCGAAGAAGTTGGATGCAGCCACAAGGAACATGATCAATACAGTCAGTTCCAGTGTTTTGATCAAGCTGTCAAAGAAGCTCGGAATAGTGAACTTTTTATATGCGATCGATAGTAGGATCGCACCGAAGGCACCCATAGCCGCAGCTTCCGCAGGTGTTGCAAAACCAAGAAGGATGGAACCAAGCGCAAATGAGATCAGGATCGTTGGCGGCATAAGACCGGCAAAGAATTCATCCCATAAAGGCGCAAAGTAGAAATCCTTATCAGCATCTGCTGAATAGATCGGACGTGCCAGATAAGCCAACAAAATTGTAAATGCTGCAAAGGCGATTGATACCATTGGCAGACCACCATCAGCGCCCATATTCGCAAAGATCATGTAAACATGGAACAAGACTGCAAGTGGAAGCGCAATGCGCAACACATTTAGTTTGCGATAGGCTTGATGTGCAATTGCCAGCACGATCAATAGGGCAAACAATCCACCGAATGGAATGATCGCACCGAATGTACCGTCAAGACCTAAACCAAAGACACGGCAGATGGTCAAAATACCCAAACATATAAGTGCAACCTCTGCACCATAGAATTTGGATATTTCCGGCTGATCTTCTTCAGATAGAATTGGACCCAAGCTTGGGTTCAGCCAACAACGTCCCAATGTGTAGAGCAAATATAGTGATGCCAAGATTACACCCGGGATAAACGCTGCTCGGAAGAGATCAAGCGTTGATACTTCAAGCACCGGACCCATAACGATCAGCATGATCGATGGTGGGATCAAAATACCCAAAGTACCACCGGCGGTAATTGTACCAGCCGCCAGTTTCACATCATATCCGGCACGGCTCATTGTGGCACCCGCCATAATACCCAGCATGGTCACGGACGCACCCACGATACCTGTCGCAGCCGCAAAGATCGTCGATACGATTAGAACAGCAATGAACAAAGCACCGCGTACGCGAGACATGATCATCTGAATGGACGAGAACAGACGCTCCATAAGGCCTGCACTTTCCATAACAATCCCCATCAATACGAACAATGGCACCGCCATAAGCTGGTCATTGAGCATTGAAGAGTTTGTTTGAAGTGTGAAAATAAATGTTGTTTTCAAGAAGCTATCGCCCCAGATCCCGAATACAAATGCCAAGAAGACAAGTGTAAACGCGATTGGGAAGCCAATGAAAATCACAAACAACATGGCACCGAGCATGAGTAGACCAATGATAGGTTTATCAAGGTTCGGTTTGGCTTTCATGAGGTCGTTAAACCATTCGCCGCCAGGCACCAATTGTGGTTCAAATACTGCAAGCACCAACCAAACAAGACCAATCACATAAATTGGTAATAGTCTTACAAAGATACGCTCACGTTCTTTACCCATTTTGTGGAATGCACGGAAAATCTCCGGCAAACCTTGCAAGAGAAGAAGTGCACCACCCACTGGCATTGCTAAGCGCGCAGGCCATAAGAGCGGTCCCCAAGCACTATCCACCTGGTTTGTTTCGCCATTAATGAAGGCTTTCCACCAAAATTCAGACGCCACCCATGTAAAGAAGATCATGGAAGGAATAAAGAACAGCAAATATAAGGCAGCATCGACCGTCGCCTGAGTTTTATCTGTCCAATTCCGATAGAGGAAGTCAGCGCGGATATGGACGCCACGCATGAGGCCATAGCCTGCACCTGCCATCCAAAGTACACCCGCAATCATTCGACTCATGTCATAGGCGATCAAAGTCGGTCCCAGTCCAAGGGCTTTGGAAAGATCGCCCAAACCTGCATTGGTTAAGATGGAGTCACCATTACGAGAAATAACCTCCCACACCACGATGGCGATAAGAGGGATCATCATGAGGGCAATTGCTTGACCCGCGCGATGGTTGACAACATCAATGACAGCAGTAATTGGGCGCTGCCATGGTGTCATATCTTCAGGTGTTTCCCCCGGAGCTTCGGCCCGACGCTCAGCAATCAGCTCATCGGCAATTTCCAGATCTTCTGGATTTGGTTCCTCTGCGGCCATATCCACTCTCCCTCCCATGGTAAGTCTATGATCAAAGGTTTCTCTTTGGAAAAGGATTGCACATTCTCATGCGAAAAAGAAACAAGCCCTTACAAAAAAGAAACACGAGGCCCCAAAAAAGAGGCCTCGCGGTGAAATAATGAAGATTATTTCAATGTGTCAGCGTGTGCTTTACCCAAGTTGGCGTTTGATGCTTGCGCACCAGCCCAGAATGGAACAGCAATGTCAGCAAAGTCTTTTTGTGACTGCCATACTTCTGCGAAGAACTCGTTTTCGTCAGCAGCAGCTTGAAGCGCATTTTTCGCAGCAGCCATGTACTCTGTGAAGTAGTCAGCTGGAGTATCTTCAAGGATAACACCGTGGTTATCTGTCAAGTCTTTCAAAGCTTTACCGTTTTCGAAGATGCGGTAAGACATTGATTTTGACAATGAAGCGTTTGCAGCAACTTCAAGAGCTTTTTTCTCGATGTCTGAAAGACCATCATAGAAATCACCGTTGACGTATAGGTCAGCGTTCACCACAACTTGGTGTAGACCCTGTAGGTAGTAGTGCTTAAGAACTTTCTGGAAACCGAACACTGAGTCAGGCTTCGGGCAGCACCATTCAGCCGCATCGATTGTACCTTTTTCAAGAGCTGGCAGAATGTCACCACCACCCATAGCAACAGCAGGAACACCTACGTCAGCGTAAGCAGCGCCCACCATTCCTGGAGGTGCACGGAAACGCATTTTACGGAAGTCATCCATTGAAGCGATTGGTTTTGGGAACCAACCAAGAGCCTCAGGGCCCACTGGCTGAAGCATGAAGCCTTTAACGTTCACGCCCATTTCATCCCAAAGACGGTCGTAAAGTTCTTTACCACCACCGAACTGGAACCAAGATAGGAACGCGATGTTGTCAAGACCAACACCAGCACCAGCAACAGGTGCACCGAACAAGTTAGCAGCAACGTGCTTACCACCCCAATAGTGTGTCCAAGCAAAACCACCTTCTACAAGACCGGCATCAACCGCGTCCATGATGTCACGTGGGCCAACAACAGCACCAGCTGGTAGAACTTCAATTTTCAGCGAACCGTTAGTCAAAGCAGCCACATCATCACCAAATGCTTTCAACATAACAACTTCGTCAGCTGTTGTTGGAAGCACAGATTGAATGCGAATTGTTTTTTCAGCCAAAGCAGAGGAGGCCATTAATGTAAGACCTACTGCTGTAGCGGCGACGCCTGTTAAAATTTTGGATAAATTCATGATTTATCTCCTCCCTAGGTTATACCTTCTCAAATGACGACTAAGATACGAAGGCATCTTTCTTAGCCCTTTATACGAATGTAACTATGACTAAGTTACACCGCAATTCCAATCGATTTTAGCGCGTAAATTACGCTCCTTTTTCAACAAAAACTAAAGAATTCCAAATATATGGCCGATCCCGTTCGGTGCCACAAAGACACCGCGATACATCATTTCCCCAGCCACATAGAGGAGTACGAACAGTCCCAACCAAGATATCCAAGGATAGCGGGTTAGAAGCTTCATAATCATCGTTGCAGCAAAGGCCATAAGTACGATCGCAAGACCTAAACCAAAGACCAACATTGTTGTGTCACCATCGGCAATCGCTGCCACGGCAAGCACGTTATCAAGTGACATCGAGACATCGGCAATTGTGATGGATACCAGCGCTGAGAACATGGTTCTGCGCGGCGCACCGGTGTAACCTTCTTCAAGATTTTCGGCCGTTTCCATCGCGTGTTCAGCTTGTTCATCGACATTGTCTTTAATCTCGACATAAAGGCGCCAACACACCCAGAAGAGAAGCAGCGAACCGATGAACAAAATCCCTGGAACTTCCAAAAGACTTGTTGCAATGATCGCAAAGACCACGCGTAGAACCGCGGCAATAACCATACCATACAAAATGGCTTTCTTACGTAGTTCTGGAGACAGGCCAGCAGCGGCCATGCCAATAATCAGCGCATTGTCGCCCGACAAAATGAGGTCGGCAATGATGATTTTACCAAAATCAAGGACATCCGCCCACCCCAGTGTTGAAATCCATTCCATCATTAGCCCGCATCCTCTAAAATCATGTCTGAAACTTTTTCACCGATCATTATGCAAGGCGCGTTTGTGTTGCCCGACATAATTTGAGGCATGATTGACGCATCAGCGACGCGCAATCCCTCAACACCCTTAACGCGTAAACGTGCATCCACGACCGACATCTTGTCGCTATCGGGACCCATTTTACATGTGCCTGTTGGGTGGTAGATGGTGACCGAAGTTTCTCTCGCCCAATCCAATGTTCCCTCATAATCATCAAACTCCACTTCACGACCTGGAGCGAATTCTTCGATGATATGAGATTTTAATGGCTCAAACTGCGCGATCTTACGCGCGATCTGAATGCCTTTCACTATCGTGTCCTGATCAAGCTGTGTGGCCAGATAATTTGGATGAATTTCTGGGTGATCACGATAATCGCTTGATTTAAGCTGCAAATGGCCAGCACTTTCCGGGCGCATTTGCAACACAGATGCCGTAAAGGCAGAAAACTTATGCGGCCCATCCGCTGGCTTTGTCGCACTAAATGGCTGGATATGGAATTGAATATCCGGCGTGTCTAGATTTGGATCGGTTTTCAAAAAGCCTGTTCCAAGACTTGCCGCCATAGCCATTGGGCCTGAACGCTTCAACGCATATTCAAGTGCAATAAAGCCTTGCTTGAAGATGTTGTTGATCTCGACATTGATGGTCGAAAGATCCGTTTTGAAGACCGGGCGCGCCTGCAAGTGATCCTGCAAGTTTTTGCCAACGCCTTTAAGGTCAACCTTTGTTTCAATGCCAACTTTGGAAAGTTCTTCACCGGCACCGATGCCAGACAACATGAGAATTTGCGGCGAGCCAATCGCACCAGCAGACAAGATCACTTCTTTACGTGCTTTGATAATGACATTCTTATTGCCAAGATAAGTGCTGACACCAACAGCTCTGCCATTTTCGATGATGACTTTTTCAACTTGATGTTTGGTGATGATCTCAAGATTATCTCTATTGCGTGCTGGCTTTAAGTAAGCGACAGCAGACGAGCATCTTTTGCCATCAATCATGGTGAGCTGAAAATAGCCAACACCTTCTTGATCGCCACTATTATAATCTGAGTTCTTTTTATATCCGGCAGCAACAGCTGCATCGATCCACTTGTCGACAACATCTCGTTTCAATCGGGTTGGTGATACAGATAAAGGACCGCTCTTACCGCGATCTTCCGTAGTTTCGTCTCCGCCCCAAGTTTCAGCACGTTTAAAATATGGCAGCACGTCTTTCCATGCCCAACCTTCATTGCCGAGTTGACGCCAATGCTCATAGTCCTCAGCCTGACCGCGGACATATAACAATCCGTTGATCGAGCTTGAACCACCCAAAACTTTTCCGCGCGGCCACGGTATTGAACGACCATTAATGCCAGGGTCGTTTTCGGTTTTGTAGCGCCAGTCCGTATTGGGGTTATCCATGGTTTTAAAATAACCCACAGGAATATGGATCCAAGGATTGGTATCCTTTCCACCTGCTTCAATCACCGCGACTTTATACTTTCCGTTTTCAGAAAGTCTGCCAGCGACAGCACAGCCCGCAGAGCCCGCACCAACAACAACATAATCAAATTCCAAAAAAAACGCTCCCGATACAAAAAATGAGACTTTTTATCTTGTTTTTTCCTAAAAACCACTCTATATCTATTTTGAGGTGGATGTAAAGAGGGAGAATGAAATTGAGTGAGGAAAGCCGGATTCCAACAAATTTAAGAACACTTCTTATTTTGGAAATATTGGGTCGCAGTGATAGCGCAATGACGCCAACCCAGATAAATGCAGAGCTTGGATTGCCCAAGCAAACTGTTCACAGACTTTGCACCACACTTGAAGCTGAAGGCTTTTTAATACGTGAGACAGATGGCAAGAGATTGCGTCCTAGCCGCAGATTGCGTTTGATTGCCAGCGGACTTTTGCACGCCTCGCGTTTTCATATTACCCGCCACCAAATTCTGTTAGATATCGCGCGTGAGGTAAACGAAACTGTGAATATGGTCATTCCGGAAGAAACCGGCATGAACTATATTGATCGTGTCGAGGCCGATTGGCCGTTTCGCATTCAATTGCCGATTGGTTCAAACGTTCCGTTTCATTGCACAGCGAGTGGCAAAACTTTTATGGCCAGCATGCCTAAGGGAAAACGCGAACAATTTGTTGCGGGTCTGAAGCTTGAGCAACTCACAGACAAAACCCACATAACACCTGAAAGCCTTTTAGAAGATTTAAAGCAATGCCGGAAACGCGGTTATGCGATTGATCAGGAAGAATTCATGAAAGATATGGTCGCCATATCTGTTCCGGTAACGGATTCCCATGGTCGATTTGTTGCAGCCTTGGCGTTCCATGGACCCATCCAGCGATTGTCGCTGGAAGATTTGGAAGGGCGTAAACATTTCCTCTTAAAGGGTGCTGAAGCACTTAAGCATGCGCTTTTTGATACTTAGAATTCTTAATCTAAGGTTTTAGCACGATTTTCGGCGCTGCGACCTGCCCGCTGAGAATATCTTCAAATGCTTTCTGACCATCTGAAAGCGGGCGCTGTTCTATCCAAGACAGATCACCTAAACGTCCATCAAATATGGCATGCGCAGTATCGATAAAGTCCTGATGCGTATATGTGTAAGAACCGATAAATGTGATTTCTTGCAAAGTCATGCGGCGAATATCAAGTCCATCTCGCGCATCACCCAATCCAATATGAACAATGGTTCCGCCAGGTTTGATCTGCGCCGATGAAGATTTGCGTGTTGCATTAATACCTACGCCATCGATGATCACGTCAAATATTGATTCACCCTTGATATCTTCTGGTGTGATTGCATTCAGCCCAGTTTTTTCAATGACAAAATTTCTGCGCATCTCGTTGGGTTCGACCAGGGTGATATCTTTACACCCTGCTGCCTTCAAACAAAGAGCGGCTCCCAAACCAATTGCGCCACCGCCAATTGCCATGGCTTTACAGTCTTCAATGGGCTTATGCGCATTTTGTTTGGCCAATTGAACAGCATGCCAGCCGCAACCAAGCGGTTCAGCAAGCGCTGCCTTTTCCAAAGGTACATGATCGGGAACATTGACCAAATTATCGGTCGGCATGGAAATCATTTGCGCGAACCCGCCTTCTCGCGGTGGCATAGAAATGATCTGGCGATTAACACATAAATTGGTTCGACCTTCTAAGCAGAATTCACATTCTCCACAGCTGACAAGCGGATTAATAGTAACCCTTTGACCTTTTTGAGGACCTGACATGATGGTGCCGGCAGCTTCATGACCCAAAATAAGTGGGGCAGGGCGTCGTTCATCATGTCCCAAAAATGCGTGCATGTCAGAACCGCAAATACCGACGCTTTCGATTTGGATTAATACCTCATCATCCTTTGGCGTGGGATCTGCAAAGTCTTTAAATTCAAGCGTCTTTTCTGCTGTGTAAACCAAAGCCTTCATTTTGCGGTAAATCCTCCATCGACCATAAGAACTTGACCGGTCACATATGCAGATGCATCTGAACACAAAAATAATAGTGGCCCATCCATGTCAGACATTTCACCATTGCGCCCGATACAGGTCTGAACCGCATTGCGTTCTGCGCGTTCCGGATCATCAAAAACCGCAGCTGTTAGTTCTGTTTTGAAAAATCCGGGACCAATTGCATTGGCATTAATGCCATGTTTTGACCAGCACTCAGCCATGGCGCGTGTCATTTGTCCAACGCCAGCTTTTGCTGCGCCATAAGCGATGCCTCCGGGAAAGGCTCTAAATGTCTGAAGGCTTGCGAAGTTGACGATGCGCCCCCAATTTTTTGCCTTCATCGAAGGAACAAATTGCTGGCTAAGAAAGAATGGCGCTGTCAGATTAATCGACATCGTAATGTCCCAGCCTTCAGGCGTAACATCATCAGCTGTTTCGCGGGTATTTATACCGGCCGCATGAACAAGAATGTCCGGCGCGCCAAACGGTTTTGTAATGGCTTCGGCAAGATCAGGAACACGGCCGCGATCGGCGATATCCCATGCGACGGCTGATGTCTGACCAGATGTTTCTCTACGCCAATCATTTAAATGCTCTTCGCGACGAGCAACGCCGATGACTTGAGCGCCTTGTTCGGCCAAGAACTTTGCCGCATAGCGCCCAAGACCAGAGCTTGCGCCGGTGACGCAAGCAATCTTACCGTTCAGGCTGAATAAATCAGACGATGTCATGGCCTATTCTTCAGCTGTGAGATCAAATGTTTCGTCTGGGAAATATTTCGCGAGACGAATATCAGCTGTACGCGCATGACCTTCCATGCCTTCGAGGCGTGAAATACGTGCTGTCGCTTCAGCAATTGGTTTTGCGCCATCGCGCGTTGCTTGTTGCCAGGTTACAATTTTCATATATTTGTGAACGGACAGACCGCCTGTATATGTCGCCGCACCAGATGTCGGCAGCACGTGGTTCGTGCCAGATGCCTTATCACCAAAAGCAACCGTCGTTTCTTCGCCCAAGAACAATGAGCCATAGCATTTTAAGCGATCAAGCCACCAAGGTAGATCCTGTGCTTGAACAGTTAAGTGCTCAGGTGCGTATTCATCGCTGGTTGCTGCCATTTCTTCGCGGTCGTCGCAAACGATCACTTCAGCGTAATCACGCCATGCAGCTTCGGCATTTTTTGAATTAAGTTCAGGAAGATCAGCGATCAGAGGTGGAACCAATTCCATCACTTTTTCTGCGAGCGCTTGATCGTCAGTTACCAACCAAACAGGAGAATTATAGCCGTGTTCAGCCTGACCAACCAAGTCACTTGCGACAATAGCAGGGTCAGCGGTTTTATCGGCTAGGATCAAACTATCTGTTGGACCGGCAAACATATCAATGCCAACGCGACCAAACAAAATACGTTTTGCTTCAGCCACAAATTGGTTGCCCGGACCCACAAGGATATCAGCTTTCGGAAGTCCAAATAGACCAAATGTCATGGATGCAATCGCTTGAATGCCACCCATCGCCAAAATAGTGTCAGCACCACACAGATGGGCTGCGTAGATGATCGCCGGTGCAATTCCAACGCCAGGGCGGGGTGGTGAACAAGCCACGATGTGCTCAACACCGGCAACTTTAGCAGTTGTCACAGTCATGATCGCAGACGCGATGTGGCTATAGCGGCCACCAGGGATATAACAGCCTGCAGCTTGAACCGGAATGCTCTTTTGACCTGCCGTTAGGCCAGGGATGACTTCAATATCAATATCCTTCAAAGTTTCCTTTTGGGCTTCAGCAAACTTCTTCACATTGGCATGAGCAAATTGAATGTCGCGCTTGAGCTTTTCAGGCACCAATGCAATCGCAGCATCAATATCTTCTTGTGTCAGTACAAGCGTACCTTCATATTTGTCGAATTTTGCAGCATATTCGAGCGCAACTTTATCACCCCCAGCTTCAATATCATCAAGGACCTGCTGAACGGTTGCTTTTACATCTGTTGCATCAGATGATGACGTTAAATCTGCTTTTTTTAGGTAGTTGCGTGCCATGTCAGTCTCGTTATACTAAGGAAATTGGAAAATTGTCTGGTCGTCAATGTAAGCGCTTACATTTGCTTTTGCAATAGTTATTTGCTTGTAAGCGGAGGAATTTTTTTGGGGAATCACATAATGAGCAAACCGCCACTGCCAAAATTAGAAGACGTCGCACGGCTTGCTGGTGTATCCACTGCAACGGTTTCGCGCTGTTTAAATCAACCAAATCAAGTGGTTGAAGCGACACGAAAGCGGGTTCAAAAAGCGGTTGATGAATTGGGTTATATGCCCAATTTCAATGCGAGATCTCTCGCGGCAAAGCGATCAAAAATTATTGGTGCTGTCATCCCAACCATGGAAAACGCAATCTTCGCGCGTGCGCTACAAGTTTTTCAAGAACGATTGAGCGAAGAAGACTTTGATTTATTGGTCGCCTCGTCATCTTATAAGGCTGATGCGGAAGAAAAACAGATTCGCTCGCTTGTTTCCCGAGGTGTGGATGGCCTTTTATTGATCGGGACCAAACGCGATCCAAAGATTTATGAATTCTTACAAGAGCGCGAAATTCCCTTTGTCATTGCTTGGAGCTTTTATGATCAGCTTCCTGCATCAAATTATGGGCAGATGGTGGGCTTTGATAACAAGAAGGCGATGGCGTCAATTGTTCAACATGTGATCGACAATGGTCATCGGAAAGTCTTCATGCTAGCTGGTATCGCTGACAACAATGATCGTGCATTATCTCGTATTGAAGGTTTCAAATCAGTGATAAAGGAAAACGGGTTGGAAGACCCAGCGATTATTCAATGTGAATATGATATTGATAAAGCTCGAAAAGCTTTCGCTGCGATGCGCCAAACTCATGGAACGCCTACCGCTTTGATTTGCGCGAACGATGTCTTGGCAGTAGGTGCGGTTCTCGAAGCCCAGGCTCAAGGTTTAAATGTACCTGAAGACATTTCGATCACAGGATTTGATGATATTGAAATTGCGTCGATCATATCGCCACCTTTGACAACGGTTCATGTCCCCCACGGCAAGTTGGGGCTACATTCCGCGAATACTTTATTGGCAAACATCAATGATGACCCAGCCATTGCGGACTTGGAATTAGAGACCCATATCGTGGAACGGCAGTCGCTTGCGGTCCTAAAGTCGTAAAGTGCATTTCATTTATATTTGCCGGTGAATTTGGCTGGCTTTAGGAGATTGGTTTTTTTGAATTTGAAGCATCATAAAAGCTAGTTGAGGCCAAGTTCGGTTGCGATCTTGGTGAGCATGACTGCATTGCCGCCACCGGTTTTCTCGCGGATGGACATTCTGTGGCTTTCAACGGTACGGACAGAGATGTTCATGGTTTCTGCGATTTCTTTATTAGGCATGCCGTGTGATATGGCCGCCAACACCTGCTTCTCGCGGTTCGTCAACCCATAATCCTGTGCCGAATGACCCCGAGAAGGGGTAGATGCCGCTAAAGATTTGCTCAGTCTTGGGCCTATATAAGTTGCGCCGCTTGAGGCAAGGCGGATAGCATTGAGCATTTCAGGCTTGGACACATCTTTCAATACAAAACCATTTGCGCCAATACGTAAGGCTTCCTGCACATATTCGTCATTGTCATAGACCGACAAGAACAAGATTTTGGTTTCGGGCAATTCTTCTTTGATAATACTGGCCGCTTCCAGACCATTTAATTCAGGCATTGACACATCGAGCAAGACCAGATCCGGTTTATGCGCTCTGCAAAGATCCACAGCTTCACGACCATTTTTACCTTCGCCCACAAGATCGATATAGGATTCGCTGGCTAATCTGACATGAATACCTTCGCGAACAAGATCATGATCGTCTGCAATCACCATTCTGATGACATTCGTTTGCATTGCTTGCCTCCTCCAAAGCCAGCCAAAACAAGGCTGCAATAGCGCTTGTTTATTCTTGTTCGTCTATATTGGCCAATTTTTTATCAATTGGAATGCCAATCTTAATAATCAAACCCGTTGGTCGTGCATTTTCGAATTTTAACGTACCACCAATCGCATCAATGCGCTCCTGCATATTGCGAATACCAAGACCTGCATGTTTAGGCGGCCATTGTGTGTGTTGAAGAATGCCAACGCCGTTATCTTCCAATTTTAATACGAAACGAGACTTTTCCCGTTTGAGCGAAATCGTCACTTTATCTGCACCTGCATGACGGGCGATATTGGTAAGTGCTTCTTGAATAACTCTGTAAGCTGCTATTCGCGCTTCATCCGTGATCTGTTTCTTTGGCTGGTTGGCGTTCACAACAACTTCAATACCGGTCTGTGTCGAAAACTCAGAACTGAGACTTTTCACCGCCGATACAAGCCCCATATCGTCCAGAACAGAAGGACGCAATGCCATGGAAATGCGGCGCACCTCGTTAATCGTATTATCGATCGTATCTATTGATTTTTCGAGCGGTTGCTGAACGTCTTTTCCCTTGGCCTTGGACATCGCCGCTTCCAAGCCGTATCGCGCTGAAACCAGTAATTGGCTAATGCCATCATGCAATTCATGGGCAACGCGTTTGCGCTCTTCTTCCTGGACATCCACAATGCGTGCTGTCAGTTTTTTTAGCTTCTCATCGGCAAATCTTTGTTCACTAATACGGGCAAATGTTAAAATCGCAGCTGTCAACAAGAGTGAACCCAGAGCCAATAGCAGGATCACAAGGCGCGTTTCACCAATCCTGATCTCCGTTTGACTTTGAACGGCTTGGATTTGATCCGACACATCATCTAGATAGATCCCGGTACCTAAGATCCAGTCCCATTTCGGTAGGTAAACTGAATACCCCAGCTTATCGACATAGGCGCCACTGGAGGGTTTTTTCCATTTATACGAATAAAAACCATCGTCCATCTTCGCATGTTCAATAAGATCTTTGACCACAGTACGGCCATTCTCATCTCGGATGCCGATCCAATTACTACCGATAAAATGCGTATGACGTGGATTAACGATATTCGTACCCGCACCGTCATAGATATAGAAGTAGTTATCTTCACCAAAACTCATCTTCCGGACGATTTCGCGTGCTTCTCGCTGCGCTTTGCGTGTTGTCTTGAGATATGATTTGTAAGATGGCTCCAGCGCATTCTCTGCAATGGCGACATAATTGAGCAATTCGCGTTCTTTTTGGGCAAAATATAACTCTTCAATCGCTTTCGCCTGCGATTCGATGAGCCTTTTGGCCTGGAGGTCAATTATGATCGTTGATGTTATTGCAATTAAGATCGTTGGCAACAACGTGATTATCAACAGCTTGGTTTTGAAATTCATGTCATCATCATTCGTTTGTCACTTTTGCTAAGCACCCTTGCATATCCGCCCCAAAAGTTCAAAAAATCAGTAGTAATACCGATGCTAAACGGTAGTAACACGTGTTGTTGTTACATTCTTACTTCGGTAAGTGATGTTTAAGGTACACAAAAAGTGTGCTGATTTTTTTGTTCTTGGGAGGACCTAATGGAACGACGTAAATTTTTGAAGGGCGCAGCACTCGCTGGCGCCGCTACTACTCTTGCAGCACCTGCTGTAGCGCAAGGCAAAACGGAAATGGTTATCGTTTCCACATGGCCACGAGATTTCCCAGGTTTGGGTTTGCCAGCTCAGCGCTTGGCTGCTCGTATTGGTGAACTAACAGATGGACGTATTGACGTTCAGTACTTCGCAGCTGGTGAGCGCGTTGGTGCGTTTGACTCCTTTGACGAAGTGGCTTCAGGTAACGCGCAAGCTTACATCGCAGCTGACTACTACTGGAAAGGTAAACACCCAGGTTGGGCGCCATTTACTGCTGTGCCATTCGGCATGACATACACTGAAATGGATGCTTGGATCAAATATGGTGGCGGTCAAGAGCTTTGGGACGAACTCGCTGGTGAGTTTGGTCTTAAGAACTTTGCTATGGGTAACACAGGCGTTCAAATGGGCGGTTGGTTCAACAAAGAAATCAACTCAGCTGACGACCTTAAAGGTCTGAAAATGCGTATCCCAGGTCTTGGTGGTGACGTGATGTCAAAACTAGGTGCATCTCCTGTTTCTGTTCCAGGCGGTCAGATTTATGAGAACCTTGTATCAGGCGCAATTGACGCGACTGAGTGGGTGGGTCCATTCAACGATTACTTCATGAAGTTCTATGAAGCAGCGAAATACTACTACTGGCCTGGTATGCACGAGCCAGGTTCACAGCTTGCGCTTGGTATGAACGCATCATTCTGGGGCTCATTGTCTAAGAACGATCAAGCTATCATTCACGCTGCATGTAACGAAGAAAATGCACGTACAATGGCTGAAACAAACGCAAACAACGGTGAATACCTCAACCGTTTGATCAACGACCACGGCGTTCAGCTACGTGAATTC
Organism: Lentilitoribacter sp.; assembly: GCA_963691785.1. Classification (GTDB taxonomy): domain Bacteria; phylum Pseudomonadota; class Alphaproteobacteria; order Rhizobiales; family Rhizobiaceae; genus Lentilitoribacter. The sequence continues at coordinate 880,827 of OY829371.1, forward strand.
AACGATGACGTATATGAAGCATTCGGTGAAGCCGCTGCTGAAGTTATTGAAGAAGCTCGTGATCACTCTGCACTATCAGCGAAAATCTACGATGCATTTATTGCAAAACGTGATGAGCTTGGTGCTTGGACATCATTGTCCGACATGGCTTACGTACAAAAACGTAACGCTGTTCTAAACCAATAGGTTTCTGATCAAAATTTAAATCACGTGAAGGGGCATTTCTTGCCCCTTCACTTTATGAGCTATTATCAGCAATGCGCTCAAAAAAGCGTTAAGGGGCACAATATGTCAGAAATTGCACACCAAGATCTTTCAACGCGAAATTCGACACTAATACGCATGTTTGGATGGTCAATGCTTGCCATAATGGGAGCGTTTCTGATCAATAACTTTTTATCAAACGGAATTGGCATGCCGGGCGCGAGTTTTAACTTTGCAGCCGATCATGGAATGATCAGCGCAGCAGCCTTCCAATCTCTATTATATCCATTTTTCATTGGTCTTGCGATCGCATACGTCGCAGCTTGCTCACAAACATCGTTGCGTAAAGACAGTTTGACCGTCTCATCGATGAACACATTTTTCATCCGTGCTGCGTTCTGGGCGGTCTTATTGATCGGTCTTGTCGACGCAGCCATCTCATTCATGCGGATTGAAGGCTTTTTAGAAGTCTTTGTGGGTGAGCAAACGGCAAAAGATTTAGGACGTGCGCAATTCCGCGGGCCTTATGTGCATATGCCGCTTGTCGCAGCAGGTATTGTGATCGCCATGTTCACCCGTACGCTCGGGTTCCACTGGCTTGCGCTTCTCATTGTTGTCGCAGAATTGCTTATTGTGTTCTCGCGCTTCATCTTCTCTTATGAACAAGCTTTTATGGCTGACCTTGTGCGCTTTTGGTATGGTGCATTATTCCTCTTTGCCAGTGCTTATACGTTGCTCGAAGAGGGTCATGTACGTGTGGATGTGTTCTATGCGAGCTTCAAGCCAAAAACCAAAGGCTATGTAAACGCCATCGGTACGGTGCTCATGGGCATGGCTCTATGTTGGGTCATTCTCATCATGGGCATGGGCAATAAAGCGTCTGTGATCAATTCACCACTGTTTAATTTCGAAGTTTCGCAATCAGGGTTTGGCCTTTATGTGAAATATCTCATGGCTGCCTTCTTGGGTGTATTTGCGATCTCCATGATGATCCAATTTGTCTCATACATGTTTGGCGCTGTGGCAGATATTCGCGGCGAACCCGGTAAGCATCAACCTGAAGCTTCTGGTGCACACTAAATATGTGCGCGCAATCAAAATTTCTAAAAGCTGATCGATAAAGGCTCACGAAAATGGAACTGTTTTTTCTTCTTTTACTCGTTGTTTTAATGGCATTTGCGCTTGGGTCTGGATATCCGGTTGCCTTTGCATTGCCAGGTTCATCGATCATTACAATTTTATTGGCAGCCGGCGCTGGATATTTAATGTTTGGCGACACTGATATCTTCTTTGCGCAAGGCGGACCAAGTCAATGGCTAAGTGCCGGGGTGACCAACCTTCGCGGGGTCTATTGGGAACCCGAACGAGATACGCTAATTGCGATTCCGCTGTTCATTTTCATGGGTATCATGCTTCAGCGCTCAAAAATCGCCGAAGATCTTCTGATCACAATGGCACGCCTATTTGGCCCAGTGCCGGGTGGTTTAGGGATCTCTGTGGTCTTTGTGGGTGCGCTACTAGCTGCGACAACAGGTATTGTGGGCGCGACTGTGGTTGCAATGGGTCTTATTTCACTGCCCGCTATGTTGCGCAATAATTATTCGCAAAGCTTGGCGACAGGTACGATCTCAGCATCTGGGACTTTGGGGCAGATTATCCCGCCATCGATTGTTCTCATTATTCTCGCTGACCAATTATCAAGCGCAGCCGATCAGGCGGGTTCCGCACGTAAAGCCCTATATAAAGATGCAACGGGCGAGCTTTCCATGCCATCTATCTTTGATGTGGGCTCAACAAGTGCGGGTGAGATGTTCTTGGGCGCTTTTGTGCCGGGCCTCGTTCTCGTTGGCTTATATATGGTCTATATTTTGGTCTACGCCTTCATCAATCCAAAGGCTGCGCCTCCAGTAAAATCAGAAGAGGCAATTGACCGTAAGTTCATGGTCAAAGTGATCATCACTTTGGTGCCGCCACTACTATTGATCTTCCTCGTATTGGGTTCAATCATTGGCGGTGTTGCCACTGTGAACCAGGCGGGTGCCATTGGTGCCGGTGGTGCGTTGATCATGGCGGGTTACCGCCTTAAAGAAAATGCCCGCGATACATATTATCCGGCGATCCTTGCGATCCTGTCATTGGGTGTCATCGCAATCACCTTGTCATTGTTCAATACCAATGTGAAATCCATTCAAAGCACAGATGATGTGATTGGTATTACGCTCGGTGTGATCGGCGCTTCGGGTTTGATCATTGCCCTATGTTGGAGCGGTTGGCGTGCGATTAAAATCGACGACACACTTCATGGTGTAATGATTGAAACTGCAAAGACAACTTCACTCGTGTTTATCATCCTGCTTGGCGCTGCAATTTTGACAGCAGCATTCCGCGCCTTTGGTGGTGAGCATTTGGTGAAGGAATTCCTTGAAGGTTTGCCAGGTGGTTTCTGGACCAAGTTCCTGATCGTGATGTTGGTGATCTTTATTCTTGGTTTCTTCCTCGACTTCATTGAGATCGCAGTTGTGGTGGTTCCAATTGTTGCGCCAATCCTTTTGGCAGATCCGCAAGCCAACGTGACGGCTGTGTGGTTGGGCGTCATGATTGGTTTGAACATTCAAACATCGTTCCTCACGCCACCATTTGGATTTGCGCTGTTCTATTTAAGGGGTGTGGCACCTGCAGTGGTAAAAACCATCAATATGTATAAAGGCGTGATCCCGTTTATTGCGCTTCAGCTTTCAGCATTGGCGATTGTTGGCTTTGCACCGCAATTGGTGAACTATCTGCCAAATCGTGTTTCGCTTACTTCAGAGAATTCCCCACCTCCGCGTAACCCGAAATTGTCTTACTGCGTGGATCAGTATTTGGTGGAAGAATTCGGCTCCAATAAACAAGCCTTGCTTGCGCAAATTGGAACAGCCAAAGAGATCGACATCTCTATGCTACCGAAAAAGATGCAAAGCAATCTGACAAAAAGCTTTGAAAGCGCAGAACAAAGTTTTGCATTGCTCGATGGCGCGGAAGCTGCGCATCAAGCTGTGGTGGATGCGTCACCGGCTTACCGTCCAATCCACGATGAAGTCCGTGTGATTGAGCGCGACATCCGCAAACTCGAAGCACATAAAGCCGAGATTGAAACAACTCTCAGCAGATTGCCGGATGGTGAAGAGCGTCAAGCTGCAAACATTCGTGCTGAGATTGACGAGATCAATGCCGAAGTTCTCGAACTTCAGTCAGAGATTCCAGGTAGTTGGGATGCCACATATGATGCCTTTAATGCACTTAACAAGGCTGAAACCTCTGAGCGTCGCAAATTCTATCAGGCAAGCCAGGGTGCTTATGATCCGATTGTTGAGACCATCGCAATCCTGAATTCGACTGAAGCTTTTGGCGAGGTGAAAGAGGAACTCTATGGGTTGGCGGCTAAAATCGAAGCAAATGAACCGGCAGATATGGTGGATCCATTATCTGACTTTGCCAAGAAGTTTGATGCAATTGCCGGGGCAAGTGATGTAAAATCCGGTGTGTCGAAAGCCCGCCGCGCCTTGCGCTCTAAAAACCCGGACAAAGAAAAAGCGCTTCGCGAACTGGCAAAAGCAGTCGAAGAATATGAAGCTCAAGAAGCATGGCGCGCTCAGGCAACAGCTTCTGTCTTGCCGGGACTTGAAAGCTACCATGAGGCGATCAAAGGCAATATTGGTATTCGCGGACAATCCAAACTGACTGAAGATCAGGCATTATTTGTTGCATCTTGCCAGTCTGGACATCGTGATATCTCACTTAGCTTCTAACTGGCTAAAAAATAGTCAATTAATTAAGTTAGATGAAAATTTAGGCAGAATGGAAAGTTGGTTTCTATTCTGCCTTTTTTTTAAACAGTAGAAACCCCGTAAATTAAGGATTCCTTAATATCTCCGGAAGTTGGCACGGTGCTTGCGTAACAGATAGCGCAATATCAATTCCTTAGGAGACATCATGAACGGAATTACAAAAAAACTACTTACAACTGCGATGGTATCTATGGTCGCGACGGGCGCGATGACAATCAGCGCATCCGCAGAAGATTCCATCAAAGTTGGTATTCTTCATTCGCTATCTGGGACAATGGCTATTTCAGAAACAACATTGAAAGATACAATGTTGCTTTTGATTGAAGAGCAAAACGCTAAAGGCGGCGTTTTGGGCAAGCAGCTAGAAGCTGTTGTTGTTGACCCTGCTTCTGACTGGCCGCTCTTTGCTGAAAAAGCTCGTGAGCTTTTAACAGTTCACGAAACAGACGTTATCTTCGGTAACTGGACATCAGTGTCACGTAAATCAGTTCTTCCTGTGATCGAAGAGCTAAACGGTCTACTGTTCTACCCTGTTCAGTATGAAGGTGAAGAATCTTCAAAGAACGTTTTCTACACAGGTGCTGCACCTAACCAGCAAGCGATCCCTGCGACAGACTACTATCTTGAAGAGCTAGGTGTTGAGAAGTTTGCTCTATTGGGTACTGACTATGTTTACCCACGTACAACAAACAAAATCCTTGAGCAGTATCTTAAAGACAAAGGCATTGCTGAAAGCGATATCTTCGTAAACTACACACCATTTGGTCACTCTGACTGGTCAAAAATCGTTGCTGACGTTGTTGCGCTAGGTGCTGACGGTAAAAAAGTTGGCGTGATCTCAACAATTAATGGTGACGCGAATATCGGCTTCTACAAAGAACTAGCTGCTGCTGGTGTATCAGCTGACGATATCCCAGTTGTTGCATTCTCTGTGGGTGAGGAAGAACTATCTGGCCTAGACACAGCAAACCTTGTTGGTCACTTGGCTGCATGGAACTATTTCCAGTCTGCAGAATCTGATGCAAACGCATCATTCATCGAAGCTTGGAAAGCTAAAATGGGTGAGGAGCGTGTAACAAACGATCCAATGGAAGCTCACTATATTGGCTTTAACATGTGGGTAAATGCCGTTGAAGCTGCTGGTACAACTGATGTTGATGCAGTTCGCACAGCAATGTACGGCCAAGAGTTCCCGAACCTAACTGGCGGTACAGCTGTTATGTTGCCGAACCACCACTTGGCAAAACCAGTTCTAATCGGTGAGATCCAAGAAGATGGTCAGTTCGACATCATCTCACAAACTGCTGAAGTTCCTGGCGATGCTTGGACAGACTTCCTTCCAGAATCAGCTGTTTTGAAATCAGACTGGAAAGATCTCGAATGTGGCATGTACAACACAGCTACAAACACATGTGTTCAGATCAAATCTAACTACTAAGAGTTAGTTGAATACGAGTTGGGGTGGGTTAAGGCCTGCCCCAACATTTTTTTATAAAAGGAATTGGGAAGCCTTTTTATCCTTAGGGGAATATTCGTTGCGATTTTTACTCACTATTATTTTGAGCATGATGCTTGCTGTCATGAGCTTAACCTCGCTATCAGCCGAAGAAGCAGATGAATTTCGGCAAGTTCTTGAAGAGAATTATAAGCTTATTCAAAGAAGCTCGACGAAAACGGTATCACCGGTCCTGGAAGCTATCCAAAATACAAATTTTCAAGGCGCAGCCGAATTCCTAGCCAAATGGCAGGAGAAAGAACTTTGGTTCCGTAAATCTGATAATGCATTTGTTTATGTTGAAACGGATGACAAGAAAACCTACCGTTTATTAGATGTTGTTGATGGCACGGGCCTCGGCGAAGTTCCTAAAAAAGAAATTAAACAAATAAAACCCAATAGCGGTGTGCGTGGTTTGCTCGCAGCACGTCTCGTGCAATTCCAATTGACAGATCCCGATGTTGAGGTTCGCAGAAAGAGTTTAGAAAGTATCAATCGAGATCCGAAATCTGAGCATCTTGAAGCTTTACGTATTGCGATTGAAAAAGAGACAGATGCCGGACTTCTTGCTGAGTTTGCCCGCATTGAAAGAATTCTAACAATCAAATTCGATGAAGACCCCGCGGCACGGATCGAAGCGCTGAATTCATTTTCAGGCGCATTGTCCATCGATGTTCGCGCGAGCCTGAACCAGCTACTCACAACCAAACTTGCTGTTGCGAAAACATTACCGGAAGATATCAATATTGCCCGTGTGATCGTTCCGGATCAGACAGGTGTTAATCCCGACGGCAGCGCTTTTCGTCTGCACGGTTTGCTTGATATGGGCGGCGATCAAACTGAGCTGACACGCGATGCAGCTTACGACATGTTGGTCAAAGCCAATCTTGCGCCGGCAACAATTGATCGCACCGCGCGAAAAGAAATTCTCATCGCCAATATCGAAGATGGTAAAGTTGGAAAACTCAATGTTTTTGACCTAAATAGCGATGAAGCGCGCGACAGTGCTTATTCCGATCTCGTGTTGCTCGGCAAAGCTGAGGCTTTTTTAACTGAAGACGAACAGGATCAGCTCATCAGTGAGCATGTATTTTATGCAAGTTTTGTTGAGACCAATAAAGAAGTCACCGATGTTGCACGTGAGGTGCTTAATGACATTAATTCATCTGTGACACTTAATCAGTTCTTTGATTTGGCGCTCGATGGGATCAGTTTGGCATCAATTTACTTCTTGGCGGCAATTGGTCTTGCGATTACCTTTGGTGTGATGCGCGTGATCAATATGGCGCATGGTGAGTTCATCATGATGGGCGCATATTCAGGTTATGTCGTCCAGCAGATCGTGCCAAATTACACGATCTCGATTATCATCGCTATTCCTGTTGCATTTATGGTGACATTTGCTGCTGGTGTATTGATGGAGCGATTGGTGATCCGCCATCTCTATAATCGTCCGCTTGAAACACTTCTGGCGACCTTCGGTATCTCGATTGCGCTTCAACAATTGGCGAAAAACATTTTCGGTACACAAGCTAGACCGCTCACAGCACCAGACTGGTTGGATGGCGCCTGGGTGATCAATGATGTGGTCAGTATTAGCTGGATCCGCATTGCCATCTTTGTGCTTGGTATCTTGTTCTTCTGCATGATCTTGTTCGTGTTAAACAAAACACGCCTTGGTTTGGAAACACGCGCAGTGACGCAAAACCCGCGTATGGCCGCATCGATGGGTATCGATCCAGATAAGATTAACATGCTGACCTTTGGTTTGGGTTGCGGAATTGCCGGTATTGCTGGCGTAGCGATTGGTCTATTTGCCAAGGTTACGTCCGAGCTTGGTAATGATTATATCGTACAAAGCTTCATGACTGTTGTGGTCGGCGGAGTGGGTAATATTTGGGGCACGCTTGCGGGTGCGACGATGATTGGTTTCCTTCAAAAAATCATCGAATATTTCAATCCGTCTAATACGCTTGCTGCGCAAACCTACATGATCATCTTCATCATCATTTTCATTCAGTTCAGACCTAGAGGGCTTATTGCCCTCAAGGGCCGAGCGGCAGAAGCGTAAGGAGGCAGAATGATGCAAGACGCAGTATTGACAAAATTTCTACTTCGCCATCCTTCTGTTTTGGTATTCCTGGGCATGTTGGCGGTCTTTACGATTGGTGTGACCATTCTAAGCGAAGGCTTTGGGATCGGGGTTGTTTCTACCAGCCTTGTTAAAACGCTTGGCAAAACACTATGTCTGGCACTCGCTGCAATCGCGATGGATTTGGTGTGGGGCTATTGCGGTATTCTATCTCTGGGTCACTTCGCATTCTTCGGCCTGGGCGGTTATATGATTGGCATGTGGCTCATGTATGCGAGAACTGAACTCATTGTTTTAAAAGCCAACACTGCAGCAGCCCTTCCGCTGACGCCGCAGGAATTATCAGACGCCATTGGCGTCCAGATTTTTGGCGTTGTCGGTGGTTCGGAATTCCCCGCCATCTGGGCGTTTTCTGATAGCTTCATTCTGCAATTATTATTGGTCGTTTTAGTGCCAGGTATTTTGGCACTGGTGTTTGGTTGGTTGGCGTTCCGCTCACGCGTGACAGGTGTATATCTGTCTATTCTAACGCAAGCTATGACGCTCGCTTTGGCGCTTTATCTCTTCCAAAATGACAGTGGTTTGCGCGGCAATAATGGTCTGTCTGGCTTGCAGAACCTGCCGGGACTTGAAGAGACTTCGCAAGCCGATGTGTCGCTTTGGTTCTTCTGGGGATCAGCCTTTGCTCTGGGTGTTTGCTATGTCATTGCCAAGCTGATTGTGGAATCCAAATTGGGCAATGTCATCCGCGCTATCCGCGATGATGAAAGCCGCGTCCGTTTTCTAGGTTATAATGTGGAGGGCTATAAACTCTTCGTCTTTGTGATTACGGCTATTATGGCTGCGATTGCCGGTGCGATTTACTACCCGCAAGCTGGCATTATCAACCCGGCAGAACTTGCGCCTATCGCGTCGATCTATCTGGCGGTCTGGGTCGCGATCGGCGGGCGAGGGCGCCTTTATGGTGCCGTGATTGGTGCGATATTTGTCTCGTTATTATCCTCCTTCTTCACAGGTGGTCAGATCCCGAATATTTCACTTGGCTTTTACACAATCCAATGGGTCGATTGGTGGTTGGTGTTGCTCGGTTTGAGCTTTGTATTGGCAACTCTTTATGCACCTAAAGGTCTCGGTGGCCTTGTTGATAAATTTAAGAAGGCGTGATCATGAGTAGTCTTTTAAATGTAAATGGGATTTCCGTTTCCTTCGATGGTTTTAAGGCTATCAATGATTTGAGCTTTGAGATCGCTGAGAACGAACTTCGCGCAATTATTGGGCCCAATGGGGCAGGTAAATCTACCTTTATGGATATTGTCACCGGCAAAACACGTCCCGACATGGGTGATGTGATTTGGGGTGAAAAGAATGTTTCGCTGATCAAGAAAAGCGAGTCAGATATCGCACGCCTTGGCATTGGCCGAAAGTTCCAGCGACCAACCGTGTTTGAGGATCAAACCGTCGAAGACAATCTGATGATGGCTTTGCGCAATGATCGAGCACCTTTTGCCGTGTTGTTTTATAAATTCTCAAATGATGACAAACAAAAAGTCGTCGAACTGGCTGAAAGCATTGGTTTGAGTGATGAGATAGATCGTATTGCCGGCGAATTATCCCACGGTCAAAAACAGTGGCTTGAGATTGGTATGTTGCTCGCACAAGAACCACGTCTTTTACTGGTGGATGAACCTGCTGCCGGAATGACCAAGCAAGAGCGAAATAAGACCGTCGAGCTGCTCAAGAAAATGGCGCAAAATCATGCGGTCGTTGTGGTAGAGCATGACATGGAATTCATCCGCGATCTCGATTGCAAAGTAACTGTGTTGCATGAGGGTTCGGTGCTTGCAGAAGGAAGCCTTGAACAGGTTATCGAAAATCAAGACGTCATTGATGTCTATCTCGGAAGGTAAATATCACTTATGGCCGTTCTAGAAATTGATAAAATTGACCTCCATTATGGTGCCGCACAAATTTTGCATCAGGTTTCAGTCAGCGCTGATGAAGCATCAATCACTTGCATTATGGGTCGTAATGGCGTGGGCAAAACGTCATTGCTGAAAGCAATCACTGGTCATCACCCAATCTCAAATGGTGATATCGTCCTAAACGGTGATAAATTTGGTAAAGCTGCCCCACATATGCGCGCATCCAAAGGCATTGCTTACGTGCCGCAAGGGCGTGATATTTTCCCGATGTTGACTGTGCAGGAAAACTTAGAAACAGGGTTTTCATTGCTGCCGAAAAATGAGCGGAACATTCCGGATTATATTTTCGAATTGTTCCCGGTTTTAAAACAGATGCTATCTCGGCGCGGCGGCGATCTATCTGGTGGTCAGCAGCAACAGCTTGCGATCGGTCGTGCATTGGTCACAAAGCCAAAAGTATTGGTGCTCGATGAACCTACAGAGGGTATTCAACCATCCGTGATTAAAGACATTGGCCGCGCTATTGAATTCTTACGTGATGAGCAGGGACTTGCGATCGTTCTGGTCGAGCAATATCTGCAATTCTGCCGCCAAGTGGCCAGCAAGGTTTATATCATGGATCGTGGTGCTGTGGTACATGAAGGCCCGGCTGAAAGTTTAGACGAAGCAGACGTAAGAGCACACTTGACGGTTTAATAGACTAATCAATCTCGGCTGCATCACCCATGAGATATCTCGGGCCGTCGCCTTTTTGCGCGGCGCGGTCATCTTTATTATAAAGCCGACATGCATCAAGTGAGAGACAGCCGCAACCAATACAGCCATCGAGTTTGTCGCGCAGCTCCTCTAATTGCGTAATGCGTTGATCTAGCTCGCCGCGAAAATGTTTGCTCATTTTTCCCCAGTCACGTTTGGTTGGTGTGCGCTTGTCGGGCAATTGATCGAGCTGGGTTCTGATTTGGTTGAGACTAAACCCCAACTCCTGCGCAATTAAAATAAACGAAACTCTGCGTATCTCAGATCGAAGAAAACGACGCTGGCCTGCATTGTTTCGTTCTGAGCGAATGAGCCCTTCATCATCATAATATCGAATAGCTGATACGGCTGTTCCCGTTCGTTTAGCCACTTCGCCGATCGATAAAGTTGTCTCAATTCGCGCCATGAAGTTCCTACAAAAAAAGTTCTTGACCTCAAGTTAACTTGAGCAATTACCTTGCAAATATTCAAGGTTTTTTCAAGCAACTAAAGAATAGGAAATTATTATGACCCAAGCGTTTTTAGAACATATCAACGTGACCGTAAGCGATCCGGAAGCAACAGCTGAACGTTTATGCGATTTATTTGGCTGGAAAATCAGATGGAATGGTGAAGCCATGGAAGGCGGTGAAACCTACCATGTTGGTGGAGACCAGAGCTATTTGGCAATTTATAAAAAGCCTGGTGAGGTCAAGCCCAACGGCAACACTTATCAAGTATTAGGCGGGTTAAACCATGTGGGGATCGTGGTTGATGACATTGAAAAGATCGAAAGACGTGTCATTGAAATGGGCTATAAACCACACAGCCACGGTGATTATGAACCAGGGCGGCATTTTTATTTTCATGATGAGGACAATATCGACTTTGAAATTGTCAGTTATGACTAATAAATCTTTAAAACAGACTACGGAAAATATTCCCCTTTCTCGGGGGAATATCCATTTATCTGAGGTCAGATCGGTCGAAATCAGATATTTAGCAAGAAAACTTAGTAATTTCACCATATAGAAAAATAATTTTTAATTAAAATCAGCAACACAGATAAAATTCTAATATCAAGACATGCTGGTTATATTTGGTAGGAAAATTAATCTTCTTTTTACACATTTACCCCATTTTTACAGCCATATAAGTAGCTGAATTTATGCGCAAATTTTGAGTAAAAACGTTATTATCTATGGTGCCGGTAAATAAAAATCCCAATCGTGTACTGGTAGTCGGTGGTTCCTCACTCGATCAAGAAATTTACCTTGAGCAGCTCTCAAGTTGGGGGATGGATGCCTGCGCTACATCATGTTTTCTCGAAGCTCAAAAAGTTTATGAAACTGCGCGAAGCCTTGGTTCGTCCGTTGATTTAGTCATTATTGATCAGGATCGCTCATCCCCTGAATTGGAATTTTTGGTCAAAAAAATTCGCAAAACCTCTTCTGTTGATGATTTACCGATCCTAGCTATTGGACCAAATCGCTTTATCCGAAGTGAAATATCTTCCTTTGCAAGTGAAATCTCAGCAAAGCTCTTAAAACCTTGTGCGCCTTCGAAACTCGAAGAGGGTATTGTTAAGTTATTAAACGTATCGCCAGACATGCTTGAATATGCAGATAATAGAGCCGGGCCCAATGCATCTGATTTTGAACTTGATGTACTGATCGCCGAAGATAATGAAGTTAACCAGATTGTCTTCAAGCAGATTTTGCTGGATCTTGGTGTTGAGTTTAAAATTGCCAATAATGGTCAGGAAGCGGTTGAATTGTGGGAAAAGTTCAAGCCCGCTGTCGTCTTGATGGATGTTTCAATGCCCGTCATGAATGGACATGAGGCAACACGCGAGATCCGCCGTCGCGAACAGTCTTTAGGTTATAAAACGCCGATTTGTGCTATTACTGCCCATGCTTTGCGTGGTGACAAGGAAGATTGCATTGCCGCTGGCATGGATGATTACATTTCTAAACCCGTCAGCCCGGATGTGATGGTGAACAAGATAAAAGCCATGTTGCCATCTTGCCACCTTTTGAGCAGCCGTTCAAAAGCAAGTAATGTGGCTTAATAGCGGCTAGTTTTTTATCCCGCAGATCATATCGCGTTTACCGGCAAATCCTTTGGTCTTACGGACACTAAAACCTGCATCGGTTAGATTTCTGCGTACCCAACCCGCTGCTGTATAGCTTGAAAATGTTCCGTCTGTCTGTGTGTGATGAGCGATTTCCTGCATTAAATCGAGAGACCACATGCTTTCATTTCGTGCAGGCGCAAAACCATCGAGATACCAGGCATTGGCAAGAAAGTTTTGTTTTGGCAGTGTGTCATTCACATCTCCAATATGAAGATGCAAATTCACATTCTTATCTATCTCTAAAGCATGATCTTTCTCGAATACTTGCGGCCAAACAGCGCGTAATTGAGTAAGCTCATTATCAAGTTCCGGCCAAATCTTCAGAGCTTTTTGGATTGTGGCGGCGTTAAGTGGATTGATTTCAAAACTATGGAAATCAAGCTTAGCATTCTGATCCGCATATTGTTTGAACTGGCGCAGTGTTTCTAAGAAATTTAATCCTGTGCCAAAACCAAGCTCACCAATGACAAATCTGTCCGAACCCGCAAAACGGTTTTTTAGATCATTTCCATCGATAAAAACGTGGTCACATTCCAATCGGCCATCCGATTTTGAATAATAATAGTCGCCAAATTCGTTTGAATAAGGCATATCACCCTCACGCCATTCCAGTTTATTGGAAACCGCGTCGATATTGTCTTTTGTTTCAGGATTCTCATTCATGTCACCAGCGAATAGTCCAGCTTCTATAAACAGTCAATTGCATCTAATAAATTCAGGTGCTTATGACCTTGTTGTTGCGGGTGGCGGCATCATTGGCGCATGGACGGCCTATAAGGCAGGCAAGCAGGGGCTTAAGACACTCTTATTGGATGAGAAAAAACTGGGCTCCGGCGCAAGCGGTGGATTGCTTGGCGCACTCATGCCTCATATGCCCGAGCGATGGGACGGGAAAAAACAATTCCAATTTGAAGCTCTGGATGACATGCCTCACGAAATCGCTCAGCTGCAAGACGAAACCGGGATAGATTGCGGTTTTAACCGATGCGGTCGTTTGGCACCGATTATGAATGAGACCAAACGGGGTCAAATGCTAGGGCATGGCGGAAATGTCGATGAGTTTTGGCTCGGTAAATATCAGTGGCAGATCATCGATCAACCTTTTGAAAAAGATTGGCCGAGCGCGGATAAAGCAATCTGCGGATTGGTCTATGATAGTTTGTCAGCAAGGGTTAACCCGCGCGGTTTACTCAATGCGTTGCGCAGCGCGATCATGAAAGACGATAATATCACATTAATGGAAGGTACTGCGCTCACAAGCTATGAGGTTGAGACTAAGCAAGCATTTCTTTCTGACGGTCAATCCATATCGTTTTCGCATATTGTGTTGTCAGCAGGAAACAACACGTTTGGCTTTGTAGCGCCGGAGTTAGAAGTCGCAACCCTTGCATTAGGGCGCCCGATCAAAGGTCAGGCTGCTATGTTATCTGCGGATATCGATCCCGACTGGCCAATTGTTTTTGATAACGGTGTTTATGTGATCTCGCATGGCAACGGCAAGGTTGCCATTGGTAGTACTAGCGAGTTGGAATTCTCAGATCCTTACGCAACAGATCAAAAGATAGATGACGCGATCAAACGAGCAAGAGAATTATGCCCTTTGATCAAAGATTCGCCGGTTATTGAAAAATGGGCAGGTCTTCGTCCACGTGCGGCAGGTCGCGATCCGTTGATTGATGTAATGCCGGATCATCCAAATGTCATTGTGTCCACAAGCGGATTTAAAATTACCTTTGGCGTTGCGCATAAAATGGCTGATGTGGCTATCGAACATGTATTGGGGAATTTGACGACAACAGTGCCAGATAGCTTCAAGATTGCCGCCCATCTTGCCAAGGCAAGACGAGCAGAAATACAAGACAATTTATCTTGAAAAAATTTAGCCGCGCGGCAGTACATCCGTGCTCGCGCAGCCCTGCATAGGCGTAAATCCTATGCGTTTAGTATGTACTCGATATAGTTAACAGTTTCTTGACATTCAAGGGTTTGATAATCAAGCTATTGAAATATATAAATAAAATCGTAGATTATTCTGATATATTTGAGATGTTTAAGAACTCTTCATCCAGATTTACCGTTGAAGATTTACCCACTTTGTCAAAGTTTTGATCAATCCATTCACCTGCAACTTTGCGCCCACGATCTCTTAGATCCGTTAAAAACGCCCAGCTGACATCAAATTTGGAGGCGACGGATAAATCTTGCAAAGCGTCATCTGAACGGATGGAATGGACAAAAACATCGCGAATTTTATTGTGATACTCGTCTTTGAGCCAATTTTCCTGAACAAGCTTGCTGGCAAATTTGATCGCGCGCAATTCAGCGATCAGCGAGCTGTTAAATGAGATCTCATTAATCCGGTTCATAATTTCAGGTGCCGTTTTTGGCACATTGTCCCGCAACATGGGATTGATATGCACGATCATTACATCCGGACTTTCGCATTTATAAAAGAACGGAAAAATCGCCGGATTTCCAATAAACCCGCCGTCCCAATAATGTTCGCCTTCAATTTCAACTGCTTTGTAAAGATAGGGCAAACAAGCAGATGCCATGATGACATCAAGCGTGATCTCTTTGGTTTCAAAAATCCGCGCTTTGCCAGTTTTCACATTGGTTGCGTTGATAAAAAGCTTCACATCATTGCAGTGCGCTAGTTTTTCAAAATCTATGCATTTTTCCAATATATCGCGCAGCGGATTGATATCAAATGGATTAAACTCGTAAGGAGAGACCGTACGAGTAAGTGTGTCAAACGCATTATAAGTCGCTGACACCATTGGACCGATGCCGCCAAATGCTGCGCCAAACATCGCATCAAAGGGTGTGGATCGTACAGGCGAAAACACAGCGCCTGCTTGGCTTGAAGCGCGCCAAAATTCTTCCAGCTTCTCGCGCGCGCCGTCAATGCCCCCGGTCTGCAAACCATAGGCAAGGAGCGCAGAATTCACAGCGCCGGCACTCGTGCCAGACAAGCCTTCAAGTTCAATTTTGCCATCTTCCAGCAAACGATCCAAAACACCCCAGGTGAAGGCCCCATGTGCGCCACCACCTTGTAAGGCGAGATTGATAATCCGTTTGTCCGAAGATTTTGTTGCCATTATTGGGCTGTCCAACCACCGTCAATTGGCAGTGCGGCACCGGTAATTTGGGCAGCTGCATCAGATGCAAGATAGAGTGCCAGGGATGCAACTTGTTCTGTTTGCACAAACTGTTTTGTCGGTTGAGCCTTTAAGATGACATTGCTGATCACTTCGTCTTCGGAGATGCCGCGCGCTTTTGCAGTATCGGCAATTTGACCGGTTACAAGTGGTGTTTCCACATAGCCTGGACAAATAGAATTTGCTGTCACACCAAACTCAGCGCCTTCCAGCGCGATGGTTTTGGTAAAGCCTAAAACACCATGTTTGGCTGTCACGTAAGCAGATTTAAACGGTGAAGCAACCAAGCCGTGAGCTGAGGCCACATTGATAATGCGGCCAAATCCACGTTCTTTCATACCGGCAAACGCTGCACGTGTGGTATGAAATGTGCTCGACATATTAATAGCGATAATCGCGTCCCATTTGCTTGTCGGGAAATCTTCAACTTTCTCAACGAACTGAATGCCAGCATTGTTGACAATGATATCAACAGCACCAAATTTGGCTTCTGTCGACGTAACCAGGTCTTCAATCTGATCAGGTTCCATCATATTTGCACCATGAAACAGCGTTTCGCCTTTACCCAATCCATCGACATCGGCGCGCACAGCTTCGTTGTCTTCAGCGCTGCCAAGTCCATTGATCACGACATTCATGTCAGCTTTGGCAAATGCTTTGGCAATCGCCAATCCGATACCGCTTGTTGAACCGGTAATAATTGCAGTTTTTGTCATATCTCATCCCCTGAAGTCAGCTGTGCAGCATCAATTTATATCTATAAGTATATTGCAATGCAGCATTTACAAGGATTTTGTGAAAAAGAAAAGGTTCCAACTTTCAATTTTCCGTCAACGATCGCGTCAGATAGGTCACGTAAATGTGGCTTGTTGTCAGCGATAGAAGGCTTTATAAATCAGCTCTAAACAAAGTGAATCACGCAGTGGTGCTAAATCTCGCGCCCCCGCCAATCAAAAGGCTTATGCATTGTTTAGATCGTTTTTCCCTGACCCCAAACTCTTTTTCATGTCCGCATTGATTTGGACCATTCTCGCCATCGGCATCTGGTTTGGCATATTTGAGGGAAATGAAGGCATGCTCGAAGCCTTGTCGCCCTATACGCCAGTGGCGGTTGAAGGCGAACGTCCTCCATTTTTAACGCCAGCGAAGTTACTAATATATATCTACATGGCGGTGGCGGGTTTCAGTTTTGCAGCAATTTGGATGTTTTTGGATAAAAACAAGTGGTCTCGATGGTCGGTGCTTGGTTCTACCATCATTATGCTCGTAACCTATTACAATGTGCAGATCTCGGTGTTCCTGAACGATTGGTTTGGTGGGTTTTATGATCTTATTCAAAAGGCACTGAGTGAACCTGGTTCTGTGGAGTTGGAAGAATACTTTGACCAGTTAATAACGGTTGGACCGATATTAATGCTGAACATTACTGCGCTCGTTGTGTTAGATTTTTTCGTCTCCCACTATGTGTTCCGCTGGCGCACAGCGATGAATAACTATTTCATGGATTATTGGCCGAAGCTGCGCCACATCGAAGGGGCGGCACAGCGTGTGCAAGAAGATACGCAAAGATTTGCGCGTATCGTTGAGGGTTTAGGTGTTTCATTCGTACGTTCAATGATGACGTTGATAGCATTCTTACCTTTGCTATACGCTTTATCTGCAAATATCACGGAACTTCCGCTGATTGGTAAGGTTGATGGTTCTATGGTCTTTGTCGCTATATTTTCTGCGATTTTAGGAACTGTCATACTTGCGATTGTCGGAATTAGATTGCCAGGCCTTGAGTTTAATAACCAAAAAGTAGAGGCGGCTTATCGGAAAGAGCTAGTTTATGGCGAAGATCGTGAAGATCGCGCCCAACCTGCGTCTGTTAGGGAGCTGTATGATGCTGTCCGGAAAAATTACTACCGATTATTCTTCAACTATTTCTACTTCAATGTCGCCAGATATGGCTATCTAGTTGGTTCAAGTTTTATCCCGCTAATTGCGTTAGGACCGACCATTGTTTCAGGGACCATTACACTTGGGATATTCCAACAAATCAACAATGCCTTTGACCGCGTTGAAGAAAGCTTCAAATTTTTTGCCAATGTTTGGACGACGATTATCGATTTGATTTCGATCTATAAACGTCTGATCTCATTCGAGAAAATTATCTACGAAGATGAGGGCACGCAAGGCGATATTTCAGCTGCACCGGCTGAATAGATAGGGAATTTTTTATCAGCTATTATTGGCGCGCTTTTGGTGAAGGCGCGTCAAAGCTTCTTGATAGGTGATGCAATCTACATCTGGCATTGAACAGGTCTCAAAAGCAAAGCGTTCGAGTGCCCGCCAATAGGCGCCTGCATTCATTTCAACGAAATGAAATCCCATCTGCAGTGGAATGCGCGCGCCGTTATATTCTTTTTCAAAAGCAGACTTGAAAGCCTGATATGTGCGTTCCTCAAAAATCTGCGATAATTCGGGATTATCTTTGGCCTTTGAATGCCGCACATAAAGATTATAGTCCATCGCAATGATCTTCTTCGACGATGGTCCTTCAGGGATCAGCGGCAAAGCGAATTTGGTCAATTCCTCCAATTTTGGCTGCGCAGGTCCATTGGAAACTGTGCTCGCATCATAGGTAAAGTTGTTTGCGTGAAGTGACGCAAACAAATTTTTGCTGTGAGATAGATAGGGCGCACGGAAACCTTTGATCTCATTCACCGCAAAATTCTGCCAGCCTTCAGGCTCTTGATCGGCAAAACCATTGCGCATCCATGCGGAACTTAGGATATCGCGAAACTGATCAAATTCCGCATTCCATTCTGAGACTGACCACGCTTTGCCATCAAAATGCCCGCAGCCGTGATTGCCCATTTCATGGCCTTCCGCACGTGCCTGCCATATGTGACCAAGCCGGGTATTTATTTCAGCTTTTGTTTGCGCAAACCCGACATTGGACAATCCCAAACTGTTTTTGGGAGAGCGGTAGAACCCGCGCGCATCATCCTTGGTAATTAAAAACGCGCAGGATAGAAAATAGGTGAATTTTGCGTCCACGCGTTTGGCCATATCCCGGCTTTTATCCCAAAGCGTATTATTATGCGCACCATCGAAGGATATGAGAATGATTTGTGGATCTTTATCTTGGGCGAAAACAGGCTGTTGTGCTGCAAAAAGGCTACAGCCTGCCAATAAAAAACCAGTTAGCGCGCGCAATGAAACCACCCAAGACAAATCAAATCAACGAGAGGCGTTCAATATCAATAAAATTGCGGCAATGAAATGACGTTATTGCGTCGCAATAAGAATAATACAGGGTTTATATATCCCACTTAAATCCAGTGGCCTCTTCAGATACATCCCACAATTTGCTCATCACAGCTTTATCATAGGCATAAGTTTCGAGCGTACCTTCGCCAACGGGACCAACAGTTTCCATGCGTTTGGTTGGTCCGTAAAATGCGCGTTCTGCCAAGCCGTCAGCAGTGGCGCACATGACTTCAGGAAAAGCACCACGTTCGGCAGATTGTACCATTGGTGTTTTGGACATAAACCACCAAATAGCGCGGGTTAACAGACCGCCACTTGTGCTGATTAGGGATGTTGCTGATGCGCCCGGATGACAGACATAGACTTTGACATTCTTATTCGCTTCTTTCACCTTATCCTGCAGCTCATAGGCAAACATCATCTGCGCCAATTTACTTTGGCTATAGACGGGGTTGGCGCTGTAATTCTTATCCCAATTCATATCATCAAATTGGATGGTTCTAATGCCAAGTTTATAGCCAAGGCTGGCAACCACGACGATGCGACCATGAGATTTATCAAGCAGATCAAATAGCATTCCACAAAGAACGAAATGGCCATAATGATTGGTGCCCAGCTGGCTTTCAAAACCATCCTTAGTGAATTTTTGGGTCGGCACCTGCGCAATCGCGGCATTACAAATTAATGCATCAATTTGGGAGGTTTGCGCTAAGAGTAAAGTTGCCGCCTGGTGGACGCTCGCTAGGTCCGAGAGATCCATGCGGATGTAACTCACCTGAGCATCAGCACCAAATTCTGCTTTAAGATCCTTTACAGCGGCTTCTGAACGTTCTGCGCTGCGGTTTAACATGATCACTTTGGCGCCCTTGGTTAAAAGAATGCGCGTGGCCTGGTAACCCGCACCGGCATTGCCGCCTGTAATCACATATGTTTTGCCGGCTTGTGGTCCAAGATTATCAGGTGTCCAACCTTTTGGCCCGAACTGTTTATGTTTCATCAAAATTGCTCCTTATCCGCGATCGCGGAGTATCTTTTTGGAAATTTGTTTGTTGTCTTGAGCGTGTAGATAACTCCCGGTTTCGATCTAAAACAGATGCGATACTCGCGAATACTTGCCTATTTGTGTCAGGGCGGTTGATGCGCGTGATATGGCGCAATAAGTTACGCGCATGAACAAGCAATTGATTAGAGAATTTATCGAGCAAAGGGTCCAAGAAGACGGGCTGGTCGAGACGGGTATAAATGGTGTGAAACTCTTTCGCGCGACAGATCCTGTGCCATGCGCACCCGTGGTCTATGAACCTTGTGTGATCGCCATTGTTAGTGGGTCCAAGGAGGCTGTGCTCGAAGGTGCACAATTTGTTTATGACAACACCCAATATATGTGCTGCCCCATGTCGATGCCTGTTATGGCAGGAACGCCCAAAGCATCAGATAAAGACCCGCTATATGGTGTTTATATCTCGCTCGATCAGCGCGTGATGACCGAATTGGTGATTGAGATAGACAATGCAGAAGGCAGGTATAGTTCGTCCATCGCAGGGGAATTATCACAAGGGATTAAATTGTCGAGATGGGATGATGATTTTGCCAATGCGCTGTCGAGATTAATTGAACTAAGCGGCCAAGCGACCGACATTTCCATTTTGGGGGAAGCGCGGCTGCGAGAGTTCTATTATGCGCTTTTAAAGGGTGAAGCGGGTTACTTTGCGCGACAAGCCTTCGGTGTTGGCAATGCGATCGCTCGATCAATATCTTTCATTTCTGACAATCTTAGAGAGCCGATCTCGATCGATGATATGGCAGCACGTGCCGGGATGAGCCGAACGGTTTTTCATCGTAAGTTTAAGCAAGCAACGGCAATGTCACCCATTCAATTTGTCAAATCGATGCGGTTGAACAATGCGGCTATGAATATTGCTGGCGGCATGACCGTTAACGAGGCAGCATTAGATGTCGGCTATATCAGCGCCTCTCAGTTTAGCCGAGAATTTAAACGCATGTATGGGCAATCACCCAGACAATGGAGCGATGCGTTGCATGGGGCAACAGAAGATGGATGATTGTTAGATCGCAATTGTTGCGGCGTAAGCTAATCAGCGCATCCAACACAGCGCTCGGCCATCGGGTCAATTTCAAGACGTTTATCAGGAATTTCCTCGCCGCAATTGGCGCAATAGCCATATTCATCTTCTAAAATTCGTCGATGTGCCATTTCAATGCGAACAAGGTCGCGTTGGCGGTTTCGTTCCTGTGCCTGGGCCATGGCTTGTTGCTGCATCGAATCCATCCGTGACAAACGCCCAACTGATTGTTGATCGAGTTTGACCGGCGCCCGCGCATCCGACGATAATTCCGAAAATGCTTCGAGTTCATCTTTAACCGACTGAAGTCTTAATTTTGCTTTTTCAATGTCGACCAATAAAACCTCGCAAATATTTGAGGTGAAACCCCTCGAAAACAACGATTATGATACTTATAACATAATTTTGCACCCTAAGAAGCAAGGAAGCGCAAAAACTTCTTTCAACTTTGGCAAAATGGTTTAGAAGGCGGTCTTGAACATTTTTAAAGAAGAATATGGCCCCGCTAGCAATTGGCCGTAGTAATTACTGGATAGTGAAATGAGCACTGAAGACGACAATTTTATCCGCGAGGTCAATGAAGAGCTGCGTTCGGACCAGGCCAATGCCTTGTGGAAGAAATACGGTAAACTCATTATTGGTGGTGCGGTTGCCATTGTATTGGGTGTTGCCGGTAATGTTGGCTATAAAAATTGGGTCGATAGTCAAGCAGCGGCTTCTGGCGATATTTTCTTGGAAGCTCTCACACACGCACGTGAAGGCCGAAATGATGAAGCACTCGCAGCATTTGATCAATTAAAGGCGGACGGCTACGGCTCTTATCCTGTTTTGGCTAAAATGCGTGCGGCAACTGTGATCGCAGAGCAGGGCAATGCTGAAGACGCCATTTCTGAATTTTTATCAGTCGCAAATGATGGTTCTGTCGCAGACGCTTTAAAAGATGTTGCGAAAATTCGCGCTGGTTATTTGATGGTCGATGTCAGCTCTTATGATGAAGTTGCAGCGCAAGTGGAAGTCTTAACCAATACAACAAATACAATGCGCCATTCGGCCCGCGAGATCTTGGGTCTTTCTGCCTTTAAAGCCAATGATTATGCGCGCGCAAAAGATTGGTTCACTTTGGTTGTGGAAGACACATCTACGCCACAACAAATCGCAGCACGTGCGCAAGTTATCTTGGATCTAATTGCTGGGCGTTCTTCTACGTCTTAATTGATATGTTTTTTGGGCAACGGACTGCCCAAAGCTTGGAACGAAACAGATATGAGTTTTTCAATTGCCATTGTTGGACGGCCTAATGTTGGCAAATCAACCTTGTTTAACCGCTTGGCTGGCCGAAAACTTGCGCTTGTCGATGATACGCCGGGTGTGACCCGTGATCGTCGTCCAGGTGAAGCGAAACTCATTGATCTGTCGTTCCGAATGATCGACACGGCTGGTTTGGAAGAAAAAGCGCCTGATACGCTTGAAGGCAGAATGCGCGAGCAAACAGAGCTTGCAATTGATGAAGCCGATGTTGCCTTGTTCGTGGTCGACGCCAAAGAGGGTATTACACCAGCTGATGAAACGCTTGCGCGCCTTTTGCGCAAACGCGGCAAGCCCGTCGTACTCGTGGCCAATAAAGCGGAAGCCCGTGGCGCGGATCTCATGGATGCCTATCGTTTGGGCTTTGGCGAACCTTGCCCGATCTCTGCCGAACATGGCGAAGGCATGCTCGATCTAAGAGACGCAATTGTAGAAGCGGTCGGCGAATTTGTGGCATTTCCCGATGAAGACGACGGCTTTGATGAAGCTGTCACCGATGTTGATGTCTATGATGATGATTTTGATGAGGATTATGAGGGTGAGATTGAGCCCGACATTGATACATCAAAGCCATTGCGCATCGCAGTTGTGGGTCGCCCTAATGCGGGCAAATCGACACTCATCAACGAATATTTGGGCGAAGATCGTCTGCTCACTGGTCCTGAAGCTGGCATTACGCGCGATTCCATTTCAGTTGAGTGGGAGTGGAATGACCGTAAGATCAAAATGTTTGATACGGCCGGCATGCGCAAACGCGCCAAGGTTCAGGAAAAACTTGAAAAGCTATCGGTTGCTGATGCATTGCGCGCCATTCGATTTGCCGAAGTTGTGGTGATCGTTTTGGACGCAACAATCCCATTTGAGAAACAGGATCTTCATATTGCCGATATGGTGGTGCGTGAAGGGCGGGCGCTGGTCATCGCATTTAACAAATGGGATCTGGTCGAAGACCGTCAGGCGACCTTGAAATATCTTCACGAAGAGACAACACGTTTATTGCCTCAGGTTCGCGGAATTTTGGCTGTTCCGATTTCTGGCCGTTTGGGCAATGGGCTGGATAAGCTCATGCAGGCGGTTATTGAAACGCATAGAACCTGGAATAAACGTATTCCGACCGCGCGTTTAAATCGCTGGCTCAATATGACCACAGCGCAACATCCGCCGCCTGCAGTATCAGGGCGTCGTTTGAAATTGAAATATATGACGCAGATTAAATCGCGACCACCTGGATTTATGGTATCCTGTACGCGTCCGGATGCGCTGCCGACATCTTACACACGCTATCTGACCAATAAGATGCGGGAAGATTTTGATATGCCGGCTGTGCCTATTCGCATTACCTATCGCTCTGGTGATAATCCGTTTGAAAATCGCAAACGCAAAAGAAGCTAGTTCTCATTTTTCAAAAGTAAAATGAGTGAGATTGTCGTAATGGCGATACCAGCCAAAATCTTTAGACTTGGTAGACCATCGCCTCTGGCAAATTCCCACACGATCACCCAGCTCGGGACGAGATATGTATAGGCCATAACCTTTGCGGACGGCAGGCGAAGGGCGGCAAACTGCAGTAAAAAGAATGTCAGCGAGCTGGCTGCAACAACAAGATAGATAAAGACCAGCCAAAAAGAGACAGGCAGATTTACCCAGTTGGTCGTTGCAATATTGTTAAATGATAAAGCCCACAACACGATTGCGCCACCCACCATCACGCCAAAGGTTGAGACGATCACCGGTTCTCCTTTGGAAAGCTTTCGAAAGAGCGGTGTGTAAAGTGCATGAGCGGCCACACCGATAAAGAAGATAGCTTCACCTTTTCCAATGTTAAAGCTCAAAAATGCTGCTAAATCCGCCCGGAAGATAACCCACAATGCGCCAACAGCGCCAATCGCGAGTGCGATCGATATACGTTTGGTCGAAACTTGTCGCAATATAAGATAGCTAAAAATAGCGGTGAGCGGCGGAGCAAGTGTGAAAACCGCGCTGGTTGATACCGGCTGTGTCACTTTTAGCGCTTCAAACATGGTGACAAAGTAAATAGAAAATAGTCCGCCCAATGGCAAGAAACGCCAACCTCGTTTCAAATGGTCGAGCTTTAATTGACCTGATATAACAGCGATTGAGCCCATCAAAATTGCGCCAGCACTAAACCGAAGTGCTGTTAAAGCATCTGGCGGAACGAGATGGGCAATGATTGACCCTAAGCTGAAAGATCCCGCTACCAGGAAAGATAAAGTCAGCATTGCCAAATGGCCAATTAATTGTGTGCGGGGCATGAAGGTCCAAATTAGATGATTTGTAATACAAGCGCGGAGACGACAAGATAACGTGTAAGTTTTGCAATTGTCACTAAAATTACAAAACTAAAAAACGGTTCGCGGAACATACCGGAGATTAGAGTGAGTGGATCACCGATAATCGGTGCCCAGCTTAAAAGCAAACTCCAACGCCCATATTTTCGATACCATTGTTCAGCGCGAACCATCTGATGAGGCTTTATCGGATACCATGATCTGTCTTGAAGATGATTAAAATAACGACCGAGCACCCAATTGACCAAAGACCCCAAGACATTGCCGAAGGTGGCAAAGGCAATAAGAAGTGTGACAGACTTATCCGTTGAAGCCAAAGCCGTGGTCAACGCAATTTCTGACCCGCCGGGCAAAAGTGTTGCTGCTAAAAAGGAAACGACAAATAGACCGATATAGGTGGCCATTAGTCTGATAATCCGATGAGGTCTGGTACATCACGCATGTCATGAAAAATATGCGCGTCAAATGCAGTCAAGTCTGATGGATTTGTGTCCGCCGCATAGCCCAAACATTTGATCCCGGCACGTTGCGCAGCATCAGCACCAGTGGGACTATCTTCGATCACAATACAATTATTCGGCTGTACGTTCATTGTCTCAAGTGCATGAAAAAATAAACCTGGTTCCGGTTTCCAGGATTTTACATCGTGCGCTGAAAAAATCGCGTCATCAAACATATCAAGTAAGCCGCTTGATCCGAGCATGATCTTCATTTTTTCGACACTGCCATTAGATGCGACGCAAATCGGAATTCCAGCGTCTGCAATTCTTCCGACGACATCTTTGACATAAGGAATAAGTTCAACGCCCTGGCGCAATCGATCAAAAATCTCCGTATAGATTTCATCGAGCCAGTGGTCCGGCAATTTCGCGCCCAGCTTTTTTGCAGCTTCACCAATTTCGGACATTTTGCCCGCGCCTAAAACATCTCGAACTTCAACAGGGCTCATGTGAAGATCATAACGCGCAAAATTATCTGACATCACTTCGCTATGCGCCATAACGCTATCAACGAGCACGCCATCGCAATCAAAGATAACGAGTTTTGGGAGTTCCATCATATTTATAAACTTTCAGCGGTTTCAAGCTTCTTTTGTTTCGACACAACATGCTCACGATAAACTGTATATATGCCCGAAAGTGTAATGATAATGGCGCCAACCCATGTCCAAATATCTGGGAAATCCCCAAAAATATAAAAACCGTAAAGCGTGCCCCAGATAATAAGTGTGTAATGAACTGGCGCAAGAATAACGGCTTCGGCCATTGAGAGCGCTTTAATCACGCAAATTTCTGCTATCGCAGCAAGAATGGCGAGCGCGCTTAACAAAACGAGATCTAGACCCCATTGAGGTGATTGCCAGACAAAGGGGAGCGGTATTGTTAAAAATGCGCCACTGACAAGCGCGGTGAACGCAACCGTTGTTGTGACGCTATCAGCAATAAGCGCACGCGATAAGATTTGCCGTAAAGCAAATAAGGATGCTGCAAGTACCACTAAAAATGCAGCTGGGTGAACAACGCCCAATCCTGGACGGATAATAAGGAGGGTCGCAAGAAAGCCAATAGAAATCGCTGTCCAACGCCGGATGCCGACTTTTTCTCCTAAGAATATAGCACCCATCACGGTCACCAGAAATGGCGCCACAAAACTCACCGCCACCGCATCCGCTAGAGGGACATAAACAATAGCAAAAATAAATAGGATCCCAGAACCTGCGGCCGCTATGCCTCGAGTGACCTGAAGGAAGGGGCGGTTTGTGTGAAAAATCGAGAAACCTTTAATAGCGACGAGAATTAAAACCCCGATCACCAATCCGGTTTGGCGCGACCACATGACCTGGATGGGATGAAAATCATTTGTCAAAAACTTGGCAATTGTATCCACCATGGAAAACAAAAACATGCCGCTTGCCATAAACAACAGGCCATGAACGGGGCTAGTTGTTTTGCGCGTCACATTGTTCGTTGTGTCAGTTTTTGTCTTGGTGTCAGAAATAGTCGCATCCCTTAAGAGAAATAGTCTCTTAATCACCCATGCGCTTTTTAACGCAGTTTCGCAATGTTTATTGAATAATTGAGCCGACAATTATCCAAAATTGCCGACAATGGCTTTGTTTCTCACCATCCACTGTAACAATTCTCAATATTTTCCAAGATTCAAAGCTTTTTGAGTCTTGACCTCTTTTTGGCCACAAATATTCGATTGAAAGACAAATTAGGGAGGCGCGACAACGACATTAACTCTTCATCAAGGTTAACGACTTATGATCAACGCTAGTTTTGTACTGAGTAATAGTTTTTGTTGGAGTAGTGTCGTGCGTAATGAGAGTTCTAAGGCTCGCCCCGGTTTGGCGCGTCTAAGCGGATTGGCCGCACCTTTTATATTCGGCGTTGCCGGTTTTATGTTTACCCCCACCATTGTTGCCCAATCAGATACAGCCGCTCTTTTGAGCAGTCTTGGAAATCAGGATGATCGCTGGCGCATGCATATGACAACTGCGCCTGCAGGTTCGATTGAAAAAGCTCAAATAGCTTTTGCCGATACGATTTTAACAGGATCAGTCGCACCAAGTGCTGGATTGGATCTTGGAAACGGCGAAACAATTGCCTTTGATGCCAAGATCGGCGGTAAGGAACTTACGCCGGATGAAGATCGTATCACGCGCCATCTTAAAAAAGGCCGTGTGATTTCGGTGGCGCCTTCTCAACCGCCTAAAAATTTCTCGGCGGGTTCGATCATCGGAAAACAAAGTTCTCTTGAAATCCCAAAATCGTCCAACGATGTGGCGATGGTTTTCAAAAAGCAAGAGATCCAAGGCAAAGAGTTACAAGTCGCCTCTGTCTTTTATAAAAAGCAAGACAAACCACAAATTTCCAAGCGTGTTCCAACCATGCTTGCAAGCCTGATCACAAATGATAATGCCGATATCTTAGCAACAGCATACGCACCGCCACAAAAAGATTACGCAAAACAATCTCCATTTGCTTCTGTCTTAAATGACGGACCAAAACGCGGCCGCTTTATCCCGCCGATTGAAAAGGGTGATCACGAATGGGCCGATGATCCCTTGCCACCAAAAGCCTTTTCAGCTGCGGAGCAGCGTTGTTTAGCCGCTGGTATCTATTTCGAAGCGCGCGGCGAAAAATTATCAGGGCAGGCGGCCGTTGCGCAGGTCATTTTGAACCGTGTACGCAATCCAGCTTATCCAAACACGATTTGCGGCGTGGTTTATCAAAACAAAACCTGGCGCAATCGTTGCCAATTCTCATTTGCATGTGACGGCATCCGTGATCGTGTGAGATCACCTAAAGCATGGAATATCGCCGAAGAAATTGCGCTTGCGACAACCGCGGGCAAAATCTGGTTTAAAGAAGTTGGATCTTCAACACATTACCATGCAACTTATGTGCGTCCGCGCTGGGCAAAGAAAATGCGCCGTGTGGGTCGAATCGGTCTACACATCTTTTATGTCACCTATAATGGCGGTTGGAGCTGATTTTCAGCCTTTAAAACCCCCGAAATGCTGCGTAACACTGTCGCAATTGGCAAAAGTTTCAGCAGCATTTTTTTGTGAATCCTTCGATAATGAATTAAGTATCTGAATTAATTGGATAATTTAGTTTAATTATTGCCCTCATCTACTGCTTGACTATCCACCAATGTAAAACTATGTTGCGCGCAAATTACAAACAGCCTTGCGGGCTGCTTTTGGTATGTTAAAAGAGCGCCAAGTTAATATAAGTTCGGCGCTATTTTAGTGAGAGACATAAGTCTCGTCCCAAAGCGAATGTGAGGGTGTATGGTAGATAGTCTTGATACCCGTCGCCAAGAGCTGGAAGCGAAATTAGCCTCCAAGCGCAAGGAAGACGAAGACAAGGCAGGTGATGAAGGTGGGGATCGTAAGGGTTATGCTCTTGCAGTTAAGCTCTCCAGTGAGTTCATTGCAGCTGTTTTTGTCGGTGCTATTCTTGGCTATGTGCTGGATACATTTGCAGGAATTGCACCTTGGGGAATGATTATCTTCCTTCTTCTTGGTTTTGTTGCAGGCGTATTAAATGTTTTGCGCTCAGTGGGCGCGGTGGAGAAGCCAAAAGTTGGTTATTCATCGAAAGAAGATTAAGACCCTTATGGGTGTGTGTTTGATCCGGTTTTGGCCGGAAACTTAGGAGAGATACAACGTGGCTAACGATCCTATCAGCCAGTTCCAGCTTTCAAGACTAGTACCAATCGAAATTGGTGGCATGGACTTTTCCTTCACCAATTCTTCATTGTTTATGGTCGCAACAACAGTTGTTGCAGCTGGTTTCTTGATGACAACGACAGCAAATCGCGGATTGATCCCGACACGTCTGCAGTCGATTTCAGAAATGGCTTATGAATTTGTCGCTTCGATGTTGAGAGATGGTGCCGGATCCCAAGGAATGCGTTTCTTCCCACTTGTCTTCTCTCTCTTCATGTTCGTTCTAATTGCCAACCTACTCGGCATGTTCCCATATTTCTTCACAGTCACAAGCCACATTATCGTGACATTTGCGCTTGCAATGCTCGTTATTGGTACCGTTGTGATCTACGGTGTGATGAAACATGGTTTAGGTTTCTTGAAATTGTTTGTGCCTTCGGGCATTCCCGGCGTTTTGATGCCATTGGTCGTTATGATTGAGGTTATTTCTTTCCTCTCACGTCCAATCAGCTTGTCTGTTCGTTTGTTTGCGAACATGCTTGCGGGTCACATCACACTTAAAGTGTTTGCCGGATTTATTGTCGCCATGGGTGCGCAAGGTGCGCTTGGCTTCATGGGTGCTGCATTGCCATTG
The DNA here is from genome assembly GCA_963691785.1 of Lentilitoribacter sp. Classification (GTDB taxonomy): domain Bacteria; phylum Pseudomonadota; class Alphaproteobacteria; order Rhizobiales; family Rhizobiaceae; genus Lentilitoribacter. The sequence goes on from OY829371.1 coordinate 910,173, forward strand.
TTGATGACAATCGCGCTCACTGGTTTGGAATTCCTCGTAGCTTTCTTGCAGGCTTATGTGTTTGCGGTACTTACTTGCATGTACCTCAACGATGCATTGCACCCAAGCCACTAGGTAAAAGTTGAAGGCGGGCATGTCGTCCGTTTGAAAAAGTTAGATATGAAATCATAATTCTAAGGAGTTTAATTATGGAAGCAGAAGCAGCAAAATACATCGGTGCAGGTATCGCATGTCTAGGCATGGGTGGTGCAGGTATTGGTCTTGGTACAATTTTCGGTAACTACCTTGCTGGTGCACTTCGCAACCCTTCAGCAGCTGACGGTCAGTTCGGTCGTTTGATCTTCGGTTTTGCTGTGACAGAAGCTTTGGGTATTTTCTCATTGCTCGTTGCACTTCTCCTTCTTTTCGCTGTTTAATCATTCGCGAATTGAAAATGTTTGGTCACGTGGGGATAATTGCCCCCGTGATCGCATTATTTGGAGGTGAGATATGTTTGTGACCACCGCATATGCGGAGTCTCATACGGCTCAAAACGCAAATACAGAAGTTGCTGGACACAGCGAAGGTCAAGCCGGTGGATCCTTTCCTCCGTTTGATCCGGGTCTTTATCCATCACAGCTTTTGTGGCTTGCGATTACATTTGGCATTTTTTACTTGCTCGTTTCAAAAGTCATTGCACCTCGCATTGGCGGTATTTTGGAAGATCGTCACGATCGCATCGCAGAAGATTTGGATGAAGCCAACCGGCTAAAAGAAGAATCAGATGCAGCTGTGGCAGCTTATGAGCAAGAACTTGCTGATGCCCGTCGTAAAGCAAATGAAATCGCCACAACCTCTCGTGAAAAGGCAAAAGCCGAGTCCGATGCAGAACGTGCTAAGCATGAGGAAGCATTGAACAAGAGACTTGCTGAAAGCGAAGCTAACGTTGCTGCTGTGAAAGCAAAAGCATTGGCAGAAGTTGATGGTATTGCAAGTGACACTGCCCAAGCTATTGTGGAAGCATTGCTTGGTAGCAAAGTGACTAAAGCTGAAGTCAACGCCGCTGTGCGTGACGTTGTGAAATAGGAGAGGCCAAATGGACGCAACATTTTGGGCATTCGTAGGCCTCATCATTTTCCTTGGCATCATCTTCTATCTGAAAGTTCCTGGTACAATCACAAGTGCACTTGATGCGCGTGCTGATAAAATCAGAGACGAGTTGGACGAAGCAAAACGTCTTCGTGAAGAAGCACAGCAGCTTATGGCTGAATATCAGCGTAAGCGTAAGGAAGCTGAGCAGGAAGCTGAAGACATTGTCGCAGCAGCGAAAAAAGAAGCTGATGCATTAAAAGAAGAAGCTCGTGTTAAGTCAGAAGAATATGTGGCACGCCGCGAAGCACTGGCTGAACAGAAAATTGCTCAAGCCGAGCAGGATGCTGTAAGCGAAGTTCGTGCTTCAGCGGTTGAAGTTGCTATCACTGCGGCTGAAAAGCTGATCGGCGATAAAGTTACAGCTACAACAAAATCTAGCTTGTTCAAATCTTCTTTGGCTGAAGTGAAAGATCGTTTGAACTAATCACGATTTTTCTTGCCGAACACGGCTCGCAAATTATAAGTAAAGGCCCGTTGATTATTTCGACGGGCCTTTATCTTTGGAGAACAGCATGCCTCATATCGTTATCGAATATTCTGCCAATTCAATTGATCATGAACAATTGGATAAAGCGCTCAAATCCACCTATGACGTATGCTGTACGTTTGATTGTATTCGCCCAGAGGCGGTTAAAGTCCGCGCCCATTCAATCTTGAATGCCTATTATGGCAATGGCGCAAAAGACTTTATCCATGTAACAGCGCATCTGCTTGATGGGCGTTCACGGGCCCGCAAAGCTGAAGTCTCAAAAGCATTACTTGATAATGTCATGTCAGAATTTCCTATGATTGATACATTCAGCGTTGATGTCTTGGAAATCGACGGACATGTGTATCAAAAGAACAAATAGGTTCTAATCATCTTTACGGATCGGTTTAAAGCTAAACCGGTGAATAGGGCAGGGGCCAAACTCTTCGATCGCATCGCGATGGTCCTTAGTGCCATAACCTGCATGCTTCTCAAAACCATATGTAGGATAGATTTCTGAAGCGCGATGCATAATACGGTCTCTCGTTACCTTGGCAATAATAGATGCCGCTGCAATCGATAAGGAGCGACCGTCACCTTTGACTAGCGCATCAGCCGGTATATCTAATCCAAATGGGATATCGCGGCCGTCTACGAGTGCGTATTTGGCTGCGATCTCTAATGCAAAAAGAGATCGACGCATGGCATCCAAACTCGCCTTTCGAATATCCGTCTGATCAATCGTTTTGGCGGAATTGGAGCAGATTGCGACATGCGATGTTGCCATGATCTCATCAAACAATAATTCACGTTTTTTAGCCGTTAATTTTTTACTGTCGTTCAAGCCTTCAGGGATGTTGTTCTCATCCAATATGACAGCCGCAGCGACGACAGGACCTGCGAGTGGTCCACGACCCGCTTCATCTAATCCTGCAACGGGCCAAAAACCTTGATTCTTTGCTTTGAGCTCAGAGCTAAAATCAGGGCCTTTTTTTAAGTCAAAATCTAATTGTGTCTGGGACATAGTTTGAAGAACTGACGTGGATAAGCAATGTGTAAGGGGATCATGCCATATCCACGTCAATTCTCGCAAGAGGTTAACTGCCCGAGCCGAAACTCTTGATATCATCATGATAATAGGCAGTTGATATAAGATAGTCGGGGACAAAGGACTAAAATATATCTTGGGTTCTGAAATGGGGTCAGAACCTATGGTGCAAAGTCAAAATTGTTGGCGGAATTTTGAATTTAAATTGCACCGATCACATCAATCCAAAGATCTATGGCGCGACCTGAGGCATAGATGCAATTCGTTAAAAGTCTCGCTTTTTATAAGAGAGACAATTGTATATTCTCTCCTTCTGGCTTGATAAACAAATCTGTTCTCGGGGAAGAGACGCGCTTGGTGAGACCTAAACGTTTGCATGTCATGTCAAAACGACGACTAATCTGCCATGCATAGGGACCAGATCCGCGCATACGCTTACCAAATTCTGCATCATAATCCTTGCCACCACGCATCGAGCGAATAAGCGACATGACGTGCCGATAGCGGTCCGGGTAATGACGAAGTAGCCAATCTCTGAATATAGGGCTTACCTCTTGAGGGAGGCGTAAAAGCACATAGCCTGCTTGTTGAGCACCCGCATTATGCGCGCTATCTAAAATACGTTCGATCTCAAAATCATTAAGCCCTGGAATGATCGGGGCGAGCATAACAGATGTCGGAATGCCAGCTTCTGACAGTGCGCGCATAGCCTCAAGACGTTTGGTTGGCGTAGATGCACGTGGCTCCATGGCACGCGCTAACTTGCGTTCGATCGTTGTTACCGACATGGATACCCGGACCAAACCATCACGCGCCATCTGAGATAATATATCAATATCACGCAGGATAAGCGCGGACTTCGTCACAATGCCAACCGGATGTTTCGCCTCTGCCAAGACTTCCAAAATTTGCCGCATAATGCGCATGTCTTTTTCAATCGGTTGATAGGGGTCTGTATTGGTTCCAATTGCAATGCTTTTGGGTTGGTAATTAGTTTTGGAAAGCTCACGCTTTAACAGACGCGCCGCATCCGGTTTGGCAAAAAGCTTGCTCTCAAAATCAAGACCAGCAGATAACCCCATATGCGCATGTGTGGGACGAGCAAAACAATAAACGCAGCCATGTTCACACCCGCGATAGGGATTGATCGACCGTTCAAATGGCAGGTCAGGTGAGGTATTACGCGTGATGATAGATCGCGAACGTTCAACTTGAACCTCAGTCTTAAACGGCTCAAGCGTTTCAAGATTATTCCATCCATCATCAAAGACATGATTGGTATGCAATTCATAGCGGCCACTTGGATTAATACCTGCCGCACGACCACGTCTGCGTGAGTGATCAATTTGGATCGATTGATCAGCCAGCATTTGGCGATTGATATCCGAACCTTGCGGAATATCAAACTCAGTGTGGTGCCGTCCTGCTTCGTTCATCTTCATCTCCCTGCGCTCTATTTTTGTGAGTCGCCAACCTTGAATATATTCCTAGCATTTTATTGAGAACAAAACAAGAACAATAATTGGTGCATTGCAATATTAGTCAGCCTTAGATAAAAGAAATCTATGATTTCAGTGATTATTCAATGCCATAACCAAGAGGCAGAATTAGCGAAGACTTTAAGTGCACTTGTCAGCGGAGCTGTCGAGGGAATAATCAGTGATGTCTCCATCGTTGATGAAGGCTCATCAGATGGCACAGCAACCGTTGCCGACGCTGCCGGGTGCAATGTGTATTCACCAAGTGAATTAGCAAGTTTGCCAGCGCAAATTCGTAGTGAATGGATTATGCTGATTGAACCAGGTGCGAAACCGCTCCATGGCTGGATAGAGGCTTTTACCGAACATATCAATAATGGGCAGACTTCGGCAAAGATGTCGCCTTCTGTGAATTACCGATTGCCATTTTTAAAGCGCTTGCTGCGCAAATCATCACCGCTGGAATATGGTTTGCTCATGCCAAAACGCGAATTTGCCAACCATGTGAAAAACGCTAAAAATCTTGCTGGTGTTGCCAATGGCTCACGCGCGGTAAAATTAAGATGTGAAATGGTGCCCGCAAGCTATTCGCAGCTCATGGCGTAGCTGCAGCTAGCTTGCGCCGCGTTTAAGATGTTCATCAAGCCGCGGCATAATCTCAACAAAATTACATGGCATGTGACGATAATCGAGTTGGTTCTTTAATATCCCATCCCACGCATCTTTGCAGGCGCCAGGAGATCCTGGCAAAACAAACACGAATGTTTGGTTCAAAAGGCCGGCGGTCGCGCGCGATTGGATGGTCGATGTACCAATTTTGTCTTGCGAAATACTATGAAAGACATGGGAAAAGCCGTCCATATGTTTTTCAAATAAAGGTTCAAGCGCTTCGGGTGTCACATCACGTCCGGTAAATCCTGTTCCGCCAGTTGTGATAATGACATCAATACCATCGTCTTGGCTCCAAGATGTGACGCGCTCCGCAATTTTATTCTTGTTATCGGTTACGATATCCCGGTCAGCTAAAACATGCCCAGCATCTTCAATTCGAGTTGCGAGCGTCAAACCAGATTTATCATCATCGAGTGTGCGGCTATCAGATACCGTTAAAACAGCGATTTTAACGGGGATAAATTCGCGTGTTTCATCAATGCCAGCCATAATGTTTACCTCAGTTTTGACCGCGCAGATAAGTGGAAGTCACAAACCAATTTGAGTGGTCACGTCTCAAAGATTGAGCTGCAGCGCGTGCATTATTCTCATTATTATATAAAGCAAAACAACTCGCGCCGGAACCAGACATGCGAGTAATAGCTGGTTTTGTGTTTAAAAGCGCCTCAAGGCAATCTGAAATTTCAGAACATTGTTGGATTGCAGGCTGTTCCAGATCATTGCGGTTGTCTTTCATAACGGCAAGCAGTTCGTCAAAATTCTCGATTTTTGCTCTCGCATTCAAAGCGCCGTTTTGCTTTGTGGTAAGAGCTTTGAACACGAGTGGCGTTGAAACGGCGACCAATGGATTTGCGAGCACAATATGACATTTTGGAAATGGCCGAACCGAAGTGATTTCTTCCCCTATGCCTTTGGCGATAAGCGGTTCACTCTTTAAACACATGGGAACATCTGCGCCCAATCCGAGCGCAATTTGGCTGAGTTCTTCATCCGAAATTTCGAGTTCCCAGAGCTTGATGAGCAGGTTCAGTGCCGCTGCCGCATCGGCAGAACCACCACCTAATCCTGACGCAACTGGTAAATTCTTTTCGCACACCAATGAGACGGGTTTGATTTCTATCCCATTTCCCGAAGCAAATTCTGCGAGTGCGTCTCGAGCTTTGATGATAAGATTTGTATTCTCATCTTCGTCTTCAAGCGCTGACGCAAAGGGGCCACAGATTTCAAATCTGTTCGTATCGCTTAGCTTGGCTGAAATCTGATCGCCAAAATCAGCAAAACCGACAAGGCTTTCGATCAGGTGATAACCATCTTCACGCTGTCCGGTCACGTGAAGCGCAAGGTTAACTTTCGCGTGGGCGGTTACAGAAGTTGTTGACCTATCCATCAGAAGATGTGGACGCGCTTTCTGTTTTATCTTCCGGCATGCCCTCTTTGATTTTCTTTTCAATAGCAGGGACCAGATTTTCATCAAAGTCCGACATGTTCAGCAATGCGCGTTTCCATTGAAAACGCGCTTCGATTTTACGACCAACTTGCCAATAAGCATCGCCTAAATGATCATTGATTGTTGGATCATTTGGCAAGAGTTCCACTGCTCGTTCCAATTCACGCACGGCACTTTCATATTGTCCCTGACGATAATAGGCCCAGCCAAGGGAATCGACAATATATCCACTATTCGGACGTGCTTCGACAGCCGCACGGATAAGATCCATGCCTTCTTCAAGCTTGATATTCATATCAATCCATGAATAGCCCAGATAATTCATCACGTCAGGTTGGTTTGGCGAGAGTTCAAGAGAACGCAAAAATGCAGGTTCCGCTTTCTCCCATTCTTTCAATCGTTCAAAACCGATTGCCATCCGGTAGAACATATTCCAATGGGACCGATTATGAATGGGGCCAACCGCTTTTATGCCTTGTTCAAAGTTCTCAACGACTTCGCGATATCGTTTTTCACGCGCTAATATACGTCCCAAGCCTTCATAGGCGCGAATATCTTGCGGGTATTTTTCGATAATTGCGCGAATATGCTCAAGCGCTTCCTCGATATTGCCGATGTCCGCTAAGTTGAGCCCAAGCTGCAGATCTGACAGGCGACGCATGGGCGAATCTTCCGGCACCATACGATAGGTTTCAATTGCCTTTTCAGGCTTATCAAGTTGCTCCTGAACATCTGCCAGCAACACCAAAATCTCTGCATTATCTGGATCAAGAGCGCGCGCCAATTGAAGGTATAACCCAACAATTTCCTGGCTCTGTCCGTTATTTAACGCCCCGGCGATCGCATAAATCGCATAGGCGGCACCCTCTTGTGCAGTTTTAACCGGAAAGCGAACCTCTTCGTCAGCTTCTATACGTTGCGCTAAAGCATCTGCGGGTGAAAATCCAGCACGGATATTTGGGTTCAAATCCAGAGCATCCAGTGCCTTTTCTTTGTCACCATCAATCGCATATATCGAGGCGAGCGCACCATAACCCAGCAAATAGGCATCCGGTGCAACGCGAACGGATTGTTCGTCCAAAATCAGATCCGTGAGATGTTTGATAGCAAGATCTTGTTTCCCGGCGGCGTAAGCCATCAAGCCAGAATTGAGGTCTTTGAAATATTTAAACCACGCGGGACCTTCTAACCCATCGATTTTCGCAAGCGCTTCATCAGCTTCATTTGCACCAAACTTTGACCAAGCTGATAATAGATCATTGATCAATTCATCGACAATGATACGCGGGCTATATTCAAGATATCTGTCCGTGCTGCTATATTCGCGATTGCGAACGGTTTGGATCGCCAATGCCTGTTCAACAAGCTCGGCAACATCAGCATCATCTTTAAGCGTTTGGGCAATTTCTATTGCATCATCAAATTCGCCAGCCAATAAGAGTGATGAGAATAAACGTCGTTTTGCGGTTAGGCTTTCCGGGTCAAATTCGAGCGCACGTTTATAAAAAGCTATAGCTTGTTCAACATCATTGTCAGAATCTGCAATTTGTCCGGATAAATATGCTGCGGTGAAAGTCGGAATGCTTTCCGCATCAATCGTATTATCTTCTGTAACAGCCTCTTGATGACTTTCGGCCTTAAGATTTTGAACGGATATCAGTGTTGAAAACGAAACTGTGGTAAGCAGCAGACCAGTAGATAAAATACAAGATAATAACCGATTGCCCATGAAAGACCCTTTAACCCATTTGATTCGCCCATCCTCCGCCTGATGGTCAACTAATATTATGCACAAAACAAGGCAATTTACATATAAAATTTCCGTGGGGTCGGAATTTATGCAAATTTGGCAAAAATCTTTTAATCAGAATGATTTAATTCACCCGGGCAAGGCAGAAATCAACCACTTCCAAAAGGGCAGCTTTCTCTGGTGAGTGAGGAAGCGGAGCAAGTGCATCGCGCGCCATTGCGCTATAATGTTCAGCACGTGCAATTGTGTCTTCGATACCTTTATATTTGGCGATTAGTTCTGTGGCACGCGCCAAGGCAGCATCGTCGGTCTTTCCATCTTCAATTGCGCTTTTCCAAAACCGTCTTTCATCATCATTACCGCGGCGATAAGCAAGAATAACCGGCAATGTGATCTTACCTTCACGGAAATCATCGCCTGTGTTTTTGCCAAGATCATCCGCAGACCCGCCATAATCCAGTGCATCATCAATCATTTGAAATGCAAGGCCCAAATTCATACCGAATGATTTAAGCGCATCGCGTTCAGCTTTTGAGCTTTGCGCAATGATGGGCCCAACTTCGGCAGCAGCAGAAAACAGCGCGGCCGTTTTAGCGCGGATCACCTGAAGATAATCGTCTTCCGTAGTTTCCATATTTTTCGCAACGGAGAGCTGAAGCACTTCACCTTCCGCAATGATGCAAGCAGACGACGATAAAACATCCAAAGCATCAATCGAGCCGACATCAACCATCATTTTAAACGCTTGGCCAAGAAGAAAATCGCCCACAAGAACGCTTGCTTGATTGCCCCAGATCATCCGTGCTGTAGATTTTCCGCGACGCAGATCACTTTCATCGACCACATCATCATGGAGCAAAGTCGCGGTGTGCATAAATTCTACGCTCGTTGCAAGCTGAATGTGTCCATCGCCTTTGTAACCCAACATATTTGCAGCTGCGATGCTCAGCATTGGGCGCAAGCGCTTGCCACCAGATGAGATCAAATGCTCTGCGACTTCCGGGATCATCTCAACGTCGGAGCCCGCTTTTGACAAGATCAACTTATTGACCAAATCCATGTCCGATTTTGTCAAATCAACAAGCGGCTTCACCGACGCTTTTGGTTTTTTATTTTCATCCAGTGAAATAACTACACCCACGAGATTGATCTCCTCAATAATTTACTTATTTTGGACCATAGTTTCGATAAGCGCGGCTCGCAAGTGGCGAATTGGCGCGGGTGGCATTAGATAGAATAAATAGTTCAGAAATATTTGAATGTTCTGATGACAAGACATAATGAGGATGAAATTGGACGAGTTGATCAGGACAAATAATGCAGTTGTGCTCTCCCTTGCTCAGTCTTTGTTGAAGGATGCGGGAATCGCTCATTTATTGGCAGATCAGAATATGAGTATCATGGAGGGGTCCATTGGTTTGTTTCCGCGCCGTTTGCTTGTAGATTCAGACGAGATAACGCAGGCACGTCGCCTCATGGTCGATGCTGGTCTCGGAGATGAACTCTGGGATGGCTGAAACAGATGACATGATCTCATCAAAGGCAAGCATTGACGCTTTTCACAAAGGTGCGTTTTACCTTAAGCAACCAAAAGTGAGCGGACATCGCGCTGGCATTGATGCCATGCTGCTCGCCAGCCTAGTGCCAGAAAATGCTGTTGGCCGGTTAGCCGATCTTGGTGCAGGGGCAGGAGCTGCGGGATTGGCTGTAGCGTATCGCTCAGAGATAAATGTGACGCTGTTCGAAACATCTTCCATAATGGTAGAATATGCACGTCACTCCCTCCAATTGGGACAAAATTCAAGTTTTGCGCAAAGATGTGATGTCGTCGAAGCAGATGTTGAATTGTCCGGTCAAGCGCGTGTGGCAGCCGGGTTCGAAGATAATGCCTTTGATCATGTCATCATGAACCCGCCCTTTAATGAGGCGGGAGATCGCAAAGCACCTGATGCGCTCAAAGCGCAGGCCCATTCGATGTCCGGTGACGATTTGTTTGAAAAATGGATCAAAACCGCGGCGGCAATCTCAAAGCCGCAAGGTCAATTATCTTTAATTGCTCGACCTTCATCGCTGCAAAAAATTCTTGCCGCGTGCGAGGGGCGATTTGGTGGCATTGAAATCACCTCTGTGCTTCCTTCGCAGGATGAAAATGCCATACGCATATTGCTGACCGGGATTAAGGGCAGCAAGGCAAGATTGGAGATGCGACCATGTCTCGTCATGCATTCAGATGAAGATGATACGCGAAAATACACCGCCATTGCAGATGACCTGATTAATGGAAGAGTGTTTTTAGTGCGCAACTAGCATTCCTACATTCTGCATCTTTGAGAAATCGACCAACCTTGAAAATGTAAATTTTTGTAAAGTTGCTTGTTTTGAGGGACTTTGCCCCCTACATGCTAGCTACCAAAACGATTTAATAGACCTAAAATGGAGTTACCGGCATGCGCCGCTTGAAGAAGTTATTACCGAAAAAATTTCGCAAAGAAAGCATTGAAATCCCTGTTGTCAGATTGCATGGCGCAATCATGTCAGGCGGTAATCAGTTCAGCAAAAACTTAAACCTCGCGAGCGTCGCCGAACTTTTGGATCGCGCTTTTGCAGATAAAAAAGCGCCTGCGGTCGCGTTCTCAGTCAATTCACCAGGCGGTTCGCCCGTACAATCTCGCCAAATCCATAATCGCATTCGCCAATTGGCCGAAGAAAAAGACAAAGACGTGATCATGTTTGTTGAAGACGTTGCGGCATCGGGCGGCTATATGATTGCCTGTGCAGGTGACGAGATTTATGTCGACCCGTCATCGATTGTCGGGTCCATAGGTGTGGTCTCAGGCGGATTTGGTTTTCCAGAATTGCTCAAAAAGATTGGTGTCGAACGCCGTGTATATACAGCAGGGAAAAACAAATCGACCCTTGATCCATTTATGCCAGAGAAAAAGGCCGATATTGACCGATTGAAAAAACTGCAATTGGAAATTCATCAGGTCTTCATTGACATGGTCAAAGCCTCGCGCGGCGATCGCTTGAACGAAACGGATGAAATGTTCACCGGCGCTTTTTGGACCGGCATGCAAGGCAAAGAACTTGGGCTTGTAGATGATATTGGCGATATGCGCGCGGTGTTGAAAGAAAAGTACGGTGATAAAACTGAATTGAGATTTATCGCGCCAAAACGTGGGTTTTTTGGTGGGCGTTCGCAAGGTGTGGCTGCTATGTTGGGTAGTGGTGCTACTGAGAATTTGGGAGCGAATCTTTCTCAAGGATTTGCAAATACGGTTGAAGAAAAAGCCCTTTGGGCACAATATGGACTTTAAGAGCTGAGTAAAAGGGATCGCGCGGTCCCGACACTTATATGGCCAGAAGCTAATTGGTCAAAACTAATGGGGATGGAAAGCCAGAAACATGAATGGACTGATTGTACTTGGTGTTGTGGGTGCTTTAGGATGGTGGGGTTATAAAAACCTCACCAAGGCAGCAGAAAAGGTTTCTGCTAGAGTTCGCGACGCCGAGAAAGAGCGTCAAACTGGTGCGCAAGGCACTTTGATCGAAGATCCCGAAACAGGTGAATATCGCATAAAACGCGATGATGAATAGATAGCCGCAGATAACCAAGCTTTATATTTTAAACAGATATCTTGACCGGAACGGGCCATCATGCGATTGAGCGCAGAGTTAAATCTAGCCACATAAGTTGAACGCAATGACCGCATCAGTTCCAAAACATCTTGATCCGACAAAATCATTTCAGGGTCTTATCCTGACCCTTCATAATTATTGGGCAGAATATGGTTGTGTGATCTTGCAGCCATACGATATGGAAGTTGGTGCTGGGACTTTCCACCCGGCAACTACGTTGCGTGCGTTGGGTCCAAAATCATGGAATGCTGCGTATGTGCAGCCATCACGTCGTCCAACAGATGGCCGCTATGGTGAAAATCCAAATCGCCTGCAGCATTATTATCAGTATCAGGTGATCTTAAAACCAAATCCATCAAACCTGCAGGAACTTTATCTCGGTTCGCTTAAAGCGATCGGGCTTGATCCGCTCGTGCATGATGTGCGCTTTGTGGAAGACGATTGGGAAAGTCCAACGCTGGGTGCTTGGGGTTTGGGCTGGGAGTGCTGGTGCGATGGCATGGAAGTATCCCAATTTACTTATTTCCAACAGGTCTGCGGTATTGAGTGCTCGCCCGTTGCAGGCGAATTGACCTATGGTCTTGAGCGTTTGGCAATGTATGTCCAAGGCGTTGATAATGTTTATGATTTAAACTTCAATGGCGGTGAGGGCGACGATAAGGTTACCTATGGCGAAGTCTTCCTTCAAGCCGAGCAAGAATATTCTCGCCATAACTTTGAATATGCCAATACTGAGATGTTATTGCGTCATTTTGAAGACGCTGAAGGCGAGTGCGAAGCCCTGCTAAAAGCCGGTGCGCCAGATGAACAGAGCGCTTTGCACAAATGCGTGCTGCCTGCTTATGACCAGTGCATTAAAGCCTCGCATGTATTTAACCTGCTTGATGCGCGTGGGGTGATTTCCGTTACCGAACGTCAAAGCTATATCCTCCGTGTGCGCAATCTATCTCGCCAATGCGGTGAAGCATTTCTGCTGACCAAAGCTGGTGGTGCTGAATAGTTTACTTGCGAAAGATGTAAGACGAGCTATCCTATCTCTCATGAATTGAGGGAGTGCAGGATGGATCTTGGCAATTTTTCACAAAGCTTGGCGGTAAAGGACGTTGCAGCTTCAAAAGACTTTTATCAAAAGCTTGGTTTTGAGATTTTCCATGATCAAACCGAACATGGTTGGGTGATCATGAAAAGCCCGACCGCTGTGATTGGGCTGTTTCAAGGTATGTTTGAGCAAAACATTATGACCTTTAATCCTGGGTGGGATGCTGATGGTCAAAACACTGAGGATTTCACCGATATTCGCGACATTCAGAAAAAACTGAAGAGCGAAGGGATAAAAATTGCTAAAGAAGTGGATGAAAACTCATCCGGTCCGGCTAGTTTTGTCGTAGAAGATCCTGATGGAAACCCCATCATGTTTGATCAACATCGGTAATTTACGAGGAGAAACCCATGGCCAAAGGACACGTCGCAACCACATCACCCATTCCGGTAGAAGTGGAAGAAGGCAAAAATTATTTTTGGTGCACCTGCGGGCAATCCGCAAATCAACCCTTTTGCGATGGCAGCCACAAGGGTTCTGAATTTGCACCAATGAAATGGACAGCTGAAGAGACAGGCCGGAAATTCTTCTGCGGCTGCAAACAGACAGATGGTCAGCCATTTTGTGACGGAAGCCACAAAAGCCTCTAAACGACGATAACCCGCACTTACGATCTACTGATCCGCGCCGATTGCACGTGACATCTTTCCCAACACTTGCTACATGCTGATCCATCAATTCTCATCAGCATGTGTTGAGGCCATGGATAGAGCAAAATTAATCAGTCAGGCACCGGTTTTGATGGTGTCAGATATAATGAAAAGCATCGCCTATTGGACGGATAAACTTGGATTTGCCGCCAATACCTATGGCGAGCCGGTGGATTTTGCCATTCTGCGACGCGATGGCTGTTTTATGATGTTAAGCCAAGCGCCCGAAGATCATGAAATCATCCCCAATTGGAAGATCAAAGACATGACCTGGAATGCCTATTTTTGGGTAGATGATGCGAAGAAGATCTATGAAGAGTTTCAAAAAAGTGGCGCGATCATAGATTATAAATTACATGAGAAACCTTATGGCGTTCTCGAATTTGGTATTCAAGATCTCGATGATCATGATATAGCCTTCGGGCAAGACCTGACCGGCTAACACCAAGACAACCCATTCACGAGATAATAAAACCTGAGTATCACTTAAATGCCTGATCTATTATTAGAATTACGTTCCGAAGAAATCCCAGCACGCATGCAACGCAAAGCAGCTGGCGATTTGAAAAAGCTGGTGACAGACGCATTGGTAGATGCCGGGCTGACTTACGAAGCTGCACGTGAATATTGGACGCCGCGTCGATTAGCTTTGGACCTGCGTGGGTTAACGGCAAAATCTGCTGACATCCGCGAAGAGCGAAAAGGTCCACGCGTTGATGCACCTGAAAAAGCCATTCAAGGATTTTTGCGCGGGGCAGGGTTATCATCAATCGAAGAAGCCACGACACAAAGCGATCCGAAAAAGGGTGAGTTTTATGTGGCTGTGATCGAAAAACCTGGCCGCAAAGCTGAAGACATCATCTCAGATGTGATGCCAGGAATTATCAAAAACTTCCCTTGGCCAAAGTCCATGCGCTGGGGTGCAGCTTCTGCAAAACCGGGTGCTATGCGTTGGGTGCGTCCGTTGCAATCCATCGTTTGTACTTTTGGACCTGAAACTGAAGAGCCTGTTGTTATTCCGTTTGAAGCTGAAGGCATTAAATCAGGCAACATCACTTTCGGTCACCGTTTTCATGCGCCTGATGAGATTAAAGTTCGCCGCTTTGATGATTACGTCACAGCGCTTGAAAAGGCCAAAGTCATTCTTGATGCAGATCGCCGCAAGGAGATCATCAAATCAGACGCGCAAAATCTAGCCTTCGCATCTGGGTTTGAACTTGTTGAAGACGAGGGGCTTTTAGAAGAAGTATCTGGCCTTGTTGAATGGCCCGTTGTGCTGATGGGTGAGTTTGAAGAAGAGTTTTTGGCAATTCCAGACGAAGTTATTCGCCTGACGATTAAAACCAACCAAAAGTGCTTTGTATTGCGCGGCGCAAATGGTGCCTTAGCAAACCGTTTCATCTTAACCTCGAATATCGAGGCGGAAGATGGTGGCAAAGAAATCGCTTATGGTAATGGCAAAGTCGTTCGTGCACGTTTGTCAGATGCGCTTTATTTCTGGCAAACCGACCAAACAGACCTACCGGATCTCGATCAGATTTCCGGATCAGCAGATACCTATGAACTTGATATGTCAAAACCGCTTGATCAGCGTATGGCGCGCCTTGATTGGTTAAATGTAACCTTCCACGCCAAGCTCGGCTCGCAAGGTGCACGCGTTCAACGTATTGCAAAATTGGCTGAAGAACTTGCGTCCGTCACCGGTGCAGATTTAGCGCAGGTTAAGCGCGCGGCCTATCTCGCAAAAGCGGATTTGCAAACAGAAGCAGTGTTTGAATTCACCGAGCTTCAGGGCCTTATGGGTCGACGCTATGCCGAATTGCAAGGTGAAACACCTTCCGTTGCAGCTGCAATTGAAGAGCATTATAAACCGCAAGGTCCGTCGGACGAAGTGCCAAAGGATGCAGTGGCTGCCACGATAGCGCTTGCCGATAAGCTGGATACGCTGACAGGGTTTTGGTCCATTGATGAAAAACCAACGGGTTCAAAAGACCCCTATGCACTGCGTCGCGCAGCGCTAGGTGTGATCCGCATCATCTTGGAAAATCATCTGCGCTGCAATCTTAGCCAGTTCATGACAGAGACACCTGATCTATTGAATTTCTTCCATGATCGGTTGAAAGTTTATTTGCGCGACAAAGGCGCGCGTCATGATCTGATCGATGCAGTTCTGACCGATAGCTCCGATGAATTGGTGTCACTCACCAATCGCCTTGTCGCATTGGCTGACTTGCTTGAAAGCGATGCGGGCCAGAACCTGTTGGCAGGCTATCGTCGTGCGGCAAATATCTTGTCAGCGGAAGAGAAAAAAGGTGCAGATATTGCCCTTGAAGTAAATGCAGATCTTTTTGAGGGTGCGCCTGAAGAAGAACTTTATAAGGCCGTAACGGCTGCCCAAAGCGCATCATCGGATGCCTTATCGAAAGAAGATTTTGGTGCGGCGATGACATCGCTTGCAACACTTAGAGAGCCAATTGATGCCTTCTTTGAAGATGTTATGGTCAATGTTGACGACGAGAAAATCCGCGTTAATCGCTTGGCTCTCTTGGCGCAAATTCGCAAAAGCGTTGAGCTGGTAGCCGACTTTTCAAAAATCTCTGGTTAAAATGCAAAAAGCCGGATCCAAGATCCGGCTTTTGTAATAAAAAATTTGAGTGCGATTAATTCAAGCGCAGGCTGAATGAATCTGTGTCCAATTCTTTAGAAGCTACAGGCTCTTTCACCATTACAACCGGCTGGTTTTCAACGACGACGTCTTCACCAGATGGCACCATAGCCGCTGTTGCTGCAACCGCAGGCATTAGGTTTGGTTCGATATCTGGACCAAGCGGCACTCGCTCTTCACCATTATCAAGCGTCGCGACAGCTTCCATTTCAACGGGTTGAGCTGGGCCGTAAATTGCAAGTCGAGTTGGCTCCGTTACGCCAATGGAGGCAACCGAGTTTTCGTCGATATTTGCGATTTGATTATTGGGCTTTCGACCAAGAAGGATGTCAATTGATTCCGGCGTTGGCGCACGATGTGCAAAAGCGACTGGGCTACCACCCAACCAGTTTTCAACGCGGTAAAGCTTTTCGTCTTCACCAACTTTGCGCATTTCGAAAATTTGCGACCCACTTTCAAGAACAGGACCTGTATCCTCTTCTTCTTTTTCGCCTGACGGACACCCAAAGACGATGAGACTACCCTGTGCGGTCTCTTCCATCTTGAGTTTTTCAAGTTTCTTCAAGCCGTCATTAGCAAGAACCAAAGATGTGCTCATAGATAGCGCAAAGGCGCTTAAAATCAGGAGCTTAGACATGTTGTAACCCTCTTTTAACGGATTTGTTCAAAGAGATACTAACACTGCAAAGTTAGGTTTTCGTGTGCTGGTGTGGTTAATAAATGCTAAATGATCAGTCACCGATTTTGGCGCGATATTGTTTTAATTTTTCACGCGCTCAATGGCGCGCCAACCAATATCGTTGCGGTAAAAACCTTGAGGCCAGTCAATGGATTTCACAGCATCGTATGCTTTATCTCGCGCTTGGATGATATCACTGCCCGTGGCCGTCACATTTAAAACACGGCCGCCATTGGCAAGCAGTTTGCCGTCTTTAACGACCGTACCAGCATGGAAAATCTTGGTGTCAGCGTCAGTAATCTGATCAACACCATTAATTTCTGTGCCTTTAAGTGGTGACGCGGGATAGCCTTCTGCGGCCATAACAACAGTGAGCGCGGTATTATTATCCCAAGACATCGAATGCCGATCGAGTGAACCTTCAGCTGCAGCTAGCAGTAGCGGTAGAAGATCATCTTTCAAACGCAACATCAGCAATTGGCATTCCGGATCACCAAAGCGAACATTATATTCAATCAGCTCCGGACCTTTATCAGTGATCATCAAGCCCACGAACAAAACGCCTTTAAACGGATGGCCATCTTGTGCCATGCCGGCCAAAGTCGGTTCGACAATTTCTTTCATGGTGCGCGAGGTCATTTCATCCGACATAACCGGTGCCGGTGAATAGGCACCCATGCCGCCGGTATTGGGCCCTGTGTCGCCATCGCCAACGCGCTTATGATCTTGCGCTGCGGCCATAGGCAAAGCTGTTTTACCATCGCATAAACAGAAGAAGCTTGCTTCTTCGCCATCAAGATAAGCTTCGACCACAACTTCCGCACCAGCTGCGCCAAAGGCGCCGTCAAAACAATCATCAATCGCTGCCAACGCATCATCAAGCGACATCGCAACCGTCACGCCTTTCCCTGCGGCCAGGCCATCGGCTTTGATCACAATCGGTGCACCCTGTTCGCGCGTATAAGCTTTAGCATCATCTGCATTATCAAAACGCTGATACGCGCCTGTTGGGATTGAATATTTCGCACAAAGATCTTTAGTAAAACCTTTTGAACCTTCGAGCTGCGAGGCAGCTTTGCTTGAACCAAAAACTTTAATGCCAGCCGCTTCCAATGGGTCGGTGATACCGTCCACCAGTGGCTGTTCAGGACCAACCACCACAAGTTCGATATTCTGTAGCTTACAAAATGCAATCACCGCTTCATGATCGTTGATATCAACATCCACGATTTCTGCATGGTCTTTAATGCCGGGATTTCCAGGTGCAGCAAAAAGCGTTTTAAGAAGTGGAGATTGTGCAATTTTCCAAGCCAGCGCGTGTTCGCGGCCGCCCGAACCTATTAGAAAGACATTCATGGTTTGCTCCTGATCTGTCGTTGGTTTTGGCGTAGACATAAGCCTTACCAAGGTCAAGGCGCGTGCACTCACTTTCCATAATTTTCAGTGCGAAAACCGCGAAATCATGTGCTCAATGATAACCGCGACCAAAACCATGCTTGACCTTTATCATCTTGGCTGACATCAAAAGGCATGAGTGAGGAAATTGGACATAATTCACGCGTGGCTGATGCGCCTTCTGATAATTGGGTGTATCGCCTCTTGCCGCAAAGTGTTTGGCCAATGGCGCAGATGGCCCGTTGGGATCGCCCGATTGGTTGGCAACTTTTGTTACTGCCGTGTTTATGGTCCGCAGCCATGGCAGCAAATGCGCAAATAGCTGCTGGTGTAACTGCTATTCTAAGCGTCTATCAGACTTTCATTTGCCATTGTATTCTTTTCACAATCGGCGCAATTGCGATGCGCGGTGCAGGCTGTACCTATAACGATCTCGTTGATCACGAGCTTGATGCCCAAGTGGAACGAACGCGTTCTCGCCCATTACCCGCAGGTCGTATAAGCCGAAAGAATGCCAAGCTCTTTATCATTGCGCAGCTTGTTGTGGGTGCTTTGGTTTTGTTCCAATTTAATTGGTTCACGATTTTTTTGGCGATGGCATCGCTGGTCGTTGTTGCGATTTATCCATTTGCAAAACGCTTCACCGATTGGCCGCAGCTCTTTCTGGGGCTTGCATTTTCATGGGGCGCTTTGGTTGGCTGGTCCGCAGTTTTTGAAGAAGTGACTTGGGCCTCAATTTGTCTTTATCTCGCGGCGGTGTTCTGGACCATTGGGTACGACACGATCTATGCCCATCAAGACCGCGAGGATGATGCGCTTATTGGTGTCAGATCCACCGCGCGCTTATTTGCGGAGAATACCAAGATATGGCTCGCTTTGCTCTATGGGCTGACACTGTTATTGCTGGCGCTCGCATATTATCTCTCTGCCATGCCATTTGTTGCGCACATCACCTTGTTCTTCGTGATGGGGCTTTTCATATGGCAGATCAAGGTTTTAGATATTGATAATCCTGACCAGTGTTTGCGCCTGTTCAAATTTAACGGCAAAGTTGGATCGGTTATCTTTGCAGGCCTTGCCATCGCTCTGGTGATCCCATGAATCTCGGTGTGATCATGGTCGCTCTGTCGGCTGCGATTGCTGGCACGCTTGGCACCTTTGGTACGATCCTAAATGAAGCCGGCTTCACCGGTTTTCAAGTCGCCAGCATTCGAATGCTCATCACCTCAATCACGTTGATGGCGTTTTATCCTGTGTTTTTCCAAGGTGCTATATCGCTCATGCGGGTGAATTGGAAATTGCTATTACCTCATTCGATCGCCGGGGTCTTTGGCTTTAATATGTTCTTTTTCATCGCAACCGAATATTTAGGCATCACCTTGGCCGTCGCTCTATTATATACAGCCCCTATTTGGGTAATGATCTTATCAAAACTGTTTCTCAGTGAACAATCTGATTGGGTACGTTGGAGCTTGGTGATCTGTTCTGTCCTAGGTGTGGTCCTTATCCTCAACACGCAAGGCAGCGAGATCAATGTCTCAGCTTTTGGTCTGGTATTTGGCTTTGGCTCAGCACTCGGATATGCGATTTATGCTGTGCTTGGGAAAATTGCTTTGAGCAAATTATCGCCCAACCAATTGCTGTTTTCTGCTTTCAGCATCGCCATACCATTGCTCTTACTCTTCCCTCAAACTTGGCAAGCGCTGGGGCAATTGTTTCAGAATACTGAGTTCAAAGTTTGGGGATCCTTCTTTGCGGTGGGATGGTTTGGCACGGTTCTCATCAATATCTTATATATGCGCGGGTTAAAGCGCATATCAGCGTCTTCTGCGACTGTGATCACAACGGTTGAACCTTTGGTGGCCACGCTGCTTGCTGTTTTTGTGGTCGGTGAAATTCTCTCCATCACGCAATATTTGGGTGTCGCACTGATTGTCTTAAGCGCAACATTGATTGGCCTGAGAGAAAGTAAGTAGAGCGTTAGTTAGAGTATTGATGCTTAAAGAATTGGAAGCGGCCCGCGAGTTTTCATCTCACGCAAGATGAAATTGCTTCGTGTATCTTTTACAAGTCCGGATTTCAGCAATCGCCGCATGATGAAATCCTCAAGATCTTCAGGTCCCCTTGCATATATTTTCAAAACAAAATCATGGTCGCCTGTAATGGAAGCGCATTCAACGATCTGAGTTTCGGTTTCAACAAGGCGTAAAAACGAGCTGATGCTGTCTTCTTCGTGGTCACGCAAGGCCACATGTACATAGGCAATGGCACTTAAGCCTACAGTCTTTGCTTTTACCTGCGCTGCGTAACCAGAAATAATACCGGCCGCTTCTAAATCCCGAACTCGCCGCCAGCATTGTGAGGCTGAAAGCCCTGTTTTTTCGGCTACTTCCTGCATGGATAACCGCCCGTCAGATTGTAAAACCTGGAGAATCAATACATCTGCGTCTTGAATTGTATAATTCATAATTACCTTAATTCTGAATTGAATATCTCAACATAACCTAAATAACATCGATTTTGAAACGATAATTTCCGAAAAATAAGCTAGAATTTTAGTAAGGAGATTTATGATGCCAAAATCTAGCAAATATATTGCCAAAGTCGCCGATGAGCGCGGTCATATTCATTATACCGACGAAGAAAACGCCGTTTGGGCTGATCTATACAAAGCTCAAGAGGATAATGTTCAAACCTATATGGCCAAGGAATATCTCGATGGTTTGGCGAGATTAGAATTGCCAAAAGATAAAGTCCCATCCTGTGCTGATTTATCAGAACGATTAATGGATCTCACCGGGTGGCGTGTTCAGCCGGTTCCAGCCTTGATCGGGTTCAAGACTTTTTTCTCCATGTTGTCTGAGCGGGTTTTCCCTGCAGCATCCTTCATTCGATTCCGCGAAGATTTTGATTACATCGAAGAGCCCGACATTTTTCACGAAATCTTTGGCCATACGCCGCTTTTGAGCGACAAGCGTTTTGCTGCCTTTAGCCAATCTATTGGTGAAGCGGGTACGAAAGCTAGCGACAAAGATTACGCTTGGCTGATCCGTTTATATTGGTTCTCAATCGAATTTGGTCTCTCCCGACAAAATGGTGTGGTCAAAGCGTTGGGTTCAGGGTTGGCGTCCTCACCCACTGAGCTTGTTTATTCGGTGACCAGTGACATTCCAGATCGCGATGATTTTGATATTATGACCATCCTTCGCACACCGTACCGCATCGACATGCATCAAATGGGTTATTTTGTGCTCGATGATCCTGAGATATTGTTCTCGCTCGCAGAACGTGATCTGCTCAAGGATGTGCATGACGCCCAAAAACTCGGGCTTTTGCCAAATAAGTTTCCAGAAAAAATAGTTGCTGCAGAATAGGGGAATATCATGACCATCACTGAACAAGCCTGTGTCCCGTGTTCGGGCAATATGGAAGCCTTATCAAAGGAAGATGCCGAAGCAAAACTCAACGAACTAGGCAGCGACTGGCAGCTGGATGACGCTGGTAAAGTGCTTAGTCGTCACTTCAAATTTAAGGGATTTGCCAAAGCAACATATCTCGCCAATCTTTGCGCATGGCTTGCGGATCAAGAAGGACACCATCCCGATGTCAGTTTCGGCTATGGATACGTTGTCGTCAGATTGACCACACATGAAATTGACGGACTAAGCAACAACGACTTTATCTGGGCTGCTAAACTCAATCAGCTAGTGGGGTAGTCTTAACCTGACCGGAAAACCAAAAAAGAGCGCAGCGGAGACTGCACTCTTTTGGGATCTGATATAAATTTGGAGGTCTAGATCAGAACTTTCTAGCGGCGGGCGATTATTTCGCGGCCAGAAATCTTCATACGGCAACCCAAATGCCCGGTTTTACGGCGCACTAGGAAACGCGGACGGCGTTGTCCGGTTGTTGAATTACGGCGTTTATAGCTCGATGTTGTCTGCGCACGTGTCGCCGGATCAGATTTGCTTTGCGCCATATCTTCATCCAAAGGACGTGCCACACCATCAGCTTCCACCATCAGCATCGGCACATTAAAGGCTTCCGCCCATTCGCGCCAATCACCAGCAATATTGTGTAGTTCGGTATCAACCAGCAACGGAATACAAAGATCAACATCATGATGGTGCAGTTCAAGTGTCACCGTGGAATTGCCCTTACCATCATCAATCGCACGCGCCGCAATGCCTTTAAATGCATTGGCAGGTAGCGCCATTGAAATTGGAAGATCAGACTTTTCCAAAACCCTATCAATGACCGCGCCGCGCTCATTTAAGGTCACGTGGATGTCCTTTTTACTCCCTGCTGCTTTATAACTAAAGCGGTGCGGGAGTTGACCCGGAACAATGCGTAATTCGCACCCAGCCCATTCGGGCTTTCGTATTGTAGTTGCCATTTTAATCGCCTCATAAACTCTTGAGCGCCCATTTTTGGATCTTCTCAAATACCGGTGGCTTTTGCCCTCTCGTTACATGGCAATCTACACATACTCTATTCCAAACCACTTAAGGTGTTTGGTTAAGAGAATCTGACTTTTCATAAATGGTTATCAAAAGTAAACCAAGGCGTTGGCATTTCGTTTACTTTGCCGATTTCAACTAAATTAACGTTTTAAAACCTTGTTAGGATTCATGATCTGATTGGGGTCAAAAGAGGCCTTAATACGCTGCATTAGCTGGATTTCGATGGGGTCGCGGATCTCAGCCAATTCATCTCGCTTGAGCTGTCCAATGCCATGTTCGGCTGAAATTGAGCCGGTCATTTGCAACACAATGCCATGTACGAGCTCATTCATAGGACGCCAATGGGACAAAAATTCTTCCTTATCAGCACCCACGGGCTGAGAAATATTATAATGAATGTTACCATCTCCCATGTGACCAAAGGCACAAATGCGCGCGCCTGGCATATAGTCGAGCACCGCTTTTGATGCCTCATCTAGGAATTCTGGCACTTTGGCGATCGGCACCGAGATATCGTGTTTAATCGATCCACCTTCGGGTCTCTGTGCTTCAGACATGCTCTCTCGCATATGCCAAAATGCATCACGCTGCGTTTCGCTTTCAGCTAAAGCTGCATCTTTGGCAAAACCTTCTTCAAAAGCTTGTTCGAACAATTGCTCGATCAATTGTCTGGCAGCTTCTTCAGACTGCCCGGATGAAATTTCAATTAAAGTGTACCAAGGATAGGGCGCTTCCAGTGGATCGCGGCAATTGTCGATATGCTTGGTGGTAAATTCCACTCCCAGACGCGGCATCAATTCAAAACCTGTCAAAGACGGCCCGCAAATCTCACGGGCAATATTAAACAAAGATAACGCATCTTCAGTGCTGTCCAGTCCAACAAACATTACCTCGCGGCCTTTTGGTTGCGGGTAAAGTTTTAATACTGCACCGGTGATGATGCCCAAGGTGCCTTCTGCACCGATAAACAGATCGCGAAGATCATAGCCGGTATTATCTTTTTTAAGACGTCTTAGACCGTGCCAAATTTCGCCGGTTGGCAGCACGACTTCAAGACCCATGCACAATTCACGCGTATTGCCATAGGCGAGCACCGCAGTGCCGCCAGCATTCGAAGATAGATTGCCACCAATTTGGCAGGTACCTTCAGATCCAAGGGAAAGTGGAAATAATAAGCCATGCTCTTCAGCTGCTTTTTGCGCATTGGCAAGCACGACACCAGCATCCACCACCAAGACATTGCCCAAAAGATCAATCTCACGAATTTTGTTCATCCGGCTCAGCGAGATGATCACGTCACCATCAGGCACTTGTCCGCCCACAAGTCCAGTATTGCCACCCTGCGGTATGACATTGATTTTATTGTCATTGGCAAGTTTGACGATTTGGCTGACTTGCTCAGTTGAATTCGGTTTCAAAAGCAGCGGGGATTGGCCTTGATATAAGCCGCGAAGCTCAACCAGATGCGGAGCAATCTCAGACTGGTCGGTCACAGCATTTGCGTCTCCAACAATGGCTTTAAAGTCTGAAATCAACTGGTCGTTCAATTCACTCAATTTTTTTCTCCGGTTAGAAACTATCGTGGCGCGGCCGCACGAGTTAATCGATCATTGATCGCTTCCCCCAAACCTTGATTTGGAATGGGTGCGACGACAATCATTTCTGCATTCGTTTTATCTGCTTCGATTAACATATCAAAGAGGTTATGCGCTGCTTCCGCAAGATCACCCTTGGGTGAAAGATTAAACACGGCCTTGGCCTGAGCTTGGCCTGCGATCTCCGCATTACCAAAGGTGATGAGAGTTTCATTTGAATTCACAGACGTCGCATCTAATCGCATTTGTGCATTGGGAGCATAATGCGAGGTGAGCATGCCAGGCGCTTCGATCTTATTGTCTTGCGCGCCATCCAAGCGGAGCAGTTTTTTGCCGATCACAGCTTCGATCTCATCCGCCGACACACCGCCTGGTCTTAAAAGATGAACATGCTCGCCATCTGATTTCACAATGGTGGATTCAACACCCACATCGCAGGCGCCATTATCTAAAATCAGCTCGATCTTCGCGCCAAGATCTGCCTGCACATGTTCCGCGGTTGTCGGGCTGATCTTACCTGAACTATTGGCGCTCGGCGCCGCAAGGGGTCGGTCAAATTTGCCAATCAATTTAGCAGCAAACCCTTTTGGCACGCGAATACCGACGGTCTCAAGACCTGCTGTTGCGAGTTTATGAATGCCGCTGTCCGGTTTTAAAGGCACCACAATGGTGAGCGCGCCGGGCCAGAAATGTTCTGCAAGCTTTTTGGAAATCGCATCAAATTCGCCGTATCGTTCAGCCATATCCATATCAGCCATGTGGCAAATGAGGGGATTAAATTGCGGACGACCTTTCGTTGTGTAAATCGAGGTAATCGCATCAGGGTTAGTCGCATCGGCAGCCAATCCATAAACGGTCTCGGTTGGGATCGCGATGATCTTCCCATTCGATAAAAGCGAGATTGAGCGTTGCAACGCGTCATCGGGGCGATCAGGGATGGATATGATCTCAGCCATAAGTTAGCGCTCCAAGAGCGCGACCATCTCAATATGGGTCGACCATAAGAATTGATCAATTGCGGTAATGGATTTGATTTTAAAACCACCTTTGGTGAGCAGTTCCAAATCCCGCGCCAAGGAGACGGGGTTGCACGAGACGGCGGCCACTTTCTTGATGTTCAACGCGCGGGCGAGCTGCTTGCTTTGTGCTTCGGCACCTGCACGCGGTGGATCAAAAAGAACACCTTGATAGGGTTTTAAATCTTCGCGCACAAAAGGACTGCGAAACAAATCACGTCGCTCGGTCGAGATCGGTTTTAACCCCTGACGCGAACGAAATCCTCGATCGATCGAGTTCAGCGCAGGACCGCTGGTTTCAACTGCATGCACCGCGCTTTTATGCGCCAGAGGAAAGGTGAAGGTGCCGCTGCCTGAAAACAGATCGACCACTTTTTTGCATGGTTTTAGATGTTTCGTCACAAGCCCGACCATCTCAAGTTCGGCGCGTTTGCTGGCTTGCACAAAATTCCCTGACGGTACTTGGATGATGGTTTCACCGAAGGTTAAAACCGGCGGTTCAATTTCCACCAGCACTTCGCCGTTAAAGGCGAGGCGTTTGATTATATTTGTTGATGTCGCTTTTTGCGAGACAGCATGGATCGTTGCATCCTTCAAAGAGAAATCAGCGTCAATGGCGATATCAAACCCGTTTTCACACAAAAGGATCGTCAATTGCGATGATTTATAATGTGGCGTAACAATTTGTGCCACATCGCGAAACAGATCAAAATTTTGAACGATCGTAGGATGCGCAACTGCGCATTCTGTGATGGCGATGAGATCATGACTGCCAGCTTGCAAATAACCCAATTGCGTTTCTTCATTGGTGCGATGCGCGGTTAAAACCACACGGCGACGTTCACCAATCGTGCATGGTAGGAATTGATCAATCTTGTGCTTGATGCCAGCTTTATCCAACGCTTGTTGTGCGTTGTTTAACTTCCAATTTTGATATGCGTTATCCGACATATGTTGGGCTACGCATCCGCCGCATTTTTGGAAATGTGCACAAACGGGATCAATACGTTCCGGACTTTTGGATTTTATTTCGGTGATAGTGCCACGCGATTTATCAAGGTCAATACGGACGGTTTCACCTGCCAATGCAAAAGGAACAAATACCGGGCCATTCTCAGTTTTGGCTATGCCGTCGCCACGTGCACCCACATGATCGATTTTAACTTCAATTTGGCTCACGCTTTGATGCCCCCAATGAGATATTCAATATTGCCATCGCTTCCGGTAATCGGCGATTGTATAGCATCTAATGCCGACCAATTGGGTTGTCCGTCAAGCCAATTGAGCAGATCGTCTGCAATTTTTGGTCCCATTGATGGATCTTTTAAGATGCCGCCTTTACCAATTGCATCGCGTCCCGCTTCAAATTGAGGTTTAACAAGAAGAATTGTCTGAGCGCCCGAGGCAGCCAAGGATAGTGCAGGGGGGAGGGCAAGTTTCAGTGATATGAAGCTAACGTCACTCACGACTATATCAATTTTGTGTCCAAACAGATGTTCTTCTGAGAGGTCACGCGCATTGAGCCCATCGATCTGATCAACGCGTTTGTCGTTAACAAGAGAGGGATGTAATTGATCATGGCCGACATCAAGTGCGATCACATGGCGTGCGCCGTTTTCCAGCAAGACTTGCGTAAACCCACCTGTAGACGCGCCAACATCCAAAGCTGTTTTATCATCGGCGTTAAATGCAAAATGTTCTAGACCTTTTTTGAGCTTCAATGCTGCGCGGGAGACATAAGTGCTGGCAGGATCAGAGATCTCAATCTTCGCGTTCTCATCCACTTGTTGGCCTGCTTTTTTGGCCGTTACGCCATTGACCGAAACGGTGCCGCGGGAAATAGCATCCTGTGCACGCGCGCGCGTTTGATAATCTCCTCGCGCGACAAGAAGTTGATCAAGACGCATCAGATCAAACTCAGTTATTTTGAGCTAAAAGGCAGCACAGTCTTTTCTGTGCCTAGGGCTTTGAACACAACATCGATAATGCCTGCACGATCAAGCTTGGCTTGCATATACATATTATCGGGGCTGGCCTGATCCATATAAATGTCAGGCATGACAAGTGGGCGGAATTTCAAACCGCCATCCAGCAAACCTTCATGTGATAGGTAATGCGCGACATGACTGCCAAAGCCGCCAACAGCACCTTCTTCAATCGTAATTAGCACTTCATGCTCTGCAGCCAATCTGCGGATTAGGTCGTGATCAAGCGGTTTTGCAAATCGAGCATCGGCAACGGTTGTTGATAGGCCTGATGCATCCAGATCTTCCGCTGCTAGCAGACAATCTGCGAGGCGCGTACCGAATGATAGAAGCGCAACTTTGGTGCCTTCTTTGACCACGCGGCCTTTGCCTATTTCGATGATTGAACCACGCTCTGGAAGTTCAACGCCCACACCTTCACCGCGCGGATATCTAAAGGAAATCGGACCTTCATCATAATCTGCTGCAGTGCGTGTCATATGCATAAGTTCAGCTTCATCGCTGGCTGCCATGACAACAAAATCAGGAAGCGTTGCTAAGAAGGTCGTGTCAAAACTACCTGCATGGGTTGGACCATCGGCACCCACAAATCCCGCGCGATCAATTGGAAAACGTACTGGCAATTTTTGGATCGCAACATCATGAACCACTTGATCATAAGCGCGCTGCAAAAATGTCGAATATAAAGCCACAAAGGGTTTTAAGCCTTCGGTTGCAGCACCTGCCACAAAGGTCACGGCATGTTGTTCGGCGATGCCTACATCAAAACAACGGTCAGGGAAAATATCGTTAAATTTATCAAGCCCAGTACCAGATGGCATGGCGGCAGTAACGGCAATCACCTTGTCATCTGCTTCACCTTCTTTGATGAGAGCTTTTGCAAAAACTGACGTGTAAGAGGGTGCATTGGGTTTGGCCTTTGCCAAAGTACCAGTAATGACGTCGAACTTACCCACACCGTGATATTTATCACTCGCAGCTTCAGCAGGCGCATAGCCTTTGCCTTTTTGTGTCACGACATGAATGATCACGGGTCCATTGGAATTGTCGCGCACATTGCGCAGTACCGGCAAGAGATGATCAAGATTATGCCCATCGATTGGACCAATGTGATAAAAGCCAAGCTCTTCAAACATGGTGCCGCCGGTTACATAACCACGGGCATGTTCAAAGGCGCGTGTAATGGCACGGTCCATGGTTTGACCGAGATAAGCGGTCATTTTTTTACCAATATCGCGCATGCCCATATAGGTGCGTCCAGACGCCAAACGCGCAAGATAGGCGCTCATGGCGCCCGTTGGCGGTGCAATCGACATATCATTGTCGTTCAAGATAACAATCAAACGTGCATCCAAAGCACCTGCATTATTAAGTGCCTCATATGCCATGCCGGCACTCATCGCGCCATCACCAATGACAGAAATCACGTTGCGTGGCGTGTCTTGTAGATCACTGGCAACTGCCATGCCGAGCCCAGCAGAAATCGAAGTTGATGAGTGAGCCGCACCAAATGGGTCATATTCACTTTCAGCCCGCTTGGTGAAACCAGACAAACCATCTTGCTGACGCAGAGTTCGAATGCGGTCACGACGCCCGGTTAGGATTTTGTGAGGATAGCATTGGTGTCCAACGTCAAAGATCAAGCGATCATGGGGTGTATTGAAAACTTTATGGATCGCAACCGTTAATTCGACCACGCCAAGGCCAGCACCCAAATGTCCACCCGTTCGCGACACAGCATCAATCATCTCCGCGCGAACATCATCTGCGAGCGCAGGAAGTTCACTATCGTCGATGTGATCTAAATCTGATGGTACTGATACTTTGTCCAGAACTGGTGTATGCGGCGACTGTGTCAAAATAACCCCTTACTTAGTTACCAACTGGCGTAGCCTGTCTTCATAGGACTGTAAATAGTTTTATCGCCAATTTGATGCGTCAAATCCGCTTATATGATCACAATTGTTACGGAGTTGGGCGCAAGTTGGATGATTTAAAGGTGTTTTTGTGACCTATTCAGGGTCCAAAGGTTCTGTACCTTGTGGATTTCCTGCACGATCAAGGCGAATTTTCTCAATTCGTTTTTCCGCCGCGCCAAGCAAATTCTGACTGTGTTTTTTTAGCGCTTCACCGCGCTCATAGATCTCAATTGATTTTTCAAGCTCGACATCGCCGCTTTCAAGTTTGGTCACAATCGTTTCCAGTTCAGAAACAGCCTGTTCAAAGCTCATTTTTTCAATGTCAGCATTGTTTTCGTTCTGATCGCTCATGACTAACCTTTCATCATTCGATAAATATGTGCACCTGCCGACTCAGCAAGCCCCAAGAGATCATAACCTCCTTCAAGGATGCTGACGAGACGGTTGTTAGCACTTGCACCGGCGATCTCCATGATTTTACCTGTTGCCCAGTCAAAATCATCAGCGACAAGGTTGATCTCAGCGAGCGGATCGCGATGATGCGCGTCAAACCCAGCGGAGATGATGATCAGATCCGCATTTGCTTCGCTTAGTGCAGGAAGAATGCGCGTTTTAAAGGCTTCTTTGAAATGATCACTTCCATCATTTCTAGCTAGCGGGGCATTGGTGATATTGCCTTCACCGATTTCATTTTTCGCACCGGTTCCGGGGTAAAGCGGCATTTGATGCGTAGAGCAATAAACAACGCTTGGATCATCATAGAATATATCCTGTGTGCCATTGCCGTGATGAACGTCAAAATCAACAATCGCAATCCGCTCAGCACCATGGACCTGTTGCGCATGTCTTGCGGCAATCGCTGCCTGATTAAAAAGGCAAAATCCCATCGCGGTTTCACGCTCTGCATGATGACCGGGCGGACGGGTCGCGACAAATGCATTATCTGCCTTGCCTTCAAAGACATGATCCACCGCTTCCATCGCGCCGCCAATGGCTGTTAGCGCTGCTTGGAAACTGAGTGGCGACATCGTTGTATCACCATCAATTTGTACCATGCCGGTTTCAGGGATTGCGTTGCGAACTTTATCGAGATGGCTTTGCGGATGCGCAAGCAACACACTCTCTTCAGGCGCTGCTTTGGCTTCTAACGAAACAAGCGCATTAAAATTCTCATGTTCAAACAACTGGTCCAAAGCTCGCAACCGATCCGGACGTTCTGGATGCCCTGGAGGGGTGATATGTTCAATGCATATCGGGTTGCGGAAAAGTTCAGTTGTCATGAGATGATTTGTTTCGTTCAGTTATTCCATAATTTCAGTGGACGAGATTTCAATGCCAAAACCTTCAAGGCCAACATAATGGCGTTCTTTTGAAGCAAGAAGGCGAATAGAGATCGTGCCCAGATCTTTTAAAATCTGCGCGCCAAGGCCAATTTCGAGCCATTCTTCTTCACGCGTTTGCGCTTCGGCGTGGGCTTCCTTACCGGAAACTTCCAAGCGTCGCGCAGCCTGTCGACCCACACCCACAGATCCTTCACGCAGATAAACTACAATTCCGCGACCATGGTCGGCAATGCGTTTGATATTGTCTTGCAAAGGTTGAGCTTTGCCGAACACATCATCGGCAACCGATTCCAGATGCAATCGCACAGGGATATCCTCGCCATCGCGAATATCACCAAACACAACGGCCAAATGCTGCATTGGATCCCATGGCAGTGAATAACTGTGAGCGACTGCCATGCCATAGGGTGTTTCAATCTCAAACGTATCATTTCGCTCAATCAAAGTTTCTTGGCGCTGACGATAGGCAATCAAGTCAGCAACCGAGACTTCCTTTAAACCATGCTCATTAGCAAAATTGCTCACCTGTTCTCCACGCATGACAGAACCATCGTCATTGACCATCTCGCAGATCACCCCGACAGGTGGCAAATTTGCAAGTTTACATAGATCAACGGCAGCTTCTGTATGACCCGAACGCATTAAAACCCCACCTTCGCGCGCCACAAGCGGGAAGATATGACCCGGTCGTACAAAGTCTTCAGCACCAGCATTTGGATTGGCCAAATTGCGAACAGTTAGAGTTCGATCATCGGCGGAAATGCCAGTTGTCGTGCCGTGTTTATAATCAACCGTGACGGTAAAAGCGGTCTCATGCGGTGCATCGTTGTCAGCAACCATTGCCGTCAAGTTCAAACGTTTCGCCTCTGAGCGCGTCATCGGTGTACATACAATGCCAGAGGTATGACGCACGATAAATGCCATTTTCTCAGGTGTACAATGGGTTGCCGCAACAATGAGATCGCCCTCATTTTCACGGTCATTATCATCCGTGACGACAACAATTTCACCATTTTCAATAGCGCGAATAGCGTCAACAACGCGTGCTTGATTGAACGACATGATACTTAATCCTGATTATTATTATTGTTTTGAGAACCAAGGCGACCAGTTTGCCCGCGATCACGAATATAATGATCGGCAATCGCGCATGCCACCATCGCTTCACCGATAGGAACAGCTCTGATGCCAACACACGGATCGTGACGACCTTTCGTGCGCACATCCACTTCCTGCCCATCACTATCAATGCTTTTGCGTGTGGTGAGGATCGATGAAGTTGGTTTAACAGCAAAACGAGCAACGATTGGCATGCCTGTTGAAATGCCGCCCAAAATGCCACCGGCTTTGTTGGATAAAAATTCCGGCTCGCCATCTTCGCCGATGCGCATTTCATCGGCATTTTCTTCACCAGAAATCATCGCCGCTTCAAAACCATTGCCGATTTCAACGCCTTTAACAGCATTAATTGACATCAAATTTGCTGTAATATCAGTATCAAGTTTGGCGTAGATAGGTGCACCCAATCCTGCTGGCACATTTTCTGCAACCACTTCGATGATCGCGCCAACAGATGATCCGCTTTTGCGAATTTCATCAAGATATTCTTCCCAAACTGGAACGATTTCAGGGTCTGGTGCGAAAAACGGATTGTTGTTCACTTCATCCCAGTTCCAATTGTCACGATTGATCTTTTTCGTTCCGATTTGCACAAGTGCCGCGCGGACGATCATATTGGGCACGACTTTTCGCGCCAATCCACCAGCTGCTACCCGTGTTGCGGTTTCACGTGCTGAAGATCGGCCACCACCACGATAGTCTCGAACACCATATTTCACATCATAGGTGTAATCAGCATGGCCAGGACGATAACGTTTGGCAATTTCAGAATAGTCTTTCGATCGCTGATCGGTGTTCTGAATTTCAAGCGATATTGGCGTGCCGGTCGAAATGAATGATCCGTCTTCTTGCGGAAGAACACCTGATAGCACGCGAACTTCATCGGCTTCGCGGCGTTGCGTTACAAAACGGTTAGTCCCGGGTTTGCGCTTATCCAGCCAATGCTGCAATTCTTCTGTTGTGAAATGAATGCCGGGAGGGCAACCATCAACCACACATCCGATGGCTATGCCGTGGCTCTCGCCCCATGTGGTGACGCGAAACATATGACCAAAAGTATTATGGGACATAAATTCATCCGTAAAAGTATCGTTCTTGTACCCCTCATAGGGCAAAACGCTTGGTTTTTAAACTATTTTCTAAATTCCGATCACTTTGCAGTCAATCAGAGCCAACCGATCTGGTCATTCTCGATTTTCAACAGACGATCCTGCGGAATTGGTGCTGCCGCAGCCGCGCGAAGATCTCCGCCATTTATGATTTGAAACATTGTGCGAATAACCCCGCCATGGCAGACGCAAACGGTGGGTTTATCAACAGATTTAAGATAAGGTGCAATGCGTTCGGCCACCATGCCATAACTCTCGGATTGATCGCCTGGAGGAATGAAACTCCATTTATCGCTCTCGCGCTCTTGGTAAAGCTCAGGAAAAGTATGTTCCAAATCACTTATGGTGAAACCTTCCCAATCGCCAAATGAGATTTCAATTAAACGATCATCCAATCGATAATCTTTTGCATCCACACCCAGTTCACCGCGGATAAGTTCCATTGTCTGGCGCGTTCGCCCCAGAGGGCTTGAAACAAAGTCAAAATCACTGACTTGATCACCAAGGAGTTCTTTCAATGCGCGACCATTTCCGCGCGCTTGTTCAATTCCATTTGCATTTAAAGGAATGTCCTTGCGTCCTTGAAAGCGCATTTCAGCATTATAGTCTGTTTGGCCGTGTCGAACGACATAAAGCAACATGAGGAAACCTCGATATAAGATTAAAAAAGGGGCCAATTGGCCCCCTAAAACTTTGTTTTTTAAACTGTACTGATGTCAGGGGCATCAACAGCTTTCATACCAACAACGTGATAGCCTGAATCAACGTGATGCACTTCACCAGTCACACCGCGTGAGAGGTCAGACAATAGATAAAGTGCGCTGTCGCCGACTTCTTCAATGGTCACTGTTTGTTTGAGTGGCGAATTATATTCGTTCCATTTTAGGATATAACGGAAGTCACCAATGCCAGATGCAGCGAGCGTTTTGATCGGACCTGCTGATAAAGCATTAACGCGGATTTTGTTGCCACCCAGATCAACTGCCAAATAGCGAACACTCGCCTCAAGCGCAGCTTTTGCAACGCCCATGACATTATAATGGGGCATAACACGCTCGGCGCCGTAATAGGTTAATGTAAGCATTGAGCCACCATCGGTCATCAGTTTTTCAGCGCGTTGCGCCACTGCCGTGAAGGAATAAACCGAGATATCCATTGTTTTCATGAAATTATCATGGCTGGTGTTCACATAACGCCCAGTCAATTCATTTTTGTCCGAAAAACCAATGGCATGAACCAGGAAGTCTATCTTGCCCCAATCGGCCTCTAATTTTGCAAAGACAGCATCCATGGATTCAGCATCAGCAACATCACAATGGCCAGCAATGGTCGCGCCCAGCTCGGCAGCAATCGGTTCAACACGTTTTTTCAAAGCTTCGCCTTGATATGTCAGCGCAACTTCTGCACCTGCGTCGCACAGGGCTTTCGCAATGCCGTATGCAATTGAACGATTGTTTGCCACGCCCATGATCAGGCCGCGTTTGCCCTTCATTAGGCCATTTGATTCTGTCATTTTCTTCTCCCAGATCTAGTTCAAGGGTCGAGATGTTGAAAATCCCCGGTCATTTACACTGCCTATGGCATAGGCAGGGATGAGGTTCAAGCGTTCAAGCTCAATCTTGTGGCGAGATCGCGGCAAAATCTTCGTTTTCCGCAAAAAAGCTTAGGTCAGGAATTGATTAATAAGAATTCTAGGTCGAAGTTTTTACATGTACCAGCTTTTGCGACTGTCTTTGAGTACAGTAATCAGCTCATCATTTGGTTTTTCTGGCAACAAGATACAGACATTTGCGCAAAGATCACCGCGCTCACCATTTGGCGTGGGCAATCCGCGCTTGGGAATGCGAATGATGTGATTTGAGCTGGTCCACTCAGGGAGCATAAAGGTCGCCGGACCTTCTGGTGTTTGCGCGGTGACTTCACCACCCAGCACAGCATCGGCAAGTTCGACAGCTAGATGGGTATGTAATTCACCATTTCGTACCCAGAATTGTTCGTTCGATTTATAGCGAACAGTGACCACGACATCACCCGGAATTTCGCCTTTTCGGCAACTTCCCATATTGGCAATCTTGATTTTTGCGCCATCGGCCGTTCCTGCTGGAATATGCACATTGAGCGAATGCTTGCGATGCGGCTCGATAGGGAGTGTCACGCCAGTAAAGATATCAGCTAACTCCACATCGACATCATAATGGCGGTCGGGTGCTTGTGTTGTAGACGTCTGTCGGTGTTGCTCGAACTTAGTAAAGGCATCATCTAAAACTGACATTGCCTCCTCATGAAAATTAGTATTTTCAGCGGCGTTCGGTCTCGTTTTGCGGCGATATGCATCAAGCTCTTCAGCAGCAAGACGTTCTTCTTCGCTGCCAAATATTTTACTCAAGCTTTCTTCAAAAAGTGAGTTTTCATCCTTTTGGTTTGAAGCTGAATTCGATTTTTTAGCGGCCGGTTTCTTTGAAGGTTTTGTCTCAGCTGGTTTGGACCCATTTGCTGGTTTTTTGTCGTGAAAAAATGGCGGATCAGATGGTTTGTCATCTGCATCATGTTTTGCCGAGGATTTTTTGAACGGATTAAAACCAGTATTCACGACAGTACGTTTCTTGCGACGACGTCCATTTGCATCGATCTTGCCAGCATCAAACAATTTACGGCGAGGCGTATCTGTCAATAATTGATATGCGTTATTGATTTCTGCGAAGACTTCCTGCGCGCGCGGATCACTATGGTTCTGATCGGGATGCCAAACTTTGGCAAGCTTCCGATAAGCCAATTTGATTTCTTCGTCTCTGGCAGTTTGGGCTATTCCCAAGACTGCATAGGGGTTACGCATTACAAATCCCTTTACTCAATACTAACCTAAATTACCAAGTAGTGGTTAACCGCTGGTATACAATCTGAGAAGAAATTTGCAGTAAATCAAAATGTTTCAATACAAAAGCGCGCGTCTTAGGCGATGCTTAAGTGTTTGAATAAATGTGGTAATAATGAAAAGCTTAAGAAATTTCTGAGAATTTCTTAATGGTCCAGCCACCCGCTGACGACTTACAGCTTAGGCCTTCATAAAGGCTCACACCCTCAAAGCTTAGTAAGGATGTTTTAAAATCGCGACAGAGCACGTTGCCCGCAGTACGCTCTGAAATATAGGTGATCTCACCTTGGCTGCCTGTCACATCGTTAGTCCAAGCCAATCCTGTCGCTGCATCTGAATTATTATTTTCCAGATTTTCAACAGCTGCGATAAATTCAGGTCCTGATTTTGAAACGACGCGCTGAATTGTCAATGCGTCTGCCAAAACGGCGTCACTGAGCTTTATTTTGTCGTAAGATGCAATTGAATAAGCGGCGATATCATTGGACGCTTGCATGGTTGTTGTGACAGAGCTCATGCATCCGGCAAGCGATAACGCACCCACAAGCAAAGCCAACTTGCTCGAAAGGCGTGAAACATTTGTCATTGAGGTCTCGATAAACTTTGCCATGATCGAAATCAAAATACCTAAAAACTGCACAAAACTATTAAGTTATTAGAAAGCATTATGCCCTCTGTAAGGTTAACAATATGTGACCAGGGTGAAAGTATTCGTCATCTACGCTGGCAAAACCCTAATTTTTCTGGTGTTTTACTGGGAATTTAGAGTTGTTTCTCTACACCTTTTTCTTGTGGATCAGAACTTGCGTTAACTATACAAAGCCGTATGACGCCGTCGCAAGCTAGCTTTTTGAGGGCGAGGAGTCGATCTAGGTAAGGAGTTGTAAACTATCTTGAAGCAATCGCGTGGATAAGCGTGAAAACTAATCGTTAACCCAATATGCTTTGAAGTTTAGTCGCAACGCGTGGGAAAAATTTAAACGGTAATCCTGATGCCAATGCACCCACATATCGGTTGCTCTGGTAGTATCCGTTAAGTGATATTCGGTTGATTGAATAGAGATTGTTTTTTGCAGCAGATCGCAAAACATCGGGTTCAGTCGATACCGCTAAGTCAAACCCGAGATCTTTGGCAGCATCAAATTCGCGCTGGTTCGCATTCTCTAATTTGCCATAGGGAAATGCGATATTTGTCGGTCGAATTGAGGTCATTGTCTCAACATCGCGTCTGGATTGGTCAAGCTCGTATGTAAGCTCGTCATCGGGCAGTAATGCAAGATTTGCATGAGTAATTGTGTGCGCACCTATTTGCGCTAGCGGCTCTTGTGAAAGTTGTTTCAGCTCACTTTCATCCATAATCAACCGGTCAGTAATATCGGTTGGATTGATACCATTTTCTCTTGCCAGTTCATCGAGCCTGTTGATAACTTCACTTTGGTCCACTGACATGATGTCGTGTGCAAGCCAGCAGAACAGGTTATATTTTTCAGCAAGATTGTTGGCCCCGATGGAGCGCGGTCCATTGCCGAGATCATACTTCAAATGATTAATTTTTATGGCGAGCTCGGTGATAGTTTCCCACCAGATTGTATGCTGGCGGTTCACAAATCCACTACACGCAAAAACTGTAAACGGAATATTGTGTTTCTTAAAAACAGGCAGCGCATATTCAAAATTGTTGCGATAACCATCATCCAGTGTAAACACCATTGCAGGTTGATCACAGTGAGTCTGATTTAAATGGGCTGGTAGGTCATCAAGCGCTAACGCTTTGAAATTCTTGCGTTTCAGCTCAACGATCGCTTTGTCGAGAAAATCCGGGGTAATACTCAGATGTGCGTTTGGGTCAAAACGAGAATATTGATGAGGTTCAACGCGATGCAGAGTAAATACAGAGCCTAGTCCACGTGCATTGGGGAATATACCCGAGCTTGACGCGGCGGAGAACAACTCCAATCCTGTCTGGATCGCAGTTTTTTTAAGTGTTCGTTTCGTGGCAAATAGCCCAGGATTGCTCATCGTCATTTATCTCGGTGTTTGACAAAGCAATACCAGCGTAACGTTAAAGTAGAATAAAGAAATGTTCTCGCGGGGGCCTCCTTTAAGGAAAGACCGCCCGCGTGGTTAACAGAGGTTAAATTTACTAGCTTCGGAAAATTCGAACAGCTTTAAGTTTGTGTGCCGCCAATGGTCATTTGGTCCATGCGCAAATGCGGTTGGCCCACACCAACAGGTAGGCTTTGGCCTTGCTTACCGCACATGCCAACGCCGGTATCAAGTTCCATATCATTTCCGACCATGGAAATACGATGCATGGCTTCCGGTCCATTGCCGATCATCATGGCACCTTTGACCGGTGCGCCGAGCTTGCCATCTTCAATCAGGTAGGCTTCTGTGCAGCCAAATACGAATTTACCAGATGTAATATCAACCTGACCGCCACCGAACGAAACCGCATAAATTCCGTTTTTTACAGATGCAATAATTTCTTCAGGCTCCTTATCACCGCCCAACATATATGTGTTGGTCATGCGTGGCATGGGTTGGTGCGCATAGCTTTGACGACGGCCATTGCCTGTCGCCTTGACACCCATAAGTCGCGCGTTCTGGCGATCTTGCATGTATCCAACGAGCTTACCATCATCGATAAGAACGTTATACCCAGATGGCGTACCTTCATCATCTACAGATAATGAGCCACGTCTGTTTTCAATTGTACCGTCATCGACAACAGTGACGCCTTTCGCGGCAACTTGCTCACCCATAAGTTCTGCAAAGGCTGAAGTCTTCTTGCGGTTGAAATCACCTTCAAGCCCATGCCCTACCGCTTCATGGAGCATAACACCTGGCCAACCAGCACCAAGCACAACATCCATTGTACCAGCGGGGGCAGGGATAGCCTCTAGATTGACCAATGCTTGGTTTAGGGCTTTATCTGCGCCTTGTTGCCAGCTTTCGGTTAAAAGAAAATCACCAAATTCCTGACGCCCACCAATCCCGTAAGAACCTGTCTCTTGTCGATCGCCCTGTCCAACAACAACAGAAATATTCATTCGTGTTAATGGGCGGACATCACGCACAATATGACCATCTGCACGTAAGATATTGACGACTTGCCAGCTTGCGCTCAGCGAGGCAGAAACCTGTCGTACTTTATCGTCCTTATTTCGCAGATAAGCATCGATCTCCTTAAGAAGTGACACCTTGGTTTCAAAGTTCGGAGCCAATAGAGGGTTCTGGTCGGAATAGAGCTTTGTATTCGTGCCTTGTGGTGCTGCGCTATAGGTCCCTTGATATCCACGCGTTACGGCCCCAACTGCATCGATTGCCCGCTTTAATGCACCTTCACTAAACTCGCCGGAATGCGCATAACCCGTTGCTTCGCCTGCGACGGATCGTAATCCAAACCCTTGATCTGTATTGTAGGACCCAGATTTCAAGCGTCCATCATCGAACATCATAGATTCAGATTCAGTATATTCGAGAAAAAGTTCGCCATCATCAGCATTCGATAAACTATCCGATATCATGCTCTGCAATTTGCTGGCATCAATATCAAATTTTTCGATGAGGTTGCTTGACATTAATATTCTCCAAAAAGGGCGTCAGTTGCTGTTGGGCACATTTAAGCATTGAGTTTGATGAATTCAAACACAATTCGCAATGCCGTAAACTCACGTTAGAGTGAGCAAAAGGTGAAAAATAAGGTGCCTAAACTATTCTAAAGCGGCAAAGCCGTCGGAGAAACCAGTAAGATCAACAGGTAGGCCAATTCCTTCTTCTTCGCTCTGGAAGATGAAGAATATCGCCGTATTGCCGGCTTTAAGTGCGTTGAGCATGGCATCATCCATAATCACTTGCACAAAACACCCATCTGAGAAACAACGTGTGAAATATGCGCGGCCTAGATCTTTGCCATCAATGATCAGCCCAAGACCGTTTGGCAATAAAACGCCCAATGGTGCTAAAATGCGCAGGATACGCGCTTTTTTATCAGCTGTTTTGATGACAATGACTGAAAGTCCGACATCATCACGGTCATCAGCGACAACATTTTGCATCAAAACGCATTGATCACCGGGCGCGCCAGCAGGTTGGTCACACACAATATGCCATTCGCCAAACTTTTGTTTGATAAATCCTGGTGGTTGGCTGCTCGCGCCATTGGGGTTGGGGATAACTTGACGACCCGGGTCACTTTCTGCGGTCTGCGCTTGCGCAAGCCCCGGCAAAACAAAACCTGCAAAAATGAACATGAAAACTAAGACTTTAGAAAACTTCATTAGGCTCTCACCACCATTTATTTATTGGCCGCCCACCAATGCTGACGAATCACTTACGTCCATATCTAGCCGTTATAGGTTAAAATATCACCCCTTATGCCAGCCTTGTCGCATGTGCGGGACTAAAATCGGCAAAATTGTGGAATTTATGGGTTTTTTGCAAATTCTACATCGGATGGCGTATTCTCTGGGCGATAAAGAGGGGCACTCGTGCTTGGATTTGGGTCCGTTAATTGACCTTGAATGCAATAATTCATCCCCATCTTTGCGCAAATGATGTAGAATTTGTGGATAGCGCGCAAAAATGCCGCACGATTAGTTGGTAAGATCGGTTGCGGTCTCGACTAAACTGTGGTTTTAACGGGTTTGGGTATATTAAGATTTTGCGCCTTTACGGGCGCTAAACGTTTTGCGAGGGAGATCCAACGTGAAAAAATTGGCTCACGCGGCTATCATGCTATCAAGCCTGCTGCTTTCGATAAAGGGCGCTTTTGCGGCCCAGCCTGTTGATTGGCAATTGGGTTTGCAGCCAGCTGCGACAGATATGATGCGTCAAATCAGAGAATTTGAACATTATACAATGTGGTTCATTGTTCCGATCACATTGTTTGTTTTGGCTTTGCTGATTTATGTCTGCTTAAAATTCAGAGCATCTGCTAATCCAACACCATCAAAGACCACTCACAATACAAGTATTGAAGTTGTGTGGACTTTGGGTCCAGTTTTGATCCTGTTGGCGATTGCGGTTCCTTCATTCAACATCCTAACGCAGCAACTTGCGCCGGAAGAAGAGCCTCAGTTGACAATTAAAGCAACAGGCTATCAGTGGTATTGGGGTTATGAGTATCAAACTGAAAACGAAGTTTCGTTTGATCAGCTTATGCTTCAAGAAGGTGACCGCGCGACATACGGCAAAGAGAACGTTGCTGAATATCCTCGTTTGCTTGCTGTCGACAATGACATCGTTGTGCCAGTTGACACAATGGTCCGTCTGACAGTGACGGCAGCGGACGTGATCCATGCATTTGCGATGCCTGCCTTTGGTATCAAGATCGATGCGATCCCAGGTCGTTTGAACGAAACTTGGTTCAAGGCTGAAAAAGAAGGCATCTATTACGGTCAGTGTTCTGAGCTGTGCGGCAAGGATCACGCCTATATGCCGATTGGTATTCGCGTTGTCTCACAAGAACAATATAACACATGGTTGGCAGCGGCAGCTGACGATCTTGAAGGTGCTAACGAAGCTTTGATGGCGTCGGTTGCAACAGGCGAAAAAGCCGTGCAAATCGCTGCATCGGAAGCTCAATAAGATAGAGGTCGACAATTATGGCTGATTCAGCTGCACTACATGATGACCACGGCGTTCCAAAAGGTTTTGTGCGTCGTTGGCTTTATTCAACAAACCATAAAGACATTGGTACACTTTATCTGATCTTCGCGATCATTGCTGGTATCATTGGCTTCACACTGTCTGTTGTGATGCGTATGGAATTGCAAGAGCCGGGCATTCAGATCTTCCACGGTCTGGCGTCTATGGTTTACGGTATTGATGGCGACGCTGCCATTGATGGCGGTAAGCACATGTATAATGTGTTCACCACAGCGCATGCTTTGATCATGATCTTCTTCATGGTGATGCCTGCATTGATCGGTGGTTTTGCTAACTGGATGGTTCCGATCATGATCGGCGCACCTGACATGGCGTTCCCACGCATGAACAACATCTCATTCTGGTTGTTGCCACCTGCGATCATCTTGCTATTGCTTTCAATGTTTGTTGAAGGCCCAACAGGCTTCTACGGCACTGGTGGTGGTTGGACAATTTACCCGCCGCTCTCAACAACAGGGCAACCTGGTCCTGCAATGGACTTTGCGATCCTAGCGCTTCACGTTGCTGGTGCGTCTTCAATCCTTGGTGCGATTAACTTCATCACCACGATTTTGAACATGCGTGCTCCTGGTATGACATTGCACAAAATGCCACTCTTTGCATGGTCAGTGCTCGTGACAGCATTCTTGCTTCTCTTGTCATTGCCTGTGCTTGCTGGCGCGATCACAATGCTTCTCACAGACCGTAATTTTGGCACTGCTTTCTTCACACCAGAAGGTGGGGGCGATCCAATCCTGTTCCAGCACTTGTTCTGGTTCTTCGGTCACCCTGAAGTGTATATCTTGATCTTGCCTGGTTTTGGTATTGTGTCACACATCGTGTCTACATTCTCACGTAAGCCAATCTTTGGTTACATGGGTATGGCCTATGCGATGGTTGGTATCGGTGTTGTCGGCTTTGTTGTGTGGGCGCACCACATGTACACAGTTGGTCTATCACTCAACGCACAGCGCTATTTCGTGTTCGCGACAATGGTGATTGCGGTTCCGACAGGGATTAAGATCTTCTCATGGATTGCAACAATGTGGGGTGGTTCAATTACATTCCGCACACCAATGATTTGGGCAATCGGCTTCATCTTCCTCTTCACCGTTGGTGGTGTAACAGGTGTGCAGCTTGCTAACGCTGGTCTAGACCGTGCATATCACGATACATATTACGTTGTGGCTCACTTCCACTACGTTCTATCTCTCGGTGCTGTGTTTGCGATCTTTGCGGGCTGGTATTACTGGTTCCCAAAAATCACAGGTTACATGTATAACTCGTTCCTAGCGAAAACTCACTTCTGGGTCACTTTCGTTGGTGTGAACATCGTGTTCTTCCCGCAGCACTTCTTAGGTCTTGCAGGTATGCCACGTCGTTATATCGATTACCCTGATGCATTCGCTGGCTGGAACGCGATCTCATCATACGGCTCATATATCTCAGCTGTTGGTGTTTTGATCTTCTTGTACAGCGTTTGGGAAGCATTTGCGAAAAAACGCCCAGCGGGCAACAACCCTTGGGGTGAAGGTGCTGATACACTTGAGTGGGAACTTCCTTCCCCACCACCTTATCACCAGTGGGAACAGCTTCCGAAGATCAAGTAATCTCCGAACAAAAATACGAAGCCGCCGGTTCAATTTTGATCTCGGCGGTTTCGTCAAAAAAGAAACGGGCGTTTGGTAGCTATAAACGGAAACCATATAAATGGCAGTTACTCAAAACATAGAGATAAAATCATCCTCATCTGACGTGCATTTGTCAGAAGCGTTGGCTGGTGATTATTTTGAATTGCTTAAACCGCGCGTTATGTCGCTTGTGGTCTTTACTGCAGCTGTCGGTCTGATCGTTGCGCCTGGTTACATTCATCCATTTATTGGCATGGTCGCCATTTTGTGTATCGCAATTGGTGCTGGCGCCAGCGGTGCTTTAAACATGTGGTATGACGCAGATATCGATGCTGTCATGACCCGCACACGCAAGCGTCCTATTCCTTCCGGCCGTATTACAAAGTCCGAGGCGTTGGGCTTTGGGATCGGTCTATCGGTCTTCTCGACGATCTTTTTAGGCTTAGCGACCAACTGGTTGGCTGCAGGCATTCTCGCATTCACAATCGTCTTCTACGCTGTGATCTACACAATGTGGCTCAAGCGCTCGACGCCGCAAAATATCGTGATCGGTGGCGCAGCAGGTGCCTTCCCTCCGATGATCGGCTGGGCAGCGGTGACAGGTACAGTGACCATCGAAAGCATTGTGTTATTTGCAATCATTTTCCTTTGGACACCACCTCATTTCTGGGCGCTGGCTTTGTTCAAAGAGGGCGATTATGAAGCCGTTGGCGTTCCGATGATGCCAAATGTGGTGGGTGCTCGTAAAACCAAAATTCAAATGCTGGTCTATGCGGTTCTCACTGCAATTGTTGGCGTTCTGCCAACAGTTCTAGGTCTTGCTGGTCTAGCATATGGAATTGTTTCTGCAGCGCTTGGTCTTGGTTTCATTTGGTACACATTTAAAACCTACCAAATGCGTGATGATGATGATGCGATGAAACCTGCCAAAAAACTCTTTGGTTATTCCATCCTCTATCTCTTCGCTATTTTCGGTATGCTGCTTATTGATCGTGGCATTATGCTCGTTGTTGGAGGTCTGTAATGGCTGAGATCGAACGGGTCGAACTAACTGAAAAACAAGCTAAAGCGCGCAAAGGTCGTTCAATCGCCCTTGCACTATTGCTCGTTGCTTTTGTGGTGCTTGTTTATGCCGTCACGGTGATCAAAATTGGTCCCGATATTTTAAATCGTAGCTTATAGGAGAATGGGTATGTCAGATACACAGTCACAACATTCTCCTCAACAGAAACCTGCTGAAAAACGTCATCGCAATGTTGCATTTGCGTGTGTTGGCTTTGTCGGCGCGATGGTTGGCATGAGCTATGCAGCTGTGCCGCTTTACGAAATTTTCTGTCAGGTCACAGGTTATGGCGGCACAACAGCGCGAGTTGAGCAAGCCTCTGATGTGATTTTGGATCAGAAAATCAAAATCCGTTTTGACGCGAATATTTCTCCAGCTCTTGGTTGGGAATTTGAGCCAAAGATCCCTGAAGTTGAAATCGCGATCGGTGAAACAGCCCAAATGGAATATTTCGCCAAAAGCATTTCTCAAATGAACACCCATGGACAGGCCACATTTAATGTGACACCGCAATCTGCTGGCGCGTTCTTTAATAAAGTAGAATGTTTCTGTTTTACAGAAACTGAGCTCGAGCCTGGCGAAGTTCTCGATATGCCCGTTGTCTTCTTTGTTGATCCAGACATTGTGAATTACGAAGAAACAAAGGGTGTTAAAACCATTACACTTTCATACACATTCTTCCCCTACGGAGATGACAAACCCGTAGCTGCGGCAACAACACCAAAAAATATTGGTGAAGGAGAGGGATGATGAAAAAAAGACTTCAAATTAGAACTAATGTTGTGGTATCCGCAACACATATCCGCGCGGGCGGAAACTC
Source organism: Lentilitoribacter sp. (assembly GCA_963691785.1). Lineage (GTDB taxonomy): Bacteria > Pseudomonadota > Alphaproteobacteria > Rhizobiales > Rhizobiaceae > Lentilitoribacter. Next base: position 954,882 of record OY829371.1, read on the forward strand.
AACCGCGGAGAATCAACCATTGAGGGGTAATTCATATGGCTGGAAATAAGAATCACGACTATCACATTATCGATCCGAGCCCATGGCCGCTTCTAGGCTCAATTGGCGCTTTGGTAATGGCTCTAGGTGGCATTGGATACATGCGCTACCTAAACGATGCTGGTGCTTCGCTTAAAGGTTTGTCGTTCTTAACAGGTCCTTGGATCTTCTATATCGGTCTTGCCATTGTGCTTTTCACAATGATTGGCTGGTGGGCAGCAACGATTAAAGAAGCGCATGAAGGCCACCACACACGCGTTGTGTCCTTGCACCTTCGTTATGGCATGATCATGTTCATTGCCTCAGAGGTTATGTTCTTTGTGGCTTGGTTCTGGGCATTCTTTGATGCCAGCCTTTATCCAGCTGAAGCTATTCAGGAAGCTCGCGTTGCCTATACTGGCGGTCAATGGCCACCTGCGGGCATCGAGGTTCTAGACCCACTTCACTTGCCGCTTTACAACACTGTGATCTTGCTATGGTCTGGTACTGCGGTAACTTGGGCTCACCACGCGCTTCTTCACGGTGATCGCCAAGGTCTAGTATATGGTCTGTTGGGTACAATCCTTTTGGGTATCTTGTTCTCAGGCGTTCAGTTCTACGAATATTCAGTGGCACCATTCGCCTTTAAAGACAGCATCTATGGCGCGACATTCTTCATGGCCACTGGCTTCCATGGCTTCCACGTTCTAGTGGGTACGATCTTCTTGGCAATCTGCTTGATCCGTGCACTTAAAGGGCACTTCACTGAAAAACAACATTTCGGTTTCGAAGCAGCTGCATGGTACTGGCACTTTGTTGATGTGGTTTGGTTGTTCCTATTCTTTGCCGTTTATGTTTGGGCATCATGGGGTGCGCCAATCCACCACTAATTTAAGTGGAATACAGATTTGAAAAGGGCGGCTATTTGGTCGCCCTTTCTTATTTAAACTCAGGAAACCTTATATGACTGAAGACCTTCGTTTTGCGCCAGTTGACCCGATTAGAACGGGTATCAAAGGTCGTTGTCCACGCTGTGGTGAAGGTCAATTATTTGAAGGCTTTTTGGGTTTGAAAAAATCTTGCCGCTCTTGCCACTTGGATTTTTCATTTGCAGATTCTGGTGACGGTCCAGCGGTGTTTGTAATGACCGCTGTTGGCTTTATCGTTGTTGGTTTGGCGCTTTGGTTAGAGGTGTCTTATAGCCCGCCATTGTGGCTGCAATTGTTGATTTGGTTTCCGGTATCCATTGGGCTTGGCTTATATTTATTGCGAGCCATGAAAGGCATCATGATCTGTTTGCAATATAAAAACAAAGCACAACAAGGTGAGATAGACCGTGGGTAATGTAGCTTCAAAAATGTTCAGTTTAAGAGCCATCATTGTCTCGCTCATTCTTGCCGGTGTGTTTGCGATACTAATCGCGCTTGGCACATGGCAGATGCAGCGTTTGGAGTGGAAAGAAAACCTTCTTGCGAATATTGAACAAAGACTGACGTCGAACCCAGTCAGCATCCAAGATGTGATAGATCTGGCCAATTCGGGCGAAGATTTTGAATACCAGCCTGTGACACTCCAAGGTGTCTTTGACCATTCCAAAGAACGGCATTTCTTTGCCACGCATAATGGGTTTTCAGGCTATTATGTTTATACGCCTTTATCAGGTGATTTCGGGACCATCTTCATTAATCGCGGCTTTGTCCCGTTCGATTTTAAAGATCCGAAATCGCGACTGGAAGGGCAGGTAACAGATCGAGTATCAATCACCGGACTTGCGCGCAAAATGCTTGATGAAAAGCCATCAAGCGTGGTTCCTGAGAATGATATTGCGGCGAATATCTATTATTGGAAAGATCTCCGTTCGATGGCGCAAACAACAGGATTAGATTTTGAGGACCCAAATCTACTCAAGTTTTTTATAGATGCGAATGAAGCCCCAAACCCTGGCGGGTTTCCTCAAGGTGGCGTGACGATTATCGATTTGCCGAATAATCATCTGCAATATGCCTTCACTTGGTACGGACTTGCTGCAACGCTTTTATGCATTGTGGTGATATTTTTATTTCGCAGAAAATCTGCAGCTGCGAAAAGTTAGGCCCTCATCACGTCTTGACATTGAAGCCACGCCAACCCACTAAAGAGATAGAGAAATTCGAAAGAGTAGAGCCATGTCCAAGCCTGATATGACAATTCGATTATGCGGCCCGCGCGGTTTTTGTGCGGGTGTTGATCGCGCCATCCAGATCGTGGTTTTAGCGCTCAAGAAATATGGCAAGCCGGTCTATGTCCGTCATGAAATTGTGCATAACCGTTTTGTGGTTGAAGGTCTTGAAGAACTTGGGGCGATCTTTGTCGAAGAGCTTGATGAAATTCCAGCCGAGCACGTGGATCAACCTGTCGTATTTTCAGCACATGGGGTACCCAAATCTGTGCCTGAAGATGCAGTGGCACGGAATTTGTTCTACCTTGATGCCACATGCCCATTGGTATCAAAAGTTCACAAACAAGCCATGCGTCATGTCCGTTTAGGGCGCCATGTTATTCTTGTTGGACACAAAGGTCATCCAGAAGTTATCGGAACTATGGGCCAGCTGGAAGCCGGTGAAGTCACTTTGATTGAAACCGTTGATGATGTGGCAGGATTTGAGCCCAAAGATCCCGATCAACTAGGTTTCGTCACGCAGACTACTTTATCTGTCGACGATACCCAGGATGTGATCGATGCTATGAAGAGCAAGTTTCCCAATATTCAGGCACCCGCAGCTGAATCCATTTGTTACGCGACGACTAATCGTCAGGAAGCGGTCAAACAAGCTGCAGAAGACTGCGATCATTTCATTATTGTTGGCGCACCGAATTCTTCAAATTCAAAACGTCTGGTGGAAGTTGCAAAACGTGCAGGTGCAAAAAAATCGCTCTTGATTCAGCGTGCCAAAGAAATCAATTGGGAAGATTTCAATGGTGTTAAAACCCTCGGCATTTCAGCGGGTGCTTCTGCACCTGAAGTCATCGTCGATGAAATCATAGGTGCTTTCCGCGAAAGATTTAACGTCAAAATCGAATTGGCAGAAATGGTCAAAGAGACGGAGAATTTCCTTGTAAACCGAGAGCTGCGTGATGTTGAATTGACCGTCAGCGATATGGCGTTTGTGAACGGTCAATAATATGGCGGTTTATACAGACATTACAGAGATTGAACTCGCGGATTGCCTAACGCAATATAATATCGGCACGTTGTTGTCGTATAAGGGCATTGCCGAAGGCGTTGAAAATTCCAATTTTTTGCTGCGCACCACAGAAGGCACATTCATTCTCACCCTGTATGAAAAGCGCGTCAATAAAGACGATCTGCCGTTTTTCTTAGGGCTCATGGAGCATCTCGCTGAACGTGGTCTAAACTGTCCGCTTCCGGTTCATCGCAATGATGGTGAGATTTTAAGTGAGCTTGCGGGCAGACCCGCTGCCATCATCACCTTTTTGGAAGGTATGTGGCTGCGACGTCCTCAAGCAAAACATTGCAAAGAACTTGGTGTCGCGCTTGCTAATATGCATTTGGCCGGAAAAGATTTCGACATTACGCGCAAAAATGCGCTTGCGATGGAAGATTGGCGTCCCTTGTGGAACTTGTCTCATAACCAAGCCGATAGCGTGCAAAAGGGCCTGACCGCTGAGATCGACAAAAGTCTTGCCAGCCTTGAAGCTAATTGGCCAGAAGACTTGCCAAAGGGCGTGATCCATGCCGATCTCTTTGCCGATAATGTCTTTTTCATCGGGGATGAACTATCGGGGCTTATTGATTTTTATTTCGCCTGCAACGACATGTTTGCCTATGACATTTCTATCTGCCTCAACGCATGGTGTTTTGAAGCAGATGGTTCTTACAATATGACCAAGGGCAGGGCTCTGTTAAAGGGCTATCAATCTGTTCGGCCACTTGAGCCAGCAGAACAAGATGCCCTGCCAATTCTTGCGCGGGGGTCAGCCATGCGATTTTTCCTCACACGCATATACGATTGGCTCACAGTGCCAGATGGGGCATTTGTGCAAAAGAAAGATCCACTTGAATATCTCAAGCGCTTGAGATTCCATAATCAGATCAATTCTTCATCCGAATATGGATTGATGTAGTTCTATGAAAAAAATTGAAATTTATACAGATGGTGCCTGTTCGGGTAACCCGGGCCCGGGTGGTTGGGGCGCGATTTTGCGTTATCAAGGTAACGAAAAAGAACTCAATGGCGGTAAAGCTGAAACCACCAACAATCAGATGGAGCTCACCGCCGCGATTGAAGCATTAAACGCGCTGAAGCAGCCTTGTGAGATCGATCTGTATACAGATTCTGTTTATGTCCGAGATGGCATTATGAAATGGATTGATGGTTGGAAGCGCAATAACTGGCGCACAGCGGCCAAGAAGCCTGTGAAAAATGTTGAATTATGGCAAGCGTTAGATGAAGCAACATCACGCCATAATATCACATGGCATTGGGTGAAAGGCCATGCCGGTCATCCCGACAACGAGCGTGCTGATGAGCTGGCTCGCGCCGGAATGGAACCTTATAAATAGATTTTTATTAAAGCTGCTCAAGCAGACGCGATGCACCTGATGTCACTGCTTCGCCAGGGCTATCTTCGATATTAAGCGCTGTGACTTTGCCGTCTTCAACAATCATCGAATAGCGTTTTGAACGCATGCCAAGCGTGCCGGCTGACAAATCCATTTCCATGCCGATGGCATTGGTAAAGCTTGCGTCCCAATCAGACAGGTAACGTAATTTCCCTTCACCGCCAGTGCTTTGTGCCCACGCACCCATCACAAAGGCATCATTGACTGACACAACGGCAATATCATCAACACCTTTGGCAAGAATTGCGTCTCTGTTTTCAAGATAACCAGGAAGATGGTTTAAATGGCAAGTTGGCGTATAGGCACCGGGTACCGCAAATAAGACAATTTTTTTACCATCAAAAATCTCCTTCACAGAGACTTCGGCCATGCCATCAGATGTTTTTTCTTTAAATACTGCCTCAGGCAGTGTGTCACCAATTGAAATTGCCATATCTTCCATTTCCTCAAATAAAGTTTTTCCTAGAACTGAGATAGTCCTAAGTTAAGCAAAAACAAGGTTTTGAAAAGAAGATAATGAACAGGTTGGACAACGCTTAACAGCTTGTTGAACCGACTTTGTGCTGACAAAGGGAGGACGAGCCAAGCTCAAGCGTTGTTTCAACCGAACGCTGCCCAAGTTTCATGAGAACGTATAGCTGTCCTTCGAGCGGATCATCGGCTTTTGGTTCGTCAAATATGTCACTTCGAAAACGAACAGAACCATCATCTGTTTTGATCAATTTTGGCTGTGTCATAGGCCATTTTTCTGGGCCCTGGATAAAAATTTCTGGCTTCATATTTGGCGGGTAAAATGCCGGCATAGTCAGCTCAAACTCAACGGAATTACTGACACTGTTATAATTTGCCTGCTTGAGATTAAAATCTTTGGCCGGTTGAGTGGGCAGATTAAATCTTGCATTTTCAATGAGGGCCATCTGATCGGATGATGTTTGAAATTCTTTGAGATCCAAATCAATCTGCGCAGATATTGGCACACAGATATCCTTGCAAACGCCCATAAATATATCAGCTTGAAGACGGGTGTCGTCTGTTGAATTCTTGGTTTTTAAATCGATCGGAAAAGCCAGTGATTTTTCGTATCCAGCATAGCTCCCGGTGGAATCATTGATCATGGTTGGAACAGGATAATGAACCTTCACATCCTGCACATTTTCACTTTCTGAAAAATTGAACAGCGGTGGAATCCCGCTCGAACCGGGTTCTCGCCAATAGGTTTTCCATCCTGGCTCGAGATCAACTTCAACAATCGCTTTTAAAACACCATTCTCGTCAGGAACAGATTGAGTGACGACGCGCACACGTGCACCTTCAGCCTCCTGCCAGTCGGAACTTGCAGCTAAACTTTCAGATATTGGCAATATTGAAGCTACAATTACGGTTGCAGACAATAAAGGAAGGGTTGTCAAAGCTTTAATCATGGTTGCACGATACAGTATCGCCCCATCACTCGCCAATCAAATTCAGTTTACTGATCAGAGGTTTGATTTTACAAATGGCGGCGTATGCGTTAACCAATTCTTAAGAAATTAGTCTCTGGAAGGTCTGATATATTTGCCATCAGACATCATTTTTGCTTTTAATATTAAATAGAAATGTAGCGTAAACAGGCATATTGAATGACAAAATCTAGTGAATTGTTCAAACGAGGCGGCGGCGGAGCACTTGAAGACAACATGCTCATCGCTATGCCTGGTCTTTATGAGACAGAGTTTGAACGCAGTGTCATTTTGATCTGTTCGCATTCTCATGAAGGCGCAATGGGGTTTGTGCTTAACAAAAAATCCGACATTACTTTTTCTCAATTCATGACGAAGTTAAAGGGCGAGGTTGCCGCTGGCATTGATCTGCCAGATGTGGACATTGATCACATCCCAGTTCATGTCGGCGGCCCAGTCGACCAAGGTCGCGGTTTTGTTTTACATACCTCGGAATATGCCTGCGATTCTACGATCTCAATCACAGATGATTTGTCCGTGACTTCAACGCTTGAAATTTTAACAGCAATTTCTCGCGGCGTTGGACCAGCAAAGGCTATCCTTTGTCTAGGTTATGCCGGCTGGGGTGCAGGTCAATTAGAAGATGAGATTGCAACAAATAGCTGGCTATCCTGCCCGTTATATGAAGAAGCTATTTTTGAGCCTGAAATTGATATGATTTATTCAAAAACGCTTGCGTCTATGGGTGTAGAGGCTGCCAATCTTTCAAGCTTGAGCGGACACGCTTAGTTTATCACTTACTTTGCCGTGGCTGCAAAGCGTTCCCTTAAGAGGCGCGTTGTTTGATCCGCATTTGCTGGAGCCCCAAAGAGATAGCTCTGGCCAAATTGACATCCTAATTCTGACAGATTTTCCGCATCAGACGTATTCTCAACGCCTTCTGCAACAACGTCTAATTCCAGTTCACGCGCTAGGTTTAGAATTGAATTGAGCATTTTTTCTCGTTTGTCACCTTCACCTGCGACAATAGAGCGATCTATTTTCAACGTATCAAACGGGAACATGGATAGGTAGGACATAGATGAATAGCCGGTTCCAAAATCATCAAGTGCCAGTCCTACACCAAGTGCTTTGAGTTTTTCAAACGTTGCCAGCGCGACATCCGGATTGCCCATCAAAACCGTTTCAGTGAGCTCAAGCTTGAAGTTTTGTGGTGAGCATTTCGAGCGACCAAGTGTGGATTTGATATCGTCGAACAATTCAGATTTCTGAAGCTGGGCAGCTGACAAATTGACCGACATGAAAATGGGTAATTCACCTAAAATTGTCCGCCAGCTCGACATATCTTCGACGGCTTGTTGAAGCGCAAACATTCCCAGTTCAAAAATATAGCCATTTTTCTCCGCCAACGGAATGAATTCTGATGGTGGTATGAGGCCGCGTTTTGGATCTTCCCAACGCAACAATGCTTCAAATCCAGCTATTTCCAAAGTATCGAGTTTGATAATTGGCTGATAAACCACTTGCATTTCATTGCGCGCAATTGCTGATTTTAGATTTTCTTGCACGCTTTGGAAATTCACACCGGTTGATCTAAATGCCGGGCGGAATGGTTCAATGCGATCGCCACCAAAACGTTTGGCGTGCAGCATGGCAAGTTCAGCGTCCTGCAAAATTTCGCTTGGCGCCTGCAAATTATTCACAACGCGCAACATGCCGATTGAGGCTGTCATGGATAGTTCACGCTTTGCAAAATCAAGCGGTGCTTTAATAGCTTCAAGCATGGCTTCGGCAAGTTCCGCAACGCTTTTTGGATCAGTTTCAGATAAGAGAACAATCCCAAATTGATCGCCGCCTAATCGCGCCATCAAATCTTCATTTTTCAACAAACGGCGGATACGACGTGTTAAAGCCAATAAAATCGTATCACCTGAAGACATGCCAATCGTTTGATTGATCTGTTTAAAGTCATCTAGATCAATCACCAATACCGTTGGCAGCAATTCCGTCCGGCTTTCGCCAATCGCCAATAAAGTTGCCAAACGATCAAGGAACAATTCCTGATTTGGCAAGCCTGTGAGATTGTCTTGCACAGCATTGCGAAGCAAACGGTTTTCTGATGTTTTTTGCTCCGTAATATCATGAACGGTTCCCACACAGCGGATGACTTCGCCATTTGTACCAATCACTGGTCGCGCTTTGAGAGAAAACCAATGGTGGTGACCATCTGAAGCCCGTAAGCGGAATTCATGATTTAAACGACCTCTGCGATGCTCAAGCATAATGTCGAGGGCTGTACTAAACCCATCACGGTCATTTGGGTGCAAAATTGGCAGCCAGTTTCGCATTGCCCCTTGCAAGGAGTTTGGCGCCATTCCCAAACCTTTAGAGATATCTGGATTTGTCGTGAGGCGATCACGCGTCACATCCCAGTCCCAAACCGTATCGCCTGAACCAGTCAGCGCGAGAGATTGGCGCTCCGCATCCGAAAACAAACCTTGCTGGTAAATGCCTGCCGTGAAGACGTGTTGCATCACAGTGAAACTGATCAGAAGCACAATGAGTACCATTCCGCCACCCAATGCAGGTTGAAGGATGTCATTGTCCAATTCACCGATTGCGGTGAGCCCTGCGGCCGCCAACCAACAAATTGTTAGCAGCCAAGTCGGCACCAACATAAAGGCGCGGTCATAGCCGCGATAGGCTAAATATCCGATGAGGAAAATTGCCAGGATTGTGGTCAGCGCAAATGAAATCCGCGCAATGCCTGCGGCAACTGCCGCGTCGATCAAAATGATTGAGAAAAGTGCTGCAAGTCCCAAAAGCCATACCAGGGCGACATAAGATAAGTTGATGTGCCAATTGTGTAGATTGAGGTAGGTGAAGAGGAAAATAATCAGCCCGCCCGCCAGCAATACTTCCGCGCCTGCGCGCCAGAACTGCAGCTCTTGTGGGCCTAAGCTAAAGAGTTCTGACAAGAAGCCAAAATCGACGCTGATATAAATCAATACGGTCCATGCCAGCATTGCGGTTGCGGGTAACATAATTGTCCAACGAACGATGAAGAGGTTGGTCAGGAACACGGCCAACAATCCAGCAATCCCGATCAGAATGCCTTTATATAAGGTGAACGAGTTGACCGTGTCTTTATATGCCGTTGGTTCCCACAAATATAGCTGCGGAAGATCATTGGATGATAATTCAGCGACGAATGTCACGATCGTCCCTGGATTCATGGTAATGCGGAATATATCAGCCTCATCGGAAGCCTCGCGATCAAGCGCAAATCCTTCTGACGGTGTGATAGAGATGATCCTCTGAGACCCAAGATCTGGCCAGATCACGCCAGCATTTGCCAATCGATAATGTGGTGCGACAAATAAGCGGTCGATCTGTTCACTTGTGGTATTCGCCAAAACAACGACCGCCCAGTCGCCACTGTGGTCTTCGCTACTAGCGCGGACTTCAATACGGCGCACAATACCTTCGTTATCCGGGGCAGTTGAAACCTGAAATGCTGGTCCTCTACCACGGAATACCTCAACAGATTGAGTAAGATCCAGGGCAAGTTCATCACTTGTAACTTGTACGGCGTCAAAAGCATATGCAATTGTCGTGGAATAGAAGCTACCTGCCAGCGTAAAAATCAAAAGAAAAAATGATAGCAAAAGGCGCGAGATCTGAGCCTTGGTCACAAGCGCAGTATTGGCGATATTTTGGTAATCAACAAAAAACATTCAAACCCTTGCTTCGTTCGCCTTTACGATTGAACGCTGATCATTCTGCCGCGCGGATAATCGAATGAGGACTTTGGAGCTGTGCTTCCATTTCCTCAAGCGACGCCAATTGATCAATTGGCCCCACAGCTGACAACGTGATCTTTTCTCCAAAGAACAATCGCCCTGCAAGATCTGTTAGCCTATCTGAATTGATGTTTTCAAGACGTTCCATCAATTCCTCATTAGATATCAAGCGACCAAACAACATCATTTGACGTGCTAGCTGACCAGCGCGCGCCGCCGGGCTTTCTTGGGTCATCAAAAGGCCAGAGCGGATTTGGGCTCGTGCGCGATCAATTTCTTGTTGGTCAACATTCTCTGCAATTTTTCCAAGTTCTGTCATAACAACAGGCACGAGCGCTTGAATGTCTTCTGCGCCGGTTGCGGCCTGAATGCCAAAAATACCACTATCAGAAAATCCCCAATGGAATGCATAAACCGAATAACAAAGACCGTGACGCTCACGCACCTCTTGGAACAAACGCGACGACATCCCGCCACCCAATATGCCAGCCAAAATTTGCGACGCATAAAAATCGCGTGCGTGATAGGCGCGGCCTTGGAAACCAAGGAGAATATGCGCGTCCATCAAATCACGTTTTTCACGATACGCACCGCCAGTATAATTGGCTTTCGGATAATTTCGTGTATTGCCATGTTCAGGCTGAAGATCAGAGAAGCTGGCTTGGGCAAGCTTGCAGATTTCATCGTGATCGACAGCGCCAACGGCAACGATTGTGAGCCTATCGGCAGAATAATTTCGATCCATATAGGCGCGGATTTGGTCTGGTGTGAAACCTTGCACTGTTTCAGGTGTTCCCAAAATTGGACGACCAACACTTTGATTTCTAAAGGCAGCTTCTGAGAATTTATCGAAAACCACATCATCGGGCGTGTCGTTTGCAGCCCCGATTTCTTGAAGTATAACGTGCTTTTCACGCATGAGCTCGTGTTCATCGAAGACAGAGTGGGTTAAAATATCCGCTAGAATATCAATGCCCAGAGCCACATCTTCTTTCAGTATGCGTGCATAAAACGAAGTTGTCTCGGTTGATGTGGACGCGTTTACTTCCCCGCCAACATTCTCAATCTCTTCCGCAATTGCCCGCGCGGTACGGCGCTTGGTCCCTTTAAAAGCCATATGCTCCAAAAGATGTGCGATGCCGTGCTCATCATCTGTTTCATCACGAGAGCCTGCTTTAATCCACACGCCGATCGCGACACTTTCCAAATGTGGCATGCGCTCGGTGACAATGGTGAGCCCGTTGGGCAAGACTGTGGTGTTGATATTCATACTTTAAGTGGTTATTGGCTCGCTCTTGTGTGCATTGAGATAAATTCTTCCACGAACTTTAACTCTGCAGGCAATACCTTAAACCGTTCCTCCCGTTCCATTAAGTCACTTAGCCAATTTGGCAGGGCAGGGTTAATTCCGCAAGCTGTTTTCACAGCACTTGGGAATTTAGCCGGATGGGCCGTCGCTAAAGTGATCATCGCCGATGTTGGCTTGGCAAGTTTTTCTGCCACAAATAAGCCCACAGCAGTGTGTGGATCGGCAACATAGCTATTTTGTTGATTATATCTTGAAATTGTTTCGCTTACTTGCGCGCCAGTTGCTTTAGCAGCAGCAAATTCACGGCGGATGGCTTTCAAGACAACAGGCTCAATCGAAAACGAACCAGATTGCTTGAGCGCACCCATTGCGCTGCGAATCTTGCTTGCATCGCGGTCATAGGCTTCAAACAATAAGCGCTCAAAATTTGACGAGATCTGAATGTCCATGGAGGGTGAACTTGTCGCGCTAACCCCTCTCATTTCATAGGAACCAGATTTTAAGGTTCTTGCCAGAATATCATTATCGTTGGTTGCGATGTTGAGCTTTGCAATCGGCAAGCCCATACGCTTGGCACAATAGCCAGCAAAAATGTCGCCAAAGTTGCCTGTCGGAACGGTAAATGAAACTTTGCGTTCTGGTCCGCCAATAGAAAGGCTCGCAGTGAAATAGTATACAATCTGCGCCATAATTCGGCCCCAATTGATCGAGTTTACGCCCGATAATTGTACGTTATTTCGAAACTCTTGATGATTGAACATCGCTTTGACAAGGTCCTGACAATCGTCAAATGTTCCTTCAATCGCGATTGAATGCACGTTGCTTGCCTTTGATGTTGTCATCTGGCGTTGCTGTACAGGCGAAACGCGATTGTGTGGGAACAAGATAAATATATCAGTGCGATCGCGATTGGCAAATGCTTCAATTGCGGCGCCGCCCGTATCACCGGATGTCGCGCCAACAATCGTTGCACGTTGATCACGTTCTTCTAAAACATAATCCATCATACGCGCTAAAAGCTGCATGGCCACATCTTTAAATGCGAGCGTTGGGCCATGGAACAATTCTAAAAGATAAGCATTATCATCGGTTTGCACCATTGGAGTGACCGCTTTATGGCGGAACGACCCATAGGCCTCATCAATCATTTCCTTGAGTTTATCGTCTGGAATTTCTCCATCAACAAATGGCTGCAAAATAGTAAAAGCCACATCTGCATACGGCTTGCCGCGCATTGCTTTTATATCGCGCTTGCTAAATTGTGGCCATGATTTAGGTACATAAAGACCACCGTCAGTTGCCAATCCAGTCAAAAGAGTGTCGCTGAAATTAAGTTGAGGGGCTTCACCACGCGTTGAAACATATCGCAAAGCAGAATTCTCCTGGGGTTGCGTCGATAAACTATTTTATTATGACGCAGTGGATCGATTTTTTTGTCTGGCGCTGATATAGACTATCATGCCATTGATGCAAAGCCCTGATATATAATGATCAAAATTGAAAGTAGAGTATAGGCCCGTGTTTTCGAAAATAATTAAATCGTCACCTGTAATTCTTGGCTGTCTAATTCTTGCCGGATGTAATTCGACGGATACCGCAAACACATTGGATGTGAACGCACAACAAAATGCAACTGCCACTCCAGCTATCATTCAAGGAAAATGTCCGCGCGTAAGTTTGCGCGATGGTACTGCCTTTTATCGCGCTTACACGCGTGGCGGAGATGGCGATCCGTCCAAAATCACGTATCAGGCGTCATTGGCTGATGCCACGCGTTCTTGCACCACGTCCGGTGAAGATTTGATTGTCAATGTGGTGGCCGCTGGCCGATTGGTCGCGGGGCCTCAGGGTAAAGCCGGAAATGTCACATTGCCAATTCGAGTAGCTGTGGTCGATAAATTGACCCGCACCGTTCTCTATTCTGAACTGACACAGACACCTGTCGCACTATCAGGTGCTAACTTAACGGCGCAATTTGTGTTCGCTGATCCAAATGTCAGGATCCCTGCTGGTGCAGGTGGAGAGACGGAAGTCTTTGTCGGCTTTGATACCGGTCCAACGCGATAACACGTTTCGCAACATTTTAAGATAAGTATTTACTTCAACTCTTTCCATTCGGATAGCGCTTCGATCATGGCGGGCAAGTCCGACATGCGATTGATCACGGTTTCGGCGCCGGCATCCATAAGCTTATCTGCGTGACCTGGGAATGTGTGTCGTCCACCGGTAAATCCAATCACCCTTGCGCCAGCAGCTTTAGCACCTTTTACACCGGCCTCTGAATCTTCCACGACAATGGTATAATCTGCTTCTGCATCATGCTTATCAATGGCATACAAAAAGACATCCGGCGCGGGTTTCGGTTTGCCATCCTCGATGTTTCGAGAGGAATAAATAAAGTCCCCAAAAAAGCTGTTCAGGCGTGTCTTTATGAGCATGGCCTCTAATCGGCTTTGAGGTGAATTTGAACATACACACATTGGCACATCGATTTTATCCAAGGCTTCATGGGCACCCCAGATCGCCTCAACTTCTTTCGGCAAGCGTGTATTCAACTCTTTCTGTGTTGTTTCTAACAACGATGCCTGTAGTGGAATATTGGCTTCGCGCTCCACTTCAAACAAAATTTCTTTTGTTGTGAGCCCGGCGAAACGCTCGGCGAATTCCTCCGGTGTGATATTAAATCCTGCTTTGTTCAGCTGCTCTGATTCAATTTGCGCGGCGAGATATTCGCTGTCCACAAGTGTTCCATCACAATCAAATATCACCAGATCCAAATCAGCCATACTATTTCCGTCTCATTTTGGGGGAAGTTGAAAAGTCTTTTTCCTTATTTGGGCCCGATAATCAAGCGCTGCAAGGGCAAGAATATTTTTCACGGTTTATTTACCATATCTGCAAACCCAATCTTTACCCTGTGCGGTAACAATGTGCTCATCATGTTTCGCGTTTTTATTGTGAGTATCCTATGCCGTCTATTGTATCGCTTTCCGACATCGCCCGATCATCTGAAGATAAGACCCCTTACCTTAATTCGATTATCAAAGGCGATTGTGTAGCTGCACTAGAGGCACTGCCATCAAATTCGGTTGATGTGATCTTTGCAGATCCTCCCTATAACCTCCAGCTTGGTGGGGATTTGCATAGACCAGATCATTCTAAGGTAGATGCAGTAGATGATGCATGGGATCAATTTACATCATTCCAGGCCTATGACAGTTTCTGTCGGGCCTGGTTGATGGCCTGTCGCCGAGTGCTCAAGCCAAACGGTACAATTTGGGTGATTGGTTCCTATCACAATATTTTCCGCGTTGGCACGATCCTGCAAGATCTTGATTTTTGGTTGCTCAATGATGTGATTTGGCGCAAGACCAATCCAATGCCAAATTTCCGTGGCCGCAGGTTCCAAAACGCACATGAAACTATGATTTGGGCCAGTCGCGATGAAAACGCCAAAGGCTATACATTTAATTATGATGCAATGAAGGCTGCCAATGATGATGTGCAAATGCGCTCTGACTGGCTGTTTCCAATTTGCTCAGGCGGTGAACGCCTTAAAGGCGATGATGGCAAAAAGGTACACCCAACTCAAAAACCTGAAGCTTTGCTTGCCCGTGTGTTGATGGCATCGTCAAAGCCTGGCGATGTGGTTTTAGATCCTTTCTTTGGATCCGGCACGACTGGCGCTGTTGCAAAACGTTTGGGCCGCAATTTTGTCGGCATTGAGCGCGAGCAAGAATATATCGATGCGGCGCAAGCCCGAATTGATGCTGTTGAACCATTAGGTCAGGCTGAATTAAAGGTTATGACCGGTAAAAAAGCTCTTCCACGTGTTGCCTTTAATACGCTGGTTGAATCAGGCCTGATTAATCCAGGTGCCGTTTTAACTGATAGCAAAAAACGTTGGAGCGCAATTGTACGTGCCGATGGCACGATTGCAGTCAACGGCGATGGTGGATCCATTCATAAAATGGGTGCCAAAGTGCAGGAGTTAGACGCCTGTAATGGTTGGACATTCTGGCACTTTGAAGAAAAAGGCAAGTTAAAGCCTATTGATGATCTTCGCGCAATTGTCCGTGCTGAAATGGCCAAAGCTGGCGCTTAGTCTACCCAGCGAGATATCCCGTAGAAATTCAATATCACCGGCTTTGCGGTTTAACTAATTGCTAAATCACATGGATTCCAAATTTCGCGATCCGAACCACTGTCACCTCCTTGGATCGTGCGCGCAATTTCGTTGTCGTTAAGCTGCCGGAAGATCAACGTTTGTCCAGCATTTCGTTCACCTTCGGGTGCAGTGAAAATAGCTGTATGACGATCAATTTGCGCTTGCGGGGACGCTCCGCTGGGTGAGATGACCTTTGAAAACTCAACGACTAACCGCTCAGTACCATTCGTCCAGCAACCATATATCGCATCTGCGAGCGCAATATTCGGGCTTGCTGTCAATAATGCGGCTAAGAAGAACTGTCTCATGACGCGCTACCTTTCCTCTGTATCACGATTTGATATCTGGATATGCTAGCACAAAAGCGGTTTGGGTGAAATCAAGTCAACCTTTGAATGCATCTGGATGAACAGCTGTGATTACCTTTTTCATCAAATTTGGCAGCGCTTCACTGGCAATCTGCTCAGGTCCCGACCACCAGCCTTCTGCTAATTTTGAATTGGTCATTTCAGAATTCGAAATCTCAGCAGAATAGACAAAAAGTGTCAGCTCAAAATGGGTGAAGACGTGCCTGATACTTCCTTTAGGGACCCAATCTAAGTCCATGGGCGCCGCATTTGCACCTGTCTCACCGTTCTGATTGGAGTTCCAGTCAGTTGTTGGCACTTCGCTCATGTCGGCCAAAAGGCCGGAATTGGGGCGTTTGCGAAGATAGATTGCACCATCTTGATCTGTGATCACAAAAGCTGCGCCCTGGCGCTTTGGCTTCGCCTTTTTGGGCAATTTTACAGGGTAAAGCTCTTGCTCTCCTTTCGCAGTTGCTTGGCAGAGGTTTTGCAATGGACACAAAAGGCAATTGGGCCTTTTGGGCGTGCATATGCTTGAACCTAAATCCATAAGCCCCTGGGCGAAATCCCCTGGTCGATCTGATGGCACGTGTTTTTCGACATGGGTTTTAATTTCTGGTTTTGCGGAAGGGAGAGGTGTTTTAATGGCAAATAATCTGGTGAATACACGCTCAATATTCCCGTCCACCACCGCTGCCGGCTCGTTAAAGGCGATCGCTGCGATCGCTGCGGCTGTATATGGGCCGATCCCAGGTAGCTTGATCAGCTCTGCTTCAGTTTTCGGGAACTGGCCACCATAATCTGCCGCGACAAGGTCAGCGCATTTCTTCAAGTTTCGCGCGCGAGAATAGTAACCAAGACCTGCCCATACCTGCATGACGCTTTCAGAGGATGCATTGGCCAAATCTTCGACACTTGGCCATAAGTTTATAAATTTCTCAAAATATGGCTTCACCGCTGGGACGGTTGTTTGCTGCAGCATAATTTCCGAGAGCCAGACATAATATGGATCAGCTTTAACGCCCATCGCTTGTTGGCTTGGTGAAATGCGCCAAGGGAGTTGGCGATGATGTTTGTCATACCAATCTAATAGCTGCTTGGAAATACTGTTTTCAAAATGCGACGAAATGTTAGTCAATGTTTACAAAAGCCCGTGTGGTCGATCTAGGGTTTAGACTATCACTATTGATTAATATTGCAGCCGTTGCTGGCTTTGTTTTATCGTTAAAACACAGAAAATTCATTTTGCTCAAGTCGGAATTATGACCCGTGTTACTATGGTTATTTGTGCTGCGAGCGCCAAATGATGGTAAACAAAAAATCAGACTTGCATTTGCGAGTATTTTTGTTGTGACGTATAGTCTGATAGGTATGGTCAATATCTTGTTTGGATACGATTTGATTGATAGTCTGTTCATAACGGGGTGCGTTTTCTTGGCGTTAAGTGTCGTCAAAACAGATGGTTTTGCACTTGAAGATCCAACCGAAGATAAAGCCCAAAAGAATTTGTGATTGATCAAGGTTTACTGAGCGAATTGGCGCAGTTCAATCTGGAAAGAACGAAATGGCTGAAAAGAAAGCCAAAGGGCAAAAAGGTGCACTGCAGATTGCAGAGCTCACCAACACATTGGTGGATCCAATTCTGGCAAAAAAAGCCGGAATAAACACCATGCTGCTGGGCATTTGGGACGAAATTGTTGGCCCTGAATTTGCCGATTGTTCAAGACCTGACAAAATTACTTGGCCAAAACAACGCGATTTAGGTGCAAGTCAATCTGAACAGGGCGGTGGATTGTCGCCTGGACAATTAACAATTGCTTGCGAGGGCTCGCGCGCTTTGTTTTTGTCCCATCAGCAAGATGAAATTCTTCAACGAATTAATGCGTTTTTCGGTTTTCCTGCCTTAAATCGCATTAAAATCGTCCAAAAAGTGGTGGTAAAACACGATTTAAGGCGCAAAAAACCGCGCAAATTATCATCTCTTGAGCAGAAAAAACTCACCGAAATGGTGGATGAGATCGAAGATGAGCGACTAAAAGAAGCATTGACAAAATTGGGCAAGGCTGTTTTGTCCAAGAAGTAACATTTTTTTGATCTAGCAAAGCCATCAAATTGCCCGAAATATGCCGGAAAGAATTGTGGCGTGGCGGTTTATTTTGTTAGGCTGATCATGTGAATAATGAGAGCAGCGCTCGACTGCGGATTTCCGGGGCTCCTCGCAGGTTTAAAATACGACGAAAGGGTTAGGTATGTCGTTTATGGAAATAAAAAAGTTTAATCTGCTGTCTAAAGCTGCGCTCCTAGGTGGAGTGGCTTTATTGGTCGCCTCATGCAGTGAAGCACAAGATGTAAGTGATGCTGGGAACGCTACAAATGTCGAGCAAGTGGCAGATGCTGGCGCTAGTATCGATCGGGTGGTGACTTCCGCCAACGTACCCGCGGCCAGCGGCACTGTTGATATGGATGAGGTGTTGAAACCAAGTCCACTTAAAGAAATGGAAATGGGTGACGCAAATGCGCCTGTGACCATTGTTGAATACATGTCTTTGACATGTCCACACTGCGCAAACTTTCATAAAAACACATTTAAAGACATTAAAGAAAAATACATCGACACAGGTAAAGTACGTTTCATCATGCGTGAATTTCCGTTCGATCCACGTGCTGCGGCAGGCATAATGCTCGCGCGTTGTGCGCCAGAAGAGCAATTCTTCCCGTTTATTGATGTTCTTTTTGAACAACAATCTACATGGGCAAGAGCCGAAGATGCCCGCGCTGCCCTGCTAAAAATCTCTAAATTGGCGGGTTTTACACAGGAAGAGTTCAATACTTGCTTGACGAACCAGCAGCTTCTTGATGATGTAACAGAAGTGCGAAATCGCGGCGCTAACGATTATGGTATACAATCCACACCGAGCTTTATCGTCAACGGAAGCCGGTATTCGGGGGATATGTCAGTTGATACAATGTCGGCACTTATCGACAGCTATCTATAATAAACGTTCTTTCGAGCGCTGGGTAAGTGTGCCCAGCGCTCATTTTCATTACAATTTTATTGAATCAAGCGATTTAGGTGGCGGGGATGCCCGTCCATGAAATTCAATAAACTCCGCCTCCTTGGCTTTAAATCTTTCGTTGATCCTACCGAATTTTACATCGAACGCGGCCTAACTGGCATCGTCGGACCCAATGGGTGTGGCAAGTCAAATCTTGTGGAAGCCATGCGCTGGGTGATGGGTGAAAACTCTTATAAAAACATGCGTGCATCGGGCATGGATGATGTGATTTTCTCAGGTTCTGGAAATCGTCCAGCGCGAAATACCGCTGAAGTCGCGCTTTATCTTGATAATTCTGAGCGCGATGCGCCAGCTGCGTTTAATGACGTTGATGAGGTGCAGGTTTCACGTCGGATTGAACGTGAATCCGGCTCAGCCTATCGCATCAACGGCAAGGATGCCCGCGCCAAAGATGTTCAGCTATTGTTTGCGGACGCGTCAACGGGCGCACGTTCTCCATCTATGGTGGGGCAGGGTCGTATTGGTGAATTGATCCAGGCGAAACCTCAAGCACGAAGACAGTTACTTGAAGAAGCTGCCGGAATTTCCGGTCTTTATTCGCGCCGCCATGAAGCTGAATTGCGCTTGCGGGGAGCGGAAACAAATCTTGAGCGTCTCGATGATGTGACAGCTCAGCTTGAAAGCCAGATCGAAAGCCTGAAACGTCAAGCGCGTCAAGCCAATCGGTTTAAAGCTATTTCATCAGATATTCGCCGCAGCGAGGCGACATTGTTGCATTTGCGTTGGCAACAAGCCAAATCAAGCGAAGGGCAGTCACAGTCGGAGCTTTCAGAAGCAACCAAACGTGTCGCGGAAATGGCAGCCAAACAATCTGAAGCTGCACGTAATCAAGCGGTTGAAGCTCATAAGCTTCCGGATCTACGAGAAGAAGATGCAAAAAGCGCTGCTGCATTACAGCGATTGCAGATCGGTAAAACTCAGCTCGAAGATGAAGCGCAACGCCTTGAAAAGCGGAAGGTCGAACTTGAACAACGCTTAGCACAATTGGCTGCCGATATTGCCCGTGAAGAGCAGCTCAAAGCCGATAACAGCGCGATTTTAGCGCGCCTTGATGCAGAAGAAAAAGAGCTGAAAGACATATTGGCCAATTCCGATGCTCATGCTGCGGATTTGAAAAACGCTTTTGAAGCTGCAAGTGTGAAACTCGTTGCCAGCGAGAAAACACTATCTGCGATTACATCCGAACGCGCAGAAGCTGCGGCGGGTAAAATTCAGCTTGAACGTAAGAACCAAGAGTTAAACGATCGCAAAGCAAGAATTGAGCGGCAATTAACAGCCCAACGTGAAGAACTTGTTGGTATTGAAGCGCAAATTGCCGGGCTTCCAGATCCAAAAGTGAAACAAAGTGAGCTTGAGCAATCTGAAGTTAATCTCAGCGCAGCCGAAGACAAAGTTGAGGCTGGTGAAGCGAAACTTGAAGCAGCACGCCAAAATGAAAATGACGCACGCAAGCCTTTATCAGAAGCGCGGCGCCATTTAAACGAGATTGAAACCGAAGCAAGGACAATTCAAAAAATTCTCAATGCCGGTTCTGAGCCAGAATTATTTGCCCCTGTGGTTGATAAAATGAAGGTGGAGCGTGGCTATGAGACTGCTTTGGGCGCGGCGATAGGTGATGATCTTGATTTGCCGTTAGATGCATCAGCACCCGCCCATTGGTCTCAAATATCAGGCCCCGGCGATGATCCGAAATTACCAGCTGGGTTGACGGCTTTGAGCGCAGTTGTGCAAGCACCAGATGCTCTGGCGCGTCGTCTCGCGCAAATCGGACTGGTCGATGACGACGCGCAAGGTGATGCGCTTCATGCAGCTTTATCACCGGGCCAACGTTTGGTCAGCAAAGATGGTGCACTATGGCGTTGGGATGGCTATCGCGCGTCAGCGGACGCTCCAACTCCTGCTGCCATGCGTCTTGCGCAAAAGAACAGATTAGCTGAACTTGATGCTGAAGCGATCACGGCGACAAAAGCACTGCGTGAGGCTGAGGAAAGTCTGGAAAATGCGGCGCAAGAGGTAAAGGATCATCAAGAAGGTCAACGTGCATTGCGCGAAGACGTGCGTTTAGCGAATATTGCGGTGGGCGAAGCACGCAAGGCTTTGTCGCAAGCGCAAGAAGCTTCGGGTGCCTTGTCCAATCGGGCCGAAGTCCTGCGCCAATCGACATCGCAATTTACCCTTCAACTCGATGAAGTGAAAACAGAATTGGTTGATGTTGAGGCTGCAATCTTATCCGCGCCTGATTTGACTGAGTTGGATCAGCGACTAAATCAGGCAAATTCTGAAGTCGCGACCGATCGTGGTGCAGCGGCTGAAGCGCGTGCCGCGCATGAAAGCATGGAGCGTGATAACCGAAACCGCCAGCAACGCCTAACCGCAATCGGAAACGAACGGGAAACTTGGTTGCTACGGGGTCAAAATGCGGATGGACAGATCAAAGCGCTCAAAGAACGTTCAAATGTTGCTTCGGTTGAAGCGCAGGAACTTGCCGATGCTCCGGACAATTTGGCAAGCCGCCGCATTCAATTGATGAACCAATTAACTGAAGCCGAAACTGTGCGCAAATCTTGCGCAGATGTGTTGGCGCTTGCGGAAACAAAATCCCGCGAAGCCGATAAAATTGCCACCGAAGCCATCGCTGCCTTATCCTCCGCGCGTGAAAATAGAGGCCGTGCTGAAGAGCGTGTGGTTGCTGCAAAAGAACGCCGTGAAGAGGCCGAAGCGCGTATTCGCGAAGCACTCAACTGCGAACCGCATGAAGCCATCAAACTGGCGCAAATTGAAGGTGATGAAGCAGCGCTTGATCCTGATAAAATTGAGCGTTCTCTTGAGCGTTTGAAAATGGAGCGTGAGCGTTTGGGGGCAGTAAACCTGCGCGCAGAAGAAGAACAATCTGAACTTTCAGAACAATATGATACCATCATCAACGAACGCGAAGATGTGATCGAAGCGATCCGCAAATTGCGTGCTGGCATTCAGAGCCTAAACAAAGAAGGCAGAGAGCGATTGCTGGCTGCATTTGATGTGGTCAATGAACAATTCACGCGGCTGTTCACCCATCTATTTGGCGGTGGTACGGCTGAGCTGCAATTGGTTGAAAGTGAAGATCCGCTTGAAGCTGGTCTTGAGATTTTGGCAAGGCCACCGGGCAAGAAACCACAGACCATGACGCTCCTATCCGGCGGTGAACAGGCACTAACCGCAATGGCATTGATCTTCGCTGTGTTCTTGACAAATCCAGCACCAATTTGCGTGCTTGATGAGGTCGATGCGCCGCTTGATGATCACAATGTTGAGCGTTTCTGCAATCTCATGGACGAAATGGCGTCATCAACTGAGACACGTTTCGTGTTGATCACGCATAACCCAATTACCATGTCGCGCATGAACCGCTTGTTTGGTGTCACCATGGCAGAGCAGGGTGTGTCGCAACTCGTTTCGGTGGATCTGCAGACTGCTGAAGGAATGCGCGACGCGGGTTAATGCCTCTATTTTTGGCATTTTTCTGTGGAATTACGGCATAAATCCGACAAATATGAACAATTTATGATCATTTGCCTGCATTTTTTGCATGGCTGGTAGAAAAAACTAGCACTACTCATTTTTTATAAAGGGCGTATATCTGACTGCGATACAAAACAAATTGAAAATTACGCAAGGACAATAACAATGAAAATTTTCTCATTTTTAAAAGCAGAAGATAGCCGTAAACGCAACGAGCGCGAATATCTAAACAATGCAAAAAGCTTGGCAGATCTTGAATACCGCATGCGCCAAGTCGACAAAGGTGTTTTCAAACAGCCTTATAACTTTATCTAATCGATAAGTTATAAAATTAGACGTGTACGGAGCGCGAGGCGATAATGCCAACGCGCTCAAATATGCGTTCTAATGCAGCTAATTTGAATGTATATAACGCGCTACCGATTGTGGCGCGTTTTTATTTTTCATTTTGAATGGATTGCAGATAGACAATCACATCAGCAACTTGAAGCTCTGTCATTTTAAAAATTGGCATGTCCGGATGGGTTGTTTCAATGCCATGCGAAAAAGCTTCCTCAATCGCGTCAACGGGATAGAATTGCATCAGTTCGCGAAAGAGCGGTGCATCTGGATGCGGGCTGTCTCCTGTTGCATCAATCGCATGACACTTCGCGCAATTGACTTCTAATATTCGTTTGCCATGCGCACGAGGTTGCACCCAAGCAATCCAGGCCGCGATATCCCGTGCTTGTTTTGGTGTTAGATTAAACACCGGCATGACATTATTTTTCGGCAATGCGTGATTAAGCAGATCACGTTCGATCGTTGTCACATCCCGGTGGATGGTCATGCGCCAAAACGGAACGGCTTGATGTAAAGGGCTTGCTCCATCTATCGTCACAGCATGGCATTGGGAGCAATTTGCACGTGCTAAATCGCGGCCACGCGAAATATCGGCTTTTGGGTTCTCAGCTTGAGCAATCAAACTCGTGCTCAAAGAGATGGCAATGCCGGTAAGCAAAGGAATAATTCCTCTTTTGACCATGGAACTTCCTTTCTTAACTTTGTGATGACGGCAGGCAATTAACACACCACTGTTTCCTTACATTTTGTGATTTTAAATGGCTGGATACGTCCTTCTCGAACGGCATCAAACTGGCGTCCATCTTCACATTGTGCGCGGGCTTCAAAATATAATTGCCCTGCCAATTCGGTTTCCTTCATGGATATGAAATAGCCCACATTGCATTGTTCTTCTAAGGCGAGCTGAGCTGTGACTTCATCAAGCCATCCCGGGTTCGTGGATTGCGCAAGCGCAACAGAAAATGTCATTGCAATGCCGGTTATGGTGCTGTTCGCGAGTATAATACAATAAGGCATATTTCCTCCTCATCTGGCAGAAACTGCCAATCATTAATTGATCTGGCCATGCATTCCGGTAAGTTCGGTCGGCACGATGTGCTGTCCGAGATTTGCCAGTTTTTGCATTTCATCTGAATATTGCTTGGATGCGTTTTCAAAAAAGCTGCGCTGCAAATCCCAAATCTCCAAGATCGATGAACAACTCATCAGCTTTTGTTGAAGTTCGAGATCTGCCAGCATGCGCTGGGAGTAAAAGCTCAAAATTTCCTGCTGATATTTAGATAATCCTGCGACGATATCCGAGCTGATATGGATCAGCTCATAGGCTGTTTCGATATCCTCTTCGCTTGCTGTTGGTAGGGCAATACTTAGCTCAACAGCTGCATCATCAGGTTGTTGCGTTGTCTTTGAAGTTTGTGCTTGTTTGACTTTCTGAGCCATGGGTCCACTCCTGTTTGAGTTGCCTTGGCCTTAGAATAACGATCTGACGTGACAGAACATTGATTTAGCTCAAATCAATGCGAAAAAAGAAATTACGGAAATTCGATATCGCCGGTTTCAGGTGGTGATAAGAACAGGGCAACCACATCTTCTGGCACATCAGCTATTGCCGGATAACGCCATTTGGGCTGTTTGTCTTTATCGATAATCAGCGCGCGAACACCTTCGATAAAATCACCATGTTCCATCGCGCGGGACACAAATCGAAATTCCTGGCGCAGCGCGTTTTCAATACCCGGATTTTTGCGGACAGCTCTTATGGTTTGCAAAGTCACACAAATAGAAATGGGTGAAGCAGAATTGATTTTATACAGCGCTTTTGCGGCCCAATCGGCATCTGATTCTTCAAGTGCAGATAAGATCTCGCCAATGGTTTCGAGGCTGAAAATAGCGTCAATCTCCGCCTTCATCTTTGCCAGATCCCCGGCGTCAGTCACTTGGGTAAATGATGAAATATCGCCCGCATCGCCAGATTGAGTGATTTGTTCAACGAACGCCTTAAGATTATCTTTGGGAATAAAGTGATCCGCAAAACCGCAATAAATGGCATCCTCATAGCCGACACGTCCGCCGGTAAGTGCCAAATATTCACCGATATGGCCGGGTGCTGCGCTTAACAGGTGAGATGAGCCCACATCTGGGATCAAGCCAATGGCGCATTCGGGCAGCGCAAAGCTGGTGTTTTCCGTCACAATCCGGTGCGACCCGAGCGCTGAAATTCCAACACCTCCACCCATGACAATACCGTTCATCAAGGCTATATAAGGCTTGTCGTAATTGGTGATGAGTGCGTTTAAGCGATATTCATCGCGCCAAAAATTTACGCCGCTCTCAAAATTTCCAACTTTTCCTTGGGCGTATAAATCTTGGACATCACCCCCGGCGCAAAAGGCTTTTTCGCCACTTGCATCGATAACAACCAGTTTAACGTCATCATCATTTTTCCATGCATGCAGTGCTGTCTCAATTTGCAACGCCATATCGTGTGACAAGGCATTGAGCACTTTCTCGCGGGTGAGGGTGATATGGCCGATCTTATCAGTTTTTCGTATATTGATATCTGTCATGACGCTATTCCAACATGGATGAAATTGGGGTTTTGTAACCCGCTACCAATTCCAAAATTACCCTTCTTCTTATTGCCTTGAGCACTGCGAGTGCAATGGCATTCCCCTGATTTTGACGATCCAAAAATGAACGTCAAATTTTGCTGTATTGTTTTTCATTTTGTTATCTGTTATTAATTTAACGAACGTTCATTTAATTAGCAAGGAATTTTTATGGCGCGCATTGCCGGATCAGACGGGGAAGTCACCAGAAGCGAGATCAGAAAGGTCAGCCTGTCTTTGTTTGCCCAATATGGATATGCAGCTGTTTCCATGCGTCAGATCGCAGGTCAGGTTGGCGTGCAAGCCAGTGCGATCTATCAATATTATCCAAACAAGCAGCAAATCTTGGTCAGCTTATTGCAGAACCATATGGATGGATTGCTGAGTGCTTGCCACGAAGAAATAACGGCAAAAGATCCTGTCGATCGTTTGGAGCAATTTGCCCGCTTTCACATTCGCTACAATATCAATCGTCCGGATGAAGTGTTCCTGTCTTACATGGAATTACGCTCGCTCGAGCCAGAAGGGTTCGCGACCATTGCAGATTTGCGCAGCAAATATGAAACGGTTTTAAAATCCATCCTGCGCGATGGCATCAAATCTGGTGTTATGAAAATTGACGACCCTCATGTTTCCACCATGGCTATTCTTGCGATGCTGACAGGTGTGAATACCTGGTACCGGTCCGGCGGTCGTCTGTCACAAAAGAAAATTGAAAATATGTATGCGTCGATGGTGCTGAAGTCACAAGGCATTGTGCCAAGCGATCATGACGAGAAGGAGGCTGCTCATGTTTGATCACGTAATGGATTTTGGTTTGGGTGATGATATCAACGCTTTGCGCGAAATGGTGCGCAAATTTGCCAGCGATGAAATCGCGCCACGTGCGGCTGAGATCGATAAATCAAATGAATTTCCAAACGATCTTTGGATGAAACTAGGCGAATTGGGCCTGCACGGCATTACGGTGTCTGAACAATCGGGCGGTGTTAATATGGGATATCTCGCCCATTGTGTGGCGATTGAGGAAATATCCCGCGCATCAGCCTCTGTAGGTCTATCATATGGTGCGCACTCAAATTTGTGCGTCAATCAGATTAATCGCTGGGGTACAGACGAGCAAAAAGCAAAATATCTGCCTAAATTGCTGACGGGTGAGCATGTGGGTTCGCTGGCGATGTCAGAACCCGGTGCCGGTTCGGATGTGGTTTCCATGAAGCTTCGTGCCGAAAAATCCGGCGATCATTTTGTGCTCAATGGCAACAAAATGTGGATCACCAACGGACCGGATGCGAACACATTGGTGGTCTATGCCAAAACCGATATGGAAGCCGCCTCCAAAGGGATCACTGCATTTATCATCGAACGAGAGATGGACGGTTTTTCGACAGCGCAAAAACTCGACAAGCTCGGTATGCGCGGATCCAATACCTGCGAATTGGTTTTTGATAATTGCAAAGTACCAGCAGAGAATATTCTTGGCAAAGAAGGTGAGGGCGTTAAAGTTTTGATGTCAGGCCTTGATTTCGAGCGCGTGGTTTTAGCAGCTGGCCCAATTGGGATTATGGCAGCGGCAATGGATATCGTTGTGCCTTACGTGCATGAGCGCAAGCAGTTTGGAAAACCGATTGGTACTTTCCAACTCATGCAGGGCAAGCTCGCTGATATGTACACCACAATGAATGCCTGCCGCTCTTACGTTTATGCGGTGGCGCGCGCGTGCGATAATGGTCAAGTCACCCGCAAAGATTCAGCTGGTTGCATTCTTTATGCCGCAGAAAAAGCAACGCAAGTGGCGCTTGAGGCCATTCAATGCCTGGGCGGCAATGGTTACATCAATGACTATCCAACAGGACGCTTATTGCGTGATGCGAAACTTTACGAAATTGGTGCTGGCACCAGTGAAATTCGCCGCATGTTAATCGGTCGTGAAATGTTTAGTGAGACGGCTTAATGAGCAAGTTAATCAGCACATCCATGCCGAACGCTGATAATGCTGAGGCAATGCACCGCCAGCTTGATGACGTACGCGAGGAAGCGCAGCGCATATTGCAAGGCGGATCGTCTCGTGCACGGGAGCGTCATGTTTCGCGCGGCAAGTTACTTCCGCGAGATCGCGTCGAAGGTTTGATCGATCCGGGGACTGCATTCCTAGAAATTGGCCTTTTCGCGGCAAAAGATACCTATGATGCGGATATCCCAGCCGCCGGTGTCATTGCAGGCATTGGCCAGATCAACGGTCGTGATTGCATGATTGTTTGCAATGATGCGACGGTCAAAGGTGGTACATATTATCCGCTGACCGTCAAAAAGCATCTCAGAGCGCAGGAAATTGCTGAAGAAAATATGCTGCCATGTCTTTATTTGGTCGATAGCGGCGGCGCCAATTTGCCAAACCAAGATGAAGTGTTTCCTGATAAAGATCACTTTGGACGTATCTTTTATAATCAAGCGCGTATGAGCGCCAAAGGTATCGCACAGATCGCTGTTGTCATGGGCAATTGTACGGCTGGTGGCGCTTATGTCCCAGCCATGTGTGACACAACGATTATGGTCAAAGAACAGGCGATGATTTTCCTCGCAGGCCCCCCACTTGTAAAAGAGGCGACCGGAGAAGAAGTCGACGCTGAAACTCTAGGCGGCGCGGATACGCATACCAGATTATCCGGTGTTGCAGATTATATGGCTGATGATGATGCGCATGCTTTGGCACTTGCCCGCAATGTCGTGCGCACATTGGGCGAAGCACCACAAACGAATATCACATTACGCGCACCAAAAGAGCCAGCTTATCCTTCCGAGGATATTATGGGCTTAATCCCACATGATACGCGGCAATCCTATGACATTAGAGATGTGATTGCGCGCATGGTGGATGGCAGTGAATTTGATGAATTTAAAGCTCGTTATGGCACCACCTTGGTCACAGGCTTTGCACATATTGACGGCATGCCTGTCGGCATCATTGCCAATAATGGTGTCTTATTCTCTGAAAGCTCGCTCAAAGGCGCACATTTTATTGAACTTTGCTGTCAGCGAAAAATTCCGCTTCTTTTCTTGCAAAATATCACCGGCTTTATGGTCGGTTCGAAATATGAAGCAGGTGGTATTGCCAAAGACGGAGCAAAGCTCGTCAATGCCGTATCAACAGCCAATGTTCCGAAGATTACAGTGATCATTGGTGGGTCTTATGGGGCAGGTAACTATGGCATGTGTGGGCGTGCTTTTGGCCCAAGATTTGTCTGGATGTGGCCAAATGCCAGAATATCCGTGATGGGTGGCGCGCAAGCAGCGGGGGTGATGGCAAGCGTTACCCGTGCTGGCAAAAAGGCGCGCGGCGAAGATTGGAGTGCCGAACAAGAAGCTGCATTTAAGCAACCTATTTTGGACCAGTTTGAAACGCAATCGCACCCTTTCTATGCGTCAGCCAGACTATGGGATGATGGCATTATCGATCCTCGCGATACCCGTAATGTCGTCTCATTGAGCCTAAAAGCATGTTTGAACGCGCCGGTAGAAGATACAAGTTTCGGCTTGTTTAGAATGTAATGGTGGCTGGTATGACTATGTTTTCAAAAATTCTCATCGCCAATCGCGGCGAAATCGCGTGTCGGGTCATCAAAACCGCAAAAAGAATGGGTATTCAAACCGTTGCTGTCTATTCAGATGCAGATGCCAATGCGCTGCATGTTGAAATGGCAGACGAGGCTGTTCATATCGGCCCACCGCCAGTCAGCGAAAGCTATTTGCAACAAGACGCGATCATCAATGCTGCAAAACGAACTGGTGCTCAAGCCATTCATCCAGGTTATGGATTTTTGTCTGAAAATCCTGAATTTGTGGGGGCTGTTGAAGCCGCAGGTCTTAAATTCATTGGTCCAAGCGCCAAAGCCATTTCCGCAATGGGTTTGAAAGATGCCGCCAAACAACTCATGCAAGATGCAGGTGTTCCGATTGTTCCCGGGTACCATGGATCAGATCAAACGCCAGAGCTTTTGAAATCCGAAGCGGATAAAATCGGCTATCCCGTCTTAATCAAAGCGCGCGCAGGTGGCGGCGGTAAAGGCATGCGGTTGGTCGAACACGAAGAAGATTTTCTCACCGCGTTAGAAAGTGCAGCGCGGGAAGGGCAAACAGCCTTTGGCGATCCGGCAGTCTTGATTGAGAAATTCATTACGTCACCGCGCCACATTGAAGTTCAGGTTTTTGGCGATTCCAAAGGCAATGTCGTTCACATGTTTGAGCGTGATTGCTCACTGCAACGCCGACATCAAAAAGTGATTGAAGAAGCGCCGGCGCCAGATATGCCAGAAGATGTGCGCCAGGCTATGACGCAGGCTGCGGTCAAAGCGGCACAAGCGATTAGTTATGAAGGTGCAGGCACCATTGAGTTTATCGCCGATGGTTCAGGACGACTTCAAAAAGACGGGTTCTGGTTCATGGAAATGAACACCAGATTGCAGGTGGAGCATCCGGTCACGGAAGCCATTACGGGTCTTGATCTGGTTGAATTACAATTGCGTGTTGCCGCAGGGCAAACTTTGCCAATGTCTCAAGACGATATTACGATGAATGGGCATGCATTTGAAGCGCGGATCTATGCAGAAGACGTGCCAGCAGGCTTTCTTCCGGCCACAGGTAAAATCTCACATTTAAATTTATCCGACCACGCTCGAAACGATAGTGGTGTACGCACCGGTGATCAGATTTCACCCTATTATGATCCGATGATTGCCAAGGTGATTACACATCGCAGCGATCGCAATGAAGCATTGTCTGCCTTGACGTCGGCGCTCGCTGAAACACAAGTCTCAGGTCTTGCATCCAATATTTCATTTTTGTCGAAATTGTCGTCGCATGAAGGCTTTGGCAAAGGCGAGGTGGATACAGGACTAATCGAGCGCGACCTCGATGCGCTCACTATGCAGAATGATCCAGATGATGTGATGATCGCCATCGCCATGATGATCGCTTTGGATTGGCAGACAGCCAAACCGCAATCTAACTGGCGTATATTTGGGTCTGCTTCGCGCATGGTCTCTATGACGTATCAGGGCGAAAGCATTGAGAGGCGCCTTGATGTGGGAGCTGATGTGACATCATCTGATCTGGTAGGCAATATCCTTTCGCAATTCAAGCTCATCGCACGACATGAAAACGCGGTAGATATCGAAGTCGATGGCATGCGTTTCGGTTTGGATTTCGCAAACTACATGAATGGGCAAGACAATCATGTCGTTCTCTATAAAGATGCACAGAGTTTTGAATTCATCTTGCCCGATCCTCTCAGCGCAAATGCGCAAGCCAATACGAGCGAAAACATCATCACAGCGCCTATGAGCGGAGTTATTAGGTTAATCGATGTTGAGGAAAATGCAGAGGTTTCTGAAGGCCAACGCCTGATTGTATTGGAGGCCATGAAGATGGAGATGAACCTTGCCGCCCCCTGTGCGGGTCGGGTAAAGGGTTTAACTTGCCAAGTTGGTGATGCTGTGGAAGGTGGTTCAATACTTATTGAAATTGAGCCGGAGGCTTAAATGGATTATCCCAAAGATAGCTATTGCTATCAGGTCGCAAAAGATGGCTGGCAGCTGCCAGAAACCTATAATATGGGATTGGCGGCCTGTGATGATTGGGCTGTGAAAACGCCCGATGCTACTGCACTTATTTTAGCCGATGAGGATCAAACCATTTCCTATGCCAAATTGCGTGATCTTTCCAACCAGATGGCAAATCTAATTTGCGAACTTGGCCTTAATCGAGGAGATCGAATAGGCATATTATTGCCGCAAGCGTTGGAAACAGCGGTTGGCCATTTAGGTGCATTTAAATGCGGTTTGATATCCGTACCACTCTTCATGCTCTTTGGTCCTGATGCCCTAGAACACCGCGTCATTGATGCAGGTATCAAGGTCATCATCACCAACCAGCAAGGCGCGGATAAACTTTTTGAGATGAAAAATGAGGCGCGCGAGGGGCTAAAAATTCTCACCATTGATGGCGTTCATGATGGACTGAAGAGTTTGGATTTTCATACCATGATGGGTGCGCAATCAAATGAATTTAACTGCGTGAAAACAGGCCCTGATGATCCGGCCATGATTATCTATACATCCGGCACAACAGGCTCGCCAAAAGGCGCTTTGCACGGTCATCGCATGCTTGCCGGTCATATGACCGGATTTGAAACATTTAATGATTTTCAAACAGCTCCAGGTCGGGTGATTTGGACACCAGCTGATTGGGCTTGGATCGGCGGTTTGTTCGACGTTTTAATTCCAGCGCTGGCTTGCGGAATGTCGGTCGTATCCAAAAGATTTGAAAAGTTTACAGCTGATGCCGCCTTTGACCTTTTGGCGGATTACAAAGTTCAACACGCATTTTTGCCGCCAACGGCGCTCAAGCTCATGCGCTCGACTTATCCAGATCATTCCCCTCGCGATTTGCATCTTGTATCGGTCGGCAGCGGAGGCGAAAGCCTAGGCGCGCCGCTGCTCGATTGGGGTAAATCGGTTTTAGGCGTAACTATCAATGAGTTTTACGGTCAAACCGAAGGAAATTTGCTGATTTCATCATGTGCTGCTCTGGAACAGCCCCGACCCGGCATTATCGGCAAAGCAGTTGCGGGTCATGAAATGGCAGCCGTCGATATGGATGGCAATGCTGTGCCGGATGGTGAGATTGGTGTTATTGCCGCCAAAGCACCCGATGCTGTGATGATGCTCAATTATTGGAACAATTCTCAAGCAACCAAAGACAAATTTATCGGTGATTGGATGCTGACAGGTGATATGGGTATTGTTGAGAGCGATGGTTGGATCCGCTTTGTCGGACGTGATGATGATGTCATCACATCTGCCGGATATCGTATTGGTCCCGGCAGTATTGAAGATTGTTTGATGCGCCATCCATCGGTCAAAATTGCAGGTGTTGTGGGTAAACCCGATGAAACACGCACAGAGATTGTGGTTGCTTTTGTTGTCTTAGCAGACGGTGTGGCATCCTCCGATGATCTGATCTCAGAATTACAAACACATGTAAAAACGCGGCTTGCCGCACATGAATATCCGCGCGAAATCCATGTGCTCGATGAATTGCCTGTCACAACAACCGGTAAGGTGATGCGGCGGAAATTACGGGATAGGTTGGTATGAGTGACAAATTCGTCAAAATCTTTGAGGTTGGCCCCAGAGATGGTCTTCAAAACGAAGAGGAGATTATCCCCACAAATGAGAAGATCGAACTGATAGACGCGCTGTCTGATCTTGGGTTTAAAAATATTGAAGCAACCGCCTTTGTATCACCCAAATGGGTGCCGCAAATGGCCGATTCATCCGATGTTATGGCCGGCATTAATCGCAATCCCAATGTTCGCTATTCTGCTTTGACGCCAAATTTACAAGGCTTTGAAAAAGCTTTGGACGCAAAAGTCGATGAAGTTGCAGTCTTCGCCAGCGCGTCTGAAACCTTCAGTCAGAGAAATATCAATTGTTCGATTGCGGAAAGCCTTGAACGTTTTGTGCCGCTCATGGAGCGCGCGCGTCATCATAATATTCCCGTCCGCGGTTATGTGTCTTGTGTTGTGGGATGCCCTTATGAAGGTGAGATCAAGCCTCTTGCTGTTGCAAAGGTTTCAAACGCCCTGATGGAGCTTGGCTGCTATGAAGTGTCCTTGGGCGATACAATCGGTGTTGGTACGCCACAGACCATCAATCAAATGCTCAAAGTGGTGCAAGCGGATATTGATCCCTCAAAGCTCGCTGGACATTATCATGACACCAAAGGTGTTGCGCTTGATAATGTCAAAGCCAGTTTAGATATGGGGCTGCGGGTTTTTGATAGTGCAATTGGTGGATTAGGCGGCTGCCCTTATGCGCCCGGAGCCAAAGGGAATGTCTCCACATTAGCATTGGTGCAAATGCTGGAGGCCAATGGCTGGTCAACAGGACTTGATTTAGATGGTCTTGTGAAAGTTGAGACGATCATGGCAAAATTGGCGAGGCAGAACCATGCGTGAATTTCAAACCATCATTTTGGACATTGACGGTTTCGGGATCGCCAATCTAACGCTTAATCGACCAGATAAGCATAATGCCATGAATGCTGAAATGATTTCAGAATTGTCAGAAGCAGCAAAACTATGTGCATCTGATCCAGCCATTCGAGCAGTGGTTTTACGCGCCAATGGCAAAAGCTTTTGCGCGGGTGGTGATTTAGCTTGGATGCGTGCGCAAGCCGATGCTGATCGCGCTGGTAAGATCAAAGAAGCAAGCGCGTTATCGTCCATGTTGCTAGATCTTTATAAATTACCCAAGCCTTTAATTGCAGTTGTTCAGGGCGCAGCTTATGGCGGAGGGATTGGTTTGATGTCCGTTTGTGACATCGTGCTTGCAAGCCCAAAATGTAAGTTTTCTCTGACTGAAACAAAGCTGGGTCTCATCCCTGCAACGATCGGACCTTTTGTGGTTAAACGTCTGGGTGAGGGCGCAGCACGTCAGATATTCTTCTCAGGCAAATTGTTTGATGCAGCGGATGCGCAAAAATTTGGATTGGTTTCATCCGTCACAGATGATCTGGAACAGGCTGTTGCGACGGAAATTAAATCCATCTTAAAAACCGCGCCACAAGCATCAGCGCGTGCCAAAGCTTTATGTTTGAAATTAAGTGGCGGTGTCTCACAAGAAGATATTGATCATTCAATTGAAGCTTTGGCCGATGCCTGGGAGAGCGATGAAGCCCAACATGGCATTACATCTTTCTTTGCTCAGACAAAGCCTGATTGGGCGAAGTGAAACTAGTTTGCTAGAGCTTTGTTGAAAAACTTAATGGCGCGTTCTTCACTGCCAATTCTTGAAAATCCGCCATGCCCTAAGCCTTCGATGATAATAAACTCAGTGCCCTCAGGTGCATTGGCATAAAGCCTCTGACCATATTCGAGCGGCACAGTTGTATCATTGTCACCATGCATAATGAGGATAGGTGCCGTGACTTTCTTTATGTGTTCATCAGACTGAAAATCATGCTTGATCAATGACAGAACCGGAACCCATGGATATCGATCTGCAGCAACTGCAGCCACGGAATTAAAAGGGGCTTCTAACATTACGGCAAACACATCGCGTTGCGTTGCTAAATAAGTCGCAACACCTGTGCCGAGCGAATGTCCGTAAAGTGCGATTTGCTGCGCGCGCTGTGCTTGGAGAAAATCGTAGGCGGCAATGGCATCTGTGAAGAGGCCAGTTTCGCTAGGTTTGCCCGTGCTTCCTGGATAGCCGCGATAACCTGCGAGCAACACACCATAGCCAGCGTTTATCAGCCGCTCACCGCGGTTTTTTTGACGAACAGCTGAGCTTGAATTGCCATGGAACACAATAATCGTTGCCTCTCCTTCTTCAGAAGGGTGATGAAGCGCAAAGATTTGTTCGCCATCTGGCGTATCGATCAGAACTTTTTGAAAGTTTTCATCAGCGGCATTTTCAGTGTCAGCAGCGCGTACTGGGAAAATTAGCCTGTCTTGCGAGAAATATAAATATGCCATGGCGCCGAGATAGGTGGTCGCACCTGCAACGATGACAAAAGTGATGAACTTTTTAAGGAGCGACAATCGCAACGGGCACCTATTGTT
Organism: Lentilitoribacter sp.; assembly: GCA_963691785.1. Lineage (GTDB taxonomy): Bacteria > Pseudomonadota > Alphaproteobacteria > Rhizobiales > Rhizobiaceae > Lentilitoribacter. The sequence continues at coordinate 989,744 of OY829371.1, forward strand.
TTAGGGTGGAGGATGATGCCCACACCCATTGATGATCTAATATGTTCATACGCCAGCGCGTGACAAGCGGTTTAGCTCAAATCAGAAATTGCGCCGCGAATATGCTCAATAATGTAATCCTGCGTGTCGTCCGACAAATATGGATGCATAGGTAAGCTTAAGACATCGAGCGATAATGCATCTGTTACAGGCAGAACTCCGTCTGAAGTCTGTCCGGCAATCAGATTATGTTTATATGCATCTTGCCTGTGCAACGGTTTTGCATAATAGACCGCAGTTGGTATGCCTTTGTCTTTGAGCTGTACTTGTAAGGCATCTCTGTCCAAACCTTGTGGAAGACGCGTTGTATATTGCGCCCACACGGATTGGCATCCCTCTGGAACATGCGGACAGGTCACCAAATCGCCAAGACCAGATGTATAGCGATCGGCTACCTTTTGGCGCTCCACGATCTCGCTATCAAAAATCTTTAGTTTCTCAAGCAACACAGCTGCTTGCATAGTATCAAGACGACCAGTCATACCGATGCGAACATTGTCATATTGGCTTGTGCCCTTACCATGGAATAGGATCGAACGCAGATCTTCTGCTAATTCATCATCATCGGTGAACATTGCGCCACCATCGCCATAAGCACCCAATGGTTTGGCTGGGAAAAAGCTTGTTGCAGTAGCGATGCCGTTGGTTCCAATCGGCGCATTGTGATAGCGCGCGCCAAAGCTCTGCGCCGCATCCGACATCAGCCACAGATCATTTTCTTCAGCGATTTTTAAGATTGATACGTAATCAGCAGGCAGACCAAATAGATCGACCACGATAATTCCTGCTAAATCTTCACCATTTGCCTTTGCCGTTTCAATTGCTGCTTTCAGTGCCTTTGGATCCATGTTGAATGTATCCGGCTCCACATCCACAAAACATACCTTTGCACCTAACCAAGCCACAACTTCCGCCGTGGCAACAAATGTGAAAGATGGGCAGAAGATCACTTGCCCAGCCCGAAGGTTTTTAGCCATCAAAACCATGGCCAATGCATCGGTACCAGATGAACAGCCGATTGAATGTTTTGCACCACAAAATTTGGACAGTTCAGCTTCCAGTTCAGCCACTTCAGGCCCCATGACATATCGACCATGATCGAGCACACGCGCCATGGCTTTATCTATGTCAGCACGTATGCGTTTTTGCTGGCTTGCCAGATCAACAAACGGGATATTTTGGATGTTAGTCATTCAGATACTCATATGAACAAAAAGTGCAGTATTTAAGCGCTTCGTTACGCTGAGTTTCCTTTATCGTCTAGGCTTTTGTGACAATTATTTGAAATTGACGTTAATTTGACGCACACAATAGGTATCTTTCAGTGATATTTCGTGAGGATTGCTGCTTTTGATCGATTTTTTAGATGATGCTAGCTGATGATTGACCGGTCATCGCTTCGGCGCCAATTCACACCATCTGAAAATGCCATACAGGAGCCAAGCGCAGAATCAGCAACATAAATCAGCCTTCCAGGTGTTGTTGCATCCGGCAGGTTTATAGTTGAATGGCTATCAAGCTGAATCGGCATCAAAGCTGTGATGACGCCATCCTGTAAACGCAGTATATCTACATTATTTGTATTCAGCACAATCATTCCATCACCAGTTTGGCTAATGTTCAGATTTCCATTATTGGCGGTTGATGTGATATCTGTCTGTGCTGCTGAAGCATTTGTATTTAAAGAAGAACCGGACGACGCATCTTCAACGCGCATGTGACCAGAAACGGTCAGAGGTGCTGACGGTGTAATTTCGCCGATGCCGATGTGTCCGGTGGCAGCATCTGCGATTAATGCCGTATTAAAATTTGCGCCATCACTGCTCGTTTTAACCCGAAATTGATCATCACCAGCAAGTCCAAACTCGGCACGTCCAGAAAAGCCTGTTTGAAATAAAAGGCTCGCCGTGTCAGTCGGTTGCGATTTATTGATTTTTATCTGATGCCCGTTACCATCATTGTTAAAAAGGCTGGCTTCTGATGACAAGGATAATCGATTGGTTAAATCAGCGGATGCATTGATCCCTATTGTGACAAATTCCGGATTATCCGTGGACATCGTTAAATCCTGCCATTCCGTCCCGTCATAATATTGGTAGCTATCATTATTGGAGATGTAAGCAAGCCAACCAATCTTTGGTTCGTAAAATTGATAGGCGCCATCCTGAAAAGCCGCAATTTTTCCTGGTTGATTGGCAAAGTTGCCAGAAGGGTTTTCTGGCACGATATATCGTGCACCATCTGCGGCATTATCGGGACCCTGGCTTTCATCTTTGCTGACAATGCTGAGCTGCACAATTGCATCTAAAGCCAGTAAAGCTTCGTTATGGGTAACGTGTTTTTGTGCTTGAGAGGATAGAATGAAAGGCAGTGCTAAATTGTCTGAATTGGTCAAGGTGAAAATCCCATAATTTCAATGACAGATCGCCTATTTATGTATGATTTAAAGGCAAAACCTAATGTAACTCAGGATATTAGGTGGCGGATAAATTAGAAAATTAAGCTACAAAAAAGGAAATAAAATGTTTTAAAATCAGATCTTTAAATGATTTGGTTCCACCATTTTTATTCACCTGTATCTGTGACGTGATATGGCTCTTTGGTAACAGGGTGCATAATAAGTACTTTAAAAGATCAAGTTTTTGGCCTGAATTGTTTTACAGCACTCAGCTAGCTGGTTAGATTAACCAATTCGCGCGTTGTTGTCGCGCTTGGGGAGAAAAATGTTGCATTGCAACATAAAACCTGTGTAACTGTGTTAAAGACGCAAAAATAAGCGCTCAAACGATAGGTTTAACAGGTGTTGTGGTTATATGCGGGGTCGTGCAAGGAGGGCGGATCCGGTGTCAATTTGGATTAATCAACTGGGCGAGTGCCAAAAGGCAGCCTCAGATGCGGATCACTATGGTGATTTGTATTTGGGCTATGCAGGCGCGCGGCTATTTGCTTTATCCTATTTTGACATCCCAGTTCAGCCTGGTTTTATTATCCGTGCAGAAACTTGCAATTATTACCACGAACATGGTGCTTTGCCGGATGAGTTTGAAACGGAGTTGAAAAACGCGCTTCAAATTCTGCAAACTCAATATTCTAACACGAATATTGGCCAGCAATTGCCGCTATTTCTAACCACTCGTGCATCGTCCCGATCACGCGTGGCAGGTGTTGTTAGCCCAGTCTATCACCTGGGTATGAATGCCGCCAATACGCGGAAAATTGCAACGCTCATGGAACCGAGCACACGCCCGGGGCATGAAGCAACCAGTGATCAAAAAGCGGGCCAACAGCTCATGCGCTTTTTATACCAGTTCACTGAAAACGCGCTCGATATCACGCCGGATATCTTAGAGGATCTTTTTGACGAAAAGCGATCAGAGCTTGGTTATGAAAGTGATAATGATTTTTCCATGGAAGAAATCATCGCGATTTCGGAAAATTATAAAGATCAGCTGAAATCTGAACTGGGTTTTGAACTGCCGGATGATTTATTTGGTCAGCTGCGTCTTGCCGTCATTAGCGCGATTAAGAGCTGGATGTCCCGTCGCGCTGTTATGCAGCGCCAAATTCATGAAATCAGTGATGATGAAGGCGTGGCTGTCATTGTCCGCGCTGCGGCCTTTGCAGATTTTGATGATATGAGTGGACAGGCATATCTGGACACTAGAAACAGCTCGACAGGTGAAAATAAGGTTCAAGGTGGGTTAGGTTGGAATCTGGTCGGCGAACAAAGCGCCAGAACATCGCGTTTTGCGACTTCACTTTGTGAAGACGCGGAAGAGGGTGTCGAGAAACTCATTGATGTTGCTCCGGAATTGCATGCACGCTTAACCGAAATTGGCAAAAAAGCGGAGCGTTTTTATGGCCGTTGCCAACGATTGGGTTTCATTGTTCAATCCGGTGAAGCTTGGGTGGGCGATAGCTTTGATTTGCAACTATCTGCCGCAGCTGAGCTTAAATCCAATGTTGACTTCGTCAATGAAGGAATCTTGACCAAGGAGCAGGCGCTCTGCCGAATTGATCCGTTATCTCTTGAGCAAATCATGCACCCGTCTATCCGCCAGGAAACAGAACGCGAAGTGATCGCGTCAGGCGTGCCTGCGTCCCCTGGGGCTGCATCCGGTGAAATTGTCTTCTCCTCAGAAGATGCCATTGATGCGGCGCGAGAAGGACGCAAGACTATTCTTGTGCGTATGGAAACGAGCCCAGAAGATGTGCATGGTATGCAGCGGACTGAAGGTGTTTTGACCATTCGCGGCGGAATGACAAGCCATGCAGCGGTGATTGCGCGTGGCATGGGTCGTCCGTGCGTGTGCGGCGCAGGCAATATGCGTATTGATCTGGCAAATGAGACACTCTTTGCATCAGGTCAGTTGCTAAAGAAGGGTGATATCATCACGCTGGATGGCGCAAAAGGCGAAGTGCTTTTGGGTGAAGTGGCGATGGAAGAAGCAACTCTCTCCCACGAGTTTCAAAAATTAATGTCATGGGCGGATGACGCGCGTCGCATGGAAGTGCGCACCAATGCGGAAATGCCAAGCGATACATTAGCTGCCCGTCAATTCGGCGCTGAAGGTATTGGTCTTTGCCGTACCGAGCACATGTTCTTTGATGAATCCCGCATTCTGACAATGCGCGAAATGATTTTGTCCGAAACAGAAGCGGGTAGACGGGCAGCGCTTGATAAATTACTGCCCATGCAGCGTTCAGATTTTATTGAGCTTTTTGAGGCGGCCAATGGTCAACCCGTCACGATCCGTTTGCTTGACCCGCCTTTGCATGAATTCCTGCCCAAAGCCGATGAAGAGATATCCCACACTGCCAAAGCCATGGGGGTTGAGGATATTATCGTGCGTCGCCGGATTGACGAATTGAGCGAGTTTAATCCAATGCTGGGTCACAGAGGATGCCGATTGGCAATCTCTTATCCGGAAATTACCGAAATGCAGGCCCGTGCAATCTTGCAAGCTGCGATCATTGCTGCAAAAAACACCGGCGCACCGGTGATGCCTGAAATTATGGTGCCGTTGGTTGCGCTCAAAAAAGAACTCGATTTCGTCAAAGAACGCATCAATTCGGTTGCCGAAGACGTAATGCAAGAAATGGATGCCAGTGTTCAATATCTTGTGGGTACAATGATCGAATTACCGCGCGCAGTGATACGCGCAGATGCGATCGCTGATTCGGCAGATTTCTTTTCATTCGGTACAAATGATATGACGCAAATGATGTATGGTATTTCCCGAGATGATGCATCTCCGTTTTTGAAAACATACCGCCAGAAAACAATCATTGATGAAGATCCATTCGTCACGCTTGATATTGAAGGTGTAGGTGAACTTGTTAAAATGGCGGCCGAACTTGGTCGAGAAAATCACCCGGATTTAAAATTGGGTGTGTGTGGTGAACATGGCGGTGATCCGGTATCTGTGAAGTTTTTTGACCGTATCGGACTGGATTATGTGTCCTGCTCGCCGTTTCGTGTTCCAATAGCCAAACTTGCTGCTGCACAAGCCAGTATTCAGGCCAGAATAGAGGCCAGAATAGAGGCCGGCAATTCTTCAAAGGTTGAGTAAACGATATGCCAGTCGTCTACCGTCGCCCATCTTCTGTCTCAGCCCTTTGGTCGCGAAAAATCGGCTATTTCGTGATTATTTTGTTGCTCACAATATGGATTGGTCATCGATTTTTTGACATAGAAACATCCAATGCGGTTGCTGTGGGTCTGCTTGCAACTGCCATTGCAGCAATGGGACTTTGCCTGGCTATTATCGGATTTTCCATGCTTTGGCTTATCGGAGCAAGAGGGGGGCGCGCTTCCTTTGTCGGATTATGCCTTAATCTTGTTGCGCTTCTTCCATTTGGTTTAAGCTTTTATCGCTATGTATCGCTGCCCGAACAATTTGATGTGGTCACTTCAAGCGATATTTCTATTGAGTGGCTCCGCAATCCACTACGTCCTCAATCTTGGATGTCTGAAAATAGTTCGGGTGAGGTTATGCTTAATTTGAACAATTCGCGCATCTACGGGCAATTAACCGAACGACGGTATGAAGGGGCGATTGACCGCGTTTATCGTGCCATACGAGCCGTTGCTGCAGAAGAAAAACTTACGGTTATTGCGCGTGAGGGTGACGATTTTTTATCGCCAGATGAACCGCAATTAGATGAGGGTGAGGCTGTTGAAACAACAGCAATTCCTGTTCCAGCACCGACTCCTCGCGATCGCATTAACGCGCCTGTTCAAGGTGAGCTTGCTGATGGCGCAGAGACATTTGAAGGGTCAACCATCCGACTTCAATTTGCGAAAGATTCACTGATTTTAGGTGTGAAGCATGATATTTTGGTGCTGCTAACCGAAGACGAAACAGCGACTTTTGTGAATATGCGTTCAGCAACAAAACAAGGCCCACATGATCTTGGGTTAAATGCTGAATTAATAAATGACTTCTTGAGCAAGGTTGATAACCGTTTATTGGGCATCGTTGGCGCGGGATAGAGTTATTTGAGCCAATAGGTGCCATCGAGTTGTGCCGGCCCTTCCGTTTCAACAGCACCTTGCTCTATCAAATCTTCTAAATGAGCCAATACCGAAAGAGCTGCCGCGCGTTTTAAATGATCAGCTAATCCGAGATAAATCTGGGCAACCATGTCATCAATGCGCATTCGGTCATGGCGCGCTAAAGTTTTTAAAATTGATTGCTCTCGAAACAATCGATGTTCTTTGAGTTTCTGCAAAAACACAGGTGGATCAATCACCTCACCACCATGACCGGGAAAAATTTCTCTATCTTTTCGCACAATCAGTTCATCAAGCGATGTCATAAAATCAGGCATAGAACCATCGGGGGGAGCAATAATAGATGATGACCAAGCCATCACATGATCTGCAGAAAACAAAATGTCGTCGTCAACAAGCCCAAACGCGCAGTGATTAGCGGTATGTCCCGGGGTGTGGATGGCTTGGATTTGCCAGTCACCACCATCGATTATTTCACCATTTTTGAGCTGAAAATCAGGTTTGAACTCCAGATCTGAACTTTCATGCAGCGGGTTAATTTCACCAATGTTTAATTCACGTGCGGCGCGGTGCGGACCTTCGGCGTAAATTTTAGCGCCAGTGCGCGCTTGTAATATTGCGGCCAATGGCGAATGGTCTTTATGAGTATGGCTAACAAATATATGCGTTAGTGGTTTGTCGCCAATTGCTTTTAAAAGGGCATCCAGATGCGCATCAATCAATGGGCCAGGGTCGATAACGGCCAAATTGTTTTCACCGATTAAATAGCTATTTGTACCGTGAAATGTCATTGGGCTAGGATTAGGTGCAGTGATGCGTTTGACACCTTTTGCAACTTCAATCGCTTCGCCATGGGCTGGAATGAAGTTTTGATTGTAATTAATCGATACCAATTTGATGCCTTTATATAGGACAAACCCTGAATTTATGGTGTTCATAGATACTAGATGAATTTTTTTGTCAATTTATCAAACTAAGTCCTTGTCGGATTGAAATACATTTGCTATCTGCCAGTCGCGGTAACGTTGGGGTATAGCCAAGCGGTAAGGCAGCGGTTTTTGGTATCGCCATCCCTGGTTCGAATCCAGGTACCCCAGCCACCGCGCAATTCTTGAAAATTTTCATATCATTTGGCTCGCTAATTTCTGCGAGAAACATGTGCGCGCCGGCAATTTAGAACACGCACATCGCCTGCGGATCTCACGTGAGTTTGATTGGTGATCTTTCCAAAATAAATTTAATGCTGGCATGAATGGCTCAAATATTATCTTCAGCGATTTTTAACCATGAATTCGCTATAATCTGTGGCTATAGTATTTGAGTAAATTAGTATTCTCGCGTGTTTGGAGATAACGCCTTGCCAATGAGCAGGTCGACATTGACGATTTTGTGTCTGACAATGCTTGTTGTTCAGCCCCATAAGCACGCCCATGCTTTTGATTTATTCGGCTATTGTCTGAGCGGTGACTGCAAGAAGACCACGCGCGAAAATGACGTTATTGATCCTAAATCTTATCAAGTTGATCTCAACCTCCGTGGCGATGTTACAGAAGACGTTGATCTTGCTATCAAATCAGCATCTGAACTCTGGCGTGGGCGCGAAAAGGCCGTTGCTGGATCCGCAGGGCTGCTTGCACGCGCAAAAGGTGATTACCGGCGCTTATTAGCTGGACTTTACAATGAAGGTTATTATGGCGGCGAAATCTCTATTCTTATCAATGGTGTTCAAGCGTCAGCAATGAAGCCAGGTATTGAATTCCCTGATGATTCGATCGTTACAGTCTCAATTGATACAGGTGATGTGTATCGATTTGGCACTTTTGATATTTTTAATCGCGCTCCCAATCCGCAAGGTGGCGAAGATATCGTTGAAAAACCTGATACGCTCAAAGTAGCGCGCGGTGACATCGCGAAAGCAAGAAGTGTTGGTATTGCTGGCCGACTTGCCGTTGAAGAATGGCGTCAGCAGGGTTATCCGCATGCAAAAATTGGTGGTCAGACCGTTAAGGCCCAACACGACAAGAACATTCTCAATGTGAATTTGAGCATTGATCCGGGAGAAAGATCGGATTACGGCGCAACGCGCGTTGAAGGCACAGAACGCATGGATGAAGCATTCGTTGCCTATATGACCGGGCTTAAGACGGGTGAAGAATATGACCCTGACGACATTGAGGATGCAAAGGCGCGCTTGGATAAGCTTGATGTGTTTTCGGTTCGAAAAGTTGAGACCGGGGAAGAAAACGATCAGGAAGGCAAAGTGCCGATCAATGTTGAGGTGCGGGAGAAAAAACTACGACGTATCGGTTTGGGTGCCACAGTTTCATCCATCGATGGCGCAGGTTTAAGTGCATTTTGGCTCAATCGAAATCTATTTGGACGCGCAGAACGATTGCGGTTAGATGGTGAAATCAGCGGTATAGGATCTAGCTCGAGCGCGGATGAGCTTGATTTTAAATTAAGCGCAACGTTCACAAAGCCTGGGGTTTTCACACCCAATACAGACTCGGTTACCAAAATATTTGCCGAACGGGAATTTAACACCTCCTTTGAAGGTGAAACGAATGGGTTCTCATCAATTTTAACGCACCAATTGAGCCGCAAAATCAACGTTGCAGGCGGTGGGTTTTACGAATATTCGCGTTTTAAAGATGCCTTCGGTACTCGAAACTTCTCAACGTTGGGTGTATCCGGTGAAATCGCCTATGACGGTCGCGATAGCAAAGTGGATCCAACCAAAGACGCTTTGGCCAAAATTGAAGTCAAACCATTTTATGAGTTTGAGCAGGGCAATGCTGGAGTTCGTCTAGATGGCGAATTACGCGCCTATAAAACACTTGATAACGATGGTGACACAGTTTTAGCTGCGCGCGTTAAGCTGGGTTCCGTCATTGGTCCATCACGTGATCAAGTCCCAACTAATTTCTTATATCTATCTGGCGGTGGTGGCTCTATCCGGGGCTTTGGCTTTAACAATGTGGGCATTGTAGATAGTTCCGGCAATGTGTCTGGCGGACGTTCGCTGCTCGAAACAAGTGTCGAACTTCGTCACAAATTTACTGATACCCTTGGTGGCGTTGCATTCATCGATGGCGGGATTGTTGGTGAAGACCCAATCATTGATTTCTCTCAGGATTTCAGCGTCAGTGCAGGAATTGGCGCACGTTACTACACCCCTTTAGGTCCTATTAGACTTGATGTTGCCGTGCCATTAAATCCAAAATCAAGTGATCCAGATTTCGGCATTTTCGCTGGTATTGGCCAGGCGTTTTAGGGGAGGATAAGGTGAAGCTATCTGTCCTCAAAAAAACCATTCTCACAGGATTTGCTCTCATTGCGACTTTGTTGATTGGGATCATTGTCGTATTTTCACAGGATAATGAACGTTCGGCATTAATCGAATATGTTGAGGAACAAATATCTTCACCAAGTTATCAAATTCGGCTGAATGGGATCGAAGGGTCGTTATCATCGGATGTTTCGTTGCAGTCGATTACGATTGCAGACGAACAAGGAATTTGGCTCGAAATCACCAAACCACGATTGATTTGGACGAGATCTGCGCTTCTAACAGGACGCCTAGTGGTTGATACCTTAGAAGCTGAGCACATCGATTTTATTCGCAGGCCTTTACCGGAGGAAACGACACGATCGCCTGAAAGCAGCTCCTTTCAAGTCCCTGAATTACCGGTTGCCGTGATACTTGAAAAACTGAATTTGCCTTTGGTTGAATTTGGCCAAGATGTCTTTGATCTTCAAGCAACAGCGAGTGTGAATGGTAGTTTTGTACTTGATGAAGGTTCGGTGGATGTTGATTTACAGATAAGTCGAACGGATGAAACGCAAGGCGAGTTGAAGGCAATCGTAAAATATGATGGTCCGGCCAAATCGCTAGCGCTTGATGTGAAACTTCAAGAACCACAAAACGGCATTGTTGCATCTGCACTTGGATTGCCCGGAAAACCACCGGTGTCGCTAGCAATTATTGGTGATGCACCCATATCTGAACTTGATGTCGGCATATCATTTGATGTTGACAATGCACGCATCTTAAATGGCATTGTCACCCTTCGAGATGGCCAAGATGGCTTAACGGCGAATGCAAGTTTGAGCGGACCCTTAGGTCAATTACTTCCGCCCGACCAGCGCGCATTATTTGGTGATAAAAGTGATCTAATAGCAGAACTTGTTGTCTTAAATAATGGCGGTATTCACCTTAAACAATCCAACCTGGAAAGTGGCGCTGTGAAGCTAACCGCCAGCGCGCAAACGACAGCGGATGGATTTCTAAGCGCTCTGGCAATGAGAGGCAGATTAACCAGTTCAGATGGTGAGCGCATTGTAATCCCATCTCAAAATGGTGACCAAACCATCCAATCGGCAAATATTGATGTTGACTATGATGCCGTGCGTCAAAACACATGGGGTGGTAAACTCACCATCCGAGATTTTATCAGTGCAGACCTAGCTTTGGGGTCTATTGCCTTTGACGCTTTTGGTACGGTTTTAAATCCGGAGAATAAAAACGCGCGCGAAGTTAGCTTTGATATCAATGGTGCTATTCAACAAATCCAGGCCAAAGACGTTGCTGTGACCGAAGCTTTAGGGCGTGAAATCAACTTGCAGTTTGATGGTGATTGGCGCTCTGGTTCGCCTTTGCAAATTACAAGACTGAATATTCTGGGTGAGACTTACAAAGTTCTCGCCAACGGGCTTTATGAACAAAACACATTTGATGGTCAAATTACGGCTGGTGCAGAAAATCTGGATAGTTTTTCTGCCATTACCAATCAACGTCTCAGCGGTAGCATTGCGCTATCTGCTCTTGGAAAGATCGAACCATTCAGAGGCGCGTTTGATTTAAAACTAAATGGTAAAGCGCAATCCGTCGAAACGGGGACCGCGCGATTAGACAAATTGCTTGTCGGTTTAACTGAACTCGATGGTGGCGTGGCACGCAGTGTGGATGGATTGGTGTTCCAAACGCTAAACTTATCCAATAATCAAATGTCGGCGACGATCAACGGGCGAGTTGCCAGCGAAAAAGCAGATCTTTCAACCACAGCAAAGATCAATGATTTGAGTGTGCTCGATAATGCGTCTAGCGGGGCGGCTCAGCTCGAAATTCGTTTGTTTGGGTCAGATGGTCCAATTGATCTTGATGCCGAAATTTCAGTTGCCTCTGGTGAGTTATCTGGTCAAATCGTTAATGACTTAGCCTTGATCTTTGATGGCCAAACACAAGGTCAAAATGTGAATGGCACATTGTCGTCTAAAGGACAAATCGCGCGTCAGGATTTTGTCGTCAATGGTGCGATTAGTTTGGATGAAGCGATTATCAATCTTCAGGATCTGAGCGCTCGAATTGGTGCGACAGCGATCAATGGCTCTTTTACTCGTCGAAATGAAACGGGGTTGATGAACGCAGCGTTGGACATCAGAAGTAGCAATATCTCAAGCATTGCAGCACTTGCATTGGTTGATGCTACCGGGACAGTCGATGGAACGATAAAATTGTCGCCTGAAGAGTTGAGCCAATCAGCTGAACTCAATCTCGCCATGGCAGATATTCGTTTCAATGATGTCCGAGTTGAGGACGCCGAAGCAATTGTTGTTATCAAGGATCTTCTAGCTCAACCCAAAATTACAGCAAATGCCAAAGCCGTTGGTATAAATGCTTCTGGGATTGCTACGAAATCGGCAACGGTTCAAGTTCTAAGTGCTGGTGCCAGCACAGAGTTTGATCTCGTTGCACAATTGGTGGAAAATGCAACGCGCATTTCCTCTTCAGGTGTTATCACGCAAAAATCCAACCTCATAGAAGTGTTGATTTCTGAATTGGATCTGACATCCAGAATTGCGAATGCGCAATTAGTGTCTGAAGCAAAGATTGAACTCCAAAACGGAATTGCTCAAATCTATCCATCAAGACTAGCAATCGATTCAGGAACAATAGATATTTCCGGCAGTGCTGGTGATAATCTAAACCTAACAGCGTTGATTAAATCGGTGCCTGTGAAGATTTTAAACTCTATCCAGCCGGGTTTTGATGCAAGCGGTACATTAGGTGCAGATATTCAGATAACTGGCCCTTCAAACTTGCCGCGCATTTCATTTAATGTGAATGGGCAAGCGCTCACCATTCGCCAAATTAGAGATTTGGGATTATCGCCGCTCACCTTATCAGCGCAGGGTGCGGTCAACAATAACGTCGTGACCTTTTCGAGTTTCAATGCTCGAAATGCGCAAGCCTTGGCCTTGTCCGGTTCTGGGAGTGTGTCCCTGTCAAATGGTGCGATGAATGTGAACGTAAACGGGACAGCCCCGCTCGATCTGGTTGAAACCTATCTTCAAGATCGTGGCACGCAAATTAATGGTGTTGCGCAATTGTCTGCGCGGCTCACAGGTCAAGTTAGTAATCCCATTGCCAGCGGCAATATCAACATTGATGGCGCAAGCGTAACAGATCCGCTTTCCAATCTAAGACTAAGTGGTGTGAGCGTCCGGGTCGGTCTGAATAGCAGTAATCAAGCTAATGTTGCCGTTAATGCAAATATATCAACCGGTGGGACCATTGCTCTTAATGGCCAAATTGGTCTGTCGGGCAATCTTCCAGCAAACCTTGCGGTCAAACTCAATTCGGCCAATTATGGTGACGGCGAAACTTTCAAAACCACTGTGAGTGGTGATTTAGCCATTCAAGGCGATTTATCTGGTAGCCCGTTGCTATCTGGAGATATTAATTTGGGACGGACTGAAATCACCGTTCCTGAGAGTTTTGCATCTGAGGCGAACTTGTTGGATGTGGAGCATCTTAATCCGACTTTGAATGTTCAAAATACGCTGAGCCGACTATCGCAAGCTACACCATCCGATGGCGCTGGAGATAAATCAGGTGCGCTTCGTCTCAGTTTAAATATCAACGCACCAAACCAGATTTTTGTGCGCGGTCGTGGATTGGATGCTGAGCTAGGTGGTCGGTTGGGTCTAACTGGTTCGCTCGATAACATTATTCCACTTGGTAGCTTTACATTGCGGCGCGGGCGCTTGTCGATACTGGGCCAGCGGATCGATCTCGAAGAAGGTACTATTACGCTCGCCGGCGATCTCGATCCATTGCTTGATTTTCTGGCTTCCACTGATACAGGCGAGGTAATTGCCTCCATCAGATTGCAGGGCACCGCATCTAATCTTCAAGTGAGCTTTTCATCTAACCCAGAATTACCCGAGGATGAAGTTTTGGCGCAAATTATTTTTGGCCGAAATTTGACTGATCTATCACCAGCTCAGGTGGTCCGCCTTGCATCCATCGCAAGCGAATTAACGGGCGGCAATAGTCCGTCTTTAATCGATAGTTTGCGTTCGGGAACGGGATTGGATGATGTTGATGTGGTGCAAGATGATGACGGGAATGCTGCGGTGAAAGCCGGTAAATATATCTCTGATAATGTCTATCTGGGTGTACAAGCTGGTAAGGAAACCGAAGCGACGATCAATTTGGACATCACAGATAGTCTTACAGCAACAGGTTCGGTTGATACCGAGGGGAATTCAAAGCTCGGTATCTTCTTTGAAAAAGACTATTAGCGTAGTGCGCGTTTCATTCAGATAATTCGAACGCGTTTCTTTGCCTTGCTCCGCTGTTCCATTGCCAACATTTGCAACCCAAACACGGCAAAGACATGGAAAATCCAAATCGGGTCTGATCGATGCAAAATGAATGTTTCCATGAATGATAGCAGCATGATGAAAGCAATCATCATCATAAACATATCGGCCAGTTTCCGGTTTTCGCGGCGTTTGTAGATCGAGATGTAATTGATCATGGGCATGACAAATAGCGCGAAAAAGATAACGGAACCGCCAATTATTCCATAATTAATGAGTACATCTATATAGTTGTTGTGACCATGAACAATCTCGCGAAAATCCCAATCAGCATAACCTGGTATGGGACCGTATAATACTGGAGGTGTGTTCCAGAAGTTGTTGAAACCTTCACCCATTGGGTTTGATAAGAACGTAATTATGCCATGCTGCCATAGTGTTAAGCGTCCGGTAAAGGTTGCGTCTTCCAAAATGCTGGCAGTTATACCTGCTAATGTGTCGTTATAAATTGTTCCAATGGTCAAAAGTCCGATGATCGCAACAGCGATCAGAGTTGCGAACACAGCCAATCTTGCGCTTGCAAATAAACTTGCAGATAGAACGATCAATATGGAAATTGGTAAAAATCCGGAGGTGGTTTTCGACCCAGTTTGAAGAACGAATATAAATGCTGCAAGCGTTAGAAGAGCGCCCAGCACCGGGCTCCCTGAGCGCCAAATATATATCCCAAAAATGGTGAGAACAGACATGATCGGACCCGCGATATTTTTATGCGGGAAAGGGCCACGCCATAAGCCAAGATGCTGTGCTTCAAAAGCGGAATAACCATGTTTGGCTGCTTCCGGTAATAAGACCAAACCGACATATGACATGCCAAGGATCAGTGTGGCCATTACCGTGATCATAAACTTCAATTCTCGTTTCGAATGGGGAAGTATAAGAACTGAAAAAGCGGCAAAGGCGGCAAAAAGTGTCAACAAAACCGTTCGCATCGCCGTAAACGGCGATGGGTTCTGCATCACAGCTGCAAAAACGGCGATCAGAAACACCCCCCAAAGCGGCGTCGCAAATGACATCAAACGTCGCAGGCTGACATTGGTTAAGAGTAAAATAGCCATTGTGGCAACAATCGCGACATAGCCGATCTGATTAACTGCGTCACCGGTAACGGTTACGTCATTTGATAAGGTGGACGTATCAAATGGGCGAAAAGAAATGATGATGATGGTGAAGACTAAACTTGCGAAAAATGCCATGAGTTTTCGCATGCTCGATGGGCTTTGCAAGATGGATTGTATCAGTGGAACAGGTTGGTCGTAATAGGGAATGCTATTGCTATTTGCAGCTTCGAGCGGATAGTCCGGGTAGGGCTCCTGTGGTCTCTCGTCAGCTGCATAATCTCTATATTCGTCATTATGATTTGCACTCGTGATCTTGTTCACATATGACATGGATCCGTCTCGCGTTTATAGAGCCTTTTGTTAACTTTTTGTTCACTTTGGCTTAATCATGGTTAATAAAGTATTAAAAATGCTGAAAATACGGCGTTTATCAGTGTTTTGAGGAGTATTTGATGTCAAATCCGGTCCTTGTTGAACTCACTCGCGGTCAACTTGTTGAAAGTGTTCATCGCGGGGCGTTTGCCGTTTGTGATGCATCGGGGAAAATTTTGCATTCTGCAGGTGATGTTGCAACACCAATTTTTCCGCGTTCTGCCGTGAAAGCCATTCAGGCATTGTTCCTTTTGGAAAGTGGTGCCGCCGACGCTTACGGATTTGGTGATAAAGAATTGGCTTTGGCGTGTTCATCGCATTCTTCTGAGCCAGAACACGCAGATTTAGCCGATCAAATGCTGAAGAAAGCAGGGCTTTCTGAACAGGATCTGGAATGTGGTGCTCATTGGTCCTTTGATCACAAAACTCTGATCAATCAGGCGAAATCCGGTTTGGAGCCCACACAATTGCACAATAATTGTTCGGGCAAACATGCAGGCTTCTTATGTGCAGCCTGCCATTCAGGCATCGGTTTAAAAGGCTATGTAACTAGAGACCATGAAGTACAAAAGATCATGGCGCATAATATGGAAGTAGTCACCGGTGGCAAGATGGTCGACGAACTTTGCGGCACCGATGGCTGCGCTATTCCAACCTACGCAGTACCCTTGACACAAATCGCGCAAGGCTTTGCAAAAATGGCAACCGGCGAGGGGTTATCAACGTCTCAGGCAGACGCTGCGCAAACATTGGTCAAAGCATGCATGGCAGAACCTTTTTATGTTGCGGGCACATCGCGAGCTTGCACCAAGCTCATGGAAATGGCGCCGGGGCGTATTTTCGCTAAAACCGGTGCGGAAGGTGTTTATACAGCGATCCTTCCTGAAAAAGGACTTGGGTTTGCGCTCAAAATTGATTGCGGAACCACGCGTGGCGCAGAGGTCGCAATCGCAGCATTATTGGCGAAAGTCTTGGGTGAGGATGATCCTGCATATTCTGACCTCATGGGTTTTGCGACCCGCGAATTTTCCAATTGGAATGGCGATAAAGTTGGTGCTTATCAGGTCGCACAGGCGCTCAAATAGAAAGTTGTGAAGATGCAAAATATCCCATATCTGGATGAAACAGCGCTCAAACAATTGGGTATCACGACGCAGGATGTGGTTGCTGAGATCGAGGATCTCATTCGCAAAAGATCTGACAACAAAGCTTGGAGTGCCGCCAAGGCCGTTATTCAGCCGCATAGCTATGATGGTGATGAGCGCTATATGATGGCAGCATTAGCGGCGATGGATGATCCGTCTTTATTGGCGGTGAAAACTGTCGTGCTTAACCCGGAAAATTCCAACCACGATCTGCCACAAATCAATGGCTTGGTGACAGTTCTTTCAAGCCAAACCGGATTGCCGGTCGCGATATTGGATGGCAATTGGGTGACAGCGGTGCGCACGGCAGGACTGAGCGCAACAGCTGCAAAATATCTAGCGAAGAAAAATGCGGAAGTTGCTGGATTTGTAGGATGTGGCGTACAGGCACGAAGTCATTTGGATGCATTTTGCGATGGATTTCCGCTTAAAAAAGCGCTGCTTTATGGGCGTGGTAAAGCAAATATCGAACTAACCAGAGACCTTGCGATATCGCGCGGTCTGGAAGTTGAGATATGCGAGAATTTTGAAGATGTGGTGACCCAATCTGATATCTTGACCACTTCAGTGACCTATACGCCGCAATTAAAACCATTTTTAAAAGCTGGCGATATGAAAGCGGGTGGATTTGCAGCGGTGACTGATTTGGCTGCGCCTTGGATAAAAGACAGCTTCTCAGAGTTTGATATTTTGGCAATCGATGACCTCGAACAAGAAAAATCACTACCGAATAAAATTGCCAATACCGAGGATATCAAAGGTGATATTTTTGATCTCGTCATGGGACGCGTTGATCAACGAACATCTGAAAGCGAACGCACCGCATTTGTATTTCGCGGGTTAGCGCTGGGGGATTTGGCGCTAACCTCGCTAGTGATCAAAAAAGCTGGCTTAGTCTAACCCTTTGGCAAGAGGCCTTTGTCTTGCGCTGATTGCAACTCGTTCGGTGAGATTTCATTATTTCCGTCTAGATCTACAAGTGCGAAAAACTCTTCACCCGGCAGTTCTCGATAGGGGCGGCCGGCAACTTGCTTTTCTGCTTCAGCTCGACTGACCAAACCATTGCCGTTAAAATCAACATCATCATATGTGTCACGCGGCTCAGCCTTTGCGCGTTCGCCCGCATCTAGATTGCCGTCAGAATTGGTGTCAAGCATGTCGAAATAAATCAAAAAGCCATAGCGGCGATAAGGACCATCGCGCAAAAAATCCTGCCATTCATCATAGGTCACAGTGCCATCTTTATTGTGATCGGCTGAGCTCATTGGGCCATAAGCGCCTGCGCTTGGCGGAGCTACAGTTCCATTATCCCGCGCCATGGCTTGACCTGCAGAAAGTGCGATAGCTGCTGCAATTGCAATATGTGTAAGTTTCATCATCCTGTCCTCAACTCATTGTTTGATGAGATGAGTTTTGCATTTTAATTTCGCAGCCAGATTGAATAAAATATGCAGAAAATGTGAAAAAAGTATCAGCTGTGGTCGTTTCATACGACATCAAATATCCACCGAACCTCTATTTTGTGTGAAAGCTTTAGATAGGAGTCTGACATGGATTATGTATTCTTTCTCGCCAATATTGAAATTCGCCGCGATGCGACCAAGCCTTCAAAATGCGATGATCAATTCTATTCAGATCACGCATGGGAGCGCACGCATCGTTTGAAAAACAAATTCAAAAAGCTATATTCAAGCTGGATTAATTTTGGCCAGCAAAGTGAAAACTCAGTTTTTGCAGCTCAGAACTGTGCGAGAGAAAACTGATGAATATGGAAGGACTGGTTTTGGCGCAAATTGCCTATAAAACCGATGAAGAAGAAGCCATATGGAATGTCATCCAAAGCGAGACAGAAGCCTTCGTGTGTTCGGACTATGAAGCTTGGTCGTCTTGCTGGCTGCATAGCCCGCGAACTATCGACGTTTATTCCTCACAAGATATTGGCCTCATCATTCATCATGGGTGGGATAAAATCAGCCAGAACATGCGCGATACCTTCGCTGTTGGACATGGTTGTGCTGGTAAAGTGTTTGAGAAGAAGAATATTCAAATCACCATTGACGGCAATATGGCCTGGGTAACCTTTGATGAGATTTCGCGTGTGAGTACTGCTCACAAAGAAGAGCAAAGTTTTGAAACCCGAATTCTAGAGCGGACTGACAAAGGTTGGAAAATTGCGTTTGCATCTCTCATCGTCAAAGGTGAGCAAACCGAAACACCTAATCGTCTGGCGGTGCTTAAAAATGGCGAAGTGATCTGGATGGCGCCTGGCACAGATCAGATGCTTAAAAACTGTAGCGGATTTACCATTTCCGCAGGGCGTTTGCGGGCGAGCAAACCTGTTTGGGACAAAGTCTTGCAAGATGCACTCGCCCGCGCTGAAGAATTGCATAGCTATTTTGCGCAGCATCGTTACCTCAAAGAAACCGGCCATCGTTTTCGCTATCCCATTATTTTGGGTGAGGATGAACATGGCCATGTGGTTTGGTGCGCATTATCGGTGCGCGACGGTCGAACCTATGTTGATTTTGATCCCGACGCGATCCTGGAACGGCAATTATTAAGCGCAAAGGTGATCTTTGGATTATCCGAAGGGCAGCTCGCATTGGCCAAACAAATTGCAAATGGTGATAGCCTCAAATCTTGCGCAGAAACGCTTGGCATAAGCGTGAATACAGCACGCACGCATTTAACGCGCATCTATGACAAAACCGGTGTGAATTCGCAAACGGCATTGGTGAGACTTTTATTGAGCGTGACATAGTACTTTTTCGTCCCAAAGTTCTAATGAACGATGTTATTGCCGATTTTTAGATGATCAAAACCTGATTTCGAACGTGTGCCCAAATCACGGGTAACTGGTTCTTGCCATCTATGGCCGACAATTGCACCGCCCGGGGTTTGATCAAAAATATTATTGAAAATTGATGTGCTGCGCGCACCCTCAACCACGGAAACCGCAATACCCATTGGAACTTTGCGGATCACGTTGCCGCTAATATTGACCGAACGAAGATACGGTCCCCAGCCAACAAGCATGCCCCATTTAGCAACATTTTCAATTGTATTGCCGGAGACAGAAGCATCGGCTTCCACGGCAATGCCATGACCAAACCCAGGTCCTTCTGGCGGGTAGGGTCCTTGATCTATAATGTTGCGAATAAGATTGCCAGTAATGGTGCTTAATCGACCATCTTTATCGAAATTAGCGATGGAGATCCCCATCGTGCCGCCGTCAATCAGATTGCCTGTAACCACAGCGCCTTGGAATGCAAATTCGACATATAAAGCGGTTTCACCAGAACCGTGACAGGAATTGCCGGTTATGTGGATGTTTGAGGCTGAGTTGGCTCTGATCGCCGAAAATGCGCAATCGGAGATATGATTATCATTGATCATCACATTGCCAGCGCGGAACACATTAATGCCATTTCCAAATGGACCTGTGCCACCATTTTGTGCAGCGATCCGTTCAATACGATTGTTTGAGATAATTGTATTGTCTTCGCCAATCGCCCAACGGTGAACTAAAATGCCGCCATTGGCACAATCATGGACATAATTGTTTCGGATGGTCAGTCCCAAAGCTTCAACAGAGAAAAGTGCTGCATCTGCAGCGCCTGCAAGATCACAGTTTTCAACAACACCACCGCATTGTTCAAGTGAAATGCCATATTTTGAACTGCCCAACACTGAGACATTGTCGAGATATAAGTTTCGGCAACCCCGAATATTTAAAAGGCCGTTTGTATAAGCGCCAAGCGTATTGTTTGCGCCATCGAGAATGATGTCTTTGAGCTCCAGCCGACGGATATTCTCGCCAATTAGACCATGTCCGCGACCGGTGTACACAAGTCGCGTTGCACCCGCGACGCCCTGAATGCGAACGTTATCTGGTAGGTCGATATTAGAGATATAATAGTTCCCGGCGGGAATATAGAGGATCTGATCTGTTGCTGCCGTTTCAACAATTGCGTCTAGCAATAGTTTGCTTTGATCACCCACAACATCCGGCAAAAGTCCACGGTCCGTCGCATCAATTGCGCCACGTAAACCACTGACATTGAGCATTTGACTGCTAGAGTTTTGCGCATGGGTGGGCATCGCAACAAAAGCTGTTGTTGCTAAAAGGCTCGCCAAAAAATGACGCCTATTGAATTTTGGATTTGCCAAAATTTCTACCCACTGTCCCTAATACACCTCGTAACCCGTCAAAATAGAGCAAAATGTTTAAAATCAGCTCGATTTTGCGCCTGCAATTGCGCCAAAATTGTCAATGATTTGGAAAGGTTTGTGATTGCGGCGCGCCAATGCCTCGCCTATAGTTCGCGCCAATAGTGCCGCACTGTGAGGAATCACCGGTGGCGGGGGAAGTAACTCTAAGGGACGAGTAAGGCATGATTATCGACGATCACATTTATATCGGCACCAGCCGTCACCCGGATGATAGCCCAAATAAGGGTGAATATCTCAAGCTTAAATATGCAAATCGGCACGGGCTGATTACCGGAGCGACTGGTACTGGTAAAACGGTGACGCTGCAAATTTTGGCCGAGAGTTTTTCCAATGCCGGCGTACCTGTTTTTTGTGCGGATGTGAAAGGCGATTTGTCGGGTCTTGGTATTCAAGGCGAATATAAAGATTTCCTGGAAAAACGTGCCAATACAATCGGTCTCGATCCTTACGAGTTTCAGGAGTTCCCGGTTATTTTTTGGGATTTGTTTGGTGAAAAAGGTCACCGCGTTCGGACAACGATTACCGAAATGGGACCGCTGCTTTTATCCCGTTTGATGGATGCAACAGATGCGCAAGAAGGTGTGATTAATATCGCTTTCAAAATTGCTGATGAACACGGCCTACCTCTGGTGGATCTAAAAGATCTGCTCGCCATGCTGAAATATATGGGTGATAACGCCAAAGAACTCTCCGGCCTTTATGGCAATATCTCAAAATCCTCTATCGGTGCGATCCAGCGTGATCTGTTGGTCCTTGAGCAGCAAGGAGCGGATGATTTCTTTGGCGAGCCTGCGCTTGAGATCAGTGATATTATGCGCACCACCAATGATGGGCGCGGTGCAGTGAGCATACTTGCTGCCGATAAATTGATGATGAACCCGCGCCTTTATGCAACATTCTTGTTGTGGTTATTGTCAGAGCTGTTTGAGCAATTGCCGGAAATTGGTGATCCGGATAAACCGCGTTTGGTGTTCTTCTTTGATGAAGCACATTTGCTCTTTGATGAAGCGCCTAAGATTCTCATCGACCGTGTGGAACAAGTCGTCCGCTTGATCCGCTCCAAAGGTGTCGGCGTGTACTTCGTGACGCAAAACCCGCTTGATGTGCCAGATACGGTACTTTCTCAACTGGGTAACAGAATTCAGCATGCTTTGCGCGCATATACACCGCGTGAACAAAAGGCGGTGAAAGTTGCTGCAGAAACTTTCCGCCCAAATCCTGACTTTGACTGTTTTGAAACGATAACTCAGCTCGGGGTAGGGGAAGCATTGGTGTCTACGCTTGAATCCAAAGGTGTGCCATCCATTGTGGAACGTACACTTATTCGTCCACCATCCTCTCGACTTGGACCACTCAACGACAGTGAACGCAAAGAGGTCATTCGCGTCAGCCCAGTTGCTGCACAATATGATCGTGAAATCGATCGTGAATCTGCCTTTGAAATTTTGCGCGAGCGTGCGGAACGTGCAGCTGAACGCGAGGAAGAA
Organism: Lentilitoribacter sp.; assembly: GCA_963691785.1. Lineage (GTDB taxonomy): Bacteria > Pseudomonadota > Alphaproteobacteria > Rhizobiales > Rhizobiaceae > Lentilitoribacter. Next base: position 1,012,266 of record OY829371.1, read on the forward strand.
GAGCGCGAACGCGAAGCTCGTGAAGAAGAGGAAGAAATGAAGGAAAGTCGTCGCTGGACTTTGCCTGGCTTTGACGATGACGACGACGACGATGATGATTACGATAGCCGTGGCCGCAAACGGTCATCCCGCCGAAAAACAACCAAACGCAAGTCAACCCGCCGTCGCCGTCAAACTGTTGCAGAAGCTGCGATGAAGTCCGCGGCGCGTTCTGTTGCATCTTCACTCGGTCGAGCCTTGGTGCGCGGTATTCTTGGTAGTTTGAAGAAGGGTTTTTAATCAATGTCAGATCAAAAAGTTGATACATCTGCGCCAACACTGACGTGGAATTATCTTGATGGCGAGTGGATTGAAGGCAATGTACCCATTATGGGAACGACATCTCACGCCTCCTGGCTCGGTTCCACCGTGTTTGATGGTGCGCGATGGTTTGAAGGTTTAGCACCCGATCTTGATCTGCATTGCGAGCGGGTCAACGCATCTGCATTAACACTGGGATTGCAGCCAACAAAAACAGCGAAAGAGATTGAAGAATTAGCGCTTGAAGGCATCAAACGTTTTGATGGGAAAACAGCGGTTTATATTAAACCGATGTATTGGGCTGAGCATGGCGGTTATTCATTGGTACCAGCGGATCCAGCTTCAACGCGGTTTTGTTTAACGCTGTTTGAGACAGCGATGCTGCCTCTACAAGGGTTTACGGTGAGCGTTTCACCGTTTCGACGTCCGAGCATTGAGAATGCACCAACAAATGCCAAGGCAGGGTGTTTATATCCCAATAATGGCCGAGCCTTGCTTGAAGCGCGATCCCGTGGCTTCGGCAATGCTTTGGTCTTAGACATGTTGGGTAATGTTGCTGAAACCGCATCCTCCAACGTATTCATGGTCAAAGATGGCATTGTCTACACACCTGTGCCGAACGGCACGTTCCTTGCAGGCATTACGCGAATGCGGATCATGACTTTGCTGAGAGAAGCTGGCCACGAAGTGGTTGAAAAAAGTCTGAAAGTCAGTGATTTCATGGATGCAGATGAGATTTTCTCAACCGGCAATCATTCCAAAGTACTGCCGATCATTGGAATTGAGGATAAAGACCTACAGATTGGTCCGATCGCGACCAAAGCACGTAAATTATACATGGAGTGGGCGAAAGCGGGATAAATGCCCGCACGCGCGCACTTTGGATAAAATTATAAATAATGACGATTGTTCTTGTCCCGAAAGGAACTACTCATTATTTAAGGGACACAATAACAATTATTAGGTTTAAATACTGGAGATAAACATGGCCTTTGAACTGCCCGATCTACCTTATGACTACGACGCGCTTGCACCTTATATGTCACGCGAGACGCTCGAATTTCACCACGACAAGCACCACAATGCTTATGTGACAAAAGGCAATGAATTGGCCGAAGCCGCTGGCATGGCAGATCTATCTCTCGAAGAGATCGTCAAAAAATCATATGGCACAAATGCAGGTTTGTTCAACAATGCTGGTCAGCACTATAATCATATCCATTTCTGGAAATGGATGAAAAAAGATGGTGGTGGCACATCGCTTCCAGGTGCGTTGCAATCAGCAATCGATAGCGATTTAGGTGGCTATGACAAATTCCGCGCAGACTTCATCAATGCCGGCATGACACAATTTGGCTCAGGCTGGGCTTGGCTTGCAGTTAAAGACGGCAAGTTGGAAGTGATGAAAACACCAAATGGTGAAAACCCGCTTGTACATGGTGCATCACCAATTCTTGGGTGTGATGTTTGGGAGCATTCTTATTACATTGATTATCGCAATGCCCGTCCGAAATACCTCGAAGCATTTGTCGATAACATGATCAACTGGGATTATGTTTTGGAAATGTACGAAGCTGCAAGCTAAGTTCATTTTAAGATTAAAGAAAGCCCCGGCTTGATTAAGTTCAAGCCGGGGCTTTTTAATGGACTTTACAAGAGATTAATTTGTCAATCTTGTCAAAGTATTGGCTGTTGATTTGCCAATGCGTTCAAAGGCTGCGATGAGCTCACTTGCAGTTTCAGGCTCGTAATAATCTTCGCTTGATGATGCGCAGTATTGAAGCAATTGTTGACCGCGGGTTGGTGCTGCGAAAGCAACAGCAAAGATACGAATGCCTTCATTTTTAGCCGTGTCACATATGGCTTTGGTTGCTGTATCGTCACTTGAACGGTTGTTGGAGCCGTCAGTCATAAACAACATGAACTTATCAGGATTTTGGCCATTTTTTGCGGCATGCGCATTGTCTTCCGCTGTGTTGGAATTTTTAAGCTGATCATACGCCCATTTAACTGATTTGGTTGATGCTGTTCCGCCAGATGCGTACATGGTTTGGATGTAACTTGCTGCGGAAGCGGTGCCCCATTCCATATTTGTTGTGCCGCGGATATAACTTGAGTAAGCGCTTAAACCCGTACGCACATATGTTGAAGACGGGTCTGCCGTATTTAACTGAGCAAACAAAGCTGCTGCAGCGTCTTGCAGAGCTTCAATTTTCCGGGTCGGTTTATAATAGGAAATGACCGTTCTGATGTTTGATGCCAAAGTTTCTTGGTCAGAGAACTTAGAACCCAAAGATGCACGACGGCAAATCTGTTTCGCTTGACCATTGTTCATATTGCCAAGATTTAAGCTATTCAAGAAATATGCTTTGGCAGTCGCATTTGTCGACATTCCCTGACAATCATGCCAAGAATAGTTTTCAGCAATCCACTTGACCTGCCACGATTGCAAACCATTTTGGCTCATCACCTTGGTAATGTTATTTGCGACTTTCTTTGCTTGATTATAGGAAATACCAAGTGATGTTCGAATATCACCAATTGTTGCCTGAGAATTTGGTAAGTTCCAGCCCATTGAGCCAGACACGTCGACCACCAGACCCAATGATAAAGCACCTTGTATCTCTTCTGTCCCGGCGGTTGCGCCTGACAAAATAGCGACACTCATCTCATCTTTTCCAAAGATGGAAGCAAGTGGTGTTGTATCTTGTGTCGCCGTGCCTCCGATGCTTACATCGTAAGTAGTCACGCCGTTATCGACAGTCTTAGTTATACTGACTTGGGGTACAATTTTTAAATTCGTAAAACGATCTGAATCGCTTTCCATCTGCGCGAGTAGAAGCTTTTTGGCAAAGTCTTCCGCATCGTCAATATCGAGCGTTCCCTTATTAATGCGCGTCGCGACCGACAAAGAGACTGAATCTGATGCGGCCTGCATTCGACCCTTTAACGCTGCAAGATTGACGATATCAAGAGACGCACTCGCTCCAAGCAGTATGACCGGTGTCAAAAGTGCTGCCATCATGGCAAAATTTCCGCGTTTGCAATCCCGAAGTGCTGAAAATCCGCGAAGTCTCGAAAGACTATTTGTAATTATATTTCTCATATTACCCCACAAGCCCGAAGGCGCCTAAATATTGCCAAGCGACCGGCAAAGATTTTTAGATCTGTGAGTAAGTTTACTAGGCATTGATAAAAAAATGCCTAGTAAGGATGCTTAAAATTATCTCAAGTGGATAGGTAAAATTCGGGTTAATTTCCTATCACGGAACACTGCTTAGTTGATCAACCTTGTTGCAGCTTTCGAAGTTTCAGCACCGATATTTGTAAAGGCAGCAATAAGTTCAGATGCTGTTTCCGGCTCGAAATAATAGTCCGAAGTCGGCGAGGATGCGCAATATTCCAATAATGCCTGTCCACCTGCAGGAGCTGCAAATGCCACTGAGTAAATTATGATCCCGTCAGCTTTGGCCTGATCACAATATGATTTGGTGGATGTATCATCGCTTGAATAGTTATTATTCCCGTCCGTCATGAAAAGTATAAAGCGTTCAGGGCTCTGACCATTTTTATTCATATGTTCCGTGGCTTCAGTAGAGTTTGATGTCTTAAGTTGATCATAACCCCATTTGACCGCATCCGTGGATGCTGTGCCGCCGTTTGCTGTAAATGTCGTTGCAAAGCTTGTCGCGGAAGACGTACCCCATTCCATATCCCGATAGCCTTGAATGCTACTAGAATAGGAGATGATGCCTGTTCTGACATATTGTTGTGATGGGTCTGCCTCATCAAACTGTGCAAATAAGCTTGCTGCAGCTGATTTCAACGCTTCAATTTTACTTGTTGGACTGCTCTCAACAACGGTTGACAAATTCGCAATGAGCGCGGTTGCTGTCGTTCCATAATAAGTTGCTGCATAAGTTGGATATGCGCAGTATAAATAGGCCTGATAATAGCTGTCAGATGTCGGCTTATTAATGGCTTGCAAAAATGCGTTTTTATCGCCATTGCCGTAGTAAAAGTTATTGCAGTCTGATGTTGTATAATTTTGCAGAATGTAAGTAATATCGTCTTCTGTGAGACCATACGTGTTCATAACCGTGCCGATATAACTGACAATGACGCCAGCTTGGCTACTTGAAACGCTAAGCGCTGATTCAACGTCCGAAGTTGAGCCACCGATATTACTGCCCATTGATCCAGAGACATCCACAACAACTGCCATTGAGAACGCGCCGATTTCTTCTTCGGTTGCTGTTGTTGCAGTTGAATATGCACTCACTGTCATTTGGGATTTCCCAAAAAACGTGGCCAGCGGCGTTGTATCTTGGCTAGCACTGCCACCGATTTGCACATCCCAGCTGGTCTGGCTTGAACCGTTACTATTTTCCACCACATTTACGCTCGGCGTAACAACCATGTTAATAAACCGATCTTCCACGTTGGACATCTGAGCTTTAAGTAGGTTGTTTCCAAATGTTTCTGCATCATCCACTGACAAAGCACCGTTGGCAATGCGGGTGGCAACTGTGAGGGACACAGAATCGGATGCAGCCTGAAGACTACCCTTCAGAGCCGCCATGTTGGCGACATCAAGGGACAAACTGCCAGCGACCAAAACAACAGGTGAAAGCACCGCTGTCAGTAGGGCAAAGTTACCTTTTTCACAATTCTTTAAACTTTTTAACTTCCGCGCTGCCGTTGGCAGAAAACCAGTTTTATTCATCGGGTGCTCCAAGCAATTTCCATTACTGCGACCATGCAGCTTGATGACACGTGTTACCCCGGCCCCCTGAGGTATCATTGAATCTTGGAAAGAATACTTTGAAGGAATGAAAACTTTGCTAGCGCGTATGTTTAAGCAAATTTAAAGAGGATCTGTAAAATTTAACCAAAAACGGCCAAATAACCTGAAAATACAGGCAATTTGACCATCATTTGTCTTATTTTTGGATTCCGACTGTTGTGAGTGCAAATGCATATTCAACTGCTATTTCTTCCAAACGCTGGAACCGACCGGCCGCACCGCCGTGGCCAGCACCCATATTCGTCTTTAGCAATATCGGTGCGTCACCCTGCTGATGGGCTCGCAGCTTGGCCACCCATTTCGCAGGTTCCCAATATGTTACGCGTGGATCAGTAAGGCCCGCAAGTGCTAAAATCGGCGGATATGTTTTTGCCTCTACATTGTCATAGGGTGAATAAGAGGCAATATATTCGTAAGCCTCCTTGCTTTCTATCGGATTACCCCATTCAGGCCATTCTGGCGGCGTTAATGGCAATGTGTCATCCAGCATGGTGTTAAGAACATCCACAAAAGGAACAGCTGCAATGACACCACCAAATGCATCTGGTGCCATGTTCACGCATGCACCCATGAGCATTCCACCAGCCGAACCGCCTTGTGCGATAATACGGTCATGAGAGGTAAATTTATCGGCAACAAGATGTCGCGCGGCAGCAACGAAATCTTCAAAAGTGTTTTTCTTGAACTCTCTTTTGCCACTTTCGTACCAGGCAAAGCCTTTATCCTTTCCGCCGCGAATATGGGCAATTGCGTAGACAAACCCGCGATCAACCAAAGACAGACAATTCGTGTTAAATGATGCGGGGATCGACATGCCGTAGGAGCCATATCCGTACAAAAGTGCAGGGGCGGAGCCATTTAGCTTTGTGTCTTTATGATAAAGCAAGCTCACGGGAACCAATGTGCCATCATGTGATGGTGCCATCACACGACGAGTTACGTAATCGCTAATATCGTGTCCGGAAGGCACATCCTGAGTTTTAAGCAAATCCCGTTCGCGCGTGGAAAGGTTATAATCATAAAGTTGAGACGGTGTTGTCATAGACGAATATGAAAACCGAACAACGTCTGTGTCATATTCTGCAGCACCAGAAAATCCGAGCGAAAATGCTTCCTCATCAAATTCAATGGAATGGATATCACCACTGGTGCGATCCAGGATGTTAATTTTCGGCAAGCCCTCCTCGCGTTCCATCCAAACAAGATGGTTCTTATAGGCGCCATGGCTGATGATCAGATTGCCAGGTTTGTGCGCGACAATTTCGGTCCAATGCTCTTTCTCAGGCGTGGCAAATGGCGCCCGCATGATTTTGAAGTCCTTTGCGCCACCATCATTTGTGAGGATGAAAAACTCATCTCCACCTTCGGTAAGATCATATTCAATCCCTGTTTCTCGTTTGGCAACAAGTTTGGGCTTTGTTAGCGGACTGTCAGCTGGGATCAGCCAAATTTCTGATGTTTCATGGTCGTGAATATTGATATAGATCACATCATTTAGCGCGCTTTGCCCCACACCCATAAAATAGCCAGCATCTTCTTCTTCATGGATCAGGACATCATCAGATTGATCAGTTCCAAGCTTATGGTAATAGATCTTGGACGGGCGATGGTTTTCGTTGAGTGCTGTGTAGAAAAAGCCAGTGCCAGCTGCATCCCAAGCGCCTGAACCACCAGTGTTTTCAAGTGTATCAGTAAGATCCTCTTTGGTGTTTAGATCGCGCACACGCAATGAAAAGAACTCAGATCCTTTATCATCATATCCCCAAAGACCAAGCGAGTGATCGGGTGATGCGGAAATGCCGCCGAGTCGAAAATATTCTTTACCTTCAGCTTCCTCGTCTCCGTTTAGGAGTATTTCTTTATCCGCGCTGTCTTTGTCTGCATCACGAGGAATTCGGAAATAATGTGGTTGCTCTCCTCCTGTAACGAATTCAACGCCATAGGCATATGGACCATCTTTGACCGGTATGGACGCATCATCTTCTTTTATACGGCCTTTCATCTCTCCAAAAAGCGCTTTTTGCAGCTCTTCAGTGTCTTTCAATGCAGCATCTTGAAACTCATTTTCAGCTTCCAAATAATCGCGAATATCCTGGTCAAGCACGCTTGGGTCTTGAAAAACTTCTTGCCAATTGTCAGCGCGAAGCCATGCATAATCATCGGTTCGCATAATGCCGTGACGGGTATCGTCTTGCGGCTTAATATCTGCAATAGGGGCTTTGGGAAGGTTAGAAAAAACGCTCAAGGCGGCACTCCGATGGTGGGTCATATGATTGGGTGGGAAATGGCAGTCGGTGAACTGCCATTGTGGTGACTAATCGTTATTCGTCTTCAGCTTCGAAATCAAGCACTGCACCGTTCATGCAATAGCGCAAGCCCGTTGGTTGAGGGCCATCAGAAAATACGTGACCCAAATGGCTGTCGCATGTTGCGCATCTGACCTCGGTTCGCGTCATAAAAAACGAGCGATCGGTATGTTCAGACACGACTTCGGCGCTAATGGGTGCAAAGTAACTCGGCCAGCCTGTGCCGGAATCAAACTTCGTGTCAGATGAAAACAACTTGGTCTGGCAACCCACGCAACGATAAACGCCTTTTTCCTTGTTGTTGTTCAAAGGAGAGGTAAATGCACGTTCAGTTCCATGCTTTCTTGCAATCTTGTACTGTTCAGGTGTGAGACGCTCGCGCCATTCAGCATCGCTTAAAACCAGTTTATCAACAATTTTATCCGACATTTTTAACTCCTCAATTTACTTACGTATATAAATAAGTAGCAGTTCGATCTCTCGCAATGCTGAGAGGCGATTTTGTGCCGAAAATCGGTAATTCTACCCTTGTACTTTTGACAGCTGCGCCCTAATTGTGAAATTAATATATTTAGGGCTTTTGCTCGGAGGTGGAGTTTTAATGTTTGGTGATGCCAATGGCATGATGATGTTTGCAATGTTGTTGCCGTTTTTGGCAGCGCTTATTGCACCGAAACTCACACAATTGATGGGCCCAAAAGCGGCTTGGGTGTTAGCTCTTGCACCTGCATTCATCTTTTTGCACATCGCTGGTTTTTTGCCGCAAGTCGCGTTGATTGGCTCGTCACCAGAACACGTCCCCATCACTGGTGGCTATTTATGGGTTCCTGAGTTTTTTGTCAGCTTTTCCTGGTTCATTGATGGATTGTCAGCAACGTTCGCCTTGCTGATCTCAGGCATTGGAACCTTCATTATTTTGTATGCTGGTGGATATCTGGGTGGGCATCCGCAACTTGGTCGATTTTTCTCATTCCTATTTTTGTTCATGGGAGCGATGTTTGGCGTTGTCTTAGCTGATAGCTTCTTCACCTTCTTCATCTATTGGGAATTAACATCGATCACGTCCTTCTTGTTGATCGGGTTTAATCACAAAAGCGCTGCATCTCGCAGATCCGCAATCCAAGCCCTTGTCGTTACGGGTGGTGGTGGCTTGGCGCTTATGGCTGGCTTAATCATGCTTTGGTTGACAACCGGATCGAATAGTTTCTCGTTCTTACTCAGCTCACCAGACAGCATTGCGATCTACAACGAGTATCTCACTCAAAGCCCGTTCTATTTGGCTATATTGCTTTTGGTTCTGGGTGGCGCATTCACAAAGTCAGCGCAATTCCCGTTCCATTTCTGGCTACCAAATGCAATGGAGGCACCAACGCCGGTATCTGCATATCTGCACTCAGCAACCATGGTGAAAGCTGGTGTTTATCTGCTCATGCGGTTAAACCCGCTTTTGGGTGGCACCCCGGAATGGTTGACCATTTTACCGGTATTTGGCGGTGCGACGCTGATCATCGGAACATTGCTCGCAGTACGTCAGACTGATCTAAAGCTCATGTTGGCATACACAACGGTATCATCACTTGGCTTGCTTGTTATGCTGATCGGCTTTGGCACGGAAAAAGCAATTGCGGCGGCAGTTCTTTATCTGGTCGCGCACTCCCTGTTTAAAGGTGCTTTGTTTATGGTCGCAGGCATTATCGATCATGAAGCAGGGACAAGAGACATTACCAAGCTGGGCGGATTACGACAGGCTATGCCAATTACATTTGGCGCGGCAGTTGTGGCGGCCATATCCATGGCTGGTCTTCCACCGCTCTTTGGTTTCTTGGCGAAAGAAGAGATTTATTACGCTTTAATCGGCGCGGATTTATGGTCAATCGCATTTACGATTGTTGCCATCATCGGTAATGGCCTCATGTTTGTGATCGGATTTGCTGTCGCGCTTAAGCCATTTCTTGGCGAGAAAGTTGAGACGCCAAAACATGCGCATGAAGGACCGGCACTCTTGTGGCTCGGACCAGTTGTGTTGGGCGTGATTGCCGTCTTGGCTGGTGTATTCTCAAGCCTTGCGCATTTCTACATTTCTAATCCGATGAGCACAGCCGTTTGGGGTGCGATTGTTGAGATTGATTTGTCATTAGCGGCCCTGTTCCATCCAAGTTTACCATTGTTATTATCAGCAATCACCGTTGCCTTTGGTGTGCTAGCTTACAGAAATGTTGATCGCCTTCGCAGAGCGATTGATAATTTCTATAATTGGTTCTTTGGTGGTTGGGGTCCTGACAAAGGTTTCGATCAGTTTATTTCCGGCATCGTTCGGTTGTCTTTTGCAATTACCAGCCGCATTCAAACAGGCCGCTTAGAAGTCTATATGACAATAACTTTTGCCATCATTGCAATTGCGCTATTCTTGCCGATGTGGGTTTACGACGAATTCCCGGATATGCCTGATTTTACGGGCGAAGTCCGGTTCTATGAAGCTGCAATCATGGCTATTTTGATCCTTGGATTATTAGCCGTTATTTATGCGCAAGATCGCTTAACCGCTATAGTATCATTGGGTATTCAAGGTTTTGCAGTTGCTGTTTTATTCATGCTGTTTGGTGCGCCAGATCTATCCTTTACCCAATTTATGGTGGAAACACTATCTGTGGTTATTTTAGCATTGGTTATGACGAGGCTGAAACTGACAGCAGCTGACCATCGGTCATGGACGCAAGTCATTATCGACGGGATTGTCTCGCTCGCTTGTGGCATTGGTTTCATGCTCTACCTCATGCGCGTCACTCAAGGGAAATTTGATCCATATCTGTCGGAATTCTTCTCAGCATATTCCAAAATCATTGCCAATGGCACCAATGTTGTAAATGTTATTTTGGTTGATTTCCGCGGAACTGATACGTGGGGTGAAATTGCTGTTGTTATGGTGGCAGGTCTTGCTGTTCTGGCTTTGGTACGCATTCGTCCGCATCGCACAATTGTTGCCGATAATGATCCAGATGCACCGGTCAAAGACGATCTTGTTGCTAATGCGGAGGCTTCAAAATGAGAACGCTAATTTTCAGAACCGCCGTACCTTATCTTGCAAGTTTGATGATTTTGTTTTCAATCTTCGTGCTATTGCGCGGCCATAATGAGCCAGGCGGTGGATTTATTGGTGGGCTAATTGCTGCGTCCGCATTTGCGATCTACGGCATTGCAAATGGTGTGGCACCTGTGCGCAGAGCGATGCATTTTCATCCCATGTCGATCGCTGCTGCAGGTCTGCTCATCTCATCTATTTCTGGGTTGGTTTCTGTGTTTGCTGGCGTGCCATTTATGACAGGCCTTTGGGGCAGCATTTACGTGTTGGGTGAAAAGATCAAAATCTCATCCATCCTGTTTTTTGATATCGGTGTTTATCTGGTCGTTGTGGGAGCTATCGCCTCCATTGCGCTGGCCCTAGAAGAAAGGGAGCGCGAATAATGGAAGCTTGGATGGCCGTTGTCGTCGGCGCACTCTTTGCAGTCTCAATTTATTTGATGCTGTCAAAACACATCATTCGAATTTTGATCGGTGCTGCGATTTTGGGTAACGCTGTGAACTTATTGATTTTCACGAACGGCAGGCTCACGCGTGAGGTACCACCGATTATCGGAGTGGATGAAAGTGTTTTGTCGGCGCAAGCTGCCAATCCCTTGCCGCAGGCTTTGGTGCTGACGGCGATTGTGATTGCGTTTTCCTTTTTTGCATTTCTCTTGGTGCTAGGCTATCGCGCCTATCAAGAGCTCGGCTCGGATAATACCGACGAAATGCGCGTTGCAGAACCGGTGGATGATCAAACGCCACCTTTGGGGTATTAGAGTAAATGGCCGGTAGTAGCGAAGTTCAAATTGATCTGACACCTGCAATGAACCTTGAACCGGTTCCGTTGCTTGATTGGCTCATTGTTATGCCAGTTGCCTGGTGTATTGTAGTGGGTACCGTCTTGTTGATGGTGCGCAAAAACACAGCAATGCATCATGTGATTGCCATACCGGCAATGGGTGTTCAGGTGCTCATAACTGGTGCTCTGTTATCTCAAATTGTGATAAATGGCCCAACGACGATGGTTATGGGGCGCTGGCTGCCGCCATTTGGCATCGCGTTTACGGTTGATATTTTAGGTGCCGTTTTAGCATTTGTTGCAGCAATTGTTGCGGTTGCCTGCACGATTTATGGGATCAAGGACGTCAATAGTTCTGGCAGAAGATATGGTTTTTACTCATTCTTCTTCTTGTTGATGGCCGGCGTGAGTGGTGCCTTTCTAACGGGCGATATTTTCAACCTTTATGTCTGGTTTGAAGTGCTGCTGATTGCATCTTTTGGTCTGTTGATCCTGGGATCCGAAAAAGGCCAGCTTGATGGCGCGACGAAATATGCGTTTTTAAATCTGGTTGCGACGACTTTGTTCTTGATCGCAACGGCCTATCTTTACGGTATTTTCGGCACGCTCAATATGGCCGATATCGCGCTTAAGATTGCACAAAGTGATGGCACATTGCCGCTTAACACAGTTGCTGGCTTATTTGTCTTAGCATTCATCATGAAAGCTGCCGCGTTCCCGGTTAATTTCTGGTTGCCTGCGTCTTACCACACGCCGCGTGTTGTCATTTCAGCATTGTTTGCGGGTTTGCTTACAAAAGTAGGTGTCTATGCGATTTTGCGTGTCTATACGATGCTATTTTCGCTGCAACGCGAAGCACTCGAACCCACGGTTAATATCGATGCATTGTCTTTTGCGGTGGCGATCGTTGCATGCTTGACCATGTTATTAGGTGCAATCGGAGCACTGGCACAAACCAATGTACGTCGCTTGCTTGGTTTCCTCGTTATTTCGGGCATTGGCGTTATGTTAATTGGCGTGGCGATAGGAACTGAAGCAGCAATTGGGGGCACGGTCTTTTATGCTATCCACTCAATCCTCGTTATGACAGCGCTGTATATTGCTGCGGGCATGGCGGCTAAATTATGCAGTGGCGCAGAGGATATGACAAAAATCCGCGGCATCTACCAAAAGAACACGTTTTTGGCGGCCATTACTTTGATGCTGTTCCTGGCTGTTGCAGGCTTGCCGCCGTTCTCCGGATTCTGGCCGAAATTGATGCTTGTTAAAGCCTCAATTGAGGGTGCACCATGGTGGGCGCCATTTTCGATCTTGCTGACAGGTTTCCTCACAACTATTGCAGTTGGTCGTGTTTGGGCTTTGTCATATTGGAAACCAGAAGATGATGCGGAAGATGTGGCGCAAACTGCAAAAGGTAATGGTGTGCTAGGCGTTTCAGATTTTGTTCCGCTGATTGCCCTGACCACGATTGGTGTCGCCGTTGGTCTTTTCCCGCAATCTATGTTTGAATTGGCGTATGAATCTGCAGAGCAATTGGTCAATCCTGTTGCCTATATCGAATCCGTATTTGGAAGTGAGGTCGTCGAATAATGTTATTTATCTTCAACGTACTTCTGACCCTTGCTTGGGCAACCTTTACCGGTTCGTTTTCAGCGCTCAATTTGCTGTTTGGCTTTTTGCTATCGGTCTTTGCGCTTTGGATCATTCGCGGTGAAGTTGGCACATTTGGCTATTTCTCGCGTTCGCGTCGTATCATCTCGTTGATCTTGCTGTTCTTATATGAACTTGTAATGTCGGCTTGGCGGGTTGCTGTTTTGGTCATGTCGCCGAAATTGGACATCAAGCCAGGGATATTTGCGTTTCCGCTCACAGTGCAGAACGATATGCAGATAACAATCCTTGCAAATATGATTACTTTAACGCCAGGCACGCTATCGGTAGATGTGTCAGACGATAAAAAATACATCTATGTTCATGCAATTGATGCATCTGATCCAGAGGCTGCAAGACTCGACATTGCTGAAGGTTTTGAGAAGAAGATCATGGAGGCATCGCAACCATGAGCGCACAAGACGTTTTAGATATGAGCATCAATATCGCATTGGTTCTGTTAAGCCTTGCGTTTTTATTGACTATCTTTCGTATCGTGAAAGGCCCAACTCTTCCGGATCGCATTTTAGGTCTGGATATGCTCGTGGGTGCTGCAATCGGTTATATTGCGGTGATCGGTGTTAAAACAGGCTATACGCTTTATGTTGATATTGCGATCGCGTTAGGTCTGGTCGGATTCTTGGCCACAGTTGCTTTTGCCCGCTTTATTTTAGTGCGCGGTCAGGCGGATGAGGGTGGTATGGAAGATGGTCACGAGCAAGACCCTGACGCGGAGATTGATCACCAGATCGCAGAGCTAGGCAAAAACGTATCCGCAACAATTGATACAGAAAAGCAGGGGTCATAGATGGCAGATCTTGCAACATATGTCGTTTCGTTTTTGATCATTGTGGGTGCATTTTTCGCGCTTGTTGCGTCTGTTGGTCTGATCCGCTTGCCAGATGTCTATTCGCGCATGCATGCCGCATCTAAAGCTGGGACACTTGGTTCTGGTTTGATGTTGATTGCCTTGGCCATTTATTCCGATGATCTAGCGACTATCACACGTGCCCTGATTGGTGTTGTGTTTTTCTTATTGACGGCACCGATTGCATCGCATCTATTGGCGAAAGCAGCTTATGCGGTTGGGTATCGCCTGAGCGATATATCCGTCATGGATGAGATGTCAAAATCAGATGGTGATTAGATTTAAAAACTATTAATTGTAGGAAAACTTTAATAATTGAGCATAAATCTATCAACTTTTGTTAAAAAACCAACAAATACTTGTGTTACGGTTCCGTATGATCTACGAATTCTTTTGCAGCGAGGTCGTGTTGCGCGAACCATTCAATAATGAATGTTCATAGTTGTATTGCAGATCAAGAGTTAAACTAAATCACTCTTTTATGCAGCGTATCGTGATAAAACTATTTAGGTGCGGGGAAGTTATGCCTGAAAGTTCAAAATTACAACAATCTAATTTTTGTGTCCAAATGACATCGGACATTGTGTCTGCTTATGTCAGTAATCACAATGTAAATGCGTCAGAATTGACTGAACTTATTCAAACAGTACATGAAGCTGTGATGGATATTTCTGAAGTCGGAAATGCAGTAGTAAGTGGGCGGAATAAGCCTGCGATTGATATCGATCAGTCCATTCACCAAGATTATCTGATTTGTCTTGAAGATGGTAAGCAGTTTAAATCTCTGAAACGTCATTTGATGACACATTATAACCTCACACCCGAAGAATATCGAGAAAAATGGGGTTTGCCAGCTGACTATCCAATGGTCGCGCCAGCCTATGCTAAAGCGCGGTCACAATTGGCAAAACAGATGGGGCTTGGCCAAAAACGCGCCTAGTCAGATAGACGTGTCCAATTGATTGATTGTGGCAATATCAAAAATTGCCACGATCGAACATTTCATGGTGGAAAATTTCTTCCGTTTTTGATATAAGAAAATATTCCTATATCAAAATGGTGATTTGTGCCTGTGGGTTTTTCGCAATTTTATTGCACCATTCATTTATGTCTTGATAATACCGTTTTCGAACAGAAGGCCGCAAACAGTGATCATCTGATTGAATGTAAAAGTGCTAAGCGGCCCGATCATGACATCTATGAAACTGTTCGCGGTGTTGTCGATCAACTATATCGCGACCTCCATTTAAGACCCGAAAATTCATTTTCCAGTGAGCAGAAACTATCTCTCCGCGATGAAGTATTTATTCGCCATGTCGCGATTTATTTATGTCACGTTGTGCTGGGGCACTCCATGCGCAAGATAGCGAAAGGTTTTGATCTAGACCGAACGACCATTTCCTATGCGTGCCACAAGATAGAAGATAAAAGGGATCATATGTGTTGGGATAGGTTTATTTCATTATGCGAGCGTCTGATTGGCTTACTTAACAGGACATAGGCAATTAAGAGATGACATCTGCCGCATGTTGTTTGATGCGTGCAGCCATGGCACGCAGCCCATTGGCACGCTGAGGTGTGAGATGCTCAATTAATCCCAGTTTTTCAAAAATGTCGTTCTCGTTGACATTTGCCACCGCTTTTGCGGGAACACCTGAAAATGCAATTAACATAATGGCGACAAGCCCGCTCACAATATGCGCATCAGACGCGCCTCTAAAATGCATGATGGGGTTGCTCGCATCGCTCATATCGGGTTCTGAGATAAGCCAAACCTGGCTGACACAGCCCTGAACCTTGTTCTCAGCGTTCATTTCATCATCCGATAATTCAGGCAGTTTTTTGCCTAAATCGATGACATATCGATAACGGTCTTCCCAATCATCGATAAATTCAAAATCGCTAATAATATCGTCCAAGGTCGCCATGTTCATAATTCCAATGCGTTTTTTATTCATATATAGCGCTTGGAAATAAAAGAAACCCCCATGGACCAATAAGTCGCATATGGGGGCTAAATCTGAACTTAATCAGTGAGTTATATAAGACGACTGCGAATGGCGTTTCGCAATACCATCTTACATTACTCTGGAATTGAGGCAGTAGTGAGATCGTCTGGCGTTTCCCCGCCAAATTTATCATCTAAATACTGATAGGCGATACGTGCACCTTCTTTTGCACGGGCACCAAGCACACCAATTGTATGCGTGCCTACTTCACAAACTTCCGGCTCACGGTCGCAAATAGATGTCACGTCATCGTAAAGAGCCCAAGCGGCTGACATGCTGCCGGCAGTTTCAAACTTTGGTCCCTCTGCCAAACGCTCTGAACTTTCCGGATTAAATAGCGGTAAAGCAATCAGAACTAAAGAAAACCAAAATGCACCTTTGATGAGCGTCCACATAATATCTGTCCCTGTTTGTCGTCATTTGCGCTGTTATTCGCGCTTGCAGACCTTTCTAAAAGACAAGTCCAAATTCTAGATTGAAATCAAAATCAGTATTTGAAGCAAATTTAGTTCAAATTTTATCTAAGTATTGATTCGCGCCCATTTGGTCCTCGAAAAGACCTTGATTTGCATCCAAACACACTGAAAATCACGAATTTCGCTAATAAATATACCTCTGGTTAACCATGAAATGACTTCTTGGATAATTTCAGGCTTTATCGCGCAATTTTTGGCCAAAAATAGCATTTGAAACTGTTCGTTTTATCCATTCCTTAACAAGACAATGGGATTCTGGGCCCAAGACGTTACATGTGTTTGGATTTTGTATTGAGTTTTCCGCCAAAAATATTTTCAAGTTTGTTAGATGCTATATCTACAAAAGTAGAAGTTACAGCGAAGCTGTGGCTGGGAAATGATGAGCATCGCCAAGATACATCTGAACTCCGAACGATGTCTTTGTTGATCAAATGGTCTTTGGTGTCACCAGTTTTGGTGTTTATCCTTGCCGCACAATTGCTAACTATCCCCACTGCTATCGCTATGGCTTTATCGATGTCCGGTATCTTCATGCTCAGCTGTGGTGTGTTTGCCAAGCAAAGATGTATAAAAAATGCTGGCTTATTGGCGGTCATCGGTTCAGCACTCGGTCTAACGGTTTTAACCGCTGCATCTGCGCAGATGGCGATGCAAACGGCAATATTGCTTTTTGTCATCCCGATTGAAGTTTTTTTACTACGCAGGCAACGTACACCCGTAATAGCCAGCACGTTTGCAATATCTATCCTGGCAGTTTGCGCGACCATTATCGGTTCTACCGTGGTTCAAAGCACTGGGTCTTCGCAGGTGTTCGGCGCTACAATCATCCTAACGCTGGTCGGTTATGGATTGATCCGGGCTCTGACTTATAAAGAAGAAGAGCCTTTTATTGAAAACCAAAGTCCCGCTGTCAGCGTTTCAAAAGATGTTACGCAAAACAAATTAATTGAAGGATTGCCTGGATTGGTCACGTGTCACGACGCATTGGGCAATGTGATCAGTGTACACGGACAATCACCCGAGATGCTATCAGCTCGCGCAAGCAATCTTTTGGGCAAGGGTTTTATCAATCAGATCCATGTTTCTGATCGAATTGCATTTATGTCTGCGGTTGATAAGTTAAGACAAGGCATTGAATGCGTCTCTGTCGATCTGCGGTTTGAATCCGGTTTTGATAAATCCGGACCCGAGCAGCAATTTACCCATATTCAGGCCAATCTGATTGGTAGATTTGATCAAGATCACAATCTGAAGACATTCTATATTCAGTCGTGGGACACAACCCAGTTGCACCAAACGCAAGCGCTGATCGAGCATTATCAATCTGCAGAACGCGACGCAGAAATTAACAAAACTCGCTTTTTGGCAGGCGTCAGCCATGAACTGCGCACGCCCTTGAATTCTATCATGGGATTTGCGGATGTGCTTATTCATGAAGTCATCGCACCATTGCCAGATGAACGTCATAAAGAATATGTCGCGCTTATTCGAGATTCAGGTGAACACTTGCTGAATGTCGTCAACACAATGCTTGATATGAGCAAAATTCAAAATGGCCAATACGCACTCTATAGTGAGCCGTTTGAGTTTGCAGATCTGTTAGATCGCACAAAATCAATGCTCGATATTCAAGCTGGCAAGAAGAAAATTGAGCTCAATTGTCAGACCCAAAAAGGACTGCAAGAGGTCAATGCAGATCGCCGCGCTATGCAGCAGATCTTGATCAATTTGGTCGGAAACTCCATCAAGTTCACCGAAGAAAAGGGCGTTGTCACGGTCGATGCTGAAATTGTTGGATCAGAGTTTATCTTAAAGGTCAGCGACACTGGCATCGGGATCCCAGCAGATAAACTTTCGCAGATTGGCCAACCATTTATGCAGGTAAATTCCACGCTTGCCCGTCAATATGAGGGGACCGGGTTGGGTATTTCTTTGGTCAAAGGCCTCGTTGAACTCCATGACGGGCATTTTGACATTCAAAGCGTTGAAGGTGAAGGCACGCAAGTGACCATCACAATTCCGCAACTAGAAACAATAGATGTTGCTGAGCAATTTAATGATGCGCTCGCAGATGACGAATTAAATACGGTCAAACAAGATGATCGCCAAGCAGTATATCAGGGGGGTCGCACACATGTCGCCTAGACGTAAACCTTTGAAAAAAGAAATCAAAAAATCAGGATTTTTCGCGTCTTTAATGTCAAGTGTGGGAGAAACGATCGTAAAACATCCGTCGATCGTCGGCGGTAGCACTGCTTTTGTGATTATCTTCAGTTTCATCGCATCCAATGCTCTGTTTTATCAAAAAGGCGCACATCCAGCACCGATTTTAAATATGCGAGGACCACAATTTATCGTGTCAGGTTCAACGCAACCGAATGAAGAGCCACGTGTGGTCCGCACAGATGATGGCGTGAAAACCTTTAAAGTTCGCCACAGTGATCAACTGAAAACTTCGAGCATCCCAGTGCCCGCGCAACCAATTCAGCAGACACCTGTCCGCGTTCAAACGGTTAAGCCAGTCGCTGAAGTGTCTAGCGTTGAAAACACCATCCAAGGCAATGACTTAGTGCGTAATATACAAACAGAGCTCGCCAAGCAGAAATTGTATTTAGATGTTGTTGATGGTTTGACAGGGCCAAACACGTCAAAAGCCGTATTGGAATTTCAACAACGCGCTGGGCTCGAGGTTGATGGCAAAATCACCCCCGAATTGCTGACAAAGCTTATAAAGGCAAATACACCGCAACAAGTTGCGCGTGTCGAGGTCAGCAACCAATCTGTCTCAAAAGATATGGTGCGTCGTATTCAAATTGGATTGTCACAATCAGCTTATCCTCACATCGAAGTGGATGGCATGGCGGGTAAGCAAACCCGTGAAGCAATTGCACAATTTGAGAAGCATTATCGTCTGCCCATCACAGGATTGCCCAATCAGCAGGTGCTTGATAAGCTCAAATCCATTGGGGCATTTTAGGATTAATCCTATAAAAGAACGACAATTGGCATCGTTGTAGCGGTGATAAGATCTAAAGTTTGATATATGCGAATTACATCTGCGATTTTCGTCGCTAGTTTGACACGACGTCTATTTTCTGACGGGCATATGGCAGCTGTGGAGAAAAAGGGCGCAACAGAGGCGGGTGCAATCTTTATTCGTGTTGTTAAGCGCGACCGAACACAAATGTTGTTATCTCCAGCTCCTCAATCTTACTTTGAAGAAAAAAGCACGTTTCATATTTTCGAAGTCCGGATGCAAAATGCACAAGAGGCAGATGTCGACCAGAAGCTTGAACGTGAAAAAACGTTTGATGAAGATATTTGGATTGTTGAGATCGAAACAGATCAGCCTGAAGAATATCTTGATATCAGATACGAAGATGATGCTTAGGCCATTCCCGTTCTATGTGAAAACGGGAATGAAATAGCGATAATTATTGATCGCCGATTGCTTGCAGCCAGTTCGTGTCTTTACCATCCATTTGCTGATCTTCTGTCCATATTGGCATTTGATCATTATTGTCTGCAATTGGAGTGACATAAGGCAGATCCGATGCTGTGATCTGAGCATAATCAACATTCGCTTCGCTGAGATCCAGATCAACAATATGATGCTCGCGTGTAATGATATCTGCGCGCAACCAAGTGATTAATCGGTTTAGACATGCGCCGTGTTGCATGTTTTCCAGCAAATATTCAGCACCTTCTTTCGTGCCTTCCATAATCGAAACATGTGGGAAGAACTTATTCAGCGCATCCATGCACAATTCTTGCGGGGCAAGGATTGCGTTGAATGTTACCGCCAGCTGATAGCCAGACATGTCATCCATGATACGCTCAGCAAGTTCGACACTTGAGCCAATTGCATCCGCAAGAGCTGTGGTGAAGTATTCAACGTGATTATTAGCCACATGCTTTGCCATCACGGCAGTATGCTTGCGATGTGCAATCTCACCAGAATGTATCGGCAATGTTATAACCGGGGCAATAAACTCGCCATCTTCGGTGAGTTGTTCTGATTGTTTTGTCAAGATCGTTGCTTGCTCGGACGTCAAATCACCTTGCGCAAGTTCACGCAGTGTTTGGCGCAAATACTCTTCAGCAGCAAATTGATCATCTGTAATGGCGTCGAGCGCGTCTTTTGCTGTCGTTGAGCCATCTAGCTCCATATTTTCAAACGCTTCTATACCGCCTGCGCTGAAGTTATTCCCCAGTTCCATCCACTCATCTTTGGCGGGCTGAACATAATTGTCATCGAAGAATTCCACGTGACCTGGGCGTAAATTATCTTCAATTTCCATCCAATGCTCTTCACCGGAGCTTGCATAAGAATCCAGATCAACAAAGAACTCCACATCGCCTGGGCGCATGTTGCCTTCGGTTTCTGTCCATTGCTGATTTTCGTCCTGTGCCTGTAGGTCAATGTCGTCAAAGAACTCAACTCTACCGTAATTTTCTGCCGAGCCGTCAATTTCGCCGACCACTTTATGAGAGATGTCTATCCGTGTGATAGATTCTTCATCCATGTGAATAGCTGCATCGCCGACATAGCCGCGAAGCTGCAGCGCACGATTGACGCTATCTTCGTTTAATGCGAGCAAACTTTGCACCACACGTTTATTGAGTTCCTGGCGTTTTGCAATAATGCGAGCATGCTCGGTGTCAGATTTTGCGATGATGTAACAAAGAATGGCATTTGTTAGAGATGGTGAGTGCGATAAGAAAGGTGCTGATATTTCAAGAGGCTGCAAAGAAATAAGTTCGCAAACATTTGCAGGAACAAATGGGCATCTCGATAATGAGGATGATGCGCGGCGCTGGGTTTCAACCGGAGCAGCCTTGAACAAGGGAATGAAAAGTTCACCAAACTTACGGGATTCTGCTGGGTTAGGTTTGCGAAGGTCATCCAGACTGGCAACCAATGCTAACAGTATTGCAGACTTGCGCTGATCTTCACCAGCAGATTCTAAATCTCTAAAACAGTAAGACATTCCACTCAAACTCTCATACTCGAACTCATATTTCGGTTTAAAATCTCCGCAAAACATCAAAAAGGCGAAGAATTGATCCAAAATTTCCAAATGTGATCAAATTTGTTTGAAAAATCTTGTATCAAACTTGATTATTGACCCCACTGTCTCAGATTATAGTGAAAGTGTTAGCGTTTCATTAACTATGAACCTGCTTAATGATAATATTGAAAAGGATGAAAATTAACTCGCGTACATCCGTCACCCATTGGAGACGAGAATGGCAGAAATAATACGATTACTTGACTACGAACCGGTCACGAGACCAGCAGGCTTTAAATCTTCAAAACCCGCTGACATTTTATTCTTTACAGGTGTTCGTTACGAAAAAGCTCCGAAAAAGAAAAAGTCACGTAAACCGGCTAAGACAACCAATCAAGCGCGTAAGGTCAATAGCAGCGGTGCTTAATAACCGTTAAATGACTAAGAAACTGATCGGCTGATTAAAGCCAATCCAAATTATAGTCGCGCGCAAAGTGCGTTTGACAAAAAGCTCTGTGCTTCCGCCAGTGAGCTAACACTCGGCACAATAGATCTTAGCGCTACGTATCCTTCAGAATCTGTTACCTCAATTGCAATCGTCTCTGCAATCAGTTCAGGTTCTTCGCTGCGCAGATTTAAAAGCTGGCCTTTTGTACCTACGATGAAATTCACCTCGCCATTGATCGCTGATCTTGCGCTCATTGAGAATATCTCATTTGACCCGGTATCAAATGCGGCCAGGGTCCACATCTCTGTTGCGGTATCAGCCACGACCTGCAACGGTCCTTCGTCTAGTATATAGTGGCAGACAGCCGTTTGAATAAATATATCTTCGTTATAAAGCCCGCTGTCATTTGGTTCGTTTGCTAATGAAAAGAACTCAAATGGATCGCCTAAATTTTCAACCTTACTCCATGCATCGACATTGGAGTTAAACGGCAAAATAAGAATAAGTAGTATGTGCAACACAGCAGCGCCAACGACACCTGTTACGATGGCAAGGAGAAATTTGAGCATTATATGCAATCTCCTTTTACAATAATTGGCATTTCAAGTGCGCGAATTCCGGATACATTTGAGATTGGTGTATCAATCAAGGTGAGTTGTAATTCAAAATCGGAATTTGGATCAACTGCAAGCCAATTTCCCGATTGCGGATATTGGGAAAGCTTAATTTCGATATCACCATCTTCGTTGCGTAACACTTTTTGGGCATTAATCGTGCCGGGTCGACTTGGTGCAATGTTTAATGGCTCATTATCAGGATGCACAGTACGGAGCGTCCAAAATAGAGCAGGGGGAACGCGACCTTTAAGCGTATAATCGCAGCCACGTAATAAAGGCTCTTCGTTCTGGTCAACTTGGGCGCGGAACACAAGACCTTCGGCGCGACCGAGCAAAATCTTGCCATCATTTGCGCGATGCGCGCGTGCGTAAGGATCAGCATCTTTTGTTTGGATTTGCGGATAAGCGACCCAATTATTCACCTGTAATCCGCCAAAGCCACGTGTGGCATCAAGCGCCCATTGAGCTGAGTATATTCCACCTAAAAACATAATCACCAAAGCGGTGCCAACCAAAAACGGAATACGTAACACTGATTGCAGCCTTTCGGTGATCTATTGGGTGGCTTTTTTCAAATCTGGATTTGCATCCAACTTGGCCAAATTATCACGTGGGGTATCCAAAACACGCGCAAGTTCTCGAAGCGCTTGCGTGGCCTGACGATTTAAAAGACGCGTACGTGATGGAAGCGATACTTGGCTAATGCCGCCATCGGCTTCTGCAATAAGAGGGCCAAATGTCTCTTCAGGAAGCGCATCTATAATGCCAGGAATGGCTCGAAGTTCGATGCCTTGATGCGCATATTCCATAATCTTTTTGAACGTCATGGCCGGTAACGAACCACCAGTCATGCGAGCTGTTGTGGTAAAATCATCATTGCCAAACCAAACAGCAGTTGTGAAGTTACCCGTATATCCAACAAACCAACCATCGCGGTAGGACTGTGTTGTGCCGGTTTTACCTGCGGTTTTTATACCTTCAAGTTTGGCTCTGCGCCCGGTCCCCCATTCTGGAATTTGCACCATGATTTCATTCATGTAAGCCGCAGCTTCTTCGGTCAGAACTTGTTTGGGTTCAGGACCATCTTTGGCATGATCGTATAGAACATCGCCGGAGTAGTTCATGACTTGAACAATACCGTGGCGATTTGAATGTTTGCCGCCTGCTGGGAAAACCGCATAACCTGTAGCTTGGTCAAGGACGGTGACCTCGGACGTGCCCAAGGGCATGGTTTTTTCCGCGCGAACAGTAGATTGAATGCCCATGGCGCGAGCTTTTTCTGCGATTTTATCAGTGCCCAAATGATCGCGTGCTAAACGAACTGGGATGGTGTTGACGGATTTGACCAATGCCCGCGTGAGATCCATGCGGCCTGAATAACTCCGCCCGTAGTTTCTGGGTGACCAACCACGCCATGTGATCGGTCCGTCAGATATTCTTGATTGGGGGGTGAACCCTGTTTCCATGGCAAGCGCATAAACATATGGCTTAAAAGACGAGCCCGGTTGTCTTAACGCGCTCGTCGCCCGATTAAACTGACTGCGCCCATAATCCTGTCCACCGACCATAGCGCGGATCGCGCCGCCATGTTCGAGCACAACTGCCGCACCTTGGCCCACACGATATCTTCGACCAAATTCACGCAAGCCTTGTTCGACGGCCAATTCAGCGGCACTTTGAAGACCCAAATCAATGGTCGTGCGCACAACAACCGCTGTTTCATCAAAGTTCACAGATAGCCGCTTCACCTCATCAAATGCCCAATCTAAGAAGAAGTCTGGGCTTTCGACATCACCTCGGTCAACCACGGTCGCTGGGCTTCTGCGTGCGCCAACAACTTGCCCCTCCGTCATCATGTTACCTTGGACGAGATTGGTCAGCACTTCGTTGGCACGAGCACGCGCTGCGGGTAAATTCACATGTGGTGCATATTTCGCAGGTGCTTTGAATAGACCTGCAAGCATGGCAGATTCAGCCAAGGTCACATCTGTAATGTCTTTGCCGAAATAAAATTGTGCGGCCGCAGATGCACCAAAGGTGCCGCCACCCATATAAGCGCGGTCGAGGTAGAGTTGTAAAATTTCATTCTTAGAAAGGTTTGCTTCGAGCCACAATGCGAGGAAGGCTTCTTTGATCTTGCGTTCCAGAGTTCGTTCGCTGGTAAGGAAAATCAGTTTCGCCAATTGCTGGGTCAGAGTTGAACCACCTTGAACAACAGAATTTGCTCGCGCATTTTCTGCCATGGCACGTGCCAGACCAATAAAATCAATACCAAAATGATAGTAAAAACGACGGTCTTCTGTTGCGAGCACGGTCTGAATCAAATGTTCGGGTAGTTGATCGACGGGGAGAGATTCTTCGCGAATATTCCCGCGATTACCAATCTCATTCCCATATCGATCTAAAAAAGTGACGGAGAACTCATCCTGTGCGCGCCAATTGCCTTCGGTCAATTCAAATGATGGCAAGGCCAGAGCCAGCAAAAGCACAAATCCAGCTGTGCCGACATTCGCGGCTTCATCTACAATTTCGACAAGTGCTTTTTTGAAACCAGTGACGCGGAAGCGGTGAAAGAATATCGACAGATTTTCCCAGGTTTCACCCAGATTTCGGAACGAATGCCAGATTGTTGAATCAATCCAACTATCAAAACGCAGAAAGAAATATTTCAAGCGTCTCAAAAATCCTGGTTTTTCATTCATCTCTGACATGCATCGTCCAAAGTTAGACGGTCTTTAAGGAGCATGTTGGCTGCGAAAATACCCCTATATCGCGACCTAAATTATTCCCCAAAAAACCGCATCTTGATATTGATTCTTATATAACGTCAGCGTCAGAGCTTTTTGCAGTATTTTTGCCAAAAGGACAAGCAAAAATCGTTATCAAATCGTCTCATTTGTGCAACAACAGGGATGAATTTGCTTGGTAATTTGGCTCAGACAGACGAAACGACATAAAGAGACTTAAGATGACGGATCAACCTTTTTGGCAATTAAAGTCGCTAGATGAGATGACTAATGATGAGTGGGAGTCACTTTGTGATGGCTGCGGACGCTGCTGTTTGAACAAATTGGAAGATTGGGAAACAGGTGAAATTGCGTTCACAAATGTAGCCTGCACCTTGCTCGATGATCAAACGTGTCGTTGCAAAGATTATGAAAACCGCCAAGATAAGGTTGCAGATTGTGTTCAATTAACACCGAAAGAAGCGCGCGAATTACCGTGGTTGCCACCCACTTGTGCTTACAGATTAATTGCAGAGGGAAGAGACTTATATTGGTGGCATCCATTGGTCTCCTTAGACCCAGAAACAGTTCATCAGGCGGGTGTTTCGGTAAAAAATAAGACTATCCCTGAAGATGGTATGAATGCCGAAGACTATGAAGATCATATCGTCTATTGGCCTGGCTACGAATATATTTCAGATAAATAGGAAAAAAATCCTTGACCTAGTAAAGGTTGTTTGTTATACATCAATTAACATCTATAAATTGTAATTAGTTATGTGAATTTCTGAATTGGTCTGGCTCGGAATATCGCTTCGGCGCCGTCCAATCTGACAATATAAAAACTCTAAAAAACATTAGATTTGATGACAAGTGATCATACAGAAACACTTGTGCAGCTTGGCCATGCGCGCAAGGTTTTACAGTCTCAACTGGCACTTGCTGAGTTTGACGACAAGCTCAGCGATAGCGCAATCAACACCATCTCTTTGATTGTTCGAACGCTTGAGAAGATCGATCAATTGTCACGTGCGCTCTTAAAGGACCAAAAAAATACCGATGACGAGTTGTCAGAAGAAGACTTCGAAAAACTCAAAGCGAAGGTCGAAAAATTGCTTAAAGAAGCGAGCCAGCGGGACCAAAGTTAAAAAATCGGTTTTCAGCGCATTTTTGAAAACCCTCACATTAAAAGAGCTGAAAGCGCTGAGTTGTGACTGGCAATTATCAGCGCGCCGCGAACAATTACCTCCCATAGGTAATTGGTTTACTTGGCTCATATTAGGTGGTCGAGGCGCGGGGAAAACGCGCGCCGGCGCAGAATGGGTCCATGATGCGTCTAGTTCTGGTTATCTGATGGACAAAGTTCTTGGACAAAAACTGACCTATGGCCGCATTGCATTAGTGGCAGAAACTCTGAATGACGCACGCGAGGTGATGGTAGATGGACAAAGTGGTATTCTCAATATCGCAACGCGTAATCGTCCAGTTTATGAGAGTTCTCGCCGTCGCCTCATTTGGCCAAATGGGGCAATCGCGCAGATTTTTTCATCAGAAGATCCAGAAAGTTTGCGTGGACCGCAATTTGATTTGGCTTGGTGTGATGAGCTTTGCAAATGGAAATATGCCCAAGAGACCTGGGATATGTTGCAGTTCGGTTTGCGCCTGGGTGCGTTGCCACGACAATTGATCACCACGACGCCGCGTCCAATTGAGTTGTTAAAACGGATCATGGAAGATCCGCTCACAGTGATGAGCAAGATGCGCACAGATGACAATAAGGCACATCTTGCCGATAGCTTTTTGCACAACGTCAATGCGCGTTATGCGGACACGAGACTAGGCCGGCAAGAACTCGACGGCGAAGTGATCGCTGAGCTCGAGGATGCACTTTGGAAACGCGAATTGCTTGAAAAATGCCGCATCCTGGAAAAACCTTCGCTTGAAAGGGTTGTTGTTGCGATCGACCCGCCAGTTTCAGCGACAGCGAAAAACTCCTGCTGCGGAATTGTTGTTGCTGGATTGAGCAATTGTGGGGTTGGAATAGTGCTTGAAGATGGTTCTATCGATGGTGCTAGTCCGAGCAAATGGGCAACACGCGCGGTGCAATTATATCACAGCTATGATGCTGACATGGTCGTCGCAGAAGGAAACCAGGGCGGCGACATGGTTCGCACAGTGCTGCAAACGAGTGACGCGAATTTGCCAATTCAGATCGTACATGCAAGTCGCGGTAAATGGCTGCGCGCAGAGCCAATTGCTGCTTTATATGAGCAAAACAGAGTTGCCCATTTGGGCACATTTAACGAACTCGAAGACCAAATGTGTCGATTTTCAAACGCTGTTAATTCAAGCGCAATATCGCCCGATCGATTGGATGCGCTTGTGTGGGCATTAACCGCTCTCATGCTCGATCGATCTGGCGCACCGACCATTCGAACAATGTAATCGACTGAATTATTTCGATCTTAAAATCTGAACAATCAAAGGATCACTCAATGAGCTGGTTACAAAATCTGCGCGGCGTATTCAAAATCAAACGAGGGAACATAACAAGCCAATTAAAAGATGTAGGAATATCGCAGAAATCACGTTCCATGGGAGGATATATCTCGTTGCATCAAACAGGTTTAGCCAATTGGTCATCCCGCAATTATTTATCGATGTCTCGTGAGGGGTTTATGCGTAACCCAATCGCTCATAGAGCCATTCGGATGATTTCAGAGACAGCGGCCAATGTGCCTTGGACCTTATTTGAAGGAAACGATGAATTTGCGGAACACCCGGCGCTAAAGCTTATACAGACACCTAATAATCAATCAGGTTCTGCAGACTTTTTAGAAGGACTCTATGGACATCTTCTTTTATCCGGCAATGCTTTTGTGAAGACGATAACGGATGGTGATACACCGCTTGAATTACATGCTTTAAGACCCGATCGCATCCGCGTGATTTCCGGACGTGATGGATGGCCAGAAGCCTTCGAATATCAAGTTGGAAATCACAAGGAACGGTATGATATAACGACGGATAATAGACCACAAATTCTCCATCTTAAACTATTCCACCCATTAGATGATCATATGGGGTTCGCTCCTTTAGAGGCGGCTCTAATGGCGCTAGATTTACACAATTCAGCAAGCGGATGGAATAAGGCATTGCTTGATAATTCCGCCCGTCCGTCCGGCGCTTTAGTTTATCAACCAAAGGATGGTGGCAATCTGACACAAGACCAGTTTGATCGCTTAAAGAGTGAACTTGAAGAGGGTTATTCTGGTGTCCAAAAGGCAGGAAAACCATTGCTGCTTGGCATTGGCACTGGGTGTGCCGCCTATGCTGCTGGGGATTCCGGGCGATAACACCTATGCGAATTATCAGGAAGCCAACCGTGCATTTTCGCGTCTAACCGTCTTACCTTTGGTCACACGCATCGCGGCAAGCATGAGCGCATACCTTAAATATTACTTTGAGGGTAACTTTCGATTTGTACCTGACATCGACAAAATGCCAGGTCTTTCCTCTGAGCGCGACATGCTTTGGGCACGTATTGAAAATACCACATTTCTAACAGATCCAGAAAAACGAAAAGCTGTTGGTTATCAGTCTATTGCCGATAAAGAATAAACGGCAACCAATCATCCCTATTTGATCAAAGTAAATTTAGATTGCCCAATGATCCCAACCCAAAAGGTTTCGCGGGAGTGAATATGCTCGTCAAAAATTTAGTATCAGATCACAATGAAAACGGCTTTATATCTGGCTATGCCAGCTTGTTCGAAATCGCAGATTTATCCAATGATATCGTCGAAAAAGGTGCGTTTACCAAGACCCTTAATGAGCCTGAAAAACCTCAGATAAAACTTTTGTTTCAACACGATCCTGACCAACCTATTGGCCAATGGCTGAAGATCGTGGAGGATAAGAAAGGGCTTTATGTTGAGGGTGAACTCGCTCTTGATAATTCAAAGGCAAAGGACATTCATGCACTCATATTATCCGGAGCGCTTGAAGGTTTGTCCATTGGTTTTAAGACAAAGCGATCTCGCAAGGATAGCAAAACTGGTGCGCGGCATATCATAGAAGCCGAACTTTGGGAAATATCAATCGTAACCTTTCCAATGTTGCCTGCTGCGCGGATTGATAGTGCCAAAGGAAACCATTTTGGTTCGCCTCATTTCGATCGTCGGATAGCGGATATCATTCGCAACGCAACCACACGATTTTAAACACCACTCCTGAGACAGACATTCGCAATTTATTTTGAAAGGAACTTTTATGACCATGGCCTCTTACATACCTGCGGCTGAACAAAACCAACTGGAGACAAAGGTTGTCCCCGCGCAAAACATGGAAACCAAAACAGTTGAAAAAAAGACAACCGGTAACGATGTCGCTGATGCATTTGAGGATTTCATGCGGGCCTTTGAAAGCTACAAGGAAACCAATGACGAGCGTTTAACTCAGGTAGAGCAACGCATGGACGCAGATGCTTTAACAACACAGAAAATGGAACGCATTTCACGCGCGATGGATGACCAGAAGCGTAAAATGGATCAATTGATGATTAAGGCGTCACGACCGGCTTTGGGTGAGAAATCGTCACAATTATCCGACAATGAACATAAGGCCGCATTTAATAGGTATATTCGCCGGGGCGACGAATTGGGTTTGCGTCAAATTGAGCAGAAAGCAATGTCTCAGTCGAGTGATCCAGATGGTGGTTATCTGGTTCCAGATGAGCTCGATCAACAAATTGGTCAGCGTTTATCGGATCTGTCTCCGATACGTAGCATTTCATCGGTACGACAGGTGACAGGCTCGGTACTCAAAAAACCTTTCTCGCAAAATGGAATGGCAGTTGGTTGGGTCGGCGAAACAGATGCGCGTCCTCAAACAACGAATGCGCAATTGGTTGAGCTGCAATTTCCGACGATGGAACTTTATGCAATGCCGGCCGCGACAACATCCCTGCTTGAAGACAGTGCCATTGACATTGACACGTGGATTATGAGTGAGATTGAAGCAGCATTTGCCGAACAAGAAGGCGCGGCTTTCGTATCTGGCGATGGCGTTAATAAACCATTGGGGTTCCTCAATGCGCCGCAAGTTGATGATAACAGCTGGAGCTGGGGGAATTTGGGTTATATAGCAACTGGAACCGACGGCGGCTTTGGCGATGATCCTTCAGATCGTCTGATCGACACGATTTATGCACTTAAATCTGGTTACCGACAAAATGCAAAATTTGTTATGAATCGTCAAACGCAAGGTACCATTCGGCAGTTTAAAGACGCAGATGGCAATTATATGTGGCAACCTCCGGCAGCACCGGGGCAGCAAGCTATGTTGCATGGTTTCCCCGTTATTGAAGCGGAAGATATGCCCGATATCTCATCAAATTCCATGTCCATTGCCTTTGGTGATTTTGAACGAGGCTACCTTGTTGTCGATCGCCAAGGCGTCAGTGTTTTGCGTGATCCTTATTCTGCCAAACCATATGTTTTGTTTTACACCACAAAGCGTGTTGGTGGTGGAGTACAAAATTACGAGGCTTTGAAGCTGATCAAATTTGGCGTGTCTTAAGTCGAACCGTTATCGCGAAGTTCTGACCCTGCTTAATATCTTTTAAGCGGGGTTTTTTAATTCACTGACAAACCAACCTTAACAAATAGGTGTTTGATGACGCTTGTTATTTCCCAATCACCCGACCTGGAGCCTGTTACGCTTGATGATGTTAAAGCATATTTACGAATTGATCACGAAAGCGAAGATGAGCTCTTAAATGGGTTGGTTACAACAGCACGTGAGTATCTTGAGGCTCAAACCCAACTGGCATTAATAACGCAAACTTGGCGATTGTGCCTTGATGACTGGCCAACGGATCACGTTGTAAAGTTACATAAGTCGCCCGTGCAAATTGTTGATCAAATTGAACAATTCGATGAACACGGTGATGCATTCATCATATCAGTTAGCGATATGATACTCGATGGAAATGCATATCCGGCAAGACTATATACTCATCAACAATCTGATCCTGAACGCGCCATCAACGGCATAGAGATTACCTTTACTGCCGGTTTCGGATCACCAAGTGATGTGCCGGACATGATCAAGCGCGCGATACTTATTCATATCGCGCATATGTATGAGTTCCGAGGTGTCGTGTCTGCCAATATGCAGCCGGCTTCGGTGCCACCTGGCTATATGACCTTGATCGGCCCTTGGTTGCGGAGGTCATTATAATGGCGCTCCAATTTTTAGACCCCGGTCTGTTGCGAACACCTATTGAATTATAATCCTGTACGTCCACATCAGATGGCCAAGGTGGCGTTGACCAGGCTTGGCAAACAATCGCTGAGATTTTCGCGCATATTGAACCTGTGAACGCGTTGTCTCATGCATATGCTCGTCATCAAATGCAGACTTTAAGTCACCGGATCACGTTGCGTTATCGAGATGACATTGATCTCGATCATCGTTTTTTGCGTGGCACCCGCGTTTTTGAAATCCGCAATTTTTATGATCCGGATGAAACGAAACGATATCTCATTTGTAAATGTGAAGAAGTATCACAGTGAGGCGTCCTTAAGGATCAAACTTAAGAAGGAGTGATCGATATGGGACAGACAATTGCAGTTTTACAAAAAGCAATCTTTGAAACCTTACAGTCCGATTCATCGCTTTTGGTGCTGATGGGAACCGACAAAGTTTTCAGTCAGATAACTTCCAAGACAGAATTTCCATATGTGATCATAGGCAATTGGCAAATTCAGGATTGGTCAACGTCTAGCGATAATGGCGAACAGCATCAATTTGATATCGAAGTCTGGGACGATCAATCATCCACACTGCGGCGGCAAAATATTGGTTCAAAAATTATAGAGCTTTTACACGAGCAACCATTGGAATTGAATTTTGGTTTCCTTGTTAATCTTCGATTGGAAAGCTCTGTTTTGCGCGTGCAGGACGGCAAAAATATCCAACCGTTAAACCTGAAATTCCGGGCCGCTATCGAGTTTTAAATCAGGCAAATTTGAAAGGTAATTTAGATGACAGCTCAAAAGGGCAAAGATCTCTTAATTAAAGTCGATGAAAACGGTACGTTCATAACGTTGGCAGGACTACGTGCAAAACGGTTGGCATTTAATGCTGAAACAGTTGATGTGACGGATGCAGAATCCAGCGGCCGTTGGCGTGAACTCTTAGCCGGAGCAGGGGTTCAACGTGCAAGCTTATCTGGATCTGGCATTTTTAAAGATGCTGAAAGTGATGAATTGGTTCGCGCATCTTTCTTTAATTGTGACATCAAAAACTGGGAAATCATAATTCCTGATTTTGGAACAATAACCGGTCTGTTTCAAATCACGGCGCTGGAATATTCCGGGCAACACAATGGTGAGATTTCGTTCGAAGCTGCGATGGAATCTGCAGGGTTGTTAAATTTTGAGGTTATGTGATGGACCAGACATTCTCAAATTCTCAAAAAACAGAGCAGCCCATCCAGAAGATTTCTCCAAATCGACGACGAGGTGAAATTCTGATCAATATAGACAGCAACCCAAGAATTTTGTGTCTCACTCTGGGTGCGCTTGCGGAGTTAGAACAAGCATTCAAAGTCAATAATCTATCTGAATTGGGTGCTTATTTTTCAAACGGCAAATTTGGCGCAGATGACTTGGTTCATATCATTGGTGCTGGTTTGCGCGGTGGGGGCAATCTCTACACTGACGAGGATGTGCGATCTTTAAGTATCGAAGGTGGAGCAATCGGTTTGGCGCAAATTGCAGCTGACCTTTTAAAAATCACATTTTCACCCAACAAGGACAATGATCAAAAGCAGATGAAAAAGAGCTCTATGCAATCAAAAAAGGCGATATCGTAACTGGCCAAGACCAACATAATCCAAAAATGTGCGCAGATGATGAGGATGAATTTCCGTGGGACACATTACTTGGATTTGCGCTTGTCCGGTTGCGAATTTCTCCAGAAGAATTTTGGTCATTGTCCATGCCAGAATTAATCGCTGCCATAGCTTATTTTAATTCCGAAAATACGATGAAATCTGCGCCTATGAGACGCGCATCGTTTTCGGAGTTAATGAAAAAATTTCCAGATGATCGATCAACGCACCAATGAATAAATATTTGTATTAGAGGACCTTAAACATGGCTGCCGATAATTCTCCAGTTGAGATTTCAATCTCAGGTCATTTTGATGAGATATCGCGTGAACTCTCTTCCCTTGAACAGCAAGCAGAACAATTCGGCACGGCTATGACAAACGCGCTGAAGAGTTCGATAATTGATGGCAAAAGCCTATCGCAAGTTTTAAACAGTCTGGCATTATCCCTCTCAAATGCGGCATTAAATTCAGCGCTCACCCCGATCGAAAATGGACTAAGTAATATGTTCAGTTCAGTCTTGAGTAATTCGACCTTACTGAGCAATGCAAGCACGTTGCCGACCAATCTCATACCTTTTGCCAATGGTGGTGTCGTGTCCACACCAACATTATTTCCAATGACGGGTGGTGGTGCCAATATCGGGCTCATGGGTGAGGCGGGATCAGAAGCTATTTTGCCACTTGCGCGCGGTTCTGATGGTGCACTGGGTGTCGCAGCTTCATCGTCGCATACTGCGCCCATCAATATTTCCTTTAATGTGAACACACCCGATATAACAAATTTCAAACGTTCAGAAACCCAAATAGCTGCCATGTTGGCGCGGGCTGTTGGGCGCGGTCAGCGCGGACTTTAACGCAAGTAGTTTTATTGCCTCATTCCATTTCACATCAACCAAAAGCAGGAGGTAGGAATTGTCTTCCGGTTTCCATGAGGTCTCGTTTCCCATTTCATTGTCTTTTGGCACAACAGGTGGTCTGGAACGTCAGAATGATATTGTGCTCCTGTCCAATGGTTTTGAAAGCCGAAACGCACGTTGGCGTGATGCTCGCCGGCGATTTGACGCCGGTTCAGGGATAAAAAGCGCGCAAGATCTCTATAAGCTGGTTACATTCTTTGAAGCACGGAATGGAAGTTTATATGGATTTCGATTTAAAGACCCAATCGATCATTTGTCATGTGAATACGGCCGATCTGTCTCTGCCCTCGACCAGCAAATAAACATTGGCGATGGCCAGACCAACGTATTTCAATTGATCAAAACCTACGCCGATTTAGGAGGATCATCTCAACGAGATATACAAAAACCTGTTGACGGAACAATCCGGGTCGCTGTCAATGGGGTCGAAATATCCAATCCCGATTTTGAGGCAGATAGTACCACCGGAAAAATTACATTTTCTGAGCCACCTGCAACAGGCGCCATCATTACGGCAGGGTATGAATTTGATGTGCCGGTGCGTTTTGATCTTGAACGCTTAGATATCAATCTATCAAACTTTCATGCGGGGCATATCCCATCCATACCATTGGTGGAAATCAAACCGGAGACCAACGAATGAGGTCCATTAACGACGATTTAGCCGCACAGTTAAACAGTCAAGCAAAGACTTTATGCAATGCCTGGCGTGTGACGCGACTTGATGGTGTGGTGCTTGGTTTCACCGACCACGATAATTGTCTGAACGTTGAGGGAACTGATTTTCTGCCCAATAGCGGTTTTTTGCCCAGTGCCGTGCGGTCGGAACTCGGACTCAATGTTAATGAGAGTGAGGTAGAGGGCGCATTTGCAAGCACAGCAGTCACAGAAAGCGATCTCTGCAGCGGGCGTTATGATGGCGCAATGGTGGAAATCTTTCTGGTCAATTGGAAATCACCGGAGACCGCGATAAAAATGAAGACGCAGGAAATTGGTGAGGTGAGTTTTACAGATCATCAGTACCGTGCGGAATTGCGTTCGGTTGCACATCGATTAAATCAGCCACAGGGACGTGGTTATTGCACAAAATGTACCGCGGATTTGGGTGATCGTTCCTGCGGAATAGATCTCAATGACACCTCTTATCAAGCAACAGGCACGGTGATTTCATCAGACAACGAGCAATTCTCAATCGTGTCTGGTTTGGATGCGTTTGAGGCGTCTTGGTTCAGATTTGGTCTACTAACTTGGACAAGTGGAGAGAACATGGGGCTTTCCGTCGAGATTTATGACCATGAAGTGTCCGATGATGACGTGACGCTGATGTTCTTTGCGCCGTTGCCCAACATACCTCAGCTTGGTGATACATTTACGATCACAGCTGGATGCGCCAAAACATTCTCAACCTGCAAAGACAAATTCTCAAACTCTATTAATTTTCAGGGGTTTCCGCATATGCCGGGGCGAGATTTTGCCTATGGATATGCAGATGAAGAAACCGTTCACGACGGTAGCCCACTCGTGGATTGATATTTAACGAACCCTTTAAAGCCAGGACGAAAAATTGACCAACATTAGCGATCGCGTTGTTAACTTAGCGCGCGAATGGATTGGCACGCCCTATCGACATCAAGGCTATCAAAAACAAATTGGTTGCGATTGTTTGGGACTGATCAGAGGATTGTGGCGGGAGCTATACGGCGTCGAGCCGCAACAACCAAAGCCTTACGCCAAAGATTGGGCGGAGACGACAAATCACGAGCGGATGTTGATGGCCGCGCGCGCATATTTTGGCGCGCAAATTACGTTAGAGGAATTGCAGCCAGGTTGTTTAATCCTATTTAGATGGCGCGATGGTGCTGCGATCAAGCATGCTGGCATTTTGTCAGCAACTGATCAATTCATTCATGCTTATGAGCGCATTGGGGTAAACCAATCAGCACTGGTACCTTCGTGGCGTCGCCGCATCGAAGCCGTTTTTCAATTTCCCGAAACATAATCTTCTCAATATTGGAGGAAACCATGGCGACGATTTTATTGCAAACGGCTGGCTCTGCTCTCGGCGGATTTTTGGGGCCAGTTGGAAGTGTCATCGGCGGTGCGGTAGGCGCGATTGCCGGCAATGCAATTGATAAGGCAATTTTTGGCCGGCGAACCATTTCAACTCCTGGTCTTGAAGGCGCGCGCATCGCATCAGCAGACGAGGGAAGCCCCATTGCACGCGTTTATGGGACCATGCGTATTGCGGGGAGTTTAATATGGGCAACACGCTTTGAAGAAGAGATCACGACAGAACGCCAAGGCGGCAAAGCGACAAATAGTTCTTCTGTTGAGAGCCGAAATTATTATGCCAATTTTGCACTTGGTCTCTGCGAAGGTGAGATCAATCAAGTTAAACGTATTTGGGCAGATGGACGCGAACTTGATGTAAACCAGTATGATATCCGGGTTTATAAAGGGGATTTCAGCCAATTACCGGATCCCCTGATCGAGGCAAAACAAGGTGCAAATAATGCACCCGCATATCGCGGTCTTGCATATGTGGTGTTCGACCGATTTCCAATTGATGCGTTCGGCAATCGGATACCGGTGCTTCATTTTGAAGTCACCAAGGTCATTTCCTCACTTGAGAGCAAAATTCAAGCCGTTACACTTATTCCCGGCGCAACCGAGCACGGACTGGCAACATCACAGATTAGCGAGACCCCCAATAGCGGTGAGCAGACGCTTCTTAACCGGCATGTAAGTTTTGCCACGACTGACATGGAAGCTTCGCTTGATGAATTGCAAAATCTCTGTCCAAATCTAAAATCTATTGGGCTTGTTGTTTCTTGGTTCGGGACAGATTTGCGTGCAGATCATTGTAAGTTTTTGCCAAAAGTTGAGGTGAATAGCCGCTCAGCGGAATCGCGCGCTTGGTCGGTTGGGTCGATCACCCGCGAGAATGCTGATTTGGTTTCAAGTAACGATGACATTTTAAATTTTGGCGGTACGCCAGATGATCAATCTGTCATGCATGCCATTGTCGCAATTAAATCGCGGGGTCTGAAAGTCACGCTTTATCCATTTATCTTAATGGATATTCCAAGTGGCAACGGCTTGGCATCGCCCTATGGAGACGCAGAACAAGCTGCTTTTCCTTGGCGAGGACGCATCACATGTCATCCTGCCATTGGTGAAGATGGAACGGCTGATCAAACAGCAAATGCAGGCACGCAAATGAATGCATTGGTCGGTCAAAGCCAGATTTCAGATTTTCAAATCATCGGCACATCGATCAATTGGCTTGGAGGAGATCAAAGCTATCGGCACATGCTTTTGCATTATGCACACTTGGCCAAAGCTGCCGCGGATATTGGCTATTCTCTGGATGGTTTTGTCATTGGGTCAGAAATGGTGGCGCTCACCCATGTTCGAGATGATCAAAACACGTTCCCTTTTGTGACTGCCTTATGCAATCTAGCATCGGACATCTCAGGTCTCCTTGGAAGTCAGACGCAACTCACCTATGCAGCGGATTGGTCGGAATATTTTGGTTATCATCCGCAGGATGGATCAGGTGATGTTTATTTTCATCTTGATGAACTATGGTCACATCCTTCGATTTATGCGGTCGGCATTGATAATTACATGCCGCTGTCTGACTGGCGTGACCAAGATCTGCTGGCTGAAAATCTGGACGGATTTCAAATCCAAAATGACCAAGTTGCGCTCAGAGCGCAAATCACCTCAGGTGAAGGTTATGACTATTATTATCAAAGTTCAGATGATCGTAAAAATCGCATCAGAACACTGATCGATGATGGGTTAAATAAACCTTGGGTTTTTCGCTATAAAGATATCCGTTCGTGGTGGTAAAATTATCATTATAATCGCGTAAATGGTGTTGAGACATCAACACCCACTGCCTGGGTGCCGCAATCAAAACCCGTTTGGTTGACAGAGTTTGGTTGTCCTGCGGTCGATAAGGGGGCCAACCAACCCAATGTGTTTCCTGACCCAAAATCATCTGAAAACGCACTGCCATATTTTTCAAATAATGCCCGGAGTGATTATGCGCAAAGATCATATCTATCTGCCAATATTGATCATTGGACATCTGATGAAAATGCTGATGGAATGGTTGATATAGAACATTCTTATATCTGGACGTGGGACGCACGACCTTATCCGGCATTTCCAAGCCAGACATCGGTATGGACAGACGGAGATAACTGGCGAACTGGCCATTGGATCAATGGCCGCTTGGGCAATGCTCCACTTGGAGAACTCATGGCCGCCATTATGACAGATCATGGGTTTGTAGATTTCGATGTAAGTTTGGTTGAGGGCACATTGCAAGGTTATGTGCAGGCAGAAATAACATCAGCACGGTCCATGCTTGAAACGCTGATCGAAATGTTTTTGATAGATGTTGTTGAGGGAGACGACAAATTGTTATTTTCCTCCAAGTTAAAAACATCGAAAACACCAATCTTACTCGAAACCATCGCGGATCAAACTGGCGAACATCTTATGCGCTATAACAGGCGTCAGGAGACCGAACTGGCAAATGAGATATTGCTCACGCATCTTGCGCCAGATCTTGATTATCAACCTTCAACCGCATATTCGCGGCGTTTAAGTCGTGCCAGTCAGAAGCAGGAGGTGTTAACTCTGCCAGGCGCAGTGGACAAAGATACTGCTGCAAATGTCGCTGATCAATGGCTGCAAAATCATTGGGCCAGCCGAGAGACAATCGAGTTCCTTCTGCCGATAGATGATATTGGGCTCGAGGTGGGTGATCGGGTTCAATTTGCTTCAGAAAACCTATTTAATGTTCCAAAGGGAATCTATGCGATCTTGCAGATTGAGGATGGGGTACATCGTCATATAACAGCGGCGCGGTTGATATCATCGAGCAGTTTGGATCAGACAATAGAACCGACCCATATCCAAACACTTGATGTAAGCTCAGGTTTTTCACCCAATATCGTTCTGATGGATTTGCCATTGATAACCGGTAGCAATGCGACGGATTGGGCGCGGGGAGCTGCCTATGTGAAACCTTGGACAGCGATATACCTGTCCAGTTCATCGGCAGATGATGGCTATAATCAAAGGGCAAGCCTGGCTATGCCTTCATTTATAGGTACGCTGAGTGCTGATTTACATCCAGGTGTAGAAGGGCGGTTTGACCATGCCAATATAATTAATGTTGATTTGCCATTTGGCGAGTTTGAAACCATCGATTTGTCTCAGCTTCTAGCAGGGGGTAATGTGTTGGCAATCCGTGCGTTAAATGACGCATGGGAAATTGTTCAATTTCAATCGGCCTTGGAAATTGCTCCGAACCAGTGGCAATTATCTGGCCTCTTACGGGCGCAAGCCGGAACTGAAGATGCTATGTTGGCCGGCGCGCAATCTGGCGCGGATGTTATTTTAATCAATGATAATGTGGTGAGTTTGGGTTTAAATTCATCCGAAATAGGCATCGAGCTGAACTGGCAAGCTTTAGCAGTCGGCAAATCTATCGAAGAAACGAATATCATAACTTTTGCAGGTGGCATACGTGCGCATACGCCTTTATCACCTGTACATTTGCGCGGCAGCTGGGTTTCAGGTGGTATTTCACTGAGCTGGATAAGACGTGGGCGTATTTCCGCAGATAATTGGCTTGGCGTAGAGATCCCGGAAGATGAAGACCAAATACAGTTTTTGGTGAAAATATATCGCGATGAAGAGATTGTTCATGAAGCAATTACGGAAGATAGTTTCTACATGTATGAAGATGCCCAACAGCTAGACGACTTTGGATTTAATCCGACAAATCTGGTGTTTTCTGTTCAGCAAATCGGCGGTCAGATCGCTCAAGGGATCGCTCGAACAGCAATAATCTCACTTTAACAGGTTAACCAAACCCCTCAAAAACATGGGTTTTTGCTTGAAAATCACCCTCATTTATGTTCATTCATACACCGTTCAGAATTGTTCATGTAAAAAATGCATAACAAATAAGTATTTGAAGGTTTTCGAACAAATGAAAATGAGTATGATCGCATCGATTTTTCTAGCCAGCACACTTTTCAGTGCAACGCCAACATTGGCGGCAGACTGCTCGGCATCAGCGCAACAGGTGGTTGCCCAAACGGGTGGTCAATTGCTGTCCGCCAAAGCCGGTACAAAGTCTGGTCAGACAGTATGCAAAATAACAGTATTGGTAAAAGGCAACGCATATCAGCGTTCCAAGAAAATAACGGTGACAGTGCCGCAATAGCTGCGCTAGATTGTTGATATTAACAATCACAATTCAGGGGTGAGCTATGCGTGTTTTAATTGTTGAAGATGATCCAGATTTAAATCGTCAACTTTGTGAATTGCTCGATGAGCGCGGCTATGTGGTCGACAAAGCTTTTGACGGTGAGGAAGGACATTTCTTAGGCGATACAGAACCCTATGACGCTGTCATTCTCGATATTGGTTTACCCGAAATGGATGGCATTACCGTGCTTGAAAAGTGGCGTGAAGAAGGGCGGGATATGCCGGTTCTCATCCTTACTGCACGTGATCGTTGGAGCGATAAAGTCGCGGGCATTGATGCTGGCGCCGATGATTATGTCACCAAACCATTTCATGTTGAAGAAGTGCTAGCCCGTCTGCGCGCGCTCATCCGCCGAGCTGCTGGTCATTCAACGAGTGAAATCACATGCGGACCTCTGGTGGTTGATACCAAAGCCGCAAAAGTCACGCTGAATGGCTCAATTTTAAAACTCACATCGCACGAGTTTCGTTTGGTCTCCTATCTGGTACACCACATGGGCGAAACGGTCTCCAGAACGGAGTTGGTTGAGCACATGTATGATCAGGATTTTGATAGAGATTCAAACACCATTGAAGTGTTTGTTGGGCGTTTGCGCAAGAAAATTGCCAAAGATTATGATGGTGACTTAATCGAAACCGTTCGTGGGTTGGGCTATCGCATACAACCGCCAGACGCGCAAAAGTGATCAACCTGCCATGAGCGATGAAAGCAGCGAGACCAGTCAGGCTTCTGCCAAAACCTCAGTGCGGAAGAGGAGAGGGCTTATAGCCCAGCGCTCTTTGACGTGGCGTGTGTTGTTCTTTGCGTCTATTTGGACCATCATCGCATTTGCTGCCGTCGCAATCATCGTTTCCACATTATATAAAACACGTTCAGAACGTGCTTTTGGCGATTTGCTTCGCGCGCATCTAAACACAGTTATCGAAGCAGCTTCTTTTGATGAGCAAGGTCAATTAACCGGCAGTCCGCAATTGGGATCGCTGTCCTTTTCTCAACCTGGGTCCGGTTGGATTTGGATTGTTGATCCTATAGATATTGACGGAAATCAGCAGGGCGATAGCTTGAATTCCAGCTCTCTTGGCTTGGACGTTATTGCGCGACCAACTATCAAACAAGTCCCATTTAACGCGCAATATATTCGCATTTATCCGATGAATGACAGTATCGGAAACGCAATGTTGATTTCAGAAACTGAGGTTGAATATGGCGATGAAGGCCAAGCCGCCCGTATTCGCGTTGGCGGCAATCTCAATGTTTTGGAAGAGGACGTGAACTCATTTATCGGGCGTTTGGCAATCTCGCTTTTGGTCGCGGCGATCGGTACTTTACTGATCAACATGATTGTCATTTTGTACGGCCTCAAACCGCTCGATCATGTGCGTTCATCGCTTGAACAAATCCGAAATGGTGATGCTGATCGGTTATCTGGAGAATTCCCTAAAGAAATTGCCCCGCTTGCTGATGAAGTCAACGCATTGATCGACAGTAACAAGCGCATTGTCGAACGCGCACGCATGCAGGTGGGCAATCTTGCACATTCTCTGAAAACCCCAATTGCCGTTATGCTCAACGAAGCGCGTGGATTGCCAAAGGCGCAAAGCGAATTGGTCAAAAACCAGGTTGGTATGATGCAAAATCAGGTCCAGACATATCTTGACCGTGCACGTATTTCAGCCCAACGCGGATCTGTGTTGGCCCGGACGGATGTCATCCCCTCGCTTGAACGGTTGTTACGCGTCATGAACAAGCTCAATCCACATGTCGAATTTTCACTCGAGAAGAAAGCGACGACGACATTGATCGCTCTAGAGGGGCAGGATTTTGAAGAAGTGATGGGTAACCTAATCGAAAATGCGGCCAGATTTGCGGAGGAGAAAGTCATCGTCCAGGTCGAGGATGTCGATAAGGACACCTTATCTGTCACCGTTGCTGATGATGGCAATGGTTTGTCGGATGAGGAAAAGAAAAAGGCGCTTAAACGTGGTGCAAGACTGGATGAAAGCAAACCTGGCAGCGGGTTGGGGCTTTCGATTGTGGGCGAAATCGCGCAAGAATATGAAGGGCAATTTGTTCTTCTCGATGCCGAAATAGGTGGTCTTGCTGCGCAATTGCAATTGCCAAAGGCCGCGTCATGATGATGATCACTAAAATTTTATTCATCACCATATTCTTACCACATAATTTGTGTCATAAGCAGCTAAGTTGAGGGCTGCAGGATATGAGAATTTTAAAGCTAGGTTTTGTATTGTTTGCGATGAGCTTTTTAAGCGCATGCATCAGTACTGGCACCACTGGCGATGTCGGCAATGATTTGCAGATTGATAAACCTGGTGTTGCAACAGGCCGGGAAATCGTCAAAGCCTTTGATGGTGGAATTCTGCCAAAAGATGTTTTCAATAAGCTCTCGCGCACCGACAAAACCCGTGCATTATTGGCAGAGTATCGCGCGCTCGAAAATTCTGCCACCGGGCAGTCGACCTATTGGGAAAATCCAAATGGCAAACTATCTGGCATCGTTACCCCATCTCCACCCTATCAGGTGGGATCGCGCAACTGTCGGCAATATAACCACAAAGCGCGCATAAATGATGAAGATATTGTTGGCTCAGGTGCTGCATGTCGCACCGCTGATGGCAGATGGATCCCGCTTCGATAGACCGGAATTTTCAATAGACGGACCTCACCGAATCGCGCCATGTTTGGTTCATGGAAACTTCTCGCATCAATTCAATTCTGACTTTCTTAAAAAGTACCGAGCAGCTCAAAAACACGCTGCGCAGTGCACATACCTCTCAAAAACGCCCTGAAAGTGTCGCCGAGCATACATGGCATTTATGCTTGATGATCTTATTGTTTGAAGATCAGCTGCAAGATATTGATTTCCTGCGCTTGATCAAATTGGTTATCATCCATGACTTGGGTGAAGCCGTCTCGGGCGATATTCCCGCTATTCACCAAAATCCTGATATTGATAAATCACTTGATGAACGGGGTGACTTTATTCAGCTGTGCGAACCTTTGCCGGAAGATTTGTGCGCGGAGCTTTTGGATCTTTGGGATGAATATGATCAAGGTGAAAGCCCTGAAGCGATATTTGCGAAAGGTTTTGATAAACTCGAAACCATGTTGCAGCATCTCATCGACGGTACAACGGGTAATATCGATTTCTCTTTTAACCTGACTTATGGGGTTGATCGCACTGAAAAGCACCCGCTTTTAAAATCTATCCGCAAGCTGATTGATGCAGAAACACAATCGCGCATAAAACCTTAATTCTGCTAGTTGATCATACCTAGATTAAACCGTTATGTTATCACCTTAATTTTCGGCAATGGTTTGGGTGTTGAGGGGCGCTGGTTTGTCAGTCATTTCTAAAATAAAGTTCTGTCTCGTCGGATTAATTCTAATCCTTGCAAGTGCTGTGCAAAGTTCAGCAGTTGAAGAAATCCTGCGGTATGACGTGAAGATTAATCTCTTTAAGAACGGCAATATGCTGGTGACTGAAACCATCATGGTCAATGCAGAGGGGCGTGAAATCAGACGCGGCATTTATCGTGATCTACCGCGATATTTTGAAGGTGATGGAGGTGTATCACTTAAAGAAAATTTCGACATTGTTTCGATCACAAGAAATGGCCGTGAAGAGCCTTACCACACGCAAATTGTGAATGGTTGGACACGAATTTTAATCGGCCAGGAAGATGTTTTCATCCCACGCGGACAGCACCTTTATGAAATCAAATATGAAACAGACAGACAAATTGGTTTCTTAGACGAGGGTGAAGAGCTTTATTGGAATGCAATAGGCACGGATTGGAATTTCCCGATCAAAGCTTCACAAGTCGTTGTCCAGCTTGAAGATGGTGGCGTGTTCAACGGATTTGAATTTTTCACAGGTGCATATGGATCAACTGACAAGAACGCCCGTGCGGTTGTGTCTGCAAATGGTGATATTGCAAGCTTTGAACTTACTCAGCCTTTGGCACCGCGCGAAGGATTTACCATCATCGCAAAAATGCCGCGCGGGACAATTGATGAGCCAACCGACGCACAGGTACGCAGCTGGTTTTTGGGCGATTTCGGCCACATTGTTGTTGCGGCGGTCACATTCGCAAT
Source organism: Lentilitoribacter sp. (assembly GCA_963691785.1). Classification (GTDB taxonomy): domain Bacteria; phylum Pseudomonadota; class Alphaproteobacteria; order Rhizobiales; family Rhizobiaceae; genus Lentilitoribacter. The sequence goes on from OY829371.1 coordinate 1,056,583, forward strand.
TGTGAGCTTCTATTATATTATAACTTGGTTATTTATTGGGCGTGATCCAAAAGGCTCTCGCATTGAACAACGTAAAACTTTGTCACTGGGAATCTCTCCGGCGCTCACACATTATATTGACAATAAAGGACGTATTGATGGTGGTTGGACGGCCATTTCTGCGGCAATATTAAGTCTTGCGATTAAACAACAAATCCGCATTGAAAAAGATGGTGATGATCCGGTTTTGGTCAAAGATCAAGCAGACGGGATAAACCGTCTACCTGTTGGCGAAGCTGCGATTATGAAAATGATCATGAAAAACCCGCGCTTTGCCTTAAATAAAGCCAATGGTTCGAGCGTTGCGACACTTAAGTCAAATTTCCAAACTGCTATTGAGGATGAGCATCGCGGTGTATTTTATGAGCACAATTCAAAATGGATATGGATTGGTATTGCGCTCAGCGTCATCGGAGTCCTATCGACATTAATTTATAATGCGGATGGTTTCTTCTCCCTCTTCATCTCGGCAATTGTTTCGGCTGTATTTTCAGCGTTTTTGGTGCCGATCTATTTTCTGATTAATCGGTTATGGCGAGCGCAATCAACCTTTTGGAAAATTCTCGGTCTATCACTGGTTGGAATATTTGGGTTCTTGCTGGTCTCATTCTTTGCCGCCTTCATCCTGGCATTGTTTGAAGAAACTCAGTCCTGGGTTGAATTTGCCTTTGTGGGCGCGGTTGTGGGTTTAATTGCGTTGAACATCATTTTTTATAAGCTCATGGGACGCCCCACGGCTCTTGGTGCAGAAATGATGAACCAGATTGAAGGTCTTCGCATGCACCTGCAAAACTATCATGAGCAGCGTATGAACCTGAACAACGTGCCAGATATGTCGATCAAATATTTTGAGAAACTATTACCGTTTGCTGTCGCACTTGATGTCGAAAAACCGTGGTCAGATGCATTTGATCAATGGTTTAAAAGTGCGGCCAGTGTGACATCAGGCATAAAAGAATATGACCCACATTGGGATCGCCATCGCTGGTATCGCACACGTCATCGATCTGGCCGGTCACAATCTGATTTCGGCTCTCAAATGGCATCATCTTTGTCATCAGCTATGCCCAAACCAAAATCATCGTCATCTTCATCCGGTGGAGGGTTTTCCGGCGGCGGCGGTGGTGGTGGCGGCGGAGGCGGCTGGTAGATCATGCGCCTTATCCCGGTATATCTCTTGTTCCTCGCACTTTTGGCCATCACCTTTGCCTGGTGGGGGTTGGAAACTGAAGCAGGGCGCCGAAATTTTGATGAGATGGACGGTCTTTATCCATTCTTTACCGGTATTGGCGGTCTTGTTTTAATGGTCTTATCGCTGCTTTTGTTGATCTTGCAACGGCGCAAAAAATAACCCCCGCGGGATGCGAGGGCAGAAGCTTGAGATGCTTTAAGACTTATTGCGAGAGGCGATACAGTCCGCCATCTTTTTGATCGCTCAACAAATAGATCGACCCATCAGGCCCAATGGCGACATCGCGCATCCGGCCAATGGTGTTTTCCAACAATGGTGTTTCGCTGACCGGACGGTCACCCTTCAGATCAACCGCATATAGCGAGCGGAATTTGAGCGACCCCACCAGCAATTTGTCTTTAAACTCTGGGAACATGTCGCCCTGATAAAACGCCATGCCAGATGGCGCAATCGATGGGATCCACGTCCAGATCGGATCTTCAAACTCTGGTGATGATGTGCCGATCCCGATTTTACCACCTGCATATTCTTCGCCGTGCGAGACAATCGGCCAACCATAATTTTCCCCCGCTTTCACAACGTTGATCTCGTCACCGCCGCGCGGCCCATGCTCATGCAGCCATAATTCACCATTATTCTGATTAAGCGCCATGCCTTGCGGATTGCGATGGCCTTTAGAGAAAAGCTCTGGCTCCCAACCATCCAAGTTCGGATTGTCAGCTGGAACGGTGCCATCCAAATTTAAACGCACCACGGCGCCTGAATGGATTTTAGGGTCCTGAGCATCGAACCGGCTTCCGCGATCCCCCATAGTGACAAACAGTTTATCGCCCGAGGTTTCAAGACGGCAACCGAAATGAATACTGGCGTTTGATTTGTTATTGGCCACAAAGATAGTTTTGGTCTGGGTGAGATCATTGCCGTTTAGCTTTGCCATATCAACGGCTGTTGATGCCGTGTTGCCTTCGGGTCGTGAATAACAATAATAGATGACATAAGGATCTTCTTTGGAGACCATGACGTCTAACATTCCACCCTGGCGGAACGAAAATACATTTGGCACCCCAGATAATTCATCACGCGTGCCGCTTTCGAGATCGATTTTAAACATCTTGCCGCGCCGCTCGGTTACGATCATGGAGGTGTCGGATAAAAAATCCATCCCCCAAGGGTGAAAGAGCGTTTTTCCGATACGTTCGATAACCGGTTCAGCAAGACTGGACGACGCAAAGGTCGCTGTTGAAATTATACCTAGGGTAAGGGCGGTGATAAGTTTGCGCAATTTTGATCTCCGTCTGGAAAGTTCGCTTAAGCTTCGATCAATGTCACTATACACAATTTCACGCCCATTTATTGTGTAGGTCGATGACAGGTGATCCTAACTTATAAGATGGGATTAAATTGCGGCGCTGCCAAGGGGGAGGGTGATATTAGACAGGAATTTATCCTTCCCTGGGATTCACCGCCGATAATTCATCGGAAAACGACCAGTAAAAATTACGACAATTTCCACTTGATTTTTGTGTTCAAATAAATTAGAACAAAAGTAGAACATTGTTAACTAGTTGTGCGTATTGTAGCGAAAGAACAAAAAGGAAACATGAATATGATGACTTCTACTTTACAAAACAACTTCTGGCAAGATGTGTTGCAAACATTCGGCAAACTTCCTCTTTCGATTAAGCTTGCTTGGATGATGGCGCCGCCCATGGCGCTGCTTGTGGTCATTGCGCTTGTTCTCATGATGTCAACACGCTTCACGGTAGCAAGCCTTTAACGCTAGAAACGTAATCTCTCTTCCCTTTGCCATGCCTTTGTCCCGAGGTCTTAAATTGGGAAGTCTATATCGCGTTTGCCGTCCGCCACAAAATACGTTCAAACGCATCCTGGAGCTCTTGCCCCTGAGGTCCGCCATTACGTTTTCTGCGCGCAAAAAGGCTTGCTAACCCGTGTGTTGTTGCCCACAGCATGGGCGCGGCATCGGGATTGTCCTTTAATGCCCGATTATCCAGAGCGAGCACGGCTTGCACATGATCCTCCAATATTTGATAGCTATTGCTTGAAAGCTTATTGAGAAATGCTTTGGATGGATCTGTGCGTTCAGATGAAAATTGCAGATCGAACATGTCTGAATGTTCGCTGGCATATTTGATATATCCCATGCCAATAGCGACCAATTTGGCTTTGGCTTTATCGGGGTGATCTTCTGTCACAGCATCAGAGCTGGATTGCATGGCATCTGCAAAGCGTTTGAACGAAACGCTGGCGAGCGCGCTGAGTAAACCTGTGACATCACCAAAATGCGGCGCTGGGGCGGCATGGCTCACCCCGGCGCGCTTCGCAACACCTCGAAGAGAAAATTTCTCTACCCCTTTTTCGATGAGTTCCACTTCAGCTGCTTCTAAAAGAGCTTCGCGCAGATTGCCGTGATGATAAGATTTTGATGTCTTCGTATTCATACTTCATCCCTAGCTGATTTCATGTCGTTTGAAAACAAAAAATTGACACTGTCAAGATTTAACTTGACAGTGTAAAGATTTCTCGATTATTAGATATAGACACTGTCAAGATTAATTCAACGAAACCACAAATTTGGAATTAGAAACATGTCTATGGATACACTTTTCGCAATTTCTTCCCCCATCGCAATGATCGGATGGATCGCCCTCATCATCTCGCCGGTCATCCCCAAGTGGTCAGATCGCATCGCCACTTAAATCTCGCCTGGCCTCTTATCACTTGCGTATATGTCTTTGATCCTGGCCTTCTGGTCAGGAGCAGAAGGCGGCTTTGATACACTTGCAAATGTGCAATTACTCTTCACCCAAAGTGAAATTGCAATGGCGGGTTGGCTGCATTATCTCGCCTTTGATCTGTTTGTCGGTGCTTGGATCGTCCGTGAAGCACGCAAAGCGCAGATTTCGCATTGGTTCATAATCCCGATCCTGCCGTTAACATTACTGTTCGGACCAATTGGCTATGTGCTTTTCGTTGCTTTGAAAGCCAGTTTGGCGCTCGGCCGCAAAAGCAATCAATCTAACAATCAGCCCACCAATCAAACTGTTTCAGTTTGAAAAACGTAAGGAGTTTGAAAATGAATAATGCTCTTATTGTTATGAATAACGACTTCGCCACCACAAGAACTGACGGTATGATTGCGCGATCAAAGCGTTTCTTGATCAATGCCTATGCTGACGCGCCAGCGCTTGGTGCTTTGACCATCCTCATGCTGTTCCTTATGATGCCCAAATTAGGTGCGATGTTGGTCGACACACGCCTGCATAATGGTGTGAATATATGGATCAAACCTGTTAAATTCGATGTCGCTTTGATCATCTATACAGCAACCTTGGTATATTTTGCCCGTTGGATCCCAAATTCAACACGGGCCAAAACCTGGTTCAAACTTTTCACAGCCGCAGTGATTGCTTGCATTGTTTTTGAGCAAGTCTGGATTGGCGGCGCTGCAGCTTTTGGTACGGCTTCTCACTTTAATGTAGGAACGCCTCTGATGGGCTTGGCCTATTCCATTGCTGGTTTTGGGGCAGTGACGTTAACAAGTGCTGCTTTGGTATTTGGCATTTTGATCGCCCGCAATAAAGAGACTGGTTTGTCTGAACCCATGCATTTAGCGATTTGGCTGAGTTCGATCCTGATGTTTGTCTTCACCGTCATCACCGCAAGCTATATGGCGGCGCAGACAAGCCATTTCGTCGGCGGCAATATGCTGGACGTTGAAAGTTACCCGATCATGGGTTGGGCAACAGATGGTGGCGATTTGCGTGTCGCGCATTTCTTTGCAAGCCATTATTTCCATGCTTTGCCGCTCTTTGTTCTCGCCGCTTCCTACTTTTTCAAACCCGTGAAGCGCTCCATGGTGCTAGGATTTGCGGGATTGTATGGCCTATTTACATTTTATACGCATTGGGAAGCGACGAGGGGCTTGCCATTTTTGCACGGCATTATAGGCTAACCCTAAATCTATCAAACGTGATTTACCGTATAGGGAGATATCCAATGCGGTAAATCAGACCTAATAGTTCAGGAGCTTAACATGGATATGGAAACGGTTTTCACATTCGCGAACGCTTTTGTTCTAATCGGCTGGCTTGCGTTACTTCTAGCACCGCGTGCTCCCAAACTTGCTGACCGGATTGCCGGTGTTATCATTCCGCTTTTGCTTGGCATTGCCTATTTATTGCTGGCACCTGTTTTCTTCACGTTTACAGAAGGTGGTTTTGACAGTTTGGCAAATGTGATGATCCTGTTTGATAATCCACGCGCTGTCATGGCTGGTTGGCTGCATTATCTGGCTTTTGATCTCTTTATCGGTGCATGGCAGGTGCGTCAGGCGCGCGAAGCTGGGATCAGACATTTGATCATCATTCCAGCTCTGATACTCACACTTCTCATTGGTCCAGTGGGACTTGTAGTCTTCTTTGTCATTAGGTTCATCTATACAAAGCGATTGTTCAACCAATCGTGATACTGTGAAATTACTTGAATTCTCGCTCATTGGCGAAACAGATTAAGATGCGACCAGAAAACCAATTGGCATAGCGTACAGGTTGCGGTAAGTCTCATTTATGATGTTCTGGATTATCGTATTAGGTCTTACAATTTTAACCGTCGCTGTGTTGATGCGCCCCTTATTGCGTGATCAGCAAGATGGCTCAGACATTCTCGCGTATGACCGCGAAGTCTATAAGGATCAGTTGTCAGAAATCGATCGAGATTTTGAAAATGGCTTGCTAACAGAAAACGAAGCTGAACTTGCGCGGATTGAAATTTCCAGACGGTTAATTGCAGCTGATGCCAAAAATGAAGGCGCTGCGAAAGGCGTCGCAATGTCCTATGCCCACGTGATCCCAATCGCTTTGATGATCCCGGCAATTGCCATCGGTATCTATACATTTGTTGGTCAGCCGGCCGCGCCAGATATGCCGCTGGCTCTGCGCACACCGCCAGCAGAAACACAAGTGGCTTCCCGCACCGTTCCCGACGATATTGCGCAAATGGTTGCGCAAGCTGAAGCGCATTTGGTGCAAAATCCCAATGATGGCCGAGGCTGGGATGTGCTTGCACCGATCTATTTTAGAATGGGTGAGTTCCTAAAAGCCCAGCAAGCCTATGCAAAAGCCATTGAACTTGAAGGCTCAACAGCCTTACGCCATGCCAGTTTGGGTGAGGCGATTGTGACGACGCAAGAGGGCGCTGTGACCCCTGAGGCCCGCTCTAACTTTTTGCGCGCCCTTGAATTGGATCCAAATGCCGCGCGTCCGAAGTTTTTCCTAGCACTTGGATTGGGCCAAAATGGCCAAAAAGATGCTGCAATTTCAGCTTTTGAAGCTCTGGCAAGAACTTCACCAGCTGACGCACCCTGGATCAGAGCCGTACAGGTTCAAATCGCCAATCTAAAAGGCGTTGAAGCGGATTCGATCACGCTTGAAACACTGCCTGCCAGCACAACGGCGCAAAGCGAAAGCCAACCGTCGCAGCTTGGCAATCCCACACAGGAAGATATTGCGGCTGCAAGCGAGATGGAAGCGGGTGACCGCATGGCCATGATCAAAAATATGGTTGCGTCTTTAGATGAAAAGCTCATCGACGAGCCAGAAAATTTTGAAGGTTGGCAGCGCTTACTGCAGTCTTATATCGTTCTGGGTGAACCTGATAGTGCAGCAAAAGCTTTAGAGCGCGCATTAAAGGCGTTTTCATCTGATACAGATCAAGGACGCGCTTTGTTAGCACAAGCTAAAAGCTTAGGTATCGCAACTCCCAATGCGGCACCTGAAGCTGAAATTGAATAGGTTTATTTATGACGAGAAAACAAAAAAGATTTACGATTATCGGTGTGGGGATGAGCTTTTTGCTCTCCGCCGTTTTGCTGGTCATGTTCGCTTTGTCGAGCGAAATCACCTATTTCCATTCACCGACGGATGTCATTGAAAAAGCCGTGAAACCCGACACGCGTATTCGCTTAGGCGGATTGGTCGAGCATGATTCCATCATTCGCGGAGAAGGCACCAAAGTGAGCTTCACGATCACCGATAATGAACAAACCGTCGTGGTCAATTATGACGGCATTTTGCCGGATCTGTTTCGTGAAGGGCAGGGTGTGATTACCGAAGGTGCGTTTAATGTCATGGGTGGTCCATTTGTTGCGGATAGTGTTTTGGCAAAGCATGATGAAAATTATATGCCCAAAGAAATTGCCGATAGTTTGAAAGAACGCGGTGTTTGGAAAGATGGCGAACCCATTACCAATTAGGAGATAATATGAGCACGGAACTTGGACATTTTGCGCTCATATTAGCGCTTGCAACAGCCATCATGCAGTCAATCCTGCCGATGGTTGGCGCAGCTAGATCTGATACAAGACTAATGAATGTAGCGCCTATGGCGGCTGTTACCTGTTTCGCGCTTGTGCTTTTGTCCTTTGCAGCGCTTACCCAAGCTTATCTCACATCAGATTTTTCCGTTCTCAATGTGTTTGAAAATTCTCATTCGCTCAAACCAACGCTCTATAAATTCACTGGTGTATGGGGCAATCACGAAGGGTCCATGCTACTCTGGATCTTAATCCTCGCCTTTTTCGGCGCGCTTGTTGCGGTTTTCGGCAACAATCTCCCACCGACGCTTAAAGCCAATGTTATCGGTGTGCAGGGCTGGATATTGGTGGCGTTTTTATTGTTCATCATTTTTACATCAAACCCATTTATCCGCATTTCACCACCGCCCTTTGAAGGGCAGGATTTGAACCCGATTTTGCAGGATATTGGTCTCGCCATTCACCCACCGCTTTTATATCTCGGCTATGTTGGTTTATCGATCAGCTTTTCCTTTGCGATTGCTGCGCTTATCGAAGGTAAGATTGATGCCGCATGGGCACGTTGGGTGCGCCCTTGGACATTAACTGCATGGATGTTCTTAACCGCTGGGATCTCCATGGGTTCCTACTGGGCTTATTATGAGCTTGGCTGGGGTGGCTGGTGGTTCTGGGACCCAGTGGAAAATGCATCCTTCATGCCATGGCTTCTGGGCACCGCACTTTTGCATTCAGCGCTTGTCATGGAAAAACGTGAAGCCTTGAAGATCTGGACCGTGCTGCTTGCAATCATGGCGTTTTCGTTATCGCTGCTCGGCACATTCTTAGTGCGTTCAGGTGTTTTAACATCGGTTCATGCTTTTGCGACGGATCCAACGCGGGGTGTGTTTATCCTGATGATCCTATGCGTCTTTATCGGCGGTGCGCTCACACTCTTTGCTTTAAGGGCCTCATCGCTGCGCGCGGGCGGGATATTCGCGCCTATTTCGCGCGAAGGCGCCTTGGTACTCAACAATCTCTTTTTAACAACGGCGACTATGACGGTCTTTGTCGGAACGCTATATCCGCTCTTCCTCGAAGTGATTTCTGAAGAGAAGATTTCAGTTGGTGCGCCATTCTTTAATCTCACCTTTGGCCCACTGATGGTGCCATTATTGCTCGCCATACCAATCGGGCCATTATTGTCCTGGAAACGGGGTGATTTACTGGGTGCGATGCAGCGGCTCTATGTGGCTATTCTGGGTGGCTTTGCGGTCGCATTAGTTGTGATCTATGTGCAAACCGGCGCGCCTATTCTCGCTGCTGTTGGTATTGGCATCGGGATTTATCTCATCATTGGTTCCATGGCGGAATTGTGGATGCGTGCAGGACTTGGACGCATGGCATTTTCCAAAAGCCTGGGACGCCTGAAAGGCCTGCCACGTTCGATTTATGGAACAGCCATGGCGCATTTCGGCGTTGGTGTGACTGTGATTGGTATTGTCGCGGTCAGCGCATTTTCATCAGAAGATATCGTTGCTATGCAGCCAAAAGATCAGATCGAAGCTGGTGGTAAAACCATCATTTTCGAAGGATTTGAAAACGCGCAAGGACCGAATTATCAGGTTCAAATTGGGCATTTCACTATTATGGAAGCTGGCCGCGAGATCGGTAAAACCACAAGCGAGAAACGTTTTTATCCTGCGCGGCAAATGCCAACCACAGAAGCGGGCATTGTGACTTACGGCGCATCTCAGCTTTATGTCTCACTTGGTGATCCGCAAGCTAATGGCGGTCTTGTGGTTCGCATTTGGTATAAATCATGGGTGACGTTCATCTGGTATGGCACGGTCTTTATGGTGCTTGGCGCAATTATATCCCTGAGTGATCGCAGATTGCGTGTAGGAGCGCCAGCTGCGCGAAAAACAAAAGCAGCGGCACAGCAAGGAGCAAGTGCATGAGCAAAGTTCTAACGAGCTTTATGGCGCTCATCTTTCTCACCTTGTCTGTCCCAGCTTTTGCGGTCAACCCGGATGAAATCTTGGAAGATGCTGAACTTGAGGCGCGCGCACGCGTGATTTCAGCAGATCTCAGATGCTTAGTTTGTCAGAATCAATCCATTGATGATTCGGACGCCGATCTCGCGCGCGATTTGCGGGTTTTGGTGCGCAATCGATTGGTCGAAGGCGACACCAATAGGGAAGTGATTGATTACGTTGTGTCTCGCTATGGAGATTTTGTCCTGCTCAAGCCAAGCTTTTCGGCAAAGAATCTTTTTCTTTGGATCGCACCAGCGTTGTTCCTGCTTATTGGTGGGCTTTTGGCCTTCGTAAAATTACGAAATCCTGATCACGAAAAAGTGAGCGCGCCATTGAGTTCTGATGAAAAAGACAAGCTAAAACAAATACTTGAACAATAATCATTGCTCTATTGTGTTCGCAATGTGGCCGTAACATTACCAAAGTTTAATCTTCCTGCAATGGTTCTGTAATATCGCGCTTCCTAAATTGACCTCATCAATCGATCTCCAGTCGATACATTGAATATGAGGAATTTAGAATGCCAAAAATCTTGAAATTATCGCCGAAAGCACTTTTGACGACAACAGCAGCAGCAGGTCTGGCTGCCACAATGTTGGTCACTGGTTTACCGGTTCAAAACAATGCGGCCTATGCTGAAGCTGTGCGCGTTGAAGCGCCGCAGGCGCCAAGCTTTGCTGATGTCGTAGACGCGGTTTCCCCGGCCGTTGTTTCCGTACGAGTACAGCGTGAAGTCACACCGGTGTCCAATGATGACAGTCGCTTTAACTTTGATTTCGGTGGTCGTGGATTTGGTGACCTTCCTGATGATCATCCGTTAAAGCGTTTCTTTAGAGAATTTGGTGGTCAGGAAGACAGACAAGATCGCGCAGATCGCGATAACCGCCGTGGTGGTGACGAGCGTCGTCGCTTGCGTCCTGTTAGCCAAGGTTCTGGCTTCTTTATCTCAGAAGACGGTTTTATCGTCACAAACAGTCATGTAGTTGGTGATGGGTCAGCCTTTACAGTGATCACCAAAGATGGTGTTGAGCATGATGCAAAGCTCATCGGTCGTGATCAGCGTACGGACTTGGCGGTTCTTAAAGTCGAGCCAACCGAAAAATTTACTTATGTCGCACTTGCTGACGACAAACAAATCCGCGTTGGTGACTGGGTTGTTGCCGTTGGTAATCCGTTTGGCCTGGGTGGCACCGTGACCGCGGGTATTGTATCCGCCCGTGGTCGCGATATTGGCGCTGGCCCATATGATGATTTCATTCAGGTGGATGCTGCTGTGAACCGGGGTAACTCAGGCGGCCCGACATTTAATCTCAATGGCGAAGTGATCGGTGTGAACACTGCGATCTTCTCACCATCGGGTGGCAATGTTGGTATTGCTTTTGCGATCCCTGCAACAACTGTTCGCTCTGTGGTCGATGATCTGATTGAAAGCGGCGCGGTTGCCCGTGGTTGGCTTGGTGTTCGTATTCAGCCAGTGAGTGTTGATATCGCTGAATCACTTGGCCTTGCTGAGCCACAAGGTGCGCTTGTGTCAAATTCAGAAAGTGACACACCTGCCTCCAAGGCCGGTATTCAAGCTGGTGATGTGATCACAGCAGTGAACGGCGATACCGTTGAAGATGCGCGTGATTTGGCTAAAAAAATCGGTGCATTTGATCCTGATACAGAAGTTGAACTCACTGTATGGCGTGCCGGTAAAGCTGAAACCATCAATGTGAAACTTGGCACTTTGCCAGTTGAACAAGCATTGGCAGCCAATACACCATCGCAAGAGATCCCTGAAGAAGACATCAAACCAGCCTTTGTTGAAGGTCTAGGCATTGCCGTTGAACCGAATTCAGAAGGCCCAGGTCTTGTTGTTGCTGAAGTTGATAATGGCAGCGTTGCTCAAGAGCGCGGTATGCGTGCTGGTGACGTGATCGTTGCAGTCAATAACAGCGACGTCAAATCAGCTGCTGATGTGGCGCAAGTCATCGATAAAGCTGCAAAAGATGGCCGCAAGGCAGCCTTGTTCCAGATCCAACGCGAAAACCAAAATAGCTTCATCGCGTTGCCAATCGACCAAGGCTAAGAACAGTTAGCCAGCAGGCGGGCGCGTTTGCTGGCTGACAAAAAATTCCTGAGGGCGTGATTTCCTCCCAATTTGCCTAACTTGCAAACAGCGTTTTCAGGAAAACTCTAAGAGCCACGTGTCAACATGTCGCCCCCGATGTGTGGCTCTTTTTAGAAGCGGCGGTTGTCAGCGTATTAGATGCCGCCGCTTCGTTTTATGTTGATAGTTTAAGGGCGGCGCGAGCGGGAATGGGCGAAGTCTGTTCAATGGGACAGAAATCTTTTAAAAGTTGAAATTATGAAGATTCTTATTATTGAAGACGATTTGGAAACTGCGGCATATCTCACCAAAGCATTTCGTGAGGCGGGTTTGAATGTCGACCACGCAAGTGACGGTGACAGTGGTTACTTCCTTGCGACGGAAAACACCTATGATGTGATGGTTGTTGACCGCATGTTGCCAAAACGTGACGGCCTATCGATTATTTCGTCACTTCGCGATCAAGGCAATGAAACACCGGTATTGATTTTATCCGCCCTTGGGCAGGTTGATGACCGCGTCACAGGTCTTCGCGCAGGTGGCGATGATTATCTCACCAAGCCATATGCCTTTTCTGAATTATTGGCCCGCGTTGAAATTCTCGGCCGTCGCAAAGGCACCCGCGATACTGAAACTGTGTATCGTGTTGGTGATCTGGAATTGGACCGCTTAAGCCACGAAGTGCGTCGGGGTGGGCAAGTGATTAACCTGCAACCGCGCGAGTATTCACTCCTTGAATATCTGATGAACAATGCAGGCCAGGTTGTCACCCGCACAATGTTGCTTGAAAATGTCTGGGATTATCATTTTGATCCACAGACCAATGTGATTGACGTTCATATCTCGCGGCTTCGGTCCAAGATCGAAAAAGGCTTCGAAGGGTCTTTGTTGCACACCATTCGTGGTGCTGGCTATATCTTGAAGGCCTCGGAGAATTAAGGCGATGGCGCGAATAAAAGCCATGCTCAAAACGACCGCAGTGCGGTTGTCGCTTCTTTACCTACTGCTATTTGTCGTGTCTGCGACTGCGCTTTTATTTTACATTAGCGCACAGTCCGAACGCGCGATAAGAGGACAAACGGAACGCGCGATTGAGCGTGAAGTGCGTGCGATCAACAACACATATCGCCGTAGTGGCGTAAATGGGCTCGTGCGGCAAATTGAGCGTCGTTCTCGCCAGCCTGGATCAAATCTCTATATTATCGCCTCACCAAATGGCGAGATTTTCGCGGGAAATGTAGCTGAAATCCAGCCAGGCATTTTTGATCAAAATGGTGATATCAAAGTGCCATTTAAATATAAGCGTTTCGGCGATTTTGATGCAGAATATACAGCGCTCGCGCATGTTATGGAGCTGCCCAATGGGTTTAAGCTGTTGGTGGGGCGCGACCTTGCCGAACCTGATCGTTTCAACAATTTAATTGAACGCGCGCTTATGTCTGCCTTGGCGATCATGGGATTGGGCGCATTGGCGATTTGGTTCTTTGTCGGGCGATCGGCGCTCAAACGCATTGATCGCATGTCCGCAGCCAGCGAAAAGATCATGGCTGGTGATTTGTCCCAACGTTTGCCGGTGATGGGTTCGGGAGATGAATTTGACCGGATGTCGACTTCACTCAACACGATGCTTGGTCGCATTGAGCAGCTCAATGAAGGCTTGCGGCAGGTTTCTGATAATATTGCGCATGATTTGAAAACTCCGCTTACACGTTTGCGCAATCGTGCAGAATCGACCCTTGCATCAAAAGCAACAGCAAAAGATTATCGCGCTGCGCTTGAGGACATGATCTCAGAATCAGATCAATTGATCCGAATTTTCTCTGCACTTTTGATGATCTCGCGCGTCGAAGCAGGTTCCGCTGCAGCAAAACTCAGCGATCTGGATTTGTCTGCTGTGGCGCTTGATGCAGCCGAATTATATGAACCGGTGGCAGAAGACGCCGATGTAAAACTGATCACCGAGATCGATAAAGATATTACGATCAGTGGTAACCGTGAACTCATTGGACAAACCTTAAGTAATCTGATGGATAACGCCATCAAATATTCAAGCCTTGAGGAGAAGACGCGCAAAGATGCGAATATTTGGGTCAAGTTAAAGGCTGAAAATGACGAGATTGTTTTAAGCGTCGCAGATAATGGCCCGGGTATCCCAAAAGATAAATATGATGAAGTGACGAAGCGTTTTGTGCGTTTGGATAAAAGCCGAAATAAACCAGGTACGGGATTGGGGCTCTCGCTGGTGGATGCGGTAATGCGAATGCATCGGGGTGAATTGGAACTATCAGCGACCGATGACCAGCAAGAGGATTTGCCTGGACTAACGGTCAGCCTGAAATTTCCGGTTAAGACATAGTGATATGACTTAGAGATAGGAGAGGGGGATTTAACATCGCTGATTTGATGAAATTAATCGATCTTGATCGATCACCCATCCTTGCGCCTAGCAGTAAGTCGGCCAAAGATGTGTCCGATATGTTACGTGAAGCGGTATCCGAAAGTGAAGCACTCGCGTCTGTGTTGGACAAAGACAGTGAATGTTTTTCCTTTTTAACAGGTGCTTTGGCGCTGAGCCCATTTCTCTATGGTATTGTCGCGGCCAAGCCAGATTTATTGGCCTATGCGCTTCAAAGTGATATTAAATCTCAAATGGATGACATCATGGCGCGCGCGAAAAGTGCTTGGCGCGATTCAGACGGTCAGCCGGTATCCGAAGCGGATTTGATGTGCGAATTGCGTCAGGCCAAGAAGCAGGCCGCATTATCGCTGGCGCTTTGTGATCTGGCCCAAATCACAACTGCCAAAGACACAACGCAATATTTAAGCGATCTTGCGTCTGCAGCATTATCAGCGGCGATCGATCATTTGCTTTACGAAGCGCATGACCGTGGCAAGCTCGTTTTAAAAGACGTTACTGAACCGAGCAAAGATAGCGGTTTGATTGTGCTTGGTATGGGCAAGCTAGGCGCAGGCGAATTAAACTACTCCTCCGATATCGATATTGTCGTGTTTTTTGAAGCGGATGCCGGTATCGTCGAAGATCGCGGCGAGGCGACAGATGTCTTTGCAAAAATGGCGCGTCGGCTCATTCATATCATGCAGCATTATACGCGTGATGGTTATGTCTTCCGCACAGATCTGCGTCTGCGCCCTGATCCAGGATCTACGCCATTGGCATTCCCGATTGAAGCGGCGATGCACTACTATGAAAGTCGCGGTCAGAACTGGGAACGCGCTGCCTACATCAAAGCGCAACCTGTGGCGGGTGATCTTGAGGCAGGCAGACGTTTTCTTAATGAGTTGCAGCCGTTTATATTCCGCAAATATCTCGATTTTGCCGCCATTGCGGATATTCATTCAATCAAACGTCAGATCCACGCCCATCGCGGTTTGGGCGATATTTCGGTAGAAGGTCACAATGTCAAACTGGGCCGCGGCGGTATTCGCGAGATCGAGTTTTTTGTGCAAACACAACAACTCATCGCAGGTGGCCGATACCCAGATTTACGGGTGTGCCGTACCGATGAAGCGATGGAAAAACTCGTTGAGGCTCACTGGTTGGATAAAGCCACGGCCGATAGTCTTTTAAAGAGCTATTGGTATTTGCGAGATGTAGAACACCGCATACAAATGGTCGCTGACCAGCAGCTGCACGAATTGCCGGAGGACAAAGACGAGCTCAAGGCGATTGCTTTGATGATGGGGGATAAGACCAGTAAGGCATTTGGCAAAAATCTCCTAGAACATCTGGGCGCTGTCGAAACCGGATACGCAGATCTTTTTGAAAAAGAAGTCGGGTTGAGTGATGAAGCCGGGAATTTATCCTTCACCAGCGAAGATGATGATCCAGACACGCTTAAAACACTTGAAACTTTTGGTTACAAACGTCCATCCGACATTATCCGAATTGTCCGAAATTGGCATCGGGGAAGATATCGTGCGACACAAAGTGAAAGAGCGCGGGAGCGTTTGACCGAGCTTGGACCGCAATTGTTGCGTAGCTTTGGCGATGCCAAAGAACCTGATGAGGCATTGCTTAAATTCGATGCTTTCTTATCGGGATTACCTGCCGGCATTCAGCTCTTTTCGCTTTTGAACAATAATCCAAGCCTCTTATCGATGCTGCAAACGATTATGACATGCGCCCCGCGCTTGGCTGATATCATCGCCCATCGTCCGCATATTTTTGATGGTATGCTCGATCCGGCAGCTTTGTCAGAATTGCCCACGCGCCATTATTTGGAAACGCGCCTAGATCTGTTCCTCGAAGGCGCTGATTATTATGAAATCGTGCTGGATCGTTTGCGCATTTTCAACGCTGAGCAAAAATTTCTCATCGGTGTCCGATTGCTCACTGGTGCGATCACCGGAACGCGCGCTGCGATTGCTTTGTCCGACCTTGCAGACCTCATGATTTGCCAGGCGTTGCGCGCTGTTGAAGAGGAAGTGGCGAGTAAGCACGGCGCTATTGCCGGCGGCAAAGTCGCAGTTTTGGGCATGGGTAAACTCGCCTCAAGAGAAATGACCGCAGGTTCAGATGTCGATGTGATCTTGATTTATGATCACGATCAAGATGTGATGGAATCTGATGTGAGCGAAGGGCAGCGTGCCCTGGATCCTGTTCGCTATTACGCGCGGTTGACACAAAGGCTGATCGCGGCGCTCTCCGCGCCAACATCAGAAGGCGTTTTATACGAAGTTGATTTAAGACTACGTCCATCTGGGAATAAAGGCCCAGTGGCGACCTCGATCAAAGCATTCTCTAAATACCAGCGCGAAGAAGCCTGGGTATGGGAACATATGGCACTTTCGCGCGCGCGCTGCGTTGCAGGTGATGCAGACTTGATGGAAGAAGTACACGGCGAGATTAGCGCGGTTTTATCAGCGAAACGCGATCATGCCAATTTGGTGAAAGAAGTCACCAAAATGCGCAAGCTCATTGATCAGGAAAAGCCACCGCAAAATATGTGGGATTTCAAACTGATCCCGGGCGGGCTCGTCGATATTGAATTTATCGTGCAGTATTTATCCCTGCGCGAGCGCGCCAATGGTTGGGAACCATTGATCCACGAGACCAGCACATCGCATCTGTTGGAAGTGTTAGCTGTGCCGCAACTGGGCATGGAACAAAGCGATGAATTGTCATCTGCGCTCAAACTTTGGACGGAACTTTCGCAGATGATCAAGCTTTGTATCGAGGGTGAATTTGAATTGGAAGAGGCACCAAGCGGGTTTCAGGATGTGATCCTGCGAAGTGTCAACTTACCGGATATGAATATTTTACAGACCGAGATTGAAACAACATCAAAACGGATACGCAAGATATTTAACGAGGTTGTGCGCCTTCCTTAGAAGAAGGCGCATAGCATGATCGGCCACAACAAGTTTGTTGGGGGCTGGTTCGATCATACCATAGGCAAGTTGGGTGGATATGTTCGCTCAATTGGCCACTTCACGCAATGTGGGGCGACGACCATATGCGAAAAGGAGCATAAAATGAGTATGAAAAAAATGACGCTAGTTTCAGTGACAACATTGACAATGATCGGTGTTGGGCTGGCAACAACTGGTTCAGCTTTTGCAGATGATAACAAACGCAAAGGTAAAGGAAAACGAGGCATGAATATCGAGCAAATTGATACGGATAAATCAGGTACAATCTCTCCGGAAGAATTTGCTGCGATTGGTTTAGGTAAGATGATTGCTGCTGACAAAGATGGTGACGGTACATTGACCACCGAAGAAATCAGCGCTGCAATGGAAGCCGAGCGCAAGCGCCGCCGTGAAGAGGCAATGATGAAGCGCCTTGATGTGAATGGTGATGGTTCTGTGACGGTTGCAGAGCTTCAAAACCGCATGGATAAGCAATTTGCGGTGCTGGATCTAAATTCAGATGGTTCATTATCTGAAGAAGAAATCCGCAAAATGCGTGGCAAACGTAAAGGGTTCCGACGCTAATACTCTCTAATTTTGAAAAGAAAGACGCCCCCTTGACTAACTTGGGGGCGTTTAAGTTTGGGAGGTCTGACTTCTACACACTTTAATCAATAACTATTCCGCAGCATGAATTTCTGAGACAGTTTGCGTGTCTTCAATAATCGCTTCGTCATCACAATCATCCAATAATGCAGCTACGGGCACACGAATAGAAACAATGGTGCCTATATGTTCTTCCGAGCTTATGCGCATGGCGCCGCCATGTAATTTTGTTAAGGAGCGCGAAATTGCCAAGCCAAGGCCCGAGCCATCTTTACTCTTTGAGAATTGGTTTTGAACCTGTTCAAAGGGCTGCCCGATTTTTGCAAGCGCTGCGCGCGGAATGCCTATGCCTGTATCGCGCACTGAGACAGTAATGGCATCGCCCACTTGTCTCGCTCTAACAAAGATCTTACCCTCATCATCGGTAAATTTCACCGCGTTTGACAGCAGATTGAGCATGACTTGTTTCATCGCTCTACGGTCAGCAAGAAGTTGAAGATCCTTCTCGATTTGCGCATTAACTTCGATGGATTTTTTCTCAGCCTGCGTAGCTATCAAACGAACAGCTTCATCAATGATCGGATCAAAGGTGATGTCTTCGCGCTCAATTTTCATCTGACCTGCCTCAATCTTTGACATGTCCAAAATGTCATTGATCAGGCCGAGCAAGTGCTTGCCGCTTGAGTGAATATCATTGTTATATTCTTCGTATTTTTCAGAGCCCAACGGCCCGAACATGCGGTTTTTGATGATTTCAGAAAAGCCGATCACTGCGTTAAGCGGTGTGCGAAGCTCATGGGACATATTGGCGAGGAATTCAGATTTGGATTTATTCGCGGCCTGCGCGCGTTCTTTTTCGAGCTGATAATCTATGTTCAGTTTGCTAAGCTGTTCAGCCTTATCTTCCAAGGCTTTTTGCGATTTAGATAAATCACCAATTGTGGCCATCAAACGTTTTTCTGAATCGCGAAGACGATCTTGGTTGAGTTTAAGCGCAGTAATATCTGTGCCAACAGATACCAAGCCGCCATCTTTGGTGCGACGCTCACTGATTTGCAGCCAGCTGCCATCAGCAAGTTTGATCTCAAAGGCTTTTGTATAGCCGTTGGGGCTGATCGCGGGGATGATGCGATCGACAATTGGGCGTTTGGCAGCCGCCATCACTTTATCACGATGCATACCGGCTTGAAGCACATCATCGGGGAGATTGTGCACTTTTTGGAAATAGTCGTTCCAGATCACCAATCCGTCTTGCTTGTCCCATAAGACAAAGGCCTCACGGGTTGATTCAATCGCGTCAAACAAGCGTTGATCAGCTTCAGCTTTGCGCTTCTGCAGACGATGTTGTTCACTTACATCCATGGCAATACCAACAAGATATCGGCCAGAACTTGTCCGGTCGATCAATTGCGCGCGGGCACGCAACCACACATAATCGCCATTGGCATGACGCATGCGGAACTCGTGGTCGATCTCCCGGATCTCACCACGGGCAGCAAGGCGCGCTAAAACATAAATATTCCCGTCATCGGGATGCATAAGTTTTGCTGCTTCCTCAAAGCTGAGCACACTGTCTTTGGCTGGCAAACCCAGCATCTCATACATTGAGCTGGACCAGAAAAGCCGACTATGCGCCATGTCCCATTCCCATAATCCGCAACGCCCACGCGAGAGCGCCATGTCGACGCGCCTTTGAGATTCTGTATAAATATCAGTCGCGTCCTTAGTGTAGCCGACTTGTAGGAAATAGGCATAAAGGATCATAATTAGGATGGCTGCGGTTGCGATGAACAGCGTCACATTGAGTGAGATTGTTTTGCGGAACCATGAAAGTAAATCTGGAGATTGCGGGGACAGCACCAGAATTGACCCTACATTGTCATCGATATGGGCGAGCGCTGCATACATATCCCGACCCGCATGCGTTGACGCGTTTTCGCCAAGCGTGATCGGTTGAACACCAGCACGTTTGCCGAAAATCTGAATGGCCGAACCTTCGCCAATCAAGGTGGAGAGATTAAGCCCAACAAAACCACTTCCAATATTCGAACTTGCAAATATGCGGCCTTTTGCGTTTGCAATCGCAACAATTCGGCCCTGATCAATTGCAAATTGATCCAAAACGAGACCAATTTGCGCTTCAGTTTCTAGCCGATTAGCATTTAATGTTGGTTCAGGATTAACACCAATGACAGAGGAGATGGCTGTCAAAGTGAGTTGCGTGGCTTGTTGGGCAGTCGCAGAGTAGCGTTCATAATGCTCATAAACGGTGATACATCGCGCCAGCGCAACAAAGAGCAAAAATGTAAGGATAAGGATTGGAATTGAGCGTTTTAAAACCGGTTCAGCATTTTCCAGCCGCCGGTACCTTGGTTTTGCAAACAATTTCGCGTGGCCCGCCAGCTCACGTTCATCAAATTGTTTGGCAACGGATTCCATTTTCAAACGCGCGTCATTAGCCGCACGAATGCTATTCACATTCACCATATGTTAAAATCCCCGTGTGATCCGGACATCCCTAACACCCGAATCTACCCTAATGAATCAGAGCAGATTCCTCGTGTCTAGTGGCACATGCCACCCTTCGGCAAAGTTTGGCGTTAACCTTCTGTTATGACTCGTAAATTTTTTATTAAGAATTTAATTAAATGATCAAAAAAAATGCGGCACAACGAGAGTGCCACAATTTTTTTGTTAGTTTTATAAATGAAAAGTATCAGTTTACGCGAAACTGATTTGCGTTATTCCGCAAGTGTTCTTTCAACAATATCAGACACATCGGTCGACAACTTGTCATTGGACGAGATTTTTTCCAAGGCAGCTTTTGCGGCAGCTTGTCGAACGGGCTCTAAATTTCTCCATGACCGCATGGTTGTCAAAAGGCGCGCCGCGACCTGTGGATTTTTCGGATCAATGGCCAGTATCTGATCAGCTAGCAAATCATAGCCCTGACCATCAGTCCGATTAAAGCCTGTTGCATTGCCGCCCGCAAAGGTTCCGATCAATGAGCGGATGCGGTTCGGATTACTCGCGTCATAAGCATCGTCATTCAGCAGTGCTTTAACTTTTGCCAAAGCACTCTCACCAGGCATCTTTGCTTGAAGGGCCAACCACTTATCCATCACAAGCGGATTGTCAGCAAATTTCGACTTGAAATCCTGCAAAGCATCTTCCGTTTCTGACGCATCCGGATATTGGCTTGTCAGGATTTGCAAAGCTGAGCTTTGCTCGGTCATGTTATTTGCAGCTTTATAAGCTTCAGCTGCGCGCGATGCATTGCCATCGTTGCGCGACAGGTAAGATAGCGCAACAGAGGATAGGGCGCGTTTGCCAGCAGGTTCTGCGCCAGGATCAAATTCACCATCTGTTTTCATATCTGCAATGAAGGTCTCACAAATATCGGCCAATGCTGAAGCGATCGCATTCTTGACGGTTGAAATCGCAGTTTCAATCGCATCTGGATCAATATTTTTGCCAATCTCGCGAGCGATATCAGCTTCACTTGGCAACATCAGAGCTTGCGCTTTAAATGCCGGCTCAAGATCAGCATTGCCAGCGATTGCTTTATAAGCGTCGATCAATTGATCATCAGCGGATGCTGCACCGCCATCTTGAACAGCTTTTGTGCCGTCAATCAAAACACGAGTCGCCAGATCCTGCAGTGCTTGCCATTGCGCAACACCATCTGTGTCGTTACGGGCGATATGGGCTAACTCCTCATTGCTTTGTTCCATATAGACATTTATCGGCGCAGATAGACCCCGATTGATCGATAAAACTGGGCGTGATTTAAGACCTTTAAATTCAAATGTCTGTTTGCGTTTGGTCAGATGCAGAACTTCGCTGTCATCACTTCCTTCTGGGGCGATGTCGTAGTTCTCACCATCTTCACCAATCAGCGCATAAGATAGCGGGATATGCATCACTTCTTTTTTGCTCTGGCCTGGTGTTGGCGCTAAAGCTTGCTCTAGCTCAACCTTAAAGCTTGACGACCCTTCATCCCATGAGGTTGATACCGTCACGCTTGGTGTGCCTGCCTGATCATACCAAAGGCTGAATTGGCTGAAATCGCGTCCGCTGACTTCTGCAAAACAAGCAACAAAATCTTCGATTGTTGCTGCATCACCATCATGACGCTCGAAATATAGATCCATGCCTTTGCGGAAATCATCAGCGCCCAAGATCGTGCGGATCATGCGGCAGACTTCAGACCCTTTTTCATAAACGGTTGCGGTATAGAAATTGTTGATCTCTTTATAGGTATCCGGGCGCACGGGATGCGCCAAAGGCCCTGCATCTTCTGGGAACTGGATCAGTTTAAGTGTGCGAATTTCATCGATGCGAATAACGGAACGTGAGCGTTCATCGGCCGAAAATTCGTGATCGCGGTAAACTGTTAGGCCTTCTTTGAGGCAAAGCTGGAACCAATCACGGCAGGTAATACGATTGCCTGTCCAATTGTGGAAATATTCATGCGCAATGATGCGTTCGATATTGGCGTAATCAGCATCTGTCGCAGTTTCAGGATCAGCCAGAACATATTTATCGTTAAAGACGTTCAAACCTTTATTTTCCATCGCGCCCATATTGAAATCTGACACGGCGACAATTTGGAAGATATCGAGATCATATTCGCGACCGAATTTCTCTTCATCCCATTTCATCGAGCGCTTAAGCGCATCCATCGCGTATGATGCGCGAGATTCCTTGCCATGCTCGACAAAGATTTTCAAAACTACATCTTTGCCAGACATTGTGGTGAACGTGTCTTCAATGACACCTAGATCACCACCAACAAGTGCGAAGAGATATGATGGTTTTGGATGCGGGTCATACCAAGCGGCAAAATGACGACCTTCATCATAGCCACCACCACCTAGGAAATTGCCATTGGAAAGCAAGACCGGTGTGTCTTCTTTGTCGGCAATGATGGTCACGGTGTAGACGCACATCGCGTCAGGGCGATCGTAGAAATATGTCATCCGGCGAAAGCCTTCAGATTCACACTGTGTGCAATAAACACCATTGGTGCGATAAAGCCCCATTAATTTCGTATTGGTTTCTGGGGATAAAATTGTCGTGACTGTGACCTCAAATGCAACGCTTTCTGGCAGATTGCGGATGGTCAGCTCATCGGGAGACACATCATGATCAGCATCTGCGACATCTACTGAGTCGATTTGGACTGATCCTAAATTCAATTCATCGCCTGCCAGCACCAGTGGCGCATCAAGGGAAACCCCTTCGCGGCGATGCATCAAGGTTCTTGCGATAAGTTTGGTTTCTGTGGGGTGAAGCTCGAAGGTAAGATCTGTTCTTTCTAAAACGAAATCAGTAGGTTGATACTCTGATAGATGGAAAACCTGTCCCGTGTTGCTTCGCATGCCAATGTCCCAATTCGGTGTCTTTTTTAATCGATTCTTTTTAAATCTCCGAACCTTTCTGGCACGAGAGAGCTAATGAACCGTTATCATTTCGTCCAAAACCTAGGGTTTGAGGCTGTATTGAGGCTTGATTTTATTCAAATATCAAGCCTTTTGAGCGGTTTGGTAAGGAACTGATCACATTTATCGTTCAATCGATCAGTCTTATGAATGAGACCTTAATTCATTTTTGATGTATGAAGGTGCTCTGAAAGTGAGATGTGAGTCGTGTCATCCAAAGAAATAAGCGATCAACCTAAAAGCGATATCGATAGTGATGGCCGTCAGGCAGTACTTGTCGGCATTGGTTTGAAGGTGACATCGGTTTTGTTTCTTGTATCGATGTCAGCCATGATCAAATTGGTCGGTGACGGTGTGCCCGTTGGTCAGATCATTTTCTTCAGGGCGTTTTTTGCCATGGTGCCTGTTTTTGCCTATCTCGCCTACCGGCATCAGCTCAAAGAAGCATTTTACACGAAACGTCCATTGGGGCATTTGGGTCGCTCAATTGTCGGATGTTGCGGTATGGGGCTCGGCTTTTATGGTCTAACGAAGCTGCCTTTGCCGGATGTGATTGCTTTACGTCACGCAACACCATTATTTGCCGTTGTCTTTGCGGCAATTCTGTTGCACGAGAAAGTTCGCTTTTATCGTTGGGCGGCGGTTGCCGTTGGGTTGAGCGGTGTGCTGATCATCTCATGGCCACGCATCACACTGTTAGACGGCGCGACAAGCCAGGATGAACTTTATGGTGTTGTTGCGATTGTGCTCTCGACCATGTTTGCCGCCATGGCGACAATCTTTGTGCGCGCTTTGGTGAAAACCGAGAAATCACCCACTGTGGTGCTATATTTCTCGTCCATGGCGTCCTTCTTCGCTGCGCTAACGGCGTTTTTCGGCTGGGCGCAGCTCGATCTTTATAATGCGACGATTTTAATTGGCGCTGGCGTCCTTGGTGGTGTTGGCCAAATTTTGATGACAGAATGCTATCGCCATGCAAGCGTATCCACCATCGCGCCATTTGATTATACATCGATCGTTTTCGGTATTGTGCTAGGGTTCATATTGTTTGGCGATATTCCCGGAGGACAGATGCTGCTCGGGACCGCGATTGTCGCGGCCGCAGGTATCTTCATTATTTATCGCGAACATCAATTGGGTCTGCAGCGCAAAGAACAGCGCCGCATTACCGCCAGCCAATCTTAAAAGTCAGACTTAAAAAGCCAATCTTTACAGTTACTAGGCGCTAGGCTGCGCGCTTGTCTCGTCTTCTTCATCCGATAAGCCCCATTCAGGGTCAGAACGCGGATCAAGCTCGAACAATTGTGGAGAAGCTGCACGCGCCATCGGCGTTGCCAAGAAGTCTGTACGTTCTTCTTCCGGCGCTTGCTCGCGTTGCAGAGATCTGTAAGCAGCAAAAACACCGACCGCGACGAAACAAATGGCAATCATGGCAAATAATCCATAGGGACCAAAGCTTTCCATCGCGACCGCACCTAGGAGCGGACCGATAATCGACCCCACACCATAGACGATGAGAAGCCCCGATGATGTTTCAACAAACTCATCCGCTGCAGAATAGTCATTCGCATGGGCGATTGTGACGGAATAAAGCGGGAAAATTGATGCGCCAATCAGAACCACCACACCATAGAATATGATCCGATTATCCACGCCCAAGAACATGGCCAAAAGACACGCCACGGAGCCGATGATGGCGATGAGCACCATGACATAGCGTCGATCCATCTTATCAGACAGCCAGCCAAGTGGATATTGGAACACAGCACCACCGATAACGGCCATGGCGAGTGTAATCGCACCTTCTGTTGCGGTTAATTCCTGCATGGTGGAATAAACCGGCGCCAAACTCATCCAGGATCCGGTGATAAATCCGCAGATTGCGGAAACCACGACAGAAACTTGCGAGCGTTCAAACAAGCCTTTGAGATCAAACTCAACTTCATTAAGCGGCTGAGGGGACGAGGCATTAGATAAAGTTGTCGGCAGAAGCGCAAACAAGAATGTCACGGCACACACAATGAACAATGTGGTCTTCGCAATATCACCTTGCGGAACGATAAACTGCCCCATGGTCATCCCAGCCATAGTGACAATCATATAGATAGAAAACAGCGAGCCGCGGCTTTCATTTGGTGCTTTTTCATTGAGCCAGCTTTCGATCACCATGTAACAACCAGATAGACCAAAACCTGCCAGCGCTCGGAAGAAGATCCAAGCAACAGGATCAACAATAACCGCGTGGAGCAGCAGCGAAATTGCCATCAAGGCAGTCAAAGCACAAAAGACCCGTACATGCCCGACCTTGAACACAAGGCGCGGCACCACAATGCAGCCAAGCGTAAATGCAAATGCGAATCCGGCCGCAATTAATGAGATATTGATGGTGCGCCAACCTTCTTCCGCCGCGCGCAAAGGCACCAGATAACTTGCCATGCCGCCACCCACTTGCATGAACAAGGTCGACAATAAAAGTGCAAATACTGGAATAAGTAGAGCTCTCATAGTGGGATTCTTTCTTACAATGCGGGCGCCGAAATCAAGGCAATTTAACAAAATGTTTGGGTGGTGCCTTCTGCCGTTTTTACGGTCTGAGGTCTTGTTTCACGAAATTACATCGCACTTCGCCAATGACATATGATAAAGCTGCGCGCAATCAAAATCGTTGCGGTCGAAAGTCGTTTTTCGCTTCTCGCAATTATCTATTTGATTATAATGGGAAAAAAGTTGAGGTGGAAAAATGAATATCGTGATTTTGGGTGGGGCCGGTTTTATCGGGCAAAAGCTCGCAATTAAACTCGCAGAACAAGGGTTTTTGCGCGACAAAGATATCCAAAAAATCACGCTTTGCGACATGGTGGAACCGCAACATCAGATCCAAGCCAGTTTTCCCATCCAGTTTGCTCAACTTGAAATGACCGATGAAAAAAGCGTTTTTGCGGCCATACCAGATGATACGGATGTGATTTTTCATTTAGCTTCCATTGTCTCCGGTCAAGCAGAAGCGGACATGCAATTGGGTTATCAGGTTAATCTTGATGGCATGTTGCATTTGTTCAAGCGTGTCTGCCAATTGCCAACACCGCCGGTTTTGGTGTTTTCATCATCTATAGCGGTTTACAGCGCTGAAACCCCGCAACCGATTGAAGATTATTCCATCCGTTCACCGCAAAGTTCTTACGGCACGCAAAAAGTCATCTGTGAATTGCTGCTCAATGATTATTCCCGCAAAGGCCTCGTCGATGGGCGAGGGGTACGATTGCCCACCATCACCGTGCGCCCGGGCAAACCCAATGCGGCAGCATCCTCATTCTTATCATCGATCATTCGCGAGCCATTGGTGGGTGAAAAAGCCATTTGCCCAGTCACGGAAGACTATCGTCATTACTTCTCTTCCCCGCGCACGATTATCAAAAATATCATCCATGCGGCTGAAATTGATGCAAAAGACTTAGGCGATGATCGAAACCTTATGTTGCCGGGTATTTCTGCAACGGTGAATAATATGCTGGTCGCCTTACGCAATGTGGCAGGCGATGAGGTGGCAGATCTTGTTGAGTTTAAACGCGATGAAACGATTGAGAAGATCGTGCTAACCTGGGTGTCGGATTTAAACCCAGAACGCGCGCTGGAACTTGGCTTTTATCAAGATAAGAATTTTGATGATTTCATCAAAGCCCATATTGAAGATGAGTTAAGTTAACTCAGATAGCTTTGCCTGAATAGCCAAAAGATCATGCCATGCATTGCGCTTGGCTGCTGGGTTTTTCAGCAAATAAGCTGGGTGAAGCGTTGGCATTGCGGGCACGCTGGCCTCGCCAATTTTATATTCATCCCATTTGCCGCGGATCGATAATATGCCCTTATTGGTATTGAGCAGTGTCGAGGTTGAGACATTGCCCATAAAGACTAAAAGCTTGGGCTCTACCAATTCAATATGGCGTTCAATAAAGGGGCGACACAATTCAATCTCATGGGCCACAGGTGTGCGGTTACCCGGTGGGCGCCAAGGAATGATATTGGTGATATAGGCCGATGAGCGATCAAGTGAAATCGCCGCCAGCATTTTATCGAGCAATTGACCAGATGGCCCGACAAAGGGAATGCCATGCATGTCTTCATCGCGCCCCGGCGCTTCGCCCACCAGCATAATTGGTGCTTCAGGATTGCCATCGGCAAAGACCGTGTTTTTCGCGCTATGGCATAGATTGCAGCCCTTAAACGAGGAGATAATGGTTTTCAACTCGTCAATGGAATTGGCGGATTTTGCCAAATGACGCGCTTCATCCATCGCTGCCTGATCAGGCACGGCAAGTGTTGTGGCAGATTGGGAAGGTGGAGTTGGTCGCGGCTGGTTCGCGCGTTGGCCTGGTGCAGAGCCGCCATTGCCTTGCCCACCATTTCCTTGTGGCCGAATATTATTCGCACGTGCCTTATTGGCCGATAACATCTGATCCATCTGTGCAGCTTTTTTCGCTTTACGCTCTTCAAGCTGTTTGATGGTATCGGCATAGCGATCAACGGGATCATCTTCGAGCAAATCTACCACACCCGCTTCGGCATAAAATTGCAGCATGGCTGCTGCCATTTGCGGGGTGATATCTTGCAAGTTTTGTGATGTTTGATCAGTCATGGATCAAATATAATCCGCGTCGATCAATTTATAAAGCAAATAGCGAATAGGGCAGGGAATCGGCTGTGTAAAACGAATGGGGTAGTGAGAACAATGTCTTCGCTTTAGTTATGTAAACGTAACCTGGCTTGGGATATAAGGTTTGGCTTCGTTTTTATGTCGATATTCAACAGATGTGAGTTTGGTGATGAGCTTATCAATTTCATTGCCATCGAAAGATTGGGTGTTGCCAGATACGATTTTTTTAGGGCGATACATGGCAGCTGATGCTTTGAGTTTGTAATCTTTTAATGCTGCTAAATATCGCCTTGTCATATCATCATTTTGTCCAAAATAGACCTGTAATTCTCTGCCGTCTCTGCGAATGATTTGCCCGTAAAATTCATTTCTGTGCATGAACCCTTGAAGTCGTCCACCAGAGAATGACAGCGCAATTTCGTCGCCTTTACTCAGAACGAGATCGACTTTCAAAATGATCTTCAAACTGGTATCCGACATGGTCATAACCTGGCCGCGCGACTGACGTCTCGGCGTTAGGACTGTGACAGGAAATTGTGTCGGAACACGTGGGTTCGCGCTTCGGGTCGTAAGGTCATTCCCCATAATAAACCTCTTACATTGACAGAAGCACGATATTATCACCGATTTCGAAGCATGCTTTTAAAATAATCCTTAAAAATTAAATCAAAGAAATTATATTGTTTTAGCTGCGGGTTGGTACTTCTTGGTAGCTGCAATTCATCTCACAGGTGACGTAGAACTAACTTTTGGTCTTATCTGTCTCTAGGTTCCGAAGTCGACTAAGCGTCACCGGTGTTACACCCAAAAACGATGCAATTAAGACATGACTGAACAGTTCTTCGTGTTGAGGGTGTGTTTTACGAAACCAGGCAAGACGATCAGCACCTCCAAGCGCTGAGAGACACCACTCCCTTTCTGCCTTATCAGCGAGTTCACGTTGCAGGATGCCATTAGCCCATTCCCGAATGGGTTCTGATGCCAACATCAATTCTGTCAGTTTGATAGTTTCCATTTGAGCGATAAGTGAATCGGTATTCGCGTTTATAGAAACGAGCGAGACGCCATCTCGTGTTCTCGCAACATTGGGCGTAACCACCTTTGGGCCTGCATAAAACCCTACGCAGACAGAACGGCCATCAGGATCAGAAATGGTGCTGGAGAGGTAACCATCGAGAACAATAACCTCTGTGGAGGTTTTTGCGCCCTGCGAAATGACACAGCCTTCCTTTGGCACATGCTTAGTTTGCCAAGCACGCGCCAGCAGCCCCATGGAGTCTTTGTCCAATTTGCTAGATGAGCTGTTTAAAAACGTCGAAAGTTCCAAATCTGCAAAGTCCTTATCAAATGATAATGCCGCGGCTAGCTGGCTGCAGTATGACATTTTAAAACTCGAAAGGTAACAACAATGACACAGATAAAATCTTCAAGACAATATGGCCGGCTTGCAATTGGTTTTGGGCTCGCCGCGACGTGTATCTACTTTGTGATGATTAATATTACGCTCAAGCATATCGAAACTCTCACTGGGCTTATACCTTTTGATATGCGCCCCGGCGGATATTCGCTCGAACAGGCAAACGCATTACTCGATGCTTTAGGAGCCGAAGGCAATCGATATTATCTGACCCGTCAGATTCCACTAGATCTCATATATCCAGCGCTTATGGCCTTGACCTTGATATCAATTCTTAAATGGCTCGAAACAAAACATGTTGCACGAATGCTAACAAACATCGGCGTGTGGCTTTCGCTTGGAGCCGCCGTCGCTGACTACCTAGAGAATGCTGGTATCGTTATGATGATCCTGAATTGGCCCGAACCACAGACTTATCTAGTTCACGCTGCAAGTACCGCATCGATTGCTAAAGCGGGTTTGACCACATTGGCCGTATTGGCTGTTGTTATCGGTTTAACCATCTGGGCATATGACAGAACGCGCATGTTGTTAAAACCCAATTCATCCAATTGTTAGTTTGTCGGCATTATCTGTCGCCCATTCATGCATGGCTTCCAGCAGGGGGATTAAGCTCTGGCCAAGTGGAGTGAGGCTATATTCAACATGTGGCGGGATGGACTTGAAATCTTTTCGCGCCACAAAGCCTGCATCCTGTAGCTCACTTAACTGACGGGTGAGGGTTCTATGTGTGATATTGCCTAAAGAGCGTTGAAGCTCATTAAATCGAAATGTTCGCTGCGCCAGCCAATAAATCACCAGCAATTTCCATCGCCCTGAAATAGCCGATACGAGCGGTTCAATGCGGCATTCATCGGCGGATGGGAGATTGTTCATGACAGTATCCTAAATGATCGTACTTGTTGTTGTGATCTCGTGAAATTAAATAGAGGCAAAATCACAGAAATACAATGGAGCGCGTTTTAAGCCTCCCTAGAGAAAAATTATGACACGTATCGATTTACCTAAATTTCCGACGCAGCATGGATATATGAGTGAGAAGATCCAGCATGCCAATATCACATCAGCAATTGAAAAAGGATTGCTGCCCAAAGATGCACATCGCATGGCTGATGTGCTGTCTTTAACGGCTTCTGGTGATGTTTCAAAACCCATTCAGTTTTGGCAACTTTTTTCGGTGCTAGGGCAAGATCCAATTGTTGGTATTGTGACGCGCTTCTATGAACGCGTTTTCGCTGATGAGCCTTGGTTTACTTCCGTGTTTGAAAAAGTTGGCAGTCTCAACCATCATATCGGAACGCAAGCATCAATGTGGATCAATGTGATGGGTGGTGGGCCATATTATCATGGCGCGGAGTTTCGTCTGAACTTTCATCACACACATAATGCCATCGCTTTGATGAACGACAAAGGTGCTGAACAATGGGTCAAGCTCATGCGTGAGACATTGGAAAGCTCGTCTGATCTGATGACCGATGATCCACGTGTGCGCCAAAGCATCAATACGTTTCTGGCCTATTTCATGACGAAATATGCCGAAGATTTTGGGTTTGAGGATAGGCACCTCTTTGGTGAAACCAATCCTCCGCTCAAACGTCGGCTAAACTTCATGAAAATGACGGAAGAGGCCATTGAAGCATTAAGCGAACAAGAGCTTAGCGAGGCTTTAGCCGAGCAAGGTGTTGATGTGTCTCAGTATCAGACCAAAGAAGCTTTGGTCAGTAAAGCGCTGATGCTTTGAGGCGTCACTAAATAACCAACATAATGGAGGCCATCATGGCGATTTTTGAACTCCCGCAACGCGATGGGCTCCCGCCCAAAACTACGAATAAACTGCCGCATTCGCAAGTCACGCAGCATGGGCCAGACGATGTCATTCAAAAATTGCATGACTGGTGTTTTGCTTTGCCGTCAGTTGCTAACGAGCATAGTGGCATATCTGTGCCAGGTGCGCGGGCGCTTGTTTTGCACGAAGGAACCGAGTGCAACCATGATGCATTTATGGTTGGTCGTGAATTCGCGCATATCCACCCGCATCCCGATAATGGCTCCATGCATGTGAAACTCTCTGCAGAGGATGCCAAAACAGTTGTCGATGCGGGGTGGGGGGAAGACCATTATCTTGTTACCCAAGGTCACTATCCAGCCGGGTTGATCATGGTCTTTTCGCCTCGAAACGATACGGAACTTGATGTCATCAAGCAGATCACCGCCAAATCCTACACATTTGCGACGGGGAAAGAGGTTACGATTTGAGCTGGTTGAAGATTTCAGAAGTCTGATTGATGTCGCGCTAGCAGTTTAAATTTTACTATTTGCTCTTTGCTGTTTATGAGAGAAGCATGGTTTGGCGAGCAGCTTCGACCAGTTATATTATAGGTTTTGATATGGTCGTTAAATCAAATCTCCATCCGCGAAACAGGCATAATAATGGGTATGAATTTGAGCAATTGGTCTCAGATTTACCAGAGCTGGAAGAATTTATAATTCTCAACCCGCGCGGCCAAAAAACGATTAATTTTCAAGACATAAATGCTGTGCGGATGCTCAATCGAGCATTGCTTAAAACCCATTACAACGTCAAATTTTGGGACATTCCGGAACATTACTTGTGTCCACCCATTCCGGGTCGCGTTGACTATATTCACTATTTGGCGGACTTGCTTGCTTCGTGCAACGGACAAAAGATACCACGTGGGTCCCATATCAAAGCGTTAGATATTGGAACCGGCGCGAGCATGGTTTATCCGCTTTTGGGCCAGAGTGAATATAATTGGCATTTCACAGGTGTTGATGTCGATCCGATTGCCATTAAGTCTGCAAAGCAGATTAGTAAATTCAACAAACTGGAAATAAATCTCAAATTGCAACATAACGCCCAGAATGTTTTCAAGGGCGTAGTTGCAGACGATGATTTTTATCACATCACAATCTGTAATCCACCATTTCATGCTTCCAAGGAGCAGGCCAATAAAGGCACTGCGCGAAAGTGGCGTAACCTTGGGAAAGGGCAATCGAGAAAACTTAATTTTGGTGGGCAAAATGCTGAATTATGGTGTCCAGGGGGCGAGATAAAGTTCATTGCCAACATGATCGAAGAGAGTGTTGAATTTGCAGATCAGTGTTTGTGGTTTAGCTCGCTTGTATCTAAAAAAGACAATCTTCCGACACTTGATAGAATTTTGAAAAAAGCAAAAGCCGCCGATGTTAAAGTCATTGATATGGCGCAGGGGCAAAAGACCAGCCGTTTCATAGCTTGGACATATGTCAAAGAAAAACAAAGACTTTCATTGATGGAGAAAAACCTCGCTTGATTGCGATATACAACGCTCAGGTTTTAAAACATGAAACCGCGGGGGCAGAGTGCGCGCTGGAAATGTTAGTTTTACCCTATTTCTGAAGGTTGCTTTAGCTCTGTGCAATTCGCATAGTCCGATTTTTGGTTCACCAAACAACGAGGCGCAACGATATGCTGGACATTGATCAAATACGCAAAGACACTCCGGGGGTTGCGATTTCAACACATTTGCTCGCGTGCGGTTCTGCGCTAATGCCTCAATCCGTTATTGATGCTGTGGTGGAACATACGCAGCTTGAGGCGCAGATCGGTGGTTATGAAGCGCATGCACGCCAAGCAGTACAATTGGATTGAGTTTATGCGTCAGTTGCAGCTCATATTGGAGCAAAATCACATGAAATCGCACTCATGGAAAATGCAACAGTTGCCTGGTGTCATGCATTTTATGCGCTTCCGCTAAAGCCGGGATCGCGCATCCTCACATGCGAAGCGGAGTATGCTGCAAATTACGTCGCGTTTCTTCAACGAGCAAAACGTGATGATCTGAAAATTGAAATTGTACCATCTGACGCGGCGGGTGCAATGGATATCAAAGCCCTTAAAGAAATGGTTGATGAGGATGTAGGCCTCATTGCGATCACCTGGGTTCCAACCAATGGTGGTCTGGTCAATCCGGCTGCAGAAGTGGGAAAAATCGCTAAAGCAAATGAAATTCCATATCTTTTGGATGCCTGCCAAGCCGTTGGACAAATGCCCGCGAATGTGAACGACCTCGGTTGCGATTTTCTATCTGCGACCGGTCGGAAATATCTTCGCGGCCCTCGTGGAACTGGATTTCTTTATGTCGCCGAAAAATGGTTGAACAAAATAGAACCCACCATAGAGCCAGCGATGATCGATCATTTCGGCGCCCCATGGATCGAAATGGATCGCTATCAATTGCGAGAAGATGCCCGGCGATTTGAAACATGGGAAAATTCATATGCACTTCGCGCCGGTCTTGGAGCTGCGATAGATTATGCTGAGCATATTGGAATGAGTAATATTGCCAAGCGTGTGGGCCAACTTGCTGATCTTACGCGATCGCGTCTTGTTGAAAACCCCAAGATACAACTTCGCGACATTGGCAAAATACAATGTGGGATCGTGAGTTTTTCAATCGATCATCAGGATCCAGGATCGATCGTGTCGCAATTGCGAGAAGAGGGCATTGCCATCGGCACATCATCCGCTTCAAGTACGCGGATTGATGCGGAACGGCGCGGCTTGCCGACGCTACTACGCATTGCACCTCATTACTACAATACCGAAGACGAAATTACGCGTGCTGTGGATCGGTTAAATGTGTTGATATAGCGTTTGTTTTGCTCGTTTCCCGATACGCACCGTCACGTTTTGTCCGCACCTTGATTCATTCAACAAAAAAAGCCCCGTATGATCATCTCACGCGGGGCTTTGAAATTTAATTGTTTAAGAGACTTATGCGTCTTCGTCAGAAACTTCTTCGCTTGCGTCAGCGTCTGCTGCTGCTTCCTCTTCAGAACCTTCTTCTTCTGCAGCTGCTTCTTCAGCTTCTGCTTCAGCCTGATCTTCAAGCTCGAACATAGCGTCTGCAGATGACATATCAACGCCTTGCGCTTGTAGCTCAGCTTCGTCAGGTGTACGTGCGATGTTAAACTCAACAGAAACCTGAACGTCAGCGTGAAGGTTAAGTGCGACAGAGTGGATACCAAGTGTTTTGATTGGTGTGTTTAGATCAACTTGGCTACGTGCAACTTTAAAGCCGTTTTCTTCCAAGATTGAAACAACGTCGCGAGACGCCACTGAACCGTAAAGCTGACCAGTTTCACCAGCAGAGCGGATAACGATGAAGCTTTTGCCGCCCAATGCTGCGCCAATTTCTTCAGCTGAAGACATGCGCTCTTTGTTGCGTGCTTCAAGTGCTTCTTTTTCAGCTTCAAAACGTGCACGGTTTGCAGCGTTTGCACGGAGTGCTTTGCCTTCTGGCAATAGGAAGTTACTTGCGTAACCATCTTTAACGCTAACTTCTTCGCCCATATAGCCAAGTTTCGCAACGCGTTCGAGTAGAATAACTTTCATGATTTGGTTCCTTTTTAAGTCTTCAAATTGTCTTGCGCTGGATCAGCTTTGTTGTCGCTGACCAGCAATGGTGTTGGTTTTCCAGTTTCAAACAGCCCGATCACGGCAAAAATGGCTGCTGGAAATGAGAAAAGTAAAATCGCTAAATAAGAGCCCCAGATGGCGGCATTGCGCCACATTTTGCCCGCAGATTTCATATGTAAAACGGCAAGTCCTGCCATCATGAAACCTGAAGCAAAAGCTCCCGCAATGGCGGCACCAATATATGAGATCGTGCCATCGAAGAACATGAGCACGAGGCCGATGCCCAAAAAGATCAATGCCAATTGGGGCATGCGTAAAGTTAGATGAACATTATCGCGCGGGCGTTTTGAACGACCAGATAGGCGCACAATATGCGTGGCAAAATACCATGCAGAAAACAATATGATCAACCAGATCGCACTTTGCATAAATGGGATCAGTTTTGCGAGTGCAGCTTTGGTGCCTTCAGGATTTGCCAGGACAAAATTCGCTTGCGCACCTTCGCCTGATTGGTTGAGCGCTAGGATCAGGTTGTCAACAACCTGGTCAACGATGTCTGCATTATAACCAATCATCCATCCGATAATGAGCGTGGCAATCACCATAAATGTCGCGCTATGCAGCATGAGTTGAGGGAGCGGATACCAAACGAGTTGATCATCTGGGCCACCAAGTTCGCTCGCGGGGCGTGCCAATGTGCTCAAATGCGCCAGCCATGCAGATGGCAACAAAGTTGTCACTGCACTTGTCATGGCAGCTTCTGGTGTCGCGGTGAATATAAGAATTGCAAAGGCTGTGACGACGGCAGCAATTGCTGCTTGATTAGACCAGCCAAGTCCGGCAATGAAAATCGGGAGTGCTGCACTAGCAAACAGGAAAATGGTTAGAAAAGATGGCGTACCAGCACCGACCAACAACAATGCGCTGGCAAGTCCTGCTAATAAACCGATCAATATTGAATTTGCATTCAATGTCATTCTTCGCTGTCCTGCTTTTTAAAGTGCAGTTAGAGGCAATATGTTCCGGACAAATGCCCGGGCCCCAACATGGGTTTTCAAATCTCGTTTATGAGCCCACCCCACAAACGGTAAAAGGAGAGGCGGCTAATAAAAGCCGCCAACTCAAATATTCTTATTTTACAACGTATGGCAATAGGCCCAAGAAACGAGCGCGTTTGATGGCTTTTGCCAATTCGCGTTGTTTTTTGTGGCTTACAGCTGTGATACGTGAAGGAACGATTTTGCCACGCTCAGAAATGTAGCGCTGCAAAGTACGAACGTCTTTGTAATCAATTTTCGGTGCGTTATCACCAGAAAATGGGCAAGTTTTACGACGACGGCTAAAAGGACGACGTGATGGGATTTGATTGATATCTACCATGGGTCTAATTCCTATTCTTGTGCTGCTGCTTCGCGAGGACGACGGCCGCTTTCACCGCGTTCGCCACGACCACCACGATCGCCACGATCACCACCACGACCACGGTCGTCACGGTCACGTTTTTGCATCATGACTGAAGGACCTTCTTCGTGCTCTTCAACAGATACAGTCATATAACGAAGGATGTCTTCGTTAATGCGCATTTGACGTTCCATTTCGTGGATCGCAGCACCAGGTGCTTCGATGTTCAATAGTGCGTAATGTGCTTTCCGGTTTTTCTTGATGCGGTAAGTTAGGGATTTAAGCCCCCAGTTCTCAATGCGACTAACAGAACCACCATTCTCTTCCAAAAGAGATTTGTAGTTTTGGATAAGTTCATCCATTTGTGCGCCAGACAAATCCTGACGTGCAAGGAAAATATGTTCATAAAGAGCCATTTGGCTTCACCTTTCTTGCGTTTTGATCTGGACCTTAGCGGCTAAGCCTCAACGAGCTATCCAGTAAAGCACAAGGCTTTAGGCAAGAAAGACGTTTTGAGCGATGATCGTGAGCGGAGACACGGGAGGCCGGAGCACTTCATGCACCTGCAAATGGGACGCTAAAGTCTAGCGAGCATTTGCCCTCCGTTCAGCCACCAGCCAAAGACCGGATCGTTAATAGGTGCGCTTATACAGCGAATGATCCAGAATGCAAGCCCGTATTTTCGCTGGATTATTTTTTATCACGTGAAAACATCTAGAATTCCGCGCCTTACTTAAACTTTTGTTAAGGCTAAATATTCTATCAAACCAACATCTGAAATTTTAATAGGCCTTGCTTATTAGATTGGTGTTTCAGAATTTCCTATTCAGCGCATGATGTGCTGGTTCTTCCGCATGATGCGAGCTCCCCAAAAATAATAATTATACAAGCCTTATCAAGAAAGCGCCCAAATGAAGAACCTTACAATTTCTAAACAGCTACTTATGCTCGTAGCTGGGTTTATGCTTGCACTTGTTGCAATTTCTTACTTTTCTGTTCAATCAAAAATGACATCAATCACCGATGAACGTTACAACATGCTGCGCACGCAGGTTGAGAGTAGTTTGTCTATCATGGATGCCTATAATGAACGCGTCAAAGCTGGTGAATTAACGCTAGAGCAAGCCAAAACCGAGGCATTTGATGTCATCAGCAAAATCAAATACGAACCAGCTGGTTATCTGTTTGGGTTTAACTACCAGGCTGTCAACGTCTTTCACCCAACGGCATCGGTCGTTGGTCGAGATTTCTCAGATGTAAAAGATGAGAGCGGCAACACATTTATTGTTGATATGGTTGCAACAGCCAGAGCAGGTGGTGGCCGTACGGAATATATGTGGGCAAAACCAGGCGGTGAAGAAGGTGCCTTATATCTGAAGGGTTCTTATTCCATGGATTATGCGCCATGGGGTGTGATTGTTGGAACAGGTGTCTATTTTGACGATCTAAGCGCCGTATTTATGGCAGAGCTTATGACGCAATTGATCCTTGGTGCTGTTGTACTCGCTGTTCTATCCCTTGCGGCATTTTTCATTATCCGCTCAATCACAGGGCCGCTCAACGCAATACGTGATACATTGGCAGAAGTTTCAATGGATAATGTTGAAATTGAAGTTCCATATACAGAGATGAACAATGAAGTTGGTTCAATGGCGCAAGCAACGGCTGCGCTTCAGGATAAGGTTCGTGAACGTCTTGCACTTAGCGAGACTCAGGAAGCGCAAGATCAAGAACTTCAGGCTCAGCGTTCAAGTGCTGCGCGTGTGAAAGAAGCTGAAGCGGCTGAACAATCGCAATTTGTTTCGGCGATTGGAATTTTGTTTGAGCGATTGGCTGAAGGTGATCTCACAACGCGTTGTGATGATCTTGGTGAGAAATATGTTGATGTTAAAAATAACTTCAACGACGCGATTTCTCGCCTTGATAGCGCCATGCAAAATGTTAGCTCAAAAGGCTTTGAAATTGGCGAATCCAAAGAACAGATCAAACGCGCATCTGGAGATCTTGCACAAAGAACAGAGCTGCAAGCTGCGTCTTTGGAAGAAACATCTGCTGCGATTGAAGAGCTATCTGTCACAGTTAAGCAAACTGCAGATGGTGCTAGCGATGCTGCGGAACGTGTGTCTGTCGTTAGCGACGAGACAACCCGTTCTGATGATATTGTCAAAAACGCCATTGCTGCAATGAGTGAGATTGAGAACTCATCGGATGAAATTGGCAAAATTATCGGCGTGATTGATGAAATTGCCTTCCAAACAAATCTGCTTGCACTTAACGCTGGTGTGGAAGCTGCCCGAGCAGGTGAGAGCGGCAAAGGCTTTGCCGTTGTTGCTCAGGAAGTTCGTGAACTTGCTCAACGCTCAGCTGATGCTGCGAAAGAAATCAAAGAGCGTATTTCACAGTCATCAACTCAAGTTAAAAACGGTGTTGAGCTTGTGGGTCAAACTGGTGAAGCCTTGGCAAGGATTTCTGAGCAGATCATGTCCGCAAGCGAGATCGTGACAAAAATTGCTGGTTCTGCGAAAGAGCAGGATATGACACTTGCTTCGATCACGTCATCGGTTAATCAGCTTGATACACAAACCCAAAGCAATGCGGCTATGGCCGAACAAACAACAGCATCGGCTGAGGTTCTGGCACAGGATACAACTGAGCTGTTGAACATGATTGAGAAGTTTAAGACCAATCAACAAGGCCATGTGGCCAATTACGCACGCGCTGCAGCTTAATATTCAACGCTAAGATGAAACGTCAGCAATGGCGGGACATCTTTGAACAATAAAAACCCGGATCAGATCCGGGTTTTTTTGTTTAATGAGCGAGTTTTTAAAGGCTTGAATTCTCACCCATGGTGGCAAGCCGGTCACACTTGTCGAAGATCTCTTCGTGATTGTGATATTTTTCCACCCATTTTTGTGGAATGCCGCGCTCTGCAACGCCGTTGTAGTAAGCACCTGCGACCGCGCCAATAAATACAGAGCGACCTGCATTATCGCCAGCGCACATATTGTTCAGTTCAATTGCTTCTTCATAGGAGTTCGTATGCTTTAAGATATGAAAGCCAAGAGGCAACGCGCTTTTTAAATAGCATGCCCGACCGGTTTCGCCGCCATAGGCGATACTGTCAGTGACATCAGTATTCAGCGCATTTTGGAGCAGCTCCGACAATTCTTCTTCGCCCACAAGCGACGCTTCTTTAAGTGCGTCTTCAAGTTCTGATCCGTTTAAAACAGATGTCAAAAGCGCCCGAAATACTTTAACGGCATTATTCGATGTCGGATTGTCATTTGTCACGCGCGTCGCATTAGCAGCATCTGAAGGATCTAGCGCTATGATCGCAGGCAGGGCAACGAGTGCCGGCATTTGCACGTCGTCCGTTCCAGTATCTTCTTTGTCGGCCGCAATATTTTCAAGCGTCCCACGCGTCGCATGGTCAATATATCCAATATAGGTGCCACCGGGTCCAAAATGCGCAACAAATCGTTTTTTGTAATCATCAGCGTCAAAATTGCCGTGATTGCCCAATAGGCAGTCAATCGCCAGATGGGTCACTTCACCATATTGTGTGTTGGCGCCAGGCGCACGCAATGGATGGGCAAAATAACCCTTGGTATTTTCGTAATTGGCCTCATCAACCGGCACAAAGCTCGCAGAGCCACCATGTGTCTTGGCAATTTTTGCCACACGATCCACATCGTAAATCCAATGAACACCCAAGGCTGCAGCATCAGCGATCAATGCGCCTTTGAGACAATTTGCAATACGGAGAGGTTTACCCATAAATCAAGTCTTTCTTCGCCCAAAAGCCTACATCGCGATAGATGGAAGAGCTCAAACTGGTCGACTAGTATTTTAGAACTAAAGTTACCTGCATTGACTTGGTATATAAAAACACATTTTTCAAGGACTAATCGATTAAGTTCGTAAAATTGATGTGAAGTCTGTGCCAGCTTTGGCAGAAATCCTTCTTATAGGTGCATCAGGTACAGTTCTGGTAAACTCTGGTTGTATTGGTTTCATCAAATCGCGCTGTTACAGGTCGATGGGCCTGGTTTTGCCGGATCAAAAAGGTGACTTCAGCACCTTCAAGCTCGCCACCTGTCACGCGTATTTGGCCCAGATCAGATTTCACATTTTGATCATCAACATCGATGCTAAATTGATAAACTTCATTTTGTGAAAATGCTTCGAAGGATATATCCAACTGATTGTCGCCATCATTGACTTCAGGAGATGCGACCAATTTGACCTGATCCGTTTCGCTTTTAAACTTTTGAAACACCTCAACACCTGTCCCGCCATCTTCGGTGTCGAAAATAAGATTACCCTGTGATGTTGAAAGATCGATTGATGCCGAGATGATCTCAACATTTGTTGTGGAATCATTCGAAATCACAAACCGGTCTCGTGGGGCGCTTTCAATGAATTTGATATTTAAATCCACATGACAGCTATCACCAGCGGCAAGGGCCTGTTGTGACGGCAATCCCAAGAAGGTGGTCGCTAAAAACGTGAGGCATGCTGACTTGGTAAATAAAGACATGGTTTTGATCCGCGATGTTGAAGGTTACTTATCTGTACGGAACCGATGCCATTTAGATCAAAAAATGCATTTTATATTGCCAATATAGTTCTTTATTTATCGCACTAATTTCCGTTATGGTGTCAGCTGATATTTTAGTTTTAGTCACCAAGGTATTTTCATGACACTTTCAAACGGCCGACATATGTTGGCAATTCCTGGTCCATCAATTATGCCTGATCGGGTGTTGCAAGCAATGCATCGCCCGGCGCCAAACATTTATAGCGGCTTGATGGAGGAAATTACCTATTCTGTTATTGCAGATCTAAAACGCGTCGCTCGCACCAAGGGTGATGTGGCGATTTATATCTCCAATGGCCACGGCGTTTGGGAAGCTTCGCTCGCAAATGTAATGAATAAGGGTGACAAGGTGCTTGCGCTCGCCAGTGGGCGATTTGGCGAGGGTTGGGCACATGTTGCAAAGCGCTTGGGAGGCGATGTGCAATTGCTCAATTTCGGTTTGCGCAAGAGCTTTGACGAGCAGGAATTACGCGATGCGCTGATCGCAGATAAATCGCATGAGATTAAGCTTCTGATTACCACCCATGTCGATACGTCCAGCTCCATCAAATATGATATCCCTAAGATTAGGGCGATCTTAGATGAAGTTGGTCATCCTGCGCTTTTAATGGTGGATTGCATTGCGTCGCTTGGCTGTGATGAATTTGAGATGGACGATTGGGGGGTCGATGTGATGATTGCGGCCAGCCAAAAAGGTTTGATGACCCCGCCCGGTATTGCCTTTGTATTTGCCAATGAAAAAGCGCAAAGCCTGCGAGAGGGTGTTGAAAATGTGTCTCCATATTGGGATTGGAAGCCACGGCTGAACCCTCAGATCTTTTATCAATATTATGGCGGCACAGCGCCAACGCATCATTTGTTTGGCTTAAATGAGGCGTTGAAGATGATTTTGGACGAAGAAGGTCTTGAAAATATCTGGCGTCGCCACGAGATCTTAGCCAAGGCAATTTGGGCGGCTTTTGATGCGTGGGCTGATGTGCCAGACCCAGCTGTTATCATGAATGTGACGGATCTCAATCTTCGCAGTCATGCCGTGACATCTGCAAAAATTACAAATCAACGCGCAACACCTTTGCGGATTTGGCTAGAAGAGAATTTTGGTATCACACTTGGCATTGGGCTGGGTATGGCTGACATGAATGATCCAGAAATCAATAGCTATTTCCGTATTGGTCATATGGGACACTTAAATGCGCATATGCTGTTGGGCACACTTTCCTCTATTGAAGCCGGTCTTGTGAACTTTGATATAGCGCACGGAAAAAATGCGATAGACAATGCAGCTTTAATTTGTACGCAAAATATCGAGACAAGTTGATCGAGAAACTTTATAATTTTTCGCCGATTTAATTTGAAAAGACTATTGTTTGGCTTTCAAGTATAAATATGTAAATAATTTTTTTACTTACAAAACGCAAATATAAATCAAGTATTTATAGTAATAATATTTGTATTGCGGAAATTTCGTTTTCA
Source organism: Lentilitoribacter sp. (assembly GCA_963691785.1). Taxonomy (GTDB): domain Bacteria; phylum Pseudomonadota; class Alphaproteobacteria; order Rhizobiales; family Rhizobiaceae; genus Lentilitoribacter. The sequence goes on from OY829371.1 coordinate 1,098,642, forward strand.
GAATTAACTTATTGTTGACCATTATGTAGTGAAATTTTGCCACGTAGAAATGGGCATGGATGATACATGCACGAAATGTCGCACATGGGCGTCCCTTTATTGGCAAGTTCAATAGGGGAATGGGATACTTCGCCAGTTTCAATGAATGATAGCTACAGAATTTCAGTGCGGGCTGAGCAATCTTGAATGCATTTTGCCAAAAGAGAGCTACGTCTATGGAACACAACCAAGAACAGGCTACCCGTAAGGTGGTCAAAAAGTCCTCTGGACTTAAAAACAAAATTTCTAATTTAAATGTGGGCACAAAGGTCACACTGGGCTCTGGGATAATTCTAATTTGTCTCATATGTGTCGCTGTGGTTGCCCATTTCGGTCTCTACCAAGCCGACAAAAATTTTAAAGATTATCGCGCTTTAGCGCTCCAAACCAATCAAATGGGCCGGATCCAGGCGAATTTGCTGGAAGCCCGATTGAATTCTAAGGACTTCATTTTAAAGAACACGGATGAAGCCGCAGAAAAAGTCTCTGATCGTATTGCAGCGACATCGCTATATATCAATGAAGGGCAGGGCTTGTTCACGCGCCAGGATGCTAAAGACACCATGTCCAATGCAAGTGTCGCAATTGCAACTTATCAAAAGTCATTTGCTGATGTCACAGAATTGGTGAAGCAGCGAAATGTGCTGGTCGATCAGCTCAACACACTCGGGCCGCAGGCTGAGAAAAATCTCACCCAGATTATGGATAGTGCTTTTAAGGATCAAGATCCTGCAGCCAGTCATGCAGCAGGTTCTGCATTGCGCAGTTTGTTGCTAGCACGTCTTTATGCCAACCGATTTTTGGTCGATAACGAAGCTACAAGTTCTGAGCGTGCATTTTCTGAATTGGATCAGTTCAACCAACTCAGTCAAAAAATGTTCAATGAGTTGCAAAATCCAACACGTCGCGAGTTGGCGGAAAGCACCGTCAATATTTCCGGCGAATATCGGTCTGCATTCGACCAAGTTGTGGTCATTATCAATGAGCGCAATGGCATTATCACGGGCACATTGGACAAGATTGGACCAAGACTTGCTAGGCAAATGGAAGACTTAAAACTTGAAAACAAAGCGTTTCAGGACGAGTTAGGACCGCGCGCGACAGCTGAGATGAATTTTGCCGTAAAAGCCACCGACTACACTTCGATCGCGATTGTCTTGTTTGGATTAGGTCTTTCGTTCTTTATCGGACGTTTGATTGCCTCTCCGATTGTTAGGATTACCGATAGTATGCGCCGACTCGCCGATGGTGATCTGGATGTTGAAATTCCGGCTCTTGGCCAAAAGGACGAGATTGGCAAAATGGCGGATACGCTTCTTGTCTTCCAAGAAGCTGCAGTTGAGAAGCAGCAATTGCAAGAACAAAAGGCGCAGGAAGATGCAAATCGCGCTGAGCAGGAACGCGAAATTCGTGAGCGTGAAAAGGCTGAAGCCAAGCGTGAGATCAGAGTTGTGGTTGATCAGCTCGGTCGAAACCTGAAAAGCCTTGCGGATGGAGATTTGACTTTAGAAATCAGGAAGCAATTCCCAGATGAGTTTGATGCCTTGCGTGTTGATTTCAATAACTCCATCATCAAAATCAATGGTGCATTGTCTAAGATCGCGACAAATACCAAATCCATCGAAGGCAATTCGGTGGAAATGAAAAGTTCGGCGGACGATTTGGCACGCAGGACAGAGCAGCAAGCATCTTCATTGGAAGAAACATCTGCAGCTCTGGAAGAAATCACCGCAACCGTTCAGGAAACATCAACGCGAGCGACTGAAGCCGCTGAACGCGCCAATCAGGCCAAAGCGGATACCGATAAATCCAGTGAGGTTGTCGGCAATGCTGTTCAAGCCATGGAAGGCATTGAAAATGCATCCGCGGATATTTCCAACATTATCAATGTCATTGATGAGATTGCGTTCCAAACCAATCTCTTAGCGCTAAATGCTGGTGTTGAAGCGGCAAGAGCTGGCGAAGCAGGTAAAGGCTTTGCTGTTGTGGCGCAAGAAGTGCGTGAATTGGCACAACGTTCTGCAGATGCTGCGAAGCAGATTAAAGAACTTATCTCTAAATCAAGCAGTGAAGTGGAGAGCGGTGTTGCGCTTGTGAAAGCTACGGGTGAATCTTTGGAGCAGATTTCTGATCATGTGACGAATATCAATGAACAGATTGCGACAATTGCGCGTGCAGCAAGTGAACAGCTTGATGGCGTTCGTAATGTTAATTCAGCTGTCAGCCACATGGATCAGATGACCCAACAAAATGCGGCCATGGTGGAAGAATCAACCGCTCTTGCACATCAAACAGCCGAAGATGTTGATCATCTGTCTGAAATGGTAGGCGGGTTTTCGTTAAAGCCAGTTATGCAACGCGACCAGCGAGCTGCGTAGCTTGTTCATGTAGAAACAAAAAAAGGCGGTGAGTTGAGAACTTGCCGCCTTTTTTGTTTCACAAGCTTAAGATCTTAATAAGGCCAAGGCATGCTACGATTAATTTTTTCGATGCCATCCAATACTTCAGCTGAAAGTGTCATGCCGCCGGCTTTCACACATGTCTCAAGCTGATCCATTCGGGTCGCACCAATAATGGTTGATGGCACAAAATATCTGCTGTTACAGAATGCAATCGCCATTTGATTTGGATCCAAACCATGCTCATCGGCCAAAGCAAGATACGCGTCTGTCGCTTCTTGTGCCCGTTCGGTGAAGCGTCCACCTAAAGTTTTTTCAATGGAACGTCGAGAGCCATCAGGCACTGCACCATTACGGTATTTTCCAGATAAAATGCCTGTCGCCAACGGGCTATATGGCAAGCAACCAATGTCTTCATGGTGGGACATTTCAGCAAGGTCAGTGTCATAATGACGGTAAAGAAGGCTATATTCGTTTTGAATGGTCGCCACACGCGGCAAACCATGCTCTTCTGAAAGCTTTAGATATTGCATTGTGCCCCAAGTGGTTTCATTGGAAAGACCGATGGCACGAACTTTACCTGCCTTAACCACATCATCTAACCCACGAAGCGTATCGTGAATTTCATCAAGTGATTGTTGCTTGTCTTGTTTGGATGCATCAAAGCCCCAGTTTTGGCGAAACGCAATGGACCCACGCGTCGGCCAGTGGACTTGATAAAGGTCGATATAGTCAGTTTTGAGACGCTCAAGGCTTGTTTCAACGGCTTGGCTTACTGCTTCGCGTGTTGGGATATGTCCATCGCGGATCCAAGTGATGCCGCCACCCATGACTTTGGTTGCGAGCACAATTTGATCGCGCTTGCCAGATTTTTCAAACCATGTTCCGACAATGCGCTCCGTGTTCCCTTGAGTATGTTTGGCAACAGGATTGACCGCATACATTTCAGCTGTGTCAAAGAAGTTTACACCGTTCTCGACGGCATAATCCATTTGCTCATGGCCTTCAGCTTCCGTATTTTGGGTGCCGCCCCATGTCATTGTGCCAAGGCAAATCTCACTCACACTGATATCAGTGCGACCTAGTTTATTCATTTTCATATGATTTTTCCCTCATGGTGTATCAGAACAAGATAAGGGCTGATATGTAATTGACAATACCCATGGCGATCATTTCCGCTAAAATTTGTTTTTTGATGCGGTATTACCTGCAAAATATCAGATCAAGCGACCGGAAAACTTGACATTGGCCATGAGATTGTGGACATGGGCCAATCTTAAAATTTTACCGATAGGAATGAATGAAAATGGCAACAGCGTCTAAGATCGCAATGACATTTCCCGGACAAGGAAGCCAGGCAGTTGGCATGGGTAAAGAATGGGCTGATAATTTCAGCGTGGCTAAAGCGGTTTTCGATGAAGTGGATGACGCTTTAGGTGAAAAACTATCTGCAACCATGTTTGAAGGCCCGGAAGACACGCTGACACTCACTGCAAACGCGCAGCCTGCCTTGATGGCGGTTTCGATGGCAATCATCAAAGTGATGGAATCTGAAGGTTTCGTATTGCCGAATTCTGTTGCTTATGTCGCGGGTCACTCGCTTGGCGAATATTCAGCGCTTTGTGCAGCAGGCATGTTCTCAATTTCTGACACTGCACGCCTGTTGCGCATTCGAGGTAATGCCATGCAAGCAGCAGTGCCTGCAGGTGAGGGCGCCATGGCAGCGATCATCGGACTTGAGCATTCAGATGTGGAAGCTGTTTGCTCAGAGGCCTCCGCGCAGGGTCCATGTCAGATTGCCAATGATAATGGTGGTGGTCAATTGGTGATCTCAGGCGGTAAAGCAGCCGTGGAAGCAGCTGCGGCACTTGCGTCAGATAAAGGTGCAAAACGTGCGATCATGTTGCCAGTATCCGCGCCTTTCCATTCAACTCTCATGGGTCCGGCAGCAGATGCGATGGCAGAAGCTTTGGCAGGTGTTGAGAAACAAAACCCATCTGTTCCGGTCATCGCAAATGTGCGCGCTGAACCAGTGACGGATGCAGAAGAGATTACAAAGTTATTGGTTGAGCAAGTGATAGGACAAGTTCGTTGGCGCGAGAGCGTTGCATGGCTTGGCGCAAACGGTATGGAAACATTGTTTGAGGTTGGATCAGGCAAAGTACTGACAGGTCTAGCGCGACGCATTGATCGGTCTTTGGCAGGTGTTGCTGTCAACGCACCATCAGATTTAGAAGCAGCTCTTGAAAAGCTGAACGGCTAAGAAATTTAAAGGAAACAATGATGTTTGATTTAACAGGACGTAAAGCGCTGGTCACCGGTGCAAGTGGTGGTTTGGGCGAAGCAATTGCAAAGCAGCTTCACGCACAAGGCGCTATTGTTGGTATTCACGGCACACGCGTTGAAAAGCTCGAAGCCCTAGCAGCTGAGCTTGGTGATCGTGTACATATTCTTCCAGCAAACATGTCTGACATGGATGAAGTCAAAGCCTTGGGTAAAAAGGCAGAAGAAGACATGGAAGGCGTTGATATTTTGGTCAATAATGCCGGTATCACACGCGATGGTTTGTTTGTACGTATGTCGGATGAAAACTGGAACGACGTATTGAACGTGAACCTGACAGCTGTCTTTCATCTAACTCGAGAACTCACCCATCCAATGATGCGCCGCCGCTCAGGTCGAATTATCAATATCACATCTGTTGTGGGTGTAACGGGTAATCCAGGTCAGGCAAACTATTGTGCGTCTAAAGCCGGTCTTATTGGTTTTTCAAAGTCTCTTGCGCAAGAAGTTGCGCCGCGTGGCATCACAGTGAACTGTGTTGCACCAGGCTTTATCAAGTCAGCCATGACGGATAAGCTGAATGATAAGCAGAAAGAAGGCATTTTGGGTGCCGTTCCGATGAAAAAGATGGGCGAAGGCTCTGATATCGCGAGCGCCGTGACGTATCTTGCCTCTGATGAAGCATCTTATGTGACGGGCCAAACGCTGCATGTAAATGGTGGCATGGCAATGATTTAAGCCTTAGGGCCCATTCCAATTGATAGGAAACCACCTCCGAACCGTCGGGGGTGGTTTTTTCGTTTTCGATCTTAATTCGCTGCCTGTTTGCGATGGGTTTGTATCCCCAGATAGCTCACCGCGATAATGATGAGGAATGCAATCCATTGCGGCATTAAGAATAAGGTGCCGAAACGGGTGATGCCATAGAAGGCAAAAATCGCAGCAAATGCAGCAAACTGCAGAATAACAATCCACGTAAGTAATTCTCTCTCAGCGCTACGCTTTGAAGCGAGGAGCAGTATTGCGCTGCATAATGCGAGAGAGGCTGTGATCCCGTGCCATAGAACGGATGAATAGCCTTTCATTAGCGGATCCAACTCACTCGCTAAAATCGGTGCATGCACATCGGCACCTCCGCCAAAAATGTGAATAGCGGTCAAGATTGCTGACAAAATGCCGGCGGTCGCAATTGTTTTATTGATCATCTTCATATCCAATTTTCATTTCCATACGGTAGCGTATGGTATAATTTCTTGCGCTTGTCAATACGCAAGCGTATGGTGAGGCATGAGCAAGTCAAATTCCCCAACCAAACAGCAGCCGAAATTATCAGCCCAAGAGTGGATCGAGGCGGCATTCCGTGCACTTTCAACCGGCGGGCCCCAGGCTATAAAAGCCGAAGCAATCGCGCGCGATCTGGGGGGCAGTAAAGGATCATTCTACTGGCATTTCACCAATGTTGCAGATCTGAAAACGAAGATGTTGACCCATTGGTACGAGGCTGCAACTCAAGAAATCATTGCGCAGGTCAATCAAGTTGAGGGATCGCCAGCGGATCGTTTGTCCAAACTAGTTGACATTGCAACAGGCAATAAAAGCGAGCCTTATGGTGGTGTGTCAGTCGAAGCTGCGATCAGGGATTGGGGCAAATATAGCGATGAAGCGGGTGAGATGGTCAAACGCGTTGATACGCAAAGGTTGAACTATCTTACGGATCAATTAATGGCGGCGGGTTTTGATGAGAAATCGGCACGCGCATCGGCTGAAATACTCTATGCGGGTCTGATCGGTTTGGAGATACTTGCGATAGAAGATCTGGCCGACTTACGAACAGGCATGTATCAATTGCTGCAAAAAATACTGAGCTAGTTACTGGCCGATAAACTGCCAGATTGCTCTTCAATTAATCGATCCCCGATGCAATTATAAAGGCCGCGCTGGTCGCCAGTCGCAAATTCGGCAACTTTTTGCATTGCTTCTTTCATGACTTCATCTTCATTTGCAGTCTGCGCTTCAACATCTAATCGTTGCGGTTCAAGTTCTGCCGCATGATTGCTGAGAAAAGTTTTATAGGCTGGATCGTCTTCACTTTGAATGCCATTTTCGACCAAAAACTGGATCGGCGCCACCACCACTTCATTATAATGCGCGGTGAAATATTCGGGCAAATCAAGATCCGCCTCGACCGTCATGCAATGTGTGCCGATAAAATAGAAATCTTGTTTGCCTTCATCTGCACTGTCTTTAAAGAGATTGATAAAGGCCTGCTGACGAAGCTGGTGGCGATTGGTTTCATCAGAAGTGGCGGCAGTGAAATACGAGAAGGCGATAAATCCACCAAACCCAAGTAGCACCAAACCCACAAATACTTTCATATTTGCCTCCTCAACAAGACCAGCATCATATCCAATGATGTTCGACCTCTAGCATATCAAACAGCAATTACCAGATATCTCTCATGAATATATTTACAATTTAAGCGAACCGATTGTTCAAAATGTGATTTCTGCAGCATAGCGATTGTGTCAATAATTTTACCGACACCATTGTGCGCCGCATCATAATCTGCCGTGGATTTGGTGACAGTAAAATCAACTTTCTGCAGGTTCTTTGGGTCTCAATATTTGGCGTTAGAGCGCCGTCCCTGATAAATAACGGTTTCGAGCTTGTAAAATTACGTTTTTGCTTATTTTTAGGGTTTTCACGCCGTTAAAACAGTGCTAGTGGGCGTTGCTTTTTATGTTTTAAGGGGACATAAAATGGTTGTAAGCCTGTTGAGAAACGCAAGTTAAGTGTTGAACAATGCGCTTTTTGAACTAAATTGAGGCAGACAAAACTTGATTTGTTGGTGGTATAGAGCTACCAAAAAATGAAATTAAACAAAAAGAGGTCATGAACCGACATGAGTGATATTAAAGATCGCGTAGGTAAAATCGTAGTCGAGCACCTAGGTGTAGAAGCTGAAAAAATAATTCCAGGCGCTAGCTTCATCGATGATTTGGGCGCAGATTCTCTCGACACAGTCGAGTTGGTTATGGCCTTCGAAGAAGAATTCAGCATTGAAATTCCTGATGATGCAGCTGACACTATCCTAACAGTTGGTGACGCTGTTTCATTCATCGAAAAAGCACAAGCTTAATTCGATCTAAAATTCAAAAGAGGGTTGGTATAGCGCCAGCCCTTTTTTTGCTATCTGGTCTTAGCCATTTTAGCCAAACATTTGCTCAACGTTTTACTCTTTACTCGAATCCACATTTGAACAGAGACCACTAAGGGGCCAATCCACAATGAGACGTGTTGTCATTACCGGAACAGGTATGGTGTCACCGCTAGGTTGCGGGACAGAAATTTCTTGGAAAAGATTATTAGAAGGTCAAAACGCTGCAAAACGCATCACCGATTTTCAGGTCGATGATATTGCTGCGCAAATTGCCTGCCAATTGCCAACCGATCCAAGTGTTGAAGGTGCTTATATCGCTGATGATTGGATGGAGCCCAAAGAGCAGCGCAAGGTTGACCCGTTTATCACATATGCGTTGGCAGCATCCGAACTTGCGCTTAAAGATGCAGGCTGGGAGCCAAAAACCGAAGATGATCGTTGTGCAACGGGTGTCTTGATTGGTTCTGGTATTGGAGGATTGCAGGGCATTGTTGATGCCGGTGAAACACTTAAAGAACGTGGTCCTCGCAGAATTTCACCATTCTTTATCCCGGGTCGTTTGATCAACCTCGCTGCGGGTCAAGTATCCATTCGATTTGGTCTCAAAGGTCCGAACCATTCCGTTGTAACAGCTTGTTCGACAGGGGCTCATGCCATTGGTGATGCGAGCCGCTTGATCGCTTTGGGTGATGCTGATGTCATGGTGGCAGGTGGTGCAGAATCCCCGGTTTGTCGAATTTCAATCGCGGGCTTTGCTGCTTGTAAAGCGCTATCAACAAAATACAATGATGATCCGCAAAGCGCGTCTCGTCCTTACGATATTGATCGTGACGGCTTTGTCATGGGTGAAGGTTCAGGCATTATGGTGCTTGAAGAGCTTGAGCATGCAAAAGCACGTGGTGCAAATATCATTGCGGAAGTTGTGGGTTACGGTCTTTCAGGTGATGCGTATCACATCACTGCGCCATCAGAAGATGGCGATGGTGCACATCGCTGCATGAAAATGGCATTGAAACGCGCTGGCATGGATGCGAGCGAATTGGACTATATCAACGCGCATGGTACATCAACCATGGCTGACACAATTGAACTTGGCGCTGTTGAACGCCTCGTCGGTGACAGTGCGGAAAAAGTCTCCATGTCATCAACGAAATCAGCCATCGGTCACCTATTGGGTGCAGCAGGTTCTGTTGAAGCAATTTTCTCTGCGCTTGCTATTCGTGACAATATTGTGCCGCCAACATTGAATCTTGATAATCCTGCTGTTGAGACCAAAATTGATTTGGTACCAAAAGTAGCACGCAAGCGGGATGTCAATGTAGCGTTGTCGAACTCGTTTGGCTTCGGAGGCACCAACGCATCTCTGATCCTGAAAAGATATGAATAATTCAGCTTAATTATTCTTTTTGCTCTGTTTTTGCCATAAAAGATGGATATAAATGCACTAACAATTGCTGGGTAACCTAAGATAGGGCTGGAACCGATTTGAGCGACGATTATAGCAACAACGAAAGCAAGCGGCCGATAATCCCGGTCTCGCCGACGCAAGCACTCAAGCCGCAAAAAGCGCCACAACCTCCTAAACGCGTGCGTTCGAAACGCGCGCGATCCCAGACAGTCATTTTTCTAAATTTTTTGATGACGTCGTTGTTTCTCGTGACGTTGGCAGCCGGTGGTGCGCTTTATCTTGGAAAAATCCTATTTGAACGGGAAGGACCGTTGCGCCAAACAACAAGTTTTGTTGTGCGTGATGGTGCCAGCTTAGGCTCGATCGCAAATGATCTTGAAGCCGCTGGATTAGTCTCTGATTCAAGAGTTTTTAGACATGCTTCCAGCGTTTTGTTGGATGGCGATTCTCTCAAAGCTGGCGAATATGAGATTAAGGCTGGCTCTTCCATGCGTGATATCATGGTCTTGCTTCAGTCTGGCAAATCAATTCTGTATTCCTTCACTGCGCCTGAGGGATTGACCGTATTCCAGATTTTCGAACGTCTTCGTAATGATGAGGACTTAACTGGTGATTTGCCTGAAGAATTACCACCCGAAGGGAGCTTGCTACCAAATACGTATAAATATTCACGCGGCACCACGCGCCAGGAAATCATTGATCAGATGACCAGCGCTCAAACGCGAGCCGTTGATCGCCTATGGGCGCGTCGCGTTGCTGACCTTCCTATTGAAACGAAAGAGGAAATGGTCATTCTTGCCTCGATAGTTGAAAAAGAAACTGGGCAGGCAGATGAGCGACCTCTCGTCGCCGGCGTCTTCATTAATCGCTTGAACAAAGGCATGCGTTTGCAATCTGATCCGACGATTATTTATGGTATTTTTGGTGGCGAGGGCAAACCTTCTGGCCGACCAATCTATCAGAGCGATCTTGATAAGAAGACAGAGTATAACACCTATCAAATAGATCGTTTACCACCGACACCAATCGCCAATCCTGGTCTGCAGGCCATGGAAGCCGTGATTAATCCGTCTCGAACAGAAGATCTGTTCTTTGTTGCAGATGGAACAGGTGGTCACGCTTTTGCAAAAACACTTGCAGAGCATAATGCCAATGTTGCGGCTTGGCGTAAGATCGAGGCTGAACGCAGAAAAGCAGCGCAATCAGATAGTTCTACCAACTAAGATCAATATTGTTATAGAGTTCGTTCGCAGGCGGTTTTAAATTCTAAGGGGACACCATGGCAGTATGCTCAATGACCGGATATGCAAGTTCTGACGGGATTTGTGGCAATGTTGCATGGATGTGGGAATTGCGTGCGGTCAATGGCAAAGGTCTAGATATTCGGATGCGCATCCCTTCAGGTTATGAAGGACTTGAGCAAAAGCTACGAACACAATGTGGGGAAGTTCTCACGCGTGGGAATTTGCAGATCTCACTCACCGCGAAGGAGCAAAGCGCTGCGACGGAATTGGTTGTTAATCAATCCGCCCTTGATAGTGTCTTGAAGATTGCAAAAGGTCTTGAAGAGCAGGGATATGAGAAACCAAGCACAGATGGACTATTAAGTATCCGCGGTGTGTTGGAAGAACGTCACATAGAGCGTTCGGATGAGGAAAAATCAGAACTTTTAGCAGCCGTTGAAAATGGGTTTGCTGAGGCGCTTGATGCGCTCGTCAAAGCACGTGAGACTGAAGGTCAGGCACTGGCGGATGTCCTGCGCGGACAAGTTTCGCAAATTGCTGATGGGGTGGAAAAAGTGATTGCCGATCCATCTCGTACCCAAAGCGCAATAAAAGAGCGTCTTCAGCAGCAGGTTCAAAATCTTATTGAAAGCAATTCAAATTTTGATGAGGAACGGCTTTACGTCGAAGCGGCCATTCTGGCAACTAAGGCCGATTTGCAAGAAGAAATTGACCGTTTATTAGCGCATATTAAATCCGCTTATGCCCTTCTGGATGATGGTGGCCCAATCGGTCGTCGTCTTGATTTTTTAGCGCAGGAATTTAACCGCGAATGCAACACGATTTGCTCAAAATCCAATGCAGCTCCAGTGACAGCCATTGGGCTTGAACTAAAAGTGCTGGTGGATCAGTTTCGTGAGCAAATTCAAAATGTGGAATGATAACGATGAATGACACGCCGAATTCTCAATCCATCCAACGTCGTGGACTAATGCTGGTGCTTTCTTCGCCGTCCGGCGCTGGAAAGTCGACGATAGCGCGCAATCTTCTCGAAAAAGATAAAGGTTTGAATTTATCGGTTAGTGTAACCACACGACCGCGTCGTGACAGTGAGATCGCAGGCGTTCATTATCACTTCGTGTCAGAAACTGAATTCATGCGCCTAAGAGATAGCGATGGGTTGCTTGAATGGGCAGAAGTTCATGGCAATTATTATGGCACGCCGCGCGAAGCTGCCGAACAAGCATTGGCAGAAGGTCGCGATATGCTGTTTGATATCGATTGGCAAGGCGCGCTTCAATTGCAGGAAAAAATGGCCGCTGATGTCGTCTCGATTTTCATATTGCCACCGTCATTTGAAGAACTTCGTGCACGCTTAAATCGTCGCGCTGAAGACACAGCAGAAGTGATTGAAAAACGTTTGGCAAATGCCGCCGAGGAAATGTCTCATTGGGGCGAATATGATTATGTGGTCATCAATGAAGATTTGAATCTGGCATTCTCATCCGTCAAAAGTATTGTCGATGCTGAACGCTTGCGCCGCGATCGTCGACCTGGATTGTTTGGATTTATCGAAAGCCTGTCCAAAGGCCCTTAGATCGCATTTGCCAGCGCGCAAAACTCTTCAATTTCCAGAGTTTCAGCGCGCCGGGTCGGGTCGATGCCAACTTTCTCTAACAAAGCTTCACCGCCCAAGGGTTTAAGGCTCTGCCGTAGCATCTTTCGGCGCTGTCCAAACGCACTTTGCGTCACACGTTCAAGTTTTTTCAAATCACATGGAATGCGGTTGATATTGGGCTCCAAATGCACAATGGAGGAGGTCACCTTGGGTGGCGGGCTAAAGGCTTCTTTGTTGACATCAAAGGAAATGCTCGCATGGGTCATCCAACCGCATAATACGCCCAGCCTGCCGTAATGTTTATCACCCACACGGGCGACAATGCGCTGTCCGACCTCCTTTTGAAACATCAAGGTCATGGTGGACCAAAATGGATTGTCAACGGAAGCTGTGAGCCAATTGGTCAGCAATTGAGTGCCGACATTATAGGGTAGGTTTGCAATGATCTTGATCTGCCCATCCTGTGCAAATTGTGCCAGATCAATCTTGAGCGCATCCGCTTCGATAACTTCAAGTCGCCCATTGTGATAATCAGAAATATCTGCAAGCGCAGGCAAGCATCGTGAATCTCGTTCTATGGAGATAAGTTGTTTGGCATCCAGCGATAAAATCGCACGCGTTAGTCCACCCGGACCGGGACCGATTTCGACAACAGTGCTTTGGCTCAAATCGCCAGCGTCACGCGCTATTTTTTGCGTAAGGTTGAGATCAAGCAGGAAGTTTTGGCCAAGAGCCTTCTTTGCAGCAAGGTCGTAGGTTTCAATGACTTCTCTAAGTGGCGGTAATCCGTCAATCGTCGCCATATCAGAGGTCTTTCTGCTGGCTAAATTCTGCCATTTCATGAGCCAGTCTAATCGCAGCGACCAAACTGTCTTCACGTGCGATGTTTTTGCCAGCGATTGAAAATGCCGTGCCGTGATCTGGTGAGGTGCGAATGAACGGCAAGCCCAGAGTGACATTAACCGCGTCGTGAAACCCAAGTGCCTTTGCGGGGATCAATGCTTGATCATGATACATGCAAATCGCCACATCATAGTTTGGTCGCGCATCTTCATGAAACATCGTATCAGCGGGCAGGGGACCTGTAACGTCAATGCCCTTTGCTTGTAATTGTGCAATGGCTGGCGCGATATATTTGGCATCCTCGTGACCCAAAGCACCATCTTCGCCCGCATGTGGGTTTAATCCCGAAATGGCTAAGCGTGGAGCTTTAATGCCAAATCTGTTTGTCAAATCTCTCGCCGTGATTTCGCAGGTTTGGACAATCAGATCGGTGGTCAGATGATCCATAATTGACATCAGTGGAATATGGATTGTGACCGGAACAGTGCGCAGTTCTGGCCCAGATAACATCATAACCGGTAAGGGCTCAATTCCTTGTCCATCTTTTGAAAGATATGCCAAATACTCAGTATGTCCGGGATGCTCAAAGCCTGCATCATAAAGCACGGATTTAGCAATTGGGTTGGTAACCACACCACCTATTGCACCCGTCTTTGCCAAACCCACCGCTAAATCAATCGCGCTAATTACCGCCGATGCGTTTCCTGAATCCGGTTCGCCGGCAATAACAGCTTTAGGTGCAGGTATTTGGATAGCGGGAATATATTGATCAAAACAGTCCAGCGCGTCATCCGCGGATGTTTCCTTAATCTTCACATCTGAACCCAGCAACGCTGCGCGGGCCACTAACGCATTCACATCACCGATAAAAATGAAACCTGGTAAATCAAGCTCATGACGTCTGTTCCAAACCTTCATGGTCAGATCAAGGCCGATACCTGATGGATCACCCATTGTCAGGCCAAGTGGCGCAGCACGCATGATTTGTGTCCTTAATATGTTTGAGATCTAGCGGTTTGCAATAACGGCTCGGCTTCGCAATTCATCCAAATATCTTTTTGAATTGGCGCTTGCTTCACCTGTCTGTTCCTGTTCAAGACGAAATACCATTTCAGCGGCTTTATCATCTGACACACTTCTTGACTTACACACCACTAAAAATTCCACACCTTTTTCAGTAATACGGGTGCTTGTTGGCTGGTTTGGACTCGTTTTTGAGATCAAAGGGCTCCATTCCGTGGGTAATTCAGGTTGCAGGAAACGACCAAGATTGCGAACGGTGACATCTTTCAAACCAACTGCTTTTTGTTTGGTTGTATCGCAACTCGTAATTTGCGGGCGAAAACGCTTTGCCTCGCTGTTACGGCGGTTCAGCGCTGACTTGCTGCGTTTGGATGACGGCACCACAAATATTACCTGCTGGAGAATATATTCGGTTGTAGTGGGCTTGTTGTCACCCCGCTCCAGCATCTTTGAAACCAGGTCTTGGGTGCTGATGCCACCAGCACTTCCATATCTTGCTGACACCATACGAGGCCAGCCGATTTGCAATCGTATAAACTCTTTAAAATGCTTTGAACCAACACCAGCTTGGTTCAAAATTTGTCCCATCCTTCTTGCAGACATGCCATTACCTGAGGCAAAATTTGCAAAGGCTCGATCGACTTCCGCCTGACTTGGAAGCGCGCGGCGATTTGTCAATTCTTGGCGGATTAAAGCTTCTTCAATCAGCTGTTCGCGTGCTTTCGACGATAATTTACCTGATTGCCTTTGAAGTCGAAGCAATGCGGTGCGCCGTCTTAGATCAGTGCTGGTGATTGCTTGCTGATTGACAACGATTTTAATCTCGCTGGCCGCTTGAACTGAAGGTGCTGAAACGATACTCGCACCCATCGATATCGCAACTGTGATCGCGCATGCATAAAGCATCTGTTTTGTTTTTGATGCCATAAAAACCGCCATAACTGGCTCCTCTAAAGCTTGCCCCAATATTAAAACCCAGTGTCATAATATCCATTTTTCAGTTCAAATTATGACATGAGTTTAATCAAACTTAAAATTTCCTTCCGACCGCTGTGTCACTAGAGCTGAGTGTTCCCAGAGTTCGGAAGCTTACGCGTAAACCAACATCCCATTCCGATTGCGCCGAACCAGTGGAGTGCGTGTGATTATACACACCTGTAATTATAAAACACTCATTCTCGTATGCCAAACCTGCGCTCGATTTCGTGAAGTTACTTTGGTCAATGTCATAAGTTGTACTGCCAAACACACGCCAATCATCGGCGAATTTAAGATTGGCATTCGCTGTGACTTCCTCACGATCTGACGTCGATCCATAACCCGTTTGTGCAGCAATTCGCGTATGCGAAAGGCTTGCTGATAGTTTTGAGTCTGAGTAGTTGGCCGACAAAGTCGAGCGTTCGACATCGAAGCTGTCTTTGTCAAAGCGAGCGCCAGCGGTTACTGAAATGCCTTGTCCGCTATCGACGGTAAATGAACCCACAAAGTCGCTTCGATCAGTTTCTAAACCAGAATCTGCGCCTGCACCTATCAAATCAGTCTGCGCAAAGGAGTTTTGCCCACCAAGATGGAAAGACTGGCCAAACACGGCCTGCGTGGTAAATCCGTTTGAGAATGAACCTGTATATCTGAAGCCAACATTTGCGCGTGTGCCACCTTCAATTCGATCAAAACCAGAAAACTTATCTCTCTCGAAAAGATTAGAGGTGTCGAAAACAAAACTTTGCGCATCTTCGTTTGGAAGACCACCAGACAGCTTTTCGTCATTGCGTGCGAAAATTTGGGCGATTGGTTCGATCACATGTGTTGATGAACCTGCCGTCATTAGAATTGGATACTTGGCTTCGATTCCCGCAGTGACAGTACCGCGGGAAGCGCTGGTGCCGCTGGTCAATCCTGCCGTTGCCGTATCAACATCGAAGTGATGATAATCACCCCGTGCGGCCAAAAGCGGTGTCAAAACGAGACCAAAATCTGTAATGAATTGTTTTTTCCATTCAACTTCGGCAGTGACACGACCGTTATTTCCGTCAACACCTGTTGTTCTGCCAGAAGCAACTTGCTGCAAATCTCGCGATAGGTGCTGCGAATTGAACGTAAATTTAACATCACCACCAGTCGCACCCTCATTGAAAATGCGATGGTAATCAATCACTGGATAGACGATAGCTTGCTGATCTTCAGCAGTGCTACCGACTGTGTCATCCTGAACATCGAACTTGAATACATGTGCATCGAAGTAACTGGTTGTTCCTAAACCTGTTAAATAAGCTTCAGATGTTTGACGCGAAGCAGAATATCCTTCGATTGAATATGTCTGTGCGAAATTTTGATCGGTTTGATACATGGCGTTCCAACCGAGTTTCCATTTTTCATCGAGCTGAAACTCTGCCTTGGATGCAATAAACCCACGATTTGTTTCAAGACCATCTGAGGTCGCGCGACCTTCAAAATTGTCAAAATTAATTGGGTCATGCTGGTGCGCGCCGGCAATAAGCAGTGTGTGGCTTCCTTTATTGAATTTCTGTCTGAACTCAACTTCAGACAAAAAGCCAGCATTGCTAAATCCACTCGCTGTCACCGTCGCGTCCATGTTCGGTGACAATGCAAAATAATAAGGAACTTTTGCGGAATAGCCCAATTTTTTTGAGTAGGCCACAGTCGGATTTAAAAATCCACTTCGACGTCTGTTCTCATGGTTTGGAATGGTGAACGACGGTAAACGCAATATTGGGACGCCACCAATTTCAAACACAGGACGTTCAAATCGTATTGTCCGCTCTTGATCGTCTTGGATCACACGTGCCGCTTTGATCTGCCAAAACGGTGGTTTGGTTGGATCTTTTTCACATTTCGGGCAGGCTGTATAAACACCATTGTTTAAAACTGTAATATTGTCGCCACTGCGCTGCGCGCTCGAGGCTGCAAGTCTGGTTCGATCTGGCGTTTCAATGCGAAGCGCTTCAACAAATCCGTCGGAGAAATTATCAGTGATATCAAGCTCATCGGCAAAAATTCGGTTGCCGTTAGGCTCAACCAATTCAACATTACCAAAGGCACGCACGCGACCCGTAACCTGATTATATTCAACCTGGCGCGCCACGAGCTGATAGGGACCATAGTCTATTTGAACGCCGCCTCGCGCAATGACGACATCAAGATCTTGATTGTAGGTGAGTTCATCAGCCGCTAATAAAAGCTTCGTGTCCTCTGGCACCTGCGGTGCTTGCAAATTGCCTGAATTAAGGCTTTGGGACAATGCTGGTGACAAAGGTGCTAACAGAAGCGGTGAGATCACTGCACAGGCAGCAATTACCGCGAATTTTCGAGTCTTCAGACCGCTAGTCATTTTCCACATACGTTTGTGGTACTCAATACTCAACTAACCATCCTCCTTATGTAATAGCACAGTTGTCCCAATGGTCGAGGCGACAATAACAGGCACCCACGCCGCCACAATTGGCGGGACAGATCCTGCCTCACCAAATGCGGTTATTAATTCTGATACGACATAAAGCAGAAAGCCGCAAAGGATTCCACCAAGAATCGAATAAAGTGATTGCCCAAACCGAACAAAAGTGAGGGAAACCATTGCTGCGATCAATGTCATGGCAACCAATAGGGCAGGTAGCGCAATCAATTGGTGTAGTTTCATCGCATATGTATTTGCCTTCAACCCAAACGAGTTCGCCGCATCAATTTTGCTAGGGAGTTCAAAAAACGAAACCGAATCTGGCGATGCAAATGTTTCTTCAATAAACTCTGCTTGCAGATTTGTTGTGATCCGCATTTGCGTTTGCGTGACAACAGGCTGATTGCTCGCGGTTATGCGCGCATTGTCTAGCACCCAAAAGCCTTCAGTCAACGTCGCTTTGTCGGCATCAACTCGGTCTTTAACCGTGTTATCTTCGTTAAATCGCAAAATGGTAACATCATTTAGAACACTGCCATTTTCTGTTGAGCTACGCCCACCAATTATAGCGCTTCCCTCGTCAGTGATTTGGCGCAGCCATGGTGCATTGTCACTTGAGGCTCTTAATCCACCACCAAAACCAACTTCTGCCGCAACTTCGGTTCCCAATTTAGCTGTGTAAGCACCCAGTGGATTGAGAGCGGTCACGCTTAAAATTCCAATAAACAAATTACAAATCAGCAATGGGGTTAAAAATTGCCATGCGGATAGGCCACTTGCACGCGCAATAACAAGCTCATATTTCCGGTTCAAACCCATCAACGTCGACATGGAAGCGATCAGAATAACAAAGGGTATAGTAACCTGAATAAGCTCAGGAATTTTTAAAACCGTCAAAAACGCCATAACGCTAGCTGAATAGCCAGGAACAGTTGAGAACCGGCGCGCATTTTCACCAAAGTCCACCATAAATATCAGCGCAATGAGCACAATGAAATTGATGCCAAACGCGATCAGGTATTTTCGCCCGATATAGCGCTGTAGCGTGCCAAATCTGCCGGAGTAATGGCTCATGCTAATCCAACTCCGTTATCTTTGCGCTTGTTGCGGTTGATAATCCGCTCTCCCAGTGAGATGAAAGCTTCGCCAAATTTCACCCAGAATTTTGGGAGTTTGATCTGACGACCGCGAATGATGGCAATTGAAAAATATGCGATCGCAGCGAGCGGGATAATATAGGCAAAATATGCAGCTTCTGGCAGTGTCTCGGTTTTTTCCAGCGCATAACCACCAGCTAAACGTACCAACAGACAAACCCAAACAGCAGTCGAGACGAGATGAATTTTATCCGAACGATGTGACTGCGCACGCCCCAAAAACGCGACCATAATCAATCCAAAAGCAATGGGATAAAGCCAGCTTGAAAGTCTGTTATGGATCTGAAATGCATAAAAGCGCTCCCAATCCTTGTTCGCGTTGGCGGCGGTCTCAGGATTAAGTAATTCACCAAGATAGAGCTCAGCCGGCCGCATTGATGCTTGAGGAGATGAAGGAATAAAACTCTGCATGTCCAGCGCATAGGATGAAAAGTTAATGATTGAAGTCTGATTGTCAGAGCCCGTACCTCGGTGCACTTGCCCATCGCGCATGACCAAGAGATTTAACTCATCGTTTTCAACAATCGCGCCAGAACGTGCGTAATAGAGCAATTCAGCAGCTGGGTCGCGACGATCTGATAAAAAGATCCCGTTCATTTCTCCACCGGCGAGCTTTTCACTCACCTGGATGTAAAGGTCATCCTCGATTTTTTGAAATCCGCCGGAACTAATTGCGATTGATATGATATCGGAATTGGCGTTTGAGATTGTCGAATACAACATGCGTGCAGCCGGCGGAGCAACCAAATTTGCAACTAAAATGGTGAGCACGCCTACAAGAACGGATAAAAATAGGACTGGTTTGACGATGAATTTGTTCGATGCACCTGATGCTTCGATAACAACTAGCTCACTGTCATCATTCATCGTTGTTAAAATCCGGCCAATGCCAATGATCAAGGCAAAGGGCGCTACGACAAGCAGCATTTTGGGTACCAATGATGCAGCAAGTGTTAGAAAAGTTGCAAGCGCGCTGCCCGATGTTGTGAGCACATCCACGCGAATGAGGACCTGAGTGGTAAGTGCCAAAATGGTAATCAGAGCGGCAGCCCAAAAGGTGATCGTGGCAATACGGCCAAATATGTAGCGTTCAATCTGCTTCATTTAACTCGCGAAATTGCCTTTGTTGCGCTTCGGTTCTGGTCAGGTAAGCTATTGTAAATAAGGAGTTTTTTTAATCAAAAATCCATGAATTGTTATGCAAGCCAAGCCGACTTTAATATTATAGCATATGTTCAGAAAATGGGTAATATTTGACAAAGGAATATGGTTAATATTCTGTCAAAAATGTGGCGCGATTATCACGCTTTCTCGTGCTTTCGCAGGCTCTTAAAAAGCGCTATAGATTGGGCAATCAAATCAGAGCCGAATCGCGACCTGATTCCACAATTGACCCAATCAAAAAGAGTATATCCGCATGAAAATTGACTTAAGTTTCTCAAAACCATCGAAAACAGCTTGCGACCTGGCAATCTTTCTTGTGGCCGAGGATGGGGTATATCCAGCGCATGCAGACATGATTGGCGATGACGAGCTCGTCACAAAAGCAGCCGAGCTTGCTGGTTTTGATGCACAAGAAGGTGGTTCGTTTTCATTCGTTGCACCCAAAACATCGCCTTTTGGCAAGGTGATTGTTGTTGGTGTTGGAAAATCGACAGACAATGCCGCAAATACCTGGCTTAACTTGGGCGGTAAAACGCTCTCTAAGATTGGCTCATCCGAAAAAGTACACATCTTTGCTGATATTGATAAGCAGGGGCAGGATCCGGAGCTCTTATCGGAATTTGCTCTTGGGTTGACGTTGCGTGCCTATGATTTTGACGAATATAAAACCGTCACCAAGAAAAAGGGTTCGGAAAAAACGCGTAAAATCAAAATAATGGCGAGCAATTATCTGGCGGTCAAAAAAGCGTTTAATCCGCAATCGGCCATCGCGGATGGTGTGGTACTCGCGCGTCGTCTTGTTAACGAACCAGCCAATACATTGGGTCCCGTTGAGTTTGCTGCTGAAGCCAAGGCATTAGAAGAGCTTGGCATCAAAACAGAAATTTTGACTGAAAAGCAAATGACCAAATTGGGCATGAATGCGCTTTTGGGTGTGGCTGTTGGTTCCGAACGTCCACCGCGCATGGCCATCATGACTTGGAATGGCGGGAAGAAATCTGAAGATCCAATTGCATTTATCGGCAAGGGTGTTGTGTTTGATACAGGTGGCATCTCGCTCAAACCTGGCGGCGGCATGGAAGACATGAAGGGCGATATGGGCGGTGCAGCTGCTGTTATTGGTCTCATGAAAGCTCTGGCAGGACGAAAAGCCAAAGCAAACGTGGTTGGTATTTTGGGGCTTGTTGAAAATATGCCGGATGGCAAAGCGCAACGGCCTGGCGATATTGTGACGTCAATGTCCGGTCAGACAATTGAAATCATCAATACAGATGCTGAAGGGCGTCTCGTCCTATGTGATGCGCTGCATTATTGTAATGAGCGTTTTAAACCTAAATTTATGCTCAATCTTGCGACTTTGACAGGTGCCGTATTGGTGGCGCTTGGGCAAGAACATGCCGGCCTCTTTTCAAATGATGATGAATTGTCAGCACAGATCACCCAAGC
Organism: Lentilitoribacter sp.; assembly: GCA_963691785.1. Classification (GTDB taxonomy): domain Bacteria; phylum Pseudomonadota; class Alphaproteobacteria; order Rhizobiales; family Rhizobiaceae; genus Lentilitoribacter. The sequence continues at coordinate 1,119,817 of OY829371.1, forward strand.
TGGCCTTAAGACACGTGAGCGTGTGTGGCGCCTTCCGATCGATAAAGCCTATGACAAAATGATTGATTCTCGTTTTGCTGATATGAAAAATACTGGCGGACGTTTTGCGGGCTCCATTACGGCAGCTCAATTCTTGCATCGATTTGTGGGTGAAACACCATGGGCGCATCTTGATGTCGCAGGCACTGCGATGAATTCACCAAAAACGGATATCTCATCAACATGGGCATCAGGGTTTGGGGTGCGTTTGCTCAACGAATTGGTCGCAGAAAACTACGAGAACTAGATTGCGATTTGATCTGTATGAGGTAACTCATGGCTGAGGTGCTATTTTATCACCTGACTGAAACGCGCCTTGAGGAAACGTTGCCTCAATTGTTGGAAAAGACGCTGGAAAAGGGATGGCGGGCTTGTATTCACTGCGGTGATGAAGAGAAAATGACAGCCCTTGACCAGCAATTATGGACCTATCGCGATGATAGTTTTTTAGCCCATGGATTGGCCGATAATGATTTTGCCGATCAACAGCCAATATTGCTGACATTAACGGATCTTGCCGATAATAACGCTCAGGTGCGCTTCGTCGTTGATATGGGGCCAGATCCCGATCAGGGAAGTTGCGAGCGTATTGTCTATATGTTTGACGGGCACGATCAGGTTCAGTTGGAAAAAGCTCGATCGCAGTGGAAGCAATTGAGCAATGCTGGGGTTGAAAAAACCTATTGGCAACAGACACCGGAACGTCGCTGGGTGAAAAAAGCTTAAAATCAATAGGTTAGAGATTTTCGTGAGTTGTTTTATCCGTAGGTTTACTAGAATCCAGATAAAATTTTAAGAACATCGTAAGGCTTTTATTAAAATGTCGGTCGTGAATAATTGCGACATCAGGAGATTTTAATGCGCTTTAGAAATTCTAAACGAGGTGCCGGTGCAGCTCAGGTACTCGGCAATATCAATATCTTATTGGTTGAGGATTCGCGCACTTACCAGGAAATTATCACTACGAAACTGGAAGAGAATTTCGCAGCAAACATCACAGTTTGCGCAAGTTACGAGGAAGTTCTCGATTGTGTGGTGAGTAATCCAGGTCAATACGACATTGCAATGACAGATCTAAATGTTCCAGGTGCTCCGAATGGGGAAGTCATGGACGAATTGTTGTCGCGCAGCATTCCTACAATCGTATTTACTGGCACATTCTCTGAAGAAGTACGTGATCGCATGCTCAGTCGTCGCGTAGTCGACTATGTGGTGAAGGACAGCCCAGATTCAGTTTCCATTTTGGCAGAAACAGCACGTAAAGCACTCTTGAACCGTTATTCTCGCATTCTTGTCGTGGACGATCAAAAGACGACACAAAGCGTGATGGTGTCATTGCTTGAACAGCAGCTCTATCAGGTTCATGCGGTTTATGGTGGCGAAGAAGCGCTACACCTCTTAAAGCAAGGTCATGAATTTGATTTGGTGATCACAGATTACAATATGCCTGGCATGAACGGCGATGAGCTGACAGCGCGCATTCGCAAAGGTGGATATGGCAAAAATATGCGCATCCTGGGCGTTTCTTCAACTGGTAACAGCCTCATGTCGGCGCAATTCCTAAAAGCTGGCGCCAATGACTTTATGCAACGTCCATTTGCGGCGGAAGAATTCCACTGGCGTGTTGGTGAAAACGTAGAAACTGTCCGTCTGGTGCATAAACTTAACGGCATGGCACAAACGGATTTCTTAACCAATGTGTATAACCGTCGTTATCTCTTCAATGAAGGTGCGGAAACAATTGAGGCAGCGCACAAAGCAGGTGCCAAACCAGCTGTTGTGATGTTCGATCTTGATCATTTTAAAAGCTTCAATGATAAATATGGCTATGCTATTGGGGACAAAGTTCTCAAAACAATCGCAAGTGTGACAATGGACCTTGCCGATGCAGATGATAAACTTGTTGTCCGCTTAGGTGGCGAAGAGTTCGGTGTCTTTATTTCTGACGGTGGTTTGGATGCCGCCGCTGCATTGGCCGAGCAAATCAGAACAAAAATTGAAAAAACTCCACTGCAGGCAAACGGCAAATCCATTCGATTGTCCGCATCATTTGGCGTCGCTCAATTTGCGCCAGGTGAATCCATTGACTCTGTATTAAATGTGGCAGATGTGTATTTGCACGAGGCAAAAGATAAGGGCCGCAATTGCGTCGTGTGTCAGCCAGCCAATGCAATAAAACAATCAGCTTAACGAGATAATACTAAAACGCCGTCGGTCTGATAATTTATTACGCGCTTTATAGGGAAAGCGTTAAGCCATCCGGGGATAATTCTCCGGGTGGCTTTTTCTATGCATCACTTATGAACCATCGAAATTTGTTGTTTAGCTTGTTCTGAACAGCGTTTATTCACGCCAACTGTTTTATAGCTAAAACAAGATTTTTGATCAGTTTAGATATGGTTTTTCTCACCGTAACGCTCACATTCGCTCACAAAAGCTCGGTTTATGGTGGGTTCAATTTGCTATTTTGACGTCAAAAAGGGGCTTTTTGAAAAAAGTTTGAACTTTTTTCGCGAGCGCTTCTGTGAAGGGTTAATCCCCGTTAACCTTTATTTTTAAGGCTTTAGCGCGCCCTCATCACGTCCAAACTTATCTGATCACACGCAAGCTCACGCATGCGTGTTTAGATGTTAATTTATTTTCTCGTTTTGAACCCCTACATTGAGCTCATCGAAACGAACACGGGTTGTCCACAAACACTCTCAAGCGCTTCGATAAAAACAAACTTGAAACTTTATGAAACATACGGTGCTCCACAAACAAACTTTATGCACCACACTTAAAAGGACTAAAATTATGAAAACTCTTATCGCTCTTGCTACTGTATCAATGATGGCTGTTTCTGGCGCATCTGCTCTATCTTTCGGTCAAATCGACAGCAATGTTGGTGTGACAGACGAAATCTCAAGCGTACATGCTGGTGACGGTTTCGTTTCTTACAATGAACTACGTGGTAAAACTGGTGCTTACGATCGTGCAGACTTCAATGCTGCAGACGCTGATGGCAACGGTAAATTGTCACCAACTGAGTTCCGCACACTTGGCTAATCCCCAAGCGGTTCTCCGCAACAATTAAATCATAAGCCTTGCGCCCACTATCCTCCCTTTATGGGGCAGGGCTTATGACATCTAACAAAACCAATTTATGAAACAAACGGTGCTCCACAAACAAACTTTATGCACCACACTTAAAAGGACTAAAATTATGAAAACTCTTATCGCTCTTGCTACTGTATCAATGATGGCTGTTTCTGGCGCATCTGCTCTATCTTTCGGTCAAATCGACAGCAATGTTGGTATCACAGACGAAATCTCAAGCGTACACGCTGGTGACGGTTTCGTTTCTTACGACGAACTACGTGGTAAAACTGGTGCTTACGATCGTGCAGACTTCAACGCTGCAGACGCTGATGGCAACGGTAAATTGTCACCAACTGAGTTCCGCACACTTGGTTAATTCCTAAAGCTTCATGTGATGGATTGTATTGTCCTCCCTAATGCAAGCCGTCCATGAAACCCAGTTATTGAACCCAGAGCCCGTTGCTCGGATATCGCGATTATCCCCCACCGTTAAATCCCTGAACGGTCACCCTATGCACCTTAACGCGATATTCCTGCCGGGCTCTTTGTTTGCGCAACGACATGACACACAAAGATCACATCTTTGACCTGACACACCTCTTAAAGACAACAAACTTCAAGCCAAATACCAACTGAAATACAAAATCAGTTACACCCTGTTGGTTATTTTTTAAGTTTGTTTCTAACCAACACGAAAAAGCCCCGCGTTCAATCCGCGTGGGCTTTTTTGCAAAAAAGTCGATAAATCAAGCTTTAGACAGCGGCAATTGCAGCTTCATACTCTTCAGAACGCTCGGTCCATTCTTCTTCTAAAACCTCAACTTGAGCCAGAAGTTCACCGCGCATTTTGGTGATATCTGTAACTTTTGCTGGATCTTTTTCATAGATCGCAGGATCTGCGAGTTGCTCATCTATCGATGCAATTTTCGCTTCAACCTTTTCAATCTTATTTTCGATCTCAGTCACTTTGCGTTTGAGTGGTTTAAATTTTTCTCGCGCTTGAGCGGCCTGCTTGCGCTGATCAGCTTTCGATAGTTTGTGTGGAGCATCTTCAGAAGATTTCTTCGTCTTTGTTTTGCCGCCAACAATTAAATCACGATATTCATCCATATCACCATCATAGGACTTAACGGTTCCATCATTAACGATCCATAATCGATCAACGGTTGCTTCAATTAAATATCTGTCGTGGCTGATGAGGATCACAGCACCTTGAAACTCGGTGAGTGCTCTGATGAGGCTCGCACGGCTATCAATATCCAAGTGGTTGGTTGGCTCATCCAATATCAAAAGATGAGGGCCGTCAAATGTCGCTAACCCCATCAAAAGACGTGCTTTTTCACCACCAGACAATTGTTCGACTTTGGTATCCATTTTTTCAGATGACAAGCCCATTTGTGCCACGCGCGCCCGCACCTTTGCCTCGGGTGCATCGGGCATAATTGCTTTGACATGCTCATATGGTGTTTCACCGGCATGCAAGTCATCAAGTTGATGCTGAGCAAAGAAACCAATATTGAGCTTTGCGACGCGAACGAGTTCACCTGTTTGGTTCTGCAGTCGATCTGAAATTAACTTGGCAAAGGTGGATTTGCCATTGCCGTTCATTCCCAAAAGCGCAATGCGGTCGTCATGATCAATGCGAAGATCAATGTTTTGCAATATTGGCTTATCAGCCTCATAGCCACACGACGCATTTTGCAGCTTGATAATGGGAGAACTGACAGCTTTTTCCGGATCTGGGAAATGAAACTCAGACACATTTTCATGCACCACGGACGTGACGGTTCCCATTTTTTCAAGGGCTTTAACGCGCGATTGGGCTTGTTTCGCTTTACTGGCTTTGGCTTTGAAGCGATCGACAAAACTTTGCAAATGCTTGCGCGCTGCTTCGTTTTTTATGCGCGCTTTTTCCTGCAGCACGTCTTGCTCAGCTTTTTGGCGGGCAAACTGATCGTAATTGCCCTTATAAAGCGTCAGCTTTTTCTGATCCAAATGGATGATGGCGTTGCAGGCATTATTGAGCAAATCGCGATCGTGGCTAATGATGATGGCCGTATAAGGATAGGCTCTGATATAGGCTTCAAGCCACAATGTACCTTCAAGATCAAGATAGTTAGTGGGCTCATCAAGCAATAGTAAATCTGGCTGCGAAAATAGGATCGCAGCGAGCGCGACGCGCATGCGCCAACCGCCTGAAAAGCTCGATGCTGGGCGTTGTTGGGCGTCTTCATCAAAGCCCAATCCAGCTAAGATAGATGCCGCGCGTGATTGTGCTGAATGTGCGTCAATATCAACAAGGCGCATCTGAATGTCGGCGATACGGTTAGGGTCCGTTGCCGTTTCAGCTTCGGTCATTAAAGCCGTTCGTTCTTCATCGGCTGCAAGGACAATGTCAATAAGCGCATCTTCGGTGGAAGGCGCTTCTTGAGCCACCTGACCAATCCGGCAATTACGCGGCATGGAAACGTCACCGGTTTCAGCGCCTAGATCACCTGTAATGACGCGAAATAGGGTGGATTTTCCTGCCCCATTGCGACCGACTATGCCCGCCTTCATACCCGTTGGTAAAGTGACACTGGCATGGTCAATAAGAAGGCGCCCGGCTATTCGCGCAGAAAGATCAGATATCGTAAGCATGGACGGCGTTGTAACTAGGGTGGGGCGAATTGCAAGCGATAATTAGGTGTTATCGAAAATCTCGGCATACAAATTGATCAGCTCGTAACACATGGTAATGGAAACATCAGAGCTGTCATAAAATGCATTGGCTTCACCGCAAGACGCCGCGCGAATTGTGATGGGATTTGGGAGCGCAACATATGTATTAATGAAAGCAATGGCATCTTCGACGATTAAGCTCTCCCTTAAAATCGATAATGCTGTTTCAAACTGAGCTTCTGGTTCCTGATAAACCAGTTCTACATGGTTTTCAAAACCCGGTTCTGGTTTATGAGCTTCTAAAGTTGAAAACCAACTGTCCGCAGTTTGTTCAAAATTTGCCCCACACGTATCATAATTATCTGGTGTTAAGTCGGCCGCTTTTGCCAAATAATCAAAGGCTTCGGCATCAACACCAACCAAATGGCAAACAATGCGATAGGCGCGCTGAATATCCAAATCATGTTCTGCAAAATAGTTTGACGCATCTGAGCTTTGACTATCTGATAAGACAAACCAAAAGTGCGCGGTATTGGCGAGCGCGTTATCAGCAAATTCCGTGTCTTCATCAATCAGCGCAATTGTTGCAAAATTATCAGCAGCATCTTCTTCCTGACCCAGAATAGCTAATCGAAGCTGATCAATCACCAAATGCCCCATTTCATGCATCATCACGTGATAGGCATTGCCAGCGATATATTCTTCACGTTCTGTCATAGCATTCGGGTCAAGCGCATGGGTTGGCGAGATCACCATGCCACCAAGAATAAGGGATAATATGAGATGTTTGATATAATTAGTCATTGTGACCCTGACCGAAACTGCCTAAAAATACTGCTCCATTATAACGAAATGAATTTAGAGGTAAATTATGACCATTCAGCTTTATGATCTTGTTGGCAGTGATCAGTCACGTCCATTTAGTCCCCATTGCTGGAAGGTCAAAATGGCCCTTGCACATAAAGGACTTGCATTTGAAACTATCCCGCAAGGCTTTTTAGACGTGCCAAAGATTGAAGACGGTCTTGGCAAAATCATCCCCGTGTTGCGTGATGGCGATAATGTGATGAATGATAGTTTCCGTATCGCCCTTTATCTTGAGGAAACTTATCCTGACAAGCCAAGTCTTTTTGGTGGCCCAGGTGGTATCGCGCATGCCAAATTTATCGAAAGCTGGTCGCAAATGACCTTGCATCCAAAATTTGCCGTGCTTGCCGTGGAAGAAATCAGTGAAATGCTAGATGGTGCTGATAAAGACTATTTCATTGCAAGCCGTGAGAAAATGTTCAAAAAATCACTGGCACATGTGTCTGAAGGTAAGGACCAGGTCGTTGAAGGCTTTCCAGAACTCGTCAAACCGCTGCGTCATATGCTGAAATCGCAACCGTTTATCGGAGGGGAAAGCCCTTTATTTGCTGATTACATTGTCTTTGGTGCCATGCAATGGTCACGTATTTGTTCGGCCACAAAGTTCTTGCCGGAAGATGATGAAGTGATGGTTTGGTTTAACAAAATTCTTGATCTGCATGATGGATTGGGCCGAACTGTTAGCGCAGCTGGCGATAATTAGCACCAGAAGTGCATCAAATCTGGCAAAAGGCCTTGTGAAACTTAACTTTGCGCGGTATGTAGCCGCCGAACAAGTGAGCAAAAGTTATGCTCAATTGCAAAAGTTTTATCACACTCCCAATTGAAGGATATTACCATGGCGATCGAACGCACATTTTCGATGATCAAGCCGGACGCAACAAAGCGTAACCTAACTGGCGAAATTACTAAACGTTTTGAAGATGCAGGTTTCCGCATCGTAGCTTCAAAGCGCGTATGGATGAGCCTACGCGAAGCTGAAGGTTTTTACGCTGAACACAAAGAGCGTCCATTCTTCGGCGAATTGACAGAATTCATGTCATCAGGCCCAACAATCGTTCAGGTTCTTGAAAAAGAAAATGCTGTTCTTGCCAACCGCGAAATCATGGGTGCGACAAATCCAGCAGACGCTGACGAAGGTACAATCCGCAAAGATTTCGCATTGTCATTGGGTGAAAACTCAGTGCACGGTTCAGATGCACCTGAAACAGCTGCTCGCGAAATTGCTTACTGGTTCTCAGAAACAGAACTTGTTGGCTAATAGCCTGTTTAAATACTGATTAAATCAAAACCGCTACTTGGCTTCAAGTGGCGGTTTTTTTGTGTTTGTTCGAGTATAAAATAGCGCTCGATTATATCCGTTATTTTTGGCTTACTAAGCATGATATCGAGTGCTTTGCTAATATTTCGTTTACCATAATTTGTTCTAGTGAAAGCATAAACTAGAAACTCTTTATACTAGAAAAATGACCAAAGATCGCACAACGTCTGGTGATATGCCGCCTGATACCTATGAACAGGAGGATCAGTCGCGCTCGGATTTTGACGATTTATGGATCGAAGATACGCATGATCAGTCGGAAGATTTAGAACGTCTTCGCAAAGTAGCAGCTCTTCTTGAAGATACGACCGAGATCATGGCACAGGGCATATTGGTCCATGATACGAAGACAATTCTATTTGCCAATTGCCGCGCATATGAACTTCTAGAAATTCCAAGCGAATTACTGCAGCCTGAAAGACCTTGGCGTGATCACCTTGTGTATCGCATGGAACGCGGTGACTTTGGTGAAGATGTTGATATCGAACAAAGCCTAATTGAGTTTGCCACGCTGGATGGCAGGCGTGGATTCACAACATCTGCTGCTGAAATGCCAAGCGGCAATATTATCCGTTCAGATGTTATACCGCGACCATCCGGTGGTCAGATCGTTACATTTACAGATGTGACGGATAGTGAAGGCTATCAATCGCAAATCGAGACCATGCGTAATGAGTCAAAGCTGCTTGCTGTGATGCTGGAAGATGCAGCGCAGTCGATGGCGCAAGGCATTATTGTCCACGATTGCGAGAAAATTCTGTTTTGCAATCAGCGTGCAAACGAATTTCTCGAGGTAGATCAAAGCATTCTCGCGACTGGAAATCTTTATAGAGATTATCTGAGGTTTCTGTTCGAGCGTGGTGATTTTGGTGAATATCAGGACCTGGAAACCAGCATTGATGAATTTATCGAGAAGGTGAATGTCGGCAAAGACTTTTCGCTTGAAACGACAACACCTGGCGGACGCATGGTGCGTGCTGACGGTGTCCATCGAGCTGATGGCGGTGAGATTGTTACGTTCACAGATATTACGGCCGATCAAAAACGGCAGGATGAACTCAGAGAAGCCAATGATCGGGCGCAAAAGCTTTATGCGATGATGGATGAAGCGGCGAGTTCGATGGCGCAAGGTCTTTTGATTGTTGATGAACAACAAATCGTATTTTCAAATGATCAGCTCGCAGAAATTTTGGAGCTGCCGGAACAATATGTGAAAACCGGCGCGTCGATGCGCGATATGATTATATATTCTGGCGAACGAGGTGATTATGGTGATACCCGCACGCCAGAACAAGTTGCAGATGATTTTATCAATAAGGTTAAATCGGGTGAAGCCTATCAAACCGAAAGGTTGATGCCATCCGGCCGTATCGTGCACACCAATGTTAACCCACGCACTGACATTGGCGCGGTTGCAACTTACACTGATATCACCGAAATTTCTCAGGCTCTTGAAAAGGCAGAAGAAGCAGAGCGCGCTAAATCTGAATTCCTGGCCAATATGAGCCATGAAATTCGTACACCGATGAACGGCGTCATGGGCATGGCGGAATTGTTATCCAAAACCGAGCTTGATTCCAAGCAAAAGATGTTCACCGATGTGATTGTCAAATCTGGCGCATCGCTGCTCACAATCATTAATGATATTTTGGATTTCTCCAAAATCGGAGCAGGGCGGATGACGCTTGATAGCGCGCCGTTTAATCTCACAGAAGCTGTTGAAGATGTCGCAACACTCGTATCATCAAAAGCGGCTGAAAAAGACCTCGAATTTATGGTGCGTATCGATCCTGCTATGGGAAATATGCATTTGGGTGATGTTGGTCGCGTGCGCCAAATCATTACCAATATGATGGGTAATGCACTTAAGTTCACTGAAAAAGGTCACGTTTACGTCAATGTGTTCCCAGTTGTTGAAGATGCTGACGAAAGTTCAGGCGAAGCCAATACCCAGACCATCCGTTTTGAAATTGAAGATACAGGCATCGGCATCCCAAAAGAAGATTTGGCGAAAGTCTTTGATAAATTCAGCCAGGTTGACGCATCATCTTCCCGTCGCCACGAAGGCACCGGATTAGGACTATCGATTGCGGCCTCCTTGGTTAAACTTATGTCAGGGCGTATTGGCGTTGAAAGTGAATTGGGTATTGGAACAACATTCTGGTTTGAGATCGAGCTGGAACGTTCATTTGATGAGAAGCCGAAGCGCTCCTGCGCTGACGTCTCAGGTTCTAGAATTCTAATTGTGGATGATAATGAAGTTAACCGCGCCATCCTAAAAGAACAAATGGACGCTTGGGGCTTTGACAATGCAGCGGTCAATTCTGGCGCAGAAGCGATCGCATTTGTACAAGCCGCACAAGCGCAAAATCTGACAATTGATGGTATTGTTCTGGATTATCAAATGCCAGAAATGAGTGGAACAAAAGTGGTCAAAGCTTTGCGTTCTTCTGACATTAATTGCAGCACTCCTATTATCATGCTCACGTCAGTTGATCAGGCTGAAAATGGTATTGCATTCACCAATTTAGGGATTCAGGCACATCTGACCAAACCCACGCGGTCATCGCTGCTGTTAGAGACGATTATTAACACCTTGCAAGATGCTGCAGGTGAAAAGAATTTGCCGCATGCTCCGACGTTGGATCCTGTATCTGGCTCCCAGGCGCAAGAGAAGCCCCATACGATCATGGACGCATCGACTGAGCAAACTTCAAACCTAAGAGCTAATTCTGGCGAAATTGATATTCTTGTTTGCGAAGACAATGAGGTTAATCAGATTGTCTTTACCCAAATGCTCAATGACACCAATTACACCTTTAAAATTGCCAATAATGGCGAAGAGGGATTGGCACTTTACAAAGAGCTGTCTCCATCCTTGATCTTGATGGATGTATCCATGCCGGTTATGAACGGACATGAAGCAACACAGGAAATTCGTAAGATTGAAGATGGAACGGGTCAGCATACGCCGATCATTGCTGTGACCGCACATGCCGTGAAAGGTGATTTGGAAAAATGCCTGAATGCTGGAATGGATGATTATATTTCTAAACCCATCTCACCAGATATGATGATCAAAAAGATTGAGAAATGGTTTCAAGGACGTCAGCAGGCAAAAAGCGCGTAACCATATGAAATTAATTTAGATTTTCAATATATCTCGAGGTTTTTCACATGAAAATACCCGAAGCTAAATAACCTTCGGGTTTATTTTTATGGTTTGAAATCAGACTAAAGATTTTCAATCGCTTCGGCGAGATAGTTCACTGTGCGGTCGATATTTTGCAATTTATCGAGACCAAACAGTCCAATGCGGAAAGAACCAAAATCAGCAGGCTCATCGCATTTTAACGGAACACCAGCTGCGATTTGCAGGCCCTTATTCATGAACTTCTTACCGTTTTTCATGTCAGCATCTTTTGTAAAGCTAACGACAACACCTGGTGCGCCAAAGCCATCTGCGGCAACGCTTTTAAAGCCATTTGATTTTAAGAGTTCGCGCACTTTATTACCAAGTTCCCATTGGTCAGCTTTGACCTTTTCAAATCCGTATGCCTCGACTTCTTTCATGGTTTTATGAAAGGTGACAAGCGCATCTGTTGGCATGGTCGCGTGATAGGCATGGCCGCCATTTTCATAAGCACCCATGATTTCTGACCATTTTTTAAGATCGCAAGCAAAGCTCGAACTTTGTGTATCTTCCATCACCTTTTTGGCGTGGTCTGACAACATAACAATACCTGCGGCAGGGGAGGCGGACCATCCTTTTTGCGGTGCTGAGATCAATACATCGACATTACATGCTTTCATGTCGACCCAGATTGTGCCTGAAGCAATGCAATCAAGCACGAAAAGGCCACCATAGGAATGAACCGCTTCACCCACTTGCGCGATATAGTCGTCTGGTAAGATCAAACCTGCGGACGTTTCAACATGCGGTGCGAAGACAACATCAGGCTTTGTATTTTTGATTTCCGCCACAAGCTCGTCAATCGGATAGGGTGAAAATTGTGCCTGATCGTTGTCCTGACTTTGGCGCGCCATCATGACTTTCGCACTCTTTGGAATATCACCCGCTTCGAAAATCTGTGTCCAACGGAAGCTAAACCATCCATTGCGCACAACCATGACATCTTTGTCAGTTGCAAATTGGCGTGCCACCGCTTCCATACCGAATGTACCACCACCTGGCACAAGTACGACGCCATCAGCATTGTAGACGCCTTTCATTGTTGCCGAGATATCATTCATAACGCCTTGGAATTTTTTCGACATTGAATTGAGTGAGCGATCTGTGAAAACCACTGAAAATTCAAGCAAACCGTCTGGGTCTATGTTAGGCAAAAGAGCAGGCATAATGATATCTCCAAGTTGAATTGAGACAGTGGATTGACCAAAGCTCAAAATTGTAGCGCTTTTTGAAGAGTATATAGTATCTCCTGTCCAGAAGATTTTTTTAAAAAAGCAAACTTAAAGGCGAAAATTCTAATCTGGCCAGTAATTTTCGCTAATCTGGTTTGTTTATAAATGACTGTGCCAATCTATCGATTGAGGATCATTATTGAGAAGGTTCATTTCTCTTGACGCGGTGTAAGTTGCCAAACATGTTCGATTGCTTGTGACGCACCTCTAAACCCACCGCCAATATCGAAGAGTTCTAAAGTTTGTAAATGATAGTGGCTGCCGTAATGAGCAACGACTTCGTCTTGAGGAATTGAGTGCGGAGGACCAGCCACATCAGCAACACCATATTCAAATGTTAGCAGGAGTTGCGGTGCACATGATGTGATCTCAATCAGATGCTTGGTATAAGTTTTGCGCATGTCCTCCGGCAAGGCGACAAGTGCGGCGCGATCAAAAACAGCATCAACTTGGCCGATCATATCTCGAGTAAGATCAAAGATGTCACCGACAAAAATATCAATATTGTCTGCTGAATAGAGCCGAAAATTATCAAATTCTGTGATCACTGGTTCAAGGGCAAGTTGGGTGAATAATTGCTCGATTGCAAGTTCACTTAGCTCTGCTCCGACGATGCGAAACCCTTGGTCGATCAACCAACCAATATCAAGTGTCTTGCCGCAAAGAGGTAGAAAAATTCGAACGCCCTCATCGAGCTCTAACGTATCGATATGTTTGACCAGTAGCGGATTGGCTTCTGATTTATGAAATCCAATTTGATTGTGCTGCCATTTATCTAGCCAGAATTCTGCGTCCATATTGATGTCCCACTTCGATCTAGCGCCACTTGTCCTTGGCAGCATCATCTTTGTCTTTGGCATCTACCCATTCACCGGTTGATCCATCTTTCAGATGTTCTTTCTTCCAAAAGGGTGCATCGGTTTTTAAAAAGTCCATAACAAAATTCGCGCCATCAAAGGCGGCTTGACGATGGGTGCTGGCCGCAACCACAAGAACAATATTTTCTCCAGGCGCAATTTTGCCAAAACGATGGATGGCTGTAATGGCAATGAGATCAAATTTGTCGAAGGCTTCATGGCATATATCAGAAATCTGCGTCTCCGCCATTCCTGGATAATGCTCCAGCTCAAGGGCTGATAATTGCCCACCTTCATCGCGGCATAGGCCGGTAAAACTTGCGACACCGCCAATGTCGCCAAATTGCTTTAAGTGGTTGATTTCTGATTCTAAATCAAAGTCTTCCGCCTGAATCTGAACCCGAATAGCCAAGTTGTTATGATCCTGGTTTGACACGTTGATTACCCTCCGGTCATCGGTGGAAAGAAGGCAATTTCTTTCGCATCGCCGATGGCAACGTCATGCAACGAATGAGTTTTATCAAGTGCCGCTCGAATGACTTGCGGTTCTTGAAATGCGGCTTCATAGCCGTCATCTAAGCTGCGAAGATGCGTGATTAAGTCAGAGATGGTGACCACATTTTCTGGTAGATCGATCTCTTCCTGTGCTTTGCCAATCCGCTCGCGAACCCATGCAAAATAGACCAGTTTGACCATGTACCACCTGTGATTAAAATTTACTCGTCGACGATATGCTTTAATCCTGCACGGAAATAATCATATCCTGTGATCATGGTAATTATGGCCGCAATCCAAAGCAATGTAATTCCGATATCGGTAGACAAACTGTCGCTGATCCCGAGAAGATTGTTGAGGAATTTATCACCGGCGGGGCCAGCGAGCAAAAAGCCAAGTGCAATCATTTGCGCGGTTGTTTTGATTTTCGCCAAGAAAGTCACCGGCACTGAGATTTTCAAATCAGCTAAATATTCACGTAAGCCAGAGACCAAAATTTCACGACATAAAATGATGATCGCCGCCCAAATCGTCCAATCTGCTGTGGTGCGATCTGCAGCGACGACCAACAATAAGATCGCAGCCACCAATAATTTATCCGCGATCGGGTCGAGCATCTTTCCGATATTGGACGTTTGATTCCAAATGCGTGCCAGATAGCCATCGAAAAAATCGGTCACAGATGCAATTGTGAATAGGCCCAGTGCCCACCATCGCGCAGCATCAGAACCGTGCAATCGACCTTCGACAAAAAAACACAACACAATAAGTGGCACGATAATGATCCGTCCATAGGTCAGAAGATTGGGCAGCGATGTAATGTGTTTTGGCATATGGCACTCGTGACTTGATCGTTCACGCACATCTATAGACGAATAAAACCGCGGGTCAAACAAACATCGAAATAATACTGAGATTCTTGATCAAATCTTGCTTCATCATCTTTTGATATAAGGCCGTAACCCAAGGGTTAAACGTTCGGTTTTAACCCAATTACAAATTTCGTTTCGTCAAAAAACAACTCATCGTCAATTCCGGATCAAGCGGGATTAAGTCTGCAAGTGCCTAAAACCCCCAGATGCTCTTGCAGCTGATTGTAACGCATTACCTTCTCGTTTGATCCACCGAACTAAAAGCAAACTATTCAGATTATGAAGGAACTAAAACCATGAATATGTTGAAAATTACAATCCCTACAGGTGCTCTATTGGTATCAACACTATTGGCAGGGACTGCCATCGCCAACAACGAAACAGGTGCAGCAACAGTTGAAGAACTCATCATCAACGACACCTTGGCCCAAGAGAATCCATTGACTGCGCCGAAAGATGCATTGTCATATCAAATCGCGTCTGCCGATGGCGAAGAAAATGAGTGTGATGATGACGAAGATGAAGATGAAGACGGCGATGACGAAGATGGCGATGATGACGATGAAGATGGTGATGAAAACGACACTGATGAAAACGACGACGATGACGATGATGAAGAATATGCGTCATGCGCTGACCAAGGCGCAACGTCACAAGGTTAAACCATTTTTGCAGCTGCTAGACGAAGAGCCGTCGGTCAGCTAGAAACAAAGTCGTTCCAAAAGATTGTTTTTGGGACGACAAACAAATTGAATGTTGAACTCATGAAAAAAATTATTGTTGCATTGCTGCTTTTTTCAAGTTCGATAGCCTATGCAGCCACATATGAAGACGAGCTCATCGCCCATATGAAAGGTCAGGGATTTGTTCTTGTGGAACGTGAATCCACTTGGCTTGGTCGTATATCACTTGAATTTCGATCTAATACTCACGAACGAGAGATCATTTTAAATCCCAATAATGGTGCGATATTGCGTGATTATAAAGAACGTCTTGATGAGGATGATGAAGAGGTGACCCCATTAGATCGGTTCTATGGGTTGTTTTCAAAGGAACGAGATTAGAGCATGAATGAAAGAAGGCTCATAATCTTTGCCGTTGTCCTACAAATAGTTGGATGCTTGTTTTTTGTAACGCCAATTTTGCTCAATGTGATGGGTGTCGCCCTCCGTCCGCCACCCTGGCAGATCTATGAGGCGTTGGAGCTCGTCTCAGCTCTCGCTTTGATTATTGGTCTGGTCATGAGTTTCCGCTTCTTCCGGCGGTCTCGACAAGAAAGGGATCGTGCCAAACTGGCCCTTAAGCGCGCGTCGAGCGCATTCGCAGAAGTCTTGGACGACCGTTTTTCCGAATGGAACTTGTCCAATGCGGAAAAGGACGTCGCGATGTTCCTCATCAAAGGATCAAGCACCGCTGAAATTGCCAATATGCGCAATACATCCGAAGGAACGATCAAAGCCCAAAACGCTGCTATTTATAAGAAGGCCGGCGTCACGGGAAAAACGCAATTATTGTCGCTGTTTGTTGAAGATCTGTTTGAAGACAACAATTAGGCGTTAGATAACCTGATCTAATTCACCATTATTTGAGTTTGTTTTTTCAAAATAAACGTTATTGTTTCCATATTGTGCGCTGGAGAATGCGTCACTATATTGTATATTATGAGGTGTTATCTGGAATAGATAGGAAACGGATTTGCATATTCTCGCTGCAATCGTATCGCTGGTTTTGACATTGAGCATTTGGTATTACCGTTACCGAATGGCGAAGCAATTGGCCAAGGATACGTTTGAAACTGCTAAAAAGGTGAAGAACCAACTTGCTGATAAAAAATCCCGCAAGGCTGGTGGTGAAAACGCATTCACAAATATCGATGATCCTCTCGCCGGCGCAGCGACCATCGCGATTTGTATCTTAAAAGAGCAGGATCAATACGATGCCGCTGTTGAAAAGCAGGTGCGTGATTTGCTTAAACCATTTTCCATCGATGCTGGGCATTTGGAAAACGCCATTGATTACGGCAGCTACGCATCCGAGCAAGACGTTGCGCCAACCAAAGCGATTAGCCTGATCGCACCGAATATCACATCACAGCTTTCGCCTGCGCAACGCTATGAAGTGTTTGAATTCGTCAATCATTCGCTCGAACAAGCAGATGTTCAAGACGATATTGGCGCGCGTTATATGATGCAGCTCCGCAAAGAACTTGGCTTGGTTTAAGCGCCTTCACGGAAATGATTAAAGACGATCTCAGCCGTTGCTTTTGAGATGCCGTCGACCTTTTCTAAATCTTCTAATGCTGCTTGCGCAACTTGTTTGGCCGTTCCAAAGTGATGCAGCAGCGCCTTCTTGCGCTTTGCGCCAATGCCTGCAATTTCATCGAGCGGATTTTTGATCAATTCTTTTGAGCGTTTCGCGCGGTGTGTGCCAATGGCAAATCTGTGTGCTTCATCGCGCATGCGTTGGATGAAATAAAGCACCGGATCGCGCGGCGGTAATTTGAACGGCTTCTTGCCTTCGACGAAAAACTGCTCGCGTCCAGCTTCACGGTCAACACCCTTAGCCACACCCACGGCTGCGATATAATCCTCAATTTCGAGATCTTTGAGAATCTGACGCACTGCCGTCATTTGTCCCTGACCACCATCGATTAAAAGCAAATCTGGCCAGGCCGGCATTTCGGTTAAATCAGGCGCTTCATAATCATCAGCTTTCGCGGCTTCAATTTTCTGCGCAATTGTCATCTCAGGCAGGCCGTGCTCCTTTACCAAACGCGAGAAACGACGTGTCATCACCTCTTTCATCATGCCAAAGTCATCGCCCGGGGTGATCGTATCATCTTTGATATTGAATTTACGATATTGCCCTTTGGCAAATCCTTCTCCGCCGGACACAATCATGCCACCAACGGCAGCTGTACCTTGAATATGCGAGTTATCATAAACCTCAACCCGGCGAGGGGGATGGGGTAGATTAAAAGCTTCCGCCAAGCCTTTTAGAAGTTTCGCCTGAGACGAGGTTTCTGCCAAATTGCGACCATGGGCTTCGCGCGCATTGGTGAGTACCTGATCAACCAGCTCTTTCTTTTCACCACGCTGCGGTACCGTCACAGCCACTTTGCGCTCGGCTTTGATGGTAAAGGCTTCTTCAAGTAGATCCTGATCGGCAATCTCTTCGGACAGCAAAATCAGTTTTGGTAAAGGTTTGCCATCATAAAACTGACCGATAAAGGCGTTCAAAATCTCAGCTGAAGTGAGTGATGCATCAGCTTTTGGGAAATAAGCACGGTTGCCCCAATTTTGCCCGGTACGGAAGAAAAAGACCTGAATACAGGCCATGCCGCCATCGAAATAGATCGCAAAGACATCGGCATCTTCCACCGTTTGAGGATTAATCCCCTGATGGCTTTGCACATGCGATAAAGCCGCTAAGCGATCGCGATAAAGTGCCGCCTGTTCGAAATCCATATCTTCTGAAGCGGATTGCATGGCTTCGGATAATTGCTTCTTCACCCGCGCACTTTTGCCAGATAGGAACTGCTTCGCTTCACCCACGAGCTTGGCGTAATCTTCAACGCTAACTTCACCCGTACAGGGTCCAGCGCAGCGTTTGATCTGAAATTGCAAACAAGGGCGTGTGCGCCCCTCATAATAGCTGTCTGTGCAATTGCGTAAGAGAAAGGCTTTTTGCAACGAATTGATGGTTCTGTTCACCGCACCAGCTGATGCGAAGGGGCCAAAGTAATCGCCCTTGCGAGCACGCGCGCCACGATGCTTATATATGCCCGGCGCCTCGTGATCTCCTGTCATCATGATATAGGGAAAGCTCTTATCATCGCGTAGCAAGACATTGTAGCGCGGACGCAACCGCTTAATCAGATTGGCTTCAAGCAGCAAAGATTCTGTTTCTGTGCGCGTGGAGATGAACTCCATCTTCTCAGTTAGCGCCACCATTTTGTGAATGCGATTGGAATGCCCGCGACCTTGCGCGTATGAGGTCACACGCTTTTTAAGGTTCTTGGCTTTGCCGACATAAAGCACATCACCAGCTCCGTTCATCATACGATAAACGCCCGGTAAATTCGGCAAATGCTTGACCAAAGCTGTGATCAATTCTGTGCCTTTTAGGCCTTCCTGTAGAAGCGGACTTTCGTTCCAATCCAGCTTTTGGGCCATTGATTTTGCGTCAAGCTCTTTCGGCTTTTTGGGCAATGTCACATCTGATTCACTCATCCCCGCAAGATGCCTCAAGGCGAATGGGAATTGCAAGTCAATTAGCAGTGAAGGTTTCAATAGTTTGTGGCTAAATCGATCAGCTTATTGCTTAAATAGTATGCCCCAATGCGCTTGGCTTTAGGCGCGCTTCGCGATAAACACGACCTATCGAATCCTTTGGAGCGGCAGAATCTATGACTATCACCCATCTCATCACACATTCTGGCGGTTTCCATGCCGATGAACTTCTCTCATCCGTTATTCTCACCAAGCTCTATCCAGACGCGGAACTGAAACGAACGCGCGATAAGGATTGGCTCACGCCATCTGCAGAAAAGATCATTTATGATGTGGGTGGGGATTTTAATGCAGATAATCAAATCTTTGATCACCATCAACGTCCCGGACCATTGCGTGAGGATGGCCAGCCTTATAGCTCATTTGGATTGATCTGGGCGCATTACGGCCGTCAATATTTAACTGCGTTGAACATTCCTGAAGATAATATTGAGGCGATCTTTAAAGGCTTTGAACAAGAATTCGTTTTGCCAATTGATCTGCTCGACAATGGCGCGGTGGATCCATCTATTGCAGGGCCTTTGTCTGCGCTCACATTGCCCACATTGTTTGAAATGATGAAACCCGTCTTTGATGATACATCACCCAATGGAACGGATGAGGCGTTTTTAAACGCGCTGGCGATTGGCACCACATTCG
Source organism: Lentilitoribacter sp. (assembly GCA_963691785.1). Taxonomy (GTDB): domain Bacteria; phylum Pseudomonadota; class Alphaproteobacteria; order Rhizobiales; family Rhizobiaceae; genus Lentilitoribacter. Next base: position 1,139,366 of record OY829371.1, read on the forward strand.
TTGAGGCGACGATCAACGATCATGCAGCCGTATTGCGTGCAGAGACCATCGTCCATGATGCAATAACCAAAGCGGGATCCTCACCGATTTTAGAACTGCCGATGGGCATGCCATATCTGTCTGCGCTTAATGCGGCCAATGTGGATCATATTCTATTCATGATCGCACCGCGCGGTGATGATTGGACGATCAACGGCATTAAGCTCAACGAGAACACCTTTGATCAGCGTGCTGATCTGCCTGCTGCATGGGCAGGCCTCACCGATCAGGCTCTGGAAGAAGCAAGCGGTGTGGAAGGCGCAATATTTTGCCATAATGCCCGCTTCATCGCCGTTGCCAAAACCCGTGAGGCGATCTTACAAATGGCGGAGATCGCCGTAGCGGAACATCAAAAAAGCGCTGGCGTGTAAAGCCTAGAAGGACGAGGCGATATAGGCGGTGTAAGCGACCAGCATCAAGCCGCCACCCCAAGTCGCCAATGGTCTTGCCAGCACGGCAAGAATAATCAACACAATTGACGCAACAATCATCACCGGGATATCGAAGTAAAGCAGATGCGGATCGACATCGAGCGGATGGATGAGCCCGGTTGTGCCCAAAATCAGCCCGATATTGAAGATGTTGGAACCAACCACATTGCCCAAAGCAACACCGCCTGATTTGCGGATCGCGGCCATCACCGATGTCACAAGCTCAGGCAGTGACGTGCCAATTGCCACAACAGTCACACCGATAATCGCTTCTGAAATATCAAGGCTGCGGGCAATTTCTTCTGCGCCTTCAACAGTGAGATAAGCACCAAGCGGCAGACCGATAATGCCAACGATCAGGAACAAGGCGATCTTTTTATAATCCGATGTTGATTCTGGCATGTCATCGAACTCTTCGAGCTGCTCTTCCTCGGCTTTTTTGCCTTTGACGGAACGGCTGATGCGCTTGGCTTTGATGAACTGATACGTCAGATAGCCAACAATACCGGCAAACAAAATCGCGCCTTCAATATGGGTGATGCGAAGATCGGTATACATGAACCAGATCAAGCCGAAGGACAGCGCCATCATGATCGCAAGTGAGCTGCGTAGACCATGGGATGATATGGCAAGCGGCGCGATGATCGCAGGCGCGCCAAGCACTAGGAGAATATTGGCCGTGTTAGAGCCAATGACATTTCCAAGCGCAATGCCCGGCGCTTCATCAAGCGCAGCTTGCACAGAGACGAAAAGCTCGGGCGCGGAGGTGCCAAAAGCCACGATAGTGAGGCCGATAATCAGCGGGCTGATGCCCAATTGTTCGGCCAAAGACACAGCGCCTCGGACCAAATAATCGCCAGCAAATACCAAAATGACCAGGCCAATGGCCAGCATCACAACGCTTAACATGTAAATCCCCTAATCGGTTTTGGCGCCCGCCTCAGAAAAAGCTTGTTCCATCTATTCCCTCATGGCGCAAGCTCGGTTCGCACCAATATGGGAACAAAAATCAAAATCACAATGTAAAGCAGCTCATTTTTTTGAAAAAAATGAAAAAATAGGATGTAAAGTCTCATTAATAGACAAAATATGCCAAAAATATCGCGAGATCGGAGTTTTATCTTTTCGGGGATTATTCGTTTGTGGCGATAGCTTTTGATGCGATCAAAGTGTTATAGACGTTTTAACACAGGATCTTGATGCTTAAAGGACAAACTTTCATGGATCACGCAGAACTCGCCAAAAAAGTATCTCAAATTGCTTCGCTCACCGGCAAGTTCACCTTGCGGTCGGGGATCGTGTCAGATCGCTATTTTGATAAATATCGTTTTGAGGGTGATCCGGTACTATTGCGTGAAGTTGCCAAGGGCATGCTGAAGTTGATCCCGTCCGACACTGAGATCTTGGCTGGTCTCGAACTTGGCGGCGTGCCAATTGCCACCGCCATGTCGCTTGAATCTGGTTTGCCAGTTGCCTTTGTCCGTAAGGAAGCGAAAACCTATGGCACATGCCAAGCAATTGAAGGTCAGGTGGTCAAAGACCGCAAAGTTTGCTTTGTCGAAGATGTGATCACCACAGGCGGCGCAGTTGCCGATGCGCTTGAACTATCCCGCGCGGATGGCGCCAATGTCTTAGCGGTGGTCTGCGCAATCTGGCGCGGTGAGGGCGCACCTCATATCAAAAAAGCGCAGGACTTAGACGTACGCCCGCTCTTCACCCGCGAAGATCTTGAAGGCTAAAACCGCTGCCCCAAGACTTGATTCAAAGCATTAATCCGCATTAAGCTTGGACCATGTCATATTTACTATTTGCACTTGGATTATATTTGACCGCCAAAGCGGGCTGGGAGATCTATCTCTACTTCAACGATCGCTCGATGTTTGAGCGTTTGCGGGCCGAAGTGGAAGAGGGCGAATATGGCGATGGCGAGGATATTGATAATCCAAGCTATCTGTTTTTTGCCTATCCGTTTTTGATCGGCATCTGCTTCTTCATTGGATATCTGTTTTATATTTCGTGAAAAACGAAAAAGAAAAGCAAGGTCAGTGGCCTCAATCTGGGGAGGGTGCCGTCCATATCCAGGTTGGTAATGGATATTTCAAACACCGGTAGATTGTCCGACCTTGCTTTCAAGTGCTGTGATCAAGAACGCCCAGAGACCACAGCAGCTCCCCCTAAGGAGTTGTTGCCAAGATAAGGACAAATCACAGACTTGCTTTGATCTAAATCAATTGATTTGCGGAAAGTTAGGTGGGGGTGTTTTCTTCGGCAGATTTGGCCGCTTCTGCTGCCGCTTGATCCTCGTCAGCTTTAAGTTTTGCGAGGAATTCAGGGTCAACGTTTTTGGCTTGATAGAGTTGGGCGTAGGTGAGGTTTTTGCAATTTTCAAATACAGCGTTCGAGAGATTTGTTTCCGTCATAATAGTATCTTTAAAGTCAACATCTCGAAAAATACTATTCGAAAAATCCATTGAAGAAACATTCAAATTTTGTAGGTTTACAAATGCAATGAATAGATCCTGCATGAAGCCACTTTTTGTTGCGTTCGTTTCTTCAATATTAAGTTTGTTTAATAATATTAGGGAAAATATCGCTGCAGAATAATCTGGAGTGAGCCTGTTATATAGAGCTTTATCGTGGTCTTCATAACTCGCAATAAGGTCTTTAACATCATACGAGTATATGTGTGTTCTAAAGATTCCGACTACATTATCTCGAAACTTTTCTGGGCTTGAGTAAGCTAATTCGTAAAGAATTAAAAGCCCTCCTTGTTTAACAGATCTACTGTTATCTCCTAGCATCGCCACTCCCTTCTGGAAGCGATCTATATTTAGTCCCGCCTCACTTGTTTCGGCTTGTCGAATAGCGGTTTTGGTCTGTTGGTTCAGTTTCATCGAACGATAAAACGCGAGACCAATACCAAACAAGGCAGCGCAAATTAATCCAATATTCCGAACGGCAGCTTCACCAGCAATCTGCCAAACTGATTGCCAAAAAGAGAGCCCACAACCTAATGAAAGCAAGGTGCTATTTTCCATGAATTGGCAAATCAAATCATTCCCCTTTTGGTAAGAAGATTAGAGGATAAGCCTCATAAATACAACCTAAAGTTAAATTAATTAATGAGAAATCAACTCATGCGGTTTGACTTTAAGTGCTTTTGCCAAACGATCAAGGATAACAAGCGTGGGATTGCGCACGCCTCGTTCAACACCACTGATATAGGTCCGGTGCATATCAGCCTCAAACGCCAACTCTTCCTGAGACAGGCCGAGTTTCTCACGATATTTCCTGACATTGATGCCGACAAGTTTGCTAGATTCCATGATCAGCAAACTCAAGAAATGTAGCCTTTAGGTCTACATACAATGAGTCACATTTTCCTGTCGCCTTCGCGGGAGAATTGCTATATGTATACTATAAGTCACATTCTGATAGAGAAAAACGTCATGGGTGAAGACATTCTTCAAGAACTGTTTTGGTTGTTCGGCCCGCCTTTGCTGGTGTGCTCGCCACTGATTGTGCTCATCATTCGGGACCTTTGGAGAAGCAGACATTTACGGCGGGAATATCAAAGATCTAATCTCTCGAAGGAAGAAGAACTTCGATTACTGGAGGCCGAAATTGATGCTTTGATTAAAGGTGAGGTGGATAAGTAACTTTGCAGCATCCCACCATTTGCTGCCCCTTCGCGCCCATGATATGCAAAGCGTTGTAAGTGGGAGCGCGTCATGTCCGGTGAGATTAATCTAAAAGCATTGCTGAAAACGTTGAAAGCCAAATTGGTCGATGGCACCTATGTGTTTGTCACCATCAGCGCGGATGAGGAACCATTTGGTCTGAACCCACGCATGCGCTTTGTTGAAAGCGAAGGCGTGACATTGATCATGCTAAAATCCGAAGCGGAAGCGCATAATCTAACCTATGAATTCCCCTCGCGCATGATCACGCTGGATGTGCATTCATCCCTTGAAGCAGTTGGATTTATGGCGGTTATCGCAACGGAACTGGCAAAAGAAAATATGGGCGTGAATCCCGTATCCGGCTTTTATCACGATCATATTTTTGTGCCCGAAGGTCGTGAAGATGATGCGCTTAACGTGCTAACGAGCATCGCAAATGAAGCCTAATTAAAATCAATCCGCACGAGATCTAAAAACTCATTGTGATTGTCGACAATCTCATCCGTCAGCTCTTGGCCCAATGCATAGGTAATCAGCTGAACGGTGGTCGTCTCCGAAATCATGATGGTATAGGCATAAACGAGCTTGAGGCCTTCTAAGCTGGTTGCCATGGCCACAAAGGTCGCATCCTGGCCGAATTCTTCACCCTCATTGGTGTCGATAATAATGATATCTTCTTTTTTCACACCACCTGCGATTTGGTTTTCGAAAATCGCACTGCGCATAAATTCCAATGTCATGCCGTCTTTTGTGCCGACTTCCTCTTCAATGATCATCGCATAATTGCGGTCGTCTTTGCGGAACTGCCCCAAAAGTTCGTTATTTGCCGCGGCAACTTGTTCATAGGTCGTTGCGCCTTTGCAAAATTCAATGCGCCGTGAGAGCTCATCACATGCTGAGCTTGCGGCTTTGGTTTCGCCTTCAAACTGCCAGGTATTATCATCATAGAGGATGACGATCTTGCCTTCGATGAGCGCCTTGCCAATTTCAACTGCTGCATGGGCAGGAATGGCCAAACTGAACAATGCCAGAACCATTGCGATATTGAGTTTAATGCGTGCCATGGGCCCCTCCAGTCTTTGTTTTGACAAAGCTAACAGGGGGTATGAATTTTTGCAATTGGCTTGATCACACGAAGGTTATTTTGCAAGCGGACGATAGCCCAAATTTTGCGAAAACATGATGAGATAACCATCAGGATCAAGCGCGAAATACTCTTTCGATCCACCTTGACGGTCACCAAGATCGCGCCAAACTTCGCGAGGATTGGGAAATGGATTTCCGTCGCCATCCAAATGCGGGATGCTATAATGTTCTAATTGACGAGCTTCGACTGCCGCTATGATCGGGTCCACATTTTCAACGTCGATTTGAAACATGACGCCTTGGCCAAAGGGCAGCTCCATCTTGCCAGTTTCCCATTTCTGAACATCATGACGCTCACTCAGCATGATCTGCGCGCCTTCTTTGCGCTCAAGATAAGCAAACTTTTCCGCAGGACGTTGATAGGCAATAGTACAGCCAAAAATCTCGCACCAATGCGCAAGGCTGATCTCAAAATCTGTGACCAAAAGCTCAGGCTTTAAGGCAGCAAATCCAGACTTTGGTGGCGCGCCATTTGGATTGCGATCATCCGTCATACCTAATCCAATGCCGGTCTTTCATCCATCAAACGTTTAATGCGTTCATCGTTTACAAACGGACCTGCGATGAATGGAATGAAATCAAACTTATAAAACTTTTCTGAGCTTAAGACATATTGTCTATGGATACGCAGCAGATCATTTTTGATGCGCTTATAACTTGATTTTTTCAGCTGATGTTTGAAGCGGATGAACGCCGTGTGCACTTCATTATCCGGGCTGTCAAAACCAAATATTGCAACCGGATCTGTTTTATAAAAACTCACAACATCCGTTAGACATTGCACTTCCAGCCAAGTCACGGATTTATTGCGCGCAATCAGTTCCAAACGGTTGCGAACCTTTTGTGCTGGTCCGGCAAGAGCGCTTTGTAATACACAGCCGCCAAGCTGGGAAAAAATCACATTTTTACCCTCAAACAAGTCTGGGTATTTCTCCAACAAAGCACCAATGACATGCACACCGGTGCTACCGCCCATGGAATGCGTGGTGATGAGAATTTCGTCGCAATCATTATCTATATGCTGCTTGACCGCGGACTGCGCATCGTCAAGCCAAGCATTGATTTGTGGGTCATTTAATCGAACCATTGCTCTGGTATATTCCCAATCCGCAAATAGCAAAATGGTGTGCAGCCGATTACATAATGGCAGATATAGATAGACAAACGCGATCAGGCTTAATGGAAGTGACCACAGCATGTTGAGCGGTTCACCAAAGCTCAAAAAACGCGTGAAAAAATAAACTCCCGCCAAACCAATGGCAACCAAAAGAAAAGGCGTCAGCGCGAATAAACCAAACCGCCAAGCATGTTTGAAATAGCCAAACAAAGCGCCATTAAACAGGATGTCAAAAAACGCGCGATATCCCCTGATCAGCCGCAGGATAAGTGGGTCTTTTCCATAAGCCAAAATACGTTCACTGATCTCTGCAATGAAAACATTGGTGGTTGCTTCCCAGTCTTCACCGCGGGCAGAAATCGTAAAGCTGTTGTCGGTATCATTAATGTCCGAGACTTGAAACTCGCATTCCCAAAGCTCGCTAGCTTTTTCAGCGCCTTTTAAAAATCTGCGATGGTGCTGCGCAGTCGAAAGAGGTTCAAATCCGGGGAAGTGAATATGTTGCCGTTTTATACTCTTCAAGAATTGCCACCCTCATCAACCAGCACATTCACGCGCCAGCCACTTTCAGAACTTTGGCTCAAGATTTTGGCCATTTCTGGCAAAATGATACGTAATTCATTGACCAAGGTAAATGGTGGATTGACGATGACCATGCCTGACCCATTCAATGATTTTTGACCATCCTTGACCCAAAGTTCGGTGACGATTGTGTTGGGATGCCCAACCACATGCGTCATGTCGTGGTTAAATTCTTTCATTTCCAGACCATGCTTGATCGGATACCAAAAGCAATGTGTTCCGGTTGAAAAACGCTCAATCGCATCACCTGCACCGCGCACCATGCGGAAGAAGTCGCCTTTTTCTTCAAAGGCAGGGTCGACGAGCAAAATGCCGCGCTTTTCCTTTGGTGGCAGGTTGGATTTAAGCCCTGACCAGCCGCTGATCTCCTGTGTTTTGACCTGAATGTCACCGGCAAAATGCTTGCTGAGTGTTTTGAAATCCTCAGGGTGCAGTTCATTGAGCGTCAGTCGATCTTGCTTGCGCATGAGATTTCGCGCGAGCATCGGAGAGCCGGGATAAAACTGCAATTTGTCATCAGAATTATAAGCTCGGACAGCGCTAAAATATGGCTCAAGTAGTTCTTCAGCTTTCTTGGACCATTCAGCCTTTAACAGACGCCCAATCCCATCTTTCCACTCACCGGTCTTTTGTGCTTCTTCAGATGAAAGGTCGTAAATGCCGGGCCCCGCATGCGTATCAATGATGCGAAACGCTTTGTCCTTGCGCTGCATATAAGTGATGATCCGCGAGAACACTGTATGCTTGAGGCAATCGGCGAAATTGCCCGCGTGATAAATATGACGATAATTCATGAAATTTATTGATTTCTGTATCTAAAAATTTGGCTATTCGATTTTAAAATCTTCTATACACTATTGATCAGATTGTCATAAGAGGGAATCGCGGCGAAATGAGGAATTCACGGTATGAATGTTAACATAGGCAAAAATGAAGCGAAAATCTTGCATTCGGCTTGCCCGCATGATTGCCCCTCAACCTGTGCGCTTGATGTTGAAATCACAGCTGACGGCAAAATCGGCCGCCTGCGTGGTTCCGCTGATAATAGCTATACAGCTGGTGTCATTTGCGCCAAAGTTGCCCGCTATTCAGAGCGGATATATCACCCTGATCGCTTGTTAAAACCGCTCATCCGAAAGGGTGAAAAAGGTGGTGGCGATTGGCAGGAAGTTCATTTTGATGATGCGCTGGATCTGATTGCAGAAAAATTCATTCAAACAGAGCAGCGCCATGGCGCAGAAAGCATCTGGCCGTATTATTACGCGGGCACAATGGGCATTGTGCAGATCAATTCAATCCGCCGTTTGACCTATGCCAAGCGCTATTCTTCCATGCATGGAACAGTGTGTATCACCCCGGCATGGACGGGGTTTGCCATGGGCACGGGCGCGGTTCGCGGCGTGGACCCGCGCGAAATGGCACAATCGGATTGCATCGTTATTTGGGGCACAAATCCGGTGTCAACGCAGATCAATGTCTGGACCCATGCTGCCAAAGCACGCAAGACCCGCGGCACCAAAATTGTAGTCATCGATATCTATGATAATCCCACCATGAAACAAGCCGATCACAAGGTGATTTTAAAACCTGGCACCGATGGGGCTTTGGCTTGCGCTATCATGCATATCTTGTTCCGCGACGGTTTGGCGGATTGGGATTATCTCAACAAATTCAGCGATGACCCAAAGGGTCTAGAAGCGCATATGCGCGATAAAACACCACAATGGGCATCTGAGATTACAGGTTTGCCGGTTGAAGACATTGAAGCGCTGGCGACATTGATGGGCAACACGAAGCGCACCTATTTGCGGCTTGGTTATGGTTTTGCCCGCCAGCAAAATGGTGCGGTGAACATGCATGCAGCTTTGTCGATCGCAACGGTTTTGGGTGCTTGGCAATATGAGGGCGGTGGCGCTTTCCACAATAACGCCGAAATTACCGCACTCAACGCATCTTATGTGACCGGAACACAGATGCTCGATCACGATGTGCGCGTCATGGATCAATCCAAAATTGGTCGTGTTTTAACGGGTGATAGCGACGCATTGCTGGGCGGATCTAATGTGCATGCCATGCTTATTCAAAACACCAATCCGATGAATATTGCGCCTGAACAACGCCGCGTGCGAGAAGGTTTTATGCGCGAAGATCTTTTCACCGCAGTGCACGAACAATTTATGACAGATACGGCAAAACTTGCCGATGTGGTGCTGCCAGCTACAATGTTCTTGGAACATGATGATATATATAAAGGTGGCGGTCACCAGCATGTTATTCTGGGTCCCAAAGCGGTTGATGCACCAACAAATGAACTGGGTGGTCCGCGTGAAAATCTCTACGTGATCGATGGCCTTGCCAAACGATTAGGGCTTGGGGGTCGAGACGAATTTAACATGACGGCACGCCAACATCTTGATCGAATTTTGGCCGATTCCGGCTATGGTGAATATGACGCGTTTAAAGCCAATAAATGGGTTGATGAGCAGCCCGATTTTGAAACGTCACATTTCTTAAATGGCTTTGCGCATGAAGATGGTAAGTTTCATTTCAAACCCAATTGGAACGAAACTGAAACGATCAACTTGCCGCCTAAACGCCTTGGGCGGATGGGAGATTTAGAGGTGCTGCCAGAGTTCCCTGATTATCTGCCATCGCCAGAAATCGTTGACGATAAACACAAATTTCGTTTTGCAACATCGCCTGCACGGGCCTTTTTAAATTCAACCTTTGCCGAAACACCAAGTTCGATCAAACAAGAAGGCGGGCGGCCTGAAATTCTCATTCATCCAGATGATGCGCGCGAGCTTAAAGTTTCGGAAGGCGATATGGTCACAATCGGCAATGATCGCGGCGAGGTTTCCGTGCATGCAAGGTTCTTTGACGGCATGCGTCGTGGGGTTCTTATTCAAGAAGGTTTGTGGCCCAATTCGAGCTTTGCCAAAGGTGAGGGGATCAACACGCTCACCAGTGCCGACAGCATCGCACCTTTTGGCGGCGTTGCGTTCCATGACAATAAGGTTTGGCTTAAAGCGGGTTAGCTCTTGATTTCAGCAAGTGCGCTATCATCGATCAAGCGTTGATATAAATGCCATGTCACATGACCCAAAATCGGTAAAACGAATATGATGCCGATAAAGGCGGGTGCCAACGCTAGGAATACCATGATTGCAATCATCGCACCCCATGACAGCATCACAAATGGGCTTGTATGAACCGTTTTGACACTTAAGATCATGGCGGAAATGAAATCGATATCTTTGTCCAAAAGGAGCGGCATTGAGATCACTGTTAGGCTAAACAACACCGTTGCCAAAACCGCGCCAACCAGCGTTCCAATGCAAATGAACAAAATACCATTTTGCGTGGTGGTGATGACATCGATGAAATTATCAAGCGATGAAAAGCTCTGCCATTGTAGAAATAGCGCCAGTAATAGGCGTGCCTGATAAATCCAAATCCAGAAGACAAAGAGCACAACAAAGGACATCCAGCCAAATTCTCTCTGCTGCTGACGGAAGATGACGAGGAAAATATCCCTCCAGCTAAATTCTTCTCCCTTTTTCATCCGCCGTGACAATTCATAAAGCCCTACGGCAACAAAAGGCGCCAAGAGCGGAAAACCAACCGCTGCAGGGAGCGTCATCCAAATGCTGTCAAAGACCAAAAATCCAAGTAGGAGGATGATACCAAACGCGCCATAAACCAAACCGAAAAACATTGACAGAAGCGGTCTGCGAGAAAAGTCTTTTAAGCCAGCAGAAAACGCAGCTTTGATATCGTCAAAAGATGCTGTGCGCACCTTAAGAGCCTGCAACATGCTTAAAGGCTGGGAGCCGGGATTTGGCGTCATGACATTCTCCTCAAATATATCTTTATCTAACGCGCGCTCGGCAACCTCCACATCACCAAGCTGAGAGGAATATGGAATAATAAACGCTGCTAAAAATTGATCTGAGTCAAAGAAGGCATCAATCGATAGCGATAGTCTCTTCATGTGATCAGACATGGGGAGAATGAAATGGTTGAGCAAGCGGATAATGTCAGACAATTGGTCGGCGATCACGAAGCGCCCTCTGAACACCAAATAGATACGCCTCAGACTCCTATTCATTCACCACATGCTGAAAAGCCACGTACGGCGGATGACATAAGGCGCATCTTTGAAAATGGTGAATATCCATATGCGCGGAAGATGAAGAAGCTGGTCTATGAGCGCAAAAATGCCGAGCTTCAGGTTGAACTCCTCAAAGCACAAGATTGGATCAAATCATCTGGGCAAAAAGTCGTCTTGTTGTTCGAAGGGCGAGATGCCGCGGGGAAAGGTGGCACGATCAAACGTTTCATGGAGCATCTCAACCCACGTGGTGCGCGCGTCATTGCGCTGGATAAACCTTCTGAACGAGAAAAATCACAATGGTATTTTCAACGCTATGTCCAGCATTTACCGGCTGCAGGCGAAATGGTTCTCTTTGACCGGTCATGGTATAATCGAGGTGGCGTGGAGCGGGTGATGAACTTTTGCTCTCCCAATGAATTTCTTGAATTTATGCGCCAAGCGCCAGATTTCGAGCGCATGCTCACGCGCTCGGGGATTCTTCTTTTTAAGTATTGGTTTTCCGTTACGCAAGACGAGCAAATGCGCCGATTTAGATCGCGCGAATTAGAACCTCTAAAAGCGTGGAAATTATCGCCAATTGATCGTCTGTCATTGGATAAATGGGATGATTATACCGAAGCAAAAGAAGCCATATTCTTTTACACTGACACGGCCGATGCGCCTTGGACCGTGGTCAAATCCAATGATAAAAAACGCGCGCGTCTTAATTGCATGCGGCACTTTTTGGCTTCACTGCCTTATCCAAACAAGAACGAAAAAATAATCGGAAAACCTGATCCGCTGATTGTCGGCGCGAGTAGCGATGTCATTGGTCGGTCAGAACATATTTTGGGTAAAACACTACATCCAGAGCAGAAGCGATGATGGTGCAACAATCAAATAAAGACAAAAAACTGGGGAGTATTAATGTCACACACACCGCATGAATTGGCCGAAGAATTTCCAAATCATATCGAGCAATTGCATGATTTGAAAATGAACAACGCGCATTTTGTTAAATTGTCTGAGCTTTATCACGATGTAAACCGGGAGATCCATCGCATTGAAACGGGTATTGAAGCCGCATCAGAAATTCATGAAACCAGCTTACGCAAACAACGCGTTATGCTCAAAGACCATATCGCGGAGATGCTGGATAAAACCTAGCTGACCTGCGACCAAAACGTCGGCAAATGGGAGCTTGCCGGCGTTTTAGGTATTTTCAACCAAGTTGAGCGTCTTGGTCATATCCCGCTGGATAACACGCTCAAAGATGATGGATGTTTCAATGCGTTGGATCTCTTCTCGTGAAGAGAACTTCTCGATCACAACGCGATGCACATGATTGGTATCGCGCGCAACAATTTCCACAATCGCATCAAATTTTCCGGTGACCATCCAGCCGCCTTTAACCTCGGCAATATCAAGCAGCCGGTTTAAAAACTCTTCCAAGTCGCTTTTGCGATGTTCAGCCAATTGAATGAATAAAAGTGCTTTGATGGGTAGGCCAATCTTATCAAGATCAATATCAGAATAACTGCCCTGCAACACACCACTTTCATAGAGCCGCTTGACGCGCTCATGAACACTGGAGGGCGCTAAATTTACATCAGCAGCGATCTCTTTATTGCTGATCCGAGCATTATTCGACAAAAGTGTCAAAATGCGCAGATCAATTCGGTCAAGTTCAGACATTTAGAAATTTTTCCGTAAATCATTCGTTTGAAAATTGATAGACCAAATAATATTCTATGAAAAGAATAAAATACTGAATAGTTGAAATGGAATATCCAATATGTTCGATACCAAAATCGCAATCATTGTGCGCGAAGATCTCATGTCGTGGCAGAAGCTAAATGTCACAGCGTTTTTATCTGGCGGTTTGGTTGGGCAAAATCCTGATCTGCTGGGTGAGCGATATCAAGATGGGAGCGGGCAAAGCTATAATTCGCTAATAATCCAGCCAATCATCGTTTTAACAACGGACGCAAATGGTATGGCAAAAATCCATAATCGCGCGATTAGTCGCGGTGTTGATATGGGGATTTATGTTGAAGAAATGTTTGTAACCGGACATGACGCGGCCAATCGAGCGACGATCGCAGAATGTCCGACGGAAGATCTGAAACTTGTTGGCATTGCCATGCGCGCAGATAGAAAGATCGTTGATAAATTTACCAAAGGCGCAAAGATGCATCCGTAACTTACGTCAGTAAGTCACTCCATTCAGGATGGCGTTTGAACCACATGGCCGCATAGGGGCAAAGGGGTGCAATTTTTTTGCCCGCCGCCCGTGCTTCATGGGCAGCATGTTGAACGAGCTGGGCCGCAATACCGCCACCACGAAATTGTGGTGGCACGCCCACATGATCAATGACCATTAAATCTTCACCGGCATTGATGAAGGTCAATTGAGCTTCTGAGCCATCGCCCATTGTCTTCACATAACGGCTTTTATTACTGCCGGTTTCTTCCTGAATAATCGTCATCCACGCCCATTTCTATTTTTCAACAATCGGAATGAATTCCTGATCATCACCAGGTGGCAGCTTAAAGCGTCCATGGTTCCAATCGCCCTCAATCCAAGCTTGTTTTGCAGCTTCAATCTTATCTTTAGATGATGATACAAAATTCCACCAGATATGGCGAGGGCCATTTAAAGTTTCACCACCAAGCAAGATGAGACGCGCGCCAACAGGGCCTGCTTCAAGTGTCATGTGATCCCCGGGACGAAACACCATCATCTGCCCGCTTTGAAATTCTTGCCCAGCAACATTGATAGAACCTTGCACGATATAGACACCTCTATCCTCGTGATTGTCAGGCATCGGCAGTTTTGCATGCGCTTCTAGCACTGCATCAGCGTAGAACATCTCTGAAAAAGTCGTCACCGGTGCTTTTTCACCATAGGCATTGCCCAAAATGAGGCGCACCTCTTTGCCTTCGCCTTCCAAAAATGGAAGCGCTGATTCAGGTTTATGCTCAAAGCTCGCATCATCGTCTTCGTGTTTTTCCGGCAGAGCGACCCAGGTTTGAATGCCAAAGAGGTTTGATTTTCCCTTGCGAGTTTCTTCACTGGTGCGCTCTGAATGGGTCACACCATTGCCCGCAACCATCCAGTTGACCTCGCCAGGATAAATCATTTGATTGGTGCCAAGACTATCGCGATGCTGAAATTCGCCATCAAAGAGATATGTCACGGTGGCCAAACCGATATGTGGGTGAGGGCGCACGTCAATACCTTCATTGGTAAGGAATTCTGCTGGTCCCATCTGGTCAAAAAATACAAATGGCCCGACCATACGTCGTCCTGCTGAAGGCAAAGCTCTTCGCACTTCAAACGCGCCAATATCGCGTGAGCGAGGTACAATCAGTGTTTCAATCGCATCTGCTTCGTCAGCGTTTGGGCAATGCGGCTCTAAACTAGGGTTCCAGCTCATGATGAAGGCACTCCCTTCTGTTTAAGGGTATCTGCCCATTCCGGATGACGCTTAAACTGTGCCGCGGCAAAGGGGCAAAGCGGCATGATTTTAATGCTCATCTCGCGCGCATCTTCAACAGCGCGTTCGACAAGTTTCAAACCAGCACCTGTGCCACGAAATGCTTCTGGCACTTCTGTGTGATCTATGATGATCATGCTCTTGCCAACTTTTGAAAATGTCAGCTCTGCATGCGCATCGCTGCCGTCTTGGTTTAAAACATAACGGCCTTTGGTATCTGTATCTTCGCGTTTGATATCCATAATCTCGCTCCAATTACGTTCGTCTTGATATTGAACATAATTGGAAGGATTAATTCGGACAAGATAGCTAATTCAATACAAATTGATGCGAAATTTGAAACAATTACGCATTCTGCTTGCGTTAGCTTTGTGCGACTGCTTCGCCTTTCATATCTGCAGAACCATGACGTTTGGACATCATGATCACGCCAATGACAAGGATTGCACCACCGATATTTGCCATCAAATTTAGTGGCCAAAATGCGCCAACTGCACCCAAAACTAAGATTGGAATGAACCAGATTTTCATCGGCCCTTCGGCATAATTTTGCACAAGAGCGTTGAAGGCATAGATACCAAATAGCGCAAATATCCCGATCTGCATCACTTCGACAAAGTCGCCGGAAATCAGTGGTGTATAAGCAAACATTAGCGGCACGATATAAAGCCCTTTGGCAATCTTCCAGGATTCGAACCCGGTCGCCATGGGTTTAGAGCCAGCAATCCCAGCTGCAGCAAAGGCTGCCAAACAAACAGGTGGTGTTACATTACTATCTTGGCTCAGCCAGAAGATGATCAAATGTGCTGTGAGCAAGAACACGGTTTGCACTTCTGGCTCAATCAATAGGGGCCGCAATGTAATTGCCACTTCAAATGGGATCGTACTCATCAGTTCAGCCGCATCGGCACGGGTCAACCCGGTCGCGATATTGGCGATATGCGGGCTATCCACCAAGGCAAACATTGCCATTTTGGTTGGATCCGTAATGCCTTCGACCAATTGTTCAATGATCAAGCTGTCCGCCATGATGCCAGCAAGGGCAGGAGCAGTAAGGATAGCAAGGATGATGTAAGCCGCAGTCACCGGCAATCCCATGCCCAAGACGAGGGACGCAAGTGCGATCAAGAGGATTGCGATCACAAGTGATCCTTGCGACCATTGTGCAATCATCAATGAGAAGCCATTACCAACACCTGATGTCACGATCGCATTGTTCATAATGCCGATGACCACCAGCAAGATACCGGTCATGATCGAAGATTTGATACCGATCATAAAGGCTTGCGTGATCAGCTTGTGATCCATCAGAATGGGTTTGAAATTTGCATGATTGATGATCTTTGACACAACCCATGTGCCCCAGGACACGAGCACCAGAGCACCGATGGCCCAAGACGCCGCATAGCTTGGCGTCACGCCCGATAAGAGCAGCGTAATCATAACAGTGAGCGGGATGATAAAGGTCAAACCACCAGAGATTAGCTTGCCGTAATCAATGGTCATATCAATTTCGTCACCGACATTATATTTCACCGCTTCAATGCGCACAATAAAGGCCACTGATAGGAAATATAAAAAGGCTGGCACGACAGACACCGCCACAATGGTGGAATAGGGGATGGATGTATAACTTGCCATCACAAAGGCACCTGCACCCATGATCGGTGGCATAAGCTGTCCACCAGTGGAAGCGGCTGCTTCAACACCGCCGGCGAATTTTGCACGGAAACCATTGGATTTCATCAATGGAATTGTGATCACACCCGTTGAAGCCGTATTCGCAATGGCTGAACCTGAAATTGTTCCAGTAAGCGCAGATGAAATCACCGCCACAAAAGCTGCACCCCCTCTGATCCGACCAGCCACAAGTTTCGATAATTCAATCACAAAATCACTGGCGCCGGACGCCACCAAAAACCCACCAAAGATCATGAATAACGTTATGTTGGTCGATGAGATGCTGGCGAGAATACCGAACATACCCTCATCATTATAGAGAGTTCTAAACATCACATCATTGAGAGGTAATGATGCTGCGCGGAATACACCTGGCAAGTGCGAGCCTAAGAATAGGATATAAGAAAGCGATATGATCACAAGCACGGGGATTACCCAGCCCGAGACACGGCGCGCAAGATCAATACCTGCAAAAACCAGGATAAAACCAGCGACCCAATCAATTGGTCGAAACTGCCACGCTTGGCCGGTCACAGCGAGCGTACGCTCATACATGCCATCTTCGCCACCGGCAATCCAAAGAGCTGCAGCGGCCACGATCAATCCATAGGCAATGTCAAACACTAGGGCATATTTTTCCCCGGCTTTTGCGCCGAACGGGCTGTGAAATACGCTGGCAAGAAACGCAAAGCCTGCAAAATGGATTGCATTTTGCCACATGCCCGGTTCGACAAACCACACATTGGTAAGAATGTGCCAGATACCAAATAACACTGAAAATGCTGCGACAAGTGTCGCCGTTTTGCTCTTCTTAGCACCTTCAAGTGTGAGCCAAGAATACCGATCGGCAATATGGGCTGCCTCGGTTGGACTGGATGTGTTGATTGCCTCAGCCATGGGACTTGCTTTCCAAGTTTTATTTTTGAATTTTATAATAAAAAGGGCAGCTTAGAATGCCAAGCTGCCCAAATTTATGTTACTCACTCCGTAAGGATTACTGAGCCATTAGGTTGGCTGGAATTTCCAAGCCCATTTCTTTGTAGTAGCGTGCTGCACCTGGGTGTAGCGGAGCAGGAAGACCTGCCATTGCTTTTTCAACAGCCATAGCTTTTGTTGCTGGGTGAATAGCTTGCAAGAAACCAAGGTTTTCATACATTGTTTTTGTCAAAAGATAGACATGCTCTTCGTCCACACTTGCATTTACTGCCAAGAAGTTTGGCTGCGCGATTGTGTTGATGTCTGCTGATTGACCAGGATATGTGCCAGCTGAAATTGTGTAAGGAACCCAAAGGTTTCTGCCACCATCCATGGCATCAAGCTGTTCGTCAGTTACGTTCAAAATTGAGAATTTACCTTCGTTAGAAGCCATCAATTTTGTGATCGCGCCTGTTGGAGGGCCCGCTGGGATGCCTGCGCCAACGGCTTGGCCGTTTGCCAATGCGTCAGCTGTTGGGCCGTAACCTGCGTAAACAAGTTCATAATCTGTGTCGATATCAAGACCTAGACCAGACAAAAGCACTTTGTTTGAGCCAATTGTACCTGAATTTTGGCGACCCATGCCCATTGGCATGCCTTTAAGAGCTTTTAGATCGTCCACAGTACCAGTTGTTGCTTTATCAGCTGCCACAACAAACTGCTCTACGTTCTGCCAAAGCATTGTCACTGAGCGAAGATTTGTTTGTGGCTCTGTGACCGGACCTGTACCTGTGACAGCATATGAACCAAATAGACCTTGCAAAATAGCAAAGTCAGCAGTGCCTGCACCAAGTGCTTGAACATTTGCACCAGAACCCGCTGAGTTCACAGCTGTTAGGCTGAATTTTTGTTTTGGAAGCAGTTTCACTTTGGACAATGTTGAAATTGCTGTGCCAACTGGGTGGTATGTGCCGCCCGTTGAAGCTGTGTTCAAAACATAGTCTTTTGATTCTGCGAATGATAGATTTGTTGAAAGGGCAAAAATTGCGCCTGCAGCCAGAGCTGTAATAGTTTTCATCATATTCCTCCGAGTTTATGCTGATGATCGCATATAAAAACACCCAATTCTCTCCTCATGGGTATCCTTGACCGCCAATAAAAAGAACTTGGCAAAATTAAGCAATGAAGAAAACTGCCTGAATTAGTTTCATTGCCCTGCGGATTTCCGCAGGGCTGTTTTAAGGCCGCTTAATTGTTTAAGACATCTTCTTTGTTGAGGCCGAGCTTGACGATCTTTTCGTTGAGTGTTCTGCGTCCAATGCCAAGGCTTTCCGCAACGGCATCCATTCTGCCCTTATGTGTCGCCAGAGCTTTAGCGATTAATTGGCGTTCAAAGGCAGCCACAGCCTCGCGTAAAGTATCTGGAATGTCTTCCTGAATGTTCTCTCGCGACAATGCGCTCGCAACCGAACCAACCCCTCTGCGAGCTGATAATACGCGCCGTTCTGCCACGCTGCGCAATTCGCGTACATTGCCGGGCCAATCATGGGCCAGCAATGCAGCAATATCATCAGGATTGGCACTGGGAGTTTCGATTTCATATGTCTGTGCGAATTGGCCGGTAAAATGCGAATAGAGGAGGGGGATATCATCTCGCCGCTCGCGCAATGCCGGAAGCTTTAGGACCACAGAATTAAGCCGGAAATATAAGTCCTCCCGGAATTCTTTATCGTCAATTTGGGCTTCAAACGCCTCATTGCCAGCTGAAATAATTCGGAAATCTGATTGCTTAATGTCTGCGGAGCCAACGGGGGCGAATTCCTTTTTATCAATAACTCTCAGCAATTTAGCTTGAACTTCAAGAGGAATAGCGCCCAACTCATCAATGAATAATGTACCGCCGTCTGCTTGTTGCAGATAGCCTGCGGAGCCATTGGCATTGCCAAAGAGTGTTTCTTCAAATTGATGAAGTGGAATGGCCGCACAATTAATCGCAATAAAGGGTGCTGATGCGCGCGAGCCAAGATCATGAAGCGCACGTGCAACCAATTCTTTTCCTGTGCCCGTTTCGCCTAAAATCATCACATTCACATCGCTATCTGCCAGATCAAGGATGTCTTCGCGCAATGAAGATATTTGCGGCGTTTGACCAATGAGGATGCGGTCCAAGCCTGATAAGTCCGATAATCGTGCCTTTAATCTCGCTTCATTTTGCGTAAGTTGGTTCATGCGAGCAGCATTTTCCAAAAGACGAATTAAGCGGCGAGGATCGAAAGGCTTTTCTAAAAAGCTATATGCTCCGGACTGAATGGCTTCGACTGCCATTTGAATATCACCATGGGCCGACATCAAGACCAGCGGTATATGCGAAAATGGACCCGGTGCTGATTTAAGGCTCTGCAATAGTTCAACACCTGTCATGCCAGGCATGCGAACATCGGACAAAATCACATCGTAAGCAATATTTTCTAATTGGGACAAAACCTGCTCGGCGCGTGAAAGGGTTTGTACTTCAAAATGCGCGCTTTCGAGCAAGTGTTTAAGTGAATCTCGCATCTCGCGGTCATCATCAATGACAAGAATTTTTGTCGGGTTACTCATGATTTTCCTTGTCAGAATATTCAATGTTTAAAAGCGGCAATGAGATGGTAAACTCGGCACCTCCATCGGCGAGGTTTTCTGCCGTGATGACACCATTATGTTCGCGGATAATTTCTGTCGCAATAGAAAGACCCAATCCCATGCCATTTCCGGAAGCACGTGTGGTGTGAAATGGTTCTTGAAGTTTTGCCATGTCTCGATCACCAAAGCCAATACCGCTGTCCCGCACAACAATATCAATTGTTGTGTTTTGTTCCACCAGCGATATTTCAAGCGTCTTAACAGGGCTATCTTCCATTGCGGTCACGCTGTTGGTTAAAAGGTTCACAACAACTTGTTCCAGTCGTAAGCGGTTGCCTAATGTGCGCACTGGCTCGCTCTCGCATGAAAAATCAACCTCTACACTAGCGGATTTCAACGTGTGCTCAACCAAATCAAGGGCACCTTTGATGACATCTCGCAGATCAATCTCCAGCATTTGATCTTCTTGTCTTTGGGTCGAAATAGGGCGGGTGAAAAACCGCAACTGTTTGGTAATATTATCCATGCGATCAATCACACGAGTGAATTTTTCAAGCGTATGTCCGGGCTTAAGTTCACCGCTGATTTCTGCTGCCGTTAAATGATTGCGGAGTGCAGAAATAGGTTGACCTAATTCGTGGGTTACTGAGGCTGACAATTGCCCAAGGGCTGCCAGTTTGCTCGTTCGCGATAGTTGTTCCTGGGTGGTTTTCAGTTCATGGTTGGCTTTTAAAAGTTGGGCGCGATCGGACTGCGATATCGACAATGCGCTGCGAATGCGCACCGAGCGCATAAATGTGGCAAAGACCAAGAATACCGCTAAAACGCTGCCAAAAATAACGGTGGTAAGCACAGCGCGCTCATAAATCCGTGTCTCATTTAAGAGGTAATGCACAGTCCAGTCCAACCGGTTGATGGCTTCATTTGCATAGACGAAATTAGCACCATCAAGTCTTGCGACATCAGTACCTTTGGTTTCCCAATCGAGACTGACAAGTTCTTTGCCGATAAATTGTTTATTATTCGCAATCGCTGTGATTTCTGCATCCGATAATGGTTGTAAGGTGCGATAGAGCCAGGATGGTGTGGACGACAACACGACAATGCCATCACCATTGGAGACAAAGACGTTTTCACCCCCTTGTTCCCAAAGCAATTGTAATTCGCTCATGTCGATCTTAATGGCAATTACGCCAATGATTTTGCTATTTTGAAAGACCGGTTCGGATACAAAGTAACCGGGTCTTCCGGTCGTTGCACCAACTCCGAAAAACTCACCACGATTGCCGCTTAACGCATTTTGAAAGTAAGGACGGAACGCATAGTTTTGTCCCATGAAACTCTGCGGTAGATCATAATTTGACGAGGCAATCACACTGCCGCTTAAATTCATAAGATAAATGGCTTCAAGATTTGAAACATTGGCGAATTCAGCCAAACGCATATTAAGTTCTGAAGCCGCGTTTCCGCGCGCTCCTGATATCACGCCAGAAACCACGATAGGATCTTGCGACAGCACGAACGGGAGATATTGAAAGCGCTCCAGCGTATCGTTTAGCGAGCGGGTATAAAGTGAGAGCCGGTTAGCAGCTTCTGTTGTTTCTTCAGATCTGAAATAAGACGTTGACGCGAAAAAAAGTGAAACAATCATCGCAATGGTGACAACGATTAATATAGCGGTCACGCTTTTACGCTGTGGTCGCGCAAGATCAATGGCATCCGCATCTGGTGTAACTTGCACGTGCTCATGAGCTTGGTCTTCGCGACTGATGCTTGGCTTTTGAATATTCAATGTTTTACGTTCAAAGTTGTTTCCTCCCTTGATAATCAACACACAAGAGAAGGACTTGTAAAGTCTGGAAGGTTTTCACAGTGGCAACATAAAAAATCCCTCTGCGGTTTTCCGCAAAGGGATCAGTTCATCAATTCTTCGAAATCTTTAGCTTACACTAACACCAGCTCTTAAGCCGCCCCAATGTTTGCCATGCACAAAGATAGGGGCCGACAAGTCTTTCATCATCACAAAATTGCCGCCGCCCATGTCACGGCGGTAAGTCTGCATGACAAAGGGATTGGTGTTTTGCCCAGCGGTCAAACCCGTTCTGTCGTTAAAGATCCTGCGATTGCGGCAATTTCCAGCATTCCAAGTTGGGTCATCGCTTTGAGGCTGCGAATAAATCAAGTTATGCGTTGGCAAATACCCGTTTCGATCAACAGCGGCGCAAAATGCAACACGGTCATGTTTAGCTTTAAATGCTTCTTGCAGCTCAACAAGGTTTTCATCGGTAAACTCAGTAAAACGAGTCATAACCTGTTCTGGATTAGTACCGGCAATGGGTACGTAATCTTGATCAAACAAATCCTGCATGCTCAATCGACCTGAATCAACGGCGCTTTCGAAGATCTGTGAAACAATTTTAGCATTTTCAATGCAATCGCGAATAATTGGCGTATCTTCAGTTTCAATACCACTTTCTTCCAGCAACAACACCATGTCTTCGGTGAAGGAAACCAGATCATCAAACTTACCGGATGTGGCTTTCAGCTGGTCAAAATTCTCATTGGAAGATTTATCAATTACACGCAGCTCATTGAGGACTCGTACACAGGCTTCGTTATTGGCCGCTAACGGATCCGCGATATTGGACACAGATGTTACAAGGTTATCGACTTCTTCGCCAAACTCACGGAATTTCCGGAATTCTTCATTGGTACTTTCAGCGCGTTCCAGTGCGCCGGTGGCGACTTCATAGCTTTTTTGGCTATGTTCTAGCAATCGGCTGATCGTTTTTTCAAGATTACTTAAGCGTTTGATAATATTTGCAGATACAGATGCTGTTTCGTCGGATAATTCGCTGACAGATTCTGCAACAACCCCAAATCCTTTGCCCGCAGTACCTGCATGGGCAGCCATAACGCCAGCATTGATCGCAAGCATGCGTGTTTGGGTAGAGATTTTTTGGATGGATTCTGAATAGGAATGGACTTGTGAAAGTTCCGATTGAATGTCGCCAAATGCTTCTATTGTTTCTGTTGTGGATGTCGACATGCTTTTAATGTCCTCAGACGCCACGGTAAAAATATGCTCAATTGCATTTGTCGCAGTTGCTAATCCTTCATGCACGTGACTGGCGCGCTCGATGGTTTCATTGGCAACTGTGCTGATGGTCTGGTTGCGATCTTCAAGCGCTTCAACGGAATCCAACAATTGTGTGAGTGATGCCACCTGATCCGTCAATTTAGACGTCACATCACCAACCGTACCTGATGTGTCAGCAATATTAACTGCCAAAGTGGTGATACGTTTTGAGATATGAGCAAAAGCCGACGACAGCGTTTCCAACTTTTCAGCCTGGCTTGGGTCATCATTAGGCTGATCCAATTCCTCTTCAAAGGAGGTTTCTTCTTCTATGAATTCTTCTTTCAGCGCATGCATTTAAGTTACTCGACCATTAGAATGAACAATTTGGGCGCAATATCAGACAATCTGAGCGCGCAATTGGTTGTCTAAAGTTAAATAAATATGGTAAACAAGATATTAAAAATTGTTCTGACTTACCGTAAGCAGATGGTAAACAGAATATAATTCAAGTATTCGGGCTCATTGCGAAAGTTTATTCTATATTATTTGCCAATATTCCAATTTTACGCGAAGTCTTGACACTTTGGGCATGCGTTACTATTTAGCGGGTAAGGTCGCTGACACCTGCCGTTCGCTGGTTTTTCCGTGGTGAAGTTCAGTTTATGTAACAACCGACTTTCGTTTTAAAACGCGGGGTCCGTTGGCAATGCGAACCCCAACTACTTAAAGTCCGCTTTAAATATTGAAAGGCGTTATGATGCATATTCAGCATTTGAACATCGACGAGTTGAAAACTCAGGCAAAAGCTTTGCGGCAATCAATGGCACAGGATGGCCATGTGATGTCTCACAGTAAATCATTGGAAGTTTTGGCCAAACAATTAGGCTATAGAGATTGGAATACTTTGTCTGCAATCGTAGGCAATAACAACGCATTCTCTTATGCACTTGGTGAAGCCGTCCGAGGGACCTATCTTGGTCAGCCATTTGAAGGCGAAATTATTGGGCTTCGAAAAGTTCCCAATAAGCAACGCTTTGGGGTGACGATTAAATTTGATGTCCCGGTCGACGTTGTCAAATTTGACGGTATGAGTAACTTCCGTTCACGCATTAATATTGTCGTGAACAAAAATGGCGTAAGCGATGATAAAACTTCCGATGGTCAACCCCATTTGAAATTAGTCGCTTAGACTAAATGAGTATGCGCATCCTCGTAATAGGCGAGGGTGCGTTTAGTTGATGAGATATTGTTCTTCATCAATCAGGCGGTCAACGCCCGAACCATCCGAAAATTCAGATTTTTCATCTTTTGTCATGCGCACTTGGCCGCTCGCGAGAAGCTTGAGTGAGCGTGGGTATAGGATGTGCTCTGTTTTTAGAACTCTTGCAGCTAAGCTGTCGGCATTATCTTTTGGCAAAATGGGGACAACTGCTTGGCTGATTACTGGGCCTTCATCCATGCCCTCAGTCACAAAATGTACCGTACAACCATGAAATTTGCATCCAGCTTCAATGGCCCTGTCATGGGTATGAAGTCCGGGAAACAAGGGCAGCAAAGATGGGTGGATATTGATTAAACGGCCTGACCATTTTTTGATGAAATCACCCGACAAGATGCGCATAAAACCTGCAAGGCAAACAAAATCGAGGTTTGCACCATCAAGCGCTTTAAGTATCGCGGCCTCATGTTCAGCCTTGGATGCGTAATCCTTGCGTGGGATTGCGAGTGCGTCGATACCCATCTCACTTGCGCTATCCAATCCCTTAACACCGGGCTTATCAGAGATGACAATGCAGATTTCAGCTGGGTAATCGTCGTTCTGGCATGCTTGCGCCAAGACCTTCATGTTTGAACCCGTGCCGGAGATAAGAACACCGATGCGTTTTTTGCGAGGTTGCTCAACCTTGCTCATATCGCCAATTGTCCTTTATAAACAACACCCTCTTTGTCACCTCGTTCGACGACATGACCTAAAGGTATCACTGTTTCACCGGCGTCAGTCAGTGCATCTGCCACCGCCTGCGCGTTCTCAGCACCTGTTGCAACAATCATGCCGACACCACAATTAAATGTTCTGAGCATTTCATTGGGCGCAACACCTCCGGTTTTTGACAACCAGGAAAATACTTCAGGCACATGAATTGCAGATAGATCGACTTCAGCTGCGAGATTGTCGGGCAAAACGCGGGGGATATTTTCAGGAAATCCACCGCCAGTAATATGTGCCATGGCTTTTACCGCGTCTGTTTCTCGGATGGCACGAAGGAGTGACTTCACATATATGCGTGTTGGCTCAAGCAAGCATTGCCCCAAAGTTTCGCCGCTGGATGCGCTCCTAAATGGTGCTGGGTCTTGGTAGGAAAGCCCGCTTAAATCGACAATTTTACGCACAAGCGAGAAGCCATTGGAATGGACACCAGATGATGCCAACCCTAGCAGCACATCGCCTTCTTTAAGTTCTTCGCTTGGCAATAGTTTATCGCGTTCACACGCGCCAACTGCAAATCCCGCAAGATCATAATCTTCACCGTGATACATGCCGGGCATTTCAGCCGTTTCACCGCCAATTAAAGCGCAACCTGATTGTTTACATCCATCAACGATACCTTTGACAATGTCCACACCCTGTGCGGTATCGAGCTTACCAGTTGCAAAATAGTCTAAGAAGAACAAGGGCTCAGCACCTTGTACGATCAAATCGTTGACGCACATTGCAACAAGGTCAATGCCCACCGTGTCATGAACACCAGCTTCAATGGCGACCCGCAATTTTGTGCCGACACCATCATTGGCAGCAATCAGCAATGGATCTTTAAAACCAGCGGCTTTCAAATCGAAAATACCGCCAAATCCACCAATTTCGCTATCAGCACCTGGGCGCCGGGTAGATTTTACCAGCGGTTTGATCTGATTGACCAAATCATTTCCCGCATCAATGTCTACACCCGCATCGGAATAAGTTAGGCCATTTTTCCCGTCTGTCACGTCAGATATCTCCAAATTTGCTGATGGCTGTATCACTTCACGAGGTCAAATCGCATGTCGGCGCTTAAGGTGCAAGGCATTTGGTTGATAATTCAGAACTCTTTTATATCTGCGACAAACCTACAATCATTCCTATGATTTTTTTGGGTCGGTTTTCATCGAAATTTAATAAAAACTACTCAGTATATTTTCCAGTATATTTACAATTTTGGATTGGTCACCTTTTGACGGGTTTAAAGTGGAAAATCGCGAGATTGCGTGTGAAAACGCGTGCAACACCCAAGAAGCTTTGGGTGCGCTATCTGCTTGGTTTATCACTGATTTTCGTAGTACTTGTCATTAGTCACAACAATTCATTATCGGTCATCAGCGCGGGTAAAGAACACGCCCAATTGATCAATATGGGCGGTCAACAGCGCACATTAAGTCAGCAGATTTTCATTCTGGCAGAGCGATATTATGAAAATCCGACCCCAGAAGACCATAAAATCTTATCTGAATTCGTGAACAGGTTTTTTGACGTTCACAAAGAATTAACCAATCTGGAAAACATGTCAGAAGAGCTAAAGACGCTTTATTTTAATGTTGATGCATCAAATAGACTGGATGCCGATGCAAGGAAATTTGTCGCCAAGGTCTATATTATTCTGACAGGTCGCATTGGCAGTCAAAAAAGTGAAGACGCATATAACTATATCCGCAATTCTGCACCTATATTTTTACTTGGAAAGTTAAACCGAGCCGTAACTCAACTTGAAATCGATGCAAAGAATGATGTTGACGCATTGGTATTTAATCAACGCCTGTCTTTGCTGGGCGCAGCTGCGCTTCTCGTTATCGAATTCTTCGTCATATTCCTTCCATCTCAACGCTCGGTTTTGCGCGCCATCCGCCGCTTGGAACGCCATCGAAAGTCTTTACGTAGCGCAAGGAGTGCACTGGCTGCTAAAAATGAAGAATTAAACGAATCCTATGACCAGATGGAACGTGCAGCGCTTCATGATGCACTCACCGGACTGGCCAATCGGCGATATCTGGAACAAGAGCTTGATGAGCGGTTAAAACGTTATTCAAAAGATAACGGCACGATGGCGGTACTTCACATTGATCTTGATAATTTCAAATTGGTCAATGACACACTTGGTCACGCAGCTGGCGATTACGTGCTTGAGCAATCAGCGCGTATCTTCCGCGAAAACGCGCGCTCGACAGATTTCATCTCGCGGGTTGGTGGTGATGAGTTTGTCATTGTGTCAGATAACCGAATTAGCCGGGCTTCCGCAGAGGATATAGCATCGCGAATATTGGCTGCATTTGAAGAGCCGCTCATGTTTAACCATGAAGAATTATTGGTCGGTGCCAGCATTGGTATCGATGTTTTCTGCCCAAAAGAAAAAGTTGGTGAGAATTGCGTCAGTCAAATCTTAACAAATGCGGATGTCGCGCTTTATCTCGCGAAAGAAAATGGCCGAAATCGCTATGAAGTGTTCACCAATGAGCACTATCATAAATTTATTGAGCAGGCATCGCGTTTTAAGCGTCACTAACACTCTTTCTACCTTCCATTTTGGTTGGAACGCTCATTTTCGGAGCGTTGAAGTCCAATTGATTTGTTTTCGCGCCAATTAATGCCTTTTAACTTTGTCCTGACTTGATTATATCTTTGTCAATTCGAACGCTGGTCCAAAGCTGGTCGCCTAACTGGGAGGCTCTCAATGAGCACGCATATTTCCGCAAAAACCATCCGCCGACAGGCTATTTTCTGGGGTATCACGCTCGCTATATTTACAGGGTTTCTGATCATATTCAGCTCTATTCTATTGCCGTTTGTCGTCGCCATGGCGCTGGCTTACTTCTTAGACCCGGTGGCAGACAAACTTGAAAGTTGGGGTCTATCGCGGCTTTGGGCGACGGTCGTCATTCTGATAATCTTTATTCTAATCTTCATTTTGGCATTAATGGTCATTGTTCCAGTTCTTGTTTCGCAAGCATCAGATTTTATTGAGCGTTTGCCCAATTATGTGACCCAATTGCAGGAGCTTTTAACGGCTGAAAGCACGATTCTTCCTGACTGGATGAACGCGCAAATCGCGGCCATTAAAGAAGGCTTCTCGGGTGCTTTGGCCGAAGGTGCTGGCTTTCTAAGTAAGCTTTTCCAACAGATTTGGAATTCCGGCAAAGCGCTGGTTGATATTGCATCCTTATTCGTCATTACTCCAGTTGTTGCGTTTTATCTCCTGCTTGATTGGGATGATATGGTGGCAAAAGTTGATAGCTGGATTCCACGCGATCACGTTCACACTGTGAGAGATCTTGCCTCGAAAATCGACTATGCAATTGCTGGCTTTGTCCGGGGCCAGGGAAGCTTGTGCCTCATTCTAGGTGTGTTTTATGCCATCGGGCTTTCATTGGTTGGGCTCAACTTTGGCCTGCTGATCGGAATTTTTGCAGGACTGATCAGTTTTATCCCTTATGTGGGGTCTCTTGTGGGATTGGTACTATCCGTGGGTGTTGCAATCGTTCAGTTCTGGCCTGAATATGGTATGATTGCGCTGGTAGTGGTGATTTTCGCGGCAGGGCAATTCCTCGAAGGCAATATCTTGCAGCCAAAACTTGTTGGTTCGCGCATCGGCTTGCATCCTGTCTGGTTGATGTTCTCACTACTTGCCTTTGCAGCCTTGTTCGGATTTGTCGGCATGTTGATCGCAGTACCTGCGGCCGCCGCTGTTGCTGTTCTCGTCCGCTTTGCAATCGAGCGATATCTCGATAGTGATCTGTATAATGGTCATGGTGAAGAGGCGGCTGAGAGCACCACAGATAAGACTGAAAAAGGCTAAACTTTCGTGGTTGCAGACCAAAATAACCGGCCAAGTCAGATCCCGCTGAGCTTTGAAATTACGCCCTCCAAAGGCCGTGATGATCTTATCGTGTCGCAATCTGTGCAAGGTGCGATCACAATGATTGATGAATGGCCCAACTGGCCTTCGCATCTGATTGTTCTTGCTGGTCCGACAGGTTCTGGAAAATCGCACATCGCGCATATTTGGCTCCAAAAAGCAGATGCAATAGAATCGAGCTTGGTTGATGATGCAGATGATTTGGTTGAGACGGTAAAAACGACACCCATCTTGATTGAGAATGTCGACCAGCTTTTAGCATCGTCTCAAGCGGATGAAACACAGCTATTTCACTTGTTAAATGCGGCAAAAGAGGCGGGGTCATTTGTTTTGATGACCGCACGATCATGGCCTGCGTCATGGAAGGTGAGTTTGCCGGATTTGGCATCTCGCATTAAAGCAGCAACAATCGTTGAAATTAGCGAGCCGGATGAGAATTTACTTAGCCAAGTTATCTTCAAACTGTTTGCTGATCGTCAAGTCGAAATTGACGAAAAAACCGTCAATTATCTCGTTATGCGCATGGAACGCTCTTTGGCTGTTGCGAGCAAAATTGTGGAGGCCATGGATGAATTGGCTTTGTCGAAAAAAACTTCCGTCAACCGCACGATTGCCGCTGAAGTTCTAGCCAAATTTGAAAATAGCCATTAAAAGCCAGTTACACATGCTGTGTGGTAATATGATTTGCTTATTTCAATGCAAATCGGGACTTTTGCGTGTCACAAAAGCGTCATGACCTGAGGTTAACCAATAACTGGTCACGCGCTGGCATGATTGGTCGGATAGGTTTATGATGAGCTCATGAATAAAAAACACAATTTCAAAGATATTGATAAGACAGAAATCGACACGCCATCTGGCGATTGGTTCAACGATCCGTCTCGTTTTATAAACCGCGAATTCTCGTGGCTACAGTTTAATCATCGCGTTTTGGAAGAATCCAATAATCCGGCCCATAGGCTGCTTGAAAGACTGCGCTTTTTATCAATCTCAGCGGCCAACCTAGATGAATTTTTCATGGTGCGTGTGGCCGGCCTTGAGGGTCAGGTGCGCGAAGGAATTCATGTGCCATCACCTGATGGCTTAACAGCTCAAGAGCAATTGGATAAGGTTTTCTCGGTTACTTGCGAGCTGCAAAATAGTCAGCACGCGTCTTTAACCGAGCTCAGAGGTTTGCTCGAAGAAGAGGGCATTTCAATCATTCGCCCCAACAAATTGAGCGAAGATGATCATGATTGGCTTGAGCAAGAATTCTTGGAAACAATTTTTCCGGTTCTCACACCGCTTGCGATTGACCCTGCGCATCCATTCCCATTTATTCCGAATTTGGGCTTTTCGATGTGCTTGCGACTTATCCGCAAATCTGATCAAGAGCAGCTGATTGCGCTATTGCGTATTCCGACAGCAATCAAACGCTTCATCCTTCTGCCGAGCCCAGATGGGAAAACCCGTTTTATCACCATTGAAGACGTAATCAGTCAATTCATCACGCGTTTATTCCCTGGCTATGACGTTCATGGGTCCGGTACTTTCCGCATCATTCGAGATAGCGATATTGAGATCGAAGAAGAAGCGGAAGACTTAGTGCGATACTTTGAGAGCGCGTTGAAACGTCGCCGCCGAGGTTCAGTGATCCGTGTTGAATTTGACGATGAAATCCCTGAATATTTGCGCGAATTTGTTATTCATGAGCTGGATGTACCCGAAGATCGTGTCGCTATCTTGGGCGGCTTGCTCGCGCTTAATACCATTTCGGAACTAACCAAACTAAATCGCAATGACCTCTTGTTCCCTGATTACAATGCACGTTTTCCCGAGCGTGTACGTGAACATGGTGGCGATTGTTTTGCGGCCATTCATGAAAAAGATCTCATCATTCACCACCCCTATGAGAGTTTTGATGTGGTGGTGCAGTTCCTGCGTCAAGCGGCGGTTGATCCGGACGTCCTAGCGATTAAACAAACGCTATATCGCACATCCAACAACAGCCCCATCGTTCGGGCGCTGATGGATGCAGCGGAGCTTGGCAAATCCGTCACAGCTCTGGTTGAACTTAAAGCACGATTTGACGAAGAGGCAAATATTCGTTGGGCACGCGATTTGGAGCGCGCTGGTGTGCAGGTGGTCTTTGGATTTGTGGAGCTTAAAACACATGCCAAGATGTCACTAGTGGTGCGCCGTGAAGAGGGCAAGCTCGTCTCATATTGCCATCTAGGTACGGGCAACTACCATTCGGTGACTGCGAAGATTTATACCGATCTATCTTATTTTACGTGTGATCCAAAAATCGCTGCTGATGTGGGGCAGGTCTTCAACTACATTACTGGTTATGGAGAGCCTGAGGGCGTGACCACACTGGCTGTGAGCCCGCGCACCATGCGTCCGACTATTTTGCGTCACATCGATCAAGAGATTGAAAATGCCCATGCTGGTAAACCGGCAGCGATTTGGGCGAAAATGAATTCATTGGTTGATCCTGATATTATTGATGCGTTTTATCGCGCAAGCCAGCAAGGCGTTGAAATCGACCTCGTTGTGCGCGGTATTTGCTGTTTGCGTCCGCAAATTAAAGGCCTCTCTGATCGCATCCGTGTGAAGTCGATTGTGGGTCGTTTCTTAGAGCATAGCCGCATCATTTGCTTTGCAAATGGCAAGAAAATGCCATCCAGCGATTCGATTATCTATTTCGGGTCAGCTGACTTCATGCCGCGTAATTTGGATCGCCGAGTTGAGACTTTTGTCTCAATAACCAACGAAACTGTGCATGAGCAGGTGCTTTCACAGATCATGTTGGCAAATTTGATTGACAACCAGCAGAGTTATGAAATTCTCTCCGATGGGACATCTAAGCGAATGAAAGTTCGCAAAGGTGAGGAGCCATTTAACGCGCAGGAGTATTTTATGACCAATCCGAGCCTGTCGGGTCGTGGGGAAGCGCTGGGGTCGAGCGCACCAAAGCGTATTGCTGGGCTATTAGCCGAACGCAATCACAAGTCTTGATGACACTTTAATGTCTGTTGTTGAAAGTGATGCACAGGGACGGTTGCAGGGCATTAGACCTGTGGCTGTTATCGATATTGGCTCAAACTCCGTTCGTTTGGTGGTCTATGAAGGCCTCATGCGGTCTCCAACAATTCTGTTTAACGAGAAAGCGCTCTGCGGTCTCGGTCGCGGTTTAGCGACCTCAGGGCAGATGGACCCGGAAGGCGTTGAGCGCGCGATTAAAGTGCTACACCGATATCGTAAGCTTGCCACACAGGCGGGTGCTAAAGATGTTTATGTGCTTGCAACTGCCGCTGCGCGGGATGCCAAAAATGGACCTGAATTTATCGAGCGAGCCGAAGCTGCGTTAGGATGTGAGCTCAATGTGCTCACCGGCGAAGAAGAAGCCAAATATGCTGCTCTTGGCATTGTCTCAGGTGTCTACGCGCCCGATGGAATCGTTGGTGATTTAGGTGGTGGTTCGCTTGAGATTGTCGACATTAAAGGAGTTAAACTGTCAGGTGGTATCACCATGCCATTGGGTGGTTTACGTCTGCAAGAACAAGCCGATGGCGATATTGATGAGGCGCAAAAGATCGCCAAGAAACATATCTCAAAGGCTGAGGTTCTCGAAGGGGGCAAAGGCCGTGTGTTTTATGCGGTGGGTGGTACCTGGCGCTCGATCGCCAAATTGCACATGGAAGCCACCAATTATCCGCTTCACATGATGCAAGGTTATGAAATTGAATATGAAGAGATGATGAGCTTTTTAGATAGTGTCACTTCTCTTGATGAATTTGAAAAAGAAACGTTGAAAGCCGTTTCGAAAAACCGTCGCATTCTGCTGCCCTTTGGTGCGGCGACCATGCAAGAACTTTTGAAAAAGATGAAGCCATCAAAAGTGGTCTTCTCAGCTTTGGGTGTGCGGGAAGGCTTCTTATATTCCAAACTTGAGAAAGAGCAGGCTGAGGAAGATGCCTTGATAGCCGGTGCGCGAGAATTGGCAACATTGCGTGCGCGGTCACCCGCGCATGCGCAAGAGCTCGCCGATTGGACAGGTGATGCCTTTGCTGTCTTTGATGTGAAGGAAAAAGGGCAGGGCGCACGCTACCGCAGAGCTGCATGTCTTTTGGCAGATATCAGCTGGCGCGCGCATCCAGATTATCGCGGATTGCAGGCGCTGAATATCATTTCCAATGGCGCATTTTTAGCCGTTAGCCATCCAGGTCGTGCTTATATCGCTTTGACCAATTATTATCGATATGAAGGCCTTCGCGATGATGGTATTTCCGCTGGATTGGCAGAAGTAGCGACAGATAAATATATCTATCGCGCAAAGCTACTGGGTGCCTTGCTGAGAGTTTTATATCTCTTCTCCGCATCGATGCCCGGCATCATTCCACAGCTAAAGTTGGAAAAGGCTGGCAAACGCTCCGACGCGGATATTCTTCTTTGCGTCCCAAAGGAACTTGAGGATTTCGTCGGCGAACGGTTGCTCAACCGGGTCGGCCATTTGGAAAAGTTTACCGAAAAGACCATCGAAGTGAAAATTGTCGATTAGATTACCGCGGCTGATCGAAGCGATAATATCGTGTGAGATGTGTAAGTCAGATGATTAGCAAAGAAGCTCAGGCAGCCAAAAACAAACTGCAAAAAGAAGTGGTTGATCTCTCGGTTAGCCTCGCTGAAGAACGATCAGGATGGGATGAATATGCCAGCACATTGCCATTGGCAGGAGATGTTGAAACGAGCGAATTAAAGATCGCAGGTGTTGATTGTTTATGGCTGACGCCGAAAAACATGATTGATGATAAATTCTTGATCTATGCCCATGGCGGTGGTTTGGTTGTCGGCTCGATTACAACCCATCGCGCCTTTGTCTCTTATCTGGCAAAGGCAATTGGACGCAAAATTCTCATGGTTGGCTACGGGCTTCTACCTGAGCACGATTTTTCAAAACCCATGGCTGACATCACCGCAGTCTACAACGCATTAGTGGGTGAAAAAGAGATTGAACCAATTCAAATCTATTTTGCAGGAGATAGTTCAGGTGCGGGCGCGGCTCTTTCCTCGCTCATTCATCTTCGCGATCTTGGAAGAAATCTGCCAAACGGCTTTATTGCATTATCGGGTGCATTTGACGTGTCGCTGCAAGGTGCAACTATGGAAACAAACAACGAAGCAGATCCGGTGCTATCCTACGAGGTGTTAAAGCACTGGCAGCAACAGTATTTTGAAGGGAAAATTGATCTCGAACATCCGCATATATCACCCTTATTTTCAAATTTGGACAATTTGCCAGATATGTATTTGGTTGCAGGCGGCGATGAGGTTTGGCTCGATGACAGCGTGCGTCTGGCAAAACGAGTTAACCAATCAGGAGGCATGGCGCAGTTAAAGATCTTTGAGAAAATGTGGCATGTGTTTCAAATGGATACAGATTTACCCGAAAGTCATCTCGTAATGAAACAGATCAAGACATTTTTAGATAATGGGGCAGTTGAGGGTTAGCTATAGGCTTTCAAACAGCATCAAGCGAGATTGTATTTCCGCCATAATCCGTTGATATGTTCTGAGTCGCAAATGGAGCGCTACGATCAGTCAGCGGTGAATTTTTCAATGCATGGATTACGCAGAATTCGTTTTAAGGAAGTTTCAATGTCGCAGGAGCTCCCGGAAGGGGTGCGTCGTCGATACAATGTGGTTGATGATGAAACACGCATCACCGTATTTAGCTGTGATATTGAAAAGAAGCGGTTAGGCGGGATCACCCGTTTTCATAAGGATGAATTGAACATTGCATTTTTACAATCGGCTGGTGGTGCTGTTAATGCATGGTCTCTAACTGGACCCGATGGGCTCCATTGTGGTGATGTCAGCAGTCGAAATGGAGATGATAAAAGCTCTTGGTTGGCCAACAAGGCTGATGGCTCTTCATTCGCAATTACGGAGCAAAGCCAACTTCCTCAAAGCATTATGCGAAGCGCCTTAAAAATACCGGCAGATGCGTATTCAATTGTACGAGGCGATCAAGAAATTGGTGTGATCGCGCGCCTACCTCGCGGAAAGCCACAGGCAAAACGCAGAGGATTATTTCGCCACATAACCAAGCTGGTGACGAGTTATGATTGGGTGTTGCAAATGGCGGAAGATTTTTCAGAAGATGAAATTATGCTGTTCTCATCTGCAACACTTGCGACGCTTGAAATCACTCTTTTAGTCGAAGATGCTGCGTAGCAGGTATTCGAACAACGCCTGAAAATTCTACCCTCACGCGAATTGAAGACATTTATTTAGTTTGTGTTTTTTAATTTGTTCATTCATATTTGGCCGAATTTACTTAAACTCATACTCTATAGAATTTGTAGGCCATTCAAATGTCTCCACTGCGTATTTTGGTATTGATTCCCATCTTGTTTTTGGTGGTGTCATGTGCCGCGGGTCCTTCAAACCTCATTGGACTGGCGTCTCTGGAACCAGAAAGTATCACCTCCGAAGGGGCCAAAATTCAAAACCTCTTTATTGCAACATCGAGGTTGCGCTCTGATGACCCGTCAGAATTCTTTTCCGGTGAACGTGCAAAAGCGCTCAACCTCGCCAATGTAAATGTGACTATCCCTCCCAATCATAAGGTAGGAAAACTTGAACAACCAAAATTTGGTGAGCGGGAGGATGTTGCAAAACACTTTACGATTGCTCGTCCTCTAGTCTTTGAACAGGGCGCAGATTTTGCTGCAAAATTGAATAGCGAACTTTCCAAAAAACCGAGCGGTGAACGAGAAATCCTCGTTTTCGTGCATGGTTATAATACCAACTTCACCAGTGCGGTCTTGCGCATGGCTCAATTTGTGCAGGATACAAATTTTAAAGGCGTGCAATTGCTGTTTACCTGGGCTTCACGCGGTCGCGCGGTCGATTATGTGTATGATGTCAACAGCGCCCTTCAGGCTCGGTTTTATCTTGTTGAATTGGCCAAAATGCTATCTGAGACAAGAGCTGAAAGCTTCAGTATTGTCGCGCATTCAATGGGAAATTTAGTAACGCTTGAATCTATGTCGTTATTGGTAAAGCAAGGCATTCGACCAAGAGAGGCGTCATTGAACCGGATCATCTTAGCAGCTCCAGATGTCGATATAGATCTATTTGATGAATATTTAAAAGACATTACGCCGGTGCGCGAGCGCATCGTTGTATTGGTTTCAAAGGATGATCGTGCGCTGCAACTATCGCGCAGAATTGCCGGTGGGATCGATAGGGTAGGTGCTGCTGATCCTGAAGCCATTGCCGCGCGAGGTCTTGAAGTCATTGATCTTACCCAGATCGATGATCGTGATAACATTAATCACACCAAATTTGCGCAATCTCCCAATATTGTAAAACTCATCGGTCGAGGGATTGCGGAAGGCAATACCCTATCAACCACTGCAACAACGGGCGTAGAGAATGGATTTAGCTCAGTGTTCCGCGGTGTTGCACAAGTCACATCAGGTGTTGGTACGGTTCTGACACTCGGCAACTAAATTTTCATAAGCGGCATAGACTGTGTTGTCATGGCTTACAAAAAAGGCGGGTTTGAAACCCGCCTAATTTGTAATTTCAGTCTTGTTTGGCTTAGCTGTCTGAAAGACAAGTCTTGAAAGAAGTTGCCATGTTTCTGATCAAGGTAAAGTATAATTCAGGACCGTCTTCAATTGTCGCGCCAAGTGGGTCGATAACGCCTGATTTAGCGGATGTTCCGTCTGTGAGCGTTGTCACCAATTTTGATTCAAACTGTGGCTCTGAGAATACACATACAGCGTTGAGTTCTTTGATCTTTGCTTGAAGTTCACTAATACGTTCAGCACCTGGTAGAACTTCCGGCGAAACCGTAACGGAACCAACGGCTGAAATCCCAAATCGATTTTCAAAATACTGATAAGCATCGTGGAAAACCACAAAGCCTTTATCTTTTACAGGTTCAATTTCCGCTGAAACCTCTGCGACCAGACCATCAAGCTTGCTCATTAGAGCTTCAGCATTGGCTTCGTATTTCGCTGCGTTATCAGGGTCTGCTTCAATCAGTGTTTCTTCAATTTCGTGCACAAGGGCTTTCGCGTTTACCGGATCAAGCCAGACGTGCGCATCAAATTCGCCGTGGTCATGTCCGTCATGCCCACCCGCTGTTTCTTTATGCTCGTCGTGATCGTGATCATCATGGCCATGGTCGTCATGCTTTTTCTCGTCGGCATGCTCATCGTGCTTGTGTTCGTCATGATCGTGGTCGTCATGCTTTTTCTCGTCGGCATGCTCATCGTGCTTGTGTTCGTCATGATCGTGGTCGTCATGCTTTTTCTCGTCGGCATGCTCATCGTGCTTGTGTTCGTCATGATCGTGGTCGTCATGCTTTTTCTCGTCGGCATGCTCATCATGCTTATGTTCATCATGATCATGGTCGTCATGCTTTTTCTCACCAGCATGTTCGTCGTGCCCGTGATCATCATGCCCGTGATCGTCATGTCCATGTTCATCATGATCATCGTGATCATCATGATCGTGCTCATCAAATGCGCCGCCTTCGCGGAATTCAAGTTTTACCAAATCATGCGCGTCGAGCAATTCCACTGATTTTGCATCTCCGGCAATTGCCTCTAATGGCTTTTCCAAAAATGCCTCGAGTTCATGACCAAACCAAAAAACAACGTCTGCATTTTGCAAATCTTTCGCCTGCGAAGGTTTTAATGCGTAAGTGTGGGGAGAACCCGCACCTTCAATAATCAATTGAGGTTCGCCAACGCCTTCCATTACCGCAGAAACCAGCGAGTGAATAGGTTTAACCGACGCCACAACATTCACATCAGCCTGTGCAGACAAAGCACTTGCTGACAAAAGAGTGGAGGCAAAAAGAAGTGATTTGAAATAGCGCATTGCAGGCTCCGGAAAAGGCAATTGAAAATGTGATGTTATTATATTACATCATTGCGTAACGATATAACGTGTGCCATATTTGAAATCAACAACTAATTTAAGTTGGGCGCAAACTGAGTTAAGCTGCGAGTTATGTTACAGAAAAACGATTCTCTTATTTCATTGGAAAATGCAGGCATTTTCCGAGACCGTAACTGGTTAGTCCGCGGTGTATCTATGACTGTCGAACCGGGTGAAATCGTTACGCTCATTGGACCTAATGGATCAGGTAAATCGACAACTGCAAAAATGGCATTAGGTGTGTTGAATCCAACCGAAGGTGTCGCGCAACAGCGCAAGGGGCTGAAGATCGGCTATGTGCCACAGAAGCTTTCGATCGATTGGACGCTGCCACTGACTGCAAATCGCTTCATGCGTCTGACCAATCAGGTAAGCCAGAAAGAAGCTGATGAAGCATTGGCAGCTACCCAAACGCTGCATCTGAAAAAAGCTGAAGTGCGCACTCTATCTGGTGGAGAGTTTCAACGTGTCCTGCTTGCGCGTGCTATTGCCCGCAAGCCTGATCTATTGGTACTCGACGAACCGGTGCAAGGGGTGGACTTTAATGGTGAGATCGCGCTTTATGATTTGATCAAAACAATTCGCGACGATATCCAATGTGGTATTCTATTAATTTCGCACGATTTGCATGTGGTCATGGCGGCGACCGATCGGGTTTTGTGTCTCAATGGACATGTATGTTGTTCTGGCACACCAACAGCTGTGACATCCAGTGATGAATATAAAACTCTGTTCGGTGCAAGGGCAACGTCGGGTCTAGCAATCTATGAGCATTCGCACGACCATGAACATTTACCTGACGGCCGTGTCAAACACGCTGATGGCTCGATCACAGATCATTGTCACCCAGATGATGGTCATCATGACCATTCGCACACGAAAACGAACAACAATGTAAAGAATGGAGCAGATACTAATGCTGGATGATTTCTTTACAAGAGCGTTGATTGCTGGCGCAGGTGTTGCATTGGTGGCGGGGCCGCTGGGTTGTTTTATTGTCTGGCGAAGATTGGCCTATTTTGGCGATACCTTATCCCATGCAGCATTGCTTGGCGTGGCGCTCGCATTTTTGTTTGAAGTCAATATCACCCTTGCCGTTTTTGGTGTGTCTGTATGTGTGTCCCTTGCTTTGCTTTTGCTGCAAAGGCGAGCGACGCTGTCATCCGATGCTTTGCTGGGATTGTTGGCGCATTCTGCGTTAGCGATCGGTTTGGTTGTTTTGGCATTTATGACGTGGATCCGCGTTGATTTAATGGGCTTCCTATTTGGTGATATTTTAGCGGTAACACCGTCGGATATCGTGGTTATTTGGGCTGGCGGTGCGTTAGTGCTGTTGATCCTTGTGTTGATTTGGCGGTCTTTGTTTGCTGCAACTGTCAATATTGAACTTGCACAAGCTGAAGGTATGCAGCCTGAGCGCGCCAATGTGATATTCATGCTGCTCATGGCAGCCGTTATCGCTATTTCGATGAAGATTGTTGGTGTATTATTGATCACAGCGCTTCTGATTATACCGGCTGCAGCCGCTCGTCGGTTCGCATCAGGTCCCGAACAGATGGCAATTTTGGCGGCGTTAATCGGCGTGGTTGGCGTGCTTTTAGGATTATTTGGATCACTGGAATGGGACACGCCTGCCGGCCCAAGTATTGTGGTTGCGGCTCTTGGTCTATTCATCATATCGATGATTTTAATTCCGTTCTTTCATGCTTATAGTCGA
This sequence comes from Lentilitoribacter sp., assembly GCA_963691785.1. GTDB lineage: Bacteria > Pseudomonadota > Alphaproteobacteria > Rhizobiales > Rhizobiaceae > Lentilitoribacter. The sequence goes on from OY829371.1 coordinate 1,178,804, forward strand.
TCAACAAAACATCCAGACGCAGCAAAGAACTGATCACAATTGGTTTTTGAAAACGGAGCGCATTAATGGGTAAATATGAAGCATCAAATACTGATCTGACCAAGAACCAAAAATTGGTTATGGGTGCACTGTCCAATGCGAATGGTCCACTAAGCGCATATACGATCTTAGATGAACTTCGAGAGCATGGATTTAGAGCTCCGCTGCAAGTTTATCGCGCATTGGAAAAGCTTGTTGAATTGGGATTGGTGCACCGGCTTGAAAGCCTGAACGCATTTGTGGCGTGTCAACACACATCTTGCGGCGGAGATCGCAAGGAAAATGTCCTTTTTGCGATTTGTGAAACATGTGGGAATGTCCAAGAATTGGTCAATGACAAGCTATTGAAAACGGTTAAAACGCTTGCAAGCGATGTCGAGTTTAATCTCTCCCAGTCTGTGATTGAATTGCGCGGACAATGTGCCAATTGCAATGCCAAGTAATGGGCAAGATGTCGTGTCAAGTTGCACCATCTCCTGTCTTTTCCTGCAAATCTTGCACTGCTTGCGTGAACATGAGACGCGCATAATTTTCCATAATGATGTCCCGCTTTACAAATCAAATATTCAATAAATAATATTGTTCGGGAATATGAAGCCAAAATCAATCTGATAAATCTGCTCGGAACACCAAGTGGCGTATTTATAACTTTCACTTTGAACTGGAACAGGTCACTGTTAGCAGATCGGAGGATCGATTGGTTCACGAGAATGTGGTTTGTCACTGGCCGTGATCTGTCATAGTTTTGGCTCAGTTATGATCTATTTTCCTTGCTAAATCGTAGAATGTTTCAACCAATAGGAGCTGCCAAATGTCTAAATTTTCGCTTACCCGTCGTTCGCTCTTAGCTGCCGGTGGTGTTGTGGCTGCAAGTGGTTTGCCAAGCTGGACTGTTCCTGCGCGTGCGGCTGGCCTTGCGCCGACCAAATCTATGCGTGGTGGCGCCAATAATTATATGTCTGGTGCACCGATCGTCGATCGCATTGGTGGCGGTGGTTTTTGGATGTCCGGCACTGTGCGCCGGGCAGGGGATGGTGCACCACTTGCTGGTCAACGCATTCAAATATGGGCCCACACAACTGAAGGCTACGAAAGCGATTGGGAAAGCCATGGTGCAACACTCACCGATGAAAATGGTGTTTACCGATTGGAAATGCCGCAAATTGTACCGGCATTTGGGCAGGCACATGGTCACTTAGCCTATGACAGCGGAGACTTTGAAACGGTGTTCTTGCGTCCGGTGATGAAGAGCTCAAAAGATACCAGCCTTGAAGCACATTTCGTTTTAAAGCCTGCATAACTCAAAGGTGCACCCTTGCATAGTAAAGCCCGTTCAAAGCTTATCTGGCTTGCGTTTATCGTCGTTCTTATTGCACCTTTGCTAGCGGCAGCAACAAGCGAGTTTTTGCAGTGGCGGGATAGTATCTACATTACCGCCGGATTTGCTGGCATCGCGGCAATGTCGCTTTTATTAGTTCAACCACTTCTTATAGGTGGTTATCTTCCATCCATTTCACCTCGCAACAACCGAAAAATTCATAAATGGGTTGGCGCTTCTTTGGTTGGTCTGGTTATCATCCATGTGTTGTTCCTTTGGTTTACCAGCCCACCCGATGTGATTGATGTCTTGTTGTTTCGCTCTCCTACACCATTCTCCCTTTGGGGCGTTATAGCTATGTGGGCTGTGTTCTTCTTAGGGTTGATGGCAGCATTGCGAAAGCAATTACGTTTGCCCCTACGCGTCTGGCAGCGGCTGCATTTAGTGCTTGCAACAATCACTGTGATCGGCAGCGTTGGTCACGCGTTGCTGATTGAAGGCACAATGGAACAATTCACCAAAATCATGATTTGCATATTGGTTGTTGCAGCCACAGCAAAGATTATCTTCAAATACCTAAATCAAAAGACCACGAGAAGTGGCCGTTGACAGGTTTAAGTGTCATTACGCGGAATGCGCAAAACTTGGCCGACAAAGATTAGATTTGGATCGCTGATGATGTTCTGATTGGCTTGCAAGATGGGCTGAAAATTTCCATCCCCATAGGTGTCTTGTGCAATTTTGGTTAATGTATCACCCGGCTGAACAGTATAGTTTCGATAGCCCGTATATCCGGGCAATATTTTGGGACCAAACAATACGGGCACGATAACAGCAGGACCGTTTTCATTGCCAGTGTCATCCGCAAGACGAAGAAACAATCGGGTCAATTGAAACGAATTGTCATCGGGAATGTCGATATGTCCCTGAAACTGCTTGAGCGTTAACGATCCGACATTGGTGAAAGACGAATATTCTTCATGTCCATCACTGACATTAATCGTCAAAGTTCCTTCAAATGCCACGGCCGTGCCGGCGATCAATATTTTGGAATCGACGATATCAAAAGGTTGGGGCTGCTGAATAACTATATTGTCTGTGCTCATAGGAGTTCCTCCGCTTAAAAGAAGCCCCACGCCCATCATTAGGATAACATAGATTTCAATAAATACCACTTATTGGGGAAGTAATGTCCTTTCGGCTCGTTTTGAAATCGGTCGATGCATGATCTTTTATCTTTGAATCTGCGTATAGCCCAACATGCAAATTTTTTACGAAGTCGATCGAGTTTTGCAAAAAACGGCCAACGTGTTTCAGCTCATCAATCTGGAGCGATGTGATGTCAGCTAATCCCAATATCGTTTGGTTGAAACGCGATCTTCGCCTTTTCGACCATGCACCATTGACGCAAGCAGCTAAAAGCGGCCCAATCATATTGCTCTACATTGTTGAGACAGAGCACTGGGCACAGCCTGATAGTTCTCGGCGCCACTGGCACTTTATTCATGACTGTTTAAGTGAGTTACGGGGCCATCTTTCAAAATTTGGTGTGTCTCTTTGCATTCGTGTTGGTGAAGCCGTCCACATCTTTGAAAATTTAAAAACCGAATTGGGAGCTTTTTCACTCTATTCACATGAAGAAACGGGCAATCACTGGACATTTATGCGTGATAAAGCGGTTCAAGATTGGTGTAATTCAAATTCCATTGAATGGTTCGAGTTTCCCACAAATGGTGTCGTCCGCCGTTTAAAAAGTCGTGACGGCTGGGCAAAGATCAGGGATGACCGTATGCGCTCTGATATTTTAGAGGCACCTTTAAATGTGGCATTTCTCGCCGATGTTCATTCAAATGATTTACCGGGCAAACACGACCCTATGTTTGGCGCGATGGATATTGGGAATGTGCAATCTGGTGGTCGCGAAGAGGGGTTAAGAACACTCAATTCATTTTTGAGGGAACGCGGTCGTAAATATATCTCAATGGTGTCGAAACCGGGTATCTCAGCGCGGCATTGTTCGCGTTTGAGCGCGCATATCACATTTGGCAGTCTTTCGATCCGGGAAGTTGAAGCGGCAACTTATTCAAAACTCAAATCGCTTTCTGACAACCAAGATGCCGATGCAGTGTATTTTAAGCGCAATCTAAGGGCATATTTATCGCGCATAGCTTGGCATTGTCATTTTATACAAAAACTTGAACAGCAGCCTGATATTGAATTCAAATGCATGCATCCAGCCTTTGAGGGCATGCGCGAACCACATTTTCGGGAAGATTTTCTATCCGCCTGGTATCAAGGACAAACAGGATATCCACTTATTGATGCTTGCATGCGTTCGCTCCATCAAAATGGATGGATCACGTTCCGCATGCGGGCACTTGTCGTGTCATTTGCCAGTTATCATCTTTGGTTAGACTGGCGAAAAACAGCGCCGCTCCTGGCAAAGCTTTTCACGGATTATGAACCTGGGATCCACTATTCGCAATTCCAAATGCAATCGGGGGTCACGGGTATCAATGCCATTCGGATGTATAATCCCATCAAGCAGTCCATTGACCATGATAGCAAAGGCAAATTCATTCGGCGTTATGTCCCCGAGCTAGAAAACATGCCTGATACGTTTATTCACGAGCCCTGGCGCAGTGGTGACCATTTGGGTGATTATCCTGCGCCGATTGTTGATCACGCTACGGCAATAAAGTTTGCACGACAGGAGATCAAAAATCGAAATGGCTTTGAAGGCTTTAAAGAGCAATCGCGACTTGTGAATGAGCGATTAGGAAGCCGAAAAAAACAGCCCAAGCGCGGCACGATACGCAACCAACAAAAAAGAAAGAACAAATCCGATCAATTAAGTTTTGATCTTTGACAAACCGAGGACGCATTGCTTTCAAACTAATAAGGCAAACCGGAAAGACCAATAACTAAATGAAAAGCCTACGATTAATACTAGCCGATCAACTTACCCACGAGGTTTCTGCGTTGAAAGACATAGATTTTGCGCATGATATGGTGCTCATGTGCGAGGTCGCAAGCGAAACAAGTTATGTGAAACATCATAAGAAGAAGATCGCTTTTTTGTTCTCAGCAATGCGCCATTTCGCACAAGAGTTACGCTTCAAAGGCGTTAATGTGCACTATGTGAAGTTTGATGATCCGGATAATTCCGGTTCATTTTCATCAGAGGTCGAGCGGGTTTCATCAGATCGTGATTTTGATCGTATCGTGACAACATTTCCTGGCGAATATCGGGTCTTGGAAGAGATCAAATCATGGCAGGATCGGTTTGAACTAGCCGTTGAGATCCGCAATGATGATCGTTTCCTAGCTACGCCGGAGGAGTTTAAAAAATGGGCTGACGGGCGCAAACAATTGCGCATGGAATATTTTTATCGCGATATGCGCCAAAGCTATTCGATCTTAATGAATGGTCATCAACCTGAAGGTGGGAAATGGAATTATGATGCAGAAAATCGAAAGCCGCCCAAAGATGGGTTAGACATTCCTGATACTTTTTCAGCCGAACCTGATGCGATCACCCAAGAGGTAATGGCGCTTGTTGCAGAAAAATTTGATGATCATTTTGGTGATATAGAGCCGTTTCATTTTGCTGTGACGCGCGATCAGGCACTTGTTGCCTTAAACCAATTCATAGATCAGCGCCTTTTTCATTTTGGCGATTATCAAGACGCGATGATTGAGGGTGAACCATGGATGTATCATGCACATATAAGCTTTTATCTTAATTGCGGATTGCTCACGCCGCTTGAATGCGTGAAAGCTGCAGAATACGCATACCATCAAGGGGCTGCACCGCTGAATGCTGTGGAGGGCTTTATTCGACAGATCATTGGTTGGCGCGAATATGTGCGCGGCATCTATTGGCTTAAAATGCCGTCATATGCATCCGAAAACTTCTTCAAAGCAGATCGAAAACTTCCCGGTTTTTATTGGACCGGCGAAACAGACATGAATTGTTTGCGACAATGTGTGAGTGAGACAAAGCAAAATGCATATGCGCATCATATTCAAAGATTGATGGTGCTAGGCAATTTCGCCTTGATAGCTGGGATTGACCCGAAAGATGTGAATGAGTGGTTTTTAATCGTATATGCGGACGCATATGAATGGGTAGAGCTGCCCAATGTCTCCGGCATGATTTTATTTGCCGATGGTGGATATCTTGCCAGCAAGCCTTATGCAGCAGGCGGTAGCTATATCAATAAGATGTCCAACTATTGTCGGAACTGTCGCTACAAAGTGAAGGAAAAAAATGGAGCCGACGCTTGCCCATTCAATTATCTTTATTGGGATTTTCTCGCTCGAAATCGGGATAAACTCAGCCAAAACCATAGAATAGCTATGATGTATAAAACCTACGACCGCATGTCCGAAGATAAAAAAATGGCGATTTCCAATGATAGCAAGATCTTCTTACACAGTTTGGATAGTTAATCTGAGATGCGTAAGAAATCGGATCTACCCACCAAAATTTGCCCCGTCTGCAAACGTCCTTTTTCATGGCGCAAGAAATGGGAGAAGGTGTGGGCGGACGTCAAATATTGTTCCAAACGATGCCAAGGGACCAAGAAGAGCATTACCTCGTAATGCAGGATCCTAATGTCTATGCCCGTTTAGGAAGCGCTGTTTCTTGCAAGAAATTGTCTATCTCGACTTCAGAAATTGGTGCTGCAAAGAAGTATCCCTGCACCAATTGGCCGCCTAGACTTTTAATAACAGATAATTCTTCTTGAGTTTCAACACCCTCCACAACGCATAACAAGCCCATGTCTCTGCTGAGTGATAAGAGTGATTTCACGATTTTAAAGCTCGCAGGCACAGTGTCGATATTCGATACGAAACTACGATCGATTTTAATCTTTGTGAGTGGTAGTGCATGCAGGTGGCTTAGGCTTGAAAATCCAGTGCCAAAATCGTCTAGAACAATTCCACAACCGAGTGATTTGAGTGTTTTGACGGACGATTTAGCTTATTCAAAATCACGCATGGCAGCGGTTTCGGTAATTTCAAGGTCAATGCGGGCGGGATCAAATTCATGCGATTTGATAATATCCATGATTTCACGCACAGCCTGCGGTGAATTAATATCATGAGTAGAAAGATTGAAGGATAGTTTGATCTCATTCGGCCAGGTTGCGGCCATCACAAGAGACTTCTTCAATAATACTTGCGAGAGTTTGTTGATGAGACCGGTCTTTTCTGCGATCGGTATGAAATCTGCTGGCGAGACTTTTCCTAAGATAGGGCTTTCCCATCTTGCAAGCGCTTCAAACGCGACAGTTCTGGAAGAGTCGATATCGATAATAGGTTGAAAATAAACCACAATTTCTTCGTCCAGATCAGCTTTTGAAAGGACATATTCAGTCTTTGTATTCGCTTCGATCTCCAGGATATGCCGCTCGGTGAACACAACCACTTCACCATTGTGGATATTTTTACTTTGATACAGCGCGTAATCGGCGCGTTCATATAGTTCAAGCGATGTTTTTGCGAGATAGGGATAAACTGCAAAACCGATAGATCCTGAAATTTGTACTGTCACGTCAGCGGCGACAAATGGCACCATGAGTGCCTCACGAATTTGTTGGCCCATATCTTTGAGCTGCTCATCGCTGTTGTTATCTGAAATTACCAGCGCAAATTCATCACCACCCAATCGTGAGATGGACACATTCTGGCTGGAGAACTCTTCTAAGCGCGTCCCGACTTCCATTAACAAACTGTCGCCAAATGCGTGCCCATAATGATCGTTGACGAGTTTAAAGCCATTTAAATCGATAATGCCGACAGCCAGACGTTTTTCTTCACGCTCTGCAATATGGAATTCTTCGTGAAGCTTGTTGAAAAACTGGCGGCGGTTGGTCAGCCCTGTGAGAGAATCAAGATTGGCGAGTTTTTCGTTCTCTTTATTGGCCAATTCAAGTTTGATCTGGCTGTCGATGGTGTCTGCGAATGCGCGTGACTGCACCGCAGTTACCGTCACCAACGCGATTGTCACGAGTGCCATGTTACCAGCGATGATAACAAATGAGGCTATTCCGCTGGTTCCAAAGAAAATTGCAAATGGGATATTGACGCTAAGCGCGATAATAAAGGCAGCTGAGCGTAGCTGCTGCATGCAGATGATCACACCGACACCTGTGATTGCCATGAAAAAGGCAACATGGGCTTGCATATATATGTCGCCATAAGGATAGAGCAACAAAGACCAAGCCGTGAGCATTAATGTGAAGATACCTGCAAGTTTATTTGTGCGTACCAACGTAGCGTGAGCTTTTTCAAATTGCGGGGTAATTTTGCGTTGTTTCAGCCAATTGGTCATTCTAACGATACAGATGACGGCAAAGATAGCTGGCGCGTATATTGATAGCCAATTCGGCGCAGCGCCATAATAGTTGATTGCGAGCGCCCATGTATTAATGAGCAAGACCGAATACATGATTGGGACTTGCGTTGCAAAATGCGTGAACTGAGCTTTCACAAGTTCGGGATTTTCTTTGCTGACAGTAAATTGCTTTACGATCAAATGCAGTAGGGCTTTAAGCAATCAAACGTCCTATAAATGTGCGACCAAAACACTGGGCAAAATAAGATAAAACTCAGTGCTAAATTTATACTAGAAAAAATAGATGTTATTTCTTAATCATTACTTTCCCAAATACCTGAAGAATTGGGTATAAATTGGAATATACGGGGAGTTTTGTTAGAAATAAAGCACTTATTGGTTGTGGCGAGTTGAGAAGTGTAACCATTCAAATTTTAAGGTATACGATACAAAATACATCTCGATATTCAAAAAATGAGAATTTTAAATCGAAAAAGCCAAAATTTGGAAGATTTGCAAAGGTGTGAATTTGTTGGTTTTTTCGCTTTATAAGTGTGCAGGGTCAAAGCGCTGGTGTGCCGAGCAAACACCATGGATCAGAGGTTCAAATTATTTCTCTTTAGCTCTCAATGACCTGCACACGTTTGTCTGCAAATTTAAGCGCCAATTCGCCATTAATAAGCTTGAGGGCTTTATCGCCGAAGAGTTCACGACGCCAACCAGATAAAGCTGCAACCATAGCCTCTTCGCCTTTGGCTGCGATCTTATCAAGATCATCACCTGAGGCGATGACTTTGGCGGCCACACCTTCCTGTTCAACAATCGTTTTGAGTAACACGCGCAGCATATCAGAGGCTGCCGCTGTGCCTTCAGGCGCCGGTTTGTGACGTTTAATCTCTGGCCAATCCTCTTTTGGGATTTCGTAAGCAGCATTTAATGCGGTCATCAAGCTGCTGCCAAGTTCTGAACGTTCCCAGCCTTTTGGAATTGTGCGAAGGCGGCCGAGCGCTCCGTGATCACGTGGTTTTTGCTGAGCAATTTCATAGAGCGCGTCGTCTTTTAAGATCCGGCCACGAGGCACATCTCGTGTACGTGCCAAATTTTCCCGCCATGCAGCAAGGCGCTGCAAAATCGCCAAATCCTGTGGCTTGCGCATGCGATTGCGCAAACGCTTCCATGCATCATCGGGGTGAATGTCATAGGTTTCACGTGCTTCCAAAATGGCCATTTCTTCATTGAGCCATGTTGCGCGGCCTTGCGATTCCAATTGTGTGGACAGTTCAAGATAGACATCGCGCAGATGGGTCACATCAGCAAGGGCATAATTAAGCTGTTGATCGGTTAAAGGACGACGCGACCAATCGGTAAAGCGAGATGTTTTATCAATATGGTGGCCAGTGATCTTATTGACGAGTGCATCATAGGCGATACTATCGCCATAACCGAGCACCATGGCTGCCACTTGGCTGTCAAAAATCGGTTTTGGAATGAGATCACCTAAATGGAACACGATTTCCAAATCCTGACGCGCGGCATGGAAAACCTTGAGCACGCTTTCATCAGCCATCAGCTCAAAGAAGGGTGCAAGATCAATACCTTTGGCGAGCGGATCGACGATTAGTGCGCGATCGGGCGAGGCGAGCTGAATCAAACAAAGTTTGGGCCAGAACGTTTTTTCTCGCAGGAATTCAGTATCAATTGTGATGAAGTCAGCTTTGGCTAGATCTAGGCAGGCGGCTTCAAGTTCGGATGTTTTTGTTATAATTTCCATGCTAAAGTCGATAACTTAAAATGAAGCGTTTGTCTCGTAAAAACACGCCACTTTTTCGCTTGCTCAAGCCATAACCCATAAAAAAAACTTTTCCTTTAGACAAATCCGGTGTTTTCCCTTGACAAATCAGCTGTCACATGTGCTTGTCCGCCGCGAATTACAAGAAATTATTGGCTGTTTGAAGACGTATTCAATTCGTCTCGCCATCTAATGAACAAAGAGGTTTTATTATGCACGCTTATCGCTCCCATACTTGCGCGGATTTACGAAAAAGCGACGTGGGTTCAAATGTTCGTCTTGCCGGCTGGGTGCATCGCGTGCGTGACCATGGTGGCCTATTGTTCATCGATTTGCGTGATCATTATGGCATGTCCCAAATTGTGGCTGATCCTGATAGCCCAGCATTTAAAACAGCAGAAACCGTGCGTGGTGAATGGGTGATCCGCATTGACGGTGAAGTTAAAGCGCGGACCGAAGAAACCATCAATCCAAATCTTGATACAGGTGAAGTTGAAATCTTCGCACGCGACATCGAAGTTTTGTCTGCTGCTAGCGAATTGCCGCTGCCAGTGTTTGGTGAGCCAGAATATCCTGAAGATGTGCGTTTGAAATATCGTTTCCTTGATTTGCGTCGTGAAACTTTGCACAAAAACATGATGCTGCGCTCTCAGATCATCACATCCATGCGCCGCCGCATGACTGAGATCAACTTCAATGAATTCGCCACGCCGATTTTGACGGCATCTTCACCAGAAGGCGCGCGGGACTTCCTCGTGCCAAGCCGTATTCATCCGGGTAACTTCTTTGCGCTGCCACAAGCGCCGCAACAATATAAGCAGCTGATCATGGCATCTGGTTTTGATAAATACTTCCAGATCGCACCATGTTTCCGCGATGAAGATCCGCGTGCTGATCGTCTGCCTGGCGAGTTTTATCAGCTCGACATGGAAATGAGTTTTGTGGAGCAAGACGATATCTTGCAGACCATGGAACCAGTGATCAAAGGTGTGTTTGAAGAATTCGCAAATGGTAAGCCGGTAACTGATGTGTTCCCGCGCATTCCTTATGATGAAGCCATCCGCAAATATGGTTCTGATAAGCCAGACTTGCGTAACCCAATTGAAATGGAAGCTGTCACCGAGCATTTCGCCGGTTCTGGCTTTAAGATCTTCGCTGGCATGATCGAAAAAGATCCAAAGGTTGAAGTTTGGGGCATCCCGGCTAAAACGGGTGGTTCCCGTGCGTTCTGTGACCGCATGAATTCATGGGCACAGCAGCAAGGTCAGCCTGGTTTGGGCTATATCTTCTGGCGTGAAGAAGATGGTGCAACAGTGGGCGCTGGCCCATTGGCGAAAAATATTGGCCCAGAGCGCACAGAAGCTATTCGCACACAGCTTGGTCTTGAAGCTGGCGACAGCTGCTTCTTTGTTGCTGGTGTTCCATCTAAGTTCGCATCATTTGCAGGCGCTGCGCGTGATCGCGTTGGCCAGGAGCTCAATCTACTTGATGAAGATAAGTTCGAGTTCTGCTGGATTGTTGATTTCCCATTCTATGAGTGGGACGAAGACAATAAGAAAATCGATTTCGGCCATAACCCATTCTCAATGCCGCAGGGTGGTATGGACGCGTTTGATAATGTGGAAGACCCGCTTGAGCTTAAAGCTTATCAGTATGATCTGGTTTGTAATGGTTTTGAATTGGCATCAGGCGGTATTCGTAACCACATCCCTGAAATGATGATCAAAGTATTTGGCAAAGTCGGACTTGGTCCAGAAGTGGTTGAAGAGCGCTTTGGTGGTCTCTACCGCGCATTCCAATATGGTGTGCCACCACATGGCGGCATGGCAGCTGGCGTTGACCGCGTTGTGATGTTGCTGGCTGGCGCGAAAAACCTTCGCGAAGTCACACTCTTCCCAATGAACCAACAAGCGGCTGATTTGCTCATGTCTGCACCAGCACCAGCAGAGAACACACAGCTGGTAGAATTGGGATTGCGCGTTCTGCCTCAAGCAAAAGACTAACAACGCTAAAATAATATTGCTTAATTTGCCCCGTTGTGAGCTATCATGCCGGGGCTTATTTTTTTGCACACAAACAAGATGATCACGATGCCCAAATCCTATCAATTCACCCATGCAATTTGTCGCAAACCGAGCACTAGCATCATCGATGGTTTGCGCGCAGTTGACACAGGTGCGCCAAGTCTAGAGCTCTTTCAATCTCATCATGCAGATTATATAGCAGCTTTACGGTCAACAGGCGCTGATGTCGAAGTACTGGATGCGCTTGAGGCCTTTCCCGATTCTGTCTTTGTGGAAGATGCTGCTTTATGCCTGCCGGAAGCGGCGATTGTTATGCGCCCCGGTGCGCCATCGCGTTTGGGTGAGGCAAATGAAATGGCGCCATATCTGAAGGGTCACTATACAAACGTTCATCAGATTAATGGCCCCGGTTTTATCGAAGGTGGTGATATTCTGGTAACAGAGCGCGAGATCTTGGTTGGTAAGTCTGCTCGAACCAATTCAGAAGGTGTGGCAGAGCTTAGAGATATCGTGAGTGAATATGGTTATACGCTGCGAGAGGTTCAAACACCGCCTGACGTTCTTCATTTCAAAACAGATTGCAGTTTGCTTGATGAAGAAACCATTTTATCCACCAGACGACTTGCGCGGTCTGGTTGCTTTGAAGGTTATAGAGTTTTGCATGTCGCAGACGGCGAAGAGGCTTGTGCCAATTCCATTCGCTTTAACAATCTCGTCATCATGCCGCAGGGCTTTGATAAGACAGCGGAAATGATGGGTAACGCTGGCTATGAAATTTGCCAGATTGGCAACACAGAAGCTGCAAAACTCGATGGTGGTATGTCCTGCTTATCGCTCAGGTTCAGCCCGTCATAACCAACATGGGAGATAACAATGATTGAAGCATTGGGCATTTTTGCTGTGGTCAGCATGGTAACGAGCTATGCGTTAGAGGATCGGCATTCGATTTTCATATTGGTGTTTTCGATAGCTTGCGCGCTAGCGGCGTTTTACGCATTTTTGATTGCATCATATCCGTTCTTAATTGCAGAAAGCATATGGTCTTTGATCGCATTTCGTCGTTGGAAAATGCGATCAAAATTGGTGTAAAAACCTACGATAGTAATTTAAAGCGCGTTGCGAACCGCCTCATCAAATGACGGTGCAGACATTGCCGTCGAATTCTTTTCAGCCTCGATGATATATTGATCGCGCTTCGTCACAAGTTCGCTCATTTCAGCTTCAATGCTTTTGCGCGTTTCAATGATGCTTGCGATGTAGCTTTTCTGCTCTTCAGGAGACATCTTCTGCATGGGTGCAGGCAAATGTTCAGGAGCAACAGCTTCCAGTTCAACATCCTCATTGCGCACTGCTGAGACGATATCACCACCGCCCGTTACCACTTCTTTCCGCGCTTCACGTTTGGAATAAAAGGCCGAATTATCAACGCGTTTAGACACGCTGCCAGATGATTTATCGATGATCTTTTGCTCTAAAGCTGCTTGCGTTTCTTTCGGGCCATAAGGCACAATCGTGCGATCAAGCTTGTGTTGAAGATCAATGATCTGTTGATCATAAGGTGTTTCGATTTGCGAGATCTGACCACCATCCTGTGGGATGGGGATATAGCTGCCACCGCCACGCTGGGCGATATCTTTCCAGATGTTTTTTGTTTCATTGGATAGACCTGCCTGAACGGCATGGACAGTGATGTTGTTATAAGACGCTTGTTTTAGAACCTCTGGATATTTTGGTGCATTGATGTAATCCATATGCGGTGGCGCGTCGCCTACAAGGAATACGATGCGGCGCGTGCCATCACCTTTTGTCCAAGCGATCTGATCAATTGCAGCATCCAAGGCTTCGTTCACCGATTCAGGCGTATCACCACCACCTGCGGCACGAAGTGCAATCAAATTGCCATAGAGACCTTGAATATCATCGCTCATCTTATGCATCTTGATCACATAGTCATCGCCGCGATCGCGATAGGCAACCAGCGCCATGCGAATATTTGCCTTTGGATTGATATCAACAATCGTATTGGCAATTGACCAAATTTTTTGCTTTGCGCCCGCAATTAGGCTCGCCATCGATCCTGTTGTATCCAAAACAAAAGCAACTTCGATTGTGTCTGGCTCTACCTGATTGGATAGATTTTGACTTGCGTGCACCTGTGTTCCCAACACAGCAAAAGTTAGCGCAGTGAAGCTTGATAAATTGATTAAATATTGTTTCATGAAAACCACTCCCCGAGTTATTCGATAATCGGAGCATTGAAGACAAGCGTGACAGTTTTTTGGCTCGATCAAGGTTATATTGTGGTTTTAAAAAGGCAGAGATTTTGTCAAATATTGTTACAAAACACTCTATAAGGTTCAATTTATTGCTGAAAATCGGTTCAAAACGTCACATTTTTTGACGTTTAGCCCAAAAATGACCTCAAAATGACCTTTCACCGGTCACAAAGACACAGAACTTCAGCCCAATTTCGTTCCTAACGATAACGCTTCTTGAAACGACATCAGGAGGCGACATGTCAGATCAACAAGAACAAGCCGACACATCACCAGTTTCGGTTAACCCGCGACCATCATTTTTTGCCGGTCTATCAACAAGCCCGGGTTTTAAGTTCATCATCACGGGTATCATCACATTTTTACTGCTTATCCCAGCGTTGCTTGTCTGGGCTTTGGTGGAAGAACGCGCCAACCGTGCCGATCAAGTTGCGCAATCCATTTCGCAAGGGTGGGGCAACCAACAACGCATCAATGGGCCATATTTGGTCGTGCCATATCTCACCAAACAGAAGCAGAATGATGTTTATATCGATGTGCGGCGTTATGCGATCTATTCGCCAGCAAAATTGCAAACGACGAGTGATCTCGAAGTAGAAGAACGTAAGAAATCGATTTATTCCACACCGCTTTATCACATGAAGTCCAAGCTTTCCGGCACATTCGACGCGATCGATACAAGCCAAATCATCGCTCGAAATGGACGGCCGAGATTGCGAGAAGCCTTTCTAGCGATTGAAGTCTCAGATCTTGCGGGCTTCCGTTCTGAAGTCGTGGCTGAGCTTAATGGAGGCGAGGGGGTAATCTTCTCACCAGGGCTGGCGGGGTTGCATCCAAGTACTTCACCCAATCGCTATAACAATTACAACAATTCGGGAAAATCGAGTGGAATTCATCTAAACGTGGACGAGGCTTTGCTCGATCAATCCATAAAATTTGAAATTGACCTCGCGATCAACGGATCTCGTGCATTGGAAATCGTTCCAAGCGGTAAAACAACCGAGGTTAGCATGACATCCAACTGGCCGCATCCGGGTTTCAACGGCAGGTTCTTGCCTGAAACAAGAAATATTACTGAAGCCGGATTTGATGCAAAATGGACGGTGCCCAATTTGGCGCGCGGCATAAGCGCTGTGTCATTTGGTACTCAAATCAGCAATGCAGATTCCATCATCGAAGTGAGTTTTGTAAAGCCGTTGAAATTTTATCAGTTGGTATCGAGAACGCTGAAATATGCAGTGGCATTTTTCTCGCTTGTGTTTCTGGCAATCTTCATCTTGGAGCTTACAGGCAAAAATCCAGTACATTGGATCCAATATATTTTAACTGGCCTTGCCATGGTGGTGTTTTACATCTTGCTATTGGCGTTAGCCGAACAAGTTGGTTTTGACATCGCCTATATCCTCGCAAGTTTAGCCACCACGGGATTGATCGCATGGTATGTCGGCAATGCCCTTGCCAGTCGAAATGCCATCTATGTAATCGCGAGCGTGGTTGGGCTGACCTATGCGATTATGTATTTGATCCTTAAAGAAGATGAATATGCGCTGCTAATTGGGGCAATTATTGCCTTTGCGGCCATTGCTATGACCATGTTTGCAACACGCAACGTGGATTGGTCACGAAGCGCGACAAAACAACAAAGCTAATGATCATTGCCCTCGGTGACCTCACCGGGGGTATCCTTAGCTGCTACCGTCTTTGATTTGCTTATAAAATTCACCGACGCTGATTTTAAATGCTGTCTCGAAGGCAATCTGCCAGTTGGAACGGGCTAACTCATCCCAATAAACGATAAAACTGTCATAGCTTCCGCCGCTTTCAGCTAAAATATGGGCTGCAATGGCTCCGCGTTTTTGATGTTTAATAGGGTTGGCAGGTCCATAGGCCTCAAGCTGATGAAGTTCAGATTCAACGGATCGACCAGCGCTTATTCGATTTGCAATTTGATCTGCAAAGGACTTTTCAGGCGCATTCATATAATCAACAAGTGCAATGGCCAAACCCTCATAGAGCCAGCGTGGTCCGAATTGAAAAAATTGGTCACTGATTTGCTTATCGGGCCACGCGTATCCGGCAGACTGTTTGAGATATTCCTGGGCCAGCAAATGCATAATTTGGTCGTCCAATTTACCGCTGCTGCCGAGGCATAGACCGATCGTGCCATCCGTCGAAATACCGCCAGTTTTTGTGCTTTCACATCGATTGTCAAAATCCTGTTTAACCTCATCAAAGTTTATGGGTGAACGAAGGTTTTGTTGTATTGCTGCGATGAGATTGTCCTTGTTTGACGATGCGATGACTTTAACGCTGCCGGTTGGGCGAAAACCGAGATCTGACATTGCGGTCGCCGCTTTATTGATCGATGCACGGATCGATTTTCTAAGATCGATGTCGATGGTTTCGTCAAACTGATAATTGAACGCATTTTGATTTGCAGGCCAATAAATCTGCAAAGCCACGTCGATCAGACCTATTTGCCGACACCACATCAAACCATTATCGCGCGTTATATCGTCCAAATCCGCAAGTGAAGGGTATTTTTCAATGAGCTGTTTTGTGCCGCGAAAAGTTTTACGTCCGTAAAGACCATCAATTGGTCCAACATCTATTTTGTAAGCTGTTAATTGTTGCTGGACACATGCGATACCTGGATCGTTGGTTGTTACAATTGGTGCCTCTAAAGACTGTTTCGGCGTAGGTTTTTGCCAATCAAATTCACGATAAAACGCATCAATAGATAATCCAAATGTCGTCGCAAATGCTATGTCCCATCGATCGCGCGCCATTTGCTCCCAAAACTGGATGATGCCTTGTAGTCCTTTTTTCTGCGCAACCATATATCCGGCCAGGCTTGCATAATTGCTGAAGAAATCTTTTTCGGGTGCATCGCCATATCGCAAGGTCGATAATGTGCGACCGGAAAAACGTGTCGCGTTCTCCCGGATAAAGTCGATGAGAATTCCGCTTCTCAAACCGCGATTAGAATAATCACTCGCAAATGCGATCGCGGTGCCTTCCACCAGCCACCGAGGACCATTGATCGCAACAATTTCCGAGCGATCTCGCACAAGTGCTTTTGTATAGCTGGTATATTGGCGTTGCACTTCATGTGCATATTCATGAACTGCGATGTTTTTCAGAACCCGATTTCTTTTGGTCACGTCGGTTTTTTCATCAAAACAAAGCGCAATAAGTCCGTTGATATTTAACCCGCTGAGAGGTCGGCCCTTGCATTGTTGTTCCAATATCTCCACGCCACGATCAACTGGGATAGCATTTCGAGCCACTTCGTTGATTGAGCGCGCCATGGCATTTAGATCGTCTGAAGCGACAACTTTAACAATACCGGGAAGTTCAATATTGAATTTATCAAAATACTTGTCCGCAATTTCCATGGTATATTTGATGCGGTTTTGTTCGTCCGTATTGAGCGAACCGGAGAAGTGATATTCAAATTTAGGACCATTATGGGTCGGCCAATATTGTTTAAGCTCTGGAGACAACAATGCCATCTCCCGACACCACATTAATGAGTTATTGGCATTGAGTGCGTTGAGCTCACCTAGTTTGGGTAATTGTTCAATCGCTTGTTTGGAGCCATTGGCGGTTTTTTTACCAAATAGGCCATCAATGACCCCCACATCAATTTGAAGGGAGGTAAGTTGATTTTGAACACATCTAACCCCTGGGTCACCGCTTTCATTGGCGATTGCAAGGGTGGGCGTATATAGCGAAGAAAACGCCAAGGAAAGTGCGAGCGCACCAAGCCCAGCTTGGCTTCTAAACCTTTTGAACGTCACACCAGGCACCCTACATTTTCGATGAATACAAACATAATTTCAATTGTAGTATCTTAAGCCGCAGATACAACGATGAAAATCTATTTTGGATCACAAATTGGAGAGGATGAGGGTTTTACTTAAATTCCCGGTAGAAATCCTCAAGAGATAATCCAAATGCGGTTGTAAATGCGCTTTGCCAGTTTTCACGCGCAAGCAGTTTCCAATACTTTAAAAAACCCCTATGCCCGTCTTCTCGGCTGGCAAGTAAATGGCCGGCAAGCGCCGCGTAGTTTGGAAAATCCCGGTTCAATGTGGCGTCGGAATAGGTCAACTGGGATAATTTGTCACCGGAATAACCACCAACATCGCTACGAAATACGCTGATATGTTCGTTGACATCAACGTAAGGCAGCAATGCTTTAAATTGAAAGGCTATGGCTGATCCCTCCACGAGCCATAATGGTCCGACTTCGTCCAAAAACTCATCCTGGCTTTCAATGCCAATAGGGCGATAGCCAGTCATCTGCCGCTGTATTTCATGGCTCATTTCATGCGCCAGCAACATGCGCAGATTTACCTGTGCTTGGCGCCAATTATAACGTGGGTTAATGCAGATGATGATCATGCCGGGCGCATTAAATCCACCCAAACCGCGACCTCGACATTGGCGGTTTATAATCGAAGCAGCTTTCGACTGACTTATTTGGTATTGGCTGTTATCAATCAGGTTTTGGGTGAGTTCCGAAAGGTCAGTGGATGCAATGACTTTAACCGTTCCAGCAAGCTCAACATCTAGGCTTTTGAAATAGGTAAAGGCGAACAAAATAGCGTTCTGAATTGCAAGCTGCTGACCGCAGTTCAGCGCTTTTGAAAAGATATATTCAAACTTCGGGCCCGTTTTTGTTGGCCAAAAACCCTTCAGTGTTTCGTCAATCAAGCCAAGTTCGCGACACCATGCAATTGCATTATCCGTCGAAATCTGACGCAAGCCTTTGAGTTCATCAAAACGAAGCGACATGCGCTGTGCAGCTTCAAGTGAGTGTGGACCGAATTCTAATGAATTTGCAGGTTGCAGCAGTCCGAGCTGGATAGCTTGATCGTGAAAACATGTAACAGCTGGTGAATTGCTTGCATGAGATTTCTGCCCCAAAAATGGGATGCAGATACATGCTAACAATATGACGAGTAAGTGCGTTCTTAAAGAGGCCAACATGCGTCAGATGTTGCTGTTTTATGGGTGGAATTGTCAATCGGGCAAGCGGGTGAAGGCGTTCAAACTTTAGTGACCAAATTGACATAAAAGAACCCGCTATCTTCATAGCGGGTTTTAATTTTTGGAGTCATTTAGATAAAATCAGGCTTTTTTATTGGTTCGCTGTCACTTGCACATTCAATAATTCTACTAAACTACGTGGGTCACCCATTGCAGATCCAGCAATTTGGCCAAACGGAACAGGAGCCGCAGGTTCTGCTTTGATCTCGAAGTTTTTTGGATCATCCAGATAGGTATTTGCTGCGTTGGAAATTTGCTGCTGCAAGGCTGGAATGCCCAAGCGACCGAGCGCAAATGGTAAGAGACCTTTCGCAGCCTGCGCCATTTGCTCCGCGGAAATGCCTTGCTGCTTGCCTGCAAATTCTAGAATTTTTCCAGTTAGCGACGCGTCGTCAAAGCGAACAGCAAGTGAGTTAAATGTGAGCTGCTGCATCAGACCCATCATGGCTAGTCCCATAGCCTGCTGCGCATTTGGATCGTTTTCTTTGCCAACCATTTCGCTCTGCAAAGTTTGAATTTCCTGGAGGAACGCCATGGTGTAACCGGAAATATCAAGTGATGTGTTTAAACGACCCACATCGTTGAAGGTTAAAGCCATCTCAGGCATATTAATCCGGCCTGTTTCGACTTCCCAGTCACCCTTCATTTTCATATCGCCCGTTAGAACACTGTAACCCATGCTTTCAAGCGTCGCGCGGGCTCTGCGATCCTCAACGAGTGCCAAATCGATGACCATGCCATCAATTGTGCCTGTGAAATCCATTTTTGCCGGGTCATTCGCATCAATCGTGAAGTCAGTGCTTGAATATTTGAACACGTCGACATTCTTTACCGTCACACTCATTGGGCCAGTTCTAAAAGTCTCGTATAAGAACATATCTGAAATGGTTTCAAGCTTTTCGCCGGCTGGAATAGTGAGGTTTGCAATTTCAATGCCGCTCACTTTAATCTGCGCTTCATCCGCCTGAGCATCAATATCGGCAATTGAAGCGGTCTCCGCTTTATAGCCACCATCACCTGTTTCAGTCACGCCTGTAAAGACGATATCGCCAATCGGTATATCCTGTTGAGGCGCTTTAAATACAGCCGAGGATAATGTGACCGTTGTGCCATCCAAACTTGCAGATCCCACTTCCATTACAGAGCCTGATTTGGCAAATGTTTTAATCAATTGCTGCGCGAACGCATCGGCATCCAATGCCATTGAGGGAATAGCGCTACCCAACAGGATGGAACTGGCTAGAAGGGCGCGTTTAGAAAAGTGAAATGACATTAAGTACTCCGTGGCGATTTGATTTGCTTCACAATTTATGTGCGAACTGTAACAATCTCAAGATAGTTCGATCAATTTGGTTAAAGTTGGGCAAAGACAAAAGATAAGATCACGCCAATCCTCCTTACTTGTTTTGGTGGGATAACTTGACTTCGCGCCAAAAAAGAACATTATGAGAACAAATGCGAGGTGTCTATATGCAGGATTTAGCTCTGTATCTTCCAGGATTTTTCATCGGTTACGGTATTTTCCTGGTTGCGATGTTATCGCCCGGACCAAATATTCTCACCATCATAGGAACGTCGATGAGTACGGGAAGATCTGCGGGCATGGCGCTCGCCTTCGGGACAGCAGTCGGATCTTTTGGTTGGGCGCTTTTATCCATTGCCGGTCTCACAGCGATCATCGCCACACATGCCTGGGCATTTACCGCAGTTAAAATCGTCGGCGGGTTATACCTTTTGTGGTTGGCCTATAAATCCTTTTTGTCAGCAACCAAAGATCAGGACATGACGATCAAACCGCTCAAGGGCAAGGCAACGCATGCAAGATATTTCTGGCGTGGATTTACGGTTCAGATGACAAACGCCAAGGCTGCGATTTTCTGGGTTGCCATGATGTCGGTCGCCTTTAAGGATGGTGCACCAGTGAGTGTCATGTTGATATTTGGCATCGGCGTGTTCTTCATGTCATTTGTCTTGCATCAGCTTTACGCAGTCGCATTTTCAACAAATGTGATGGTCAAAACCTACACAAAGGCGCGTCGCCCATTGCAAGCTATGTTGGGTTCGTTTTTCACATTTGCCGGGTTCAAATTACTTTTGTCCCGAACTTGAGAAAAAATCGCATAAAAACCCGATAAAACCCCAGCTTTGTTGGGTGTAACTGGCCTCAATTGCTTGCTCCGAATCAAGCCATAGGTTAGGTGAAATTTATGGGACAAGAGATTACACCGCCATCAGGCGGATCAGATGACATTCAAAGTGTTGATTTAAAGGCTGCGCTAGAAGAGCGTTATTTGGCCTATGCGCTATCGACAATTATGCACCGGGCTTTGCCGGATGCGCGTGATGGCATGAAACCCGTGCACCGCCGCATTGTGCATGCAATGAACGATATGGGACTCAAGTCTAATTCCTCGTTCAAAAAATGCGCAAAAATTGTCGGTGAGGTGATGGGTAATTTCCACCCGCATGGTGACCAGGCCATTTACGATGCTCTGGTGCGCCTCGCGCAGGATTTTGCCGTGCGTTATCCGTTGGTCAATGGACAAGGAAATTTTGGTAATGTTGACGGCGATAACCCCGCTGCGATGCGTTATACCGAATCCAAGATGACCGAGGTTGCGGAACTTTTGCTCGAAGGCATCAACGAAGATGCTGTTGATTTCCGTCAGACCTATGATGAGGAAAACGAAGAGCCGACAGTTCTGCCGGGCGCATTTCCAAATCTGCTTGCAAACGGGTCTTCCGGCATTGCCGTGGGCATGGCAACCTCAATTCCGCCGCACAATGCGGCTGAGCTGTGCGACGCTGCACTTCATCTGATTAAGTTCCGCAATGCGGGCATCGAAAAGCTCGTTGAGTTCGTTCAAGGTCCAGATTTGCCAACAGGCGGCACGATCATCGAAGATAAAGAAACCATCATCAACGCCTATAAAACAGGCCGCGGTGGGTTTAGAGTTCGTGCGAAATGGGAAAAGGAAGAAACAGGTCGCGGCGGTTATCAGATCGTTGTGACTGAAATTCCCTACCAAGTTCAAAAATCCCGATTGATTGAGAAAATCGCCGAGCTTTTGATCGCGAAAAAGCTGCCTTTGCTTGATGATATTCAAGATGAATCTGCGGAAGATATTCGCATTGTATTGGTGCCCAAAAATAGATCAGTGGATCCTGAAATATTGATGGAATCCATGTTCAAGCTCACCGAGCTTGAAAGCAGAATTTCGCTGAATATGAACGTATTGAGCCAGGGCAAAGTGCCAAAGGTATTGTCCTTACGCGAAGTGCTGCTTGAATGGGTTGATCACCGCCGTGATGTCTTGCAACGTCGTTCGCGCCATCGCTTGGCGGCAATTATTCGCCGTTTGGAAATATTGGGCGGCTTGCTGGTTGCCTATCTCAATATTGACGAAGTGATTAAGATCATTCGCGAGGAAGATCATCCAAAAGCTGTGATGATGGAACGCTTTAGCCTGACGGATTTGCAGGCTGAATCCATCCTCAATATGCGCTTGCGGTCATTACGCAAACTCGAAGAATTTGAAATTCGCAAGGAGTTTGATGCATTAGAAGCCGAAAAAGCTGAGATTGAAGAGCTACTTGGATCTGAAGAGAAGCAATGGCAGGCGGTTGCCTGGCAGATCCGCGATGTGAAAAAGACCTATGGCAAGGACACCGAACTCGGCGCAAGACGTACCGACTTCGGTAAAGTGGTCGAAATTGATGATAGTGCCATTTACGAAGCGATGATTGAGAAAGAGCCGATTACGGTTGTCCTGTCGCAAAAAGGCTGGGTCAGGGCCATGAAAGGGCATATGTCCGATTATTCAAGCCTTGCCTTTAAAGATGGTGATAAACTCAAGCTCGCCTTCAGCGCCTATACCACCGACAAGATTTTGATCATCACCACGGGCGGCAAAGCCTATACGCTTGGGGCGGATAAATTCCCGGGCGGTCGTGGTCATGGCGAACCATTACGCATCATGGTCGATATGGATAATGATCAGGATGTGCTCACCGCCTTTGTGCATCAACCTGAGCGCAAACTCTTGCTTGCATCCAATATCGGTAATGGCTTTATCGTGAAAGAAACTGATCTTGTCGCCAATACCCGTAAGGGCAAGCAAGTCATGAACGTGAAGATGCCAGATGAAGCGCAATTATGCGTCGAGGTGCGCGGTGATTATCTGGCTGTTGTGGGTAAAAACCGCAAAATGCTGATATTCCCAATCGAGCAATTGCCTGAAATGGCGCGCGGTAAAGGCGTCAGATTACAGCGTTACAAAGATGGCGGCGTGGCCGATATTAGATGCTTCTTAATGGAAGAAGGTCTGACATGGGAAGACAGCGCTGGTCGCTCTTATACGCGCATGAAAGATGAGTTGATGGAATGGATGGGCGACAGAGCCCAAGCCGGACGCATGGTACCGAAAGGCTTCCCAAGATCAGGTAAGTTCTCGGGTTAAAAACGTATCACGGCCACCACAGCTAAATAGGCCGCTGTCAGGATATAGGCTGTGAGTGTGAGGATCATGCCGCGGGTGCGGTACTTAAATGTGCCTTTTTTACCGGACAATCCGATGGGGTGCATGATGCGTGACACAATGAAAATTGCTGCCAGGATTGCAACGGCGATCCGATGACCGCCACCCATTTCCAAAAGCCCCAGCATGATGACGAACATCGGCGCCGTTTCAACCAGGTTGCCATGCGCCCGCACAGCGCGCGTTAATGCATCGCTTTCACCGGTTTCCAGCTCAACACGTTCACTGCGTCTGATCTTCACAATATCGATGATCAATTTGAGCATATAAAGCGATAAAATGATGGAAAGAAGCGCAGTGATGGCAGGAAATGTCATGGCGGGTCCTTGTCTTGAAATGAATTGGTCAAACCATCCATCAATTGCCAACGTATAGCAAGTTAACAATAGTTTGATCCGCAAGATCTTGTTTTACATCTATGTTTTGCCTAGATTGCGGTCAAATTCTGGTTTTATAACAATAAGAAAGTTCGCAAATGTCGGTCGTTGCTCATCTCAAAAAATCCATTTTCGCTGTGTCCTTCTCAGCTCTTTTAACTTCGGCAGCTTTCGCCAATGACGAGGCAGCACTTAAGCTGGTCGATGATGCTTTTGCAGCGCTTAAACAAGGACAAATCGAACAATCGACCAAACTTTTTGATGATGCTTTAGCGCAAGAAGGTTTGACGGATCCGGTCAAAGGCGAAGTGCTTTCGAAGAAAGCCAATGCGTTGTTGGAGATTGCTTGGGCGACACGTCAGGACAAACCGCTTTTGGAAGCGATTGAGACTTATAAGACAGCGATTGAAATCCTAGATGCTAAAACATCACCCATGATTTGGGCTGACAGCAATTCAAAGCTTGGTGATGCTTACCGCTCGCTGGCCTATGGTAGGTATAACCAAAACAAGCCTGAAGAAGGCGCGCAACTTTATAATGATGCAATTGTTGCCTTTAAAAATGCGCTTGAAGTTTTCAACAAAGAGGATAATCCCGCCGAATGGGCAACAGCGCAACGTGCTTTGGGTCAGGTCAATGCCAATTCAGACACCTATAATGCGATTGAAGGTAAAGCACTTAATGCGGCGCGTTTAACCGAAGCTGCCAATGCGTTTAAAGCCGCCATGGAAGTGTTCACTCAAGATGCTGATCCTGTCAGCTGGGCCGGACTTCAATTCCAATTGGGCGATATTTATTCAACTTTGCATCAGCGTCAGGGCGGTACACTCTGGCTTGAGAAGTCTGTTCTCGCGCATAAAAATGTTTTGGAAGTTTTAAAAGAGGAAGACAATCCAAGCGTCTGGGCGCAGGTTCAGTATTTCATCGGAAATGGTTTGGTTGAGCTGGGCGCTGCGGTTAAGAACAAAGAGATGCTGCAAGACGCGATTACCGCGAGCAAGGCGGCAACAGAATCCGATTACTTTAAAAATATCTTCCCGGAATTTTACGAGCGCAATCAGATCAACATTCAAGTCGCTGAAAACCTGATCAAAAAATATGAAGCGGAAGAATAGGGGCTAATAAGTCTCGTTTATTCCGCATGGGGTGCAGACATGAATAATCTTGAACAAAGACGCAAACGCATTGAAAACGCGCTTTGGGGATTGTTTATCGCCGACAGTTTGGCCATGCCGGTTCATTGGTATTATGCACGCGAGAACATCGTCAAAGATTTTGATGGTGGTGTGAAAACCTATGAAGCGCCGCTCCACCCGCATCCTGAAGCCTTTATGGTTGGCATGTCCTATAAGCCGGATGTGCAAAAGGCAAAATCGCTCTCCAGACCCTATGATATTTTGCATGGTCACAGCATGTTTTATCAAACCTCATGGGAAGACTTCACCATTGAGCGAAATGATCGCGAGGGCGAGCATGGCAATAAAGTTGCAGCAGAAGATGAGCGGTATCATTACCACCACGGGTTAAAAGCTGGCGATAATACGCTGAACGCACATCTTGCGCGTGTTCTTATCAGATCTGTTAATAAAAAAGGCGGATATGAAGCTGGCGCATTTTTGGATGATTTCGTTTCCTACATGACAACGCCGGATCAAAACAAAGATCCTTATACAGAGGTGTTTTTACGCCGCTGGTTTGAGAACTATTGCAATGGTGATCCCGTGCATGCCTGCGCACAGATGCAGCGAGATAATTGGTCAATCGGTTCGCATGGCGGCATGATCCGACCGATGGTTTTATCGCTTTTATCGCAAAATCCGTATCAAGGGATTGGCATGGCGCTTGAACATCAAGTGCTCACGCATCGATCTGAAACCGTTGCGTCTGGATTGGCGATTTGTGTGCCGCTTATGTTCGAACTAATCAATGGCGAAAGCGATACAAAAACTGCATTCCGCGAGGCAGCTAATCAAGTTCATATGGCCGGAATTCGCGGTGAGGATCTCTTCGCGCAATACCGAGCGCATAAGGGGCCAGGCAATATCCCTGATGATCAAATGTGGGCTTATCATATGCAACTTGATGATGGTCCGATGGATCTTGATAAGCTTGTTGATATGGGCGAGCAGGCGGTTTTGCGTACAGAAATTGGCACTGTGTGCTACATCGAGCAGGGCTTGCCGATGATGTTCTTTATTGCAGATCATGAAGGTTATGATTTTGAGAAAAGCCTGCTTCTAAATGTCAATGCCGGTGGCGACAATGTGAACCGCGGCATGCCGCTTGGTCTGATGATGGGAGCGGGGGAAGATGAGGTCCCTTCTGCGCTAAAAGAAGGTTTATCAGATTATCAGGCGTTATCCGGCGAAATTTCCAAGTTTGCGGAAATTGCGGTCAGCGGAGAGGGTGTCACAACTGGCTTTGAAGCCCCGTCGCGCCGCAAGGGTGTTATTCTTTAGTCTTAATCAGTCTAGAGAGAAATATTGTATAGATAGACAATTTATCGTTGTGACCTGTTGATCTAAACCAGATAGCATTCTACAGATTGATCCATATTTAAAGTTGTGTAAGGGGTCGGTCTGTTTTCAATTAAATCTCTGTTTATTCTTCTATTTATGTCAGTTGCACTTTCAGTTGGATATGCATCTTCTGCTGCAGCGGGTGCGAAAGAAGCGAAATTCATTACATCCAATGGAAAATGGTTTTTCACCAATGCTTCAGGTCGTGGAGCTTCGTTTGGTGGGACCATGCATTTTGATAAAAATGGCACATTGCGTATGTTTATTCAGAGTTTCTCTCTACGCGGAAAATATCGTGTAAAGGGTGGAACAATTTGCATGCAGGTATTCCGCATTTGGGGTAAACGCGAAAAATGTGGACCCGGCTATAAAAGGGGCAACACCTATTTCTGGGGTGGCTTTAAACTGACCAAAGGCTAAGTAGGCATTTAAGCCCAATTACAATAAGACCAGCAACAATCTATGTATTGTCAGTAAACCGTTCCCAGCCACTTGCGCCGAGATGCTCTTGTGGTTGGAAACGCGTTTTATAAGCCATTTTGGGTGAGCCATCGACCCAGTAGCCTAAATAAACATGCGGTAAGCCTGCTTCGATTGTGCGTCTGACATGATCGAGCACAATATATGTACCCAAAGAACGCGATTGGTGATCCGGTTCAAAGAATGAATAGACCATCGATAGTCCATCAGCCATCTTATCGGTTAATGCCGCGCCAATAAGTCGGCCTTTGGGATGCTCTTCTACCCCATCACCTTCTTCACGAATGCGATATTCAATCACCCGCGTATCAACATGCGTGTCTTCCACCATCATCGCGTAATCGAGCACTGACATTTCCGACATGCCGCCATCAAGATGGCGGTCGTCCAGATAGGCGCGGAACATGGAATATTGTTCGCTGGATGGCTCAGCCTGATGATCCGTTGAGATAATATCTTTATTGCGGGAAAGAACACGTTTCATGGATTTGGTCCAAACGAATTCATCTGCGAGTATTCGCACCGACACACAGGCTTTGCACATTTCACACGCGGGTCGATAGGCAATGTTTTGCGAGCGACGGAAACCACCTTGCGTTAAAATATCATTGAGCTCAGTTGCTTTTTCGCCAGCAAGATGTGTGAAAATCTTGCGCTCTTCGCGATCGTTTAAGTAAGGGCACGGGGTAGGTGCCGTTAAAAAGAACTGCGGGGAGTGACTATTGTGGCTCGTCATTCGTTCGATTGTTCAAAAAAGCTAAGTAGTTCAAGTTTCTTTACAGCTTAATCAATCAAACAAAGACTGGCAATACCGGTTTATTTCCGCTTCGAAATTTTGATATCAACTTCGTATTCGTCGTTAAGGTCTGACCGCAAGACGACAGTGCCCAATAGCAAATCCTGAATGAGGCGTTTGCGATTGGTGAACAAACCAATCAGCAAAATGAAGCCTGACGTGACGATATTCGCTGCCCAGAAGATCACGCCGTGCACAATTGCTGTCATAAAATCGACCCGACCGCCATCTAGGCGCGCGATGCGTATGCCCATCATTTTCATCCCTGGTGTTGCTTGATCAGGCCCACCCATTGTGGATCCAACATAGATCAGCGCAATAATCGGCGTAATGATCGCAAAAAGCAGCCATCCCAAGCTCAACGTGATGATACCGAGGAAAAAGATGATGATCGCTACGGGAATATGTAAGATCGCTATCATGAGATAATCGACCAAAAATGCCAAAATTCGTTTGGTTCTCACGCCATCATAATAAGCGGGATCATCCAGACGATCATCTATCGTGTGAGTATGACGATAATCCGCGTTATTAAACGCGTCGCTGGGGTCCATTTTTTCAAAACTTGCCATAATTATCCTCGTTATCGTCTGTTCTACTTAGTAATTGGGGAGGTTTTGTCGGTTTTCAAGACCCATCTTCGGCTTCATAGCTCAAAATATCAGCAGGCTGGCAATCAAGTGCATCGCAAATCTTTTCCAGCGTATCAAAGCGGATACCTTTGACTTTTCCAGATTTGAGCAGGGAAATATTCTGCTCCGTGATCCCCACAAGTTCCGAGAGTTCCTTGGATCGCATCTTGCGCTTTGCGAGCATAATATCGAGTGTGACAATGATAGCCATGATTATATAATCGCCTGGTTTTCTTCGGAAATTATGGCCGCTTCATGCAAGATCTTAGCCAGCGTAACCAATAACAATCCCAATATGATCGCATAGACTTCTGTTTCTGAAAATCCGATAGATAATTGCCTTTGCCCGGCTGGACTATACATTGTAAGGGCCAACACTGAGAGTGTTTCGGACAATATGCCAAGCGGTGCTAAAGCAGCCACTGCCCAGCCGATTTTGTTGAGCTTGCCGGCAGATTCAAACGTAAAAACGCGCCCGCCCATATATTCTCGAAAAAGCCTCACAGCTTGGAAAAATATATATATCCCAATCAGCACTGGTATCATTTCAAACAAAAAGGTCAGCGTGCGGCTGACACCATTAATCGTGATGATTTCACCAGCGGCCACGAATTCTTCTCGAATAGCAGCATCAACAGCCTGTGTATCGCTGAACATAAGGACAGTGTAATAGGCAATCGTTCCGATGGATATAATTACGCCCAAAATTGAAAATATGCATGCATAACGCGCCAAATTCTTGATGCGGTTATAAGAAAGGGATGATTTTTGCTCGACCATCATAAAAGCCCTATTAAAATTAAATGTTTATTTATTATTGTTTTACGATAATTAATACATGAAATGAGTTAAGTCAATATGGAGTTTTCTAGTGTCCAATTTTTATAATCATGTCGTAAAATTCAGCGGATTGGGGATCGCTCTCATCTTATTAAGTGCCTGTGGTCACACGCCAATTTCCAGCATGGTCAAACTTCGAAATTTTGATCCGGCAACGACAGATGTCAATCAATTGAGTGTTGCAGTGGATCTACCGCATGCATATCGCGTTCGAAAAGATGGTGTGACGATGACTTTGGAATTGAAAAAGAAAGACGGTTCTGAGACCAAGAAGGAAACCTTCATTCTTACAACGTCGTTGAATTCTGAAGATAAGCTATTGTTAGCTAAAATCAGCGAGCCTGGTCGGCAGATTATCGCTTATCGAATTCGTCCGTCTGACATCAAAAGATTCAATGCGCTGCGCAAATTTACGATTGAAAACCGACCATCGAAATTGTGGGAGGGTTCGTTTAGCGTTGGCGCCAATGCATGCCGGATCAATAATGATGAACCACAAACTCTTCCTGTGACGCTCTATCTAAAAACAAGCGAAACGAAATCCTTCATACCGTTTATAGTCAATGCAGATCTCATGCAGCAAGCCGATAGTAATCAGATCCGCGAAGCTGTGCCATTATGTGAGTTAGAAAACTAGCTAAAGCGAAAAGTCTGCGGCGGGGTTACGCGTTCAACAATTTTGCAGCTTCAGGCGCAAAATAGGTCAAAATTCCGTCGCAGCCAGCACGTTTAAATGCCATTAGGCTTTCCATCATAGCCCGCTCACCATCGATCCAGCCATTTTGGCTCGCAGCTTTGATCATCGCATATTCGCCGGAGACCTGATACGCAAAAGTAGGAAGGCCGAATTCTTCTTTGACCCGCAGGCACATATCCAAATATGCAAGACCTGGCTTGACCATAACCATGTCTGCGCCTTCTTCGACATCCAGCGCTACATCGCGCATGGCTTCGTTCGGGTTTGCCGGATTAAGGAAATAGCTGTTTTTATCGCCTTTGAGAAAATCATTGGTGCCGATGGCTTCACGGAAGGGGCCGTAAAATGCGGATACAAATTTCGCAGCATAGGACATGATCGCAACAGATTGGAAACCAGCATCATCAAGCGCTTGGCGGATTACGCCCACGCGCCCATCCATCATTTCAGATGGTGCAATTATGTCAGAACCCGCTTGGGCTTGCAGAACGGCAGCTTGCGCTAAAACTTCAACGGTCTTGTCGTTGACGATTTCACCGTTTTCAAAAATGCCGTCATGACCGTCAGACGTGAATGGATCAAGTGCAACATCAGTTATAATGCCGATCTCAGGCACTTCAGCTTTAATTGCGCGCGTTGCCTGATTAATCAAGTTATCTGGATTTAAAATCTCTGTGCCTGTTTTGTCGCGTTTGGCGTAATCAATATTAGGAAAAGTAGCAATTGCGGGAATACCGAGTTTAACGGCTTCTTTGGCAGCTTCCACAGCAAGGTCAACACTCAAACGCTCAACACCTGGCATTGAGGCAATTGGTTCGCGTTTGTTTTCACCTTCGATCAAAAACATCGTCCAGATGAGATCTGACGGAGTAAGTTGTGTCTCTCGCACCATATTGCGCATCCAGGCGCTGGCCCGATACCGGCGCATGCGTTTACGTCCGGTGACTTCATCGATCTTACGGCTCATGTCAGACATTACTCAAATCCATCTGCTGTACTTTGCTGATATGGTTTGGCCATTGTTTGGAAAAAAGGTCAAGTCAGACAACAAAATTTATCGAGAATGAGACACTTTGTTGCGCCTTTTTAGATGCTCATATATATATCCCGTCAGATTGTATAAGATTTTTACCAAAACTTGGAATGCGTTTTATGGTGGACAATAAAAGCATCTCGCTTGAGCAAATGGCGCAAAAGAGCAGTGACGCTTCAGAGGGTATCCATCTTTTATATAATGTGTTCTTGTCCATTGTTGCACTGGCATGTGTTGCTGGCACAGTGAAATATTGGGCCATGTTGATGGGGATAACCGATGGTGGGGCTCTTCGTTTTGACATTGCACCGCTACATTGGCGGTTAGCTGCTACCATACTCGCATTGTTATTGCCGTTGACTGCGCTCGGTGTTTGGTTTCAGACAGCCTTTGGGCTTTGGGGATGGATTTTGGTCACCTTTATCCAATACCTCATGCACGCTGTTCTCCCGCAATGGTATGGAGAGGATCCCTTTAACCTCATGTTTAGTGGTGCTGTTGTTATCTTATTCTTAGTGTTTCAAACCCTGTTTTATCTGAGGGAGCGAAAGCGTTTACAGGAAGAAGGTCTATAATTTTTATCTGTTGATTTCTAGCAATCTGAGTAATGATTAATTTACCTTGTCTCACAGTAACACTTTGTTAAGCACACAAATTAAGTAAAATTTTCGACACATTCGATAGATTTGCCTCAAGACGGGAAACAAAAAAACAATCCGTCACATGAAAACAGTGAGGCAAACTATAATGGCACAACAACAACCTATATTGGTTCATAACCAATCGACAGACAAAGCAGATCCTGAAAATGGTTTGCGTGTACAATATCTTGAGGCGCTTCAGCTTGTAGAACGTCTTCACCGCCGTCTTCTTGACGTTGTAAAGGATGAATTCGAACGCTCAGGTCGCGCTGATATCAATGCAGTTCAAGCACTTTTGCTATTTAACATTGGCAATGCAGAGCTTACAGCAGGTGAATTGCGCAGCCGCGGATATTACCTTGGTTCAAACGTTTCTTACAACTTGAAGAAGCTCGTCGATCTGGGTTTCATCAATCACACGAAATCACGCGTCGATCGTCGTTCGGTTCGTATTTCACTAACTGAAAAAGGCACAGAAATCGCAAGTGTTGTTGCACAATTGTATGATCGTCACATTCAGTCGATTGAACAAGTTGGCGGCATTGGCGAAGATGACTTTTCGACAATGAATAAGTTGATGCAGCGTCTTGATCGCTTCTGGAACGATCAGATCATGTATCGCCTATAATTTATACTTGTAATTTGGCTGTTTTCGATCGGGTTTGAGGGGAAATCTGATAGGAAATAATAATTACGGTTTTGTTGGACCACTGCTAAATGTGAATTTAGCGGTGGTTTTCACATTATATTCACCATTTTTACGTTACAGAGTAAGTCTGTGAATTAAGGCAAGTTGCCTTGATACAGCCACATTGGTGTGAATGTTGGGATCATAGACCACTCGAATATTTTCGATAACGCGAGTTTGATCAGCGCATGACCTAAATACTCTTGCTGATTGTGGGCAAAGGATTTAAATTATCGATGTTGATGAGCATCAATATTTGTAACTGTACCGTCGGATACGACAATTGGTGAAGAGATGAAAAAACAGAATAAGAATTCTAATAACGCTCAATCACAGATAGCGCGCCGTGCTATTTTAAAAGGCGCTGCAGCAACGGGTTTGATCGCAGGATTGACTGCACCTTCTTTTGCGCAGTCAACAATTGAACAGATCATCAATGCACCAGGTCGTGGCAATTGGGATGATCAGTTCGATGCACAAGCATCTCGTACTGTTAGCGAAACAGTTGCAAACTTTCCAATTATCTCTGAGCAGACACTTCGCAATTTAGAAATCGCTCAGATTGAATATCAAAATATTGTTGCAAATGGCGGCTGGCCAGTTGTTCCTGCAAACAAACGTTTGCGTTTGGGCATGGTTTCAAGCGATGTGCGCAAATTGCGTGAGCGTTTGATGATTTCTGGAGATCTTCCGCGTTCAGCTGGTATCTCGGACAGCTTTGATACATATGTGCAAGGCGCAGTGAAGCGTTTTCAAGCGCGTCACGGCATGCCAGCAGATGGTGTGTTGGGCAAGTTTAGTTACGCAGCGATCAATGTATCTGCGCAGGTTCGTTTGACGCAAATTGAAACAAACCTTGTGCGCCTGCGTTCCATGTCAGGTTTCCTTGGCGATCGCTATGTGATGGTTAATATTCCAGCTGCGCAAATTGAAGCCGTTGAAAATGGCCGCGTCGAGCTACGTCATACAGCCATTGTTGGCAAGATCGACCGTCAGACTCCGATTTTGAATTCTAAAATCCATGAAGTGATCTTAAATCCATATTGGACAGCACCGCGATCGATTATTGAAAAAGACATTATGCCGCTCATGCGCAAGGATCCAACATATCTTGAGCGCAATGCCATTCGGTTGTTCGATGGCAAAGGTGAAGAAGTTGCACCGGAAACTGTTGATTGGAACGCACAGGAAGCGCCTAAGCTGATGTTCCGTCAGGATCCTGGCAAGATCAATGCGATGTCATCGACAAAGATCAACTTCCACAATCCGCATGCTGTTTATATGCATGATACACCGCAACAATCAGTATTTGGTAAGCTGCTTCGCTTTGAATCATCTGGTTGTGTGCGTGTACAGAACGTACGCGAATTGTCCACTTGGCTGCTCAAAGACACACCGGGTTGGGATCGCCAAGCCATTGAATCCGGTATTGATTCTGGTGAAAGCATGCCAATTCAGGTTGAACAACCTGTGCCGGTTTACTTCACATATTTCACAGCATGGTCATCAGCGGATGGCGTGGTGCAATTCCGTGATGATGTCTATCGTCGCGATGGTGTGGATTTGTTGGCCTCGCGCGAACTTTAAAGCAAATACCAATATTCATTTCAAAGCGGCCTAACTGGGCCGCTTTTTTGCTGCAAATCGCATTTTGTAACGCCGTTTTGTCTGATTTGGCTGCCGCTGGCCTTGAGATAATCAATTGACTGGCTCTAGCCGCGACAATTAGGTGTGTTTATGTGCGTTTTAAGCGCTGTGCAGATGTTGCACTCGCTCACTGTTAACGGTAAATAGCCCCCATCTTATTCTGAATGTGCGAGAATGACTCGTGCAAGTTTTGAAAGTAACCTCAAATGTCCAATGCATTTTTCACAGCCTCCCTCGCTGATCAAGATTCTGAAATTTTCAGCTCCATTGAGCAGGAATTGGGTCGTCAGCGCCATGAAATCGAATTGATTGCGTCAGAAAATATTGTGTCTCGCGCTGTGTTAGAAGCACAGGGCTCGGTTATGACCAACAAATATGCTGAAGGTTACCCAGGCAAGCGCTATTATGGTGGTTGTCACTTTGTTGATATCGCTGAAAACTTAGCGATTGATCGCGCCAAAGAACTCTTTGGCTGCGGTTTTGCCAATGTCCAGCCAAATTCAGGTTCACAAGCTAACCAAGCTGTTTTGCTGGCATTGTCTAAGCCAGGCGATACAATCCTAGGCATGAGCCTTGATGCAGGTGGTCACCTAACCCATGGTGCAAAACCAAACCTCTCTGGTAAATGGTTTAATGCGGTTCAGTATGGTGTGGTCGCAGAAACTGGTTTGCTTGATTATGACCAAGTTGAAGCATTGGCGCTTGAGCATAAGCCGCAGGTTATCGTTGCGGGTGGTTCTGCATATTCTCGCGAGATCGATTTTGCTAAATTCCGCGAAATTGCCGATAAAGTGGACGCAATCCTTTGGGTTGATATGGCGCATTTTGCAGGCCTTGTTGCAGCTGGCGTTCACCCAAGCCCGTTCCCGCATGCGCATGTGGCAACAACAACAACGCACAAAACATTGCGCGGTCCACGTGGCGGTATGGTGTTGACCAATGATGAAGCGATTGCCAAGAAAATCAACTCAGCCGTCTTCCCAGGTCTTCAAGGTGGTCCACTAATGCATGTGATTGCAGCGAAAGCAGTGGCGTTTAAAGAAGCATTGTCAGACGACTACAAAACTTACATGGCCAATGTGAAAGAAAATGCACAAGTGCTTGCAAAAACACTTGTTGATGGCGGTCTTAACATCATTTCAAGCGGCACGGACACGCATTTGATGTTGGTTGATCTTCAGCCGAAAAATGTAACAGGTAAGGCAACTGAAGCCTCTCTTGGTCGTGCATTTATCACCTGTAACAAAAACGGTGTGCCAAATGATCCGCAATCACCATTTGTGACGTCTGGTATTCGTTTGGGTACACCTGCTGCAACAACACGCGGCTTTGGTCCGGATGAGTTCCGTCAGGTAGGCGACATGATCCTAGAAGTGGTCAATGGCCTAAGCGAAGCAAATTCAGAAGATGGCAATACAGCTGTTGAAGAAGCTGTGAAAGCGAAAGTCATTGCGCTGACTGATAAGTTCCCAGTTTATCAAAGCATTGGAGCCTAATATATGCGCTGTCCTTATTGCTCGTCTCACGACACTCAGGTGAAAGATTCGCGCCCGGCTGAAGATGGCAACACCATCCGCCGCCGCCGCGTCTGCCCTGATTGTGGTGGCCGTTTTACAACATTTGAACGGGTTCAATTGCGAGACTTGCAAGTGCTTAAGAAAACGGGACGCAAAGTCCCGTTTGATCGCGAGAAATTACAAAAATCCTTCGACATTGCACTTAGAAAACGTCCTGTTGATCGTGACCGCATTGAGCGCGCGGTGTCTGGCATTGTCCGCCGCCTTGAAAGTTCTGGCGAAACAGAGATCGAAACAGATGCAATTGGTTTGTTGGCGCTAGAAGCCCTTAAGGCTATCGATGACGTCGGTTTTGTGCGTTATGCATCGGTCTATCAGGACTTCACAGCTGCGCAGGATTTTGAGAAAATCATCGAAACATTAAGTGCGCAAATTGCGCGCGATGCTGCTGATGACAGCTAACGGGAAACATAATCCCAAAGCTCATTCTCAGAATGAAAAAATCCATTCTGATCAGGAATATATCGATCAAAAATTCATGCAAGCTGCGATCCGCTACGCGCGTCGTCATGAAGGCCTAACGGCTGAAAATCCATCCGTTGCAGCTTTTGTTATTCAATTTATTGAAGATCAACCCGTCATCATTGGTCGAGGTGTAACCGCGCTCGGTGGTCGGCCGCATGCGGAAGTTCAGGCGTTGGAGGAAGCGGGTGAGGCGGCGAAAGGTGCGGACGTTTATGTCACGCTCGAACCATGCTCGCATTATGGCAAGACCCCGCCATGCGCTGATGCGCTGATTAAGGCAGGTGTGAAACGTGTCATCGTTGCTGCCGATGATCCAGATGAACGCGTCGCAGGGCAGGGCTTTGCAAAATTGCGCGCCGCAGGCATTGAAGTTGTCGAAAAAGTGCTAGCGCGAGAAGCTGAATATGGTTTAGCTGGATATTTAAAGCGCAAGCGTCAATCTCGTCCCTTTATCACGTTAAAAATGGCGATGACAAAGGATGGTTATATTGGCGCTCACAGCGGTGAACAGGTGAAAATCACTGGCGCTGTTTCCAACGGACAAGTGCAAATCTTACGTGCGATAAATGACGCGATATTGGTTGGTGCGGGGACAGTTGAAAATGATAACCCAACGCTGACATGCAGATTAAACGGTCTTGAACATCGTTCGCCAGCGCGAGTCGTTCTCGATCGCAGTTTAAAAACACCCGTCAATTCGAATCTGGTTCAAACTGCAGATCAACATAAACTCATCATCGCGACAAAAGCAGATCATTCCAGCATTGATGATTATAAAAAACACGGCGCCGAATTTTTACACTTTTCTACCGACGAAAATGATGCGCAATTGAACGAGCTTTTAAGCTATCTTGCCTCTTCCGATATTTCGACTTTACTGGTTGAGGGAGGTGCAAAGATCGCAGAGAGCTTCCTTGCAGCGGGCTTCGTGGATCGAATAATCCTCTTTCAGTCAAACACGAACTTGGATGTGAAAGACGATGCGGTGAAAGTCAAAGCGCCGCTGACACCGGATAATATGCCGCAAGGGTTTGTGCTCAAAAACAAGCTGACATTTGGCACTGATCTCATGTATGAGTATGAAAAAGTAAATTAGGATCGCATCACGTGTTCACAGGCATTATCACAGATATCGGCGAAATTTCTGAGTTGGATGAGCTAAAATCCGGCATTAAACTCAAAATTAAGATCAGTTACGACCCAAAAACAATCGAAATTGGTGCTTCGATCGCCTGCGCTGGAACGTGTCTTACCGTAACTGAGCTTCCTGAAGAAGGATCGAATGACCGTTGGTTTGTCGTTGAGGCTTGGGAAGAAGCCTTACGCTTGACGACCATTGGTTCAATCAAAGTTGGTGATCAGATAAATCTCGAGCGTGCGCTTAAAATGGGCGATGAATTGGGTGGTCATATGGTGTCTGGCCATGTGGATGGACGCGCTGAGATTGTCGAGAAAATCATGGAAGGTGATGCGGTTCGTTTTAGGTTTAAAGCGCCGGAAGATCTTGCACTATTTATTGCACCCAAAGGGTCTGTCACATTGGATGGAACATCGCTGACGATCAATGAGGTCGATGGACCTGTCTTTGACGTGCTGTTGATCCGCCACACACAAGACGTCACAACCTGGGGGCAGCGCGATGTTGGTGATGAGGTTAATATTGAAATTGACCAAATGGCCCGTCATGTTGCCCGACTTGTTGAGCATATGATGAAAAGAGACGGTGCTTAGGCACCAAATTCCAGAATTTACTTGCGACTTCTTCAGAACCATGATTTGAGCGGGTTCTGAATTTTTAACAATTCATCTGAGCCGAATTTGGAGTGATACCATGTCAAAAGCACCGCATTTGTTGATTGTCGAAGCTAGATTTTATGATGATATGTCAGACGCTATTTTGGACGGCGCGGTGTCTGCGCTCAAAGATGCTAGCGCGACATATGATGTGATCTCTGTTGATGGTGCGCTCGAAATTCCAGCCACAATCGCAATGGCGCTTGATGGGATGGATGAGGGCGGTACGCAATATGATGGCTTTATTGCCCTTGGCATTGTTATTCGCGGCGAGACATATCACTTCGATATTGTGTGCAATGAATCAGCACGTGGGCTAACCCAATTGTCCGTGAGTGAATCTATTGCACTTGGCAATGGGATTATGACGGTTGAAAATTCCGATCAGGCTTGGGCGCGGGTTAAAAAATCTGAATTGGATAAAGGTGGTTTTGCCGCACGCGCCGCATTGAAAATGATCAAGATCAAAGCGCAGCTTTCAGCTTAGTGCTATAAAGAATAAAACACGAGAATATTTATGAGCGATGATGCTTCCCATACGGGTGAAAACCCTGAGATCAAACCAGCAAATAAACGTGGTGTCGCACGTTTAGCGGCAGTCCAAGCTTTGTACCAACTTGATATGTCAGGTGAGCATGTCAGTGAAGTCATTGCTGACTTTAGAAGCAATCGCTTGGGCAGCGAAATGGATGGTGATCAATATCGTGATGCCGATGCAGATTGGTTTAATCTGATTGTTAAAGGCGTTGTTGCGCAGCAATTGGCGCTTGATCCAGAAATCCATGGCGTTCTGACTGATGATTGGCCGCTCTCACGCATTGATTCAACACTTCGTGCAATATTGCGCGCAGGTGCATTTGAACTAAACGACCGTAAAGATGTGCCAACAGCTGTGATCATCAACGAATATGTCGATATCGCACGCGCATTTTTCGAAGAAGATGATGAACCCAAATTGGTCAATGCGGTCCTGGATCGTTTGGCACGGAAATATCGCAACAGCTAATGTGCTCGAAAGTCTAGGTTTAAATGTCCACCAACCCGACTCAGCCGAAAGATGAACTTGCGCTTGCAAAATATAATGCAGCGATCTTAGGTGCAACGGTGGCGTTTACCGGGTCCATGGCGCCTGTAGCTGTGGCCACAGGTGGTTTGGCAGGTCACTATCTTCTAGATGAAGACAAATCCTGGGCGACTTTGCCTGTCATGGGCTTTAATTTAGGGACAGCTCTGGGTGCGTTTTTAGCCGCTTATTTGATGCGCCGTGTTGGGCGCAGAACTGGTTTTATCGCTGGCGCTTGCTTGGGCATGTTAGGTTGTGCGCTCGCCACATTAGCCTTGCTAAATGGGCTATTTGTGATGCTGGCGTTAGGCTTGGTACTCATTGGAAATGGCATGGCCTTTTCAAACCAATATCGGTTTGCTGCCGCTGATGTTGCGCCAAAAGCGTTTAAACCGCAGGCTATTTCATGGGTGGCAATGGGCGGAATATTCGCAGCTGTGATTGGGCCACAAGTTGCCATTCGGATGAATAATTTTTTCGATCCTATTCCCTTTGCAGGCAGCTTTATGGGCATCATACCGGTGTTGTTAATCGGTATTTTCATCCTCAGTTTCTTGCGCATTCCGCATGAAGAGAAGAAGCAGGAAAAGCAGGGCGAGGGTGATGATGAAAGACCGCTGAAAGAGATCGTCACGCAACCGAGATTTATGGTTGCGATGATGTGTGGTGTGGTCTCGTTTGCCATGATGACCTTTATGATGACCGGTACACCCATTGCGATGATGATTTGTGGCTTTAGCCCAGAACAGTCAACGCTTGGCATTCAGTGGCATGTTTTAGCCATGTATGGCCCGAGCTTTTTTACCGGAAAATTGATCACCCGTTATGGCGCAGACCGCGTCACTGCCACAGGTCTGATGATCATGATTATCTGTGCGTTTATCGGCTTTATGGGCATTGAACTATGGAACTTCTGGCTTGCGCTTGTGCTTTTAGGAATTGGCTGGAATTTCGGCTTTATCGGCGCAACATCCATGGTCTCTGTCAGCTATCGTCCCTCTGAGAAAAACAAGGTCCAAGGCCTTCATGACGGGTTCTTATTCTCACTTGTAGCGCTCTCATCACTGGCTGCGGGCCAGGTTCTGAACTTCTGGGGTTGGCAGGTTTTAACAGCCATATTGTGGCCAGTTTGCGGGCTTGCACTCATTATCTTGTTGGTGCATTCAGCCAGACTGCGTCGCATGGATGCGCACGCATTTTAAGCACATAAGAATGAGCAGCTACTAATTGTTGTGGGATCATCCCCATATTTAGTGATTCTTTCTCAATTTTTGATGATTCGCCTTGACCTTTTCCCCGTGCTGGCATTCACTGCGCGCATCACTGGCACTTTGCGGAGGAGGCAAACGCCATTTGTTTGAAAAGGGAGGGTTCACTTAGAGCCTAAAATTGGAGGAGGAATTTCCAAAAATGGGAATGTTGTTACTAGTTATCTTATCCGGCGTGTTGTCGATCGTATATGCGGTATGGGCGACAAAGTCCGTACTTGCGGCTGATCAAGGCAATGAACGTATGCGAGAAATTGCGGGTTACATCCGCGAAGGCGCATCTGCATATCTCAATCGTCAATATACAACAATTGCAATCGTGGGAGCGGTGGTCTTTGTGTTGGTCTGGCTCTTATTGTCAGCAACTGCTGCTATCGGCTTCTTAATCGGTGCGATCTTGTCAGGCGTTGCGGGCTTTATTGGCATGCACGTTTCTGTTCGAGCTAATGTTCGTACAGCGCAGGCATCTGCCAACAGCATTTCTGCCGGTCTTGATATCGCGTTTAAATCAGGTGCGATCACAGGCATGCTCGTGGCTGGCTTGGCGCTACTCGGCGTTGCGGTTTATTACTATATCCTCATTGGTCCAATGGGGCTTGGTACTGCATCTCGCGAAGTGATTGATGCTTTGGTAGCACTTGGATTTGGTGCATCACTGATCTCAATTTTTGCCCGTCTTGGCGGCGGTATCTTCACAAAAGGTGCTGACGTTGGTGGTGACTTGGTTGGTAAAGTGGAAGCTGGTATCCCTGAAGATGATCCACGTAACCCAGCGACGATTGCTGATAATGTGGGCGATAATGTTGGTGACTGTGCTGGCATGGCTGCCGACTTGTTCGAAACCTATGCGGTGACCGTTGTTGCGACCATGGTGCTAGCTGCAATCTTCTTTGCAGGTTCTGGCATCCTGGATAGCGTCATGCTCTACCCACTTGCGATCTGTGCAGGTTCAATCATCACATCGATTGTCGGTACATTCTTTGTGAAGCTTGGCCAAAATGGTTCGATCATGGGTGCGCTTTATAAAGGCCTTATCGTAACTGGCATCTTGTCCATCATTACACTTGGTGCAGCAACGTCTCTGACCATTGGTTGGGGCGAAATCGGTGTTGTTGCTGGTAAATCAATTACTGGTACAAACCTGTTTATCTGCGGTATTTTGGGTCTTGTGGTAACGGGTCTCATTGTTGTGATCACTGAATATTACACAGGCACGGATAAGCGTCCTGTGAATTCGATCTCACAAGCATCTGTCACTGGTCACGGTACAAACGTTATTCAAGGTTTGGCTGTGTCTCTTGAATCAACAGCATTGCCGGCAATCGTCATTGTGGGTGGTATCATTGCTACATACCAATTCGGCGGTTTGTTCGGAACAGGTATCGCTGTGACTGCCATGCTTGGTATCGCAGGTATGATTGTTGCACTTGATGCATTTGGTCCGGTGACTGATAACGCTGGTGGTATTGCTGAAATGTCCGGCTTGCCATCGGAAGTTCGTCAAGCAACGGATGCGCTTGATGCGGTAGGTAACACGACAAAAGCTGTGACAAAGGGTTACGCGATCGGTTCAGCGGGTCTCGGCGCGCTTGTGCTGTTTGCGGCTTACTCTAACGATTTGGCGTATTTCGCATCCAACGCGGAACAATATCCATATTTTGCAGATGTCGGTGAGATCTCATTTGATCTATCCAATCCATATGTTGTGGCGGGTCTGATCTTTGGTGGTCTTATTCCATACTTGTTCGGTGGTATTGCCATGACATCTGTGGGTCGTGCTGGTGGCGCGGTTGTGGAAGAAGTTCGTGCGCAGTTCAAAGAAAAGCCAGGCATTATGGAAGGCACAGAAAAGCCTGATTATGGCCGTGCTGTGGACATGCTAACTCGCGCAGCGATCAAGGAAATGATCATTCCGTCATTGCTTCCGGTTCTTGCACCATTATTTGTTTATTTCGGTGTCTTGATCATCTCAGGATCAAAAGCGTCTGCCTTTGCGGCGCTTGGTGCATCTTTGCTAGGTGTGATCGTAAATGGTCTCTTCGTGGCGATTTCCATGACATCAGGCGGTGGCGCTTGGGATAATGCGAAAAAGTCATTTGAAGATGGCTTTACCGACAAAGATGGCGTGAAGCACGAAAAAGGTGGCGAAGCTCATAAAGCATCTGTCACAGGTGATACTGTAGGTGATCCGTATAAAGATACAGCTGGTCCTGCAGTGAACCCAGCCATTAAGATCACAAACATCATGGCCTTGTTGTTGCTCGCAGTGCTGGCACACTAGGCAATCGTTTAGATCAAAAATGAAAAACCCCGTTGATAGCGATATCAGCGGGGTTTTTAATTCGTTGATTAAGCTAGATGTTAAAACCCAGATGGGTTGCTTGGGGACGCAGCGCCACCAGTAAAGCCGCCGAGAACGCCAGCTAGGAAGCCGCGCTCTCTGCCACCAGTAGGTGTTGTGCGAGAAATCATATCAAACACTTTACCATCTTGCAGCGTGTAATTAGCAATGCGGGACACGGTGCCTTCCTGATCAAGGTAGACAGCCAACACAGATTGGCCAACAAGCTTTGTTTTTTGGAAAGCTAATCCACGTGTTCGTTGCTGTGAGATGTAATAAAAGACTTCGTTATTGTCGACCACTTGCGTCGTTGAAGGTGTTCCTAGCGACAAAAGAACTTGTTCGCGGCTAGAACCAACTGGGGTTGCTTCAAGCGCTGATTGGTCAACAATATATCCCTGATTTAGGACTTGAGCTGTATTACAAGCAGATAATGCTGTTGCGGCTGCCAAAAGTGTTATTCCGGCAATAATGGAACTTGGGCGGAATGAATGTCGATTGGTCTCCGCTTGTCCGATAACTCTGTTCAACAACACTGCCTCCTTCAGGCAAAAACGCTCGCGCTTGATAAATAGCTGGAGCACTTGGTAAACTAGCTGGCTCGCTTATGCAAGATTTCTAAGCATTTATGTGCAATAAGTGATTATTTTATGGCAATTACACTATTTTATAACTATGTATCCTAACGCACGCTCCACGACTATCTTATATGCATTTGATAGTTAATATATTTGAGCGGTTGAGAGTATTTAAGGTATACACATGATCCTCAATTTGTTTCGTAAGAAAAGAGCCAATAGCGCGATCATCAAACGTCAGTATGAAGAACTGACCGACGCTGCGCGCCAACTCCCATTTTATCGCGATATGAATGTTCCAGATACGGTTTTGGGACGTTTTGAAATGCTATCCATCTTTATGATGTTATATATCCGCGCGACAAAGAATAAGGGTGAGGCGGTCGAAGGATTGGCGCAGGATATTGTCGACGCTTTTTTTGAAGATATTGATCATTCCATTCGCGAGCTTGGCATCGGAGATGCAGGTGTTCCAAAGCGCATGAAAAAATTGGCTGGCATGTTCTATGGCCGTGCTGATTCCTATGGAAAAGCTATTGAAAATAACGATATCGAAGCACTCAAAACGGCTTTGGTTCGAAACATATTTCCAGAAAATATCGAAAATGCACCCGATATGTCAGAATTAGGCCGTTATTTAATTGCAACAGATAACGCGCTTGAAAATTTTGATATCGATCAGATGGCGCAAGGCAATTTGAAGATCGTTAGAGCTTAGAGGGCAAACATTTATGATGTCAGAACGGAATAAAGAGATTGATGAGAATGTTCCATTTTCATTTCCGGTCAAGGTCGGTCATGTTGCGTCCAATGCCGTCACTATAAAAATCGAGGCTGACGAAAAAGAGCGCGCAGGCCTGGCCAAGCTTTGGAATATCGTTGCTGTGGATGCGTTAACTGCTGATGTAAGATTAAGTCGCTGGAAGCGGGATGGTATTCGTGTTTCAGGGCATTTTCATGGTGCGCTTAAGCAGATATGTGTCGCTTCACTACAGCCCATTTCGACTGTCATTGAAGATGAATTTACCGCGCATTTCGTGCCTGAAACCTCGAAGCTTGCACGTCGAGACGATATCCAAAACGGTGAGATCATCATCGATGTGGATGGGCCTGATATCCCCGATACATTTACTGCCAATACGATTGATATTGGGGAAGTTGTTGCGGAATATGCGGCACTGGTGATTGATCCCTATCCACGCGACCCTGAGGCAATTATTGATGAGAAATTTCAATCCTCTGATCTTGAAGATGACAAAGCGCCGTCACCTTTTGCCGCACTTGCTTCAATAAAAGACGAATTGAACTGAATAATGTTCGATTTTGACAAGAATAAAGTTGTACAGGCAGCAAAAATGTTTATTTTCGGCGTAATTTTTAAGGGTTGTCAAATGCAAAGGATTGCGAGTTGACCACAATCTCAATTGACTTGATGGGCGGTGATCACGGTCCTTCAGTGGT
This sequence comes from Lentilitoribacter sp., assembly GCA_963691785.1. Lineage (GTDB taxonomy): Bacteria > Pseudomonadota > Alphaproteobacteria > Rhizobiales > Rhizobiaceae > Lentilitoribacter. The sequence continues at coordinate 1,223,089 of OY829371.1, forward strand.
TGTTGCCGGCGCAGCTATCGCGCTTGAGCGTCACCCTTCTATCAAGTTTGAAATGTTCGGTCTGGAAGAAGAATGTCTTCCGGTGTTGGACCAATATCCCGCGGTAAAGGCCGTGTCCCAATTTCACAATTGCGAACTCGCTGTCAGCATGGCGGATAAACCGAGCCAAGCGCTTCGTAAAGGTCGAAAAAGATCAACTATGTGGCAAGCAATTGAAGCCGTAAAAGTTGGACAAGCTGACGTCTGTATATCTGCTGGTAACACTGGCGCACTTATGGCGATGTCGAAATTTTGTTTACGGACAATGGCCAATATTGAACGCCCAGCAATTGCAGCCATTTGGCCGACAATTCGTGGTGAAAGCATTGTGCTCGATGTTGGTGCTACTTTGGATGCCGATGCACAGCAATTATTGGATTTCGCACTTATGGGTGCAGCCATGGCGCGTGCATTATTTGGTGTCGAGAAACCAACGGTTGGCTTGTTAAACATTGGCGTTGAAGAAATCAAAGGCCAGGAAGAGGTCAAAGAAGCAGGACATTTGCTGAAGGATTCTGAATTTTCTGGGCTTGACTATGCAGGTTTTGTCGAAGGCGATGACTTGGGCAAAGGCACAGTTGATGTCGTTGTCACAGAAGGGTTTGCCGGCAATATTGCGCTCAAAACAGCCGAAGGCACTGCGCGTCAAATCGGCGAATATTTACGCGCCGCTATGTCCACAACGTTTATGGCAAAAATAGGCTATCTTTTCGCACGCCAAGCTTTTGCACGGTTGAGACAAAAAATGGATCCAAGTCGTGTGAATGGCGGTGTGTTCTTAGGCCTCAATGGTGTTGTGGTCAAAAGCCATGGCGGCGCCAGCGCGCAAGGGTTTGCAGCGGCTGTTGAGATGGGTTTTGATATGGCGCGCAACGGGTTGCAAAATAAGATTGAAAACGATTTGGACCAATATTATACCCGTGGTCCGGGCGCAGCTTCCATCGAGGCTGAAACAGATACAAATGAGGGGCCAACAACTTCATGATTCGTTCAGTCATCACAGGATTCGGTCACGCTTTTCCAAAGCGTGTTGTTACTAATCAAGAGCTTGAAAAAACCGTTGATACGAATGATGCCTGGATTGTTCAACGAACTGGTATTAAGCAGCGTCACATTGCAGGCGAGGGCGAAACCAGTGCCAGTTTAGGTGAAGCAGCTGGCCGAAACGCCATGGCCCGTGCCGGTGTAACACCAGATGATCTGGATATGATCATTGTTGCCACGACCACTCCTGACAATACATTTCCATCGACTGCGGTGAATATACAAAGTCGACTTGGGATGACCCACGGTGCTACTTTTGATTTACAGGCTGTATGTTCTGGCTTCATTTTTGCGCTGACAAGTGCCGATATGTATCTTCGAAGTGGTCAAGCGAAGCGAATTTTGGTCATTGGCGCCGAAACTATGTCTAAACTGATTGATTGGGAAGATCGCACAACCTGCGTCTTGTTTGGTGATGGCGCTGGTGCAGTGGTGCTGGAAGCACAGGAAGGTCGTGGACTTACATCTGACCGCGGCATCCTGTCCGCGCATCTTCGTTCGGATGGCTCACACAAAGATAAATTATATGTTGATGGCGGACCGTCAACAACGCAGACAGTTGGTCATTTGCGCATGCAAGGCAGAGAAGTGTTTAAACATGCCGTAGGAATGATTACTGACGTTATTGAAGATGCATTTGCAGCAACACAGATGGATGCTGAAAGCATTGATTGGTTTATTCCACACCAAGCAAACAAGCGCATCATCGACGCCTCTGCGAAGAAATTGAATATTGATCCCTCCAAGGTTGTGATCAATGTTGACCAGACTGGAAATACATCAGCCGCATCCATTCCTATTGCCTTATCTCAAACAGCAGAATCAGGTAAGATTGAAGAAGGCCAAACAATATTATTAGAAGCCATGGGTGGTGGTTTTACTTGGGGCGCGGTTTTGCTCAGATGGTAAAATCGGACTTTAAGATATAGTGTATTGTTGAGTGAATGATATATTCTTCTAAATACGGCAAGAATGTAGCATTATTATTTCATTATCAAACTAATCCCTACAAATGCTTGACGTTACAGGATAAATTGTCTTAAATTTGTTGTCGGGGATGTGATTTTTTCAGAACGGGTGGCACATATGAGTGGTAAAACGGTTACAAGAGCGGATTTAGCGGAAGCAGTTTTTCGACGTGTAGGATTATCCCGGACAGAATCATCTGACCTGGTTGAAATGATTATTGATGAAATTTGTGATTCAATCGTTCGTGGCGAAACGGTCAAAATGTCATCATTTGCAACTTTCCAGGCGCGTGATAAGACCGAACGGATCGGTCGTAATCCTAAAACAGGTGAAGAAGTGCCAATTACGCCTCGAAAAGTTGTGTCATTTAAAGCTTCCAACGTTTTGAAACAACGTGTTTTAAAATCCCACCAAAAACGTAAAAGCTAGTTGTATATACTCTAAATGTAATCTGGACGAACGCACACTCATTAGCTAGTGTGTGATTTGTCGTATGCGTAAATTTCCCAGATATTAAGTTACAGATCTGTGGAAAGTGTCTGAGTAACATTAACAGTGCTTTGGGGGTACAACTTCGTTAGTGCAAAATAAACACGACAAACGTGTGCGCTAGCGTTCCATCGCTTGGGAGAGTTTGAGTGGATAAGTCACCAGATGCCTTTCGAACAATTTCGGAAGTTGCAGAAGAGTTGAGCTTGCCTCAACATGTTTTGCGTTTTTGGGAAACACGTTTTTCACAGATTAAGCCCATGAAACGGGCAGGCGGCCGCAGATATTATCGGCCGGATGATTTTGTATTGCTGCAAGGAATACGCCACCTTCTTTATGATCAAGGCTACACGATTAAAGGCGTTCAGAAGCTGCTAAAGCAAAACGGTAATCGTTATGTCATTGCGATAGGTGCTGGTGACACTGCCGCCGCTGAAGCCATTTTGGCCGCCAAGGAAGCGGAAGATGATGATGCAATGGTTATGCAGGGCGCGCAGGTCGCAGCTTCAGCTCCAGCCGTTGAAGCGCCTGAAGCAAATCATATATTGGGTAAGGCGAAAGCGCCCTCATCATTGCGTTTTCTTCAACGCAAAAACGATGATGAAATCAGCTCCGATGCACCGCAGGCTTCCGGTGCAAATAAAGCGCTGGTGGAAGAGGATAGAGCCTTACTACAAGAAGCGCTTTATGATCTTTTGGAATGTAAACGTCTGCTAGATCAAACACGTTAGATGGCAAAACATAATAGTTTGAAAATATCCGCGGCCTGAGGCTTGCGGCTATTTGGTAAATTAGGCGCGTAAAAAGTGACTTTCGCGCCAAGAGTGTTCTTTTCTTGGGTAAAAGGATAAAAATCCTTATTGAAAAGACTAAAGGATTTTTATCCTCATAACTCGGAAATTATCCGTCAAAGTTTTTATTTTTTTTCCTACAACCCACATGTTGATTTCGAAGCTTTTCTATTATTCGGTGTAATCCTCTTGGTCTACATTGAGGAATTTATTATGGGTGAAATCAAATTGGATAGATATTCTGACTTAGTTGTTTCAGCATCTATTATTTATACAGCAAAAGAAATTTCAGATCTGGGTTATAAAATTGTTCAGTCGAGTGATTTTTCAAAATTCAAACAAATCTGCCAAATGCGCGATGGTCGCATGTTAACCGAACAATGCGATGAAGCACATTTTGACTTTACCAGCGGAAACAGCTTTTCTCTCATTCTCTTTGATGAATTTGATAGGCTTGTCGCGACGATTGCCGCAAGAAAAGACTGTCTAGGGCGCACAACCCTGGCTCAATTGTTAAGCAAACAATATCCACGAATTCTTGGGGGTAAAACTGGGGTAGAGCATGCACCGCGTGCATATGATATAACTGGCGACGTTGTTTATCAGGGTGATTTTTGGATCGCCAGGAAACATAAGGTGAGGGGACTTGGTCATCTCTTGCCAAGATTGTCGCTTCTTGTATCGCTCAGCCGATTTAAGCCGGACTTTTGTTATGCCGTGGTTGCGCCACGTATGGCCGAAGCATGGTTGCCGACAAAATCTGGCTACGCCTGCTGTCAGAGCCACTTGATTGATTGGTCATTGGTGCCGGAAGGAACTAATGAAAATTTTGCTTTGGTCTATTCGAACCAGAGCGATCTTCAACATCTGGCATATAATGTTTATGCTCAATCTGAATTGGCATTGGCAACATTACAAAAAATGAAGGTCGCATCTTAATTCCGGATCTGACTGGCACAATCAATCGACGATAAACACCCATCACTGTTTCGGTATCAAATTCAACATGGTCGAAGTTGAAGCCGTTTTGTAGTGCTTTGAAATAGCCATCAGCTGAAGGCTGTTTGTGGTTTTTAATCGGCGAAGCCTGAGATTTGCGGACATTATCAGCCCATTCATGCCCGAATACGTCTCTTGCTGCAGATTTTTTACCGATCAAGTAGAAACTTGGCGGTTTTTCAGTTTGAAGATCCGTATGCGTAAATGTCAGATAGGGAGACATTTCCACAAGCTCTTGATCCATCACGGCATGTTCGCGTTTGGACCATTCAAAGAGTTTTATCATCAAATCAGGCGTATCTGCTTTGAGTAACTCTTTATCGCTCATGGGATGAATTCGGCTCATCTAGTGCTGTGTCTCCGGCTCAGGTGGCACCTTGTTAAACGCGGCCGCCTCAAGCAATTCTGTCAGTTCGTATTTTTCTTCATCGGTTAACAAATGATCTGCGATGAAGATGTTCTGAGTATGATCTTTAGGCTCATAACCGATATAGAGCAAGGCTATTGCTAAACAAGAATGCAAATTACTCTCTTCAATATAGCTTAATATACGACGATAGCGCTCATCATCCTCAATTTTCGGCGATCTTGCGAGTATAGTTGAAATATAATCCACTGTCTTAGCTCTCTCCTCCAGGCGAAACTACGCCAATTGCAATTACAGGTCTAGAAAAATATCATTGATATTAAACCATTGAGTGTAGTTCAAGGTGAAGTTAAACGCAAATGTTTTAGCTTGGTTTCTATTAGGAGGAGGGCTCATCGTCAGGTTCGGGAGGGGCTTTGACTTCTAAAGGGGCTAAGTTGTTGAGCTTTCGGAAAATCTCCTCGTAATGAAAGGCAATCATCTTGCATTCATCCTCTTTAGAAGGCTTGGAATTGGTAAACACTATGACCTTTTTTGTTTGCTCTAATGCCTCCTCCAAAATTTTCGGATCAATGGTAAAATGACCCTCCATCTCTTCCTCATCGATATCTTCAATACCAAACATAATCCATTGAGCAGATCGGCCTAATACTTTCGCCAGCTTCTCTGCGCTGACACTTCGGGGTTGGCGTTGTGGATTCTTTGCAAGCTCCCGCAAGTATGACGGGTCGAGATTCGCAAGCTTTGAAGCCGTTGTTGGCTTCATCCCCATCTCTTTTAATCGATCAAATATTCGTTCACTCGGTGTTTTCATGTGATCAGTATGAAGGATATTAATCCCTTTTACTAGGGATAAATATCCCATAAATGGCAAAAAAATCGACCTATGCGTGAATTTTAAACTGGAAAAATCTTCGAGCAAACTGAAACAAGGTTCCAAATCCCGTGCTGCAGATTTGATCCAAGAATCTTTGGTTTTCTGTATAAAAACTACAAACGAAGTTTTGCTGCAAATGACCTTATCATTCCCAGTTCGAGATGAGACATTTGTTGTTGCGGGAAAAAAATACTTGCGCTCGCTAGTCCTGTAATTTAGGGATCTGTTCAAGTCGGAGCGTAGCGCAGCCCGGTAGCGCACTACACTGGGGGTGTAGGGGTCGTGGGTTCGAATCCCGCCGCTCCGACCATTTTTCCAAATAAATTCAATGTTATACTGTCTTAACTTCTATATATTGTTGCTTTTATTTTACACATATTGATGTGCGTTTTACAATTTAGAGCAGGCTTTCTCATTAGTAGAACAAATAAACGCAGTCCCATTTGATATACTAAATGCACGTTTAAAGATAATGTTCTTTCATGATGCTACTTAATAATGTATTGAAAGATAGACCTTGCGCTATGTCACTGCATGAAAGAACCAATGATTTTATATATTTTTTTGGATGAAGGTGGGAATTTTGATTTTTCCCCAGGTGGAACTCACTATTTTACATTGACAGGGATAACAATGGTTCGACCTTTTTCGATGTGTTCCAGATTAGATGACTACAAATACGATGTGGTTGAGTTCGGAAAAGACTTAGAAAAGTTTCATTGTTGTGAAGATAACAGTTACATTAAGAAAAAAGTGTTCGAGATTATTGAAGAGAATTTGCTGGAGATAAGAATTGACAGCCTAATTATTCGAAAATGTAAGACAGGACCAGCGTTAAGGGTTGAAGAGAAGTTCTATTCGACAATGTTGGGATACCTTTTAAGATACATAATGGAGCCAATTGACTTCCAGATAGTAGAGGAAGTTTGCGTTATTACAGATAGTTTACCTACAAAAAGGAAGAAAAGCGCATTTAAAAAAGCAATAAAAACAAGGCTTTCAAAATCCATATCGAATACAGCGTCCTACAGAATCTACCATCATTCATCTGCTGCCCACTATGGCTTACAAATTGCTGATTATTGCAATTGGGCGATCATGAGAAAATGGGAAAGAGGTGACGATGAGTATTACAGCCGTATTAAATCGGCTATAACAAGCGAATTTGAGATATTCAGGAATGGTAGAGTAAAATATTACGATGATGGTAGAGCTATCTAGATTGACCTCCCCGACTACTCTTCATTTAAAGAGAGAACCCACTTGGGTTCTTTTCATCGGGAAGGGACCTTTCCAACAAAAATTAGCATAAATACCACATTTTTTCAATCCATGTTCAAGAGTTTAGTTTGCTGAATTAGTTAAAACAAATACTAGGTCTCTCATTCACTTCGATCCTCATCGAGGATTTTTCGAACCCGTTCGAGCTCGGGGATGGTTTTGATGACCCGGGCCCAATCCATTTTCTCATCAATACGCTGGATTGCAGGGAACAGGCTTTCAATCGCCTGTTTTTGAAAGGCTCGACCTTCATCGGTGAGATAAACCACCTTGCTTCGGCCATCAGTTTCATGCGGTGCGATACGAATAAGACCGCGTTTCGAAAGGACTGATAGCGTGTTTGTCATCGTGCCTTTGGTCACTTGAAAGGCTTTGGTGATTTTGAGCGGGGTGACCCCATCACCTAGCCGAACGAGGTGGTTCAAAACTGAAAAATGGGATACATGCAGACCATCTGGCATATTGGATTGAAACACATCCGTTGCCAATTGATTGATGATCCCAATTTCATTGAAAAACTGAAACACTTTTCGTTCGGTTTCGCTCAAAGATCAATATGCTTTCTAACTGATAATTTTAGCTTCAATCGGCCAACGCGGGCTTGGTCCGACTCGTTCAGCATAGCCCAATCGGCCAAACATTTGAACTGTTCCGCCATCTGGCGCGAGTTCATTGTGAATTTGCTCATAAAGCTCTTTCATTTCTGCATATTCCTGCAAAGCCTGGCTCATTGGATGAAGTCCAACATTTTCGCGTGTGGTGGCGAGATTAATGCGGACCCAGTCGCGCCCGGCATTGATTTGATCTTCGCGCGTATTGCCACTTGTTACGACCCAAAGATACGCCATGCCGGTATCTGTTTGTGCATAGAGCGCCTTTTTGCCTTCTGCAAATTCTATAGAATTCACATCAAGCGTGCCTTCACGGGTCATTAGACCCAAAAATCCCATAGTCTCAAACATGGGCCCGGAAAAATCGATACCATCAGGATTGGCTTCAATCTCTGCCTTTCCTATTCTGAACAGATCAACGCTCTCTTTGTGGGTTCTTGGCGTATCCATTTCAATGGTCAGCGCATCGCGAGTGAGTTTGCGCAATCTGGCAATGTCTTTGTCATCATTGCTGGAAGAGGTGATAGTGTGAGAGGCCGCTTCGGTGACGCGGGTGAGAATATCGGGCGCAACGGGTTTGGTTGTATCAAATGGTTCTTTCAGCGAGCGACGTTCAAAAATATGCGCAAATAGTGGATCGGGTTTAATCCCGTCATCTTTGACCATATCAATGATTGCAACAGGTCGTTGATCAAGCGCCGTTACATCAGAACCTTGCGGGAAAACACTGATATCTGCGCGATAACCATCTTCCGCGGCAGCCATTCGTAGAACTTCCAGAAAACAACCTAATCCGATAGTGATTTGCCGGCTGGAAGGATCGGTATGCGGAAGAAGTTTATCTGTATCAACCGTGAGCGTGATCTGATTTTCTTTGGATAAATCAACGAGCCATGGCTGACGATTATGCGGATTTGGTGCAAGGATCGCATAGGAGAGGGCCCGCATGCGAGGTTCGGTATATTGCGCGGTACCTGCATTTTGCCAAGGTGCCAAGGCCTTATCCGGGGAGCGCGATGCAACCACGCCTAATGTACTTCCTGCGGCTAAAACTACACCGCCACCTAATAGAGCTAAAAAATTACGACGTTTCATTTGTGGATGTCCTATTTAGTTTGATGTCGAACTAAATATAGTTTGATATTAAACTAAATGTCAAGAGCGGTAGTTTTGCCAATTGACTGAGGCGAAATTGACATTATATATACAGCTAAGGATTGTGCTTCCGGCGGTCCAAGCCTAAACAGGTAACGTGAAAGCACTTTTTAGTTTCAGATCTTCAACTTTGTTTGGCGATGAACTGGCAAATTGGACACCTTAAGACATCGCATAGCAAAGGAAAGAGATATGAATTCTCCGGAAGACGCGAAGGCGCATGCCGATAAACTCTCCACAATCTTAAATGAGCTTGGATATGACATTACGCGAGGTCACGCATTGGAAACAGTTGCGAGATTTTCAGGTTATAAGGATTGGAACACGTTATCCGCTAAACTAAATCAACAAAAGGATTTGCTCCCTCTGCCAGATGGCTGGAATATTAGTGGACGCGATGTTTCTTATTTTGAATATGGATTGGATGCCAATCAAAAACGCGATGGTATTCATCCCATGCTTATTCGAAAAATGAAGGATACACCTGCAATAGGTGAAGGATTTGCCTCCTTTATGCAGAGTTGCGAGATTGGCGAATATAAGGGAAAGCGTGTTCGATTTAAGGGTGAATTAAGGGCCGAAAATTGTGAAGGCGCGGTCACAATCTGGTTGCGCGCAGACGGTGAAGTTGCTGGACAGCATGTCGCTTTTGCTAATATGGAAACCCGGCAAGCAAACGGACCGTTGACCGGCACCACGCAGTGGGAAAAACGGGAGATTGTATTAGATATTCCCCAGACCGCTGAAAGTCTGCATTATGGCTATTACCTCCGCGGAGAAGGGACTGGTTATGGTTGTCACTTCGAACTAGAAATTGTCGATCAGAATACTGATCTAACGGACGGTCAACCGAAACCACTGAAGAAGCCGTTTAATTTGAAGTTTTGGAAATGAAGCGATTTTCATTCACTTTCGCAATCATTCAATTCAAATGTTCTATCTGTAAAACCCAATTTCCCATGTAACCGCATACATGAAGAATTTGATTTGCTTTTGGTGTTAAGCTTGGAAAATCTTACCTTTTAAGAGTCTCATTTTTTAATCATTATGGGTGAAATCTTGAAAAGGAGATTCCAGTGTTTGAGAAAAAGATGGTTGAAGGTCTTAACCAGGGACTTGCAAAACTTACTTTAGAACAGCGAATTTTGTTTATAAATGAACGGTTTAGCCGCGCAGCTATCCTGTCGAAATTCAATTGGGCTGACCAATATCTCACATGGCTCTTTACTACGCAGAATGGCCATGTGGCTTTGTTCGCCAATATTACGCCAAAGCAACAAGCGCAAACAGTTTTGCATCAAATCACCAGCGAACGTTATGAAATTTCGTTTGATGAGCTTGATGAAGATGTGCCGCAAACGCTTGAAAAGTTTGATGCTTGGATCACAAGTGCGCATAAACCACATGACGCGGATTTGTCAGATGAAAATGCAGCACCTAAATTTGCTGTTTGGCGTGATGATTTAAATATCATTGAGATCAATCCTTTGGCTGACTTCACACCCGATGATGTTGAATTGGCGGTGCTTCGCCATGAAATCCCTGTCAATTTAGAGGCAATTGGGGTATCATCTGATGTGGGAGGCCAGGATGAACAAGATGGTTTGATCATTACCTCAACGCGCGATCGACAGGCTGATAATGTAGCTAGATCATGAGGTTAGTGCTCTAATATCTTATAGCTAGGCGCACTCATGACTGCCCAATTAAGCACTGACGACACACAAGACGCAGCGCGAGCTCAAACCCCGCGCGATAGTGTGAAGCGTTCATTTGCAAAAGCCGTATCCTGGCGTGTTGTCGGCACGCTGGATACATTTTTACTATCCTTCGTCATTATCACTTTTCTAGCGCCATGGTTCGGGTTTGATCTTGCTGGCGAGGGCGGGAGCATTGTTCACACTGCAGGCTACATTGCCATTGCTGAAGTTATCACCAAGCTCTTTATATATAGCGCCCATGAACAGGTTTGGACGCGTGTGCCCTGGGGTAAAAACACAGCTTATGGCGCCATGCCAGAAACCAAGTCCCGCTCTGTAGCAAAAACCGCAACTTGGCGCGTTTTAGCATCGCTTGATACGATGTTGCTCGCTTGGTTTTTCACTGGCGATCTTTTAACAGCGTTTTCAATTGGCAGCTTCGAAGTCATCACCAAGCTGTTTCTCTATTTCATTCATGAACGTGTTTGGCAGCGAATTCGCTTTGGGATTAATTAGCGTCGTTTCAGATTAGACATCAAAAACCCGGCAAACTGAGCCTTCAGCCCGCCGGGTAAAATAATGCGTATTTGGGCTTAACGTTTTGCGAAAACGCGGCGCACGATTGCCGTACCGATCACGAGTGCGGTAATGCCAAACAACACGAAATATGCGTCATGCATGATACTTTCATTCCCGGTATGATGCATGCTTGGATGCGCAAGAACTGACTGAGTTGATGCTGCGATTGCTGCGAAAGCTAGACTGAGTTTTTTCACGAGATTGATCCTATTTTCTTACAATTGATTTTAAAATATTCATCAGGTCGACATCTTCACGCTGTGTCAGAGAGACATAGGTAAAGGTCATGGTTTCGCGTTCCATCACCATTTCACCTGGATAGGGCATATAGACAAGTTCGCGCGACCCAAAGGCGGGTGAGGCGGTCCCGATCTGCCAGTTGGAATTGATATTGGCATCGACCAAATGCATGGTCAGACCGTCACTTCCTTGACGTTGAAAATCGATCTGTGCCAAGCGCAAATAGCTGGTTTTATCCTTTGCTTCACGAAACCCTTGCACAAATTGTGTCGCCAGTGTTTGCAATTCAGCACGCTGTTCTGAGCCACTATCACCATGCACATGGCTGTGCAGGTGATCATGCTCGTGATTATGCGTGTGAGGATGATCATGGCTATGATCGTGTCCATGAGGATGCCCGTGGTCATGTCCGTGGTCATGCCCGTTGTCATGCGAGTGGTGACGATGCTTACCCATTTGGCTTCAAGCTCCAGCCATCGGTTGGTGTGTCTGGTCCCGGTTCAATCGTCACTGGCTTATCAATGATATGCTTATGCGCACCCAATTTGCCATGCGAGACGAGCGTTCCCAACACATCCACAATCACACGTGTCGCCAAGAGTGCTGTGATATCTGAACAATCATATGGCGGTGAAACTTCCACCACTTCAAGACCGCAAATACCTTCTTTAGCGACAAGTGAGACAAGTTCCAAAGCTTCGCGCGGCAGGAAACCACCGGGTTCTGGCCAGCCCGTACCCGGCACGAATCCGCAATCCACACTGTCGATATCAAAGGAAATATAAACGGCATCCGCATCTTTCCAAGCAAGTTCAAGCGCACGGGCAGCCGTTTCAGCCAGGCCAAGCTCTTCGATATCGCGCATGGTGAAAATATTCGTGTTACGGTCCCGGGCGACTTTCACCCCATCACGCGGCACCTGCCAGCCACCAATACCAACTTGCACCAGATTAACCGCTGGCACATTGGCAAGATCGGTTGCATGGAACCAAGGCGTTGTGTGCATGCGCTCATCAAGATCTTTCTCTTGAATGTCGATATGACGGTCAAAATGCACAATACCGATGCGTTTGGAGGTACAATTTGCAATCCCGCGCACGCAAGGGAAACCGATGGAATGGTCACCGCCGATGATGATCGGCAGCGCACCTGATGACGCCACATGGCTAACGGCACGCGTGACCTGATCAAAGGTTTTTTCAATATTGGCCGGGATGGTAAACACATCACCCACATCACACAGGGTCATCTGCTCGCGCAAATCAATGCCCATTTCGTAGTTATAAGGTGTGTAAAGCGCAGAGATTTTGCGCACGCCTTGCGGGCCAAATCGTGTGCCGGGGCGATATGTCGTCCCGCCATCAAAGGGCACACCAATAATGGCAGCATCATAATCCCCAACGCGCGTTGCGTCTTCAATATAGGGTGCTTTTAAAAACGTGTTGATACCTGCATAATGGGGCAGCTCACCGCGTGCGAAAGTCGGGATTGTTTTATCCTCAATGCTGTCCGCACCCGTCAGGCCCATGCGAAGCGCCCATTTTTGCTCGCGCTTCCATGCGGCATTTGGCAAATCGGCTTCGCGCTCAACGGATTTCCAACCCTTCATCTGCAATTTGTCAAAGTCAGGATGGTGCGCGCGCATCGTTTGCCCTCGCATTTTTGATCCTGCTTTATGCGAATGCCGCGCTCTTTTATCGGCAAACAAATCGTTCATTTAAGTCTCCTCAGTTGAGTTAGGTGATTTGGCAAAATACATCTCGGCATCCTGCGCATTGGATTGGCTACAACTTGCGATGTTCAAGTCGTAGGTAATGGTTGCGCCATAGGCGTTAGGCGCATGGGGATCGTGGCGGATTTTGTCAAAAACCAGCATTCGGGTCCCCAGTTTGAAAGCTTCATTGAGATCATGCGTGACCATGAAAATGGTCATGTTAAGATCTTCCCAAAGCGATAAAAGTAGCTCGTGCATATCAAGGCGTATGCCCGGATCAAGCGCACCAAATGGCTCATCTAAAAGCAGAATTTTTGGCTTTTTTAGAAGTGCTTGCGCGATCGCAAGACGTTGCTGCATGCCACCGGACAATTGTGATGGAAATTTATCACGAGCGGCAGAAAGTCCAATCTTTTCAAGGGTTTCATCAATCTTTTCAAGTGCGATGGTCTTTGCATTTCCATAGAGCTTGCCCGACATCGGTGCTTGTTCAAATTCTTGGCTTAACAGCAAATTGCCTTCCACGGTAAGATGGGGAAAGACGGAGTATTTTTGAAACACAATGCCGCGATCTGCAGTGGGTTCATCGGGTAGCTTTTCACCATCGAGCAAGATCTCGCCGCGGGTTGGAAGCTCTTGTGATAATAGCATCCGCAGGAATGTAGATTTACCGCAGCCGGACGCGCCAACAATGGTGCAGAAAGTGCCTTTTTCAACGCTGATATTCACTCGTTCAAGCACGGGCACTTGATCGTAAAACTTGGCAACATTTTTAACCGAAATGATCGTGTCTTTCTGGCTCATAGGCTTTCTCCCTCAAGATGGTGCCAAGGGAAGATCTTGATTGAGAGCGCCAGCAATAAGCGGTCGATCAAGAAAGCTAAAAGCGTGATCCAGACCACATAGGGCAAAATCACATCCATCGCCAAATAACGACGGACCAAGAAAATGCGATAACCAAGACCCGAGGTCGAAGCAATCGCTTCAGCCGAGATGAGGAAGATCCATCCCGGCACCAGCGCGAGGCGGATGGCGCTGATCAGCTTGGGCATGGTTTGCGGCACAACCAGCCGCACAAGCATTTGCCATACACTGGCGCCAAGTGTTTCGGCTTTAATGATCATTTCGCGCGGGATATCCATCACCGCTTGTGCGGTAGATCGCATCATGATCGGCGCTGTACCAAATACGATCAAAGCGATCTTGGAAACTTCGCCCAGGCCGAAGATGATAAACAAAATTGGTAGAACGGTGATTGGTGGAATAAGTGAAAAGCTTGCAAGGAACGGCGCTAATGCGCTGCGCACAACAGGGATAAATCCAATTGCAATGCCGACAATGAGAGCCAGCAAAGTGGCAATCGCAATACCTGCACCAAGCCGCAATAAACTATCAATCGTATCAGTTAGCAAAAGCAAATCACCGGATCGACGATCAGGCACAAAAGCGTAGCGATAAAAGGTTCCCATCATCTGTTCAATCGATGGCAATAATTTATCCGCAGGGTTGTCCAATCGTCTGTAGTGACTGGCAATCGCATAAGTTACGACCAGTGCGACAAAAGGCAATAGGCCAAGAAATAAGGCTAAAGATCGCGAGGGTTTTTGATTGATAATGCGCATGTGTCGAACTCCGGATGATCCGCCCGCCCAAAAGAGGCGAGCGGTTTTGGTGGGAGATTACAAAAAGACCGTTCTACAACGCGCCATCTGCAGCCATTTGCATATAGGTGTTGTCAAAACGCAGTTTGACATTGTTAGGATCCCCATATGTGCTGCCATCAGGGAAGGCGACACCAACGAATTCTGGGCTTGGTGCACCTTCACCCAAAATACCTTTGTCAAAGAGGAATTCTGCAACAAATTTCATTGTTCCCGGCAATTCGCTGGAGGCAGTGAACGCGACAGCTTCTGCAGGGTCATAGAACATCTCAGTTGTAGCCAATTGTGCGTTATAGCCTGCAAGATCAGTACCTGATGCTGTTGCCATGGCAGTCAATGCTGCTTCATCGCCTGATTTCATCAAGCCAAGCACTTCATACCATGCACCTGTAAGCGCTTTACCAAAGGCTGGGTTGTCTGCAAGCGTTTCAGTGTTAACCATCATAATGTCGATGATCTCACCTGAAATGTCCGCACTGTTAAATACTTTTGTTGCGTTCGCTTGCGCTTCAATTTCAGACAAAAGTGGGTTCCAAGTCACAACAGATGTCACATCATCTGTTGCGTAAGCTGCGATCATATCTGCGTCTGAAGTATTCACCACAGTCACGTCTTTTTCAGACATGCCAACGCTTTCCAAACCACGCGCTAGCAAGTAATGCGACACGGATAGTTCAACCAAGTTTACCGATTGACCTTTAATATCTGCAAGACTGGTTTTGTCTTTCAAGATAATGCCGTCATTCCCGTTGGAATAGTCGCCAACAAGCAATGCAGTTGTATCAACACCGCCACCTGCAGGGATCGATAGCGCATCCATATTGGTCATGGAACAGCCGTCATATTCACCAGCTGTATATTGGTTGATCGATTCGACATAATCGTTGATCTGAACGATCTCGACATCAATCTCATATTTATCGGCCCATTTTTTCATGATGCCGCTATCTTGCAAATAGCCCCAAGGCATCCAGCCTACATAGATTGACCAGCAAACTTTAAATTCTGTTTTTTCTTCTGAAAGTGCTGGTGAACCGGATGCGATGGCTAGAGGCAAAGCGATGATTGAGGCAGAAAGAAGTGCTTTGGTAAACTGTTTAATCATGTTTGTACCCTTTTGTTATGACCAACTGTCATAGTTAGCCCGTTCCCTCGAACGTTGATGTAAAAGGATTTGCGCACAAACCGGGAGTCAGTTTGCGTGCGCAAACCTGTGCAGTAGTCTCCCGGGATTTTGCCCCGCCGTGTCACTGGATTGCTCCAGCTTGCATCTCTCGGACCAGCGTTTCGTTTTCGAAACCGGAACCCTAGATGCGCTGCACATGCCAAAAACAATGCAAAGACTATGCCAAATCGGGAATTCTACGGTTTTAGAGAGGTGTTTGATGATTAAATTTGCTCAATTGGACACCAAAATTACAGAAGTGATGAAATATTGTGCAGTTTGAATGTGAGGGCCGCGAAGCTAACGGGACATTCTTATGTGGACATTTTGATCGAGGATTGCGGAATTGAAACCAGATATTGCCCACGCACCGTAATGTCACTATGTTCTCGTAAACGTCCAAAAACATGCCGGGGAATCCATGACCGACTTCTTAATGCTCGCATTCATATTTCTAATAGCAGGGGTTGTTGCCGTTCCAATCGCGACGCGACTGGGTCTTGGTTCAGTCCTTGGTTATTTGATTGCCGGAATTTTGATTTCACCGGTTTTGGCAGCCCTGAATGTTGACGTGGTATCGATCCAGCATTTTGCCGAATTTGGTGTGGTGATGATGCTGTTTTTGGTTGGTCTTGAGCTGGAACCAAAACTGTTATGGGAAATGCGCGGTAAGTTGATTGGCCTTGGTGGCGGGCAGGTGGGTTTAACCACGCTCGCTGCTATGGGAATTGCCATGGCTTTTGGCCAACCTTGGACCATTGCGCTGGCCATCGGCATGGTGCTGGCACTCTCGTCAACAGCGATCGTATTGCAAACGCTCAATGAAAAAGGCCTGATGAAAAGCGATGGTGGGCAATCCAGCTTTTCCGTGCTTTTAACGCAAGATATTGCAGTGATCCCGATGCTGGCCTTTATCCCGCTTCTTGCTGTGCCGGAATTAATGGATGTCGCGGCCAATACGGCTTCGCACGCAACGGATGCAGCCTCTCATGCCGCAGATGCCGCTCATGGCAGTGATGGTCATGGCGACGGACATGGTGATGGACACGGTTCATCCATGAGCCTTGTTGAAGGACTGAGCGGTTGGCAGACAGCCTTGGTCACCCTTGGCGCCATTGGATTTGTACTCTTAGCAGGTAGCTATCTGACAACACCGATCTTCCGCTTTATTTCAGCTGCTAATTTGCGCGAACTCTTTGTGGCAACCGCATTGATGATGGTCGTTGGCATTGCGCTTCTTATGTCACTTGTGGGTCTATCTCCTGCGCTTGGCACGTTCTTAGCCGGAGTGGTGCTTGCCAATAGTGAATATCGTCATGAGCTTGAATCGGATATTGATCCGTTTAAGGGCCTATTGCTTGGCCTCTTCTTTATGACAGTTGGCGCAGGCATCAATTTCGCTCTGTTATTCGATAATCTCGCGATTATCGTTGCGCTCACCATCGGTTTAATGTTGCTCAAAGCTGCCGTACTTCTGGTGCTTGCCTATGTGTTCAAACTCCGCGGGGCTGACAAATGGCTCTTCGCACTTGGCCTCGCGCAAGCCGGTGAATTTGGCTTTGTGCTTTTATCCTTCACAGTTGCAAACAGCGTAATCCCACAGAGCATTGCCGATCAGCTGCTGTTGATCGTCGCGCTTTCTATGCTACTCACACCATTACTGTTTATCTTGTATGACAAGGTCATCGCACCGAAATTTGTGGTGGATCAAGAACGTGATAGTGATGAAATTGAAGAAAAAAACCACATTATCATTGCAGGTCGTGGTCGTGTTGGTGGTGTGATTGAGCGCATGCTGCGCATTGCGGGTTACAACGCTACGGTGATTGATTTCAGCTCAAAGCAAATTGACACGATGAAAGTCTTTGGGTTGCGCACATATTACGGTGACGCGACACGTCCGGATATGATGCATGCCGCCGGGATTGATGAAGCAAAGCTCCTTGTGATTGCCATCGATGACAAAGAACAAATCACAGAGATGGTTCGCCATGTCACCAAACATCACCCGCATGTGCATGTACTCGCGCGCGCTGTGGATCGAAACCATGTGTATGACCTTTGGCATGCGGGCTGTCGTGACATCGTTCGTGAAACATTTGACGGTTCCATCCGTATGGGTACATCCGCATTTGAAGCGCTGGGTGTTGAGCGCGAGCATTCACTTCAAATGGGCGAAGCATTCCGCCGGATGGATCGCAAAGCCATGTTAGATGTCGCGGATAAATATGATCCAAGCATTCCTGCAATGGAGAATGAAGAATTCATCCAAAGCATTTTGGCAAACTTGGATGTTTGGCAGGGTGAACTAAGCGAAGAGATGGAACAAATCCAGAAGGGCGAGCAAAGCTCTGCTGAGTCCCAAAACGCCAAATCATAAAGGCGAGGGTGGTTCGCGCGTGGCCAGATCAGGCGATCTGGCTCATCTCATGTAGCTCAACATTGGCTATTTTGCCTTTGGTGGCAGCACCATTGGCTTTAATATGCGCTGAGTTCATGTGATCTTGCCAAAGCTCTCTGGTTTCCCAAAGTTCAAAGAATAGAAAGACCGTTGGGTCGTCATTGCTTTGGTGCAAATCATATTGAATACATCCGGCTTCCGCACGGGTTGGTTCAACAAGCGAACTCAATTGCTTGGCGAGGAATTCCTCTTCACCTTTTTCTGCAGTGATTTTTGCAACGATTGTCAAAGTCATGGCATTCCCCTTCATTCTCAGCGCGCAGTTTCAAACAGATTGCGTACATCATGCAAGCTTTTTACAACTTTAGTCGCCATTTGGCGGGTCTCGTCCTTCGGCGGTTTCAAATCCGGGACAACGATCACGCTAATCTCGGCTGAATGCGCAGCTTTGGCACCATTATCGCTGTCTTCGAGTGCAAGACAATATTCGGGAGCCACGCCGACCAGTTCGGCAGCGCGCAGATATATATCAGGTGCAGGTTTGCCATTGTTAATCTGATCGCCACCGACAATCTCTTCAAAATAGTCAAATATGCCGGAGCTCTTGAGTTTCTTATGCGCCATGGCTGTGCGCGTGGATGTAGCCACTGCGCGACGAATATTATTGTCCACCAGATAGTCAAGCAGCTCCGTTAGACCGGGTTTTAGATCAATGCCGTGCGTGAATATATGATCTGCATAAATTTCAATGAACGCATCATCCAAACCCTCGGGTAGGGGGTGCCCCAACTGCTCAGACATATAGGCTTCTGCCCCCTTGCGGTTCATGCCGATAATATCGAAGAGCCATTGATCTTTGACATTCAGTCTAAGGCGTTGGGTCGCCTTTTTCATCGATTGCATGGAAATAGTTTCGGTATCCAACATGAGACCATCCATGTCGAACAAGACTGCTTTTATGTGCTGCATTAAATGCTCCAGAATTGGAGTAATGGGGAACGATAGGCGCGTTTAGACCAGATGAGTTGGGCAATAGCAAGACCCATGAAGTGAGGTATTGCTTGTCCGTGATCACATCTTATGTCGCTTAGTTATATTGCGCACCATAGCGCTTTTCGAGCGCGATACAGCCCCAAACAATGCCGTATAGTAAAAAGAAATGTCGCCAGTGGTCATTATCAATCACGATGCCAACAATGGCATGGCCAAACAATAGGATCATTGCCAGCATGAAATATTTCTGCCAAGGGCGCTCACGCAACATATATTTAAAACCAAAATAAAATGTCATGCAGAAGAGTGTCATATAGCTTATGAACCCAAGCCAGCCATAAGCCATCAGTGATTTAAGATACATATTGTGGGTATCTTCGCCAAAGATCAGACCAAATTCGAGCGGACCAATACCAAGTGGATGTTCCATGGCCATCGCAAAGCCAATGGCATGACGGGCAAAACGGCCAAGACGGGCACCATCATATTCTTGAACGAGCTGCGCGCGGGTTGAAAATAATTCTGCGATTTGATCGATCTGCAAGGCAATGATAATCGCACCAATCAAAAGCACGAAACCGGCCATTGACATGAAAAAGATCTTCAGTTGGAAACCGCCATTGCGATATTTGACCAATAAAAGTGATACGAGCAGCAACCCGCAAATTGCATAAAGACCCCATGCAGCGCGCGAGAATGATAAAAACACACCCAATGTTATGATCAGCAATCCAATTGTGCGCAGGGGTGCATCGATGAGTTTCCCTGTGATCAGACCGTGCAGCAGATACATGGCTGGTAAAACCAAAAATGGTCCAAACACGTTTGGATCCTGGAAGGCGCCCATAGCGCGGACATAACGCGTGAACACTTCACCACCTGGTATGACCCCGAGATATCCGCCGATGCCCAACAACGCGGTAATACAGGCCGAGACCACATACATTTTAAAGATAATGGAGAGTTTTCGATAATCTTGTTCGATAACCGCCGCAAAGAACACCGAGGTGAGGGCGAGAAACAGCGTCACTGCCAAATAAAGCGGGATGTCACCATAGGCATCCATGGTGAGCATCGACCCCAAACCGCCGATATTGTATAAAAGCCAAAGTATGAGAAGCGGCGCGACAGTCCGGGAAATTTTAAGACCTGCCAAAAACCAGACGCCTAGGACGACACATAAAAGCAACTCATAAGGCGCAGGTTCGCGCATCACAAAACCGGATGTGAGCATACAAAAACCAATTGCCCAATTGCCGATAGTCGTGGTTGATATCGTCAATTCGCCCAAACGCAGGCCAACGCCTCTTGAGACGCCTATGGGAGGCGCCGCGTAACCGGTAGCGTGAGGGCTATAATTGGCGGGTAGATCGCTCAATATGCATTTTCCGTGTTAAAGAGGCTAAAGGGTGTTTTGAACAAGATTTTCAAATCAAACCACAATGACCAGTTTTCAATATAATCAAGATCATATTCAGTCCGCTGTTTGATCTTATCATCAGATGTAATCTCACCGCGAAGACCATTGATCTGTGCCCAACCGGTAATGCCTGGCTTCACGCGGTGACGCGCGAAATAACCATCCACCACATCTGCAAAGTATTTGTTTTGCGCTTGAGCAATCACGGCATGCGGGCGAGGGCCGACAAGTGAGACATTGCCGATCAGCACATTGAACAATTGCGGTAATTCGTCGATCGAAGTTTTGCGGATGAAACGACCTACTGATGTCACGCGTGGGTCATCTTTGGTCACGATTTTGGCCGCTTTTTCATCCGACATTTCGGTATACATGGAGCGGAATTTATAGATCATAATCTCTTCATTATTGATGCCGTGGCGCTTTTGTTTGAAGAATACCGGACCTTTAGAATTCAGTTTCACCGCAATTGCTGCACCCAGCATGACAGGCCATAACAAGGCGAGTGCGACCAGCGCAAAGAAGATATCAAAGAGGCGTTTACTCACAGAATCCCAATCGGCAATCGGTTTATCAAATAGATCCAGCATTGGGATTTTACTATTTGGCATGAAGCTATAAAAACGCGGGCGGAATTTCATCGAATTGGCATGCGCAGCAAGGCGAATATCCACCGGCAGCACCCATAGATGTTTCAGCATGCCGATCCAGCGGCTCTCAGCAGCGAGCGGGAGCGTTAGAATAATCAGATCAATTTGGGTCATGCGCGCAAAGGCGATCACGTCTTTAACAGTACCCAGCTTTGGATAACCAGCGACGACAGGTGGAGAACGATCATCAGAGCGATCATCGAAAATCCCGCAAATGCGAATATCATTATCTGGCTCAGCTTCAATATCTCGGATCAGCTTTTTCGCAGCGTCAGCGCCACCGACAATCACTGCGCGTCGTTCCATAAAGCCATTGCGGTTCCATTTTTTCATGGAGATTGCAAACAAAGCACGCGTTACGCAGATGAAGGCAATCGAACCCACGAACCAGGAACTGAACCAGTTCCAGTCAAAAAGGAAATTGAAATCGATAAAGTATCCGCCCAATGCCATCAGCGCAAAGAGCGATGAAATGATTGCCATGGCGCGCGGCAATACACGCATGCCAGCAGATAGGCTTTGTGTGGTGTAAAGGCCGCCGGCAAAATAGGCCAAAGCCAGCAAGATCGTGGATAATACCATCACACTTGTGTGGCTCATCCATGTGCCGTCTAAGAAATGCCCTTGAGTGAAATAGGGGACAAAACCCGCAACGAGAAAACCAATCGCTTCAAACACGCGAAAACTGCCACGAATAATGGCAGGGGAATAGTTTTCATCAGCTAATTGTTCAGCAATATGGCGTGCCAGACGGTTCAGATTGTTTGTTTCAACACCATTGACGATATCTTTATCTGAATTCTCATCTTGAACAAGATCGATCGGCTCTAAAGGCGCAGCTTTTGCCTGGCTGATTTTATCCGACATACGATCACTCATGATACACACCCCTTACGCAAACACCCTCCCAACCGCACGGAGGTACTCAAAACTAAGGGCTAGGCTAACGCAAATGAGCTAAGAAATACTTGACAAAACCGGGCAAACTTATCGTTTAGGTCGCTTTTTTACCTGCTTTTTGATAAATTTCCATGAGATTATCGGCCATGGTTTGTACAGAGAACCGTTTGGTGAATGCGTCACGATCTGGCAAACAGCTTGCAAGCCATCTCTTTTCATCGGCCGCTTTGGCCATCACTGCACCCAAAATATCTGCGTCACCTGGTGCGACCATAGACGCGCAATCTTCACCCATTATTTCGGGAATTCCACCGACATTTGTGCAGATAATCGGTTTTTTTGCCGCAACAGTTTCCAATACGATATAGGGCATCGCCTCTGCGCGGGATGGGATCACAACATTACGGGCCAGGGCAAAAGCATCTCGAGCCTTCATCGCCGGGTGCATTTTTATGCGCTCGCCGAGCCCCATTTTATGAATTTTCAGCTGATAGTTTTCCTTGTCCGGACCATCGCCAACCATATGCGCATGTAACGGGCGTCCAGTTATCCGCTCGGCAATGCGCAGGGCGTCAATAAAAACATCGGGACCCTTTAGGTCCCGCATCATGCCAATATATAGAAAATCTACCGCTTCTTTTTTGTTTCTGATCGGCTTAAAGTCCTGTTCGGTCAAGCCGTTGTAAACTAAGTCCCAATCTGTTTTGGGTGTTCCTATCTTTTCAAAATAGGTTCTTCGCTCATGGTCACTGACAAAAATAAGACCATCGGTCCAACGTTCTAAGAATCGTTCAACAGCGAAATAGGCTTTACCTTGCAGACTGGATGAATCATAGTGCAAAGTACCGCCATGGGGGGAATAAAAGCGGGTTACGCGCGACCTGGAACCCCGCAGCAATGAACCCATAAGCCGAACATAGGCGCCGCCTTTTGCGCCATGTCCATGCAATATATCGGGTTGCAAACTTTTGATTTCTTTAAAAACTTTACGTGCTGCGATGAAATCTTTGGGCGTAACCGCCCGACCAATTTCAATGCGCTGCAAGCCAAGCTCAAGCTTGGGAAGGATCGTTTCAAACAGCTTGTCCTCGTGTTCGCCACCTGTGGAGCTGTCACACAAAATGCCAATTTTATGACCCTGTTCGTAATGATAATTGACCAAATCACGGACGTGTCGAAAAATACCGCCGACCGGAGAACGGAAACAATGGATGATGCGTAACGGCTGCTCAGTCATATGTTCGATTTGGTCCCCAAAGCCTGTCTTATGATGATAAAATCTTAGAACAAGCGTTCGTGAATATAGATGGTATCACCGGCTAAAATCGGGCTGGAAATCGACACTTTGCCGGTCATGATTTTTCCGTTGATTTTGCGTGTGATGTCAGTGGTTTTTTGGTTGGCGCGACTTGTAAATCCTCCGGCAATCGCAATCGCATTTTGTACAGTCATTCCAGGTACATAAGCATATTGTCCGGGCTGACCAACCTCTCCGAGAATAAAGAATGAACGATACTGATCAATCTCAATGGACACATCAGGATCGCGCAGGAAGCCTTGCTTCAATTCACCTGCGACAATGCCTTCAAGTTCTTGCGCAGTTTTCCCCCGTGCTGCGATAGCACCGACCAATGGGAAAGATATATAGCCTGCTTGATCCACGCTATAGGTGCCTGTAAGCCCTGTTTGCTCGAATACAGTGACGCGCAAACGATCGCCGGAATCAAGTCGGTAAGGCTGAATAGTGGCTTCGTGAAATGCGCGCGGTGCAGGCTGGTAGCTTGCACAGCCGGAAAGGGCAGTCGCAAATGCAGCACAGGCTGCAATCAACGTTAATTTTAAATTGGACCTTATCACGGGCGCTATGCTCCACGAGTTAACTCTGAGACCAATTTATTGTCGATTTATGGTTAATGCTTGGTAAAGATCAGATAAAATATTCCGCAAGTCATCTTTCGGTTGTGTAACTTTTGGTGATTTTTAACCGGTTCATCTGAATTGAAAAGCCGCTTTATATACATAGTTTGCAAAACCTTTATGTGTTAACCGATAAGTTACCATGTTCGTTTACCCTCCGCGCTTAGTTACCATATGGAGTTAAGTGTATGAATCAGGTGCACACTGATGATACGAATGTAGATATTGACCTTGGCAGCTTGTTTTCTGCCGTCAAACGCAATGCGATCAAGATTATTCTTGCGGTCTTAATTGCAGGGGTTTTGGCGTTTTTCGTCGTTAACATGTTGGACGACAAATATCGCTCAGAAGCTCGTATTCTGATTGATAATCGTGAACCTATCTATACTGACCAACAACAGATCGGTGGCAATTTGCAATCTCCAGTCTTGGATGAACGTGGTGTCACCAGCCAAATGGAGATATTAAAATCCAATGATTTGGTGATGGAAGTAGCGCGTCAATTGGATCTTGCATCCTATCCTGAATTTGATACGCCGAAAAAAGCTTCCGCGGTTGAAAGTATTCTCATTGGTATTGGACTTATTTCAAACCCATTTAACATTCCGGTGGAAGAGCGCATCTTAAAAGAGTTTTATGAGCGCTTGGATGTTTACCAAATCGCAGCTTCTCGAGTGATTGTGATTGAGTTCTCGTCTGAAGATCCAAAACTTGCTGCTCTTGTTCCGAATGCCATGGCGGATGCGTTTTTGCGCGTTCAGTCAGGTGAAAAGTTAAAAGATAATAGCGTTGCAAGCGCTTGGCTTGAGCCTGAAATTGAAAGACTACGCGAAGGTGTGCGCCAAGCGGAAGCCAAAGTTGCAGAATATCGTGCCGAAAAAGGTCTCTTGCTTGTTGGTGACACTGATACTCTTAACTCTCAACAATTGTCAGATATTTCAGCAGAGCTCACTCGCGTACGTTCAGAGCGGGTGGACGCAGATGCGCGTGCCACGACAGTACGACGTGTGTTGGAAAGCGGGCAAGATATTGAAGCGATTGCCAATGTGCTTGATTCCACAACCGTTCAGCGTTTGCGTGAAACCGAAGGTGATGTGAGGGGACAGATCGCGGATCTCTCAACAACCTTGCTAGAAGGCCATCCGCGCATGCAGGCATTACGCGCTCAGCTGATTGATATCCAACGTCAATTGCGCAGCGAAGCACGTAAAGTTTTGGCAAGCTTGGAAAATGAAGCATCCGTTGCGCGTCTGCGTGAACGTGAATTGCAAGCCAGTTTAAACTCTATCAAAGCAAATTCAGCCCAAGCTGGCGGTGAGGAAGTTCAATTGCGCGCATTAGAGCGAGAAGCCAATTCTCAGCGCCAATTGCTTGAAACATATCTATCTCGTTTCCGTGAATCTGCGTCTCGTGCCAATGTGAGCGCAGTTCCACCAGATGCACGCATCATTTCACGTGCGATTGAGCCGACGGAAGCATATTTCCCGAAAAAACTTCCTATTATTATCGTTGCCATGTTTGCAACATTTATCATCAGCGCCATTTGGGTGATGCTTGCAGAATTGTTTAGTGGACGCGCCTTGCGCTCGGCAAACCCTTCACATCGCTCAGATCCCTCGATGGATGTTGATGGCAAAATTGCAGCTGCCATGGCGGCATCCGGCGGTGATGCACCAGAATATGTGCATGCTAAGAACGGTCAAAATCTGGCTGAAAATGCTCCGCTTGCGGCAAGTTTAATCAGTGATGATAATTCACCCAATCAACAAGATGTTGAAGAGATTGGTTACTCTATTGATCAGGTGATTTCAGAACTCGCAATCGCAAAAACGAAGTTTGTTGTTTGTCTATCGCCCGAAGGTGATACAGCCGTTGCTGGTTCTGTCATGTTGGCGCGCAAATTAAGTGATCTTGGTCTGCGACCGGTTCTGCTCGATCTCACATTAAATGGTGGTCCATCAGGCGTTACGATTGGGACAACGCGCATCACTGGTATCACCAATTTATTGTGCGGTGAAACCACAATTGCCGATACGCTGCATCCAGACCGTCGGTCAAACGCGCATGTTATGGCGCGCGGCAATGGTAATATCCAGCGGGCCATGCGAGCTGTCGATCGGATTCCAATGATTGTTGAGGCATTAGGTCAAAGCTATGACACTGTTGTTGTTGAATGTGGACCATCATCAGTTGAAAGCGCAATGCGTTTGATTGGTGAGCGTACACCAGAATATATCATTTCAGTGAAGCATTTGGATGAGCAAGATCTTTATGAGTTCCAGCAGGAATTCATAGATTATGGTTTCCCGGAAGTCATCACAATGGATCTAAATCAGGGTTCGATTGAGCCGTTTCATCATGATCCGCATGATGAAAGCTCAGTCGCTTAGCTCAAGTGTACAGTTTTTGAAGGAAAGTCGGGTTAAGTTTTAACCCGGCATTTTTATGCGCGTAAAGATCTCATCTTGGCGGCAATTTTATGCAGACGTTGTGAAGACTTGATATGGCGCTTAAGATCAGTTTTTTTGCGATGTAAATATGCATAGGCCTGACCGAACAAAGTGAAGGAGATTGTGCCATCAAAATGTTCGTCGCATTCCGTGCACCAAGAACGCTTATAAGGTTGATCGCCGATACCAAAATCGAATTTTCGAAATTCGCGTTGATTGAAGTTTTGAATTGCGAGGTAGAATAAAAATTCACCTGGGCTACAATCTAACTCTGCATTGATCTCTTCGTTAAACGAACTGAATTGGCAAATTGCATGGTCTCGTTTGGGCGTTATGGCAGAAATAGCAAGGATCTGACCATCATATGTCTCGCCTTTTAGAACAATCGCATGAAGTTCCATCGAACCAATTTCTTGATTTTCTAAAGAACAAACCTCTTTAAAAAATTCCATAAGCTCATTGTCTTCAAAGACATTTGGCAGGCCCTGACTTTTCAAACGCTTAGATTTTTGCCTGAAGAATTCTGTTAGAATCTTCTCGTTTTCTGCTAGCGAATTCGCAATTGTATAAGTATAGCCACCCACCGCGTTGATGCGTTTTTCTGTGTTGCGGAATTTCTTGCGGCGACGTTTGCGGTTTAACTGAGCTAACGTGTCGTCAAAATTATCCAATAGCGGCAATTGAAACGATGCATTTTGGTTTTTGGTGGTCAAAATGCTTTCAAATGGATTGCGCTTGTCTTTGAGCTGCATGCGCATGCGATCAAGCACAATCACATCAATGAACGGTGCAACGGATTTAATTTCCTTCTGCAGATGATCAACAAAGTCCATTCCGCATGTTGATAAAAACAAAGTAGAACACAGCGCAAAGTTCAAATTGCTTTGCTCTGTAGCGATCAAATGTGCAGTCGTGACACCAAATTTCTTTGAGATTTCCAGCGGCAGGATAAATTCAATTTTGCCACCGACATAGCCGACGATGAAGAGCGGGTTGACTTTTTTGTTGCGGACCCAGGCGCGAACCCAGCTGAAACTTTGATGCACAGATACATGCAATTCGGCTTCTATTCGGCGCCAATCAGCCTCAAGATCATCAATATCCTGAACCGCAGCATAACGATTTTTGCCAAGGGTTTTCTGCTTGTCCATCTGATCCTGTAGCTTCCGATATCTGACAATATTGCCCGGATGATAAGGTGATAAGACTGCCCCAGAAGTATTACGATTTAATGCCAAATTCGCCATTTTTCGACCGATCACGCTATAAAATTAATCAATTTGAACTCAAGATCGGCGAAAAAGTTAAACAAATGGTGATTTTAGGCGTGTTTGGACGTCTAAGTTTGAGGGTAGGGAAAATGAAGATTGAACAGAAAAAATAAAATTTGAACTATTTAATCTTGAGTATCTGATGTTTTTGATTTGGGTGGGGTTTCCATCCACTTGATCAACCACATGGCCGGCAATACCCATAAAAGGCCTGTCACGTGGAAATAGGCCATATGAATATACCAAGGGGATTCAGCCAAACGATAGGTCGCAACCGTGACCGCTGTCATGGCATAAACAATCACGAGCACAATCATGATAAAAATTCCGATGAATTTTTTCACGCGAACTGGCATTTGTGGTCCTTCCGGCTGGTTGTTTTAAGCTCTGCGTAGGTACACAGTCTAAAGTCTGATGCCTTGTAAACATAAATACGCGACGTGGAAAGCATCAGTTTGATCTTTTTACCGCGACCGCGTGCCGCAAGTCCTTTCGGCTTGTGTTTCGTATATATAAGTGCAAAACATCCGCTGACTTTAAATCAACCGGTCGCCCAAACCCATAGGATCGCAAATGTCTGACACAGCCATTGAACATTCACAGCTCGTTGAAATGCAGGAAACCGCGAAAAGCAATCGCGGTGTGTTGCGCCTTTGGCTAGGCATTGTGTTGTTGGCGATCTTTGCGCTTGTGATTGTCGGCGGGGCAACGCGTTTAACAGATTCCGGTTTATCCATCACCGAATGGAAGCCTATCCATGGTGTTATTCCCCCATTAAGCGCCCAGGAATGGGAAGAAGAATTAGAGCTTTACCGACAGATCCCAGAATATCAATTGATCAATAAAGGCATGTCGATGGATGAATTTAAGTTCATCTATTGGTGGGAATGGGCCCATAGGTTCCTAGCGCGTGGTGTGGGTGTCTTATTTGGTGTGCCATTGTTGATTTTTGCCGTTGCGGGTCGAATTGAAAAACCCTTACGCGCTCCTCTCGTGGGTTTGTTGTTCCTCGGGGGGCTACAAGGTTTCATAGGCTGGTGGATGGTCTCCTCCGGGCTTGTTGATCGCGTAGATGTAAGCCAATACCGCTTAGCAACGCATTTAACGCTCGCCTGCGTGATCTTTGCCGCCATTGTGTGGGTGATGCGCGGATTGGCAGCCCATACCAAGGAAACAGCGCCAACCGCATCCGCTGGGTTTTTTGCAGCGCTTTTGACGTTTGCTGTGCTGTTTCAAATCTTCCTAGGAGGATTGGTTGCCGGGCTAGATGCGGGTCTTGCCTATAACACTTGGCCACTCATGGATGGCGCCATCATTCCTAGTAATTTGTGGGTCGTGGACCCTTGGTGGCTCAGCGCATTTGAAGCGCCAAAAACAGTGCAGTTCATACATCGAATGGGCGCTTATGCGCTTTGGGGGCTTGCCTTGTGGCACATGATTGCCTGTCTTAAAGGAAATGCGCAGACCACGCATGCGCGACGGTCAATTGTCCTGTTCCTTTTGGTTAGTTTGCAAGCGGTCTTTGGGATCATCACGCTGATGCTGCAAGTGCCAATGAGTTGGGGTTTGATCCACCAGGGTTTTGCACTTGTGGTATTAGGCTTTGCCGTTGCGCATTGGCGCGCCTTTAAAGGCAGCTACCCATTGCCGGTCAACATGCAAAAAGGACGTTTCCCTGAAGCTAGTATCGCTTAAAGAAAACGCCCAAAATTCTGCGATATGGATCGCGGAAAATTTAGACCGTCGTAAGCATGAGGTCGAGATTTTGCACGGCAGCACCTGATGCACCTTTGCCCAAATTATCAAGCTGAGCTGTCAGATTAACGCGGCCATCGCCTTCTGTGCCAAACACATAAAGTCGCATCGTATCATGGCCCGCAAGCTGTTCTGGATCGAGACGAGAAATCTCTTGGCTCTCAATCAGCGGCACCAATTGCACAATGTCCTGACCTTCATAATGTTCACGCAAAACGCGGTAGACATCCACCAAATCCGGTGCGTCATTTAACAGATCCAAATGCAGTGGCACATGCACCAACATGCCTTGTGCAAAACGTCCAACATTAGGTGTAAATATCGGTTCCCGTGTGAGACCAGAGCGGGTGATGATCTCTGGCACATGTTTGTGCGCGAGCGTCAGTGCATAGGCAAAATGATTGGATAGAATTGCATCATCCAAATCCGGATCTTCCATTTGCGCAATCATCTGTTTGCCGCCACCTGTGTAACCGGAGACAGCATTGATTGTAATTGGATAGTCCTCAGGCAACATGCCCGCTTGCACTAAAGGTGCGATGAGTGCAATGGCACCGGTTGAATAGCAACCAGGATTTGACACAAATTGTGCATTGGCAATTTTGTCTTTTTGGTCCTTGTTAAGTTCGCCATAACCGAACACCCAATCCGGGTGTGTGCGGTGCGCAGTGGACGCATCGATAAAGCGCGTGCCTGCATCCGCAGCGAGCGCCACAGCTTCGCGCGCAGCGGCATCAGGCAAGCACAAAATCGCAATATCAGCATCGCGCAGCATGGCTTTTCGAACCTCAGGATCTCGGCGATCCTCATGCGCAATTGACATAAGTTCAATGTCATCGCGCGCGGATAAACGCGTTACGATCTGTAATCCAGTTGTGCCATGTTCGCCGTCGATAAAGATTTTTGCAGCCATGATGGGATCCGTTTATTCTTAAAAATCAATTTATTAACAGGAAATAATGAATCAAAAATTGATCAACTTCATTCATTATCTAACTGAGAGGTATATATGGAGTGCCTTTGATCGGCAATCAACTTTCTATCTTAATATTGTAAGAAAAATGTTTATACGCTTTCAGCAGCTTTCTTTAGTCGCATCTCGTTTCGAAGATTAAGCAGGTTTGCCGTAAACACGATGATAGCCCCAACCACGACAGGCCACTCCAAAACTTCCTGATAGAGGAAATAGGCAACAATGGATATGAGCGGCAAACGCAAAAAATCAAATGGTGTGACGATAATTGCCGGCGCTAAAGACAGTGCTTTTGTAATGCAAAAGTGTGCTGCTAATCCGCATA
The DNA here is from genome assembly GCA_963691785.1 of Lentilitoribacter sp. Classification (GTDB taxonomy): domain Bacteria; phylum Pseudomonadota; class Alphaproteobacteria; order Rhizobiales; family Rhizobiaceae; genus Lentilitoribacter. The sequence continues at coordinate 1,253,825 of OY829371.1, forward strand.
ATCCGATGATTACCAACCAGAAAGATTGGACTAAATTCGGCAGATGAATATCGCCATCATAACCTGCAGTGATCAAGCCAAAGACGGCTTGCATGGCGGTGAGCCAAAACAAAATGCAGGTGATGGTTTGCGTACGGGTTAAAAGCTTTGTTGTAATCGCAGCACCTGCAAACCCAACCGCACATAAGGCGGCTGCGATAATGTGCGGAGACAATGTGGTCGTGTCTGGTCTTGCGACAATCAAGATACCTACAAAGCCGAGTGCTGCACAAAATGTCCGCATGCGGGTGAGTTTTTCTGCCAGAAAAAATGGCGCGAGCACAGCCACCCATAATGGCGTTGAGAACTCAAAAGCAAAGAGCTGAGACAACGGCACCGTGGTCAACGCAAAGAACCATAGATTTTGACCAGCAAAGTGGGAAAGATTTCGAACGGTCTGCAGGCCAAATTGCCGTGTGTTAATCTCACCTAACGTGCCGGCGATTTTTGCAATGGATAATACTATCGCGATACCGATCAAAGATCGGTAGAACATGATCTCGAACGTATCGAGATGCTGGCCAACCTCACGCCCAGCAATGGCCATGAGCGAGAACGAGATGATCGCGCCAAACATCCATAAAGCAGCATTGAGGGGTTGAGATTGATTTTGCATGTTCTGTTTTTCGAGAAGCCTGATTTTCGCTAACTATTCGCCCACCAGCATTTTGGTAAGTGGCGCGGTGGTTTGGATTTGTTGTTGATCACATCCAGCTCATGAGGGAAGGTGAGTGGTAGCCCATCCAAATTCACGCGGTTATTTCGCAAAAACGTAAATTCCATCACACTTGGAATTCCTATTGATCCATGCTCCCAAATTGGTTCCCAATTATTGGGGTGAATATGCGCAACTGTGAAATTTGATCCCAGTTTGTCAAAAATCGCTTCAAACAGGGGAAATGCGCCTCTATCAAACAAGCTTTCCATTGAGTGAAATTCAACCAAGATAATGCGGAACCGATCCAATATATGAGATGGCGTATCGATTATGACCGGGTATTCGGAATTTTCGATATCCATTTGCAGCAACATATCATTATCACCGGCCGGAGCATTGGCGGTCACCCAATCTTCAAGGCGCATATATTGATCGTTATTTTCCGTGCCCAAAAACTTTTTCGTAAAGTGAAATTTATCGTTTTCAAGAGCTGGCCCATCGACGGAGTAATCCGCCATAAAGCTTTGAATTCCATATTGTTGGGCAAGTGAGTTTTCCAAATCAGAAACTTGTTCAACCCCAGGGGAGAAACAGGTTGTGATACCCTCTAAATCATCGGGAATGAGATATCCGCCGTCGGAACTTCCGCCAACTCGAATGAGCGGCTTCCCAACAGAACGAGGTCGATTTTTTGCAATAAAATTCTCCAGCTTCTCCGTCTCAGTCATTTTGACGAGAGAAAGACCGCGCTTTAGCAGCAGTTGGCTAACGTAATCTCTGAATTTCATTATTGTCTCGTTCGGTAATTGATTATCAATGTATAATCATATGATTGGTATTATCAGCTTAGCTGACTTGTCACAATTAAAAACAAAAAAGGCCGGAACGATGTCCGGCCTCTTTGAAAACTTGTAAGTTCTGAAACTTAACGTTTTGAGAACTGGAAGCTACGACGGGCCTTCGCTTTACCGTATTTCTTACGCTCAACAACACGAGAATCGCGTGTGAGGAAGCCACCTTTTTTGAGCACAGGGCGCAAAGCTGGTTCGTAGTTTGTCAAAGCTTTTGAGATGCCGTGACGAACAGCACCAGCTTGACCTGAAAGACCACCACCAGAACATGTCACCACAACATCGTATTGTGTCGTACGATCTGCAGCAACAAGTGGCTGAAGAACAACCATTTGAAGAACAGGACGTGAGAAATACTCAGTGTAATCACGCTCAGTGCTTGAGTTTACAACCTTCTTGTCTTCAGCTTTGTCTTTACGAGCAGAGCTTTTAGACGGTGCGCCAACAACAGTGATTTTACCTGTGCCTGGTTTGATCCAAACACGCGCAATCGCGTCTTTACGCTTACCTGTTGCATATGCACGACCTTGGTCGTCTAGTTTTTGAACATATACTGGAGCCGCTTCGACTGCTTCTGCAGTTGCTTCACCAAGTTCAGCTAAGGATTCTAGCTCAGCCATGATTAGGCGCTCCTTTTGTTTTTAGAGTTCATAGCTGCAACGTCTAGAACTTCTGGAGATTGTGCTTCATGCGGATGCTCAGCACCGGCATAAACGCGCAAGTTTTTCATTTGGCGACGGCCAAGCGGACCACGTGGGATCATACGCTCGATCGCTTTTTCAACAACACGCTCTGGGAAACGGCCTTCAATGATCGCACGTGCTGTGCGCTCTTTGATGCCACCAGGATAGCCTGTGTGCCAGTAATATTTTTTCTCAGTGTATTTTTTGCCTGTCAAAACGACTTTTTCGGCATTGATGATGATAACGTTGTCGCCATCGTCAACATGTGGAGTGAAAGTGGCTTTGTGCTTACCGCGCAAACGCATGGCAACCAATGAAGCTAGACGACCAACAACGAGGCCTTCAGCATCGATAATGATCCACTTCTTTTCCACCTCAGCAGGTTTCTGCGTAAAGGTTTTCATGAAATTATCTTTCTATGTTCGATCCAATCCCGGGCAGAATTCTTAAACGCTCTGCTCCATGTGGACATTTCTTGTTGCTTTAATTTGTGAAATTTTCGAGCTCTGTGGCCGATTTAAACTGCACAAAAACAAATGCGGTCGAAAAACGACCACATCTATGTCGCGGCTTATAGGGGTGAATCGCATGTGGGTCAAGGGAAAAGCGTGTTATTTATCGGCAATTGAAAGCCATTTATATAAGAGCTTCAACGCAGATACCAGAATGCCGGTTACACCTGATTGCTCAGCGCTATTTTCCGGCGTTTGGCGATGCGACCGCCAATGATGGTGATCGTGAGACCTGCCATAATGGTCGCAATACCAATTTGTGCCAAAAGACTGATCTTTTCTTCGAGCAATATAATTCCGCCTAGCAGCCCGGAAACCGGGATGAGCAAGGCAAATGGTGTCACATCTGCAGCTTTATATTTCGACAGCATTTTGCCCCAGAAGGAATAGCAAAATAGTGTTGATAGTAGCGACACATAAAGGACAACGGACACACCCAATAGTCCGATATTGGCAAAAGCATCAATGATACGGGTAGGTCCTTCGAAAAAAAGCGAGATCAGCCAAATTGGTAGTGAGGCATATAAACTTGCCCAGACAATCACCGAGACGGCTGGCACATTGCCGGTTTGACGAAACAACATATTTGCACTTGCCCAACATATCGCGCTGATGATCACAAGGAAGAACCCCAGCAGATTAAAGCTGCCCCCTTCATCAAACCCCATAATGGCAAGACCGGTAAACCCGACAAAAAGCCCAATTGCCTGGAATTTATCGATCCGCTCGCTAAAGAAGAAGAATGCGAGGATGATTGTGAAGAACACTTGCCCCTGGACCACAACGGAAGACAAACCTGCACCAAAACCAATATCCAGCGCGACAAACAGCAAAGAGAACTTGATTATCCCGATAAACAGCGCAATGCCCGCTATTATTCGCCAGTCTATTTTTGGGCGCGGGATAAATATGACGGCCAATGCAACAACTGAAAATCGCATGGCTGACAGCATAAGCGGTGGCAATTGATCCATTCCGAGCTTGGAAATGGCAAAGTTCAAGCCCCAGATAACGGTCACAATGATCAGAATAAAGATATCAACAATAGCCATGAAGAGGACTTAGCACTGATCAAGGCCTGCGACGAGTGTAAAAAATTGATCAATACATTTGATTATCTGATGAATAAAAGTGTCGCCACGCCAATGCCGAAAATGTGAATGGATATGACCCCCGCGTGATTTGTGGATCTGATAAAAAAATATCGGTCGCACAAAAGGGATATTCCAATGAAAAAGCTTGTAACAATCACCAGCCTCTTATCAGTTATATGGTTAGCTCCAATGCACACGGCTTATGCTACAGATGCCGACGGTAATGACACGCCTGGTGATTGGGTGGTCATCCATTATAAACCCTTTGGCTTGTGGGATACCATTTGCGACGAAGCCATTCGCAAAGGCAAGAAGGTCGAGCGTTGTTATATTCGCTATGTCGATGTGTTTAGCCCAGAACCGAAATTTGCGGCGCAATATGTGTTCATCGAGCCGCAGGGGCAGGGATATAAGGTTGAATTTGGTATTGAACCTGGCACGACCTTTAACGGCGCATCACTGATGGTCCAAGATGGCGAAAATATTGTCTGGGATTTTAATCCAAACGAGTGTTTGGAACGCGGCGACTGTTTTCTGACAGGAGCCGATGCGGATGTATTTATCCAAAGTATGGCGGATACCAAATCAAGTGAGCCACTTCTTGTGTCGGACTTCAATGACCGCCATGGAACAGATCAGGTTTTGGAATGGGGAATTTCTAAGTTTTCGGATGCCCTTATTGATTTTCAAACTGAGAGCGATAAACGTGGTTTAAGAAACTAATATTCATCATCCAAATCGCCTCTATTGAAACAAAATGTAATCAATTGCTTACATTCTAATTTGCATTAAAAACGGGTTACAATTTTTGATTTGCGATGGCGATAAAAGATATGGTTGAAAACACTCTGGAAGGGTCATCGCATAGGTAGTGATTTACTAAATCCTTAGCTGTGAAATTGCCGTAAGTATTTGACAAATAGGATTTTTATTGCCACAAGTGGCGCGCCGGAAAATGGCTAAATTCGGTGAGGTCCGCACATTGCAGCTGATATCGGAATGCTATATATGTTATTCCGCAGATTATGGGATTAATGGTCTCATTATTTGATATTTGTGGGTGTTATTTAGAGGTTGGATTGCAAAATGGATGTTCGGCGGATTGCTGCTTTTTCGGATGGCAAATCGGGAGGAAACCCAGCCGGCGTTGTTATATCCGATGAGATGCCCGACCCGATCAAAATGCAAAAACTTGCTGCTGAACTTGGTTATTCAGAAACAGTATTTTCTGTCAAAAATGCCAAAGGTAAATGGCGAACGCGGTATTTCTCGCCTGAAACGGAAGTTCCATTTTGTGGTCATGCGACAATTGCCTTAGGTGCAACCCTCGCGGAGATGCATGGAGAAGGTCGTTTTGAACTTGTTCTCAACCATGCTGATATTTCTGTCGATGGCTATAGTGCACGTGGTCAGTTTAACGCGTCGCTCTATTCTCCCCCGACCAGAAGTAAAGAGCTAACTAATGCGCAGATCAGTCCGATATTGGACCTTTTTGGATTGAGCCGTTCGCAGCTTGATTCTCGTATTTTGCCTGCAAGAATTCATGCAGGTGCTGATCATTTTGTGCTGTGCCTGAGAGATCGTCATGATTTAAAGCGCATGACGTATGATCTAGATGAAGGTCGTGAATTTATGCGCAAGAATGATATCGTCACCATCATGTTGGTTTATATCAATGAAGACCAGTTGTTTGATGTGCGCAATGCATTCGCGTCTGGTGGCGTGCTTGAAGATCCTGCAACCGGCGCCGCAGCGGCTGCTTTTTCTGGTTATTTGCGCGACATCGACTGGCCGCACGAAAATCGCATAAAGATCATCCAGGGGGAAGACATGAAGCAGCGTTCTGTCTTGAAAGCAGAATTCTCAGATGAAGCCGGCAGCGCCATCAAGGTTTCAGGCTCAACCCGAAAACTCTGACCAAACTAAATTGAGTCTGCATCGTCTACAAAAAAAGGCCCGTCAATCTGACAGGCCTCTTTCTGTATTTCATAACAAAGCTTAGTTCACTGTTACCCAGCGCAGGATAAAGAAGTTATCCGTTCTTTGTGTCAGAGAAATATTGTCCTTAGTCGCCCAGATCAATGGCTGAACATACATTGGAACATAAGCCACTTCGTCTTGGATTAGCTTATGCGCTTCATCCACAAGCGCCTGACGTTTGGTGTCATCAACTTCCGTTTGGATCATTGGAAGCAATTCATCTACACGGGCATTTGAGTACCCACCAAAGTTCCATGAACCCAGTTTTTTCTCAGAATTTGGCGTTGAAGCCAAGAAGCGAATTGGGTGCTCAGCATCAAATGTGCCTGGTGACCAGCCAAGTAGGTACATGTCGAAATTATCGGCGCGAAGCTCAGGCCAGTAGGCGCGAACTGGCATGGTTGACAGTTTCGCATCAACACCGATCTTCGCGAGCATTGAAGCAGCAGCACGGCAAATCGCCTCGTCATTGATATAGCGATCATTCGGGCACATCAGACCGAAGGAGAAGCCATCTGGATAGCCAGCTTCTGCAAGAAGCGCTTTTGAGGCTTCTGGATCAAATGGCAAGCGATCTGCAAGGCCTGTTGAATAGGCGCGCATCTCTTTTGAAACCAGTTGAGATACAGGTTCAGCCGTGCCGCGCATCACTTTGCTTGTCAACGCACCAACGTCAATTGCCTGATAAATCGCCTGACGAACACGCACATCCTGGAATGGATTTTTGTCTTTGGTTTCATCAGAATATTTCAACGCATCTGCTTCATGTCCGAAACCGAACATGATCACACGTGCTTCCACGCCCTCATGCACAGTAAAGCCATCACGACCTTTCATTTGCGGCACATTTTGAAGCGGGATAGGGGCGATGAAATCAATCTCACCAGACAATAATGCTGCCATGCCGGTTGATGATTCACCGATTGGAGTGAAGATCGCCTCGGTGATGTTGCTTTCCACGTCATCCCACCAATTTGCAAATGGCTTGAGCGTGGTTTTTACGCCAGGATCACGAGAAGCGAGCATGAAGGCACCAGTACCGTTCACATTGCGTGTGGCAAAGTTTTCCGCTTCTTTCGATGGACGCGCAGCATCATTGGCTTCTGTCCAGGTTTTATCCATGATCATGAAGTTAGCGATCGAATCAGGGAAAAGCGGGTTCGGCGCTTTGGTCATGAAGTCGATGGTATAATCATCTTGCACAATCACCTCAGAAACAGGTGCAAACCATGAGCGAACGTCAGCTTCTTCGGAGCTTGCGCGCTCATAAGAAAATAAAACATCCTCCGCTGTAAAGGCCGAACCATCATGATATGTGACACCTTGGCGTAGTTTAAAGCGCCAGCCATCACCACCTAGAGCTTCCCAGCTTTCAGCCAGTGCAGGCTCAATGCGCATGGATTTGTTCCTGCGAACAAGGCCTTCATAGACATTGTTCAAGAAACCCAAAACTGGTGCAGAGTTAACAGCATGCGGGTCCATTGTTTGTGGATCGGTGGAACCTGCCCATTTAAATGTTTCCGCAGATGCTGAAGTTAAGCCCACACCTAACGCGACACCAGCGATGATGCTGAATGCTAACAAGGAGCGTGCGGTTCGTTTTTTAATTGTCATTGTGTTCTCCCAATCTTGTTTTCGCACAATAGTTCAGACCCCAGCTTAGGAATTATAATTTGAGTTGTCCAACGGTAAATCTGATAATAAACCCGATGTGAGTTCACGATTTGAAGTTTCAATCTAAGTTTTGTTGAAGGAATAAAAATTAGTCTGGTAATCGCATTCAAGCAATGTCAGGGTAGTGAGCTCGAAGGGGTGAATTATGTTTGCTTATGTCTCTCGTAGACTTATACAATCCATATTTGTAATGCTGACAGTCAGTCTACTTGCATTTGCCATGTTCCGTTTTGTGGGGGATCCCTTAGCGGTCATGGTGGGGCAGGAGACATCGATTGAGGATCAGGAACGATTGCGCGGGCAATTGGGGCTCAATGACCCGGTAATTCAGCAATATGGTCGATTTATTACCAATATGCTGACGGGAGAGTTTGGCTTTTCCTATCGCACGCGCCAACCGATTGGTGAGATGCTGCTTGAGCGCGCCCCGGCCACTATAGAACTTGGCATTGTTTCCTTATTGATATCACTGATAGTCGGCATCCCTGCGGGTATATATACCGCGCTCAGGAACGATGGGTTCTTATCGCAAACGATATTGATCACGACTTTGATTGGTATATCGATACCGACCTTTGTGATCGGTATATTCCTGATTTACTTATTTGGCGTGCAGCTCGGTTGGCTGCCCACTTTCGGACGTGGCGAAGTGACCGAAATAGGGTGGTGGAAATCAAGTTTCTTTAGTCTCAAAGGTCTAGAAGCGTTGATACTACCCGCAATCACTTTGGGTATTTATCAGCTTACATTGACGATGCGTTTGGTGCGTTCAGAAATGCAGGATGTTCTCAACACAGACTTCATCAAGTTCGCTGTGGCACGTGGGATCAACTATCGCAGCATTCATTACCATCACGCATTGCGCAATTCGATGGTACCTGTGATCACCATTATTGGTTTGCAGTTCGGTGGCGTGATTGCCTTTTCTATTGTGACCGAAAGCGTATTCCAATGGCCGGGCATGGGATTGTTGTTCCTTGAGAGTATTCGCTATGTCGATATCCCCGTTATGGCAGTTTACCTCGTGATCATCGCGCTTGTATTTGTGGTCATTAACTTGATTGTCGATATGCTTTATTTCGCGATTGATCCGCGTGTTCGACTTCAACCGGAGGCAGGCTAATGTTGGAAGCTTGGCGCCGGATTAAGATCGAAAACGAATTCATCTATTTGTTTTTAAACAATCGCGTGGCACAGCTCGCCGCGCTGGTCGCAATTGTTTTTATACTCAGTGCCTTGTTAGCGCCGCTGATTGCACCATCGAACCCATATGATTTGTCGACATTTGATATCTTGGATAGCTTCACGCCACCCGCTTGGTCCGAAGGGGGCAATCCGCAATTTATCATTGGAACGGATGATCAAGGCCGCGATCTCCTGTCATCGATCATGTATGGCATGCGTTTATCACTAATAATTGGTGTTTTATCGGTTGCATTTGCTGCCATATTTGGCACTGCCATTGGCGTCGCTGCGGGCTATTTAGGTGGACGATTTGACACGATTGTCATGCGTATTGCCGATGTGCAGTTGAGCTTACCAGCGATTTTAACCGCGCTTTTGGTCGATGGAATCGCAAGAGGGTTATTGCCGCGCGAACAGCATGAAGATTTGCTTCTTGTTGTGTTGTCGCTTGCCATTGGCCTTTCGCTTTGGGTGAACTTTGCCAGAACCGCACGCGCATCCACCTTTGTGGAACGCAATAAGGAATATGTGCAGGCGGCCGAGATCATTGGCTTGCATCCAATCCGCATCATGCTGGTGGTGATATTGCCAAACATCTTAAGCCCGCTTTTGGTGATTGGAACGGTGGATTTAGCGGTGGCAATTTTGCTTGAAGCAACATTGAGCTTTTTGGGCGTAGGTGTCCCGCCAAATCAGCCTTCACTCGGGACATTGATCCGTATCGGGACGGAATACATCTTCTCAGGTGAATGGTGGATCGTGATATTCCCATCATTTGCGCTGATCATTTTGATCATCTCAATCAATATTCTGGGTGACTTTTTCCGCGCCTATCTAAATCCGAGGTTACGCTGATGGCCTCACTATTAAAGGTTACAGACTTAACCGTTGAATATCCAACACGATTTGGCACGTTTCAGGCGGTCAAAAACTTGGATATGCGCCTTGAGCAAGGTGAAATCCACGGACTTGTGGGCGAAAGTGGTGCGGGTAAATCAACGATTGGCCAAGCCATTATGGGACTTATTCCAAGCCCGGGTTATATTGCGACCGGCGATGTTGAATTAAATGGCGAAAGCATTCGTGATTTACGCCAAAGTCAATACCACAAGCTACGCGGCGCCAAGATCTCGATGATCTTTCAGGATCCGCAAACTTCGCTTAACCCGCTTCTTACAGTGGAAGAGCAGTTGGTTGAAACAATCAAACAGCATTCTGATTTATCTTATGAAGAGGCGTTTAACAAAGCTGTCGATTTGCTTGAAGAAACTGGCATTATCGATGCGAAAACGCGAATTTTGGAATATCCTCATCAGTTCTCCGGTGGCATGCGCCAACGGGTGGTGATCGCGCTTGCACTATGCACAGAGCCAGATCTGATTATTGCGGATGAGCCGACAACTGCGCTTGATGTTGCGATCCAGAAACAGATTTTGGATCTCATCAAACATTTGGCCAAAAAGCGCAGCGTCGGTTTTATTCTGATTACCCATGATATTGGCGTCATAGCTGAGATTACAGATCGAGTTTCTGTGCTTCGAAATGGTGTTTTGCAGGAAGTCGGACCTACGCGGATTATTTTGCAACGTCCAAGCCATGAATATACCAAAGCGCTCATGGCGGCTGTTCCACGGCTCGATAAAAAACTTGATCGCTTTGCGAATATTTTAGATGATGAAGTGAAACTATCAACGCCAGAACTGCTTTGGAAAGTTGAAGGTGCAACAAGCGAATTCGCATCTGAATGGTTGCTCACCGGCGAGCGACATGAATCCGATGGTAAACCGGTTCTTGATATCCAAAATGTGGATGTAACTTACTTTAAAAAGAACATGTTTTCCTTTGGCAAAGATGAAGGCTTTAAAGCGCTTGATGATGTGTCACTCTCAATACCTGCTGGACAAGTATTGGGTTTGATTGGTGAAAGTGGCTCCGGTAAATCGACCTTAGCCAAATCCATTGTGGGACTGGTGAAGCCAAGCGCAGGAAAAATCGAATTCTTGGGCGAAGCGCTCAAATTCGGCAAAAACAGATCCCGCAAAGATGTCACCCGCCGCAAAATCCAAATGGTATTCCAAGATCCTTATTCATCGCTGAATAATCGGCGAAAAGTGGAGGATATTATTGGTGAGCCGATCAGGTTCTTCGGATTGGCAAAATCAGCAGCAGAGCAGCGCAAAATCATTGCGTCGATCTTGGAACTTGTTGAAATGCCGCAACGAGCCATGCTGAAATATCCGCATCAATTCTCCGGTGGTCAAAGGCAAAGGATAGCGGTTGCCCGCGCGCTGGTTGCTAGACCTGAGTTTTTGATCTGTGATGAGCCAACATCTGCGCTCGATGTATCCATACAGGCGCAGATCCTCAACCTGCTGAAAGATCTGCAAGCGCAATTTGGCCTGTCGATCCTATTCATCAGTCACAATCTTGCAGTGGTTCGACAAATGGCTGATCAAGTGGCTGTTTTAAAGAACGGAGTTTTGGTCGAAAAAGGTGAAGTCGACAGCTTCTTTGAAGGTCCGAAAGATCCCTATAGTCAGTTATTGCTCGCTGAAACACCAAGCGCAGACTTTTAAAGGTTTATAAGACCGATGTCGTCGCGTTTGACCCAATTCGTTCCGTTTCTTTTCGTCTGGATCTGGAGCACCGGATTTATCAATGCCAAATATGCGTTGCCTTATATTGAGCCGTTTTACTTTCTCATCATCCGCATGATCTTGGCAGTATTGGCGTTTCTTATCCTGATCTTTGTGCTGAAAAAGCGATGGCCAACACGCAATCAGGCGGTCATGCAAATGATCATCGGTATCCTTTTACATTCAGTTTATTTGGGTGGGGTGTTCTTTGCCGTTCATCTAGGCATGCCTGCGGGAATTTCATCTATCTTTGTTGGTTTGCACCCAGCGTTAACAGCATTGTTGGGTTTCATCTTCCTAAGCCAAAAACTGCGATTGCTACAATCGATCGGTCTAGCTTTTGGCTTTATTGGCATTTCGCTGGTTGTGATAGGGTCGAATAATATTGACGGCAGTGCATTATCAACCTTGGGTTTGATGGCTTGTGTTTTGTCCCTGATTGGGATCTCGATGAGCGGCATTTTGCAAAAGCTTTACGCGCAAAATGTACCTTTGGTTTCGGGGACATTTTACCAATATTTAGGTGGGGCGCTTGCTTTGGTGCCTCTATCTCTTTGGCTTGAGGATCACACGGTCATTATGACATTTGAACTGGTTGCTGCCATGGTCTGGTCAGTTCTCGCCCTATCCGTTGGAGCGATATTGCTTTTAATGTTCATGATCCGCGAGGGGGAGGTGGCAAAGGTCGCCAGTTATTTCTATCTCGTACCCCCAGTTACGGTGATCCAAACTTATTTTCTGTTTAATGAGACACTCGGAATTGTCGCTGTCACTGGATGTTTGTTCGCTGTTTTAGGTGTTTATCTTGTTGCCAGACAGGCAACCAAAAGCAGCTAATTAGTCTATCGTGAACCGCGCATGAAAAACCCCGCCCGAACATGCATTCAGGCGGGGTCTTATCTTAAAGTGCTAGTCGTTTAGCTGTGACTTAGTCCATGGCGCGTTCTGATGGATCGACAACTGTCTCAACACCAGCAGCTTCACGTCTACCATCGTTGTAGATCGCCTTCACTAAGGCTACGCACATCAACGCCATCACAACGGAGAATGGCAGTGCTCCAATCACCATCGCAGTTTGAATGGCTCCGGTTCCGCCAGAGATCAGCAATCCGCCAACAACCAGCGCAAGCGCTGCACCCCAGAACAGGATGTGTGGACGTGCTTTTGGACCTTCATCACCCGCTGCACTGATAGTATTAACGATCAAAACAGCCGAGTCAGCAGATGTGACAAGGAATGTCATGAGCAAGATCACGATGATCACAGCCATGCTCCATGCCAAGAATTGTGTAATTGGTGCCAACATAAACTCAGTCATAGCAAAGATTTTGTCACCATTTGCGGCATCGAGAATGAGCCCGCCAGCTGTGCCATTCAACTCAAGATCAATCGCTGTACCACCAGCCCATGCGAACCAGATGAAGCACATAAGTGAAGGAACAATCATCGCGCCAAGAACGAATTCACGGATCGAACGACCACGTGAAATACGCGCTAGGAACAAGCCCACAAATGGGGCAAATGCGATCCACCAGGCCCAGTAGAATACCGGCCACCAACCTTGCCATTGTGTGAGCAAGAAGGCTTGTGATCCTTCAACACCATCAGAGCTGTAAACATTCACGCTCAGGAATGGCAGCGCGATCAGATAATCCCAGATGCCAACGAAGAAGGCTGTTGCACCAAACCAGGTTGCACCGAAAAGGATGAAGAACCCAAGTAGGAAGATCGATAGCACCATGTTGATATTTGAAAGCCATTTGATGCCTTTACCAACACCAGAAATAGCAGACAGTGTTGATGCACCCATGATCACCAGAAGCGCAACGATAATACCAAGTGTCGTTGCTGAACCGTCTTCAATTGCAAGACCGCCAATGCCGATCCGTGTCAGACCCGCAACGAATTGCTCCACACCAAATCCAAGTGTTTGTGCCACACCCAAAATGGTCGCAACCACGGCCACAATATCAATCAAATGACCAAGATTGCCTGACAAAGACTTGCCGAACAAAGGTGTCAAAGACGAGCGAATTGTGAGCGGCAAGCCACGACGATAACTAAAGAATGCCAGTGCAAGGCCAGCAACTGCGTAACAAGCCCATGCGCCTAGTCCCCAGTGTAGGAATGACCAGACATATGCTTCGCGGACATTGTCTGCATTTAACGAGTTTGTAATGCCCTGAATAACCGCAGGGTTGTTTTTAAAGTGAGCCACTGGCTCAGCAACAGCCCAGGTTAACATGCCAACACCAATACCGGCGCCGAACATCATGGAGAACCATGAGAAGTTTGAAAATTCAGGCTTTTCATCTTTGGTGCCCAGTTTTAGCCGGCCGGCTGTTGGCCAGATTGAAAGGCCAATACAAACAATCACAAAGGCTGTGACCACCCAAATGTACCATGCAGCAAATTGCGCCAAAATGGCGGTGTTCCATTCGCCTAATATTGTGCCAGCTTCCGTCGGCCAAACAATACACCATACAACCAAGACGCTGATGATGATCTTACTGACGACAGTCACGTTGACACTAAATCCCTGATAATAACCGCTGTCCGCGGTTTTGATCGGTAGATCAGTCAATGCAGGTTTAATACTCATGTAAAAAGTTCTCCCCTAATATCATCGCAAACACCCTCCACACCAAGATTGGTCAAAATCTTGGTAAGTATTTGCGCTCCTCCCCCGAAAGCGACCCTACTATTAGCTTGACATATCGGATAAATCCGATCACCAAATTAATAGAATTTTAATAGTCTTACATAATTAAATCGATTTGTAGAGGGTAAATTTTAATGGCTGACATTAATTCCATTAATAGGAAACTTAGTCACAACCTTGTTGGCCTTTATGCCTTTGATCTTGTTGCAAGAAATGGAAACTTCACAGGTGCAGCCGAAAGCCTTGGATTAACCCAAAGCGCGATGTCCCAGCGCATTAGAGCGCTTGAGACAGAACTCGGAATCGTGCTGTTTAAACGCGAACATCGCGGTGTTTCTCTGACCAATGAGGGCGCGCGTCTTATTAATGTTATTCGCCCATCCATGACCCAAATGGAACAAGCTGTTTCGCGTTTGCAAGTGCGGAAGTCCAAGCCTCGCGTCCGTATTTCAGCCGATTTTTCATTCGCGACTTTCTGGTTGCTGCCGCGTTTAGCGCATTTAAGATCAGAGCTTGGTGACGAGATCGAAATTCAGATCCTGGCGTCGCAATCGCCTCAAGAAGTCAATGGTGATGATTGTGATATCGCCATACATGTTGGACCGTTAAACAAAATGATGGCAAACGATATTCTTTTGTTAAAAGAACGCGTTACACCTGTGTGTAGCCCCAAATATATCGAAACGCATGGTATCGCCAAAACGCCAGAAGAATTACTACAACATCAATTGCTAAGCCTTTCAAAACCTGAACAAGCGCAATGGCAAACCTGGCAAGGTTGGTTCAATTCCCTGGGTGTGAAAGGTGAGCGCGAGCACAATTATGTCAGCTTCAATAATTATGACATGGTGACCCAATCTGCGATGGCCGGTCACGGAATTGCATTGGGTTGGCTGGGTTTGATTGACCAGGTTGTCGACAATGGTTTGCTGGTTAAAATGATGGATCATGTGGTGGAAAGCGATGCTGGCCACATTATGAGCCGCGATTACACGAAAGCGACATCAGGACCAAAACGTGTTTTCGAATGGATCGCTGATCAAGTGAAAGCCGACTAAGTTTGGTTTATTGCGTAATTCGAGTTGACTTAGACCAGATTAGCCTCTAGAAGCCATCCCAGGCGCGGATGTCCATTCATTCGCGCTGTTTTACGTGTCCCGTGAATGTTCCCAAAGCGTATAGGTGAGCATTCTGTCAGACTTCAATAGAGGTCAGAGGAGGGCGCGTTTCCTACCCTTCACCATGGTGGTGTTGGGGTTTTTGTTTTGAAAGGAAATGCGATGAGCAAGCGCCAAGCATCTAAATACAAACTCGATCGCCGCATGGGCGAAAATATCTGGGGCCGTCCTAAGTCACCAGTCAACCGTCGTGAATATGGTCCAGGTCAACACGGTCAGCGCCGCAAAGGCAAATTGTCTGACTTTGGTATCCAGCTTCGTGCCAAGCAAAAGCTAAAAGGCTATTACGGTGAAATTCGCGAGAAGCAATTCCGCTCAATCTATAACGAAGCTGTTCGTCGTAAAGGCGATACACCAGATAACCTAATCGGTCTTTTGGAATCTCGTTTGGACGCGCTTGTTTACCGCGCTAAATTCGTAGCAACAATCTTTGCTGCACGTCAGTTCGTCAACCACGGCCACGTATTGGTCAATGGCGTTCGCACAAACATTCCTTCATACCGTTTGCAGCCTGGTGATGTTGTTGAAATCCGCGAAAAGTCAAAACAGCTTGCAATCGTTTTGGAAGCTAAAGACCTAGCTGAGCGTGATGTTCCTGAATATGTTGAAGTTGATCACAACAAAATGACAGCAAAATTGGTTCGTTTGCCACAATTGGCTGATGTTCCTTACCCTGTCATCATGGAACCAAATCTAGTGGTCGAGTTTTACTCACGCTAATTCTTTCTTATTCAGAAAGATCTCAGAATTTTCAAAGCCCTGTGTTCATTTGAGCATGGGGCTTTTTCTTTTGATGAGCATCCAGCTTAGATATTGCTGATTGTTATTTCGCCGCGTAATCGCTAAAACCAGCATATTCTGATTTTATGAAATGTGTTCGAAATGAATATTGTCCCAGAAATATCAAAACAAGACGAAGCTATTGAGGCCAAAGACGAGCTATCATTATTTGCCAAAGCGCCAAATAGTTTGAGCTTTAAGAAGCTACGCAAACGTCTGATCCGTAACACGCGCCAAGCACTTGAAGAGTTTTCGATGCTGCCTAGCGCGGAAGAAACAGCAAGCGGCAAACGCCCGCGCTGGTTGGTGGGTCTCTCAGGCGGCAAAGATTCATATGGACTATTGGCGATCTTGATGGAATTGCAATGGCGTGGATTGCTCAATGTTGATCTTTTGGCCTGTAATCTTGATCAGGGACAACCCAATTTTCCAAAGCATATTCTGCCGGATTTTTTGAACAAACATAACATCGCACATCGCATTGAATATCAGGACACTTATTCAGTCGTGACCGATAAGATTTCTGAAAATTCAACATATTGCGCACTTTGCTCGCGTCTGCGTCGTGGACATCTTTATCGTGTGGCACGCGAAGAGGGATGTGACGCGTTGATCTTAGGTCATCATCGTGAAGATCTGCTGGAAACATTTTTCTTAAACTTCTTCCATGGCGCGCGCATGGCGTCGATGTCACCTAAGCTGATCAATGATGAGGGGGATGTGATGCTGATGCGTCCCTTGGTCTATTGCGCCGAAGATGATTTAGAGAAGTTCGCACAAGCGCTCGAATTCCCCATCATCCCCTGTGATTTATGCGGTTCGCAAGACGGCCTGCAGCGCAATGTCATGAAACAGATGATCAATGACATTGAGACTAAAATGCCAGGGCGCAAAGATCGCATGATAAAAGCGCTGGGTAACATCAGACCGTCACATATGCTTGATAATAAGCTCTTTGACTTTGCAAATATCGGTATTGACGAGAAAGATACATAATGACCCTTACAGACCAGGATTTTGATGATCTGATTTCCCTCATTGCGCTTTGTGGATTTCAGGAAATCATACCCCATTTCAGACGTTTAGACGGCGATGATATTGAGGCAAAAACCAATGCATCAGATCTTGTCACCATTGCGGATGTCGCAGCAGAAAAGTTTCTGACCAAAGAACTTAAAGCGAAGTTTCCAAATGCCGTTGTTTTTGGTGAGGAATCTGTCAGCGAAGATGCCAATGTTCTAAAAAACCACAAATGGGAAGGCATGTCCTTCGTCATCGACCCCATTGATGGCACATTTAACTTTGCAAGCGGCGCACCAATCTTCGGCACGATGCTGGCCATCGTCAAAGACAGCGAGACCATTGGTGCAATCATTCATGACCCAGTGATGAATGACACAATTTACGCCCGCAAAGGCGAGGGTGGGTTTTATCGCCAGGCCGATGGTAAGGAAATCCGTTTACAGGTGTCAGAACCGGTAAGCTTTGATCAGGCAACAGGTTCGATCTCTTGGACTGGGTTGGATCATGATATGCGCGTCAGGCTCTTGTCTAATCAAGCGCGAAGCCTCAACTTCTTTGGCTATCGTTGTGCAGCGCATGATTATCGTATTCTAGCCACCGCAAAAGCGCATTTTCTTCTCTATAGCAAGATGATGCCGTGGGATCATTTGGGTGGAACGCTCATTCATAGCGAAGCAGGCGGTTATTCAGCGCGCTTTGATGGCAGTGAATATCGTCCGCAGACCATCGATGGCGGGCTTATCCATGCGCCCAACAAGGATATGTGGGACGAACTGCGTTACGAATTGTGGCGTTAAATCCGCTAAGACTTTAGCGTAAGAGACCAACGTTCAGCCCATAACGCTGCAATCAGGCTCACCACGCCCAAAATCAAATAGCCATTGGCCATGGGAATAATGGTGCCATCATAAAGCTGGCCCAATACACCGCCAATGAGCGCGCCGAAACTAACCGACATTGTGTTGAGGACCGATGAGGCCGTGCCAGCAATATGACCCAAAGGTTCAAGCGCAATGGCCGTTGTGTTGGCAACAACAAATCCAAAAAGCCCCATGGTCATGATGGTGACAAACAACATGAGCGCAAATGGAACGCTTGCGAAATTAGCAGCAAAGAAGAATATCGATGTCACAATCAAAAATGCCAAAATCGAGATATGCACGATCACTCGTAGCGGGGTCTTTTTCACCAAACGACCATTGACGATGCTGCTGAAAGCCATTGCGGCCGCTGCAATCATAAAGGCATAGATGAAGTTGTCGCCCATTTCGTACAATTCGCCAAACACTTGAGCGATCGTGACCACATAGGTAAAGAGCGCGCCTGAAAAGGCAATCGCGACGATGCAGTAGCCGACGGGACGGCGATATCTTAAACTTTCAAGAAAAGCATCGACGACATGGGAAATGGAAAGCGCCATACGTTCGCTGGGGTCTTGGGTTTCTTTCAATCGAACAAAAGCAACCAGACATGTGAGCGAACCTCCAGCACCTAAAAACAAAAAGATCCAATGCCAATTTGCGAGATAGATTATGTATTGACCAATGGCCGGCGCTATCAAAGGCGCGATCATAAAGACGGCCATAACATTGCTCATCACACGCGCCATGTCATTGCCGGAATAGCAATCTCGCACAATTGCTTGCGAAGCTGTTCGAGCCGCGCCTGCAGAGGCGCCTGAAAGCGCGCGCAAAATTAAAAGCGTTGCGAAGTTGGGTGCAAAAAGCGCAGCTAATGATGTGAGCGCAAAAGAGAGCAACGCCAGCGTGAGAATGAGCCGGCGGCCAAACGCATCTGTCAGCGGTCCAAAGAATAATTGCGAAACCCCAAGCGAAAAGATAAAGGCGACAATGACCAACTGCGCGTCATTGGGATCAGTCAGCTGATATTCACTACCAATATCCAAAAGTGCTGGCAGCATGATATCCACTGAAAATGCGATAATTGACACTGTGGCTGCGATAAATACGGTAAAAGCCAGCTCAGAAAAACCTGCGCGCTTTGCCCCGCTGAGTTCAAATGGCTTTTGATTTTCAGTCGTATCTATAGACATGTCAGGCTTCCCAAAATGCGAGATTCCAAAATAAAAAGAGGCACTTAAGCGCCTCTTCAGAATCATAATTGCAGGTGTTTAACCTGAATTTGTAACAGCTTAACCTGCTGCGATGTTTAGCTCAAGCCCGTTGGCTTCAAGATGTTCTTGAAGTTCTTGGCTTTGGAACATCTCGCGCACGATATCGCACCCGCCTAAGAATTCGCCTTTGACATAAAGCTGTGGGATTGTCGGCCAATTTGAATAATCTTTAATGCCCTGACGAAGTTCATCGTCAGCCAACACATTGATGCCTTTATAAGGAACGCCGAGATAGTTCATGATCTGAACCACTTGGCCCGAAAAACCGCATTGCGGAAAATCTGGCGTGCCTTTCATAAAGACAACAACATCATTTGTTTTCACTTCATTATCAATTAGGTCTGCAATGCCAGCCATTATGCTATCCTTTAGGGGGTAATTGTATTTCGCTATATATGAGCTTTTTAATTTGAGTTTTCAAGTCGCAAAATTTGGCATGTTTGTATCATGCGTGTGAATTTTATCGTGGTCATAAGACCTTTGTTAAAAACCGAAAAAATACAGAAAATCTTTTTTTAAATAAAACGATTGTCAGAATCGTTTTTCTCGTTCACACTCAACCCATCTTTAACGTATTGAAAGGAGGTGGTCCAATGTCGAGCATTTTAACTGGTGAGGTTGGGTCTTTGTTTAACGGTAGCTTTGTGGAGCAGTCTTCATAAATACACCTTTGAACCGGATGCTTGTTTGATTTGATCCTTTAGATAATCAAATATCGACGAGACCTCTTCCGGAACCATAATGCGAGAAAGCCACTCTTTTGAGAGTGGCTTTTTTTATTGACGAAAATCTGTTTATCAGGCGATTTGCTTAACGATATCGTTCAACCCATCAGCATCTAGCGGCTTATTGGCATAGGCTTTGATGACGTCAAATTCAGCAGCCCGTGATTTATCTTGCGGGGCAATTGACGATGTAAGCATGACAACGTTCACACTATCATTGAAGCTGGAAGGCAATTCGCTCTTTGCTTCTTCTAAGAATTCAAAGCCGTTCATGCGCGGCATATTGATGTCTAAAAATATAACATCGATCTTCGGCCGTTCGCGAGATTGTAAAAATTGCAAGGCCTCATCCGCATAGTGGAAACAAATAACGTCTTTGATCAGATTGGTTTTGTGCACCAAACGTTTGAAAAAAAAGTGATCGGTTTCATCATCATCGATGAGTAGAACGGTCTCTAACATTGAATAGCTGTATCTAATTCTTGCTTTGGCAGGACGATTGAGAAGGTCGTACCTTTGCCAGTTTTGGACTGAATCGAGATTTCACCATTCATATAGCTGACAATTTTTGCACTGAGTGCTAAGCCAAGGCCGGTTCCCGGGAAATCCTGTTGTGTGTGTAAGCGACCAAATAGCTTAAAAATCTGATTTTGATATTTCTCATCCACGCCAATTCCATTGTCTTCGACATGAATAATATTTTCAAATACGTCGCAGTCGGCATATATGGAAATTTCAGGCGTTTGCCCCGGTGGTTGAAATTTCAACGCATTGGACAAAAGATTTTGAAACAAGACCCGCATATAATATCCGTTTGCCACAATGGTCGGTAAATTGCCGACCGTGATCTTCGCACCACTGTTTTGGATAAATCCGCCCAAATCATCCATGACCTCAGATACGATCGCATTGAGATCGACGTCTTCTACCTCATCGCGCTCGCGCCCCATATAGGCATATCTTAGTATATCAGTGGTTTTTTGCTCCATACGATCAGTTGCTTGCAACGCCTTATCCAAAAACATCGCGTGATCTTCAGAATTATTTTCTTCAAAGAGGGGGCCGAGCTCATTTAGAAGCGTCTTGAGCGTGAAAATGGGTGCTTTGATGTCATGAGACATCGCATAAGTGAAATCTGCCTGTTCTTCACGGATCTCTTCACTTGTTTTTAAAGACGCACGCAAACGGATTGCATCATCAACACACAATCCCAGTTTCGTAAGGGTCGCAAGGTCTGCTTCATTCCATTTTTTGGGTTTGGAGTCGATGGCACATAACGCGCCGATTGCATGACCTTGTGGATCATGAATTGGTACACCCAAATAGGCAATAACACCCAAGTCTGGAATGGCCAAATTATCTTTGACGCGACCATGTTCTGGTGCATTTTCGATAACGAGCGGCGCATCATCATGAGCTACATGTTGACAAAAGGAGTGACTAAGCGGTGTTTCGCCGCGAGATAGCCATGGGTCTGTTAATCCGTGAATGCTCTTAAAAAACTGTCGATCATTGGGTTTATCGATAATAGATACCAATGAAACAGGAACGCCCAAAATACTCGAGGCAAGCTCCGTCAGATGGGTGAACGAGACTTCGTCCATCCTATCTAGCAGCCCAAGTTCTTTCACGCTCAGCCGATTAAAATTCATGCCCAAATTAACCCAAACCAAATGCCCCGTTTGAATTTCCCGCAATATGAACTCACATCGAATCATAAGTTCATGAAAGACACACTGCCAGAGATACCGTTAAAGTCAAAGAAAATATAAGAAATAGGGTACTAGAAGTTATGTAAGTGCATACAAACCAAATATACGCCCAAGTTATTCACATATATCAGAAATTCCTTATTCTATGGCGTTAAAGACTTGTTTCATGCATGAGCTCACGGCCTTCGCCAGCCAGTTGGGTACAACCCCAACCCATGAGCAATCCAATTAATGCACCTTCTCCAATGAACCAAAATGGAGATGTCAAAGTTCCCATGCCTAACGTGGCTCCCCAAACCGTCACCGCCTGCATGAGATAAGCAAACTGATCATAGGCAAATAACACCAATACGAAATTCATCCAGCTGCCAATTAATGGCGCTCTGATCCACCAGGGCAAGGGCATATCTAGAACGGGATGATGGGTATAAACGCCAAATACACCGATAATTGCACCGAGTGTTGTGTACCATAACAGTAATCCAAGTCGCAGCATCATTGAGCTTTCGGGTGCTATATATGGAAGAAAGACAAATCCCAATGCACCTATGATGAAGCCGATCAGTTTTCCTATGCCAATACGCAAGGTAAGCGATGGAGGCGTTAATGCGTCAAATAACATAATAATCTCCTCATTTTGTTCAAATTTGGAGTTATTTTGGCAGAAAATGGGCTATTTGACGTTGATTTAGGTCAAATAGAGCGGATTTTCCTTAGCAAGGAGCTTAAAGCTAAAGCTCATCTGCAAGTCGCAATTACTGCAGTTCCATCGCTTGAAACACTTCTTTTTTCACCATCTGAAAATCAAAGGTTTTAACGTGATGACCATCCACATGCACTTCCATCTTGTGGGCACCTAATGGGTCGCCCTTATCGACACACCATGAATTTTCAATCCAGCCCTTATAGGTGGTGATGAATTTTTCAGTGCGTGTGGATTTGCGATCAGCAGAGGTTTCCTGTGCGCCATATGGATCGTCTTCACCTGACCAAAATTCAGGTGCTGACGAAGAGGTGTAAATCTCCGTGAATTTCACCAGACGATCCTCACCCGCCAAATGCACAATCCACCCATAACATACATGATCCGGGATAAAGGGCACATTATTGGATATAATAGTTTTGGATTGTCCATCAGGACTGTCCACCTTCACAAAGAAAAACGCATTATTGACTGTGAGCTGAGACTCTTTTGCCAGCATCTCGTCAACATTGTAATTGTCACCTTTGTCCAACGGTGCAACGAGTTTTGGTTGATTGCTATGTGAAAGTGCGGCACTTGCCCCTGATGCCAATAGCGCGGCCGCACACGCTATCGACCGAAATCTCATTCGGTATTCGACCATATTCCCACTCTTCTTTGCCTCTAAAAGAGGCGTTCCCGTTTGAGCGTGTTGCCGAAATTATATGGCCGTTTTGGCTCTTATTAAGTTAGGTTATGTCCCATTCATGACCTATTCAGGCACGCTCGTCTGCAAAGCGAGTGCATGCAATACACCGCCCATATTCCCTTGCAGCGCATCATAAACCATTTTGTGTTGCGCCACGCGTGTCTTCCCTCGAAAGCTCTCAGACACGACTTCTGCTGCATAGTGATCCCCATCACCGGCAAGATCGCGAATGGTCACAGTTGCATCAGGCAAAGCCTGTTTGATCAATTTTTCAATATCGCCTGCATCCATTGGCATGGTATTTTCCTTTACAACGCGCCCAACATTCGAAGATACAAAGATATTTCCCTGCAAATTTTGTAAAATCGAAACAACGCGCAACATCATTGAAATTGAGATTAATACGAATCTCATACGCACCCTGATGTTACCGCAAAGCCTCGCAACATCGCAACAAATTTACAATGCAATAAATTGGAAATAAAATATGATGATTATTTCAACTGTGCCTTAAGTTCTTGAAGATCTTTGCGCATAGCTCGGATTTCAATCAACATCTGTTCGTTTTCACTCATCATGGTCTCGCGTTCTGCACGTGCTTCAGCTTCGTGTTCCTGTTGCATAGCATCCACAATCACACCGATGAACAAGTTCAAAACTGTAAATGCTGTCATGATAATGAAGGGCACAAATAACATCCAAGAAAGCGGAAACTCCTCCATAACAGGGCGCACAATACCCATAGACCAGCTTTCAAGTGTCATGATCTGGAATAGGGTGTAGGAGCTTTCACCAATTGAGCCAAACCATTCAGGAAATGCCTCTTTAAAGATCTTGGTTGAGATGACAGCGTAGACGTAAAAGATCAGTCCTAACAACAGAACGATAGACCCCATACCCGGAAGCGCCGATAACAGCCCGGTGACAACTCGGCGCATGGCCCTCACTTGGCTAACAAGACGCAGAATCCGCAATATACGGAACGCCCGCATGGCTGAGAGTGCACCAGTGGCCGGGATAAGCGAGATGGTCACAATAACGAAATCAAAAATGCGCCACGGATTTCGCCAAAACCCTTTAAAATCCGCGATGAGTCTGAGAACAACTTCGATGACGAAAACAGCCAAAATCAGACGATCTAAAAAGTGGAGAAACGGGCCAATCGAATTCATGATGGCATCGCTTGTTTCCATGCCTAATATGATCGCGTTGATCACAATAAGAACGAGAATTGAGCGTCCGAATAATTCGCTTTCAGTAATATCATACAGTTTTGCGCGGAAGGATTTTGTATCTGCCATTTTGATGTCAAAGGTCCCAAATTGTTTGCTTTGAGATAGGCTGATCCTAGTTATTAATCAAGAGGTAAACCCCTTATGACGCAAGCTTTTGATCTGGGCTATCGACAGGTAAATAGATGGTGACTTCTGTACCGCTTTTTTCCAAATTCGCGACCTTAATCTGACCGCCATGGTGCTTAATGATCTTCTTGGCTATCGCAAGACCCATACCGAGACCTGGTTGTGCTGATGAGGGGACTGCCCGATAAAATGGTCGTAACACGCGCTCGACGCTCGGAATGTTTACGCCAGAGCCGTTGTCCTTGATCGAAACAATATGCATTTGATCATGATCTTTGTAAGAAATGTCAATTTCAAGCGCGAGATCAAGTTTACGGTATAAGATACAGTTTTCCAAAATTGCCTGAAAAGCGTGAAGTAAGCGATTTTCATCACCAACAAATACTGGAAGTTCAGCGATACTAAGCCTTGCATCATCTGGTCGGATGTCGCGCAATTCGCGCTCCCAAGCCGCCTCGAACAAACCTTTTAGTGATGTTTCCACCTTTTCACCCGGGCGGGTATTGATCCTTGATAAAGTCAAAAGGCCCTGCAGCATAGCGTCCAAATGATCGCCGCTTTTTGAAATGTTGTTCAGATAATTGCTCAACTGCGGGTCAAGCTGGTCCTTGCCATCGTGCTGAATGATCGAGACAAAACCTTTTATGTGGCGAATAGGCGCTGCAAAATCATGGGATATGATGTAGAGAAATTCCTCAAATTCTTTTTCGAGTTTTTCAAGTTTTTCTTTGTCGGACATCATGTTCCTTTGAAGCGGTTCGCATTATTCGCAGATGTTTTTGTTTTCCTCACACAGCGTTTTAACAGCATCAACGGAAAGCGGCTTTGTGAAATAATCGACCACGGCCTGGTGTGCCATTGATTTATCCTTGTCGTTTTGCTGATCCGAAGATGTTAGCATCACGACAACAGATCCATTCTCATCGCCGTAGATTTCTGAGTATTTCTCTAAAAATTCGTGTCCATTCATGCGCGGCATGTTGATATCAAGGAATATAACTTGTGGGTGCTCATCGGCGCTTTGAAGTATTTCAAGTGCTTCCTGGCCATCATAAGCTGCGATGATTTTGATATCTGGATTATATTTTTTCAGCGTATGTGTGCAAATGAAGTGATCTGCTTCACTATCATCAACGACCATGACTGTTACTAATGTCAATTTGCATCCCCTTTATTCGCAGTCTTTACAGGCACCAACAGTTTAAATAGCGATCCGTTTTCAAGAGGCACATATTCAATGTCTCCACCTAATATATGAGCACTCTTGCGCATGAGATACAATCCCAATCCACTGCCGATCGCAACTTTTGGATGGAACCTTTTAAACATTTCAAACATCTGTTTCCGGTATTGAGGATCAATGCCAAGGCCATTGTCAGACACATGCAAATGCAGGGTTTGGCCAACGCGAAAACAGTTGATCTTCAAATAAGGTTCATCCTTTTTTGGATCTTGGTATTTTGTTGCATTTGAAATTAAGTTTTCAAGGATCAGTCTAAATCTGGATGGTTTTATGATGACTTTTTCCTCAAGCGTTATTTCTTTGATGACCGTTAAGCGGGAAAAACCATCGGCATGGTCTAGCTTTGCAAGCGCTTCATCGACCACTTGGGCGATATCAAGAACCGCCTCTTTTTCATTCTGGCTGCCAATCTCCGTCAGAGTTAAGATATCAGATATCAGTGATTCAAGTTTGCTCAGCGATTGCCGCGCATGTGCAATGCTTTTGGAGGCGAAATCAGTTTCATTATCTTTGATGGCGTCATCTGCCAAATTAAGCAATTGGACTGAAGATACGATCGGTGATCGCAGATCATGAGACGTACGATATGCAAATTCTTCCAGCTCCTCATTGGCGCGATTAAGCTCTTCGGTGCGGAGTGACACCAGTTTTTCCACCGAGTCATTTCTCGCTGAAATCATTGTCAGGATGATAAATAATAACAGAGTAAAGATGGAACCGCCGATGGCGAAGTACCACAATGAACGCAGATAATCGCCCGTGATCAATTGGCCATTTTTCGTAAAAATCATTTTCCACGTTTGACCGGCGACATTCAGATCGTGGCTTGTGTAAGTCACGCTATCAAGGTCATAACTTTCATCAGGTCCTTCTTTTTTGTCAGGTGTTCTTGAATCATAAAGGACAAGTGGTTGCTGGTTTCCGCGCTCCTCAATGAGATAAAAATGCGTGCCCACACTTGTAAGTTTATCCGTCAAACTTCCAACTAGATCGGGATAAACAAAGATGCCATTGATATAACCGACATGGATAGGTGTGTTGGTTTCGGTCGTTTTATAAACCGGTGAATAGATGATGAAACCATATTCATCTTGTTTTTGAACAATTGAAAACCGGCTGGTGGCGCGCGGTTTATTCATCGCTTTGGCGAGATCAAGAATTCCACGACGGACATCTCCTGATATGCCATCTTGTCCATAAACATCAAATCCATGTGCGGATTTATTGCGCGCATAAGGTTCTGTATAGGCGAGGGGATAATAGACCTCGCGTTGTTTTGCAGATTGAAGCTGCCCTTTATCGTTCCTGGCTTGAATGTCAAAATCAGGATACCCCTGATTGCGGATCGATTGGGTAAAGTCAATTCGTTGATTTTTTTCAATTTTTGGCAGCCAGGACAGCCCATATAATCCGTTTGAGTTTCGTAATAGGGGGGCTGTGAAAACTTTAAAGCTATCTGCTGTGACATCGCTGGCGGCCGCAAGAAACGCCGTTGTCGCTTTTACCGTTGTGATATTGACCGCAATCGTTTGTGAAAATTCGTTGGCCAGGTTTGCTGTTTCGCGCTGATATTCATCATAGGTATGAGATTTCAGCTCCTCTTTGGCAGCATCAAAGAGTAAAGAAAATACCGCAATACAAATAACCACTGGCACAATAACAAGCGCTTTGAAGTTGATAGACGCCTCTGGGCTGTCATGCGTTTTTGATAGAAACAGCACCGTCAATGGCGCGAACATAACGACACCTAGTGTATCGCCTAACCACCAAGTTCCAAGTTGAAGCCAAAAATCTGTTGGTGTGAAATTTGCAATCCTATCGATTGAAAATGTACCGATAACCGCTGAGATCAAACATGCAAAAATGCCGCCCCAAAACACAAAAATAAGGATTTCGCGCAAATTGCCGGAATGCAGCGGATTATTGGAGAACTTACGGATGAGTATCGCGCCAAAAATAGTGTGCAATGTCGCCCCGGCTGCAATGGAAAGAACAGTAGACAGGGATTGCGCATCCGGCACACCATATCTGAGGGCGTGAGTTAGAAACGAACCTAAAAACACACCGATCGCAACCCGCGTTCCAAACACGTAGACGAAGCCAAGCGCAACACCTGCAGATGGCCACATCACAGAAACAATGCCCGGCGGAATAACAAGAAAGTAACCAAGCCAGCTAAACGCGGTATAGGCAAGACACAGAGCAACAATGATGAGGATTAAGCCACGCTGGGAAATCGGAGTATCAGATGCGTTCATTGGGCTCATTAATGGAAGACCCCCAATCATCATTCCATAGAATTCAAAGGTTTTAAACTTCCACTTTTCAGCAAAGTTCGAATCAAATCATTAGCTGCTCAAATATAGTCTCAATTTATATCATAATTCTATATATACTTAGAGTAATCCAAGTTTATTACCTAAAAAATAGTTACGTAGGATTTAGGTGTCTGGTAAAATGACCACCTTCAATGGATATGAGTTGGCAAGGCGCGTTCACCTAAATTTGATTGTTGGTGTTTGCTTAGTGTCTTGAGGTTCTCTGCGCTTATCGCGTAAAAATATTGTGAGCTGAGGAAAATACATATGACTGTTTATAAATATCCTAAACCACTTTCGTCTGAAATCACCCCCAAAGAGGTTTTCCTAAATCGCCGCAGTTTTATGAAAGCGGCTGGCGTTGCGTCGGCAACGGCGCTGACAGGTGGACTTGCGATCAATACATCAAACGCGATGACATCATCCTTGGAATTTTCCAAGAGTGATTATTCGATAACCGACGAGCCCAACCCGATTGAAGACATCAAAAGTTATAATAACTTTTATGAATTTGGCACCGGCAAGGGTGATCCAGCAGCTAATGCAGGCGCGCTGACAACAAACCCATGGAGCATTAAGATCGATGGCTTAACCAATAAGCCAGGCGAGATTGACATAGATGATCTGATTTCAAAATTTGATCTTGAGGAGCGCATCTATCGTTTACGCTGTGTGGAAGCTTGGTCGATGGTTATTCCTTGGGTGGGTATTCCACTACGTGATGTTATCAATGCATATGAACCGCAAGGCAGCGCAAAATATGTGTCATTTGAAACCTTGGTGCGCCCTGAGGAAATGATCGGTCAGCGTGGATTTGGTGGACTTGATTGGCCCTATGTTGAAGGTTTGCGCATGGATGAAGCTATGCATCCGCTTACTATTCTCGCTGTTGGAATTTATGGTGAGCCAATGCCGAATCAAAATGGTGCACCGGTGCGTTTGGTTGTTCCTTGGAAATACGGATTTAAGAGCATTAAATCTATCGTCAGAATGAGCTTTACAGAAAAAGAACCACCGACAACTTGGAACATTCTTGCACCCAAAGAATATGGTTTTTATTCCAATGTGAACCCAAATGTTGACCATCCACGTTGGAGCCAGAAAGCCGAACGCATTGTGGGATCGGGTATCTTTGCCAAGAAACGTGAAACAGAAATGTTCAATGGCTATACTGAAGAAGTATCTTCCCTTTATGAAGGTATGGATCTAGCAAAGTTCTATTAAACAATCATGGCCCAACATAAAGCATGGACCATTGTGCCAAGTTGGCTCATTTATCCCTTGGTCATCATGCCTGGGCTGTGGCTGTTTTATCTTGCTGTGCAAAACCAGCTTGGTCCAGACCCAGTGAAAGCGCTAGAAAATGGTTTAGGGGAATATGCCTTGCAGTTCTTAATCGCAGGGCTGGCAATATCCCCGCTTATGCGCTTTGCCAGGATCAATTTAATCAAATATCGCAGAGCGTTAGGTTTGGTTGGGTTTTTCTATGTTATTGCGCATTTCACTGTTTATATCGTTTTGGATATGCAGTTCGATTGGCAAGAGATTGTCACTGATATTATCAAAAGACCCTATATCACCATTGGTGTGTCAGCATTTTTGTTATTGCTGCCTCTGGCACTCACGTCCAACAACATATCGATCCGCAAATTAGGCGCGGCAGGTTGGAACAAACTACATTTGATTGTCTATCCCGCTGTCATACTTGGCGCGGTCCATTATGTGATGATCAAAAAAACCTGGGCACTCGAACCGCTTCTTTATCTGGCTGCGGCTTTGTTCCTCATCTCACTCCGACGCTTTTATCATTTATCGAAGCGTAAGAAGCGGGTTGGCGTTTAATAGCCGACTAGTAGATATACTAGAGATGAGACGAAAATCATTATTGTTTTCGATATCAAACTACTATTCATACCTCACAAGTCGTCATCAATTCTTCAGTTTTTGTTAAGAGGCGCAGTTGGATAATCTAAACACGCAGGCGTGATTTGCTCGAGAGATAATCATTCGCCCAACGCAGACTTTTTCTTCCAGCCCTAGAGGTTATCACATGTTTCTCGATAGATTTCTCGCCCGCTTCGAAATTAAAACGAAGGTGGGCCTTCTGTCATTGCCCTTTGTCCTTGGTATCATTGGTTTAGCAACCGTTTCTCTCTTTACAGGAGCTTTGCTGGGTGATCGCATCACCGGAACCAATGAGAGTATCAA
Organism: Lentilitoribacter sp.; assembly: GCA_963691785.1. Taxonomy (GTDB): domain Bacteria; phylum Pseudomonadota; class Alphaproteobacteria; order Rhizobiales; family Rhizobiaceae; genus Lentilitoribacter. The sequence continues at coordinate 1,283,872 of OY829371.1, forward strand.
AGCGCTCAGCGGTTTTAAAAATACATATATAAATATGACAGCATTTTTACAGGATCAAACCGAAGAGAAGCGTTTAGAAGTTATCCAAAGTTTGGATGATCAACTTCTGCAAACCGAAAATGTGTTGGCTCTGGCTGAAAATCCAAATGAAATTGAGTCTCTAACCGGTTCTAAAGCCCTTGTTGAAGGCTTGCGTGCAGACGTCGACAGGTTATGGGAAATTCGTGGAGAGAACATCGCTCTGCGGACCTCTTTTGAAGAAACCAGCGCAGAAATTGACCAAATTCGGGAGCGATTAAACGTTACGATTGAAGGTGTTACACATATTCTTGCTGCATCTGAAAAAACAGTCAGAGATATGTTGGTTTCGGCCGATACGCTTGCGAAGGGCGGTAAATCCATCGGCACCATCTCGCGATCAATTACGAGCGCTGGGACGCCTGAAGATGCATTTGCAGCTGCGGGAAAGGCAAAGGCCGACATTGTCTCACTTTTAGAAAATCTGCCTCCTGCAATTCCTGCTGACAAATTGTCACTGAAAAATCAGATTACTAATAACGGTGAGCAAATTCTAAAATTGATTGATAGTGGCTCGGTTACCAAACCAAACATGGTAAAATTGCAAAGATTTGCAACTGGTCTGCGCTCGACAGCTCTGAAATTGAACGGATTAGCCTCCCAAACTTCACGCAACGCAACAGGTAATTTCCTGGCACTGGATGAAGATATTCGTGCAGAGCAAAATACCATTGCTCAGGCGAGTAATTTTCTTGCAAGAAGCACAGAGCTACAATTGTTGATCATTGAAATGCTGGGAAATCCAAACCCGGAGATTGGTGCGGAACTAAACGGAAAATTGAGTGAAGTTCAAGACAGCATTAAACTTGTTGAGCAAACTGAACATCAAGCCCTTCTATCAGAGGCAATTGGCACAAAAATTACAGATCAGTTGGCTGCCATACCAGAGCTAACGTCTGGGCTGATTGCAAAAGAAGAAGAGGTCTCTACACTTTTCACCGAAGCATCTGATAGTATCAATCAAGCTTGGACGAGTGTCTTGAACTTTGCCAATACTCAGCAGGACAATACAATAGCTGTGAAAGATCGCGCTGGTGTTATCACGCTTTCGGCAGGCGCTGTTGTGATCATCTTGGGTCTGTTGGCGGCGTTCGTCTTGGTGCTCGCACTTAAGAATCCAATCCGTCGATTGGTGACAGCCATGGGCGATGTTGCAAACGGGGATCTCAATACAGATATTGCAGATCGATCGCGCCCAGATGAAATTGGTGAAATGGCGCGCGCGCTTGATATCTTTAAGATGAACGCAGTTGAAAAATTGCGGATTGAAGAAGAGGGGGAGGAAGCCCGAACTCAGTCTGAACAAGAGCGTAAGCGCAATGAAGAGCTGAAAGAAATGGAGGCGCAGAAACTTGCCAATGCGATTGATGCGCTGGCTGCAGGTCTCACGCGATTGTCCGAAGGTGATTTGACAGCAAATATTTCCACACCGTTTGAAGGTGAGCTAGATCGCTTGCGGACTGACTTTAATACCTCAGTTGCAAAATTGAGCGAAACAATGGGACGCATTACCAATGTGTCTGTGACGCTAAAAGATAATTCCAGCGAAATCAGTAACGCAACCAATGAATTGTCACAACGAACTGAAACCCAAGCGGCTTCTTTGGAAGAAACATCTGCAGCTCTTGATGAAATCACGGCAACGGTTCGAGAGACATCAGAACGTGCAAAAGAAGCATCTGATAAGGCCAAAGATGCCCGTCATGACACTGAGCAGTCCAGCGATGTGGTGTCAAATGCAGTTGCAGCGATGGAAGGCATTGAGAAAGCTTCAAGTGATATCACGAATATTATTAATGTGATTGATGAAATCGCATTCCAAACCAATCTTTTGGCGCTCAACGCTGGTGTGGAAGCGGCACGTGCTGGTGAAGCCGGTAAAGGCTTTGCTGTTGTCGCTCAAGAAGTTCGTGAACTCGCGCAACGTTCAGCGGGTGCGGCAAAAGAGATTAAGGATCTGATCAATAAATCAGGTGCTGAAGTGTCCAATGGCGTGCAATTGGTTCAGCAAACTGGTGAAGCACTGGCGAAAATCTCAGAACATGTGGCTGAAATTGACACACGCATTGAAAACATCTCCCAAGGTGCAGCTGAGCAATTAGCTGGCATCCAAGAAGTGAATTCAGCGGTGAATTCCATGGATCAAGTTACGCAGCAAAACGCGGCTATGGTGGAAGAAAACACAGCTGTTACCCAACAGATCGCTGATGAAGTACACACACTATCTGGTTTGATCCAAACGTTTAAAACAGGGGGGCAACCTGTTGTGGAAAAGTCTGCCCAAATCAGCGGATCTGCGCGCGTAACATCAAAACCCGTAACTCCACAAGCAGCTATCTTGAAACCTGTGACTGAAAAGACAACAGCTCCGGTTGCTGCGGGCGAGGGGCATGCGTCAAAGCCGTCACCGGCCAAAGCTATGGTCAATAAGCTATCCAATGCATTTGGTAGCGGTGAAGCATCCTCTTCAAACTCTGATGATGGCAATTGGGATGAGTTTTAAGCACTTAGTTTAAGGTAACTAGATTGAAAAATGGCGCCGAGGCTATCGGCGCCATTTTTGTGCGATCTGAATATAAAAGTTCCTGGCTTTGAAATAGGTTAGTTCGACGGATCAGTTTGCCGATTATGAGCGCCCCGTCAAAACGATGAAAAACAGGGCGCTGGCTGATCAATTCAGATCAGACATGAGGATCTTATTGAAGGCTTGCTGGATCTTTGTCCGCAATATCAGTCCACTTGGCATCAGCAGCCGTGATGAAACCAGGTACGTCAGTGAGCCAGCGCTCCTGAATGTCTTTTGAAATGTTCAAGAAGAGCTCACCATCAACGATTTTCCATTGGTGCGGGTCACCATCAAACTTAAAGCCCATTGCCGCACCAAATGCGCAATATCCGCCATATTGCGGTAGATAAGCATCTGGGTTTGCTTCAAATGCTGCTTTGTGTTCCTCACTCGCAAAACGATATGTGGCGTCGTTATGCGTTGACGTGATTTTCCAATTTCCCGGTGTTGCTTCACCTTCTGTGAAATAAGCAACCGGATCATAACCCTGCAGTGCAAGGCCTGTGGAGCTCGCGTTCAGCTCAACACCTGCAGCAAGCGCGTGAGCAGAAAGGGCAACTGATAATGCAACGCCGGTGAGGATGGATTTGATTGGTTTCATGGTATGTTTCCTTTTAGATTAGATTCGGAACCATTTGGTTCCTAATATTCTTCTTGCTATTTGGAACCAAATGGTACAAATAAACTTTTCGTGATGTGAACTGTTTAACCCAAAGGAAAACGACGATGGCCAGACCGAGAGAGTTTGACATTAGCCGAGCGCTAACCGGTGCTATGGAGATTTTCTGGCGCCAGGGATTTAAGGCAACAAACCTACCAGACCTTTTAAAGGCGATGGGGCTGACGCGCGGCAGTTTCTACAAGGCATTTGATGACAAGGAAAATGTCTATCTCGATGCACTTGATAAATATGATGCAACCGTGGTCACAAAAACGCTGAGCACGCTAGAAAACTGCGATGCGCCATTAGCGAGTGATTGTTTGATCAAGATGTTTGAACCATCGACCGACGCCAAACGTGGCTGCTTTATTTGTAACGCAATGGTCGAATTAGCACCGGATAATCCGCAAGTTGCGGCCAAAACCAATGCAATGGCCGATCGGCTGAAAAGCGGCATTATTGGCGTGCTTGAAAAACGAAATATCGGTCAATCATCAGATCATCGCCAGGAGCTGGGTGATCTTGTCCTGCATTTATATTTCGGACACCAAGCAATGGGAAAATCCGGTGTTGATGAAACCGATTGGTCAACGCGATTAAAACGGATTCTGGGAGAAGATTAGTCGCTTCAACCAAGTTTTGATGTTCTAGCCTAATGACATCAGACGGGAATACGTCGCCGAAGACGAACCAACCGGGCGCTTGAACCCTTGTTATATCTTGCGGTGAATTTATTCTTCATTTCACTCCGACGCTTTTGCCGTCTAGTTAAACGAAAGAAGCAGCCTCGCATTGCTTGGGTCGTAAGGTCAATCAAATTCGATGATAAGTGAACGCTGAGTGTGTGCAAGATCTCCCCATGTGGGCGAAGGCAAGAATTTTCCCCCGTGTTTCCGCGGATAAGTATAATTCATAAATGAGACGAGATATTCAGAATTTTCAGAATTACTTGGCTCGCCTCGGCGCCAATTTTGAAACTTTAAATCCTCTCCACTCGTCCATTGCCATCCGCCCCTGGGTTCAACAGAACCATTGGGTTGGTAGAGGCCAAATGTGGGACCAAATATGCCATAACCATCCGAGAATATCTCCCAAAACCTTTGATCATGTCGAACCAGGTCATAAACAAATTGATTTTCTGCTTTGGAATTTAGAGATGCGAGATAACCACCAGCTGTCTCTGCAATTTGTTTGGCCTCATCCAATTGCATCAAGCGCCAAATTTGTACTGCAATATACAGACGACCTTCATAATAGCCATACACATATTCGTAACGACGAAGTGCTTTCGCTGCTTTTATCAATCTGGGGTCATCCTCAATCAGCTCAATTTGTTTTGGGTCATATTTTCGCGCATTTGTGGATGAAACGATCGCAATATTTGAACTTTCAGCGTTTGATAGTTCAACTTTCAATGCCGCAGCAGTAGCGGCCGTCACAACACCAGTGGAGGGCAGATTAACCGCCGCTTGGAAATCTGCAATAGCCTTCCGTGTTCCTCGTCCGATTGCGCCATCAACAGCACCGGCGTTATATCCGCGCGTATTTAAAGCGGCTTGGATAAGTTTGGCATCGTCTTTCGTTAGTCCGAGTTTGTTTTCAGATTGCTCATCAGCTTTGCGTTTCAATTCTTCAATTTGCTTTGGTTGAGCATCTTGGATATCTATCACGGATTTTTGGGCGAGGCTAGCTAACTGAAGACGCTCTTGCTCTATCAATGCCAGATCTTTGAAAAATCCATTGGGGAATTTGTCAAAATATAAATCCCAAGCCCGTGCATTTTGAATGGCGATGGCAGCGTTAAACATGGTTTCTTCTTGCTGATAAGCGATGGAGGAGCCAGCACCGTCAGAACCCAGTTTAAGATATATTTCAGTGGTGAGGTCATTGCTGACCATCGGTACTTGTTTATTGTTTGACTCAGCTTTGACGTCGCGAATAACGCGTTTCATGAGCGATAAAACTTCAACATTTTCAGATGGCAGGTGTCGCGCGAGTGACGCAGCAAAAGGGGAATTATCATCGCCATCAAAGGCCACCTGTCCCGGTGCCGCAGAAAATGTGATCATTGCGCCATTATAAGCAGATTTCAAAGGAGCTAACCCGCGTGTTCTAAGCGCACGGGTTTCTGAGAAGTTCGATCTGTAAAATTCATCCGCCAGCGGATTATCACGACAGGCGTCAACAAAAACAAGCGATGCCTTGGATGATTTTTTAAGCTGCCTTAGTACGCGTTGAAGATCGAGAGCTTCCGTTTCAATGTCAAATTCGGATTCTAGCTTAGCATCGACACCCAGAAGAAAATTTTGATTTTCATATTGCATGCCATGGCCAGCAAAATAGAAAAGCGTGACATCAGCACCTTTGTTTTCTTTTAAAAAAGAACCGAGCTCTTTACCAATCTGACTGCGCGTTAGATCTTTATGCATGGCAACTTTAAAATCTAACTCGGTAAGCGTTTGGCTAATCAAATCCACATCGCGCGTTGGGTTCTTCAAAGGAGTTGCATGTTGGTAGTCAGAATTACCAACGAGGAAAGCTACTCGATTCTGGGCGTTGGCCATACTGCTCGTGAGAATAAAACACGCCATAACCAAAATGAACCGACACGCAAATTTCATCATCGCCCCCACAATAATAACCATTACGGGTTAGCATATTAAACTTTGTTTAAATGTCTAGTTGAAGAAGTATGGTGCCAAATAATCTTGATACTTTGACACTTGGGACTGTTTTCACATCAGTGATATTAAACGCCAAATGGTCTTAGCCGTTGATCGCCCAATGCTCACGCTTCAAATGGCAGCGATGAATGATGCAGAACAATTTTTACAGCCCCGTCAGGACCTTTTTTATATCCAAAGCTTTTATCTACCTTGGTTACCTGACCGTCTTTGTTTGTCATGATCGCCCAGCCCATCCACATACCGACGTTATCATCGGTAAAACTTGCAGCCGTTTCATATGTGACCTCGCGCCAGTTTTTCAAACCAAAGCCACCATCGAGTGGGTAGTCAGCATCATGTCCGACAAAATAAGATAATGCGCCTTTTTTAGTGGGGCGAAAGGTCGTTTTTCCACCGCTCAATGTGGGTTTGAATAAAACTGGACCCAAGTCATAGCCATAGGCCGTATCCAAGATCTCCCCTGCAACTTGTTTTGCTTTTTCAATTCCATCTGCCTCATAGGTTTTTGAGATCAAAATGAGACCTTCACCCCAAGCTGTGCGTGCGGCTAGCAATTCTTGCTCAGTAATTGACATTGGATAATTCTTTCTTCTTCGATACTGACCCATTCGGCTCAGCATCATTGCGCTCTATAACTAAACCGCCTTAAAAGCGGTTTTAAATTCTCAAAAGGGTGTATATAGGCACTTAAATCAAATGGGAAGCAGCTGATAATTCGCTCCGGATCTGATCAGCGCCTTCCCAAATCACGCCATATAGTCTGGGAACCAGTTTTCATGCGCTGTTTTCATCTCAGCGACATCTAGTTCAAGCACATCTTTAACAACGAGCTTATCGCCACCAACTTTGCCTAATACGCGGAATTGAATGCCGGCATCAGCAGCATTATTGGCAATAAATTGCGCCATTTTTTCTTCAATGGTCACAACATAACGTGCCTGATCTTCACCAAACAACAGGCCATGCAATGGCATCTGAACGTCGGATAGATCGATTTCCATACCATAGCCACCTGCCATACACATTTCAGCAAGTGCCAGCGCTAAGCCGCCTTGGCTGATATCGTGACAGCTAGACACTTGGCCGTTATTGATCGCAGAGCGTACGAAGTCGCCATTGTAACGCTCAGCTGTGAGGTCAACTTCAGGCGGTGGGCCTGCTGTTTCACCCAAAATATCACGCATATAAACGGTTTGGCCCAAATGCGAACCATCGCAGCCAATGAGCATGACAACTTCACCCTCATTTGCGCCCGCAATTTTCGCCATATTGGCCCAATCGTCTAATTGACCAACACCGGCGATGGTTGGGGTTGGCAGGATCGCTTCGCCAAATGTTTCGTTATAAAGCGAGACATTGCCTGATACGATTGGGAAATCAAGTGCACGACAGGCGTCGCCAATTCCCTCAATGGCTTTCACGAATTGGCCCATGATTTCAGGGCGCTCAGGATTGCCGAAGTTAAGGTTATCGGTGGACGCAAGCGGCAAGGCACCCGTTGCAGTAATATTGCGCCAGCATTCGGCAACAGCTTGCTTGCCGCCTTCATAAGCGTCAGCCTCACAATAATGCGGTGTTACATCGGACGAAAATGCCAGTGCTTTGGTTGCATGGCCATCGACACGGATCACACCAGCGTCACCACCTGGAATTTGCAGCGAATTGCCTTGAATAAGTGTATCATATTGCTCCCACACCCAACGACGAGATGATTGGTTCGGGGAAGCCAGCATCGACATCAATGTTGCGCCATAATCTTCCGGCTCTTGCACTTGGTCAGCGGGGAGGGGCGAATATAGACCTGGCTCCCGCCATGGACGATCATATTCAGGTGCCTGATCGCCAAGTTCTTTAATTGGCAAGTTTGCAACTTCTTCATTCTGGTGGAAGACGCGGAAGCGCAGATCGTCGGTTGTTTTGCCGACGATTGCAAAATCAAGACCCCATTTAACGAAGATTTCTTTGGCGATTTCTTCTTTGGAAGGGTCGAGCACCATGAGCATGCGCTCTTGGCTTTCGGACAACATCATCTCATAGGCTGTCATGCGTTCTTCGCGTACCGGCACATCATCGAGATAAAGTTCAACGCCCAGATCGCCTTGTGCGCCCATTTCAACGGCAGAACAGGTCAGACCCGCAGCACCCATATCCTGAATGGCAATCACAGCACCTGTTTGCATCAGTTCAAGACATGCTTCTAACAGACATTTTTCGGTAAATGGATCACCCACTTGCACTGTTGGGCGCTTCTCATCAATGGTTTCATCAAATTCGGCGGATGCCATGGTCGCTCCACCAACGCCATCGCGACCAGTTTTGGCGCCAAGATAAACCACTGGAAGGCCCACACCCTCGGCTTTACAGAGAAAAATACCATCGGTTTTAGCGATACCAGCAGCAAATGCGTTCACGAGACAATTGCCATTGTAGCGCGCGTCAAATTCAACTTCGCCGCCAACTGTCGGCACGCCAAATGAGTTACCATAACCGCCAACGCCAGAGACGACACCTGATACAAGGTGTTTGGTTTTTTCGTGGCTGACATCGCCAAAGCGCAATGCATTCATTGCGGCAACTGGGCGCGCACCCATGGTAAACACATCACGTAAAATACCGCCAACACCGGTCGCAGCACCTTGATAAGGTTCAATATAAGATGGGTGGTTGTGGCTTTCCATTTTAAAGACCACACATTCGCCATCACCAATATCAACCACACCGGCATTTTCACCCGGGCCATGGATTACGCGATCGCCGGTTGTTGGCAATGTGCGCAGCCATTTTTTCGATGACTTATAAGAGCAGTGCTCGTTCCACATAGCAGAGAAAATACCAAGCTCGGTATATGTTGGTTCACGGCCAATCAGGTCCAAAATCAGCTGATATTCATCAGGCGCCAAGCCGTGCGATGCGATAAGGTCTTCGGTGATGGGATATGTGTTGTTAATGGTCATATCAGTCAAAATCGTTGTTTCGTGTTATGCGGAGATTAGCCCCCGCCTCAAGCGGATATTAACCCCCGCCTCAAGCGGAGATTAAATTGAGCGCGCCTTCAAACAAGCGTCGGCCATCATCTCCGCCATGCGCAGCTTCAATTAGGTTTTCAGGGTGAGGCATCATGCCCAAAACATTGCGGTTTTCGCTCAATATGCCGGCGATGTCATCAATCGATCCGTTTGGATTGGTGCCTTCAGCATAGCGGAATGCGATCCGGTCCTGCTCTTTGAGTTCTGCAAGCGTTTCAGGGTCAGCGAAGTAATTTCCATCATGATGGGCAACCGGACAATCGATCACCTGACCTTTTGAGTAACCTTCTGTGAACGCGCTCTGCGTGGTTGCCACTTCGAGTTTAACCTGACGGCAGACAAATTTTAGCGAGGCATTGCGCATCAAAGCGCCGGGAAGAATGCCGGTTTCAACAAGGATCTGGAACCCGTTACAAACACCGATCACGCGTGTGCCTTTTTTCGCCTTTTCAATAACGGCTTTCATCACCGGCATTCGCGCCGCAATCGCGCCAGAGCGTAAATAGTCGCCATAAGAAAAGCCGCCGGGGATCACAATCAAATCCACATCATCATCGATGGATGTTTCGGTTTGCCAAACAGTTTGTGGTGCCTGACCTGAAATGAGCGTGAGCGCGGCAAGCATATCACGATCTCTGTTCAATCCCGGGAGCTGAAGAACTGCTGTTTTCATAATATGTTTCCTAAATTTTGGAAATCAAACTGATAAAGAAAAAGCGCGTCTAATTTGGGCGCGCTTTGTTTTGTAATTATAAAATTTCGATCGAATAATCTTCGATCACAGTATTGGCGAGAAGCTTTTCACACATGGCTTCAATATCTTTGCCAGCTGCGGTTTTGTCATCGCCATTAATTTCAAGGTCAAACACTTTGCCCTGACGTACGCCTTCAAGGCCGTCAAAACCAAGACCAGTCAAAGCGCCTTCGATCGCTTTACCTTGTGGGTCCAAAACACCGTTTTTAAGTGTAACTGTGACACGAGCTTTGATCATTTTAATCTTTCCAAACTAGTCGTCATTGTCAGATTTAACGAGCACTGGGCCAGATGGGCGCGGCGCTTCGTTTTCATTCATAATGCCAAGGCGGCGAGCAACTTCTTGATAGGCTTCAGTGAGGCTGCCAAGATCACGGCGGAAGACGTCTTTATCAAGCTTCTGCTGTGTTTTCACATCCCATAGACGACATGAATCTGGTGAGATTTCATCGGCCAAAACGATGCGCATCTGATCACCTTCAAATAAGCGACCAAACTCGATCTTAAAGTCGACAAGCTGAATTCCAACACCTGCGAACAGACCTGTGAGGAAGTCATTGACGCGGATCGCCATGGCCATGATATCGTCAATCTCTTGTGGGCTTGCCCAGCCAAAAGCGGTGATATGCTCTTCAGAGACCAGCGGATCGTCCAATGCATCTTCTTTATAGCAAAATTCGATGATTGAGCGTGGAAGCACGGCACCTTCTTCAAGGCCCAAACGCTTTGCCAAAGTACCAGCTGCAATATTGCGCACAATCACTTCAAGTGGCACGATATCGACTTCTTTGATCAATTGCTCACGCATGTTTACGCGTTTGATGAAATGCGTTGGCAAGCCGATTTGGTTCAGATGCGTGAAGATGAACTCAGAAATCCGGTTGTTCAATACGCCTTTACCGTCAATGACGTCCTGCTTCTTTTTGTTAAAGGCAGTTGCGTCGTCTTTAAAGAATTGGATAAGCGTTCCGGGCTCAGGACCTTCATAGAGAATTTTGGCCTTGCCCTCATAGATACGGCGTCTATTTTTCATTGTAAACTCGATTGATCTACCAGCCAGCTGGTGAGAATTTGTGAGAATCTAGGGTTTCGAGCGCTGTGTAGCTTATAAACCAGCATTTCACAACGTCTCGGCGTGCTGTTTTTCATATTAGTCACAAATGAAATTATTTTCATCGATTTTATGGCTTCAGGTCTTCCGTTTTGCAGGTAAAATGTCCATATAATGGATATAAGGCTTAACCTGGATGATTAGGGAGCCAAACACGAAGGACAGGAAGACACCATGAGTGGTTTTGAAGATCGTAAAAATGCGTTTGAAAATAAGTTTGCACATGACGAAGAGCTGAAATTTAAAATCGAAGCACGTCGCAACAAGCTTTTGGGCCTTTGGGCAGCTGAAATCCTCGGCAAAGATGGCGATGCCTATGCTAAAGAAGTGATCGCATCTGATTTTGAAGAAGCTGGTGACGAGGATGTGTTCAACAAAGTTCGCGCAGATCTAGGCGACGATGTCTCAGATGACGATATCCGCGAAAAAATGGTTTGGCTTTTGGGTGTCGCTGAAGAGCAGATCACCAGTGAATAAGACAAACAAAAGTGAATAAAATAAGCAAATAAGATTTGCATGTTGCACCTGCATCGGATCTGATATCTGATGCAGGTTTTTTAGTGCTCGTTTAATGTGGCCTGTATTGAGTGGAATGCGCGGAGGAGAATAAAGATGCTGACATTTGCTGATCGATTGCGAAAAGGGGAGACGGTTTACTCCGTTTGGTCACAATTGGGTTCGCGCGAACTGATTACGCAACTGGCCTTGGCTGATTTTGACGGCGTGGTGATCGACATGCAGCATGGCACACATTCTGATGATACAATTGTCACCTGTTCGGAAGCCATTATTGGCGTTGGCAAAATCCCAATTACGCGATTGCCGGTCAACAGATTTGATGCCGCAAGCCGTGCGCTAGATCTCGGTTTTGAAGCGGTGATCGCACTGATGATCAATTCAAAAGAAGATGCGGAAGAATTTGCCAGCTATATGAAATATCCGCCCATTGGTTCGCGCTCTTGGGGGGCACGACGAGCCAACCAATTGCACGGCGTGGAAGCAGGCGATTACTTGCAGATTGCCAACGAAAAAACGCTCTCCTTCGCGATGATTGAAACCAAAGCTGCTTATGAGAATTTTGACGACATTATTTCAGTTGATGGGATTGATGGTATCTTTGTTGGCCCGTCTGATTTCTCAATTGATTATGCAAATGGTGCTGGCGTGGATGGTGATATGCCTGAAACGCAAAAACAGCTTGAGGAGATGCCGAGGCGCGCCAAAGACGCTGGAAAACTTTCTGGTATTTTTGCTGGCACGCCCGAAACCAGCATTAAATATGCAAAATGGGGCTATAATTTCGTCAATGTCAGCTATGACATCGCATTGATCAAAGCCGGAAGCGATGCGTTTTTAAAAGCAGCTGAGCTAAAAAGCTGATCTGACAGCTATTATGATTGCGATTTGTCGCATGGTTTGAGGTCAGTTTCCATGCATACTGACCTAACCTACAACTTTGCTTCAGATCGCCATGACCATATCATATTCTCTTGTTAGCAAGCTTGCCAGCGCGCTGTGTTTTATCCTTTTTTTGTCTCTCTTATTGGTTCCAGGACTAATTTATTGGATCTTCGGGCTGATTGGTAACGAGGTCTCAGACTTAATGGCGCGGCGTGCAGCTATGTTGTTTCTGGGCGTTGCTGTTGTGACGTTTTTGTCGCGCGAAACACCACCATCACAATTGCGCGCCAATCTATGCCTTGGTTTGGCTATTATGATGGCCGGTCTTGCCGCAGTCGGTGTGTTCGAATTTATCCGCGGTGCTGTTGGGCTAGGTATTTGGCTGGCAATTGTGACCGAAATCAGCTTTGCCTTGGCTTATTATAAGCTTTCCAAGCAGGAATAAGCGGCAGACCGAAAACGTAGATTAGCGCTTTGCTGTCATTGCGTAATGAACATGATCAGGATTTGAAACTTCGCGTGTGACCACAACAAAATTCGATTGATCGTAGTTTTTATCCATGCGCGATTTCGTATCTTCCAGCATGCGGGGCGCATCTTCGAGCATATATTGATTATGAAAATTGGAAATTTCGAGCGTTTGTTTGGTCTGACCATGTGCCATGGCATCGAAATGCTTATCATCAACCAATGCGACCACGCGACAATTGCGGATTGCTGTATCGGTAGAACCTATACCTTTGATTTTATTATTGAATGATTGAGGTGCCTTGCTGCGCAAAGAATTGCCCAACACTTCTGTAAAACTCGATTTTGATTTGTTCGAATTCATCGCAAACATCATGTTTTATTTATAATGAGCGCAAGGTAAACGATCATGGTTACCAAAAGGTTATTTCAAACCGAGTGCGTTGTGTGATCTGATTTAAAGGCCTTGCATAAACTTTGCGAAGGTGAGGGAACCTTCCGGCCATGGCCCATGACCAGCTGCATCGTCGATATGACCGCGTTCCCCAGCATCGATAAACATTGAACCCCAGGCACCTGCAATATCTTCAGCCTGTTCAAAGCTTGAAAATTCGTCATTTTGACTTGCGATCACCATTGATGGAAACGGCAGGGGGTCGCGCGGATAGGGACCAAATGTCATTAAATGCTTAGGACGAATTTTCGGATTAGAGACATCAGGCGGTGCCACAAAAAAACCAGCAACCACTTTGTTTTTGTATTGCGGGATTGCTTGCACGGCTGTCGCAACACCCAAAGAATGCGCGACAATGACCACAGGGCGTGTTGACTTATTCACTTCTTCCGCCATGCGCGCAGTCCAGTCTTCAAGCACCGGTTTTGACCACTCGTCCTGTACCACTCGGCGTGCCGTTTTAATCCGTGTTTCCCACCGAGATTGCCAATGATCGGGACCTGAATTTTTGTAACCGGGAACAATCAGAATATCTGCTTCAGAAGCTTTCATGGGCTATCTCTTGCTGTTTGTCGATTTATGCAATACAACTATGTGTATATAAGTATAGGGTGTACAATTTTAAATTTATTATTGGTCGCGTCGACTTTCCTGATGATCGGTGACGACAACCGAAGTGACATATATCGTCAAAATGCTGATATGCCAATCATTGAATTGGCACAAAGTTTTTCCTGTCAAAGAGGCAAAACTTGCGGGCGCATGCGCTCCTGCTCAGAGGCCTATTTTCATTTTAAACAATGTCCTGGTCACAAAAAGCGCGATGGCGATAATGATGGCATTCCATGCGAAAAACTTTGCGGCAAAACACATGATCGCATGAAACGCTTATTGGATGCTGGGTTGTGACTAGCTGTTTCATCAGTAAAAGCTACATAGATTAAAAGTATATCTATAATATATGTATAAAAACAATTTGATTTAAAACTTATCAATACTTGACTCTAGTAAATATACGGTAATACAATTTTTAATTGCTTATTATTGCAGAAATTACTGGAGATTGTTATGGCGATAAATAGAAAAGCTGGTTCCTTTGCCGCAAGAGTGTCCGCAGCAGAACTCGCGCGTGATAGAGAACACCCGGTTCATAAAGCTAATGGGGATGAACAAAGATATTCGGGTGCGCATTTCGCAATGAGCTTTACCAAGGGTCTCGCGCATGATGAAGAGACAGGTTTGGTTAAAAACCCTCAACACTTCGAGGCATTTCGAAACGCGATCAATGATGGCTTTGTTGATCGCTTTAATACAAGCGTCCCGGTGCCGCCATTTGATGGAGAAGAGGTATTCGCAAGACGGCAGTGGGAAGCGCCAACAGCTGGTGTTGTTTATGATCTTGAGGGCCCTGACGCGCAAGCTGTTACAATGGCGCCGGCACCCGCGCTCGGGTCTGATGAACTCGCATTTGAAATGGCCGAAGTCTATGAACTGGCATTGTTGCGAGATGAGCCATTTTACGCGTTTGATGGAGATGGCGGTAGTAAGTCGCTCACAAGCGCAGTAAAACGATTAAATTCATACACTTATGCGGTAAATGGCTTTCCCAATCGTCCTCGAAAAACAAACGCAAAAGGCCAATTGAGTAGCGATACTGTTTTCCGTGGGTCTACACCAGGTGTTGAAGTGGGGCCTTATCTCTCTCAATTCATGCTGATTGGAAACAATATCGAAGGATTGCATGATCTTGACGCTGGCTTTATCGCTTACGGCACTCAAACCATCGACCAGCGTGTGCGTGTTGCCGAAAAGGGTGATGATTACATGCAGGATTGGCAAAGCTGGCTTCGTGTGCAAAACGGTGAAGATGTTAATCGCGGAGGTCCTGGCCAAAAATTTGAAGATGGAGAAACGCGCTTTATACAGACACCGCGTGACCTGGCCACTTATGTGCATTTTGACGCGCTTTATCAGGCCTATTTAAATGCTTGTTTGATTTTGTTGGCTATGGATGCACCAACAGATCCAGGATTCGCCCATCTGTCTGGTGGACGCAATTATTTTACACCTAGCATTTATAATGCCGGGGATAGAAAAGATGCGCGTGGTTGCGATATTGGGACGGCTGGTTTTCAGCCCAATGCTGGCGGTTTTGCGCTATATGGCGGTCCGCATATTCTATCTTTGGTCACAGAAGTTGCGACCCGCGCCTTGAAGGCGGCTCGGTATCAAAAGTTCAATTTGCATTTGCGTTTGAGACCCGAAGCACTTGCGGCTCGCTTGTCTGAACCGCGAAATCTGGATGCATGTTTCCCACAGTTTGGAGGACGGTTTGCAGATATGCGGGAATCCATTCAGCCAACGGTGAACGCGATTAATGATAAAAATTGCAACGACGACGCACTACTACCAATGGCTTTTGCGGAGGGTTCTCCCATGCATCCGGCCTATGCTGCGGGTCACGCTACTGTAGCTGGCGCATGTGTTACGGTCCTAAAAGCCTTTTTTGATACTGGCGCGGTCTTTGTGACCGATAAAGACGGAGTTTTAGCAAACACTTCATTCCGCCATCCGAAGAAAGACGATAAGCCGATAGCATTTGAGGCATTTAACAATGGCGCAAAACTTCGCCAGACTCCTCAACCGTTATGTGAACCACTGACGCTGGAGGGCGAGCTAAATAAGCTTGCGGCGAATATCTCGATCGGGCGGAATATGGCAGGTGTGCACTATTTCTCTGACTATTCTGACAGTTTGCGCATGGGAGAAAAGATCGCCATTGGCATATTGGAAGAGCAGGCTCTATGTTACCCAACGGATCCTTTTACCATGTCGGTTCGAACATTCGATGGCGATGTGGTTCATATTGGTGCACGCTAACGGGTAATCTACGTGCATGTCTTACTGGCTTTAAACATATAGATCTTAGTATTTATGGTAAGCCCCAATTTTTCATTGGCGATATGAAGTTACGCATCATATCGCCAAGTTTTTCTGCGCTTTGCTAACCCGCCTTAACTCTCGCCAAAGACGCGATTGAAGATCGTATCGACATGTTTGGTGTGATAGCCAAGATCAAATTTCTCGCGGATGGTTTCTTCATCCAACGCTGCGGTGACTTCTTCATCAGCCAGCAGTTCGGTGAGGAAGTCTTTGCCTTCTTCCCAAACCTTCATCGCATTACGTTGCACCAAGCGATAAGAATCTTCGCGTGATTGACCTGCTTGTGTCAGTGCCAGAAGAACGCGTTGTGAATGAACAAGCCCGCGGAACTTATTCATATTGGCCATCATATTGTCTGGATAAACCAAAAGCTTATCGATCACGCCAGTAAGACGCACAAGTGCAAAATCAAGTGTCACGGTCGCATCTGGACCAATCATGCGCTCAACAGATGAGTGCGAGATATCACGCTCATGCCATAGTGCGACATTTTCCATCGCCGGCATCGCATAAGAACGCACCATACGTGCAAGACCTGTAAGATTTTCGGTCAAGACAGGATTACGCTTATGCGGCATAGCGGATGAGCCTTTTTGGCCTGGTGAGAAATATTCCTCAGCTTCCAACACTTCCGTGCGCTGCAAGTGACGAATTTCCGTTGCTAAACGCTCAATAGAAGAGGCGATCACGCCGAGAGTTGCAAAATACATTGCATGACGATCACGCGGAATGACTTGTGTGGAAACCGGCTCCGATGCAAGACCCATGGATTTTGCCACATGTTCCTCAACGCTCGGGTCGATATTCGCAAAAGTACCAACCGCGCCAGAAATTGCGCAGGTTGCGATGTCTTCACGAGCAGCAAGCAGGCGCTTTTTATTGCGGTCAAATTCTGCATAGGCTTGCGCGAGTTTCACACCAAATGTTGTTGGCTCAGCGTGAATGCCGTGGCTACGACCGATAGTGATGGTTTCTTTGTGCTCAAATGCGCGCTTTTTCAACGCGGCCAGCAATTTGTCCATATCTTCAAGCAAAAGGTCAGTTGCTTTGACCAATTGAACATTGAAACATGTGTCGAGCACATCTGAGGATGTCATGCCTTGGTGCACAAAGCGGGCATCGTCTCCTACGATTTCAGCCAGATGGGTTAAAAACGCAATCACGTCATGCTTGGTGACCGCTTCGATCTCATCAATGCGCGCCACATCAAATGTTGCCGCGCCGCCTTTGTCCCAGATGGTTTTAGCAGCTGATTTCGGGATCACACCTAGTTCAGCGAGGGCGTCACAGGCATGCGCCTCAATCTCAAACCAGATTCTGAATTTGCTTGCAGGTGACCAAATGTCTGTCATTTCCGAGCGGGAGTAACGCGGGATCATTGAATGTCTCTCATTTACTGAAGTTAGTGATGTTGTTGAATATTGGCCACTACATACCGTGAGTCCGATTGCAAATCAACGGCAGCCCATCAGGAGCAATGTATAGTCGAGATATAATAGGACGCGACCGAATATTGAAAAGGGATTCCAATCAAATCAATTTAAGTGAAACCAAGTTTTTTGTATATAAATTCAAGCCTTAAAAAATTAACACTTTGTTTCCAAAATCGTGACAGTTTTAAACAGCGGGGGCCCTTTATCGGGCAGCATGATGCGCGCTCCAGGACTAGTTCCATGTAAATGACCCAAGATTATCATTGGAAAAATTGCCGTGCTTATATCTCGAAAACTCCCCATTGCAGCCGCTGTATTAACAATCGTAAGTGTTGGATTAGCAAGTGTCGCTAGCTTGTCTGTGAGTTCGCACTATCTGGAAGAAAAGTCTGTGGCACAATTACAGGCGGTCGCCGATGGTAAGAGAAATCAGCTTGATGCCTATTTCAATTCGATTAAGTCTGATTTGGATACAATCGCTAAAACGGAAACGACAATCAGCGCATTTGGTGGCTTTGTATATCGCTTTGGTGGCGTGTCGGGTGACGCAACAACGGAACTGCAAAATCGCTACATCAATCAAAATCCTAACTCAGTAGGGGAGAAGGATCTTCTAGATACTGCGGAAGTCGATGGTTACGATAAGGCGCATAAATTGTATCATCCGACATTTAGAAAGTTCATCAAAGATCGCGGATACTATGATCTGTTTTTCGTCGATCTGAAGGGCAATATTATCTATTCAGTGTTCAAAGAAGCTGACTTTGCGACAAACCTAGAAACAGGTGCTTGGAAAAACACCGATCTTGCCAAAGTCTGGAAGCAGACAATTGATAAAGGTGATCGCAATCTTCAATTCTCCACCGACTATAACCCTTACGGTCCGTCCTCAAATGCCCCAGCTGCATTTATCGGGCAATCCGTCATACAAGGGGAGGAGTTGATTGGTGCTCTGATCCTGCAAATGCCAAATGATCGGATTGGTCAGATTGCCAATAGTACCACTGGATTGGGTGAGACGGGTGAAACTGTTCTGCTCAAAGCCGATGGAACGATGATCACCGATTCTCAGAAAACAGCCGAGGTTGAAGCACTCAATGTGAAGCTCGATATCAATCAGATTTTGCTGGATAATGCGCAATCGCAAAGCCAGTATGGATTTATCGAAGATTTCAGGGGTGAAACCTATAGTGCAGCACTCACCGGATTGAAATTTGGTGAACAAAATTGGGTCGTTGGCGCAATGATTTCAGATCGTGAGGCTTTAATGGGTGTCACCATGTTGCGCTACATTGTCTTGGCGATCGCTGCAGGCCTGGTCGCTATTGCATTGGGTGCAGCCTTCTTATTCTCACGTTCCATTACCAAACCAATTGCGGCAGTGGTTGATGACATGAATGAACTGGTGGCTGGCAATACTGAGCTTGAATTGGCTGGCGCTGAGCGAAACGATGAAATCGGCAAGATGTTCAAGGCCGTATCCGTGTTCCGTGATGCAGCGATTGAAAAAGATCGCTTAGAAGAAGAAAGCGAAGAAACGCGTGCGCATTCAGAGCAAGAGCGCCGTCAAAACGAGATCGCAAAGGCTGAAGATGCAGCGAAAATCAACAATGTGATCGAATCTCTTGCGGACGCCTTGAAGGAATTGTCTGTGGGTAATCTCACTGTTCAAATTAAGTCGAGCTTTGAAGGTGACCTCGATCGCGTGCGGGTGGATTTCAACAATTCTGTCGCCCAATTGCGTGATACATTGGCGCAGATCAATTCTGTTTCAGTGACGCTCAACGATAATTCACGCGAAATTGCCAATACGACGGTTGAACTGTCGCAACGTACGGAAACACAAGCAGCATCGCTTGAAGAAACCTCAGCAGCGCTTGATGAGATCACTGCAACCGTTAAAGAAACGTCAGATCGTGCGATGGAAGCTGCGCAAAAAGCCAAAGATGCGCATTCAGATACCGAGCAATCCGGTAAGGTGGTTGCTGAAGCTGTATCTGCCATGGAGGGTATCGAAAAAGCGTCTGGCGATATCAACAATATCATCAATGTAATCGATGAAATCGCATTCCAGACAAACTTATTGGCACTCAATGCCGGTGTGGAAGCTGCCCGCGCTGGTGAAGCTGGCAAAGGCTTTGCAGTTGTTGCGCAAGAAGTGCGTGAATTGGCACAACGGTCTGCTTCTGCTGCGAAAGAAATCAAAGATCTGATCAATAAATCGGCATCTGAAGTTTCCAACGGCGTATCGCTCGTTCAGGAAACCGGCACAGCACTGTCGAAAATCTCTGAGCATGTTGCTGAGATCAATACACGCATTGAGAATATCTCCACTGGCGCGCAGGAACAGCTCACTGGCATTCAAGAGGTGAATGCAGCGGTGAATTCCATGGATCAGGTCACCCAACAAAATGCAGCGATGGTGGAAGAAAACACCGCTGTGACACAAGAGATGTCCGAACAGGTCGCGTCACTCGCAGATCTCATCAGCACATTTAAGGTGGATGGCACAGGTGGCCAATCAGTCAGAAAACCAAACGTCGAAAAGTCAGCGGTTGCGAAGGTGTCTCCTCCAAAATCCGAAACACCAGCCAAAACTCAACCGCAGCGCAATTACGCGACAAATGGTAATGCAGCGGTCGCTACTGAGGTTGATGTAAATTGGGATGAGTTCTAAAACAAAAACCTGATAGTCTTATAAAAATGCCTCGTTTTATTAACGAGGTATTTTTTTGATTAAAGCGCTTTATCAAATGGCTAGTTATTCAACCTAGTAGATTTTCGGTGATATATATTAATGGTTGTATTTTTAAAAATTATTAACTTTTTGTTTGCAAATCGTTATGTATTTTGACGTCAGGCTTTTTTATTACTACCCGTCGAACTGTAATAAATACCAATAAAATACCCGTCGTTACATTATCCGCCGGAGCCAAACTGGTGAAAATCTGATTAAGACTCCTATTCATATTATACCAATCAGTTTTTTTCCGGCGGTTAATAGTTTGTTTCAGATTTTATGAAATTTTTATCTGACGGGGATCTGTAATTTTATTGCAGGATAGCATGATGCAAGCTCCAGAGCTTTTGATGCTCATGTTTTCAGCTAATGCAATTTGATGAGCCCACATCGTGAAAATTACAAAGAAATTACCAATCGCCGCAGCTGTACTAACTCTTGTCACCGTTGGTGTTGCGAGTGTCGCTAGCCTTATGGTCAGTTCCCACTTTCTGACGATCCAATCAAATGAGAAGCTGCAAGCAGTCGCAGATGGTCGTCGAAATCAGGTTGAAACATATCTGAAGACGATCAACGAAGATTTGCTTCGAATATCACGAGACGATAAAGTGCTGGAAGCCGTGAGCGGATTTGGTTTCACTTGGGGTTTCGTGCCAGGCGATAAAACCGCTGAATTGCAAAAACGCTATATTACAGACAATCCAAATCCTGAAGGCGCGCGCGACGAGCTCGATACTGCGGGCGTTGACGGTTATGATGCATCCCACAAGAATGTACACACATATCTTCGCGATTTTGTAAAAAACA
This sequence comes from Lentilitoribacter sp., assembly GCA_963691785.1. Classification (GTDB taxonomy): domain Bacteria; phylum Pseudomonadota; class Alphaproteobacteria; order Rhizobiales; family Rhizobiaceae; genus Lentilitoribacter. Next base: position 1,305,001 of record OY829371.1, read on the forward strand.
AAGGATATTTTGACCTTTACTTGATCAATGCCGAAGGTGATGTGATCTATTCTGTTTATAAGCAGCCGGATTTTGCAACCAACCTTGCAACCGGTGAATGGAAAGACACAGGTCTTGGTGAAGTTTGGAAGGGCGTTGTTGAAGCAAATGATCCAAACAAAGTCGTTTTCAGTGATTACGCACCATATGCACCGTCGGGCAATGCACCAGCTTCCTTCATTGGCGAAGCCATTGTTAAAGGTGAAGCCATTGTTGGCACGCTTGTACTTAAGATGCCAAATGATGCCATTGCGCGCATTATGAGCAATACAACTGGCCTTGGTGAAACAGGTGAAACAATTTTGCTGCAATCTGATGGCACAATGATCACAGATTCTCTGAAAACCGAAGAAAATGAATCACTTAACAAGAAGTTGGCTCTAGAGCCCCGTATGCTTCAAGACGCATTTGTTGAGCAACCAACTGGATATCTTGAAGGCTATCGCGGTGAGACATTCCGTGTCTCAACAGCCGGCTTGAGCTTTGAAGGCGCTGGCTGGCTCGTTGCGACTGCGGTTTCTGAAAGTGAAGCCATGACAGGCTTTAGCACATTGCGTAACATCATCTTATTGATCGCAGGTGTTTTGATGGCCGCAGCATTGTTTGCAGCGTTCTTGTTCTCACGTTCAATTACGAGCCCGATTAAAGATGTCATTGATAATATGAGAGAATTGGTCGGCGGTAACACTGATCTTGAACTCGAAGGTCAATCTCGTAAAGACGAAATTGGTGAGATTTATCAAGCTGTTTCTGTCTTCCGCGATGCTGCGATTGAAAAAGAGCGTTTGGAGGAAGAGGGCGAAGAAGTTCGCACGCAAACAGAACAAGAGCGCAAACGCAATGAAGAGCTGAAACAAATGGAAGCTCAGAAATTGGCGGATGCCATTGACGCGCTGGCTCGTGGTCTAACGCAATTGTCAGAAGGTGATTTGACAGCCAACATTTCAACGCCGTTTGAGGGTGAATTGGATCGTTTGCGCACAGACTTTAACACATCTGTTGCCAAACTCAGCGAAACAATGGGCAGCATCACCGATGTGTCTGCAACGTTGAAGGACAATTCTACCGAAATTTCTAACGCGACCAACGAATTGTCGCAACGTACTGAAACACAAGCAGCATCGCTTGAAGAAACTTCTGCTGCACTTGATGAAATCACAGCAACAGTTCGCGAAACGTCAGAACGTGCGAAAGAAGCGTCTGATAAGGCCAAAGATGCACGTCAGGATACGGAACATTCAAGTGAAGTGGTGTCCAATGCTGTGGCTGCCATGGAAGGCATTGAGAAGGCTTCAAGCGATATCACAAACATTATCAACGTGATTGATGAGATTGCTTTCCAAACAAACCTTCTAGCCTTGAATGCGGGTGTGGAAGCAGCGCGTGCGGGTGAAGCAGGTAAAGGCTTTGCGGTTGTTGCTCAGGAAGTTCGCGAATTGGCGCAACGTTCAGCTGGTGCTGCGAAAGAGATTAAGGATCTCATCAACAAGTCTGGCACTGAAGTTTCAAACGGTGTGCAACTCGTTCAGCAGACAGGTGAGGCACTCGCCAAGATTTCTGAGCATGTGACAGAAATTGACACACGAATTGAAAACATCTCGCAAGGTGCTGCTGAACAATTGGCAGGCATCCAAGAAGTGAACTCAGCCGTGAACTCAATGGATCAGGTCACGCAGCAAAACGCGGCCATGGTGGAAGAAAACACAGCTGTGACACAGCAAATTGCTGATGAAGTACACACACTTTCCGGTTTGATCCAAACCTTTAAGGTTGGTGGCCGTGCGGCTGTCCAAAAACCTCAGAAAGTAAGTAGCGGAAATGGTTCAGCGGTCCCAGCGCCAAGTGCGACACCGCCTGCTGCTAAAAAGGCTGCGCCAGCAAAAGCTGCTGCTCCGGTCGCTGCTGATGAGGGACATGCTTCAAAGCCATCCCCGGCCAAGGCAATGGTGAATAAAATTTCAAACGCCTTCGGTGCAGGTGGCGCATCTGCTGCAGCTGCGACAGATGACGGCGATTGGGATGAGTTCTAAGAACTGGTTCTCATAAAAGAGAATATGAAATGGCGTTGATGATTTCAGCGCCATTTTTCTTTGGTGTCACGAATTTGGTAACTTATCACGAGCGATCAGCCAGGATGCCAAGACGAGAAACAGAAAGCCGATTGGCAGATAAAGTTTCAATCCCATCACTGCAAATTGATAAAGCGCACCTAAATTGGTGAAGAAGAATTGCCACACCCAAAGTCTCGAAAACGCGGGGCCGTGCCATTGAACATAAAAACTCCAATAGTCGAGCGAATAAGCTGCAGCTGTTAGTCCAACGGTCGCAACTGACAGGAACAAAAAACTACCTGCTAACTGGGTTTCAAACCGTTTTTTCCGATCAAGGACGTGCAGAGCCAGTCTTGCCAGTGGATAGGCGAGAATGGATGAAAACAATACCAGGATAATGATGTGCGTTAAGTGACTGGTTTCCCACCCATTGGAAAACCATAAGGAGGCTAAAGCAGAAAAGGTCATGGCAAGACCCCACAATATGCTCTGCGTGATGATAGCCATCAATTCGCGTTCCATGCCGGCAATATATCGCCAGCTTGCGCGGTTGCGCTATAAATCCCACGTGCGATTGCGCGTGCCATTGTACTTGATGCCGCTGCGCATAGATCAATATATTCATCCGGTGTTGGTTTACGACCGGAAGCCCCCGTGGAAAGCGCAAAAACAAGATCTCCATCATAGGACGTATGACATGGCCAAATCGCGCGTGCAAAGCCGTCATGGGCTGATATAGCAAGACGTTTCGCCTCAGCCTTGGTGAGTTCTGCGTCTGTTGCAATGACAGCGATTGTAGTATTGGCGCCGCCCCGTTGCATTTCGCGGAACTTTATTTGCAGATTAGTTGCATTATCAGGCATGGGATGAGGATAACCTAAGCCGCCAAACTCATTATCAAGCTCAAAAGGCGCCGCCCAAAAGTGTTGAGTCTGAGCAATATTAACCGACCCCATTGGGTTTGCAGCGACCAGCGCTCCAATTGTCAGGCCATTATTCAAAACAGAGGACGCAGACCCCAAACCACCGCGTTTATTGGCTGTGAGCGCCCCAAGCCCAGCACCTACTGAGCCTAGTGCAAATTCGTGCGAGGCTCCACTTGCAGCCTGATAACCAAGTTCACGATAGGGTGAATGAAGCCCCCAGTCTTTATCGCCACCATTGATCAGATCAAACAGGATTGCGCTCGGCACGATAGGAATATGGTGCTCGCCAACTTTAAAACCGATTGACTGTCCGCGAAGATAGCTCTGAACGCCGCCTGCAGCATCCAGCCCAAAAGCGGAGCCGCCAGATAGGCAAATCGCATGTACGCGCTCTACAGTGTTATGTGGCTCCAGTAGATCCGTTTCGCGTGTCCCCGGTCCACCGCCTAAAACCTGAACGGCTGCGACGCTTGGTGTATCGCATAGGATAACACTGGTGCCTGTTTTAATTTTATCGTCTTGTGCGTGGCCAACGCGAAGACCATTGACGTCAGTAATGAGGTTTTTATCACCAGTTTTCATCGCCGATTTCCAACCCTAACCAATAAACGTTATTGCGTTTCGGTGACAACAAGCTCTTCATCTTTGATAAAGCGCCCATTCTGCCAGACCATGGCGTTAAACGTATCTTCTTGTCGCTCGCCATATTGGTTAAAACTCACAGGTCCGATGACGGTTTCAAAAACATCCTGCTTGAGGGTTTTATTAATATCGTCAGTATCAATTTCGGCGAGAAGGGTAACAAGTTCTGCCATTGCATAGCCAAAAATTGGAAATCGATCCGGGAAGATCCCGGCTTCATCAAATGCTGCACGCGCTGAAGACGCGTTCTCGCCAGATAAGCCCACATGTGGAAGAATGGCAATTGCCCCATTGGGGAAGGAGATATCTTCATCGGCGGCACGTAAGGTATCTCCGCCGGCAAATGTAAGGTTGAGGCCAATCTCGCGGGCATCGCGCGCAATGATCGAAGTATCTAGTCTCGTTGCGCCGACAAAAACATGGCTGATCTTGGATTTCTCCAACCGACGGACTAAGCCAAATTGCTTGTCTTGGCCGGGGCGAAAATTATCAAGCACGATGGGTTGGAACCCACCATCATCAAGCTGAAGGCGTATGGCGTCCACCAATTCGCGATTGCTTATGGTGCCATCTTCAACAAGCGCGACCGATTTATCGCCCCAATTGTCGATGATATATCGGGAGGCAAATTTCGCCTGGTCAGACGCACGTGGTGCGATAGAAAATAATGGCCAATCCAATCGTGCAGCTTCATCTCTTACGATGTCGGAGCGAATATTGACGTTGAGAACGGGAATATTTGCTTGATTTAAGATCGGCATCGCTGACAACAAGCTTTCAACACATAGAAAGCCGACGACCAAATCAACTTGCGCTTCTTCGAGACCAAAAGCCGTATCTGCGCCACCATTGGTTTCACAGACTTCAGTTTCTTCAATCACTTCAAACTTAAGGCCTTGCTCGATAAATTCGTTTTGGTAAATCAAAAATCCAGCGCGCAACTGCGTACCCAAAATCCCCAAAGATCCGTCATCCGGTGCCACGACACCAATGCGGATGATGTTGTCGTCTTCTTGATTGTCTTGCGCGATAGCGTTTGGAATAAAGGCAATTAAAAAAGCAAACAAAAGCGTCAGGCCGCACAATTGAGCGAACCTTTGAAACAAATTATCCAACGCGGTTTTAATCATGCCTTTACATATAGACCATCGCAGACAAAAATCATCTGAAAATTTTGTTATTAAGCGGTTCAACGTTCTTTTTCAGCGATTAACGAAACCAAAGTTGGGCGAGATATTCTGTGTTAAAGAGCAAAAAAACTATTTTTTCGAATAAAAATTATTTTTTTATAGAACGACATTTACAACCGAACATAGTTGAAATGACAGAAAATTGGTTACTTGTTTGTCATTAAAAATCACCTATTGAGTTATGCGCTGATACTTAATTGCGATAATAATGATACTAAAATTCTATTCTTCTAGAATACTTATAACTTTCTGAATTTACTACTTATTTGCATGGCAAATACTTGTTGTTCAGAGTTAACAGATAATTATCCAATCAGGCATTTAATGAAGTTTGAAGGTCGTTTATACGGCGGCATGATGCCAACTTCACTCTTTAAAAGAGATGTCCCTAATGACCAAACTAAGAGTATTTTCATGAAGATCTCGCGTAAGTTGCCCATTGCGGCAGCGATTTTGACAATTGTAACAGTCGCATCATCAAGCATTGCCGGATTAGTCGTCAGTTCGAGTTTAGTCGAACAAAAAGCGGCAGAAAAATTGCAAGCGATTGCCGATGGGCGCCGTAATCAAGTTGAAACCTATATGGCATCTATTCGCGACGATGTTTCTTCGTTCTCGACAAGTGAAAATGCTGCAGCGGCAGCAAAAGCCTTTGCTTTTGGTTGGGGCTTTGTCAAAGGCGGTGACCGAAAAACCGTTCTACAAAAAAGATATATCGAAGATAATCCTCACCCAGCAGGTGAGCGTGAGAAATTCGACACATTTGGCAAAGATAAATACGACAAAACACACGAGAAATATCATCCGCTTTTCCGCGAATTCATCCAAGAGCGTGGATATAGCGATCTATTTATCATCACCAAACGTGGTGATGTTTTATACAGTGTCTCAAAACAGTCGGAATATGCGTCGAATGTGAAAGATGAAATGCTGGCAGAGACCGGAATTGCGCGCGTCTTTAACGGTGTGCTGGAAAATGAAAACCCGGCAGAAATTAAGTTCGACGATTATGCAACATACGCGCCGACGGGTGAGGCGGCATCCTTTATTGGCACATCGATCTTAAGTAAAGGCAATGTGATTGGCATCATGGTCTTAAAAATGCCGCATGATTTGCTGGCTGGCTTGATGAATAATACGACCGGTCTGGGTGAAAATGGCGAAACCATTCTGATGAAAACAGAAGGGACCATGATCAATGATTCCAAAAAGACAGAAGCCAATGATGCGCTGGCAGTGAAATTGCCATTAAGCAAAGCGCTCTTGGAAGAATCCTATGCCGATCAGCCAGTCGGCGAGGTACAGGGTTATCGCGGCGAAACCTACGCAATTTCCACAGCACGTCTTCAATTTGAAGGAACCAGCTGGATCGTTGGCGCATTGGTCCCGCGTGCGCAAATGCTTGATGGAGTTAATGTTCTTACACTCATCGTCTCAATGATTGCGATTGTTTTGTTTGCGGCATCTCTCATTGCAGCCTTCTTGTTCTCGCGCTCGATTACTAAACCGATTGGGGCCGTGGTTGAAGATATGAATGAGTTGATGGCCGGAAATACAGATCTTGAATTGGCAGGTACTGAACGCTCAGACGAGATCGGCGAAATGTTCAAGGCGGTGTCGGTCTTTAGAGATGCAGCGGTCGAAAAAGATCGCTTAGAAAAAGAAGGTATCGAAAACCGTGCTTTGAGTGAACAAGAAGCGAAACGAAATGCAGAATACAAAGCCGCTGAAGCACAAAAGGTCAATGACGTTGTGGATACATTGGCAGATAATCTAAAAAGCCTGTCCGAAGGGGATTTGACGACCAATATCAAGCAGCCGTTCGATGGTGATTTGGATCGTTTACGTGGAGACTTTAACGCTTCTGTTGCGAAACTTGAATCGACCATGGGTCAAATCAGCTCGCTATCGGTGAATTTGAGCAATAATTCAAAAGAGATCAGCAATGCGACCAATGAATTGTCGCAACGCACTGAGACACAAGCGGCTTCCTTGGAGGAAACATCAGCTGCGCTGGATGAAATTACAGCAACCGTCAAGCAAACAGCAGAACGTGCGAAAGAAGCAGCCTTAAGTGCCCGCGATGCGCGTGGAGATACTGAAAAATCAAGTGAAGTTGTGACAAATGCAGTTTCAGCCATGGAAGGTATTGAAAAGGCTTCCGGTGACATCAACAATATCATCAATGTGATTGACGAGATTGCGTTCCAGACAAATCTACTGGCGCTGAATGCGGGCGTCGAAGCCGCGCGCGCTGGCGAAGCAGGTAAGGGATTTGCGGTGGTCGCCCAAGAAGTGCGTGAACTCGCGCAACGGTCAGCCTCGGCTGCCAAAGAGATTAAGGACCTTATTAATAAATCAGGCGCGGAAGTTTCCAACGGGGTTGGGCTGGTGAAACAAACCGGCGAAGCGCTTGCGAAAATTTCAGAGCATGTCACAAAAATTGACGCGCAGATTGAAACCATCTCACAAGGGGCGGAAGAACAGCTGACGGGCATTCAAGAAGTGAATTCAGCGGTGAATTCCATGGATCAAGTGACCCAGAAAAATGCTGCCATGGTGGAAGAAAACACAGCGGTGACACAACAGATTGCAGATGAGGTGCACGATTTGGCAAGTCTTATTCAGACGTTCCAAATTCATGCTGTCACGAAAGTACGTTCTGAGCCAAAGGTGTCAGCACCTGCGCAAGCAACCACACAAACTTCGCAAGCATCAACGCCATCACCTGCACCATCTCCGGCCAAAGCCATGGTCAAAAAGGTAGCAAACGCGTTTTCCTCCAATGCAGCACCTGCTCAAGCAGAGGAGGCCACCTGGGATGAGTTTTAAAACTGAGGTCTTTTATTGATCAAGTAACAAAAACCCCGGCAGATATAAGAGCGCCGGGTTTTTTGTGCACGGATTAATAAGCAAATTGCTCAGCTAGGATACGATCGTTCCAGGAATGGCTGGAATCAGTTAAAATCCGGGTTGTATTATTTTCAGACTGGCAAATCTCGACGCTTGTGACGGATTTCACTTCCAAATGGTCAGCAACAGCGTTGACAGGACGCTTATTCGGTTCAACGATTTCGAACTTCACCTTTGCAGTGTCTTGCAGGAGCGCACCACGCCAGCGACGAGGCCTGAATGGGCTCACAGGTGTCATGGCAAGCAATCGCGCGTCTAATGGCAAAATAGGGCCATGTGCGGATAAATTGTACGCAGTTGACCCTGCCGGTGTTGCGACCATGACCCCATCGCAGATTAAAGCTTCCAGTCTCGGTTTGTTATCCACATAGACTTTGATCTTGGCTGCTTGATATGATTGGCGCAGCAGCGACACTTCATTGATCGCCAAAGCAGTAAATTCATCGCCATGGGCATTAAAGGCTTTCATTTCCAACGGATGGATGATGTTTTCAACGGCTGCATCAATGCGTTCGATGAGGTTCTTATCATCATAATCATTCATCAAGAAGCCAATGGTGCCGCGGTTCATGCCATAGACCAGCCGGCCGGTGTTCATTTCGTCATGAAGCATTTGCAACATGAAACCGTCACCGCCAAGCGCAACAATGACATCCGCGTCTTCAAGCGCGACATTGCCATATAATGCGGCTAGATGTTTGATGGCCTCCTGTGCATGATCCGCACTGGAAGCTTGAAAGGCGATTTTCAAACCGGGGACTCCTCAATATTGATCCCGCGAAATTAACCGTTCTGCACGTCTGGTCAAGTTTTTCGACAATTCTTTTAAAAAAAATTCAATTTTCACTTTACATCATCAGCCAGTATGATAGATGCAGCTCCGTTGCCCCTATAGCTCAGTTGGTAGAGCAACTGATTTGTAATCAGTAGGTCCGCGGTTCGAGTCCGTGTGGGGGCACCATTTTCTCATCCCAATTTATCCAATGACATCCGGTAATTCCTTGTTTATAAGGCGTTTATGGTTTTGTTTGTCCAATATAGTCTATCTATGATCGGGGGTATCCTGTCTAATTGGGGGTACTTTTTGGGGGTATATTGGAAATTGGTTCGAAAAGGTACCCCCAGATGCCTTTGACAGACTTGAAGATCAAGAACCTCAAATCCAAAGAAAAAGCCTATAAAACAGCTGATTTTGATGGTTTATTTGTGTTGGTAAACCCAAACGGCTCGAAACTATTTCGATTTAAGTACCGATTTAACGGCAAAGAGAAGCTGCTGTCATTTGGAAAGTATCCTTATATATCTTTGCTACAAGCGCGGGAAATGCGTGATCAAGCAAGGCGCGTGTTAGCAATAGGCAATGATCCAGGCGAAGAGAAAAAGAAACAGAAACGCGAATCTCGTATTAAATCTGAAAATACATTCGCCAAGATCGCTGAAGGTTACCTCGATAAAATAGGAAAAGAGGGCAGGGCCGAAGCCACCATGAAAAAGGTTTCTGCATTTATCGCGAAAGCCAACCAGGGTTTGGGTCATCGCCCGATTGCCGAAATTAGCTCTGCAGAGATATTGGATCATCTCAAACTGTTTGAGAAGCGAGGAACTTACGAAACCGCCAATCGTTTGAAAACAACAATTGGCGCAGTCTTCAGATATGCAATAGCTAACGGCTTAGCGGAAAACGATCCGACTGCCGCATTAAAGGATGCACTGATACGTCCAAAAGTTAAATCAAGAGCGGCGATCACGGATAAGGATAAACTTGGTGGCCTGTTGAGATCCATTGATGGATATGATGGTCAAACGACTACACGGATTGGTCTTCAACTGCTTGCCATCTTGGCGACACGTCCAAGTGAACTTCGCCTAGCTAAATGGAGTGAATTCAATCTAACGGAACAAACCTGGATTATTCCAGAAACACGCATGAAGATGCGCCAACCACATACAGTTCCATTACCAGATCAAGCTATTACCCTTCTGAACGACCTTCATGAAGAGACTGGATGGGGAGAACTTCTTTTTCCATCGGTTAGATCCTCAAAACGTCCAATCAGTGAAAACACATTCAATGCTGCATTGAGGCGGATGGGATATACCAAGGAAGAGATGACATCGCATGGTTTCAGAGCAACTTTCTCTAGTTTAGCCAATGAAAGCGGATTATGGCATCCCGACGCAATTGAGCGCTCTCTTGCCCATGTTGAGCGAAACGAAGTTCGTAGAGCCTATGCTCGAAGTGCTTTTTGGGGGGAAAGAGTAGAGCTAGCCAATTGGTGGGCTGGATTTTTAGATGATTTGAGACTGAAATAGGTTTGAGGTAAGCGGAATCACTCGGAGAGGTTAATTTGTCCAAAAGCAATGAATTGCCAGCAAAACGTCTTTTGATCGAAGAAATACTCAAATACAGCTTTCCAGATTTGATGTCTTGGGAAATGCCAAAATACTATGATGGAATAGGTCCATATTCACCAAAAGAGCATTTATCGTACTCAGATCAATTAGGTAGCTGGAAAGTGAATGCGCACTATGTTCTCAACAATGCTTCACACGAAGCACTTATAGGCCACTTAATGGATCTACGGCTTAATATACCACTGAGTTATAAAGACCCATTCCTCGTTAAAGAGGTTGAGAGACTGGGCGAATTCAAAAGATTTATCTGGTGGGCTTCCGGTTTTAATGTCGTAAGTAGAGAAGCTGATTTTAATCACTGGGCGCATATTGAAAATTTGGAACTCTTCGAGGCAGTAGCACTTTCAATAGGTTTTGAACCTTGTGAACTAGTGGAAAAAGATATCCAGCAAGTAAGCGAAAGAAATCAGGCGCTTCAATTTTTTAAGAAACGCCAAAGACTTATCCATGACAGATTTTACCGACAAAAAGATCCGCAAGAACATCCATCTGCGACTCAACTTTGTGAATGGGCAAAAGAAATTGGATTAGATTTACCGCAAGCGCTTATTGAGGCTGTAAATAAAAATTGTGCGGTCAAAAATGAAAACGAAAAAAGAACTGATTTGAGCGCTGGCCCTGAGTTTCAATCTATAGAGAAGATGAGTTTATTAAAACTAATTGCCGGAATGGCTGCGGAGCAGTATGGGTTCAATCCCAATGATCAAAGAAGTAAAGCAACATCACACATAATAGAAGATGTTCAGGCTGTCGGGTTATCATTAGATCATAAAACAACACTTAAATGGCTTCGAGAATCAAGTGAATTAGTGTCAAATGAATATTGGGATAGTGATCAATCCTAATAGGAATGGCTCCATTCCCACTAATTTTGAATAGGACATCATAGGTTCTGCTTCGATCTAAAAAGACGAGGACGAATCAAGATGGATTATTCAGACTTCCCTAAAACAGGCTTTGTACGCCTATCTAAGATATTAGCACCAGCCGGTCCTATACCGGTTTCAAAATCAACTTGGTGGCAGGGCGTAAAAGACGGCCGCTTTCCTAAGCCGCAAAAACTTGGACCTAGAACAACGGTCTGGAAGGCAAAAGAAATTCGTGAACTATTTGAGCAGGTTCAGGAATAGCAATGTCCAGACGTCTCTACCCACATAATCGTGTTCGATATTGGTTTGTTTACGAGATCGATGAGATTTGTAGGCTCTTTGCTGATTTAAAGCTGCATCCTCAAACAGTTCGAAAATGGATCCGCAACGGACTAAAGACCATCGACAAAGGAAAACCAATTTTGATCTTCGGTCAGCATTTGATTGATTATCTGCGAAACAACAATGAGAGCAATAAACATAAAACTGAGTTGGATCAGATGTTCTGTATGTCTTGCCAGGATGCAAGGAATATCTTCCAAAAGAAAATCCACGTTGAACAAAAACACAAAGTTCTGTCTGTGCAGGGTGCCTGCCGTGAGTGCAAAACTAAGATGTTCAAAAAATATAAATTAGAAGCTCTGGCCACATTGAAGAAGAAATTCAAACTGTGCGGACTCTCGGAATTATATGATTGTTCAATTTCCAGCGATAAGACTCACTTACAAGACAATGGCGAAATGCATCAAAGTGAGTCCAACCAATTGGATTTGTTCTGATGAAAACCAGCAGCATCCATTACAGGTTCCACCCTTGCAACGAGCGAGTTAAATTCAATTATCGCAGGCATCTTTCTCGTGTTGGTCAGAAAGATGAAAAAACTGTTAAGGCCGATCTCAGACGCATTAGAGATTTTGAAATATTCATAGACTTCGAGGGCTTTGAAACATTCAATGATGAGATCGCTAACAGGTTTGTCGATCACCTTCTATCAAAGGAAAAGTCTTTGTCGTATGTGAGCGGCACCCTGCGAGCAATGAAAGACTTCCTAACCTGGTTGGAGCGTCAGCGCGGATATCGTAGTAAGATCGACTACAATCATATTGCATATCTTTCTTTGACCAGAAACCAACTTCGGATCGCGAAATCAAAAAGATATCAGAAAGCTTACAGTTTTGATGACATCGTCCGAACGATAAGGCAAATGCCAAATCAAACAGATCGTCAGATGCGAGACAAAGCGCTCATCTCACTCCAGGCTTTGTGCACGCTGCGTATCTCAGAATTACGGACAGTAAAACTATCAAGCATTATCTATGAAGATGGGACATATTTTATTGAGGTATGTCCGAGGGTTATGAAAGTGAAATTCGCGAAATCTCGGCAGGTCTTTTTCTTAGCTTTACCAGAAGAGATCCAAGATAACGTTATCCGCTGGAAGAAGCGGCTTACATCACTCGGATTTAAAGATGATGATCCATTGTTCCCAGCGATCGATAATCGTTTCAATGCTGAAAATCTCCTCGAGGACCAAATCCAACCAAACGGAGTCAAATCAAATACAACTATAAGAAATATCTTCAAGCGAGCTTTTGAAAATGCAGGATTTGAATACATCAAGCCTCATTCCTTTAGAAACACCTTAGCGCGTCGCGCCCAAAAGGAGAGCCCGGAATATCTAAACGCATCTAAACAAAATCTCGGACACAGCTCAATTGATACGACGCTCAACGGCTATGGCCAGTTATCAGTCAATGATCAGCGAAAGACGATATCTAAGACAATAATAGATATTTGAAAAAGGCTTATTCTCATATTGCGTCAAAAGCGGACATGGCACGGTGCGGACTAACTAATCAGCTTTTGGCCCAAAGCAGAACTTTGATATCTCAGAATCTGACGCTCGGAGCATTCATCTCACGGGCAGTGAAAGCGAATTTGCGTTTAGAACAAGTTCCACTCCGCTGCGCGTACCAATTTTTGAATAGATTCAATTACGTTGGTTTCGGATAGTGTTTAGCGTTGCGTTTTTGTGTAAGCGATATTTTCTTCGCTCAGGCTATAAATAATAGCCTCACTATTTCAGTTTTAAACCTTTTGGTTTAGTTAGATCAATTAAATAATAAAAGTACGAGCCCCTGAAATGTTATCGTCCAAATTTCCATCAGTTTAGCTGAATTGATCAAGCCTCGATCAATCGTCGGCGCTCGTTTCCAGAAAGTAATCAAATTTTTCGAAATCAAATTGAAATTCATAGAGTTTCTGCAACACTCCTGCCTGAGTGGCTGTGATCTCAAAACTATCGAACATTGGATTGCCTTCCGGCAAATTCCAGAGACGTTGAATTTGCTGGAGATTCAACGATCGTAAAGGGGCGCTACCAACGGGTTTGTCGTCGCCAATGGCACTGTCTTTATGATACCAAACGATTTCACGAGTGAGGTTTTCAGGACCTGACAATGGTAGTCTCCGTGTTCTAATTCGATGCTAGCGGTGCAGTCGCCGGGTCCTAAGAGGGCGTATCCAGTTGGTTTAACCTGTTTTGATAAGCAGAAAGCTTGGTCTCAAAGTCTGCCAGAAACTCTTCATATTCTTTTCGGCCATCCAGTTTTCTAGCCATTGCAACAGCCTTATGCAGCTCTTCACACTGCTCAAGTGTGGCTCCGTCCATGCCATAAAGAACGCCCGCCGGCCACTCATGAATGCAAAAATCCAGGTGGCTGATAATGTGATTGAGGTGTGCCGTTCTAACGGTTTCATTGTCTGGCGCAAGTCGAGACAGGCGGCCGAGAAGGCCTTCCTCCGGTTCGCGAAAATCCTTTGCAAAGCTGGTTTCGCCTTCCCAGAAATTCTGTTTGGTCCGCCAAATCCACAGCCACGACCACACATCATCGCGCGCGGCACCTTCTGCTAAAACCGGAAAGATCACCTCAGAATAGATTTCAAAACGTATCCGCCGCACATATTCTTGCGCGGCAACAACTTCGTCCAAATATCTCTTTGTCCATTCGGATTTCTGTTCGAAGTTTTCGAAACCGTCAACGAACTCAGACACGGCGCGTTTGATGTCTGGTTTAATACCTTGTTTACTCACCAGCTCATATTTTGCGAATCGCTCGTCATGTTCATTCATGTTACTGGCTCGTCGTTCTCGGTATCCTTATGTTTTCAGCGCTAAGGCCAAGGTTGGCAAGTTCAGTGGCAAGTTCCGGATCGTTGGCAATATAATTTCGCAGTTCCCCATCGGTCATTTGCGACAGCTCAAAATACTTATCGCGGCCTCTGTTTGAAGACATTGTCGTAACCGCAATCTCTGACATTTCCATTTCCTCAACGCCACCATACGGGGCATCATCCATACGTTGAAACAAGTTTGATTTAAGAGCTCGGAATTGTGGCATTCCTCTACCTGGCACATCGTAATGACCCTGTATTTCAACGGCGTTGGCGGCACGGTTCATCACGGTTGCTCCCTTGTTGGGGATCATACCAGCGGGATCAAGGATGATCATGCGATAACCGGTTGGGGATGTGGGATCTGGCACAATGTCGAAATTGTCAAGCTTATGATCCGTCCAGGTGATACCACGACTGTTCAAGTCCCGAATAGCAAGGTGCATCGTCAGCATTTCCAAAGCATTGGGTTGCCTATCGCCAACAGCATCAAGATTATTTCTATAATCGAAACGTTTTGCGGCTGAGCTCACGTTTTTCTCGAGCGAGACTGCAACGGAAACACTTGATCGGCCGTCACTATCGGGCAAATGCAAGATATCTGGATCTGATCTACCAGGCAGAGTACGGAAATAGCTGTCGGTATCGGTAACAAAGTCTACAATATTCAAGCCAATCATATCTTTGTCAAACTCCGACCCGTCCAAGATCTCCTTTGTGTACGGGTTCGTGACTTCGGTAACGCGGACGAGATTTCCATCCGGCAAGCCATCAGGCCCAAGCGATTTATATAAAGAGCTAAATGTACCTTCGCCCACCTTGTCGCCCAAGCGATATTCCTTGAAGGAACCATCCGGCCGCCTGATTTGCACCGTGGTCCCTTGTGCGCTTTTGCGAAAGTCCGCAGGGTATGAAATCGGTCTGGATGTTGAAAACCCTGGCCCGTCCTGCGTCGCATTGAGGTTGGGAAGCTTGTCTCTCGGATTAGAAAAATCAACTTGCTGGAACGGACTATCTGGGCTTGTCTTGGCAAAGTCGCCCACCACTTCTTTGCCACCAAAAAGTCTACCTGCCTCCTGACCTTCCAATTCCAACCTATCGGCCAAATGTTTTGGATCGAGATTAACTTCTTTGCGGGGTTTGGGTGATACGTTTGCAGGAAGGTTTGAAAGTCCGTCAGTGGGCCGATTACTATCAGGAATTCTGTTAGTACCGTTTGGTGCATCTAGAACTTCATCGAACTGCTGTGTCAGCCCGGTTTGATCAACGCCCCTATCCGGATTGGTCGGAAGCCTGTCGGAAGGTTGCGGTGCTAAATTTCTACCAGCGGCGTCAGGCGTTTTAACCGGCACAATATCAGGGTCAAGCGCCGCAAGGTCGCCGCCAAACGGATCATCCAGGCGGGGCTGAAAACTATCAGGAATTCTGTTAGTTCCGTTTGGTGCATCCAGTACTTCATCAAATTGCTGTGGCAGCCTGGCTTGTTCAGCGCCCCTGTCCGGGTTGGTCGGAAGCCTGTCAGAAGGTTTCGGTGCTAAGTTTCCACCAGCGGCATCAGGCGCAGTCTTTACAATTGGTTGCTTTGGCACTTCAGCAGGTGCCCGAGTAACGCCTGGAGTGAAGGCCGCTGAGTCATTGGGCAGCTCATAAGACGATCTGGGTGCAGGAGTAACACGCGGTAAAGGCCGCTGCGCTTTAACTGGCGGTGGCGCTGCCGCGACTTCTTCAGTCGCAGTTTTTGCAATTGGTTGCTTTGGCACTTCAGCAGGTGCCCGAGTAACGCCTGGAGTGAAGGCCGCTGAGTCATTGGGCAGCTCATAAGACGATCTGGGTGCAGGAGTAACACGCGGTAAAGGCCGCTGCGCTTTAACTGGCGGTGGCGCTGCCGCGACTTCTTCAGTCGCAGTTTTTGCAATTGGTTGCTTTGGCGTTTCAGCAGGTGCCCGAGCAACGCCTGGGGTGAAGGCTGCTGAATCATTCGGCAGCTCATAAGACGATCTGGGCGCCGGAGTAACACGCGGTAAAGGCCGCTGCGCTTTAACTGGCGGTGGCGCTGCCGCGACTTCTTCAGTCGCAGTTTTTGCAATTGGTTGCTTTGGCGTTTCAGCAGGGGATTGAATTGCTGAAGGCGCGACATCGGCTACGTCATTTGGCCTTTTAGGCTGTGGCGTCAATCCATCATCCAGACCAAAGTTTCCATCGCCATCAGCATCAAACGGATCATCCCGGCGGGGCCGGACCATCTCTCGTGTTGTCCCGTCAGGGTCAAATCCATCATTGCCCCGTTGGCCCTGCCTTGAAGGCGCAACATCGGCTACGTCATTTGGCCTTGTAGGCTGTGGTGTTAATCCATCATCCAGGCCAAAGTTTCCATCGCCATCAGCATCAAACGGATCATCCCGGCGGGGCCGGACCATCTCTCGTGTTGTCCCGTCAGGGTCAAATCCATCATTGCCCCGTTGGTCCTGCCTTGAAGGCGCAACATCGGCTACGTCATTTGGCCTTGTAGGCTGAGGCGTTAATCCATCATCCAGGCCAAAGTTTCCATCACCATCGGCATCAAACGGATCATCCCGGCGGGGCTGTGTTGGTCGCAAGGATTCTGGAATGTCAGCAGCTTGCGAGTTAGGTGCAGCAGCTCTGGCACTTTCACCAGCTGAATCAAGTGATCTTTGAAATTCATTACCCAACCGCTCATTGAGCCCGACATATGACCCGCCCGGTGCTGCAGTTCCGGGCACTTCCAAATCCAAATCTGCGGATCTATCGCCCGCTGGAGAATCCGGTTGAACACGGGGTTGGCGTTGTGTCTGCAACATCTCTGCAGGCACATTGGATAGATCAGGCCGCGAGGGCGGCGCATCGCCCGGTACATTTGACGCGAAATCGTCGGTTGGATTCGCGACCGGCTCCAATGGGTCACGCATTGGTCGTGTTGGTCGCAAGGAGGCTGGCACGTCCGCCGTATCAGCAGCATCTACCATGATCCTGGAACGATCAAATCGTGTAGCAGGTCGATTAACAGGCTCCTTTACCGTCGGGGCAGAACTATTAAGACTTCCATCTGCACTGCTTGGAGGCGGCGGTATCTCAAGATCCAACTCGGCGGTTTTTTCGCCCGCTGGAGAATCCGGTTGAACACGTGTTTGGCGCTTTGTCGGCAACAACTCGGCGGGCACATTGGTTAGATCAGGCCGCGAAGGCGGCGCATCACCCGGTACATTAGCTGTGAAATCATCAGTTGGATTCGCAACCGGTTCCAATGGGTCACGCATGGGTCGTGTTGGTCGCAAGGATTCTGGAATACCAACAACCTCAAGCTCGGGATTATTGATCGACTGAACAGTGTCCGTGCCCGTCCGTAAATTACTACCGGGCACGCTTAACGGTGCTCGCTCCGGCAGTTTTGCCAGCGTCACCCCGTCTCCTATTTTCTCAAGTGACTTTGCGACGTCGGCGGCTGTGTCTGCCAGTTTAACTACTGTAACCGCGCCAGCGACACCGACATCGCCTACTTCGGTTACTATTTGGCCGGTTTTACTCAAAGTATTACGAAGCGCTGTCTCTCCACCTTTGTTGACGTCATTGATGGCCTTGCCGCCCGCTTCGAAGACAATGTCGGTTGCAGCGGTAGTAAATCGACCAGCGTCCGAATTTGTATATTTAATGTACGGTTCTAAATAAAAATCGGCAATCTTGGTGGGGTCAGCCCATACATCTTCGAGCGAAATCCCACCTGCGTCGTCGGTTTTGACGCCATGGCGCAGGCCACTACGCTTCATCACGGCATCTACCGCTCGGTTCGCACCTTCACCGAGCTTGTCCAAAGCGCGGTGTTGGCGATCACCGAAATAATCAATTTTGACCGGCTCGCCAGCAAGCTCTGAAAGCGACTCTTCCAGTGCGTTTTCCATCGTCTCCATCTGGTAAGACGAGCCCTTGTAGGCGAGATCGCCAATGTCAAATAAACCTTTCGCGGCGCCCTTCGCAGCGCCAGTGGTGTAATGGCGATACCGCTCAGCAAACTCAATCTGGTCTTTAAATGCTTCTGCAACAGTTGTTTTACCTTCGGCTATCGCCCGCATCTTCTCGTCGATTTGTTGGGGCGTTAATTGAACCCTTGCCGCGTCCTCCATAGCACCCTGTGCCGTATCGCGCGCCACTTGGCCCCAGCCGGTATCACCACCGGTTGACGTACCACCCAACGTTTCCCTTTCTGCCAGTGCGCGTTCAGCAGCCCGCCCATATCGCTGGTCGGGATCAAATGAGTTGAAATACTTGTTCGTATCGATCCCATCAGCTTGAGACATCGTGTAGATTTCATCAATTGAACTCGGGCCAATCCCGTCCCCACTGTTCTGAGCCAGATCGCGGTTTAGATCCTTGTAGCGGCTGGCCAGCATCGATTGGGAATGGTCCGTCCATTGATCATAGAGGCTTTCATAGCGGCTCTTTGCTTCCTCAAGTTTCTCTCGTGTCGCCTCATCCGGCGCATTTGCAATCTTACTGTCAAAATCACGCAGGCCGGCGCGGTAAGCCTCGATTGCCTGCTCGCGATCTTTATCGATAGCGCGAATCTCCCGATATTGCGCCCGCGCCTTTTTTGTTCGGCCAAAAGTCTCTGCTTTCAGGAGGTGCGGATTGGATTTTATGGCGGCAACTTCCGCGTCATGCACTTCGTCCGACAATTCTTTTCGAAGGCGATTTGCGCGCTCCGACAACATGACTGCCGGTTGGGACTGCTGTTGAATTTGCCGTTCAAGCGCCTTTATCTGACGATCAAGTTTGGTCTTACCGCTGTCTCCGTGAAAAATACTCCGATCTCCATACCATGGATCATAGGCTTCCACTTCAGCAAGCCAGTTTTCGGCGGCTTTAATTTGGTTGTCGATACTTCCAGTGGGCTGCCCGGCTTTGAGGAGTTCTTCACGCTTTTTCTTGAGCTCTGCGATCTCTTCCTCGATTTTCTCAGGTTTTGCACGGCTCAAAATACGTTGTCGATCACGCAACTTTGCCAGCTTTTCACGCAAAGGTTGTGCTACCTCAGCCGCACGGGCAGCGGCATTCTCAGTTCTAAGTAGGTCGTGGCATCTTTCCGGAAAACTAACCTGTTCTTGAAGAGATACATCGGTTTTGGGCGTTCTTAGATCAGTCTCCAGCTTGGAAAATCCGGGCGCTTTCCACGCTTCGCCTGAAGCGATCTTGTCGACTCCATCATCATCAATTTGTACGCGGCTTTTTCGAAACTGCTCCGATGCAGCTGACAAATCCTTCCTGATCTGGGCGACGAGTTCTGGTTTGGCGTCGGCACGATCTAATGTCAAATTCGTGCCTTCGTGCGCGAGCAAAGCGGTCATCGGTCGGCCCGGATAAACAACCGGACGCATCGTAACGGTCGCGTAGGCGTATTTCTGGTAGTCCCGATCACTACTCAAGTCTTTTTTATCAGCTTGATTTGCAGCCTTCTGGTCGCTTGCCGTCCTCTCTGAACCCGTTTGGACCTGCCGGGCATCGGTCGACGCAGCAGTTGCATTATTGAGGTCTTGAATCGGGGCCACGACGTTGCAATTAAGCGCGCTGACAATACCGTTACCGGAGCATTCATCGGCCGTTGACCCGGCAGCTGCATCAGAAAACAACTCGTTTAAAACATCAGGCTCTACCGGTCGCTCCAGCAGCTCAGGTGGCTGGTCAAAGTCCAAGGGCCAGCGGAACACGAGCTCGATGGGATCGCCTAAAATGCCTCGGCCGATCGTGTGGCAAACCTGGGCTAAAGACTGAGCGGGCTGAAAACAAAGAAACGACAGCCAGAACAGAAACATGTAACGTCGAAACGCTCTGTGTTTGCTCATATCACCTCCGCGACCGCAATTTAGTTTTTGTTACGATAACACGGTTAAGGCAAACTGGCCATATCCTTACGTCATTGGCTATTTGTAAATAAAATGTCCGCGCTGAGTTGCGTAGCGGCGATTGGAATACTGAGAGGATCCCTTTTGAGCGCGTCTGCGAAAAAGATATCAATCACAGCGCTTTGAGCATAAAGGTCCGACGGAATCTCAAAAATATGCTGGCCTGTTTGAGTTGTCTGAATAAAGGTCAGATCAACACTGTCGTTACCATTTCTGATTTGAACGCGCGAAATCAGCCCGCGACCATCCTCCTGCAAATATGTCTTGGCCTGTTCGAACTTTCCGGAGATAGCTGCCGCTAAACCGTTATCTGCGTGGATTGCGCTCGATAGAGCAATGCCAACAAACTGCCGGTCACCCGCACCACGCAATGCCACGGTCGCCTGCAATGCCAACCAAAAGGGTTGGGTGTTATTATCGGCATCTTGGTCGTACGCGAACATTGTTAAATGCTGATGATCCTTTGCAGCAGTGCTATGCATCTCAGATTTGACATTGTCCGAAACCACCCTCTTCATGATCGTAATTGCCTCGATCTCTGACGAAGTGTTCACTTCGATTTCTGCAACTGCCCGCTCGATCTGCTCAAGTGTATAGTAATAGATCATATCTAGTGACCTTGCAGACCGCTCACCATTGTTCAAAAACTGATTAAAAAAATGCATCGCGGGAAACGCAGCCGATTTTATGTAGCCAGGAAATTCAAAGTCGTTTTCATCGCGCGCCCAGTCATAGACTTGGACACCGGTTTGATCGAGGCCACAGTGAGATTTCGCGGCGCCGATATAGTAAGCGGGAATGCGCTGGGCAATGTGATCCCTACCATCAAACTGACTATACCATTGGTAAAAAAGCGGCCACAGCTCATCCTCTATAAGTGCCGTCTCTTCAACTTCCCGACCGGACAGTGTGCTGCAAATGGCAAATTGATGCCAACTCTTATGGACGTCGACCTTTTCCCCCCTATCAACACCATAATAGTGTCGAACGAGTTGGATAGGATCTTCAAAAGCGGTCGATACATATGCGATGGAGCTATAAGGTAAGAAGCCGATATTCAACCTCTCAATCTCGTTCTTTGGCGCAAAAGCTGCCGCATAGACAAAGGACGACGGCAGATACAAGAAAGTATCAACGCCCGCGACCTTCCACCGGTCTTGTTGGCCATCAGTGCTTGCGATCAACGAGTTATAATGTGACGAGACCAAGTCCAAAGCCAGTTTCGTAACGTGAGCATTCTCCCTTGTATAAAGAACAGCTATTGCAGCACCGGCGAGTTGATCGGTCCATCCATCGGCGTTTCGGTTTACCGCGATCTTGTCAACAAGGTATTCGTAAGCAAAGCGAAAACCATATTTAGCGGCCTCAATGTGCAAGTATGCATGAAGTATCGAGTGTTCAGGTTTTGCGTAGACAGCAAGTCGTTCTTTCAGATCCACGCCGGCTGTATCGGCTTTGACCATAAGCGCTATTGCTGCTCTAGCCAACACGTTCACTCGGTAGTCCTGCAGCGCTCCCTTAATCGAAGACGCCATCTCAAGTATTGAACGCAGATCATCTTCGTTTCCAAGCGAGGAAAGAATTTGCAGGCTGTTTCCATAGCCCACGCGGTAGTGAAAACCCCATTCTGCCTTTGCTTCGCCCTCCATCTGAAAGCCGTAGGTTTCCGGAGAAAGCGCGTTGAAGTAACGGTCAGAATCTTTCAACCATTGCCGCGCCTTTGCGACGGCGTTTGCTTCTTCATTTGCGCCTAGGTCCGGTCGTCTAACTGCGGGCCGTGCGCGATTAATCCTGTAGATTTGCCCTGTCAGATACAATGACCGTAGTTCGGATTGGGGGCGCAACCGAAGTGCTTTGCCGCGATAATATTGGCCGTCCTTTTCATGCATAAGAAATGGTTGAACTGGATCGGGCAACTCAATAGAAACACGTTGCCCGGCGGCCACGTCGAACTGCCCTTGCACAATGCCATCCAAACTATACCTGTATGTCCCGGCTGGAAGTTCAAAGCCGGTCCCATTTGGTGGAAGTTCCACTGACTCATTTTCGGGATTTATAATGCTCAAAACCCCGGCATCAGGCAACATTGGCAAGCCTACAGCATTTTCAGTGAATACTTCGCCCAATGTCTCAGCATTGCCCTGCTTGGTCTTCCTTTCTGCCAACATCACAAGTTGTAGTTCACCTAAATTGTCCTGAGTGACTTCAACGCCTGCTTTTGTGACATTGATTGCGCTTGGCTCGAAGAGGTTGGTTGTAGCGCTTCCAAGCATGAGTTCAGTATTGCCGGTCGCAATCATATTGCTTTTAAATTGGATTTCAGAACTCTGGTAAAATGAAATCGCCGGCTGGGCCGTCGAGAAAATCTGATTGTTTGAAAACAGAACGAACTCGGATTGATCAAAGGCAATGCCAACGGCTTCATCTGTAGCGAAAAGGAAGTTGTCCTCAAAGATGATATCATTCTGCGCACCCGCGTCTGAGACATTTTGCAAGGTGACCGCGGCAAAGGTTCTCGAATTGAAGTCTGAACTTAAAATCTTCGTTTCTGCGATTCGTGGACCGCTCACAAACAAGGCTGACACGCCACCGGAAATCGAAACTCTGTTTATCAAACTCCGTCCTTCGTGACCGAGATAAAACGCTGAAACTTCAGCATTTGCGTTCTCGACGACAGCCTCTTGAACTGTTACTGAGGCAATGCTGCCACTGGTTGAAATACCATTTCCGCTTCCGGAGATCTGAATTCCGTCAATATTCAATGAGGACGCACCTTGAACGACTACACCACCATCAGAATAGTCCATGATCTCGGAGTATTTGATCGAGATAACGTCAGCCCCCAAGGCTAATACGCCAGTTCCGACCCGGTCAAAAATAAGCGCCTCAGCATCCAAAGAGGCTCCTTGATCGATATAGACTGCATTGTCGGGAGCATCAGATATTGTAGTGTCGCTAAGTTTGAGAACTGCCTGCTCCCGAAAAACCAATGCATTGCTCTGCGCGTTTTCGATGCTAATTGATCCACCAACAACGTCAACCTCCCGTCCGAAACCACTGATTGCCGCATTGGTAAATTGTGAAAAGCTCGCTGAATCGATCGTGGCGTTTGTCTTGTCAGTCAGGTAGAGGCCGAACTCGCCGCCTTCTGCGACCAACCCGTCTATCTGAATGTTTGCTTCTTTACCCGCATATATGGCGAAACGGTATTCGCCGCTTATTGTGACATTTTTAAGGGACAGCTGGCCACCATCGACAAAAATGACAGCCTGTTCAGAATTTCCCCCAATTAGTTGCAAGTCGACAAGTTCAAGGATCCCACCGTCTCCGACATAGATAGCTGCGTTTGCTTGTGTCGACTCCAGCCTAGAGTCCTGTCCCGTTATCGTGATCTGATTTCCGATAACCTCTAAAGACTTATTATAGGTTCCCGGTGCCAAAACAAACTCTTCCTCGCCATCGGCCATAGCGATGATGGATTGGATATCCTGTTGTGCAGTTAAGGCTGTCCGGGCCTGGGCGTAACCGAAAGCGAGGCTCATAATGGCCGCTAACAAAGCGAGTTGAAGCAACCGTTTCATATATCCCTCCATTAAGACCGCGCCCGGAAAACTATTAAACTATAACACAAATTATTTTCTGGCAAAATTGGTTCTAGTCACCTGCAGACCAGCGATTTGGCGCGAATGCACAAAACATATGTCACAAACTTGTTTCGCCCTGCGATCCGGCTTACACTTCGTAAGTTTCCGGAAATAACAGCTGGTGTGAGGTCAGCATCAATGACTGAAAAATCGTACTCAACATATTTATTGCTCATCAGCCTGACCTTATTGACGACCTGTTTAACCTCCAATTTATTCGCTCAAAGTTATCAAAACACCACATCAGTTGACGATCTCGATGTTAAAATGGGCATTTCAGGAAAATATATCGTGGTAGATGCACGTCGCGCCTCTGACGTTTCCGCCCCGGCACTGTTCGACTTTGACATGCCGCTTGGGCACTCGGTTCGTTTCGAGGGGCAATCTGTAAGCATGGATGGAGCAGCATGCGATGATTGGAAAATAACAACTGTGACGGAAAAAATAGTGCCTGTTCACGAAGACCCGAACTTGATCGATCTAACACTTGCACCTACCGATAGCCCGATTGGATCTGGAGATCAGCAGCAACACACGGGTTATATTGTGCAATGTGAGGGTAAAGAGTTCATTAAGGTCCATAAAGTCGACAACCGTGTACTCGTCATGCCGGCCGCCAACAGCGCTATAAATCTCATTCTCGAGCGACCGTTAACCTCGCAGCAGATCATGTCCTACCAACGACAATTAAAATCTATGAAGTTCTACGACGGGCCAATCAACGGGAAGTTGGACGAGACGACGCTCCGCTCATCTAGAACTTGGTACATCGATCGCGCGCGCCTGAGCGATGATCAGCCTATTCCAGCACGCCCGGCCATCACAGAAAATCTCTTGGACGCATTGGGCGTTCTGCGTTGATTGGCCCGTACAACCGAGCCATCAAGATCGTGTTGAGGTCGAGCCAATATCACCGCCAAGTGAACATGCAGAAGGAGACAAACTGAAATGGTGAAGAAGATATTCTTGCGTTATGGTACTAAGAACGGTGATTTGACAAAACTGGCCAACGAATTAGGGACAGCCTTTGCCACCAGCTTTAAATTGCGCGACAGCAGCTATCTGGGAGGCGATTATTATCTCGCACGTTCCGTAGAACCTACCGCTGGTTCGCTAAAGTTGCATAGCAATTTTGATCCAATTGACGGTTCATTCATCCATTCAGAGCACCCTGAATACGCTTTTATTCTGCATGTCGATGATGTTCTTAACGAAGAAAAAGTAGCCGCTGCGCTTCAGGCAACAAATTTCACACTTATCAATCGCAGCGAACTGGATTAAGGTTACGCTAATGGACCAGATTATGTTGCGTGATCACAAGCGATATGCGGATAGAATAAAAGCCTACGCGTAAAAAATTGCACATAGCTTCCATGACCATTGCCATATGCGTTTTTCAGGCTCGGAGCATGAGATTCCGTTTTCGCATCTAGGGTGACCAATCTTGCTGGTTGGCCAGACTTTGCAGCAGCTAACACTCACCTGTTGCGCCACATAAGATAAATTGACGATGGTGCCTTAGATCAGCAATTAACATCGTTGATAAAACTTAAAATGTCTCCTTCTGGCACGAGGCTAAAATCATGGCTTGATCATAAGTAGGCTGCTGTTACCCGAAGTTCGGAAGTTGCAAAGTAACATTGCGACAGCAGGATTTGGCCCAAAGGAGAAATGTTTCTACAAACAACATCCTGATTTGTTACAAACGTTGGAATTATAGATCAGAAAAACGTTCTTTGAACAACTATGCTTACCTATATGAAAA
Source organism: Lentilitoribacter sp. (assembly GCA_963691785.1). GTDB lineage: Bacteria > Pseudomonadota > Alphaproteobacteria > Rhizobiales > Rhizobiaceae > Lentilitoribacter. The sequence goes on from OY829371.1 coordinate 1,330,541, forward strand.
AACAATATAACGCCCTAAAAGGAACCAACTGCCTGCAAGATATATTGTGTTTGGCAAACCGTAATTCAACCCAAAAATATGGTTTCTAGACAACTTTCGCCGACTGATCTAATCTGAGCAAAAGATATAAGGGACACGAAATGAACAAACTATTCCAGTTGATTTTAGTCGTTTTCTTCTCTGTATTCTGGTCGTTTGCTTCAAACGCCCAGACTGAAACTTATCGACAGATAGAACCTCTTGCGGGAAGCTGGATCGTAACTCAAGTCAATTCAGAAGGTATTGTCGGAACAGCAATAGTAGGCATTCGTCCACATCTGTCCATTGAATGTGTCCCTGATGAAAACAACGGCTGTCGGTTTGAACAAGTGTGGAGGCAATCACAAACACTTGATGTATCCCATTATAAAACCATATCGGGACGAATTCACAAGTACGATTTTAATAATTTTGAAGTCCTGAACCGCAGCGCAGGCAAAATAAGCCTTAAAAGAGGAACACTACCTACCAGAAATGTTGAATTGACCATAGTTTCTCCTGATCTAATGCAAGGAGAATGGGCGGCATTAAACATAAGCGGTACGGTAAAGTGGGAACGGCTGCAATCAAGGATCAACACGGTATTTACATCAGAGTTTAGTCGCTCATTTAAGTATTCAGAGCCAATAAACCAGTTTCGTCCTGATGAAATAATTACGCTCAATTATGTCGAAAAATACAATGAAGCTCATTGGGGTACCACAAATAATATGCGCGGAAATCGCATGGGTTTCAACTTGCTATTTTATGGCGAAAACCTCTTCAGCCCGCTAGATATTCAATTTCCTAATTCTCCGGGCTTTGAACCATCGACCGATCGCGCGATAATTAATAGACAAGCAAACAACGCATTTGGAAATATCGCCGGGCGTATTGTCGAGATCAGATTATGGCACAATGCCAAACCCGGCAGGCATAAGATGATCGTCAATGGACGTGAATTTTTACTCAATTTGCAAGTGGACGGGTTTCCATGTCAAGGAAGCCCTGTCTTCTCGGTGGAGCAAAATGGCTTTGGTGTTGTCGAAGCTGTTAAATATTTTCGTCCCGTCAGAATAAACGCTCAATTCACAAACAATCCCGGTTGTGAAGAACTGCCAATTGAGGTTTTCCCTGAACAAGCTGCATCAATAACGACAAGTTTGGAGCCTGATGTTTCGGGTTTGCGTTTCCAGAGCGACTGGTATGTTCCACTACCCAATTCCAACAATAATATTCGCGACTACGATGATCTCAGTGTGAACCAAGATTCAACTCGTCAAGCTAATCTTGTCTTGAATGATTTCAGAACTCGTTTTGCAGGTAATTGGCAAATTGTTTCTACAGATCAGAGATATAGCGGAGGCATTATAACACTTGGACGTGATAAAAGCGCAGCTATTGCAACGCCGACAGCTGACGCAAGTGATTTGGAAATATCCGTATCTTCAAAAATTGTATCCTCGGAACAAGATGTTTCAAAAGTGTCAGAATTTATAGCCAGATTTCAACCTGCCGAAGCAAATCAAGCAAACTTGGCGCTTTCAGGTCGGGAAATAAAAATCGATACATTACTTCAGTTTAAATCGTCATTCGGTTGGTCGCGTTTTGACGTGGATGAGGAAACAAGACCTGACAGTCGAATGTTGCATCTGTCTATGCCAACTGAGTTTATGGAGACCGATGGACCTCCGCCTTTTATCAACGGTACTCTCAGATTTGGAAATGAGGAACCGACCTCCGGTCGTATAAAACTCGTGAAAGATGCTGAGTATCTCTCAGCTATTGTGCTGGAGGATCAAAACCCGGCAAATTCACCAGATGCCATGAGACGAATGTTGTTTGAACCTGTTAGTGAAAATGGGGTGCCAATTTCGGTCAAGCGAAAAATGGCTATTCTCGGACGTAATCTGCCAGACGAGCTTACAGTCACTTTTGAGCAGGATGATAGTTTTGCGCATAATATTAGGTCTTTATCACAGGAAGATCGGGCAACGATTGCTGAGAGATTTGAATTAACAGACAATCAACGTACGGCTCTGGAGGGCTGGACATTTGATGCGATCATTGAGAGAGGTACACGCCCAGGCCTTCAAACAGTTTTGGCAAATGGTTCCAGGTTACGATGGGAACTCGACTATGCAAATGCACTAGGAGTGCTTCAACTTTATCGAAAAGTTGGCGGCGAACAGTCAACAGATGATGGGGAAGAAGATACTCGAGAATTTGACGTCATAGAAACGCTCTCGCCTTATGAGGAGTTTCACATAGCAGTTAAGGCATTAACTGGCATGGCGACGCCTGAATCTGGATCCGTTAAGGTTGTCAGATCGATTACCAATAGTGGCACTGGTGAACTAACACGTACGTCACCGCGGGAGATCAATTTAAATTCGGTTACCATTAACAACCAGAATTTTTTGTTATCAGATGCGATAACTCTTTCGACTGCGGAAAGAGGGGATCAAGCGACATTCACAAATGTTCGTGCAGGTTATGAAGATTTTATTTTTGAACTCAACCCGACGGATATCAGAGTTACTGGAACACCTTTGGTGGCGTCCGTTCAGAACTTGGCACCTTCGCCATGGGATCTTGCAATCAGATTAGCAAATGCGTGCTCTGAATCCAGTCGTACAATTTCACGCACAGTTTTGACAAATCTTTTCAGTTTTCGGCATTCTATCAATCAGCAAATCAAACTAAGCGTAGAGGATCATGCTGCTGTCATTGTCTTGCGCGATGCCGTAGTCGCTGAGATGAACGACCTTTCCAGGCGTTTGAATAGAATTGATCTTGTGAAGGCAAGGGAACTCAGGAAACAGCAAGCTCAAACTTCGTGGTTCAATGCTCCAGGAAATGTACCCAATTGGGGAAGAGTGCGACTGGGGGAATTGGCAAAGCCCAACGCTGATCTGAGAACAAGATGGATCGGTCGAATAACTGATTTAACAGAACAGAGAGCTGGCGAGCTAGCAAACACTGCCTTGATGAATGGCATAAATAATTTAGTTGAAAAACTCCCTCAAAGTTCAAGAGATCTTGCTGCACTAAATCACTGTTCAAAATTAAAAGAAATTATAGAACAAATTGCCTATCCACATAGCGGTGCAATGAGCCGTGCGTTGAGAAGTCTCGTTGTAGAAACAAGCCCGGAGGAAAGTTCAGGTTCTGCAGAGCCCAGAAGGAATATTGTTAGATCTCAATCAGATGCTCGCCGACATGTGAAAAGTATCTGGGTGGTTGGAAACCACCTTCGGGCGATCAATGATCTTTCAGATGCTGATACTGCTGTCGTCACCACTACAGCCAGTGGTTTATTGGTATTAGCTGGAGGACTGCTGGCAGAAATTCCAACTGTATGGGCTGCACAAGCAAACGTGGCGGTCGCGAGTTCCGATGTCCTCTTCAATGCGATACAATCAGCAAATTCCATACCAGGCCTTGTGACAACACCGAGGGAAATCGACAATGCTGGTGCACGCGCTCCGATCATCGGGCCTGAAGCTTTTGAGCGGGCCTTGAGGAAGAAACCAAGTGTTCCTGGTACCCTGTTTTCGGCTTTCATGTCCGGCATGTCTGTTAACAGCGCGAAAGAAGCTTGGAAGAATCTTAACATTGCGCGTGGGCGCAAATTGGCAGCCGAACTGGATGATTTTTCGGAGGCAACCTTAAATGGATTATCACCACAGCAGCGGGCTGATATTGCAGCATATTCAGAATATGTTCGCCAAACTGGACGTGCAGCACGATCCAAAGGCAACGGATTTCATTGGGATAGGTTCCGAAACAACAATCCTGATGCTGAAAAGACGGGCCAGCTTTACCGAAGCAGAGTTAATGAGGTCGCAAGTGCATCTCATCGCGAATTGGATGAAATTAATGAAATGATTATAACATCTGATACCGGTGATGGACAGATCGCCGTATGGGAGCGACGCGTTGCCGATGGTGGTGCTGTAACACCCCGAGATCGTCTTCTATGGATGGGAGCAAGGGAATCCGGTTTGGTTGAACCTGCGCCTAATTCCATACCACCAGCACGATTGGAAACCTCATCCAATGATGTTACGCAACTCGAAATTCCGAGTTTAAGTGGCTTTCGCCGAAACTTGGATGTCGATCTTCCCTCCGGACCGCTGCCATTGGCGGAAGATCTTGTAAGAAAACCGAGCAATAAGCTTTCGACCTTGCAAGGTGAAACTCCAGGGTACGGTCATCGTATGATGACAGAAGAACAGCTCACTGATTTTGCAACCAATCCAAGGATAAAACTTACAGAGGACGCGACAAGGTTGCGTCCTCGCCCAGACGTCTATGCTCCTTGGAAAGAATTAGAAGATGTTGACATGGTCAATGCCCTGCAGCGCCAAACGAGATACGGCAATATGGATCTATCAAAACGGCTCGAACATGATAATGCTGTACGTTCTGCTATCGATGAGGCAGCTGCTGTCGGCAATCCATGGGCAAGACGATTGCAGGAAGATATTGCTCGCAATCGATTTGAATATGGATACGATGCGGGTTTGCCAGATGAAATTTATGGGGTCGGTGTTCGGGCAGACGATGGTCTCGGTGCAGCAAATGTGAAGCGGAATGGGCCTGTAGCCTTGCTCAACCCAACACGGTTTGACCTTGACGGAAATCTCGAATTCCGAACACCCGAAGAATTGGCAACCACGCTTATTCATGAATATGCTCATACTTGGCGGGGTGGCCAACCATATCACGATGCACTTAGTCCGGATCCGCAATTTGTTCTACGTGGTGAATATAATGAGACCAGAGCGTTTTTAGCTGAGGGTCGATTTGTTAGGGATCTTGAATTCGCGCGCAGTTTGAACAATCGAGCCTTTGCAAGGCCCACTGATATACCAATTTATAATGCTGCGGGACGACTTGCTTTCGATGAAACGGCAGGCTTAAAAAATGGTGTGCGCCTTAAGAACCTTCTTGCTCGCAATCTGGCGGACGGGCAGGAATATGCAAACATCTATAGAGATACGGTGTCGCGAGTTATTGGCATGTCCGGACGGTCGGGAGGCTCAGAAATTGCCCTAAAACGACAAGTTGATAAAATTAATGCTAAATTTGAAAGCCCTGAATACGCCAGACTCGCTCCGGCTACGAAGGAACTAATGCGAAATGCCGCGCTAGAAGAGCTCATTGCAGGTTTCACGCCCTAGTTAGTGAATTTCGGTTGGGGTGTCTTGGTTTAATTGTCGATAACTACATTAAGCTCTCTGAGCAGACTCGTTGTTACCGCCGGGCGTGCAAACCTGTAAGGGGTTTCCATCTCGGTACTGTATTCCACCCACCCTGCCAAAGCTGAAACGGTGTCGGCGTCAAATTTGCCAGTTACTCTGCCATCATAGAATTTCAGGGATCTCAAGTTTTCTTGCAACTGCGTAACCATTTCCGTCGAAATGGGACGCTCCAATATCAGATTCTGAGAACTATTATTCCAAGGCAAGATCAACACACGTTCATCAATCTGCAGAATTCTGATGAACGGTTCACCTTCGCAAATATATTCTAAACTTGAGAGCTTGCCCCTTTCATAGTCAGTCAATCCAATACCTATGTCACTCAGCAAAGGGTCTTCCATATTGACTGGCGGTATCGACGGAATAATCTCCCAACTGTTACAATCAATATCGTCTATTTGGACGGAGTTGGAAGTAAACTCAATACTTTCTCCCAAAAGTTCAAGTTTGTTGAATTCCGCCGGTCGGCTCACAACATCACTGGCTTGCCTAACATCAACAACAACGAATTTTCCGACTGGCGGGTCAAGGTTCAAATGACTTTGTTGGGTATCTTTGTCTTTTGACGCAGCGGTCCCATTAAAATGAAACACAAAAAGGGCTGCTAGTATGAAACGGAGATACATTAAAAAATGTCCCTTCATTCGTTAGTGTATGGCGCCCGGAAAATTCATCCACTCATAGACCTAAGGACCATCACAAACAATTCCGAAAGAAATGTCTTCTGCAATTTTAATAAAACCGATTTGCAGTGGTTCAGTATTCGATGAATTAGAACGCATAATTCTGACAGACGCAAGCAAGTTCAACGCATCTGCATCAGTCAGGTCAATCATGATCGAATGATCGTCGATGAAAGACCTAGCCAAAGAACCCGAAACCGCACCTGTTTCAGTTCTTGTTGTGATGCGCTTTCCCTTGAAGTCAATAGTTACATCTAACACTTTAGGAACTGGACCAGAGTGAAATACTATATCCATTCCACCTATGTTTTCTAATCCTGTACAAATAATGGAACTTGTTGCCTGAACCTGGCTTGCGGCCAACAGGCTAATCCAAACTGCAAAAAAATAAGCCAGTACTGATTTTCGGATTTTCATTTGAATTAGGTTCCATTTGTAAAGTGAGCACTCGGATATAAGAAAAGGTAATCGCTACTAAATCAAATTGTCAAATTTCCGCCCGCAACCTGTGTCAAAAGAAACCGAGCCAACGAGATTTCTCCCTTTGGCACACCCGCGAAGTATTTTAGGATTATTGTTTTGTCTGCTTTCGACAGTTAAGCGGATTTTACACAATCATAATTACCATGCATGTAAATATCTGTCACCGAGCGTGCATAAGTCATGACTGTAAGCTATCATATCCAGAAGGAACTTCTGGGCATCCAGCTGATAAGTGGGTTGAGTTGAAGCTAGTAAATATTGATGATTGGAAGAATCCGAGTTCAGTCGTTAAGCTCTTTGGAGGACAAGGCACGATTAACGTGAATAGCTGGTCACCAGACAGTCGTTACTTCGCATATGTGGCTTATCCGACTGGGAGGGCCACAGATTGATGTTTCTTTCCGATTGCTAAAATTCGGCGTTGATTAAGAAAGTTGGGGTATTTTTGGGGGTATATTATAAATATGTATTAAATAATCTTTTTTAAAACATAAAATTATCACTTTAATTAGATGCCGTGTGGGGCACCATTTCCCAAAACATCCTTTATTTACATTCTCCAATTGTGATTTCAGCTCCAGTTTCAAATGGGGTACCAAGTTTGTGACGAGTGTCATGACATCTGAATCGGTATTGTCTTAATTTCAGCACAATCAATTCGTTGCTGGGGCGTTGCTTGTAAAAAGTTACAATGTTTTATTTCTCGCAAGCTAATCGGATATCGGCACGCTAGATAATGAGTTAGAAGTTAATTGAGCCGCTGATACCTGCATTTTTGGAGGCTGTGGCCTTAAATACGTATTCAAATACCTTCGATCTTACAAATGAGAGCGTACATTCGCCAAAACTTGTGCGACCAACTTGCTGGCGGTATTTGGTTTTTGGTGAGGGGACCCAATCGTCATGAAAGGGTCAAAGCCAAAATTGTCAGGTCATGCGAATAAGATCTCGAAAAGTCCTGTGTGAAGTGGGGTTAATTATGACCCCATTTTTTTTCTTAATTTAGCTGATGAGATGTCTCGCCAAATAGGGGGATGACATGTTCGCGCAGCCAGATCTGCGAGGGATCCTCTTTGTTAAGCGAATTGACGAAAATTGAAAGTGGGATGCTGGGCAGCTCAATCGGGCAGGTCACTTTTTTGATATTCATGTGGTGGGCAGCATAATACAAGGTTTGTTGTGGGGCGGTGAACAATAAATCGCTGCGTGCAATCAGTCCCAATGCAGATTGAAAATCTGGAACTCTCGCAGCAATAGAACGATCTTGACCAAGCGCGCTTAACGCATCGTCAACGGGGCTTCGTCCTCCGCTGGTCCGCACTTGGACATGGCGAAATGAGAGCCATTCCTTCAAGTCGCAATTTTCGCGAATTGGATGATCTTGACGGCAAAATACGGCCCAATCTAATTTTGCAAGCCGCATTGCGTGCACATCTGTTTGTTTGCCAGATTGTTGTGGTGCGATCACAATATCAAGTTCGTTTCGCACCAAGGCTTCAAAACTTCTTGTATCCACATTTTCAAAGCCAAACGAAATATCCGGCGCTTCTTCTTGTGCCACTTGCATCATTTCAGCAAAGAATGGGAAGCAGAAATTCGGCGCAGCTATTCGAAATTCGCGTTTGGATGTGGTTGCATCAAATCCATCCGGTTCGTGTAGCAAATTAGCGATATTACCCAACGCGCGATTGATAGGCCGTTCAAGCGCAGAAGCGCGGGCGGTTGGTTTCAATTCCCAGCCGTCTCGAATAAACAGAGGGTCATCAAACATATGCCGCAACCTATTCAATGCATGGCTGACAGCTGACTGTGTTCGACCAAGTTTCTCTGCTGTTTTACTTGTGCTTCTCGTCTCCAGCAAGATCTTCAAAGTGAGCAACAAATTTAAATCATGCATGCGTAAGTCAATTTGGTCTGTATTCATAAGCGCGTCCATAAATGAATTACATTCATTTTATTATGATAACTATGAATTTGATTTGCAAGATTAATTTCATCATTTTTGCACTGAAGAACCTTAGTTTCAGAACACAAATGGAGATAAATCATGAAGACCTTACTAATGTTATTCCTTGCTGGCAGTTTCATGAGTTCAGCACATGCAGCCGATACAAGTCTTGAAGGATTGAAATCCCGTATTATCGGAAATTGGGTATCCATCTCTTGCGAATTGCGCCCACAACCCAATCCACAGAACGCGCAGGCAGCTCCGCTACCCACCTATCTCAAACGAGATTTTACCTATAAGGCAGATGGCGGTTTTGACGCTGAAATTACAGTTTATGCCGATGGAGGCTGTAACGTACCACTCGCGTCCTACGATTTTTCTGGTGACCTCGTCTGGCATGGCGAAAATCCAGCAGCTGAAGGGGCATGGTCGCAAGATTATGTGCTCAATAAAAAATTGGAGCTCACAGTGCTTGCACCACCAATGGCTGAACAATTGAATCAATTGCCCGATGGCGCGTGTGGTGAGGGCAAATTCGAGGCTGGTCAAACGCGAGATATTTTGGGTAAGCCATGTATTCTACTCAAGTTTGTTGAAGGCAGTGACTTTGTCATAGATCATGATTTTTTATATGTCCGTGAAGACACGCCCAACATGCTATTCATGGGAGGTAAACATGTCGATGGAACGGGATTTTATTATCCTGATAACCGACCTGTGGTAGGTTTGCAGCAACCGCTTATCCGCAACTAGATTAAGCAGTTTTAATATGCTGAACTTTGATCTTACACAAATTCGCCAATCCCTTTTCAAGGGATTGGTTGATGTCAAAATCTTTATCGCCATTCCAGTTATTGCGGTCACGACTTTCCTGTTCGCACAATCAGGGATCGATGCCTGGGTCAACGATATAGCACGCCTCCAAAACCCAACATTCTCTGTTGCATGGAGTGCTTTACCGATGATCGCTGGGATGGTTATGCCGCTGATTATTCCGATCGTTTTCGCCTATTTTGGCGAAAAAACAATAGCAAATGCGAGCATGGCTGCCTTTTTGATTGCCATCATTATCGTTTCAGTTCTTAAAGGGTTTACATCGCGTGTTCATCCCGAAGAACTAGAGCCGGCGACTACCTTGTTGAGGTCACAAGCATTTAGATTTGGGTTTTTGCAAAATGGTTTTTTAAGTTTGGTCGAAGGCTGGCCATCGGGTCACACGATCACCAATGGTGCCGTTGGCTTAACAATTGCGAGCTTAACCGATAAACGTTGGGTTCGGATCGGTGCAATTTTCTGGGTAGTCTGGGTTATCATGGCGACTGTGTTTGGCATAAGCGGTGACGTGCATTGGTTGTCTGACACCGTCTCGGGCCTTATTTTAGCGTTTGTCATCACGGCAGGCATGAAGCGTCAAAACCCATGACAAACCCTTCGTCCAAATTGGTTCACAAATTTGCAAGGTGTTAGGTTGTTTGGCCTATAATCAATTTGGATTCAAACCGATAAGTTTCAGGCTTTTTTCCATCAGTTTGACTGTTGATAATCCAATTTGCCGCTTCAACACCAATTTCATATCGCGGGGTTTTGGTGGTTGTAATCTGGACGGGTAAAGCTTCTAAGAAGCTCAAACCGTTAAATCCCGCCAAAGCAACATCTTCTGGAACTTTTATGTTTTCGGTGATGCAGTGCATGAGCCCACCTGCTGCCAGGTCGTCATTGGCGTAATATATAACCTCAGGTCTGTCTGAACCAGATAAGACTTCTGCAGTCAGCTCTCGCCCTTCTTTCATAGAAAGCAGTTTTTGTGAAATTCGCGTTTGCGAAATAACGCCACCGTGGTTTTCTATATAGGCTTTAAAAGCATTAAAGCGTTTTTTGGCTCGTTCATCCAGCCAGGCAATATAGGCAAAATTTCTGTATCCTTTGTTTAAGAGATACTCTGCCATTTGTTCACCAGCTTCTTTTTGCGATATGCCAAAACTTGCGGAGAGGGCATCACCGTCAATATCCATGATCTCAGCGGTTTTTACGCCTGTTTGCTCGATGATACGTCGCAAGCCGTCTGTATGTTCTAAACCCGCAAGAATTAAGCCACGGGGACGCCAGGACAACAAATCGAAAACAATTTCTTCTTCCAGCTCTTGTGAATATTCAGATACACCAAAAACAGGACGTAGATTATGTTTGTTTAGCGTGTCGCTAATGCCGGATAAAACTTCGGTAAATACTCGGTTCTGCAAACTTGGTACGACAACGCCGATCAATGGATTATCATATTTTGACATCCCACCTGCCAAACGATTATGCACGTATCCGATGCTTTTTGCGGCGTCCTTCACTCTTTTTAAAACATCATCAGACACATAACCGGTTCCGCGCAAAACGCGAGACACGGTCATTTGGCTGACCCCTGCAACATGGGCAACATCATGCATAGTCGGTGGGTTAGTGTATTGATATTCTTTGTTTTTGTTCCGCATCTTGCCGCCTGGGACTGATCAATTTGTAGAAATTTCTATGTAACATCTTGACTTATGTTTGCGCAAACATCTATTTTGTTGATAACATGTTTACGTAAACATATCGAGCCAAAAATTAAGTGAGTGATCCATTGGGAGGGTGCAACATGCCAGATCGGCAATCGGTGGCGGTATTTGGGCTGGGCGCCATGGGGTACGGAATGGCTTCATCTTTGCTCCGCAGTGAGGTGGAAACCTACGGCTTTGATGTTGTTCCTGAGCAGATGGAAAAATTTCAAACTGAAGGCGGGAAGCGCGGTTCGATCGATAACGCAGCGCGCGACATCTCCATTGCTGTCGTGTGTGTCTTAAATGCAGCGCAAACGGAAGATGTGATGTTTGGGGCTAACGGAATTGTACAGAAAATGCCACAAGGATCTGTTGTTATTGCCTGTGCAACCGTGCCACCAGAATTTGCCAAAGATATGGAAAAACGTTGCGCGCAAAATGGCGTTTTGTATCTCGATGCCCCCATTTCTGGAGGCGCAGCTAAAGCTGCGTCGGGGGATTTATCCATCATGGCGTCTGGCTCAAGTGACGCGTTCGCGGTAGCCAAGCCAGCACTTGATGCCTGTGCACAAACTGTATTTGAACTGGGGGATAAGGCCGGGGCGGGTTCGGCCATGAAGGCTGTGAACCAACTGCTTGCTGGCGTTCACATCGCGACCATGGCGGAAGCCATGACATTTGGCATGACACAAGGGGTCACCCCAGATAAATTTATTGAAGTTATCTCTCAATGTGCGGGTTCAAGCTGGATGCTGGAAAATCGCGCACCACATATTGCAAAGGGTGATTATACACCTCTCAGCCAGATTAATATTTGGCCGAAGGACCTCGGAATTGTTTTAGACGTGGCGAAGAGTGCGGGTTTTAGCGCACCGATTACTGCAACGGCACTTCAGCAATATATGGTTGCTGTTGGCATGGGATTAGGCCGAGAGGATGATGCTGCGATTGCAAAAGTATATGCGCGTAATGTTGGACTAGAATTGCCAGGAGACGCACAATGAAGCTCGGCTGCATTGGGGACGATTTCACCGGATCAAGCGATTTGGCAAATACGCTTGCAAAAGGTGGTATGCGAACGGTTCAATATTCAGGTATTCCAACCGAAAATGCAAAAGAATGGGTTGAAGCGGGCGTTGTGTCGTTAAAATCTCGCTCTATCGATCCAAACGCGGCGATCGCGCAGTCTTTAGACGCTTTGGAATGGTTAAAAGCGCAAGGATGCACACAATTCTTTTTTAAATATTGCTCGACTTTTGATTCCACGAAGGAAGGTAATATTGGACCGGTCACAGACGCATTGGCAGATGCACTCAATGCGCACAAAGTGATTGTATGTCCGGCATTTCCTGGGACGGGACGATCAATTTATCAGGGGTATCTCTTCGTGAATGATAAATTGTTAAACGAATCTGGCATGGAAAATCACCCGCTGACACCCATGACAGATGCCGATATTCGTCGTTGGCTCTCCTATCAATCAAAATACGATGTGGGCCATGTTGATATCTCAGCGGTTCAGTCCGGACCAGCGGCAATTGAACAAGCACTTGAAGACGTCCATCAATCTGGCAATCGTTTGATTGTAGTAGATGCTATTGCAGATGAGAATTTGTTATCAATCGGGAAGGCTGCCTCAGAACTTCCGCTGATTACTGGTGGGTCGGGTGTTGCACTGGGATTACCAGCAAATTTTGGATGCATACCAGCGCGGCCAGATTGGCGAGGGCAGGCAGGAAAAATCGCGGCGTTATCCGGCTCATGTTCGATTGCTACGCGCGCGCAAATTAAGCGTCACAAAGAGGTTGCCCCAACGTTTGAAATTGTTGCCCGAAATGTCATTGACGGTACTTTGACCCCTGAAACAGTGGTGAATTGGGTTCTGGAAAGTGATGGTCTGCCATTAGCGTATAGTTCCGCCGATCCAGAGATTGTGAAATCTGTGCAAGACGAATTCGGTTTGAAGGCTTCCTCTGAGGCACTTGAGGCGTTTTTCGCTGACGTTGCTCGTGGGCTTGTTGCAGCAGGTATTGAGCGCATCATTACTGCAGGGGGTGAAACATCTGGCGCGGTGGTTGAAGCGTTGAATATCCATCAGCTGGAAATCGGGCCAGAGATTGCACCGGGCGTTCCAGCATTGCGCGCCAACGAAAATCTCGTGCTTGCGCTTAAATCTGGAAATTTTGGCCAGCCAGATTTCTTCCAACAGGCAGAAAAGGTTTTGTCTGAATGAGGGAAAGCGAACTTCGAGAAACAATGTGCGTGATGGCAAAATCTCTGTTCGATCGGGGATTGACCCATGGTTCAACCGGCAATATTTCCGCCAGATTGGATGATGGTGGTCTTCTGGTCAGCCCAACAGGAACATCTTTCGGGCGATTGGATCCAGCGAAACTCAGCCGATTTAACAAACGCGGCCGGCATATTGGTGGTGATAAACCAACAAAGGAAATGCCCCTGCATACAGCCTTTTACGATACGAGAAGTAGCGCTGGAGCCGTCGTGCATCTTCATTCCTGCTATTCGGTAGCGCTCTCAATGCTTCCAGATGCAAATGAGGATGATTTTTTACCGCCACTTACGCCTTACGGAATTATGCTGCTGGGCAAGGTGAAACTGCTACCCTTTTTCTTGCCCGGAGATCCTGCAATGGGAGACGCTGTGCGCGCTCTGGCGGGTAAACGGTCTGCGGTAATGTTGGCCAATCACGGGCCGGTCGTGTCGGGTAAAGATGTTTATGCTGCATGTTCTGCAATCGAAGAGCTCGAAGCAACCGCTAAGCTTGCCATTCTAACGAATGGGATGAAGCCCAACCGATTATCACCAATTGATATTCAAAATCTTATTACTGAGTTTAAAGTGGAGTGGGAAGATTGATGAAGTTTTCTGCGAATTTAGGGTTTTTGTGGACAGAATTGTCTTTGCCAGATGCCATCCGTGCTGCGAAAGTTGCTGGCTTTGCTGCCGTTGAATGTCATTGGCCTTATGATACCCCAGCAGAAAGCGTTGCTGAAGCGCTTCAAGAAACAAACTTGGTGATGCTGGGTCTTAACACCTCGCGGGGAAATCTAGAGCAGGGTGAAAATGGATTATCTGCGCTTCCTGGCCGAGAAATCGAAGCTCGAGCGGCCATTGATCAAGCGATCGATTACGCCATCAAAATTGGTGCTCAGAACATCCATGTTATGGCAGGCTTTGATGCGAGCGAAGCGGGTCGGCACACCTTTATTGATAACCTCGACTATGCATGTGAACAAAGTGAGAAGCATCAGCTCACAATTTTAATTGAGCCATTAAATGAGTATGACGCGCCAGGGTATTTTTTAAGAACAACCCAGCAAGCTGTCGAAATTATCGAAGATGTTGGTCGTTCAAATCTGAAGCTCATGTTTGATTGCTATCATGTCGGTCGGACCGAAGGCGATGTCATTGTAAAGCTCAAAGATCTAAAGGCATCAATTGGGCATATTCAATTTGCTTCTGTGCCTGATCGTGGAACACCCGATCAAGGTGAATTAAATTATCATCAGATTTTTGAAGAGATCGAGCGTATGGGTTGGAATCAACCAATCGGTGCGGAATATAAGCCCGTCGGTCCAACGTCTGATAGCCTGTCCTGGATGACAGATTTTTCATAGACCCATTGTTTTTATTGCAACTTTTAAGCTGCACCAAAAAATCTCCGATTTTAACTTGACTATTTTAGTCATGTTTGATTATTTGCGATTATTAATATGACTAATTTACTCAAGTATAAGCTGAATTGGATAAACAGCTCATGACCACCGATCGCAAATACGCCATTACAACAAAATCGGAACGCGATATGCTGAAGATTTTTCGTTATTTCCTTCTGGCTTTCACAGAAGGCAGCCAAACACATTGGGAGACCGCAATGAGTATCTCAAGAGGTGAGCATGGTTTAGATGCTGGCCGAGAAATCGGTTTTGCAATATTGCGCGTATTACAATCTGTTAGGGAAGCCAGAACCAATGCGTTTTTATTTATTCATCCAGGATGCGATAAATGCGCGACCGGATTGTTAGACTGTGAGCGTTATCTTATGCACGCGATCAATTGTGTGTTTAAGAATGATTTATCGGCTGCCCAGGTTTCGTTGATTTTACTTTGCGAGGGAACAGACACCAAAGCCGTCATCGGCAGAATAAAAGAATTAGCTGATTACATAAATCTCAAAGACAATATTGGCGATGAACCTAAGCCATCATCAATCTCTTTGAACAAATAAGATTGCGCCGATATTTCAAATGACCATGATACCAGCTGACCTTCCGCAAGATTTTGTCTTAATTGATGAATTACCCTTTGATGATTTCGAATTGGGTTTGCTCGCGGTTTTGCGTCATTTTTCGAAAAGTTATGAATCTCCTGAATATCAAACATGGCAGCACGCCTATATGATCGCCGCTGAACGCTGGGGAGAGAGAATTGGTTTGTCCGTCGCTTATGCGCTCATGAAGGTAACGCAAGCAGTTTGTCGATGTCGCCCTCGGGGTTTAAATGTGCAGGACCCATTGTCTACGATCGCAAAAAAATACGCGACCGAAGATGAGATCGCATTTATTGGCATGCTCCATCATATGCGCAGAGATGAAACGCCGCAGGCGCGCGCATTCATCAAGGTTCTTGCCTTTGGCAGAAATGATCCTGCAATCATTCATGCTGGCCTTTCATTTGCCAGTCGATTTTCCCTCGGCAAACAACGCGCAAGCAACGCGTCCACGAAACATATGTTATATGTCGTTGGGTGAGGGTTGAAACAGGGTTTAAAGATACTTCTCCGGATCCCAGGTCATTGTGGTCCTTCTTTCACGAAACGCAAACTTTTCCATGTGTTTATCTATGATGTAATGAGCGGCGGATGCGGCATCCGCGTTCGCAACATCAAAAGATACAATTAGACCAATGTCGTCTGCCATCAGGCGGGCTTCGCCAGTGGAAAGCTTCACATATCCTTCGTTTTCAGTGTATCGAACATCAACCTTATTTGCGAAATGCTTGCACAATTGCTGCAGATATTTCGATGCATGAGACGTTCTAAAATAGCCAATCGTTTTAATCATGTTTTTTAAACTTGAGTAAAATAGTCATATTAAATTAATCATCTAAATCCCCTTTAATGTCAATGGGGCAGGGGTGAATTGATGAGATTTTTAAGTCAAAATATGATTGCTAGCTTCAAGGGGTGCTGGCGGGTTTTTACCCATGGCTTCGCAGATTGAAATTTCGATTGTCCGACACATGGCATCAAGTGGTAAACCGTTTTGAACATTTGAAAATGGGTGCTCCAATTCATTCGTTACAGCTTGAAGACCAAAGAACACATAGGCCACGACAGCGGCAAAAAACGGTGCGAACCAACTCGTTGATTCAATGAGCGCAAACGGCAGAATGAAACAATAAAGGTAGGTCGTACGCCGGACGAGCAGGGAATAAACAAATGGCAGAGGTGTTGTTGCGATCCGTTCACTGCCAGCTTGCGAGTTGCTCAATGACGTGAGGGTTTCGGCGATAGCTCTTTGGCCAAACCCATTGATAACACCATTTTTTTCAGCTTTGGCAATACGCCTTGCGATGTCGCGAAGTGCTGCATCTGCGGGGTTTTTATGATCCAAAAAGCGCATTGCATCTTCGCGATCAATCCAATTCGCCAATTCCTCAGATTGTGCATTTTTATCCGTTTGACGTAATTGACCTTTGTGAAGATGCGCAAAAGCAATGAGGGTTAAAAAGCATTGCTCACGCTGTTCTTTGTCTTGGATGAATATGTCTGCATTTCGACAAAAATTGCGGACATCTGCGATCATTTGACCCCATAGCTTTCTCGCTTCCCACCAGCGATCGTAGGCCGCATTGTTGCGAAAGCCGAGAAACAAAGACAATGCAATTCCGAAGATGCCAACCGCGGATATGGAGACATGCGGTAATTCTATGAGGTAACGATCAATCATTAAAACCAGAGTGGAGAGAAGTGCCACCCCGATAATCTTTGAAATTATTTTAGGGACGACCGAGCCTTGCATGACAAAAAACAGTCTCAGGGATGAAGGTTGTTTCATAACAATCATGGGATAGCCTCACATTTTGGTTCCAATGCAATTGGATCAAGTCGTAATTATTGGAAATACATAATTCCAGCCAAAATCAATGCAGCAATAAATATGGTTTCAGCCACAATGAGTGTGATCGCCTGACCACCCACATCGAGAACCTTTTTCAGCGATGTTTTCATGCCTACCGCCGCAATTGCTACCAGCAAAGCCCATCGCGAAATTTCCGCAAGAAAATCGGAAACGAATGTTGGGATGAAACCAAAGGAATTTAACGCTGCCAAAATCAAAAAAGCTAGGACAAAAGCAGGAATGATGGGTGGTTTTTTCCCTAAATCATGATCGTCAGCCATATGCATACGTGTCATTAATGAAATGGCTAAAACGATCGGCGCCAGCATTGCAACGCGGATGAGTTTAACAACGGTTGCAAATTCTCCTGTATCTTCAGAGATCGAAAATCCTGCGCCCACCACTTGCGCAACATCATGGATTGTGCCGCCGATGAAGACGCCCATTTCCAAATGATCGAGTTCAAAATATGCGCCAATTGCTGGGTAGGCGATCATCGCCACGGTGCTCAATATTGTGACCGAAAGGATTGTAAAAATCAGATTGCGTTCTGAGTGTTTGTTTTTGGGCAAAACGGCAGCGATCGCCATGGCTGCTGATGCGCCACAAATGGCAACAGCGCCCCCAGTCAATATGGCAAAACGCCAACCACGCCCCAGCACTTTTGAGGCAAGCCAGCCAAATAGTATCGTCAAGAATATGGCCAGGATGACCAGGCTGATCCATTTAGCGCCCAACATGTAAACCAATTCAACGCTTATGCGCGCACCCAATAGAGCGACCCCAATGCGCAGGAGAGGAGACGCTGCAAATTTGATGCCGCTGACACATTTGCCTTCTTCGGATAAAAAATGAAGCGCGATGCCAAGTAAGAGCGCTAGCAACATTGCCGGAGCGCCATAATGTTCAGACAAAAACTTTGAAGCGAGCGCGACAAGGATTGCAATTAAGAGACCAGGAAAGATTGCTTTGATGTGATCCATCTGGAAAGGAATTAGATTTTGCAAACGCGTCATTGCTTATACCCAACTTTTGAAAGGAGCTATCGCATATCCAAAGTTATTAGGGGAGTATCTTGTCCTTTGCAATAAACATGACTAAATTATTCACCTTTTAGGCGAGGTAAACTAAACTGCCCAGCATTGGGATATGCTAAGCGCGCGCAGTGAATGCAGTTGTGGGCTGCAACTTACAAATTCGTAAAATCAGTAGATCCTTTTTGAAAGAGGAATATCTACATGAGGCTGGGTTTCAATATCATCCATATCGCCTTCAAAACCATCATAACATTTTCCAATAATGACACAAACCCGAGCGGCACATTAGATGCACCACCAACACAAGCACAGCGTAGATCGCGTTTGTCGATATAAACGGCTTTAAATACTGAAATTCCGCCGATGCCGCCGATGAACAAGGCGATGGGAATAGAAATGAAATTCAATGCACCAGCAATCATGAGAATGCCTGCAAGCCCTTCAGCAAATGGATAAATCTTAGCATAGGGCAGATATCTTTTTGCCAAGAGATCATAAGTCAAAAACTCATCGGCGAAACTGTCGATGTCTCTGAGCTTTTGAAGTGCAAGCGCGCACATGGAAAAGGCAATGAACCATTCAGCCGCCAGGATTGTTGATACTGACCCTGCAGACGCGAAACTCGCCGCCATAGCCATCAGTGCGGTCATAGCAAATAATGCGATGACAGGCGTATAACTTGTGGTGTTTTCCGTTTTGGTATTTTCGCCAAAATATTCCGACAACGCATCAAATCCGCCAATGCGCTTGCCATCTATCCAGATTTGCGGGGTCGTTTTAACTTCATGCTCCTCTTTAAAAGCATCAACTTGGTCACGACTTGTCAGCAGATGATCTTCAAACGCCACGCCTTTTTTTTGTAGCAAGGCCTTGGCTTTCAAGCCTGAGGGGCAGACATGCTCGGTCATATCCATGCGATAAAGATGCGCTGTATTTATGTTCATTCAACAAACTCCGGAAATTGGAATAAGCGCGACTTTAAACTATCCAGTAGCTAGAAGGTCAAGCGCACAATATGTTTAAATTAGAAAATTTAACACGCGAGATCGATCTGCAGCGGATTACGAAAACACACATTTTCGCGGAGGAGTTCTATTCAACTGCGAGCATTAACAAGGCTGACTGTTTCAGTGCATTCAATAACTTTGTCAAATGCACCTCGTTATCCGCGGAATATTTGAAACCTACTGCTGATTTTAAGAAGAAATCTGCATAATCATCCGGTGTGGTGTCAAATTTTACCAATTGGGTTTCATAAGGCGCAAATAGTTCTGCCAGCAACTCAGTTTTGCGCTGATCTGCGTGCTTTAAGGCGTCTTTGCCAAACCCATCTGGTCCGCTGAGCAAGTCTTCCGAATCCGGCATATTCTGCACAGCGCGGAAATATTTCATGATCGTCAGTTCAAAAAATGAATCAATTTTGTCAGAAACCGTGTTCTGGCTTTGCCAAAGTTCGCGAACTTCTACCATTGTTTTTTCGGTTAAAAACAACATGGCAGCTGCCATCACTTCTTCTTTATTGGCATAGCTTGCATA
This sequence comes from Lentilitoribacter sp., assembly GCA_963691785.1. GTDB lineage: Bacteria > Pseudomonadota > Alphaproteobacteria > Rhizobiales > Rhizobiaceae > Lentilitoribacter. The sequence goes on from OY829371.1 coordinate 1,350,187, forward strand.
GAGCGTTTGTCGAGAGATTCCAACATGATCGGCGATATCACCCATGGTGGTTTTCTTAAACCCATAGCGTGAAAACACATCCACCGCAGCCAAAAGAATATTTATCTGTTTTTGGTTCATACTATTACAACTTGACAAAAATCGAATTATTGTCCAATTATACGACAACTTGACAAAAATCAACCATTTGTCAAAAGATATACAATGGGACCCATAAGTGTTGATCGAATCTATTCCGCTTCGTTTCGACACTTATCTTACATGTTGCTGCTGGAGGCAAGCTGATGAAACTAACAGTCAATGGAAATACAGAAGAGGTGAATGTCGAACCCGACATGCCGCTATTGTGGGTATTGCGCGATGAATTGGGCATTACTGGTGTGAAATATGGCTGCGGCATCGCGCAATGCGGCGCTTGCACTGTTCACGTCGATGGTGTTGCTGTGCGTTCATGCCAAATGCGTGTTGGTGATCTGGATGGCGAAGTGACCACCATTGAAGGGCTAGGTTCAGCTGAGAAATTGCACATTGTCCAAGAAGCATGGATTGAGCATCAGGTTGCGCAATGTGGTTATTGCCAGTCTGGCCAAATCATGCAGGCCGCATCATTTTTGGAATTTAATGATGATCCGACAGATGAAGAGATCGATACCGCTATGAGCGCAAACTTATGCCGTTGCGGAACATATCCACGCATTAGAACGGCGATCAAAACAGCCGCTAAAAACATTCGGGAGGCTTAAGATGGGACGCGTTGCAAAAATAGCAAGACGAACATTTTTAATCGGTTCTGCGGCCATTGCTGGTGGTGTGGCTTTCGGTGTTTATGCGGTTAAAAAAGATCCGGACAATCCATTATCCGCTGATTTATCAGATGGCTCAGCCACATTTAACCCATGGGTTCTGGTCGATAGTGAAAAGGTCACATTGATCACACCGCATGGTGACAAAGGCCAGGGGGTTATGTCATCTCAGGCGGCATTGATTGCCGAAGAATTAGATATTGAATTTGGTCAGTTTGAAACCTCATTTGGTAAACCAAGCCCTGCCTATTGGAACCGCGCCTTTGCTGAAGAGGGTGTGCCCTTTATGGCGACAGACCATGGCTTTACCGCTGAAACCATGCGCTCGATTATGGGTGGTGTTGTCAAACTCCTTGGTGTTCAAGGCACAGGTGGGTCGACATCTATGGCCGACAGTTTCGACAAGCTGCGCACAGCGGGTGCAACAGCGCGCGAGACGTTGAAGCTTGCAGCATCGCAAAAATCTGGTGTTCCTGTCGGGCAGCTTAAAACGGCAAATGGCGCGGTGCAATTGCCTGATGGCACGGAGCTTAAATATACCGAACTGGCAAGCTTAGCGGCTACAATTGAGCCGGTAAAAGACGTCAAATTACGTGATAAAAGCCAGTGGCGCCTCATCGGGAAATCCATGGAACGGATTGATATCATTGATAAATCAACCGGAACCTTGCCCTATGGTATTGATATCTCTGTTGAAGGCATGTTGCATGCGACCGTCTGCGTCAACCCAAAGAAAGGTGGCTCGCTGAATGGTTTTGATGCATCCGAAGCCAAGCAGATGCGCGGTGTAAAAGACGTGATTGAAATCACAGATGGTGTTGCGGTCATCGCTGATAATACATGGCGTGCGTTTAACGCAATGCGGACCATTTCCTTTGATTGGGGAAATGCGACCATCCCGCCAGAACAGGAAGAGCATTGGGCAACTTTATCCGACAGCTTTAAAGAAGAGCTATTAGATAGCACTTGGCGTGATGACGGTGATGCAGAAGAAGCATTTAAAGATGGCGCAAGTTTCTCAGCTGAATATCGCTCGCCCTATGTTGCGCATGCACCGCTTGAACCATTAAACGCGATTATGTTGGTCACTGATGATCAGGTTGAGGTTTGGACCGGGCATCAATTACAGCGCCAGCTTCAGGTTCTCGTTGCAGCAATTACGGGTCACGAACAGGATCAAGTGATTTTGCACAATCAGTTCATGGGCGGGTCGTTCGGCCATCGTTTAGAATTTGAGCATGTGAAGCAGGCTGCGGAAATCGCCAATAAAATGCGTGGCACACCGATTAAAATGACCTATTCCCGCGAAGAAGATTTCGCTCATGATTTCCCGCGTCATATTTCCATGGGGCGCGGCCAGGGCATGGTCAAAGATGGCAAAGTCACCGCGATTGATCTCTCACTTGCAGCACCTTCTGTTATGGCCTCGCAGGGTGGACGGGCAAATCTGCCGTTCCCTGGACCAGATAGCCAATTGGCTGCCGGGGCGTGGAATAATCCGTATAATATCGATACTTATCGTATGACAGCCTATCGCGCGCCAGAACTTGCGCCAACATCATCTTGGCGCGCTGTGGGAGCGCCTGCCGCTGGGTTCTTCTTTGATAGTCTCTTAGATGAACTTATTCATGAAGCTGGCGCTGATCCCATGGAAGAACGCATTCGCCTGATGGGCCATGATGTGTCGCGCAAAGTTTTGGAAACCGCCGCTGAGTTGTCTAATTGGGGATCAGATTTAGGACCAAATCGCGGACGGGGCGTTGCTTTTGTCGAAAGCTTTGGTGTTCCGGTCGCAGAAGTAGTGGAAGTTACAAATACAGATAGCGGCATAAAAATCGATAAAGTCTGGTGCGTTTGCGATGTCGGCACAATCGTCGATCCGATCAACTTTGAAAACCTGGTTCAGGGCGGCGTCGTGTTTGGTCTAGGTCACGCGATCAATTCTGAAATCACTTATTCAGATGGTAAGGCTGACCAATCCAATTATCATATGCATGAAGCCATGCGTATGTATCAATGCCCGGACATTATCGTCAAAGGTTTAGAAAATGGCACAAAGATCCGTGGTATCGGTGAGCCGCCAGTACCACCGGCGGCGCCTGCGTTAGCTAATGCAATTTTCGCAGCAACCGGCACGCGTTTGCGGGAAATGCCGTTTAATAAATTCATTGATTTCGTCTAAGGGGGCAGGGCGATGAAGAAATTAAGTCTAGCTGTTTTGGCAGTATCCTTTGCATTTGCATCTCATGCATTTGCAGCAGAAGCTGTTGGCACCAATCGCGTGATCAATGAGTTTCCGGAAGGGTCAATTTCGCAAGAAGAAGGTTTGCAAAATTGGCAGAAGTTCTTCGAGGTTGCGTCACATCCACGTTGTGCCAATTGCCATGTGGGCGCGGATCACAAACCCATGTGGTCAGGACCAAGCTTTGGTGACAAAGCAAGGGTGCACGGTATGAATATCAATGCTGGGGAAAGCCGCATTGGGGCCGAAACCTTGTTGTGTTCAACCTGTCATGTGACGCTTAAAGAGCCTGATCCAAATGCTAATTCCATTGCGCATGCCGCGCCAAAAGTTGCCATGGCTTGGCAGCTTGCACCGGTCGAAGCTGAATGGTTCGGCAAGTCATCAAGTTACATTTGTAACCAGTTGAAAGATCCAACGCGCAACGGTGAACGCACGATCAAAGAAGTTGCAATTCACCTAGACCATGACCTTATTTTGCATTGGGCTTGGGAGCCTGGGGGAACACGTGAACCTGCCCCACATTCACTTCAAGAGACCATGGATGCTTTGATGAAGTGGTCGGCTGCTGGAACACCTTGCCCGGAATAAATCTTTGTAATTTGATTTGAAAATATTCAATAATTACAATGTATTATCGGAATTAAAAGAATCAAAATCCAAACGAGTTAAAGTATCAAAAATTGACAAAGAAGATGGCAAAATGGCCATTTTCTACGCGGGGAATTTCACCAAGTCACTTCCAAAATTTCAGATGCCGGTTGCCGAATTTGCAATTTGTGTTAGCATTTAGCTGGGAGGAATGATGCCGATAGATCAGAATATGGTGTTGACGCATACCGAGCGCGTGCACAATTCAATTGCAGAAGATGCTTCTGCGGTTTCTGCTATTGCGGCTTCTTGGCGTCGCTCGATGCTACATTATGGGCTCAGCCCGGATCAGGTTAAATCCGAGAATCAATTATCTGCCGGAGAGCTTAAATTAGTTCGCGAACGCATGGAACTTTTGCTCCATGTTGCGCGACCCATCTTAGAGCAATTATTCCGCACAGTTGGCCGCTCGGGCTGCTGTGTTATTTTATCTGATGTGCAAGGTGTGGTTTTGGATCGCCTCAGCAATGTTGGCGATGATCTGTCATTTGACGGCTGGAATTTGCGCATGGGCTCTGTTTGGAGTGAGCAGCAACAAGGCACCAATGGTATTGGCACGTGTGTGAATGAAGAACGCACGGTTTTGATCCATAAAGACCAACATTTCAGTTCTCACAATATCGGCATGACCTGTATGGGTTCACCGATCTTCGATGTGAACGGCAAACTCATGGCCGTCTTGGATGTTTCAAGCGCCCGTGATGATTTTACCTTCGAGCTGGCACAGTTGATTACGTCTCATGTTGCAGAAACAGCTTACCGTATTGAGACCGAATATTTCAGAGCTTCCTTTACTGATGCGACTGTGATTGTAGCTGATGGCTTTAGCCCCATAGGTACGCCTTTATTAGCGTCTAATCGAGATGAGTTCATTGTGGGCGCAAATCGCGCTGCGCGCCGCATGCTGAACTTGCAAGACGAGACATTTGCGTCACCGATTTTTATCAATGACCTTTTCACCAATGGTGGTGCAAGATCTGGATTGGATGCGGCTGAAAAGTCTGAAATTCACAAAGCCATTGCACGATCCAATGGCAATATGAGCGCTGCTGCAAAAAGCTTAAATGTCAGTCGCGCAACTTTTTATCGATTGATGAAGAAGCATAATATCAGCCGGCAATAGCTTTGTGTTTTAAAAGTGTATCACATCTGAAACACTCCGCCCGCTGATTAAACAGAGCAATAATTGACTAAAAACGGCCCCGTTGGTTCACTTATGCCAGCAAATGGAGGTGATGCGACGTGGAAATGTCAGGTGAAGTGCGTATCGATGCAACTGTCGATGAAGTTTGGGCAGCGCTCAATGATGCGGAAATTTTAAAAGCCTGTATTCCAGGTTGCCAGGAGCTAGAGAAGGTTTCTGACACAGAAATGACGGCCAAGGTTGTTTTAAAGATTGGCCCAGTCAAAGCCAAATTTGGCGGCGAAGTCACTTTGGAAAATTTAAATCCACCAAATTCTTACTCCATCGTTGGAGAAGGAAAGGGTGGTATTGCCGGATTTGCCAAAGGTGGGGCAGATGTCTCGCTTGAACAAGACGGAGATGAGACCGTCTTGAAATACGAAGCCAAAGCACAAGTGGGTGGCAAGATCGCTCAATTGGGTTCACGTCTCATCGATTCAACAACAAAAAAACTAGCAAATCAGTTTTTCGATAACTTCCGAAATGCTTTGACGGAGGAGCCAGAGCAAGTCGGATAAACACAAACGAAGTCTATTAAATTGGGAGGAATGGATGACAGAAATTTCTATGGTCGTGAACGGCAAATCGGTGAAAGCTGATGTCGCCGATAACACGCTTTTAGTGGATTATATTCGTGAAAGCCTCAGATTAACGGGTACGCATGTTGGCTGTGATACCAGTCAGTGCGGCGCGTGTGTGGTGCATGTTGATGGCAAAGCTGTCAAATCCTGCACAATGCTTGCTGCATCAGCACAAGGTTCTGATGTGACCACGATTGAAGGCTTAGCCAATGGTGATCTCCACCCAATGCAGGCTGCCTTTAAAGAAAATCATGGTCTGCAATGCGGCTTCTGTACACCGGGCATGATCATGTCTGCAACCGATATAGTGGCGCGGTACAATGCTTCCGGCAAAGAGCTCACAGAAGAAGCCATTCGTGACGAGTTGGAAGGCAATATCTGCCGCTGCACAGGTTATCATAACATTGTCAAAGCCATTGTGGACGGTACGTCCAAAATGACGAACGCTTAAGGGAGGCTTGCGAAATGAGTGAAGGAATTGGCGCGAGTGTCCGCCGTAAAGAAGACAAAAGATTTATCACTGGTAAAGGCAAATATACCGATGATATCAGACAGGAAAACCAGGCTTATGCAGCTTTTGTTCGATCACCTCATGCCCATGCGGTGGTCAAATCAATTGATGCATCTGAAGCTGAAGCCATGGATGGTGTTGTTGCGGTTTTAAATGGCCATCAACTTACAGAAGACGGCATTGGCAATATCATTGCAGGCTGGGCGATCACGTCCAAAGATGGTTCTGGAATGAATATGGGTGCATGGTCTGCGCTTTGTACTGAAAAAGTCCGCTACGTAGGCGACACAATTGCAATTGTGATTGCAGATACGCAAGAGATCGCCCGCAATGCAGCTGATGCTGTGATGGTCGATTTCGATATCTTGCCTGCTGAGGTAAATCCTGAAGCCACTCTGGCAGACGGCGCACCGCAAATTCATGATAATGCACCCAACAATCAGATCTATGATTGGGAGCTGGGTGATGAAGCTGCAACAGATTCGGGGCTTGCAAGCGCTGCGCATGTGACGGAAATGGAGATTATCAATAATCGGCTGTCACCAAATCCGATGGAGCCACGTGCGGCAATTGCGATTTTTGATGAAGCGGAAGATCACTATACGCTCTATACAACAAGTCAAAATCCGCATGTCGCAAGATTGCTTTTATCAGCGTTTTATCAAGTTGCGCCCGAGCATAAATTACGTGTGGTAGCACCTGATGTTGGTGGTGGTTTTGGATCAAAGATCTATGTCTATCCTGAAGAGATTGCATGTCTTTGGGCATCGATGAAAACCAATCGTTCGGTCAAATGGACATCAACTCGAAGCGAAGCCTTCTTAACCGATGCGCATGGTCGTGATCATGTGACACGTGCGAAAATGGGCTTTGATGCAAATGGTAAGATCGTTGGCTTTAAGGTTGATACCATCGCCAATATTGGTGCCTATATGAGCTTGTTCTCATCCGTAACGCCAACTTATCTCTATGCGACTTTGCTGTCTGGCCAATATGACATGCCAGCCATTCATGGTAATGTGCGCGCAGTTTATACAAATACTGCACCGGTTGATGCATATCGTGGGGCAGGACGTCCAGAAGCGACATATCTTGTCGAGCGGATGATGGATACCGCGGCGCTTGAAATGGGTGTCGATCCGGCTGAATTGCGCCGGAAGAACTTTATCCAATCCTTCCCGTATCAGACCCAAGTGATCATGAATTATGATTCAGGTGATTTCCCAGGCTGTATGGATAAAGCGCAAGCTGCAGCTGATGTTGCAGGATTTGCAGCGCGTAAAGCCGAATCTGCTTCACGTGGCAAGCTGCGCGGTATTGGCTATTCTTCATTCATTGAGGCCTGCGGTATCGCACCGTCAGCGGCCGTTGGTTCGCTGGGTTGTGGTGTGGGTCTATGGGAATCCGCAGAAGTTCGTGTGAACCCGGTTGGCACCATTGAAGTCCTCACCGGTAGCCATTCGCATGGTCAAAGCCATGAGACAACCTTTGCGCAATTGGTCAATGACCGTTTTGGCATTCCGATCGATAATGTACAAATTGTGCATGGTGATACCGATAAGGTGCAATTTGGTATGGGAACCTATGGCTCCCGTTCAGGACCCGTTGGCATGAACGCGATTGTCAAAGCCCTCGATAAGGTTGAGGCGAAAGTGAAAAAGATCGCAGCGCATGTCTTAGAGGCTTCTGAAGATGACATTGTCATTGAAGCGGGCGAGGTCAAAATCGCAGGGACTGATAAGAAAATGGCCTGGCACGAAGTTGGTTTGGCGGCTTACACAGCCCATAACCTTCCTGAAGGCATGGAACCTGGTCTGAAAGAAAGCGCGTTCTTTGACCCGATCAACTTCTCCTTCCCATCAGCCACGTTGATCTGTGAGGTTGAGGTTGATCCTGAAACGGGTGTGACCGACATTCTTCAGTTCACAACGGCTGACGATTTTGGTGTGATCATCAATCCAATGGTGGTTGAAGGTCAGGTCCATGGCGGTATCGCACAAGGTATTGGCCAAGCCATGCTGGAAAATGTGGTCTATGATGACAGTGGGCAGCTGCTCACAGGCTCATATATGGATTACGCGATGCCGCGTGCAGATGATCTGCCATCCTTCACCATTGAGCACAATAATGTGCCAAGCCCGAGCAATCCGCTTGGTTTGAAGGGTTGTGGCGAAGCAGGTGCCATTGGTGCGCCTCCGGCTGTGATCAATGCGATTTGTAATGCAATTGGCAATAACAATTTGTCGATGCCAGCCACGCCTTCAAAAGTGTGGGCAGCATTGCAAGAAGTTTCAACGCAACAAGCAGCAGAATAGGAGAGTTATTATGTCTGAACTTAAATATCATAAAGCATCTAACGCTTCTGAAGCTGCGAGCATGATCAGTGGCACTGAAGATGGTAAGTTTTTGGCCGGCGGCCAAACACTACTGCCAACCATGAAAGCTAAATTGGCAGCGCCAAGCGATCTCGTTGATATTAGCGGCGCCAGCGACATGATTGGCATTAGCATCAGCGGAAACACCGTTTCCATTGGTGCAATGACCACTCATGCTGATGTGGCGGGTAATCCCGAACTTAACGCGGTTTGCCCATCCATTTGTGCGCTCGCGGGCAATATTGGTGACCCGGCCGTTCGGCACAGAGGTACAATTGGTGGCTCTGTTGCCAATAATGATCCAGCGGCAGATTATCCCGCTGCACTTTTGGCACTTGGCGCAACCATCACCACCAATAATCGCGACATCTCAGCCGATGATTTTTTCGTCGGCATGTTCGAAACTGCGCTTGATGACGGTGAAATCATTACCAAGGTTAGCTTTGATGCACCGGAGAAGGGCGCCTATGCCAAGTTCCCGAACCCTGCATCTCGCTATGCTATGGTGGGTGTTTTTGCCGCTAAATCATCCGGTGGAGCCCGCGTTGCGGTCACTGGTGCTGGTTCAGATGGTGTCTTCCGTCAATCAGAGATGGAAGCCGCTCTTGATGGGGCTTGGAGCCCAGATAGTGTGTCTGACGTGGATGTATCCGCGGATAATCTCTTGTCAGATATTCATGGTGACGCAGCCTATCGTGCAAATTTGGTCAAGGTAATGGCCGCACGCGCTGTTGCCAACGCGTAATGAAATGATCAAACTATCCCCGAGGCGCTTTTGCTTCGGGGATATTTCAAATTATGACCAAAATGCCTTCGATCCCAATTCCCAGTTCCATTGACGCGACTTTAGATTTGCTCAAGGCAAATAATTATGTCTGTGATCGAAGTCTTGCGACATTGACATATTTATCGCTTTCGCTCGATCGCCCAATTTTCCTCGAAGGCGAGGCCGGCGTGGGGAAAACGGAGCTTGCAGGCACGCTTGCGACTGCTCTAGGGCGCGATCTCATTCGCCTGCAATGTTATGAAGGATTGGATGCAAGCACAGCCGTTTACGAATGGAATTTCGCGGCACAAATGCTGGCCATGAAAGGCTCAGATCAAGATATTGATATTTATGATGAAAAGTTCTTGATCCGCCGTCCGCTGCTTCAAGCTATGGAACCTCATGAAAGCGGGCCGCCTGTTCTTTTAATCGATGAAATTGATCGCACTGATGCGCCGTTTGAAGCTTTTTTGCTTGAAGCTCTGTCGGATTATCAGGTCACAATTCCGGAAATTGGCACTATCAAAGCGCCATCGCCGCCCATCGTGATCCTAACCTCTAATCGAACCCGCGAAGTCCATGATGCGCTCAAACGCAGATGCCTTTATCATTGGGTGGATTATCCAGATTTTGATCGCGAACTCGAAATCATAAAGTCACGGATTCCTCAAGCTGCCGACGCGCTCAGCCGCGAGATTGTGGCTTTTGTGCAGGAGCTGCGGTCTGAAAACTTCTTCAAAAAACCAGGATTGGCTGAAACAATTGATTGGGCAAGCTGTCTTGTGGCTTTGGATGTGGTGGCTTTATCGCCAGACGTCATTGCAGACACCATTGGTGCCATGCTGAAATATCAAGATGATATCGCCAAACTGCAGGGATCTGAAGTCTCGCGCATTTTAGAAGCCAGCAAAGCCAAACTTGGCGCCAATGGCTAGTGCGGGCACTTCCATTAGCGAAATAGACGAGGGGCGTCTTGTCGACAATATCATCTATTTTTGCCGCGCATTAAGACGCGCGGGCGTTCCCGTTGCACCATCGCAGATCAAGGATCTCATTCGTGCTGTCGAAGTTGTTGGCTTTTCTCACAAACAGGACTTTCATCAAACTTTGCGTGCTTGTCTCATCACGCGACGCGAGCATATGGAGGTGTTTGAACAGGTCTTTAATCTGTTTTGGCGTGATCCCGAATTCCTCAATAAGATGATGCAAACCCTGCTGCCGTTTGCACAAAATATGGAGGAAGCACCACCTGAGCCCAAAGCTGGTGCCAATCGCGCAGCTGAAGCAATGTCTGATAATTTGCCGCCGCCAATGGTGCATGAGAATAAAGATCAAGACGAGCTCATTCTCGACGCGCAATTTAGTTTTTCTCAGAACGAACGTCTGAAATCGATGGATTTTGAGCAAATGTCAAATGCGGAAATCGCCGATGCGGAGCAGGCCATTTCGCAACTGGATTTCCATCTGCCAACGTTGTTGTCTCGTCGTTCCCGCAAAAGCATTAGGGGCCAAAAAATTGATATCCGCGCGAGCATTCATAATGCTCGGTTAAATGGCGGCGAAGTGTTAAAATTACTGCGCAAACGACGCATAGAAAAGCCCCGCAATTTGGTCATTCTGATCGATATATCTGGCTCAATGTCCGCGTATTCACGGATGATGATGCATTTTGCCAATGCGATTTCAACCAATCGACAACGTAAAAAAGGCAATGATTGGGCGAAAATCTATACATTCACCTTTGGCACGCAATTGACCAATATCTCGCGACAAGTTGCAGATAAAGACCCCGATATCGCACTCAAATCCATAGGAAAAACCGTGCAAGATTGGGATGGCGGTACCAAAATCGGCGAAAACTTAGAAACGTTTAATCTCAATTGGTCGCGGCGGGTTCTATCTTCAGATGCGGTGGTCCTGTTAATGACCGATGGTTTGGAGCGAGGGGATATGCAAACGCTGGACAGCCAAATCAAGCGGCTTAAACTTTCGTGTGATCAACTGATCTGGCTCAATCCGCTTTTGCGTTTTGACGAGTTCCAACCCCTTGCGAGTGGTATTAAGACGATATTGCCTCACGTTGATAAGTTGATTTCATGTCACAACATTCAATCTCTGACCAAGCTTTCAGATGCATTTGATAGCTGAACATCTGCAAACTGCTCCAGCAACTGTTGACTACAAATTCTTATCAAATAGACTTATAAATTGTAGGGAAGTTTTCGTTTAGGGGGTGCATATGCGAAAGTTCAATCGGATATTTTTGTTTATCTTACCAATGGTATTGGTCTGGTTTGCCGGGCAGGCTTACGCAGCCAAACGCGTCGCATTGGTGATTGGAAATTCCTCATATGAGCGGATTGGAAAACTTGCAAATCCCATAAATGACGCGGTCTTACTTGGAGGTAAGCTCACCAATCTTGGCTTTGATGTATTGTTGCATACTGATTTGAAATTTAACGAATTCAGTGATGTCTTAAGGCAGTTTGAAGCCGAATTAGAAGGTGCGGAAGCAGCCCTGTTTTTCTATGCCGGACATGGCATGCAATTTCGCAAAGAGAACTACCTGCTTGCAACAGATGCAAACCTTCGAGATGAGCATGATGTGTCAACATCAGGGCGTGATCTTAAAAGCATCATTGAAATTATGGAGCGCAAGGTTCCGCTAAGCTTGGTTTTTGTTGATGCGTGCCGCGATAACCCAATGGCCAATCAACTGGTGGATCGTCTGGGCAGTAAAAGCCGCTCACTGGGCATCGGGCGTGGATTGGCGCCTGTCGAACATACTGCCAATACATTGATTGCTTTTGCAACAAAACCTGGCGCTATTGCAGCAGATGGTGATGGTAAAAATTCGCCCTTTACCGCCTCCTTGGCGCAACACATTGAAACCGCAAATATCGAGGTTTCCACCATGCTTAAGCGTGTAACGCGAGACGTTTTGGAGCAAACAGAGCACAAACAACGCCCCGAAGTTGTCGCGTCAATGGATTCAGAGTTCTACTTTTTTCAAAATGAAATCGCGCCACAAACGACGGTATCTTATGATTCCGATGCGCAAAAAGAACTGCTCGCAACAAAAGCGCTCCAAAACGCTATGGTGATCAATAGTCCGATTTCGTTCCAAGCAGTGATTGACGCATTTCCGGGGACCAACGCCTCTGATATTGCTGACCAATTGTTAAAGCAAAAGCTTGATACGCTTGCCGAACAACAAAAGCGAGCCGCATCTCCAAACCAGCAAGTGGCAATTTCAGCAGCCGATCTATTGAAAAAATTGGACGCAGCGCAATCATCAGACACTGCAAGCGAAGTTGCAAGTTTAACGCCTGAGGACGTGGAAACGAGCTTAGGGCTAGATAAAGACGGCTTTAAGAAAATTCAAAATGCGTTGAACATGTTGGGATTCGATGCAGGTGTGGCTGATGGCGTTTTTGGCGGGAAATCAAGAAAAGCTCTGAAATCTTTCCAAGTCGCCAACCGTATTGAACAGACCGGTTATATTGATAACGCATCCCTCTTGCACCTGATCAAGGTGTTTGAAGAAACACCCAAGACTTATGATGGATTGTGGAATTTAGAAGTTCATCGTTTCAATCCGCATCCCGAAGATCCTGCTCACATAAATTCTCGGACGCTTCTATCATCCGCAAAAATGAGAATTCGTGGCACCGAGATCAATATTGTTGACTGGCAAAATCAAGCTGGTGATGCCAGAGGAGACGACCGCAATCCGTTTGCAAAATTTTCAGGTAATCTTGCAAGCAATGGCAGATTCACCATGAGATTTGATGCGGATTACCTTTTCAGTAAAAAACGGATTAAGAATGTGCAAATCAAAGGCACGTTCCCGCAATTTGTCGCTTATGATGCGCGATTAGAGTATCGCGGTGCTCGGCTTGAATATGTGGCACCAAAGGATGAAATGTGGGTGCGAATTGAGCTCAAACGTATCGATAATGGTGGATAAATAACGCTTCCTCAATCAGTCCAATAATTAATCATCAAATCCGTGTTTTATCCGGACAAGTTGTTAAAACGCCTGTAACTGTTTGACATAAAAAGCTACAAAAAGCTAAGTATTGACCAGATACTCATCAGACTGACGCAGGGAATTATGACGACACTCAAAGACTTAAGCCGCCATCTTGGCCTTTCAGTCACCCAAGTCAGTCGCGCGATCAATGATCATGATGATGTGAGTGCAAGCACCAAAGAACGTGTACGAGAAGCAGCGAAAGAACTTGGCTATTCGGTCAATTTAACCGCACGTTCGCTGGTCACCGGCAGAACCGGAATGGTGTGCTTGATCAGGGACGGGCATTTGAATTTGCCTGAACACACATCGGGTTTCGAGGTGATCTCAGGTCTGTCGATGGAATTTTCACAGCGGGGATATCAATTCAACCTGCAAATGACACCAGAAGGTACGGATCCTGTCAAAGTTTATAAAAAAGCCGTCGCCAGTGGCTCATTTGATGGATTTATTCTCACTGATGCCACAGTCAACGATGAGCGTGTGGCGCTTTTAGAGGAGCTTGGTGTACCATTTGTGGTTCATGGCCGTGTCGGTGAAGACCCCAAACATGCATATTTCGATATCGATAATTATGGCGTTGCGCTGCACCAGGTTCGGCATTTGACGAAGCTTGGTCACAAAAGAATTGGATTGCTCAACGGTCGAGACGGCTATGTCTATTCTGAAAGTCGCATTGATGGATATAAAGATGGTTTGGCAGAAGCGGGAATCGCTTTTGATGATCGCCTCATTCGTAGCGGCCCGATGATCGAAGATCAGGCTTTAATCTCAACCATTGCAATGTTTCAAGACATAAATCCGGCGCCAACAGCGCTCATTTGCAGCAATATTTTGCTCGCAAAAGGGGCCTATCATGCTTTATCCGCATTGAACCTCAGCATCCCGCAAGATGTGTCCGTGATTGCCCATGATGATGTGCTCAGCAGCATTCGTGCATCGGCATTTTATCCTGCATTAACAGTGACAAAATCTCCATTTGAGGATGGTTATTCAGTCATCGCTGATATCTTATGTTCGAGGATTGATCCGTCTCAAAAAGACGTTGAAAGTGTCGAAGTTCCCTTCAAATTTATCGAACGCGCGTCGACCGACAAACTCGCTTAAATTTTTTATAAAAATCCCTATTGACAATTTTTGAAGCTTATCTATTTTTCATTTCCGAAACGTTTCGGATTTGATTTTTAGGTAATCCAAAACGTTTTGGATGAATTTTATGTTTCGTATATAGGAGGAAAACGATGACTAAAATTTCAAACAGCATGCGCACATCTGTAGGCGTAATCGCAGGGTTAGCTTTCACGCTGATGGCAGGTATTTCAAACGCAGCAGAAATTTCCGTTGCTTCCGGAATTACGGGCAATGGGGTGGAGAATTTCAAAAAAATCGTAGCGCCTTGGGAAAAGGAAACAGGGCACACAGTGAAGCTAGTGCCGATGCCAGCTTCAACAACCGATCAGTTCGGCCAATATCGACTGTGGTTGGCTGCAGCCAATGCGGATATCGATCTTTATTCAACTGATGTGATCTGGGCGCCGCAATTAGCAGATCAGTTCATTGATCTTGCAGAACCAGCAGCGGAATTGATGAAATCTCATTTCCCGTCCATCGTGGAATCGCAAACTGTAAATGGTAAACTCGTAGCTTTGCCGCTCTACACCGATGCGCCGGCGCTTTATTACCGTAAAGACTTGCTTGAAAAGCATGGGGCAGCAGTGCCGACAACATGGGAAGAGCTAACAACAACAGCCAAGATTGTTCAGGACAAAGAACGCGCCGCCGGAAATGGCGACATGTGGGGCTTTGTCTGGCAGGGTAATGCCTATGAAGGGCTAACATGTAATGGTCTAGAGTGGATTAAATCATTTGGTGGTGGACAAATTGTCGAGCCAGATGGATCAATTTCCATCAACAATGAAAAAGCAATTGCCGCACTTGAGCTTGCTGCATCATGGCCAGGTGCGATTTCACCACAAGGTGTTCTTGCATATCAGGAAGAAGAAGCGCGTGGCGTTTGGCAAACAGGTAACGCTGTCTTTATGCGCAACTGGCCTTACGCCTATCGTTTAGGCAATGGCGAAGATAGCCCGGTCAAAGGTCTGTTTGGTGTCACAACGCTTCCAACAGGTGGCGGTCATGACACAAGTGCAGCAACACTGGGTGGATGGAATATTGCCGTGTCTAAATATTCAACCCAACAAGAAGCGGCGATCTCGCTCGCACTTTACCTTGCAGGGCCTGAAGCTCAGAAAAAGCGTGCATTGTTAGCGTCTCAATTACCAACAATCGTATCGCTCTATGATGATGCTGAAATCGCTGCCGAGCAGCCAATCATTCCACAATGGAAAGATGTGTTCCTGCAAGCGGTTCCGCGTCCATCTGCACCAACGAAATCGTCTTACAACGAAGTGTCTTCATTGTTCTGGTCGGCGTTTCACGACACGCTTTCAGGCAATGGTAGTGCAGCGGAGAATTTGGAATTGCTCGAAGCTGAGCTAACCGATCTTCGCGGCGATAGCTGGTAGAATAAACCTCCCGGACGGGTCGGGTGCGCGTTGTGTATCCGACCCCCATTACGGATTGATATCGAGCTCATCATGACATCTTATCCTAAACATTCTGGTGGGCAGAGCCTTGCCACCCAACGTCGCAAAGCTGCCTTTTGGTTCCTGGCCCCCATGCTGGCCGCGTTGTTTTTCGTCGCCGCCTGGCCGTTGCTGCGCACCATTTATTTCTCATTCACAGACACAACACTGACGAACCTTTATGGTGGCGAATGGATCGGCTTTAAAAACTATTTTTCTTACCGCCAGCTTTCATCCGGGCGTGTGATCTGGAAGGGTACCTTGGTAGATCCTGCTTGGTGGAACGCGGTTTGGAACACCGTTCGCTTTTCGGTGATTTCTGTGGCGATTGAAACCGTTCTCGGCATCATCGTCGCTTTGATTTTACACCGCAATTTTGTTGGTCGTGGATGGGTGCGTGCTGCTATTCTGATCCCATGGGCTATCCCAACAATTGTGTCTGCACGCATGTGGGGATGGATGCTGAATGACCAGTTTGGGATCATCAATGATATCTTGCTCAAGCTGCATCTGATTGAAACCAAGATAGCCTGGACCGCAAATATTGAAACAGCCATGACCGCTGTCTTAATCGTCGATGTCTGGAAAACCACACCCTTTATGGCGCTGCTTTGCCTCGCTGGATTGCAGATGGTGCCAAAAGATATTTATGAGGCGGCGCGTGTCGATGGTGTGCATCCGATAAAGGTCTTTTTCCGCATCACCTTGCCGCTCATTCGGCCAGCGCTGATGGTTGCGATCATATTCAGAACACTCGATGCTTTGCGCATATTTGATTTGATCTATGTGCTTACGCCCAATTCAAAAGCGACCAAGACTATGTCGGTCATCGCCCGCGAAAACCTGATTGATTTTGACAAATTCGCTTATGGCGCAGCGCAATCGACCATTTTGTTCGCCATCATTGCCGTCTTTGTTTCAGCCTATATCTGGCTTGGAAAAGTTGATCTCGCTGGGGAGGGGGACCGATGAAATATTACGTCCAAGAAACTTGTTTTTATCTATTGGTGCTCATCATTGTTATCGCGTCAGTGTTCCCGTTTTATTACGCGATCATCACAAGCTTTAAAGCCGGCACCGCACTCTTTGAAGTCGATTATCTGCCGACGTCGTTCAATCTTGCAAATTACGCAGAAGTTTTTGCAAGCCCGAACTTCATTCGAAGCATTTTTAATTCGGTGTTTATTGCATCAGCGACCGTTGGCTTTGCCATGTTCCTGGCCATCACAGCGTCGTACGCTTTGGCACGCGTAAGGTTTCAGGGCCGCGGGCTTTTGCTGATGACAATCCTAGCTGTTTCGATGTTTCCGCAGATTGCGGTGCTTGCAGGATTGTTTGAACTCGTACGTTTTTTGGGGATCTTTAATAAGCCATGGGCGATGATTTTGAGCTACACCATTTTCACACTGCCATTTACGGTCTGGGTGCTCACAACCTTTATGCGCGATCTGCCTATGGAGATCGAAGAGGCCGCAATTGTCGATGGTGCAACCCCTTGGCAAATCATTACAAAAGTGTTTTTGCCGCTTTTATGGCCAGCATTGGTCACAACGGGATTGCTCGCCTTTATCGGTGCGTGGAACGAGTTTTTATTCGCGCTGACATTTACAGCGTCAGATACGCAAAGAACCGTACCTGTGGCCATCGCTCTCTTGTCAGGTTCGAGTGAATTTGAAACCCCTTGGGGCATGCTCATGGCAGCATCTGTGATCGTCACAGTGCCATTAATTATCCTCGTTTTAATATTTCAGAAAAAAATCGTAGCCGGTCTAACCGCTGGCGGTGTCAAAGGGTAACTGGAGGACATATGGCACAGATAAATTTAAAAGGTTTGCGAAAATCCTTCGGATCCGTGGAAGTTATCCATGGCATTGATCTTGAAATTCGCAAAGGTGAGTTCATGGTCTTTGTCGGCCCTTCTGGCTGCGGGAAATCTACGCTTTTGCGCCTCATTGCAGGGCTGGAAGAAATCTCCGCAGGTGATCTCGAATTTGACGAAAAACGCGTCAATAACGATGTTCCCGCAAAGCGTGGCATTGCCATGGTGTTTCAATCCTATGCGCTTTATCCTCATATGTCCGTTTATGACAATATGGCCTTTGGCATGAAGCTGGCAAAATCAAACCCCGGTGAGATTAAAGAACGCGTGCATAATGCTGCAAAAATGCTGCAGATCGATCATCTCATGGACCGAAAGCCTAAACAGCTTTCAGGTGGCCAGCGTCAGCGCGTTGCCATTGGACGCGCAATCGTCAGAGATCCGCGTGTGTTCTTGTTTGATGAGCCATTATCCAATTTGGACGCAGCATTGCGTGTGGCCACACGATTGGAAATCGCCAAGCTGCACCAAAATATGAAAGACGTAACGATGATCTATGTCACGCATGACCAAGTTGAAGCTATGACCTTGGCTGATCGGATATGCGTGCTGCGTGATGGCTTAGTGGAGCAAGTTGGAACACCGGATGAGCTTTATGAGAAACCGGCATCGGTTTTTGTCGCCGGGTTTATCGGATCGCCAAAAATGAACCTGTTGCAAGGTGCATTCTCTCATGATTTTGACTGCACAACGGTTGGTATTCGTCCAGAGCATATCGAAATTCAAACCGATGGCGCTGCGAAATGGCGCGGAAAAGTCGTTCACACAGAAAATCTGGGTTCAGATAGCTTCATATTTGTCGATATCGGCCACACAGAGCCCGTGATTGTCAGACAAATCGGCAGCCATCGCATTCCAGTGGGCACCGAAATTGGGATTAGCCCCATTGATCAACATATTCACCGATTTGATGAAAATGATCAGATAATCGGTTAAATATCATTCTAACACTTATAATTATAGGAATCATAAGATGACGAAAATTGTACTCGTCGGG
The DNA here is from genome assembly GCA_963691785.1 of Lentilitoribacter sp. Taxonomy (GTDB): domain Bacteria; phylum Pseudomonadota; class Alphaproteobacteria; order Rhizobiales; family Rhizobiaceae; genus Lentilitoribacter. Next base: position 1,368,796 of record OY829371.1, read on the forward strand.
GCAGGTAGCCTCCAATTTGGCATCGGCATGCTGGGGGATTTATTTCAAAGCCCGCATATGTCTGGCTCTGAGGTCATATTGCATGACATTAACTTAGAAGCTGCCAAGCGCACGTTGAAAGTGGCACAAGACTATATCGCGTCCAATAATTTGGATTTTTCGCTTTCTGCCACGGTTGATCTAAAGCCCGCGCTTAAAGATGCGCAATTTGTCGTTATTTCTATTGAAGTAGGTGACAGATTTGCCCTTTGGGATCAGGATTGGAAAATCCCGCATCAATATGGCTTCAAACAGATTTACGGCGAAAATGGTGGCCCTGGTGGTCTGTTCCACTCATTGCGCATCATCCCGCCAATCTTGGATATCTGCCAACAGGTGATGGATATCTGCCCAGAAGCGACGGTGTTTAATTATTCAAATCCCATGAGCCGTATCTGCACGACCGTTCACCGCAAATTCCCTGAGCTAAAATTCGTTGGCATGTGTCACGAAATCGTTTCGCTCGAACGGCACCTTGCCCCACTATTGGGTGTTGAACGCTCTGATATCCGCTATCGCGCGGGTGGATTGAACCATTTCTCCGTCATGACAGATGTGTCCTACACCAAGGATGGTTCAGACGCATATCCTGATGTGTTGAAAAAGGCAGAAGCGTATTTCTCACAAAAACCTGGATATTCAGAAGTTTTGAATGCGTCTCGCAAATCTGGTAAATCAATTGAAACCGAAGGCTGGATGGATGTTGATCTCAGCCATATCGATGCTATTCGCCCTTGGTCGGATCGTTGGTTATTTGCAAAGATTTTGGAAAAATTCAAAGCACTGCCAATCACGTATGACAGCCATTTTGGTGAATATATCCAATGGGCGCATGATTGCGCTGATCATCAAGGCATTTTGGACTTTTACACCTATTATCGCAACTTCTTGGGGCTAACCGAACCGGCTATTGAACCGGTGTTAAAAGAACGCGTTGTGCCCATCATGGAAGCATTGTTAGGTGCGCCAACATATGAAGAGGGTGCCGTAAATATTCCAAATAACGGCTTTATTCCAAACCTGCCGGATTGGATTTGTGTCGAAGTGCCAGCCAATATCGATGAAAAAGGCATCCATGGCATTGCCGTTGATATTCCCGTTGGCATTCGCGGATTGTTGAGCAACCAGATTGGTATTCATGAGCTAACAGCTGAGGCTATCTTGCAAGAAAGTCGCGATCTTGTCATTCAAGCAATGTTGGTTGATCCAACAGTGACACAGTCCAAAGGGGTCACAGAGCTGGTCGATCACATGATTGCCGAGCAATCACCGTGGCTTGATTACTTAAAATAATTAGCTGCGAATTAGCGAAGTCGGCAATCTGCCGGCTTCATTTCCGATTATCTAACATGTTACATAAAGCGTATTGATAATACCGCGATCTATCGATTATTGAAGCAATCGGGCATAGTAACTTTGTGTGTTCGCGATGTGAATACGCAACAATTGTGTCAGTTCTTGAACATCTGCAATACGGATTGCTTCCACCAATTTACGATGTTCGCGAATAGAGTTTTGCTGATGATCATCTTGCCGCCCAAACCGTGTGCGAAGCGCTTCAAATTTCGAACTCACGCGTTCGAGATAAATTTCCAAAAGTAAATCACTGTCAGAAAGCTCAAAGAAGAGGGCGTGAAGCTGCGTATCAAGATCTAAATATTGAGCGCGATTAGCGGCCTGATGCGCATCTTCCATTTTAGCTAAAATATCGGCGCTTTTTTCTGCCAATTCATCCGGCGCTCGCAGCAATGCCAATGTGACCGCTTCAATTTCAAGAGCGGCGCGCAATTCACACAAGGCGCGCAGCTCCCGCAATGTGAGGTGGAACACATAAGTGCCCGATTGAGGTTTTGTAAGAAGGAGACCCGCTGCGGTTAGTTTTTGAATGGCCGCTCTGATCGGCGCTTTTCCGATGTCGTATACTTCAGCCAACTGCGCTTCGGAGATCTTTTGGCCCAAACTCAAACGATCCTCGATGATATCTGATTTGATGCGTTCAAAGACAGTGTCTTGAACCAATTGTGCACCCCGGGCTCTCGGCATAGATTTCATCCTGTTCAAATTGAACTTCGATCTAACATATTCGCAGGAATTATAAAACTCTACCAGCGATTTACCCAGTTTGGCGACGTGCCACCTGATAGCGCAATACGCATTTGTTCAGCTGCTGATGTTTGAAGTGCAACGACTGAATCCTCAGAATACCAGGCATTATGGTCAGACAATATTGTCCGAGGTGCTGCGAGTAATGGATTATCGATGTTGAGCGGTTCAACCTCAAATACATCAAGACCCGCGCCAAACAAATGCCCGCTGGTTAAAACTTTGGCCAGCACATGTTCATCCACAATACCACCGCGCGAAACATTGATGAGAATGGCATTTGGGCGCATCTTCATCAATAATCGATGATCCAACATATGTTTTGTGCTTGATGTAAGCGGTGCATGAATGCTTAAAACATCACTCTTTTCGCATAATTCTTCAAGTGAAACAGCTTGAACTGAGCGCGCTGATAACAACTCAGAAGGTGCATAAGGATCGTAGACCAAAGTTTGTTTAAATCCCAAAGCGCGAAATTTTTTATCCACTTGTTGCGCAATACGGCCATAGCCGATAAGGTCGAGCGTTGCATTTCGGCGACCAGGTATAAGGTCAGCTTGTCCGCCGCCCCATCTTCCTATTCGTACATCGCGATCGCGGGAGAAAACCTTTCGGTTAAGAGCAAGATAAAAAGCAAGCGCCTGATCACTGACTTCGTGTTCTGCGCCATAATCAGTAACATTTAGCACAGCGATTTTGCGTTTCGTAGCGGCTTCAATGTCGATGTTATCATAACCAATGCCATATCGAACAATAGCCTTAAGATTGGGGGCGGCATCCATTATCTGCGATGTTACATCCGCTTGCCGCACAAAAATGCCAAGGGGGTTCACATCTTCAATGGCTTTGTTGGTTGCATCACTGCTTTGAACAGGAACAATATTAACGCCTAAATCGGCCAGCACCTGATTTTCAATTTCGTAACTGGAATATCCAGGTTCAAGCACAGCAACATTTCCAAGCATAACTCAAATTCCTCCAAACTAACATGTTAATTATAGGAAGTGCTTGAGAATGTACATGCTATATTATGCGTCGAGGGAAAGTGGAAGTGCATTGGTCTTTTTAGCCACATCAATGACCACCGAGCTTTCAATCTCTTTTACCGCAGGTAGCGTCACCAAACGCTTATGCAAAAGATGATGATAATGATCGATATCGCGCACAACAATGTGTAAGTCGTAATCGAACGCACCCATCAGCAACACAGCATATTGAATTTCTGGGATTGCCAAAATTTCGCGGCGAAAGTCTTCAAGGGCAGATCCATCATGTTTATCAAGCTTCACCCGAGCCACGATAATGGCATTAAATCCAAGCTTTCTGCGGTCTAAATCCACCATCTTACCTCGGATAATACCCGCTTTTTGCAATTGGATAATGCGGCGGGAGCAGGGCGATTGTGAAATGCCCGCTTGCTCAGCAATCTGCGAAACCGACAGATTCCCATCATTTTGCATCGCTCGGAGGATTCTTAGATCAGCTTCATCAAGTTTGTGCATGAATTTTCTCGTATATATCAATTTATTAGCTCATTTATGCAAAATAATTGAAAGATGGCCATAAATCAAATCAAAATCCCACCAAAGCCATGGCACAATTCAATATGTGAAATTTCGACCAGGAAGGAGATTGAATTTGGTTGATATCGTCACTTGCGGAGCAAAACGGATACCAATCGGTGTTTTCGGCGAAACTTGCGCTGCCGAAAATTCAATCTCGCAGGATTATCACAACAATCGCAAAAATCTCTCACCTCTGACCTTCTCCAACACCAAGCTAAACGGAGAAATTCTCCGTTTGGAACCTGCCACAAGGATGCAAGCCAAATGACCCAAACGCCCAAGCTTACATTTCCAGAACCACCAGCCAGGCCTGATGAAGTGCCTGATTTTTCTAATATTAAAATCAGCGAACCTGGTGCAGTTGGCGTTCCAGATTTTGGATTTGAAGCAAAGGACGGGCGGGAATATGCCAATGGTCTCATCCGTGTGATGGATAAAGATGGTAACGCCGTTGGCCCTTGGGCGGAGTTAATTAAAGACGTGACAGTTGATGATCTTCGTCAGGGCATGCGCGATATGCTCAAAATGCGCGCGATTGATCGACGGATGATTACCGCTCAACGTCAGGGCAAAACCTCGTTCTACATGCAGTGCACAGGCGAAGAGGCAATTGGGTGCGGATTTCAGCGTCAGCTTGAAAAAGGGGACATGAATTTCCCAACCTATCGACAGCAAACGCTGTTAATTGGTGCCGATTATCCATTGCGTGATCTCTTTGGTCAGCTTTATTCCAATGAGTTGGACCCGATGGAAGGGCGCCAGCTGCCGGTTCTTCATTCAGCGCGCGATTATGGTTTTTTCACAATATCCGGCAATTTAGGCACGCAATATATTCAGGCTGTGGGTTGGAGCATGGCCAATGCATTAACTGGTGATGGTAAAATAGCCGCCGCATGGATTGGCGATGGTGCGACAGCATCCAATGATTTCCATTCAGCCTTGCTATGTGCGTCCGTCTATCAACCACCGGTGATCTTAAACATCGTCAATAACCAATGGGCGATCTCGACTTATACCGGCGTTGCGGCAGGTAAATCACGCACTTATGCATCGCGCGCGCGTGGTTATGGTATTCCGGCTTTACGCGTTGATGGCAATGATTATTTGGCTGTTGTGGCTGTATCAAAATGGGCGATTGAACGCACGCGCAAAGGTTATGGACCCTTGGCGATTGAATGGTTCACCTATCGCGCCGCTGCGCATTCAACTTCCGATGATCCCGGCGCATATCGCCCGAAAGATGAAGCGCAATCCTGGCCATTGGGTGATCCGGTCGAGCGCTTAAAGACACATCTTATTTCATTGGGTGAATGGTCTGAGGAACGTCATATTCAGCTTGAGGCCGAATTATTGGATGAAGTCACCAGTGTTCAAAAAGAAGTTGAAGCCCATGGCACGCTCGTCAACGAGCAGCGCCTGTCTCCAACGGTGATGTTCAAAGGCGTTTACGCTGATATGCCTGAACATCTCAAACGGCAACGCCAAGAAATGGGAGCGTGATCATGGCTAATATGACAATGATCGAAGCTCTGCGCGATGCCATGGATGTGAAGCTTGCCGATGATCCATCGGTGGTCGTGTTTGGGCAGGATGTTGGCTATTTCGGCGGTGTGTTCCGTTGCACCAGCGGATTGCAGGCTAAATATGGCAATGAGCGCGTGTTTGATACGCCCATCAATGAAAGCGCGATTGCCGGCATGGCGATTGGTATGGCAGCACATGGCATGCGGCCATGCGTGGAAGTGCAATTTGCCGATTATATGTTCCCCGCATACGATCAGATCACACAGGAAGCCGCGCGTTTAAGGTTCCGCTCCAATGAGCAATTCACCTGCCCAATGGTGATCCGCATGCCGACAGGTGGCGGCATTTTTGGCGGCCAAACCCACAGCCAAAGCCCTGAAGCTTTGTTCACCCATGTGGCGGGTTTAAAAACGGTGATCCCATCTAATCCTTATGATGCAAAAGGTATGCTGATTGCCGCTATCGAAGATCCGGACCCCGTGATCTTTCTAGAACCTAAACGCTTATATAACGGTCCTTTTTATGGGGATCACAGCGGTAAATCACTTGGCTGGGGTCAGCATCCTGATGGTGAAGTGCCTGAAGGTCATTACACAGTTCCTATCGGCAAAGCCAAAGTTTGCCGCGAAGGTAATGATGTGACAATTCTAAGCTATGGTACGATGGTCTACATTGCGGAAGCCGCGGTCAAGCAAGCCAATATCGATGCTGAGATTATTGATTTAAGAAGCTTATTGCCGCTTGATTTAGAAACAATCAAACAATCCGTTGAGAAAACCGGACGATGTGTTGTTGTTCATGAAGCAACGCGCACCAGCGGCTTTGGCGCAGAACTCATCGCTGAAGTTCAAGAAGCATGTTTCTGGCACTTAAAATCACCGCTTGAACGTGTGACCGGATGGGACGCACCTTATCCGCATGCAGCTGAATGGGATTATTTCCCCGGGCCCGACAGAGTGGAACGTGCGCTCGTTAAAGCGATGGAGGCATAAGTGAATATTCTAGCTATTAAATTGCCAGATGTTGGCGAAGGTATCACCCAGGCTGAACTTGTTGAATGGAACGTAAAAGTCGGCGATTTTGTCCGCGAGGACGATATCATCGCGGCCGTGATGACGGATAAAGCAACCGTTGAAATTCCATGTCTTTATGATGGCACGATCGTGCAAACCAATGGAGACATCGGCGACAGCTTAGCCATTGGGTCTGACCTTGTGCTGATTGAAACGGAAGCCGAAGGGATAAGCGTCGAACCCGATGAAGTAGAACAATCAGCACCTGAGCCTGCGATTGTGGAGGAGGTCAAAACACCTGCACCAGCTGCCGAAAAGGTTGTGCCGGTGGTTGAAAAACAAGCCTCCACGCCATCTACCTCAGCGCTTGCTATGCCGCGTGCGGAAGGCGCGCCGGTATTAGCTTCACCCGCTGTACGAGCCAGAGCACGCAATAGCGGGATTGATTTACGCCTCGTGCACGGAACCGGCCCCGCAGGGCGCATCACGGATGCTGATCTTGATCAATATGCGCAAGGCCCATCGCAACAAAATGGCGGTGCGAGCGGGTCGGGCAGGGCAAAACGCGAAGGCACGGAAGAGATTAAAGTCATCGGTATGCGGCGCAAGATTGCTGAGCGCATGTCAAAAGCCAATGCCAATGTGCCGCATATCACAGTGGTCGAAGAGGTAGATGTAACAGCACTTGAAGATCTCCGCGCCAAGCTCAATTCAGAACGCGGTGATAAAGCAAAGCTTACGATTTTGCCGATCCTGTCGGCAGCTTTAAGCCGGGCGGTTTATGATCATCCTGAAATGAATGCGCATTATGATGATGAGAAAGGCGTGGTGATCCGCCATGCCCCAGTTCACATCGGAATTGCGACCATGACTGATGCTGGATTGATGGTGCCTGTTTTACGTCATGCGGAGGCCAAAGGTCTGTTTGAAGCGGCGCAAGATATTCAAGATATTGCTGATGCTGCACGTACAGGATCAGCAAATCGAGAGCAATTATCTGGTTCCACCATCACAATTTCATCGCTTGGCCCATTGGGCGCGATTGTCACAACACCGATTATCAATCTGCCGGAAGTTGCGATTGTTGGCGTGAACAAAATTGCCATTCGCCCTGTATGGGAGGGCGATCAATTCGTCCCGCGTAAAATGATGAATATCTCCGCTAGTTTTGATCACCGCATCATCGATGGCTGGGATGCAGCTGTCTTTGTGCAAAAGATCAAATCGCTCCTTGAAACCCCAGCACTAATTTTTGTCGAGGCTTAATCATGAAACGAGAACAATGCAAAGTTTTGATTATTGGCGCAGGACCAGGCGGATATGTGTGCGGTATACGCGCTGGTCAATTGGGATTGGATACGATTGTTGTTGAAGGCGAAAAACCTGGTGGCACGTGCTTAAATGTCGGGTGTATCCCATCAAAAGCGCTTATTCACGCAGCCGATGAGTTTCATAAAGCGAAAACATTTCAAGCGGATAACAAGCTGGGTATTTCGCTGAAAAACCCTGAAATCGATTTTGCTAAAACGCAAAAGTGGAAGGACGGTATTGTCACAAAACTAAATACCGGTGTGACAGGGCTTTTAAAGAAAGCCAAAACGCGCCTGATCCAAGGCAAAGCCTCCATCATTGATGGCAAAACGGTAAAAGTTGCGACGAGCGAGGGTGAACAAATCATCGAATGTGAACATCTCGTGCTCGCAACGGGATCTTCACCCTTGGAACTGCCATCTTTGCCTTTTAGTGATCACGTCATCTCGTCCACTGAAGCTCTCTCTCTTACAGATGTTCCAAAAGATCTCGCAATTGTTGGCGGCGGCTATATTGGTCTTGAAATTGGCACGGCAATGGCAAAGCTTGGCGCAAATGTCACCATCGTGGAAATGGATCAGCAGATCCTTCCGCAATATGATGCGGATCTCGTCAAACCCGTCGCGGATCGCCTAAAGAAGCTTGGTGTTACATTGCATTTAGGGGCAAAGGCTGAAGGTGTTACCACCGACGGTGCGCTAAAGATTAGTACAAGCGAAGGCACGCAAGAAATCGCGGCAGATAAGATCTTGGTTACAATCGGTCGAGCACCAAATATCACCGGATTTGGCGTTGAAGATTTAGATCTTAAAATGGATGGTCGTCATATTGCGATTAATGATGTATGCGCGACCTCCATGCGCAATGTCTTTGCAATTGGTGATATTACCGGCGATCCGATGTTAGCCCATCGCGCCATGGCACAAGGTGTCATCGTGGCTGAACATATTGTAGGTAAACCGAGCGTTTGGGATAAACGGGCAGTTCCGGCTGTTTGTTTCACGGACCCCGAGATTGTCACCGTTGGTCAATTGCCAAGCTCAGAGGCAATAACTGCCATGTTCCCGTTTGCCGCTAATGGTCGCGCCATGACTATGGAACGCGAAGATGGTTTTGTGCGTGTGGTTTATGATGCGGATAGCGAATTGGTTTTAGGCCTGCAGGCGGTGGGAAATGGTGTGTCTGAACTTGCCGGTGAGTTCGCGCTGGCGATTGAAATGTGTGCGACACTCACCGATATTGCTGACACGATCCATGCGCATCCCACACTGGGAGAGACAGTGCAGGAAACTGCGCATTTAGCCTTGGGACATGCTTTACATATTTAAGCTGCGAGTTCCGCTGGCGGCTCTTTCGCACCGGTCATAAAGGCAACCGCATCAGACATTGTGTAATCCTTTGGATCTATCATACAAATGCGTTTGCCCAAGCGATGGATATGAATGCGGTCAGCGACCTCAAATACATGCGGCATATTATGGCTGATCAAAATGATCGGAATACCACGTGATTTCACATCTTGAATGAGTTCAAGTACACGGCGGGATTCTTTCACGCCCAAAGCAGCCGTTGGCTCATCCAAAATGATCACTTTTGATCCAAAGGCGGCTGCGCGGGCAACCGCAACACCTTGCCTTTGGCCACCAGACAATGTTTCCACGGCCTGATTAATGTTCTGAATGGTCATGAGGCCCAATTCAGACAATTTATCGCGCGCCAGCTGCTCCATTTTCGTGCGATCCAGCTTACGGAACACAGTACCAAGAATGCCAGGCTTACGGATTTCGCGACCCATAAACATATTATCGGCAATTGAAAGAGCAGGGGACATGGCAAGCGTTTGATAGACGGTTTCAATACCGCGATCTCGTGCTTGTAAAGGAGAGGCGAAGGAGACTTTTTCGCCCTCTAGATAAATATCCCCTTCATCGGGTTGAACAGCGCCAGACACCGCTTTGATTAAAGTCGATTTACCTGCACCATTGTCGCCAATGACCGCTAGAATTTCACCTGGCATCAATTCGAAGTCGCAATGATCAAGTGCCGTCACGCGCCCATATTTTTTAACGAGATTATGTGCTTTCAGAATAGGTTCCATTATGCTGCGACCTTTCTAATCCATTGATCAATTGCAACCGCACCAATAATCAGCGCGCCGATGAGTAAATAAGTCCATTGTGCATCAGCGCCCAACAGTCTGAGCCCGAGTGTAAACACCCCCACGATCAGGGCGCCAAATAGCATGCCAAGAATTGAACCACGCCCACCAAAGAGCGATATCCCGCCGATCACCACGGCTGTGATGGATTCAATATTGGCCAACTGACCCGATGTTGGAGAGACCGAACCAATGCGGCCAATCAATGCCCAGCCGGCAAAGGCGCAAATGAGGCCCGCAAGGGTGTAAACCGAGATCAGCGTGCGCTTGACCTGAACGCCGGACAATTCAGCAGCTTCTGGATCATCGCCGACAGCATAGACATGCCGTCCCCATGCCGTGTGTCTGAGTGCATAGGCAAGCGCCAACACCAGCGCGACAAGGAATATGACGCCAATGGTGAAGGTTGCGCCACCTCGACCAGCCTCATCAGCGCCAATTTTAAACTTCCAGCCAAACATTTGTAAGAGAGAGGCGTTTTGCTCGATCTCTTTGCTACGAATCGTTTCATTGGCTGAATAAAGGAAATTCGTTGCGAGAATAATTTGCCACATGCCAAGTGTGACAATGAAGGGCGGCAATTTAAGCACAGCGACAAATACGCCATTGATATAGCCGCAGATTGTCCCGCATAGCAGTCCGCAGATAATCGAGAACTCAACCGGAAGACCATAGCGGAATGTAAATTGTCCCATCACAACCGAGGATAAAACCATGATCGCACCGACGGATAGATCAATGCCAGCTGTTAAAATAACGATTGATTGCGCAGCGCCCACAATGCCGACAATAGCCACCTGTTGAAGGATCAGCGTCAAAGCAAAGGCTGAGAAAAATTTCGTCCCTAATAAGATGCCGAAAATGGCGATGGAAATCACCAGAACAATTAACGGCACCAATGCCGGGTTTTCATGAAGCCGATGCTGAAAAGTCGCTACGAATCCGCGATGCTGTTGTGAAAAGTCAGCTACCTGATCCGAACTATCAGATAAAACTTCCTCAAATTTCTGAGCAGCCATGAAGACCTCCCCGATCTCAATTTAAGTCTCAAAATAAGGGCGACCGATAAGGTCGCCCCGTAAGGTTTGCGATTTACGTGTTGAAGGTCAACCCCAGCAGAGGTTTTTACCTTCAGCAACAGAAATGGAGTCAACGCCATCCGCAGGCTGATCCGTCACAAGCGCAACGCCTGTGTCAAAGAAGTCTTTGCCTGGGGTAGGGGCTGGTTTTGTCCCATCTTTTGCCCATGCGGCAATGGCTTCAATGCCAAGAGATGCCATGAGCAATGGATATTGCTGAGATGTCGCGCCGATCACGCCATCGGCAATGTTATCCACACCTGGGCAACCACCATCAACGGAGACGATCAACACATCATTTTCACGACCAATTGCTTTCAGCGCTTCATAAGCACCTGCTGCTGCTGGCTCGTTAATTGTGTAGACCACATTGATGTCTTGATCTTTGGCAAGAAGGTTTTCCATGGCTTTGCGGCCGCCTTCTTCGTTACCTGCGGTCACATCATGACCGACAATTCTTGGATCGGTTTCATCACCCCATTTGTTTGGGTCACCAAGATCAATACCAAAACCTTGCAAGAAGCCTTGATCACGCAGAACACCCACAGATGGCTGGCTTACTGCCAAGTCCAACATAGCGATTTTAGCGTCTTTTGCGGCATCACCAAGTGACGCTGCGGCCCATTTGCCGATCAATTCGCCCGCAAGGAAGTTGTCTGTCGCAAATGTTGCATCCGCTGCATCAATTGGCTCCAGCGGTGTATCATGGGCAATCACAACAAGGCCAGCATCACGTGCTTGCTCAACGGAAGAGACGATAGATGATGTATCAGACGCTGTAAGCAAGATACCTTTCGCACCATCTGCAATGCAGGTTTCAATCGCTGCCACTTGGGTTTCATGGTCACCATCAACCTTACCAGCAAAGCTTTTGAGTGTAATGCCGAGCTCTTCAGCTTTGGCCGTTGCACCTTCCTTCATTTTCACAAAAAATGGGTTGGTGTCGGTTTTTGTGATCAGGCAAGCTGTTACAGAATGACCATCGGCTGAAGCCGGTGCGATCGCAGCAGTAGATGCGGCTAGTGACAATGCAAGAGCTGCAAAAATAGACTTTTTCATAGATTCCTCCCTAGTGCTCCGAACGACCAAATGGGCCAGAATTCCGAGCTGTTTAAATGTCAACGCTAACTTTCATAATAGAAGACTTGTGCGCTTGTCAATAAATAAATAAAGTTGATTTATTAATTAAATATGGCATCTTTTAACTTTGAAGAGTTTTGTATAAAAGAGATCGCATGGACATGCCAAAGATCAGATCATTAAGCGGAGGGGCGAACCAAAGTGGTCTTAGAGACTACAATGAACGCCTATTGCTTTCTATGCTTTTGCGCAACGGACCGATGCCGGGAAGTGACCTTGCACGGCTCGCTGGCTTGTCGTCTCAAACGGTATCCGTGATCCTTCGCAAGCTGGAAAATGATGGCTTGCTTGAGAGAGGGGAGCCGCAACGCGGTGGCCGTGTTGGTAAGCCATCGGTACCTATGGGGCTGGCGCCAAAAGGTGTGTTGTCATTTGGTCTTAAGATTGGGCGGCGCAGTTCGGAGCTTATTCTGATTGGCTTCACCGGAATGATCATCGATCAAATTAGCATTAATTATGCTGCTCCTATGCCAGAAGAAATCTTCAGCTTCCTAACCAAAGGCATAGATAAACTGTTACAGGATTTATCAGAGGCCGAACGGTCACGTATTTGCGGGATTGGTATTGCCGCTCCCTTTGAGCTGACTAATTCTTATAAGCAGCAGGATAATATCTACGAGGATTTTGCGGCTTGGAGCGATGTAAACCTAGTGGAAGAAATCGCCAATCTCACCAATTTGCCTATCCATCCGGCCAATGATGCGACTGCTGCCTGTAAAGCAGAACACGTATATGGCCGCGGCAAAGAGTTCCGCGATTACGCCTATTTCTTTATTGCCGCCTATATTGGCGGCGGCGTGGTTTTAAATCACTCGGTATTTGAAGGTCATCAGGGCAATGCGGGGGCATTGGGATCACTGCGCAGTATCGGTCCCAATGGTGAGAGCCGGCAATTGATTGATATTGCTTCACTGCATCTTTTGGAAAAACGGCTTGAGCAGGTGGATATTGACCCGAAAATTTTGTGGGATTCGCCGCAAGATTGGTCGAGCATTTCAAGATATGTTGAGCAATGGATTGGTCAAACCGCGCAGGAACTTGCCAAAGCTGCTTTATCAACATGTTCTGTAATTGATTTTGAAGCCATCGTGATTGACGGATCCTTCCCAGCTGATGTGCGCGATGAATTGGTTGAACGGACACGGCGATATCTTGCCAACCAAGACGTGAGAGGTCTTATCCGTCCGTTGACCGAAGCCGGCAGTATTGGCCGCGACGCGCGTGCCATTGGCGCTGCAAGTGGGCCGATCTTCGCGCAATTCTTCCTCAACACCAATGTTGGTTTGGTGCAGATTTAATTGGCTTGAATTATTCACCTGCGCAATGATGTCGGTGTAACCCCAAATTCTGCCTTAAACGCGCGGGTCATGGCGCTGGCATTTTCATAGCCGCAACGCACGGCAATTTCGCTGATGGGAAGAGTGGATCCTAAGATTTGAAGCCGGGCGAAATTTAGCCTTTTGTGGCGATAAACCTGATGCGGTGTCGCGCCAAATTCGCTTAAGAATTTCCGCTGCAATTTCTTCTGATCGACATCAAGTCGCATCGCGATCTGCGAAACTGAAAGCGGCTCTTCGATATGTTCATCCATAATCTGAAGGCACTCATGAACCAGTGAGATTTTCGACCCAAATTCAATGCCTTGCGGTTCATCTTTCAATTGATGCAGGAAGAAGCTTTCAACATCTTGGCGCGCTGATTCGCCAAAATGTTCGGCAATTAATGCAGCCGCAAGATCAAAGGCCGCCATGGCACCGCCACAGGTAATGCAATTGACTGCTTTTACATAGCGGGCATTGACGACTTTGGTCTTGAGAAATTTCTCCGCAAAACTATCAAGCAATTCTCGGTGAATAGTTGCTTCTTTACCATCTAACAATCCAGCTGAGGCGAGCAACCATGCACCCGTATCAAGGCCCGCAATGGCTTTTGTTTTTGTTGAGAGCTGCTTAAGGTTGCGGGTAATTTTGGCATTCGCCAATCGATCATAATTATAGCTTGCCACAACAAAGAGATAATCTGATTCGAAATTCTCTATTTCTACTTTCTTTGTTGTAATCTCTAAACCACTGGATGACGTGATTGTTCCGCCATCCAGACTTAAAAATTGCCAATTATAAAGCGGCTTTTGCGCCATGAAGTTGAGTGCGCGAAAGGGTTCCACCGAATTAGCAAGGCAATGGTTGGAAAATTCATCAAAGATGAGAACCGCAATATCAATGCATTTTGGTTGCGTATTTGTCCATTTAAGCATGATTATGTCTACTATGGCATATAAGCGTTTGGCAAGTTTTGCCAACCTGTTTGCGGGAGAAATTGGAGACCGCCATGCCATTACAAACGAACAAAGACGTATTCATCACTTGCGCCGTAACTGGTTCAGGTGGCACGCAAGATCGCAGCCCGCATGTGCCACGAAGCCCTGAGCAGATCGCGCAATCAGCGATATTAGCTGCAAAAGCAGGTGCTGCCATTGTCCATTGTCATGTTCGTGATCCTGAAACTGGCGCACCATCTCGTGAAGGTAAGCTTTATCGTGAAGTCACAGAGCGCATTCGAGATGCAGATGTTGATGTCATTCTCAATTTAACTGCCGGCATGGGTGGTGATTTGGTGTTTGGATCGTCCGAAGCGCCATTACCCTTGGCTGAAGGTACAGATATGGCCGGCGCAAAAGAGCGCGTGGCACATATTGCAGACTGTTTGCCGGAAATTTGCACGCTTGATTGCGGCACCATGAATTTTGCCGAAGCCGATTATGTCATGACCAATACACCCGGCATGTTAAGAGCCATGGGTGCGATGATGGAAGAATTAAACGTCAAACCGGAAATAGAAGCCTTTGATACAGGGCATTTATGGCTTGCAAAACAATTGGTCGAAGAGGGCACTTTATCTTCGCCCGCACTGGTTCAATTATGCATGGGCATTCCATGGGGTGCGCCTGATGATCTCAACACCTTTATGGCAATAGTCAATAACGTGCCGCAAGATTGGAATTGGTCTGCCTTTTCCATTGGGCGCAATGAAATGCCCTTTGTCGCGGCTTCAGTGCTCGCCGGTGGCAATGTCCGCGTTGGATTGGAAGATAATCTATGGCTGGCCAAAGGCGAACTTGCCACCAATGAAGCGCTTGTTGAACGTGCCGTGACAATCATTGAAGCTATGGGGTCCAACATTATGGGACCTGCCGCTGTTCGCGAAAAACTTAGTCTCACCAAACAGGCGCCGCGCTCATGAGTAATTCAAAAAAAATAGCCGCAATCATTGGCGGCGGTGTGATCGGTGGTGGATGGGCCGCGCGGTTTTTGCTGGCCGGATGGGATGTTAAACTCTTTGATCCTGATCCTGAAGCACCGCGCAAAGTGGGTGAAGTTTTAGACAATGCGCGGCGCTCTCTGCCTACGCTTTATGATGTGAAACTGCCTGACGAAGGACAGCTTACATTTGCGTCCTCAATCAAAGAAGCTGTTTCAGATGCATCCTGGATCCAGGAAAGCGTGCCTGAGCGACTGGACATTAAACATCGGATTTTCGGCGAGATCCAAACGCATTGCGCACAAGATGCGTTGATCGGATCGTCGACCTCTGGGTTTAAGCCATCAGAACTTTCAAGCGAGAGTGAGAATAAGTCCGCGATCTTTGTCGCGCATCCCTTTAACCCGGTATACCTCGTTCCTGTTGTCGAATTGGTGGGGGATGCTCAAACACTCGATCGCGCAAGTGACATTCTCGATCGAATCCTTATGAAGCCCATCAAGGTGAAAAAGGAAATTGATGCCCATGTGGCCGATCGATTGCTCGAAGCTGTGTGGCGTGAAGCTTTGTGGCTGGTCAATGATGATATTGCCACGACAGAAGAAATTGACGACATTATCCGATATGGTTTTGGCCTGCGCTGGGCGCAAATGGGTTTGTTTGAAACTTACCGCATTGCCGGGGGCGAAGCGGGCATGGCGCATTTCATAGAACAATTTGGACCCTGTCTTGAATGGCCATGGACAAAGCTTATGGATGTGCCCGAATTAACCGATGAATTGGTCGATAAAATCGCCAGCCAATCAGACGCGCAATCAGGTAAGCACTCAATCCGCGCATTAGAGCAAATTCGTGATAATAATTTGGTCGCCATGATGCGGGCATTAAAAATCCAAAACTGGGGTGCCGGTGCTTTGCTCAATCATGCAGATAAACAGCTCAAATCCGCAAATTCTGCTAATACCGGTGAACAACTGGAAACCGTGCGCCGCGTCGTGCCCGTCGATTGGACCGATTATAACGGGCATATGAATGAGGGGCGGTATGGCCAAGTCTTTTCAGATGCAGCGGATTATATAATCGAGTTCATTGGCGCTGATGAAGATTACATCAAATCGGGCCTTAGCTATTTTACCGCGGAAACCAATACGAATTTCTTGCAGGAATGTCATGCAGGGGACGAATTTTATGTTCAGACCGGTGTTCTATTAGCGGAGGGCAAGAAACTAAAGCTTCTGCATGAGATGAAATTTGCAGACGGGGAAATGCTCGCCACTTGTACGCAGTTTCTGCTTCATGTCGATCTCAATACCCGTAAATCCTGTCCGCCCAAAGCGCATATTCTTGAAAACCTGCAGGCGCTGCGAACTAACTACGCGGTGGCTGAAGAACAAGGGGAGGCATGATGATGAATTTTGGTCTTTCGCAAACACAAGAGATGATTGTTTCCACCGTTCGAGATTTTGTCGAACAGGAAATCTATCCGTATGAAGATTTGGTGGAGCAAACCGGCGAAGTACCGGATGAGATTGCCCATGAGATCAAGCAAAAATGCATCGATCTAGGCTTTTATGCGTCAAATTTCCCCGAAAGTGTCGGCGGTGCAGGACTATCACATGTTGACTTCGCACTTGTCGAACGTGAGCTTGGTCGCGGCTCTATGGCGCTGACGCATTTCTTTGGCAGGCCGCAAAATATCCTGATGGCCTGCAAAGATGATCAGATTGAGCGATATCTTTTGCCTGCTGTGCGTGGTGAGAAAATGGATGCGCTTGCGATGACAGAACCTGACGCAGGTTCTGATGTGCGCGGGATGAAATGTGCAGCAAAACGCGATGGCAGTGATTGGGTGATAAATGGCACCAAACATTTCATATCAGGCGCGGAACATGCTGATTTCATCATCGTGTTTATTGCAACCGGTGAAGATGATACGCCGCATGGGCCGAAGAAGCGGATCACGACTTTCTTGGTTGATCGCGGCACAAAAGGTTTTACCATTCGCGAAGGCTATAAATCGGTCTCCCATCGCGGTTATAAAAACATGATTTTGGAGTTTGATGATTGCCGCTTGCCGC
Source organism: Lentilitoribacter sp. (assembly GCA_963691785.1). GTDB lineage: Bacteria > Pseudomonadota > Alphaproteobacteria > Rhizobiales > Rhizobiaceae > Lentilitoribacter. The sequence continues at coordinate 1,386,064 of OY829371.1, forward strand.
AAGAACAGGTTTTGGGGGAGGTCGATGGCGGTTTTGCGATCATGAATGAATGGCTGTATGCCACGCGGATCACAGTGGCTGCCATGTGTGTCGGGCGTGCGAGACGATGCTTTGATCTAGCGTTAAATTATGCCGCCGACCGCAAGCAATTTGGCCAACCTATCGGACGGTTTCAGGGCGTTAGTTTTCAGATTGCGGATATGATCACCGAGATCGATGCAGCAGACCTGCTCACTTTATCCGCCGCCTGGCGTTTGGATGAGGGGTTGCCGAGCAATCGCGAAATTGCCAGTGCAAAACTCTATGCCTCTGAAATGCTGCACCGAGTAACGGATGCGTCGCTGCAGGTCTTTGGCGGCATGGGTTTGATGGATGATTTTCCAATTGAACGTTTTTGGCGTGATGCACGCGTTGAACGCATCTGGGATGGCACATCTGAAATTCAGCGCCATATTATTGGGCGCGAATTGCTCCGTCCTTTAGGCTCATAAATGCACGCGCTCGATCACATATTTCGGCCGCAAAACATTGCCGTGATCGGTGGTGGTGAATGGAACGCGCATGTCATCAAGCAGTGCCGGAAATTAAATTTTGCCGGTAATATTTGGTCCGTTCATCCAACAAAAACCAAATTTGCCGGATTAAAACCCTATAAGTCCATTTCTGATCTGCCCGCCGCACCAGATGTAAGCTTCATTGGTGTTAATCGCAAAGCTACAATCAAGGCACTTGAAGAACTTAACGCAATCGGAGCCAAAGGCGCGGTTTGCTTTGCAAGTGGTTATGCTGAAACCAATGACGGCAAAGGGTTGAGTGATGAATTGCTCAAAGCCGCAGGCGATATGACCATTCTCGGCCCCAATTGCTATGGGCTATTAAATATGCTCGATGGCGTTGCGCTTTGGCCCGATGAACATGGGTTAAAACCTGTCGATAAAGGCGTAGCGATCCTTGGGCAATCTTCGAATATGTTGATCAATCTGGGCATGCAAAAGCGAGGATTACCGATCTCACATGTGGTTGCATGTGGCAATCAGGTTCAAAGTAGCTTTGCCGATATTGGTACCTATCTTTTAGAAGATGACCGTGTGACTGCGCTTGGTATCCATATTGAAGGTTTTGGTGATATTCACAAATTTCAAAATCTTGCCATGCGCGCCTATCTGCTTGGAAAGCCAGTTGTGGTGCTGAAAGTTGGTGTGTCCGATGCGGCGCAGAACGCAACTTTGTCGCATACAGCATCACTCGCAGGATCAGATGCAGGTGCGGATGCCTTGCTCAAGCGATGCGGTATTGCGCGTGCTGATGGATTATCTGAATTTTTATCGCTCCTTACCATGGGGCATTTATTTGGCTCTGCGAATATAAAATCCATCACGTCATCGAGTTGTTCGGGCGGCGAAGCAGTTTTAATCAGCGATATCGTTGAAAAACATCCCATTGAACTCTGCACTTTAACAGAAGATCAAAAAACAAACTTGAAATCTTGTCTGAGTGAATTGGTAACAATAGAAAATCCGCTCGATTATCACACACAGATTTGGCGCGATGTTGATGCGATGCGTTTCGTGTTTGAACAAATGGCTTCGGGGAACGCTGATCTTAATTGCCTGATACTAGATTTTCCCCGCAATGACCGGTGCGAACCGACTGGACACGACATTGCCTTTGAAGCGCTTCAACAGGCCAATAGTTCAACACCTTCAAAATTTGCCCTCATTGCAACATTGCCGGAGAATTTACCGGAAGTGGTGGCTGAATTTGCGATTATGAATGGCATTATGCCGTTTTTCTCAGCCGATGATGCGGTTTCAACCTTGGCGAAAACGCAAGAATGGCACGCGCCGGTGACCATGCCTGTTTGTCTTGGAGTTTTGCCAGAAAATCCAGAAACAATCAGCGAATATGACGCGAAGTTAGAATTGTCCAAATTAGGGATATCGGTGCCGAAATCCGCGCATATCGAAAATATCGCTGAACTTGCAGCTAAGACCACGCATTTGCAATATCCATTGGTGTTAAAAGGTGAGGGTGAGGCGCATAAGACGGAAGCAGGATTGGTCGCGCTCAATTTGGCGTCGCTGGAAGAACTAAATCGAGCGGCTGATAAGATGTCAGCATCAAGCTTTATTGTCGAAGAGATGGTGTTTGGCGAAAATATCGAATTGCTCATCGGCGTTGTTTTGGACGAAGCGCATGGCTATGTTTTAACAATCGGAGCAGGGGGCATGCTCACTGAACTTTTATCTGATCAAGTTTCGCTTTTGGTTCCGGCAAGTCGCGAACAAGTTTTAAACGCACTTGAGAGAACTAAAATATATAAATTGCTCAAGGGTTATCGGGGCAAAGCGAAAGTCAATTTCACTGAGCTACTTGCGGTCATTGATAAGTTGCAGTCTTATATAATTGAAAATGCTGGGAAAATTATGGAAGTGGAAATCAATCCGCTTTTGCTTTCTAAAGATACAGCCATTGCTGTTGATGCGCTGATTGTGAGGTCTAAATGAACGAATATCCAACCACAGGTCCTATCAAATGTATAATCGAAGGCCCGATTATAGAAGTGGTGTTAGATAGACCAAAAGCCAATGCCATTGATTTGGCAACCAGTCGTATTATGGGCGATGTCTTTGCTAAATTCCGCGATGATCCAGATTTGCGCGTCGCTATTATTAGCTCGGCACATGATAAATTCTTCTGCCCCGGCTGGGATCTAAAAGCAGCGGCTGCAGGTGATGAAGTTGATGGCGATTATGGCGTCGGTGGTTTTGCCGGGCTTCAAGGGCTGCGCGATCTCAATAAGCCTGTCATTGCTGCAATCCATGGCATTTGTTGCGGCGGCGGTTTTGAATATGCTCTCTCTGCTGACATGATTTTAGCATCAGATGATGCGTCATTTGCTTTGCCAGAAATACGTTCAGGGACAGTTGCCGACGCTGCTTCTGTGAAATTGCCAAAACGCATTCCTTACCACATCGCAATGGAATTGCTGCTAACTGGTCGCTGGTTTGATGCCAAAGAAGCCAATCAATGGGGGATCGTCAATCATGTGTATGGGCGTGACCAATTAAACGCTGAAGCTTGGAAACTTGCGCGCACACTCGCGTCTGGCCCACCCCTTGTTTATGCCTGCATCAAAGAGATCATCCGTGATGCGGGAGATTCCAAATTCCAAGATGCAATGAACCGAATTACCCAGCGCCAGCTCAAAACTGTCGACGTGCTTTATGGGTCCGAAGACAATAAAGAGGGCGCCATTGCCTTTGCAGAAAAGCGTGATCCTGTTTGGAAGGGCAAGTAAATATCTGATTTTAATGGCATTTTCTAAATGGATCTATAGATTTTCATCCAGCAGGATCTCGATGCGAATGCTTTCTTGCGCCGAATTGGGTTCTCGCGCTTCACTGCGTGCACGCAATATCCGCAACGCACTGCGAACGGCATGCCCAGGGTTTTGCGCAATGATTGCATCAATCTGATCATTCTTTAAAGCCGCTTCACTGAAGGGCGTACGTTCGTGCACGACAACTGTGATATCGTTTAGATTGAGCTTTTCACATATAACTTCGATGGGAATACGTGCTTCTGAACTCATAATATAAACGCCAACGATATCATCGCAGTGTTCGAGTTGGTTTCCGATAATACGTTTGGCACGCGAAACTTCGCCATAGGTTTCAAGAGAAGGAAGTGGGCGCAGGTTTTCAAAACGTGCATTGATCACCGCATCAAAACCGTGACGACGTTCAATGCTATCAGACGATAACATGGTTTCGGAGATGATCATGATCGAGCCGGTTTTTGATCCACTAAATTTTCCAACAATCTTCGCCGCTGTCGCGCCAGCTGCATAGTTGTTCACGCCAACAAAATCTAACTGCTCTAAATTTTCCTGCGCTGATAAAAATTGCACAATATGTACGCCGCGCTCATTTAAGCGCGAAATCGCATCTCGAACGGGAGGCGATTCGGGTGCCATGATTGCCAAACCATCAAGATCTGATGGATCAATCGATGAGATATAATTCGCCACAAGGTGAGGGTCGCCCATATCGAGCTGCTCCACATCGGCAAATGTCATATCCGAGCGCAACGATTTATTGGCGTGTTCAACCTGCTGAATAAGTTCTTTAAGGTAAAGATCACCACGTTTTGGAAGGATAAAGCGGAACCTATAAGGCTTATTGCGCAGCAAATTGACCGCTGCGAGATTGCGCACAAAACCAATTTGTTCGATTGCAGCCTGCACTTTATCGCGAGTCTTTTGGCTGACATTTGGTCTGTCATTTAAGACGCGATCAACGGTCGCCAGGCTCACTCCGGCCGCTTCTGCCAAGTCTTTTGTGGTTGGGACAATCAAAAAATTTGCCTTCCTTAAACCTTGTTTTCCAGGGCTTTCTCCAACATTTTTGCGCAAAAATCAAGAAAAATGAGGTACGTACATCATTTTTTGCTTGCATTGAGGTACGAACCTCAATTATATGACTGACAACTTGATCAAACGTCGCGCTCGTCTTGGCGAGAAATATTCAAGTTAAAAAATTGAACCGAAAGCAGAAGGGTGGAGGCCTTTTTGCCCTTGGACTTTAAACCAAACGTGCCTGTGCCTCATCTCAGAGCATAAGGGAGGAATAAAAATGAAATCTAAGTTTTTAAATTCAGTCGCTGCGACAGGTCTTTTGGCCTCAGCATCCATGTTCGGCGGTGTTTCAGCCGCGCAATCCGCAGATCTAACTTTATGCTGGGCTGCATGGGATCCGGCAAATGCGCTGGTTGAGCTCAGCAAAGAATTTGAAGCCCAATCTGGACACAGCATGAGCTTTGAGTTTGTGCCATGGCCAAACTTTGCTGACCGTATGCTCAATGAGTTGAACTCAGGTGGTGAGCTTTGTGATCTACTTATCGGCGACAGCCAGTGGATTGGTGGCGCTGCAGAAAACGGTCAATATGTGAAATTGAACGATTTCTTCGATAAAGAAGGCATCTCAATGGATGATTTCTTGCCAGCAACTGTGACTGGTTATGCTGAATGGCCAAAGAACACACCTAACTATTATGCGCTTCCTGCTTACGCGGATGTTGTGGGTTGGACATATCGTAAAGACTGGTTTGAGCGTCCTGAAATTCAAGCCGAATTTAAAGAAAAATATGGCCGCGACTTGGGTGTACCAGCAACATTGGAAGAGCTGCAACAAATTGGCGAGTTTTTCCAAGGTCGCGAAATTGATGGCAAAACAGTTTATGGCGCTGCGATTTATACAGAGCGCGGATCTGAAGGCATCACAATGGGCGTGACAAACGCACTATATAACTATGGTTTCCTTTATGAAGATCCTGAAAACCCATATGAGCTGGAAGGTTTTGTAAATTCTGACGCCGCAATTGCCGGGCTTGAATTTTACAAAAAGCTCTACGAAACATCGACACCTCCAGGCGCATCTGATGCTTATATGTCGGCCAATATTGATGCTTATAAATCAGGGCAGGTGGCCATGCAGATGAACTTTGCGTTCATTTGGCCAGGTGTGGAAGCTGATCCAAATACAGGTGGCGGCAAATCAGGCTATTTCGCAAACCCAGCGGGTCCTGCTGGTCAGTTTGCTCAACTTGGTGGTCAGGGCATCTCAGTTGTTGCCAATTCAGACAACAAAGATGCAGCGCTTGAATATATCAAGTGGTTTGCCCAACAAGAAGTTCAGCAAAAATGGTGGGATGTTGGCGGTGCGCCGGCGATGAAAGCAGTGCTTGAAGCACCAGGCTTTAACGACAGCCAGCCATTTGCCAAAACATTCCTTGATTCAATGGCAATCGTGAAAGACTTCTGGGCAGAACCTGCTTATGCATCTTTATTGCTGCCAATGCAGGAACGTGTTCACAACTATGTTGTTGCAGGACAAGGTTCAGCAAAAGATGCACTCGACGGTCTTGTGAAAGACTGGGACGAGGTCTTTGAGGATGAGGGCAAAAAGTAAGCCCCCGTTCGCTTTCTCCCAAGCGGACCCTTGGAGCCGGGGGTTTTTCCGGCTCCACCTTTATGATAGAATTTTAAGAGAACACAATGGACAATGTTGCAGACAAAGTGGCTTCCGCCACACCGCCTTCTATTGCGCATAGAGTAAAAGGGCTTTCAGATCGTGCAATAGCATGGATATTTGTTGCGCCGACAATCTTCATATTGCTGGCAATCAATATCTTCCCACTGATCTGGACCGTATATCTCAGCTTTACAAATTATGCTGTGAACAGGCCAAACCGAGAAGTTAAGTTTATTGGCTTGCGCAATTATGAGCGGATCTTAGGTGATGCCGACACATGGGCGACCATGCAGGCGACTGCGCATTTCCTTATCTGGACAATCGTCCTGCAGGTTTTGATCGGTTTTACACTCGCATATCTGATCAATAAGAAATTTAAAGGCAATGACCTTTGGACCACAATCATCGTGTTCCCAATGATGTTATCGCCAGCGGTGGTGGGTAATTTCTGGACCTTCCTTTATCAACCGCAAATTGGTTTGTTCAACTATGTCATTAGCTTCGTAACGGGCGCTGACCCATCTAGTTTCTCAATGATCGGCGATATTGCATTAGCGCCCTGGGCCATTGTGATCGTGGATACCTGGATGTGGACCCCGTTTGTGATGCTCATATGTTTGGCGGGTCTGCGCTCGATCCCAGATAGTATCTATGAAGCGGCAGAATGCGACCGCGCATCGAAATGGCGACAGTTCTGGACAATTACTATTCCCATGGTCTTGCCATTCCTCATGTTGGCGGTTCTGTTCCGCGGCATTGAAAACTTCAAAATGTTCGACCTTGTGGTCCAACTCACAGGTGGTGGTCCGGGTAATCTAACAACACTTACGTCCATTGATTTGAAACGAGAGGCTTTTGAAAAGTGGCGCACCGGCTTTGCCTCTGCCTATGCGGTCATCCTTTTCGTCACAGTCTTTGGCCTCGCCTCAATCTACGTAAAAGCACTAAACAGGGTAAAACAACGATGAGTTTTTCAGTTACAGAACCGTCTCCCGGACAAAAGTGGTTCGCAGGAATTCTGGTGGTTGGCTACGCATTAATTACCTTGCTGCCTTTGCTATGGATTGTTGCAACCGGATTTAAATCTGGCCCAGACTCCATTGCTTATCCACCAAAGATCGCCTTTGAACCAACAGTTGAAGGCTATGTGAACCTCTTCACCACGCAAACGCGTCTTAGCAATGAAGCAAAAGCCGAACCTGTCGATGATCTGCCTTGGTATGAGCAATTGGTGCGCGAACGCGGAAACACCATTGTCGGTACGTCTCGATATTCAGAGCGTTTCTTCAACTCCATTATCATTGGCTTTGGCTCAACTTTCTTTGCCATTGTTTTGGGAACAGCTGCCGCCTATGCCTTCTCGCGCTTTGAAGTGCCGCTGAAAGATGATTTACTCTTTTTCATCCTGTCAACGCGGATGATGCCCCCCATTGCCGTTGCGATACCGATCTTTCTTATGTTCAGAAATTTGGGTTTGAGCGACACGCATGCCGGCATGATCTTGCTCTACACAGCGGTGAACCTATCGCTCTCCGTATGGCTGATTAATGGCTTCATTGACGAGATCCCGATTGAATATGAAGAAGCAGCTTTAATTGACGGCTACACCCGCTTCCAAGCTTTCTACAAAGTGGTCCTGCCACAAGCTGCAACGGGCATCGCGTCCACTGCCATCTTCTGTCTCATCTTTGCCTGGAACGAATATGCATTTTCGGTTCTTTTAACATCGGGCACTGCACAAACAGCACCACCCTTTATCCCAACCATTATTGGGGTTGGTGGGCAAGATTGGCCAGCTGTTGCTGCCGGCGCCACGATCTTCTTAGTGCCTGTTATGGTTTTCACAATTCTGCTTCGTAAACACTTGCTACGCGGCATCACATTCGGAGCAGTTCGCAAATGAGTAGTTTTTTCAACGATTTACTGCGCCTACGGCGTGGGGCTTGGGAAATGGTCGCATCAATCCTAATTGCATTAGGGGTCTTTATGCTCATGCAGCCATTTGTCCTTACGCTCTTCACTTACTCCTTCCTCGTAACACTAGTCGGAACAGTGATGTTTATCATTGTTAGCCATTTTCCGGAGTAAACCATGGCACAGATAAGAATAGAAAATGTGCGTAAAGAATTTGGATCTTTTACTGCGGTCCAATCGTCAAGCTTTACCATTGAAGACGGCGAATTCTTTATGCTCCTGGGCCCGTCAGGCTGCGGAAAAACAACAACTTTGCGCATGATGGCTGGTCTTGAATTACCCACCAGCGGTGAAATTTACATCGATGGTGAAGAGGTGGGCATGAAGCGCGCATCTGAGCGAGATATTGCTTTCGTATTCCAAATGTTTGCGCTGTATCCGCATATGAATGTCGGTAAAAACATGTCCTATCCTTTGATCAGTCAGGGCATGTCACGAGCTGACGCACAAAAACGCGTTTTGGAAGTCGCGAAAATTCTCGGCATTGAAGATATGCTCAATAGACCCGTGGGTGGTCTATCTGGTGGTGACCGCCAACGTGTTGCACTAGGTCGAGCCATTGTACGAGAACCTAAGGCCTTCTTCATGGATGAACCTTTGGGCGCGCTGGATGCTGAATTCCGTGAACATATGGCCGAAGAATTGCGTGCCTTACATGATCGAATGGGCGCCACAACCGTTTATGTAACCCATGATCAGCTCGAAGCGATGCAAATGGGTGACAAGATCGTGGTGATGAACCACGGCGTTGTCGAACAGTTTGGTAAGCCGCAAGAGATCTATGATTGGCCGGCAACCAAATTCGTTGCGCAATTCATTGGTTCACCATCGATGAATTTCCTCGATTTTACCGGCAATGTTGAACCCAACGCGAATAAAGTCAGCATTGATGGGCATCAGATCGATATTCCAACATCGAGAGACGGTGCGGTTGGAGATTTATCGCTTGGCGTTAGGCCAGAGCACATCAAATTCGATGATAATTCAAACTATAAGGGCGAAGTTACGGCCGTTGAATATTTGGGAACCACCCAAATCATCACGCTGCTCACGCCAAATGGAACGATCAAATCGCGGATCGCATCAGATATTCAGGTCAATAATGGTGAACTGATTGGGCTCACATTTGATGCCCGCACACTGACCTTATTCGACAATACCAATGGGCAAGCTTTGGTGTCTGAAGCAAATGAGGGAGCGCTTAATCATGGCTGAGATCGTTTTAGAAAATGTCACAAAACGCTTTGGTGATGAAGTCGCGCTAGACAATGTCTCGCTCACCATTCCCGATGGCTCATTTGTTGTGCTGCTTGGACCCACAGGTGCGGGTAAAACAACAACACTTCGTATGATCTCTGGTTTGGATGAACCCGATAGCGGTGATGTGTTCATTGATGGGCAATCGATTTTGGGTCAAACACCCGCACAACGCAATGTGGCAATGGTGTTCCAACAATATTCGCTCTATCCGCATCTCACAGTGCGGCAAAATTTGGAATTTCCATTAAAATCGCCTTTGTTGCAAACACCGCAGGCTGAGATCAATGAGAAAGTCAAAGCTGTTTCTGAAGTGCTTCAAATCGCGCACAAACTTGATAATAAGGCGACCGCTTTATCCGGCGGTGAGATGCAGCGGGTATCCATTGGTCGCGCGCTTGTTCGTTCACCCAATATCTATTTAATGGATGAGCCATTGAGCTCGTTAGATGCCAAATTGCGCGCTGATTTGCGCATTGAGCTTAAACGCATTCAAGCCAATTCAGGTCAAACACTCTTATATGTAACGCATGACCAGATTGAAGCCATGACGATGGCAACACATATCGGTGTGTTGGACAATGGCAAATTGGTTCAGTTTGGTTCTCCGCGTGAGGTTTACGAAAACCCGGTGAGCATTTATTCCGCGAGCCGTCTGGGCCAACCGCGCATCAATATTTTGCCAGCTGATCTGTTTGAAGGCGATTGCCCAAAACATGCCAAATCAATAGGCCTGCGCCCTGAACAAATCAACCAGGGCAAAGGTGAGGATGCCTATGTGACGCGCGTTGAACATCTAGGTGATCAAACGCGACTACATCTCAAATTCAAAGAACATGACCTTATCACCGTCACGGATGCTCATACGCCGCTGCAGTATGGAGAGGTCGTTAAAATTCAACCAAAAGAACCGTTTTTCTTCGATGAAGACGGTGCACGTATTGTGTAAGGGAGGAAGCTATGACGCAATTTATCAATAAGAAGGAAGACATTGTCACTGATGCAATTGATGGCATTGTTGCAGCTTCTGGCGGAAAACTTGCACGACTTGATGGATATCCGCATATCCGCGTTGTGGTCCGTAATGATTGGGATAAATCGAAAGTCGCACTTGTCTCGGGTGGTGGCTCCGGGCACGAACCTGCCCATGCAGGATTTGTCGGGGAGGGCATGTTAACCGCCGCTGTTTGTGGCGATGTCTTTGCTTCGCCAAGCGTCGATGCTGTCCTTGCAGGCATTTTGGCTGTGACGGGTCCGGCAGGATGTCTTTTGATTGTCAAAAACTATACAGGCGACCGCTTAAACTTTGGCCTTGCTGCTGAACGCGCACGTGCCTTTGGTTTGAACGTACGTATGGTGGTGGTTGATGATGATGTTGCTCTACCAGAATTGCCACAAGCACGCGGCGTAGCTGGAACCCTCTTCGTGCATAAAGTGGCTGGTGCATTGGCGCAAAATGGTGCCGATTTGGATACCGTCGCTACGGCAGCAAAAAAAGTCATCGGCAGCGTTCAAAGTATCGGCATGTCGCTTGATACCTGCACCGTACCAGGCTCTCCAAAGGAAGATCGCATTCCCGATGGTATGGCCGAATTAGGTCTTGGCATTCACGGTGAAGCAGGGTTTGAACAGATTGCCTTTAGCAGTGCCAAAGATGGTTTTGCGGCCATGTCCGCCAAACTTGAAGCCGCGATGAAAGATGGACCTCATGTGGCACTTTTAAACAATCTTGGTGGCGCATCCGTGCTTGAGATGTCCATTATCTTAAAAGAAATGGTTAGTTCCTCACTGGGTAAGAATATCACGCATGTCGTTGGCCCTGCATCGATGATGACATCACTCGACATGCGCGGATTTTCAGTTTCGATCTTTCCGGCCGATAGCGAAGAGTTGGAGCTTTTAAAAGTTGCAACGCCATTGGCAGCTTGGCCGGGCGTCTCAGAAATCAATCCGATTGAAATTAAGCCGCTTAATGATGGTCTAACTGCAATTAAACCCATTCCATCGGCGCATCAGCAAACGGAAGAATTCCTTCGCAGCTGTTGCGAAGTATTGATCGCCGCAGAAGATGATTTAAATGCGTTGGATGCAAAATCTGGTGATGGTGATACAGGGTCTACGCTTGCCGGCGCATCGCGTGCGCTCATTGATGCGATGGACCGTTTGCCGCTTGCAGATCACACGCAATTATATCGCGCCATTGGCTTAGAGCTTAGCCAAACAATGGGTGGCTCATCGGGTGTATTGCTTGCGATCTTCTTCGCGGCCACTGGTGATGGTGCATCTAGCGGTCTTCCGATGCGTGATGCATTAAAAGCAGGGCTTGCGCGCATGCAGGAAATAGGTGGTGCGCAAATTGGTGATCGCACCATGGTTGATGCATTGGCCCCGGCTTTAGATGCTTTAGAAAAAGGTATTCCAGAAGCAGCTGATGCTGCGCGCAGCGGCGCCAATCACACAGCCAGCATCTTGCAAGCGAAAGCGGGACGTGCGGCATATATTAATGCGCAGCAACTCGAAGGGCATATAGACCCGGGCGCTGAAGCTGTGGCGCGCTTGTTTGAACATTTGAACGCCTAATAAAGCGGGAGCAATAGATGTGAGTGTATCAAATGGGCTTTTCAGACAAAGCCCATTCATGCGACACGTGCAAAGCCCGAAACCAATTGTTTCAACCCAAATGCGGCACCGATAAATATTGCAATGAACGCGATTGGGGCGCTGTAGGCCAAAACAGAAAACGCGGAAATTCCCTGACCAATACTGCAGCCCACAGCAAGAATAGCACCGGGACCCATCAGAGTTGCGCCGAAAATCTGACGTCGCAATTCACGCGGATCTTCGCAGGCTTCCCAGCGGAATTGACCCTCTTTGAATGAGCCTAAGGCAGCCCCGATCAAAACGCCAACGACTGATCCAACGCTGAACGATAATGTGTTGCCAGATGCGGTCATTGTGTAAAATATCGTATCGCCAATGGGTGCAGCGAATGAATGTGTTTGTACGGGTTCGGCGTCAAATCCGGTTGCAAAAACCCAATGGGTGCCAACCCAGCCTGAGACAATGGCAAGGCCGACAATAATGCCCCAAAAAATATGCGATTTAGATGAAAGCATCGGTTTGCTTGCCAGTGAAAAAATCAGGATCGCGCCACCAAATATAAGCCCTATAACAGCTGGGCTTGTGGCATAGGTATCTTGTAAGAGCTGACCTATACCTTGTGGAGAGGATGCATTATCTTCAACGGAAAACAACATAACGCGAAGATGCGCTAATGGTCCGGACATCACAAAATAGGCCGACAGACCCATGACGATGACAATCACGAAAGAGCGTAAATCGCCACCGCCTAATCGCGCTAATGCGCCATAGCCGCAATTACCACTCAGAGCCATGCCATAACCAAACATCAGCCCGCCAATAACGGTCGCTGCCGGGTTCCAAACACGATCTAGATAAGCGGATTGTTCATAATCCATCGCGCCATAGTCAACGGCAAAATGCGTGCCGATAATGGCAATGCCGATGGCGATGCCCCACATGCGCATGCGTCGATTATCAGATGAGTAAATAACGTCTTCGATCGCGCCAAGAGTACAAAACCGCCCAATGCGTGCGGCTAATCCCAACAAAATTCCGCCGAAAAGTCCGACCAACGCAACAGCGTTTGCTTCACCAAGTGTATCCAACAAACCGGCATCCTCCCAAATACCAGATCATTTATGTGCAGCTGTTTTAACTCCTACAAAAAAGATCGTAAACGACTTCCATAATTTGCTTGGGGCGATCGTCTGCCAAGCTATAGTAAATGGCCTTGCCTTCTCGACGCGGTTTAATCAAACCTTCAAGTCTTAATCGTGCAAGCTGTTGAGAAACGGCCGATTGTCGTGAGGATAAAAGATCCTCTAAATCCGTGACCGATTTTTCCCCAGAGACCAAATGGCACAAAATCATAAGGCGTCCCTCATGACTTATGGCTTTTAAAAATGTTGAAGCTGCTTCCGCATTTTTCATCATTTTTTCCATGTCTTCGGGACATGTATTTTTGTCAAATACAGGTAGGCGACAGGTGCGTTCGCCTGCTGTGCCAAGATCAGTATCAGAATTTTCCATCATCTGAGTATTATACCCTTCTAACCTTTGACGTCCATTGGGATTTTTGCGTTTTCAAACATCATCGTAAGTAAGCCCCAAAAATGATCTTCCCCTGGATATCCTTCTATGCGACCAATTTCTCTGCCATCCCGCACTAGAATAAATGTTGGTGTGTAATGCACCTTTTGCTTTAACTCAACATCTGGATTTTCGTTGTGCAAATCATATCGCTTTAACGGAGCAATCTTTCCCTCTGTCGTTTTGGGATAGATATGCGCAATTTCCCCGTTCCACTTGCCACACCAATAACACCCGTCTTCTTCTGCCATCAAGAGATAGGTTTCAGCATTTGCTGAGACCGGGATTGCGACCATGAGCAAAAAAAATATTCGGGTGAGTAAGTGCACGTTGGCTCTTGCAGCTCCTGTTGACTTATCGATTTATCTTAACATAATCTAATATTTGAATATATCAAGAGGAAGAGGCAAAATTGGCGTTCGATATCAGCATTGGTGGGGCCTTTTTTGCAGGTTTGCTCTCGTTTCTATCCCCTTGCATTCTTCCAATCGTCCCATTTTATCTAAGCTACCTAGCAGGCACGAGCATCAATAAGCTGTCATCAGGTGCTGATATTGATCCTCAGACTCGCAAGAAAGCCTTCATATCGTCATTGTTTTTTGCAGCGGGCATCATATTGGTTTTCGTTGGTTTAGGCGCGACGGCAACCATGTTTGGTCAATTGGTCCGCGAGTATTTCGATGTTTTACGATGGCTTGCCGCTGCGATCATCATCCTCATGGGCTTGCACTTTTTAGGCATATTGCGGATCGGTCTGCTCTATAGGCAACTTCGCATAGACACCGAGATGCCGAAAAACCTCAGTTATGCCGGATCGTTTGTCATCGGCTTAGCGTTTGCCTTTGGCTGGACGCCGTGTGTTGGGCCTGTGCTTGCTGCGATATTGTTTACCGCAGCCGGCCAAGAGGCAGCCCAAGAAGGCGCGATGCTTTTGTTTTTCTACGGCTTGGGCATGACATTACCTTTTGTCATTGCAGCCTTATTCACCAAGAACTTTCTCAATTGGGCTCAAAATTTCCGAAAACATTTAGGTTTGGTTGAAAAGCTAATGGGGCTCGTTCTCATTGGCTTCGGCATTCTCATCGCCACAAATTCCGTCAGCATAATCGCGCAATGGATGTTGGAACATATTCCATGGTTCAGCGCGATAGGTTGATCAAATAGGGAGGTCTTTTATGAAATATTTGTTCATTATTCTAACGCTTTTCGTTGGATGCACAGCCTTAAACGCGGCCGAAATCGGAGATGATGGTCTACACAAAGCGGCGTGGATGCGCGATACATTTAAAGACCTGCAGGAGGATCTCGAAGAGGCAAATTCTGAGGGCAAAAGATTGATGGTCATCATCGAGCAACGCGGCTGCATTTATTGCAAAAAAATGCATGAAGAAGTGTTTGTGATTCCCGAAATTGAGCAGTTTATCGAGGACAATTTCTTCGTCGTACAGCTCAATATGTTTGGCGATGTGGAAGTCACAGATTTTGATGGTCAAACATTATCTGAAAAAGAAATGGTCAAACATTGGGGTGTCCTATTCACTCCCAATATTCTGTTTTTTGAGGACGAGGTAGCAGACGATAAAACAGCGGCACAGGCTGCAATCGCCTCGATTCCCGGCGCTTTCGGGCGATATACCACGTTTAACATGCTTAATTGGGTGGTTGAGAAGGGATATCTAACAGATGAGCCTTTTCAGAAATATCATGCCCGTAAATTTACGGAGCAGAAAAAATAGCTATCGTCAAAAAAACATATGAACAAATTCATTTAATTGAATTTGTTGTTGCGTTCTTCGAAATATCTGCCATTATGTCGCACAGATGAACATTGGGGAATGTTCTGAGGAGGAGATATGAAGTACTTATTGGGAGTGGTACTTGCAAGCGGGTTTTTAACATCCGTTGCAGTTGCTGAAACAACATCGCCATCTAGCGTAAAATTCACTGATGATGGCGTTATGGCATCTTTAACCGGCAAGGCCGTGGACGCCAAATCAGGTCGATCCGTATTTGCCAATCGCAAACTGGGCAATTGCTTAGCGTGCCACATCAATTCTGATTTGAGCGAGCAGTCATTTCACGGCGAGGTGGGGCCGCCTATGGACGGTGTCGCTGACCGTTGGTCAGAAGCTGAATTACGCGCAATCGTTGCCAATTCGAAGGTGATTTTTGAGGGCACAATCATGCCAGCATTTTATATCGATGCCGGATATGAACGTCCTTTGGAAAAGTTTGCTGGAAAATCAATCCTGTCTGCAGAACAAGTCGAAGATGTTGTCGCTTATCTGCTGACATTGAAAGAAGAATAGAAGTCTATTGGAGAGAAGCATGGAGCTTTCACGAAGAAAATTGCTGGCGATGGGCGCTAGCTCAATTGCCCTAATGAGTTTGGGAACATTGCCAGCTTTTGCCAGTAAAGCCGACGATGAGATTGCAAAATTTACCGGTGGTGCTGCGCTGGGCGAGGGAGCGTTGGAATTAACAGCGCCAGAAATCGCTATGAACGGTAACACAGTACCAATTGAGGTCAGCGCCCCGGGCGCAGTATCTGTCACAGTTCTCGCTGATGGCAATCCGGTGCCAAATGTTGCGACTTTCAACTTCGGTAAATTGAATGCATCCCGCAGTGCTTCGACACGTATCAGACTGTCAAAAACACAAAACGTGATTGCTATCGCCAAAATGGAAGATGGTTCGTTCCAGATGGCCAAAGCAAACGTGAAAGTAACAATTGGCGGCTGCGGCGGCTAAAATCGACTAAGGAGAATATTCATGGCTTCGGGTGTAAAACCACGGGTTAAAGTGCCAAAAAAATCATCTGCTGGTGATGTGATCACAATCAAAACTTTGATCAGCCACAAAATGGAAAGTGGCCAACGCAAAGATGGCGACGGAAATGTCATCCCGCGCTCAATCATCAATCGATTTGTTGCTGATTTTAACGGTGAAAACGTGATTGACGTGACACTGGAACCAGCAATTTCAACAAATCCATATTTTCAGTTTGACGCAATGGTTCCGGAATCAGGCGAATTTCATTTCACCTGGTATGACGATGACGGAGACGTTTACGAGACAAAGAAAAAGATCACTGTTTCGTAAGTTGAATTGGTCGCACCCATTGGGAGGGGTAGAAATGGGAATGAAAGCAATAACATTTGTATCAGCATTGGTTTTCGCGAGCAGCGCCTATGCGCAAGACAGCAACCAGCTCAATGTTGAAGGCGAGATTTATGCAAGTACAGTTGCTGCGCCTTCGCATATGGAAAATGTCGATACACTCTATTCCGGTTGGCACTTTCGCTCGGGGGAGACGCAAGCGCTTCAGCTCGATGATTTTGATAATCCTGGCATGGTGTTTATCGACCAAGGCATTGATTTTTTTGGTAAAGTTGATGGCTCTGAGGGTAAGTCTTGCGAATCGTGCCATGAAAATGTCGAGGATTTTGCAGGCCTTCGTACCGCATTGCCTCGCGTTGAGAATGGTGAGCTTGTCGCCATGGAAGATCTCGTCAATGAGTGCCGGACTGAACGTATGGGCGCCGATGCCTGGAAATGGTCGTCTACCAATATGACCGCGATGACTGGTCTTATTGGTTTCCAATCTCGCGGCATGCCAATGAGTGTAAAAACCGATGGCGAAGCTGCTAAGTTTTGGGAAAAGGGTAAGGAGCTTTATTACACCCGTGTCGGCCAGCTTGATATGGCGTGTTCCAATTGCCATGAGGACAATTATGGTGTGATGATCCGAGCTGATCACTTATCTCAAGGGCAGATCAATGGTTTTCCGACCTATCGCTTGAAAAATGCAAAGCTGAATTCAGTACACGCCCGCTTTAAAGGTTGCATGAAAAACATTCGCGCAACACCGTTTAAAGAAGGTGGCAATGAGTTCAAAGCGTTAGAGCTTTATATTGCATCTCGCGGACAGGGCTTGGCGGTCGAAACACCATCCGTTCGAAACTAATTTAAAATGATACCTCGCATGGGTTACGGGGTATTTCTATGTTAAACACTTTCAAATATTCTAATATGTTTTAGGTAGGGTAAGTTAATGATATCGAGACGTGATTTCTTACAGGTCAGCATGGCAGCTTCCGCGCTGGTTGGTACGTCGGGTTTTGGCAATTGGGCTAAACTCGCGGCGCAGCAATCACTGACCCAAGATCAATTGCTCGAGTTTGATACATTTGGAAATGTCTCGCTTATTCATGTTACGGATATCCACGGACAGCTCAAGCCGATTTATTTCCGTGAGCCTTCCGTTAATATCGGTGTTGGCGGCAATAAGGGTGCAGTCCCACATGTCACCGGCGCTTCCTTTAGAAAACTCTATGGCATCGATGATGGTAGCTACAGTCATTATGCGCTGAGTTCAGGCGATTTCTCAGCCCTTGCGAAAGGCTATGGTCGGGTCGGTGGTCTTGACCGGGTCGCGACTGTCATCAATGCGATCAGAGCCGATCGACCAGATGCGATTTTACTTGATGGTGGTGATACCTGGCACGGCTCTTACACTTGTTACAAAACCAATGCCCAAGACATGGTCAATGTCATGAACGCGCTCAATCCCGATGCGATGACCTTTCATTGGGAATTTACTTTGGGGTCAGAGCGCGTTCAGGAAATCGTTGAAAACCTGCCATTTGCAGCTTTGGGCCAAAACATATTTGACGCGGAATGGGACGAACCCGCTGAGCTATTCCCACCCTATAAAATGTTTGAACGTGGCGGCACAAAAATCGCCGTGATCGGCCAAGCCTTCCCCTATATGCCCATTGCTAATCCGGGTTGGATGTTCCCAGAATATTCTTTCGGTATACGCGATGAAAACATGCAGGAGATGGTGGATCAGGTCCGAGCAGAAGGCGCGGAATGCGTTGTGGTTTTATCCCATAATGGCTTTGATGTTGATAAGAAAATGGCGACAGTTGTTTCTGGAATTGATGTCATTTTATCCGGCCACACCCATGACGCTTTACCGGAGCCTGTGCTTTCAGGAAACACGATCATTGTTCCCTCAGGCTCCAACGGCAAATTTGTTTCGCGCGTTGACTTAGATATCCGAGATGGCGGCATGAAAGGCTATCGCCACAAACTCATTCCGATCTTCTCAGATATTATCGAGCCCGATGCAGAGGTCGCAAAGCTGATCAACGAACAGCGCGCACCTTTTGAGGCTGAGCTCAATGAAGTCATCGGTAAAACCGAAAGCCTGCTTTACCGCCGTGGTAACTTTAACGGCACATGGGATGACGTGATTTGCGATGCGCTGATCTCAGAGCGCGATGCAGAAATTGCGCTCAGCCCTGGTGTTCGCTGGGGTCCATCGGTAATCCCGGGGCACGATATCACCCGAGAAGATCTCTTTAACGTCACCTCCATGAGCTATGGAGAAGCATATCGCACCGAAATGACAGGCGAGTTCTTGAAGATCGTTTTGGAAGATGTTGCCGATAATATTTTCAATCCGGATCCCTACTACCAGCAGGGTGGGGATATGGTTCGCACCGGTGGTCTTGGCTACCACATTGATGTGAGCCAACCGCAAGGCAGCCGCATATCAAATCTCACACTTCTCAAAACAGGCGAAGCGATTGAACCAAGCCGTTCATATATCGTCGCCGGTTGGGCTTCGGTGAATGAAGACACCGAAGGTCCGCAAATTTGGGATGTTGTTGAAAGTCACATTCGCAAACAAGGCACCATCAAAGTGGAGCCCAATAACAGCGTCACAATTAAAGGCATATAACGAATGACGGAGTCCAAAAATATGGATGAAAAAAGCAAGATCCGATCTCGTCGATCTTTCTTAAAAGGCAGTGCAGCCGTTCTCACTGGATCAGTTGTTGCCGGCTCTTCTCAAGCCAGCGATCCTGACCCCTTAATTACCGAATTGCAGGACTGGGCATCATCCACCGGGGTTGGTGTTGATGAAACACCTTATGGGATGCCGATCAGTTTTGAATCCCATGTCGTGCGCCGTAATATTGAATGGCTGACAGCGGACCCGATCTCCTCGATTAATTTTACACCGATCCATGCGTTGGATGGCACGATCACGCCGCAAGGCTGCGCATTTGAGCGTCATCATTCGGGCGCCATTGAACTTCGCAAAGAAGACTATCGCTTGATGATCAATGGTCTGGTCGATCGCGAGTTGGTCTTCACCTATGATGATCTCGAACGTTTCCCACGCGAAAACCATGTCTATTTCTGTGAATGTGCAGCCAATACCGGTATGGAATGGGCGGGAGCTCAGCTCAATGGTGCACAATTCACTCATGGCATGATCCATAATATGGAATATACCGGTATTCCTTTACGCGCGCTGTTAAACGAAGCTGGCGCTGATATCTCATCTGATAAATGGGTCTATGTCGAAGGTGCGGACGCATCATCCAATGGTCGTTCGATCCCGATGGAAAAAGCGCTCGATGATGTGTTGGTTGCTTTCAAGGCCAATGGCGAAGCTTTGCGCATGGAGCATGGTTATCCGGTGCGCCTCGTTGTTCCCGGTTGGGAAGGCAATATGTGGGTGAAATGGTTGCGCAGGATTGAGGTTTCTGACGCGCCCGTTGAAAGCCGTGAGGAGACATCAAAATATACTGACGTTTTGGAAGATGGTTCAGCACGTAAATGGACATGGGTGATGGATGCAAAATCTGTCATCACATCGCCAAGCCCGCAAATGCCGATCAAACATGGTGCGGGACCGATGGTGATTTCAGGACTTGCATGGTCTGGTCATGGGCAGATCACGCGGGTGGACGTCTCCAAAGATGGCGGCATAACTTGGGAAACAGCGCGTTTAGGTAAGCAGGGCGATAAAAAAGCCCTCACACGTTTTTATCTCGATACAAATTGGGATGGTGCGCCCATGTTGCTCCAGGCCCGCGCAATGGATGACACAGGCTATGTGCAGCCGACAAAAGAGCAATTGCGCACCCTACGTGGCGAAAATTCCGTCTATCACAATAATTGCATTCAAACTTGGTATGTAAACACACAAGGGATCGCTGAGAATGTCGAAGTTTCTTAATCTCTCTATCCCTGTTTTTGGGGGAATTGCGTTGCTGATTGGATTGGCATTTGGCATGTCATCGCGCAATCATAACGCTGAAAAAATCGAAACGCTGGAGACGCGGCTTGCGCAGATCTCTGAGCATGCATCTAACGCCGAACAAGCAACAAAAGCGCAGTCTAATCGCGCCGTGGAGCTTGAAACCAAGCTTGCTGAAATCGAAGAGGTATATGCAGAACTGGCTAAGAACGGCTCAGATCTCACACAGGCTGCCCCCGCCATTCCCGGCACGCTAGGAATTGGTCGTCCAGCTCACGCCAAAGAAATTGCTGCATGGGATGTTGATGTTTTACCTGATGGCCGAGGTCTGCCGGAAGGCTCAGGCGATGTTTTTGTCGGTGAAGAGGTTTTTGCGGAAAAATGTGCTGCATGTCACGGTGATTTCGCTGAAGGTGTTGATAATTGGCCCGTTCTTGCAGGCGGGTTTGATACGCTTGCCGATAAAGATCCGGTGAAAACTGTGGGCTCATATTGGCCGCATTTATCAACCGCATGGGACTATATCAATCGCTCCATGCCCTTTGGAGCTGCAGGTACATTAACGCCCGATGAGACCTATGCGATTGTTGCCTATATTTTGTATTCCAACGATTTGGTGGATGATGAATTCGTCTTGTCGAAAGACAATTTCAACGAGTTTGAAATGTATAACAAAGACGGCTTTGTCATTGATGATCGTCCGGCAACGGAATATGCCAATTGGCAGGGCGAACCCTGCATGAGCGATTGCAAAGATGAAGTAAATATCACCATGCGATCTGTGTTCTTGGTGGATACCCCGCCGGAAGGTGGCTCGGATTCCGTGCCAAATATGGCAACCATTGATGGGCTGCCAAGTTTCACCAAAGATGGCCCATCTTTTATTCCTGTCGCCGAAGAAAAACCGATTGAAGAGAAAGTTGAAAAAGCAAGTCTTGCAACACCTTCAGCGGAGGTTGCAGGGTCAGCTGATTTGATCAATGCCGGCAAAAAAGTCTTTAAAAAATGTTCTGCTTGTCACCAAGTGGGCGATAAGGCGAAAAACCGATCCGGTCCTGTTCTCAACGGCATTGTTGGGCGCACCTTTGGCACCGTTGATGGCTTTAAATATTCCAAAGTCTTTAAAGCGGCCGCAGAAGAGGGGCGCGTTTGGGATGAAGCAAATTTGGCAGAGTTTTTGAAAAAACCGAAAGCCTATATGAAGCAAACCAAGATGAGTTTCTCAGGCCTTAAAAAAGATGAGGATCTGACGTCAATCATCGAATATTTAAAGTCGACAGGTCAGTAAAAGATGAAGAAGCTCCCATTTCTCCTATTACTGACAAGTAGCTCGCTGATCTCGAGTGCGACGATTGCCAATGAACTTGGTGATCCCGAGCGAGGTAAGCAGGTTTATAAAAAATGCGCCAGCTGCCACATGGTCGGTGTGAAGGCCAAAAAACGTGTCGGTCCGCCGCTTAACAACATCATCAATGCCAAAGCGGGTGGTGTTGCCAATTTCAAATATTCAAAAGCGTTGAAAAAGGCGGCAGCTGATGGATTGCATTGGGACGTTGAGGCGCTCGACGCCTTTATCGAAAATCCCAAAGGTTTCATACCGAAAACCAAAATGAGTTTTCGCGGTTTGAAAGATCAATCAGATCGCACCGATCTGATTGCCTATGTGGCAACATTTTCGGGTGGTCAATTGGCAGCAAAAGTTGATGAAGGATTTACCGTCTCCCAAGACATTCTCGCCCTTGAAGGCGATATCGAATATGGCGAATATTTATCAAGCGAATGCACAACCTGTCATCAATCGAGTGGCGACAATGATGGCATACCCGGCATCGTTGGTTGGGAGACTGAAGACTTTGTGACCGCAATGCATGCCTATCGCGAAAAACAGCGCGAAAACCCGGTCATGCAGCTGGTCACTGGGCGATTATCCAATGAGGAAATCGCGGCATTAGCGGTTTATTTTAAAGAGTTAACTGAGGACAATTAGGGAGAGGAAAATGGCCTTAAAAAGAAGAACGTTTTTAGGAGCTGCGGGGGCTGCTTCAGTCACCTTGGCTTCGCCGATCGTGTTGGCCGATGGCCACGCAAAACCACGTGTCGTCGTTGTTGGCGGCGGTGCAGGGGGCGCAACCGCAGCCAGATATATTGCCAAAGATAGCAAGGGAGCGATTGATGTGACCCTTATTGAGCCAACACGCATGTATTACACTTGCTTCTTCTCAAACCTTTATCTGGGTGGATTTAAGGAAATCAGCGATATTGGTCATTCTTACGGAACGCTGGCAGCTGGCGGTGTGAATGTCGTTCATGATTGGGCAACAGGTGTTGATCGCGATGCTAAAACCGTTGCGCTCGCAGGCGGTGGTTCGGTGCCTTATGATAAACTGATCTTGTCGCCGGGCATTGATTTCGTCGACGGCGCGGTTGAAGGTTGGGATCTAAGTGCTCAAAACGCAATGCCACATGCTTATAAGGCTGGGTCGCAATCTGAGCTGCTCAAAGCACAATTAATGGCAATGCCAGCTGGTGGCACATTTGCGATGATCGCTCCACCAAATCCATATCGTTGCCCACCTGGCCCATATGAGCGCGTGTCCATGGTGGCGCATTTCTTGAAAAACAATAATCCGACAGCCAAAATCATCGTGGCCGATCCGAAGCCGAAATTTTCGAAAATGGCACTCTTCCAGGAGGGGTGGGCGGACCATTATGATGGCATGATCGATTGGGTTGGTGCTGATTTTGGTGGTGCCAATGTATCCGTTGATCCAAGTGCAATGACTGTCAACATAGATGGTGAAGAGACAAAGGTCGATGTGTGTAACGTCATCCCAGCCATGAAAGCCGGGCGCATTGCCGAACTTGCAGGTGTGACCGAAGGCAATTGGGCGCCCGTGAATGCTGCGGATATGTCAACAAAGGCCGATAGCGATGTCTATGTGCTGGGTGATGCATCTCAGCAAGGCGATATGCCAAAATCCGGCTTCTCAGCCAATAGTCAGGCGAAAGTCTGTGCCAATGCTGTTCGTGGCGCATTAACGGGTTCAAAAGTGTTCCCAGCCAAGTTCTCCAACACATGCTGGTCGCTTATTACGACCAATGACGGCGTGAAAGTTGGCGCAACCTATGAAGCGACACCTGAAAAGATCGCAAAGGTTGATGGATTTATCTCCAAAACAGGTGAAAGCGATGATGTTCGCAAAGCCACTTATGAAGAGTCCGAAGGTTGGTATTCAGGCATCACCGCTGATATGTTTGGATAACTAACACATTCCCCGGCTGATTGATCAGTCGGGGAATTTTCACTGTTTTGAATGGTGAAAACCCATCAGTAGAGAAGGGATTATTGATCCCAAGAGGATTGAAGTCGCTGGTAGTTTTCGAGTGCTTCGCTCGCTGAAACAACCGGTAAACCATGTTTGAGCCAGCCCGGACCATTTCGATTACCAAACATGCCTTCAGAAATATCAGCAACACCTGTTAAGCCATTTTGCTCTAAGAAATAGGTTACTTCTGCAGACCGCCCACCAGTTGCGCAAATCATTGCGATCTTTTCCGGTTCATATTCTAACAAGACTGATTGAAATCGCTCCAAGAAGTCTTTTTCATGCATGGATATGGGCAAAGCACCTTGCGCGACACCTGAATCCTGCCATTCCTCGCGTGAACGGATATCCAGCACAACAAGGTCACCCTTAGATAGCTTTTCATAAGCTTGCGGCGCACTCATTAATGGCGTGTCAGCATGTGCTGGCCAAGCGATGATTATGAGTGACAAGAATAACGCCATAGACGCAAAATAAATTCGCGCGTTAAAAGAGTTTCGATCGAGCGCTAATGCCTGCAATTATTCAAATTCCATTTGTTCATAGACCCGTCCGGCATTGCGTGTTGCAAGTTCTTCAAACGTGTGCAAATGCGCATAGGGTGATTGATCCACATAATAAGCATCGGCTAAATCGCCACCTTCTTCAAGATGTTCGCCAATTTTTCCGCGCAAATAAACCAAATAATCGCGCGTATAACGGCGTACTTGATCCATATTGGTTGGGTGCCCATGCCCGGGGATGACATAAGTTGCATTGAGCGCTTCAAACTCTGTCTCCCAAGTTTCCACCCATTCGCCCGTCATGGTATCTTCAAAAATCGGCAATAACCGCTCATGAAAAGCCATATCGCCGGCAATCACCAGACCTTGTTTTGGCAACCACACTTGCGTATCACCGGGGCTATGCGCAGGGCCAAGATGTAAGATCTCGATGGTAAAATCGCCGAGTTCGATGACCTTCTTGTCTTCAAAAAGTTCAGTTGGCAGCGCAATTGTTGTGCCTTTCGATTTGTCGCGATTATAGCGTTGCATATTGGTGAGGATCTGATGCCCGCGTTCTTCCAATTCATGAGCTGCATCGACATGGGCGATAATTGGAACGCCCAGCTCTGCCCAATAAGAATTGCCAAGTGCTGCATGTCCCTGACCATTTTCATTAATGACAAATTTCACGTCTTGATCAGTGATCTTTTGAATTTCCTCATGCAAGGCTTTTGCAAGCGTGTAAGCCGCGCCACCATTGATGACTACCACACCATCTCCGGTGATAATGAAGCTGAGATTATTGTTGTGCCCGCTATTCTCATAGGTCGGAGGCGCCGTTGCACCAATTGCTGACCAGACATTGGGGATGACTTCAACAGGCTTCGAATAGAGGAGAGAACCCGGATATTGATCGGGGATGTTTTCATCCGCTGAGGCAGGAATGATGAGTGCAGCAAACGCAGCGGTGAGGGTGGCAAGCTTTCGAAATGTCATTAGATTTCTCCTTCTAAAAAGCGGTATCCATCTGACATCACATCAATCTTACCGATGCCTCCACCAGGTAAATGAAACCCGATGATATTCATGTCTTCAGATGTGATCCGATCAAAGAGCATTTTGCGTGATATAATCCCCAGATCGCGATCTTGATCAGACCCACTTGGCCAATCTGGTTTCTTAAACGCAATATGATGATTGCCGATCGCATCACCCACAATCATGGTTGATTTAGCGCCTTGCCGAACTTCAAAACTCATATGGCCGGGCGTATGTCCGGGGGAGGCTACGGCTGCAATTCCTGGTAGGATCTCATCTCCATCATTAAAGAATGAAACAACATCTTCAATCGCCTCATATCTACGTCTGGCCCCCACAGCAAAAGGTTTTAAACTATCCGGCAATTGATCCACCGTTGATGGATCCCACCAATAATCCCATTCATCCTGACCAATGAGATAGCTTGCTTCACTGAAGAGCGGATCATCAAAATCATCTAGTAATCCCCATAAGTGATCGGGATGCGCATGGGTGAAAACAACATGGGTGATGTCGTCTGGGGAGAGCCCAAGCGCATCCAGATTATCGGTGACCATGCCTGCTGATGGCATGAAGTCTGGACCTGATCCCACATCAAATAGAACATTATTTGTCCCATCCTGATAAAGGGCGAGATTGCATTCGGGTAAAAGCTGATCGCGAGATACATTAAACTCGGTGAGGATAGGGGATAAATCCTTCTGCGGCACCGTCTCAAAGATGAAGTCACCGGGCAATGTTAGATGACCGTCACTCACCGTTGATAAAGTCGCAGACCCAAGATCAATCTGCGCAACAGATAGTTTCGGCAAGGCAATTGTCGCTGAAAACGCCGCTGCGCTTTTTAAAATATCTCGTCGGGAAATATGCATCTTTTACTCCATTCATTCATATATTCGAATATGAATGAATAATGCGATTTGCGCAAGTTTTTTGCGTGTGCATCCTCAGCTAAGAGAAGCGCAGCTACTTGCACAAAAAAACCACGCCAAAGCTATTCTGCTCTAACGTGGTTTGAATAAACTGAAGGAAATGAAGAAGAACTCAGTTAATGAGTAAGCGCTTATAAAAAATCATCCCGACGTGGAGTGAAGCAATCAATCAATGTTCCCGGTTCTAAGCAAACGCAGCCATGGGTAAGTTCTGATGGGATAACAAAACTATCGCCCGCCTTTACCTCACGTTCTTCATCGCCAAGGGTAAATTTAAAGCGTCCGCTTTCCACATAAGTGGATTGAACATGTGGGTGATTGTGCAAAGCGCCAATAGCGCCTTCAGCGGCAAAGCGAAAGGCAACAACCATCAGATCAGAATGATCTGATAAAACCTGCCGCGTGACGTTCTCACCGGTTGAAACAACAGGAAAATCTGACATTTAAGCCTCCACTTAAGAGAATAGCATGCCGCCATTAATATCAATATTTGTTCCAGTGATAAATGCACTATCGTCACATGCAAGGAATAACACAAGATTGGCCGCATCATCGACATGGCCTTGACGCTTCACAGGTGCGCTGGCTTCAAACCCGCGGCGGCCTGCATCTGGCGTATGCACATTGTGAAAATCAGTATCAATCATGCCCGGGCATAGTGCATTGACGCGAATTTCTGGGCCAAGTTCTTTGGCAAGACCGCGTGTCATGGTCATAACAGCACCTTTGGATGTTGCATAAGGAACCGCACCCGGACCACCGCCATCACGTCCGGCTTGGCTAGCCAAATTCACAATCGTACCGCTTTTCATATGTTGCAAGCAGGCATGGGTCATCAAGAATGTGCTGGTCAGGTTGAGATCTAAAACTTCGCGCCAATGGGAGAGCGGTGTTTCAGCAATTTTCTTTCGAGCGACCAAGCCACCTGCATTGTTGACCAAAACATCAATGCTGCCAAAAGTTTCAACTGTTTTGGCAACCAATGCATTGACTTCGTCTTCAATTTTCAGATCGCCCTGCATGGCAAATGCCTGACCACCATTGGCTTTGATTTTTTCGACAGTCTCATCAGCGCCAGTGCTATAATAATTGATAGCGACATTTGCACCTTCGGATGCGAGTTTGATGGCAACGGCTGCGCCGATATCGCGTCCGCCTCCGGTGACAATGGCGGTTTTTCCTGCAAGTTTCATAAGCTGTCTTTCCTTTACATATACTAGGTGTTGGCGAGTTTCTTCATGACGACTTTGAACGTGTTTTCGTCCGGATCGGTGAAATATAGATCCGCGTCATAACCCTGATCATCCATGAAATTAAAAATGCGTTTTGGCGCATCAAGTTTATAAGGCACCAATAGCGTCGCAATCCGGTGACGGGTCGACGCTGGGTAATGTGCGTTTAAAACGGTGCTGACGGGCAAACCTTCATAATCTGCTGGATCAACATCGGTAAATTCAGTTTTCTGCGTGATTTCAGGTTTACCTGCTTCTGACCACACAACCTGTCCATAAAATCCAGATCGTTTTTGCGTGTTGCGGAACGAGGTTTTACCCAATTCAAACGGCTCATTTGCGTGTAACAACCATTCAATGGTCACAGGTGTTTCGGCATCCACTTTATCAACAATGACAAAGTAAGATCCGCGTACGAAATAGATCTCGCGTTCTGCGCATGTCACTTCAGGCGACAGGCTTTGATATGCAGCGGTTGCATCCCCGCAGATATAGATATGATCATCGCGCTCTTCGGCTGCTTTAATGGTGCCGGTGGCTGCCAATGCTTTGGCTTTATCTTTCTCAGCATATTGGCCTTTGCCATTGATCAAAATTGCGTTTTTAGAGCGAGTTTGACGGCGCCAATTGCGGTGCATGGATGAATTGAAGGCCACATAATGCCCGGATTGGATCGCCATATCTTCGCCGAACGCAGCCATACAGAACGCATTTTGATCTCCGTGACTGTGGCTGACAGACCCAAATCGTGAGGATTTGAACACAAATTGGATATGGTTATCCGGATCATCCATGGCGTGTTGAACACCCACCCAACCAATCCCTTTAAAATGGCGTAAGCCGTCTTTGGGTGGCGTGGCTTCAATGGCAGGAAAATCGGTTTGGAACACAAGCTCATCAAAATTTGTGTCCCACCAACCCCAATTATAAAACGCCATTTCTGTGCCAGGATTGGTGCGTAGATTTTCCTCCGCATACCATTGATATTCGCCTTTGCCAGTCGCGCCTGCAAGCTGGCGTAAATTCAGACCAGTTTTAATTCCCGGCAGATCGCCCTGCGTACTGTCATCGCCAAATGTCGCGCGGCGCGTATTCGGCGCTTTGCAATAAAGCGGGAAATCGCCAGTGTGTTGCAAAAATGGCCGTTTATAAAGATCAATACCGGTATAGGATTTAAGGCGATTAGCAGCATCAATGAGATAAGCAACGCCCATCATCCAGTAATTGGTGCCTTCGGCCCAGCCGCCATCATCATCTCCCCAAGGAGAATAAACGGTCATCAAAAATTCAATGCAATAATCGAGCCAGCCTCGGACTTCATCATTCTCATCATCACCCAATAGCGCAATACAAGAAGGCACAATGCTCAGTGATACCGATCGTACAGCGTGGCTATCGTAAGGGAAGAGATGAATTTTCGCATTTTGAATTGCGTGTTCGGCAATATCGCGCGTGCGCTCTAACAGCGCGTTGCGAACGATATTACGTTCTTCAACGCTCAGTTCGTCATAAAGCCAGTCATAACCCCAAGCCAGAGCGTTGCAAACGCGATACGCCCATTCATCGGTATAAGCACGAGATGTCACCCCCATCGGGTCCCATGATGCAGCTTCTAACAACCATTCCTTGGCGCGCGCAGTCATATTTGCGTCATCCGTTACAACGCCGCCAATGGCTAAATGCCGAATGGCATACCAATGTTCCTGAAGCTCAATATAGGTTTGCCGCCAAATAGGAGCAGTGCGCTTATGATCAGGATAACCTTTTGGTTCACCCATGACGTCGCGATCCATCCAAGGAAGCACAGATTTTTCATAGAAGTTTGACCAGCTACAATGGCTTGGATCAGCAGTAATTGATTTTTTAAATTCTGCAAGCCTATCTTGTGGCATCCATAGGCGAGGGTGGTTCGTTACCACATCCTTATATCGTGTTTTGCGCGGCGGCACCGGTGTTTCCGGCAAGCCTGCAGCGATTAGAAATACACGCGAGCTGCTCCAAGAACTTGATGGTTTTTTCGCATCACTATCCCATGTGGCATAAGACCAGTTGTATTTGCCGGGTTCCAACGCAATATCGGGTGTGAAAAAGTTCAGCGGAATATCTTCAAATATATGCGTATTTTTTGCTGGATAATCAGCATCTTGAGACATGCGCAGCACATAGCGCGCATCGTCATCAATAACAGGTATCCATGTAAAACGCGGTGGGTTTTCAACGATCTGCGTATTCTCATCCGGTGAGTATTGGATCGTTAATTGACCAGCTCTTGGTTCATCAAGCAAAGGAAGTGCGTCACTTGCCATGGATCGTAAATTCCGTGTGTAAAATTAGAGAATGAGCGGCGGAAAAACCGCCGCTCTTGTGTTGTTCAAAGGCTATTAATTGCCGTATTGGCGCTCGTATGCAGATTGCATGACAACGAGCACATCGTCATAACCAAGCTTTTTCAGCTGAGCCTGATAATCGTCCCATTCCGCTTCAACATCTGCAGCACCCAAGATCCAGGCTTGCTGACGCTCGAGCATATAGTCGCGGATTGTACCCCAATATTTGTCGTAAACCTTCTGCTCTTCAGCGTTAAAGGCAACACCAAGGAACTGATCAATCAGATAATCGCCTTCGTCATAAAGCGCGATACCTTCAAGTGCGAACTCGTTAGACCACTGGATTTCGTAATTGTAATCCTGGAAGTAGCCGCGACCCTGAAGTTGCGAGCCGATCTGATAAAGAGATCTGTTCACAGGACCAGCTTCAAGGAATTCTTTCTTGAAGATGGCTTTACCATCAACCACATCATATTGCTGGCCTTCAACACCAAAGTTTGCCAAGCGACGACCTTCTGGTGTGAACCAGAAATCGAAATATTTGATGGTTTCAACAGGGTGCTTATTGGTATGACCAATGGCCCATCCATCTGGCTTAATTGGAATTCGGCGATGCTCTTCAATGCGCTTACCGCTGATAGACGCAGGCGGTGCCATAGCTTTGAACTCAAAACCATCAATTTCAGCTGACAGTCTGTTATAGCCAGACGTCGATGCAAACCAATCGTGTGTTGCACCACCTAGATTTTCAGACAATAGGAAGTCACGTGCTGACGAACCGCGTGTGAACACTTCCGCATCCACCAAACCTTCAGCATACCAACGTGCAAGGTTTTTAATGCCTTCGCGATAACCTTCACCCGCATAAGGGTGTTTCATCTGGCCTTCATCAACATAGAAGTCGTGGTAAGTATCAGACCCGGATGAGCGACCGTCCCAAAGTGTCACAAGACGGATAAGCTCAGGCCATTGGCGTGCGAAATATGGCACTTCGTCTGCTTCGCCATTGCCGTTTGGATCTTGTGTTTTAAAGGCGCGCAGAGCGGCTTCAAACTCATCAACGGTCTGTGGCACTTCAAGACCCAACTTATTGAGCCAATCAGTACGGATCCAGTATGCGCGACCATATTTACCATCTGGCAAATAAGGGATGTAATACATGTTGCCGTCTGCAGCTGAAATCGCGGCAGCCACCTCAGGACGTGCATCAAAATATGCTTTCATATTTGGCGCATGCTCTTCGATCAATTCGTTAAGCGGCAAGAATGCACCTTCCGGACCATATTGATTAACGAAGTCTTTGATGCGGCTTGAGCCAACGATATCAGGGATATTACCCCCTGCGAGCATCAAGTTTAGCGCTTCGGTACGACCCGTATTTTCGTCCGTACGAAGGTTTGCACCCACTGTTACATCGACCAGGTGAACATTTGTCCACTCACGCGCCTGCTGTTCAACCGGCCAGTCTTCTTTATAAACCGGGTAACGCGCGTGGTTCATTTGGATGGTAAGTTCCAGCGGATCCCCTTCGACAATTTTTAGGTGCTCTCCTGATGTCGCTGGCGATGCAAATGCAGTGCCAGCCAGAAGAGCTGCGGCAAGAGTTAATTTACGCATGATTTCCTCCGTTTTGCGTGTTTCTTGTCATTCTTT
Organism: Lentilitoribacter sp.; assembly: GCA_963691785.1. Lineage (GTDB taxonomy): Bacteria > Pseudomonadota > Alphaproteobacteria > Rhizobiales > Rhizobiaceae > Lentilitoribacter. Next base: position 1,417,559 of record OY829371.1, read on the forward strand.
GACACCCCCCAGCAGGATGCCTTTCTCGAAATATTTCTGAATAAATGGATAGACGATCAGAACCGGAATGATTGAGCAGACGATGATCGCCCCTGTCACAGTTTCCGGGCCATAAGCCGCATCGAGTACGTTCATGGCAAACTCTTCGGTATCACTGAGCTTGGCGATGGTGTGGCGAAGGAAAACCTGTAACGGGATTTTCTCTTCACTTTGCAACAAGACCATGGCCCAGAAGAAACCATTCCAGCGGGCAACAATACAAAACAGCGTAATGGTTGCGATCGCAGGTTTTGACAGCGGCACAAAGACTTTCCAAAGAACCTGGAAATCATTGGCGCCATCCATTCTCGCGGCCTCCTCAAAGCTGCGCGGAATACTTTCAAAGAAGTTTCTTAAAAGGATGATGTTAAAGGCGTTGACGGCAAACGCTAAGATGATGCCGAACATGCTATCAAGCAGATTGAGATCACGCATGTTCAAGAAGAACGGGATCAGCCCGGCATTAAACCACATGGTAAAGGCGATAAAGAGGTTGAAGAACCGTCGACCTTTCAGTTGTGGGCGCGATAGGGCATAGGCACCAGGAATGATGAACGCCATGCTCATCAATGTGCCACCAATCGTATAGATGAATGTGTTGCGGTAAGACACCCAGAATTGAGGGTCCGACAGAATGAAGCGATAAGCCTCGATCGTCGCATCAATAGGTGTGAGCACCACTTTACCAGCTGCCGCGGCAAAGCCCGAACTGAACGACACGGCTGCAATATAGATAAACGGGTATAGCGTTGCAGCGGTGAACATTCCGATTAATACGGACACGGCGATTGCGAAAAACTTGTCCCCGCGGGAATAGAGGTTCCATTTCATCATTTTTGAGCCCTCACCACAGTGATGTGCGCGACAAACGGCGCGATAAAGTGTTAGCGACCATGACAAGAACAAAAGCGACCACGGCATTGAATAATCCGGCAGCGGCAGCCAAATCGTATTGACCAGACTGCAGACCTTGACGGTAGACCCAGGTATTGACCACATCCGCTGTTGAATAAGTGGATGGCTGATAGAGCAGGATCACAAGTTCGAAAGAGACTTCCATGATGTTGCCGATACGAATGATCAGCATGATCAAAATCGTCGGCATGATGGATGGGATGGTTATTCGCCACATCATCTGCCATCGATTTGCGCCATCAACTACAGCACTCTCATAGAGCGATGGATTCACACCTGCGATTGCTGCCAAAAATACGATCGATCCAAAACCAGCTTCTTGCCAAATCCCAGTACCGACGAAAATCGGCCGGAACCATTCTGGCTGGGTTAGGAAGTAGATTGGATCTAGGCCCAACCAACCCATGACCGTGTTGACAATTCCGGCCGACGGAGAAAACGCGGTGATAACGATACCTGCAATGATCACAGACGAGATAAAATGCGGCAGATACACGATGGTTTGCGCAGTGCGCTTGTAGCTTGCATGCAAGATCTCATTGAACATTAGCGCCAAAATGATGGGTGCAGGAAAACCAAAGAGCAGGTTCAATGCGCTGATTTCAATGGTGTTTTGAACCGCGCGCAGGAACTGATCATTGGTGAATAGGGTTTCAAAATGTTCAAACCCAACCCAAGGGCTGTTCGCCACGCCTTTAAAGATCGAATAATCCTTAAATGCGATCTGCAAGCCATACATTGGTTTATATAGAAAAACGACAAACCAGATGATGGTTGGCAAGAGCATGAGATAGATCTGCCATTCGCGTTTAAAATGATCGATCGTCCGCGTTAAAGCATCATTTCTGATCGCTTCTGACGGCTTTTCGATAATCTCTTCTGAAGAAAGTTCTTTCGCCATGGTTTTAGGCACCCAAATCCAATGCACGACCGCTTTCAGCGTCAAAAATCTTCACAAGAGAAGCGGGGACATGCACTTCGCTCACACCAGATAAATGCCCGATGTCACCCTTTGTTTCGGCTTTAAAGACCATATTGTCTTCACCATGATGGGCATGCAGCAAAGCTTCAGAACCAAGCGGCTCAACGAGATCAAGATCGATCGGAAGAACAGAGGTATCTTTGCCCGCTTTTAAAACCGCGTGTTCTGGTCGGACGCCAACAATGACGTCTCGGCCAATGTGATTGCCGACCATGCCATCAACTTTAATTTCGGCCCCGCCAATTTTTGCACCATTTTCAGTAAGTTGACCTTTCATTTGGTTCATGGGGGGAGAGCCCAGGAACCCGGCAACAAAAGTATTGGCGGGGTTGTTGAACAGTTCCATCGGCGCGCCGATTTGCTCGATGATACCGTCATTCATCACCACAATACGGTCGGCTAGTGTCATGGCTTCGACCTGATCGTGAGTGACGTAAATAGATGTCGCGTTCAAGCGATTGTGTAGACGCTTAATCTCCGCACGCATTTGTGTGCGAAGTTTTGCATCCAAGTTGGACAGTGGTTCGTCAAACAGGAAGACTTTTGGATGGCGCACAATCGCGCGACCCATCGCAACGCGCTGTCTTTGACCACCAGACAAATCAGCTGGGCGACGATGCAAATATTCGGTCAATCCCAAAATCTCAGCCGTCTCAGCAATAGCCTTTTTGATTTCTGCTTTCGGTGTGCGGCGAATGCGTAGCCCGAATGCCATATTGTCAGCGACATTTAAATGAGGATAGAGCGCATAATTCTGAAACACCATCGCGACATCGCGGTCTTTGGGTGCAACGCGGTTTACATAGCGACCATCGATCGAAAGTTCACCGCCAGTGATCTCTTCAAGACCTGCGATCATGCGCAAAGTCGTCGACTTGCCACAGCCGGATGGGCCCACAAGCACAACAAACTCGCGTTCCTTCACATCCAGATCAATACCATGAACAACTTCCAAAGAACCGTAAGCCTTTACGATTCTGCTTAACGTAACGCCAGCCATGAAACCTCCCGAACGAGCGTAAATTGAAAAATTTATACTAGTATGCTAGATTTCTATCTAGTATGCAAGATCAAAATGTTATATACATGATTTTAGTGGACTGACCGCGAGTTTCGGGATTTCACATTGTTATTTATTCACACTCTTGGTAAGCGATATAGAACACTTACCAGCGGCGAGATTGGAGAGAGTGCATGGCTCAAGCAGCGCAATTAAACGACACACGGACCAGTGTGGACGATATTTTTGATCTTCTGCGCAACGAGATATTGTCTCTCAAATTGCGCCCAGGAGACAAATTATCGGAAGTTGATATGGCTGCTCGATTTGGTGTGTCCAGGCAACCCGTGCGTGATGCATTTAGTCGATTAGCCAATCAAGATCTACTTGTGATCCGTCCCAAGCGTGCAACAATGGTCAAGCGGTTTTCAACACGTGAAATCAATAAATCTCGCTTTGTCAGATCTTCAATTGAAGAGCGTGTTTTAAGGCGCGCGTCGGATCTTTGTGATCTCGTGGGGGCAGCCCGTTTGGACATGGCTTTGGCCGAACAAGAAGAAGCGGCCGCAAACAAAGACATCGAGACATTTGGTAAGCTCGACTATGCATTTCACAAAACGCTCTGTGAAATTGCTAAAGTTGATTTCGCATTTGATGTGATTTTGGCTGAAAAAACCAAAGTCGATCGGCTCTGTGCATTAGGTCTTGAAAAAGAAGACCGTATGCATGAACTAATCGCCGATCATTATGAAATTGCTAAAGCCGTTGAAGCTCATGATGCGGAACGCGCAGTGAAAGCTGGCATGAAACATCTTGGTCGTCTCGATGAAACCATTGAACGGATATCTGCGCAAAACGCGGATTATTTCGACCCAGAATAAACAATATTGGACAAAATGAGCCATGTTTAAACGTGCTGAAAAAAGCGCGGTGGAATCATCCGTGCGTGATGCCGCGCCCAAGACCTATGACGTCTTCAAGCTTTCTTGGCCGATGACCATCAAGGCGGTGTTTTTGCATGGCACGGTTTTGCTTGATGGTTGGTTGGTGTCACCTCTGGGTGAAACATCTCTGGCAGCGATGGGTCTGGCAGGGGCTTTAGGCGGTCTCGTATTGGGTGTGATTTTTGCCTTTGCTCATGGTTTGCAGATCAGAACAGCACAGGCTTTTGGCACCGGGGATGATGTCTTTCGAAAATCTGTGCTCGCCTCAGGGCTTTCGATCAACCTATTCTTCGGTTTGATTGGCATTTGCGCAATCTTGTTATTTGGTCAAACACTCCTCGGTGAACTTGCGACAAGCCAAAATATTGCGGATCAAGCTTGGACATATTTATCCATCTTCACGCTTGTGATCTTGGGCGAATCCGTGGGTCAGGCTGTCTCAAGCCATTTCAACGGCTCTGGACGCACGAAAATCCCGCTCATTGGTTATTGTTTGTCGGCTCCCATCAATGTGTTTTTCAGCTATGCATTGATCCATGGCGCATTTGGCATGCCTGCTTATGGTGTCGCCGGTGCGGCAATGGGCAGTGCATTGGCGATTACTACGCAAACCATTTTTATGGTCGCAATGCTTATGCGGATCGATGGTAATTTGCGCAATGTTTTGGGCTGGCAGAAAGAAACCTTTCAAAACACCGTTCGGCGTCATTTTCAATTCTCGTTGCCGATAGCCGCAACATTTGTCAGTGCCACTTTTGCCGCACAAATCTGCATGTTGATTTATGCAAAAATGGCACTGCCGGATTTTGCCGCCATGACACTCATTGCACCATGGAACATGGTTGCTGGACAGATTTCCATGCAGTGGACGCAAGCAACGGGCATTCTGGTCGCTCAGCTTTTAGGGAAGGGCGCGTCTGAGCCGGTGCTCGATCAGTTTCTATCACGTGCCTGGCGCGGGGCAATGGTGGCAGCAGGATGTGTCGCGGTCATCTTTTTGGTAATGAATATATCTGTTGATCTTCTATATCCAGATCTGTTGCCAGAAACCCGCATGACATTGGTTGGATTTTTGCCGATATTGCTGCTTATTCAGGTGCCCAGAACGACCAATGCCATTTGCGGCAACACACTGCGCGCCAGTGGCGATACAGTTTATGTGATGAAATTATTTATATGGGCGCAATGGGGCTTCAGAGTGCCAGCGACAGCACTTGCGGTTCTATATTTTGATCTATCTGCGTTTTGGGTCTTGTCACTTCTATTTTTGGAAGAGCTGATTAAATTTTTACCGTTCCAAACGCGCTTATGGCGTGGAGATTGGAAGCGGGTATCCGTTTCGCAATAATCAAGGCGAAACAAAAGCTTATGAGAATTTCCTGAAGAATTTGGTCCGGTCAAACATGCCTTCAAGTTCTTCCATCCGGCTTTTGGTCGTATCCCAATGCCGCTCTTGCACTTCGGCAATGAAAATCTCTGCCAATAACATACTGGTTACGTTGGAATCCCAGGCAGAGGGCACAACGATCTGGCTATTAAAGCAATAATCTGCATTTGCACTAATGGGCGACATCCATTGGTCTGTGAAAAGAACAACTTTTGCGCCACGCTCTTTGGCCATTTCGGCAAGACGCAGGGTGCTATTTTCATATCGGCGAATGTCGAAAATGACGACAACATCGCCCTCATTGATATCCAGAAGGTAATGCGCCCAAGCGTTTGAACTAGAACTGATATGCGTCACGCCTTTGCGGATCACCTGCATGTGGAGGAAAAAATAGTCCGCCAAAGTGCGTGTGATACGGCCGCCAACAACGAATAGCTTATGGTCAGAATCACTTAGCAAAGTGCAGGCGTTATCAAACGTCTTGGGATCAATATCACCAAGGGAATGGCTAATGTTTTCGATCACAGCTTCGGTGAAACGGTTTAAAATATGTCCTTCCGGCGCATTATTCACCCAGCGTTCGCGCTTGGCGATGGGCCCCGAAATTTTCTCATCAAGTTCGGATCGGAGGTTGGCTTGAAAATCTGGAAATCCGGAAAAACCCAGTTTCTGCACCAACCGTCCAACAGTTGGCGTCGACACGCCGGCAGACTCAGCCAGACTGGTAATGCTGCCTAATCCGGAGACGGGGTAGTTTTTCAAAATGACATCCACAAGTTGACGCTCAGCGCGTGTAAACTTCATAGATTGCTCTTTGAGTCTGTCTGAAATTGTCTGTGAGTTCACCTGAATCAATCCCCCTTTTTTGTAACTATATGCACAATCAATTTTAATTTGAAGAATAATTTAGTTTGATTATTGACAAGTCAATCTTAATTGTACAGAATTTTACAAAACTGGGGTGATCGCATTGACTGATGACGCAAAATCAAATGTTGTTTCCGTTTTTGGTGGCGATCGTGCGGCCGATATTCTGCTGATTTGTGAACATGCCTCCAATCATATTCCTGCAAAATTTGAGAATTTAGGTTTAGGCGAGGAGGCTTTGAAAAGCCATGTTGCATGGGATCCCGGCGCAGCCGAAGTGACCCGTTTACTTGCAAAAAGGTTTAATGCTCCGGCTGTTTTAAGCGGTATCTCTCGTTTGGTCTATGATTGCAATCGACCACCATCTGCCAAAGACGCAATGCCTGAGCAAAGCGAAGTTTATCATATTCCGGGCAATGCTAATCTTACCGAATTGCAAAAGAAACAGCGGGTCGAGGATTACTATCAGCCTTTTGAAGATGCGATTGCTAAGGTGCTCAACGAGCATGATGTTGCGCCAATTCTTGTGACCATTCACAGTTTTACGCCAACCTATCATGGGAAAAAGCGTGAGGTCGAAGTCGGTATCTTGCACGATGAAGACAGTTTGATCGCCGATGCGATGCTTGATTATGCCGACCAGCACGAAGAACTCTGCGTTCGCAGAAATGAGCCCTATGGCGCGGAAGATGGCGTAACCCATACGCTCAAACATCATGGCATTCGCAACGGGCTTGCCAATGTCATGATAGAGATCAGAAACGATCTTTTGCAAACGCGACAACAGTGCCTCGATATCTCCTTGAAGATCGCAGAAATGCTCGATCATGCTTTAAAGGTATATTCTGCATCCCCTGACCACAGGGAGCGCGCTGTATGAAGTTTGTAAACTCCTACATCCGTATTGTGGATGCTGTGAACTATCGCATTGGACGGATTGTGATGTATGGCATTTTTGCCATGATCGCGATTTTGATGTGGTCCTCGATCTCCAAAACTTTCTTCCTCCCTTCCTTGTGGACGTTGGAGGTCGCGCAATTTGCCATGGTGGCCTATTACATTTTGGGTGGGCCTTATTCTATCCAGCTCGGATCCAATGTTCGCATGGATCTGTTTTATGGCGAATGGTCAACGCGCAAAAAAGCGCAGATCGATGCTATGACTGTGTTGTTTTTATTGTTCTATTTAGGTGTTCTACTATACGGCGGCTTGGGTTCATTGGCTTATTCTCTCGGCCATTTTGGCGATCAGCCCTTCCAATTCCTCTTCGGACTTTTAACCGGCCAGGAAAGTCCGGGAAGGCTTGAACGCAGCCCAACCGCCTGGCGCCCATATTTGTGGCCCATCAAATTTATCATGTGTCTGGGTGTTTTGTTGATGCTTTTGCAATCAATCTCTGAACTGCTCAAAGACATGATCAAACTCCGTGAAGAAAAATCCCAAGCAGAGGCTGCGAACTAATGTCATATGAAATGATAGCCATATTCATGTTCGCATCCATGATGCTCATGCTCTTCACAGGTCAGCGCGTGTTCGGCGCGATCGGAGCTGTTGGCGCTATTGCGGCAATTGCACTTTGGGGAACGGGTGGATCTGACATTGCCTTTGCCTCTGCGATGAAGCTGATGAAATGGTATCCTTTGCTGACGCTGCCGATGTTTATCTTCATGGGTTATGTCTTATCGGAATCCAAAATTGCTGATGATCTTTATAAGATGTTTCATGTCTGGATGGGGCCGGTGAGGGGTGGTCTTGCCATCGGCACCATTGGTCTGATGATCTTAATCTCCGCGATGAATGGATTATCCGTCGCAGGCATGGCGATTGGCGCAACAATCGCATTACCGGAACTTTTAAAACGTGGTTATGACAAACGCATGGTCACAGGTGTAATCCAAGCGGGCTCTTCGCTCGGCATTTTGGTGCCGCCATCTGTGGTCTTGGTGCTTTATGCGATGATTGCGCGCCAACCCGTTGGTCAGTTGTGGCTCGCCGGTGTCTTCCCCGGATTGCTCATGGCTGCATTATTCATGTTTTATATCTATATCCGATGCCGCGTGCAGCCGGAATTGGGCCCCGCGCTGAACGAAGATGAGCGCGAGAATATGCCTCTGTCGGAAAAGCTAGGTTTGTTGCGCGCTGGTCTCTTGCCGCTCTTTATTTTCGCTGTGATGATGGTGCCGTTTGTCAATGGCTGGACCTCATTGGTCGAGAGCTCAGCAGTTGGTGCCACAACGGCCTTTTTGGCAGCGGTATTTAAGGGCCGTATGACACGCGAAGTGTTTGAAACATCTGTGCGTCAGACACTTGCGATTTCCTGCATGTTCATGTGGATCATTCTCGCAGCGCTCGGATTTGGGGCCGTGTTCGACGGATTAGGCGCAGTCAAGGCGATCGACACGCTCTTTACCGACCAGCTTGGCCTGAACCCATGGGTGATCTTAATCTTGATGCAGCTGTCATTCTTGGTTATGGGTACGTTCTTAGATGACACTGCGATGCTTGTGATCGTTGCGCCACTTTATGTGCCGCTGGTTAAAGCGCTCGGATTTGATCTTGTCTGGTATGGCGTTTTATATACCATCACCACGCAGATCGCCTATATGACGCCGCCATTTGGCTACAATCTATTCCTCATGCGAGCCATGGCGCCGCCTGAGATCACACTCAAAGATATTTACAGCTCAATCGCACCCTTTGTGTTGGTGATGATATTTGCGCTCGCGCTTGTCATCATATTCCCACAGATCGCGATGTGGCTGCCAAACACTGTTTACGGAAAATAACGAGAACTTCGAAAAAGAAGCCATAAACCGGTTGGGAACGACCAAAAAAAAGGAGAAATGAAATGACGACTTCAAGACGTACGTTTATTAAGGGAGCAGCAATGGCAGCGCCTGCAGCAGCGCTGGCAACCCCTGCAATTGCACAATCAAAAATTAAGTGGCGCATGCAAACTTATGCTGGTGCTGCGCTGGCTGAACATGTGGTAAAACCTGCTATCGACAGCTTTAACAAGATCGCTGGCGATCAAATGGAAATCGAATTGTTCTTCGCTGATCAGCTGGTGCCTACAGGCGAATTGTTCCGCGCGATGCAAAAAGGCACAATCGATGCTGTGCAGTCAGATGATGATTCAATGGCATCGCCAACAGAAGTCACAGTGTTTGGCGGTTACTTCCCGTTCGGAAGCCGTTATTCACTTGATGTTCCAGTGCTATTCAATCAATACGGCTTGGGCGAAATCTGGGATCAGGAATACTCTGCCGTTGGTGTAAAACACATTTCAGCTGGCGCATGGGATCCATGTCACTTTGCAACAAAAGACCCGATTAATTCCTTGGCGGACCTTAAAGGAAAGCGTGTCTTCACATTCCCGACAGCAGGTCGCTTCTTGACCAAATTTGGCGTTGTTCCAGTAACATTGCCTTGGGAAGACATTGAAACTGCGGTTCAAACTGGTGAGCTTGATGGTATTGCCTGGTCAGGTATTACCGAAGACTACACAGTTGGTTGGGCCGATGTGACAAACTACTTCCTCACCAATAACATCTCAGGTGCTTGGGCAGGTTCATTCTTTGCGAATATGGATCGTTGGAACGAATTGCCTCCGCATCTTCAGGAGTTGCTCAAAGTATGTATGGAGCAAAGCCATTATTACCGTCAGTGGTGGTATTGGGGTGGCGAAGCTGATCTGCGTGTCAACGGCACGAAGATGGAGCTTACAACGATCCCTGATGAAGAATGGGCTCAGGTTGAAAATGCAGCGGTTGAATTCTGGGAAGAAATCGCAGCCGAATCTGAAACCAAACGCAAAGTCGTTGAAATCTTCAAAAAGTACAATGCCGACATGGTTAAGGCTGGACGCCCGTACCGTTACAGCTAAACTACAAACATTCAAGACGCCATCATCATTGGTGGCGTCTCACTCCAACGATCTATCGAGATAGCCATGTCTAAAACACTCTCATTTGATGATTTGAAATCACGCGTCACAGCGGGCGATATAGATACCGTTTTGGTGTGTCTGGTTGATATGCAAGGCCGGTTGATGGGGAAACGCTTTCACGCCGTGAATTTCGTTGAAAGCGCCTATAAAGAGACCCATTGTTGTGATTATCTTTTGGCGACAGATCTCGAGATGGCAACACCCGATAGATATGCTGCTTCAAGCTGGGAACGCGGCTATGGCGATTATATCATGCAGCCCGATCTTGATACGATCAGGCTTATCCCGTGGCTTGAAGGTACGGCTATGGTGATGTGTGATGTGCTCGATCATCATACACATCAAGAAGTACCGCATTCACCACGTGCTGTGCTCAAAAAGCAGGTTAAACGGCTTAAAGAACTCGGATTCATTGCCAAAACTGCGACCGAATTAGAGTTTTTCATCTTCGAAAAAAGCCTCGATGACATCCGAAAATCAGGGTTCAAAGATCTAGAGCCGATCAGCGGCTATAATGAAGATTACCACATCCTCCAAACCACCAAGGAAGAACATATTATGCGTCCTTTGCGCAATTGTTTGTTCGAAGCTGGCATTCCCGTTGAAAACAGCAAAGGTGAAGCTGAAGCAGGGCAGGAGGAGCTCAATATTCGCTATGATGAGGCGCTCAATTGCGCGGAATATCATACGATTGCCAAACAAGCTGCAAAGGAGATTGCCTGGCAAAAAGGTCATGCGGCGACATTCGTTTCCAAATGGCATCATGAGCGTGTTGGCTCATCCTCACATATTCACCAATCTCTTTGGACACTTGATGGCGAGAGCGCTTTTTATGACAAAGATGGCGATTTCACCATGTCAAAAACCATGCAGCACTACGTGGCTGGCTTGTTAAAATATGCGCAAGATACGACTTATTTTCTCGCGCCATACATCAATTCCTATAAGCGCTTTGCCAAAGGCACATTTGCGCCAACAAAAGTGATCTGGTCCGTGGATAATAGAACAGCTGCCTTCAGATTATGCGGTTATGGGTCCAAAGCAGTGCGCATTGAATGTCGCGTTGGCGGTGCTGATATTAATCCTTATTTAGCGATTGCTGCACAATTTGCAGCGGGAATTGCGGGGCTTGAAGAGAAACTGGAACTGGTCGCCGCAACCTCTGGCGATATTTACGAAAATGAAGCTGCGGAAGATTTGCCAACCAATTTAAGGGATGCAGCAACGCAGTTAGAAAATTCCAAGATGTTGCGCGCCGCGATGGGTGATGTGGTTGTTGATCACTATGTTCGCGCCGCACGTTGGGAACAGGAAGAATTTGACCGCGTGGTCACAGATTACGAAATTGCCCGAGGCTTTGAGAAAGCTTAAGGATTTTAGAAAGCCAAATAATGTCAGTTTTAAAATGTATTTCACCCATAGATGGTTCAGTCTATGCCGAGCGGGAAACGTTATCCTCAGACGATGCGTTTGCACTTGTTGAAAGCGCCAAACAAGCACAGCCCGAATGGGCTGCGCGTCCTTTGGATGAGCGCATTGAGCTCGTCATGGCAGGGGTTGCAGCGGTCGGTAATATGAATGACGAGATCGTGCCCGAACTTGCTTGGCAGATGGGGCGACCCGTGCGCTATGGCGGCGAATTTGGCGGCTTTAATGAGCGCGCCAGCTATATGGCGTCCATTGCAAAAGACGCTTTGGCCGATATCCAAGTCTCCGACGATGATCAGTTTAAACGATATATCCGCCGTGAGGCGCATGGTGTTGTTCTTGTTATCGCCCCGTGGAACTATCCGTATATGACGGCGATTAATACGGTCGCACCAGCTCTGATTGCCGGTAATACAGTTGTTTTAAAACATTCAACCCAAACGCTTCTTGTGGGCGAGCGTATGGCCGAAGCATTTCACATGGCCGGCGTTCCGAAGGATGTCTTCCAAAACGTATTCTTAAATCATCAAACAACATCAGATCTCATTGCTGTTAAAAGCTTTGGCTTTGTGAATTTCACAGGTTCTGTCGGCGGGGGCAAGGCGATGGAGCTTGCGGCAGCGGGTACCTTTACAGGTCTTGGCTTGGAGCTAGGTGGCAAGGATCCCGGTTATGTGATGGATGATGCCGATCTGGATGCAGCCGTTGAAACATTAATCGATGGCGCGATGTTTAATTCTGGGCAGTGTTGTTGCGGAATTGAGCGGATTTACGTTCAGGAAAGTCTTTATGACGCTTTTGTTGAAAAGGCGGTCGCGATCGTTAAGGCTTATAAGCTTGGTAATCCCCTTGATGAAGCCACAACACTTGGTCCAATGGCCAATAAGCGATTTGCGCGGGAGGTCCGCGAACAGATTTCAGAAGCGGTTGCGCAAGGTGCTGTCGCGCATATCGAAACATTTGACGAAGATGATGGTGGTGCATATCTGACCCCGCAAATCCTCACCAATGTTGATCACACAATGCGTGTGATGCGCGAGGAGAGCTTTGGTCCCGTTGTTGGCATTATGAAGGTTAAAGATGATGCCGAGGCGATTGAACTGATGAATGACAGCGAATTCGGTCTCACAGCTTCGCTTTGGACCAGAGATTTTGATCGTGCTGAAAAGATCGGCAACGCCATTGAAACTGGTACAATCTTCATGAACCGCTGTGATTATCTAGATCCCGCATTGTGCTGGACAGGTTGCAAAGACACAGGCCGCGGTGGCGGTTTATCGGTCATTGGTTATCATAATCTCACACGTCCAAAATCCTATCATTTAAAGAAAGCCTAGATCATGCAATTAGTCGGAAACTGGTCTTATCCCACATCAGTTAAGTTTGGCGCAGGGCGCATTGATGAAATCGCTGATGTGTGTAAATCCTCAGGCATCACAAAGCCATTATTGGTGACTGATAAAGGTCTCGCCAGCATGGAGATCACCACGAAAACGCTTGATCTCCTTGAAGCTGCGGGCCTCGGTCGTGGTCTATTTAGCGAAGTTGATCCCAATCCAACGGATCGGAACGCTGAAGAGGGCGTAAAGTTCTACCGTGAGGGTGGATTTGATGGCGTCATTGCGTTTGGTGGCGGTTCGGGCCTCGATTTGGGCAAGGTTATTGCATTTATGGCCGGTCAAACGCGTCCCTTGTGGGACTTTGAAGATATTGGCGATTGGTGGACCCGCGCGGATGCCGACGCGATTGCACCGATCATTGCAGTTCCAACAACCGCAGGCACGGGGTCAGAGGTTGGGCGCGCCAGCGTGATCACCAATTCAACCACGAGCGAGAAGAAGATCATCTTCCATCCGAAGATGTTGCCCGCGGTGGTGATCTGCGATCCGGAGTTGACTGTTGGTATGCCGAAATTCATCACAGCAGGAACAGGATTAGATGCTTTCGCTCATTGTGTTGAAGCCTTTTCGAGCCCGCATTATCATCCCATGAGCCAGGGCATTGCGCTTGAAGGCATGCGCTTGGTGAAAGAATATTTGCCGCGGGCCTATGAAGACGGTACCGACATTGAAGCACGTGCGCATATGATGAGTGCGGCCGCTATGGGCGCAACTGCGTTCCAAAAAGGTCTTGGCGCAATCCATGCCATCAGCCATCCAATAGGCGCGATTTACCATACGCACCATGGCACAACCAATGCGGTATGTATGCCAGCGGTGCTGCAGTTTAATAAGTCCGCGATTGAGGACCGTTTTGAGCGCGCATCTGCCTATCTAGGGATTGAAGGTGGTTTTGACGGCTTCTGTGCCTATGTCGACGCGTTGAATGCATCTATGGGTGTTCCCAAGTCACTGACGGAGCTTGGCGTGAAGGATCCGGACATTGATCGATTGGTCAAGGATGCGCTTGCAGACCCAAGTACGGGCGGAAATCCGATCAAAATGACGGAAAAAAACACAAAAGAGCTCATTTTGAACTGTATTTAATGCAGATTTAACCCGTGATTTTACGGTTTGACAATTTGTATAATATCTTACATTCTCTTTTCGTATGTAAATTTTTATACAAGAACAACGTCGATTTGTCGTATACCTGTCATGAAACGTTCCTATGGGTATGTCTTTCAAAGTCAACGGATCAACTTCCAGGGAGAAACCAACATGAATTTTAAATATACTTGCTCAGCACTCGCAATTTTTGCGATGTCTGCAACTGCAGCAAATGCAGAAACTCTCAGACTGCTAACCTGGGGTGGTTATGCGCCAGAGGCTGTGATTGAAAAATTTGAAGCCGAAACAGGCCACAAAGTTGAAGTCACAAAATCAAACAACGAAGAAATGGTTGCGAAACTTCGTGCGACCAATGGCGGTGGTTTCGACCTTATTCAGCCAAGCCAGGATCGTATCGCTGGCGCGCAAGAAGAGTTCGGCATCTATAAGCCACTAGACTTGTCAAAAATTGACACAAGCCTCTTCATTGATTCCATGTTGGAAGCCACAAAGGGTAACACAATGATGGACGGTAAAGTCTTTGCGGTTCCACATGTTTGGGGCACAAGCGGTTTGGTTGTGAACACCAAAATGGCTGGTTCTGTGAAAGACTATACAGACCTTTGTAATGCCGATGTCGCTGGTAAAGTATCATATCGTTTGAAGCGTCCAACATTGATTGGTTTCGCGTTCGCTATGGGGCTGGATCCATTTGCTGCTTATGGTGATGCGGATGCTTATCAGGGTATCTTGGACAAAGTTGAAGCCAAATTGATCGAGTGTAAAGCTAATGTGAAAACCTATTGGGATGGTGGCGATGAGATCAAAAACCTTCTCCGTTCAGGTGAGGTGATTGCATCTATGGCTTGGGACACAGGTGGCTGGCAGCTCAATGCTGATAATGCGGATATCAACTTTGTGGCGCCAGCATCGGGTGCACTTGGTTGGATTGATACATTTGCATTGCCATCACGTGGTCGTGCCGATGAAGCAGCTTATGCATGGATCAACTTCGTCATGCAGCCAGAAATTGCTGCGATGATTACATCAGAAGCTGGTAACTTCACAGCCTCTAAAGGTGGTGATGCTGGCGTTGATGATGCGCTTAAAGCTCGTTATCAAACTAGCTTCCCGCAAGAAGCTGTCGACAATATCAAGTGGTATCCTGCGGTGCCTGCAGGTCTTGAAGCACTCGAAGGTGCTGTGCTTGATCGTGTCAACGCTGCGCAATAATTTGCAAACAATACTTGGAGGACGCGGAACAGCGTCCTCCGTTTAACTACATATGAGATAAGAGTGTTAAATGTCGGAAATTGCCGATCTCGAATGTAGGGAACTTTCAAAAAGTTTTCTTGATTTCCAAGCTGTTAAAGACGTGAGTTTCAGCGTGCCCAAAGGCACGTTTTTTTCAATTTTAGGACCGTCTGGTTGTGGTAAAACCACATTGCTGCGGATGATCGCTGGCTTTCAAGAACCAACCAGCGGTGATCTGCTAATCAAGAACAAATCCGTTTTAGATGTGCCGCCTAATAAACGTCCCGTATCGATGGTGTTTCAGCATTTAGCGCTGTTTCCCATGATGAATATTGCCGCAAATGTCGGCTTTGGATTGCGCCAACGCGGCGTTGATAAGCGCGAGATCGAAAAACGCGTAGAGACAGTTCTAGAGCGCGTTGGACTGCCCGGCGTTGGCAATCGTTCTATCAATCAACTCTCCGGCGGGCAAAAACAACGCGTTGCGATCGCCCGCTGCATGGTGCTCGAACCGGACGTATTATTGCTCGATGAACCACTTGGTGCGCTTGATCTCAAGCTGCGTGAGCATATGAAAATTGAGCTTAAGAAACTCCAGGCAGAATTTAACACCACCTTTGTTTATATCACCCATGATCAATCAGAAGCGCTTGTTATGAGCGATCAGATCGCGGTGATGAACCATGGTGTGTTTGAACAAATTGGCACGGCGCGTGAGCTCTATTACCAACCCAAAACCGCCTTTGTTGCAGGCTTTGTGGGTGAGGCAAACAAATATGATGCCAAAGTGACTGCGAAAAATGGTGATGCGCTTAAATTGGTCACAGGTGATGGCGTCGAGCTTTCAGGTCTGGATGCCGTTGGTGGACTAAGTGAGGGTGATCGTGCTCAGGTCTTCGTGCGTCCTGAAGCGATTAAAATTTCCCGAAAACAAGCCGATATTAAAGGCATGGACAACAGTCACTCCGGCGAAATTGAAAGCATCCTTTTCAACGGTGCCAATAGTCAATTGCTGTTGAGAGACAATTCCAATGGCGCCCAGATCAACATCACCATGCCGCAAACTGGCGAGTTTCGCGATCTCACCAAAGGCGACAATGTCTATTTTGGTTGGGAAGCTGAACAAACAAGATGTTACCTGGCTGACAAAGTGAGTTGAGATGACATCGGATAAATCAAAACTCGGTTTCTTGCTGCTGTTATCACCGCTTTTATTGTGGTTGATGACACTGATTATCTTGCCGCATGTCGGCATGTTCTTTGTCTCAATCAGTGAAAAAGTCGGCGTTCGGCAATATGAGACCGGTTTTGGCAATTATGCTGTGTTTTTCAATGAACCGCTCTATTGGAACACATTTGCACGGACCGCGTATATGTCGATCGCAGCGACGTTTTTGACCCTGTTGATCGGTTTTCCAATCGCCTATTACATCGCAAAACTCACCAAAGGTCGCACCAAAACCACATTGTTTTTAATGTGTCTCATCCCATTTTGGGTCAGCGAATTGGTCCGCACCTTTGGCTGGATGATCCTGTTGCGCGAGACAGGCGTGGTTTCAAACTTTCTGCAATATATCGGGCTCGTCGATGGTCCCATCGAATTCCTCTACAATGATGCTGCGATCATGACGGGTCTGGTATATACCTCCATGTTGTTCATGGTGGTGCCGTTGGTCACAACGCTCGATAGTCTTGATGATAGCTTAATCGAAGCCGGCTACGATCTAGGTGGCAACGGCTATACGATCTTGCGCGAAATCATCATCCCACATGCCATGCCGGGCATCGTATCAGGTTGCATCGTGGTGTTCATGCTGTCGTTGGGCAATTACTTAACCCCAATCCTTTTGGGCGGCAAAGACAGTCTATGGTTCACAGGACTGATTTATAGCCAATTTATCACCCGGTTTAACTGGGAGCTTGGGTCCGCTTTTGGCTTCTTATTGCTTGGGTTATCGTCCTTGATTGTTTTTGTTGGACTCAAACTTTCGCGGCAATCTTTAACAGAAACGATGGGGCGCTGATATGATTACTGGTATCAAACAAAGCCCGTTTTTCACATGGTCCTATCGTGCCTATGTCATTTTATTCTTCATCTATCTAGCGCTGCCGCTAGCGGTCGTTTGCGTCTTTGCCTTTAACGATAGCCAATTCCCATCACTGCCTTGGGATGGATTTACGCTAAAATGGTTCTTCGGAACGGAATCGCCTTCAATCGGTGTCTTTAATGAACGTTCAATCATCCGTTCAATTGGCACATCCGCTTTTGTGGCGTTCTGGGTAGCGCTATTATCCGTCTTTGTCGGCACCTGTAATGCGTTCCTGTTCACGCGATATGAATTCAGAGGCAAGTCGCTGCTTTATATTGTTATGCTGCTGCCATTGATCATTCCTGGTATTATCTTGGGCATCAGCATTTTGGTGTTTACATCAAACATCGCCAACTTTTTGGAAAACGCTACCGGCCTCTGGTTTGATAATTTAAGACCGGGATTGATACTCGTCATATTGGGTCAGTTCTCATTCATAACGACATTCGCAACCTTGGTGATTTCAGCTCGTTTGCAGAAGTTTGATCTTAGCTTAGAAGAGGCAGCGCTAAATCTGGGTGCGACCAAATTTGGTGCCATACGCTCCATCACATTGCCATTTTTATATCCGGCGATGATCGGGGCAGGGGTGGTTGCTGTGTTGATGAGTTTTGAGAACTTCAACACCACATTGATGCTGGTCGGTTCCGACGCGCCCCTCACCATCACCATGTTCGATCGTCTTAAGCTTGGTTCGACACCGGTGCTGAACGCGGTCTCTTTGTTGCTAATGGTCGCTTCCGCGATCTTGGGATTGATGTCGCTTCTTCTCCAACGCAAGTCTGACTGACATCAATTATTATCGACCGGCGAATACCAACTTTGTTCGCATGACAAAACCATGACAGTTTTTACAATGAGATTGTGCTAAATGTTATTTGGATAAAGCTCCATTGGTTTTCCACAAACTCACTGTGATTTATACTGTAGACAAGTTTTTGATTTGTTGAGTAGTTGAAGGTCGATCTAAATAATTCATTATTTTCAACGGCTTGAGTTATTCTTTAATGAAAATATGTTGTTTTAAATTCACTTTAAAATGAGGTTTTCGAGTTTTCGCAGTTGAAGGTTTTTCACTGTCACAAAACTTTTTTATTTCCGTCATCAAACTGAAAAGAGCGCCCAATAGGTTTGCCTCAACCGAGACGGAGGCAATTTTCATGCTGCTTGAAATTCGAGATCTAACCAAGAAATTTGGCGCTGCAACTGCCGTCAACAAAATTAAATTCACGGTCGAAAAAGATCAGTTCATCGGAATTGTCGGCCGTTCCGGCGCAGGCAAGTCTACCGTCTTAAGAATGCTCAATCGCCTTGCTGATCCAACGGATGGGTCAATTGTTTTCAATGGCCGCGACATTACAAAGCTCGAGGGCGCAGCAAAACGAAAATGGCAATCTGATTGCGCCATGATCTTCCAGCAATTCAATTTGGTGCCCCGTCTCGATGTGGTGTCCAACGTTTTGCATGGAACGTTGAACAGGCAAAATACGCTTGCCACCATGTTTAATCTCTTTCCAAAAGAAGATGTTTACACGGCAATTGATCTTCTTGAACGTCTTGGCATCGAAGAACATGCGATGAAACGTGCGGAAGCTTTGTCTGGCGGACAACAACAACGAGTCGCCATTGCGCGCGCTATGATGCAGGACCCGCAGATCATTCTCGCCGATGAGCCCATTGCTTCGCTTGATCCAATGAATGCGCAGATCGTTATGGATAGCCTTCGTCGCATCCATGAAGAAGATGGCCGTTTGGTGATTTGTAACCTTCATACACTTGATACAGCGCGCAAATATTGCGACCGCGTCATCGGCATGCGCGATGGCAATATCGTATTTGATGGAACAGGCGCAGAGCTCACAATTGATGCAGCGCGCGAAATTTATGGCGCCGATGAGAGCTTTTCAGAATCAGCAACTTCAACCAGCGTTGAAAGCCTTGCTAACACCAATCACAAGCTCGGCGAGCTTGCTTGATGTAATACCAGCCCCGAGATTACGGGGCTTTTTTATGTCCAAATGGAGAAATGGAAACATGAAAAAACTAGCCCTAGCCCTTTTGGCTACAACATTGATGACCGGTGCTGCAGCAGCTGACAGCATGGAAAAAATCTCAGAATTCCGCATTGGTATTTTGGGTGGTGAAAACGCACAAGACCGCATGAACTCATACCAGTGTCTTGCAGATAAAACGACTGATTTGCTTGGCGTTGAAACAAAATTGTTCGCACCAGCTGATTACGCTGGCGTTATCCAAGGCCTACTTGGCGGCACAATCGACATGGCTTGGTTGGGTGCATCTGGTTACGCAAAAACATATTTGTCTGATCCGGAAGCTGTTGAGCCTGTGCTTGTTAAAGTCAATGTTGATGGTGGCTTTGGTTACTACTCAGTTGGTTTTGCACGCAAAGATTCAGGTGTTGCATCACTTGAAGATCTTAAAGGCAAAACATTTGGTTTTGGTGATCCAAACTCAACATCTGGTTACCTAATCCCTTCAATCGAAATTCCACAGCAGATCAATGCAACAATGGAATCTGGCGATTACTTCGGTGAAGTTAAATTCACTGGCGGTCATGAGCAAACAATCGTTGCTGTTGCAAATGGCGAAATCGAAGGTGGTGTAACTTGGGCTGACGGTCTTGGCGAATGGGAAGACGGCTACAATTCAGGTGCACTTCGGAAAGCTGTGGACGCTGGTCTTGTTGACATGAACGACATGGTCAAAATCTGGCAGTCAAAAACAATCCCAGAAGGCCCAATCGTACTTCGTAAAGCGCTTCCTGCTGACGTTAAAGTTAAAATGACTGGTCTTATGGCGTCATTGAAATCACTTGACCCAGATTGCGCATATGGCGTTGCTTCAGGTGAAACAAAAGGCTTTATGCCAATCACGCATGATGCTTATGAAGTGATCATCGAAGCTCGTAAATTGAAATCAAACTAATCGATTTCTTTCCAAGTAAGACCACCCCAATTGCGGGGTGGTCTTTTTCTAATCTCATATTCAAAGAACAAAAATGTCGACACAAGCCATAGAAAAATCTGCGGCGCCCGATCTACGTGAGAGTTATCTCGCGCAGGTACAGCGCAAGCATTTATATAACGCCATCTTCCTGATCGTATTTGTCGCGCTTCTCATTGGTGGCTTTATTACCGCCAATGATCGAAATGCAGGTGGTTTTTGGGATGGTTTGCCGAACATTTTCGATTTCCCAGCTGAAATGCTGGATGATGCCAGTCAGAAACTTGCGCAGTTTCCTGCTCATTTCATAAATTTCCTACCTAGCTTGCTTGAGACGATTAACATCGCTGGCGCTGCCACGTTGATTGGCGCCATTGCCGGTGTGTTTATCTCGCTGCTCGCTACGCGTGGCCTTGCCAAATGGCCGCGCTTAATACCGGTTTTTCGTCGGGTGATGGATGTGCTGCGCGCCATGCCAGAGATTGTCATAGCACTCGTTTTGATTTTCATCATGGGCGGTGGCCCAGTTCCAGCGATGATTGCGATTGCTTTGCACACCATCGGCGCACTTGGGAAACTGTTTTCCGAAGTCAACGAAAACGCCGATATCAAATCCGTTGAGGGTTTGCAGTCTGTCGGCGCGACTTGGTTTCAGCGCATGTGGCTGGGGATCCTGCCGCAAGTGATCCCAAATTATCTCAGCTATGCGCTTCTGCGCTTCGAGATCAACATCCGAGCTTCCGCAATCCTCGGTTTTGTTGGCTCTGGCGGTATTGGCTATGAACTAAAAAATGGCATGAGTTGGGGCAAGGGGAAATATGACGAAGCTGCCGTGATCTTCATCCTGCTGTTTCTAACCATCGTCCTTGTGGATCAGTTGTCCAGTTATGCGAGAAATAAATTGATCGGAGAGAGTCGATGAACACGATTGTTGCTGAAAACAAATCTGATCTCAGAGCGCAGGTTAGTCAAAACTTTATGCGCATGAAACTGGTGGCTTTTGGTGTGCCATCGCTCATTCTGCTCTATTTTATCTATATCGCGATATCTTTTGATTTTGCCGGTATCACCGAGCGCGCAAGACTTGATAAAGCCACGACGCTTTTATCCGATACATATTCCTATAAAACCCATGTCACAAAATCCAATCGCGGGGCAGGTGACTTCACCATCGCCATTGAAGGCGAGAAAAAGGGGCGTTATCCAAAAGGTGAAACACCGAATTGGGTCAATATCGATGGCGATAATGCAAGTGTTACGCTTGCACCAGGTCACGTTATGGAATTTGTCGACAAAACGGTTTTTTATGATATCCCGGGTTACGGACTTGTGGAAGTTGAGCCGAAGAATTCTGGCATTGCGCTTAAATTGCCAACCGACGACGTCCCGGATTTTATCAGTGCTTCTAAAACACGCGTGAATATTAAAACCGATGCTGGCCGTATTGGTGTGACCAAATCCAAAACCGATGTGTTTCGCTATTTCTATGGCTGGGAGATGTTCTTTTTCACACTCGATAGCCCATTTTACGGCATGAGTTTTACAGAAGTGATGAGATCCGCATTCTCATCTGAACGGTTAGACCCAGCTGTGAGCAACTTCAGCGCAATGTGGAACGACTTTTGGTATAATCCGATGTGGCGACATTTGGAAATTGCTTGGGCGTTGTTTGAAACCATCCTTATGGCGTTTTTAGGTACGGTTGGTGCGGCCCTCATCGCTCTGCCACTTGCTTTCATGTCAGCGCGCAATTTCTCACCGGTTTGGGTGGCACGCTTTTCCATGCGTCGCGTATTTGACTTCTTGCGCGGTGTTGATGGCCTCATCTGGACAATTGTGTTGTCCCGCGCCTTTGGTCCGGGGCCTTTGACAGGTGCATTAGCGATCCTGCTCACAGATACTGGTACATTTGGTAAGATGTTCTCTGAAGCACCTGAAAATGTTGATCAAAAGCAAATCGAAGGCATTCGCTCAACAGGTGCAAAACCCATCCAACGCTATCGCTTTGGGGTGATCCCACAATTGATCCCAATCTTCCTGAGCCAGATCCTTTACTATCTAGAATCCAACACGCGTAGTGCCACCGTAATCGGCGCGATTGTCGGCGGCGGTATCGGATTGCATCTCACGCAAGCCATTATCACTGGCAAAGATTGGGAAGAGGTGAGTTATTATATCATTCTCATTATTTTGATGGTCATGATGATGGATACGCTGTCTGGTTGGCTCCGTAAGAAACTGATCGGCGGCAAAAGCTAACGATGCGCAAAGTTCTTATTACAGGCGCAGCGAGGGGCATCGGTTACGAGCTTTGTAAAATTGCCTTGTCAGACGGCGCGCGCGTTTATGGCAGTGTGCGCACGCAAGACGATGCTGATAGGCTCCAACACGAATTTGGTGATGATTTCACACCGCTCGTATTTGATATTCGCGATCGCAATGATGTGGCTGAAAAGCTCACCCAGATTGGTGAGCTTGATACGCTCATTAACAATGCGGGCATCATTGGGCCTGATGACAGCGATACGGTTTCTGCTTCACCCGACGCATTTTCTGATGTGTTTGAGATCAATACATTTGCACCTTTACAGATGGCGCAACTGGTTTTGCCAAAGCTCAAAGCATCCGATCACCCGGCAATTTTATCGATCTCAAGCCAGATGTCCTGGATGGGATATGCAAAGTCCGATCATATCTCCTATCGGGCATCGAAAGCTGCGCTGAACAAGATTATGCAGGGCTTGGCGACTGATCTGGCGCAGCATGAAATCCCAGTTTGCGTTGTCGACCCTGGTTGGGTGCGCACCGATATGGGCGGGGCAGATGCTGATAATGATCCATCAGATGTCGCAAAAGGCGTCTGGCAGGTGGTCAAGGATTTGACCATGTCAAAGTCTGGCAAGTTTATCCGATGGACCGGTGAAGAAAGAGACTATTAATATGCCAAGATTATCAGAAGAGGTGTTTTTGCATCCTGATTGTGATGTGAGTAACACAACATTTGGTCGCTATACTGAGCTTGGTCGAGGCACCAGAATTTTAAATAGCGAAATGGGGGATTACTCCTACACAGATCGCTATGCTGATATTGCCAATACTACGGTTGGCAAGTTTTCTAATATCGCTGCGTTTACCCGCATTGGCCCAACCGATCATCCTATGGATCTGGCGAGCATGCATCATATGCTTTATCGCACAAATGATTATTGGGATGGTGTGGAACGCTGGGAAGAGTTCTTTGAAAAGCGGGCCTCGCGCCGGACGACGATAGGTCATGACACATGGATTGGTGCCCAAGCTATCATCAAACCGGAATTGAATATCGGCATTGGATCTGTGGTTGCAGCGGGCAGCGTGGTCACCAAAGATGTTGCGCCATTTATGATCGTTGCAGGTGTGCCGGCTGTGCCCATTCGCATGCGATTTAACGATGACATTATAGAACGGTTGACCGCATTGGCGTGGTGGGATTGGAGCCATGAAGCTTTGCGCACGGCTCTGCCAGACCTTAGATCGCTTCCAATTGAAGCCTTTTTAGAGAAATACGAAGATCAATAATTCAAACAAAAAAAGCGAGTTCGAATGAGAACTCGCTTTGATAAGTAGTAGAGGCCACCAATTGTTTTGGTGGCCTATTTGTTTGTTAGTTGAGCTTTTTATCCATGCCCATGCAGTTTGCGTAATAAGTTACAGTCGCTGGCCAATCTGAGAAGATACCTTCAATGCCGACATCTTGCGCAAGCACATCGAGCATTTCAAACATCACACCATCTGATGTCGTCACGTCCTTGATAGATTGGTAATACCAGCCACCGCCAGATTGCAAAGGACCCGAGCGTTCAAGCGTCCAGGTGATGAGCTTAAGACCAGCGTCTTTCGCTTTGATCGCATATTCTGATGGTACGATATTGCCGTCTTTTGTTGTGAGCAGCATCCACATGGGTGGCGCAATATATTTTACACCTTTATCAGCAAGCTCCTCCATGGAAGGTTGGAATGTGCTGGCATCGTTATGATTGAAATCTTTGCGATTATAGCTGGCGTCTAAGTAAACCGCTTGCTTGCCAAATTCAGGCTCATTTTCAATCCAGTAAAGCACATCGCCAAGAATAAACGATTGAACGAAAACATCAGACGCTGGAACACCGGCGACTTTATATTCGTCGATCATTTTCTGCGCGTAATCAGCTTGCGAGAAACCTTCAAATGGCATTTCAACAGACGGGGATTTGAGTTCAGGTGTGAATTTAAGGCCAAGAGATTTAAACATCTCAATCGATTCCGCATGGGTCATCAATGTGCCAGTTTCACCCGCGTAAAGATCCGTGCGCCATCCAGCTGTGCCGCCTAAGTAACCAGCAACATCTGTGGCTGATCGATCGGCGGCATCCATTTTTCCGCGCAAAGTACGAAATTCAGCAAGCGTTATGTCAGATGCACGGCATTCTGCTGATGCTTTTTCATCGCCGGATGCAGGTGTGAAGCCCTTTGTACATTTTGGCGCCAAATCTGATGCGAGAATGTTGGTTGTTGTATGAAGATCGTTTTGCGCATGGCGGCAAACAAGCTCCTTGTCTTTGGTAAAGGTCACATCGCATTCCATAATGCCAGCGCCCATGCGTGCGGCTGCTGCATATGATTCTTTCGTATGCTCAGGGAATTGCATCGGAGCACCGCGGTGGCCGATAGAAAAATCTGATTTTTTGAAATCCATCGCAGCACATGCAAGCAACTTGTCTTTGAGCGCGCTTGGCTGCATTTGATCAATTAAATAATAGGGGCGAGGGCCCAACTCCACATCAGCTGCGTGGGCCGGAAGAATTGGCAGGAGACAGGCAAAAGCTGCGGTGGTTATCGTAAGTTTTTTCATAAAAATTACCTTGGGAGTGTTTCGTTACAGGCAAATTTTAAACGCGTATTTTAACAGTACAATATCAGTTTTGTGATGTGTTGACGAAGTAATTATGACATTTTGTTGTCAGTATTCTTGATCACAAGCTCAATATTATTACCTGAAAACCAAGTGCGGCCATATTCTATAATTTTGCCGTCCGTGTCGCAATTCAGCGCCAGTGAACGCAGTAATGGCGCGCCGGGCTTGAGCTCTAAATGCAATGCAGTTGTAGCGTTACACAGGACTGCCGTTAATCGCGTTTCCAAACGGTAGTAATCTTTAATACCGCAAGATTTCAAAGCTATTGTGACAGAATTTGTCTCGACAAGTTTGTTCAAAAGATTCGGTAATCGTGTGGCAGGGTAGGCTGAGATAGAATGCGCCGCTGGTTGGTCATTGATGAAGGCAATCGCCTCGTGAATATGTACAAGACTTCCCGTTTTGATTTTTAGCGCTTTTGCCTCTTCTTTTGTCGCGGCCCGCGTTTCAAAATGAAGTGTTTGTTTCTTAGCCTTATGTCCTTCTCCATCGATGGATTGGTGGAATCGAACACGTTTGCCGATTTCATATTTCGCAGGATTGGCAGAAACAAATACACCAGATCCCTGTTTTGAAAAGACAATGCCGTCTTCGCTGAGACTAGATAATGCATGGCGAACCGTGTGGCGATTCACTTTAAAGCGTTCAACAAATTCTGCTTCTGTCGGCAGTTTCTCACTCGGTTTATAGATGCCATCCGAGATATCGCTCTGAATTATCTCAGCAATCGTCCGCCAAACTGGCTTTGTTTTCCGGCCCTTAGGGCTTTTTTCAGTCATGTCACAGAACTTTCACAAAAATAGCATGGAAATTACACACAAATCGTGCAATATTTGTCTAGTTGTATAGTTATGCAGATAATTTAGGAATTTGTCTAGATGAAATCTTTGCCCGAGAGAAAAAAGTGGATGAGCCTGCTGGCAAAAGCGCCATCCGAGCTCGTATCAAACACATTTTCAGACGTGATGGAGCGTCATGGTTTAACCGCAGAATTTACCTGGTTACGCAAGCCAGAAATTGGCGGCGTTATGGTTCAGGCCAGAGCAGGGGCAACGGGTGCACCCTTTAACTTTGGCGAGATGACCGTCACACGTTGTTCGCTCAAACTCGAGAACGGCGATGTGGGCCACGCATATGTGCAAGGTCGTGACAAAGATAAGGCTGAGAAGGCGGCGATCATCGATGCCTATTTGCAGGGCGATAAGGCTGAGATCTTCGCCGCAAATATCATAACTCCTATTGAAAATGCACTTGCGGCAGTCAAGGCAAATCGCGAACAAAAAGCGGCCAAAACAAAGGTCGATTTCTTCACATTGGTTAGAGGAGAAGACTAATGACATCAACAAGTTCATTAGAAGGTGGTTTCACCGATGCGCCAGTTGAAGCCGCACAAAGCTTCCGTAAAATTATGAATGTCATGGCAAAACCAGGCACAATCGAAGAGCTTTCAATTGCTGTTCCACCGGCGCCATTGTCAACCGCAGCCGGTTCTTTGCTTCTCACTTTGTGTGATGCGCAAACTCCGATTTTTCTTGCAGGGAAATTCGATAATCCAGCGATCAAACAATGGATTACCTTCCATTGTAATTCACCTTTTTCAGATGCTGAAAACTGCATGTTTGCGCTTGGTGCGTGGGAGGATTTACAGCCCTTGCATGATTTCCCAATTGGGACGCCAGAATATCCCGATCGTTCTGCGACTTTGATTGTGGAGATGGAAGATTTGGCAGCTGGTGGCGCTGAGCTATCAGGTCCGGGGATTAAAGACACGCACCAGCTATCGCTTCCGGAAGTCACCGCCTTTCAAAAGAACGCCATGCTGTTCCCGCTTGGCCTCGATTTCTACTTCACATCTGGTGAGAAAATTGCGGCTTTACCGCGAACAACGAAAGTCAAACTCAGCGCGGAGAATGTATAATGTATGTTGCTGTAAAAGGTGGAGAGCGCGCTATTGACGCCGCGCACGAGTGGTTATCTGAAGAACGTCGCGGCGATCGCAGATTACCTGCCATGTCGCTCAAACAAATCATTGAGCAACTATCTTTAACTGTCGCGCGTGTGATGGCCGAAGGCTCGCTTTATGATCAAGAATTGGCAGCTCTGGCGATCAAACAATCTCGTGGTGATTTGATCGAAGCCATTTTCTTGATGCGTGCCTACCGCACAACGTTGCCTAGGTTTGGGTATTCCAATCCCATTGATACAGGCAAAATGAGCTGTATTCGCCGAATTTCCGCAACATTTAAAGATGCGCCTGGCGGACAAATATTAGGACCAACATTTGACTACACCCATCGCCTGCTTGATTTCAAACTCGCAGCAGAAGGCGATGATCAATTATCGGATGACGAATATGATACACTTAAAGTTCATCATGAAGTCCATGAACAGTCGAAAGAGATCCCGCATATCACGGAGTTTCTCAACAAAGATGGCCTTATTCAAACCGAATTGGAGAGCGATACTACGCCGGATGATCTAACCCGCGAGCCGCTTGAACTACCAGCCTCTCGAGCGTTGCGTTTGCAAGCGTTAACCAGAGGCGATGAAGGCTTTGTGCTTGGTTTGGCCTATTCCACACAGCGCGGATATGCCCGCAACCACGCTTTTGTTGGCGAATTGCGCATTGGCTATTGCGATGTTGAGATGGATATTCCTGAGCTTGGTTTCTCAATCGATATCGGCGAAATTCAAGTCACAGAATGTGAGACGGTCAACCAGTTTAAGGGTTCAAAAAAAGAGCCGCCGCAATTCACGCGCGGTTACGGTTTGGTCTTTGGTCAATCGGAACGCAAAGCAATTTCCATGGCTTTGGTGGATCGTGCCATGCGCTGGAAAGAGCTCGGTGAAGATTTTGTCGGCGCACCCGCGCAAGACGAAGAATTTGTCCTTTACCATTGTGACAATATTCAAGCGACGGGCTTCTTAGAGCATATCAAACTCCCGCATTACGTCGATTTCCAATCAGAACTCGAATTGATCCGGAAAATTCGCAAAGAGGCTTTGGCGCATCAAGAAACGGCCAATTCAGAAGATAATCAGCCTTTGGAGGCAGCAGAATGAGCGAATATAATTTTGCCTATTTGGATGAACAAACAAAACGCATGATCCGTCGTGCGATCTTAAAAGGCTTAGCGATCCCTGGTTATCAGGTACCCTTTGCCAGCCGTGAAATGCCGATGCCTTACGGCTGGGGTACAGGTGGTGTGCAGGTGTCTGCGGCATGTTTGATGCCTGAAGACGTGCTCAAGGTTATCGACCAAGGTGCTGATGATACAACCAATGCCGTTTCAATCCGTAAGTTCTTTGAAAAGACGGCAAATGTGGAAACCACCGCCGCAACATCTGAAGCAACGCTTATTCAAACACGTCACCGTATCCCGGAAGAAGATCTTACTGAAGATCAGATTTTGGTCTATCAGGTGCCAATTCCTGAGCCGTTGCGTTTCTTAGAGCCACGCGAAACAGAAACCCGCAAAATGCATGCTTTGGAAGAATATGGCCTCATGTATGTGAAGCTTTACGAGGACATTTCGCAGCACGGACAAATCGCAACGTCTTATTCTTATCCGCTCAAGATTGAAGGGCGTTATGTGATGGATCCATCACCAATCCCTAAATTTGACAATCCAAAAATGGAAATGTCAGCGATCCAATTGTTTGGGGCAGGGCGGGAGCAGCGCATCTATGCCGTACCACCTTATACCAAAGCAGTCAGCCTTGATTTCGAGGATTATCCGTTTGAAGCCATGAAGGCGGAAGGTTGCTGTGCATTATGTGGTGCTGATCACACATATCTCGATGAGGTCATCATCGATGATGACGGTGGACGCATGTTTGTCTGCTCCGACACTGACTATTGCGAAAGCAGACGCGCTGCGGGCCATGTTGGCGCGCAAGGTACTCCACAAAATCAAGAGGCAGCTGCATCATGACACCGCTACTACAAGTTAACAACATTCAGAAAAATTACGGCGCGCGATTGGGCTGTAAAGATGTCTCATTTGATCTTTACCCAGGTGAAGTCATGGGGATTGTCGGCGAGAGTGGATCGGGCAAATCAACCTTGCTCAACTGCCTTGCAGGACATTTAGAACCCGACACTGGTGAAGTCTTGTTCAACACCCTAATTGAAGGCATGCGCGATACGTTGAAAATGTCAGAGCCTGAGCGCCGCATGCTTGCGCGCACAGATTGGGCTTTTGTGCATCAAAATGCTCGTGACGGCTTGCGTATGGGCATCTCAGCAGGCGGTAATATGGGTGAACGTCTAATGGCTGTTGGCGATCGCCATTATGGCCAGATCAGAACCCAGGCAACCGAATGGCTTGAAAAGGTTGAGATCTCTGAAGAGCGCATCGATGATCGTCCAAGCGCGTTTTCTGGTGGCATGCAGCAACGTTTGCAAATCGCTCGTAATCTCATCACAGGCCCACGTCTTGTCTTTATGGACGAACCAACAGGTGGTTTGGATGTATCGGTGCAGGCACGCTTGCTTGATCTCATTCGCAGCCTTGTGCGTGAATTGGGATTATCAGCCATTATCGTCACCCACGATCTAGCTGTCGTGCGTTTGCTTGCTGATCGCTTGATGGTGATGAAATCTGGCCATGTGGTTGAAAGCGGTCTCACCGATCAGGTGCTGGATGATCCGCAAGATGCTTACACACAATTGCTCGTTTCTTCTGTCCTACAGGTATAGTCATGATTGAGATTAAAAACGTATCAAAAACCTTCACGCTGCATAATCAAAGCGCAACGTCGATCAATGTAATGGAAGGCGCAAACCTTTCGGTAAAACCCGGACAATGCGTGGCACTAACTGGGAGTTCGGGTTCTGGCAAATCAACGCTCATGCGCATGATTTACGGCAATTATCTCACCCAGGAAGGTGAGATTTTGATCAATGGTGTGGATGTCGTTCAAGCTGAACCGCGTGAAATTGTTGAATTGCGCAAATCGACTTTGGGTTATGTCAGCCAGTTTTTGCGTGTGGTGCCGCGGGTATCAACGCTCAACGTTGTGGCCGAACCGCTACTTAAAATTGGCGTTGATGCAAACACCGCAGAAGAGCGCGCAAAAGAACTTCTAACGCGCCTTCGTATTCCGCAAAATCTTTGGCAATTATCACCGCTTACATTCTCCGGCGGTGAGCAGCAGCGCGTAAATATCGCCCGTGGATTTGCCCACGAATATCCAGCCATGCTGCTGGATGAGCCTACGGCAAGTTTGGATGCGAAAAACCGAGAAACAGTCTTGGCGTTAATCGAAGATGCTAAAACACGTGGTGCAGCGATCATCGGTATTTTCCACGATGAAGCGGCGCGTGATCGGGTTTGTGATCAACAAATTGATGTCTCTATGTTCACACCAAAGGCAGCGGCATAATGAGTAAGTCTGTTGGCCAACTCGTGACGATTATTGGACCTTCAGGGGTTGGCAAGGATTCCATAATGCTGGCCTTGAAAGCACAATGCCCAGACGTGCATTTGGTCACACGCGTGATCACCCGGCCAGAAGAAGCCGGCGGTGAAGATTTCACCGGGGTTTCAGTGGCGGAATTTAAAGCGCGCAAAGCCGCGGGTGACTTTGTGCTTCATTGGTCAGCGCATGGACTTGAATACGGTATTCCAAAGGAAATTGATGATTTTGTTGCGAAGGGCAAGATCGTCATTTTCAATGGATCCCGTGCAGCACTACCTAGTTTTGAAGCCAAATATCCGGAGATCAAAACGATACTGATCATGGCGAGCCATGAGACTTTATCGAAGCGCTTATCAAACCGCGGTCGCGAAACCGCGTCTGAGGTTGAAAACCGCCTCAAACGCGCAAGTTATAAAATGCCTAAAGCAAAGAATATGAGCGTCATCTCCAACGACGGTGAATTGCAACAAGCCGTTGATCAATTAAAGACTTTGATCATCCCGAAAACGGAAAGCGCTCTATGATTTCAAAACGTCCATCTTCACGCTCGCCATATAGACATAGATCAACCGCTTCAACGGGCGCGTCTAGTATTGGCTTAAGATGGTCCGACAGACGGTCACACACGATTTGTGCGTTTTGTTCCGATAATTTGCCGGTGAGTGTGAGATGAAACTTGAACTCCTCAAAAATATAGGGATAGCCCCATTTGAGCATCAATTCATCTTGTCGCGCAGTGAGTTTGGATTTGTTACGGCGCTTTGCAATGTCTTCATCGCTCAGAGGCGCTCTGAACTCGTCAAAATGAGTGACAATCTCGGAGGCAAATTCTGCGAACATTTCCGATGGATTTTCTTGAATAATCGCAACAAAACGTCCCAATGTCGCGACCTTCATTTTGCCGATTGTGAAAGGTTGGCGTTGGTCGCAGAATACCTTCATCGCAGCTTTCAAACCATCAATTGTTTGATCGCTATGCAGTCTGAACGGTGCTTTGAGCGTGCCATGAAAACCATATTTTTGCGGCGTTGCGACCAAGGTTTCAATTGGTTCAGGCAGGCCATTAATATCGGGGTGAGTAACGCTTTTTGCATGTTGAACGTCCCATCCCAACCAATTGCCGCCAAATTCCCAAAGAGCGGTTTGAGAGCCGGGCGCATAGAAGATCGCCACACGTTTAAAAAGCGTCATAAAACTGTTCCATACTTAGTTTATGTCACACAACCACAACAATATTACAGCATTGTTACGAAATAGGTATTTCCATGAATAATCATCAGATCATCGATCAGCAAACACAAGCACTTCCAGTAAACGAAGTGGTGTTTACAAATGCGCAGCTTCTCATCGGAGATGAAGTTGTCAAAGGGTCGTTGAAAGTGGAAAACGGTCTGATCACCGATATCGACACATCCAGTGTTTCGATCCGCGGGATAGACTGTGAGGGTGATTATCTATCACCGGGCCTTGTTGAATTGCATACGGACAATTTAGAGCGCCACTTGCAGCCGCGTCCGGGTGCGCATTGGCCAAAACAAGCCGCGATCATTTCTCATGATGCTGAACTTGCAAGCGTTGGTATTTCGACCGTGTTTGACGCCTTGCGTGTGGGCTCACTTCCATCTCAAGGTAAATATGGCGGATATAAAAAATATGCCCGCGAAGTTGCGAATAATATTGGTGACATGCGTGCACAAAACATGCTTCGTATCAATCACTTTTTGCATTTGCGCGCAGAAGTTTGCTCTGAGACATTGATTGAGGAAATTGAGGAATTTAACGCAGATGATCAGGTTGGTATTGTCAGCTTGATGGACCATACACCTGGCCAGCGACAATTCCGTGATCTTAGCAAGCTAGAGGAATATCTCCGCGGTAAATATTCTATGACGGATAATGAGATTGAAGCGCATTTTGATCGTCTCAAAAAGCTTCAAGCTGAATATGGACAGCGCCATAATGATGCCGCTTCGAAAAAAGGCCGTGAGATGGGTGCTATTCTCGCCAGCCACGATGATACAACAGAAAGCGATGTGCTCGCATCCGTTGAAACTGGTGTTGGTGTTGCAGAATTTCCCACCACGCTTGAAGCTGCCCGCGCTTGCCGCGCCCATGGTATCGGCGTCATGATGGGTGCACCCAATCTGCTACGCGGTGGTTCTCATTCCGGCAATGTGGCTGCGCATGAGCTTGTCGAGCACGACTTATTGGATATCTTCTCATCAGATTACGCACCATCATCCCTGTTGGCCGCATCCGTTCGCTTGGGGCTTGAAGGTGGCAATATGGCGAACGGTCTTATGAAGGCAACATCAGCACCTGCGAAAGCAGCTGGTTTAACAGATCGCGGTGAATTGGCCATTGGTCAGCGCGCTGACATTCTAAGGTTCAAAGTTGCCAATTCGTTGCCGATGACCAATGGTTTATGGGTCTCTGGAAATCGCGTCGCTTAAGGCAATTATGCGCAAAAAAAATCCCCCTTACTAAAGTCAGACTAGACATTTCTTGATCTTTAGTAAGAGGGTATGGCTTCCCAAAATTTTTATCGCGAATTTGAGAGTAGGGGACACTCCTTAAAGTCCATCAGCGCGGCGGATGCAGATCGACCGTTAATTCATCTTCATTGTTGCCAATTTGATTCACCTCTAGCATCAGATGGCAGAAATAAATTGAAGCGACCATGAGTTAGGGATAGGGGCGACTTCCGAAGGGCCATACAATGCAAAATGAACTGAACTGGTACGCAAGGAAATCAGATACTAAAGCTACTTTTACTGTCAGCGTCAGCGTTAAAATGACGTAAGCTGATGTAACATATGGGAATAATACGTGTCACAACACTTATCTCATCAAATTGTAATAGGTTGTGATGGGCGTTGATAAAACCAATGCCATGTTCAAAAAACTATTTGATTGAAACAGCTTAGATTAGTTTGGGTGTCAGTTGACAACCTTAGGCGCAAATTCATTGATGATGTGTAAGATCGTCGGGCGATCAAGTTCATCTTTTCCTATGCGGAAGTCAGCACCATATTCTTCAATGTCTTTGAAATAGTCAGTCCGGACATTTGACGATACGATCCCAATTGGCCCTGTATATCCCTTTGCGCGGATCTTGGGAACAGACGAACGAAAATCATCATCAACCAGTAGTTTGTTATCTAACAAAATGATGCGGATTTCCTGCTCCGCGATGACATCACAGGCTTCTTCCACAGTGTGTTGGCACATTAATTCTATCTTGTGCTGTTCCGTGTCACGACATAGACGCTTCATAATTTCAAATTCAGTGGGATCATCGTCCACGAATATCAATTTTATCTTTGTCGCTTTTGTATCCATAGAAGCTCTATTATCCCTCAGAAATCACTGTATTAAACCAGTGCGGATTGCTGCGGCCACCATTTGCGCTCGATTGTTGACTTGTAATTTTTGTTGAACGCGAGCTGTGTAGGAGTTCACCGTATGCTCTGACAAGCTCAGAATGACAGCAATTTCTTGCGATGTTTTACCCTCAGCACTCCATTTTAGGACTTGAAGTTCACGTGGGGTCACCGTTGGTAAACTGCTCGGAACCAAAACGGTTTCGTGATATTTCTGAAAAATCAGCGATGAATGGTAATGCGCTTCAGCGAGAGGTAATTTTTTGATATTGTTGTGCTGCATTAAGCCCACCAACACATAATGTCTGGACGTTGCAGAATGGATGGGGAATGTCACAGCGCAGGAATCTGAAGACCCATCGTAGAAATCAAAGGATTCAGCGGTTTGTTCTTTTGTCCAAGTTTTAGGAACAATAGATGATTTAACATCTGAGAAAATCATATTCTCTTCGCTGATTGTTAAAACATTTAAGCTTGCTGGAACACCATCGGAGCTATCAACCGCAACACAGGCAGCATTAATATTTTTGTCATCCGGCCAAGTATTCAGATCAAGAAGAGCCAGCATATCGATATGATAATAGCGGCACATGACTTTATAAAGGCGATAGAAATCGAGGTTGTTGACGGCGTTTTCGATGTCAGACAAAAAATCAGTTGTAATCATCGACATTACCTGTGCCCCTCACCGAAAACAGCTTTCAAGAATCCCTCAAAACTCGAAGTTTCGGCGCTTATATATACTAAATGGAAAGAATACAAACGGAAAAATCCCTTCTTTGCATCATTTTTGTCGCCCCATGCTTTGGCTGATCAAAGCGCTTTGATCATGCCTTGTAACTTTTGTTTATTGACGCTCAATATTGGCCAAGCCGATTACAAACTCTGGATACTAAACTGTTGTTGCCCCAAATTACTCAGACTTACTTGATTAGAAGTAATAACTCCCAGTTGAGTTTCAATATTTGGAATAACAATGCTTGATTATGCTTCTTTCCGTAAAAAATAAACAATTTTATTGAATTTTTGCGAAATTTGATGGGAATATGCAGGAAAACAAGCATTTTTAGCAATAAAAGTCCGAAAACAATCGGATTTTACATCTTTATTAGATTATTATTACTCCATATCTTAAAGTATACATTAGGGAATTAGTCTCAATATTCAGCATTTAACTGATTCATAAATGAGACATGGGTCTAAATTGTGACGCGTGAAGTGAGTCGTTTTAAAACAATGGCTATTTAAAGCCACATTCTTTTGCGGTCGATAAGACGACAGCCCAGTCAGAACCATTTTTATAACAGCCATTGTTCCATGTGCCAGTTCTGATCTTGCCATCGGTTTTCACATATTTTCCCTGGCCATTTGGTGTGTCGTTTTGGAATTGGCCTTCATAGTAATTGCCGCTGCTAAAAGTATAGCGCCCAAAGCCGTGTCGCACATCGTCTTTATAAGGCCCTTCATAAACACTGCCATTGGAGCGTCGATAAACTCCGTCACCTTCTTTTTTGCCGTTTTTGTAGGTGCCTTCGAAAACACTACCGGAAGCAAAATAATATATGCCTCGACCATGGCGCTTGCCGTTTTCGTAGTGTCCCTCATAAACATCCCCATTGGAATAGGTGTATTTACCACGTCCGTTTCGGATACCATTGATCATTTCACCGCGATATATACTGCCGCTTTGGAATTTGCGGACCCCATAGCCGGAAATTTTTCCATCGATAAAGTTGCCCTTGAATTCTGACGTTACAAATTTACCTTGGCGCATGAATGTCCAGATTACTTCGCCACGACCTATAACTTCTCCGTCTTTGCATGAGCCAGTGACTTCAAGCGTTGTGCGCGCTTCGGGCGCGCTATCACGCAAAGCGCAATTGCTATTGATGGCTTTTACCAATTGAGCCTTTGTGTCGGGGTGATTGCGCTGAAGACGATTTATGAGCTCGCGACTAACTGTGCCAGTCTCGGCAAGTTGCCAGTCTTGTTGGTATCGAGTGATCGCATCTTTTGTTACCGGCCCCACAACACCGTCTATCTCATCAATCTTGTATCCTTTTTTGCGAAGTTCTGTTTGGACAATCCGAATTTCAGCTTGGGAGAAAGTGTCAGCGGATTGGTTGTTCAGTGTTTCTTTATTCTTTGTAATAGGCGCAACGACAGCTGCGGTCTGAGTTGCGTTTTCAAGATTTTTTATTCTGAATTTCGCAATCGCTGCAAAACTGCCTGTTGGGTATTGTTCAATATAGGAGTTTAAAAGCTCAACGGATCCGCTGTCTTTGACCGAATTCCAGTATTCCAATTCAAGCGCAGCATTGTTTATCGGGGCAGTTGTGTTTGAGTTCGGCGTGACATTTGTATTGTTTGCAGGAGGCGTGAGCAACACATCACGACCGGGCAGGGAGCTGTAAACAAATGGCTGCTGGACACCGCCTGTCTCTTCCATCACGCTATCGCGTACTTTGTCAAATATGCGTCTGACGTCAACACCAGGTTCTTTTATGTGGTTTAACAAGGCCTTGGTATAGGGGCTATTACGACCATCTCCGTCATCTGCTGTCGTACCTTCCCGAGCTGCATATGAAATCAAACTGCCGATATTTGGTTCAACCGGAGCCAAACCACGGCCGATTGACCGAGTTGAATTCTCGGTTCTCATTTTACTGGCGAATGGGTTGTTGCGGCAAGCATCCAGCAAGATCATGCTCAAACCGCTGGCACCGGAAACAGATCTGTTTAACAAATCTATTGATATCGCTTCATATTCAATGTCCTGATCGCTCGCAAGAACAGCATCAGTTGGGATCAGATAGTTTTGACGATCAACTTCCATCCCATGGCCTGCAAAATAAACCAGCGCAATTCGCGCACTTCGCGCCTTTTTACTAAATTGGCGAAGCGCCTTTCGCATTTCTGCAAAATCAGCATCCTCGATCTTGGTGACATCAAAGCCGATATCAGTCAGTGCGACTGACATATCAGCGGCATCATTTTTAGGATTGGCAAGCCGGGACACATTTTCATATGCAGAATTGCCAATAACAAGGGCGACGCGTTTTTCTTTGGCAGCCGCAAGACTGGTAATGACCATAACCAGGACAAAACATAGCGATAGGATGGCAATTTTTAAGTTATGCGACATCAATTTGCGAAAAAATAGCTTTTCAAATGTAGCTGTCATTATGGCACTCCCCAATCCATAGAGATAAGATGCCAAGTTGGCTATTGAAAATCAAGTCGAGCCCAATAACACCAAAATGCTCTTATGGTTCGATGTGTGTATATATCTATCAAAACAAGATTTTTGATCAGTTTAGATATGGTTTTTCTCACCGTAACGCTCACATTCGCTCACAAAAGCTCGGTTTATGGTGGGTTCAATTTGCTATTTTGACGTCAAAAAGGGGCTTTTTGAAAAAAGTTTGAACTTTTTTCGCGAGCGCTTCTGTGAAGGGTTAATCCCCGTTAACCTTTATTTTTAAGGCTTTAGCGCGCCCTCATCACGTCCAAACTTATCTGATCACACGCAAGCTCACGCATGCGTGTTTAGATGTTAATTTATTTTCTCGTTTTGAACCCCTACATTGAGCTCATCGAAACGAACACGGGTTGTCCACAAACACTCTCAAGCGCTTCGATAAAAACAAACTTGAAACTTTATGAAACATACGGTGCTCCACAAACAAACTTTATGCACCACACTTAAAAGGACTAAAATTATGAAAACTCTTATCGCTCTTGCTACTGTATCAATGATGGCTGTTTCTGGCGCATCTGCTCTATCTTTCGGTCAAATCGACAGCAATGTTGGTGTGACAGACGAAATCTCAAGCGTACATGCTGGTGACGGTTTCGTTTCTTACAATGAACTACGTGGTAAAACTGGTGCTTACGATCGTGCAGACTTCAATGCTGCAGACGCTGATGGCAACGGTAAATTGTCACCAACTGAGTTCCGCACACTTGGCTAATCCCCAAGCGGTTCTCCGCAACAATTAAATCATAAGCCTTGCGCCCACTATCCTCCCTTTATGGGGCAGGGCTTATGACATCTAACAAAACCAATTTATGAAACAAACGGTGCTCCACAAACAAACTTTATGCACCACACTTAAAAGGACTAAAATTATGAAAACTCTTATCGCTCTTGCTACTGTATCAATGATGGCTGTTTCTGGCGCATCTGCTCTATCTTTCGGTCAAATCGACAGCAATGTTGGTATCACAGACGAAATCTCAAGCGTACACGCTGGTGACGGTTTCGTTTCTTACGACGAACTACGTGGTAAAACTGGTGCTTACGATCGTGCAGACTTCAACGCTGCAGACGCTGATGGCAACGGTAAATTGTCACCAACTGAGTTCCGCACACTTGGTTAATTCCTAAAGCTTCATGTGATGGATTGTATTGTCCTCCCTAATGCAAGCCGTCCATGAAACCCAGTTATTGAACCCAGAGCCCGTTGCTCGGATATCGCGATTATCCCCCACCGTTAAATCCCTGAACGGTCACCCTATGCACCTTAACGCGATATTCCTGCCGGGCTCTTTGTTTGCGCAACGACATGACACACAAAGATCACATCTTTGACCTGACACACCTCTTAAAGACAACAAACTTCAAGCCAAATACCAACTGAAATACAAAATCAGTTACACCCTGTTGGTTATTTTTTAAGTTTGTTTCTAACCAACACGAAAAAGCCCCGCGTTCAATCCGCGTGGGCTTTTTTGCTAAAAAGCAACAGTCAGGATTTCGAGAGAGCAACAATCCCATTGCCTTCCAAACGGCATGGATACCAGTCTTTGCGGATTTCAGCTTGAATGGATTGATAATATTTGATGCTCGGCTCGTTCCAGTCCAACACCTGCCAGTCTATTCGTGCATAGCCTCTGTCAAGCGCGATCTGGCTTAATTGACGAAACAATGCTGTGCCGATTTTATTGCCGCGATGTTCAGGACTGACATAAAGATCTTCCAAGTAAAGACCAGCTTTTCCTTCCCATGTGGAATAGCTTTGGAAATAGAGCGCAAATCCGACCGGCGTCCCATCAAGTTCAGCGATGAGCGCCTCAAACGGTGGGCGATCAGACGCTAATTGTTCTGCCAATTCGTCAACTGTGACTTTCACAGCATCCGGTTCTTTTTCATAGATCGCCAATTCGAGAATAAATCCGCGAATTGTAGCAGCATCTTGTGAGGTGGCGGGGCGAACAGTGGTCGTCGGCATGATTACATCTCTTTTTGTTATTCAGAACGAAAGCCATTGCATAATTTGGATGAAAATCCAACCGAGAAACTCAGATTATCTTAAGTGCTTGAAACAAAAATAATTCTTGATATCGTAGCATACGGACTCATTGAATTTGGGAGGATAAAATGAGAGCAGCGGAGCAGCCTACAGCGGCGGAAATTAGCCATCCAATCAGCGCGAAAGTCACAACGCAGCTGAAAGATATCAAGAAAAAACTGCCTTTGCGTGTGCTAAGTGAAGATGATTGGCAGCACTGGATTACCAAAGGTTACGTTATTGTCCGCAATGCAGTGCCGCGTGAAAATGCT
Source organism: Lentilitoribacter sp. (assembly GCA_963691785.1). Lineage (GTDB taxonomy): Bacteria > Pseudomonadota > Alphaproteobacteria > Rhizobiales > Rhizobiaceae > Lentilitoribacter. The sequence goes on from OY829371.1 coordinate 1,457,173, forward strand.
GATAGACTTGCTGAGCTTCTTTGGGAATTTGATGAAAAAGATCCCAATGATCCATCCACTTGGTATGCGCCAGAACGGCGGCCGCATGTGCGCGCTGAGCTAAACAATGCTGGCATGGTTGAGATCTACAATCATCAATATTTGTGGGATAATCGCATGGAGCAGCGCGTTTATGATGCCTTTGTCGATATCTGGGACACCGAAGAACTTTGGACCACCATCGATCGCGCCAATCTAAGCCCGCCTAAGCAAGATAAATCCGGTGCGCAACTCGGCTTTATCCATTGGGATGTAGACACCAAACAACGCCCGTTTCCAATTGGGGTGCAAGGTGTTTTAAGCTTGAAGAAACAAGATAGCGAAACCGGCGGGTTCCAGTGCATTCCTTATCTCTTTGAACATTTTGACGAATGGGAGAAAACGCAACCGGAGGATCGCAATCCAATTCTGCCAGATGTGACGGGTTTAGAACGTGAGGATATCTCTATGGAGCCCGGCGATTTGATGATTTTTAATTCGCTTCTGGCCCATGGTGTGCGCCCAAATTATTCAGAAAATCGCGTGCGGATGGCACAATATATTTCCATGCATCCTGCAGAATATGAAAATGTTGCAGAACGCGAAGAACGGGTGCGTTTGTGGCGAGAGATGGAGCCGCCAAACCGACCCGATTTTCCGGGCGATCCAAGGGATTGGGAAAAGAAAAACGCAACACCTGCCGTGTTATCAGAACTTGGTGAAAAGCTGTTGGGCTCAAAACCCTGGTAGCAAAAAAGAGATCTATTCGACAGTCGGTTCACGGACGATTTTGGCGCGTTTCATATCGTAGAAATACAAATTTTCCGATGTGATACGCACGCCGCCAATCCATCGATCTATGCCATTTTTGGTAACGTGATTGGCCTTTTTATCCATGACCTGTTTGCCGAAATCCGTCAGATGGATCTTTTGCTTAAAATACGTCTGAATTTGCTCTAGATTTTTCCGGCCAGCGGCTTTTGAAGTGGAATAGATAACATTGTGACCAGCGATAACGGGTGTCGCGCATGTGCCGAGCTCGTCCATATATTTTGCAAATGACAAGTCTCCCATGAACTTTGCCAATTCGCAATTTTGCATATGTTCAAATAGCTTTCCAACCGTTGTCGGCCCGTTTAGAAGCAAGGTCAATGCGTTGTAAATGGATGTTGGTAAGCCGGATTGGCTATCGGGATATTCCATAACCAAACGCCGTATCGCAGGCGCAACATATGGCATATCAGGATTATCCAACACACGAATTAAAAGGTCAGGCGTCTTGTGTGTAAACGCACTCCAGGCTTTAGATGCATAGGCTTTCATATCTTCTGTGATAGGTCTTGCCAGATTTGGAAGTGCTTTAAATGCATCGTCTATGAGTTCGCCCAGATAATCATTTGACTGAACAAGATAAAGTTCCTGTTTTTCTAAATTTTGATGAGCAAAATTGAGAATTTGCAGAATTTGAAGTTGGTCATAAAGATCGTGTTCAAACCAAAGTTCAACACGAGAATATTCATTGAGATAAAACAGCGTCTTATCGCGATCTTTAAAGCTCTGGTGAATATCAGCTAAATCACCGCCATCAAATTCAACGATAAATTTGGCGCGTTCTTCAGACCGTTTAGCCAATGGCATAAGGCCTTCGACGGGGCCTTCATGCAAGATATCGCGCCAAGGCACGACCTTGTCGGCGAGTTTTAAGTCTTCAATTTTTGAGCTGGCAGAATCGCCATTTGTGTAAATTAGTTTCATGCAGCAACCTCATCAACCCGCCAAGTTTGAGTAATATTGTGTCACTGAATATCTTGGACAAAGAGGAATAAACGCACCCACGTTCTTGCCGCTTTGCTATTTTTACATAAAATGACATACTCTTTTTGACTTCGGTAACTCGGTCCCCCAGTAATGCAATAGACCGCGTGCCTAACTTAGCGCGGGAATGCGGCTCTGACAATCCAGGCGATTTTGAAACCCATACGACTGCTTTTGCCAGCGCTTATTCCGTCCTGGAGGTTTTTCGACTCCATCGCACCAAGCCCGCGAGTGGAATTCGTCATATTCGATCAAAAAGATCAAATACCGGATCAATGGACAGAATTCAGACCAAGACCTCAAAGCTTATCATCTGCGCAGATGATCAAACGAATGGTGTATAATCCAGCGCGCAATGAAGCGTTATTTCTCGCCAGTTGTGCGGAACGTTTGATCAAAGATGATTTGGAATATGAAGCCCATAGCACAAACGAGATTGTCACTCGGATTGAGCAAGATATTGCCGAAGGTCTGATCGTGGAAAGCGGTCGTTATCTTCAATTCCGCTTAGCATTCATATCGCGTGATAAAGAACAAATCGTCAAACATGTGCTCTATGTATCAGATATGATCGAACTTACCCGTGGAGCGGCATCATGAATATTGATGAGGCTTTGCGCTTGACTGAAATCATGCTTGGCTTGGCCTTTATTCAGCAAAGCATCGAACATCTTCATCGTCCGAATAACGAAAAGATTTTGTTTATTCCCCGAATTGTGTTGAGCCTATTGCTTGTCATCGGCTTCCAAGTTTCATGGGCGCTTATTGCGCTTGTTGCTTTGTCGCTCGTCATATTGAAGCGCTTTCATGGGCCATATAACGGCGGTAGCGACCGGATGGGTCTGCTGATTTTGGTTTGTCTCACACTTGCACATCTTGCACCCAATCATATGTGGCAGGAGATCGCTTTTGGGTATCTCGCTGTTCAGTTGATCCTGTCCTACCTGATTTCAGGCTGGGTCAAAATCGTCAATCCTGCCTGGCGCTCGGGCAGGGCACTCCGGGATGTCTTTGCGTTTACGACTTACCCGGTTTCTGAAAATTTGCGAGGTTTCGCAGAGCAACCAAAACTGCTCTTTGTTATGTCCTGGTGCGTGATTGCGTTTGAACTCTTATTTCCGCTCTCGCTCCTCAACACAAATACACTTTATTTCGCGCTTATCATTGCTGCGACATTTCACTTGGCAAATGCATTTCTGTTTGGTTTAAATCGGTTCTTCTGGATATGGTTGTGCGCCTATCCATCAATTTTATGGTTCCAGGGCAATTACGTCTAAAGCCAAATGCCCATCAAGACTACGAATTGGAACGAAACCCTTGCATAAGTTTTTCAATATTTATCTCTATGCCGCGATCGCGTTCACCTTTTTCATCTGGGGTGCGATGGCTTTGGTCGTCGGGCCTTTAATGCCGGAAACTGTTGCAGCCTTTTCGCTCTCGGGCACGCAAAGTGGTTTGATTTTTATTCTATGGTCCAGCGGCTTCAGCGTGGGATCTTTGGGATCAAAATTCCTGCTGGATCGCTTCAAAATCGGTGCAATTTTATCCGGTGCCGCTTTACTATCTGCAGTCTTCTGCATGTTTTTATATCTGAGCGGCAGTTTCGTTCAATACCTGATCAGTTTCTTACTTTTAGGAACAATGGGCGGTGTGTCTTTTACTGCTGGACACACATTTGTGGGGCAAACATTTACTGAAAAACGTGCCTCAGCATTAGGTGCGCTTGATGTGGTTTTTAGTTTCGGAAATGTGTTTTCGCCGCTTCTTCTCATCTTTTTGTTTTCGTCTGGATTTAGCTGGAAATCCCCGTTTATGGTCGCGTCCTTAGCGTTTATCGCCAGTTCTGCGGCATATTTTATTCTATTTCGCAGCGCTCAAACCAAAGCGGATGCAAATGCCGATGATAGCGCAGATGATCAAGCTGAGGGGACAAAGGCGGAGGGTGAAAACCTACCCATTTGGGTGCTTGCAGTCCCTGCATGCTTTTTAGGTGCGGTAGAATGGTCGCATAATATCTGGTTTGTGAGTTATGCCATTGATATTGGATTGGACGATAATGTCTCCCGCGTGTCCCATGCAGCATTCTTGGCGGGTATGATTGCGATCCGGTTGCTCACCATCGTGATTGGAAATCGCATTCATAATGTCAGACTGGTCAGAACATTGTTTGCCATGACATTGCTGGGTAATTTGGGGATTATTTTTACGAAAACAGTCGAATTACAGATTCTTGCTAATATTGTCATGGGATTTGGGATGGGCGCGATGTTCCCGGTCTTATTGGCAAGGGCAATGGATGTGAACCCAAACCGAAGCTCGAGTTTTTCGATTGCGATGATTTTGGGCACAACAGTGGGCGGACAACTCTCGTCGCTGTCTATCGGCGCATTGTCAGATATTTATCCGATATCCGCAGTCTTCATATTGACCACCGTATTTGTACTATTGCTCATCATAAGTTTTGAAATATTCCGAGCGCGAACGCGTGCAGCTTTGGATAACATTCATCGTTAGGCTTGCCAGTTTTGGGCAAACGAGGCTTAATGTCACCTTGAAATTTATTATTATGGAAACGGAAATTGCTATGAACACCAAATTATCCATTCTGTCGGGTCTTATGCTGAGCGCTTTGATGCTTACACCTGCGCATGCGGGGGAGAATAAATGCGCTACGGGTTTGACGATAAAAGAGGGCGTTTTGACCATTGCGACGGGTAATCCGGCCTATTTCCCATGGGTGATCGATGATGCACCGGAAAGCGGGCAGGGTTTTGAAGCTGCCGTGGCTTATGCGGTGGCTGAAAAGATGGGTTACAGCAAGGACAAAGTTGAATGGGTGCGTGCAAGTTTTGACCAATCCATCCAACCTGGTCCGAAAGATTTTGATTTTAACTTGCAGCAATTTTCTATCACTGAAGAGCGCGAGCAAGTGGTTGATTTCTCCGAGAGCTATTATTCATCACCTATGGCGGTTCTCATCCGTAAGCCAACAATGGAAGCCGGTGCAACGGCAACAATGGAAAGCCTGAAAACGCTCAAATGGGGTGCAGGCGCCTCGACAACAGCGCTTGGCTTTATCACCAATGATATTAAACCAGACAGCGATCCGTTGCTTTATGATGATGTCGCCAATGTGACAGAAGCGCTTAAAGCAGGTCAGATCGATGCGGGTTTATTCGATCTGCCTACAGCATTGTTTACCAGCGCGGTTTTGTTAGAAGACGGTGTGGTATTGGGGCAGTTCCCGGCGGAGCTTGCCACAAATCCTGACCAATTTGGTTTGTTGATGTCCAACGACAATCCGATCAAACCATGCGTTGATGAAGGGGTTCGCCGCATTAAGGAAGATGGCACTTTAAAGCGTATTGAAGCGGAATGGTTGCAAGAAACCACTGGCGTGCCGGTGATCCAATAGTAAGACTTAAAACGTGACACAATCCCGGTCTAAAACCCTGACGCCGCGACAAGCCTACGAGCAAAAGGAGCGGCGCAAAGGGATCATGATTGCTGGCGTCAGTACCTTCATCGTGCTGGCGCTGATTGTCATTCTTGTGCCCTTGGCACCCGGTTGGGAGGCCGTGCAGAAAAGTTTCTTTAACAAAGAAGTTTTCCTGAAAACCTTCCCTAAATTATTGAGCGCCTTTTGGCTTGATGTGTTGATCTTTTTGTGGTGCGCACCATTAATTGCAATACTCGGGCTCGCCATTGCTCTTTGTCGTGATGTGCAGTCGCCGGTTTTGTTTCCACTGCGCATTTTTGGTGCAGTTTACACCGATATCTTCCGCGGTGTTCCGGTGGTACTAACCGTTTATCTGATCGGGTTTGGTATCCCGGGTCTTGGATTGCCCAGGCCGTATAACAGTCCTTATATCTGGGGTTCTGTCGCGCTTGTTTTGACCTATTCCGCCTATGTTGCCGAGATTTTCCGCTCCGGCATTGAAAGCGTGCATAAAAGCCAGCGTGCAGCAGCATTGTCGCTTGGATTGAGCAAATCTGATGTCATGCGTTATGTGGTTTTGCCACAAGCCATTCGCCGTGTTGTGCCTGCCAATATGAACATGCTGATCGCCCTTCAAAAAGATGTTGCCTTATTGAGTTTTATCGGACCTGTTGAGATTTTCCGTCAGGCGGGTGTGTTTAAATCGCTGCTTGCAAATTTCACACCCTATGTGGGTGCTGCGGTGATCTTTCTCGCGGTCACCATTCCGGCAACGCGTTTTGCCGACTATCTGCTTGCCAAACAAAATCGTGAGCGGTCCTGATATGAGCAAATTGAAAATTGAAAATATCGTCAAAAGTTTTGGTGACGTTACGGTTTTAAAAGGACTTGATCTCAGCGTCGAACAAGGTGAAATGATATGCCTTATCGGCGCTTCAGGATCCGGCAAATCAACGCTGTTGCGCTCGATCAATTTGTTAGAACCCATTGATGACGGTGCGATTTGGCTCGATGGCGATGATATCTCTTTGCCAGGGTTAGATCCGCAGCCCATTCGCCAAAAAATCGGCATTGTGTTTCAAAGCTATAATCTTTTCCCGCATATGAGCGCGGTTGAAAATGTCATGCTCGCGCCACGCCGTATCTATAAAAAATCTCGCGAGGCTTTGCGCCCTGAGATTGGGCAATTGTTTGAGAAATTTGGTTTGGCTGACCGGATGGAGCATTACCCAGATCAGCTATCAGGAGGCCAGCAACAGCGCGTCGCCATTGTCAGAGCCTTGGCGATGAAGCCTGAAATTATGCTGTTTGATGAAGTTACATCAGCGCTTGATCCAGAATTGGTGGCTGAAGTGCTTGATGTGCTACGGACATTAAAAGCTCAAAACATGACGATGATTTTGGCAACCCATGAAATGGGCTTTGCCCGAGAAGCTGCCGACAGAGTGTGCATCTTACACGAAGGTGAGATCATCGAGGAAGGTAAGCCAGACGAGATTTTCTCAAATCCTAAACACCCACGTAGTCAGGCGTTTTTAAAGAGCGTTTTATAAGGTTTTAAATATGACATTTCCCATCGCTCTTATCATGTTTGTCGCTGCAGGTCTGTTTTCGCCCGGGCCAAATGTTGTCATGCTGACAGCCTCAGGTGCACGATTTGGGTTTCGCGCGACTCTACCTCATTTATTAGGCGTGCCAATCGGAACGGGGATTTTAGCGGCCTGCAGCGCGCTTGGTTTGAGCAGTTTGCTGCTTGCAGCACCTGGTTTGAAATTTGGTTTTCAAGTCGTCGCAGCTATCTGGATCTTGTGGCTTTCTTGGAAAACAGCGCAAGCTGGACGGGCAGGGCGTGCCGAAGATAAGGGCCGACCCTTCACCTTTATCGAAGCCATCTTGTTTCAAGCGGTCAACCCGAAGGTTTGGGCGGTGACACTCGCAGCCTATGCCGGCTTTGGCGGTGGTTTGTCTCCCATTGGCGAAGCGATTAGATTGTTCATTACCTTTGCCGGTATCAATTTAGCCGTCTGCTTGTTTTGGACCACAGTGGGTCATTTGTTGTCGGGCTTTTTAAAGTCTGATCGCGTTTGGCGCATTTTCATGATCACCATGGCCACCATCATGGCGCTCACGGTTGTGATGATCTTTATTTAGGCTCGAGGAAAATGCGCGGCTCGTTGTTTAGAATTGCGCGGCCATCTTATCTCCAAATGCCCATATGTTCCTGGCAATATTGAATGATTTTGCGGTTGAGTTCACGTCGATTGGCACCTTCAAAAATCTGCAGGTTCAAAGGCTCCAACTCATCGGCTTCCGAAAATTTGGGGCGAAATTCACCCGCATCTGTCCAAATTTGAAATCCATTTTTGGCAACATTTGCTGATAACCAAATATCATCTTGAAATTGTGCGATTTCGGGAATGTTGGTCACTTCGCTCGTAAAGAAACGTGGCTTGACCAAAACGCCGGAAAACCCTTCGAAAATATCGATATAACCGCTTTTGCGGAATGTCGGTTTGGCAAATTTCGTCGTAAAGGCTTTTTTGATCCCATCATTGATCGCGATACGAACCATGCGCGCTAATTTGTATGGCACATCCATATATTTCGGATAACGCTCTGCGCGAGGCATTTGATTGCTCTCATATTGCCGTTGATGTCCATTATACGCCTCGACAAACAATCCACTGCCTGTAATTGCACAATCGGGATGTTGGACCGATTGGTCCAAGCGCTTTTGCGCCCAGTCAGGATCATAAATTCGATCATCATCACAAAAAATAATGTGTGTATTGGGATCAAGACTAGGATCAACCAAACAATTGATGACCTTTGACGCTGGTCCATCATCCTGCGCGGGTCTGTAAAGAGTTACTCCCTCTGGGATATCAGGCAAAGCGGTGCCGTCATAATCGGGAAAACGCAGATATGATTTTGGAATGTAAAGACGAATTTCATCAATGTTGGCGGTTTGTTTGAGCAAGCTTTCAAGCGTTGGGCCGATTTTATCAAATCGCGATGGTATCGTGCTGAGTGATATAATTGCCATAAAGGTGCCCGCAATGTTCTTGGCTGATAAATGAAATTCGGCACTTGTTCTCAGATAATCAGTCCAAATGCAAGGTTGGAGGCGGCGATACTAAGTTTTGTGTGCAAAAAACCCGCCTGAATTGCTTCAAGCGGGTTTGTGTTTGAAGGTTGTGAAAAGCTTAGTCTTTCGGCAATTCATCCTGTGAACTGATGACTTTACCCAATAGACCATAATCGAGAGCTTCATCTGTGTTCAGCCAAAAATCACGCTTTGTGTCTTCGTGAATTTTTTCAGGTGTCTGACCTGTTGCCTCTGAGAACAAAACTTCAAAACGCTCACGCATTTTTTGAATTTGTTCAGCCTGAATTTCAATATCAGAAGCCATGCCGCGCACGCCACCTGATGGTTGATGCAAGAGGAAGCGTGTGTTTGGCAAGCAATAACGATTTTCTTTTTCAGCACCAACGAAGATGAGAGCACCAGCTGAGGCAACCCAACCTGAACCAATGGTACGCACTTTTGGACGGATGAATTTAATCATGTCGTGCACCATGTCGCCTGATTCAACATGGCCACCTGGGGATGAAATAAACAGGTTAATCGGATCGTTCGAATCTTCCGCTAATGCCAAAAGATGTGATGTTGCTTGGCGCGCAACTTTGTCGTCGATTGTTCCTGTGATTAGTACATTTCGGCTTTTAAATAAAAGCTCAGTCATGCGGCCAGCACCGGCATCCTTTTCGTCATTTTTATCTTTATCTTCATCATTCATGAAAAATGTCATGTCTACCTCTTCCTGGCGTCGGCAAATTGATAGATTTAAAGAATCAATTGCCTGATCAAATCTGTTCGAGCAGAATGTAGGAATTCAATCTTCCAATGTCCACCTCGGCAAGTGTTGTAAAGGCAAATCAGTTAACGCTTGGATAAAACAGAGCTGGATTTCTTGGACTGAGCGAGCTGTGAATGGGGTTATGGTTACATAATGTCTAAGAAATCGAACCAGTTTCTAGTGCTATGCCTTTAAACGGCAAAAGATACCGTAAAATTTCGGGTTCGGACGGAATACCGCATTGTAGATTGACCATCTTGATTATATATCTTTGTAAGGTCCTGTTGATGCCGCAGTGGCGCAATGGCAAGAGCTTTTATAAGCGCAGCTAAGGTTGGGAGTTTTGATGACTTTTTCCAAACGTAATTTTTTAATTGCAACAGCAATGATGGTAACAAGCTCATTATTCAGCATGTCTACGGTGCTCGCAGATGAGTTCAAGTTTTCAATCCACCACTTTTTAAGTCCGAAATCGATCACTCATACGGATATGATTGTTCCATGGGCGAAGCGCATTGAAGAAGCTTCAGAGGGGCGCATTCAGTTTGAAATTTTTCCAGCCATGGCATTAGGTGGCAAACCGCCTGAGCTTTACGGTCAGGTGCGTGATGGCGTTGCGGATGTGATTTGGACGCTTCCGGGTTATACGCCGGGTGTGTTCCCTCGATTGGAAGTGTTTGAATTGCCAAACGTGCATGATGGTTCTGCGGCTGCCACCAATGCCGCCATTCAAACACTGCTTCCTGATCTAGCAGAAGATCTTGATGATATTCATCCACTTCTCGTGCACACGCATTCAGGCAATGCGCTTCATCTAACATCCAAAGACGTGAAAAGCCTTGCAGATGTGAAAGATCTTAAGGTTCGTTCTCCATCGCGCACAGGTGCTTGGATGCTGGAATCATGGGGTGCTGAACCTGTTGGCATGCCAGTGCCAGCTTTGCCGCAAGCGCTCGCCAAGAAAACCGTTGATGGCGGCCTGGTGCCATTTGAAATTGCCATCCCATTAAAGCTCGCCGAGCTGACCGATTACTCAGTTGAGCTTGAAAAGGGCAAGCGTTTTGGCACATCGACATTTTTGTTCGCCATGAACAAAGCTTCATATGATTCCCTGCCAGATGATTTGAAAAAGATTGTCGATGACAATTCTGGCGCCGCATTTGCCAAAGAAATGGGCGAGCTTTGGGACAGTGTTGAACCAAAGGGTATTCAACTTGCCATCGATAAAGGCAATGAGGTCAATCAGTTGTCCGCTGAAGCTAGCGCAGAATTTGCTACAAAAGCGCAAGAAGTAGGTGAGCGTTGGTTAGAAGAAGTCACCGCAAATGGCATTGACGGCGCAGCTTTGCTTGCAAAAGCGCAAGACGCTGTCGCTGCCAATACTCTGCAGAACTAACCGAGCTTTTTTGAGCAGATGAGCGCGCCCAACACGTCACAAAGCAATGATCTGGGTGGAGGCAAGGGCGCGCTTGTTGCTGGTTTTTCTAAAATCATCACCTATTGGGCGCTGCTTGGCGGGATCGCGCTGATGCTTGCCGTATTGTTCACCGTGATCAATGCGCTCGGATTTTCGGCCAATGTGTTGGTGCGGAATTTTGGCTTTAACGTCTCTGGTCTTCCTGGATATGAAGACATGGTCACTTTGTTTGTTGGCTTTGCTGCGCTCGCCATGATGCCCTATTGCCAGCTTAAGAATGGGCATATTGCCGTTGATGTTGTGATGAAATCAGCACCACGCGCCATGCAATGGATCAGCCATATCGCGTCTTCGCTACTCATGGCGGGCGTTGCATTATTTTTTGCCTTTATGCTGAGCCAGGGTGTGGAGCACGCGAGGGGTGATGGCACGGTAACCGCCGTACTGGGCTGGCCAGTTTGGGCCTTTATGCTGCCGGGCGTAATGTCATGTCTTTTATGGTTTGCAGCAAGCCTTATACAATTAGGCAAGCTCCCTCAGGTGACTGAGGTGACATGATGGAACGCGAACTCATTGGGCTTTTTGGCCTGCTGGCGGTCTTTATTCTGATCATGCTGCGCGTACCGGTGGCGCTTGCCATGCTGGTGACAGGTGTGATTGGTTCATGGGCGATATCGCTCGCGTCGCCATTTCTGAAGTTTGGCCCTTATTTGCTGCAGTTCAAAACAGCGCTATGGAACAGCGTTGCGAATTACGATCTAACAGTTATACCCTTATTCATCCTTATGGGCTTGTTGGCGTCCGAAGGCGGTTTGAGCCGCGATCTATTTAAAGGCATCAGCGTGTTAACGCGCAATATCCGCGGTGGTGTCGCCATGGCAACCATCGGTGCGTGCGCTGGATTTGGCGCTGTGAGTGGGTCATCCATTGCAACAGCCAGTACGATGAGCCGTGTGGCGCTGCCTGAGTTTAACCGCTTTAAATATGATGACGGGCTCGCAACGGGCGTATTAGCAGCAGGGGGCACCCTAGGGATACTTATTCCTCCGTCTGTCGCTTTAGTCATTTATGCGATTGTCGTCGAAGGTTCCATCATCGAGATGTTTCAAGCTGCCATCATTCCGGGCCTGCTAGCCGCATTGTTTTTTGTGGCCGTTGTTTATCTCAGAGTTCGGAAATATCCAACACTGGCGCCGGAATTACCGCCAATGGATGACGCGGAGCGGCGCGAAGCTTTATGGCGTCTTATTCCAGTCCTATCCATTTTCAGCGTAATCATTATCGGTCTTGGATTGGGTTTATTCACGCCAACACCTGCAGCCTCTGTCGGTGTTGCGTTAATCCTTGTTTACGGTGTTTTCATCCATTTCAAATCAGGACGAAACCCAGATGTTGGAATCGGATTGCAAGGCTTTAAGAATGCTCTGTTAGAGACGGCTAAAATCGCTGGCATGATCTACTTCATTTTGTTTGCTGCAGATATACTCAAAGGCTTTTTTGCGCGATCTGGTCTGCCAATGGCACTCAGCGAATGGGCAGCAACGTCATCGCTTGAACCCTATATGATTTTGATCGCCATGCTCATCGTGTTGATCATCCTTGGATGTTTCATGGAATCGCTTTCCATGATCTTGGTCATGGTGCCGTTTTTCTGGCCGGTTCTGGTCGAGCTAAATGGTGGAGATTATGTCACTGCATCTACCGCAGCTTTCGGGATGGATGTCGATGAGCTTAAGATCTGGTTTGGTATTTTAGCGCTTATTGTTGTTGAGCTTGGCTTGATCACACCACCAGTTGGGATCAACGTATTTGTCATCAAATCCTTCTCGCCAAAGACACCGATCCTGAAAATTTTCAAAGGCGTGATGCCATTTTTCACAATTGAATTGTTGCGCGTTGCGATCATTCTTCTAGTGCCAGCTTTGTGTTTGTTTTTGCCGCGCATATTGTAAATATCTTAGTAAAAACAAAGTTTTATCGCGCCAATGTGAATCAATCTCCCAAACAGTTGAATCATTTTATTGAGCGTTTGAATCACTTTACCGCCTCATCCCAATAAGTCAGCCATTTTCCAATGGGTTGATTTTCATCTGGACAATCTAACTATCTACTGATAGGTAGATTAATGTTAACACAGAGTGTAACCACAATCTTAAACCACAAATTTGAGGCTAATTATGAAAATCTACGACATCGAAAACTTCCCAAATCCTGCACGCATACGCATCGCGCTTGGCGAAAAGGGCATTGCTGATAAAGCAGAATTTATCCCCGTGGATGTGATGAATGGTGAACATCGCAGCGATGATTTTAAAGCGAAAAATCCCGACGCAACTGTACCATGTTTGGAACTTGAATGCGGCACCATGCTTTCACAGTGTACAGCGATCACAGAATATATTGATGCTGAATATGACAATCTGCCGGGTTATACATCGCTCACAGGTGACACGCCTAAGGAGCGCGCTGTTATTCACATGATGAACCGCAGAGCCGAAGCCAATCTTTTAGATGCCGTGGGCGCATATTTCCATTTTGCAACACCGGGTTTGGGGCCAGATCTTGAAACCTATCAAAATGAGTCATGGGGCAATCGTCAAAAAGAGACAGCTGTCGCAACCATGGAATATCTCAATACAGTCCTGCGCGATAATGAGTTTCTCGCGGGTAAGAATTTTTCCATGGCTGATATTACCGCATTTGCGGGTTTAGCTTTTGCAGATTTTGCCAAGATTGATATCCCGTCAGAACTTACGCATCTTTTATCTTGGCGCGAAAAAGTTGCTGCACGTCCAAGTGTTGCGGGTTAAGCTAAGGCAAGAGGAGTTATATTCATGAACTTGAACGCAAATTTTGATGAACGTGTCATTGTTCATTCAGACGAGGTGGAATGGAAAGCATCCCCCATGCCGGGTGTGGATCGTCGCATGCTTGACCGGATCGGCGACGAAGTCGCCCGCGCAACAACCATTGTGCGTTATGCGCCTGAAAGCAAATTTTCCGCTCATACGCATACAGGCGGAGAAGAATTCATCGTTATTGATGGCGTGTTTCAAGATGAGCATGGTGATTTCCCAGTTGGCACCTATGTGCGTAATCCACCGACTTCGAGCCATACGCCCGGGTCAGAAGAAGGTTGCACAATCTTTGTCAAACTCTGGCAGTTTGACCCAGACGATCGCACGCAGATCACGATCGATATGAATGATGAGCTGAAAAATACCGATAAAGCCGTATTGTTCGAAGATGCACGCGAAACCGTGTCTGTTCAAAACTGGAAGGCAGGCGAAAGCATTGCGATTGATCTGCCTCTGGGTGGTGAATTCCTAGTGCTCGAAGGCGGGTTTCATGATGGCGAAGATGATTTGCGAAAGCATTCTTGGCTGCGCTTGCCACAAGGGTCTCAGCTTAATGCAAAAGCCGGTGACAATGGCGCAAAAGTCTGGATAAAAACTGGTCATTTGCCTTATGCAAAAGCGCCGAGTGTCTAATTAAATTGAAGAATTTTCGGCAAGTGGGCATTGATCCACTTGCCGAGAATATATGTGCATTTGATTGAATTAAAGTTGAACCATGAAGCGGATCAAACTAGCATTCGCTTATGGAGAAAATTCTCATTTCAGCTTGTCTTTTGGGTCGTCCTGTCCGGTATAACGGATCGGATAAAGCGTCAGGCGCGTCAGACATTCTCAATCTTTGGCAGGAAGAGGGACGTCTGGTTCCGATATGCCCAGAAGTCGCCGTTGGATTTCCAACACCGCGACCACCTGCTGAAATTCGATCTCAAGATGGGCCAAATACAAACAGTATTGACGGCAGTGATGTTATGAAAGGCAATGCGATCGTCGTGGAAGAAACCGGTGCTGATGTCTCTGAGCTTTATATCAAGGCCGCGCATGATACTGTTGCGCTTGCAAAAAAGCATGGATGCCGTCATGCTATTTTAACCGATGGATCGCCATCTTGTGGCTCGAGTTTTATTTATGACGGTTCATTTTCTGGCGTGAAGTTATCGGGCATTGGCACCACCACGGCAGCACTGCGCCAAGAAGGCGTAAAAGTTTGGGCGGAAACTCAGATCCGAGAATTAGCAGCTATTTTGAAGTCAGATTGAGCCATAACGGCTGAATTCAATCTTAAAACCGGGCTTTCACGCTCGGTTTGAACGAATAATACTTCGTATCATCGGACGATTTCATGGCTTTTCCAGCCTCAGCTTTTAGCGAGAAAACGAGGTTGGTTGCCAGAAGTTTATGTTCGAGTTCAAGGCCTATAAATGCAACTTTGGAACTTTTCTCGCTGAAGGTCGAAATGCCTAAAGTTGTTGTTTTATAGCTGCTTTTGACGTTTCCCATACCCAGATAAGGTGCAATAGCAAGTCCAGGCCCGCGTTTGCGAAATTTAGCATAAACGTTAGTTGCGCTCATGTCGGCATCAACTGTCGTTGTAATCACACCCGCAGTCGTGATTTTCTGCGGTGTGCCCAACGGTCGAAACACTGAAACGCCACCGCATATGTCAAATGTGATTGCATTGGACTGGCAAAGTTCTGCGCTCCCTGTGACGCCTAAAAACAGTTTGGGTGCAGGTGCTGTCGTCGAATTGGTCGTCATCACCGTCGCGCCCGCTCCGAAATCTACGTCGAAGTAAAAGCTTTTGATCAACTCATTCGCTTGGGTAGAACTCGCGCTGGCAAATAAAGTTGCCGTCAGAAGTATGGATTTCAGCTGTGTCATCATTATATCCAAGATTGGGCTCTCTATCAAAGGAGGCGACAGGACGAAAAACCCGCCCGATGCAGAAAACCTGAGCTGAGATATTTAAAACTTTATCTATTTATTGTCTGAATTCTTGTTTTTACTGCCTAGAGCGCCATATCAAGCTAATAACCCTTCAACATGGTAAATGAACCCTAAACAAAAGAGCGTGCAGAAGCCCTTGGCCAGTTTTCTCAAACATGTGAAAAGTATTATTGCAGGCTTTAACAAAGGCTGGTGGTTTATTGCAGGCATCACATCGTTGGTACTTGGTGCGATCGGGGCTTTTTTACCGGTGCTACCAACAACCCCTTTGATTATTCTTGCCGCCTTTTGTTTTTCAAAATCATCACCGAAATTACAGGCATGGCTCGAAAACACCAAAACATTTGGACCACTCATTGCAGATTGGCGCAAAACGGGGGCAATTGCGCCAAAATATAAAATCATGGCGGTGTCTATGATGGCCGTTACCTTCATCGCCAGCGCAATTTTCGGAGCCTCTGGTCTGGTGTTAGTCATTCAAGCGGTTGGCATGTCAATCGGCGCAGCTTATGTTTTAACGAGGCCGAATTCTTAGACCAAAGGGAAATGAAATATGACTGACAAACCTGATCTTGGCGCGTTGTTTGGTGCAACAAAGGCGGATACTTTTTTGGGTTTGGAAAAATGTGATGATCTCAATTCAATTGAAGCATCTTCCGCATTTATCGGTGCGCCATGCGCAACGCCTTATGGTTCAGTTGGTGCATATGCAAAAAATGGTCCGAATTCTTTACGCCAAGCTATTGCTTCGCTGACCGCGAATATAGATCGACATAATTTTGATCTTGGTGGACCAACTTTCCCTAAAGATACCAAACGGGCTGTTGATTGTGGAGACCTTCCATGGAGCGAAACAGATTTCGCTTTGAATAGAAAAACTATCGGCGAGGCGGTCGAAAGGGTTATCAAGCGCGGTGTTGTGCCAATATTGATTGGCGGAGATGATTCTGTCCCTATCCCAATGATCCAAGCCATGGGGTCAACGGGTGAAAACTATACGATACTACAGATCGATGCACACATAGATTGGCGCGATAGTCATATGGGCGAGACCCATGGGCTATCTTCGACCATGCGTCGAGCGTCTGAAATGAGTCATATTAAAAAAATCATTCAAGTGGGTGCGCGTGGTATTGGGTCTGGCCATTCAAGAGATTTTGAAGATGCGTTAAATTGGGGTGTGAAGTTTTTCACAGGCTTTGATATTCACAAATCTGGTTTAAACCCTGTGATCAATGAAATAGAGGCGGGCAGCAAGGTTATCCTTTGCATTGATATCGATGCGATGGATCCCTCCGTGACCCCAAATACCATCGGTCGAACGCCCGGCGGCTTGAGCTATTATCAGGTGCTCGAACTGATTATGAGTGCAGCAGATCGCGGGCAAATTGCTGCGGTTGATTTTGTGGAAATTATGCCAGAGGTCGATATCGATGGCATTGGTGGCTTGAATGTTTCAAGATTGGTTGCGGCCACGATGGGAATTATTGCCCGCCAACAGGCGGAGGCTTGATCGCCCGAAATTGAAAAACAATCCCGAGCAATCAATTTGCGACGATTAAGACACCTTCGCTTCAAGACCAACTGCGCTGCTAGTTTCAACAGGTCTGAACAGCGGATAAAGGAACAAGGCCAAGAAGCTGATGTTGAGAACCGCGTTGAATGCAGCGCCTGAGGCGATGGATGCAGCGCTATCAACAACAAACCAAGCCAAAATAGCTTTGATCATAATTGGTCTTAGCGTGTTGTGGTGCGCTTCATAAAGATGCGTTGTTAACAGCCAAAACATCACACCCCAGCCCACACAAATGCCACCTAATATCGCCCATAGAAGCCGCGTTTCTGTATCAGTCACCGCAGACAATTCAGCAAATGGCCAAATCGCAAATGACATAAACCAACGTGCCAGACCATCAACAGCCGGGTGCGCGCCCAAAACGCTTAAAAAGCCGAAACCGATTAGTGTGGCGCTCGCGATCTTGAGCCATTTCATTGAAGATTGAATATGCATGATCATCATCCTTTGCAGTTTTAATTCAAAATCTGCGAAGGAAAATCTGCCCATTATCGAATGAAAGCAATTACCTTGGAGGTAAGAGGAATGGTTTAGTTCAGTGTTTGAAGCGAAACCATCAAGAGACTGATCGAGCCAACAATATAGAGGATGGTCGTACCAGTCACTGCAACCAAACGCATGACTTTTTGGGAAGTTGGGACGCTTACATCTTTAAACAAGCCTAATGGATGCAAGATCCGGAAGATAATGAAGCTGATGCCATAAGTGTGCAAAAAGGTATCACTGAAGCCTTTAAGTTCTAGGAACAGCATAATCACCAGCAAGATTGGTGCATGTTCAATCAGATTGCCAAAGCGGCGAATGGCCAAGGCAAGCTTGAGGTCGCCCGCATCACCAATACCCGCTCGCAATGTCCATCGGCGCATGCCAATAAGATTGGCCAATACGACCATGATCATTGCCGTTAACGCGACATAGATGGGAGTAATTGCGATCTCGGACATCATCACTTTCCGTATCAAACGAGTTGTTAAATTAAATGCCTGTTGATTGCTTGTACGTAGCTTCTCACTATTTGGACCAATGCAAGTTCCTGAAATCGAGAAAAAAGTGAATTCAGCGTTAAAATGATGAATTAATTGAGGTTTTTGCTTAGATCTTTGGTAAAAATGGAAATAATGATGTTTCATTACCTCCAAGGTAAGTGTTTTGAGATCAAAATTGGGCTAATGAGATCTTCATGGAGGCAAAAATGCAAAACAGTTTTGGCACTACATTGAAAGAATGGCGGGGCCGTCGCCGGATGAGTCAGATGGACCTTGGATTGTCTGCAAATATCTCAGCGCGGCATATTTCATTTTTGGAAACGGGACGGTCTCGACCAAGCCAATCCATGGTGATGATGTTGTGCGACACGCTTGATATGCCAGTATCTGCCCGCAATGCGTTTTTGACGTCGGCAGGTTTTGCCCCCGTTTATAAAAAACGTGATTTAAGCGGAGAGGATATGGCGCATATCAGAGCTGCGGTTTCCTGGACGCTTCAGCGACATGATCCTTATCCTGCGTTTGCGTTGGACAGGCATTGGAATGTTGTCAAAACCAACCAATCTGCGGCGATGATGTTTGGTGGGGCAGGGCTTTCCGAAGGCGACAGCTTACTCGACGCGCTTTTAGACGATGAGGTTATGGGCCGGGTCATTGAAAACCACGCAGAAGTTTTGCGCGCTATGCAAATCAGATTGCGGACCGAGAATGAGCATTTGGGCGGCGATGATATTCTAGATCATGCCATTGAAGGCATATCGCGAAAACTGGAAGAACAATTTGGTGGTGGGCCTCAACACAATGATGGGGAGGGTCCCGCGGTTATCCCAGCTGTTTACAAAATGGGTGATCAGCGCATGTCGTTTTTTTCGACCATTGCGCAATTTGGTTCGACAGAAGATATCGCACTTTCAGAATTGAAGATCGAAATGCTGTTCCCGTCAGATGACGGCACACGGCTCATGCTGGATGCGATGGCCCAGCAGATCACGAGCTAAGCAGAACGGATTTTGCAACCACTTTGGTGCGGTTAATGCATTCTTCAGCCGTCCATCCGCATTTAAAACGATATTGCTCCCAAACGGGTATCGACAACATCGTCCATAACACATCGGTCGCCGTTTCAACGGTATAATGGTCTTGGAGTTGTCCGTCTTTTTGCAAAGCCAGAATAGTCGTTTCACAGGCATTTCGGATATGCTGCATTCTCAAATCAAAGGCTTCCTTAGCTGCTTCATCATGGTCCTGCATATCCATAATGGCTTTCACAACACCATAAATAAGCGGCAGATAACCAAACCAAGCTTCAATATAGGCGTCGAGCCTTAGTATGCCTGTTTTCGCATTGGTGGGTTTTACCAGCCGACCCGCAGAATCATAAATTTCATCGAGACGATAAGTGACCGCGATCAACAGATCCGCGCGTGTGGGGAAATGCAAATATACCGCCTGCCGGCTGATGCCTGCATCCTTGGCGATATCGCTCATTCGTACTTCTTTGCCGCCAGAATTTGCTTCGAGCAGCTTTAATGTTGAATCCAAAATTTTTTGGCGAGTTTCATTTTTTTCTCTTGACATAATGTAAAGTAACTAATACTTGACACGGTGTCAATTGACACGGTGTAAAGTGACTAATCTGAAAACAGACTTAATATTGAAATGGAGATAAAAATGAAGATTATTGTATTTGGTGCCACCGGCACATTGGGTCGAAAAGTCGTCCAAGAAGCATTGGCAGAAGGTCATGAAGTCACAGCATTCACACGTTCTGGCACGTTTGATTATGCTTCATCACCTGCACTTAGCGTTATCAAAGGCGATGTCTTTGATGCCTATTCCGTTGCGCAAGCGGTCAAAGGTCATGAGGGCGTGATCTGCGCATTAGGAGCGGGGCGCAAAGGCACAGTACGCACATTGGGCACAAAACATATTACCGAAGGCATGAAGATACATGGTGTGAAACGCTTTGTATGTTTGTCGAGTTTGGGTGTTGGAGATAGCCGCGGAAATCTCAATTTCCTTTGGAAAAACATTATGTTCGGTCTATTATTACGTCCCGCTTATCAAGATCATCACACACAAGAAGCGCTGGTTAAAAAGTCTGACTTGGATTGGACAATTGTGCGCCCGAGTGCGTTTACCGATGGTCCGAAAACAGGGCAATATCACCGCGGTTTTTCACCCAATCAGCGTGACGGATTGGAATTGAAAATCTCACGTGCGGATGCCGCGCAGTTCATGGTCGCGCAATTGCAGAGCAATCAATATCTGAGCCAGACACCTGCGATTTCCTATTGATTTCTCGCAACCTGGTTCCCCAAAACAATCATCGTCCCGTAAATACTATTCGCCGTAACACATATCTACGGGGCGGTGTGCTCAGCTTGCAAGGGCAGGGTTGAGCCAGGCATCAAGATAGCTCTTAAATCTTAGATGCATTTCTTCTTGATTATTGATCGCACAAAAATGGAGGGCCATGGCCTGAATTGCGAAGGCCTGCACACCTTCTGCAAGCAAGACTTCTGAGACATCTTTGCGAAAATCTCCGGCGGCAATCCAACCAGCGACGATTTCAATTGTGCGCTCAAAGGTCTGGGCAATCGGTCCGAGCTCTTCTTTAACGGCAGCACCAGAATGGCGAACAATCACATCAAAAATATAACGCTCTCGCGTCATGAAATCCATGAGTGGTCGCATGCGCGATACCAATTCATCTACATTTTTTGCCCGGCCAGGTTCTTCGGCAGCATCAAGATATTCGTCGATTTGAGCGCCAATTATCAGCTCCATCAAAGCGTCTTTATCTTTAAAATGCGCAAAGAAAGTTCCTTTGGCAACGCCAGCATTCTTCACCACTTCTTCCACCCGTAAAGCGCCATGACCATTGGCTGCAATCGCTTCTGTAGCAACGCGCAGAAGTTTGGCGCGGGTTTCAATACTGCGTTTTTGAGTCTGTTTTAACATGGTTTGAAAATACAGATTTATTGACCAAGGTCAAAAATAAATATTGACTACGGTCATTTTTATAATTATGACCATGGTCAATTATTATAACTGACATCGGAAAAATCATTATGAAACCCACAAAAATCTTCATTCTCAATGGTCATCCAGCTGAAAATTCATTGTCTAAACTGATCGCGCAAACCTATGCAGATGCGGCAGCAGCTAACGGATTTGAAGTGCGAACCTCGCAATTGTCTGACATGGATTTTGATGCAGATTTCGGTTTTGCGGGCTATAAGCAACACAAAGAACTCGAGCCCGATCTTGTCGCGTTTCGCAAGGACATCGAATGGGCAGAACATATTGTGATGACAACACCAATGTGGTGGGGTGGTTTGCCAGCCAAACTCAAAGGCATTTTTGATCGCACGTTTTTACCAGGCTGGGCCTTTGATACACGTACGACGAAGCTTGGCATTCCTTTGCCAATGCTATCGGGGCGAACTGCGCGTATATTTGTAAACTCAGATACGCCCGGTTTCTTTTTCTGGCTGATGCACCGCAACGCGCTGCTTAAACAAATCAGAGGACAAATTTTTCATTTCTGCGGGATTAAGCCAGCACGCATTACCCATTTTGCCCCCGCTGGCACAGCAACGCCCAAGAAGATCGAAAAATGGATCCACGAGGTTAGAAAACTCGGTACCAACGGTGCGTAATTTTCGCCTGCCGATCTAAACCCGCGCGACAATCTTCGCCGTCAATGGAATCACTGCCATCAAAATCGCAAGTAGCCAAAATGCGGTGCTGAGACTGGAAACATTCGCGGCAAATCCCACCAAAGCTGGTCCCAATAAGATGCCCGCATAACCCGTTGTGGTCACCGATGCGACAGCTAGACTTGGCGGCATAATGGTTTGCCGTCCCGCTGCGCTGAAGATAATCGGCACCAAATTGGCAGCGCCCAACCCAATGAGGATAAAGCCTGATTGCGCAAGGATCGGAGTAGGTCCTAGCAACACGGTGGCAATGCCTAAAATTGTGAGCAATCCGCCGAACAATAAGACTTTAAAACCACCCAATGCAGTAATGATACGGTCACCGCTGAGCCGCGCGATCACCATGGCGATGGAAAATAAGATATAGCCAATACCGGCATTTTCTTTCGCGGCCAATTCCTGATCGATGATCAAAAGCGCGCCCCAATCAAGCACAGCACCCTCAACTAAAAATGTAATGCCAGCCAGTAGCGCGAGAAGCAAAACAATACCTTTTGGGAATTTAAAGGGTTCAGGTTCTTCACCGCTCACTGCCATCAAACCGCTGCGCGAGAAGATCATGGCCAATAGGGTCAACGCTGCACCGATGATCGCCGCAATGTGAAATTCGATCCCCAATGACAATAATAAAGTCACGAGGCCCGCGCCAAAAAAGCCGCCAATACTAAATTGCGCATGGAAATTGGACATGAGGGGGCGTTTTTCGATGCCTTCAATTTCCGCGCCATGCACATTCATCGCAACATCTATTGTGCCCAAGGAAGCACCAAAGAAGAACAGTGCGCCACCGAGCACAATTTGAGATGGTGCAAATACCAGAACCGGCAAAAACGCCACCAAACCAAATCCGCCTAATAATATCATTGGTTTTGCACCATATCGCGCTGATATTATCCCAGTGATCGGCATGGCGATGATCGAGCCTAGCCCTAAACACAATAGGATAAGTCCAAATTGCCCTTCATTGGCGCCAACTTGCGCTTTGATAAACGGAAATAATGGGGCTAAACACGCCATGGCAAATCCAGCTGCAAAAAATGCAAGGCGCGTTGATAATCGGGCAGGGGCAGTCGAAGAATAATCTGTCACGAATTTACTTTCATTCAATAAGAAGGCTTCAAACCAGTTCAATCTTAACGAGGGATTGTTCAAAGGGTTTGATCATGTCTGGATTTGCATCTGTGATGATAAGGTCGATTTCGTCCACGGGTAGCGTGCGATGGCGCGCTTTGGTACCAAGCTTTGATTGCTCTGTTGCGATGATGGTGGAATTTGCCGCGCGATGCATGGCCTGTTTCATATGCATTTCTGCATGATCATCAGCGCTCAAACCAAATTCTGGGTCCAAACCACATACGCCAAGCAACGCAACATCAACTGCGATGTCATTAATGCTGGACAATGTCGTATTGCCCGTGGTGATCCCGCCACTTGTGCTCAAGTTTCCACCTAGCAAGTGAACATCTGATCCGCGTTCTTGTGCAGCAATGGCAATCCAAGGCGAGGGGGTGATGACAAGGCGCTGATCGAGCTTTGGCAATTGAGATATAATCGCAAGCGTGGTCGTGCCGCCATCCACCAGCAATGTTGGAACGTCAGAAACATGCGCGATTGTGGCATCGATGATGGCTTGGTTCACACCATGACCGGAAGACAAGCGCTCAAGCATGGGAGATACAGGCTTTGCGATGGGCACTGCGCCACCGCGTACGCGTCGTGCTTTGCCCTCTGCTTCAAGCGCCAATATATCCCGCCGGATCGTATCAAGCGAAACATCAAATTCGAGCGCCAGTTCTTGCGCGATTAATTGCGAGCCTTGGTCTAGTCTTAGCGCCAAAACCTGCTGACGCGTATCGGGGATGTTTAAATTCATGCATAATCCTGCAAAATATTGCAAAAACTTGCATAATGGTGTGAGGAGCAAGTGTCAAGTGGGAGATTTGGTTCCATTAAAAGAGTGGAGGTGACTTTAAAACTCATTATTTCAAGTTAAGAGTGGTTAAATTTGACAAAATTTACAACTTTACAAAGCCATTTTTACAAAAGCCACAAATTGACTCGCTTTTTGGGGTGATTTTGTAAATTACGGGTGTGTTTTGCGCTGCACCATGGCAAAAGAGGCTCAGATACAGCGTCGCACAGGGCTTGATTCATTGTTTTCCTCCGGTCAGCCTCCAAATCTTGCCCGATGTGGTGTTGTGTAAATATTTGTAAAACTTCCAAGGAGTCATGATTATGACAACATACACACAAGAGATCGCTCAGGCACAGACCTTGATCGGCGCAAATGGCAACCCATGGAATGCAATTGAAGCTGAGTCAGTGGCACGTATGCGTTTGCAGAACCGTTTTAAAACAGGTCTTGATATCGCTAAATATACAGCTGACATCATGCGTGCAGACATGGAAGCTTATGACAAAGACCCTGCGAATTACACACAATCACTTGGTTGCTGGCACGGCTTTATTGGTCAGCAGAAGATGATTTCCATCAAAAAACACTTTGAAACAACAAAAGGTCGTTACCTTTATCTTTCTGGCTGGATGGTTGCTGCACTTCGTTCTGAATTTGGTCCATTGCCTGACCAATCCATGCACGAAAAAACATCTGTACCAGCTTTGATCGAAGAGCTTTACACATTCTTGCGTCAAGCAGATGCGCGTGAGCTTGGTGGCTTGTTCCGTGATTTGGACAATGCACGTGAAGCAGGTGACACAGCCAAAGAACAAGAAGCACTTAAAGCAATCGACAACCACGAAACACATGTTGTTCCGGTTATTGCTGATATCGATGCGGGCTTTGGTAATGCTGAAGCAACATATCTTTTGGCAAAGAAAATGATCGAAGCTGGTGCTTGTGCGCTTCAGATCGAAAACCAAGTGTCAGATGAAAAGCAATGTGGCCACCAGGACGGTAAGGTGACTGTTCCGCATGAAGATTTCTTGGCGAAAGTTCGTGCATGTCGCTACGCATTCTTGGAAATGGGCGTTGATAACGGCATCATCGTAACGCGTACTGACAGCTTGGGCGCTGGTCTGACCAAACAAATCGCTTACTCACGTGAAGAAGGTGATTTGGGTGATCAATACAACGCGTTCCTTGATTGCGAAGAAGTAACCGCTGACGATTTGAACTCATCAGATGTTATCATCAAGCGCGATGGCAAATTGTTGCGTCCAAAGCGTCTGCCATCCAACCTTTACCAGTTTAAGCCTGGCACAGGTGAAGATCGCTGCGTTCTTGATAGTGTTACATCATTGCAGAACGGTGCTGACCTTCTTTGGATCGAAACTGAGAAGCCACATATCGGCCAGATCGGTGGCATGGTGAACCGCATTCGCGAAACCATTCCAAATGCGAAATTGGTTTACAACAATTCACCATCGTTCAACTGGACACTCAACTTCCGTCAGCAAGTCTTTGATGCATGGGAAGAAGAGGGACGTGATTTGTCAGCTTATGACCGCACAAAACTCATGAGCGCGTCATATGACGATACAGAATTGGCGACAGAAGCTGATAACCGCATCCGCACATTCCAGGCAGATGCAGCGCGTGAAGCAGGTATCTTCCACCACTTGATCACACTTCCAACTTATCACACGGCTGCCCTGTCCACTGATAACTTGGCGAAAGAATACTTCGGTGATCAAGGCATGCTTGGTTATGTTGCGGGTGTTCAGCGTAAAGAAATCCGCCAAGGTATTGCTTGCGTGAAGCACCAAAACATGGCCGGTTCCGACCTTGGTGATGATCATAAAGAATACTTCGCTGGCGAAGCTGCGCTGAAAGCTTCTGGCAAAGACAACACAATGAACCAGTTTGTTGATGCCGCTGAGTAAGTTTTAAAGCACACGTAGAGCGATCCTTCAGGATCGCGATGCGCACGCTTAAAATCGAACAATTGGGAGGTATGCTCTTATTCTGGAAGGTAAGAGTGTAAACAGGACCCGAGGGAAGCCCATTCCCTCGGGTTCTTTTTATGAGGATTTTTTGGTGGTGTTTGGATTTGAGAAGTTAATGATGCTGGGTGGGGCTGTGTCCATTTCTTGAATGCCGGGAAGGGGGCGAAAAATAGCTTCTAACATAACTTTACGATCATCTTTATCTTCCGTTACATCGCCGCTGGTGAGCAAATTCACGTAGGTTTGAGCCATAACAGATCGTTGCGCAGCGTCTTCAGCTAAAGCTAAGTTCAAATTCGCCCATCTAAGCAAAGCTCTTAATACCCATATTGCAATACCTATTGGGATGGTTATGAGAACTACTCGACTTACTATGTCAGCGATTGAACCATTGCTACTGGCAAATATTTTGCTGAGAAATTCTAAGATTGGATCAAAATGTTTGTACGCACTAACTCCAACTATCAGAATTAAAGCTATGAACAATCCGACGCCGATGTAAAAAGCCCACCAGTGTCGAATTTTTTTATCATCCCAAAGCGTGAATGCGGATTCTAACGCTTTATTTGTCACGATACCGGAAGCAACACTTTCAATCCTAGTGTTTGCTTTTTTTTCCACTTCTCCTAGTTTTGTATCGATGTCCATCTTGATGTTTTGATGAAGTTCGTCTAACTGTTTTATTTCTTCCTCTCGTCTCTTCACGAACGATTCCACTGATGCAGAAAGTTTATTTTGTAAGTTCTCACCGGTGTTAATTATATGAGTAATAGAATTCTTCTTTTGCTCTTCTAGTGTTTCAGCGACCAATAATTGTGCCTCGTCTTCAAGGAATGATGAAATCGATTCTTCACCGATTGTCGCTAAACTTAGCTCGTCCTTTACTTCGTTTATTCTAATGTCTAAAGCAGCAATATTATCTCTAATGCGACTTATTAACATTTTGGTTTCATGCATTTTATGCTGTTGGTACAATTGCACATCACTTGGACTAACACTATTGACTTCGGCCTGCTTGATTTGCAGTAGGTTTCCATTCGCATGAAACCGAAAGTGTTTTTTCGCCAATTCGAAATTAACGTCCGGACGTATTGAAAGGCCAGATGCATACTTTTCATTTGCAATAATACACAGGCGTTTCAGTTCTAATAAAAATATTTCTGCGAAGAATTTGGCATCATTTTGGGGTAACTCATCAAACCAAGTTTCGAACCGGTCCAACAGCGCATGGGATAAAACGGGGGCATTGTTCTGATAAAGTTCCAGTACTGACACCGGTGCTGGCACCGTCCATTGTTGAACCAGATTTGCCCCAGTATTTGTTAAAATCCCGAACAGGCGCATGTAACAAATTTGTTGGTGCGTATGAATCATGTTGGAGTTAATGGTCGTGTCCAACTCCTCGTTTTCAAGGCGGCCAATGACATTAAAACCAAAAATAGGTTCTGCTTCGACTAAGTGTTTTTCTAGTTTCTCACTGTCCATACTTAGGATGCCTCCCCAAAAAGTTTAATTATAGAATGAAATTTAACTATTAAGTGTACTTATTGCCAGCCGTATCACATTGACATCAACAGCTTTCTGTTTTTCTTCACGATTCGTCCGCATGGTATTTATTGGGATGCTTTAATCATCGCAACCAACACCTCTCAACCAACCCGAACAAATTTCCAGTCCAGCCAAAACAAACCCATGGCCACCCCCAAAACATCAATTGCTCAAATCCAATTTGCCGATTAGATTGCTGCTCTTATTCGTCAAATTAAGAGATATCTTGTGAGCACTTTCAAAAACCTATCTCAACCCATGTCAGCGGGCATGGTCGTTGCCATTGTTGGCTTTTTCAGCTCGTTCCCCATTGTCTTGCAGGGGTTAAAAGCCATTGGCGCTAATGAGGTGGAAGCAGCATCTGGCTTAATGGCCGCTGCCATTGCCATGGGTGTGGCTGGTGTCGGGCTAAGTCTCTGGAAGAAAATGCCAATTAGCGTTGCATGGTCCACGCCAGGGGTTGCGCTTTTGGCCGTCACATTGCCGTTGGACGATGGCTTTGCGGGTGCCATTGCGGGTTTTGTTATTGCCGGTGCTTTAACAGTGCTGGCAGGGCTTTGGCGGCCTTTGGGCAAATTTGCAACCTCAGTGCCAGCGCCGCTCGCGCAAGCCATGCTGGCCGGCGTTTTGGTCTCGCTGTGCATTGCGCCATTTAAGGCCATGACAGAAGTGCCGATGACGGCGATACCTGTTGTGTTGGTCTGGTTCATTGTCGGGCGGTTCAACCGTTTGGTCGCCGTGCCGGCTGCAGTGATCGCCGCGTTGATTGTCACCGGTTTTGCCACTGATTTTTCATTTCCCATGCCGGATCAGATCATCTCGCTGCCGCAATTCACCATGCCGGTCTTTTCGTTGAGCGCAATCTTAAGCATCGGCTTGCCTTTGTTTATTGTCACGATGGCGACACAAAATATTCCCGGCATTGCGGTGTTGAAAGCCAATGGCTACACACCGCCTGCAGGGCCTTTGTTCACAGGCGTGGGGGCTGCAAGCGTGGTCTCAGCACCCTTTGGTGCACCTGCAACCTGTTTGGCTGCGATCACAGCGGCCATGTGCGCCAATGAAGATTCCCATAAAGATCCAAGTCAGCGCTATTGGACAGCGGTGATATCCGGCGGGCTTTATTGCCTCTTTGGGCTTTTTGCAGCGGTGATTACCAGCGTTGCCATTGTTGCGCCGCCCATGCTGCTTGAAACATTGACCGGCGTTGCGCTTTTAGGCGTGTTTGCAAATTCAGCTTCGGCGGCTTTAAGCGAACCTGATACGCGCGAAGCCGCCGCGGTGACATTTTTGGTCACAGCGTCAGGGATTACCGTTTTTGGTTTAGGCGCTGCTGTATGGGGGTTGATCGCAGGTGGCTTGGTTATTGTAGCGTCAAAATATATTCGCAAATAATCAGCGGGGCGAGGGGGTGCCCCGCTGATCTTGGCGTAACTATTCGATCTTTTTACTCGACTTTGCCCGGCAAGCTGAGATCGCCGGAAGCAACGTCAAAGACGTCTGTTACGCAAAGTAGGGGCGCATGCACGCTTTCATTCACGCGCAAGGCAGATGTCACCCCATCAAAGGACGCACCTTCTGCACCGCCGAGTACAGCGGCATTAATGGTGATTTCAGGTCCGTCAAATACGGGAGTAAAGCCCGGGCTATCCAAAAGGATTGGAAATCCCGGCCATGTGGCAGGCAATTTCGGTGTTGCGCCTTCAGGGATATCTTTGACCGCCAAAGCCCCTTCGCCGCAGGCTTTTGTTGGGGCAAGAACAACCCAATGGCTGTGCCATACGCCGCCATCATCACCTGTATTGCCATTGAGATTTTCATCAAAAAGCGGCGTGTCATCAAAATCAGGATGGCTGGTTGCGGCCATGGCTAAAATACCAGCACCTTCGTCAAATCCCACCACAGATGGGTCAAGTGACGTTGGCCAGACGTAAGACCAAACGGGGGCACCACCAACAGCGCCTTTGGCTTGTGGCTTATCTGCGCCTGCCTGGCCGTTTGTGGTCATATGGAAGGTCACCTGATTGCCTTTGCGATGCACATGGGCGGCCAAAATGTCAAAGGAAGCGGTTTTCGCGCTGTCCGCATCGGATAAAACCGCACCTTTTTGGTGGATTGCATGATTGTGATTGCCATCCGCTATGGCCGAACCCGGAAGCAGGGCAATTGCGCTAGCGGCTAGTAAAATCTGCATTGTGTTTTGTGTCATAACTTTCTCCAATTTTTATAATAGCGACTCGCTACTAATAACATGAAAGAAATGATTTGCAATAATAGTTTTGACTCGCTATTAAATAGGTATGAGTGAATCACAAAACACACGTATTAAAGAATTGATCGACCGTTTGGGGCGGATCATTGCGGCTGACGAATGGATCAACGACATCAATCCTTCGCAATGGACGGCGCTTTATTATCTGGCGCGCGCTAACCGGTTTTCGCGCTCGCCTTCGCAAGTTGCTGATTTTATGTCCGCAACGCGGGGGACAGTGTCTCAAACACTCAAAGCTCTGGCACGCAAGGGTCTAATCGAAGAAGTGCGGTCTGAAAGTGATAAAAGATCCATTTCTTATTCGGTCACAGGTGAGGGTGATAAGCTGCTGCTCGCAAAGCAAGGCATTGATCATGCGTTGGCGCGTATTGATGATGGTCAAAAAGATGCACTACTCTCGGGTCTTGAAGCTGTCGTCCACAATCTCCTGATCGAACGAGATATGCGCGCCTTTGGCATATGCAAAGCCTGCCGCCATCATCGTTCTGATGAAAATGGCCATTTCTGCACGCTGCTAAACGAACAATTGCACAGCGAAGAAGCAGACCAAATTTGTCACGAATATGCAAAGGCATCTTAAATGAGCTCTATCCCCGATCTGTCTGCTGAAATTATCTCCGTGTTTATTGGCAAGGTTGAAGACCGCTGGCCGGATAAAGCACCTTCCGCAATCCGAAAACACGCAACAGATGCGGTTCTCGAGCTGAAGGAGCATGGTTTTACAGCTGACAATCAAGCCGATAAAAAAGTGCATGGCGGACCAGAAAAAGCCATCCATCATTATGCGGCTGATCATATGGAACATTGGAAATCCGAATTTGCGGACAAGGCGGATTTCTTTGTGCCGGGATGCTTTGGTGAGAATATCTCAACCTTGGGGCTCACCGAGCAAAATCTATGTCTGGGTGATGTGCTAAGTATGGGAACCGCAAAAGTGCAGGTCTGTCAGGGCCGGCAGCCGTGTTGGAAGCTCAATGCACATACCGGCATCGATAAGATGGCGCCATCTTTTCAACGCTCAGGCCGGACTGGATGGTATTACAGAGTCGTTGAAACAGGTCAGGTCAAAACCGGTGATGACATGCGTTTGATCGAGCGCTCTATGCCTGACTGGCCGTTAGCGCGGCTCATAGAGGCGCGCTTTGATCCCAAAATTGATCCTGTTGTCGCGAAAGAATTATCTGAAAATCCTTTGTTATCAGAAGCCTGGCGACAATCCTTTGCCAAGAAGACGGATGCATCATGCGTTGAGAATACGGATGCGCGGCTAAAGGGTTGAGGTGTCATTTCACACCGAGAACGCACCAAAGTATGTAACTTGTATTCGTTTCAGTTAGCCTCTCCTTACAGTTGTGTGGTATCGTAGCCCAAAGGAGAACGAGATGAACAAAATAGCTGATATACTCATAGCAGCGATTGCGCTTCTGCACTTCATCATTGCCTATGTTGAGATGTTTGCTTGGACAACCATCGGACCAAAAATGTTTGCCTCTTTCCCCGCTGAATTGTTTGCGCCAACGCAAGCCATGGCCGCCAATCAAGGCATTTATAATGCGTTTCTAGCGACCGGTCTTGTTTGGTCACTGTTCATCAAAGATCACCTTTGGCACCGAAATGTTGCCGCATGCTTCTTATTGTTTGTGGCGGCAGCGGGCTTGTTTGGCGCGGCAACAGTTTCAATCACGATTTTATATGTGCAAACAGTGCCCTCGGTCATAGCGCTGATTTGCCTATATTTAGGGAAGTCCAAGCAAACAGCGTAACGGCCGACGGCGATCACAGCGTTTTTGCTTTCTGATAAAATCCATAAAGCCCTGAAAATAACAGCATGGAAAGCCCCACCATGCTGAACCAATCGGGCACATCACCGAAGACCAAAATGCCCAACACTGTCGCAGAAATCAGCTGCGTATATACCAATGGTGCCAGCATGGACGCATCGGCCATTTTGTTGGACATAACCAGCAACAAATTGCCAATGGCAGACGCGATGGCCGATAAGAGTACGAGGAAGATCAGCGTTGGATTACTCAAGTCGGGGATGTTTGAAAGACCGATTGGTGCCATAAAGATGGAGCCAATAATAAGATGAGACACGAGCAAACTACGCGCATTGGCAACACCTGCCAGCCATTTGGTCGAGACCAGGAAGCATCCATAAAATACACCCGATAAGAGCGCGTGCGCCGTGCCAATTGTGAAGGAAATACCCGGCTTAATCACCAATAGCATGCCAACAAACCCTATAAATAAGAGCACTGTGCGTGAGGTTGTTATTTCTTCCTTCAAGAGGAGCGCTGAGACGAAATAGGCCACAATCGGACCGATAAAAAAGGCCGCAAACGTATTGGCAAGGGTCTCAGTTTCAAGCGCGATTAAGATATTTGAGATCGCTCCTGTCACCAGCACACCACGGACCCAAACGCGCCAATTTTTCAATATCGACAGATCAAAACCACGGAATAGATAAACGGCCATGATGAAAAGAATGCCGAGAAAAAATCGTGACCAACCAACAAATTGCGGGGCTGCGCCATAGCTCACAATGAGAAGTTTGCCCGCTGCATCACCTAGCGGGATAAACATCATCCCCGTAATCATAATCAAGACTGGTTTTATTGTATCGGATAACATTGCGCGCCCATAAAAAGAATGTACCAGCAATAACAGGTTTTATAGCAAGCGGTAATCATTTGTTTTGATCGGTTCAAAACTTTTGTGAATGAATTGCACCTCTGCGCTTGACTTGGAGTAACTCCAAGCTGTTACGTTTTGCGACAGGTGAACATTTTGTAGGTGATTTCATGCGAATAAAACAGGCGTCGGAAGTGAGTGGATTATCGCCAGATACCATTCGATATTATGAAAAAGAGGGCATTCTGCCCGCCATTGCGCGCGATGAGACCGGGCAAAGGTCGTTTTCAAAAGACAATCTTGATTGGATGGGGCTTTTGCAATGTCTGCGTCAGACCGGGATGCCAATGCGAGATATGTCACGCTACGCACAATTGGTTCACAGCGAAGGAAACACGATCGCAGAGCGCATTGAGATCTTGAAATCCCACCAAGAGAGACTGGCTGAAAAGCGCAAAGAGCTTGAAAAATGTGAGGCGATGGTGAGCTTCAAATTAGGTGTGTATGAGAAAAAGGGAGATTTGCACTCATGAAAAATATTACAACTTGGAACGGTAAATCTGCCCCGCGCATCGGCATCGGCACCTGGGTTATGGGAGGTGAACAATATTGGGATGGCAAACCAACAGGCTGGGTTGACGTTGATGATCAGGAAAGCTTAAAAACCCTACACACAGCTTTTGATATGGGAGTGCGTATCATTGATACGGCCAATTCCTATGGCGGTGGTCATTCTGAAAAGATCATTGCTCAAGCGCTTGCGCAATCCGACATATCCCGCGATGAGTTTATCATCTGCACAAAGGTTGGTTTGGACTGCAATGAAGAAGGCAATATCATCGGTATGTTCGATGACAAGCCAACGATCTTGCGCATGATCGATGATTGTCTACGGCGTCTAAAGGTGGAGCAGGTTGATCTTGTGAAGTTTCACCTCAACGAACATCCTATCGATCGGTCCGAGGTCGTTTTTGAAGCGTTTTCTGAGGCGCGCCAAGCCGGCAAGATAGCTGGCTTTGGTTGGAGTAATGATAGTGTTGAAGGTGCTGTCGCGTTTAAAGATGTCGACGGTTATGTTGCGATTCAGCACAATTTCAGTCTGTTTTCGCCAGCAGACGAGATGCTTGCAGCAACAGATAAAGCTAACCTTTGGGCCTTTAATCGCCAACCGCTTGCTATGGGTTTGTTGACGGGGAAATACACCGCCAATACGACGCCATTTGGTAAAGATGATATCCGCGGCAGTGGCTTCGAATGGATGCGGTTTTTCGATGAAAATGGTGCGCCGATGACAGAGTTTTTGGCGGAGTTGGATCAGATCAGAGCGCTTTTAACAGCTGATGGTCGATCATTGGCGCAGGGTGCATTAGGGTGGTGTTTGGCCAAGGCGGAGCACACAATACCTTTGCCAGGCTGCAGAACTCTTGAGCAAGCCAAGGATAATTTTGGTGTGATAGAATACGGCCCGCTATCAGATGAGATCATGCAGCAATTACATGACATTATGAAAGATTACTGAATCAGAATTCTGCTTCTCTCTTAAAAACAAACGATAAAATTCCGAAATCATTGTCCCAATCCATGCTGATTGGGCCAATGATTATTGCGTTTTAAAGTTGCTTTTATAGAAAGCATAAAAGTAGCAAATGTGCGTAAAAGTAGTTTTGTTTTGAGTTTTGCAGATGTTAAAAAATTTAGAGGCGTAATCGGTTTTCTTTTCAAGAATTTTCTGAATTTGAGTGTAGAATCAAGCAAATAAGCCGTTTTTTTGTATAAAATTGGTCGTTTTGTTGAGGTTTCGCCAATTACTCATTTTAGATCAAGTCTTGACATTTTATTACAATAAGATGTGTAATTAATGATTATGAACTTAAAAATTGTAAAAAATGAAATATTGTTAAATTTATAATGTTCAATTAGGGGTGGTGTAATGAGTAGGTTGAGTAACGTTTCTAAGTTACATCCTGCTATTCGGCAATCGGTCAAAGCTATTCGAAAGAAACTTCACGATGAAAACATTCCATTTGAGGTGTTTGAAGCTTTCCGCACGCCGACACGGCAGCAATATTTATACGCACAAGGGCGAACCCGTCCTGGTGCCAAGGTGACCTGGGCAGGGCCTTGGAGTTCTATTCATCAATATGGATTAGCCGTAGATTTTGTGTTGAAAAAAAATGGTAAATGGAGCTGGGATGATACAGGTACCAATGCACGTGCCTGGAGCCGAATGCATGAGATTGCCAAAGAACACGGTATGACACCGATTTATTCGAAGAAGACAGGCAAGCTTATCGAGAAGCCTCATATCCAACTTGCGGGGATTTCATCAAAGCAGCTTTACCTTGGCCAATATCCCGAAGGTGGTGATTTGGCATGGGCGGAACAGTTAGGTGATCTGATCGAGAGTTGGAAAGGTGCTAAGGCTCCACCCATGCCACCGAGTAATCTACCGGTACGTCCAGCCTTTGATATCGAAGATCCTGAAGAGGTAGATAAGATGCCGCATGATGAATTGTTTGCGCTGGTGCATCCATTTGTGATGAAATGGGAAGGCGAAAAATACACCGACAATCCTCGTGATAATGGTGGCGTAACCAAATATGGAATTACACAAGGCACGCTGACAGGGTGGCTGGGCCGTAAGGCAAGCAAGACTGAAGTAAAAAATTTAACCCGAGAAACGGCTGATAAAATTTTCAAGGCGAACTATTTTGATCGTGTAAAATGTGAGCAAATGGCCCCGCGAATAGCAGCTGTTGTTTATAATGGTTCAGTTTTGCACGGTGTCTCGCGTAGCGGACGGTTTGTGCAAAAAGCCTTAAACGCCCTGGGCGTGACTGTTGAGGGTGAGGCGGTCGAAGTCGATGGAATTATTGGAAAACAAACATTGGCGGGAATTGATAAATCAAACACCGATCGCCAATGTGATGCTTATATCGAAATACAAGAGGGATTTCTGCGAAGGCACGAAGACTTCGACTATTATGGCAAGGGATGGCTTAATCGAACAGGCGCATTGCGGGTTTTTATCAGCAATCTGCCGGCGAGCTCATCAAGTTTGGGAGAAGAAGACATGCAACTACCTGAAAACTTTAAGGGTGTTGATACATCTGCAATTATTCAATTGCTTGCAACACTTGCTGAGAACAGGATCAGACGGTCCACTGAAACAAGAGTGTCGGAACCAGAAGACCAATTGGATGACAATCCGCAAACACCCAATAGCAATGAGGCAATAATTGCACTGATAACGCAGCTTTTGGCCGGTCAAAATGCGACCCCGGAAGTCATTCCGGCCGATAAATCGGTCAATACACCCATGGGCAATGCCTTTGGGAAAACCCTTGGCAATTTATTAAATGGTAAGAAGACGATAATTGGCATTGCAGGTCTCATAACCACGGTCTTATTTCCTGAATCGCAATTGCTTTCAACATTATTGGCGCCAGCGGTGACGGAGACACTGCAACCGCTAACACCAATGCTTGGTACTGTGTTTGGAGGATTGGCGGCATGGGGTGGTTTCCATAAATTGGAAAAAGCTATCTATCGCGTTGCGGGTAAAACAGCAGCGGATTAATCGATCGCTGTATTGAGGATCGAAAATGAATTCGTTTTGTGAACTAAATTCGGCGCATAACATTGTCGACCGCTTCGAGCGCGCCTTCCAAAAATCCACCAAATTGCGGTGCGGTTTCGGTTGCAGAAAAGAAGAGGCGGTTTTGCCATTCGCCTTCGCTAATCGAAATTGAGTGATAATGCGGATGGCTTTGCGGGCCATTCGCATCGTCCTTAGTCGCGGTATAAGGATCCATTGACCAGTCTTTATAAAAGACCTCAATAGGAGAGGCTGCACGTTCGCCAAACAAGTTGATCAATTGCTGCTTACAAGCCTCAATGATAATCGCGTCTTGTCCGTTCCGTGCCTCTGCAGGCACGCCCAAAAAGCCAAAGATCGCGCCATGCCCTTCATTGACCGCTTCACTTTGCGGCGAAGCATCGTGCAATTCCATCATCGGGCCTTTGTGACTAATGGCGTCTCCCGAGAGACCCATTTCGCGCCAAAACGGTGTCTCATACACCGCGATAAACTTCGCATGCGCTGCCATCCAGGTGGGGCAGGACCGCATTTCTTGCGTTGTTGATTGGGGAAGGGATGGTGAGAACGTTATTCGATGTACCGCCAAACGAGGCGGGATGCAGAGGATCACTTGTTTTGCACGAATGCTGGGTATGGCCCCATCAACCGTGACATATATTTCGTCTTCACCCATTTTTATCTGCTGAACAGGGGATGAGAGCTGTAACTTCTCTTTGGGCAGACGCGATACAAGCGCATCAATGAGGCGCGCCAAACCACCTTCAGCACGATGTGCGCCTTCCATCGTCGCCATATCGAGATCCCGCCTAACTTTGCCGGAAGGATCTTCAAAGACTAAGTTTCCGCGCGACGCTTGATCAAAATAAGGGAGCTCGAACTCTTCGAGCAATCTCGCTATACGAGGTTGTCCCGGCCAAAACCAGGCAGGACCCATGTCATAGTGATTTTGCTTTATCTTTTCAGTCGGTGAGAAAATCCGCCCGCCAAACCGCGAACGCGCTTCGACCAGAAGGTAATCTCGACCTTGTTGTTCCAACTGGTGCGCCAGATAAAGACCGGACAAACCGCCACCAACGATCAATATTTCAGTTTCAAGAGACAATTTCAGTTAAAAACCTTCAGACGCCGGGCGCAAATCAAGTTCGTGCGTCCAAGTTGATTTTGGTTGGTGTGCGAGATCAAGATAGCATTGCGCAATGTCATCCGGCGACATCATGCGCTCGGGATCCATGCCGTGCAACGCGCGACTATTCTCTGTATCGATGATGCCGTCCAAAATCACATGTGCGACATCCACACCTTTTGGCTGGAACTCACGCGCTAATGATTGTGTGAGTCCACGCAATGCAAATTTGGCTGACGCAAAGGCTGAG
This sequence comes from Lentilitoribacter sp., assembly GCA_963691785.1. Taxonomy (GTDB): domain Bacteria; phylum Pseudomonadota; class Alphaproteobacteria; order Rhizobiales; family Rhizobiaceae; genus Lentilitoribacter. The sequence goes on from OY829371.1 coordinate 1,494,145, forward strand.
AACTTGTTGCCGCCGCGTAATGATGCTGTGGCACCTGAAACGATGAAGGATCCACCTCCATTACGTATCATCGGTATCATGCTGGCACGCGCTAAATTATGCGCCGTCAGAACCATATTGCGCCAGACATTTTCAAACTCATCCTCATCCATCTCTAAAAATGGCTTGATGGTGAGCTGAGCGGTATTGTGAATGACGATTTTTGGCGGGCCGTATTTTTCCATCGCTGCTTCTACAGCCGCCTGCGCCTCCTTCATAGACGACAAATCTGCTTGCAACACTTCAGCTGCGCCAGAAAATTTTGACCGATTGATGCCAACAGGATCATAACCCGCGTTAGAAAATTTTTGCATGAGACTCGCACCAAGCCCACTGCCTGCGCCAGCGATTAAAACAAGACCTCTATCTTCTGTAGTTTTTGTCATTTGCTCACCTTTATATGACATGCATCTTGCTCATGATCTGTCTTGTGCGCGAGATAATCATCAGCCTTTACAAATTGTATATCTACCTATAGATAGACAAAAAGGCAATTGGCTAAATTGAGAAAAGTGAAAATGAGCAAACGCGACGAAATTTTGGATGTGACGGAAGCGATGATCCGGCTAAAGGGTTACAACGCCGTGAGTGCGCGCGAAGTCGCAAAAGCGACCGGGATCAAATCTTCCAGCGTTCATTATTACTTTCCCAACAAGACCGACATGGTGACCGCGGTGGTGGAACGCTACACCGAAAACTTTCTTCAAAACCTTGGCGAGCCTTCAGAACTTGTTAACAGCAGCGGCGATAAATACAGCGCTTCAGAGGTCAAAGCGCGTTATATCGCAGCGTTTCGACACGCTTTGATACACGATAAGAAATTGTGTTTATGCGCTGTGCTGGGCGCAGAGTCCGGTGGCTTGCCGGAAGAGGTAAGTGCGCGAACAAATGTGTTTTTCCAAAGCAATATCAAATGGTTGGTCACAGCATTAGAATCAACAAATGACAAAGCTGAATCAAGTTCTCAATCACTTGAATCAAATCTTAAAGAAAGCTTAACAAATAACGCAATGCATATATTAGCTGCCTTAGAGGGTGCGATGATTATCAGCCAAACAGCTGGAGATCTATCCATGTTTGATCGCGTGGCAAATGAGTTGTTGTGATTGCCATAACAGCGATAACAGTAACTTGTGTGATAGTTTTCTCATACAAACCAATCTGATCATATCTCCTGAAGTTCTGACATCTATGCATTCGCGCTTGAAAGCGGTATGTGTGATCACCAACTAGTGCAGACAGGCGATAATCCGTCTCAAAAGATTATTCAAATGCGCGAACCACAATGAGATTAAGCGCAACATGAAAGGCGACATGAAATGAGTGAAAACACATATGTACCTCCGAAGGTTTGGACTTGGGAACAGGAAAATGGTGGCGAATGGGCCAGCATCAATGCACCCACAGCAGGCGCTCGTGAAGAAAAACCGCTCGAAGTCGGTGAGCATCCTTTCCAGCTTCATTCATTGGCAACACCGAATGGCCAAAAAGTTACCATCATGTTTGAAGAGCTTTTAGCACTCGGCGAAACGGGCGCAGAATATGATGCTTACCTCATTAACATCGGCAAAGGCGATCAGTTCGGTTCAGGTTTCGTTGCGCTCAACCCAAATTCGAAAATCCCTGCGCTTGAAGATCGTTCAGGTGATGAACCAGTGCGTATCTTTGAATCTGGCTCAATTCTGGTTCATTTGGCTGAAAAATTTGGTCACTTCCTTCCAAAAGAAGGCGCTAAGCGCACTGAAGTGATGAACTGGCTGTTTTGGCAGATGGGGTCTGCACCATATTTGGGTGGCGGGTTTGGTCATTTTTACGCTTATGCGCCTGAAAAATTTGAATATCCAATCGATCGTTTCACAATGGAAACCAAGCGTCAGCTTGATGTATTAGATAAGCAATTGGCTGAGAACAAGTTTATTGCAGGCGATGAATATTCGATTGCTGATATCGCAATCTGGCCTTGGTATGGCGGTTTGGTTCTTGGCAAATTATATGACGCAGCTGAATTCTTGGATGTGAAATCCTATAAGAACGTTGTGCGCTGGGCAGAAGAAATCGCTGAACGTCCTGCCGTCAAGCGCGGTATCATGGTCAATCGCGCCTGGGGTGATGATAAATCACAGCAATTGCCAGAACGCCATGATGCGTCTGATTTTGAATTGCGCACAGCAGATAAGCTGGAAGACTAGAACAAATACTTCAAAACAAACTTCAAAGGGTGAGGGACGTAGTCTCTCACCTTTTTTGTTTTTAGGGGTAAAAATTGCGATTTTGAATGAATTTCATTCCAAAACCTGCGAGAAATAGGTGCGAAACGATCATCTTGGAATAAAATTGCTTTACTTCTAGGGGCAACTCACCTCAAGAATTGATGATGTCTGATCAATTTATTCCCAAAAATGACAACATTTTATTGGGCGCTGCATTGTTTTCGAGCGCTATGTTGTTGATCCCCGGCTTGGATGCCATAGCAAAATATCTCGCTCAGGATATGTCGCCGCTCTATGTCAGCTGGGCGCGTTACCTTGCTGCTGCGATCATGATTATTCCGTTCAGTTTTCGAAAATTTGGCACGGGCATTTTTCCGAAGCGGAATTTGAAATCACACTTTATGCGCACGTTTTTTATTATTGTCGCCATGCTGTTTTTCTTCATCTCTTTATCGACAACACCGTTGGCAACTGCATCTGCGGTTACCATGATCGCACCGATTGTCGCCACTATGGCTGCGGTCTATCTCTTAGGAGAGCGTTTTACCTGGCCCAAACTCGCAGCATTGGTGATGGGATTTATTGGTGCGATGATCATCATTAATCCAACCGTTGAGATCCAGATCGGCACTATTTTTGCAGCCTTAACCGGGATATTTTACGGCATGTATATTGTCACGACGCGTATGACAGCTAAGCAAAGTGACCCGTTAAAAACACTAACATTTCAATGTGTTGTTGGTGCGTTGATGCTCACACCTTTGGCGCTTTATGCATGGGATACGCCGACGCAAACCGAGTTTTTGCTGATCTTGGCAATGGGCGTTGTTTCGCTCACAGCCCATGGCTTGACCTTGCTTGCGTTTCAATATGCGCAAACATCAACCTTATCGCCGCTGGTCTATCTTGAAGTCGTCAGTGCCGTATTCCTAGGCTATGTGATCTTTGCAGATATTCCAACGCTTGGCTTCTGGATTGGCGCTGCGTTCATCATCATTGGCGGCCTGAGCGCAACCATGGGACGGGCAAAATCCAAACCTTTGCGTTGATAAACTCACGCGAGATGTTTTTTCATGATCTTTAAAAAAGCTTGCACTTTGGGAGATCTGTGAAGATCAACATGGGTGAGGGCCCAGCTGCGCGTCAGCCACTCGGGTTGCGCGGGCATAATCTCAACAATTTCGTCATTTTGCTCAGCTTCAACGGCGGTTAGAAATCCGATCCCATTTCCCAAATGCACCGCGCGATTGTTGATCGGGATATGATTGGAGGTAAACGCCATGGCTTTACGCGGAACATGATCAACAAGCCATTTAAGCGCTGGTGCGCGTGGGTTTTCAACATTGGTACCGACAAAATGATGATCGATGAATTCAGCAATTTTGGACGGTTTACCATAGCGCTCGATATAGGTTTTTGAGGCGTAAAGCCCGACAGGTATCTCAACAAAAGGCATCACCACATTATCAGGATCCTGCGGCTTTGGACCGGCGCGAAAGGCGATATGTGCTTCGCCATATTCAAGTTTAACCAGTGCGTTACTCGCATGAAAATGCGTGGTGACTTGCGGATGATCCGCGCGAAAGTCTGCCAGCATCGGCAAAATCGAATGCGCCAAGGCATCAATAGATGTGACCACAAATTCACCGGTCAATTCATCCGACGTGCGGTTGGCTATGCGCTGTAATTGCGCAAATTGCTCATCCGTTGCATCGGCAATGCGCAAGAGTTCCCGCCCAAGTTCGGTTGAAGTGAAACCCCGGGCGTGACGTTGGAATAGTTTGCCCCCCAATTGTGCTTCTAAGGCGTCGATATGTCGATTGACCGTTGCACGATGCACACCAAGCTCTTCAGCTGCTTTACTGATCGTTCCTAAACGCGCCACACAGGCCGCGGTTCTGATCTCATTCCAATTGTCCATTTTCACACTCAATTTATATGTCGCATAAATGCGCATATCGTGCGCTTGTTGGTATCTATGATAGATAAATATTATATGCGATACAAGCGCCAACACAAAAATTCTATGAAGGAAATTCGTTATGAAAGTGCTTGCTTTCGCTGCCACAAACAGCAAAAATTCAATTAATAAACAATTGGTTATTCATGCAACGGATGTTTTGAAATCAGATTTTGACACAACTGCCGAAATTGAGGTGATCGACCTTAACGATTATGAGATGCCGATTTATTCCATTGATCGTCAAAACGAAGATGGCGTTCATCCATTAGCGCAGAAATTCTTTGATAAAATCACAGAAGCCGATGCGATCATCATTTCGTTCGCCGAATATAATGGCAACTATACCAGCGCTTATAAAAATGTCTTCGACTGGGCGTCACGCATTAAAATGGCCGTGTTCCAAGATAAGCCGGTGATGCATATGTCAGCCTCCATCGGGCCAAATGGCGGTGCCAATGTCCTATCGATCGCTGATAAATCAGCACCATTCTTCAAAGCTGATCTTAAAGGCAGCTTCTCTGTTGGCCCATTCGCCGAAAAATTCGACCAAGTACAGGGTGTCCTAAAGGATGCAGACCTCGCCGCCAAACTCCGCGGAGGCGTGGAAGCATTGGTCGACGCCCATTACGCAAATGTAAAACTCGCTAGCTAGCCATTATCCGAGCTAGCCGCATATTAGGAGACGTCACATGTCTGACAAAACAATAGGGTTATTCTTAAAAATTTCCGCCGTCCTTTGGGTCATTTGGGGTCTCGTTCATATGTTGGCTGGTGTGTTGACCATCTCCAATTCAGGTGCTGCTGCTATTGGCGGTATAGCTGATGCGGTGGATCCGGCAACACTTGTGGGTGATTATCCTGCGGCGATGGATGCGATTATCAATCAGCACGGATTTAACCTCTTTTGGATCGGCGCTGTGACATTAATTGCAGCCTATTACATCTGGAAACGTTCACCAGCGGCGATCTTTATCGCAGCGCTTGTTGGCGGCTTGGCTGATATCGGCTACTTCATCTTTATGGATTTGGGCGGCTATGTGAATTTCATGCCGGGTACTGTGATGACGCTCTTCTCAGCATCCGCTGTGATCCTGACCTTCACAGCCTATTTTAAAGGCATGAAAAACGCCTAATCAAACAGCCAATTCAAGATTGATTTGCAAAAATGCGCGCCACAATTTGGCGCGCAACTGGCGCGAAAAACAGAACTGACGGGAAGGCGACCGCCCAAGCCCAAACCCAAGCATTGAGCCAATATCCCCCAAATCCATCAACAAAACCTGTGGTGCGCAAAAGCGTAACGCCCGAAACCAAGGCTGACATAAAGCCAGACAAGATCAAACCAAACAGGATAGGTTGTAGTTTAGGATGAAGTTTCATGAGCGGGCTCTCTGATATTGCGGATCGGCATTGATCTTAGCGGGCGCATACGCCGATAACCATCCCACCCGTCTGTGATTTTTCAGCAAAAATCTGACAATTGATTGACGTGTTTACCTCTCAAACACCCCAGCATCGTTCATTTGTTCAAACATATCGGTAATTGCAGTGTCTGGATTTCGGTATTTGATCGAAAGCTTTTCTTTGGATTTGGTATTGTCCGCCTGCCATGAATGACCGACATTTTTTGAAATCATTTCGCGGGTAAAGGCTTTGTTGAAAATCGGACCAAAGACCCAGAGCAGCCATTTGGGTGCGGTAGATTGCGGGAAGGGCCATTCGCTGCCGAATTTCCTTTCAAGCACCTGACCAATTTCCAGCATAGTCATGGTTTTTGCGCAGATGATATGACGTCCTTCTGCTTCTCCCATATAGCCCGCGCGCAAATGCGCATCTGCCACATCACGCACATCCACAATACCAATTTCAAATTTCGGCACGCCGTGTTTCATCGTACCGTCACCAAATTGTTTGAGGATCGACACGCTTTCAGAATTGGGTTGTAAGGTAACGCCTGGACCCATCACTAAGGACGGATTGATTGTCACCATGGACCAGCGATTTTGTGCATTTGCAACGTCCCAGGCTGCCGTTTCAGCTTGGGTTTTGGAATAGGAATAGGGCTGGTGGGTCAGGCTTGAAGATGTATTCCAAATCTCTTCGGTCAATTTGCCATTGGGCATCTCTAAACAATCCGCCGCATCACCATAGATCGCAGCGCACGAGGATGTGACAACGACGCGGCGAACGCTTTCTATCCGGTTAGCGCTTTCAAGCACATTGCGGGTACCTTTCACCGCAGGATCCACCAGTTCGGTCTGCGCGTCTTTGAATTTGGACGTGAAGGGTGACGCGGTGTGAAAAACAATCCCGCAGCCTGTCATCGCTTCATCAAATGTACCTTCGTCGAGAAGATCAGCTTTGAAAAACTTTAATTGGTCTGGATTATCTTCACAAAGCGCAGTCAGATGCGCATATTTCGCTGTATTCTCAGGATCACGCACAGCAGCATGAACAGTTACACCTTGTTCCAACAGACCTTTGACAATCCAACCCGCAATATAACCTGTTGCACCCGTGACGAGGGCAGGCTTTGAAATGTCAAATTTGGGGGTGTTCATAGGCAAAATCCTTTGGCAATCAACTCTAACTGATCAACTTCGTTATATATGGTTGCCGAGAGGAAAAATACCATTAACAGGGCAGGGTTTTTAGGTGTGGAGCTTACAATTCCAGCTCCCAGTTTTGGCGCTTAAGCTTGGCGCCAAAGACATCCATCTCCGTCTCATTCGTCACTTTGAATCCAGCTGCCGCATAGATTTTACCCGCGGATTCTTGGATTGAATGGGTCCAGAGTGTGAGACGTTTATAGTTTTTCTGTCGTGCAAATTTGATGCATTCAGAAACAAGCCGTGAACCAATCCCAAGACCGCGCGCCTCTGGTTCCACATATAACAATCGCAGTTTTGCTGTCTCTTCGTCGCCCTCGGTGACAAAGATTGATCCGGCAACCTGTCCTGCATGTTCTGCGATCCAGCAGCGTTCTCGTTTGGGATTAAAGTTTTTTAAGTAATCGGCAACAATTTCAGCAACCACACCTTCAAATGAGATATCCCAGTTTTGTTCTTCGGTATAAAGCACAGCATAGCGATGAATGACCCAGCCCATATCGCCCGGTTCTGGATCGCGAAGGATATAGGAGGGGTCAGCTTCCGGTGATCCCAAAAGCTTTTGGATGTTTTCCATGGAGCGGATGAGTTGGCGGCGCTGGGTTTCAGATAATGGCGTTAAAATATCTTCCACTTGATTGGAGGAGAGCTCTTCAAGCCCATCCTCAACGCTTTTGCCTTCTTCCGTCAAAGATAAAACAAGCCGCTTACCATTTTTAGGATCCGGAGTTTTTTGAATAAGGTTTTTATCCTCCAAAGAAGCGATCAATCGGCTAAGATAACCGCGATCCAGCTTGAGAATTTCCATCAGATCCGCAGCGGCCAAATTGTCATTGTGATTAAGTTCATACATCAGCCGCACCTGCACGAGCGAAAAATCTGATTTGAGCAATCCTTCATCCAATGCGCCCACAAGTCGTGTGTGAAAGCGGTTAAACTTTCGAACATCGAGCGTCTGAGATTTGAGCGAATGAATTGTCATATTACACCTATATTGCTTAAAACATCTTATATATTGCTTTTGTCAACATATAGAGCAGAATGATGTGAATGCAAGAGAAAAATTGAGATTAATTATTGATGCGCGTTTTGATCCGGCTCAGGCCAACAGGCGTTATGCCCAAATATCTTGCGATGTCATTTTGGGTCACATGATCAAAAAGTTCAGGCGTATTCTCAATAAGCCGGCGATAACGCTCTTCCGCTGACAGGCACAAGAGTTCATATTCGCGGATCTCTTTTTTCATGCCGAATGCAAGAAGAAAATCAACAATTGCGGATGAGAGTTCGGCATCGGTCCGGCTCGCCTCATAAAGTGCTTTAAACTCAACTTGGATCAACTCCGTGGGTTTAACGCAAACCAGGCTGAAGGTGCTGGTTTTTCCAGCATAACTTGCCATAAGACTTCCAATATTATCGCCGGGCAATATGAAGGATTTGATATTTTCCTTCCCATCGTCAGAGAGGTAATAGGCCTTCAATAAACCGCTTTTGACGAGATAGAGCGATGATACTTCTTCGCCTTGGGTAAACACATATTCACCCATGTCTTTCCGCATTGGCTTGCCGTTTGCAGCGATAAATTCAGATAATTTCACGGTTTTTAACCCAGGTTAATTCCTCAACGCATTTTAACCGCTAGCCTAAACCACAGAATGAGATTGAACCAGTGTTTAAGGGTTAGAAAATGAAACTTACAAATTCCCATATTGTCATTACAGGAGGTGCTTCCGGCCTTGGTCTTGCGCTTGTCGAACATCTGCAAGCGCATAACAAGATCAGTGTGATAGCTCGTCCATCGCGCGGATTAGATACGTTGCGCAAAAGGTATCAAGATATCGAGCTTTATGAAGCTGATCTCGCTGATCTTGCATCTGTTGAACTCGCAGCAGACGCTTTGGTCAAGCGTGGTGTTAAGATTGATATATTGATCAATAACGCCGCGGTGCAACACACGCCCAAATTTATTGATGATGATTTTCGTTATGAAACCATCAAGCGTGAAATAGATATCAATTTTACCTCCATTTGTGCGCTGACTTATTTGCTCATGCCATTATTGTTGAAAGAGACGCCGTCGAATATCGTGAATATCAATTCCGGTTTGGCATTGGTGCCCAAAACAAGTTCGGCGGTCTATTGCGCCACAAAAGGTGCGCTGAATATCTTTTCAAAATCGCTCGCCCATCAATTGGAAGAGACCAATATTTCCGTCAATCAAGCGTTTTTGCCGCTTGTTGACACAGGCATGCCTCAGGGGCGGGGCGGGGCAAAATTGCCTGTCGATCAAGTCGCACAGCACATCATCTCAGGCATCGCTAACAATCAAGCTGAGATCAATATCGGTAAGGTAAAGCTCCTACGTGTGATCCAGCGTATGTCACCAACTCTTGCAACGAAAATCATGAAGGCAGCTTAATCATGAAACCACTTATCAAAGTTATGTTGATCCTGGCGGTGATCTTCGCATCTACCTTTATTTTGGGTCGTGTATTGGGGATTCTCACCGTCGAAAATGTCAAATCTTGGCTAGAAGCTGCACAAAATGTCGATCCAATTTGGGTGGTCACAACGGTGATTGCATTGTTATTTTTAGATCTTTTTGTCGCCGTGCCGACGCTAACAATCACGATACTCGCAGGCTTCTTCCTCGGCTTTCCATTGGGGTTTGCGGCTGCGTTTATTGGCATGACCAGTGCCGCATTTTCAGGCTATGCGATCAGTTCTCGCTGGGGAGAAAAAGCCATTTCGTTTCTCGTTAAAGACCAGAATGAACGGGAAAATCTGGTCAATGCATTCGCAAAGAGCGGACCGGCAATGATCATGTTATCGCGCGCCTTACCCATTCTGCCTGAAGTCACCGCCTGTATGGCTGGGGCTACGCGTATGGGTGTCGCTAAATATGGATTGTTTTTTGCAATTGGCACCGTGCCCTATATTGGAATTGCGTCTTATGCTGGTTCCATCAGCTCGCCCGAAAGCCCGCAGCCAGCTATATTTGCGGCATTGGGATTATATCTTGTGCTCTGGATTGGATGGTATCTATTTAAGCGCAAAACAGCAGTTAAACAGCTGGCCTAAATATGCGATAACGGGCGCATCGTTTAAACAAGGATTCGCACACATGGCCGCTTATATACTCGTCGACACGCAAATTGAAAATCCAGAGGCTTATGAGGAGTATAAGGCATTGGCGCGCCCCATTGCTGAAAGCTATGGCGGCAAATATTTAACTCGCGGTGGAGCCATGGAAATTATCGATAATGATTTATGGTCGCCAACGCGGATTGTTCTCATTGAATTTCCAGACATAGAAAAGGCGCGCAGCTTCATGAATAGTGAAGCTTACGCGCCTGTGCGTCCATTGCGGGAGAATAACGCAAAATGTACGCTTGTCTTGTTAGAAGGGCTTTAGTCTAGCGTTCTAACTAACCTCTAACTAACAGCTGGGCTGGTGGGGCGATCGCTATAATTCTTCCAGATGCGATAGCCTTCAAGCGCCGCCAGTGGGGCAAAATGCACAAGGGCTGGTCCAAACTCATTATGGACGAATATCCAGTGAACCAGTGTGAGCACAGCTGCTGGATAGACCCATCTCTGCACCTGTTTCCAGCGGCCCAACAACCATTTCTGTGACGCGTCATTGCTCGTTACTGCCAGCGGAATGAAGATCGCAAATGCCGCCCATCCGGTCCAAATGCCAAGTTCGGTAAATTCAGCGAGCATTGGTGATATGCCGCCTTTATCCACGATGTAAAACCATGTGTGAAGCGCCGCATAACCGAAGGAGGCCACGCCAATCCATCTACGTCGTTTTGAAAGCCAAAAGAGCCATTTTGCTTTTGGAAACAGCATCCGTAATGGCGTGATCATCATGGTAATGATCAAAAACCGTCCGGCAAATTCACCGGTGGGGTGCAACATGTCATGCGCTGAGATTGAGCCATTGGAATAACCAATCATTAGACCCATGGCGGGCAGCGCTAGAATCGCCCATGTGAGGGCTGTTGAAATATATGATGTCTTCATAATCTTTGTCCTTTGATGGGCAAAAATACAGGAGAAAAGATACCTAATCAACGAAAAAAATCAATAATTACAATACTTTACATGGTAGAAACAAAAGTTCACAAAAGATGGCGAACTTGTGGAAATCTTCAGCAGCAGATAATGCGTATAAAGACCAAAACGCAACACCAATTGGATCGAAAATGTATATTTCCGTCACCGGATTAAAAATCAAAAGAACATGGCTATATCCATGGCACTTTTTTATCTTTTGGCGTCATGCGGCACCTGCATATAATCAAGCACAAAATGCAGTTGGGAATATAAAAGCACTGGCTTTTTCCAAAAATGGATACCACCACACTATCACTGTTTGGGAAGATCAAGATGCGATGCGCGCCTTCATCTATGATGGCGCACATAAGAAAGCGATTGGCATATTCGGTAAAATCGCGACGGGTAAGACCATTGGCTTTGAGGCGGGAAAATATCCCGGTCGTGCCAAGGCACTGGAAATCTGGCAGCAAGAGGGCCGCGAATATTAAGCGCGTCTAGTTTGGAACCTGCCATCAAGCACGGGTGATCCTTCCGGAAAAGCACCCCTGCGCTGCATTATGCGCATCGATATGCACGATACGATCATCCGTCAGCAGCTTCAAAATCGCAGGCCTGATGTCATCACCCTGCGCGACACATGCATCTAAAATCATGCCGTCTTGATCAAATCCCCGCAGCGATAATATTCGGCGATACATCACGTCCGGGATCTCGTTCTTGGCGTGATATGTGTTTTGCGCGTTTTCAAGCACATAGATCGCATGAGATGCGCGATAGGGGGAATTCTTAGCCATGCTGGTGTGATTGAGCAGTAAAAGACTTTCGCCAAGTTCTGCGTCACGCATTTCAATGCGATCCGGATAGCCAGGTGCTTCATCGCAAATGCGGCGCGTCACTCCATGCTGCGAAAGTTCCTCATCGGTTAATCCAAACAAATGCGAAAATTCGTCTACTGGCAGCCCATTAATTTCGAAATCCATGGCAATATCTCCTTCTTTGAAAGAAAGTGATATTTGCGATCGAGATGATCAGCCACCCGAAACTTGCAAGCAGCGACTTAAGCTCGACTATCGCTCACTGGCGATCGCTAACCCATCAATAATTGCGGTAAAGGCGTTGGAATATTTAAGTTCAGCATTGGGAAATAGAGGTGCAATCGCATGTTCGATATTTTGCATGAGGCTTGAACCACCTACAAAGATCACCTTGTCGACTTGGTCAGCGGTTAAATTGGTGCTTTCAAACGTCGCCAAAGCAGCATCCGCAATTTTTGCCGTATGTCGATGTAAAGAACTATCGAGTTGCGCGCGATCGAGTGCGGCACTGAGGTCTTTCTCAATGAAATCCAGATCAATCGCGCTTTGGTTGGATGTATTGGTTTCAATCTTGCCGGTTTCAACCGCAAAAGCGATATCATGCCCGAGTTCTTCCTCCAAAACGGTGACGAGACGCGAAAATGGATGCGGCTTTAATGCCAGTTTTTCAAGACTCTCTGCGAGTTCACGAGATTTTGGCGCGTAGAGGGACGGGATTTTCTCCCATGTCGCCAGATCATGATAGATATGGTTTGGTGCAGGCAGGGTTTCCTTGCCCCATTCGCGATGGATGAGTTGTTGGTAGCCTAAATGCGGCATCACATGGTCAATTGATAAGGAACGATCAAAGTTCGTTCCACCAACGCGCACGCCGTTACAGGCGATCACCTCAATACCATCAGTGCTCTCGCGAAAGAGGCAATAGTCAGATGTGCCGCCGCCAATATCTACGATCAAAGTCAATGCACCATTTGAAAAGCCGCCATTGGCAATGGCCGCTGCTTCCGGTTCAAACATGAAATCAACATGTTCGAACCCAGCTGCGAGATAACAGGCCGTTAGATCTTCAATCGCGCGGTTATTTTTCTCTTCGTTCTCAGAATGGAAATAAACCGGGCGCCCTGATAAAGCATGGGTGAATTCCTGACCGGTTGTTGCTTCGGCTCGGGTTTTAACCTCTTTGAGGAAATAGGAAATCACATCGACGAAGGTCATGACCTTGCCCCACATATAGCGTCGTTCATGCATTAAAGATGTGCCAAGCACGCTTTTAAGCGCGCGCATATAGCGCCCTTCATCGCGGCCGATCAGTGAGGCGTTAGCCGCACGACCAAAGCGAAGCTCTTGTTCGGCGCTATCGAAAAAGATCGATGTGGGGAGGGTGTCTTTGCCATCTTCAATGGCAATGAGTTCGGGCTTGCCATCAACCGCATAACCAACGGCTGAATTGGACGTGCCAAAATCTATCCCCAAAACATGGGGTTTCATATGTTTAGTCATTTTAATAAATCGCCTCGGAGCAGTAAGGGATTAATAGGGAAGCGCGGGTTTAGCCGATTGATCTTGTCTAGGCAAGTGAATTGCTGAAAAAATAAAACGAGATTATTTATCAGAGGCGCCAAGCGCTTTCACGATGGAATCGAGCACATTGTAAAGCACTTCAATTGAGTATCCGACCACAAAAGCAAGTGCGGCCGGGGTCAGCGAGGCAACCACACCGGTTGTATCCGCAGTTGAAAACCAACTGATGACGATGCCGCCAACCACACCCAAAGTTAAACGATAGGAATAGGTGCTTGATTCGTAGAGGCGATATTGACCTGAATTTAGGCTTGCGCTGGTACGCCTGAGAATAAAAACCGTCACACCCAGAAGGGACGTGAAGAGAGGTAGCAGATAAGATGAAATCAACTGATTTATCAGCCCTTGATGCGCTTCAATTTGTGCGCGGTGTAGTAAAACACTTGAGAACTGAATTTGCTCCGGAGATTGGTTATTTGTACTACGTGCAAAAGATGCGGTTTTAAGCTGCAGATACTCCAGTGCACTTAAATTATATTCAATATGGTCTTTAATTTCGCGAATGGCATCTTGGCTGAGATTACTCAATATGGCTTGAAAACCATCCTGATCCGCTGACGGGCCAATGAATGTTTCAGTTTCATTGCTTTCCGAGCCTGTGTCATCACCAAAATTAAGCGGATTGCTTTTGCTCGATTTGTTTATCCCGTCAAGTCGCGTTCCAGTAAATACTCTTGCTTCAATGAGCTGATGCTCTTTTGTCAAAGCTATATTCGTTGCAAGATATGAGGAGGTTAAAGATACGTAAGACAAAAATATCAACGTGAAGAAAAAGCTCGTTAGACTGATGAGACGAATTCTGAATATATCAGACAGACTTCGTTTATATTCCACTCGTTCGCGTGTATCCGCTTTATTACGATCGAGCATGTAATTGCGGAATTTTAGGGCTTCAATTTGCACCGGTAAGGCATGGGTCGCCAATTGCGAATAATTGCTCCAAAAAATCGGTTCTTCCGATGAATCCAATTTTTCATTTCTTGCTTTTGCCAGAATGTTAAAAAAATCAGATGTTGTAATCGTCTCAGGCAAGTTTCCTTTCGATGAAAGATAGGCCACCAACTCGGTCGCATTGTCACAAGCTTCCGATAAACGTTTGCGATCAACGCTTGTGATTTCAGTTTCGATCAATTCAGTTTCGATCAATTCAGATTGAGCATCAGCCGAGCTTGTAGCGGAGTTGGAAACCGTTGTTTCCTCCGTCTCGCTTGTCGGCGTTTCATCACCATTTTCGTTGTTCTTATCACTCATTCTGTGACCATGAATTCAAATGAACACTTTGGTTCTGCTTCGGGTTTTATTAAGCAGATCTGGCGGCCATCCTGATAAATCACCAATGCATAATGCCCAGGGCGGACAAATGCTTGTTTTCTGATCCAAAATCGCCAATCGAAGCGACCGGAATTGTTTCTAGCTTCAGATAGAGCGTTTTGCCTGTTCAAGCCTCTTATGGCGATATCGCTAAATCGAGCAAAACCATTCCCTGATTTTAGGAAATATCTGGCAACGAACGAGTTTCTTGCAATCGAAGACCTTGCATAGTTTGTTGAACCCTGCAGCCGAAACCAAAACTGCGCTTGTTGTCCTCGTTCAAGGGAAATCGGTTCGCTAAGGTCGTTTAAATCAGTTGGACAATCCGAGCTATCTAGCGAGACACGAAACTCTGAAAAATAAACATCAGCAGATGAGTCAAACTTAATGTCATTTGGAAGACACTCCTGCGCAAATGCCAGTTTCGGCACAAGTGTTGAAAAGGCCAAACCGATCAGCAAAGTCATGAATTTTAACGATGTTTTTTTCACAATCTCTCTCCCAGATTGAAAATAATACACCTTTTAGTAGTGAGTCAAGAATGCAATACTTATTAAAGATGTAGTTGACATCATTACTAAATTTATATAACCATTTAGTTATGGAACAGATTGGTTATATAAACAATCCGCCACATCAGGCGAATTTGGATGCGATATTTTCAGCGCTTGCGGATCCGACGCGTCGCGCAATTTTATCGCGTTTGACCGAAGGTGAAGCGTCGGTGCAAGAACTTGCGCAACCATTTGAGATGAGTCAGCCAGCTGTTTCAAAACACTTAAAAGTTCTCGAGCGGGCGGGGCTTGTTGAGCGCGATATCGACCAACAACGACGACCGGCCCGACTGAGAGCTGAGAATATGGCCATCGCTGCGGACTGGCTTGAAGCTTATAAGAAATTCTGGGCCAGAAGCTTTGATCAGCTTGATGGTCTTCTGGAAGATATGAAAAACGACAATGACTAAACAAAAGAGTAGGGCGTAACTCATGACATCATTACCAACATTTACAATGGAACGCGTTTTTGACGCGCCGCTTGATCTGGTTTGGAAAGCCTGGACCGATCCGGAGCTTTTAGCGCGTTGGTATGGACCAGGTGTTGAAACTGTAATCCATGAATTTGATCTCAAGGTCGGCGGTGTTTGGCGCAATGAAATGCGCATGAAGGGCAAAGATGGATCACCCATGTCAGATTTTTCGCTGATGACCTTTACCAAGGTGGATCCCAAAACCAATATTGATTTCGAGCTGGCATCAACGGATCAAAATTGGACACCACAACCAAGTCAGATGATGCCGGATTGGCCGCGTCTATTTGATACGAAATTTGTGTTTGAAGATGATGGTGCGCAGACCAAGGTGACCATCACGCAAGTGCCATTAAATGCGACAGATGCTGAAATCGCCTGCTTTGCTGGCATGGTTGATCAAATGGGCCATGGTTGGGGCGCTGGCTTTAATGTCATTGCTGATATTTTGGCAGAGCTGCAAGATTAAGGTGCGAACATGATCAAGAAACTCTTCTTATCCATATTGTTCATTTTGGCGGTAGGCGTGTTTTATCTCTTCACCCAGTCACAAAATCTGATGGAAATTGAAAGCGAGATCGAAATCGCCGCGCCTGTCGACAAAGTCTGGGCCGTGGTGACGGATATCAAAAAATGGTCTGATTTTAATTCAGCCATTAATACCTCGACGGGCGTTGCAAGTCCTGGTTCTGTTCACTCGGTCACCATGCGCGGCGAAAATCCCGGTGAGGTCGGTCCGCAATATGCGCCGGAGATTATTTCGTTTGATAAAGGCAAATCCTATCGCTGGCGTGCCGTCATGGGTGCTGGCATCATCTTCACCAATGACAAAGTATTTGAACTCACACCAACGGATACCGGTACTCTGCTCAAACATTCCGAAGTGTTTAACGGCATGATGCTGCCCTTGATGAAAGGGTTTATGCAGGAAGGTGTGCCGCCGATTTTAGAAGAGATGAACCTGGCGTTTAAGGCCGAAGCTGAGAAGTAGTTTCCAATTCACCAAAGAAAAAACCAATGCTTCTAAATGGCGGCTAGAAGCATTGGTCTGATTTGCCCAGATCATAATGCGCAACAAGTGGGGGGATACTTGGGCTTGCGCGTCTGGGGTTTCTGCAAGGGAGGGGACCTTACAGAAATCTGGAGATCTTTATGTCCTATCGACGTATGTGGTTGCGTGGATAGGATTTTATGCGAACAGGCACTGCTTTGCGGCCATTAAAATAACCCAGTCGCGGTGGCTGATTGGTGCCTGTTAGCTCAGACACAAAGCACTCAAATTTACGATACGCATTTAACACTGATGTGGTGACAAATTTAAACATGTTGTGGTCCTGTTTATTAGTCGTTCAGTTCATGCTTCCAGTATTCTTACGGGGTGATGAAATGTTTGGATCATATCACCCAATTCGAACGCCAATTATTGTTTGATGCCAAGATAAGCCTGGTCGCCCCAGAGCTTGTTGACGGTTTGATTGCGTCCGCAACGGAAACGGTAATATTTGTAGCGAACAGGATTTTTCTTGTAATAATTCTGATGATATTCTTCTGATTTCCAGAATTTATCATTGCCGCGGATGACAGTTGCAATATCTTGACCAAGTGCTGCACCAGCTTCATCTTTCGCCTCTTGTGCCAGTTTGGCTTCTTCAGCATTTCCGGCAAAAATAGCCGTGGTATAAGCATGGCCGCGATCACAGAATTGACCACCAGCGTCGGTAGGATCAACACTGCGGAAGAAGATCTTCAAGAGCTGCGCATAGTTGATTTCAGCCGGATCATAATCAATCCGCACGCTTTCAATATAGCCTGGGTGATTGCGATAAGTTGGGTTTTCAAGTTCACCGCCTTGATAGCCGGACTCAACTTCCTTCACGCCATCAACATTTTCAAAGTCTTTTTCAATGCACCAAAAACAACCGCCTGCGAAATAGGCTGATTTTGTTTCGGCTGTTGCCGATTGACCAGAAAGTGCTGTGATTGAAAGTGCTAAAGCTGCTAGAGTTGCTTTTGCAGTTGATGATGTAAAGCTCATTCAGATATTCCTCGAATGTGTTCCTCGTTAAGGCCAATATAGGCATGGGCTTAAAAAATTGAAATTAACGTATTTGCACAAAAACGTGAGATTACGTGTGATTGCGTAATTCAAGATGTTTCAAGCGTGCGATTTTTCATTCAATTCATTGTTTTTCAATGTTACTAACGAAATAGATGGCAAAAAGTTTCAAAGGATAGAAACGTGGCAAAATTGAAATTATCGGCGATGTGCATCGCTATTTTAGTCACAATGAACAGTCATCTTCACGCAAGCGAGACCGTCACAGGTCTTTTTGAAGCACAGAAATCCTGCGAAGCGACACGCAAACTAAATTCCGGTAATCCTGGCAATATCACGCTCGAAATTGGAGAGATTTATGACCTTTTGGCGATCAATAAATCCGAACCCAGCCATTTTCTCATCAATATTCCAGGTGCGCCAGAAACCACCAAACGTTGGATCGGCGTAGAATGCGGTGAGGCGGCGTTAGATGACGCGAACCGTGTTTTGACGCTTAAACCGTTAAGCGCTGAAGAGAAAAATGCCGCTCAGACACGTGATCAAAACAAAGCTGCGAAAAACGTGGCCTCGAAATCTCTGCAAGGCATTGAGATCAATTCCATTGAAAACTTAATGGCAGCATCCTGGTTGCCAACCTTTTGCCTAACCGGTGCTGGTCAGCGCGCAACGGAATGTAAGAGCCTCTCCAAGTTTGATATCTATGCAAGCCAGTTCTCCATCCACGGACTTTGGCCAAATGATTTAGATGATGATGCGCTTTATCCCTGTTATTGCGATCAGAAAAGGCCGCTCAAATGCAATGAACGCCGCAAGCCCGTTGCTTCTATCAATATTCCCTCTGATCTGCGAAAGGCCTTGCAAACCAAAATGCCAGGTTTTCAATCAGGATTTTTACATCGTCACGAATGGACCAAACATGGCACCTGTTATGAGAAATATAATGCGGGCGATGATCAAGGCTCGGATGCTACCGAATATTATCGCGATACAATCTTAGTCCTTGATCAATTAAACGCTTCCAAAGTGGGGCAATTGTTCAAAAATAATATCGGCAAGGTCTTGTCCAATAATCAGATTTATAAAGCCTTTGATCAATCCTTCGGCAAAGGCGCATCTGACAAAGTGTTCATCGATTGCAAACGCATTCGCGGCGAATGGTTGATCTCAGAACTCTTTATCGGCCTTGGCGGCGAGATCAAAGAGGGGGCAAAGCTCAAAGATCTCATCGCCGCTTCGCCACCTCGTGATGTCTATTCAAGCAGGAAAAGCTGTCGGCGCGGGAAGGTTACGGCTGTACGGTAACATGTCTAACCAACATCACTCTGGCTTATGCTTCATTTCCGAGACGATGGAG
The DNA here is from genome assembly GCA_963691785.1 of Lentilitoribacter sp. Taxonomy (GTDB): domain Bacteria; phylum Pseudomonadota; class Alphaproteobacteria; order Rhizobiales; family Rhizobiaceae; genus Lentilitoribacter. The sequence goes on from OY829371.1 coordinate 1,513,178, forward strand.
ATCTTAATCGGTCCGGTGGAATAGCTTCCGACGCGAAAGGCTTGGTGCAGAATTTCAGTTGTGGCGCTAAAGGCAATCCAATCACCTTGATAATAGGATAAAAAGTCTCCAACCGGATGTCGCCCCATATGGGTGAGTTTTGTGTCTAACGTCACGGATTTGGTAACCCCATGAAGGGTAAGATCACCCGTGACATTGGCAGTTTCTTCGCCGGTGCGTTCGATTTTCGTGCTTTTAAATGTGATGGTCGGATATTTCGATGTATGCAGCCAGCTCGCACTGTTTAAATGTCCATCAAATATCTCAACGCCTGAGGATACGCTGGTCGCATCGATCGTCACATCAATGCTTGAATTTTCAACATTATCGAGATCAAGATTTAACGTACCATTGGTTTTGGTAAATTCGCCGGTTTGAATGGAAACACCCGAATGGCTCCAGGCAAACCGCACTTCCGTATGCGCTTCATCCAGCACATAGATCTTATCTGCCATGGCGCTGCTTGCAAAAAGTGCAGCTCCCAAAACACCACCCGAAAAGACCCCCAACTTACCAATCTTAAACATCCCAATTCCTCTCCTATTAGCTGACCAGAATCTAGCTGATCAAAAATGTTTAGAATTGGATGTGTAGGGAAGGTGAGATTGGAATAATTGACAAATATTGCGGTTTTAAAGCGGGGGATTAGGATTTTCGATGGGTGCGCATAATTGTGCACCATATATTGCCTTCACGGTCAGGGATCCTGATTGTGGGAAATATTCATAATAGATCCCTTTGCGCCGTTTTAAATTGGATTGTGAGAACCAGTCCCCCAAAAACCAGTCCCAATATCGGTTAAGCATTTGCGGTATGCATTTGACATCTAATATGGCGTAATATCCTCCAGGCACCAGTTGCACGCTAACCAAATCATCCTCGGCAATCTCGTCATCCATCACCATGCCAGCATCATAGATACATCGGCCCGCTGGCGTTGCATTGCTATCGTTATGGGATATGCCAATAAAAGACGATGTGGACTTTAAAAGTTCTCGATGACGCGCCCAATCCTGTAGCTTGGTGAACGTGTTGGTAATGCTATTTCCTGAATCGCCAAAGGAGCCGATATGGCGCAAGTAACACACATAATAAGCTGGTCTAAATTCAATATTGACCGATAATGAACTGCTCTCGATCGGCAGAACCTCATGACCGGGTTTAAAGATTTCATATTTTTGGGCGCAGCCTTTTCCGAGTTCTTCAAAGATCGACACATCAGCATTTTTGATCGATCTGGGTGCACGACGATATTTGGCCCGGAATGCACGTGCGAACACGTCAGAACCTGAAAACCCGCTATCAAGCGCAATATCTGTAATGGAACTATCGGGCTTGAATACCAATTTGGCTGTGGCGCATTCCAATCGACGGCGAGAGATAAACTGATTGGGAGTTTCTCCCAAATGCTGATGAAACACGCGGATAAAATGATATTCGGATAAACAGGCTGCATCGGCCAACTGATCTAAGTTTAAATGCCCGGTGAGATGGTCGCGAATATGGTTGAGCGAACGATTAATGCGATGGCGTTGATATTGACCTTTATTCGCGAGCACGTTTGAGCTTTCCCCATTTTGGTGCAAACCAGAACTGCATTGAATTTAGCAAAGGAGATTCGATTTTGCACATGAACTTTTCGTTTATGATGCGAAATGATCCGGTCACTTAGATAAATGCGCGAATTTCGGACAGAAATTGCAAAAAATGAGAACTATTTTGCATTCTCCACACGAAAATCTCACAATTTTTACAAAACCTTGCAAGATTTTTGAATTTAAGTGATAGTTGGGCCGAGGGAGAGTTTTTTAGTTGGATCAAGTAGCATTTACGCTGGAAATGGCCGTTGTTTTAGGTCTTCTGGCATTTACCGTCATTTTGTTTGTTTCTGAAATTATCAGGATTGATCTCGCCGCCATCATTGTGATGGTGATCTTAGGACTGCTCAGTCAAATCCCCGAACTTCAAACCCTTGCTGACGTGAACCACCTCTTTGACGGCTTTGCGTCTAACGCGGTTATATCCATTGTCGCGGTGATGATCATTGGTGCAGGGCTTGATAAAACCGGCATCATGAGCAAGGTCGCCGCCACGATTTTAAGACGCGGTGGCACAACAGAAGCGCGGATTATTCCGATCATATCCGGCACTGTGGGTGTGATTTCCTCTTTCATGCAAAATGTTGGCGCAGCGGCTTTGTTTCTGCCCGTGGTCAGCCGCATATCAGTACGCACAGAAATCCCCTTGAGCCGTCTGTTAATGCCCATGGGCTTTTGCGCCATTTTAGGTGGCACCATGACCATGGTGGGATCATCGCCGCTTATTTTGCTCAATGATTTGATCATCGGTGCCAATGAAGCCTTGCCAGATGATGCGCAAATGCAAACCTTTGATCTCTTTTCTGTTACGCCAATTGGCGTCAGCCTGGTGATCACTGGTATTGTTTATTTCATGATCTTTGGTCGCTGGATCTTGCCCTTTAAGGGCGATCGTAAAGACGGTACCAGCGGGCAATCTTTGAAAGAATATGTGAAGTCACTTTACGGGCTGAACACCGATATTTTCGAGATCACCATTCCAGCTGGCCACCGTGTGGAAGGGCAGACGATTGATGACATGATGAGTAAATATCACATGTATATCATCGGCACTGCTTATCGCGGCAAACGCTGGTTTGCGCCGGTCATTCAAACACCGATCACGACACCATGTCGCATTGCAGTTTTGGGCCGCCGTGAAGTCATTGAACAGATGATTGAAGATGAAGGTTTTATCAATCACAACGGTCTGGATATCTTTGCAGAAGATTATGCGCCAACAGTTTCCGGTGTTGCGGAAATGGTTATTCCACCAGGGTCCAAAGTCATTGGCAAATGCGCCCATGATTTGGTGTTTCGCACCACCTATGGCGCCAGCCTTTTGGGTGTGCATCGCAGCGGCGAAACGCTATCTTATGTGCAAACCGAAGATCATGAATCTACACGCGTCGGCGAGGTGCCTTTCCAGGCCGGTGACACGCTGGTTATTCATGTGACTTGGCAATCACTGACAAGGCTCACACGTGACCGCGATTTTGTGGTGGTGACCAGTGATTTCCCCCGCGAAGAATTAAGACCCTCCAAGCTCGGCTGGGCGCTGTTATTTTTTGTCATCGCACTGGGGCTGATCCTCTTCACGGATATCAGATTGTCTTTGTGCCTCTTGGCAGGTGCAGCGGGGATGATTGTCACCAAGGTGATTGATATTGATGAAGCCTATCACGCCATTAGTTGGAGTACGGTCTTTCTGCTCGCCAGCCTCATTCCCTTGGGGCAGGCGGTGCAATCAACTGGTACCGCGACCTGGATTGCCGATCAGATCTTGCATTTGTTAAATGGCTGGCCTTTATGGGCGTTGCAAGCGGGCATTGCTGTACTGGCAACCATCTTTACGCTGATCATGTCAAATGTTGGTGCAACGGTTTTGTTGGTGCCGCTCGCGGTATCGATTGCTGTGGCTGCGGGTGGTGATCCTGCCATCTTTGCGCTGACGGTAGCAATCTCAACTTCCAATTCATTCCTCATTCCCACACATCAGGTCAATGCTTTGATCATGGGCCCTGCGGGTTATCGGGTGATTGATTTCGTTAAAAGCGGCGGCATCATGACGATACTATTCCTCATCGTCTCGCTGACGGTGATGAACTTCGTGTTTTAACGGATGCTGCGGGGCGAACCCCGCAACAGAATAATTTAATAAGTGCAGCAGCTCTGTTTTATCGGCCGTGATAGGCATTGCTCACTGCGAACGTGTCTTCAAACCAGTTCCAAAGCAAAACTTTTCCATCTTTAGCCTTGGCACGTAGCGCGAAGGTAAATTCATTAGTTTCTACGCCTGATTTATTTGCTTTTGTTTTCATTTTCCCGAAGACCGCAACAGTGTCACCTTTGGCAAATGCATCTTCATTCTGCCAATGAGTCACGGTAAGATTTTGAGAAAAATCTCCCAAGAAACCAAATATTGCTTCTTTGCCTCCCCAGGTGCCGATCCAGGGCAGGGTGTTGTCACCCTCATTCTGCCAAACCATATCATCGGCCATCAGCGCCGACATATCATCCATTTTTCCTGCGCCCATGGCACCCATAAATGCCATAACCGTGTCAAATGTCGCCTGGCTCTCATCATCCATGTCACTGGCATGGACAGATTTGGCAACAATCACTGCAAGCGCAGTGCCGAGCGAGGCTTTCATCATTGTTCGTCTGTTCATATTGGGTCCTTTCAATTATCTGCTATTGAGAGAACAAGCGGTCCACTGGGAACCGCTTGTTTTCGTTTTATTTGCCAGAAAGTTGACGAAGCGCTGTTGACCAGTCTTCGACATGATATGAACGGACGATTTTGCCGTCTTCAACGGTGTGGATATCAATCGCAAGGATATCAAATCCACGGCCTTGACCGTCAACACCAAACATTGGGCCAACAGGTGTGCCTGTCGCACGGCTGCGCACTACAAAGCGATTGCCATCTTGCAACATTTCTTCAACAGCCCAGTTCAGATCTGGGATCAATTTACCAAAGCCGCCGATTTGCGCTGTAAAGCCATCACGGTTTTTGGATTTGCCGGAATAGTCACCAATGCTTTCCCAGTTTTCTGATGTGTTTGCCATAAAAGCAGCTGCGTGTTTTTCAGAAGCTGGATTACTCAAAAATCGTAAAAAGCCTGGACAGATGCTTTGTCATCGGCCAAAGCGCTGCCAGTTGAAAATGCCATAAACAGCGAAATAATCGCCGCAATAATTCTATTATTCTTCATGTTTGATCCTCCAAGATCGTTGTGGTTTGGGAGCGTTTAAGAATTGTGGTTGCTCGATCTTGGTTATAGACATTTCCCAATTCATCGATAAAATAGTATTATTAAAAGTAACTGTTCGGAAAATTTACATAATGCTTGATAAACTTCGTCAGATTGCGATCTTTGCCAAAACGGTGGACCATGGATCATTCAGAGGTGCCGCGCAGGAGCTATGCTTGTCCCCTTCGGTGGTCAGCCATCACATCTCGCAATTGGAAGAGCATTTAGGATGTGCGTTGCTATACAGATCCACCCGCAAAATCGCTTTAACGCCGGAAGGCGAGCAGTTTTTAGCTTCCGCTCATCAAATGATTGAAGCAGCGGAAAAAGGATTGGAAGAGGTTTCAAATACGTCCAGCAATCCGAGCGGGATTTTGCGGATCACTGCGCCTTCGGTGCTGTCTACCTCGCATTTCATGGATTTGGTGGCGAAATTTTCGCATAATTATCCGGGTGTGGAATTGGCAATCGACTTTACCGATATGCGCAAGGAGTTGATCGCAGGTGGATTTGATATCGCCATACGCATGGGCGTTCGGCCAGAACTAACGGGTTCATCACGCAAGCTGTTTTCGGTGCCGCGACGACTGATTGCGTCGCAGACATATATCTCAGAGCGGGGAGAACCAACAACACCAGCTGACTTGGCAAATTGGGATTGGTTGGAATTGTCTCCGGTCCGGCACATCAAACCAACCTTCTACAAAGAGGCCCAGGAGCCAGTTATTTTGCGACCGGATGCACGATTAAAGGCTAATGACGCGCGTGCTTTGTTTCAACTCGCAAAAGCTGATTGCGGATTGGCCATGGTGCCGGAATTTATTTCTGAGCCCGGGGTGGAAGCGGGAGAGGTTGCCTATGTCTTGCCGGATTGGCAGCTTGATATGATCGATGTTTACGCCATGTGGCCTTCTAATGCGCCGCGCCATGGATTGGTAAGGCTATTCATCGATCAGATAAGTCAGAGATAGGTTCTTTCAGCAAGGCCAGTTGAAACTTGCCAATCTCCCTATAACCAATGGCTTCATAAGCTTTTTGGGCTGCGGGCACATCCGTAAATAGGATCGACTTTTGAACGCCACGCGCTCTTGCATGCTCGAGTGTACGTGCAACGAGATGGCGGGCATAGCCTTTATTTCTATGTTCAGGCGGAGTCCAAACGGGGCCAACCTGCACGATTTCTGGAAGCTGCGCATTAAACCCAGAAAGCGCTACTGGAGTACCGTTCGCTTCCAATATCCAACATCGATCGCCATTTATACGATTGTTCGCAGTTTCAATTACCTTCTCGGCAAGTTTGTCATCATCTGGGGTGCCAAGAGCTTCAATCTCATAGCCGCGTGTCCACTCTTTTAGGATCTCAAAGTGGCGTTCTGTAATATCGACCATTGCAAGGGAATTGTCCTCTGCATGCGGAATATAAAGCTTTTTTAATTCCAGTGACATCAAGTTGTCAGTGGCGTTTAACGCAAATTTTTCTTCTGCGATTGCCAGACGTTTTAGGATATATTGGCCCTGGTCCGCATCACCCACAACGGCTTTCACTGATCCCGTCATATTTGAAACAAGTTCACTATAGAGCTGTGATAATGCACCCAAATCCGGCGATTGCATCATGACGGTACCATTGCAGTAATGCGCGATCACACCGACGAGTTCACCATCGCTGAATGCACCTAAATAATCACCTTGAAAGGGTTCACCGTCGTTTTCCAAACCAGCTTTCTCCATATTTGACCGCAAAAACAACGAGGCTTCTATGTGTTTATCGAGAAAGGTCTTGGTTACCATCGCATCTTGATTATCAAGCAGCCTGATAATCATGCTTCTCCGTCCTTATCTTTTTCTGCAGTGCGATTTTTCTCTTCAAGGAACGCAGATATCTTTTCCATTGAACGACCAGACAGTACGGGTGTTTGAGGTGTACTTCCACGCAAAGGATTGGACAGGATAAATCTCGCTTTGTCAGCGGCTGCAACAGCTCGACGTTTTGCCATCCGGTAAATCGCATAAACAACGATAATGATATGCGCAATCAAGACCACAATGAAGAGACCTTGCGGCCCGTAAATCGACATCAGTCCACCAGCCACAAGCGGTCCTGAGATTGTGCCAACACCTTGAAGCAGCAATAAGCCGCTGGTGACTTGTAACGCAGAGCCAGCTTTTGCATGGTCATTGGCGTGTGCAATGATGATCGGATACATGACAAAAATCAGCGCGCCAAAGCCCGCAGCTTTGATGATTAATATCGTGGGGTCTGTGGTGGCGACCGTAATGAACATCAGATCTGCAACGATCGCCAAAACGCCGACGATTATGAGCACATAACGCCGATCCATGTGATCTGAAGCATAACCGACGGGGATTTGTGATAAGGCGCCTGCGAGAATAGGAGCTGACATAAACAGAGAGATTGCGCCAACTGAAAGACCGATATCGCCTGCATAAACTGCGCCCAGCGTACCAAATGCACCGTTGGACACACCTACACAGACAACTGCGACCACCGCTATGGGTGAATTGAGCCATAGAGCCTTTAGATCAAGTTTTGCTTCTGACAATGGGGCAGGCGTTGATGATGCTGATACCGCCGTTGGCAACAATGCGAGCGAATAAAACACCGCGCCAATGATGAAAAATTCCAGACCCAGTTCACCGCTAGTGGCAATGGATAACTGCCCCAATGTGCTGCCGAGCAAGTTGATCATGGTATAAGTGCCAAACACAGAACCGCGTTCTTTGGCTTCGGTGGTGCTCGTCAACCAGCTTTCCACGATCATCGCAGCACCAGCAAAGGCAAATCCAGATAATGAGCGCAAGATGATCCATGAACTTGGAAAGACAATCAGCGCAGAGAGGAGAATAGACAAGGACGCAACTGCGGCCATGACGCTGAAAGAACGGACATGTCCGACCTTGGTCACAAGGCGCGGGACATATAGGCAACCGGCAATATAACCGATGGCCCAACCGGTTCCCAAGAGGCCCAAACTAAAGGCTGAAAAGCCTTCTGCTGCACCACGCACAGGCAGGATGAGCCCGTTCAAGCCACCAGCAAAGAACAAAAAGCCCGATCCAAGCAGGAGGGCCGAAAGCGAAAAGATTTTGTTTTTCATTGTACTAATTGTCGAAAAAAGCGTGATTTTGGATCAAATCACTACACAATTGTGAAGTTTAGACCCATTAGAGATTAAATCAAGCGGGAATATGGCATAAAAACACCCAAATCCGGCGGGGATTTGGGTGTTCATATCGGTCAAAGCAAAATATGTGAGGTCTGGGGTTTTGCTTTGGCCTTCAACAAATAGCTGGCCATCACTTAAGGTGTGTAGAAGTCTCCTCCGTGATTGGTAAGAAACGGGCCGAGAATGCCTTAACGACCAATTTCGGGTCCAACGCCGTGCGATGGTTTAGCGGCGTTGAGGGCGGCAGGCTGTTTGTTGATCTCGTGTTAATACGCATTGGCCAGTAACTTGACCGCGCGGGGTTGTCATGGAACAGGCATTGCCAACAGCTTTTGTTTGGCAAGCTGCAAGTGCAAATTCTGGTGGACCACGACGATTGCCGCGATTTTGCTGGCCACCTGGGCGATTATTGCCGCGTAATCCGGCTTGTTGTTGGCGGTTGTTTCGCCTTTCGTCCATTCTACCAGCGCGTTGCCTTGCTTGAGGGATGTCACCATTTCGGTTCTGTCGGGTTGCCTGTTGCCCACCTTTTGGTGAAAAATCAGATGATATATTGCCATAGGCGCATCTTGGGAAAAACGGATAGGCGTCTGTGGCGAAATAAACATATTTGCCGTTTAAAATGCCGCCATTACACTGGTCGAGATTGCCCGATCCTGCGACAAACTCGAAATCCTGATTATACGTCCCATCATAAGTGCCACCTGGTGCAGTTTGGCGTGTTCCGGACTTAAGTTGCCAGCTGGGATTGGCACCCGGGCCCACATAATGGATTTCGTGGCCATCAGCGGCATATCCGATCAAAGTCCCTTGTGCGGCTTCTAAAATACCATCAGATGGCGCGTGATAATGGTATTCACCATCAGGACCAACATGGGCATTATTGCTATCGAGGCCCAGCGCTTCTCTTGCGCCAACGCCATCGAGGTTCCAGCCCGATGAACGATCGCGGGAATGGCCGCGGGAAGAAGATGCATCATACCAATCTGCGGTGCCAGGGCGAATGATCACGCCGTTAAGCGCAAAGCCAATTGTTCCGCGCAAATCTTTTGCTGTCGTACCCTTAACCGGGGTCGCATCGACGCATAGTTTGGTATTCTGAGTGGAGATCGCATGTGGGTTTCCACTGTTCGGAAACTGACCAGTTTGATGGTCTGGAATGCCGTTTGATGTCATGCAGCGCTGACCATTTGCTTCGGTGATGCTGACTTGATTGGAAGCCGCATTTGCCTGCGCACTTAAAACACCAAAAGCAATTGTCGTAAAAGCAAGTGCTGCAATTTTTATTTTACCATGCATTGGCTGGGGTGGTGTTTTAAATGTCATGATCGTCTCTCTTTCAAACTTGATTTACGCTTTTGATTTGCGAAGGGGCATCGCTCATCCATGACAACAATCATCTTTTAATAGCATGGTGCGAGTTTGCAGGAAATGTGAAGTAAATGTGTAAAATGGGTAGATTTCCGGTCAAAACGGCGAAAATCCGCGAGAATTTGCTTCATCCTCGCTTCACATTTGTTTAGCACTATAAAAAGAATGAGCAGAATGTGGTCAAAATTATCAATCGGAAAAAAGCTCTTCATTGCAATTATGATAACGGTGATTACCGTTGTGATTTTCATTGCTGTGTTGGTCACATATTCTATGCGTGCGGGATTTATCAATTACATTTTGCAAGCTGAACTTGATCGCTTTGATCCGCTGATTGAGGAATTGGCATCGCGCCATGATGCACAAAACCCAGGATGGCCAGAGCTGCGAGGTAAGCGACGTCAGTTAAGCGAAATTACCCGTCGCGCTGTCCCACCGAATGAACGTCCAAATGGGCAGAACAGACCACCCCGCCAAGGTGAGCGTTCGCAACCACCGCGTCGTAATGGTGATCCGAACCGGCCTCCACGACGACCTGGACCCGGCGATCCGATGTCCGTTGTGCAGCGAATTGCTGTTCTTGATAAAGACTTGCAGCTAATTGTCGGTGCCAGGTTTGATTATTCAAACAGCGGATTGCGCGCCATTCGCGATGACGAGGGACAGCTGTTGGGTTATATATCGATTGTGAAGCCTGGTGTGAGTGATAATGCATCCAACGCTGTTTTTTTAAAAGATCAATTGCGCGTCTTAGGTTTAACGCTCGTTATGGCTTTGCTGCTGTCTGCAATTGCTGCTTATCTTTTGGCGCGGCAATTCACTAAGCCGGTTAATCGTATGGTGGCGGGGACAAACACCTTGGCACAGGGCAAATATGACCTGCGGCTTGAGAAAACCAGCGAAGATGAATTTGGCAATCTTGTCGAACAGTTCAATAAGCTCGCCGCGCAATTAAGCGCGCAAGAAAAGGCTGAGCGTCAATGGATGTCAGACACAAGTCATGAATTGCAAACACCGATTGCAGTATTGCGCGCTGAGATCGAAGCAATGCAAGATGGCGTTCGAAAAGCCGATGAGAAGACGTTGAGTACCTTGCATCAATCGGTCACCCGTTTGTCTGCTTTGGTGAAAGATATCAGTCAATTATCAAATGCGCGGGAAGGGCGTCTCGTCGTCAATTGGACCCGCGAGGATATATCGGATATGGCGGCGCAGGCTGCGCAAAAGGCGCAAGGTCTCATCGAAGATGCAGGCCTTACTTTGGAGACAGATTTGCAAGACGGTTTGATGGCAGATTGTGATGCCATGCGCATTGGGCAATTGCTGGATAATCTCATAACAAATGCGCGACGCTATACGCATGCGCCAGGTACAATAAAGTTGAGCGTGCGGGCCGATGACAATCAACATGTCACGATCCGTCTGGATGACAGCAACAATTGCCCGCCAGAGGCTGCGCGTGAAAAGCTCTTTGATCGCTTCTATCGTGAAGATCAATCGCGTGCGCGTATCTCCGGCGGTTCAGGTCTGGGATTATCGATTTGTAAGCTGATCGTTGACGCGCATAATGGACAAATTTCGGCAGAACCTTCACCTTTGGGCGGGCTTGCTATGATCATCAAATTACCTTTGGAACGAAAAAAATAAAATGGCACAAGATCACATCATCATTGTCGAAGATGAAGAAGCACTCGCCGAAGTGCTGAAAGATTATTTATCTCAACTCGACATGCGCGTAACTGTTTTAACCAACGGACACACGGCAGTTGAGACGATCCTTAAGGAAGAGCCGGATCTGGTCATCTTAGATGTGATGTTGCCGGGCAAAGATGGGCTTTCTATTTGTCGCGAGGTGCGCGCAAAAAGCGATGTCCCCATCATATTGGAGACCGCTCGCATTGAAGAAATCGATCGTTTGCTTGGTCTGGAACTTGGCGCAGATGATTATATCTGCAAACCATGGTCGCCGCGGGAAGTTGTGGCGCGGGTCAAAGCCATTCTCAGACGCACAAAAAGACATGTATCAGAACCAGATAAGGCTTCGGAAGCTACGTCAGATGGTTTGCAGATGAATGAAGATAACTGGATGGTCTTTTTTGGTAGCGAGCAGCTTGATTTCACCCGTCGCGAGTTCAGGCTTTTGTTTATCTTGTTCAAACGGCCAGGACGAGTTTTCTCTCGCGCTCAGCTTCTAGAATTAGCGTTTCCTGATGATGCCATGGTCTTTGACCGGACAGTGGACAGCCATATCAAAAATATCCGCCAGAAACTCAAACCATTTACTGGTGAAGATGAGTTGATCAGATCCGTCTACGGTGTTGGCTATGCCTATGATGGTTAGTTAAACGCCCGTGCCTTATTGTGGATCGGCACGGACGTTGGCTTGGCTTTGTGGTCATCCCAAGCGTGTTTAATTCGTTTCTATGCCGCCCAACGAAGTGCAGCCTTTGCCACGCGCGCACCATAATAGTGCGCTGTTTTTTGGTCCGCATCTGGTGGTGTTATTTCCGGACCTTGATCAGCCAAAGATTGCGCCATCGCACCTAAACTCGCGCCCATACGATTGAGATTGTCCTCAGAACCTTGCGATGAATTATTGCCAGGTGGCAGATCAAGACCCACCCAGATCATGCTATGCTGGGCGGCAAATACGGATAATGCTTGCAATGTGCCTGTTTTATCACCTGATTGGCTGGATGAATTGGTAAAACCACCTGCAATTTTGTTCTTCCAGCTTTGCGCCATCCATTTCGAGGAAGAGGCATCCATGAAGGACTTAAATTCAGCGGAAATGGTGCCCTATAAGTGGGTGAGCCAAAGATGATCGCATCGGCTTGGTCGATCTTATCAAGATCGCCTGCCGCTTCTTTGGCATCGATAAGCTCGGCATCAATGCCATCAACTGAGCTGGCACCAGATAGCACCGCTTCTGCCTGGACTTTCGTATGCCCATATCCGCTGTGGTAGATAATGAAGACTTTCTTTTGATTTTCCATAATGAGTTCCTATGTTGTGTGGTGTGTTACAAATACAGTCTTGATCATTTTTTAAAAGTAGGTATTTTAAAGTAACTAAGTAAGGAATAGTCGTTATGAAGTTTTCTGAAGCCCCAATTTCATGTCCTATGGACGAACTTTTACAAATAATATCAGGACCTTGGACCACTTACATCCTATGGCGCTTGGCCAATAATAAAAAAGTGCGTTTTGGTGAATTAAAGCGTCTTGTACCTGGAATTTCGTCGCGTGTTCTAACAGAACGCCTGCGAAAACTTGAAGATGCGGAGCTGGTTATTCGCACCTATAAACCGACAATCCCGCCAGAAGTTTCCTATTCATTGAGCGAACGTGGTTTGGAGTTAAGAGATATTCTCAATCAACTCTCCGATCTATCTATTAAATGGGGTATGGCCAAGGATTGCCGTGAATATACCGCTGATGACGACGCATCCAAACCGGTAAAAACAGCTTAAATTCGAGCGCTAAAATCAGCCGCGATCCAATATCGCGCGATGGCGTGCCTTAAAGCGTTCAAATTCAGAGGGTGAGGGCATTTTGCCGGTAAATACTGCGATATAATCCGGCATTCGAGAGACTCGACCCTCAAGATTTTCGCGAATATCCATCGAGATATATCCGATCTGGGTATAGATCACGGTCATGCTGCGTGCTTTGGCTTCTGCATCGTCATAATCAAACTTCTTGAACATCTCATAAAGGGCTTGTCCACGAGCCGCATCCGCGAGATCTAATCTTTCTTGAAGTGCCTCATTATTGCGTGCCCAATTGCGGATTGCCAAATCCAAACGCGCGTCGAATAAGTTCTCATCAAGCCAGCAATCAAAGACGTTGAACATCGCCTCATTGATGGTTTCGGCAAAGCCTTTGGTTTGCTTGACCAAATTGCCGGTATTCTTGCGTTCCCAACCCTGGATCATCGCCTCTAAAAGCGCGTCGCGATCTGTAAAATGCCAATAAAAACTGGTGCGCGTCAGCCCAAGTTTTTTCGCCAAGGGCATGACTTTAACAGCCTCAACGCCATTCTCGCGAAGCATCTCAAAAGCAGCATTGAGCCAGATATCTTCTGACCCACGCAAGCGCGATACATTTTCGACATTCATAGCCTGACATATTATGACTTGACACTTATGTCAATATTTATGACACTCATGTCAAGTCAGCTCATGATGGGCTTATGATCGACGTTAGCTGGGAGACTAACATGGATGATTTAACGCAAACAAAAAGGCGATCCCGCAAGCGTGGCGGGCGCGAAAAACGATCTTCTGAAGCGGGGCAAAACCCGCATCTTGAAGTGCCTTATATCATCCGAAATATCCCGACTTATGATCTTGTGGGGGAGGAGAGCCTCGTTAAAATAGAGGCGACGACCGATCGCATCCTCGCCGAAATTGGCATCGAGTTTTGGGAAGATATCGAAGCGGTTGAACTGTTCCGCAAAGCTGGTGGCAATGTCACAAAACTGACTGACAAAAGCTGGAATATTAAATTCGAACCCGGCATGATCCGCGAGATTTTAAAGACCGCGCCAGCACAATTTACTCAGCATGCGCGTAACCCCGCAAAATCGGTTGAAATTGGCGGCGATGCTGTGGTGCTCGCACCTGCTTATGGCTCGCCTTTCGTGATGGATTTGGACAAGGGGCGGCGCTATGGCACGATTGAAGACTTCCAAAATTTCATCAAACTCGCGCAATCCTCTCCCTGGCTGCATCATTCAGGCGGAACCATTTGTGAACCCACAGATATTGCTGTCAATAAACGGCACTTGGACATGGTCTATAGCCATATCAAATATTCAGATAGAGCGTTTTTGGGCTCTATTACAGCCGCCGAGCGCGCCGAAGATTCTATTGCACTGGCGCGCATTGTGTTTGGTGAAGAATTTACCGATAAAAACTGTGTCATCATGGGCAATTTTAACACCACATCACCACTGGTGATGGACGGTGTCACATGTGCCGGTATCCGCGCCTATGCAGCAGCCAATCAAGGGTCTATTCATTTGCCATTTTTGTTGGGCGGCGCGGTTTCTCCACTTACAATGGCCGGATCGGTAGCCCATGCACTGGCGGAAAGCATGGTGTCTTGCGCGCTAACACAGCTTGTCAGGCCCGGTGCGCCAACGGTTTTAGCAGCGTTTTTGAGCACCATGGCTTTGCGGTCTGGCTCGCCAACATTTGGCACAGCGGAACCGGCATTGGGCTCACTCGTGATGGGGCAATTGGCGCGACGCTTGAAGCTGCCATTGCGGTGTGCGGGGAACTTTACTACGTCAAAATTACCTGACGGGCAGGCCATGCAACAAGCCATGATGTCGATGATGTCAGCCGTGCAGGGCGGTGCTAATTACATCCTTCATTCCGCTGGATTTTTGGATGGATTGCTCTCAATGTCATATGAGAAATTCGTTATGGACACTGATGTCTGCGGTGCGCTTCATACCTATCTCAATGGTTTGAAAGTCGATGAAGATACGCTCGCATTTGAAGCGCTTGCGGAGCAGGGGCCGGGCGAACATTTATTCTCAACAGCACATACCATGCGGCATTACAAAACAGCCTATTATGACAGTGCACTTGATGATAATCAGCCCTGGGAAACCTGGGATGAGCAGGGTGAAATTGATATGGCTACCCGTGCCAATACACGCTGGAAACAAGTGCTCAACGATTATCAAAAACCCTATCTCGATGTTGCTATTGATGAAGAACTCAAGGACTTCATCGCGCGTAAAAAATCCTCAATGGATGATGCCTGGTATTAAGGAAAACCATGTCTAAAGATCCTCTGCTGCAGCCATTTCAGCTTAAACATCTCACGCTAAAAAACCGTATCATGACGACCAGTCATGAACCCGCTTATGCTGAAGATGGGATGCCGAAAGAACGCTATGCCGCTTATCATTCAGAGCGTGCGAAGGCCGGTGTGGCGCTCACGATGACGGCAGGCTCTGCAGCGGTGAGTAAGGATAGTCCGCCAGTGTTTAATAATATCTTGGCCTATCGCGATGAGGTCGTGCCGTGGATCAAAAATCTCACGGATGCCTGTCACGAACATGATTGTGCGGTGATGATCCAGCTCACACATTTAGGCCGTAGAACCAATTGGAATAAGGGCAATTGGCTGCCGTCTGTTTCATCCTCCAAGCATCGCGAACCTGCCCATCGCGCATTTCCCAAACTGATCGAGGATTGGGATATTGAGCGCATAATCAATGATTTTGCTGATGCTGCCGAGCGCATGAAAGCAGGCGGAATGGATGGCATTGAATTGCAAGTCTATGGTCATTTGTTAGACCAATTCTGGTCGCCATTGTCGAATGATTTGAGCGGGTCTTATGGCGCGGATACCTTGGAAAACAGATTGCGCTTCCCGCTAGATGTGCTCAACGCCATTCGCAAGCGTGTTGGCGATGAATTTATTGTCGGCATGCGCTATACCGCCGATGAAGCGCAAAAAGGTGGCATCACAGCTCAAGAAGGGCTTGAAATATCCAAGAAACTTGCCGCAACAGGCAAAGTTGATTTCCTCAATGTGATCAGAGGTCGCATTCACACCGATCCGGCGATGACCGATGTTATACCCGTGCAGGGAATGGCCAGCGCACCGCATTTAGATTTTGCGGGCGAAGTGCGAAAAGCAACGGGCATGCCGACATTTCATGCTGCGAGGATCCCCGATGTTGCGACCGCGCGCCATGCCGTTGCATCCGGATTGCTTGATATGGTGGGCATGACACGCGCCCATATGGCTGATCCGCATATTGTGCGTAAAATCGTCGAAGGCCGTGAGGACGATATCCGGCCATGTGTAGGCGCCACATATTGCCTTGATCGGATTTACCAAGGCGGCGAAGCCCTTTGCACCCATAATGCTGCAACCGGTCGAGAACTTACCATTCCACATGATATTCCCAAAGCTGAAACGAGAAAAACCATGGTGGTGGTTGGGGCAGGGCCCGCAGGGCTAGAAGCCGCACGTGTCGGCGCAGAGCGGGGCCATAAAGTGGTGGTTTTTGAGGCGCAAGCGGATGCTGGAGGACAAATTCGTTTGACAGCTCTAAACCCGCGACGACGCGAGATGATCTCCATCATCGAATGGCGCATGGCACAATGCGAAAAGCTTGGCGTTGAATTTCATTTCAACACATGGGCAGATGTCGAAATTATCCAATCGCATAATCCGGATATTGTGATTGTCGCCACTGGTGGATTGCCCAATACGGAGCTGTTTGAAAGCAAAAAAGATGCGCAGAATGTCGTCACGTCTTGGGACATAATTTCGGGTGATGTGAAACCGGCGGACAATGTGCTGATTTACGATGAATCGGGTGATCATCCGGGATTGCAGGCAGCAGAAGTTGCGGCCTTGGCCGGCTCGAAAGTTGAAATTATGACGCCCGATCGCACCTTTGCACCAGAAATTATGGCAATGAATCTCGTGCCATATATGCGTGTTTTACAGGACAAAGACGTCACCTTCACAGTTACAAGACGCTTGCTGGGCGTGGAAAAAGCAGGTAACAAGCTCAACGCGATGATTGGCACTGATTATAGCGATCTCGTTCAGACCGAGGAATATGATCAGATCGTCGTGAACTACGGAACATTGCCGTTTGACGAGTTATATTTTGAGCTGAAGCCTTTATCGACCAATCTTGGTGCTGTCGATCATGATGCGTTAATTGCCGGAAAGCCGCAGTTGGTGAAACGCAATGAACAAGGCTCCTTTCAACTGTTTCGAATCGGCGATGCGGTGAGCGCACGCAACACACATGCAGCGATTTACGACGCAATCCGCCTGGTCAAAGATCTATAATCTGCGGTTTCTACGGGTCTCAAACACGTAAAACTCCTTATTTTTCACATTCTCTCCATATTTGCTTCATGGTGAGCTCAATTTCGCAGGCGATATTTATCTCACGAAATTAAATATTGGGGCCAATGAGATGAGTTACGTCCATACCACTAAGCAATATCTAGCCGTTTGGCTCATCGTTGCAAATTTGATGGTGTTAATAGCACTGGTAACCTCGCTCTCAACAGTTAAGGCACTCAGTCACGAAGATGATGTTCACCAACATCTGGTCGCAACGACATCGACAACTTTGGTTGATGATCACCTCATGCTTGATCTTAACCTCGCCAATTTCTCTGGCAAAACGATCGATGTTCAATCCCTTAGTATCAATGGCGTAGCGTTGCGTTCGATTGATCAATCCCTAGCCGATCAAGCGAGTTTGGAAGTAAGTGGTACGCGAGCAATCCAAATACCACCAGAGTACCGCCGCTCATTGTTCCTCGCAATTGAGCTTGATCTGGGCCGAGATGGAACAATGACTATCCCCGTAGTCGTTTCCAATTAGATGAAACCCGGATCTGAAATTGTTGCTTAGTTAACGCCCCCAACGTGAGCAACAATGGATGATGGCGACCAGCACAAGTTATTTGTGCTGGTCGCTATTTGTCCTATTTCAACCTGTGCAGGTGCCTCGATAAAGCCATGCTGGCTTCGATAAAGGCGAGCGCTGCCACCAATATCAAAAGTGCGGGGATTGAAACATCCACAATCATGATGCCCGCAATGAGTGGAAAACCAAAAATTCCAATAAAATAGGACAGCGAAAAGAGTTGCATAGTTTGCGGCATTAATTCGTCAGGCGCGTCATTGGCTGCCATGGCCGCCAGAATTGGGTAGGACACACCATATCCTATGCCAAAGAGTACGGCGCTTGCGATGTAAAGCATCTGACTTCCATTGACATAGATAAACAACACAACGCTAGCCGCCATGACAAATTGCAGCAAAGCAATTGTGTTATAAGGCGATTTACCACCAGAAAATCTGGCAAGAAAAATGCGCCCGATCACGACAGTGAGTGTGTAATAGAAAAAGAAATCGGCATAGGCGAGACCTTCGCGTTTGGCGAACACGGTTTGAAAGTTGTTCATACCAGCAAACACCGATGCACCCAACATTCCCATCATAACCGGCAACCATGCGCGCGAGGTTAAAATTGAACTGACGGACGGGATCGAGAGTTTCGAACGATTGTCTGGTGCTTGTGTGGTCGCAATATCATTGATCGGCCCGCGGAGAGCGATAAAGGCTAAGCCGCTGATAACGCAGAGGATTGCGACGATCCAGAATGAATCTCTCACACCATATCCAAGCGTTTCTAGATAGGCTGCAAAGACCGGAGAGAGACCAAATCCACCCATGAGGAAAACCGAATAAGCTGAGAAGAGTTGAACGCGGGATTCAGGGGTGGATAATCGCGTGAGTACCACGGGCCCAAGCGTATACATGAGTCCCCATCCGAAACCGATTAATATGCTGGCAATTGTGAGGGTAAGACCGGCGGAATCAGCGATTGAATAAAGATAAAGCGCCAATGTCAGTGAAAAGCTCGACACGCCCAATGTCATCATGCGACCAAGCAGGTCGGACAAGTGTCCTGAATAATACACTGAAATGAGCGTTGAGATGGCCGTGAGCGCAAGCATGAAGCCAACATTCTTCTCATTTGCACCAAATTCGGCAAAGAGCTTTGGCAGCAGAAATGTCAGCCCATAGGTCGCTGATTGCAGAAAGATTGCGATAAAATAAATAGCTAAGGCAAATTTTCGCATGCGCCCATTCCCTCCGTTGTATAGTCATCATAGAGCCAAATCCAACGCGTGATAGTGCCAGTTACAAAATCATTTGGGTCACGTTTCAAAAACGCGTCAATTCGACATCTGGGGATGGGCAACAATCGTTGCTAAATATAAAGATATGGTTGCAAATGGAGATGACGATGAGCATTCAAATGGGCGAAATTCCAGCGCAGGGATTGTTAGGGCGATATAACCTTGTAGAACATGCATATACGGACTGTTTTAAAACCCAAATTGATCAAAGCGTTTCATTTGAAAAATATGCCCATGCGTTTTTCACATCACCTGTGTTTAAGCTCGAACGCATATTGATCGCGCTCACAACTGGTAAGAAAACCACGGAAAAAAACGTCGACGAGTTGATCTCAGGTCAGTCAAATGACTTTGCCGTTTGGCAAGTGGAAGACAGAACTGATAATCAAATTCTGATGAAAGTGGGGGATGGTCAAATCCGCACCTGGCTGATGTCAGAGCAAAATGACGGTCATACCAATATGTATTTCGGATCTGCGATTTTGCCGCGAAATGAGAAGGGTGAAAAGGGCTTTTTATTCCACGCGCTTTTGGGCTTTCACAAGCTTTATGCCCGCACATTGCTATGGTTGGCAAAAAGGGGCGTTTAGCTCATCTCGCTGAGATCATGTTATAGTTTTGGATCTGGTGCTTCGGTATCAATGCCACCTTCTTGCACCAGTAACATGTTCATCTTGGAAGCGGCTTTGCGATATTGCACGGCTTCCTGATATTCAGGATCATTATACTAATCATCGACATGTTGTTTTGATGGGAATTCGAGCAAGACCATTCGTCCGTCATAATCTGCACCTTCAACACAGGTAATATTTTCCCCGCGCGTTAAAAACTTGCCGCCATATTTTTTCACAAGTGGCGGGGTGCGATCCGTATAGTTTTTATAATGCTCTGGATCATGAATGGACATCATAGCGACAACATAGGCTGGCATTTAAATTCTCCAAACTTAGGATTTGTTTTCTGGCTTATAATCAAACAAAGCCAAGAACAGATGTTTGAACGCGTCGATATAGTTTTCACGTTGGTTAGGTGACTTTGCGGAAGCCAAAGCAGCGCGATCAAATGAAGCTGATAATATATCCGCCATTTCTTGTGTCGGCATCGGTGCAAGCGCCCCGTGTTTGACAGCCATATCCAAGCCGATCTTCAACTCATTGCCACCATGATTTTGATCGATCTCAGCCATGGCCTCAAAACCCAAGACTGCAGGACCCTCGATCAGTAATAGTTCAGCACGTCCTTCCGTTGCCATGGCATCGAAATAGGCAAGGGAGCCGTCCAGTAACGCGTCGCTGGCATTTTCACTCTCAATCGAATTGGTTTTGATCTCCTCAGCCACTAATTTCGCTTCACGGTCAATCACCGCACGAAAGAGACCTTGTTTATCACCGAAGTGATGATAGAGCGCGCCGCGTGTCACGCCTGCAGCTTTCACAATCTCTGGCGTTGAGGTATCCGCATAGCCTTTTTCAGCAAAGAGCGCGCGGGCGATTGATAGAAATTTCTCTGTTGTTTCAGCAGTTCGCGCAGCATTGCTGCGTCTTTCAACGATTTTATCTTGCATACATACAGCCTGTATGTTAATTGTTTCACTTACATACACTATGCATGTAAATTGAAAAGGAGCAAGCTATGAAATTGACGCAATATTACCCAGTTATTCAAACAGACGATGTTGAGGGCACCGCAGAATTCTACGAAACCCATTTTGGATTTGTGTCTCGATTTGACAGCGACTGGTACATCCATTTGCAATCAGAGACAGATGAACATGTAAATCTCGCGATACTTCAACATGATCATGAAACAATTCCCGCGGCGGGCAGGGGCAAGACATCAGGCGTTATTCTCAATTTCGAGATTGATGATGTCGATGCTGAATATGACAAAATAAAAGCCGCAGGAGTAAACATCGTCAAAACCCTGCGAGACGAAGCATTTGGACAGCGCCATTTCATAGCGCAAGATCCAAATGGCATATTGATCGATGTTATTAAGCCTATTCCACCAAGTGAGGAATTCCTTGAAAACTACGACGCAAGTGCTTTGCCTGCTTAATTTTTAAGTGCTCAGTATTGGTTAAGGGCTCCAAACTGAGCACATTATTGAAATAAAAATTTTAGAGATGCTTTGATGAATTAAGAAGCCCATTATTAGAAAATGAGACTTTTCCAAATTTCAATAATACATTTTTGCCATTAAACTGATACTTTTTTACTACAAAGTAATTTAGGGTTGTATTGATAAGTTTTGCAAGTACGCAATTTGTAGTACCCTAAAAATAACTACAAATATTAGCATTTACATTGATTTCATAAGGTTTTTTTAACCAATATTCTCATAATGTTGATGAATATTGTATGCGCATGATGCGCGTTCTTGCAAAGCCATGATGGCGATATAAGTTCTTCGGGGACCATCATGCTCAATAATTTGACAATAACAAAACGCGTTGCGCTCGGAATTTTAATTCCGATGATCGGCCTGGTTATTCTGGGTGCAGTTGCAACATGGGAAGCCTATCGAAACTATAAATCGATGGTGTTTCTTGGATATGTATCTGAAACAATCAACGAATTAGCAGCGCTCACGCATAATCTGCAAGTTGAACGCGGACAAACAGCTATCTTCATTGGCTCAGGTGCAACTGTACCGCAGTAGGCTCTTTTAGATGCGCGTAAAGCAACAAATATGGAAAAAGCGCGTCTCCATGAAGTTTTGGAACATGTGAAACAGGTTGAAGCCACACAAATGTCAGATGAACTTGCCGAACTCGAAGCTGAGATTGGTGAGTTTGTCGATTATCGCAATCGAATTGATGCAGGTTCCGTAACTTTAGGTGCTGCAATGAAGCAGTATTCTAAAACCATCGCGCATATTATTGAAATTGGTTTCCATGCATCGAAAATGGCCAACAATGCTGAGCTGGCGCTTGAAACAGTTGCCATGTTGGATCTGGCGGAAGCGAAAGAATTTGCTGGACAAGAGCGCGGTCTGGTCGCCGGTCTGATTGCCGCGAGCGCCGTTTCAACTGATGCGCTGGTGAGACTTGAAAAATCAATTGGTAAGCAAGAGACCTTGATTGATAACTTCATTCACAATCAGCCGCTCCGTTATCAAGACAAATTTAAAACAATGCTAGCCGATATTGATACTACTCAATTGGATGCATATCGTGATGCACTGTTGAAAGAATCAATTGGTGAAGAGCATATCGAATTAGATGCCAAAACCTGGTTCGCTGTTGCGACAAACCGCATCGTGAAACTTCGCGAAATTGAAATCGAAACTGGTAAGATCATTCAAGCTGGTGCAGCCAAAGTTTCTGGTGGTTTCTTAACTGAAATGATCATTGTGGCAAGTATTTCGGTTGTGGTTCTCCTTCTAGCGACCATCGGTGGTTACTTTATCGCTCGTTCCATCTCAACGGCTGTTCGCGGTACATCGAACGAGATGGAAGCATTGGCCAATGGCGATGTCGATGTTGAGATTTCGCAGCTTGGTAAAACAACCGAGCTCGGCGTTATGGCTGACGCATTGCAGACATTTAAAGAAAATGCGTTGCGCAAAATCGAGATGGAAAAAGAAGCTGACGAAGAACGCGAGCGTGCAAAAGCGTCACGTATTGCAATCGAAAAAGCTAAAGAACAAAATGCCGAGAAAGTCCAAACAGTTGTGCAGTCTCTCGGTAATGCGTTGCAACGTCTTGCAGATGGTGATTTGTCGAAAAATATCTCAACAGAATATGCCGAAGAATTCCAACAGCTTAAGAATGACTTTGGACATTCGATTGCAAAACTGTCTGCAGCATTGAATGATATCAGCGATTCAACAACAGAGATCGGTAATAATTCTCATGAGCTTCGCCGTGCAGCTGACGACTTGGCGATGCGGACTGAGCAACAATCTGCTGCGCTTGAGCAAACATCTGCAGCGCTTGAAGAGATCACATCAACAGTGAAGGAATCTGCTGATCGCGCAAGTGAAGCACGCACAAAAGCTTCGCAGGCGAAAGAAAGCACCAATAAATCTGGTGATGTTGTGAAAGATGCGGTTGAAGCAATGGGTCGCATTGAATCAGCCTCTGAAGAGATCTCACAGATCATCGGGGTGATTGATGATATCGCCTTCCAAACAAACTTACTTGCATTGAACGCCGGGGTAGAGGCCGCGCGTGCTGGTGAAGCAGGTAAAGGTTTTGCGGTTGTTGCGCAGGAAGTTCGTGAACTTGCTCAACGCTCAGCAAATGCTGCGAAGGAAATTAAAGACCTGATCACAAATTCAGTTGTTGAAGTTTCCAATGGTGTGTCGCTGGTGCAGGCAACAGGTGAAGCGCTCCAGCAGATTTCAATCGAAGTGAATGAGATTGATGAGCATGTTCAATCCATTGCACGTGCTTCGGCCGAACAGTCTGCTGGTCTAACAGATATCAATCGTTCTGTGAGCGAGATGGATCAGGTCACGCAAAGCAATGCCGCGATGGTGGAAGAGACAAATGCAGTTACGCACCGTCTGTCTGCTGAAACGGAGACACTCTCTCAATTGGTATCGCAGTTTAGAACAGTAGGTTCTGCTGAACCTGAAGAGCAGCGTTTATCTGCATAAGCGATACGCGAAACTAAAAGATCAAGAGGCCGCGATTATGTCGCGGCCTTTTTCATGTCGGCAATAAAAGCGCGTACTTCCGAAGGTGATGTGAGAAGGTGCTTGATCTTATCATCGGGTGCTCGGTTAAAGGTCGCAATCAGATTTTTGCGTGCAGTGTCGCGCGTGTTCCAGATCCACATAATAAACTCCCAATTAAAGCGTTCTGGACAATTGGGTGGCAGATCCGGTCTCGTTTGACCATAATGTTTGATAATACGCCAAAAGACCCGCCAGGCTCTGATGCGCAATGGTATATCAAGCGCAATGATCATATCCGCGCGCGCCACGCGCGATGGCCAGGTGATCGAATGCCCACCTTCAAATATCCATTGTTCGCGCGCATGAACCTCTTCGCATAGTCGTGTTTTCTCAGCATGCGGGCGTTCTTGCCATCCGGGCATCCAATGGATGGTATCGATATGCATAACCGGCAGGCCAGTGGTGTCACCCAGCGTTCTGGCAAGTGTCGATTTACCAGAACCCGGCTGACCAATAATCATGATGCGGTTAAGCGGTCTTTTCATCGCTCTCACGTTGGTTCTGAACAGCTTTTTGATCTATCAACAACAGCCAAAGAGCAGCGCTAAATCCCATGACTGCGCCAATATAAGCAACGCCTTGATAATCCGTCACGGCGGAACCGGCTGCAAATACACCCGATGCAATCACCATGCCCATGACCTGCGCAATCGAAATGAGCGATGAGCCGGCGCCCGGGCGATCAGCCTTGAGATCCTGAATATAAGCAAGCGGAATGGATAGAATAATCCCTGCACCAATTCCGGCCGGGATGATGAGAAGCCAGGCAAACGTCATTTCGGTGATAGTACCAAGACCAATAAGAAACGCGGTATAAATGATCATGCCGATAAACATCAATTGTGTGCGGGTAAAATGCTTTAAGAACACGGCACCCGACAACATGATTGGAACTTCCAACAGCGCAACGCCGCCAGCAAACCAACCCACATCGGATTCAGATCCGTTCATGGTATTGATCACCAACAAACCCAAAATGATGTTGTAGAGCATATTGGCACCAATCATCGCCGCAACAAGCAAAAGCCGAATGAAAATGGAGATATTTGCCAATTCTCGAACGGAGGCTAAAAAACTGATGCCGGATTTTTCGCTATCTTGCTCGGGATGTTTCTTTGGCCAAGAGGTGAGAACCAGGATCAAAATCGCAATTTGTATAACCGCGACATAGGCATAAACGCTTAACAGCTCGACGCCTTTTGACATTAGAATCGCCCATATCGGCGGTGTGATGGCAAATGAACCCGCAAAACCCGCGCGGACAATCGACATCGACATATCTCGGTTGAGCGCTTTATTGCGCTTAGCGGCCAGGCTGGCCATGGCAAATGCTTGGGTGAAAATCGTGCCGCCCAATGGGATCAAAACCGCATGGACAACGGCGAAAACCAGTTTGGTCGGCACAAACCACATCACCGCGCCCGCAAAGATGCCCAATGTAATGGAGACAAGGAGTACTTCGCGATATCGCCCGGTTTGATCGCAACAAATTCCAACGCAGACCGATATCAATATAGAAAAAACCGACCCGGCGAACACAATCGCCGCATAGGCTGTGTTGGAAAACCCGAGCTGCTCAATCCCGATTACGGACTGAAATGGCCCTAAGGATGCAATCACAGTTCCCATGAACAAAATCGCCAAAAACGCAATGCGCAACAGACGATCATTCCACGACTGGGAAATGGTTTGAGATACGCTAGACAGCATAATGAACCTCTGAAAGCAGAAGATGACAACAATGATGGCGTTAGATTTGAAAGAAGCTGTAATCGATTTCATATGCGAAGACAGGGATAAAATCAATTCGCAACAATTGATAGATCTCGCAGAAAGTTTGATGTTTTGTTGCAAAAACTACGCGTTTTGAGGTTTGATCGAGGGAAAACGGGGAGAAACACCCCCTTATTGAATTCGCATTTCTCCTTCCTATTTAAAGCAGAGTAAAAAACTCAAGAAAGGAGAATGCCATGTTTGAGCAAAAAGTGTCAGAAAACAAAGGCGTTCAAGGTGCGCATGTTGGGCATGGGCATTTAATGGTGGCAGATATCGAGCGCGCAATCGCGTTCTATCAAGATGTAATCGGCATGCGGTTGATGCTGCGCTATGGTTCGCAAGCTGCCTTCATGTCTTTTGATGATTACCACCATCATTTGGGTCTCAATACATGGGAAAGCAAAAACGGAACCCCACCGCCCAAAGGGCATACGGGGCTTTATCACATTGCCTTTGTGTTTCCTGATCGTGCGTCTCTAGGCCAAGTGATTGACCGGATACAAAGCGCTGGATATGAGCTGATTGGCGCGTCCGACCATGGTGTCAGCGAAGCGGTTTATCTCAATGATCCAGACGGCAATGGCTTGGAACTTTATCGCGACCGACCGCGCGAGGAATGGAAAATGACCGCCGATGGTGTGCCGGAACTCGTCAATCGTCCACTTGATGTCGCAGCTTTGGTGGAAGAGAGTCGCGCGGTGGCGTGAGCCTTCACATAATCACCTAAATTATGCCCAAATTTGATCGCGTTGCGACCACGATCATTGGTTAGCGTGCCCCCTCAGATCAAGTATGAGGCTATTATGGGCAAAGCAATCAATGGAATTGGTTTAACGGGATTGGCATTACTTATCGCCATATTCGGTTATGGTGGTAAGGGCTCGTATGACGCGGTTCAGATGGCCGACGGTTTTAAGCTGCAGGCTGAGCAATTGACCAATAGCGGCAAAGGCGTTGAAAGCCTGACCTCACAGCAACTGAATACGCTGATAAAAGTTCAGGACCCGGGCTTTTACGAACATGACGGCATTGATTTCAGCTCCAAAGGGGCAGGGATCACCACACTCACGCAATCGCTTGCCAAACGCCTTGGCTTTAAAAACTACACGCCCGGCATTGGTAAAATCCGTCAATCTGGTTTTGCTTTGGGGCTCGATAGTGTGCTCACCAAACATGAGCAGGTGGCCCTGTTTTTAGCAACGGCTGAAATGGGGCGCGGGCCCAATGGCTGGATCACAGGTTTCCATAATGCGGCGGATCTGATTTACCAAAAGCGCGTCGCTGCGCTTGAAGAAAGCGAGTTTAATGCGATGGTCGCGGTGTTGATTGCACCATCGAAATTAAAGCTGTCCGAGCCAGATGAAGCCCTTCAAGAACGCGTCGCACGGATCACCAAATTGGTGCATGAAAAATGCGAGCCAAACAACTTCAATGATGTTTGGCTCGAAGGGTGCGCGTAAATTTATAACCTTTTGTAAAAGGTGATTTTATCTTCGCCATCTATCCAGAAATCAGGGATTATCGCGGTACGCTGATAGCCCAAATCCTGATAGAATTTTTGCGTTTTGATAAATTGATCATCGCTTGAGGTGTCGATGATCAAGAGGCGTTGTTTTTGCTCACGCAATGTTTGTTCCAGATGTGCAACCAATGTGCGACCCACACCCTGGCTTTGTTTATCTCGATCAACCGCGATAATCAGCATGTTCCAAACGTTATGTGCCATTTCTTCCTGTCGAGCATAGTAAAAACCGATGATCTCGTCGTCCAATTCCGCAATGACACAGATTTCATTGTCGGGCAGGGTATCGAAATAAGGCGCCATGCTTTGCGCCAGCATGTCGCCGGGCATGAGTTCAACTTTTTCGACAAGGCTTGATAGCGCGTCTAAATCAGCACCCAGTGCAGAGCGTAAGTTAATGTTTTTATTCATGATCTATTGTCCAATTGTGAAAGTACGGCGCTTAAACCAAGCTTCGTTGCTTGAAAGGGCGCACCGCTTTTCGATTTGATGAAGCGGCGCTTTTTAAGCCGCGTGAAAACGTCAAGCGTACAGTCTGAGAGTACATAGCCCTCGCGTATATAGCAGGTGACTTTGTTGATCTTTCGATTTTGCCCGCGGATATGATGGATCGACCCACCTTGCGCGAGTACGTGTAAAACACGTTGTTCTAATTTTGAGATATTCAATGTTTCGTCTTAAGAATTGGGCAAAGGCGCAATGCGCGTTCCCATTTGAACATACCAAAACGCAAGCTATTTGCAGCAATTTGCAATAGCTGGTTTTGAATTCAAACAAGTCTCAGCAAAAAGGCTAAGACCTAGTGGCGAACCACATTCTCAGACATAAAAACTCCATACGGGACCATTCCCGAAGATGATTTAGGCTAGCGCGGCGCTTTTGAAAGCTCAAGGCTTATTGGATGATATCAGTGCAGATTGAGATGGCTATGTTGCGCAATCAGCACATCAGGACCATGGATCAAAGTTCCGCCGCCAGACAATAACCGCCAGACACCAGCGTCAGACACCAGCCATGTCCACATCGCTGTAGAGACAATACACTGCGGGGGGTATGCAGGGGATATGAAACTGGTGTTGTTCCGCCGACGGAAAGGATTATCGCCAATAATTATTGGCGGCTGCAACAGTTTGAAAATTCGTCGCTATCACATGTGATACATGTGTAAGGCTGTTCGCATCATTTTCATATATTGGGCGCAGCTTTGCACGAATTTCGTCATCCGGTTGGGTCTTCTTAACGCCCATCCGTGACAGTTTTATGGCAAGTTCGAAACCTTCTTCTGCGTTGGATGTAATTAATGTTGGTAACCAAGACATATTGTTCTCCTCATCATTTATATCGTGCACGATATAAATAGGACTTCTACGCTCTTGTCAATTGTATCGTGTGCGATATATATAGACATTGTGGATAATGAACCGGCGCAAACGAGTTGGTTGCCGGATATGCAAGAGCGGATTGGAATATGTCATCTGAGGAGATTCAAATGGTCGAGGATTTAATCTGTTTTGCGCTTTATTCCGCGACAAGTGCGATCAATAAAGCCTATGCACCGCATCTTGCCCAGATAGAACTGACGTATCCGCAATATATCACGCTGTCCGCATTGTGGCAGCACGGGACAGACGGTGATGGCGCGGTGACAGTAGGGTGGCTGTGTCAAAAATTGATGACTGATACCAACACCATGACGCCAATCTTAAAGCGGCTAGAAGCATCGGGGCATATTATCCGCCGCAAAGGAAAAGAAGATAAGCGTCAAGTACTCATTACTTTGACAGAAAAAGGAAAAGAGCTGCAAGTCGAACAGGCTGGCATTACGAAATGTGTGGTCGCGGACACCGGCTTACCTGAGGATGAGCTTGTACGACTTGTAGGGACAATCAGCAAAATGCGCGATAATCTAGCTGCGAGAGACGATCACGCTTCCATCCTTTAATTCCCGCAAATCACGTCCGAAAATGCTATTGCACTACGCGGAGTTCACCGCCGTTCATCTGGCTCAATTGATCTGATAAAACAGATGGCTGCATGACACTGTCATACAAGAAGCTTTTAAGGTGATCGGCAAAATAGCTGATTGTTTGCGATTGGTCCTTTGACGGCGTGTAAACGCCCAAATTAATAGTTGGCAGTTTTGGAAAGCCATCAGATTCGCGCAAAATCTTATGGTGAGGTTGGACTGCACCCGCAGGGAAGGCTGAAATGCCTACGCCCGACGAAACGGCAACTTGAGCAACCGCAACTGATGTTGTGGTCAGGCGCTCTTCCCAATGGCGACCCATGTCGGCAAGCGCACTGAAGACAAGTTCGCGGAACGGGCACGGGTGTTCGAATAATACGAGCGGGACTTTTTCATCAATGATATCCTTTTGGCTGGCCACCCAGACAAGAGGTTCTTCTACAATATCGAGGGGTTCTTCTCGCTGATCAGAGGAAAGTGCGATCGCGATACTAATTTCCCCCTCATTTAATTTTTTATGCAGGGTAACACTATCAGCAATGGTGATATCCAAGTTTACGTTTGGGTGGGCACGGGCAAAATCACAAAACACAGTTTGCAAATTATCCGTAGCAAACCATTCAGGAAGACCGATCCTAATCTCTCCAGTGAGTTCCGGTACCGATAGACGCATGCGCGTGGTTTCATAGCATTGCAGAATGTTTTGCGCATTCTCAAGCAAAATCCGTCCAGTTTGGGTAAGATGTATGGTTCTCGCTGATCGCTTTATAAGCGGCTTGCCCACGCGCTCTTCAAGTCGCTTGATTTGTGTTGAAATGCACGGTTGGGTTCGGTTTAAAATATCACCCGCTTTTGTCACATTCCCAGTCTTCGCAACAGTAACAAATGCTTCTAACAATTCTATACTTAAGCGTCCGGTTGTCATGATCAAGCCTCCTTACTTTAACGAGTATAGCATCGAGCAAGGTGTGATTGCAATTCGAAATATATGTGTTTTACTGATCACAACTCCTATTCGTTACGGATTGGTTAACATAAATCTAAGTCGGAATTACGATCTGAGATTGTTGTCCTAAATCAAAACAACTTCATAAAATTTTACATATTGCGACATTTATTGCTGTATGCATCACGTGGTCAAATGCACTTAAATCGCGATATTATCGGCAAAAATCACGATTGGTTCCCTTTAAGGTTGTTTTATCGACCTCGTCATAAATTTCTGTGATGGCATGTCGCAAATACTAATTTTCAGTTAACGGCCCAAGCTCCTAGTTTTTTATTGTCTTCCCAAAGTTGTATAAAACGAGGAAATAAATATGAGTGACAAGCTTTTAAACAGAGATTTTATAACCAACAATAATACCGCAACAAATTTTGATATGATTCATCAATTTGATCAAGAGATTGATCAAAACCAAACTCTAGAAATGAATGTGAAGAAAGCACTTTATTCACACACCGAGTTTTCCGCGCATCAAATAATCACCCAGAGCAATAAATATAAGTATCACGATGTGATTGAGCCAACCAAAAGTCACGACTATTTAGCTGAAATTGTTGATGCGATGGCGTCGTTAAATATGCAGGGTCTAACAAATGAAACTCTAGGTCAGATTGATCCGTCAGGCGTGTCGTTCAAAGCAGCACTGGAAACCTCGATTGAAAAAATTGTACGCCGTTTAAACGGCAGGGAACTCGTTTACGTTGAGCTTGGGCCTGAGCCAGTTAAGACAAGTTTTATACTGCAAAGACTGTTGGATTTAGGAGTAAGCATTGTTCGATATATAGCGGTGGATATTAATCCTGCTTCTGAAGCACCTTTGAGACCCATATTTGAGAGAATTCTGAGTGCAACGCCTGTCGAGTTTGTAAACGCTTCATTTGAAGATTTCTCCTTAAACGAGCATTTGGGTGCAACTGATGAGCCAGCGCTGATCACTATGCTTGGATTTCAAGAGGGGAATGATGATCCATATACAATTACCAACTGGCTGCAACACATCGCTCGCAAGGATGATATGCTTTTGTCGGAGGTGCAATTATACAGCAATGTCAGCGCGCTAAATATATCCCAGTTTTATAGAAATCCTATGATGCAAAGGTTTTCGCGTATTGCATTTGAGCAAGCCGTGAAAGATAGTGCGATTTCTGTGGGGCGATTTTATCTTTTGCCGGTTCAAACTTCCGATGGAGAATTTATCTTTGCAGCCATTCTGTGTGAAGAATTTCTAGACGCCGATCGAAATCGAAAATTGTTTGTATCAAACTATTGTTTAAAGTTTGATTTCTCACAATATCGCGCATATCGTGAAATCAATAAACACTTTAAAATTGTGGAGGAGACGTTGACGCAAGACGAAACGTTATTGTTTCAAATATCAGTGCGAAACTAGAATTGGAATAGATAACATGCTGAAAATCAGCGAAAGTTCTAAGTTCACGGAGGAGGCATTTACCCAAAAATTGGAACAATCGCCTCAGAAAGGAGAATTGTTGTTGCATCAAACTCGCAATTTCACTTTTGCAGGTCTGGCTATAGTCGCTGTGACTTTTGGTCTGGCCCGCTATGGATTTGGTTTATTTGTACCCGATATCTCCCGCGAACTGTCCTTAACGCCAGATATGGTGGGTTTAATTGCCGGATCTTCTTACGTCGGATATTTATGCGCAACACTTGCCGCTGCATGGATTTCACAACGCTACGGGCCGCGGGTTCCAATCGTTTTGGGCGGAATGATGGCATCGATTGGCATGCTGCTGGTCGGGGTCAGTGATAGCGGTTTAACTTTATTATTCGCAATTTTCATCGCAGGAACCTCTCCTGGCTTCAGCTACCCACCTTTTTCTGCAATCATTGTCAGGCGCATAGAAATCCATAATCAGGAGCGTATCTATGCGTGGATCAATTCTGGCACTGGGTTTGGCGTTGCTTTAGCCGGACCCATTGTATTGTTCTCAGCCTTTGACTGGCGTACTGCTTATATCATCTTTGCTGGCCTTGCGCTGTTAGCCAGTTTTTGGAATTTCTTCTCAACAAAGCCGTCATCCTATCAAATCTTAAATGAGAAGTCGGACAGCCCGGTTAAGTCAACTGACAATGGCTTTCGAACAGCTTTAAATGCAGTGAAAGCGCGTCCATTATTTGCCGTGGCATTGGGTTATGGTTTGGCAAGTAGCGCCTATTGGACTTTTGCTGTTGATCTACTCTATGACGCAGGAAATGAAGACAACACCCGGATTATTTTTTGGAGCATTTTGGGAACAGCCGGAATATTTGGGTTCTTGGCTGGTTGGCTGACGTCGAATTTTGGATTGCGAGCTTCTTATTGTGCTTTAATGGTCGTGACTGCGATCTCTATTGGTGCGCTTCCGATGATCGCCACCAGCAATTTTGCGATATATGCATCTGCAGCTGTCTTTGGTCTTGGCTTCATCGTTACCACTGCATTTTTGGGAATGTGGTCGCTGAGGATCTTTAACTGGGCGCCTGCTATCGGCTTTGCCATCACCTTTTTCTTGATTTCTCTGGGGCAGGGAATAGGTCCGGTATTGATCGGACTATGTCTGCGCAATGGTGTGGAGATGGACTGGATATTCGGACTTTGCGGGCTTTTATGCCTTGCTTTGGCTTTCATCATACCGCCTCGCGCTGATCGTTGTCCGATCAATGGAAATGTTGTAAAGCGCGCAAAATCGACGTTTTTTTCGAAAAATTAAATCAGTTTTGACAGATTTTGGCGTGAAAAGGCGATTTTTGGTGCCAGTTTTCTTCAAATATAACGAAAATGCATGGAAACAGCATTTGTATCGCCATTTATAATTATCTTTATACACGTAAATAGGGTAATCATACTGTGTGTTACGCAAAAAAGATGACTGTTTGCTCATGGTCGCAATCGCAATTTTTTCCGATTAATTGACGAAAAGATCAAATTCGGGAGAGGGCAAAAACAGCCAAATAATAGGCTGGATAGTAGGTTTATTGCGTAGAACCTATGGATTAAGGTCTATTTCGAAAGAAATAGACCTTTTTTTGATAATTGGTTCAAATAAACTAAAAATTCTGCAAGCGCTTACAAAAAGGATGGATGTAACGTTACCTTGGTAGATTTACGCAGCTATAGGTAGAATTATCAGATTTATCGTAGTAAATCATAGATTTGAAATGACGCTATTTTGGCCGTCCGTAGATTAACTCGAAATTTTCGCGATATTGTTGCCATGCATCGCTGTCTGCGACAAACTCGGGTTTGGTACGTTCTGTTGTGAGTTCTGGTGCATGAACATCAAGCCAAGCCGACGCAATATCTTCCGTTACATCTTCTCCACACCAATTGCTATGATCTATGCGAATGATTTGAATGGTGGTGTCTTCACAAGCACTGATCGCACCATAAAGACTGGTCGGAAGAAGATCGGCTTCATGGACATATTGGCAATCCGCCTGATCGACAAACAACAAAAACTCAGTTGAATTGCAGAAGTCCCCTCTATCTGAGGTCCGGTGTGTTGAGGATACTCCGTCGCATTCTCTCATGTATTTGGCTTTGCTTTTCAAGATTTGCGAACCGTGCATGTATCGTATATACGATATACGAAAACGTATAATTGTCAAGAAAAGAAACGCGCGATTTCATCTGAGTGTTCTACAAGCGGGAAGGGGGAATCATTGTTTAAATAGGCACTATACAAGCGATCTGCTGAGCAATGGATTACTTGCCTTTGATGAGTTGGGAAAGCAAAATTCGCAAGTTCTCTTTGCCATCTTCACCGACAATTTCTGCACAGCTTTCTTCGATCTCACGGATTTGCTGGGCGGCCAGTGTGCGTAATTCCTGGCCTTTATCCGCGACTGAAACCATTTTATCGCGCTTATTGCCCTTAGCCATTTCTACTCTCAGCACGCCACGTTCCACCAGACGTTCAACAGCCTGTTGCGCTGCCTGGCGAGAAAACCCCATCTCTTTGTGAATGACAGACAGTTTCACCGTGCGTCCACGTAACTGGCCGAAAACACGCATATCTGATTGCCGAATGTCAGCAAATTCCGTTTTTTCACGCGCAAGATCCATCTGCTCGTTCCAACTCGCGAGCAGGGTCATCATCAAGCCCTTGATGTTCACACCAAGGAATTCGTCGTCTTTTTTCTCAATCATGAACTTCAATTATCACGATTGACATTGTGGTCATAGATGATTAATTGTCAACTAAGGTTGATAAAATGAAGTTGTTTGGATTCGGATATGGACAGACGTGAGTTTTTAAAAACGGCGGGAGCAAGCGCCTTGGGTGTTGGCACCATATTGGCGGCCGGTGGGGCAGTGAGTGGGCTGGGGGCCCAGACGGCTATAGCGCAGAACGCCGCGCGACCTCTGCCGTTAATACCGATAATGGATTTTTTGGATGGTATTGAAGAGCGTATTTCACTGAAGCTTCAAACCTCTATGCATGATTTTGGTAATGGTGGCAAAAGCCAGACCTTCGGGATCAATCATGATTATTTGGGTGCTGTCATTCGCGTAAAGCAGGGGCAAACATTGCCATTTGATGTGACAAACGCGATAGATGATGTCTCAACGCTTCATTGGCATGGCTTGCACATACCTGGTGATGTTGATGGCGGTCCGCATCAGGAAATTGAGGTCGGGGAAACCTGGTCGCCGGATGTGCCAATTGTGCAGCATGCGTCGATGAACTGGTTCCATTCTCATACCCATGGAAAAACTTCGCAACAGACCTATAAAGGGCTCGCCGGCGTGATGCTCATTGAAGATGATGCCAGCCTTTCTGCGGACCTTCCCAAGACCTATGGCGTTGATGATTTCACGCTGATTTTGCAGGATAAAACCTTCAATGCCGCAAATGAAATGAGCTACGAGCTCACGGGTGAGGTCTTCGAAGAGGGCTTTTTAGGCGATATGATGGTGGTCAATGGTGCCATAGCACCGGTGGCGCAATCGGTTCCAAAGGGTTTGGTGCGTCTGCGTATTCTAAATGCTTGTAATGCCCGTTTTTTGACGCTTTCAATGTCCAATGGACCGATCAATGTGATTGCATCTGATGGTGGTTTTTTAGCGTCGACAGTTCCAGCTGAAAATATCGTCATGTCGCCTGGCGAACGTTATGAAATTCTCGTAGACATGGGCGCTACGCAAACCAATGATCTGCAAGTTCAATTAGGCGGCGGCGAGGGGGTCTTCGGCTTTTTGGGCGGGTTATTTGGCGGTGGCAACCAGACCACATTGCTTACACTAAACCAGAATGGCGAGCAGGGTATTGATGCGACCATGCCAGATAAATTGGCCAATATGGATGCGCCTGATCCCAGCCAGGCGACAATTACGCGATCCTTTGAACTCAATATGGATGGCAATACTGATTTCACAGCTTTGGCGCTCGCATGGGGCAATATTTGTGGCGAAGGTGCGATGGGTATTAATGGCCAGCCTATGAATATGGAGCGCATCGATCAGAAAGTGCGCAAGGGGGATACCGAGATTTGGCGCATGACTGTGGGCGAAGACGTTCATCCGTTCCATATTCATGGCTGTTCTTTCCGAATTTTAAGTCAACAAGGGGCCGAACCTCCTGCATATGCGCAAGGATGGAAAGATATGGTGCATGTCGAGGATGGCTGGTCTGAAGTCCTCGTCAAATTTGATTATGAAGCGCCAGAACACGCGCCCTATATGTATCATTGCCATATATTGGAGCATGAAGATTGCGGTATGATGGGACAGTTTACTGTGACGTAAACGGTTGAGAATGACTTTGCTTTCATTCGATTTATTCAGAAGGCCCTTACTGATTGAACGCAAGACGTAGGAAATTGACATCCTAAAACTAACATGTTAGTTGCGTGATCATGTTCGAAATTTAATCGAGCAACGCAATCAATGTCAGATTTGGGAGAGACAATGAAATATCTACACACAATGCTTAGGGTCAGCGATTTAGACGCCTCCATCGCATTTTTTGAATTGCTGGGTTTTAAGGAAACCGCACGTTATGATGAGCCAGAAGCACGATTTACCATTGTCATGCTGGCCCCTCCCGGTGGCGAGGATACGCCCGTTGAACTCACGTGGAATTATGATCCTGAAGAACTCGGTGAGGCACGTTATTTCGGGCATTTGGCCTATGAAGTTGATAATATCTATGAAACTTGCGCGCATTTGCAGGCCAATGGTGTGACGATCAATCGCCCGCCACATGATGGCAGAATGGCGTTTATTCGCACCCCTGACAATCAATCCATCGAGTTTTTACAAAAAGGGGCGCCTTTAGATAAAGCAGAACCTTGGGCATCAATGGGCAATACAGGTCACTGGTAGGTGAATGCTAAAGTGTGGTTCGAAAAATCCAACTACACCGAATTGAGCAAATCTTGATGCGTCGGACTTGCGGTGACGCATCAAGAAAGTTAATTGAATACTCAAATATTTCAACTAGTTAGTCTCAATAACTTTCTCCTCACAATCGCGTCATGAAAACGTTTGGTTTGGTCACAAACACTTTTATATCAGTTTATCTTCACTTCTGAGATAAAGGCGTCAATTGAAACTAAACTTCGTCTTTTCACGTTACTTCAACATCCACAATAAATGAATGAAGTCACGACCACAGGAGAAAAAACATGAACCGTAGAACATTTCTTACCATCACAACTGGCTTGGGCGCGGGTGCATTCTTAGCGCGTTCGGGTTTTGCCAATGCTTCAAAAAATGAGTGGCCGCAAGAGGCGGGAGAAAATTTCGCATATGAAATCACAAAGCCGGATGCAGAATGGAAAGCAATTTTAGAAGATATGCAATATAAAGTCTTGCGCCACGAAGCAACCGAGCGCTCATTCACCCATCCATTGCTTAATGAAAACCGCGAAGGAACATTCCATTGCGCAGGATGCGATCTGCCGGTTTATTCATCCAAGACCAAATATAAAAGCGGTACAGGTTGGCCAAGTTTTTGGGACAATATCGATGATGCTGTGCTGACAAAGGAAGATAATTCCTTCTTCTCAACCCGCACAGAAGTTCACTGTCGTCGCTGCGGTGGGCACTTTGGTCATATTTTCGATGATGGTCCAGAGCCGACAGGTTTGCGTCACTGCTTAAACGGTGCAGCACTGACTTTTAAGCCGCTTGAGGCATAGAACAAGACAATACGCTAAAGCGTATCTCTTGCTAAAATACCAAAAAAGAAGGCTTCAAGTTTCTCAACTTGAAGCCTTAATCATAGGAGTTGACGGAGAATCTTTGCGGTCGACCCAATTGGGGATAGGTCGGGGAGGGTATACACACTCCGTAACTCTGTAATGAGTTGTAGATGCATTTCATTTGTTTGAAATTGATCTGAGTCAATCGCAGTTAAGTTTCTACTTTTCAGATTTGTGACAGGATTAACGGTATTTTCACTTCGAACTTGCTGATTTCTCTAACTTATTCCATAATTATGAGAGTTTTTGCGTGTTGGGGGATATTTATGAAATATTTCGAGATGCGTCGCCATACCATGCGGCGGAAATATGAAAACTGTAAATCCGGTACGAAAAACCCCCGTAAGCATTTAAGCCAGGCGGGCATAGACCTTGCGCGGCAAGTGGGTGATCAAATGCGCATGGTGCAAGACAACCCATTTCATGGGGTCATCACATCTAAAAAACCCCGCGCCATAGAAACAGCAATATCCTTCGGTTTCGAGGTTGATGTGTTTACAAAAAGCTTTGGCTTCTTTCCAGAAAAGGTCTATCGAAAAAGCAAATGGCCAGCAAACTTCGAGGCGATGAGTAAAGCTGTTAAGAAGAATAAAATCGTTGCAAAATACGCCAAGCAACAAGCGGATATTTTAGCGCTCCATATTGATCAAATTGAAGACGAGCAAACCATTTTGGGCATTTCCCATGGGGGTATCATGGAATTGATGGCAATGGGTGCATTGCCAAAGGCAGATCATAAAGATTGGGGTGCAGTTTTCGGATACTGCGAAGGATTTCGCCTCACCCGCAAAGATAATCAATGGTTTGATATTGAGATTTTAAGGGTTGGAACTGCATAGCGCTCATGCTCTTTCGGGTTGTTACCCATGCTTTTGGAAGCTGGCAACAACGCGGCCAAAAATTTCAACATCATCTATCGGAAATTCAAAATCAGAATATCGCTCATTATCCGAAATAACGCGAATATCGTCTTTGGGAAGCAATTCTATGCGCTTGACCATTAGACCATGACCGTAATTAACCGCATATAAATCTGGTGGAGAAGGGTATGTGTGGCTTGTATCAACAAAGACATATGACCCGCTGCGCAATGTCGGCTCCATAGAATCCCCTGTAACGGCTATCGCAAAGGTTTGTTCAATATGCGGCCAAGCAGATTTGATCTCCTCTGGAAAACTCCAAAACCCACGCGAACCGGCTGTGTTGATGGATGTGATGCTGTCGCTAGAACCGGGCTCGCTCATCCCTGAAGGGGGTGTGAAATTTGCGATGTCTCCGTGCGTTTTTAGGGGGTCGGCTTTTCTGCGATGTATTGATGTTGGGCGAGGGGTCAGAGTTTCTGCATCGCGCTCACCATCATTTTGTTCAATCGTAGCATCCTCTGCTAAACGCCGTGCACGTGCCAAATTTCGGATGCGTTCAAGCGCGGCCCCGCGCGGTTCTTGACCTGATAGCCAGCGCGAGATTGTTGCCTGCGTCGTTCTTAACTCACGCGCTAAATCCTGTTGTTTTGTATCTTCAAGCATAATGCGCAGCAGCTGGCGATAGTCCATATACGTATTCCATTCTTATTTATCGTTGTTGATACGCGGATACTATGTTCGATTTATACATATACGAATAATTTTGCTTGTCAAATGCCATATATACGTATATACGTTAATGTATAGTGGATTTTATACGTTCTGCTGACTGCGGGGATTTGAGCAGGCAAGTTTATGTTCTGTCGCGAACCAAGTTGAGTAGGGCAAGGATTTATGGGTGTAACCACATGGACCGCAGAGCAAGATGCGATTTTACGTCATGGTATTGAAGCACATCAGACATATTCACAAATTGCAAAAAATCTCGGTGTCAGCAAAGCGATGGTCTCAGGGCGGATACATCGATTGCGCAAAACTGGCAAAGGTTGTCTGCCACCAAAGCCTGACACGCAGTCGAGACCCAAATTAAAGACGGAAAATCTTTCAACACCCGGGCCTAAATTTCATGAAAAACTCAACTGGAACCCACCGTCTATTCCCATTGAAAAACCCAAAAACTCACCCGTGCGATTTAACCAGCTGGGTTATGGATTATGTTCTTGGTGTGTGGATGATGAGGCCAGTGAACCCGGTATAAACATGATGTGTTGCGCAGCACCGGTTATGGATAAATCAAAGCGAGAAGGGGATCGGCGTTCAAGTCATTGCGCATATCATTATGAAATGAGTAGGAGCGCAATAGAGAGTAACCAGAAGTAACATCGGAGTAGAATTTGCATATTCAAACACCCAGTCGTAGCTCATCCCCAAAATCTCAATCCATAACGTTGAAGCCTGGATCCCGGAAGCTTCCTCAAGGAACGCAAGGATTTGTCATGTCCGATGTAGAGGACCCTTGCGCATTAGATATTGCCTCCAGCACCGATCTAGCGCCTGCAAAACAAAAATTGCGAGTGGTTCAAAGAACCTCTGATAACCCTCTGCTCGAGTTGCTCAATCGCAAACGCATAACGCAAACCCAATTTTTGGCAGGTTATAAATATATGGGGGCTTATTTGGTGTGCTCAGGTCAAACGGGCAATGCCATTGATTATGCGCGGCAACGCGTTGATTGTGCCTCACCACCTGTAACGCTGACAGAAAAACAGATCAACGCTCAGGATTTGATCCGAAATGCCAATCAAGAACTCGCAAAATATGGTCAAAATCAACGAAGCGATGATGAAGCTGTAACACGCATTCAAAAGATAGTAGGCGATGGTTTTACCGTCACACAATATTGCGCAGTTGTGTTGAGCCTGAAGAGCTCAAAATCCATTTCAAAGCAAATGGCGAACTTGCGTGAGGATCTATCTATCCTTGCCAATTATTGGGGTTTTGAGGGCCGCGTGTGATCAATTGGGACGACCGAACCAATCAAATGAAGGGGCTGAAAACTCAGCCCCCATAATGCAATTCATTGGAACATTTCTACCACGTTCTCAATGATCATTTTGTGCTTATCAGCACGTTTTTCTCCTCCATTTTGGCAGATGATTTCGTCGCCTGGTTCCTCGCGTTTTAACAACTCAAAGCCTCCTTTTTTGCAAACACCCAAAAAGTCGAAATGAGACATATTTGCATGCTCAATGTATCTGGTGTTTCTGCTCGGTAGTGCCTCTATCAAAGCGCGTGATTCAATATCCAGTGTTAATCCAGAATTCATGATTGGCGCCCCAAAGACAAGCATAGGTCGATCGATTTGAGAGAGACTTTGTTTTGAGAAACTCTGCGTGCCGCCAAGGTCAAAAAGCGCAAAGGCTTTGATGCGATCATCAGATAGATCAGCTTCCATTTGC
The DNA here is from genome assembly GCA_963691785.1 of Lentilitoribacter sp. Lineage (GTDB taxonomy): Bacteria > Pseudomonadota > Alphaproteobacteria > Rhizobiales > Rhizobiaceae > Lentilitoribacter. The sequence continues at coordinate 1,553,815 of OY829371.1, forward strand.
TCGCGGTCATCTGCGGTTTGCGCGACATTCCATCCGCGTAAAACACCACATACGAGGTCGTCAGGGTTTTCATTGCACACCGCATCAAATTTTTCAGCGTCATATCGTGCACCTGCTAATAATGCCGCAGTGAAACCACCCAGGGAATGCCCGGCCATAAATATACTCTTCGGCTCAATATGAGTTGAATATTCTTGGGACGCCAAAACATAATCAATTACCCGAGAAATATCCTGAGGGCGCTTCCATAATTCTCGTGCCTGATCTTTGTCCCGTAACCAAGTGGATGTGCCAGGATGATTGATGGCCGCGACAATATAGCCTTGCTGCGCAAGCGCTGCCGCCAGCCATGCTTGATTATAAGCATTCCCATACATGCCGTGTGATAAGACGACAAATGGGAACTTGCCTTGTGAGATATCAGCGTTTTTTACAACAGGAGTGCCCACCCAAACCTTGCTCTCAAAATCAAGTTCGGTTTTTTGGTCAGGCGCAGTTGGGTGCCATAGAAATCCATCTAAATGGCGTTCGCCTTGCTGATCCTTAATCGAAATTTCGCGCATGCCGGCAGCGAAGGTGTCGGCGCTCAGGCTTGCCTTGGTAAGTGCAAATATGCTGATGATAAGTATCAATAAATGTTTCATTTTATGCTCCTAAATGTGGTTGGATGACCATTTGGATGCACGAGCTTTGCGCTTGCCACAATAGGATGTGGGCTCTATAGCTGTCCTCAATCCTGTTCGAGGACAGTTCCTGTTAAAAAGAGGACAGATCGACATTGATTAGCTTCCCATTACCCGTGTTAACAGCGCTTTTGTGCTGTTTGATCGCTATCTTTGTTTGGCGATTGGATTTGGGTGTTCGGCGGGTATCAAATGTATTTGCTGTCTTGTTTTTACTATGCGCGACAGAAGCGTTTTTGGTAGCGTTGCGTTTTGGCTATGGCATAGAAACTCTGACACCATTGCAGCGGATATTACCCCTATTATTGGGGCCAATGATATATCTTGGTTTTTATTCTGCTGCGAGCGCTTTAAAACCTTTCCTCAAGTTCATGAGCATTCATCTTTCAATACCCATCTTGGTCTTTGCTCCATTATCGCTGTTTCCATCGCATATTCATCAATTGGATTGGGTTATTAGCATCAGTTATTTGGTCTATACGTTTTTGTTGTTTCGTCTATGGCAAAAAGGGCCTGATGCGTTGAGTTTTGTGCGGGTAGATATCACGCAAAATCTATCTAATTGGATCTTACGCAGCATTATGTTCCTTGTATTCGTTTTGGTCCTAGACAGCGTGATCGCGCTCGATTTTATCTTCTATCAAGGCGTTCATGTGCCGCAACTCATATCCTATGATTCCGTACCATTGATAATGCTGCTTCTTGCTGCAATCATGCTTTTGCCGCAGTTGACTGAGCATAAAAAACGCATTTTGCAGCCCGCAGCTGAAACGAATTCGGATGATCAGCAGGTCAAAGCACAATTTGATACGATTATGATAGATGAAGAACTTTATCTTGATCCCTATTTATCTGTGCAACGCATCGCTAAACGACTTCATATCCCGGCGCGGGATGTGTCGGGTTCAATCAACCGCATTACAACCATGAATGTTTCCCAATACGTCAATAAATTTCGCGTCACTCATGCGGAACGTTTATTGATAAACAGCAAAGATAGCGTCATAAATATAGCTGAAAAGTCCGGCTTCCTAACCCGGTCGAATTTTTATCGGGAATTTCAACGTCTTCACGGCATGTCACCCAACGAATTTCGGAAAACGAATGGAAGCTAAAGCAATGCTAAATAGGAGGCACCATGCGCACGTTTGATGAGATTTATGAAATTTCGGCAGAACGCAAAGGAGGGCATGATGCTTTGGAAACCCTCATTGGTGAGAAGCCAAAATCTGCTGAAGAGCTTGCTGCGATCTCAGATGATCGATGGCTGGCAGCCATGACCAAATGTGTGTTTCAGGCAGGGTTTAATTGGAAAGTGGTTGAATCTATGTGGCCGGGTTTTGAGGCGGCATTTGAAGGCTTTGATATCGGTCATTGCTTGATGCTTAATGACGAGGATTTTGAACGATTGGTATCGGATACGCGCATTGTACGTTATGGCGCGAAGATCAAAGCAGTGCAGCAAAATGCCGGCTTTATCGCATCTCTTTCCGATCAAGGTGGTGTAGGAAAAGTGATCGGTGATTGGCCGTCAGAAGATTATATCGGCTTGTTGCAATTGCTTAAAAAGAGCGCTGCACGTATGGGGGGCACAACGGGACAATATTGTTTGCGTTTTCAAGGCAAGGACAGTTTTTTGTTGTCACAAAGCGTTGTCGGCCGTCTAACGGCAGAAGGTGTGATTGATAAAGCACCAACATCGCAAAAAGCGATGCGACAGGTGCAGGATGCCTTTAACATCTGGCGAGATCAGTCAGGACGGTCACTCACTGAAATATCGCGCGTTGTTGCGATGAGTGTTTAGACACAGCTGGCAACCCTGTTGCATGTTTATCAATGCGATTTCATACCGCGCGATCGCGATAAACGGGGTGGCTCTTCAGGTGTTTCGGTGTCTTCTTCAACAATCTGCTTTGGTGCGATAGTACCACCTGATTTCACCCAATCATCATGGAGTTTTTGCATGGTGAGCCAAGCACCTGAACCGTTTTAAAAATACCGCCCGAACTTACCGGCACTCGCGCGATTAATCCGTTCTTTTCCGTCAATTAAGTCGTTGATATAAAATTTCGACAAGCCGATAATCTTCGAAAATTGGAGGACGTGAAGGTTGCTGTCTTTGATGGCTTTGTGAATAATCTCACCTGGATGTTGAGGCGCTTCACCAGCTGATATTTTTGTCTTCAATGGAGGCATGAACGGCCCTTTAAGTATTTACCTAACAATGACTTTTAGCCTTGATTAGACTTGTCCTCAAGCTGTCAGTGATGTTTATTTCAAGTGATAATGATTTCAAAGTCGCGTATCTAAGGGGAAAAGATGGTTCCGATTTTAATAACTGTGCTCGCATTTGCCACTTTGGCTTTTTTGGTCATGGCGCTAAGGCTAAGTGGAGCCATAGAGCGCGCGGTGCAAGAGGGGTCTCCAGATACTCCGCAGGGTTATTCAAATATTATTAAATCTGCAATCGCCAAGCATGTCGATAAAAATGACAAAGCCACACGCAAAATGGTCTTCAGGTTGCGATTGCTCGTGGCTATCATCATTCTATTATTTTTGGAGATCCTAATCGTCGCTTTTACGATTGCCTGAATTTATCCAACAAAAAAAGCGCGGTGAATATTAACACCGCGCCCGATAGAAATATTATTTGGAATGTGCTGGGTTGGTCTATAATGCCAGCTGATAGGTTTCTGGTGCGTAATGGAACCCGTCACCACGTGCGACCACATAACCAACAGCCGGGAAGGGCATGTGATAACCGATGAATGGGATTTTATCGGCTGCTAACATGCCAAACACGTTGCGACGGGTTGCAGCGGCACCGGCTTTATCTGCATCAAAGCGAACTTCCCAATCAGGTTTTGCCAATGACCAGACATAGTGGTTGGCAAGATCTGCTGCGATCAATAATTGTTGGCCGTTGCTCTCGAGCATATAGGTCATGTGGCCTGGTGTGTGACCAAATGCTGCCATTGCTGTGATCCCAGATGTCACCGAACCACCGTCATCCAGGAAGGTAATTTTGTCGGCCATTGGTGTAACCATTTTTGCCACCATATCGCCCACGCGGTTGCCAGCATCCATTTTTGACCAGAAATTATATTCAGCGGAACCTGTAAAAATTTTGGCGTTCGGGAATGTTGGGCTGCCACCCATCATCAAACCACCAATATGGTCGGGGTGCATATGTGTGATGACGAGAATGGTGATGTCAGATGGCGCATAACCTGCACCCTCAAGCGCTGTGACAACACCTGGGACATCGCCACCTAAACCTGTATCAAACAAAACAACTTCGGAGCCTGTATCCACCACAGTTGGTGTGAAGAACGCTTTGAACGCGTCGCTGGCGATAAGATTTTCAGCGGAAAATGCATTAAACTCATCGGCCGAAACATTCATGCCAAATGTTTTTTGTGGCTCTGATGCATTTGTCGAACCGGCAAGTAATGTGGTGACAATAAAATCGCCGACTTTGTAGTGGGAATATGGCACATTAGCTTTTCCAGCAGAATGACCGGCAGCATTTGCAGATGAGCTCAATATGGTGGCAGCAGATCCCGCGAAAGGTAGGGCTGCGCTTCCAAGTAGGAATTTACGGCGGGGGAATTTGATGTTGACGCTCATGGTGCGACTCCTTTTGTCAAATCAGTAGTAAGATAATGTCGGTTGTTTTATAGATTCAGTATACGTCATAAATTTGTCAACGGATGCAAAAAATATCGATTTTTTTGTAAATTATCGATTTAATTGATAAGGTATCGCGTGAATTAAACTTTTGATCAATTGCTTGCAAGTATGCATTGTTTAGCAATTGGCCATACGCAATCTTCGAGTTCCAATATTTCATCAATGATTTCTAACCTACTGCTTTTCATTGATAATTTAGGTCTGTTGTGATATCAAACAACCAATCTGGGGGCGAGATGCACTGCGAAAAGGAGTTGCAAATTGCCATTTGTAAAGCAGAGTTTAGCAAAAATCACTTTCGCCGTGGGCATGGCCGCTCTCGGTGTTTTAACTCATTCCTCCAACGCGCAAATCATGACGCCGACCGATCAAATGCCGAAAATAAAAACACCGGCGCCGATTATTTTTCTATCTAACAACCTTGATGAAAAAGATAAGCTCGGTTTTTGTATCGACACGGTTGGCCGAGGATTGTCTGACAATCTTCATTTGCATTCATGCAAACCTCAGGGCGGAGATGTACAATTCTCGCTTGATATCAGGACTGGTCAGATAAAGTCAGCCACATTTGATAATCTATGCGCTGAAATTTCGTCTAAGGATGCAGAGTCCAATGATGCGACCATGGGTAACTTGAAATTGGTGAGATGTCAGAACTCAATTATGCAGAAGTTTTCCTATGATGAAAATACCACTCAAATTCGACCACAAGGTATAGATAATTTCTGTCTTGCGTCAGCTGGAGAAAGTCGGCAAGCAGGGCCATTTATGTCTAGAGACCTAGTGATTGGTATGTGTTCTGCTATTCCAACTCACTTAAAAAGCTGGACAATTTTAGAATAATTCGCCCATCAAGACAGGCATCTATCATCTTTCGCAAGGTCAACGATTGCGCGCATGCGATCTGAACCTTAGTCTTGTGGTATGACCATCATTCATACAAATCGCCTTAAATTGAGACCTGCGAAAATCGCTGATGCAATCGCGCTCTATGCCGCATTCGGCCATTCTGAGGCGATGAAATATTGGGACACGCTCCCTCATTTTGAACTCTCACAGACCGAAGACTTTGTTCGCGGCATGATGGGCATGCCACCCGAGCAAGGCGAAGATTTTGTCGTTGAATTTGGCGGCCAAGTGATCGGTAAGGCTGGTTTTTGGCGGTTTCCAGAAATTGGGTTTATTTTCAATCCGGACTATTGGGGGAAAGGGTTTGCTTCAGAAACTGTATCTGCGCTTATTGATTATGGATTTGATGAGAAGCAATTAATGAATATTACTGCTGATGTTGATCCGCGCAATGAACGATCAATTCGTTTGCTTGAGGGTCTGGGATTTGTCGAAACACATCGAGAAAGCAAAACATTTAAGGTAGGCGACCATTGGGTTGATAGTGTTTATTTCCGTCTTGACCGCCCATTGTAAAGGACTGCGCTGACTGTGTTCCAATAGACCAATGCTGAGTAAATACCCTTTCGTTTTTCCGTTACTCAGGCACGCAAAATACGTCGCAATGCGTTGGATAAAAGAAAATCTCAGCGTCTGCCTCAAAACCAGCCAATTTTGATTGCGCTTCGTCAACTCTGTAAAATTTATACGGCTTGTTTTTGAAATAGCTCTGCAAAGCCATTCGCATATCGTGGCTTGTAAATTTCGCGATTTCAAATTTGATATAAGGACTATGCTGGTCAATGAGTGCTTCAAATTGCTTTAAAACAAGATAGTCGAGCCCTTCGACATCAATCTTGATATAGCGCAATTTTTCAAGGTCTTGGGCATATCGATCTTGTAAGAAAGATAACGGGTTCAATCCGTTAACCGGCATCGGAAAAGTATGCCCATCTCGAAAACCTGCATTGGTTTTATCCCCACCATTGGACATAGAAGCTTCAGAATATTTAAATACCATATCTACGTCATCATCCGTGCAGGCAAATGGGATTGGGATAATTCGCGTAAGCTCAGTATTTATGACTGCGTTTTTCGCCAATGTGGCAAATACGATTGGGTTGGGTTCAAATGCAAAAACTTTTCCTTTTGCACCACAGGCCAATGCAATGGGTAATGTGCTGTCACCGATATGAGCGCCAACATCGATAGCGGTATCACCTTCTTGAATGAATGAAGAAAGCTCTGCAATTTCTTCGGTATTGAGCTTTAAATCTTGGGCTTTAGGTTCACGCCATTGATAAAATTCAACACTCTTGTTGTTATGCTTGCCGATAACAGTTTTTATCGATGGAAAAAATTTATAATTTGGACGAAGTCCAAATTTATAGAAGAATTCTTTTAATTTCATCGAGCCCCCCACGCGATCCACCTTTTACCGTTATACAGTTTTGACAAAAAAGTCGAACTTTGGAGCTATTCGTCATAATTCTCGAATATTCTTCGGAACTGTGCTGGATTTCATAAGTTCTGATTGGCCCGCTGAAATTTCTCTGATAGGGGATAAACATACCTTGTATGAGCGGATGAAAAGAAACACATGAAGACCTTCAGCAATAACACAAAAGCGATTGTCTTCATGATTGCATCCATGTTCGCGTTTGCCACAACGGATACGCTGATTAAAGTTGTCGCTGGCGGTGTTTCTCCGGCGCAAACGATGTTTTTTCTCACCTTGGGTGGTTTGATTGTTTTTGCTGCAATTGCGCTTTATCAAGGCGAGAGCGTTTGGGATAACCGTGCGATATCTAAGGTCCTTATTATTCGCTATGTCGCTGAAATTACGGGACTTGTCAGCATGGTTCTGGCGCTTGCACTTGTCCCGTTGTCGACAATTGGTGCCATCATTCAATCTGTGCCGTTGCTTGTGACATTTGGCGCGGTGTTGTTTCTGCAGGAGCGCGTAAGCTGGCGGCGATGGACGTCCATCATTGTTGGATTTCTCGGCGTGTTACTAATCATTCAGCCAGGTGCTGATTCTTTTGAACCGGCTGTTTTATTGGCATTCTCTGCAGCGATCGCATTATCTGTGCGTGATCTGACAACACGCGTCACTCCGCCCAATATGTCTTCAGCAAGTTTGGCCTGCTACACGATGATCGCAACCATACCTGTGCCTCTCATTTGGATGTTGATGTTAGGTGAGAGTTTTGTGCCACCAAGCGCGCATATCCTATCGCTGATCGGCATGGTGGCTTTCGGTGCGATCGGTTATTTACTCATCATCGCGTCAGTGCGCGCAGCAGAAGTATCTGTTGTCTCACCCTACAGATATTCGCGATTGATATTCCTCATGGCATTCGGGATTATCATATTTGATGAAAGACCCGGGTTTTGGGTGCTCATTGGCGCAGCGCTAATCGTGGCATCAGGTATTTATATGATGTGGCGAGAGCGATTGGCAAAAGCGCAATGAGTGTGCAAATCACATCTTAACAATCACATTGCCGCGTTTATGGCCGCTTTCCACCGCTGCATGCGCGCACATAATCTCACTAAACGGGTAGACATGTTCAATCACTGGAGTGAATTGCAAATTTGCAGCCAAATGCGCAAGCAGCTCAATATCGCGACGTTTTGCAGTTGCAACACCGCCAATGATGCGTTTGCCCGCTTTGCGCGCGTTTCGGGACATGCGATCAAACCCAATGGCTTGCGCAAATGAACCAAGCACTAAAACCAACCGACCATTGGCATTTAAGATCGTTTCATATTGGCGGATATTGATTTCAGCATTGCAGTTGAGGATCACATCATATTTTTCACCCAAAGTGGTGACGTCGTCAAATGTGTAATCAATCACATGATCAGCACCAAGTTCGCGCACAACATCAAGATTGCGGGTTGAACAAACACCGGTCACCTCAGCTCCAAGATATTTTCCGATTTGAACAGCGGCTGATCCAACTGAGCCGGACGCGCCAATGATCAGCACTTTCTCTCCCTGTTGTACCTTAGCCTTGTCACGCAAGAAACTGAGCGCGGTTGTGCCACCAAAGGAAAGGGCAGCGGTGTGTTCAAAGCTAAGATTTACAGGCTTCTTGGTGATTAAACCATTTTGATCAAATGCGCGATATTCGGCATGGCAACCAAGTTCGGTATCAGCAAACGCAATCACCTGATCACCAACAACAAATTCGGTGACATCTTTGCCAGTATCAATCACTTCGCCCGATAGCTCAGTGCCAAGGATGGGTTTGCGCGGACCGGTGAAACCGAAGATGAGGCGCCCCAACAGGCCAAAGCCTTTGGGAAGCGAAAGGGAACGCGCCCGCCAGTCGCCAGAGGATACGCTGGCCGCACGAATGCGGATCAAAACCTCATGGTCTTTGATCTCTGGCACAGGGACCTCCTGGATGCCAACGACTATTGGCGGGCCGTATTTGGAATAAGTTGCAGCTTTCATTTTGGTTGGTTTTGGCAAACTCATTAAAAAGCTGTCTTTGGAAAATCTGTTTCCGGAAAATGTGTCTTGTGGGAAATGATTAGTCATTGAACTATCTTTCAATATCACGCCAACAATTTCGGTTGGCAAAATCGATTAGGGGGTGCTCCACCTATCTTCTAGCATTCAGGGGGGACAGCTTAGATAGGTGGAGCCGAGTGCAGCATCGTGCCATAGTCTGCATCGCTCAGTTTTGGGTTTGTGGAGCTGAGCGAAGTTGTGGTCAGGCTATGCGACGCGCAACAACAAAACGGCAAGCGGGCTTGTGGTTGTGGTCATCCGCTTCGAGAATTTCAAAACCGTTTTGTTTAATCTTTTCCTCGATTTCATCTCCTGTGACAAAATTGACATAAGGTGCTTTGCCCACCAATCGCATCAACGGGACCATGATGTCGTAAAGCAGGCTCTGATTTTTTAGGCACACTGTTTTTGAAATAAACAGGCCGCCTGGTTCCACCGATTGCTGAATGCGAACAAGCGCGTCATCCAGATCTGGCAATAGGTGTAATAGTGAAGACGCAAAAACCACGTCATAAGTTTCAAAACTTGGCAAATCATCAACACTGCTTTGCGCAAATGTGACATTATTCGTGCCGTCAACTTCACGCTTTTTCTCAGCAATATCAATCATTTCTCTGGAATAATCTTGCGCTGTGATATGGCGCACATAATCAGATAAAATGAGGGAGGTCGTACCTGTTCCGCAACCAATTTCGAGCATATGGTCAGATGGTTTTAAATGCGCCTTGGTGCGTGAAAGCGTATGTTCATAAGCCTCAGGATCATCAACTGGGCGGGCTGCATATTTTGCTGCCAGTTTGTCCCAAAACTTTGATGCCTTCTCATTGGCAGCCTTTTTCTCGGGTGTTTGCGGGTGAGATGCGTTGTTAAGTGTAAGAGCTGTCATATCATTGTCGCCTGATGAAATAGCTTGTTTAACGTCCTGATCCAAAGGTGTAACGGATGAATGTGTCATGCGTGTTTCCCGTTTGTAAAGAAATGTAAAGTTTGAAAATGACTTGGCGCCTAAAGTCATTTGCTTGTGTGTTATGGGATTTATACCAATGCGTAATGCGAAGGTAAATTGACTAAATTCGTAAGAGTGATATGCATATATGCATGGATTGGAAATCAGTAAAATTTGATTGGAACCGCGCGCGCGCCTTTTTGGTCACCGCAGAAGAAGGTTCGTTATCGGCGGCGGCCAAAGCCCTTGGTATGGCGCAACCGACACTTGGTCGGCAGGTTGATGCGCTCGAAGAAGAGTTAGGCGTCATTTTGTTTGAGCGGCTGGGGAGAGGGCTGAGCCTCACGCCATCGGGCCATGAATTGCTCTCTCATGTGCGCGGTATGGGCGAAGCGGCAAGTCAGATGTCGCTAGCGGCTACTGGGCGTTCTGAAGCGCTGGAAGGCTCAATTTGCATCACCGCAACGGAAGTCACCGCGATCTACGATCTTGCACCCATCATTGCCAAGTTGCGTAAAATTCACCCCGGTGTCGAAGTTGAAGTGGCTGCATCAGATGACAGCAAAGACTTGCGTCGCCGGGAGGCTGATATCGCTATGCGCAATTATCGGCCTAAGGAGAATGATCTCGTTGCCCGTAAAATTGGTGAAGAAGTGGCGATGTTATATGCGTCGGCCGATTATATCGAAAAATATGGCGTGCCGAATAAATTGCGCGATCTGAGAAACCATAAATTCGTGGGATTTGATGGATCCGATGAAATGGTCAAGCAACTCTCCAGCATCGGGCTTGAGATCTCAGATGATAATATCACTGTCCGCGCAGGCAATCACATGGTGCATTGGGAACTCACCAAGGCGGGCGTGGGCATTGGGATTATGCCTGAGCGGGTGGGAGACTTAGAGCCCAAAGTACGCTCGATCATGCCAAGTTTTCGTAAAATGGTTTATCCGGTTTGGCTGGTGGCCCACCGTGAACTGCACACCAGCCGCCGTATCCGCACAGTGTTTGATTTTATCGCGAGCGAATATTCAGCAAAACGACGTGCTGGCTGATAAAACCGCTATTCACCCGCTAATAGCGTCGCATTGCCACCCGACGCAGTGGTATCGATGCAGATATGCCGTTCTATAGCGCATGCATGTGCCATATCACGCGATGTCATCAGCGGGATAATTGCACCTTTGCGCGCCGCAAGCGCTATTCGAGCTTTTTGGAGATCATCTTTCGTCGACCAAAGCGCGACACCATCAATATTGTCCAAATGTGCGAGCATTTCTCTGTCCAAGACCCCTTCAATGACATTTTTTCCGGATGCATCGGGCACAATCATCAATGCAGAACAGCCATTTGCGTTGGCTATGTCATATTGCGCTTTCGCATCTTCAAAGCTTGGCCCTAAACATAAGATTGCGCCACGCCCTAAGGTCGATAAACGGTTAGATTCGCCCGTTGGCCCGGGTAGGTCAGAGATATTGAGCGTTTCTCGTGCTTCACTTGCGAGTTTATCAAGTGCAGATTGAACAACCGCCTGATCAACAGGATTACCGTCTTTGTTTGTGTGTTCCTCGAGATCCGCAAGGAGGAATTTTGGCACATAATGCGGGCCGCCGGCTTTGGGTCCGGTACCGGACATGCCTTCACCGCCAAAGGGTTGAGAACCTACAACCGCACCAATTTGGTTACGGTTTACATAAATATTGCCAACATTTAATCGACTGGTGACTTGTTCCACCCGATCATCAATGCGTGTGTGAAGGCCAAAAGTTAGCCCATAGCCGCTGGCATTAATGTCATCAACAATCTGATCAATCTCGTCGGCTTTAAAAGTCGCGACATGTAAAACCGGACCAAAGATCTCTTTCTCCAGATCGGCAATACCGCCGACTTTGATCACCGATGGCGCAACAAAATATCCGGCATCCGGCACCGAGAGCTGTTTCAATAAGCGCCCAGCATGTTTGGCATCAGCTATATAGTTTGAGATCTCATCATGTGCTATTTGGCTGATCGCTGGCCCAATATCGGTTTCAATATTCCACGGATTACCGATAGATAGCTGGTTCATCGCGCCATAAAGCATGTCCAAAAACTCGTCGGCAATGTCTTCTTGCAGATATAAAACGCGTAGCGCAGAACAACGTTGCCCTGCGGACTGAAATGCAGATTCCACGATATCTTTAACTGCTTGTTCGGGCAGGGCGGTTGAATCCACAATCATCGCATTGAGCCCGCCGGTTTCTGCAATAAACATGGCATCTGGTGCGAGCGAATTTGCAATCGCTTTGTTGATGGTTTGAGCAACCGAGGTTGATCCGGTAAAGCACACACCATCCACGCGTGGATCAGATGTGATTTTTGCGCCTACCACACTGCCGGGGCCGGGCAAAAGTTGCAGAACGCTTTTTGGAACGCCAGCTTGATGCATAAGCTTAACGGCCATAGTTGCGATCAAAGGTGTTGGGTCAGCTGGTTTTGCCAAAACACCATTGCCAGCGGCAAGCGCTGCAGATATTTGGCCCGTAAAAATGGCAAGCGGGAAATTCCACGGCGAAATACAGCTGATAATGCCGCGTGCTTTTTGCTCGCCAAGTTGCGTTGCCTGAGCGGCGTAATAGCGTAAGAAATCGACTGCTTCTCGGATTTCTGCAACAGCATCTCTGGGTGATTTGCCCGCTTCGCGACACAAAACAGCGAATATTTCTCCCGAATTTTGCTCGTATAGATCAGCGGCTAGATTTAAAATATATGCCCGATCAGAAGCTGATGTGGATTGCCAATCTGTGGCTGCTTCTAATGCCGTATCCACATCCTGCGCAGACGCATGAGACACTTTGCCAACGACATCGTTTAAATCTGCCGGATTGATCACATCATGTGTGTCGGAGCATTGTAGCTTACCGGCGATTAGCGGTTCTGCGACCCAAGCATGATCCTTAAAGGGGGTACGAACAGTGTAAAATTTCTCCAGATCATCGGTGTTGCGTAAGTCCCAACCCTTTGAGTTTATGCGCTCGGGTTGGAATAAATCTTGGGGGTTGATCACATTAGATGGCGGCAAGTTCTTGGTGGTTTCTAGCTGCTCAAATGGATCGCTGGCCACAGTTTCCGCCGGTACATCTTTATCGACAATCTGATTAACGAAGGAGCTATTGGCACCATTTTCCAATAAACGGCGCACGAGATAGGCCAATAGATCGCGATGTGCTCCAACCGGCGCATAAATGCGCGCTTTGACATTTTCCGTTTTCAAAATGAGGTCATGTAGTGGTTCGCCCATCCCATGCAGGCGCTGGAATTCGAATGACGATGTGTCGTCAGCCATTTCCAGAATAGCCGCAATGGTATGCGCGTTGTGCGTGGCAAATTGCGGATAAATGCGATCTGTCATCGCCAATAGCTGTTGCGCGCAACAGATATAGGAAACATCCGTTTGTGCTTTGCGCGTGAAGACGGGGAAGTCTTCAACGCCATCGACTTGTGCAACTTTGATCTCGCTATCCCAATAAGCGCCTTTAACAAGGCGTACCATAATCTTGCGATCAAGCTCTTCAGATAGCGCATAAAGCCAATCGAGCACGAAGGACGCACGTTTGCCAAAGGCCTGGACTACAACGCCAAACCCATCCCAGCCTTCGAGTTCATTTGAACGCAATACGGCTTCAATAATGTCGAGTGAAATATCAAGACGATCGGCTTCTTCAGCATCGATATTGAGGCCCATATCGGCGGATTTTGCAAGGATCGCCAATTCACGCACCCGCGGGACAAGCTCATCCATCACACGTGTTTTCTGCCCCAGTTCATAGCGCGGATGAAGCGCGGAGAGCTTGATGGAAATGCCGGGGTTTTGGGTAATGTCTTCTGAATTTGATCTTTCTGAAAGCGCCCGGATGGCATCGCAATATGCGTGGAAGAAAGTCGTTGCATCCTCATAGGTGAGCGCCGCTTCGCCGAGCATATCGTAAGAATAGGTATATCCCAGTTCTTGAGATGATTTTCCCCGCTCAACAGCCTCTTCAATGGTTTCACCCAAAACAAATTGATGGCCCATTTCTTTCATCGCGCTTTGAACCGCAACGCGGATCACAGGTTCGCCAAGGCGCTTGATGGCGCCGTGCAAAAGATCTGCTATGCCATTGCCTTCTGGATCTTTCAAAACCTTACCAGAAAGCATAAGGGCCCAAGTTGAGGCATTCACAAGTGACGAGCTTGAGCGCCCCAAATGCTCACCCCAGGAGGACGGAGAAATCTTATCTTCTATCAACTCATCAATGGTTTCTGCATCTGGCACCCGCAGTAATGCTTCAGCCAAACACATCAGAGCCACGCCTTCATCGGTGGATAGACCATATTCTGCAAGAAAGACTTCCATCAAACCCGGGCGACCATCATTGCGAATGCTATCAACCAATTTGGTTGCTCGGGTGACAGTTGAATGACGAATATCAGCATCTGGCTCAAACTTTTCGCGTAGCACATTTAAAACGTCAAATTCATCAGCACGTGCATGTTTGCGAATTAGATTGCGATGATCAGCCAAGCTCTTCATGTCATTCCTTCCTTTCTGTTGACCAAACTATAACATTTTTTACATAGTCATTTTGACTTCAATTAGTAAAATAATGTATTATTTCACCAAGATTTGAACATAATTCGGAGAATATGACTTCCATGAGTGGTAATTTAAGTCAGTTAGATCAATATGATTTGAAAATAATTGATGCGCTGTTGATCGATGGCCGAATGACGGTCACCGATCTTGCCAAACGAGTGGGTCTGTCAAAAACCCCGTGTCAGGTGCGTATGCGGCGACTGATCGATGAAGGCTTTATCACTGGGTTCAGAGCCAGTGTTGATTATCAAAAGCTTGAGCGGGGACATGTCTCCTTTGCTGAAGTGAAGTTGCGCGATACGACAAAAAATGCCTTATTGAGTTTCAACAAGGCCGTTGAAGCTATCCCTGAAATCGAGCAATGCCACATGATTGCAGGGCCCTTTGATTATCTCCTCAAAGTTCGCACCAAAGACATCAATGCTTATCGCGAAGTCTTGGGCGAAAAGATCTCCGCCCTGCCACATGTGGCGAGTTCGTCGACTTATGTCGCGATGGAATCGGTAAAAGAAGGGGCGCAGCCGGGGAATTAATCAGTTCCGCAATGAAAATCTTATCCGCCCATAATACGGATGCGGCGTTCTTTCATTTTCTCGTTGGCTTCGTTGGTGCCATCATGAAAGGAGCCAAAAAATTTGTCCCAAGGGATCTCAAGCGAGCCATAATTGCATTCAAAATAGCGATGATGCATTTGATGATGAAATGTACCCAATGCCAAACGGTTTTCATCTTTGATCAGAATGCCTTCAAAACCAGTATGCGTTGTGGCCGCGGTCAGGGCGTAATACTGCAAATGATAGAGAATATGCACAGGGTGGGCTGCCACCACAAAATGGATCAAAACGGAACCTAAGAATATCAAGTGTTCAATCGGATGCATGGAAAGACCAGACCATGGACCGACATTGATGTTGCGATGATGAAGCGAATGAACGTGTTTGTAAAAGAAGGGAATATGTAAGAACCGATGGATCCAGTAGAAGTAAAAACTCTCCCAAATCGGAATGAGCGCAAACATTGCAACAAACCAAAATGGATGTGCTGCCCAGGTCAGCATGGGAGCATAGTCATTGGCTAAGGCCCAAAACATGAGGACTTCATATGCCGTCCAGAAGGTCACGCCACTGGCCAGCGTCCAAAACATATTATCGCGGATTTGTCCGCCAAGCGTGAATTGGCGTCCATTTTTCATTAAAGGCCGCGCATCATAGCGTAGTTTTTTACCCTGCTTGGTAAAGCTATAAAAATAAAGATGTAACCCACCCGCGACCACGCTCATCAACACAATATTGCGGATAAACATCTCAGCAATCCAGCCAAAGGCGAGTATTTTGGTAACTTCTAGTGGCGGTTGGAACCAATAAAACGAAACAAATGCAATTCCAACAATGATCAATCGTTCGGTGATCAAGAACCAGGAATTCCAAATCCACGTCAACATATCAAGCGGCTTGGGTGGCCAGGAAAAAAACGGCGAGACTTTAAGCGGTACTGGCGGTATGTGGTTCCAGCCTTTAAGCGGCGCATCATCCATGTCTCAACCTATCTTGTTTGTTGGCGTTATGAGTTTATTAGCTCAGTGAGTTTGACAGATATATTGCCATAATAAAATTCCTTAATTTCATCCGATCGTGATTATTACTTATAAGTCAGAGTTTTATTTGACGTGAAATTACGGTAACTTTAGACTTACTTAGGTGATTTCGAATCGGAACTGATAAGGATTTTTAATGAATTTAACTGCTCCTATTGAGGTCATACGAGACTATGAGGAGTATACCGACGCCTTTTTGAGCCAGGAGGTGGATGCAGACGATTTCTCTCATCTTGATCATGTTTGTGTGGCGCGTGAAATTCTTCTCAGATTTGATTTCTTAATGGCGGTTCAGATTTTTTCAGAATCTTTACACGCCATGGCGCTGAATGCCGGTGCAAGTGACAAGCTCAATCTTACTGTTACGCTTGCCTTTATGAGCATCATCTCAGAACGCATGCAGTCCGGTGAAGATCTGGAGGGTTTTGTCAAAACCAATCAAGATCTGCTACATACTGATTTTATGGAAGCATATTATTCAAAAGATCGTCTCAATTCCTCAAAAGCCAAAGGCATGTTCTTAATGCCGGATAAGAAAGGCTCGCCCGTACTGGGTGAAGGGGAATGATATTACCTCAATCGCCTGAGGAAATGCCGCAAGCCTTTGCCGACGCATGGATGGCCAGAGACGCCAAAGCATTGGCGGCGATGTTCGTTGAGGATGCGGATTTCGTTAATGTGGTTGGGCTTTGGTGGCATAATCGCGCCGACATAGAAAAAGCCCATGATTATGGCTTGAGGACCTTCTTTCAAAACTCAAAAATAAGAGTAGGGCGTGTTGAGGTTCGTCACCTGAGCGATATACATGCCATTGTCCATACCAGATGGTGGCTGGAAGGCCAGTTAGATCAAGATGGCAACACCCTCGATAAACGTCAAACTGTGATGATGTTTGTTGCTGAAAAGCGCGCGGATGGCTGGATAGCGCTGGCTGCACAAAATACTGATGTTGTGCCGGGTATGGAAACTTATCAAGCCAAGGATGGGCAGTTAAAAGCTGCGGATTATCGCTAGGGTCAACCTACGATTATCCACTCGGACCAAAATGTTTGAGCCAAATTTCAGTGCGTTCCCGGTCACGGGCTTCGTAGGTTTCAATGGCTTTATCGATGTCTAGATCGAAGTTCTCAGTGAATGGTTTATCATCGCCTATATCGGTGATCCGCATGGTGTACCAAGCCGTGACACCGCCTTCTGGGGAGTGAGAAAATCGTGGAAATTGTGGGGCCAAATTTACACCTTTATGCCACTCGTTTGGCAGAGATGGCGCAACGATCAGTGCACGGGCTAAACCCACAAAATCTACGCTACCACTGACCACTGCTTCGTTTGCTTGCTCTTTTGATTTAAAACCGCCCGTTAACATAAGTGGCTTAGTTGTGAGTTTTCGCGCTTTTTTGGCAAAATCCAAGAAATATGGCCCTTTGCCAGCGCTATCAGATGCTGATTTTGCGCCAGGGAAATAGGTGCCGCCGCTGATATCCAATAGATCGATGGATGTGTCATCTAGTGCTTTTACGACCATCAAGGCTTCCTCTTGTGAAAAGCCTCCTTCGAGTTGATCTGATGAATTAAGCTTTACAGCAATGGGGAAATCAGAACCGACATCGCGGCGTACAGCTTCAATTGTTTCTAGGAGCAGGCGCATCCGATTATCAATCGAACCACCATATTCATCATCGCGATTGTTAAATAATGGCGATAAGAACTGGCTCAGCAAAAACCCGTGCGCTGCATGAATTTGTACGCCGCCGAAACCGCATTGTTTTGCCAATCGCGCAGTTTCTGCAAATTGTTGAATGACGCCTTTAATCTCATCGGTGCTGAGCGCATCGCAAGTTAACCCCTTTAGATCAAGCGCGCTTGGGCCTTTGGGCGCGCTTGTCGTTGCATAGGAGAGTGCACCTGCATGACCCAATTGCAGCCATAAGAGGCTTCCATTTTGTTGTCCACGTTCTGCAAATTGTTGAAACTTTTCTAAATCCGATTGTGCGTTTAAAACCAGATTCCCGGGTTTTTCCGCAAAACCAGACAGGCCTTGCACTTCACCTATGATGGATGCGGCAATGCCACCTTCTGCCCAGCGTTCATAAAGGCGCTCTTGCGTCTGTGTCGGATGTCCTGTGCCATCGCCAAGTGAATCCGACATGGCAGATTTAATAAGGCGAGATTTGAGAACTACGCCGCAGGGCAGGGTGAATGGTGAGAAAAGCGGATCGACGGACATGAGAACCTCTTGGGTTTGTGGATACTGACCAATCAGCTTTCATAGCGCACAATATGAAAGCCTTCTTCATCTGTTGGCGGAACAAAATGTTTTGAGATCATCGCAAATTGTTCTTCAGTGGCAGTGAAAGGATGTTCGCCAAGCGCATTGCGATTGTGAAGACGCTCGATGCAAACATCATCTGGCACATCGAAATAATGAAGCTGATGTTCTACACCGGTTTGATCAATGATCTCGCGCATCCATGCTCTTTGAGGGATCGTGTTGGCTGGGAAATCAAGCACCACGGAAATGCCTGCATTTAGCAGCTGAACCACATGTGGCCCCATAATCTGCTGCAATTTTGCTGAGCAGCGTACATAATCTGAAATCGAGGTCATTTGATCAGCAAATAAGACCGCAAGCCAATCGTCTTCAGCAATTTTCACATGGCCGATTTGATTTCCCAATTGTTCGGCATGCGTTGATTTGCCGGACGCAATTTTCCCGCACAACAAGTGTAGTATTGGTTCGCCATGGGCCATGGTTATTTCCCTTATTTGCAGCTGATCAACTAGGGTGATTATATGCGCGGTTTTGGTGCGGGTTCGCGATCAGCATCACCGGAATTTGGTTCACCTTTGGGTTCGATCAATAAAACCTTAACCTCTTCCTCCGCACGGGGACGATGCACAACGCCTTCGGGCACAATAAACAATTCGCCTGCTTTGACTGTTTGCGGTTCCTGACCTTCAATATCCATGATCATTTCGCCTTCGAGAACCACGAAGAAATCGTCAGTATTGTCGTGTTTGTGAAAGGGAAATTCACCTTTGAATTTTACCACCATTACCTCATTATTGTTGTAATCAGCAACAACATGGGGATCCCAATGGGTTGAAAATTGTGCGAGTTTTTCGCCTAGATTGATCGTTTTCATTCCGCCCTCCTGAATAATCTTTTAATCCAAACTTAATGTTGGCGTGAGGCGCGTTCAAGCGATGAAAACAAATTTAGGCGTTAATTTATTATGCGGGGAGATGTTGGCGTGAGATCAGCAATATCACGATGAAAATCACGTTGATCGCGTTTAAATACCAAGGGTCTCCATGCGCAAAATGCGCCACAATAGCGGTGATGAAAAACAAAGCTGCGCCGATATAAGCCCATTCCTTTATTTCGGCCGAAAAGATGGGCAGGGTCAACACCATTGCAGCTGCTAATTTCATAACCGCCAATTGAATGCGAAAGTGATCAGGAAATCCAAGAGCTCGGATGCCCTCAATTGTTCCCTGATGTATAATATAGCTTAATGCACTGGCAAAAAGCATTGTCGACAATAGGCCTGTCGAAATCCAGTAAATCATCCTTGATCCTTTAATTGAAAACGGCGTTGGCAAAGATATCCACCAGCGCCGACAGATCGACTACAGCACCATTATTTCGAAACGGGCTGGAAGGGTTTAATGATCTCAACATCAACGCTTTTGATACGAGCAAAGCGTTCTGTAACAACATTGGTTAGTGTCCAGTTATGCAATGTCTCGGCTTCAAGACGTGTTCCATCAGGTGTGATACCCTGCCAATCGAAGCCAAAGGTGATCTCAATATTCTCATCATCTTCTGATCTTACCGCGAAATTTTTCAATGTGTGCGAACTTGCTGACACTGCTGCTGCAGGGCCTGTCAGCCAGGCCGCCAAACCGTCAAAGTCCGTGATGGTTCCGCTTGAAAAATTGAGCGCAAATCCATCGGCTAATATTTCTTTTGCAGGTTCTGGGTCGCGGGCAGGGGCTTCGATAATTGCGAGCCAATAGTGAACAACACTGAGCGCACGATTGGCCGCATAAGCGTCCTTATACACTTTGACATCAGGCATTTTGTCGAGATCGATTTCAATGGATGTGAATTTCGGTAAAAGCACATCGGATGGTGCAAGTTTTGTGGTATAATTCAGATCGGCAGCACGAAGTGAACCGTCTTCATTGGCTCCTTCATTCAAGTAAGTGATCTGAGCATTCAGCGAAACAGAACCATCGTCTTCAACTGTTGTTTCGATATTGTTGACGAAATGTGCGTTTTTCCATGTGGTTGGCAATTGTGCCACGCGTTCGCGATAAGCATCCGTGCCTTTGGCTTCCCCTAATGTCGATTTCACACGCACATCAGAGGAGAGGATATCAACCGCGTTGTCCACGCCACCTTCTGAGCGTTCATAATATTGATACCACCGGTAAAACTGAGCTTTGGCGGCATGTTCTTTAAAGCCATTGCGGATGTCTTGTTCTGTCATATCAGCGCTAAATACTGGACTGACTGAGGTAAGCGTAACTGCTACAGCGAGCGCTGTTTTTATAGATTTTCTTGTGGTCATGTTGTGGTTCCGTTCATTAATGAGCATTTGCTCACTAATATGCCTGCACACGCATCCAAGTCAATATGGCACTTGGTAAAATTTCATATCAGCGTTGGGAAATGCTGGCCCAAACGAGCGAGAAGACTTCGTTTAGTTGATCCTTATCAGGAATGGTTCCCATGAGTGACGCGCGTTTTGCAAGTGAAATCGCAGGCGCAGCCAGCATCAACTCTATTGATCTCGTGCCGGCTTTGACCAATGTGCCATTGGTGATGCCATCTTCAATCTGCTGAAGGATTTCATTACGCATATTCTCAAGCGCACTGGTGTCACGCGAATTGACACGCGCTTCAGGCGCAAGCATCTCGACAAAAAGAAAGTCTTGCGGCGCTTTGATGGCATATTCTACCAGACCAAACCACATTGCGCGGATCTTATCTTCTGTCTTTTGTTGCGCATTGGTCGCGCCCATAATCGCTCTGTGAATATCCGTTTTCACCGCTAAATAAACAGCGAAGAGCAAATCATCCTTTGTCTCATAAAAGCGATAAATCGTCCCGACTGATACTCCGGCACGTTTGGCGATTTTATTAACGGACACAGCGGTCGAACCCACCGCAGCGACTTCTGCAACGGTGGCATTTCTGATGTCTAATTCTTTATTCCCAGAAGCGGGTCGCGCCATAATTAAAATTTCCTTCTTGCGACACCGCTATCATTTTATGTCGCATATTAAAAGGCGGTTGGTGGAAGGCATTGGTTAGTTTCTGCAACGTCTCTTTAGCCTCTGTTAAATCTGTTTTGGTATTTTAAAGTCCAACAAAAGTATGAGTATCGAGACATCGTCATGAGAATTTTGTATCTGGTCTTTTTATTGATCTTGTCGAAAAATGCGTTTGCGATGGGAACTGCGCAAGACTGCGCACGCATGTTTGTCGAGACGGAACGGCTTGCATGCTACGATATTTTGTTTCAGCCTAAGGAAGAAGAAAAAGAAGAAGACGAGCTTCCGATTGTTTGGGAATACATAAAGCATAACGGACGTGATGTTCTTACAATCATCGGTCAAGATAATGTTTTAACGCGTAACGGTGCTGCACAGGCTGACTTACATATAGGCTGCATCGACAATCAGATTTCTCTTTACCTAGATTTTTTCAAGAGAATGGACATCAATGGTCATGGGCATCAGCGCGTGTTTTATAAAATTGATGATCGTGTTCTAAAACTGATGAAAATGAGCCTATCCAGATCACAAAAGATGATCGGCGTTTGGGATACTGAAACGACCAAACCTATCATCTCTGATTTGATTGAGGGTGATGAACTCGTGGTTCGAGCTGTGCAAGCCAATCATGAAATTTCAATCGCAACATTTGATATCAGAGGTTTGAAAAAGGCGATCAAACCCATTGCCAATGAATGCAGCGCACTTTCATAAAATATATGAATTTCAGATAGTTAATTAGATGAATTGAATCTAAAAATCATATCTGAGTGATAAGATACCTTCAACGACATTATCATCTTTGCGCAATTGCACACCGTCCAGCAGCACATCGGCATCCTTGTAATTGATCCCCAAATTTATCGATGCCCCACGGGCAAAATCATATCGCGCTCCAAGCGCTGCGGACAGCGCGTCTTGGCCATCTAACTGGCTATACTGTGCGTCGGCAGAAAGACTAATAACACCCATCTTAGTTTGCGCGCCGCCTGAGATAAACCAGCGATCGCCGTCCGTGATGGGACCGTTTAATCGCTCAAATCCTGCGCCCAGACTAAATAAACTGCTGCCATAAATGAGCTCGGCAACGCCTTCAGCTGATACAGTATCGAATATAGTCGTCGCGCCAGACGGCGTATATTCACCATGCGTTAAACGGAGGGAGTATTTGTGTTCCAATGTTTGCACCGGGCGCTGGATCACAAATCCAAGTTCAAACTTGCCGTTTCTGTCAATTCCGAGACCAGCGCGATAAGGTCCGTGGCGCGATAAATGCGCAACTGACCAGCGGTCTAATTGTCCCCAATTGCCCTCATATGCGAGCTCTGCATTTCCAACACCCGCGGTCCGCGCTAAATTTTCGCGCAACATATCTGACGCATTGCCGGCATAAAGTGAACCGAGGAACCCTGAAGCAGATAGTACAATTTTGTCCGTGAATTGGTCAGCGTTTAAATGATCGTATTCTGCCGCATAAGATGCTGCTACTTTCAACGAATTCTCTAATTGCGTTTCAGCCTTTACCTCGAATGCACCGCGAAACCCAATGTCTACTTTTTTCGTCACAGTTGATGTTTGCGCAGGAAGCTCCACGGAACCTCGGAGCGAAAATGTTGTATCCCCAATTTGTGTGGCTAGCGGTTCTTCAACCATAGAGATCTGATCGTAGAACAAACGGCGCTCCTGGCCTTGTGCAGCGCCTGACAGAAGGGCTAGAGCAACACTGGCATAAAGTAGGTTTTTCGTTGATCTCACCATCACATTGCCCTTTCAGGGAATAAATTATGAAACGCTTGCTCTGCGATCCCATAGCCGGCGCGTACCGCTTCAGTGTGGTCGAGCTGCCAATGTACGCCGCCATAAATACGGCTCATGCCGTTTTCTTCGTTAATTTGGCTAAGGCTCGTCCAATGACGCGTAACCCCTTTAATCTGCGGCCAGATCACCTGATCAGGTGGCTGACTACTCAAGGAAATCCGATCGCTGCCGTTCAGCAGTTCGATCATCTTAGTCCCCGCAGAACCGAATGTTGAATGCCCGGATGTGTAGGAAGGAAATTCAGGGGTGGGTATATAGCTCTGCCAATTACTTTGTTGGCGCAAATGCTGGTAGCGATTTTTAAATTCACTCGCACGCGAGCGAATAGCAGTTTCAGGACGAATGATATCGTAATGATATTTGCTATCCCATGCTGAAATTGACGCGTCGCATTGCGTCATACCCAAAAGCGCAAAAGCTCGTGCGAGCTCGATAAAGCTCATGTGTTTATGCTGCAGCACTTGCATCGCGATCTGCAGAAAATGCCCAGGTGGGGTGATCCCCCAGGGACCATCTTCCCAAAAGAGCGCAATCTCTTCTTGCTCCTTAGTGCGTATCGTTGAATCTTTGCCGCCAATCGCTTTGATATATTGGTATTCTTCGGCGAATTCTGCACTACGTGCATCATAAAATGGCTTGGCGCGAAACTGATCAGACGAACTCATCGTCCAAGGGGTGATTTTACCTTGTCCTGGGAATAAACCGCGTGCGAAGCTTCCGAAAGCTGGTCCGGGTTTTGCGCTATAAAACGGACCGGTCGGCGACCATTTGAGCGGTCCCTTATGGCGTTTATAACGGCCTAGATAATAATTGACTTCGCTTGGTTCAGATCCATCATTGACCCGCATTCTGAGCAGGTGTTGCCCAACATGTCGACCCCAAGCAATCGCATTGTCTTTCGCAACGCCATCTGGGAATCCTTTATAGAAATCAGAAATTTCAGCGAGAAATGGCGTTTCCATTAAATCTGCTGCGGCGGTTGTGAAAGCTGCAGCATAAGCAACACGGGAAATGCCTTCAAACGGACCTTCCGGTAATCTGAAATGTTCGTGATAACGGCGTTCCAATCCATTTGCCGCCAAAAATCCTGCTGCAAGTGGCATGGCAAGCACAACAGCTGCACGCGGGGGAGGCGTACGCTGCTCGCGGATTTGTTGGAGCAGAATATCAAGCCAATGAAAGACGGTGTTATGGTTTTGGGGATGTATAATCTTAGAAATATACGAGGATTTTGAACCATATGGTGACGCGCATGCACCAAGGCCCATGACAGACGCCAAAGCGAGTGATTTGCAGAAATTTCTACGTGTTGAATTCATACTGTTCGGTAGCGCCTTTTATCCACGCGCAATATGAAGATTTATGGTTAACAAAATCTAAAATTATACAATTGCAGGTGGGGATTTCGCTTCGGAAAATTCGCGCTGTTATTGTGCAGTAAAGTTAATCGTTATGTGCGTTCTGAAACGAAAAACGATTGAATTTCAGAACTTGCTTAAAGGCACAATTTATATTCAGCAATTTGGCTGTCGGTGAAATTCATTGCTGAGAGCGTTTTCGCGTCAATGGTTTCCATGTCTCTGCCCGTGCGCTGTTTGTTAAATGCGCGAATACCTTTACGCGTGTTGGGACCAGCAGCACCGTCGGGTTTGCCAACATTGATACCAAACTGATTGAGCATTTCTTGAACTTTGATCACAAGACCTGGATTAAAACCATCAATTTCCTTGCAATAGGATGATGGAATCTCATTTTGGAGTGCGATCGATGTTAGAGGTTCGGTTGTGGTGAAATTGTAATGTTCAACATACATGCGCATGTATCGTAGCAAAGCGCTTCGGCGGCTATATTCATCCAGCGCATAGCCGAGCCCGCCATTGTCTAGCGATGTGGCAATGTCCCAATAAATCAATGTCTTATTTTGATCATTCGGAAATTCGACTGGAATAACCCCTTGACCAAAACTTGCTAATGGGCAATTTCCATCAAAGCAGATTTCGGTTTGCCAAAGGTCTTTTTTAAGTTGCTTGACCCCCAAGCAAACAAAGTCCTTACCGTTTACGAATGTTAGAAATTCTGACCCGCTGGACTGCAGATTAGTGAGTAAGTCTAGGTTTGCTTCTGAATATTTAGCCACATAATTGCTGGCGCAGTATTTGAAGAATTCACGGCGATTGATCGCGCTGACATTTTCATTGGGTCCCAAGATGAAGATGCCATCTTTATCGAGATCAGCCGGTTTTAGATAAAACATCTGATCCGGGGGCGTTGCGTACATTTTCTGCAAAAAGCGGAAACTAATGCCTGAGGACAAAAGGTAATCAGTCGCTGCGTTGATGCCCAGATTGACAACTTTTACAATGTTCTGAACTTGATCAAGAGAGTAATCTTGATCTGCCAATTGGAAATATGGTTGGTGGACGCCCAGTTTTCCTCCCGCATGGACGTAGCGGCGTGGATAGAAAAAACCTTCATAATTGGTAAAACCTGCGAGAAACGCGAACACACAAGCAGATTCGCATCTTGCATCTTGATCAACAAAAGTCGCAAAGTTTTGGCTGGAGATGTATTGTCCCATTTTGATCGCCTCTGTGAGGCTACCGCCAGGACTGTTGAAAGCGATCGTATTGTTCACCGGGCAATAATTTTCGCGCAGACAAGTTGAAAATCCCAACTCATTTACCAACGCGATAAGTTTGTCGGTATCACCTTTTTTAATCTGTCCAGACACTTCGATAATTTGAGAGGAGGGCAGTACACCCCAGGTTGCGCTAAGGTGAATGTCTGCGAAAGAAAGTGCGCCATCTAATGCCAAGCCATCTTTGAAAGACCACAGGATGCCATCTGAGATTTCTTTCAGATTTCCTCGACTGGGAATACGCCCGGAGCTTCCTCTCACACCAAAAGCCGATGCACCTTTTGCATTGTTCAGCAATTGATAATTGTTACCATTGATCGGATTGTTGTCTAACAGCCTTATATCTGCCGCTTGTGATGTGCCAAAGCTGATCGATAAAACCAACAAGATAAATATCAAAAACTTGATGCGCAATTCATAGCTCCATATGTCCCGCCATTGGGCAGAATGAAAGCTTAGTTCAGTCTGTTGGGATGATCAACCGGACGATATTTCTCCTGTTTTGGAGATAGAACAAATTTTAGCTTTTATTTTCATGGCTGCGTAATAGGTGGTTGGTAGTTTGCGTTCATCAGGGCGTAAAATGTTCATTTCGGTTCTCAAATTTGATTTGAGCAACTTCACCTCTTTCCACGCCATTAGCGAAAACTAAATTTTGTTCGGGCAATTAAAGTGAAATTAAATCGCCACTTCAGGATGGTAATGGGGCTTGCATGGGCGTTCTCTGCTTTTGCGTTGTTTGCCACATCTGCAAAAGAGCCACTTGAACGGCACCAGCTCGAGCGATCTCAAACACTTGTTTCGACGCAAAAGATGGATGTTCAGTTTGATCAGATTATCACAGGTTCTTTGCGAGGTTCCAGTATTGTCCATCCTGTATCAAGGGCGCAAATTCTGCGCTTGGCAAATGCCAAAATATCTGCGCCAGCTCATTACAGCCAAGAGCAGTTGAACGATAAAATTCAGGAACTCCATGAATTGGGAGCAGTAAAGGCAAAATGCTTTCGGACGATTGCACACCCGCTCGATAAAGCGCGCGCAGGTGAGTGGCAGAAGATCGATTATAGGCTCGTCAATCAATATATCGATGCCGGATCACCTGAGAGCACACCCATGTCACGAGAGAAAATCATGGCAGATATCTGGCTTGTCCGTGAAGCTGCATTGCAAACAGAGGGAACGCCTCAAAGATTTCGTACCTTCGGACTCTATATATTAAAGGTACAGGACACGCTTTTTAACGCCTACCAGCACTATGGAGATAGAGGTTTTAAGTGGGCGCAAAAACTTGTGAGCACTGAGTATGATTATGAACTTGCCGAGCATATTCGAGACATAATTCCATCTAAATTTTATACCCATCGGCTCAATCAGAACATGCAATTGTTCTCACGCGATATTAAGGCATTTATACCGTGCAGCATTCGGGCCAAAAGGATTTTGGCACAAGATGGCCCAAGTTCTTAGCCCCAAAGTATGTGACTATTGGGGTAATGAAATGTTTACGGAAATTTACTAAAACCTAATAACTGCAATCAATAAAACTCAGGTTTTTTTAGCGGTGAATGTCAAGGGTTAAGGTGTCCTTGAAGCGTCATTTATATTAACTTGCCGGGCAATTATGTTTCGTCATCCTAAAATTTTGGAATTCACAAAGCGATACAGAGGGTTGGTGCTTGTTCTGTTCGCGGTATGCTTGTTAGGTGGCCAGATTGCGACGATGAAGCTCTTGGTGGAAGAAGATGACGAAGAAACGATACAAACTTTCCGCTTTGATGTTCCCGGCCTTATGAACCCAGAATTTGGAACAGTGGATATGGAAGTGCTTGAAGCGCTCGAAAGGGCTGCCGAAGAAGAACAAGCACGAAAAGACGCGGAAGCTGAACAAGAAAAAACACAGAATAGTAAAACAAATTCTGGCGATGAAAACCAAATGGCTGAGACAGAGCAGACTGACGAGAATGTCGAACATCCACTTAAAGACAAAATTGCTAGATTGAGTACATCAAACCCGCTGAACGCGAAGTGTTTTGGCACAGCTGATTATGTTTCTAAAGGCAATGGATCGAAGGCCTTCAACAGCATACGAGGTGGAGTCGTCCAGAAATTGGTTGAAGAACGTGATTTTTCCGACAAGCTTGCGTCTCCGGAGAGCATTGTTGCGCGCATGTGGTTGGCGCGAGAGCGTGCGCTTAATTCAGAGGGCGGGCAAACACATTTGTCAGCCTTGGCTAACTATCTCATTGCCGCACAACGTACATTAAAAGATGCGCATCAGCACTATGGCGAAGAGGGGTTGGAATGGGCTCGAACACTTCTTAAAACCAAAGCGGATAAACGCGTTTTCCAGCAAATCAAGCTCCGTGTACCAACCAAACGTTACACTCGAAAGCTAAATCAAAAAATGCAATTACTGACTGATCACACTGCGGATTTCATTCCATGTACGGTTCGGGCTGAACGAGAATCTGGTGGGCAAATGTCAGCTCTAATGGGTCAATAGACCTAAAGAGCGTAAGTCGCAGCTACGATTTATATCGCAAGCTCCATGACAAAATCATCCATCTCATAACCACCACCAATATCTGTTAACGCGGTGCCGGTCTGTTTAAAACCCATTTTTTCATAGGCGGCGATAGAGTGCGTGTTGTTTTTGTTCACAGTAAGTCGAATACGATTCAGATCAAGATCATCAGCTAAATCAACAAGATAACCAATGGCCATGCGTCCAATCCCGCGGCTACGCTCAGAGGATAAGATATAAAGTTTTGAAAGCTGCAAAATGCCATCACCATCATTTTTATGCGGTTGTACGCCCATATATCCGATGGCTCGGCCTTGGTGTTTTATGAGGAAATAAAGGTGGTTTTGATTTTTAATCTCGTCTTCAATGACGTCTTTTGAATGGAAGTTTTTCAGCATGTAACTGACTTGGTCAGTCCCAATCATCGGCGCATAATGTTCATGCCAAATGGCATTGGCGAGTTTAACAATTGTCTTAATATCACCTTCAGAATGAACAGGCTCAATCATCTATGCGCGCACCTTTAAACTGACTCATTTTTTAAGCTTACACTGCAAATGTGACGAGTACAAACTATTCGTTTCCTTCTAACTTTGATCCAAGATCAATGCGGGGCCAATTTCTTATATATGCCCAGTAAGCACTTGCGAAAATAAGGGCGAGAACAACCAATACGCTTAAAACATCCAACCTTACCAAATCCGCTGCTCCACCAGGTCGTTCGGTGAAGAGAAATAATCCAAATAGACATAAGAATTGTGACGCTATGGCGATGGCGAGAATTCGGATAAAAGATGTTGTTTTCGTAATTGTGACCACAATCGAGAAAACCGGTGTTGTGATTGCCAAAAAGAGAAGTAGAAAAAGTCCGCCATATGCAGCATCGTTATCGGCAATTGTGCCAATGAGTATATTGAGCAAGAAGAAGCAATATATAATGGTTGGACCCAATAATAACGCGCAAATCTGCTGAGGCAAACGAACGATTTCCACCTCACGCCACAATTTGAGTTTCAAGACCACGAGCATCGCAAGTGCGATGAAAAAGGGTGCTATATTGCTAAATAAATTAAGATCCATGGCGATCTCTAATCACATGCGGCTGTCACTATGATCTCAACGAAGAGCTCAGGTCTTGCCAGCTTTGCTTCACCGCAGGCCCGGGCAGGGGCGTGACCTTCTGGCACCCACGCATCCCAGACTTCGTTCATCTCGGTAAAATGTTTCATGTCAGATACCCAAATAATCGCTTGGAGAATTTGCTCTTTGGAGGAGCCTGCCTGCGCTAAGAGAGTATCTACTTTCTCCAGCATATCTCGTGTTTGCTGGGCTGCAGATACATTTTGCCCTTTCTCAACATTACCGACCTGACCACAAAGATAAGCAACGCCATTATGTTTGACGATCTTGCTCATCCGTTTGCTGGTCTCAATACGGGTGAAGGCAGATGAGGACTGGTCGTGCATGTATACTCCGATAGTTTCATAACAACTCCACTATCAGTATCTCTTTGAATGTAAGCTGGCAATTAATTATCAAATAAAAAAGCGCCGGGCGTTTTTATAGAGCTGATTTGAATTGCCATGATTGTTATCGGACGATTAGCTCCATTTGATGGAACAACCCATTGAGGGTTGTTGCTCGCGGGGACCTTGTCCAGTTTCAGCAATTTGCATCATAGCATCAAATAGCTCACGAGTTCGGTTTTCAGCTGATCCGTTCATGCGAACATCGTCCAGACGACCTCGATATTGCAGCTCACCTTTGCTGTTAAAACCAAAGAAATCAGGCGTACAAATTGCGTTGTAGGCTTTCCCTACATTTTGGGTTTCATCAACAAGATAGGGAAAATTAAATCCATAATGTGCTGAGAACTTTTTCATATTTTCAGGGCTATCGGCTGTATAGTCTCTATAATCATTGGACATCACAGCTAAGACGTTAATGCCATTTGCCATTAACTCGTCCGTATCTTCTTTCAAACGCTCGCCGATGGCTTTGACATAGGGGCAATGGTTGCAGATAAATGCTATCAATAAGCCTTTGTCACCCAAATGTTCCGACATTGTAAATTGCTTGCCATCAGGATCAGTCAGACTAAATTCTGGCGCTTGCCAGCCAAAATCACATAGTGGGGTATCAAGTAACATAACGGGCCTTTCGCTTTTTACCTATCCATTAGATTTAGAGCGTTGCGGCCGCGTTTCAATATCTCGTTTTAAATACAAAAAACCTACCCAAGGATCTCTGCCGGGGAGAGGGAGTGCCGCAGGGTGGACGGCGGGTGCGGGGGGCGAGATCCAGGGTAGGTTATATTAAAAGCCAGAATTCCTTTGCTATTTGCAACATTCAGAAGTCTTGATTGGGAGGCGTTCAAGACTTCTGAAGAGCTTTAGCGCAGGGCTTCTAGAGCTTTTTATGAATTAGCCAAGACGGCGGAATTCACTTGGAGACAATTTACCATTGCCATCAACATCAGCAGCGTCGAAATCTGCACGATCCCACTGACCAGTTTTGTTGCGAAGTTCTTTGTATTGGATGAAACCATCGCCAAGTAGGTTCAAGTCGCCAGTTACGCCGCGGTTGCTTTCAATTTGTTGGAAAGACAATGCAGAAGCACCAGAAACAGCCATCATAGATACAGCAGCAAGAGCAATAAGAGTTTTCATAATTTTAGTCCTTTTAAGTTCGGTGCATAAAGTTTGTGGAGCACCATAATGTTTCATTAGAGTTTAGAGTTTGCTTTCATCGAAAAGCTTCAGAGCGTTTGTGGACATCTCGTGTTCGTTTCGATGAGTTCAATGTAGAAGGTTCAAATGCGAAAATAAATTAACATCTAAACACGCATGCGTGAGCTTGCGTGTGGTTTGATATATATAGGCGTGATGAGGGTGAGCTAAAGCCTTAGAAATAAAGGTTAACGGGGATTAACTCTTCACAGAACTGCTCGCGAAAAAAGTTTAATTCTCTATATTTTTTCACAAAATTTCAGCGAAATAGCGATCCATTTCATGTCGTTTGTGAATGTATGTGAGTGTTTTGATAAGGTTTTACTATAGTTATCTGATCAAAATTCTCGAAGCCGCATATTTAAAACGCCTGTTTGTGAAGCGATTTTTAGGATACCAAAATTGAAAACCAGCAACTATAGTCGTTCCACTTAAAGATAGGGAACGAAACAAATGGCGCATGTCAATCAGATGTCAGCAGTGGTTTTAACCGGGCATGGCGACTATGATAAACTTGAATATCGCGATGATTTTCCGATGCCGGAATTAACCCGTAGCGATGTGCTTATTCGTGTCAGCGCTGCAGGCGTGAACAACACCGATATTAACACCCGCAATGCGTGGTATTCAAAAGGTGATAGTGACAGCGATGATGCTTCTTGGGCTGGAGGGGCGTTAAATTTTCCACATATCCAAGGTGCCGATGCATGCGGTACCATTGTGGCCGTTGGCTCGGATGTGAACGAGGCGCGCATTGGTGAACGTGTTTTAGTAGAACCTTGTTTTCATGAATTTGATAGCGAGCCTTTAGACAATGCATATTATTATGGCTCGGAAACATTTGGTGCTTTTGCGCAATATACGCGTGTTCCATCCCGTTACGCTCATAAAATTGAAAGCACACTGAGCGACATCGAATTAGCGTCATTTCCTTGCTCATATTCAACCTCTGAAAATATGCTGACGCGCGCCGGGGTCATTGAAAGAGACATTGTCTTGATAACAGGCGCCTCAGGTGGGGTTGGTTCAGCCAGCATCCAATTGGCAAAAGCAAGAGGCGCAAAAGTTATTGCAGTCACAAGCCCGTCTAAAGAGGAAGAACTTCGTGCTTTGGGCGCTGATATAATTGTTCATCGGGACGCGGATTATGTCCAAATTTTAGGCGAGAATTCAGTCGATGTGGTTATCGATCTTGTCGCCGGTCCCAAATGGCCCAGCTTACTTGATGTTTTGAAACCCAAAGGTCGATATGCTGTCTCAGGTGCCATCGCAGGGCCGATGGTGGAGTTGGATGTGCGAACGCTTTATCTGAAAGATTTAAGCTTCTTTGGTTGCACTGTGATTGAACCGGAGGTCTTTGGTAATCTCATCAAACGCATCGAAGCTGGACAGATCAAACCTCTGGTGGCTGAAACATATCCGCTCGCGAACATTGTCGATGCGCAAAAGTCTTTCCAAGCAAAATCGCATATCGGTAAGATTGTCCTGACACTCGATTAGATCAAGCTTTTCTTCCGAATTATCAGGCTGTTTTTTTATAGCGCTCGAGGCGTTCTTCAAGCGTGCCTGTATGTAATTCAAACATATGATTGTCATCGTCATAGAAATAAATCGATTGGCCTTCTCCTTGAACGCGGGCACGACCCTCTCGCAGTTCCAGGCCGAGCTCATGAATGCGATTGAGGTAGTCCTCAAAGTCTGCATCATCAATCTTAAAGGCAATGTGATTATATGTTTTGTCCGAAAGGGGATCGCCCTTCATAATCGCAATCCAAATGTCGCCGATTAAGAAGAACCTCTCTTCGGATAGGGAATAGGTTTGATCACCGCTGTCATAGACTTTCTTTGCATTAAAAATATGCGTAAGGACTGTCTCCATTCGGTCAAGGTCAGCTGTTATAAAGGTCATATGAGATAAGCCCTGGATCATCTGCGCGTGTCCTTCCTTGCGATGAAAAGTGGTAATTTCAATAGAGCTTGTTTTTATGACACTTTAGCGGCAAGGGGAGGGTAAAAGTAAGGCAAATTGGTTCAGCTCGATAAAGCTCAGGAAAACAGGCGCTTATATGCAGAATTTAATAAAATGATTCAATGACTTGAGGAATTGATTCAACTGAGCGGTGGTCGGTTGGATTATGTCTAAATCAGGACTGGCGATGGCAAATCCACCAAATCGTCAATGGTGTTTTTTTGAATCATATGAATCGCTTAGCATAAAAGCTTCACAATATGATTCAGTCTCCGCGAAGGGGTAATTCCTGCGCGAATTGCGATATTCCAACATGCGAATAAAGGCTATGATTTAGCCTTGAATCGCGTAAAAAACTGTCCAAAATCAATAAGTTAGGCGTGTTAAATAAATTTAACGATTTGTTAAGGCGAAAAAAGCGTTTTATATCAGTATTTTAGCTTTTAAGGCACGCTTTCGTGTTCTTGGACTCCCCACGAAAGTAACAGGTGTAAATTAGGGGGAGATGGTTAAAAATGAGTTAATTTTATATCAAGCGCATAGGAATTTTACTAGTGGCTATTGTTGGCCCTTTTCAGCTGAATGAAAGCGCGATAAAAGCTTCAAACAAGCGGCCGGATGTGGTCTTTAAAAACAAATTATCTCTTTTCGAAAAGCGACAGTTATGAGCAACGATAATCTAAAATCAGACCCGCGCGATCTATATATTTCGCGTGTTATTAAAGCGTCTCCTGAAGTCGTTTGGCGGTGCTGGGCCGAAGCTGAATTGTTGGAAACATGGTGGACACCAAAGCCGGTCATCACCAAAATCAACCAAATGAAATTTGCGCCGGGCGGTGTGTTTGGAACCGATATTTTAATGCCAAATGGTGACGCGCATAACAGTGTGGGTTGCTTCTTAGAGGTCACGCCGTATGAACGTATCGTATTTACCGATGCGCTGAGCGGCGGTTATCGCCCGACCAAAAGATCCTTCATGACCGTGATCGTTGAGCTCAAGCCACATGATGAAGGCTGTCACTATTCGGCGCGCATATTGCATGCCTCTGATGAAGATGCAGGGCGTCATAGACAGATGGGTTTTGAAGAAGGTTGGACAACGACCTGTGCGCAACTCGCCGAACTTGCGGAAAGTCTTTAGCCATCATGAAACTGACCACGAGCTTTGATCCGGATGAAGAGCTTGATCTAAAGATCGTGGAAAATACGCGCGCATACAATTCAAAATTTACCCCCAATGATTATAAACCATTATCTATTTATCTTACCGATGATAAAGATATATTGATTGGTGGTATGACAGCGTTTTTGTCCTGGAATTATTTAGAGATAAAATACCTATGGGTGGATGAGGCGCATCGCGGTGAGGGCTATGCTGCGTCAATTATGCACGCAGGGGAAGCGGCGGCAAAAGACAATAATTGCGAATATGTGCTGGTCGATACTTTTGAATTTCAAGCGCTCAATTTTTATCTCAAACAGGGCTACAAAAAGGTTGCTGAGTTAGATGGGTATCTTGGTAAGTACAAACGCTATTATCTGCAAAAGAAATTAGTTTAGGATTTGCCAGCTCTGTACTATTCAGCTGGAACTGATCCCAAAGGTGCATCTGGATCTCGCTTTGGTTTGAGTGGGATTAACAAAACAATCGCGCCGGCACCTATTGCCGCCCAAAGTGAAGCCGTCCAAAGCAGATCATAATTGCCCAGAAGGTCAAACAGGTATCCACCGGCAAATGCACCCGCCGCTGCGCCCAAAGCATGTCCTGCAGAAATCATACCCATGGCAAGGCCCATGGTCCGCAATCCCAGATACGATTTTACCAGGCTCGCCGTCACGGGTACGGTTGAATAATCTACCACGCCAAAGAGTATTGCGAAGATATATAAAGTTTCAATCGTTTGGCCGGGGAGGGAAGCAAGAACAATAAAAGTAAAGCCCCTTAAGATGTATATCGAGGCAAGTAACAAAACTCTATTGACCCGATCAGACAACCACCCCGCAAGGATCATGCCGCCAAGATTGACTGCGGAGAGGAGCCCATAGGCCGTTGCACTCGGTAGGGGTGGCAAGCCGCAAAAACTGGCAAAAGGCAATAAATGCGTTTCGATCACGCCGGTTGTCGTGATCCCGCAAATGAAAAAGCTCCAAAACAAAGCGTGAAACACGGGTTGTTTGACCAAATATAGAAAATCATCAGCCATCGACGAACTGGGCTGGTCAGGCTGTTCAGTTTGAGCGGCATTTTCGTTAATGGTTCCATTTTGTTTTGATCCGGGACCGGAAAGTGCACTTAAAATGCATGGTACCAGTGCAAGACTGGCGAGGCTGAGTGCGCCAAAACTCCAGCGCCAGGAGACAAATGCCAACAAAGCTGCAATGAGAGGAATGATCACAAATTGTCCGCCGGATGAGCCAGACAGAGCAATGCCTGACGCCAGACCAGTATTGCCCTCAGAGAAGCTACGAGACACAGCTGTCGCAACAACATGAACCGCGACAATGCCAAAACCTGCAGCACAGAAGAATGAAAACCCGATGATAAACATGAGCTTTGAGTTCATCAACGCGACAATTCCGCAACCCACACCCAGTAATCCGAGTCCTAAATTCAGCGTAAATCGTGGACCTTTGACATCGGCAATACGACCGGAAAACGGTGCGATCATTGCCATAAATATCAATCCTGCGGCACCAACGGACGAGATGAAGCTAGCTGACCAGCCAAACTCTTCTTGCCAGACCGGCATAACCAGGCCTAAAGATGAGCGCGCGGAGAAGGAAATAGCCAGCGCTAAGAAGCCAAAGACCACAATTGTCCAGTTCTGAGAGGTTTTTGAAGCTTTGCGCGAAGTACTGTCCATATTTCATCCCATATAAGAGAATAATTCATGGCAGATAATTGCGCACCTGAATAGTCAAAATTACTGATCCACCAAGCACGCAAATTGATGTTTCATTATAATTTTTCTATCCTATTCACTATGCTAGATTAATGCTTGGTCCGATTGAGTGAGGTAGAATCACTTTATCTATCTTTTGACCTGCCATTGAATATATGACGAGATTTCATCTTAAAAGAGTAGTAGATGGCGCATTTTTAAGTATTTGAAGACGATAAAGTCTCATTTTGAGCAATTTTAGTGGAAAAATTCGCACTTATAACGTGTATGTGAAAATAATTTTCAGACTGGCATTGAAAATTGCTGAAATTATCAATTTTTGTGCAAAATATACTTGCCAAATAGAAAATTTTCCTCAAATAAATATGTGCTTTCTGGTTTATCATCAGTAAGTTTCTGAAACTTAGAAAATATTTCGAGAATGGTCTAAGGCGGGAATGGGCTGTTCCAAGATTGCGCAGGATGAAAAATAGTAACAAGAGAACGCCGGGGCGCCCGAGGGAATTCAATATAGAATTTGCGCAAACGGCTATTTTAGATGAATTTTGGACTAAAGGTTTTTCAGCCACTTCGGTTGATGATCTGTCAAAAGCCACCGGCATGGTGAAACCCAGTTTATATAGTGCATTTGGCAACAAATTCGCCATGTATCTCATGTCCATTGAAACCTATGGCGAATTGGTGCGTGAAAAGATCCATCCCACACTTGAAAACGCCGAAAATATCCGCGATGCATTGGAAGGATTATTTGAAGGTGCGTTGGATATATATTTTGGTAATGAAGAAACTGGCGCGCGTGGCTGTTTATTATCTGCAACAGCGATTTCAGAAGCAAAGAACCATCCGGAGATCGCCGAAATCGTCAAGGTGCGAGTTCAGCGGATGCACAAGGACATCGGGTCGTGTTTGGCACATCATTGTCCAAATTGGTCCGAAGAGCAAGTTAAACTCCATGCTTGGAATATTTCATCTTCTCTCCATCATTTGTCGACATGCGCCCGTGTGGGAATTCCGCGAAATGAGCTTGAAGAAGAGGCTGTCGCAATTATCGATGCCGTTGTGAAACAATGTGGATTAGAACCCGCTTAGCGGACCAATTTAACATCTTCGAAGATTATCTGTTCGGCTGTTAATCGGCCTATTTGCGCACGATTGGCTTCGGCCCAACCAGCGTCATTATGTACAGCTATAGACAAGGTGAAAACGCTATCATCAACGATGTGGGGTGAGATTCTCTCGTAGTTAGTTCAAAAGCATCGTGATTTAGCGAATATGACCAGTTTAACCACCTATCAGTTTTATACCCGTGATACCGCTGTCACACGCGCGAGGATGGAAGCTGATCCCATCATTTCGCGCGAAATGGCATATTACAAAGAAAACATCACTCAAATTTCGACAGTTGATGAATTTTTGGATGATGATCGCCTTTATAATTATGCGATGAAGGCCTTCGGACTTGAAGAACTAACTTATGCCAAGGGCTTGATGCGCCAGGTTCTTGAGAGTGACCTCAATGACGAAAACAGTTTTGCCAACCTCCTAGAAGATACACGCTATAAGACCATGGCAGCTGCTTTTGATTTCGGTAATACCGTTGCAGAAGCTGAAATTCAAACCGATGATCAATTTGAAGACACGGTTGATCTATATTCAACTGCGATCGAACGCAGGAACGATACCCTGGTTGCTGAGCTTGACTATTATGAAGCCGTGATCGCGACAGTCACCGATGTTGATGATATTTTCTACAATGAAACTTTGCGCGATCAACTGTTTCAAGCTTTTGATATTGATCCCGAGATATTTGATTACAATACCATTCGATCCGTGCTGACCAGCGATCCTGATGATCCGGCGTCTTATGTCAATGTCAACTTCATGGACAATGTCGATACCTGGCAAACTCAGGTCAATGACTTGTATACTCTTCGTAGCGATGAGGAGGATGAAAGCGAATATGCCAAATTAACGAGCCAGATCGAACAATATCAGAAATTTGTCGACAAGGCCTATATTTATCAGGAAATGGCGGGATCCTTTAATTTTAGCGAGGACGGCACTTTAGCTGAAGGTGTTTCTGCGCAAACCACTGAACAAGTCTCAACTTTTAAAGAGAAGGTCATTCTTGCTGAGCCAGAATTAACCCGCAGCGCAATGCTGATTAATCAGGACTACTATCGTGAGCAATTGGCCGCTGCGACCAGTGTAGAAGATCTGGTCTATAATATCCGCTTGTCTGAAATCATTCTCTCATCCTTTGGATTACCAACAACCACATCTTTCGCTGATATGATTTGGGCGATGACGGAAGATATATCTGATCCCGATCATGAAATTTATGACCGGTTAAGTGGTTTTGTTGATATGGCGAATGCGTTTAATTTCAATTCAGATGGATCAATCCCCGAAGGTGAGGAAATACAAACCGCGGAACAAACCGATGATATGATGATCCTCTATTCAACGCGTTATGACGATGAAGAAGAAGAGGCAAGGTTAGAAGAAACGTCCCGATTTAGCGGCTTTATCGATTATACGAGTGACCTAGATGACTTGTTATCTGATTTATCTGCAGCACAGACAGTTCGAAATTATCTTTTGAGAGCCCATGATATTGGCGAGGATGAATTGTCCACGTTCCAGCTCAAGAAGATCCTAACATCAGACACCAATGATTCAGATTCCTATGTCAATCAGCTTGGTGATGAACGGTATCGCAATCTGGCAAAGAGCTTGAATTTTGATTCAAAAGGAGAAATCACGTCTCCAAGTTATGCCCAGGAAGAGAACGAAATTACCCGCATAGCCAAAGCTTATTATACGCAAATGACGATGTTTGATAGTTCTGAAGAAACGGCTGCATTAGCTGAGGAAGAAGTGCTTTATTATCGAGAGCGCTTGGGCGAAATTGAAACCGTTGACGAAATCGTGGCTGATGCTCGTTTGGTTGAGTTCATCGCGATTTCTGAAGGCATGACCTATGAAGATATGGCTGATGGCGTACTAGGACTCTTACTACGCTCTGATTTGGATGATCCAACTAGCTATGCCAACAGTTTTGAGGATGTCAGATATCAGAAAATCGCTGGTTCCTTCAGTTTTGATGAAATGGGTCGCATTGAACAATCGTCTTTATTAGGCGTTCAAAGTGAGCGTGGATTGGTTGAAACCGAACATCTATATGTGACCCAATCCATTGAAGAAGAAGCCGGTGAAACAGAAGTTGGCGCGCGATTGGCGCTTTATTTCGCCCGCATGGCACCAACAATAACCTCCGTTTATGAACTTCTGGCAGATGAAGCTCTGGGGCAGTTTACGCGAACAACGCTCTCACTAGCGGAGGAAACAGCGTCTGCTGACATTGATAAGCAGGCACAGCTGATCGAAAGCCGTTTGGAAATTCAGGATCTTCAAGACAGCGAAAAAGTGAATGAAATGATCAATCGATTCCTAGTTCTTTATGACCTAGAGAACGGTATCAGTTTTGATCCAACCGTTGCGGCCTTCAGTGATGCGGCAAGCTTTAGTGCTGATACGCTTGCCGCCTATGCACAGGTTCGCTCACAGTTATAGGCAAATATGACAGATAGTCTGGGACTAACGTCGCGTCCAAATCTCAGTGCCGATTTTGTCAGCCCCACCATAAGTCCAGATACCGCGCCATGTGCCGTCATCTTGTTCAACATAATAAGCCAAACCAAACGAACCCCCAGAAATATATGAAATCGCAATGGAAGAATCGTTTGTGCTCGCCGGTCCCATGGTCGAATAGCCTTGTCGGTTTTCAGCGCCTAGGCCGGTGCCCGTATACTTTACCCCACCCACATTCCAGATAACGGAATAGGTTTGACCTGTTTGGCGAACACTCACAGTACCGGTATATTAACCTTGCCCGCCAGGATTTGTACCTGTCACGCGATAAGTGCCTTCAGGACCTGCAAAGCTTGAGATTGTCAGTGCGAATAGAGCGATGATAGCGATAGATAATGATTTGAACATTGGCGCCTCCCTACAAATGTAATCTTAACCTAACATAGCTCCTTTGAGATTGGCAGCTGGTCCATCAACTCGCAATAACTCAAGTGTGAATTGCTGTTGAAGGCATGACTTGATACCAAAAAGGCAAATATGGAGACAATATCATGCTAAACTCAATCAAAGTGATTTTTGCCGCTCTCGCGGTCGTATTTCTCGTTGCAGGGCAGGGCTTTGCCGCAAGTGGGACATTTAAAGGTGTTGAAGGCGAACGCGTTAGCGGATCAGTCGAGGTGACCGAAACTTCGGTCAAGCTCTCATCGAATTTTAAAACAACAAGTGGTCCGGATCTATATGTCTATCTCGGCAATGATAAGCCAACAAAAATTGTGGCCGTATTGAAAAAGAACAAAGGCAGCCAGACTTATGCGCTTCCAAAAGGCGTTGATTTATCGAAATATTCGTCTGTGTTTATTCATTGCAAGAAATATAATCACACCTTTGGTGTTGCGAGCATTCGCTAAGTTCATATCTTGCCAGGCGGATTTCTGATTTAAAAATCCGCCTTTTGATATCTTAGAATTACCGATATTTGGCAGCTGTGATGAACTCGCCAAATGTTTCGCACCAAACAAGCACGGTGTTATAGGCGCCAACATCTACACCTTGCGGGATATCAGCGATAAATCCATCAAATGTTTTTACGCTTCCGATAGACGCTGATTGTGCCTTAACAGCATTAAAACTGGCTTCGTCTTCAACGAACTCCGGCACGAGATAGACAATATAATCCGGTCCTGGTGCGAGTTCTCCCATATGGACAATCTTTGTCGCGCTAACCGCAACTTTGCCGGTGCCCCAATGTAAGAAATCGCTGCCTGCTAAGTCTTTGGTAAATTCAGCTTCAAACAATGCATTTTCTGCGGAGCTCTCAAGTTGAGCCTGATCGATGCTTGGCGGCGCAATAAGAATAGGTAGTAAGTAAATCCCAAGCGCAAAGCCAATGGCAAGTGCAATTCCGTGTGTGCCGAGCAAAATAATTTTACGCATGATGATGATCCTCCACTTCATTCTTTTTACAAGGCCTAGCATGGGATGAAATTTCCCGCAATCTAGGAATAAAGATCGTGACTTGCATAAATTATCAATGGAGCTATCGTAAAATACGAATTGAAGACGACAGGGGTGTGGTCGATATGGATTTGGTGTCTTTGGTGCTCGTCATTGCGGTGGTGATTGTTATTATTGGTGGTTTTATGAACCGCCGTCGCCAGAATCTTGGGATTGGATGGCAATTTATCCGCTTCAACGTTATCGCAATAGCTTTGCCCGTCACCTGTATTTTAGCGCTGAATGGAAAGCTAACTGGCGAAGCTGCAACTATTATCGGTGGTGCATTGGGCTATTGTTTTGGCAAAAATGACGGCAAAAAGCCTTCCGGCAGATCAACAAGTAATAAGTCTTCAAGCAGTAAAACCGGATCTGATACGTGACGAGGGCAAAGTCTAATCTTGAAAAGATGCGCGATGGCGAATGGTATATTTGCGTCGACGATGAATTGGACGCATTGCGCCAAAAAACGGCTGATGCCGTTTATGAACACAATCATATGCACCCAAAAGATCGCGGAAATATGGGGCCAAAATTGCAAAACGTGTTTGCTCAAGCCCATGAAAGCGCAATTTTAGAAGCACAATTTCACTGCTCCTATGGCATAAACATCCATATTTCAGAGCTCGTTTATATCAATGCTGGCTGTGTGATTTTAGACTCAG
Organism: Lentilitoribacter sp.; assembly: GCA_963691785.1. Classification (GTDB taxonomy): domain Bacteria; phylum Pseudomonadota; class Alphaproteobacteria; order Rhizobiales; family Rhizobiaceae; genus Lentilitoribacter. The sequence goes on from OY829371.1 coordinate 1,595,383, forward strand.
CGCCTGTTCATATTGGTGCGCGATCAATGTTTGGCCCAAAAGTTCAGCTCTATTGTCCTTTGCATCACTTAGAGCGCAAAGAACGTTCAGAGGGCTATGAAATCGGTTATCCAATCACCATTGGCGAAGATGTGTGGATCGGTGGCGGCGCGATTGTTTTGCCTGGTGTGACAATCGGCGATGGCGCAATTGTTGGGGCAGGTGCAGTTGTGACCAAAGACGTAGCGCCAGGTGCAAAAGTGGTCGGAAATCCTGCCAAACCTATCGGTTAGTGGTGCAAAGACAGTGCCTGCGTCTTGTCGCCGTTCGAGATCCTTGTTACCAATTTCACTATCTTAGTATCGTAGCGTTCCTTGAGTCGGAATAGATTTACGTAAGGTTAGAAAGTACCAAAAGTTCATTTTGGCAAAAGCCTCGATTGTTATTCCAGATACAACAGTCTGAATTCGTTTCATTAATTAAGCGAATTGACGATAAGTACCGGTAAGCTTTTGGGGAGCAAGTTAGAATGAAAATCGCCTTATTAATGCTAAGTCATGAAGATGAAAGTGGTTCAGTCCAGAACGTATTCATGCCGCTGTCTATTGGGGTGATTGGCGAGTTCTTAAAGCTCAATTACAAAGAAGGCGATCTGGAAATAGAGCTTTTCAAGCGCCCATCGAAATTCGAAGCTTACTTAAAAACCACAACGCCTGATGTCGTTATGTTTGGCAATTACATGTGGAATGAGGAGCTCAATCTTTATTACGCATCTCGCCTTAAAAAGCAGTTCGATAATTGCCTGGTGGTTATGGGTGGACCCAATATCAGCGTCAATCTCGATGGCAAAGAGACATTCCTTCAGCAAAATCCTGTGGTTGATATTCTTGTTGAGGGCGATGGCGAGATCGTGTCGCTAGAGATCTTAAAACAATATAAAGCCGATGGTTACTCTATTGCGCAAACTAAGCGCAGTCGAATTATGAATTGCTTCGCATATGATCATGCCACAGACGATTTCATGTGTGGTGATGTTGAAGATACGCGCATTGGCGTTGGCAAAACATCGCTTGACGAAATCCCATCGCCATATATTTCAGGCGCAATGGATGTCTTCTTTGAAGACAATGCCATTCCGCTTTTAGAATCTAATCGTGGTTGCCCTTATGCCTGCACCTATTGTCAGCAGGGCACGAAATATTTCTCAAAAGTTCGCTTCTTTGATGGCAGCCGCATTGGCGATGAAATCGTCTATATTGCCAAGAAGAAAGAAGAACTTGGCCTCAACATGTCGATCATCGAATTCACCGATCCAAATTTCGGCATGTATAAACAGGATTTGGATGTATTCGAAGGCATTAGAAAGTCGCAAGACCTTTATGATTTTCCGAAGCAGGTCTGGTGTTCCACCGGTAAAAGTCAGGCGAACCGCATTCTCACACATGCAAAAATGCTCAAACCCGATTCCATCATGATCCGCGCAGCTATGCAGAGCATGAACCCTGAAACGCTGAAACAAGTGGAGCGCAAAAACCTTGATATCAGCGTGTTTGAAGAATTTTCCAATGACGGTGTTGAGACCTATTCCGATGTCATGCTTGGGCTGCCGCTTGAAACAACCGAGACCTATATTTCCGGTATTTTAGAGCTGATTGACAGCAATATCGATGAATTTTCCATGCCACAAACCCTTGTGTTGAAGGGTACGCCGATGGAAGCGACCGAATATCTCAATAAATTTGATATTCGCACGCTCAATCGCGTTATTCCAGAATGCACAGGCGTTTATGGCGATGAAAAAACACCGATTTTTGAATTTGAGCAGATGATCATGCACACATCCACGATGGATTTTGATGGCTATCTTCAAGCTCGAAAATTCGCGCTTATTGTGATGATTTTTCACAATACCCGCATGCTCAAAAACATCTATCGCTATCTTGATCACAAAGGCATCAAACGGTCGGTACTGCTAGACGGTGTTTTCCGCGCCTCGCTCACCTCTCAAAATTTTGCCCCAGTTTACGAGGGCTTCTTGCAGCTCGTGCAGATGGAATTGCTTGAAACCATGGAGCTGCCCGAAGGCGTTGATCTTGAAGAACTCACAGCCAATAAAGTCTATAAATTCCTGTCCGTAGCACTGATGAACCACCGTTTGGCCTTGCTCGAATTGGTGCAAGACGCATTGGCACAAAGCGCGGTTTCAATGGGTAAAGTCGAGCGTGATTTCTTTATCGAAATGCTCAATGATACCTTCTTCCAGGTTTCAGAACATGAGGCGGAGCCAGTGAAGAAATCTCTGATATCTCCAATTTCATCGGCCTTTGATTCAGAATATTACGAATGCTTCTTATCGGACTTCCAGCAGGAGCGGATTTCTAATCTGAAAGATCTTTATCCGAAAAGCGAAGACCGTGAGAACAAGCTGCCATATCACTTGCGCCCGTCCAACATGATCAAGACAATCCGCTTCGCTTAGATCTCAGGGGTAAAAGCGCGGCGGGTGATTTTTCAATCATCGTCAGCATGCCCGCGAGCACGATCATTACCATACCAAGTATGCCTGTGGCATCTGGGGTTTCATTAAAAATGAGGAAACCCCAGAACACGGCAAATCCAACATAGCTGAAATCGAAAATGCCGACGACTGATGGCTTGCCATTTTGATAGGCGATCGCGGCACCAATACTGCCGATAAGTATGAATGCTGCGAGTGCCAAAAGCAGCATCCATGTTGCCCGATCCATCTCGCCCCACTGGGGAGACAAAAACGTTGAAAACGCGTCTGGTGAAGCAAAAAATCCAAGCCCGAACGTTGCCAGAAATCCAAAAAAGATAAAGGCAAGATTAAGCCCCGCAGATAAAATCAGCGGATGCTCATCGCGGCACTTCGCTCGAGTGATGATCATGGATAGGGCATAAAGAACAGCGGAGATGAGAGGCATTAAGGCGTATAGGTTAAAGGCCTCCGTAGATGGCTGTAAGATCAGCACAACACCACAGAATCCAATGACGACTGCCATCCAACCCCAGATATTGACTTTGTCGCCGAGAAATAATGCTGAAAACAAAGTAATAAAGATTGGTGCTGTGTAATAGGCTGAAGCAGCAATGGATAGTGGAACCTCGGGCAGGGCGACATAATAGGCAATCCACATAATACCCATCAGCAGGCTGCGGATGAGGGTCCAGGTGAGGTTTTTCGGCCATAAGGAAACTTGGCGAAATTTAACGCCTAATATGCTCACCAGCACAATGAGCGCGATCCAGGACCGGATGACAAAGATTTGCCAGAGCACAAGATCAGATTGGATGTTCTTGATCATTGCATCCCCAAGTGACAGCGTGAAAACCGTGCCAATTATCACCCAGATGGCAAGAATCTGGTTGTCCTGTTTGTCAGCGCTTTTCATCACAGTGGAGTCCATAATTTAATTAATCTGTAGATATATAAACACTGCATATATTCAACGTAAATTGACTAATCATCATTTTTGCATTACCAGAAGTTATGCAAAATCTTCGTCAGAAATTACCGCCATTATCCTGTCTTTTGCCATTTGAAGCGGCCAGTCGACGTGGAAGTATCACCAAAGCTGCGAATGAATTGGGCCTCACTCAGGCGGCCATCAGCAAGCAGATTAAAGCGCTCGAAGATGATTTGGGCGTGTCTTTATTTGAACGCCGAAATCGCGCTGTTTATCTCACGGACGCTGGTCGCGAATTCGGCATTTTAGTCGGCGAAGCGCTGGGTGAGATCGCGCAGAAATCAGATCAACTTCGCCAATCAAACACCAGCCAAGAATTGGTGCTGCGCTCGCAACTTTGCGAAGGGCTATATTGGTTGATGCCGCGTTTATCGCGATTTTATCAAAGCCATCCTGATATCTCTGTGCGGGTCACGGTATCCGTAAATCCACTATCACAAGCCGAAGAGCGGTTCGATTTGGCACTACAGACCACAGGGCGGGAGACAGGCTCGGCACAATTGGTGTTTACCGCAAGTGATGCGGTTTTCCCCGTATGCAGCCCTGAATATTTAGACAAGATCGGACGAGACATTACGCTCGAGCAATTATCGCAATGCCAGATCCTGCATCACATTGTTTACCCACAGGACTGGGTGGATTGGGACACCTGGCTCAAACGTATTGGCGCTGGCTTTAGCTTAGGGCACAAGGGTGTTTTATATGACAGCTACCCGATGATGATCGAAGCAACCGTTGCTGGCCTTGGCATTGGTCTGGGTTGGTCGCGCACGGTCGAAAACCACCTTGCCAATGGCACACTCGTGCGTCCCTTTGATCAGGAGTTGGGCTTTGCCGAAGGACTTTCTGTCTACAAACCAAAATCTGGTGATTTAGCGCCCGATATTCGTAAACTGGCGAATTGGTTGCGTGCTGAGTTGACTTAACTGCCAGAACCAATTTGCGGAATGGCTTCCACATCAAGCGGCTGCGCATAGCCTTTGATAAAACCATCTCGTTTTGCCAGCTGCTCATACCAGCGGCGCACATTCGGATAGGCGCTCACATCAACCTTTTGCCGATCAAACCGCGCCACCCATGGCCATATCGCAAAGTCCGCAATGGTAAGCTCATCCATGATAAATTCATGGCTTGATAGTCTAAGATCCAGCACCTCATAAAGCTTGGCCGTCGTGTTGGAAAAATGCTCTGCCGCGAAAGGTGCTTTGCCCGGGTGATAGGTCAAAAAATGGTGCGTTTGGCCCAAGATCGGACCAAAGGCGGCCTTCTGCCACATAAGCCAGGACACGGTTTCCCAATATTGTGGGGTGTTTTTCGCTGGGATGAATTTACCAGTCTTATCAGCAAGATAAAGCAATATAGCACCTGATTCAAAGATCACATTTTCACCATCCACCAGCACTAGCAGTTTGTGATTTGGGCTGATTTTGACATAGTCTTCGGCGTGCTGATCACCCTTGCGAATGTCAATCTGATGGGTTTTATAATCCAAACCCATCTCTTCCAATGCAATGGAGATCTTGCGCCCATTGGGCGTGGTCCATGTGTATAATTCGATCATGCTAGGTGATGTATCTCATGCTGTTTGTTATAAGTGTGTCATGGATTATGAACGTCGACAAGACGGTCCCGCGGGCGTAGACGATGGTTTTGAATGAAATTTCTCATAGTCTCCCGTTAATTGTCCCACCAGCTTATCTATGTCTTCAACCACCTGGCGCGCAGCATCATAATCAGGACCTGTAACGACCGACTGTTTGCACACCGATATGGCTGCAGTTCGCCCGGTGCCCAGCATTTCCACAATACCGTCTTTATTAGAGATAAATCCGCGCTTTGTGCGTCGACCTCGTTCCATCATCATATTTCCCCGCCGCACCAATTTAAACAATCTGTTTTTCAAGATAAGGCCAAAACATGGCCTGCGGACGCCCACAGACGCGCACCAAGGGTAGGCGATAGCCACCAATTTCCGCCTGATCGATTTGAATATCTTCCGGGGCGATATTGTTATGTAAAACAAGTCCGCTCAACACATCATCAAGCCAAATATTCATCTGATGGCGATATTGGTCCATATCAATCGCATCGCCATCGGCCCAATCGCCCACCGCAATATCAAGCGCGCCATCCACATCCAAATGCTGTGCGGGGAGGGCACCTTGCTCAGGCTTGATTTGCTGACCATTTGCAGAGATCTGGGCCGGCAGCGGTAAATGTGGTTTTTGGCTGGGCAATAGGCGCAATGTCATATCATCTCCTCAGAACAGTATAGGTTTAATTTCCTAAGAACATAAAGTGAACATTACGAGTCGGCAAGAAACTTATGCGCGAGTAGAGATAATTTTTTTGGCGAGGGTGAATGCGATAAGATGTTAAAAATCCAAATAGGCGATTTTATATTCGACATCGGATTTGAAAAAGCTCTTTGGTCGAAATGAAAATCCAAAGCGCGCATAAAAAGGGGCGGCATCAACCCGCGCATTGCACCATAATTGAGTGACTTTTTGCGCCCGCGCCAATTTGATAACATGGCTGAGCAAAACAGAACCTGCACCTTGTCCCTGATGAGATTCAAGAACAGCGAGTTTGCGAAACTGCATGCGCCCATCATCGGTGGTAAAAAGCGAAATAACACCGATATGATTGTCACGATCAAACAGCCCGAAATGCTGTGTTGAGGCGAGGTCATCTTCCGCAATAACAATCATATGATCGGGACCATTGGGCCACAAAATTTCTTTGCGAATGGCATAGGTATCTTGTGATGCAATGGGTCGGATTTGAGGAGTCATATTAGCTGTCTAAAACATTTTTCAAATTGCGTCGATGCGCAATCTTCTAAAGGTGTAAAATCGTACTTGAATCAAATCCTCAAGAGAATGAATCAAACTGCAAGAAGATCGCATTAGTTCTTTGAAATATTGAGTGAAATTTCGTCCAGCGCAGACTGAAATTCTTCGCATGCAGCTTCGCCTTTGGGAGTGATCTGATAAATGCCTTTTGCCTCGGTTTGAGCCCGTTCAAACCAGCCGTAATGGTCATCGGCCATAATATTTCGTGCCTTTTCCACGCCGAGTGACTTGGCGATCACACTAGCTTTTGTTGGGCCGTTGACAGAAAGGTATTTAAGGCAACGCAATGCATCCTGACGATAGGCGGTGATGATGTTTGATCGACGGGACGCACCACCTTGTGAGGGGTCGCCAACCCGGCGGGCAAATTCACGCAAGAGCCGCGCCTTTTTCACTTTCGATTGTCGTGGCTGATAGGGGGCAGGATCTAAATGTACTTCCACAAACTCGTCTTTTAGTCGCACGGTGATGAGCCCCAATCCCAATCGACGACAGAGATTTTTATTATTCTGCAGCGACTTTAAAAATGCGCGACCAGACCCGCGCGGCACGGCGACATAAACTTGATCAGAGAGCGCTTGGCGATCAATACCTTGATGAAATAGCGACAGTGAAAATGCGGTTTTAAGTTCAACAATGACCGGTTCTTCCGCCTCGCCATCATCACCTATACGCACACCAACAACATCGGCCTTACCAATCTCGCCCTTGACCTCATAGCCTTGCCCCTCAAGCAGGGCTTTGATCGGCGCATAAAGATCAGTTTCTTTCGGCTTTGATGTAGTCGATTTTTTTGATGGTTTTTTGGCCAAGAATTATGTTCCTAAGATCAAAACGAAGGGAATCAAAACATTCGTTCGATTATATCACGCGCCACCAAACATCCCGACCCAGACAAATTCGTAAAGCGCGGCACAAAATCCGATCGCGACGAGAATATAGCCAGCGATCAAAAACCAGTTTTGAGGCAGGCTATCGAGATAGGCGCGAAAGCGGGCCCATTCTTTGCGAATAAATTTCTGCTTCTTTTCTGGCTGGGTCATCATTTGGCTTTCAAATTCTTTACCCTTAAGGAGATTTCGGTCTCTATGGGGCATGCATTTTATTTTAGTTGTTTGCGGATGGATTGCAACGCAGCGTGCGCCTTGTCAAACAGCTTTTGCTTACCTAAATTAAAAATAGATTTGATCAAAGGTCGCTTAATTTGAATTGAATCAGTTTGTCAGCTCTCCTGCTTAAAATACTGATTGAATTTAACATAATATCAGGGGTGCAAAATGGATTTCGGACAAGCAATTTCCACTTGCTTTAAAAAATATATTGATTTCAACGGACGTGCTCAGCGCGCAGAATTCTGGTGGTTTGCTTTATTTGTGTTCATTGTCAACATTGTCGCGCGGGCAACTGTTGGCGACGCAGGCGCCATCGGCGGTCTGATTATATTGGGCATGTTCATCCCATTTGTGGCTGTGGCCGCGCGTCGTTATCACGATGTCGGGCGCAGCGGATGGTGGGCGCTGACATTTCTTTTGCCGCTGGTCGGCGTGATCTTAGCGCTCATTTGGCTCACAAAACGCGGCACCATAGGACCCAACCAATATGGTGACGATCCGCTCGGTGGATATCCAGGCGAACAGAGCTATTACAAAGTATATGATGCGCGCGATGACGCGCGCAATGATGACGAAATGTTCCGCGGCAATACGCAACGCGAACCACGTGATCGGGATGAATATAAATCTGAACCACGCGCAGAATATCGCGACACATCTCGTGAAGAAAAAGCGCCCCAAGATAAGGCACCAGAGGGCCCGTGGGCGGATCGCAAGCCAAAAGACGATCCTGAGCCGCCGAAACAGATCAAAGAAGAAAAGAAGCGCAAGATCGAACCGCCGCGCTTTGGCCGCGATGCCCGCAAACGGGGTGATTAGGGAATGAGATCGTCCGGGCATCATTATTGTATGGATTAATCGCTTGTAGCCTGTGTTTATCGGTCGTTAGATGTTTGGCGAAGTGTCAAGCCATTAGGTCTCATAACGGTAATAAGCGGAACAATCGTGCAATCGGAACAAAGTCTGTATAATAAAAAAACAGACTCAACAATTGATTGTTTTTGTGTAATTATACCCCAATAAGTTGGGGATTTGAATGAAAAAAACAGTGCATTACAGAAGAGTGGTTTGGTTCGACAAGGTAAAACAAACGCTCGGTGAAATGCTATCCGATTGTTTGGAAAAAATCCAAGACGATGTATTGCCTACATTTGATGTTGGTAATTCAATTGAATGCTTACTTGCACGTCGAACTGAAATAGATGGAGAATGGTATCTGCATTTCGTTACTTACGAACGTGGTGCACCAGTTGCAGTAATAAATACTTCAATCCAGGCAAATTCAGTTGAAGCTTCCGAGCAAGACACTGAGGGAGATAATGAATTTATTATTTCACAGTTATTTTGTTTGATTAGCAGAAATGACATTTTATGGGTTACACACAACGAGCCCATGCGGGAAGGGCGTGCGCAATTACTTATCTCACAGTTCATCGATCACTGTGGTGCTGGACATGAATTTACTCAGTTCATGTTTCAAGTCGTACTTGACCAAGCAATTATTGATAATGCTCTTCAGGACGGAATTGAATATATCGATCTAAGTGTCGGCTCCTTTAGGCCAACATTGGAGCAAATTGTAAATGGTGGGGAACTGCCTAAAGCTCCGTTTCTAGGAGGAGTAGGAAAGCTCTTTCGAGGGCGGGCAACGGAGGCAGCTAAACAAGCCGCTGATAATTTGGAGGCCAGGCTCATCTTAAGGCCTGGTAAAAGTTGGGATAAACCCGCGGTGATGGATTTGCTTGCCGGTACATCCAAACGAGTTATGTCCGATTATGACAATGAGTTCGCAATAAAAACAAAGAATGGAATACGTTTAACTGCGGAAAAAATATCCATAACTAGAGATGTTTCCATTGAAAATGGAAATCGGCGAGTTTTAGCCTCGATGGAAGTTGAATCCAAAATGCGAGAAGTATTACTTCGACTACGGGACGACGATATTACAGATGGAACATAGAAAAGGAAAACTTTTACCGGTTAGAATTATTGGGTTCATAATCATTTTTGCCATAGCGGTTACAGTTGCGTATTACTTCTCTGATGAATTTCGATTGGCTGAGAAACCTGCCGAATACACTGGCCTATTTTTTTCGATACTTGCCGCAGCGCTTTTTGCGGTCGTTTCGATTGTCGGAGATCCTGGTATGCTTGTTTCGGGGAATAGTCGGCGTGCTTGGAATGATGCTAAAGATATTCAATTAGACCTTCAAAATTTTAACCTGCTTTTGGTTTGGTATCTACTTACATTGGGTCTGCTAGTGGTCTCTGAGTTGGTTGAACATGCTAAATACGTGAACATGTATTGGATCACTAATGTATTTGTGTTTTTTGCTACATTTGGGTTTTTAGTCTCATTATTCTTACCCTTTGAATTTGCTAAGATTCAACGAGAGCGTTTGCAAAGTGAAATTAATAATCGAAGCAGCAAAGGTTAAAAGACTGTTCTTATTCTATAATTATTCGAATTGTATAATGACTTAATCCAGTCGTGCTTTACGAGCAACACGCGCTGCGACCTTCGGTAACTTTTGAAACCCAGTGCATTCCGAATGGTTTTCGTAAGAGTTATTTCCCATTTTTGGTGGAATGCAGAGAGTGAGGCAATTCACCGATTGGCCCATTTGTCGGCGAGCCAAGGGGCGATGGCGATAAAGCCAACAAGGATCGTCAGCCCAATCAACACATATAAAAATTCGACTGTGTATAGGATCGTCAAACACACAATGCCTGCTACCGCCAGACCAATATAGAACTTTCGGCTGCGGCCTTTAAAGATCGCTGTTAAACGACGTTCGAAGAAGATAAACATCACCAAAAGTGCAAGGCCAAGAACGATTGTGAGTATTTTGGTGAGCAAGGCGCATATCCTGATCAGGTGTTGAAACACCCTTTTAGCCTTGGTGATTGATCTTGGCAAAGCAAAAGATTTTGCGAATTTCTTTGTATTCAGACGCCGTAGGATCTAAATTTGAAAGATAAACACCAATCAAGCGGTCGAAGATGAATAAGTTGGATCACAAGACACCTGAACTTACCCAAGAAGCTGATGTGACTTTGTTTGAGATCACGCAGGCGACCACGGCGGTGTTTGCGGATTTATATTTCCGTATGCCGTTTATGTTTTTTATCAAACGTGGCGAGAAAAAAGTCACCTTATCCAATGGCGAAGAGTTTTTGGGAAAAGCAGGGGATGTGATGATATTTCCTGCCGGCGCATCTGTGACCATGGAAAACAGACCAACCTATGACAAAAGCTATCAGGCGGATGGGGTGGGGTTTAACACCAATTTGGTCGATGAAGTTTTCTCGGGCGAACCGATAAATGAACAATCGCAGGACATTCACATTCTCAATGGCGATGAACATCACCCATTTGCGATCCTAGAGTTGATCAAAGATACGCTAGAAAATGATACTCTGCCGCCGATAATCCGTCGTCACCGGCTGAAGGAACCGCTTTTGTGGCTCAAAGATAAGGGGATTGTGCTCACAGCGCATAGTGATGATCAGCCGCTCAGCAAAATCCGACGCATTATCGAACAAGATCTCAGCCATGCATGGCGCGCCAATGATATTGCACAGATCCTGGCAATGAGCGAACCAACCTTTCGGCGATGGCTGGCAAAATCCGATCTGAGTTTTTCCAAGATTTTGAACAATTCGCGATTGGAATATGGGCTCAGCCTCTTGCAAACAACAGATATGCAAATTGCACAAATAGCGCTCGAATGCGGGTATAAAACACCATCGCATTTTTCAGATAGCTTTCGAAAAAGATTTAATATCACGCCAAAAATGATCAGAATGACTGAATAATGATCGAATTTCGATAGTAGTTGAGTGTTTCTCGGAAGATACAAAAGATAGTTTTTCCTAAATTGGGTTCATCACAAACCTTAGAAAGGAAGAACACATGAAACTTTCAACTTTCCTAGCAAGCACCGTTCTTTTAGTCGGTCTAACAGCAACAGCAACAGCGGCTGATTTTAAACTACAAAGCCAATCGATCTCAGAAGGCGCACAATTAGCCAACGAATTTGTCTTTCAAGGATTTGGCTGTGAAGGCGGCAATCTATCTCCTGAGCTTTCATGGGTAAATGCACCGGAAGGCACCAAGAGCTTTGCTATCACTGCTGATGATCCTGATGCGCCAACAGGTTCTGGCTGGTGGCATTGGAATGTTGTGAATATCCCAGCCGATGTGACGTCCTTAGCACTTGGCGCAAGCGGGACGGATAAAATGCCACAAGGTGCGCTTGAAATCACCAATGATTATGGCGCGCAAGGCTTTGGCGGCGCATGTCCACCTCCTGGCGAAGTGCATCGTTATATTTTTAAAGCCCATGCGCTCTCCGTTGAAAAACTCGAACTTCCAGAAGGTGCAAGCAATGCGCTGACCGGCTTTATGATCGGGGCGAATACAATAGAAAGCGCAAATATTACAGCGGTTTACAATCGCTAAGGCTTAATCCGCTCAAATTAAAAAATACAGGCCCCGGTGCATATTTGTATCGGGGTTTTTGCGTGTTTGCAGCCCCGAAAATGTCACATGAATACCACATGAACAACACTTTCATGCCGCATTCAACCGCTCAACTATAGAACATAAACATCGCAAATTAACGGGAGCAATTGTCCCGCCAAATGAAGGATGAAGTTTATGACAGACGTAACACTACAATTGAGCACAAAAGACATTATTAGAGAGATCGTCATCACAGGCTTTATCGGCACATTGCTCGTGCTTCAAATCATCCAAGTGGTTGGATAAAATAGCAAATATCATTTCCTCAAATAATCCTCCCAGATTATTTTATGGCCCGCATTCCTCCCAGATGCGGGTCTTTTTTTGCGCGCTACAAGCTCATAAAATCCCATGTAATTTACCTTAACCCAAGATGAACGCACCCTTCAGATCAGGTTCAATGCAGCTTTGCTAGAACTCATGTCATCAACATTGAAACAAACCGGAGGGTGACAAAATGAAAAAGACAACTTTAGTAGCAACATCAGTATTAACCGCTCTTATGAGCCTTAACATTGCGCAAGCAGGCAATATCCTTGCGCCGACAGAAACAAAAATGAAAGTGACGCAAGTCACATTGGCCATTAAATCGCCAGCATCAAATGCATGCCCAGCACAGGGTAAAATGAAAGCCTGGATCAAAACCAATAAGCCTGGCCAAGTGAGCTATTTCTTTGCACGTCAGGGCCAAAATCCTGGCACAATCAAAGTCGCAAATGCAGTCAAAATGGGTAATTCATACATGGTTGAATTAAGCCAAAACCTATCCATTCATCACGCAATCGATACCAAATATCGCCTTTTTGCCAAAGGTGCCAATGGCCAATATGAGAAAAGCATGTGGGTGCCGCTCAAAGCAAACTGCACCATCGGTTTGGGTGGCAACGGTTTCGTGAAAAGCTAGTGCTTTTGCATAAAGAAAGTATTCGGGCAGGCTGTGCGCCTCTGATGCGTGCAGCGCGAAGCCTAAAAGACAAGAATAAGTTAGCCCTTTGTCCTTTTAGGGCTAAGCCTGGGCGTGGTGTTTGGGTTACGGCAGTATTGCGTCAGCCGATGCATATCGTGTCAAACGTATTTTGTGGGTACGAAACCTTAAAACACCGCGCTTTTTTCACGTCCCATTGTCTGATCTGCAAATAAACTCGTAGATGATATCCATTCAAAATAAGAAAATAATCCTATTTCACTAGCCAAGACGGGTTAAATAGGCTATATATGAAACCATAGCGGTTCGCGTGTCAGAAACTACATATATTGACCGCATGAATATTGATCACCAAAATTTTAGTTGAATTAGAGCTTGGCTGCGGTCTAACTGTGGGCTGAGGATGGATTTGGGAGCGGAAATGAGCGACAAATCAGCGAGTGATGAATTTGTGCAGGCACTTCACGATGTTGAAAATTGTGTGCTGCGTGACCGTCCTTGCTTTTCTGATCTCACGCCTGAACAGCAGCAAGCCTTTGGAAACGGCGTAGGGCCGGATTGGTTTCCTGAATGGTTGCGTTATGTGATCACACATTGGGTCTCGTGGTTTTTTCAAGACGCGTCCTGGCGCCATCATGATTTTGGTTATCGGATGGGGCACACCGAAACCCACCGTCAGCACTATGATCGTTTGTTTCTACAAGCGATGTTGCTTGATGCGCGGCGGCAAAAGCGGGGCTGGTTACGTTATTCTAAGGTGACACTCGCGATCGTATTATCCTATTTCTTCTACATCTGCGTGCGCACATTTGGTCATTTTTTCTTCAACTATGACCATGATTACAATTATTCAGTTTTAGATGTCGATGTGCCGGTTATGAAAACCGAAGACGTGTAACACTCAGCGATTCAATAGGGTCAAAGCGAATCTATTGATTTTCAATGTCTCCCTAATTTGAACCAATAAATTCAAAACTGCTTAAAACCCGCAATATTTATGGAGAAATCTATGAAAACCTCACAACGGGGCTTGGCTGAAATTGCCGCCCACGAAGGCATTGTCTTGTCTAAATATAAGGACAGCGTCGGAGTTTGGACGATTGGAATAGGGCATACAAAAAACGCTGGATCACCGGATCCGGAAAGTGTGGACGGAGCATTATCCCTTCAAGAGGTGATGGAAATTTTCGCCCGCGACATTACGAAATTTGAAAAGCGTGTCACCAAGGCATTCAAGCGAGAATTAACGCAATCGCAGTTTGACGCTGCGGTCTCGTTCGACTTCAACACCGGTGGCATCCACCGTGCGTCTTGGGTCAAACTATTTAATTCGGGAAATGATCAGAGCGCTCGGCGCGCATTTATGAAATGGCGAAAACCGCAAGAAATCATCCCGCGTCGTCAGGCTGAATGCGATCTGTTTTTTGACGGTCAATATTCTGGCGATGGTACCGCAAATGTTTATTCTGCAACTTCAAAAGGAAAGGTGCTTTGGTCCAGCGGGCGGAAAGTTCGATTGCCTGAACTTTCACAACGTCATCAGATCAATTCAACATTGGATGACGACACAAAACGAGTAAGTCCAGAGGCATTCCAAGCAAAATCACTTGTGAATGTTTTCATCTTGATCGGCACAGCTACTGCTTTTGTTTCTGCGGCATTTCGTAAGAAAATTACGACATTATTTCAATATGTTAGGCGCGAAGTATGAATCAACTTATCAAGCTTTTTCGCCGTCTCAAAGGCTTTCGTACGCTCTCGGTCAATCTAGTATTGGCGATCATGCCTGTCTTGGAGATGAGCGAAATGTTCGACATATTACCGGATAATTTTGAAGCGCCTTATGCCATCATCATTGCCTTGGTAAATGTATATCTTCGAACCATCACATCAACGCCTGTTGGAACATCATGATTGGTCGCATTTTAGCGTGGCTGTCAGCAGGAACAATTAAAGCAATCGGCACGCAAATCACCCAAGCTTATCAAGCAAAACTTACTGCTGAAAATGATGAAGCTCGGATTGCAGCCGAGCAACATATTGCCACCTTAAAGGCTCAGCAAGAATTATTGATTTCTGAGCAATCATCAGTGATGACGCGCTGGATCAGGCCTGCTTTTGCATTGCCATTTGTCATCTATAATTCCAAGATAATCGTTTGGGACAAAGTTTTTGGTTGGGGGGCAACAGACGCCTTGCCACCCCAATATTGGCAATTGCAGATGATTGTTTTTGGCGCTTACTTTCTGACGCGACCTTTTGAAAAACGAAGCTGACGGCATCAGAATTTCGGAAAGAGCAGAGATGGAAATAGCGATTAAAGACTTCATGTATTTTCTGGTGCTCGTTGTGGGGGTCACAGGCTCACATTTTATGCTTCGAGCACGGGTTATGGTGCTCGAAGAACGTTCGCGAAATCACAACGACCAGTTTCAACAAATCTTAGCAGCGCTGAAAAATCTGGAAGATAAACTAGATCATAAAGCAGATCGCTAGTCTGGTTTGGGCTGCGATATTATTTGATTTTTAATTTGTATTTGGTGGTCGTTGATGACCCATTTGGATAGGTGACTTTAATTGTCGCGCTGTCCTTCCCTTCGCTGTTTGGTCGATAGGTGATGCGCTTACCATTGCAGCCTTTTACTTTTTTATCCGAGATCTTGATAGAACCAATTTTCGGTGTGGATGTGACCGAAACGCGGACTTGTCCGCTCGTGCAATTCGCTCCAGTTGTATGCGGCTGGGCAATGGTTTTAACAGTACCTGGATTAACCAATACGGTTCGAGTTTCAGCATGTGCGGCACCTGCCATCATAACGGCAGATAGGACGTAAATGTATTTTAGCATGTGTGTTCCCAACAATTTCAATTTGCGGGCAAGCTATCGCGATTGAAGGCATGGGGGAATGTCCATCGCCTTCAACTTACTTCAACAATGTGTGAAGCAAGCCCCGAAGCATTGAACTGAATTGTCATCACAGAATACTGCCAGCACTCACTATTCCGCAGGTGCCAATCCACCTCGTTCTGCAATGGGACGTTCATTGATCGGTATATGTATAATGGCCGATAATAGCCCGACACCAATTCCAATCCACCAAACCGCAGTATAATCTCCGTGAAGGTCATACATTCTTCCACCCAACCACACACCTAAGAAACCACCCAGCTGGTGAGAGAAGAACACAAGACCATATAGGGTGCCCATATATTTTAATCCGTAGATTTGCGCCACCAGCCCAGATGTGAGTGGCACCGTTGCCAGCCACAATGCGCCCATTGCAATGGAAAATATGATCACAGACCAAGGTGTCATGGGGAGTAAAATAAAGATCATGGCAACAATGGTACGTGCGAGATAAATGGCGACGAGGAGGAGTTTGCGTGAGTAAAGACTTCCTAGCCAGCCCGCCAAAATCGTACCACCAATATTGGCAAGACCAATAAGCGCTATCGAGGCAGCACCGAGGGCTGATGTGGTGGTAATGCCGATCGAACTAATGAGGCTCCCTGGCGAGATAGCTGCACATATTTCAGTGACATAAGCGGGAAAATGCGCGGTGATAAAGGCTAATTGATACCCGCATGAGAAAAATCCAATAAAGATCATTGCAAATGTCGGGTCTTTAATCGCTTGTTTTACGACTTTAGCTAAGCCATCTTCGTTTTTTGCCGTTGTGGGTTTTGGGATATCTCCCATGAAAAACAACGAGATAAGCGAAGCTAAAATGATGTAGGCAAAGACGAAGAAGACGGATTGCCATGCCAAATGTTGCAAAAGAATTTCTGCTAGCGGCGGTCCGATAATTTGCCCGGCAGAACCTGCAGCAGTCGCGATACCTAATGCCAATGAGCGATTTTTATCCGATGTTGCTCGACCCACTACAGCGAGAATGACACCAAAGCCCATGCCGGCAATGCCCATCCCAACCAAAATTTCAAACCATTGATGCTGCTCAGGCGTAATCGCGTAAGATGATAATATGAGACCCGCCGCATAGGAGAGGGCGCCCAATGTGATCGCCTTCTTGTCTCCAAATTTTTCGGCGATCGCGCTAAAAATCGGCTGACCAATTCCCCAAAATAAATTTTGAATGGCTATTGCAAAAGAAAACTCGGCCCGTGGCCAATTAAACTCTGTCGCAATAGGCAATTGAAACACGCCAAATGATGCGCGCACGGCAAAGCTTGTAAGAATAATCACACAGCAAGAAATCAATATCGGGTTGAGAAGTTTGTCGTGTCGCTTGTATTCCATTTCGCATCCTTTGCGGTTCTTGCCTTTACATCTAACAAAGGATATTACTTTTACATAACGAATAGATTTGAAGTTTGACTTTAGAAATATTGAAGTATGAATCGCACATTTGATCTCACAGCTTTAAGAACCATCGTAACCGGTGAAAAACTCGGCAGTTTCGCGCGCGCGGCAGAGCATCTTGGTCGGTCCCAATCAGCTGTCAGCATGCAGATCAAAAAGCTCGAAGAACAAGCAGGCGCGCAATTGTTCACAAGACGCGGTAATAAGCTCGTACCCACTGAAGCCGGCCAAAAACTGCTCGAATATGCCAAGCAAATGATCGCGCTCAATGACGAAGCTGCTGCCTCAATCAGTAGCAAACCAAATGGCGCAACTGTGCAATTGGGGGTTCCACAAGACTTTGCTAATGGAATTTTGCAAAAGGTTTTGAAACGGTTTTCGAAAGAATATTCCCATGTTCACGTCGAAGCACATATCGGGCGGAATTATGCCTTAGCAGATGCTGTTCGGGCAGGGCAGGTCGATGTGGCGCTTGCATTTTCCTCCGAGCAGGAACCGGAGCTAGGCGATTGTATCGCTGAACTGGATATGATCTGGGCTGGATCGAAAAATTTGAGTGCTCTTGATCCGAAGGAGCCATTGCCGCTGGTTGCCTTTAGCTATCCATGCGAATTTCGCAAACATAGTGTCGATGCGTTAGAAAAGAGCGGTATGAGTTGGCGTAGTGCTTTAACAACCCCAAGTCTGGCCGGTATTTGGGCAGCGTTATCTGCTGATTTAGGCGTCACTGTGCGGACCAGACATCAAACGCCGATTGAGTTTTTAGGTGTCGATAAGGTCCTTGAATTGCCTAACCTTTCGTCAATTTACGTGCATCATATGGAACATGAAAATCTCACACCAGCTGCAAAGAGATTGTCGGAGATTTTAAGGGACGTAACGCTCCAGGAATTTGCTCAAAGTTCATGTCAGAAGAAAGCATAATATGACTAAGCCCAAACTCTCATTCTGGTTCGATTTCGCGTCAACTTATTCCTATCTATCAGCAATGCGCATTGAGAAGCTTGCCGCAGATGCCGATATAGATATCATCTGGCAGCCATTTTTGCTGGGGCCAATATTTAAAGCGCAAGGTTATGAAACTTCACCCTTTAATCTCTTTGAAATAAAGGGCAAAAATATGTGGCGTGACTTGGAACGCTTGGCTCAATATTATGATCTACCAGCTTTTACCAAGCCCGATCCGTTTCCCCAAAATGGCCTACGCGCCGCGCGCATTGCCGCCTTTTACGCGCGTGAAGACTGGGTGCCACAATTCATCAAATCGATTTTTTCAGCGCAGTTCACCAAAGCCGCTTTAATCAGCGATGAGTTGATCGTAACAAACTTGAACGATCTGGGGCAGGACGGAGACGCGCTTCTCCATCAAGCAAAAAGCGATCTTTCGATGAAGGATAAATTGCGCCAAGTCACTGAAGAAGCACGCGAAGAGGGCCTCTTTGGCGCGCCAAGTTTCGTCACCGAAGACGGTGAGCTATTTTGGGGCAATGACAGATTGGAGCAGGCCATTGCTTGGGTGAAGCGCAACTCCCAGTAACTTTACCGTCCTAAATCGCGGATTTAACCACCAAATTTATACAATAGACCTAGCGAACCAGTGAATTGGTTTTTGGTTTCAATCACTGGGCTATCGGCAGCATCACCAATTAAACGTGAATATGTGCCGCCCAACTTCATTGTCCATTTTGGTGTCAGCGCAATATCGCTGGAGAGGTTGAAATTTACATCCTTAAATCCAGCGTCTGGATTATAGGGCGCTAAGCTTGCCGTTGAAGTTCCGCTCTGTGTGCTCGAAACACCAAAAAAAGCATCCATATATTCGTTGGTTGAATATATTGTGCCAATACCAGCCTTCACATCCACACCTTCGGTGAGCGCGATCATGGTTGATGCGCCGAGCTTAAGTTGTCCGCCGGTGTTATCCCCAGTCAACTGATCGACATAAGATGCATCAAAGGTGAAGCCGTTCGTGGTGTAAGCGCCGTAACCACCTAGCACCAAGCCGCCGTCGATGTCACCAAGACCACCAAGGAGGTTGCCGTCGGTTTGTTTTCGACCGCCGCGATAACCTGCAACCGGACCAAGTTCAAAGCCATTTGTATCTAGGAGCTTAAACCGGATATCGTCGATACCTTTAAAGCTAATGCGTGAGCCGAAGGAGCTTGTTTCTGCGTCAGATGCCGAATGAGGAATAGCGAGAGGAAACCCAATTGCCTTATAGCTTTTTGAACCTTCATATTTGGGCGCAATGACGGCAATGCCACCAAAACTGAATGACAAACCTTCAGCCTGCGCATTTTGCGCGCCAACTAGCATAATAGGGACGAATAGACTTGCGCCAATGGCGGTTAATTTAACGTTCGACATGAACTCTCCAATTGTGGTTTGGAAATAAAATGCAGGGTGCTAACCATATGAACTTTCTTACGATATTATGAATGATTTAGATCGTATTTTAAATGGTTTTGGAACGGCTTGGTAAATGAAAAGTTAAAAAGTGATATCTTAGAAACTGATGTCAGGACGCGCGAGCATCAGCCAGAATATCACCAGGATCGCCAAGAATGCCGGGATCCCGCAGGCAAACCAGATTTTGAAATAGCGATGATATTCATCTGAGAGAGCTTCACCGTTTTGCAATGAAATTAGTGCCAAATCCCGCATTTTAATTTGTATCCACACCACAGGCAGCCAGAATAGGCCTATAAACACATAAAGCCCGATAGACACAACAATCCAACCTTCTGATAGAGGCCAGCCAACAATTGATGCCAACCAGATACCGGTGATGGGTTGCACGATGGCGGCGGTTGCGGTGAAAATCGTGTCCGCAATCACAACAATCGACATGGTGTGTGCGACAGCGCCGACATTTTTGCTGAGATGCGCCATCAAAGCAAAGAAAGCTATTCCAGCGCCTGTACCTAGTAAAACAGCTGCACCAATCACATGAAGCCAGCGCGCAAAAATCTCAATATCAAACCATTCCATCTGGCTACCTGTTCTCCAACGAAACGTGTGCAATCTGTGCCAAAATGATGGCTGGCAAGACCTTGATCATAGGGCCTAGCGGATCGGACCATAATTGGGGTGTGATCATAGCAGCAGAAACCAGATAGATGACGCTAACAAAGATCATCAACCCACAAGCAACTTTTGCAAATTTGCGGATCAAGATGCCCAA
Source organism: Lentilitoribacter sp. (assembly GCA_963691785.1). Lineage (GTDB taxonomy): Bacteria > Pseudomonadota > Alphaproteobacteria > Rhizobiales > Rhizobiaceae > Lentilitoribacter. Next base: position 1,615,775 of record OY829371.1, read on the forward strand.
GCCAAGCGCTATATCGACAATGGACCAAAAACCAACTGACAATTTGGCAATGTGTTCTTGCCAGCCAGTAGCCGTTAAAACACTTGCCGCGCGGTCGATCTGCCAAAACCCTATGATGCCGGAGATGAGCCAGAAGATTGAAAGAGTAAAGACAACAACCGGCATTAATAGTGAAATACGCGCAAAAAGCCGATCTTCCGCAGCGGCAGGTGCAATAAAATTCGCCTGATCAAGCGAACGCAATGCTTTGCCTGTTTCATCTCGCCAAGGCGCTGCTTCCCCGATAATCCCGTTTTGAAGCACTTTAATAGCATTTGAGCGCAGTGGCGACCGCCATCCCAAGTGACCCAAAGCATTGGCTAATTTTGCAACACCTGACACTATCCAATCGGGAAGAGGGACTTGCCATTTCGCTGGTGAAAAGCCCAGCCATTTCCGCGTTTCTGCCACCACGTCGCCTAGCGTTCGAATTTCAGTTTCAACTAAGTCATATGTCGAGTTGCTGGTGACTTCTCCGGCCACAGCCATCTGAACCGCAAGGCTTAGATCATCGATGGAGGTGCATTGTACCTTTGCATCTTTTAGCGCGATCGGTTGAATGAGCGGGAAAGCTGCTAACATGCGAAGCAGTGCGGATCCGCCGTAAGCATTTTTTGCCAGCACCAACCCTGGTCGAAAAATCACATAATTTTCAGCGTTTTTGCGAATGTAATTATCACCCATCGCTTTTGTGCGCATAAACGGTGTGTTGGCATCTAATTCCGCACCCACTGCTGAAATCTGGATGAGTTTTGTATCATGGGCCAAGCAGGCATCAGTCAGCGCTTTGACGGCATGAAAATGTACGGCTTCCAGATCGTCATTCCCTCCATCTTGGAGCGCGCCAGCGCAATTGATAACCGTGGGATAGGTCTTTGTGATTTCGTGCCAGTCATCGGGGCTTGTCATCTTGGCAATGTCAGCAATATGCCACTTTATACCGGGGAGAACTTTCTCCGCAGTGTATTTGTGCCGTCCTAGCCCGGACACTTGAAAACCTCCCGCCAACAGGCGCGTAACAATATGAGCACCAATAAAACCATAGGCACCGATGACGAGGATCTTATTGTCAGACTGTTTCATAAATATTTGTCGCCCGAAAAATTATGCGCCTAGGGTATCAGCAAAGCCCTGGCCACAAAAGAGTGACAAATTGGCTACAAACAGATCTTTCCGATAATTGGTGTGCGTTACATAGCTTTAAAAACCGAGCAAATTCGCTTAAGCATTTTGACTCAATATATGGGGTGAATTCGCTTGGCAAATATTATCAGAAAACTTGGTCGCTGGCTGGCCGTGCTGTTATCGATCGTAATTGTATGCGCGATTGGAATTTATATATTTTTGCAAACCCCGGTCTTTGGTGCACATCCAGATGCCGCGCAGATCAAATCTTTTGCCAGCTCGCCGCAATTTAACATTGAGACCGAAGAGTTCCAGAACCGTCAGCCAAATGTCTTCGCTGAAATGCGGGCCAATATGTCGATCCCAACCATGTTAAGTGAGTGGTTTGAGGAGCGCAGTGCAGGGCGGCCTGAGCAATTATTGCCAGAGGTGAAACCGGATCTTGAGGCGTTTTTAGCATCTTCTGAAGACACCAAGCTCATCTGGTTCGGGCATTCCAGCTTTTTGCTGAATATGGCTGGCACGATCATCATGGTTGACCCTATGTTCTCGCAAGTCGCGTCACCATTGGCTATTATCGGTCAGCGCTTTCAGCCACCTGTTCTGACACTTGATGAATTGCCACCCATTGACATCGTGCTGTTGTCGCATGATCATTATGATCATCTGGATATGGCTTCTATCCGTTATTTCGCCAAGCGCGATATTTCTTTCATCGCACCTTTGGGCTTGAGTTCCCACCTACGTCGTTGGGGTGTGCGGGACACACAGATCATTGAAAAAGACTGGTGGGAAACGCATAAAATCGGCGATGTTGAATTTATCGCAGCGCCGTCGCAGCATTTTTCCGGGCGCGATGGAATTAAAAACAACAGCACTTTATGGGCGTCTTGGGTGATCAGGACGGAAAACTCCAATCTTTATTTCAGTGGTGATTCCGGCTTTGATATTCATTTTAAAACCATCGGCGAGCGCTATGGTCCGTTTGATTTAGCGCTCGTGGAAGATGGCCAATATAATCCGCGCTGGCCGGCTGTGCATTTGTTCCCGGAAGAAGCGGCGGAGGCTTCGGTTGAATTAAAAGCCAAACGCGCAATGCCGGTACATTGGGGCATGTTTGAACTGTCCTATCATGCCTGGCATGACCCAATCACGCGTTTTGCAAAGGCTCTGTCTGAGACAGATGTTGCGCTTGTCACCCCAATCATTGGCGAGATCATCGAAGTTAATGATCAACTGAACAATAACAATTGGTGGGAAGATTTAATTCAATGAGCCAGTCCGAATCTCGACCAAACTATCAGTAAGTGATTGACCAACTGGGTTTAATCGCGGCGTTAGCGGACTTTGATCCTGTCGTGATCGGTACGCCGCCGCTCGAGATTGCGGTTGACGGCAGCGATATTGATATTGCATGTTTTTCGCCCAATTTGACTGTTTTCGCAACGCACGTCCGAGCGAAATTTGAACATCATCACGCCTTTGAAATACATGATATTCAACATCTCAGTGAACCCGCCTGTGTGGCTAAATTTCATGCGCTCAATTGGGATATCGAACTCTTCTGCCAAACAATGCCAACACATGAGCAATGGGGTGTAAGACACTTTTATATCGAGCAGCGACTTCTGAAATCGTTTCCAGCGCTGAAATCCAAAGTGATTGCACTCAAACAAGATGGCACGAAAACCGAACCCGCCTTTGCGCAGCTCCTAAGTCTTAAAGGTGATCCATACACTGCCATGCTTGAATTGGAGCTGCTGTCGGATGAGGCGTTGACCAAACTAATGCCTCAGCTTTGATTAAACCTCTTTGCGGAACATCATCAAGCCAAACATCATGATCGCCAAAATCGGCAATGCGCTGATCGCAACAATTGTCCAGGAAAAGCTGGTGACCAACACGCCGGGCGAAAAGCTCGCGAAAGTGAAGGCGAGCGCAACGCAAGTATCGTTTACACCTTGCATTTTCGTCCGTTCATGCGGCTTGAGTGATGCGGCAAGCAGGCTGGTTGCACCAATAAAACCGAAATTCCAGCCCACACCCAAGATGATCAGGCTCGCATAAAAATGATGGATCTCTATGCCGGAGATCGCAAGACCGGCAGCAAGAGCTAACAGCGCAACACCTGTCATGATCACATTGACCACGCCAAAACGCTTGATGATGAGGCCCGTTACAAAACTTGGCGCGAACATGGCAATCACATGCCAGCGGATTACATCGCTGGCATTTGCATCGGTAAATCCGCAAGCAACCATGGCAAGAGGCGTAGGGGTCATGAGAAGCACCATAATGCCGCCAGAGATGGACGCTGCCGCAACTGCAATCGCCACAGGTTTGCGCGATAACACTTCTCGGATAGAAACATCTGGCGCATCGCCGTCGTCTTTCACTTCAACAGCTGCAAAGCGTGTGAAGAGCACCGGTAAAACGCCAACAATGCTGAGCGGGATAATGGCAAAATAGGCGCCAGCAAAAGAGACAGGTGCTAGAAGATCCTTGGTTTGGACAAAGATTTCCGGCCCAATGAATGCAGCGAATAATCCCGATGATAATACAAGTGAAATCGCTACCGGTTGCCATGCATCTGAGACAACTTCAGCAGCCGCAAAACGGAAATATTGAAAACACGCAAGCGCCGCGCCCAAGCTGATATGTGCAAGGATTAACAGCCAAAACTGCTCATAGATCATCGCGGCTCCACCCATTAGGCCGCCAAGTGCGGCAAGAATGGCGCCAAAGATGAAACCGAGTTTGCGGCCAAATTTACCCATGCACCATGCCATGGGTGCAGCGGCAAATAAGCCTGCCAGCATTTGAATGGAAAATGGCAAGGTCGATAAAACAGGTGAGGGCGTGAGCATTAATCCAGCCAATCCTCCCAGCACTATCAACATCGGCATGGCAGCGCCCAAAATAGCATTGGCAAGCAATATAAAGATGAAATCAAGATTGCTGCGTTGGAATGTTGTTGATGCGCCCGTCATGTCTTTGACCTCAATTAGAATTTGACAAACACACTTATAATCGATCATTAATATGTCTGAAAATGATATTTAGCATCAAATAGAGACAATTTGCGTTAAACTCAGACGAGCCTTAAATGACCAGACCGACCAATCGTCGCCAAATCGATGTGTTTATTTATAACGGCATGAACCTGCTTGATGTCGCAGGTCCCGTGCAAGCATTCTCCACCGCAAAGGATGGTGATCATTATGCCTATAAGCATCGCTATTTGTCGCTTGATGGTGCACCCATTACAGCATGTTGCGGCATGCGTGTGCATGCAGATGCAGCGTTCGGTCAGGCGGGGTGTCTAAGTGATTTATTAGTACCGGGCGGAAACGGCGTTGATCACTATTTATCCAATGCCAGCATTCAAAAAGCCTTGAATGAATACGCATCGAACGATGAAAATAATCGTATTATATCAATATGTTCCGGGGCTTTTCTGCTTGCTGATGCTGGGCTATTGGATGGTATGGAAGCCACCACGCATTGGGGCCGTGAAGCTCAAAGCAAGGTGCAATTTCCGCATGTTGATTGGAATTTGGATAAGATTTACATCGCCCCGGAAACGCGAGAAAAACAGATTTATACATCGGCTGGGGTCACCACAGGTATTGATCTTGCGCTCTCTATTATTGCGCAGGATTTGGGCCCCAAAGCAGCACTTGATGTGGCGCGCGAATTGGTGGTGTTTTTAAAGCGCTCGGGCGGGCAGAGCCAGTTTTCTAACTATCTCATTCAGCAATATGAAGCTCAAACATCGGGCAAAGATGCGGTGGCGCGTTTGGTGGCTGAAATAAATGATCAACCGACACAAGATTGGTCGCTCGCTAATATGGCCGAATTTGCCGCCATGAATGCGCGCACATTAACGCGCAAATTTAATCACCAATTTGCCACAACACCGGCTGAATTTGTCGAACAGGTCCGGCTTGATAAGGCCCGAGATTTGTTATCCCAGGGCCTTGTTCTCAAACAAGTTGCCAGCGCTTCCGGCTTTGGCGATGTGCAACGCATGCGCCGCGCATTTAAACGCAGGTTAGGCGTGACATTGCAGGATTATGTGAAAGGCTGGGGTTAGACCTTCTAATCACTCCGGCATTGGGATATCGCCAGTATCTTTTGGCACTTTATAGCCTTTGATAAATCCGGGGCGGGCGGCAAGTTGTTTATACCAGCGGCAAACATTGGGATAATCATTGAGATTGATCTTGTGATAGTCGAAACGTGACGCCCATGGCCAAATGGCGAAGTCTGCAATGGATAATGCGCTCACCAAAAACTCAGACTGCGCCAATTGCTTGTCCAAAACGCCATAAAGCCGTTTGGTTTCTGTGTGGAAGCGTTTTTCTGCATATTCAGAGGTGCCGGGTTTAAATTGCAGAAAATGATGCGCCTGACCGATCATTGGGCCGAAACCACCCATCTGCCACATCAGCCATTGCGTCATCTCCCAATATTCCGGCGTGCCATAAGCGGGTGAAAACTTGCCGGTTTTTGCCGCCAAATATTGCAAAATCGCACCTGATTCAAACAAAGCGAAATTGCCATCTGTGATCGCAGGGATCTTATTGTTCGGGGCGATTTTCAAGAATTCCGGGGCAAATTGCTGATCTTTGCCGATATCGATGGAAACCGACTTATAGCTCAATCCCATTTCTTCCAATGCAATGGAAATCTTGCGACCATTGGGTGTTGACCAGCTGTATAAAGTAATCATGAAAAGCTCCCGAAATGAATGATTGCGCCCACTATGGCAAAATGAGCGCGCAAGGCAAAGCCGATTTATCTGTTTTTCATAACGATCGCTCTGATATTTTAAAGATAAGTGGCGATCCATGTGATCGACGATCTCCGCTAGCTTGACACAGCAGAACCACCAAAATACGGTTTCTATATGAGCGGGACGGACTTAAAACCAGATTATTCATTAACCGGTGAAGCGGCGCAACGCGCTGTTGAGGAGGGCTTGGATAAAATTCGCTGGTACCGCACCGATGTGGATAAAAAAGCGCTTAAAGGTTTGATGGAACGCAAAGATGGGCCAGCCATTCGCGATACAGCCATTTGGTTTTTGTTGCTCGGCATATCAGCGCTTGCCGCGATGGAGCTATGGGGCACGATATGGTGTGTGCCATTTTTCTTTATTTATGGGGTTTTATACGGTTCTGCTGGTGATAGCCGCTGGCATGAATGTGGCCATGGTACAGCTTTTAAAACGCAATGGATGAATAAAAGCGTTTATCACATTGCGTGTTTTATGATGATGCGAAATCCTGTTGTGTGGCGTTGGTCGCATACACGGCACCATGCCGATACCATTGTGGTCGGACGCGATCCTGAAATTGCGCTCATGCGACCCGCTGATCTCATGCGCATTGCGCTCAACTTTTTTGGCATCATCGATACGATTAATGGCATAAAAGATATGTTTCGGATTGGGTTCAAAGGTTTAAGCGAAGCTGAGCAAACTTATGTGCCAGAGGGGCAGGCAAAAAGTGCGATTTTAACCGCACGGATTTGGATTGGGATCTATATAGTTACCTTTATCGGTGCCGTTGAAATGGGCTCAATTCTGCCCTTCATGCTGATCGGATTGCCACGGCTTTACGGCGCCTGGCACCATGTTCTCACAGGCTTATTGCAACATGGCGGTTTGGCAGAAAATGTGACGGATCATAGGGCCAATACGCGGACTGTTTTGATGAATCCTATCAGCCGATTTATCTATTGGAATATGAATTATCATGTTGAGCACCACATGTTTTTAATGGTGCCATATCACGCTTTGCCTCAGCTACATGAACTTATTAAACATGATCTGCCAGCGCCAAATCCATCGATCTTAGATGGATATCGTGAAATGTGGCCAGTGTTGAAAAAGCAGCTGCAAAACGTGAACTTTTATCTCATTCCAGATTTGCCCGAGAACGCCAATCCTTACAGCTGCAAATTTCCACAGATGTGATTTTTAACAATTTTAAGTTGTATTTAGTTAGTTTACACGTGAAAATACGGAGCTTATTCTCCCTTAATATAAGATTCATAATCTCAAAGCCTGTTCGCTTTGATGGTCTTGCATTGCCGCAAATTGGAGAGAATTATGGCCCGCATTTTAGAAGTTCAGCAGATTAAATACAGTTATTTGAAGAGCATGCCGCCTAAACTAATGATCGAGGCGAACGGAATTGTCAGTTCAATAGGTTGGTCCGATATCACGCTTGTTGTGTTGGAGAAAAAGTTGTCGGATGATGGTATCCTGGATCTCGAGTTTGTTGGCAAACCTCCAAAGGACACTTCGGGGCAAAGGATCACGCCGGTTATGGCAAGCATTCTGATCGAAGACGATGTTGATAAAATTCTCGGAATCTTGGTTCATGCGCGGACCAACAATTTGTTGCAGATGGTTGGTGATATAAAAACTGATCAAAGTGCCGATTCTGATATGCAAAAGACTTTTGATTTTACATCTTTTGAAATTGGCGAAGAAGGTAAGTTCCCACCTTGGACGTCATTTGGAATTGGCGAAGAAGACAAATTTCCTCCTTGGACGACCTACAGGATCGGGGAGGAAGGTAAATCTCCTTACTTCGGGGAAGAAACGCAAGTTTGGGGCGGGGAATCTGGTCCTCTTGGTCTAGAGACAGATCCAGGTATCGAGGACGGACGGACCTATTTTGGTGAAAACACTGTTGTCGGAGAAGACTTCCAAGACGTATTCAGCGATCGCATCCGATCACCATTTAACCGTCGTTAATATCTAACTGATGAAGAAATTGTTAATAGCCGGTGGCGGTCGCGACGTGAATTTGCAGTGGATTAAATCCGCTGCTGATTCAATGAACATACCTTGCGAAATGATAGTTGTAAACCCGGACCCAGAACCTGTTCTAGTATGGAATTTAAACTCTGAATTGCCGTTGTTTAATGGGCGAGAGTTAAATTGCGATGCTGCATTTTTGCGTTATGATGTGTTCTCAGGCCTTTACAGCAAATCAGAATTTGCCAATGAAAACGCGATGGGATGGCATACTGTTTTTGCATCCTATTGTGAGATAGCAAAATTGTTCATGTTTAACATGCAATTGCAATCTGCATCCTGCGGGAAATTGGTCATGCTGAAACTGGCGCAAGAACATGGGCTAAATATCCCAGCAACCAATATCACCAACTCCAAAAGCTATCTTGATGGTTTAGAACCCCCAGACGCATATATTACAAAGCCAGCTGCAGGCGGTAGCTATTGCATTTCGCTTGATGACGCGCTTGAACAGACTAATTGGGAAGAAGGAGACGCGCAGCAAAAAGTGGGGGCATGTCCTGCCATCTTGCAAGAAAAGTTGCGCTACCCTGAGTTTCGCATATACCGGATTGGTGAGCGTTACTTTGCCTATAACATAAATTCAAAAACATTAGATTCACGAGTCGATCGCTCAGGATCAATCATATATCTTGACATAACTACCTTCCCACAAGACGTTTTGAGCAAGATTAAAGATCTCACAACCAATATTGGCTGTGATTTTTGCGCTATTGATATCAAAACGGATCCGGAGACAAAGGAATTGGTTTTCCTAGAACTCAATAATGGTCCGATGTTCATGGGGTATGACAAAACCAGTGGTGGCGAGATGGCCGCAGAAATGGTGCGCTATCTCATCAAAAACGCATAATCCAATCCGAATAGCGGCGTTAAAAAGGAACTATTAATCTCGCTCCTTATTGGATTTAAATTCAGCGAAATCTCTATTCCGCCGGCGCTGATTTTTCCTTTAAAAACGCAATCAAATCAGCGCGTTGATCATCTTTTTTAATGCCGGCAAAGGCCATTTTCGTGCCCTTCATAAATGCACGCGGTTTTTTCAAATATCCATCCATATTTTCATCATCCCACACAATGCCAGAATCCACCATGACGGTTGAATATTTATAGTCTTCAAGCGAACCAGCTTGACGCCCGAAAACGCCATAAAGTGATGGTCCAACTTTGTTTTTACCTTCTTCTAAAGTATGGCAGGCAATACATTTTCTAAAAACTTTTTCACCCTTCGCAACATCACCTTCTGCCAGAGCAGGGGTGGAGACAGCAAGGATGGTACCAATTGCCAGCATGGATATTTTCATTGTTCGACCTCGTTTTTAAATTTCAAACCAAGTTATGATATTGCGCATGCGCAGTGCAGTGAGATAATTGTCGCATACCGCGCACAGCTTTTAACAAGGCTTGATCGGGTTGAAATTGATTTGCATCAAACGAGGCAGAACAAGTCCGCAGCCAGAGCTTTATTCTGGAATGGTTTTATCTTTCATATAAGCGATCAAATCATCCATCTGATCTTCTTTTTTGATGCCGCCAAAGGCCATGCTGGTGCCTTTAATATATTCTTTTGGCTTGGCCAGGAATCCGCGCATATTGGTTTCATCCCAAACAATGCCAGAGGCAATCATCGCGTCGGAATATTTGACCCCTTCAACTGTGCCGGCCGTGCGGCCAAATATGCCAAAAAGGCTAGGGCCAAGTTTATGCTTATCTTCTTTTACGGTGTGACAAGCAGAGCATTTTTTAAAGACCTTTTTGCCTTTTTTAATGTCGCCTTCGGCGAAAGCTGATGCCGTAAGGGCAAGCAATGTGGATAGAGCAATTGTGGTGAGTTTCATAATTTTACCTTCGAACATGGGCTGGGTGCGAACCTAACCAAAACTGAAATCAAAAAAGGAGAGTGAGGTGGTCGGGTCGCACAACGACCACCTCTATCGCAACAGACAATTCTTGCGGGATTGCCTGATTGCAATTTCATGAAATTATTTTTCGAAAACCATGCGAACCGAAATCGGTGTTGTGCGGGTAATGCCAGGAAGTTTGGCAAGTGACATCAACATATCGACACCTTCATCGATACCAAGATCGGCAGTTGAAACGAAAATGAAGTCGGATGTTGTAACGAGAACGCGGTTTGGTGAAAGCGGAGCCACGAGCATCTCTGCTTCAATCTCAACTTCCAAACCTGCGAGCATCAAAACTGCTTCAATATCGACTAGTCCTGTGTCGCCAGGGGCGATTTCTTTGACTTCATCCATGTCAATTTCACCGACAATCGTAGCTTCCGCATTGCCTTTGAAAACATGTTCTGCCATGCGCTCGTTACGAATATCGATGTTTGTTTCAAGGGACGTCAGATCAATCTTGATCTCCACTTTGCCATCCTCTGAAACCGTTGCAATGACATTTTCAAAATGATTGACTTCACCAGCAACATCTTTCTTGATGGAACCAAAAGCAATGCTGGATTGATCACCAATAGATGTCCAAGCTGCGTGACCGCCTGCGTTTGCGATACCAGTCGTTAAAATTGATGCAGCACCAATGAGGGCGCCAGCGAATAAATGTTTTATATACATATTTTTCTCCTCCGAGTTGTGCTCGCAAGATCAAAATTCATATAAACATATTGCAGTTCAGATCAGTGCGATTATGGGGTGAACGTCAGAGGTCTAAAAATTATTCGATTATTTTTTATTTTTTTTACACGCAGCGATTTTTTGCAGAAAAAGCGCGATTGGACACAGTCGCGCAAAGACACTTCGGCGTTTGCGGTATTTAGTTTGGAGGTAAATTAAGAAAGATTCTAAAAGCTATGCTTGCTCACCTTTTTCCAAACCCATTGAGCAATACAATGAGTTTGGAAAAAGTGAGGCTGGAGTATTGCGGGGTGCTCTCCAGCCTCCTCTCAATGCTCATGGTCGCTAATCACATTGAGATTTTCTAGATAACTGTTCACGTAAGACGTGACACTCGTTATCCGGTTTTCAAAAACCTTTCATTCTCGACATCATGGTACATTCTGTCACCGGTTTTAAATCCCGACATTGCCTGCACCAATTCGGCAACTTCTTCACTCAGCGCCGTCGTCGCGGCAGTTGTTTCTTCGACCATACCGGCATTTTGCTGGGTAATCTGATCAAGATTTTCAACAGCCGAATTTATCTCGTTCAATGTTGTCGATTGTTCGTTCGCCGAACTGGATATGCGGCTGATGATCATGTTTACTTTTTCAACATCCGACACAAATTTGGTCAAAGATTCACTCGTTTTGCTAACGTGAACAACACCTTGTTCAATTTGCAGTCCGGAATTTTTGATCAACTCGGCTATCTCTTTTGCTGCGCCAGAGCAACGTTGTGCGAGCTCGCGCACCTCTTGAGCGACAACAGCAAAGCCTTTGCCTGCTTCACCGGCTCGCGCTGCTTCCACACCCGCATTGAGCGCCAAAAGGTTGGTCTGGAAAGCGATTTCGTCAATGATTGCAACTGTGTTTGAGACTTGTTTTGATGATGATTCAATGCCGCTCATGGATGTAAGCGCCTCATTCATAACCTTCTCAGCTTTGTTGATATCATTCTTGACGCTGTTTACCGTCTCGCTGGCTTCAATAGCCGTTTCGGCAGTTGTAGCAACGCTTTGCGTCAGCTCATGTAAAGCCGCAGAACTTTGTTCCAAGGCTGAAGCCTGCTGCTCCGTCCTGGAGGCAAGTTCATGAGTTCCAGTTGAAATATTGTCTGAATTTTCACGCGTTGAATTCGTTGCATTGCGCACGGAGCCAAGCGATTGGGAAAGATTTTCCATCGCTTGGTCAAAGGCCACCCCCATATCAACAAATTCGCCTGGCAATTGTTGGCTTAGCCTAACTTGAAGATCTCCGGTTGCCAGCTTTTCCAAAGCTGCTGAAAATAGTTGTAATGCTTCATCACGCGTTGCATTTTGCTTAGCCTGCTCTTCCTCAGCAATGCGTTTTTCATCCGCAAGTTTTTCCAAATAAACCGAAATTGCGTAATCCATATCTAGCATCGAAGCTTTGATCACACTTGTGACTTTCGCCGATAACTTGCCAGCAACTTTTCGGTTGAAAAATCCCTTACACGCGTCCGATATGATCGCATCGACCAATCCTGAAGTCAGCAATGCATAGCCCCCAATATGCCAACGGGGTTCAAGGCCAATGCGTGCATGTGCGAGCCCGATTCTTGTCACAGCATCTACATAATTATCATCAAACTTTGCGTTTGTGATTGATTGCCAATGCGTGATTTGCGCATTTTTAGCGCCTTGCATGTGGGCGTCATCTTGGAAGAAAGAAATCGTTGTTTCGTAAGCTGAAACCTGGCTGTAAAACTCGCTTAATACGTCATCCAGCGCTGCATCAATAACAGGTTTTGCACCAATAAGCGCATCCATTTCACGCTGGTCAAATTTAATGAAACTAATACGTTCATCTAAAGATTCTGTCTTACTTGCAATCATGATATCACCCGCAGTGGTCGAAGCTTTTGTTTTGGAAACCAATTCGCTTGCAGCCAGTTGCAAAGCGAAATCGATTCATGGTTATGGCGCAAAAATGCCTCATAAAGCTGGACCCATTAGGTTAATAAATATTTTAACAATTCTATTATTACAACTAAGTAATCTTTGATGTTTCTAGTATATAAAATTCTTTACTGAAATAGACAAGTATAAAAATTTTGATACTTATTTTCTATTAAGCTGAAAGTCTGAAGCTATAAGGCTTAGTTTTTATGGGTTTAAGAGCAAATTTTTTTACGAAAATACAGGTTTAACGTTTTAAATTTCGTTATGAATACGTTATAATTGTATAAATACTTAGGGTGGCATGTGAATAAAGCAAATAACTAATCTAGATTGTACAAGGTTGTGTTGAAATGTCGCATGAGTAAATTCACGGATAAATTGAATATAATTCGTAGTTCTACTGCAAAAAAAGCAAATTTCGAATCTCAATTCGACGGAAAATTGCTGAATGGGCTCAAAGATTCGATTGATCGCGAATCTTTATTGCACTAGTCATCGTTAGATACTTGGTTATCGATAGGGGCGCAGATGACTAAAATTGACAAAGCTGAGCAACCATTGTGGCTCGTACTCGCGCCCTCTATATTTCTATTTGTTTGGTCAACTGGTTATGTGGCCGCAAAGTTTGGCCTTGGTTATGTTGAGCCCTTCACATTTTTAGTGCTGCGTTACGGCGTGATCGTGATCATCATGGCGGCTTTATATTTGGTTCTGCGACCACCTTTGCCGAAATCAGGTAAAGATTGGGCGCATCTTTCCATTGTCGGTTTATTGATGCAGGCAGTCTATTTTGGTTTTTGCTATATGGCCTTCACCTCAGGGATGGCGGTGGGCACTTTGTCACTTCTTTTGTCGTTGCAGCCGATACTGGTCGGCCTCGTCGCACCGCGTTGGTCAGGTGAGGCTGTGGTTATGAAGCAATGGATGGGTTTGTTATTAGGTCTGTCAGGCGCCGTCATTGTGATTTTAGCAAGATCAGACATCGAGCCGCCGACGATCATCAGCTTCACATTTGCGTTTTTAGCGCTGGCTGGGATAACCGGCGCTTCATTGTGGGAAAAGCGCTTTGGTACGTCCCATCATCCGGTAACCGCGAATTTCATCGGCTTTGCAGCAGGTCTTTTAGGCGTATTACCATTTATGTTGATATTGGAAGATTTGACAGTGACCTGGTCTTGGCAATTGATAATCTCCTTGGCCTGGTTGGTCATCGGATCATCATTAATCGGTGTCGGGCTTTTATGGGCCATGATAAGAGCAGGGGATGTCACAAAGGTCTCGGCACTGTTTTACATGGTGCCGCCACTTGCCGCATTCTTTGCGTGGATGGTGCTGGATGAACACATGCCAGCTTTAGCCTGGTTGGGCATGGGAGTTGCTGCTTTGGGGGTTTATATTGCCACACGCAAATCTCAGACGCAGTCATCATAGCGACATCAACTGCGAAAAATGAGTTTTTAAGATTACGCGCTGTAATCTAGCTAAATAAACTCACTATTATGAGAACTGTGATACCAAACAAACCAAGGGCGAAAGCCTTGGCGAAGCCTTTTCCAGAACTTTGCGGAGCAATGTAAATAAGTCGGGAACTCGGAACGTAACGCATGTGATTACCTCACTGGTTGCATCTTTGAATAGCAACACAATGCCTGATTCTCTCAAAAAGTCGAAATCACGTAACGTAACTGAGTGTTCGTAAACCTTCACATTATAAGGCAAAAATAAGGCAATCCACGTTTTCAGTTCAAAGCTACCAGCTATCAAGACACCTTCTCCAGCGTGCATATTTGACGTTTGGCGCAGGCGACTATTCCTGTTTTAATGCCCGTACGCGGTTGTTGCGTGCATTATGTTCAAGTTCAACAAGACCTAATAATTCAAGAACCGGGGGTACATAATTTGCAAACCGACCGCGATAGCCTTTGCGTAAACCATAATAGCCGCAAACGGGATTTTCTTCTGATCTTGCCGTGGATGCCCGTCGCGTAAAGCGATTGCGGAAATATCAATATTTCAGCGAAATGTTTTGGGTGAGTACTTCGCTTAAAGTTGCGTTTGACTTTAAACACAACCTATAATAGCTTTTATTTAAATGCTATCGTGAGGTGCAAAAATGCGATTATTAAAAGTATCAGCAACGATGCTGTTTTTCATGATATTGTCTGGATGCGCGTATGTTTCGTCCTATTCTTATGATGCGAGTGATTATACCAATGGGATTAGAGTTCCTGATCAAATCCCCTTACTTGTGGTTACTGGCTCAGAAACAAAGGTTATCTACGCGGGTAATCCAAACAAAGGTTCTGCGCTTCGATTTGGTTCATTTCTGGCCAAGCATAATTTTGAAGCGACATTTAGTGCTGGGAACTTGACCAGCATTAAAAGTGATCAAGACACCACCGAAGTCGGTTTGAAATTGATTGAACTTGTTCAACAATCTATCGAAGAAGGAACACAGATAGCTGACGCGTTCAGCAGTAAAGATGGAGAAACCAGTGGCGCGGGGAACCGTTACGGTGTGTTCAAATTTGAGTTTGATGAATTGGGTGAGTTTGTTGGATTAACGCCATTAATTTCATCATCTGGACTAATTGTGGTTCCGCAGCAAACGACACAAATTATTCAGCAAAGCGGTCCGTTGGAAGTGGATTGAAGCTGATGCAGAAATCTTTAGTCAATCTATGGGATATAAGACGTTCTGTGATTGCAAAGTCAGATGATTTGGATCGTATCCCAAACCTATCCCACGTCACGGTCGGTGAAAAAGTAAGGAATGGCGTTTATACCGGAGAGCGTGCTGTGGTAGCCTATGTCTCGGAGAAAAAGGGACAATTAGGGGAAGATGAGAAGTTCCCCAGCAGTTTTAGCTGCCTCAAAGTAAATGGAGATTTCGCCGGTGACATCCAAACAGATGTTCAGGAAATCGCAGGGGAGATTAGAGCATTCGGGCTTCGATCTGGACACGTTATCCGCGGCTTCGATGGCGATCATGGTGTCAGCGCGCTGGCCTATGAAAATGAAATGGGCCAAAAAAGACTTATGACGAATGCTCATGTCGTGGTTGATGTAAAAAACGGTGGTACATCTGGCCTCCCTTCATTTAAAAATCGTGTTGACAATAATTACTATCAGCTGGGTAAGTTGCAGGCTGTGTCAAAACTGCGCGCTGGTATGACTACAACGCATGATGTTGCTGTGATTGAAGTCCCATCGGCATATGATCTGGATGAATTTATGATCCAAGATCACATGAATGATATTGATCGAATTGCTGGTATCTCGACATTGTCAAATCATAATTATTGGTTTGTTGTAGGGGGCGAGAAATTTGAATGTGGATTCCCAGAGCGCGTAGTCAAAAAGCTACCCGTAAAAGTGGATGGCGTTATTGTACATTATGCCGAATGCTGGCAATTCAGAATGACGCGTGGTCGCGCAAAACCCGGGCAATCTGGTGCCTTAATTTGCCGAAATTCAGGCGCTGAGATTATTGCCTGCGGGATGGTATTTGGTGGCATCGAGCCTTCGCATATTTTCGCCTTTCCGTTTAATAAAATGTGGAATAAATTTAAAAAGTTCTGACGATCAAAATTCTATGCGGATTTGTTCAGCAACCAACCGTCGATGAGATCCTTTAGTAAGTATCTCACTCGTCATCGACTGATCGGATTTCGCGGGCAGGGTTACCAGCTACAATCATTCTTGGTGCAACGTCTTTGGAAACCACGGATCCAGCACCGACAACTGCGCCTCGACCTATGGTCACGCCCGGCAGTATGATTGCGCCGGCACCAATCCAGACATAATCTTCCACCGTGATCGGATGCGCATAATTGACCACGCTAAAGGGCAGTTCGCTGCCTTCTTTTGGCGGACCGAAGCGATCTTCAGGGCGTAGGGGGTGCGTATCGGTTATAAACTGAACATTCGGCCCCACAGCCACATGATCGCCAAGCGTGATCATATTACCATCCAGGAAGGTCGCGCCAAAATTGACGAACGTCCATTTGCCAATTTTCACATGTCGGCCATATTGAATGTTAAACGGCGATAACACCATTGCCGGGCCGCTGCCTTCAGCAAAGAGCTCTTTGCCAGCCTCAATTCGTGCCTTAAAGTCATCATTGGGAATGGCATCCAATTTTGCCTTGGCCTGGGCTGCTTCGCGTTTGAGCTCGAAGAGGTAGGGATCGCCGCCGCTATGAGCGCGTCCCGCCATCATATCCTCATAGTTCTTATTGGACATTTTCTTTTCCTTGTTCCACGCGATGTGTGCGTCGCCAAATGACATAAAAACGTAAGGCTACCATGATCAAAAATGCTGCAATCAGGCTGAGTTCAAGCGGCACGTAATTGAGTAAACCAACATATATCGCGCCGCCAATGAGAGAAATCGTGGCATAAAGATCTTGCTTGAGGACAGTAGGCGTCAAACCACACAAAACATCGCGGATCATGCCGCCCACGCACCCCGTCACACATCCCAAAATAATGGCGGCTATAAAGGGGAGTTCGGCGTCAAGCCCGGCTTGGACACCAACGATTGTAAAGAGTGCGAGACCGATCGCGTCAAAATATTGCAGCAAAGCATCGCGCTTGCCAGTACCTTCTTTGAGTTGCCGGCCGATAAAATGCGCGGCCAAACTGACGGGGATAGCGGTAAGGAGATATGTCATATCCTCCATCCAGAAGACCGGTGTCGCGCCGATCAAAAAATCGCGCACGGTGCCGCCACCCACCGCTGTTGTCACCGCAAGTACAGCCGTTCCAAAGGGATCAAACCCTTGCCGAACCCCCTGAAGCGCGCCAGAGGCCGCCATCACAGCCGTCGCCGCAACAGTTAGCACAATCAAAATCGTATCAAGTGGCGCCATTTATCCCCCAAAACAAAAGTATATTCGAGCATATCTGCGCGTCTAGAGCCTTACAAGGCGCTACACAAGTTATCTCTTATTTGACATGTATATTACAATAGTTGTAATATACACATATTATGTTTGATTATGAGAAAATACCGCTTCACTGGGTTAATCGTTTGAGCTTTTTAACGCGAAAGACTTTGAGCCAGAGATTTGAAGAAAACGAACATTCTGTCAGCGCAGAAGAATGGGCGATATTGCTGATTTTGTGGACAAAAGGTGAGCAAACCCCATCTGCTTTGGCAGAGGTCACATTCAGAGATCGGACAACGATCACGCGTCTGATCGATCAAATGGTCAAGAAAGACATGGTCACGCGGGTGCATGACGATAAGGACAGGCGTCGGGTGCTGATAAAAGCCAGCGATAACGGGCAGGCGCTGAAACAGGATCTGGTCCCTATAGCTCAGGATATGATCAAGCAAGCCTCAGAGGGAATATCCCCGCAAGATATTGAAACAACAGTTAAAACGCTAAGTGCAATGACGCGAAATCTACTTGCTAGTGACAAGAGTGGTGCACAAAAAGGAGAAAATCAATGAGCGACTACAATTATGATAATTTTTCTTCAGACGATTACGATTTTCAAAACTCAATCGGGCCTCAAGTGGGTGAAAAAGCGATTGATTTTGAACTCATAGACGCTTCTGGTTCGCCAAAGGATCTGCTTGACTTCGATGGCGAGTTTTTGGTTCTCGAATTGGGTTCAATTACCTGTCCTTTGTTTCAGGCAAGACGCAAAACAATGATGACACTACATGATGAGTTTCCACAAATTTCGAATGTGGTTTTATATGTGCGCGAGGCCCATCCTGGCAAAGATATTCCCATGCACAAGGATCTAGATGAGAAGATCTCGCGCGCTCAATTGTTGCGTGATTGTGACGGGGAGAAGCGCTTGATCATTGTCGATGATATCGAGGGCAGTGCGCATAAAGCGTATGGATCCATGCCAAATGCGGTGTTTATCATCAACAAACATGGCTGTGTGGTCTATCGCTCTGAATGGAATAATGGAGAAGCAACGCGGGCCGCGTTAAGAGCGCTGCTTGAAGGCAAACCAATTCGTGCAAAAAGCTATTTCAAGCCTTCCACGCCAGCTGTGCTCATGCGCACACTCAATCGAGCCGGTAAGGGCTCGCGGTCTGACTTTTTTAAAAGTCTGCCATATTTGTTTTGGCAAAACATCATAAAGCGAAATCTGCGTCTTTTGTTGAATGCGCCACATATGGTCGATGGAGACATGCGCTGCTAGGTGTAGGCATCGCCCTGAGTTATAAAAAGAGCCTTGGTCGCAAAAAAAGACCTTTAGAGATGGCCTTCGATCAGATTGGTGATTACCAAAAAAACATCTGATCGAAAGGCTCATTCATGCATACACATACCGTATTTTTCTGGCTTTGGAAAACAACGTCACCCGCACAACGCGCATCCTTTCGCAAAGGGCTTGAGCACCTGCTGAAAGATCCAAATGTTCGCCAGGCGACAATTGGCGAACCCGCCAAGACCGACCGCGATGTCGTCGACAACAGTTATGATTTCGGCGTTGTCGCAGTCTTCGATAGTCTTGAAGCGCATAACGCCTATCAAGTCGGCAAACATCACGATGAGTTTTTACAAATGTGCCAGTATCTATGGTCGCGTGTGCAGGTTTATGACCTGCAACACTAAGCCTTAACTCTTCTTCCCTTCGGGTACATCCACCCAACCACCAGATTTGCCAGCTTCAAACAGTGCGTCGATGACACATTGGTTGCGCAATGAGCTCTCAAGTGAGAGAACTTCAATGCCTTCAGGCTGCGCTTCGTCTTTAATATGGCGGGCAAATGCTTCAACCTGATGGGTGTATTGATTGACATCAGGGAAGCGGAACGTTGTGATTTCGCTACGGTCGATATTATGGAGTGTCACGCTATCATCACCATATTTGCCAGCATTAAATGGTGCAGACATCTCAATCCAGCCTTTATCGCCATGGAAGACCATGGATTGGCGTAGAGCCATTTGCGTAGACACATACATCGATAATTCAAATCCCTCAAAGGCAATGCGATTGATTGAATGTGTATCCGTGCCGAATTTTGGATCGATGCGAATATCTGACATCACCTGCATTGGCTCCAAGCCTGTTGCAAAACGCGTCGCCGCAACTGGGTAAATGCCGATATCGAGGAGGGCACCACCACCTTTTTTGGGATCGTTGCGCATATTATTGGCGTCATCATTGAAATAGGTGAAGGATCCCTGCACATGGGTGAGGGTGCCAATCGCGCCTTCGGCGATCAGTGAGCGCACTTTCAGCCATTGCGGATGATAGGTGATCATCACGGCTTCCGCGACGGTCACTTTGTTTCGGCCTGCGGCAAGAATAATCGCATGGATCTCTTCAGCATTGAGTGAGATCGGTTTTTCACACAAAACATGTTTGCCTGCATTGGCTGCTTCTATCGACCAATGCGCATGATCTGAGGTGATTAGCGGAATATAAACCGCATCGATTTCATCAGAGGCCAGCAATTCATCATAGGAGCCAAAAGCATGGGGCACGCCAAATTGTGCGGCAACCTCTTCGGCGCGCGCTAAATTTCGCGACGCAATGGCTGTGACAACAGAATTTTCCGAGCGCAAAATCGCTGGAATAACGTCTTTTACACCAATTTTCGCCGTTGATAATATTCCCCATCTCAGCATGTTGCTCTCCCGCAGATTCGACCAATAACCTGATGCTTATATCAGCTTTTGCAAATTATAAAAATCACACAATTAAGTGATGGATACTAATGTTTATGCGCTTGCGTATACAGTCGTAATAATGTCATCTAGATCTGTTAGCTGCGCGGTTTGAGGAGATTTTTATGACACAATTGTTGACGCGAAACGGCGCATCTTTATCCCATTTAACATTTGGCACCATGCAATTTGGCGGAAATGCGGATCTTGAACAAAGCAAAGCAATGTATGAAGCCGCGCGCGACGAAGGCATCAATCATTTTGACACAGCCGTTGGTTATAATGGTGGCGCATCAGAAAAGATTTTGGGCGCCTTTATCAAGCAAGATCGCGATGATGTGTTTATCGCAACCAAGGTTGGCTATGTCGGTGGCGCGTCTAAATCCAATATTCAAAAGCATTTTGATATTTGCAAACAGCAACTCAATGAAGATGCGGTCGATCTATTATACATGCACCGTTTCGATAACGACACACCACTAGAAGAAACATTTGAAACATTGGCGGAACTGCAAGCTTCAGGACAGATCAGATATATCGGTGTGTCCAATTATGCGGCGTGGCAAATTATGAAGGCACAAGATATTGCAAAATCCTTGTCGACGAAAATTGATGTGGTTCAGCCGATGTATTCGCTGGTAAAACGCCAGGCAGAAGTTGAAATCATCCCTGTTTGTATGGATCAGGATATTCAACTCGTGCCTTATTCACCGCTTGGTGGTGGTCTACTGACTGGTAAATATGCAACGGGTGGCACAGGGCGCCTCACCGAAGATGCGCGTTACAAAGCACGCTATGATCAGTCCTGGATGCATGAAACAGCGGCTGAATTGTCTTTGATGGCAGCCAGGTTGCAGACAAACCCTGCCACTTTAGCTGTTGCCTGGGTGAAAGCGCATCAGGCTCACCCATCGCCCATTATCTCAGCACGCTCTGTGCTCCAGCTTTTGCCATCGCTAAAGGCTGAAAATTACCCCATAAGCGAGGAGCTGTACAAACAGATCAACGAGCTGAGCATGACCCCAGCGCCGGCAACTGATCGCCTCGAAGAAGGGTAGAGCGAGCGCGGTTGCTCGCAATTCGTTACGATGTCGTTTCCACCAACCTCTCCAAATGCCAGATTTTGGAGACAATTTTCCATCCGTTTTCGCCATAAACAAAGCCAAGATGGTCAACAAAGATGTTTTGGTGCGCGCGTAATCTGATTTTCACCGTTGCGCAATTCGGTGATAAGTAATCGATCATCAAGATCTCATCTTCGCGTGTCTGGTCTTTGCTTTGGGGCGAAGTGCGCGTTGCAACATCATTGCTAAAACTCTCGATCGGTTCGACAAAAACTTTGCCATTATCAACGTCAAATAAGCTTGAACTCTCATGAAAAACCGAATTGAGTTTGTCTGTATTACATTCGTAGAGCGCGTCGAAATAAGTTTGAACGGCATCGATTAAACTTTGATGTGATGGCATGGTTTTGATCTCCGTATTTATGTGATGATCTAGACTTGCCACAGTACAAAAATCTGCGATACTGGCAGATATGACAATATCCAGTCGGATTCTGCCAATATGAAAAATAGACACCAGATTGAAGAAAAGAACCCGCTCGTTTGCGTGCTGGCCTATGACGGGCTCTGCACCTTTGAATTTGGCATAGCCGTTGAGCTCTTTGCATTGGCCAGACCGGAATTTGATCATTGGTATCAGTTTGCTGCGGTCAAAGCTGAACCGGGACCTTTGCGCGCTACGGGCGGTATTATGATCGATGCAGACCATGATCTATCTCTTTTAGAACATGCAAGCCTGATCCTAATCCCAGGTTGGCGCGGAGTGGATGCACCCGTGCCGGAGGAATTATGTCAGACACTGAAAACAGCACACAAAAATGGCGCGCGCATTGCGTCAATCTGCTCAGGCGTTTTTGTATTGGCAGCAACTGGTTTGCTTAATGGGGGCAGGGCGACCACACATTGGCGCTATACGGATCAGCTTTCTAAGGCATATCCAGACATCAGCGTTGATCAAGATGTGCTCTTTGTCGAGGAAGATCGCATCTTCACCTCTGCTGGGTCCGCGGCAGGCTTAGATCTTGGACTTCATATAATTCGTAATGATTTTGGCGCAAAAGCTGCAGCCAGCGTTGCAAGGCGCCTTGTGCTTCCGGCGCAACGTGATGGCGGACAAAGGCAATTTGTTCCGCGCCCTGAACCGAAAATAAGATCAGGCGCTGGCCTTTCGGAATTGCAGGATCAAATTCGCGGCTCACTCAATGAAGCTTGGCCAATAGAACGTATGGCTGATGAAGCCGCAACCAGCGTCCGCACCCTGGCGCGCAAATTCACCGATGAGGCAGGGACAACACCACTTAAATGGCTGACAACGGAGCGCATCGCACGCGCGGCAGAATTGCTGGAAAACGGTGACGTACCGCTGAGTGATGTCTGGAGCGCATGTGGTTTTGGATCGGCAGAAACCTTCCGCCGCGAATTTCGTAAAACCATGGGCGTGCCGCCTATCAGATATCGTGAGCGGTTAGGGGCAGGAGTGTAATTTCGAACTCTCGATTACAAACAAAAAAGCCGCGCTTGATGGTCAAACGCGGCATCAATTACGCTAAAACTGTTTTAAACTATTCGCTGCTTGAACGTGCCCAGAGATTGATATCTTCTTCAGATGAGTATTCATCGATCAATGCCAATTCTTCAGCTGTGAAATCAAGATTTTCAATCGCACCACAGCAATCCACCACTTGCGATGCCCGAGACGCGCCAATTAGGGCCGTTGTAATGCCACCTTCACGCAGCACCCATGCAAGCGCCATTTGCGCCAGTGTTTGACCACGGCCTTCGGCCACTTCATTGAGCTTTTTGATAGATGCCAATGAACGCTCATTGATGAAGCCATCCAGCAATGACTTGCCCTGCGTTGCACGCGAACCTTCTGGAATGCCGTTGAGATATTTATTGGTCAACATGCCTTGCGCAAGTGGTGTGAATGCAATGGAACCCACGCCCAGTTCTTTTAGTGTATCTTTCAGACCATCCTTTTCCACCCAACGGTTGAGCATATTATAGCTTGGTTGGTGAATAAGCATTGGTGTGCCTAAATCTTCCAAGATCTTTACAGCTTGGCGTGTACGCTCTGAATTATAAGATGAAATCCCCGCATAAAGCGCTTTGCCTGAGCGCACGATCTGATCAAGCGCACCCATCGTTTCTTCCAATGGAGTGTTCGGATCAAAGCGGTGGGAATAAAAGATATCGACATAATCAAGACCCATACGCTTTAAACTCGCATCACAAGACGCGATCAAATATTTGCGGCTACCCCATTCGCCATAAGGGCCGTCATACATTTTATATCCCGCTTTGGATGAGATGATTAATTCATCGCGATAGCCGCGAAAATCGGTTTTCAAAATCTCGCCAAATGCTTCTTCCGCACTGCCTGCAGGTGGGCCGTAATTATTGGCCAAATCAAAATGAGTAATCCCATTGTCAAATGCAGTGCGGCAAATATCAATTTTTGTGTCGTGTGGTGTATCACCACCAAAATTGTGCCACAGACCCAATGAAATAGCAGGCAATTGCAAGCCTGAATTGCCGCACTTGCGATAGGTCATTTTTTCGTAGCGATCAGCTGCGGGTGTATAGGTCATATATGAACTTTCAAATTAGATGGATAATTCCCGAGGGAGGGTCAATTTATTTGAGTCTTAAAGAAAAGACCAGTCTGATGTATTTTATAATTCTGATCAGAATACCTGTAAAGACTGGTTTTTAACGCCTATACCCGACCTTGCATATCCTCGGCAAGCTTCCGATAGATATCGAGCAAAATTTCTTTATCCGGATTATCAACATCGCGACATATGCGTGGATAGGTGACATAGGCAAAATGATCTGGGCTTAAATTGGGCCAATTGGCGCGTTGCTGCATAATGATCTCGGCGGCTTTCTCGCTTTCACCCATCAGATTTAAGATCGCAGCGCGGCGTATGGTGGTGTATGGGATTTGGAAAATCTGTGCTGCTTTTTCCTCTGCTTCCAATGCTTGTTGCAGTTCACCCCGTAACATATGCAGCCAACCAATCCAGGTGAGTGTGACCCACCTCACTGGGTTATCAGCGCTTAAAGATTGATCAAAAGCAATTGCTTCCCGCAACACACGCACCGGAGGAGGGAGGCACGAATAGGGCAGGACATTAACAAAGAACCCTGCGAATCCGTGGTTAGGTGCAAGTTCAAGGACACGATTTTGCAAACGAATTGAATCGTCTAGATTGCCAGCATGCCAATTATATTGGGCAACATTGAAAATCGTGTTTGGATCGCCGGCATTGAGACCGACGGCAATCTGCGCACTTTCATCGGCTTCGTCTAGAGCTTTTTGTGAATTGGATGGTCCGTCAACAGCAGCAAGATAGGCAAGTTTATCTGCAAGAACTGAGTAAGCTGGACCAAAGTTAGGATCCTTTCGGATAGCAAGTCTGGCGAGATCTACACGTTCTTTTTCCCATTCAAGCGTGCTCTTTGCTGGTCCCGGCACCCATGTTGTAAGCACAAATAATTGAGCAGCTGATAAGCGTCGTGGGTCGCGCCCTTCAAGTGCGCGCACTGATGCGCCAAAAAGCTGACTATTCACATCACGTGTGACCTGCGCCAATAAATCTTCGCTTTCTTCGCGGGCATAGGTGTTTCCCCAAACCAGTTCCATTGTCCGTCCATTGACTATTTCAATCGAGATCAAGCGATTGGTTTGAGTGCCCAAAAAGCTCTGTTCGATAATGAAATCAGTTGCCGCAGGGGTATCATGTCCCTCGGACACGATGACCGAAAGTGACGAATTGCGCGACAAAGCTTGCCTGAACTCCTGAACAAACTGAATATCTTGCGTATCGATATCTTCCTGGGTTTCCCATCCACCATGAATAACAACGCTGATGGTTTCGGCAGGATCTGAAGATTGCGATATCTGTGTGATATTGTCAGATTGTGATGGAAAAAACTGATGCCGTGCAATTCCAGCAATTAACACGAGTATTATGACGATTGCGAGCGTTATCCCGGCAAATTTAGCGTTGGTTGGTGTTAAGCTCTTCGTGCTTTTGGCAGGTTTCGTATTTTGATAAGAAAATTCCGGTCTGTAACTCCCACGCGGTACATCAATGCGAACGGGATCATTGGCGCCAGCACCTTCATAATAAGCGGCAAGTTCCTTGCGAAGCCGACCAGCTTGAACACGCACAATGGGATCAATTTGGGAATCAAAATCTTCCGAGCGGCCAAACGCATCAATGGCGATGGAATAGGCTTTTAATCCAGCCTCATTGCCATTTAATTTTTGCTCGATGATATAGCTTAAAAACTTTTGTAAGTTTGGAGACGTGGCAAATTCTTCGGACGCCAAGATCCGATCAAGAGATTTCATGATCTCTTCACGTGCGACCTGTTCCACCAAACTTTTCGCCTTTCCTTCCCATAGGGAAAAGTACCAGTTTTTGCATTGAAGGAGTAATGCCGCTACTTGTCAAGCAACAAGCCGTGTTTTATCACGCATGCATCAATGAACATTCGAAATGAATTATTTTGAAAATGAAGATTTAGAAATGAAAATTCATTTATAGCGTATATTTGGACGAGATTAACGAAATATTGTTGTATGTTAGTATTGATTTCTGTGGAAGCTGTTGAGAAAGTTATCCCAACCTTTTGTTGAGTTAAAAATCAAATATAGATACCAATTGTTGTAACTTTTTTGAAAAAGACCCGGCTTAGACAGTGTTTTACTATTAGTTTTTGATCAGAAATCGGGCAAATGCTTAAACGCCATGCGTTCACCTGTCTCCGGGTGATCAAAGCTCAATTCTGTTGCGTGAAGGCATAAACGTGGCGAAGCAGTCAATGCTTCCCCTTCAGCATAAAACACATCACCTAATATCGGATGCCCGATCTCAAGCATGTGCACTCGCAACTGATGTGAGCGGCCGGTGATGGGGTGGCGCGCAACCCGTGCTGATTTAAATCCGGTATCATTTTCCAACGTCTCAACCACTTCATATTCGGTTTTAGCAGGTTTGCCGTTTTCAAAATCCACCATTTGTTTGGGTCTATTGGGCCAATCAACAAACAGCGGGAGTTCAACGGTTCCGCGCGTCTCTTTTGGATGTCCCGCGACCAGGGCATGGTATAGTTTGCCAATGTTCCGCGCTTCAAACTGCATGGATAAATTGCGGTGCGCATCGGCGTTAAGTGCCATCACAATAAGGCCGGACGTATCCATATCCAGCCGATGAACAATGCGTGCCGTTGGAAACGTTGTCTGGGCGCGGCTTACCAAGCTGTCCTGTCTACCTGGCCGTGTGCCAGGCACAGATAAGAGGCCACTGGGCTTGCTAAACACAACCAATTGGTCATCTGAATATATCACTTCCGGCATGTCAGCAGGAGGTTGGTAATCAAATTCGATGAGATTGGATGGTGTTTGATCGCGTTCCTTGGGGATTTTCTTCTTCCAAGGTTTGTTTTTGCCGGGCTTCGTAGTTTTGCCTGCACTGCGATGATTTGAATGTGATGCCATGGGCTGCTTATCTAACGTCATGGCTCATAAGGCAAGAGCTGAACGGGGAAGTTTGTGTTTCTAGTCAGAGCATTTTTAAGTCACTACCAATGAGCCAATTGAAAATTTTCAGTTCGCAATTTTAAATATCAGCGCTAACATCTACTCATGAAAGAATCATACGGCGTCGAGATCACCACAGATAAACGTCATATTGAGTTTGAACGTGTCTGTACATTTCTGCAAAGCACCTATTGGGGCGCGGGACGATCCCCCTTTGCCATTCGCGCGTCTTTTGAAAACTCGCTTTGCTTTATTGCAAGACTGCACGATCCGAGCCACGGACCCCATCACAATCGCCAAATTGGTTTTGCGCGTGTTGTTACCGATAAAGCTTTTATTGCTTATATTTTTGATCTGTTCGTCTTTGAGGAATTTCGCGGTCATGGCATTGCAAAACGCCTCATGCACGAAATTTTGAGTCACGACGATTTATCGCAGATACCAAGCTTTATGCTCGGAACTGAAAACGCGCAGGATTTTTATCGCAAATTTGGGTTTCAAAACTATATTGATTCAGGCCGTTTGATGGTCCGGCGGATTTAAAATATAAGGTCCATAAATGTAACGCTCTGTCATAAAACTTGCAGGCAGCCATTTTTAGATATAATAATTTAGATGATTATTCGTCAAATACGGATAAATGCCGGGGGCGACATTCTTTTATGTCGTGGGCATTAGGCCCGTCAGTGATTTCGTCGCTGGCGGGTTTTTCTATACATCATCCCAATCGCCATTGTCTTTTTCATAAGTGGGCATCGCAGCAAAGCGCATGATCTCTGCCGTATTCTTCAGGCTATTGGCCTGAATATCTGGAGAGGCGAGGGATACATCTGTTTCGCTTGCTGTTTTGATGTTGAGTGCTTTCAGCTCGTCGTCTGCGTCCAATGTCGGTTGCTTTTGTTCAATCAGACGCAATCGTAAGAGTTCAATGGATTTTGAGATGTCCGAAATCTCATCCTGGTGGTTATCCTTTCGAACGACTATATTGGTGTTGCCTTTGGCTAATTCCTGTAATTGCACTTGCGCGATTTGAATACGCCTTGTGGATAATCTTGCGATTAAAATAGCAAAATTTAACACAGCCAGAAGCGCTAAAACTGAAACACCTGTGACCCAGAAACCAATATTTTCTGATCCATTGGATAGCATATAGATCGCAGCAAATAGCGTTACGGCCGTTGTAAAGACCGCGCTTGCGGTAATAGTCACAATGATTTTCGCCGATAAACGCATGGGCTACCAAAACTGAATTATTCTTCTCACGCTTATTTTGAACAATTTGGGTTTATGTCAATTTAACAAAATGGGCTGGGGATAAGGCTTTGTAAAATAGCCTTAATAAACATTAAATGGCGTTACAGGAGACAAAAATAAACCCGCCAGGTAGAGGGTCTGGCGGGCATAGATTGAGCCAGCAAATTGTTGGAGAAGCCGGCTCAAATTTCAAGATGGGATTTAGAATTCATCCCAGGATGTATCATCATCTTCCCATTCTTGTTGTGCAGCCGCTGGTTTGGCCTGTGATGTTGTTTTCATCGTTGTGGCCATATTTTTCAGCTGACTGGCTTGCTCCGCAGGTTTTGCTTTTGGCGCAGGTTCCGCTTTAGGGGCGGGAGCAGGGGCAGAAGCCTTTGTTGCGGGTTGGCTTGCTTGCGTTGCTGGTTTTCCGTCACTAATTCGGAATGATTGAACCATAGCGCTTAGTTGGTTGATTTCATCCACAAGACGCTGTGTGGCAGCAGTTGTTTCCTCAGCCATTGCTGCATTCTGCTGAATGCGCTGATCCATCTCGTTCACAGTTGTGTTGACCGTTTCGATACCACCAAGCTGTTCGCTGGCACCAGTTGCCACCGCAGCAATGCGCTCTTCGATGGTTTCCACTTGTCCGGAAATTTTCTCAAGCACTTCGCCAGTTTTCTTAACCAGCTTCACGCCTTCACCAACTTCCGTGTTTGATGTGTTGATCAGGCTTTTAATTTCCTTAGCAGCTTCGGCTGAGCGGCCAGCAAGTTCACGAACTTCCTGTGCGACCACCGCAAAGCCTTTACCGGCTTCACCAGCACGAGCCGCTTCCACACCCGCATTAAGAGCTAGGAGGTTGGTTTGGAAAGCAATTTCATCGATCACATTGATAATGCCGCCAATATCACTTGACGCTGTTTCAATACGTGCCATGGCTGACATTGCGTTCGAGACAACTTCACTTGATTGATCTGTGTCAGTTTTCGCGCTCTGAGCTAAGCTTGCAGCTTCGGCGGCTTGTTCAGCGGCTGAACGCACATTTTCAGTCAATTCGGTAAGGGCAGCAGCAGCTTCTTCCAGCGCCGCGGCCTGTGCTTCAGTGCGGCGAGACAAGTCATCTGTTGCGGATGAGATCTCGTTTGAATCATCACGGATGAGACCAGCTGTGTTGCTAATGCCGGAAAGTGTTTCGCGCAGCTTAGCAACCGAACCATTAAAGTTCTGGCGAACAGGTTCCATGCCTTGCATGAATGGATTGTCAAGAGTAGCGACAAGATCGCCACTTGCGAGGATTTCCAAGCCTTTTGCAAGCTCATCAACAGTGTGCGATACTTCTTCTGCCTGGCGCTGCTTTTCAGCTTCATTTGCTACACGCTCTTTTTCGCCACGTTCACGGTTTGCGACAGATTCTTCTTCCATGCGCAATTTATCGATTTCAGATTGGCGGAAATGTTCGATTGAGCGAACGATATCACCAACTTCATCTTTACGGTTTTCACCACGTAGTTCGAAATCTGTGTTGCCATTTGACAATTCATGCATGTTTTCAATCGCGGCATTGATTGGACGTGTCAGGCTGCGTGCAAACCAGAATGCAAAGCCAAGTGCAGCAAGCAGAGCAACCAAGGCAACGGATAAAATCCACCAGCGCATCGTTGTTGCACCTTGAAGCGCTTCATTATTGTCAACAATAGCTGCAACCTTCCAAGGTGCTGTTCCATAAGACACTTTTGCAAATGCAGCCATCGTGTCCATATCGCGATAACCGCTGAGTTTGCCTGAGACAATGTCGCGGCCTTCAATGGCGCCAATGCCAGAAATGTCGATTTTGGTAACAAGCGGGTCAATTGCTTCTGTTCTTAGTGAATCTGACAAAAGCACACCGTCATCGCGTAGCAACACCGTTTCACCTGTATTACCAAGGCCAGTGCCGTTATTCAGGATTTGCGCAATGCGCTCTTCTGATAATTGTGCGATAATTGCGCCATAGAAGAAGAAGTCTTCATCTGTGACGGGAATACCAACAAATGCAACGGGTTTGTTACCCTGAACGGAATAGGGGGCAAAGTCTTGAAGTTGGATGGCTTTGTTCTTCGCAATACCAACGTTGTCCTGAATTTCAGTCGTGCCATCTTTGTTGGCGTCCGATGCTTCAGCCGCAGCCGCAGCTTTTGCTTCTGAATCTTTGACCAAATTGCTATATAATTGACCAATGCTTGTGCCAGCGAATTCACCATCAATTAAACTGGTGCCAAGTTCGGCATTTGCAGTTGCGGAGTAAACCACAACACCGTTTTTGTTGACGAGATAAAGATCACCAAGTGAATTATCCGCGGCAAATTGCTTGAGGATTGGGCCAAATTTCTTCAATTGCGTGCTGTAACCGGTTAGGCCTGTTTCTTTATAATATTTAAACAGATCTGCCTGTTCACCTTTAAAGTCGTAAAGGCCTTTAATAGCTTCCGCAGGATTTTCTGCTTTCACTTGCTCGATGCCCATCTTGAACATATTGAGCGCAGCAAGCATGCTGTCATTGTTCGCCAAAGAACCCAGATTGTCATCAACACCTTTAAAGAATGTCTCAAGCTGGTTGCGACGACCATCTGCAATCGCTGCTAATTTTTCATTATATGCTTCTTCCAAACTGCCCGATGCAGCTTTTATTCCGGTGTAACTGGTTGCACCAATGGCAACGACAGTAGTCAACGACATAGCAAGTAATAATTGATGAGAAAGACGCATGGTAAATTTATCCCCGCCGAATATAAAATCCGAATAAATTTCTTAAATAAAATTGGACATGGCAAACACGCGTCTATCAATCGAGCGGTAGCGACATAAGCCGATTAATTGCCTAAAGTTTAACTAGATTATTTAAGGTTTATTGATGATAACTTAACGCTGATTCCTAGTTTCTATGGCCCAATTGTTGGGGGAGATTTGGGTATTGGAATAATATTCTAATGACTGAGAGTGCGCCATACAGGTACAAATTATGCGCTATTGGTAAATAGATAAATAATTACAATGATTTGAGGTAAGAACATACTTACTTACTTATTCATCGAAAATTGAGACTTAATTCTGGAGTTAGAAAATTAATGCATCCTAATCGTAGTTTTAGAAACGTAGAAATCGACAAAAAGTATCAGTTGATGGCGAAAAAAGTATTTGGATCACTGATTTTTGCCCATTCTGACGGCATTTTGGTCTCTCATGTGCCTTTTTTGCTCGATGAAAGCGGTGAATATTTGGAAATGCACCTCGTGCGATCAAACCCGATTCTCCGTCACTTGGATGAGCCTCAAAATGTCGTCTTCACGGTGCAGGGGCCTGATGCTTATGTTTCACCCGATTGGTATGGCGTGCCGGATCAGGTGCCAACATGGAATTATGTGGCTGTGCATGTGCGCGGAAAATTAGAACGCTTACCGCAAGAAGACATTCGAGGGGTATTGGAACGTTTATCAGCTGTGACCGAAGAGCGACTGTTGCCAAAGAAACCATGGACCATTGACAAGATGACGCCTGAAGTTTTTGAAAAGATGACCCGCCAGATCGTGCCAGTGAAGCTAACAATTGATCAGATCACTAAAGAAGGTGAAACACAGCCTGACATCTCAGGAACCTGGAAATTATCTCAAAATAAACCCGATGAGGTGCGCCATGCTGCCATTGATGGGCTTGGCACCAGCGATATCGGTACCGAGATCGAATGGATGCGCGCGCTGATGCGAGAATTGGACGAATAAAATATTTTTCCCAGCAATTTAGAATGTAGTATTCACATAACACCCGTGATCGACCGCTTTATGTCATAGTCTCCTTACGTTTCGTGCCAAAGGAGGAATAAGCATGGCGAAGATTTTGATGATTACTGGCGATTTTACTGAAGACTATGAAACAATGGTGCCGTTTCAAACGCTGCTGGCGTGTTCGCATGAGGTGGATGCCGTTTGTCCTGGTAAAAATGCCGGAGATAGTGTGAAAACCGCCATCCATGATTTTGAGGGTGATCAAACCTACACCGAAAAACCAGGCCATAATTTTGCACTCAATGCCAGTTTTTCCGAAATTGACGTGAGTGATTACGATGCTCTGGTCATTCCTGGCGGCAGAGCGCCTGAATATCTGCGCCTTAATGAAGAGGTCTTGGCGATGGTGCGTCATTTCTTTGATGAAAACAAACCTGTCGCAGCTATTTGCCATGGTGCGCAGCTTTTAGCAGCTGCAGGCGTGTTATCTGGCAAAAATTGCTCCGCTTATCCTGCTTGTGCGCCGGAAGTGGCGGCCGTGGGTGGCAAATATGCTGAGATCGAAGTGACAGATGCGGTGACCGATGGTAACTTGGTCACTGCGCCTGCATGGCCGGCTCATCCAGCTTGGATGAAGCAATTCATGGCATTGTTGTAGTTCTTTTGCGCTAAAAAGGGAGGCCCAAATGTGTGAATTATTCATCGGTTCTGAAAGTGATAAATGGGTATCGCGAACAAAGTCGTTGCGTATCGACGGTGTTGCGACGTCAATTCGAATGGAAAACTTCTTTTGGGCCATCCTATCTGAGATTGCGGTGCGCGATCACATGACGACCAATCAGCTTATTACCAAATTATATCTTGAAGCGATGGATGCCGATCATGATTTGGGCAATTTCACATCCTTTTTACGGGTCTGCGCTGGACGATATTTGTCTTTGATCGCGGATGATGAAATCGAGCGCGATGATGAGACCGAATTGTCTACGGTGGATGCACCAGCGCTGCTGAAGCGCGAAGCTGAACGCGATCAACGCCGTTCCAAAACCATGAGCGCCGAAGATATTGAAATCCAATATGCGGATGAGCATTCCAGCTTTGCGTCGAAAGCGTTGAATTAAGCTATTTCTGGAAAAACGCCAAATGCGTTCCAAGCCCAACAAGCAAACCACCGCCCAGGCGTTCGGCCCAACGATTGGCAGATGCTGATTGCTTGAACGTTGTGGCGATTTTGTTGGCCAAAAAGACGCATACCACATCCGCGCTTGAAAAGACCACATTGACCACAACGCCAAGGATCACAAGCTGTAGCCAGATGGGAAAGCTGGCTGCGACATCGGTGAATTGCGGCAGGAAGGCTAAGTAAAAAATCGCTGTTTTTGGGTTGAGGATTTCCACCGTCATGCTTTCAAAAAATGCGCGACGTGGGGACTTCT
Source organism: Lentilitoribacter sp. (assembly GCA_963691785.1). GTDB lineage: Bacteria > Pseudomonadota > Alphaproteobacteria > Rhizobiales > Rhizobiaceae > Lentilitoribacter. The sequence goes on from OY829371.1 coordinate 1,649,019, forward strand.
TGGCAATCTCATCAGGCGCAAGATCGATATTGCGCTTACTGATGATCAGTTTCACACCCAAATAAATGAGATAAGCCGCGCCAGCAAATTTCAAAACCGTGTAGAGCACGGGTACCAATGTGAACAAAGCCGCCAAACCAAATGCCGCAGCAAAAACATGCACATAACCACCGATATGCAGGCCTAAAGCGGCCATAAACCCCGCTTTTTTACCACCCGCAATTGTTCGTGCTGACGCATATAACAAAGCAGGCCCCGGCATATAGCCAAACAAGGCGGTTGCCATGATAAAAGCAATCAAAATGTCATAGGACGGCATGCAATTTTCCCCTCAAACTCACAAGACATAATGGCTAAAGCAGCAGGGATGATTTGGCAAGTGATGGCTAACTTTATCAAAAACCACAACTAAAAATCGTCAATATCACTAATTTTAGTAATGTTACTCTTATGTAATAAATAGTATATTATTACATATACTCCAAAACTACTTGCGTCGGAGAATAATTTTGATCCGTGATTATGATTATATCAGAGATTTGTTGTTGGATTTTGAGCGCTCAAATGAGTGGTTCATGGTCGTCGCGCTGCTCGTTGATGCAACCGCGCAGGAACAGAAGAAATTCGCCTATTGTGAGCTTTTGGCCGAGGCGGGTTATCTCAAGTGCTATGAAAATCACGCTTATCGTATGACCAGTAAAGGTCATGATTTTGTTCAAGCTATTCGAAGCGATGAGGACTGGGCAAAAGTTAAACAATTTGCCGCCTCAATGGGTGGGGGAACTTTGGAAATATTAAACGACATTGCTATCGGGTTGTTGAAGCAAAAAATACCCGAGACAATCAGTCGATCATTGGTTTAGTGTCATTGCTAAACCAACGATGCACGAGACATGACAGATAGCAAAATCCATACAGCACAAACACGAATAGCAACCTATGGAACACTGGCACCAGGCGAAGTGAATGACAACCAGATGAAAGGCATGGCGGGTGTTTGGTCAAAAGGAACGATGCGAGGACGTCTGATAAATTCTGGTTGGGGTATTAATCATGGTTTTCCAGGCTTAATTCCCGACCCGGAGGGGTCCGACGTTCCATGTCACATCTTTGAAAGCTTCGATTTACCTGATCATTGGGCACGACTTGATGAATTTGAAGGCGAGGGGTATTTTCGCACATCTATTATGGTGCAAACCGATGATGGCGAGAAGGAATGCAGTGTCTATCTTGTGCGTGAAAATTTTGCGCCACTTGATGAGCGCTAAGAGAACCGCTAGAAACGCCTCATGTTTCAGCCAAAAAATCTATGGATCATCATGTTTTTCATCGTCTCGTCGATCGCAGCATTTACCGTTGCGAACAGAGAGAATATTGCATTGATTGGCGAATGCCTTGATGCGGGGAATAAGTTTGATTATGACGCGTGGATTTGCGTGGAAGAGGATCAAAACTCGCAATAACCGAGTTTTTTAATGTTTCGCTAAAGTACGCCCTTAAGTTGTATCATTTTATTAACGTCTTTGCGCCAAAAGCGAGTGATGTTTTATAAATTAAGCAATTTGTTTTTTCTTGCGGTGTTTTATACTTTTGCCTTCTGCATGTGTTTTATTGCAGGTGCTGCTCTGTTTTATTTTTCAGTTCTATTTCTTGACGTTTTATACCCCGAACTATCCAATAAGGGCATCGGAAATTGCAATATCATTTGCCTGGGCGTTTATACTTTGTCGCTCGCATTTTTGTCGGGTTTAGCGTTGGGTATAATCGGTTGTCGCAAACTCCACAGAGATAGGAAGCGGCGGTTTGGCCTCTGATAACAAACCAATTAAGTTTTCAGGAGTTATCTAAACGCCGCCCAAGCCCGGAACAACATCACCAATCCTGCGAGCACGAAAACGCCCGCTAAAGTGAGTGTAAAGGGTTTGCGAATACGGGTGTAAAGCGCCACCATGGGGCGCGATGAGAAGAAGATCGCATAGCTCATAAACGACGTAAGCCCGATGATCGCGCATCCGATGACCACTTGCAGCGGGGAGATGAATTTCCCGCCCTGGCCAGATGTTGCGAGCAGAATGATCGTAAGCCAAACTGTAATGGCTTTTGGATTGGTGGCGTGGATTAAAATCCCGCGTATATAATGCGTTAAAAGTGTTTTGGATGGCATGTTGTCATTTGCGGGTGGTTCGACATTATTGCCTTTTAAATCAATGACTTTACGGGCCAAATTATACCCCATATAGAGAAGATATATCGCGCCTATTAGGGTCATAATATCGTAAATCGTTGGCGCATTTGCGATGATGGCACCCAGTCCAAATGCGGAGGAAATACCAAAGCAAAGCGAGATCGTGAAGACACCAAATCCAAAGGCAATGCCCGACAATCGACCTTGCTCTAATGATGTATGCATGATGGCAAAATTCGCCGGACCCGGGCTCGCAACCCCGAGAAAATATGTCAAATATACGAGAAATAATTGGTCCATGACGAGGCTTTAGACCATCGCGATTTCAATGTCTATGTTAAGAGAAGTTTGGCGTCAAAAATTGATGCAATAGAGCCCGACAAAGCGCCACTGATCAGGCGAGATCAACAATCGGCTTTGGTTCATCCGAATTGAGCAAGCCGTTGCGCGCTAATATTTCCAAACGCGGCTGGTGGCGCGCTTCATAGATATGCTTGGCCCAGAGTGCAAAGAGCGGTGTCAGCAGTTTAATATTCGCTTCAATCTCGATATGATCTTTAAGCAGTGCCCCGCCATCTTTAGGCGTAACGGTCAGATGATGCTGCCATTTTTTAACCCCGGATCCACGCTCGGAAGATAAAAACATCATTTTGTCATGATCGCATTCCACCACTTCCATGTGGTAGGATTGCTTGGGCAATTTGCCAAATAACGATGTCATCACATCAATGGATTGGCCTTTATAGATCTTGCCGGTCGGCAATCCTTCAAAGGTGACCATGTGGCCCATAATTTCATGAAAAGCGTCCAAATCAATCGCTAAATCCCAGACGTCTTTTGGATCTGCCGGATAGAAATGTTCAAGGATAACGGTCTTCATAAATGCACACAGATTGATTTGCTTTGGCGCAAAGTTAAACGGAAAACACCAGCAAAATCAACGAATATTTGAATAGTAACCCTTGGTAAAACGAAAATACTCTTTCACATTGCCGGTCTTGATCAATTCATGATTAAGTTCAATGCCATCATCGAAATAGCACCGGCCAAGCGTGCGGCCATATTTGTCATTTCCAACAATCTCAACCCGCAACTCGCGACCAAAAGCTAAATCCCGTAAGCTTTGCGTGGCAGCATTATAGCCAGCCTCGTGGCGTTCGGGTGCGTTGACACCCCAAAGCCGCACTTGTTTGTCATGTGTGTCGATATAAAGACTGTCTCCATCGACAATCTTGTGACAAACGCCAACGGCAACATCTTTAATCCTGTCATATTGCGTGGTACCACGCTCTTTTTCCGCCCGCCGTGCACGCGCTTCATCCATACCTTGCTTGCCAGCACGGATAATATGCGGCAAAGCTCGCTGCAAGATGGGTAGAGCCAAGGTTGTGAGCAAAAAACGAAGCATTTATGACTTTTCATTCGGGGTTTTCGTTCCAAGAATATATAATTTGGAATCAGAAGACTGCAAGTTAGATTTTGGCAATTCATAGGTTATATTCATCATGTCAAAAAGCGTAAAACGTGTTGAAAAAGCTCTGTCAGAGGCAGGTCATGCAACAGACATTGTCCGGATGCCCGAAAGCACCCGCACGGCAGAAGAAGCCGCCGTTGCGTGTAAATGTGCAGTTGGTCAGATTGTTAAATCACTGATTTTCCTAGGCAAAGAGAGTGGCGAGATGAAGCTTTTGCTTGTCTCAGGTGATCATCAAGTTGATATGACAGCGGTGAAATCAGTGATTGGCGAAGAATTAGGTCGCGCTGATGCACGCGCTGTGCGTGATGTCACAGGGTTTGCGATTGGCGGTGTGTCACCCATTGGGCATTTAATGCCGCTTGCAACCTTTATGGACGCGCATTTGCTCACATTTGATCGCGTTTGGGCAGCAGCAGGTGCACCCAATGCGGTATTTGATATCGACCCCAAAACTCTGTTAGAGATGACCGGCGCAACTTTGTTGAAAGTGACAGGAGATTAGACCCAATGTTTTTAGACGAATTACTTAACTCCAACATTATCTCTTTCATGTTGCTGGCAGCGCTAATGGTTATGTCACCTGGGCCCAACGGTGTCTTGATTGCCAAAACCGTACCAACTTCGGGCAGAGCGGCAGGGTTTGCCAATGTTGCGGGCTTTTTTGCAAGTTTTTATGTGCACGGCACTTTTGCCATCTTTGGTATTTCCATCCTTCTGACCCAAAGCGCGATCGCCTTTATGATTGTTAAGTATTTAGGTGCAGCATATTTATGCTGGATCGGCATCAAAGCGATCTATTCTGCGATCAAAGGCGAGGGATCGGTTGAACATGTGACCCCCGCAAAACGCAAGCGTACCTTGATAAAAGCCTTTACTGAAGGCTTTTTGACCAATGCGCTGAACCCAAAAGTATCTTTGTTTTATTTGTCTGCTTTTCCGCAATTTATCGAAGTGGGTGAAACCAGCGCCGCAATCGCTTATGGGTTTGTTACATCGCAGGCGATCCTGAATGCGATTTGGTTCTCATCCATGGCGATTTTGGTGGCAAAGCTCTCAAATGTTGCGCGCAGTGACCAATTTAAACGAAATTTCAAGCGATGGCTTAATGGCATCACAGGGGCAGTCTTCATTGGTTTTGGCGTTGGATTGGCGCGATATAAGCCCTAGGAGGTTTATTATCGTGCCCTAGACAAATATTTGCCGAGAAAGCGCGATCACGCAGATGATCAACAATAAGATCAAACAAAAAGGCCGATAATATTTCGCCAAACTTGGCCGGAAGAGCGCACTGCCGATCAATATACCTGCAATCATGATCGGGCTGGCGACCACGGCACGCTTAACGGCATCGAATGTCATAATCTCATATAAAATGAGATAGGTGATGGATGAGACCATGGCGATCATGAGATAGATAATCAGCGATGCGCGAATTTCTTTGGGTGTCTTATCAAGTGTGAGCACAAATAAAGCCACCACCATTCCGCCGATGGATGCAATGCCAGAGGCTATACCTGCTGTTAAGCCGCCGATATAGGGGCCTTTTTGGGTTGCCAAAAAGCTTGCTCGTACGCGAAATAAGAGCAATGTTCCCGCGCCCATGACCATGATCAGCGCCACAATTCTTGAGGTGCCAACATCGAGCTGAGTAAGGACAAATAATCCGATCGGGACGCCGATAAAATTGCCAATCGCCAATCCTTTGACTAGCGAAAAATCCGCATCCTGAAAACCACCACGAAACATAAAAATCGCCGCTAATATTTCAAGCGCGAAGCAAATGGGAATGATCTCAATGGGTGCGATAAAGCTTGATAAACAGGCCATCACAGTGGCCGACAATGCAAATCCCGAAAAACCGCGGATCAACCCAGCAAGAAACATGGCTCCAATAAAGAAAGGGAGGATATCGGCCTCAAGTCCAGTGAAATTTAAGATCTGATTCCACATGCTAGAAAACCAATTGTCGAACGAGTCCAGCGATACAGATTCCGATCAGAACCAGAAGGCACACAGGCTTATAATATTTTTGCAAGGAAGGCTGGAAAAAGTAACTGCCAAGCATGATGCCAATGATCACAAAGGGCGCCATTAATGCAGAGCGCTTAAGCGCTTCAAATGTCATGAGGCCATAAAGAAGCTGAAAAACGATGTTGCCTAGGATTGAAATCATCAAATACATCACCAACGTGCCGCGCATCTCACTCGCAGCGCGATCACGCGCTAAGATATAAAGCGCAATCACCATGCCGCCGACAGAGGCCATATTGGCCATACCGGCACCGGTTCCAGCGAGATAAGGGCCTGCGCGACCCTCAAGAAACCGTGCTTTGATGCGCATAAACAACAACAAAGCCAGAGCAGAAATGACGCATAGCGCCACAATTCGTGAAGTTTCGCGATCTATGCTTGTTAAAATAAAATAACCGATTGGTGTGCCGATCACGCTGCCGACCACCATGGCCCAAACCACACGCATATCGGCATTTTTAGCTCCGTCGCGCATCATCACAAGTGAGGCAATAATCTCAAGAATAAGGCAGATCGCGACCATCTCAATCGGAGCAATAAAATTCGATAACACTGCCATCAGCGCTGCCGACAAGGCAAAGCCTGTAAAGCCGCGTATCATGCCTGCAAACAAGCTGGTCGCGACCACAATCCATATCAGATCAGGGGTGAGATTGGTGAATTCAGACAGCGTGTTGAGCAAGAATAAAGTCCTTAAGTTGACACTATCAATATAGCAAAAATTGATTAATGATAGTGGTCAATGGGTGCAAATGAATGAGGCCAATTATGGAAGAGATTACAGGTGGCTGCCAATGCGGGGCAGTGCGATATAAAGCAAAAGGTTTGGGACGCGCGTCCATCTGTCATTGCCGTATGTGCCAAAAGGCGTTTGGTGGTTTTTTTGGTCCTCTAGTCAGCGCAAAAGGTCTTGAATGGACCCGCGGTGAGCGCGCCATATTTCATTCATCCAATCGTAATTGGCGCGGATTTTGTGCCAAATGTGGGACGCCTTTAACCTATGAATTTGAAAGTGAAACGGGTGAGGGGGTAGAGCTCTCCATTGGTTCGCTAGATAATCCGGATTTAGCACCACCTACTGTACAGGTAAATCTTGATTCAAAACGTCATTTTGTTGACGGATTATTCGATTTACCAGGTGTTGAACCCATGCAGTTAGAAGATGATGAAGCATGGAACCAGGGTGTGATTTCAAACCAGCACCCTGACTTTGATACGTAATCGCGCTATACCTTGTTGATGGAATTCCCACCATCTGCAATGAGTGCGCTACCGGTGATGAAGGACGCGTCGTCGGACAATAAAAACCCCGCGACTTTTGCGATTTCCTCCGGCGTCGCCATGCGTTTGAGTGCATGAAGTCCTGCCACCCATTCGTGGGTTTGTGGATCATCGCCCGCCATTTGAGTTTTAGTCCCGCCCGGAAGCAGTGCGTTCACGCGGATATTATCTGTGCCATGTTCAACAGCGAGCACCTGCGTTAGCCCAATCAACCCTGCTTTCGATGCTGCATAGGCTGACATTCCTGGCAAGCCAATCGTGTGGCCAACAAATGTAGAGGTGAAAACAATGGATCCGCCTTTTGCATCTTTCATTGCCGGGATTTGATGCTTTGCGGCGTGATAGGCGCTTGTGAGATTAACCGCCATCACAGCGGTCCAATTGCGTTCGTCCATATCAGTTAAAGGCACCATGTCACCAATCACACCGGCATTATTAAAAGCACCGTGCAATTGGCCGTAAGTATCGATGGCCATAGACACCAAATCCTCGGCATATTGCCCGTCGGACACATCGCCTGCGAGATAGGTAGCTTTGCCGCCAGAACGGGTGATTTCATCAGCCAGAGATTTTAAGAGCTCCGAACGGCGTGCACCCAAAACCACGTTTGCGCCTTTATTCGCAAACATCCGGGCAGCGGAGGCTCCAATACCGCTGCTCGCACCCGTAATGATGATTGTCTTATTGCTTATTTCCAATTTTCATCTCCTAATTCTTTGAAAATCGGAGACGATATATGTGATTGCCTTTAGGCCTCACCACCCGAAACTTGCGGAGTCAGATCATCAAGCAAATTGGACTTGTAACAAAATATCAGAGCTTTTTCCTACCTTACAAAATTGTAAACTTCATCACAGAGATCTGTAATTTACAGCTGCCATCTTAGGTTCATCGAAAGACAACAACGTCTTTTAAAACAACTTAAATGGAGAATAAAATGATCAAGAAACTAATTATCGGAAATATCGCAGCAGGCATGGTTCTAGCAGGTGGCATCGTTGGTGTTGCAATGGCGGATACTAAGGACAAGCAGGCGATCACAGAAGCCCCAACGGTTAGCATGATCCAAGCGATTGAAATCGCAAATACCGAAGTGCCGGGCATTGTCTTGGAAGCTGAGCTCGAAAACGAAGATGGCACAACGATCTATGAGATCGAAATCGTCAATGCGGAAGGCTTGGAAATGGAAGTCGAGATCAATGCGGAGAGCGGTGAAGTTCTACTGGTTGAAGAAGACGACGGCGAGAAAAAAGGTAAGAAAAAACGCAAATCCTAATCTTTATCTCACCAAGAACGTATCAACTAAAACAGGCTGTCAGTCATGGCAGCCTTTACCCCTTGATCAATAAAAGCTAAGGAGCCTTATGCGTATTTTAGTTTTAGAAGATGATAGCCAACTCGGACCATGGGTGACCTCAGGCCTCAAAGAAGAGGGGCATGTGGTTGATCTTTTCGAAGATGGCAAAGAAGCGCTCATTGCGGCCATGGGGCAAGACTATGATTTATTGATCCTCGACCGCATGGTCCCGGGTCTTGATGGCCTTGCAGTGCTAAAATCCCTCCGCGCGTCGAAAAACAAAACCCCAGCTTTGTTTTTAACAGCTTTAGGCGAAGTAGATGCACGCGTTGAAGGGTTTGAAGCAGGCGGGGATGATTATCTCACCAAACCGTTTGCTTTTGCTGAACTCTCTGCACGCGTCAACGCGCTTGGTCGCAGACGGGAAGGGGGAGGTTCAGACCCTGTTGAGACCACGACATTACGCTACGGCGATTTGAGCCTTGATCTCGTCGCCCGTCATTGCGAACGTCAAGGACAAACCATCGATTTGATGGCCAAGGAATTTAAGCTGCTTGAATATTTCATGCGGCGACCGGGACGTTTGGTCACCCGTACCATGCTGCTCGAACAAGTATGGGATATGAGTTTTGACCCCACGACCAGCGTGGTTGAAACCCATATTAGCCGATTGCGCACCAAGGTTGATAAACCATTTGATGGCGAGCTCATCCGCACCAGACGAGGTGAAGGCTATGTCTTCGGCAAATGAGCAAACGACTTCATCCGCAAATACATCAGAGACACGGCGCGTTAATAGACTGATCAAGCGATTGGCCTATCGCGCCGCAAAGCCGTTTCGGTGGTTGTTGCGATCTTCGACATTAAGACTAACGCTAATGTTGTCGGTTCTCTTTGCGATCGGCATGGCGGTTTCGATCTTTTTAGCACTGACTTTTGGTCGCGAAACAGTGCTCGAACGCGTGGATACCGCGCTGACAAGCTTAGCTTCGACAGTAAGTGTGAATGAAACACTCGACCAAAATTCAATTGCTATTGTCAGACCGCTTGATGATCTTGGAAACCTGCCAAACCCGTTCAAACGTACGATCAGAAAAGGCGGTGGCTCTGTCTATCTCGGTGATGACTTTAATCAATTTGACGCCTGGCGCGTCCAGATCACCGAAGATAAAGACGGTACGCCTATTTTAGTGGCGTTGCCGATTGAAGATAGCGAAGATGCGCTCAATCTCCTTTCTGGTATTTTATGGACCACAGCGGCCTTGGTTTTGGCCATTGCATTGTTAATTGGCGTCACCGCTGGTCTGCTAGCGCAAAGACGGCTTTTACGAATTAATGGCGCGTTAGGTCGTTTGGCAAATGGCGAGCTGACCGCACGCACGGGCGTTGAAACGTCATCCGATGATTTGGATGATCTCGCGCGTCAATTGGATGTGACAGCGTCTGAGCTTGAACGCTTGGTCACGCAAACAAGGCATTTATCTGCAAGTATCGCTCATGATTTGCGAACACCACTTGCACGATTACGGGCGCAGCTCGAAATGTTGCCCGAAGGGGAAGAGCGTGGCGCTGCACTTGAAGAAGCCGGGCGGTTATCTGTTATATTTGATACGATAATGCGTGTCGCAAGAATTGAAGCTGCGCAGGGTGAAGACGGCTTTGAGCGTATTGAGCTTTCTGAATTTATTGCAGATATCGAAGATATATTCGGCCCCGTGGTTGAGGATGCTGGCAAAAAACTCGTGCTTAAAGATATCAAATCAGGTGCTGTGACCGCGGATAAGCAAATGCTTATTCAAGCCGTGGCCAACCTTATTCAAAACGCCATTGTGCATGGCGGTGATGAAATCACGCTTTTTGCGCAAGCCAATGGAAATATTCAGGAAATCGGTGTTTTTGATAATGGAAAAGGCGTGCCTGAAGAGCATTTTGATGAGATCGTCAAACCCATGGTGCGCTTAGATAGCGCGCGACAAACCGATGGTTCGGGCCTTGGTCTTGCCTTGGTGCGCGCCGTGGCGGATCGTCATCGTGCGGAATTGGAATTGTCCCAGAATAAGCCCCAAGGTTTGCGGGCGGTTTTGAAATTTACAAAATAAATTCCAACCTTACAAAAATGTAAACTCGTGTACAGGCGCTGGTAAAACAGCGCCTTCATATTAGCATCATCGAAACAACGAAGAACACAACAAACACGAAGGATACACATTATGAAAAACCTAATCGAAAAAGTCTCAACAACGATTTCTTCAACTCTAGTCTTGCTTGTCGGCCTTGTGATGGCTGGCCTGGGCGTGATGACAATGGCACTTTTGGGTGTATTTGCTCTCGCAGCTTTAGGTCTTGCAATGTTGGCAGCACCATTTATCGCAAAACCAAAGCGTGATGTTGAAGATGCAGAATTTGAGCCTGTGAACGACGCAGACGCTGATGTGGATGCAGAGCCTCAACCTGCTGCATAATCTGCAACACACATAAATTAAATCCCCACCATATTTCGAGGATGCATTTTAAGGACCTCCAGCCTGAAATGCGCCTCGAAAACTTTTTTAAGACCCGTTATCGCTTAAGCTTTCAAGGAAAGCAATCAAATCCAACTTCTCTTGCGCGTTAAGCCCCAAAGGCTGCAAAATCGCTTCACCATCAACATGCAAGCGTTCCATGTTAATCGCATCATAATGATCAACAACAGCCGCAAGATCTTTCAAACTTCCATTATGCATATAGGGCGCGGTTTTAGTGGTTCCACGAAGTCCCGGAACACGAAATGTGCCAAAATCTGAATGTTGAAACCGCACTTGATTAACCGCCCAAGCGCCGGTTTTTTCAGGATCATCTGAATAATCACCCGCCAATGTGTAAGGGTTTTGTTTGATCGCCTTCAAGCCACCAAATCGCCCTTCATCCACACGCGTTTCAGTGATGAAATAGGGTACGCCTGCATCATGAAATTCGCCATTGGTAAATGCCGGGCCTGAATGACAAAAAGAACAATTGCCCCGACCAAGGAACAATTGTAGCCCGCGCTGTGCGGAATCAGAATAGGAACCAGCCGTAGTTAAGTCACCGGCTTCCAGCGCATCGCGAAACCGGTCAAAGGAAGTTTGACCGGTGACCAATGTTTCTTGATAGGCTGCGAGTGCTTTGGAGATATTGACCAAAACGTCGTCAGCCGCATGGTTGGAAATGTCTCCGAATAGCGCTGTATAGGTTTGAGAATTTGTACTGCCTTCGACCGCTGTTTTAAGGCTCTCGGCGCTATGGCCCATTTCATCAATGTTGAGAATTGGATCAATGCTTTGCGCCCAAATATTATCTGTACCACCCGCCCAGCCAAACCAGCGATGGCTGCGCAAATTCATCAAGGATGGCGTGTTGCGATCTAAAAGCTTTTGGCCAACAGCGCGCGGCAATGCATCGGTAAATTCATTGTTCGGATCATGACAGCTGGCGCAGGACATATTTTCATCGCGCGATAATATTGGGTCAGAAAACAGCGATTCACCCAGCGCGATGGCCTTAGGATTGCCTGACACGCGATTGCTAGGATCTTTGCCATATTCAATTGGCCAGGGCCCATGCAGAAGTGCCTGCGCTATTTCATCTTCTGACAATAAGACATCACCCTTGGCGGCTGTGAAGCCTGCCAGCATCCCAAATACCACCAGAGCAATGCCTCTAAGCTTCCTCATCTTGCAGTGATATCCAGCGTGAAGAGATAGGGTTTGGCATTCGTCTCAGACGCAGGATGCGTGCTGACTTGCAACTCCCACATACCCGGCATATGAAAAAACATCCCCGAGATCCGATAAATACCAGGCTCGATAGCGGTAATTTCAGGCGAATAATTCATGCCATGCTGATGAGCAGGCATGATTGCATCGACTTTAATACGTTCGATATTTTCAATCGCATCCCCACAAAGATAAAGATCAATCTCAAATGGTTGAGAGATTGTCTCCAATCCCAGCTCTGCATAGGCTTGAAAAGGTGCTTCCTGCAATGATGTAAGTTCCAACGCATTCTCAGGTGCACAGGCTTGAGCACTTGCTGTCGCCAGCAAACTCGCCCCAAACAAACTTGGCAAAACAGCAAGCTTTTTCATTTCGCTGCAATCATCGCTTCTGCATTTTCAAAGGCGATTTTTCGCGCAATATCATCGGGTAAATCAGATAGCCAGCTGCGGCTAAAATCGGCGTGCACACCCACATAATACCAGCGCTCAGGGGCAAATGTATCACTACCCACCATGAAACGATCTGGATATTTTAGAAACAGTTTTTCCCAGTCAGGGTCAACGCCTTCGGCATTGGCCATGTCCGAGCGATAGGCAAGATCAGCCCAGAGCTTGGGGTAAGTCTCTAGCGTATCGGCAACCTCATCAGGACCCGCAAATCCTGAATGTGCCCATAAAACTCGCGCTTCTGGCCATGCATCGAAGATCAGATCCACCGCGGCGCGATCACCATGATGATGTAGCAAAAGATTTCGCTCTTTTGCTAGTTCGATCAGGCGCTGAATAACTTTCGTGTTGATATCATCGCCATAGGCATGGAACTCGCCAATGGCTTCATATTCAAATTGTGATAGCCGATCTTCAAGATAATCGATCACATTGAGATCATTCATCCAGGTGCCGATTGCGCCACGACGCTTATAGGGGCGAAGGGCAGGGACAACGATATCAGGCGCTGCGGCTTTTAATTTCTGCGTGCCATCATCATCAGAACTCGACACAAGCGCTTTTTTCACACCGGCATCGCGCAAGATCTTTACAACCTGTTCGGTTGGAATCTGCAAAGCGGCATCATGGCTATAATGAAGATGGGCGTCGAAGATTTGGAGTTCTTCGGAATGCGCGGAAACGCTGCCCAGCATTGTGAGCGCCGCAATTAGTCTGATGATCATTTTACTTTCCCTTTAACAAACGAAAAGCCCCCGAACCGCAGTATCACCCAAACGAATTGAAAAATAAAGTAGGTCTTTACCAACGGTAGATTGGCAATAATCATCTATACGGGTGCGGATGTAAGATGGTTTGATCTTGCGCTGGAAAAGCGAAAAACTAACGCTGGCTCGCAGCAAGCCATGCGCCAAGGCTGATCAATGTGCCACCCAGTGCACGGTCGAGCCACAAACCAAATTGTGGCATTTCTCGCAAAGTGCCGGTCAATTTATCAGCAAGCAACACGAATAATGGCTCGATAAAGGCAGATACGGCCAAAATTAGCGTGCCATGAAGCGCAAGTTGCATCCAGATCGGGCCAGCGCCTTCGACCACAAATTGCGGTAAAAATGCTAAGAAAAATACAGCGATCTTGGGGTTCAACGCTGAAACGATTGCACCTTGTGTGAAGACGGTCCGTATTGGTTTTGCGGGTTTTGTGACATCTGGTGAAAAGGTGGATTTGCCACTTGATCGCAAAGCTGAGATTCCGAGCCAGATGAGATAAATAGCACCCAGCCATTTGATGATTGTAAAGGCAGTGGCGGAGGTTGCTAGGATCGCTGTCAGACCGAGGGCTGCGGCAAAGACATGCACCATTGTGCCGGCCCAAGTGCCAAACATGGCCGCAAAACCGACACGCTTTCCACCGCGGATCGAATGGCTGATCATGTAAGCAATATCAGGACCAGGCGAGATATTGAGCAAGATCGCTGCGGTTAAAAATGCCGTCCAATGTAAAAGCGAATAATCAAACATGAGGCATTGTTAAAGCACATTTGGCGATTTTCATAATGAAAAATAATGATCATTGCATTGATAAAATTGACGTGTCTTAGCCTTACATCTCTGCTAGCTTCAGGCGCGAATTAAACAAAATTGGATGCGGTCATGAAACTCAATTATCACGTTGTTGATGTGTTCACCAAAACAAGATTTGGCGGCAATCCTTTGGCTGTCGTGTTAGATGCAGATGAACTCTCAACAGCACAAATGCAGACCATTGCCCGCGAATTCAATTTCTCTGAAACCAGCTTTGTGCTGAAACCAAAGACCGCTGAAAACACAGCACATGTGCGGATTTTTACGCCCAATTCAGAGATGGATTTTGCCGGACATCCAAATGTCGGCACGTCCTATGTTTTGGCCAATATGGCAACGGGTGCCCCGCAGAAACTGGTGTTTGAAGAGCGTGTTGGTCTTGTCGAAGTGGTTGTAAGCTATGATGAACATGGTGAAGTTGATACGACAGCGATCACGTCGCCAATGCCACTTTTCAAGGGGGTGGAATATAATCCTATTGATGCCGCGCGCGCATTATCGCTCGAATTGGATGACGTGAACACCGATCACCACACACCGCGACATGTCAGCGTTGGCGCCAATTTTGTGGTTGTCGAATTGCACAAACGAGAGGCGCTCAAAGCCTTGCGCTTAAATGAATATGCAGCGCGCGCCATGGTGGGCGAGGGACCGGCAAAAGCAATCTATGCCTATACGCGCGATGTGGAAGAAGGTCTTGATTGGTCAGCACGCATGTTTACCTTCCGTGGCCAGCCTTACGAAGATCCAGCAACCGGAAGCGCTGGCGGAGCCATGGCAGCATTTGCTCATGATCTTGGTATTAAGCCCTTAAACGGTGAATATTACAACGTCACACAAGGGGTTGATATGGGCCGACCCAGCGCTATGCAGCTTAAAATGCATGAGAGCGATGATGGCGCAATCGTTGAAATCGCTGGTTCAAGCGTGGATGTCATGCGCGGTGTATTGGAGGTTTGATTCTAAAAGCCAATGCGTCCTTACTTCGCGTTATCACCACCTTCAATTTTGAGGGGTACGCCAGCTTTTATCATGACTAGAATATTGCGTCGTATTTTAGACATGGTTTGGAAAATATAATCAGTTTCATCCTCAAGGTCGGATCCCATGTAGGGCGAAATATTCTGATCCGGTCCTCCGAATATATCAAAATTATTCTTGCCAGAACGCTCAACTCTCATAATACTTTTTGCCATATTTCTAATTTTGTAACTTGTTATGACTTCGTTAAAGTCAATGACTGACTTACCACTCGGAGATAGTACAGATAAATAGCAATCGTCACTAAGCATTTTAGCTCTGATCTCAAGATAGGCTTTTCTCACGGAGCTGTACTCTTCGGTAGTAATAGCATCATCAATATATCCTTTAAAATTTGGATATTTTTTACTGTTCATGAGTGTCGCATAGGCGAGTTGCCTAACTTTTGCAGGTCCTTTCCGTAGGAGTGAAAACAGCAAATTCTGTACAATATGATCTTCGGCATACATTGATACTAATACGTTCAGAACATTGGCAAATTCTGAATCATGAATTGATGTAGAATTCAACAAATTTATCAGAAAATCTCTGTGATTTATGTTTAATTCGCGGTGAATTCTGGATGAAAAATATAATATGTTGTTTTTGACTGAAGCATCTTTCGAATTGCGATAAAGCTCATATCCAATACTCATTATTTTTAGTAGGCCTTCACTTTCTCTAATTTTAGTATTGTCGGCATACCATAATATTTGGTGTGTCCAATTTTGCCTGCTGAGGGATTCTAATTCTGAATTCCATGTCGGATTAGAAGCGAATAGCTGTTTTTGTCTGGCACTGTGACTAAAAATGGAGTTTTCAAAGTCAGCGTTTTCAAAAATTGTGCTGGTGTCCCATTTGACATTTATTCCATGAGCACCGCTTAAATCTGCACCGGTGAAATCATATCCACAAAGATTGCAGTCGGATAAGTCGGTGTCGCAAAGATTTGAATAGCGGAAGTCAAATTTTGGATCTAAACCTAAAACCAAAACCATCTGCTGAAAATTCTCGGAATCAACCTTTTCTAGTTGGGTCATTTTCTCAATCAACTCATCGGTAGCCAAATGCCCTAGATCAATCGTATTCATTTTCAAAAGAACTCCATGAAAATTGCACTTGTCCAGAGTATTTTATTTCAGAATTTATTTGATTATGAAGAAATTTGGACATCAAAATATCGAATATGCGGTTCTTATTATTGGAGTTTTTCCTAAATTTTAGAAGAGATTTATTCAACAGTTCTATAGATATATCCCTCTGTTTTGCATGCGCAATTATTACCATGGAACAATGGTTGCTACCCTTTATCTCGTTGAATTCGGCTAATTTTACTCCGTTAAGGTAGGTTCCTGATAAGACATTACTTCTATCAAGTGGCTCAGTAACTTCCCACTTCAATCCGCCTAAAGCGGTGACTCTATGGATCGCGGTTTCCTCACGAAGGTTGCTCGTAACTTCATTTACATGTTCCGATTGATTGTTTGCACCACGCTCGTATTCGGCAGACCCAGAGGCGCCATTTTTGTTGAGGTTAAGGCTTAGGGATTTACTGCATTTTTTATTGCCGCTATCTTTATCAGAACTCGTTATAGTTGTTGCACGGGCAACTTTGGTTGGCTTTACTTTCAAACCAAATTTTCTGGTGGAATCATATTGGTAACCGCTACTGTCAATTGAGATATATAATTTTCGAAGTGCGATTAAATATGTTTCTTCGGTATTGAAAGTAACGTCTGTAGTTCCCAGTGTTAATTGTACCCGAGGAATCAGTTGACGTGTCTCTTCGTCTTTTTGATAAACCACTTGCAGATCACAAAGTTCGGAGTTTGGGTTTTTATTCTCATAAGACATAGAATCGATGCTACTTCTATTTAAGGTTGTTATACTCTACGTATAATATTTCATGTTTCAATAGCTGATTGTGACTTGTTCCTTGGAATGTAATGGGACAGGGGCGCATGTAACACACCGTCACATGATTTCATCGCATTTGAATAAAATCGTTAAGCTTTGTTGATCCATATTATTCAATGGACCGTAAAACATATCAATTCTAACGACGAAATTGACCCTCCGTGAAAAGAGTTGACGTGAAAAGAGTTGAATTGTCCAAGACCTACGATATCTCAGAATTGATCGCGCAAGTCGCACTCCGCGACCGAGATGCGTTTGATGTCATTTATTCTCAAACAAGTGCGAAACTTTTTGGTGTCTTGTTACGTTTATTAAATGACAGGGCTGAAGCAGAGGACGCTTTGCAGGAAGTTTATGTGCGCGTATGGCAAAAAGCAGACCGCTTTGCAACACAAGAGGCCAACGCAATGTCGTGGCTGATTGCGATTGCAAGAAACCACGCGATTGACCGCACAAGAACCCGTAAAGCGCCTACATCATCTGCCAAAACATCAGATATTGATGATGTATCTGATCTTATGGCAAGTGAAGCTCCCAGCCCTGAAGACAGCGCAGTTAATATGGGCGAGGCACGTCGCATTGATTATTGCATGGGCCAGTTGGATGAAGACAAAGCGGATGCTGTGAAGTCCGCCTATATAGAAGGGTATTCGTATCAGGAATTGGCGGATAAGTATCAGATCCCGCTCAACACCATGCGAACATGGCTTCGCCGCAGCCTTAAAAGCTTGCGCGAATGTCTTGAATCGAATTAGAACGCGGCATGCATGCCTTAACGTTCAAACGTTAGAAGATGATATATGAGTGACGACGCAAAATATAATGACGATGACTTGGCCGCCGAATACGCCTTGGGTGTGTTGGAAGGCGCCGAGCGTGAAAACGCGCAAAAGCGTGTTGAGAATGACGTCAATTTCGCGCGCCTTGTTTCGTCTTGGGAAGAGAAGCTCTCAGGGCTAAATCACGAATTTAATGAAGTTGAAGCGCCTGCATCTGTCAAAAAAGCCATTGACGATAAGCTCTTTGCCGAACCGGTTGCGTCCGGCGGCATGTTGGGTCTGCTGACGCGATATCGTATTCCCATTCTGCTGGTTGTCCTTATTTTTGCAGCTACTCCGCGCGTGATGGACTATTTCGCTGAAATAACTGCGCCGCAAGTGATTTATACAAGCTCAATCAACGCGCTTGAAGACTATCAAGTGGCTTTTGTGGCGCAAGTCACAGACGAGGGCCTAACGGTCACGCAAAGCCAGGGCACAAAGCCCGCGGACAAGGATTATGAGCTTTGGTTGGTTAAATCCGATGGTGAAGTGGTCACATTGGGCGTCTTATCAGGCGAG
This sequence comes from Lentilitoribacter sp., assembly GCA_963691785.1. Classification (GTDB taxonomy): domain Bacteria; phylum Pseudomonadota; class Alphaproteobacteria; order Rhizobiales; family Rhizobiaceae; genus Lentilitoribacter. The sequence goes on from OY829371.1 coordinate 1,667,334, forward strand.
CTGAACCCAGAAGGCCTAGAGATCGCTCCGGACGCCAAATTTGCCATTTCCATAGAGCAGATTGGCGGTTCACCCACAGGCGTGGCTCAAGGCCCAGTGGTTGCACTGGGCGAACTGACGCGGGTTTAATTACGATCCCGTTCAAACTGTTCAACGCCGATAATAGGTGCGAGCCAGTTTTCACGTCTTATCGTCCAGCATTCGTAAGTTGGGGTAAATTGATTGGGTTGATCAAATGAACCTAAATGAAGTTCAATCTCATCATCTGTGATTGCAAAGACCGATGATCCGCATTCAGAGCAGAAATATCGACCTTTATGCGCCTTTGCATCGCCAATGATCGTTACATCTTCAATTGAATAAATTGCGGCGGCATAAAAAGGTGCCCCATGATGCTTGCGGCAATCAAGGCAATGGCAAACACCCACGCGCAATGGGGTTTTAGATGTTGCAAAGCGGATTGCACCGCATGAACAACCGCCTTGATATTCTCGCATTACTCTTCTCCCAAAACCGAAACCAAACGCTGGCATAAGTGCTGGGGTGAGGGCACTTACCGCGTTTTGGCTTTAATATATGCTCTTTTGATAAGCTTCTTCTAATGCCGCGTCGAGCTTTTCCATCTCCTCTCGATCATCAGGTGCCTCATCGGCTTGATCAAGCATGATTTTCATCAAAGATGGCATGTCATTACGATCCTGCAAAGAGGCTGGATCCCACAATTTTGACCGCCGAAAGGCTTTCGCACAATGCATATAGAGCTCTTTAATATGCACAAGTATCGCAATTTTGGGCACTTGGCCTTTGACGGCCATGGTTTCAAGCAATTCTGGATCTGTCGTTAATTGAGCTTCGCCATTGATCCGCAATGTATCGTCGAACCCTGGGATGATAAACATCAGACCAATATTTGGGTTATGCGTGATGTTAGAAAGCGTATCGAGACGGTTATTGCCCGGACGATCGGGGATGGCAATTGTCGTCTCGTCCAAGATTTGCACAAATCCTGGCGCATCGCCACGCGGGCTCACATCGCTTAAGCCGGCATCATTATGCGTGCCAAGACACACAAATGGTGCGCGGGCAATGAAGTCTCGCGCATGTTTGTCGATATTGTTCTGCTCTTTTTTGATCGCAAGCTCGTGGGTTGGCGGAAAAATGGCTCGCAGATCCGCCTCGTTTTCAATGAGGAATTCAGTTTTGATGGAATATTTTGTCATATCACGCTTTCTGGAACCGAAACTAACTGGATGGTTATGCAATCTTCAGTTCATAAGAATTGGCCATAAGTTTCTTAAAGGCCCGTGGTCGCAAGTGAGAACTTATCGTTAGAAGCGAAAAAATACAATTTATTAAACTGCGTTTTAGTGCGGTTTATTCTGGGTAAAAACTTGCTCGCCGTAAAACCCTTCAAAACCGGCCGTTGTTTCAACGAGATCTGCCTCAAACTGCTCGATCATCGGCATCACTTCGGCTTCGATCTGTTCATTCCAAACTGGGCCATTATAAAAACCATTCTTGACCTCTTCGCGATGTTCAAGTGATGAAAATGCCCGCATCCAATGGACTTTATTGTCATTTTCCAAATCTCTCATGGGGCCAAAAACCAACATGCCAGCATCGCGCAACGCGGGCCGGTTCTTGGCTTCGAAATATGCAATAAAGTCTTCGCGACGGCCTGATTTTAATGTGTAATGCCTAATTTCCATAATCATCATGAAGCCTTTCTGCGATTTGTTTGAATTCTAACTTATTGAAAAGATGTCGTAATTACAAAAATTTCATTTTCCGAAACTTTTTTTGAAACTTTTTCCAAACTGCATTCGTTCCTTTCAATAACTGCGGGGTTTGAAACAAACCTGATCTTATTGGAGAGAAAAATGATCAATACACTTAAAATCACAGCAGCAGCTTCTGTTATTGCACTTACCGCATCTGCTACAGCCTTTGCTGGTGGCATGAAAAAAGACGTTGTTGATGCAGCTATCGCATCTGACGCACATTCAACCTTGGTTGCAGCTGTGACAGCCGCTGGTCTTGTTGGCACATTGAAAGGCGATGGCCCATTCACAGTATTCGCTCCAGTAAATGACGCATTTGCTGCTCTACCAGAAGGTACAGTGGACACATTGCTAAAGCCAGAAAGCAAAGATGCTTTGACAAAAGTGCTTACTGCGCATGTGGTTGCTGGTGACATTATGTCAGGCGATCTCGTGAAAATGATCGGCGAAGCTGATGGTGGCATGCTGGAAATCGAAACTGTTTCTGGTGACACAATTGTGGCCATGCTTGATGGCGACAAAGTGAAGTTGAAAGACGAAAGCGGTAATATCGGAACCGTGACTGCCGTAGATCTAGACCAGTCAAACGGTGTGATCCACGTTGTCGACACAGTATTGCTCCCACAATAAGAGCAACTGGCATTGGACACCTTCCCGAAAAACTTGGGAAGGTGGCACTGAAATGCCCCACTCGACCCCCCTCTAAAGGGCATTTTAGTCTCGCCTCGGTCATGCCACTTGATCGGGGCGTTTTGCTATTAAAATCATAGCGATAATAAGAAATTCGGAATCAAAATCTGAGGTGTTTTAACGCCGCTATGAACGGGAATATCACACGACATTGTGAATTCATGTGTGGTTAAATTCGATTGAGAAGTCCGACCTTAAATTCTACAACATCCCAAAGGTCGTATTGTTGGGATCATTTTTGAATGGAACTCATTTTCGCATATCTTGCTGGAATTTTGACGCTTATTAATCCTTGCGTCATTCCTGTTTTACCCATTGTACTCGCTTCTGCGCTCAATGCAGGGCGCTCCGGTCCATGGGCGCTCTCAGCTGGTCTTACTGTTTCCTTTGTGACATTTGGCATGTTCGTCACTACAATAGGCTATTCAATTGGTCTCACACAGGATCGTCTTGCGCAAATTGGTGCATTGGTAATGATCATGTTTGGTCTTGTTCTTTTGGTACCGGCCTTTTCTCGAAGATTTGAAGCAGCAACCCAAGGCGTAGCCGGTGCAGCCAATAAACAAATGCTGGGCCTTGATCTAACGGGATATTCCGGCCAATTCCTTGGCGGTGTTCTGCTTGGTGCCGTATGGTCGCCTTGCATTGGTCCAACACTTGGCGGAGCGATCGCCTTGGCGTCTCAGGGCGAAAACCTTATCTGGGCCATGTTAATCATGTTGTTTTTCGCCTTTGGCGTTTCAACGCTTATTTTGGGCCTGTCATGGGGTGCACAATCAGCACTTCGCACCAGAACGCAGGCGCTTAAATCTTTAGCTGAACGGTCCAAACCCATTTTAGGGTTTGTCTTCGTTGCAGTCGGATTGATGATTTATTTTAAAATCCACCACGTTCTTGAAAGTTGGGCTTTGCAAACTTTACCCGCCTGGCTGCTTGATTTTTCTGTTATACTTTAAACCAAGATTGAAGGAGAAACATATGTCGACGATAAAATTGACACGACGCGCAGCTTTAGGTGCTGCGATCTCAGGTGCAATATTGTTTGCAGGCGTAAATATCGCAAACGCCGCTGACACTGTTGAATACACGCCTGGTTTGGTGAAAAATGCACTGAGCCAAGGCAAAACAGTCTTTATCGATTACACCACGCACTGGTGCACAACTTGTGCGTCGCAAAAACGTACAATCAGTGCGTTGCGCTCTGAAAACGCCGCCTATAATGACATGGTCTTTGTCCGAGTGGATTGGGATGTGTATTCTCGTGAGGAGATTGCGAAGAAATACAAAATCCCACGTCGCTCCACATTACTGGTGCTGAATGGTGATAATGAGCTCGGACGCATCGTTGCTGGCACATCAAAAGCTAAAATCAAAGCTCTGATGGACAAAGGCCTAGCCGCGGCGCAAAATTCGTAATAATGGTACTTTTACTAAACTTTTAGCTGATAGACTGATACTAAACCGTCATTATTGAAAATTATTAGGGGTGACAATTGATAATTGTTACCCCTTTTGTTCGAGCGTACGAATATGTTGTTCGTTTATGTTTATGATTCGATTTATGAAATTCGAAATTTAAAAAGAATATATCGAACCGATGAGGGGGTCTCAACGTATATTTATTTGTTAGGTCGAGGCGTTTTAACGTCAGCGAAAGTCCATGCAAATGATTCATTGATCAATGATCAAGTATCAATCCTCCCAAGACTTGGACACCAACGCTCTGAATGTCGATTAGGGATAGGACATTCAGAGCGTTTCTTTTTTTGTGTATTGACGCACATCATTAGCTTTCAGTCATAAAAACCAAAACCCCGCAAACGATAAATCGAATGCAGGGTAATGGTGCGACCAATTAAATTTGGTTTGCCTTGCGGCAATTATCAATGACTAGACAGCAGATTTCATCATCTCAGATGGGATGAGGCCAATTTCTGGGTTAATGTCATTAATATATAAACGTGACTCCATAAAATTTGGTCCCGTTAGAACAGGGTTCTTCTCAATGGAAACTGAACCTTTGGGTGTCATCGTGATTGGGCTAATACCGGACGCATAGCCAGCTTCGCCTGAATTGAGTGCTGCACTTGCAACATTGATAGATAAGAATGTGATTGCAAGAATGGACAGTACATGTTTCATAACTCATTCCTTTCTGTGTGTTTGTGCCAAAATATTTGTGGTATTTGTGGGTGGCACGAATGTTTTCATAACGCCTTTTCGATGCCAGAAACTCTGTGGGAGGCATCGTATTAACTATGTTTTAACACTTTTTGCTCTCATTTTAAATTAACGCTTATGCACAAACGCGTGAGGTTGCGTGTATTAAATGAGAGAATTACTCAATGCGGAGAACTTATTTTTCGCATTTACTTACTTAATTTGGTGGTCCTAAACCTTCATTTCCAGTGGTCCAGTAAAACTATCAGGTGATGTGATTATGCAACATTGTCGCACCAATTCTGGGCGTAAGTTATTTCTGGCGTTGACAAAGCCGTAAAAATACCATTATTTAGCACCTGTACATGTTTCATAATGAGCCTTTTAGGTTTTCGGAATGATTTGTGGCATTCCGATACGTGTTAAAAGAGAGATGTTTGTGGCGTCTCTCTTTTTTTTATGCGCAAAGCTTTTTTCTCTAAATTCTGCACAAAAAATTCGTTCGGGTCGCCTTTAAGGCGCGAAGCCTGCACATTTCTGTACAGGCTCCCAACGTCAAACGATTAAGTGGATCAAACCTAATCAATGATCCCTAAAGGCCGCATGGGCCTTCAGGAATTCAACAGATAATTATCCAAGATTTTTGAATTCTGTTGGTGACAATTTACCGTTGCCATCAGCGTCTGCAGCGTTGAAGTCTGCACGGTCGAATGCACCAGTTTTGCCACGTAGTTCGTCGTAAGAAACGAAACCGTCACCAGCATGTACGCTTGAGATTTCGTCTGTGATACCAACATTGCTGTCGATTTGACCGAAAGATAGTGCAGACGCACCAGAAACAGCCATTAAAGATACAGTTGCAAGAGCAATAAGAGTTTTCATAATTTTAGTCCTTTTAAGTATGGTGCAAAAAGTTTGTTTGTGGCGCACCGTCATGTTTCATTTAGTTTGTTTCATCGAAGTCTCTAATCAAGGTTTGTGGCCAGATGATTGGAGTGCCGTTTGGCGTTTCGATGAGTGGAATATAGGCTCGATTCTGACGTTTGCAAACACAAATACTGCGCACAAAAATGTGATCAGAATTTCGGTTTCTATGCCTTGAAATGGTGTTTTGAATACATAGAAAAGAAAAAAGCCTTTAAAACCAAATATTAGGCAAATAGCTCAAAAAACAGTTACGTGAACAACACCGTATTTGAGGGTGAAAATAAGCTAAAAAAAAGTTTTTTTGAGTGAAAAATTCAGGTTTTTTGTCGCGGTTTTTTGGGTGATTTGTGATCGATCTCGCCGTTCAGGTTAGAAAATGTGGCGAAAATCTGTTTAAAAAAACGTAATTGATCAAATAGTCAAATACCCAATTCTTGTCAGTCTCGTGATATTTACGCTGGTAGATTAATCGTTTTGCGCCACTATGCCTGATGCTGGCAATCAGAAGAATTTTTCTGCCTTTGACTTGCCGCCTTTGGGCATATTTGCTTATGTGGCTGAAGTGGGAGGAACCATGCTGCATAAACCTGAATTAAGAGATGTTGATCTCAACGACAAATTCGATATCCAAAAAGAACAAGTCTTTCTCAACGGCACCCAGGCGCTGATCCGTCTTTGTCTGACACAAAGCTATATAGATGAGAAAAATGGCCTCAACACAGCTGGCTATATTTCAGGTTACCGTGGATCACCCCTAGGTGCACTTGATCAGCAATTTACCCGCGCCAAGGCATTGCTTGAGCCGCGTAATATCATCTTTGAAGAAGGCATCAATGAAGATCTGGCCGCCACCGCTTTGTGGGGCACGCAGCAAGCCGAGTTGCGCGGCGAGGGTCTCTATGATGGTGTGTTCGGCATTTGGTATGGCAAAGGCCCAGGCGTTGACCGTTCGGGTGACGCGCTTCGCCATGGCAATCTTGCTGGCTCATCACCCCATGGAGGGGTCCTCGTGGTTATGGGTGATGACCATACATGCGAAAGCTCGACGACATGCCACCAGAGTGAATTTGCCATGGCAGATGCCATGATCCCGGTTCTCAATCCAGCAGGCGTTGCTGAAATATTAGGTTACGGCCTTCATGGATGGGCTTTATCTAGATTTGCCGGTGTTTGGTGCGGATTGAAATGCGTGAAGGACAATGTCGAATCAACATCCTCCATCACGCATCGATATGAAGAGTTTGAGCCGGTTCTACCTGAATGTGACATGCCGCCCCAAGGGCTTAACATTCAACTGGGTGATAGCCCGCAAATGCGAGAGCAGACACTACACAAATATAAATTGGATGCCGTGCGCGCCTATGTGAGGGCCAATAAGCTCGATAAAATCATTTATTCAGGTGGTGATAATCCGCGCATCGGCATTATCACAACGGGCAAATCCTATATGGATACGCTTCAGGCATTAGAAGCGCTCGGGATTGATGAAGCCAAAGCCGATAAGCTTGGGCTGGCGATCTACAAAGTTGCTGTCACATGGCCATTGGAGCCAGAAGGTGTGAGCGAATTTGCGCAAGGTCTTGAGCAAATCATCGTGGTTGAAGAAAAACGGGCGCTGATTGAAGATCAGCTGAAAACAATTCTGTACGATTTGCCAATCCGGCCGCAAATCACTGGCAAAAAAGATGCAAACGGCAATATCCAGCTTCAGTCTGAAATGGATTTATCACCGGTGCAGATCGCTATTGTGATCGGCAACAATCTTGTTGCTAAAAAACGAAATAAGAAGCTTTCGGAGCGGATCACTGAATTACAGGAATACCGCAATCGCGAGATTTCAGCGCTGCCGATTGAACGCGGCCTGTTTTTCTGTGCCGGATGCCCACATAATACATCGACCAAAGTGCCAGAAGGCTCGCGCGCCTATGCGGGTATTGGTTGCCACACCATGGTGGTCTTTATGGACCGCCAGACCAATGCCTATACGCATATGGGGGCTGAGGGCAGCAATTGGATTGGCGAAAGCAAATTCTCCAAAACCAAGCATGTGTTCCAAAATTTAGGCGACGGCACCTATAATCACTCCGGCATCTTGGCGATACGCGCCGCAGTCGCCGCAAACACGTCCATCACCTATAAGCTATTATATAATGACGCCGTGGCGCTGACAGGCGGCCAGCCTATGGATGGTGAAGTGGATGTTTACCGCATCGCCAATGAAATCACAGCCATTGGCGTTGAAAAACTGGTCTTTGTCGGTGATGAACTTTCACGAATTAACACAGGACGACTGCCTGCAGGGGTTAAGGTCTATCCGCGCGACGAGCTTGATGCTGTTCAGCGTGAATTGGCGCAGATCAAAGGCGTGACTGCGCTGATTTATGATCAGACCTGTGCTTCAGAAAAACGCCGCCGCAGAAAACGCGGTATCATGAGTGCCATTGATAAGGGGGCTGATAAACACATTTTCATCAATGAAGATGTTTGCGAAGGTTGTGGTGATTGCGGGGTCGCAAGCAATTGCGTCGCTGTTCAGCCGGTCGAAACCGAATTTGGTCGTAAACGTAAGATCGATCAGTTTAGCTGTAACAAGGATTTCACCTGCGTGGATGGCTTCTGCCCAAGCTTTGTGACTGTCACCGGCGCAAAGCTGAAGAAAGCTGAGGCGAGGGCGACAAAAACCAAGTTGCTGCCGGAACCTGCGCAACTTGTTTCTCTCGATCAGCCATATTCAGTGCTTATCACGGGTGTTGGTGGCACGGGTATTGTGACCGTCGGCGCTATTTTAGGCATGGCTGCGCATTTAGAGAGCAAAGGTTGTGGCATTGTGGATATGGCAGGTCTTGCGCAAAAGGGTGGCTCGGTCACCACGCATCTAAAGCTTGCTGCCAGCCCATCTGAGATCAAAACCATTCGCGTTGCTGAAGGCGGGGCAGATCTGCTTTTGGGTGGTGATCTGATCGTCAGCTCAGGTGAAAAAGTGCTGGGGATGCTCAATCCATCCACTAAGGCGCTTGTGAATGCCCATGAATTTATGCCAGGCGATTTTACGAGGCAGCCAGACTTGCAAATGCCGTCAACGCTCATGCATAAGCGCTTAAAAGATGCGGTTGATGAAGGAAATCTTACGCAAGTGAATTCCAGCGATCTCGCACTTAAACTCTTTGGCGATGCGATTGCGTCCAATATGTTTATTGTTGGCGTGGCGTATCAAAAAGGCTTGCTGCCACTCTCACGCGATGCTGTCTTACGTGCCATTGAACTTAACGGTGTCGCCATCAACTTGAACAAACAAGCCTTTGATAAGGGACGACAATGGGTTGTTGAACCTGATGTGGTCGAGCAAGAAGCTGGCTATGACCGCATGCAAAAGCCAAAAACCAAGCAAAAAACATTAGATGAGCTGATTGCCCATCGTTCTGGCATTCTTACAACCTATCAAGATGAAGCTTATGCAAAGCGTTATCAGGATATGGTGGCGCAAGTTCGAGCGAGCGATCCAACCAAAGATCAAAAATTGACCCGCGCCTCAGCAAAATATGCCTTCAAACTTATGGCCTATAAGGATGAGTATGAGGTTGCGAGACTATATTCAAATGGCGCTTTTGCCAAAGGGCTCGAACGCCAATTTGCTGGTAGCGATAAGGATTACAAACTCACCTTCCACATGGCGCCACCTTTCCTGTCTAAACCAGATCCTGTGACGGGTAAAATTAAAAAACGTGAATTTGGACCCTGGATCCTGCCTGTGTTTAAGGTTTTGGCAAAAATGAAGGGCCTACGTGGCGGTGTATTTGATTTATTTGGATATGCGTCTAAACGCAAAACTGAACGTCAATTAATTGATAAATATCAAAAAGATATCGACGTTATTTCAAGTAAAAAAGACCAGCTGAATACTAAAAATGCGCTCGCGCTCTTGGAATTGCCGGAACATATTCGTGGATTTGGTCATGTGAAGCTGAAATCGATTGACGAAGCGGAGCATAAACGGGCTGAACTGCGCGCAAATCTCGATGTTGGCAAAGCGAAGATGAAGCGCGCGGAACCGGCAGAATAACCACCAGATTTCCGTGCGAACGCTAGCTGCCCCAACGATTGATTGAAGGTATGCTTGTCTGCGTATCAGATGTGTCTGCAGCAGAAGGCTGCGAGGGCTGCACCATGGATGGTGTCGCTGGTAATTGTGGATTGCTTTGGTTTTCGGTCTGAGATGCAACAACGTTTGAAAAGAAATAGCTCCGCATCCACAAAAGTGCGGCCATGGCAATGATCAATGCGCCAATAATGAGCGCCAATCCCCATGTTGCAGCAGTACCGCCTTGATCAGGTTGCGCGCCAAGGGATGAGAAAATCAATAGCAAAACGCTTGCAATACCCAAGACCAATGGCCTGAAGGCAATTCCCATGCTTGGTGTGAATAGCAGATAGCCAAATTCCAGCGCTGCTGATAATCCCAGTCCATAACTTGCGATTTCCAGTGGGTTAAGGGCATGAATTTGCGTAAACACCTGCCAACTTGATGGCTCTGCTTCAAAAATAAAGAAAATGACTTTGAGGATGATGGCGATAAAGACGGCAAGGCCAATCAACATTTGGGCGATGATTTTAAACCGAAGAGCTGCAGGCTCAAAGGATCTGTAAAGCCTTTGCCCCAATTGATTGGTGTTTTCCGTTTCCGCCATCGTGCCATTTCCATGCAGTTTTCATTTCTTGAGACTAATAATTAGCATGTGACGTAACCGCCGAAAATGCAGCCACATTGCATAGCGTCTCAATAAAAGCATGGAAAATCAGGGAGTGTTTCGTCGATTTTTGCGCATTCAGACAGCAAAAAGGCCCGCGGGGTTGCACAGCAGGCCTTTTGCGCTTTTTTTGACCAACTTAAAGTTGGAGCGAGAATATTTCTAACTATGCTGCCACGTTGAGAGAGCTACCGGATACAAAAACCGTTTTGGTTTTGCGTGGTGCGTGCTCTTCTCTGTTCGCAAGATATGTTTCAAAATGCTCGCGAGATGGCTTACGAAACGCTGTTTCCAATTGCAATTGTTGTGCGGCGACCGGATTGTGTGGCGCTGCAGAATGACCATTTTGGTAAAACTGACGGTCCAAATTAAATTTTGCAATACGCTTTGCTTCTGCTTCTTCACCAAACCCAATTCGTCCGAAGAAATCGGCGATGCGCTCAATTGTCGACTTGTGATAGATCATTTTTCTACTTCCCTGTGAATGCCCGTTTATTTTTTCGGGTCGATTGGGATCAGTATGACAAAAATGATCAAAAGTTACGTTAATTTGGGGTGCTCGAATGCCAACAGGATTAATGGCAAATTAATCTCTGAGGCAAGACTCTGAAAATTATAGTATTTTTCAGTGGTATTATCTCGAAGACCAACTACCAAACGTTATAAATCCTGGGAAAACTACCTTGAATTGTTAACGGTTGTAACAGGAAAAGGTTAACGCGAAGCCCGACTGCAGATTTAACGGATTTGGGTTGTGGTTATGTTTAAGTCAGATATTCCGGTTTCGTTTCCGGCTCAGGATAGAGTTCGTTCATCGGGAGCGATTTGCCATTATCCTGCATCACCCGCACATGTTTGCGCGTCATCAAGCGCGGGCGTCCGACACCACAAGAATGGGAGATAATCTCAACTTCATGCACCAGGTTCTTGTGATAATTGGCAACGCGAACAGCTTTATCTTCAGGGTCAAGTCCGCGCTGCAAACGTCTGTTATGCGTGGTAATACCGGTAGGGCAGGTGTTTTTATTACATTTAAGCGCTTGAATGCATCCTAATGAGAACATGAATCCACGTGCTGAGGTAACAAAATCAGCGCCCGTGGCAATCGCCCAAGCAACCTCGGACGGATTGATCAACTTACCACCAACAATTACCCGAATACGGTCACGAAGCCCGTATTTGCAGAGAATATCGACCGTTGCGGGAAGGGATTCGCGAATTGTAAGCCCAACGTTATCCATGAGTGGCATAGGGGCCGCGCCCGTTCCACCATCTCCTGAATCGATAGTGATAAAATCAGGCGCATGTTCAATCCCGCGCTTATGGATTTCAACACACATATCTTCAATCCACGAGAACTCACCAATTACAGCTTTAAATCCGACCGGCTTGCCTGTGACGCGTTGAATGCGATTGATCACGTCCAACATATCCGTGGCTGAGCTGATATCCGGATGGCGATTGGGGGAGATCGAGGCCTGACCTTCTTCAATGCCGCGGATTTTAGCTATTTGTTCGGTAACTTTCACCGCTGGCAAAATACCACCTTTGCCAGGCTTAGCGCCTTGGCTCATCTTCAGTTCAAACATTCTAATTTGCGGATGCGCGGCAACCTCGCGCAATTTATCATCGTTAAGATTGCCTTCTTTATCGCGCACACCATATTTTGCCGTGCCGATCTGGAAAACGATATCTGCACCGCTTTCAAGGTGATGGGGCGCAACACCACCTTCACCTGTATTGAGCCAGCAATTGGCCATTTTAGCGCCATGCGAGAGCGCGCGAACTGCAGGGCCTGATAGGGCGCCATAACTCATGCCTGAAATATTAAAGAAACTTGGCGCATTATAGGGGTGCTTGGCATAGGGGCCGATCTCAAGCGGTTGGATCATATCCGCTTCTTCATCCAGCGCAGGGAACGGTGAATTCACAAAGATCGATGTTCCGGGAGGGGTTAGGTTTTTTGTCGAACCAAAGGCAATCGTGTTGCTCTTTCCTTTTGCGGCACGATCCACCCAGTCGCGCTCAGCACGGTTAAACGGCATTTCCTCGCGGTCCATGGCAAAGAAATATTGTCGGAAGAATTCACCAAGCTCAGAGAAGATATAACGAAAGCGGCCGAGAACAGGATAATTGCGCCGCACAGCGTCTGATGATTGAGTCACATCAATAATGAACATGATCACGATAATGGCAAAAACAACGCCCAGTGACACGACGAATAATGTCGATAACAGGTCCAATACGCTGATAATAAACAGCGCGAACGGGCTTTCCATCATGATGTCCATAGTTTGACCTCCCAATTAAGACTCAACGGCTTTTGTAAGCTTATGTGTCGGACATTGGGAGATCAATTGGAAATGAAAGTTTTGTGAGGCCTGGTTGATCTCGTCCTATCGAATGACCATCACAGAACATTTTGCGTGCCGGACGACGCGTGCTGCAGTTGATCCAATCAAGTAATCCATCAATTCAGGCTTATGAGACGCCATGATGATCAGATCGATGTCATTCTCTTCTGCGTAATCTAAAATCGCAGCCCCGGGTTTACCGCGCAGGACGTCAAATCCGGCCTTTATACCTTCATTCTTGACCATATTTTCTAGATGATCTTGCGCTGTGACCAAATGTTTGGCGGCATAATTCTCTGGAAGATCGAACTCTACATAGGTTGGAATGTCTTCTACCACATTGATCAAGGTGATTTTGCCACCGTCATTAATCAGCTCAGCTGCGCGTTTTAGATTATCCGTAGCGCGGGAAATATCGCCAAGGTCGACGGGTATCAGGATGTTGTTGAACATATTGTCTCCTTTGCTGTTATGACCAAAATTACCAATTTCCAGCGCCAACCGCGTTGATCTGGGTCAAAAACTGCAGAAATTCGCCGTTTCACTGCCTTGAAGGAGCTGTTTTCTCGGAATTTCGAGAAAATCAAAAAAAATTTGAGTCCTGCTTGACATAATACCAAAAGGTATCATATATGAAATGAAACCAAAAGGTATTATATAGATTTGGACGTGCAACATGATCAATGACATCTCAACCGACAGATTTTCAAATTCAAACTTAATGCAAAGTCAGGGTGCATTTCGCGCGCTATCTGATCCAACGCGGCGGGGCATATTAATGCTGTTATCCGAGCAGGATATGACCATTGGCGATGTGTCCGAGCATTTCGACATCACACGCGCCGCGGTGAAAAAACATCTCAATATTCTCGAAGAGGGTGCTTTGATTTCCGTTCATACAAGCGGTCGCGAGCGCATTAACAAGCTTGAGCCATTGGGGCTGAAATCCGCAGTCGATTGGCTCAACTATTTCAACCAGTTCTGGGACGAGAAACTTACAGCTTTGCAGCAAGCTGTTGAAAATGAGCAGAAAAACCAAAAGGAAGGAAAGTAACATGACATCAACAACTATTAACAAAACGGTATTCTTTAATGCCACGCCTGACGTGGTCTGGAGCTTCTTAACGGATAAGGACAAGCTGGGGACTTGGTATCATCCGGCGCGCGCTGATTTATCCGAAGGCGAGGATTATGAGCTATTTGAGACTTCAGATGATGGTACGCAAAAACCAATCGTGACTGGCAAGGTTATTGAAATGTCATCGCCACATAAATTGGTGACAACATTTATTGTTGGCCCATTCGGCGGAAATTCCACCACACTCACATGGGTGCTTGAAGCCTTTGCTGACGGCACACGTTTATCACTGAAACATGAAGGTATCGCCGAAGCTGTGGGCGAGGGCGCTGTTGGACTTCTCATGGCGCTGGACAAAGGTTGGGACGAGCATTTCGCCAGATTGCGGGCGAACGCGAACTAAAAGAACTTCAATTGAAATCATGAACACCTGCTTATTTAAAGCGGGTGTTTTGTGGTTTGAATGGTGCTAGTGTGCGGCAAATCAATTTGCTCTTTCCAGAAACCTTCCTAGGAATTGAAATGCCCACCACGCTCATTGTTACAGCCCATCCGGAGCCAAACTCCTTCACCAATGCTTGGGCGCGCAAAAGCGCTCAGGCTTGCGAAGTGCTGGGTCACACAGTTTTGTGGTCAGACCTCTATGATATGGGTTTTGATCCTGTTGAACGTGCGTCGAACTTTAAAAACCATGTTGAAGGCGCGCATTTCGACATGCTCAAAGAGCAGGATGAAGCTACAGAGAAGGGTACTTTTGCCAACGATATCGCGACCGAGCAAGACAAGGTGCGCCAAGCGGATCGCATCATATTTCACTATCCCATCTGGTGGTTTAAGGAGCCTGCGATCCTAAAAGGCTGGTGCGATCGGGTGCTTGCCAGCAGCGCCATGCACACAGTGGATGAGCGCAATGATAATGGACGATTTAAAAACACACGCGCTTTATTTTGCGTCAATACCGGCGCCAATGCCTATGAATGCGCACCCAATGGGAAAGAAGGTGATCTTGAAATGTTGTTATGGCCCATGGCGCATACTTTGCGCTATCTGGGGATGACCACAATGAAACCCGTCTGCGCCCATGGTGTGCACTCCTATCACGAGGGAGACGCCAAGCAGGAGCTTGAACGATATCTCAAAGGCATTTTAGAGGATCAGATCAATGTCATTCGCGATTTCGACACCCGCGATATCATCAAATTTAATGCTGATGGTGATTTTGATGAGAATGGCAGCCTTAAACCCGATGCGAAAAGCTATTCAGCCTTTGTGCGGCACAATGAAGGTAACTGATCACCCATGGCTATCTATTTACACAAAATTCTTCCAATTCTTGTCTCACCGCTATTTGTGATCATGGCAGTATTGCTGCTGGCTGTGTGGTGGAAGCGGCGTCGCTTGGTGCTTTTGGCAATCGTTGCCCTTTGGGTTTCGAGCATGCCGATCACCGGCAAATTTTTGATCGCCCAACTTGAAAAGGGATCTAGTCTTCAGAAGGTGGAAGCAATGCCAGATGCGGATGCCATTATCGTACTCAGCGGCATTTTAACAGCTGTTGAAGGCGAGGATGGTTTGCAGAATGAATGGCTTGATCCTGATCGATATTTTGCTGGTCTTGCGCTTTATAAAGCCGGTAAAGCACCAAATCTTATCTTCACCAGAGGTCAACTGCCTTGGACTGAAAATATCGAACCAGAAGGTGAATATCTTAAGCGAAAAGCAATTGAAGATGGCATACCTGCATCACAAATCTTGCTGACTGACATTGCGCAAAATACCGAGGATGAAGCAATCGCAGCCCGTGCGCTAATGAAAGACAAACCCGATGCGAAAATTATCTTGGTGACATCCGCGTTTCACATGCCGCGTGCATTGGATGTGTTCATAACGCAGGGGCTTGATGTCACGCCGTATGCGGTTGACTTTAAAGCGCGTGTCGAAAAAACGACCTTCATGCTCTATTTGCCAAATGCAGGTGCGCTGGCGCAAACATCCTTGTTTGTACGTGAAATGCTCGGCCGCACCTATTACAACGTCAAAAACGCGCTTTAGCTATGTGAATTGATCAGTTCGGCGCTGTGTATTTCTCATATTCAAGGAAATTACCGCGTGGCAGGAACATCAGCACCAGATTGTCATCTGATATATCGATGATGCCATAACAATAGATATCTTCTGGGCTATTGGCGTCATTGATTTGGATGAGATATTCGTCGCTGACAAGAACTGTGGGATCATCACAAACCTTGGTGAAGCTAACTTCGCCTTCGCCTTGAAAATCGCCGTCATATTCATCCCATTTTCTAAAATCTGAGGTAAAGCGCATGACCTCTTTTGGATCACTCACCGAGCGCCAATCACCAACAAGCGAGTTCATCAGTTTTTGTTCTTCACTTAGAGCAACTTCTGAATAACGCCGCACAGTGACATCAGCGGTGATGTCGCCATAGCTGATAATATCACCCTCAATTTGGTAGCTATTATTGATCTGAAGGTTCGACAATTCGTTCATCAGTGAAGAGGGTGTTCGGCCGTCATCGCCAACCGCATAACGCCAGCCATCGCTCTCAAACAGACATAAATAAGGTCCACTGTTCGTATTGCAGCCGCGGAAAATACCGACAATTGTATAGGGTTCACCATGGGTTCCGGGCGCTGCAATTTGGGGTGCTGGAGTTGGTTTTGGCGCTGGTTGCGCTTTTGCAGTCGCACGCCCTTCATCATAGACTTTGTCGTTGTTCAGTGTGAGACGAAACCCGAGGGTTCCTTTAGCGAGTTTCAACTCTCGAAAGAAGCTTTTGTTATAACCGCGATTATCGCAATCTTCATCGCCGACAATGGTGAAAACCTTGCTTTGCGTGCAAAAAGCAAATTTGCCGGGGTCAAATTCTTTGCCCTTATGCACCGCACGATAATAGTAAAATGTGCTGGATAGATCTTCCTTAATCACAGACTTACATTCGCCCACTTCAAGCTTCCACCAGCCTTCAGATGTCCAATTGCCATCTGCTTTGTAGCCAATCGCCACATCGCGCTGCAGATCGGTCTCGTTACAAACCTCAAGCTTGGCATGCGCGTGATCGGTTGTTGTTACAACGACAAAAAATGATGAAACAAGCAGCAAAGCGGGAAGCATTGCAACAGCGAAAAGACGGCAAATTTTCATTATAAGAAACCCCAGTTTTTTCAGCATATTAGGCATGGGGTGAATGCCCGTCAACAGGTCTGCATTCTTACATTTGTAAGAAACTATATCATTGTCGCTTGCCATGAGAATCCCAGAGGCTTAGAATCGCGCCAACTGATTTGAAATAACAAAAACAGGGTGCAATCCCACCATGTCTGATGCATTTAGCTCGAAAATTGATTTCACTCAAAGCGTTCAAAACGCTGAGCAAGAGCTGCGCGTATTGTTTCCGCCCACACCGCTGCAGCGCAATGAACATTTATCGAAACATTATCAGGCCGATATTTATTTAAAGCGCGAGGATCTATCACCCGTCAGGTCCTATAAAATTCGTGGTGCCTTTAATGCCATGCGTAAAGCATTAGCGGAAGAGCCCAATCTCACGACATTTGTCTGTGCCTCTGCGGGCAATCACGCACAAGGCTTGGCCTTTGCCTGCAAGCATTTTGGTATGCGTGGCGTGATTTTCATGCCGGTGACCACGCCTGAGCAGAAGATCAACAAAACCACGATTTTTGGGGGTGGACGGGTCGAGATTATGCTGGTGGGGGACTATTTTGACGATACTCTCCGTGCAGCGCAGGATTTTTGCCGGCGTGAAGGTGCAAGATTTCTTCCGCCTTATGATGATCATGACGTCATTGAAGGGCAGGCCACCGTTGGGTCTGAAATTCTTTCCCAGTTGGATGGTGATGCGCCGGATATGATTGTTGTGCCTGTCGGTGGCGGTGGCTTATCTGCCGGACTTGTGCGCTATATGAGCCAATCCGGTCCTGATATTGATTTCCGCTTCACCGAGCCCTCCGGCGGCCGCAGTCTTCATTCAGCGCTTCAAGCCGGGCAATTGGTGACGCTTCCCCATGTTGATAATTTTGTCGATGGTGCAGCCGTTGCGCGTATCGGCGATAAGAATTTTGAAATTTTAAAGCATATCGTATCCAGCCAAGTGCTCGGGATTGATGAGAAACGATTATGCTCGACCATTGTTGAAATGCTCAATATCGAAGGTATTGTCCTTGAGCCTGCAGGTGCTCTAACCGTGGATGCGCTTAAAGATCTGAGATCAGAAATCAGAGGCAAATCCATTGTATGTGTGACTTCAGGCGGTAATTTTGATTTCGAGCGTTTACCGGACGTCAAAGAACGTGCCATGCGCTACGAAGGGCGCAAGAAATATCTCATCCTGCGATTGCCACAGCGTCCCGGTGCTTTGAAGGATTTCCTCAATTTGCTCGGCCCAGAAGATGATATTGCCCGTTTTGAATATTTGAAAAAATCCGCGCGAAACTTAGGTGCTGTTTTGATCGGCATTGAGACGAAATCACCGGATGGCTTTCCCTCACTCTTTGCGCGGCTCAACGATAATGGGTTTTCATTTCAGGATATCACCGACAATGATATGCTTTCAGAGATCTTAGTGTGAGTTTAGAAGAACTTCGATTGGCTGCGGCTGCTATTGCCACCAGCGGATAATGCCGATAATCGCCGATGCCGCATAGAAAAACTGCAGTGCGAAAAACGCCCATCTTTTATCGATAAAGCCCCAGGCACCAAATAAAAGCGCTGAGATCAGCAGAAGCGAAAATCCCAAAATTTCATTGCCCGTATTCGATGCGATTAAAAGCGCATAAGCCATCGCAAGCACAGAGCCACTAACCTCAAATATTGTGATCCATTTGGATTTTGTCATGTTGCGTTTATCCTTGTTATGCGCGCCGTAATTGGCCAAATCACTTTATGGGTCTCTTCATCCGGCCATGTGGCTTTGAGCTCATCGGCATATTGATCAAACCAATCAAGTTCGCCGGCTTCCTCTGCTTTGCGTTTGGCCGACCAGGTCTCGATATAATTCCAAAATTGATCTCGGGTCCAGTCTCGCTCAATTGCAATTGGCTTTAAATTAAACTCATCAAACGGAAAATATAGATCCTTATATTCCCGTTCAACATGTTTGCGGCCCTCTGGCCAAAAATGATAGATGTCCTGCCAATAGAACTGATCAAAGCGTTTGCCGATATCTCCCTTTAAAATCGGAACACCATAGGAGATCAGAGCCATCACTCCATTTGGTCGTAAGATACGGCGAACTTCTGCATAATAACGATCAAGGTCAAACCAATGGGCAGCTTGCGCTGCCACAATCAAATCTGCTGAGTGGTCTTCTAGTTCCGTATCTTCAGCGCTTTTGACACCATATCGCACCTTGGGATGTGCCTCAGCGCTGGCAATTTGTGAGGCGCTGGGATCAAGGGCTGTGACTTGATCAAATTGGGATGCAAGCAGCACAGATAATTGCCCTGTGCCACATCCAATATCTACGGCGTGTTGTTTTGTTTCGCATAGATCAGCAAGTTCAACGGCAAGGCTTATAGGGTATGTTGGACGAGAGAGCGCATAAACTGCACCGCCTTGTGTAAAATGATTTTCATGCGCCATAAATGAACCCGCCTTGTTCTCGCGCAAGCAATAAATTGTGTGGGAAAAACATGCAAGCCAACTCTTGATAATTTCACCCATTGATATGTTGTTCGCACTGACTTAACTAGGCATGTAAGAACCCTATGGAGGACCACATATCATGCTTGATAATTTTGCTAACTATCCCAGCCTAAAAGACAAAACCGTTATCATCACCGGCGGCTCGCAAGGCATTGGCATGGAAATGGTCAAGGCATTTGCGCAACAAGGATCAAAGATCGGTATTGTTGATCTCGATCTAGAAGGCGCTGAAAAACTTGCCGCTGAATTTGGTCCCAAATATGGATCAGAAATCGTCTGCGAAAAATGTGACCTTCGGGACATTGAGCAGCTTAAAACGGCCTTTGCCAATATCAAATCCAAAATTGGTGGCGCTGATGTTTTGGTCAATAATGCCGCACGAGATGATCGTCACGGTTGGCGCGAGGTCACATCTGAATATTTTGATGAACGCATGGCAACCAATGTCAAACACCAGCTCTTCGCCATTCAGGCTGTTGCGCAGGATATGATTGATGCAGGCGGCGGCTCAATTATCAATATGGGATCCAACTCCTGGTGGGAAAAAGGTGGTGAATTTCCTGCCTATACAATGGCAAAAGCAGCCGTTCATGGTTTAACGCGCGGCATGGCCAATGAACTTGGACCGCATCGGATCCGCGTGAATTGCGTGGTGCCAGGTTGGATCATGACCGATCGCCAAAAAGAGCTCTGGGCGACACCGGAAGGCTTGGAAAATCACCTTAAAAACCAATGTCTGCCAGATTTGATTGAACCATTTTATGTTGCCCGTATGGTGTTATTCTTGGCATCTGATGATGCTGCCATGTGCACAGCCAACAATTATATGGTGGAAGCGGGCTCAATCTAGCCTTTAAAATAATGGCCGCCCAAAACTGAGCGGCCATAATTGCGCTTATTGCGCCATCAATATTTGACCATGGGGATTATCAATGACCATGCGCCATGAGCCGTCAGCCTGTTTGCGTAACACCGCAACGGACAATCCGGATTGTTGAATGTCCGCGCCATCCGGCGTTTTACCCGTCATCTGCCAAGGCGCAATGTGAAGGGCGATGTCACCTGAGACAAACACATCGTGACCAGCATAGGTAAAGTTTGGATTGATTTGAAACGCACCTTCAAACATCTGGCGAATTTGATCTGCATCAGAGGCTGGTTTATGCGGTTCAAAAACCACAACGGCTTGATCTTCATAGGATCCCATAACGCCCTTGATATCACCTTTGTGAAAAGCATCAGTCATCTTTTCAATGGTTGAATAGACATCTTTTTCTGTTTGATTCATTTTCTCAATTTCTCCTGCATAAGTGGTTGATTTTGTAAGCAATAGCGATGTTAATATCGCGGTGATGAGTGTGGTTCGTTTCATGGTTTTCCTCTCAAGGTTAGGCATAGCTTTGCCGGTTCGCTGAACGGGGAGTTCAGCAATTAAAAAATGAAATGATTGGTAAGCGTCTAAGCTTTAGGTGGTTTCCACGATGGCAGATACCCTTGCCGCCAAATCCACCGGCGTTTTGAATTTTGGTGTTGCATTTTGCAGTTTGAACCCCTTCAATTCATCCACCACATGCGTGACCTGTTGCAATATATCTGCATATTCAGGTGCACCCGAAACTGCATAAGACATATTGGATGGATCAACGCGGCCCTGTTTGATCGCATCTGGCAATCGCGCCGGGCAGCTGCATTTTGCGCTTTTATTGGCAATCCCGCATTTGTTGGATGTAAATGCCACCACCTCGCTTCGTGCACGGGAAAGACGCTTGCGGTAATTTTGCGGGGTAATCTCTAAGATTTGTGCCGCTTCGATATGCTCAAGCTCTAAAATATCACCCAATACATAGGCAATGCGATGTTTTAGATCGAGGCAAAGCAACATAGCCATGGTGCAGGAAATGCGAAGCTCATTGAGCAAGACGGCTTGATCCGGCGAGGGGGCGGGGTCAATGATCGCATTTTGATCAAGCCCGGCTTCCAGCATCTCTCCAAACATTGGGAAGGAAAGACCCATTTCGCGGCTTTGCACTTTCTTGCTATTGATTAAATAATTGGTCGCAACGCGATAGACCCAGGTTTGGAACCGACTGCCATGCTTAAAGGTTGAAAGCTTGGTGATCAGTATGATCAAAATTTCCTGCGTTGCATCCAATGCTGCGTCATGATCAACCAGCATGCGCATGGATAAATGGTGGATCTGATCCTGAACCTCTAAGACGAGCTGCTCGAGCGCCCACTTGTCACCATTCTGGGCCTTAGCGACCAAACTGTTGATATTTTCCGTCAAAAGACAAACCTCTCATTTGCGTATCTATAACATTAGACAATTGACGAGAGGAATGTGTGACAGATTATTTTCAAAAACTTTCAAGAAGTGGTTTCGGTAGGATCAGCCGTGATGCGCACTGGCAGTCATCAGAACCCGCACAAGTGCGGTTTGACTGCGCACACCTGTTTTATCAAACATGCGCTGCAAGTGGGTTCGTGCTGTGCTGGCGCTGATATTGAGGTTCTGCGATGCTTTAACCAGATCATGACCTTTCATAATCTCAGATGCCATTCGGCGCTGTGCCGTGGATAAATTATAAATCTTCATAGCGATATTGAGCTGCTTTTCCTGCGTACCCAGATCGTCAAATGACAAGAGCAGCATGCCGTCCTGCAGCGAGATCCATAGGATATGCGGTATGTCGGTAAATTCTTCGTCCAAAACAAGCGGTATCGCGGCATGGTTATCAAGATCAGATTGTACCGCCGCGCGCATATCAATGATGGTCATAGCCGCAGCGCGTTTCAGCGTTTTGAGCAATATGAGTTGGTCTGCAGTCTTTTTTGTGCGGATTGTGCCATGGCGCTCGACCAAAACAGGATGATTTTCGAGCCCGGAACGTGCCGCGTCATTAATCCAAATGATCGTACCTGTTTCATCAAGCCGAATGATGGGTCGATTGATATATTCAAGCAATGCATCATAAGAGCCGACATGCACGATTTTCCAGGCACCATCATGTTTTTCTAAAATACGCAATTGGTGGCTTAAACCCATCGTGACGAATATATCATCATCAGGACCGCTGAACTGGTCAAAGCTCATCCAGGCCATATCAGTGGATTTTCGAATTCGGACATTTTCGCGCCGCACATTTTCCGCAGCACGCGGATTGGGAATGGGAACTTGCGCCATCATCTCTTTGATCATGTTGGATGTGGCATCCCATCCCATTTGAACATCCATTCCGCCCACACAGGAGCCAAATCGGTTCAAATCCTCGTGTTGATGCCAGCAATCGGCCCACGCATCGAAGTCTCGCGCGTAAAAGGCTTCGCTTTCACGTTTAATAACGCTCATAATCTCAGCTTCATCAGCATCAAAATTGTCTTGTATGATCGAATTTGGCTTCATGGACGATTTCATAATGGTGCTTGTTTAGATGTTAGAACTGACTTTTGCGACGGTTCACGTTGAACTTTAAAGAGACGCGATACGATCCGCCGGACTAATCTCAGTCTGGCGCTTAAGTTTAACTCGTAACCTTGATGCGCATAATAATAGGCATCTTGGGTACGTGCGTCAGTATAATCAATCTTGGGAGGATCGGAAATATGCGACATAGATGTTTGCAGGATAGACATAATTAGCCTCGTTATCTTGGGAGTAAGATGATGCGTGATCACCATGGTCCTTAAGATAATCGAGATGGATCAATTCGTATGTCATCCAAATGGAGGACAAGGGTGAAATTAATTAGACAGCCATTAATTCGCGACCGACATCTTCACGTGGTGAGACATTAAATTTCCGCGCATATTCTCGGCTAAACTGTGTTGCACTCTCATAACCCACATCAAATGCGGTTTGAGAAACCGATATATCTCCGTTGGCTAAGATTTTCCGCGCTTCCAACAACCTCAACTCCTTTTGATATTGAAGCGGTGTGGTTCCCGCGACCGTCTTAAAATGCTCGTGGAAAGAGGATGCACTCATGCCAACAGATTTTGCCAGTTCAGCCACCACCAGAGTTTGTGAGAAACTCTCACGAATTTTGCCAATGGCTTTATAAATGCGGCTGGCATGGCTGTCCCGGTTTAGCAATTGCCGTAACATCCCGCCATGGCGCGCCGTGAGAAGGCGGAAATGGATCTCTTTCATGACAATCGGCGCCATGATGCTGGCTTCAAGCGGGTCTTGGGACATATCAAAATAGCGGCATATGGCATCTGCCAGTTTCTCGTCCGCTTGTGCAATTTCCAATGACCCAGCTTTTTGATGGTCTAAGCCGGATAAATCGTGCTGTTCACCCATCTCTAGGTGGATTTCGCGAAGAAGCGCCAAATCAATCGATAAAACCAAAGAGATAAATGGTTTATCTACGCTTGCTTCAGTCACACGTGCTGTGACCAACGTGTCATGGCTCACAATAAGAGCTTGCCCAGCGGTGAATTGAGCCACATGCCCGTTCATACCTATTTCTTTTGCTCCTTGGAGAATTAAGCAAACAATGGGTTCGTAAACATTGCCCTCAAATGTGGTGGTTTGTGTATGGCGAATTGCGATCAGATTTTCGACTTCCTTGACCTTAATATAGTCAGATTGGCTGAATTTCTGAACATAGTGGTCAATATTCTGGATGGTATTATCATTCATTTTTACATCTCCATGGATGTTTTCTGATAACTTTATCGAATTAGGTTAGCAACCCAAAAATGTGTTATCTGGAGAAATAGGCAAGTTGTTTGGAGAAATTGGCAGGACGATTTACGCTGGTACAATTATGTTCAGGTCAGAAATAATTCAAAAGGAATTCAATTATGACACAGACAATTTTAATCACAGGTGCGTCCTCGGGTATTGGCAAGACAACCGCGAAGTTCTTCCAGGAAAAGGGCTGGAACGTCGTTGCGACAATGCGTTCTCCGGAAAAAGAAACGGAACTGACAGCGCTCGATAATGTTCTTGTGACAAAGCTAGATGTGACCGATGAAGCATCGATATCGGATGCGTTCGCTGCTGGTATTGAAAAATTCGGCAAGATTGATGTTCTGCTAAATAATGCCGGTTATGGTGCATATGGGCCGCTTGAGGTATTTCCGATGGAAAATATCGAACGTCAGTTCAATACCAATGTTATCGGCTTGCTTGCGGTGACAAAAGCAGTATTGCCGCATTTCCGAGCCAACAAATCTTGCGTGATTATCAATATTTCATCCATTGGCGGCCAAATGACATTCCCGCTGGGAACGCTATATCACGGTACTAAATTTGCCGTGGAAGGCATGTCTGAATCGTTGCATTACGAGCTTGCACCGATGGGTGTGAAGATCAAGATCGTCCAGCCTGGCATGATTAAAACTGATTTTGGTGGTCGATCCTTTGATTTTACCAATGATGAGAGCATGACCGAATATCAATCAACAGTGCAAGCCTTGTTTAGTGCATGGGGTGGGGCAGGTGAAAATGCTTCTGAGCCAGAAGTTGTGTCCGATGTTATTTGGCAGGCTGCAACCGACGGCACTGACCAGCTTCGTTATCAGGCCGGGGATGATGCGGTGGCGCTTCTGGCTAAACGCAAAGCGGAAGATGATGCGACCTTCATTGGCGATATGAAATCTCAGCTTGGGATGTAGGTTTTAGCAAAATGAACAGATCGGTTTAATAACTTATCAAATTAAATGAACATTTTTGTTCATTTATAATTATTGATTTTCAAAAAATGATTTGATATCAATTATATGATACTAAACTGATTTGTTCATTTTGAGGTAAATATGCGCCCATCAAAACGCGAAGAATTGATCGAAAAATCACTGTTTGTTTTTGATCAAAACGGATTTCATGCCACCGGTATGGATTTGTTATCTGCTGAAATTGGCATGTCAAAAACCTCGATTTATAATCACTTTCGTACCAAGGAAGATTTGATTGTCGAGGTTTTACGCCTGCAGGATGAGCAGTTCCGCAATTGGCTGCTTCGGCGCATGTATGATTTGGGAACCGCCAATCATGGTGGTCCGCGCGAGCAGCTTTTAGCTATGTTTGATGCCCTGGACGAATGGTTCAATCATGACAATTTCAATGGCTGCTTATTCTTAAAAGCGACGGGTGAATATTCCGATCACGATCACCCCATCCACCGCCAAGCAATTGAGCATGCAGAGATGTTCGAAATTCAGCTTCTGGCGCTGGTCAAAAAGGCAAGTTTACGATTGCCAGAACTTGTCACACGGCAATTACTTATCTTAAAAGATGGTGCAATATCAGCAGCTCAAGTTGGCCATATCAAATCCGCAGCAAAAGACGCTAGATATGCCGCACAATGTTTGATCGACACGCATGACACCAGCAAAAGAAAGCCGGTGCAAACATCATTTGCATTTTAAGATATTCTTCGCATTCAAATCCTTGCTTTTTAATTTAAGTCGCGGCTAATTTGGCTTAAGTCACAGGTTTATGGGCAAGTTATTGGGAGGCTTAAATGAGTGCATTGCTGGACGAATTAATTGAACTTCGTCACGAGCTTCATCAATATCCGGAAGTCTCGCAACAGGAAGAACAAACCGCGCAGCGTATATTGCGCTGGCTGGACGCTTGTTCGCCTTCGAAAATTATCAAAGATCTAGGTGGTCACGGCATCGCGGTTATTTTTGACAGCGGCAATGAGGGGCCGAGTGTCTTAATACGTTGTGAACTCGATGCTTTGCCAATTTTCGAAATTGGTCAGCCTGAATGGCGATCCAAGCATGATGGAGTGGGGCATCTATGCGGCCATGATGGGCATATGTCGATTTTGGCGGGGCTCGCGCGTAAATTCAGCGCGGACGGACCGAAGCAAGGACGCGTGATCCTCTTATTTCAGCCAGCGGAAGAAGATGGCGCCGGTGCTCGAGCCGTGATCGCAGATCCAAAATTTAGCGAGATCAAACCGGATTATTCCTTTGCACTCCATAACTTGCCGGGCATGGCGCTGCATGAGGTTGGCATTAAGTCTGGACCCTTAAATTTCGCTTCTGAAGGCTTGAGAATTGAGCTGAGTGGTAAAACCTCCCACGCATCCCATCCTGAAGATGGGATTAGCCCAGCAAAGGCCATCGCAACCTTGATCGAGAAGCTGCCATTTCTGCCACAGAGCTTGGGTAAGGATGAAAGCGAGGCCTTGGTAACCGTGGTGCACGCAAATCTCGGCGTCAACGCATTCGGTGTCGCGCCCGGCGATGGCATGGTCATGGCGACGCCCAGATCAATTGACAACGCACTTCAAAGCCAATTGATGGCACATGCAGAGGAGTTGGCGCGACAAGAAGCAAATCGTCATGGATTGAAAATCACGCTCTCCCACGGAGAGAAATTTTCAGATTGCACCAATGATCGTGAAGCTGCTGACATCATTCGAAAATCCGCTGAAAAGGCCGGGCGAAAAATTACGGAATTGACCAAACCCTATCGCTGGTCGGAAGATTTTGGACTATTCGGTTCAGTTTCCAAATCTGCGCTTTTTGTGCTGGGGTCAGGCGAGGATTGCCCACAATTGCATAATCCAGATTATGATTTTCCAGACGAGTTGATTGAGAGCGGCATGGGGCTATTTGAGAATATTGCGCGTGATCTATGTGGTTAGGTGAGTTCAGTCTGCTGGTTTAATGTTACCGCGATAATGTGCAAGCAGGCCAAATAGAGGTAGGTTCACCTCAACATCAAAATTAAATACCCCATTTTCATCGGCAAATTCGCGCGTTTTTGATGTCGGTGCCAACCATAATGGCATGGGGATAGCACCAAAAGGTGTTTCGATCTTCCAAGACTTGATTGGCATCACTATCGCACCATCGACAACATCCAATCCAATTTCAAACGACAAATTGCCAAATCGCTCACGAAACGTGCCGTTCTTGTCGATGGATAATTCAGAGGAAAAGCGTTTGTCTGCGAAATTGCGTGTCCAAGTTTCGCTTATATCTTTGTGCTGGTTGATCCCGCGTTGAACACTCACTGTTACGGGTACATCCTTGCCGGCAGCGGGGAAACCGACAATTTTGGACACAATACGTGCAGCGAACGAATTGCCAGTAGATATATCAGCTGTCCCGCACCAAACCGGATAACCATCGATTTTATGGAATTTGCGCAGTGCAGCCGGCAAGTTCTGATATTTTTGCACACCCAAATATCGCTGGTAAATGCACGTGCTTGGATAGTTGTTTAGCACTTGTGTATAGATCGGGTAGTTGGAGCATTCAGCTTCGATATCTGCAACATCAACGGTATCGAAGGCGAGGGCAGCGCCAGTTGAAATTGTCTTAGTAAGCAGTTTTCGTATAACAGTAGCTGTTGGAAGGATCGGAATATTCGGACCTTGGTTTTGTTCAACAATCAGTTCATATTCTGATGATTGATAGATCCCGTCCGCATTGAGGCCACTAGCTCTGACCATCATGCCGCCGCGACCTGTCACAAACGGTTTGATCGCAAAGCGGATTTTATGAAGTAGCCGCGATAATGGGCGCGCAATACTCTTGTGCCCCAAAGGAAGCCCCCATTTGGACAATTTGGCCATCAACACAACGCCATAGTGCTCAATGGGCGATTCAAGTCCCGCTGAGAATGAGACCGTTGATTTGACGCCAAGTGCCCCACCTAAATATTCCGCATCATAGGTTTCAGCCGGTGCTGTTTGCCGCCAGCCGAGCGCGCCAATTTGCATCGGTTTTGAATTGGCCCAGCCGGCAATTTGATCGAGTTTTCCCTCGCGCCAGGTTGAAATGGATTGACCCGCATAGCTTAATATCGCTTGGATGACGGATGGGCCGACATCGCCTTTGCCGCCGGGAATAAAGGCAATATTAACGTCATCAATGCGTTGCCAATCCGACACCAAATGTTTGGCAGCTGCGACGGTAAAACATGGCGAGGAGCTGGCACCAGTTATGCAAGCCAC
The DNA here is from genome assembly GCA_963691785.1 of Lentilitoribacter sp. Classification (GTDB taxonomy): domain Bacteria; phylum Pseudomonadota; class Alphaproteobacteria; order Rhizobiales; family Rhizobiaceae; genus Lentilitoribacter. Next base: position 1,695,685 of record OY829371.1, read on the forward strand.
ATCGTTCTGGGTGGCTAATTCATTCAGCACATCATGAAAGCCGCTGAGATATTCTGGCGCATCTGCCATATCGATATAATGCGAGCCGCTGGCCACAACATTTTCTGCAGTTGAGTAATCAGCGATTTGAAAAGGGCCGGAACAGTCAATGGTAATGTCAGGCGTTAGCTTTAACAAAACCTGGTTCAAGTTTTTGGACGTATCTAATGCGACATATTCAAAGCTCTTTTCTGGATATCGACGTTTGAGCTTATGGACAAAATTGATGGCATTGTTTTCAGATCGAGATGAGATAAACAGATCCAGATCGAAATGCACTGCAAGATGGTGACATAGTTTTTGACCAAAAATACCGGTGCCGCCAATGACCAAAACTCGGGTTCGCATCCTGTCAGCCAATCCTTTTGTTCAAATTCATATTGTAAACCGCGCACGTTCAGCATCAGAGGGCACGCGGCATGTATCGAGTTTGCCAAATAGGCGATAGCGCCGCCGTGCAACAAAATCATAAAGTCGATCTCGAACAGCTTTCGGAATGATAACACCATAGCGGATCCAGCTAAATGGTGCTTTCATATGTTTGGAAAGTGCGATGACGCCGTCAGATTGCACAAATGGCGTGCCATTATCCAAAAACAGAAATGTATCTGGGTCGTCAGGATCAATGTCATACTTTTGCGCAATTACCCGGCCATCTGCGGAATGAATGGATACAAAATCAATCGTCGGGGCTTTTTCGTATTTCAATGCTGTTGAAATCGCCCCATTACACAAAACGCAAACGCTGTCGAAAAGCCAAATGGCTTTGCTGTGTGGCGCTTTATCAATTTCGTTTGGCATACGACCCTTTGGAAGTTATCTTGCGAAATTCACCTATGGAATAAGCACAACCTTACCATATGCACCAGGTTCTAACACTGCGTCATGGGCGCGCGCTGCATCGGATAATGCAAACTCTTTGCCGATGATTGGATTGAGGCTGTTATCCGCAATACCAGCTAAAATATCTTCCATAATCGGTTTGATTTGTTCCGCCGTCATGTTCCAAAGCGCAGTGCCTTTGATATCCAGCTCTTTCATCATCGCAACGCGAGGATTGATTGTGATTTCACCGCGGTTTCCAATGACAACGATGCGGCCGAATTTGGCAGCCAGATCCATGTCTTTATCAAGATTGACATTGGCAAGCATTTCAAGCGTTAAATCAACGCCATTGCCGTTTGTGAAGGATTTGATCTCTTCAATGTAATTCTCGCTATTGTGATTGACGGCAAGATCAACACCTTGCTCTGTAATCAGATCCATGCCTTCTTGACCACCAGCAGATCCTATGACAGTGCAGCCCGCACGTTTGGCAAGTTGGATGGCAGACGTGCCCACAGACCCGCTCGCGCCATGGATAAAGACTGTCTCGCCGGATTTGGCATGCCCACGATGAAAGAGCGCCATATGCGCTGTGGGATAAGACACACCAAAAGCTGCGGCTTGCTGAAAGCTTACATGATCGGGCAGGGCGAGAACTTCAGAAGCTGGACGTTTGACCTGGCTTGCATAGCAATCCTGCAGGCGAAAGCTTAATGCAGTGCCTACAATGACGCGGTCTCCAACTTTAAAATCAGTTACACCTTCGCCGACCTGCGAGACGACGCCACCAGCATCGCCGCCGGGAATATAGGGCAGGTCTGGCACAATGCCATAGGTGCCAGTGCGCATATACGTGTCAGCTGGGTTCACGCCTGCAGCCTTAACGTCGATGACAACGTCGCCAGCGCCCGCCACAAGATCGTCCATTTGGTCCAGTTGCAGAACTTCCGATCCGCCAAATTGATGTGCTCTGATTGCTTGCATGGTGCTTCCTCCAACGTCATAACTGATTTGTGGTCAGTTATACATCAATTTGGATTAAGCACCACGGCTTTTGATGCGATTAGATAAGACCTAATCGGATCGCGCGTACCACCGCATTTGTGCGGTTGGCGGCATTGAGTTTATTGATCGAATTATCTGCGTGAAGGTTCACAGTTTTTGGTGAAATCCCAAGAATTGCAGAGATCTCTTGGCTTGTTTTGCCTTCAGATGCCCAGCGAAGAACTTCGTGCTCGCGTGGCGTAAGTTTGACCTTGCCTTTTTTGACCAAGGGTTGTTCCGACGTGAAGCTGTTGATCCAGTAAACTAACAACTGACCAATGCGGTTCATCATCTCTGGAGAGAGCTCTTTAGGGTCATTCGATGGAAAACCAATGGCAAACCAGCGTAAAGATGGTTGGAAGTCTGGCAATTCAAATGTCAGATAAGTTTCCAACATTTCAAAAAGATCTCTGATTTTTTTCTGCGTTCTAAGTGCATTTTCTTCGTCAACGCGGATGAGGAGCCAGCGCATTGAGATCGGAGAAGCATTGATCATGTTCGAAACCATTTGGTCTTCTGCTTTTTTTGCAATATCAGCAGGGCGCAGATGTTCGCTCGCACCTGTCAACATGATTGAGGTTTCAAACTGAGCGCGGTCACTGGCATTGCCAATGGCCAATGGATCGCAGTTTTCAAACTTGCTGCTCAGCTCTTGTAAAAATGTAAAACTATCGAAACCCGTTGAGACAAAGTTTATGTCATTCAGACGGGTTTCCACCTGTATGATTGGTTGCATGTTCATAATTCCTTTATGTGATTGACCAGACACATAAGGGTTTTGAGTAGAAATCCTAGTTAACTAGGGTAAAATACCAGTTTTTAACAGTAACATGTAATAAAATCAAAGAGTTATAAGGTGAAATTATTCAAAATTGACAGCCTGAGTCAAAGGTAACCTAGTACTTTTACCTCGAACTTAATCGATTAAAGCGAAAAACACCCAATAAAATTTCCCATAGTGAATCTTTGTATTTGATTTTTTCTCGATGAGTTAAATCAAATCGGGTGCCAAATTAAATTAAACCAACCAGTTTGCGACCTTCTTCGGTTTTGATCGAAAAATCTGTTCCGTCAAATTCACGGGCGGCATCCGTGACCAGCCAGCATATCGCCTCTGCGGGCCATTCAGGTTCGATATGTTCTGACCAGTCCATTTGGCTGACGACATTGATCTGCGATGCCTTGATGGCATGCTGCATTTTTGTGGCCACAGTGCCCGGGGATAGGCCGATGACCGAAATATCATGTTCGGACCACTCGCGATTGATGGTTCGTGTGAGCGATAGGACTGCTGCCTTGGTCGCACTATAATGACTCCATCCGGGCAGCATCGATGTTGCAGCACCAGATGAGATATTAATCACAACGCTTCTCTTGTCTTCGTTTGCTGAAGCTTTCAGTGTTGGAAAGCAGGCATGCAAGCAGTTATAGACGCCTTTGAAATTTACATCGACTACACGGCTCCAAGCTTCAGGATCGGAGTTTTCAAGCATAGCAATTGGTTCAATAATACCGGCATTATTGACCAAGATATCAATGCCACCGAAATGTTTTACAGCTTGGTCGACTGCGAGCTTGACCTCCTCGTAGTTTGCGACGTCACACTCAACAGCCAGGGCGTTATCGCCAATGTCTTGCGCAATGCGTACGCAGTCTTTAATTGAGCGCGCAGCCAATACAACATTGGCACCATATTTGGCTAATTGGCGCGCCGCTGATTCACCTATGCCTCTACTTGCGCCGGTTACAAATGCAGTTCGTCCTTTGAGGTCTATCTTATTCGACATAAACTAATTCCTTGAATATCTTGTTTCATAATGTGTCTGATTCAACATCTACTCGCAATATATTCATGCTGGTATTTGTGATAAATATTGATTTTTAAATCATATTCATGCAAATAATGCACGAATGGATTTAGCGAAACTATCGATATTCATGCAAGTGGTGCAAAAGGGGTCTTTTGCCGATACCGCACGCGACAATGATGTTGATCCATCTAAGATATCGCGGATCATTTCATCGCTCGAAGACGAGTTGGGATACCGCTTGTTTCACCGGACCACGCGAAACTTGTCTCTGACTGAGGCCGGTCAGCTGACTTTTGATCGCATGCGCGATCCGCTTGATGAGATTAATGCGATTGCTGATATGGCGCGCGCCAGCACCGAAAAGCTATCTGGCAATTTAAGGCTGACAACATCTGTTGCACTTGGTGAGCGCTGGCTTGTGCCAAAGCTGGGGCGTTTTTATGAGCAATATCCAGATATTAAACTTGAACTTATTTTAGATGATCGCGCGATTGATCTCATCGAACAAAGAATAGATGTTGCACTCCGCTTAGCCCTGCAAAAACAAAATGATTTGATTACAACACGCATTCTTAATGCCAAATACCATGTGGTTGCGACCAAAGACTATATTGAAAAAAATGGTCCGCTTACATCGCCAAGTGATCTCATCGATACGACAATCATTACATTTCCATTTGCGGATTATCGATTGCAATGGAAATTTAAAACGCCAGACGACAAAATTGAACAAATCGCCATTCAACCACATATTGTCATCTCCAATGCTTTGGCGATCCGGCGAACCGTGCTCGAGGGGCAAGGGGTTGCGCTTTTAAGTGATTGGCTGATCGGTGATGATTTGGCCAAAGGTGATTTGATCAATGTGTTCCCAGATCACCAAATCAGTGCGGAAAACTTTGATGAAGGCGTGTGGTTGACTTATCCCAGCAAACGATATTTGCCTACAAATACCCGCGCATTGATTGATTTTCTTAAACAAAATCAATAGCAAAATAACTTTTTCCCTATTCTAAACGTAAGATGAACGACCCATTCAGCGGGCTTTCAAATTGCCTTTGCTAAAACCTCACTCATCGAAACACATCGATTTGAAATTTAACCGATCGGGGGCGACATCTCCGATTTTGAAATGAGGGTATCAAGGGAGATCTCAAAATGACTATGACTAAAACTTTTACAGCAATCGCAATTGCAACATCAATTTTCGCTGGCGCAACATCTTCAGCGATGGCAGGGCCAATTGAAACCGTTTCACTGACGAAAGATGGCATTGATATTGTGCCAATCGAAGTGCAGGCAACCGGTAGCAAATACAACAAAATCAAAACCCATTCCCATAAATTTGGCTTGAAACTTTATGCCAAAGCGGCATGGGGTAAGAAGATAAAAAAAGGTATGGTTGCGGCTGGCACAGCCAATATCGGCGAATATACACCGGGTTGGCATAAATATTACAACAACAATAGCCGTACATTTATCAAACACATCAATCCAAGCATCAAAATTAGCGATGTGAAATTCCACGGCAAAAATCCAATTCAGGCCTGTAACACTAAGCTCGCCAGCCACCGTAATATTTTTGCAACGGGTTCGAACACGCAAGTGACTGCATATTTCGAATTGGCAGTGACGTCGAAAAATCCATATGGCAATGGCGTTGCAAAAAATCAGAAAAAATCTTGGGTTTGGTATCCAGTAAAAGTGAAATGCCTGCCGAAAGGTACTGTTGGTGGCTTCACCAACTAAAACTGGGCACATCCGACTTCAGTCAAGCCAGCATCTTTCCCCTGAGATGCTGGTTTTTTTATGAAATCAAATTCAAAAACAGCCAAATCGCGAGCACTAAAAGTCCTATAAAAATGAGTATTCGAGCAAGAAAGGTGCGGAATTTTATCACTTCATTGTCACGACCTTCATCGCGGAGTTTCATAGTTTGATTGTTATGGATATTGCGCAGGATCCATACCACACCAACCAATGCCAAAATTGCGGGGAAAAAGGTCAACAAAGTTCCCAAGATCACCGAATAGCTGAAACTAGCTATGTTAAGATAAAAGTTCGAGGAACATGTTGCGTCATTGAGCAAATAGTCTTGGCATTCGCCCGCAAAACTTAAAAAGCCATATCCAATGCCAGCAGCCATCAAAACAGCCAATGCCAGATAACAAATATATTCAAATATCTTGAGGAATATATCTCCGGGCAATAGCATGTGTGACCTCACCAATTCGCGGCGTCCATTTTAAGAGCCGCTGATTAAAGTCAGATTAATCTCGTAAGCTATCTTGAACGTTGTGCGTCTACATATGATCGAAGAACGGCATTCATACGGGTGAGGTGGCCTTTGCCCTGGCTTTTGAAATATTCAAGCACATCCGCGTCAACACGAAGACTAATGGCGGTTTTGGTTTTGGGTTCGACAATTTCAGCATCATCCCAAAACCCATCTGGCAATTCTTCAGAGAGGATTGTTGTTTTTCTCGCAGATTTTAACGCACCCGCATCTTTCATCTTGCGAATGTTATCAAGAGAAGCGGTTTGTGATGTGTTTTTTGTAAGTTTCTCGTTCACGTCTCCCACCTTTCCAAGCTGTTATGAGGCGGGTAGTGCCATTGCGTTCTGTATGAACCACAATGAAAGCCTCATCATCAACCATGCCAAGAGAGATTAATCTCGTCTCACCATAATCTTGGCGGTTGTCTTGTTTGGTCAGCACCGGATTTTCAAAAATCAATGCTGCTTCTAATATATCGATACCGCGTTCATCATATATTTCGCGGCGCTTTTCTTCATCCCACTCGAATTGCATTTTCATGCTCCGCTTAGAGTTGAACTAAACGGATTTTTGACGTTGCGTTGACGTCAACGTTACCCCGAATCCTTGCGCGATTACCAATCTGTCAACGTAACAGCACATGATTTGTATATACAATATGTATTGACGAAAATCAAATTATCAACAAACCCGTCCGCAGACCCAGCCACTACCCCATGCCTCCCGCATAGTTTTCCCGTTGGAAAACTTGCCAACTTAAAAACAATGGGCGCCTAACAGACCTGACCGCAGACCCAACCGCTACTCCAGGCCCATTGAAAGTTATAACCTCCGAGCCAGCCGGTGATATCGACCACTTCGCCGATGAAATAAAGCCCAGGTTGATGCTTCACTTCCATGGTTTTGGCGTTTAATGCAGACGTATCAACACCGCCGAGGGTGACTTCCGCCGTACGATACCCTTCAGATCCCGCTGGTTTAATAGTCCATGCATTGACCAAATTGCCAATCTGATCGAGCTTGGCATTGGATTGATCAGCAAGATTTCCGACTAAGCCCGCTTGCTCGACAATCATCTGCGCTAACTTTGCCGGAATGAGGCGCGCCAACACATTGGTGATGGATTGCTTGCCAGCGTCACCGCGAAGAGATTTGAGTTGATCTGCAATATTCTGCCCTCGGGCCAAATCAACGGTGATTTCATCACCTTCACGCCAATAGCTTGAGATTTGAAGAATAGAAGGTCCAGATAACCCCCGATGGGTGAAGAGAAGGCCCTCGTCAAACACCGTTTTTTGGTGTCGAACCGAACTCTCAACGCTGACCCCTGACAAAGGTTTGACGCGATCCAGCGTTTCATCGGAAAAGGTCAGCGGCACAAGGGCAGGGCGGATATCGGTCAGTGGTACCTCAAATTGCTTAGCAACATCGTAGCCAAATCCTGTTGCACCCATTTTTGGGATGGATTTGCCGCCCGTTGCGATGACCAAAGATGAGCCTGTAACCTCATCATGATCGAGCGTAATTTGATAGGTGTTGTCATGTTCGATGCGCTTCACCGAAGTTTGCAGTTGAAGCTCAACCCGAGCATCATCCATTTCATTGCGCAACATGGTTATGATGTCTTGTGCAGAATGATCGCAAAACAATTGCCCCAATGTTTTCTCATGATAGGCGATCCCGTGCTTTTCAACCATACTGATAAAATCATGTTGGCTGTAGCGTTTAAGCGCTGAAATGCAAAATCGCGGGTTTTGGGATAAAAATCGATCAAATTTCGTCTCAAGATTGGTGAAATTACAACGTCCGCCCCCGGAAATACGGATTTTGTCGCCCGCTTTTTTGGCGTGATCAACAACGAGCACAGATCGACCACGTTTGCCCGCTTCAATCGCGCACATCATCCCGGCCGCACCTGCGCCAATTATCACCACATCATAATGTTTCATGGTCTTGCGGGTAGCGCTCTATTAATCACAATGCAAGTGCGATTTAAATATGGTGCAGGCAACATCGATAATTGAGGTTATAATATGCACATTCCGCCACCCGTTTACATGTTTTTGGCGATTATCGGCATGCATTATGGGGCGCGGTTTCTGCCGTTTTCAACATTTCAATTTAATGAGCAATATCTGCTCGCTTATGCCTTCATATTGTGTGGCATCTTCCTGCTACTCATGACTGTTTTGCGGTTCATCAGACATCGCACTACAATCCAGCCCAATAAGCTTGATGAAATGTCCTCGCTTGTGACAGATGGTGTTAATCGCTTTTCACGCAATCCTATGTATTTAGCGATGTTGCTGATGATTATAGGTTCAGGATTATATTTCGGCACATTTTTGGTTGTTATCGCAGCACCAGCTTTTGTTATGATCATCAATAAAGTGCAGATCGAGCCAGAAGAACAGGCGCTCGAGAAAATTTTTGGGCAGGAATATCTTGATTACAAAGCGCGCGTACGGCGTTGGATGTAATATTGAAATAAGACCTAGCGCTTACCAAAACCTGGCGAACGGCGTTTTCTTATTGATGAAGCACTATTGCTATTGCGTTCGCCAATCTCTCGCGCTGAACGGCCACCGAATTGCATTTGATTTGGATTTTCTTCCTCAACAAAGCGTGGGTCATCAGAGAGATAAAGCACTTGGGTGCGTTTGGATTCAATGGGTGTGAGCGGCCCTTCAAATTGAACACCAACGTGCTCTTCCTCCCGCCAGATCCATTTTGCGGGCACTTCAAATGCATCCAGCTCAACACCAACCATGAAATGAGTGGGCAAGCCAGCAATATGTTCGATCTGAAGGAGGGCACCTGTTTCGCTGATATTGCGCAAAATACATGTGCGTTTGCCGTTATAACCTTTGTTATAGATAAATGCAGACTTATATGTGCGCTGGCGATAAGCACGCTCTATAAAATCGTTATCTGAATCTGTCCCCGCCGTCATCCCAATAGGCTCCGTTCATTAAAATTACAAATATGCAAAAAGTTGCGACGGCCCGAAACTAACACACTCAAATTGACCAAGAGTGAAGCGAAACTGCTGCATTTAATTCAAATTGTTGTATAAAATCCGAGCGCGTGTACGCGGGTTGCAAAACGGAAATAGTTTATGTGCGCTTTTATTGACCAACCGACACGTTAATATAATCAATCCGGTTGCCCACGCCATAAATATCAACGAAGATCTGTACGTATCCGGCTTCAATACGTCGGGCCGCATCTGAGGACATTGATCCACGGCGCACCATATTTTCAAGGGCTGCGCGATTATCTATGCTGGAGAAATAGTCATCGCCTTCATCACCAGGCTGGCTGCGCCCGAAGCGATGATAATTGGCGCGATCCTGGCGAATGATCTGCCAAGCATGGCTCAATCTTGCACCTTTGGAATTATAAAGATCGTCATCCCCGATAAAAGCGCCATAGCTTTCAATCAGCTGTTCTGAGTGGCTTTGGGCCGTTAAAAGAAATAAACTTACAAAAAATGCACTTAATAAACGCATATTGACCCCCAAATCATGCAGTAATCGTATTTTAACAACATAATCTGTCAAGTTTGCAACATGTCATGAAAATTCAAGACAGGGTTTGCAAATTAATCGCACCGCTTGCTATAAGGTCAGCTCACATTACCCATAAGATCGGATCGTTTTATGCACGATATTGCTAGCCGCGTTTATAATCATAACTGGAAGATTGATCCGATTGTCCGATCGCTGATTGATACGGATTTCTATAAGCTTTTGATGGCGCAAACTGTGTTTCGCAATCACCCCAAAGCCAATGTCACGTTTAATCTGATTAATCGGTCCAAACATGTGCCGCTTGCCAATTTGATTGATGAGGGTGAACTGCGTGAACAGCTCGATCATATCCGCACTCTATCACTCTCGCGCGGTGAGAGCACCTGGCTGCGCGGTAATATGTTTTATGGCAAGCGCTCTATGTTCCGCTCCGATTTTATGGAGTGGTTTGAGGCGTTAAAAATGCCTGCTTATCATCTTGAACGCCGCGGTGATCAATATGAATTGACCTTTGAAGGCTCCTGGCCTGAGGTGATGATGTGGGAAATTCCAGCGCTGGCAGTCATCATGGAGCTTAGATCACGTGCGGTGCTCAAAGGCATGGGCAAATTTGAGCTTCAGGTGCTTTATGCCCGGGCCATGACACGCCTTTGGGAGAAGATTGAAGATCTGCGCCAGGTTGAGAGTTTACGTGTGGCGGATTTCGGTACCCGCCGACGCCACTCTCATATGTGGCAGGACTGGTGTGTACAGGCGATGCGCGAAGGTTTGGGCGAAAAATTTGTTGGTACGTCTAACTGTTTGATCGCCAAACGGCATGAGTTAGAAGCCATTGGTACCAATGCGCATGAATTGCCTATGGTTTATTCAGCGCTGGCTGAAGGTGATGACGAACTCGCGCAAGCGCCATATCAGGTCTTAAGCGATTGGCAGGCCGAACATGATGGCAATTTGCGTATCATTTTGCCCGACACCTATGGAACCCGCGGATTTTTGGAGAAAGCGCCAGATTGGTTGACCAGCTGGACCGGTATTCGCATTGATAGCGGCGATCCTGAAAATATTGCCGAATATGCGCTTGAATGGTGGGAGAAGCGTGGGGAAGACCCGAAAGAGAAACTTTTGATCTTCTCTGATGGATTGGATGCGCCCGAGATTAAACGCTTGCATAGCCTGTTTGCGCATCGCTGTAAGGTGAGTTTTGGTTGGGGCACCATGCTGACAAATGATTTCAAACATCTTGTCGCGGATAATGCACTGGCACCGTTTTCGCTGGTTTGTAAAGCAACATCAGCCAATGGTCGCCCAACGGTCAAACTCTCTGATAATCCGCGTAAGGCGATGGGTCCCCAAGATCAGATTGACCGCTATAAACGCGTCTTTGGCGTAGGTGAACAAGAAGAAATCGAAGTGCTCGTCTAGGGCAGTTAGGTGGATTTAAATGGCAATCATCGATCATTTCAATCTGCCTGTCTCAAATGTTGAAGCTTCCAAAGAGCTCTATCAGCCGATCTTGGCAACGCTTGGCATTGATCAAGTCTTTATCGACGAAGATGCGGTTGGTTTTGGCAAGATGAGTTGGGAGTTTGGGCTTGCGCCTGCGGTAGGCGTCATCCAAAAGCTTCACCTCGCGTTTGAGGCAACAAGCAGCCAACAGGTTGATAACTTTCATCAAACAGCTATCGATCTCGGTATGACATCCAATGGTGCACCCGGCCTTCGCCCGGAATATGGCGCCAATTATTATGCAGCCTATTTTCTCGACCCTGATGGTCACAATATCGAAGCGGTCTATCGAGGTGACATGACACCTTAAAGGCGGATCACTGCGTCTCATAAACGAGCGTTTATGACATGGCGGCATGTTTTTCATGTGCAATCACGAACGGTCGAGGCACAGTCGAAAGCGGACATCAAGTTTTGAAACTTTTTGTTAGTTTTCGGACCGTGAGATGGCATATTTACGGCGTTTCTTTGAATTCTATCCCTATCTCGTTAGCTTTACTCCAAACCTTTGAAGCCAAGACCTGTTTGGACATGCCTATACCTAATAAATTAAATTCATCGGGCAACAGCTCCGGGTGTTCTACAAATAAACATGCACCACCGTCAGAAATGTCTTTCGTCATAAAACGACACAGTGTTGAATCGTCAACGGATATAACGCCAAATTTATTTTGTTTAACACGTGGCTCTGTACGCTGTTCGTGTTTTGAACTGTAACTTGCGGAAAAGTGAAACCTTCGCAATTGCTCTATACTCAGCGAAATTAGGTCCTTGTGGTGGTTAGACAATTCCGTTTCTTCTGCCAATTCGCTAATAACGAGTTCAATTATATCAATGTTTTCCAGCGGGCTATCTTGGTTTGTATTCAACAAAATTTGCAATGATTTTTCGAGCCGATCTTCTAGGTCGCGAAGTATATCATCTTGACTATTTGTGTCATACTTAGTCCCCGCCAACACAAAATTTGCCAGGTTGGTTTTACAAACAATGTAATCTTCGACTGTCTTATTAGTGCGTCCATGTAAACGAGTATCTGTCATGTTATCAGCAGTCGCCCTCCAAAGAATACAGCCCTCCCAAAGCCATCAATAAATGATGTTTAGACAGGAGTTTAGAGCTATCATTATTGGTAGGTTGAACGGTCATCGGCACAAACCATATTTCCGCTGGGATGTGTTTTCGATAAAAACAGTACTGATACCGAGACCAAATTTTCCTATTAAAGCGACGTGTGGTATTTTCAACAACATAGAACACAGGCAACTAGCACTACGCATAAAGTCGTTTATTTGCCGAATGTGCTCATCAATTGTTTGAGTCATTATTAATGCGATCTCAAGTTAAATTTACAATATTTCTATACTCAATAACAAAGTTTACGACTCAAAACTGGGTAGTCTTCCGACTAAATCTTTATCCAAGCGCATTATTAATGCCGAAACTTTGGTTTGCAAGCCCATTATTTGCCGAGATCATCGATATTAATCCGGTGCAAAATGTATAAATTGCATTTTATTGGAATGGATTGCCAGAGACTGAATGTGTATGTTGGGTGAGATAGTGCTGCTCCGAAGGAACTAAGATACCGATGTATTTAAGTCGTACAATGATAATAGATATAATAAAAATTGTGCTCGTCTCCGTTCTTTTGTCCGTTTTAATAACGCTCACCCTAATGTTTGCTTTAATCGAAGACCTGACTATGTTTAGCACCAGCCAGCTTCTGGGTCTAACGGTTAGCGTACTCGTACCGTTAAATGTCGCAACACCAGCTTCATACTATGTGCTACTCCAAAAGGAAAAACTCAATTTAGCCTACCAAGAGCTGGACTTCTTGCTTCGTTACGATCCACTTACATCGCTTTTGACACGAAGAACTTTTCTGAAAGAAGCCTCATTGGCACTATCTCATTGTAAAGCGAACAATGAAAATTATGCAGTTTTCTACATAGATATTGATCACTTTAAGAAGATTAATGACAGTCGTGGTCACTTAATTGGTGATAAGACACTGGAATTGTTTGGCCAAACCTTATCTTCAATCCTTGTGCACGATGAAATAGCTGGTCGCCTCGGCGGCGAAGAGTTTTGTATCTTTGCACCAGGCTACGATAATGCAACCATTCAAACTGTTGCCAAACAGATATTGGAACAGTTTCAGCGCCGCGCTAAAATTATTGACACCGTTGAAGTAAACGGCACGGCGAGTATTGGTGTTGCAAGCTCCATGTCAGAGAGCTTAGAAGAACTTATCCATGAAGCGGACATTCAGCTTTATAATGCGAAAAAAACAGGGCGAAACAAGTATTCCTTTGAGGAAATAGCCTGAGCAAACGAAACACAATCCATTAAATTGACACAAGGCAAAAGGGCTAAATTGTCACTTTGCACCATCTCGTAATAGGGACCATATCGAAGCGGTCTATCGAAATAAAATATAGTTCGTTCGTAAGCGAACTATCAGTTATTGCTCTGGGTAGATGGCTGCGTTAGTCTTCCTGTCATGAAAGAAGGACCAGACATATCACTTATCGGCTCGCTCATCGGCGATCCTGCACGCGCCAATATCCTCACAGCTTTGATGTGCGGCAAAGCGCTGACAGCCACCGAATTAGCGCTTGAAGCGGGTGTGAGCAAGCAAACAACCAGCGCGCATTTGAAAAAGCTTGAAGATGCAGCGCTCATCAGTCCCACCAAAAGCGGACGACATAAATATTATGTCATCGCAGATCATGATGTCGCCGATATGATTGAAGCAATATCAGGATTGGCGGCAAAACGCGGTCTATTACGCGTGCAAACTGGTCCGAAAGATGAGGCCCTGCGCAAAGCGCGTGTTTGCTACAATCATTTAGCCGGTGATCTCGGGGTCTATATGTATGACCAAATGATCGCGCAGCAATATTTGGTGGAGCAGGGCGAGATGGTTGGTCTCACGCCCAAAGGAACCGCTTTTGTGGGCAATTTTGGTATAGATATTACCTCACTTGTGAAGACCAAACGCCCCATGTGCAAATCCTGTTTGGACTGGAGTTCACGCCGCTCACATCTGGCCGGTGCACTGGGATCAGCGATGCTCACCCGCGTTCTCGACCTTGGTTGGGCCAAACGAAAAGAAGGCTCACGTATCGTTGAATTTTCAGAAGCCGGTGAACGTGAATTCATTAAGTTACTGGTCTAAGGATAAATGGTGGTTTTGATTGATAAAACGTAGAGATTTCGTCACGGGTGGATTAGCATTAGGATCAGGCGTTATGATGGCGCATGGAGCGCACTCAATGACCAAATCAAAACTATATGTGCCGCCGGAAGAAGCTGAGCATGAGCTGACCTTTATGCAATGGCCAGTCAGTCGCAAAGTCTATTCAGATCGTTATTTTTTAGAGGATGTGCAAGGAACAATCGCCGATATCGCCAATGCGATCTCCGAGTTTGAGCCTGTTATCTTGCTCATGGGGGGTGAACATAAAGCAGCGGCACAAAGGCAATTGTCGTCCAATGTTGAGATTTGGGATATTCCAACCGAAGATTTGTGGGCACGCGATTCAGGACCTCTTTTTGCTATTGAAAACAATGAGCTTGTTGTCAGTCACATTCAATTCAATGGCTGGGGCAACAAACAACTGCATAAAAGTGACGGCCAGATTGCATCTCAAATTGCGGAGCGGTTAGGCGTAGAGCTAATCAGTTCGGGATTAAAAGGTGAAGCAGGGGGCGTTGAACACGACGGGCATGGTCTGTTAATGGCGCATGAAAGCTCATGGCTCAATGATAACCGCAATCCTGGTCTATCACGTGATCAGATCGAAGCGCGATTGCTCAAAGCTTATGGTGCGGACAAAATGATCTGGTCGCGTGGTGTTTATGATCAAGATATCACCGATTATCACATCGATAGCTTGGCACGGTTCACGGGTGCGGGCAGGGTGCTCATCAATTTGCCAGACCGGCCCGATTTGGATGACCCATTTCATTTAGCAGCACTTGACACCTACGATCGTTTGGACGCTGAAGGGCTTGATATTACGGTCATTCCAGAACCCGAAGAACGGCGTGTCGACGCGATCGATTTTGTCGCATCCTATGCCAATTACTACGTTTGTAATGGCGCAGTGATCGCGGCCCAATTTGGTGACAAAGACGCTGATGATATCGCGGTCAAAGCGCTACGAATGGCATACCCAAACCGTGAGATTATCACGCTCAATGTTGATGCGTTGGGAGAAATCGGCGGCGGCATCCACTGCGCCACACAGCAGATGCCGAAGGTTTAGTAGGGCTTAACCAAGGCAATTGTTCCGGATTCAAATTCTCAATAATTGAGTTTAAACTCTTGAAACAACGCACCATTTGGATAATCCGTTGACGTGACAAGCGTTAAATCAACAAGATGATCACCTTCGCCAAATATTTTGATGCCGGAGCCCAAAATGATTGGCGCACGCTTAATCCGAACTATATCAATCAGCTTGTTTGCCAACATCCAATTGGCCAATTCACCACCACCGCAAAGATAGATATCACCATCGCTTTGGTGTTTAATCTCTTGGATTGCATCTTTGCTGACGCAAGATAACAATTCCACGTCCGAACCTTGCGGCAATTCAATGCTTTCCGACAGAACAATGGACCGCATATGCGGATAGGGGTTTTGTCCCGGCTCAAGCCCATATTGATAGCCAAATTCGTAAGTTCTTCGACCCATCAAACAGGTTTTATAGCTTTGCAATCGCCTTTGATAATCATCGACAATGGCACCTGAATGCGGAAAACGCGACACATCTTCTGATGGGCCAGATATAAAGCCGTCAATTGACACGGCGACGTCATAAATAAGGGGATGCATGAAATGCTCCTTTGAAAATAAGTCTTTATCCGCGTGGGTCACGCGAGCGAGATATTAGAAAGACTTATTTGTTCATCGGCAGAGCACTCCTGTTTTTAGGAGCATTAAGATAAAGAGGGCGTGAGGGCAAGCGCAGAGTTTATCGAACGCAATGCTGATTGCAAAATAACTGAATAGGTGTGGCAATCATGTACCACACCCATTGCGCGTTTATCCCAAAAGATCGAGCTTCGGCATTAATCCAAGCAGATGCTTGCTATAGTCATGCTGAGGATTGTTGAAGAGCTCTTCGGTCTCAGCAAGTTCGCAAATCTGCCCTGATCGCATCACAGCAATTCGGTCACAGGTTTGGCGAATAACCGGCAGATCATGGCTAATAAACAGCATGGTAAGCCCTAGATCTTCCTGCAAATCCTTCAATAGATTGAGGATCTGCGCCTGAATAGAGACATCAAGTGCAGATGTTGGTTCATCACAAATGAGGATCTGCGGACGTGTCGCCAATGCGCGCGCTATCGAGATCCGCTGTCTTTGTCCACCCGAAAACTCATGCGGATAACGATTGGCAACCGCTGCACCCAATCCAACATGATCAAGCAGATCGCCAACGATTTGGCGTGTTTCTGCTTCTGAGCTTGTCAGCTTATAAAAACGGATCGGTTCCGCCACAATGTTCATCACATTCATACGTGAATTGAGCGATGAATAGGGGTCTTGGAAAATCATTTGCAGTTTACGACGCGCTTGTTTGATCTGCGGGTCGCGTTGATTGCCTAAGACACTCTGGCCTTGGATCGAGATTTCACCGCGATCTGGGGTATAAAGCCCTGCAATAAGCCGCGCAATCGTGCTTTTGCCAGAGCCGCTTTCGCCCACAATGCCGAATGTTTCGCCCGGTTTGATGTCGAAATTCACATCATTGACGGCGCGCAGCATTTTTCGGTTCTTCTTTAAAAGCGCGCTTTGCAATGTGAATGAGAGATCAAGATTTTTAACCGATACGGCCGGGGTTTCGTCTTCCGATTGATGGCGAGCTTTACCAAGCCAATGGGTGGCGATATCAATCGGTTTGCGGCTTGCACCGCCTTCAATATAGTCCACAGCCTCAAAACGATGATATTTTTTATCAGCGCGCGGCACAGCGGAAATCAACGCTTTGGTATATTCATGCTGCGGATCACCCAATATCTGCGCCACGTCACCTGTTTCAACGATTTTGCCGCGATACATCACGGCGACACGCGTAGCAATAGATGCAATCACGCCAATATCGTGAGTGACAATGATTACACCAAGCTGGCGCTCTTCACACAGCTGTTTGATCAGATCAAGAATTTGTGCCTGGATCGATACGTCAAGCGCAGTTGTGGGTTCATCTGCAATGATCAATTCAGGTTTTCCGGCGAGCGCCAGAGCAATCACCACACGCTGGCGCATGCCGCCTGAGAATTGATGCGGATAGGCTTTAAGGCGCAATTCAGCATTATCAATCCCAACGCCCTCTAAAAGCTCAATCGCGCACTCAACAGCGCGCTTTTGATCATAACCGCGGGTTTTGATGATCGTTTCGACCAGCTGGTCACCAACGGTCATCAGTGGGTTAAGCGCGGTTTGCGGATCCTGGAAGATCATGCCGATCCTGTCACCACGAATACTGCGCATTTCAGCTTCGCTGCGACCACGGATTTCTTCACCCTGAAATAGGACAGAACCACCAGAGACACGGCCCGGATGCTCCAAAAGGTCGATAATTGCATTACCGATGGTCGATTTACCAGCGCCAGATTCGCCCACGAGACCCAAGACTTCGCCCGGGGCAACGGTGAGATTAATGTCCTGCGCGGCCTTGATTGTGCCTCTGCGGGTCACAAATTCTACATTGAGATCAGTGATTTTTAACAACTCAGACATAGATCACCGTAATTTCGGGTTAAGCGCATCGCGCAACCAATCGCCAAATAGATTGACGGAGAAGACTAAGATTACCAACGCAATGGCCGGGAAGAGGGTGATCCACCAAAGGCCAGAGAATAAAAACTCATTGCCAACGCGGATGAGCGTTCCAAGCGATGGTGTTGTCGGCGGAATGCCTTGACCCAAAAAGCTTAGCGTCGCTTCAGAGATAATGGCTGTGGCCAGACCCAAGGTTGCCAAGACCAAAACAGGACGCAATACATTAGGTAGCAAATGGCGCACCATAATCAGCCAGGATGGCAGGCCAATCACACGGGCTGAAGCAACATATTCCTTATTGGCTTCCACCAGCGTTGCACCGCGGGTGATCCGCGCAAATTGTGGCCAATCTGACAGGCCAATCGCGATGATCACCACATAAATGGCAAACTCATCTCGTATATCAACGGGTAAGAATGCGCGGCCAATACCGTTGATCAAGATTGCCAGCAAAATGCCAGGAATAGTCAACTGTACGTCGGCAATACGCATGATGATGGCGTCAAAGGTTCCACCCAGATATCCGGAGATAATACCGAGCGTCACGCCCATAAGCATGCCCAAAAATACCGCAGCTAGTCCTACAATGATCGAAAGTCGCCCACCATAGAGGATGGTCGAGAGCATATCGCGACCCTGATTATCCGTGCCAAGGAAATAGCGATCATCACCGCCAGCAAAACTGGGGGGTAATTTTCCATCCCAAAGTGATATCTGAACCGGGTCAAATGGATTATATGGCGCAATAAGCGGTGCAAATAATGCCGCAAGAATGAAGACAAGCGTGATGAAAGCCGCAATCATCGCTGACGGGGACCGCAGGAATGAGTGCAGGACATCGCTGTCCATAAATCGCGCTAGTCGGGAAGGGGTTTCTGATGAGCTTAAATTTGTCATGATCTATCTCCTCCCATCACTTATGCGTTGCCAATGCGAATGCGCGGATCAACCGCTGCATATAAAAGATCAACAATTAGGTTGATGATCACAAACAAGATGGCCACAAACACCAGATATGCTGACATGATTGGCACATCCACGAAATCCACGGCCTGAATGAACATTAATCCTGTGCCGGGCCACTGGAACACGGTTTCCGTAATCACGGAGAACGCAATCAAACCACCAATGTTTAGACCGATAATGGTGATCACAGGCACAAGCGTGTTGCGCAGAGCGTGGCCATAATTGATGGCACGCTCAGATAGTCCGCGTGCCCGAGCAAATTTAATAAAATCAGTTTGCATGACTTCCATCATTTCAGCGCGTACCAAACGCAGGATCATCGTAAGTTGGAAGAGGCTGAGCGTAATAGCTGGCAGCAAAATCGATCGCCAACCTTCAAGTGAAAGGAGCGATGTTTTCCACCAGCCAAAGTCAATTGTCCCGGCGCGCCCAGAAGACGGCAGCCATCTTAAATGCACTGCGAAGATATAAATCAGAGCAATGCCGATGATAAAGGTTGGCAGCGAAACACCGATCAGCGAGGATGATAATATACTTCGCGATATCCAGGAGTTTCGGTGAATACCGGTATAAACACCCGCCACAATGCCTACGATCAATGAGATGATGGCTGACACGAACACTAGTTCAAGCGTTGCCGGCAGGCGTTCTAAGACCAGCTGATCAACGGGTTGTTTGATGCGATAAGAAATACCAAAGTCACCTTGGAGCATGTTGCCGACAAAGCGGACATATTGAACAGGGATTGGATCATCCAATCCGAGTTGCAGGCGGATCTCGGCGCGGCGTTCGCGCGTTGCATCTTGCCCCACCATATTGTTGACGGGGTCACCTACGAAATTAAATAGAGAAAAAGCGACCGCAGAAACGACCGCCATAACGAGAATGGATTGTGCTAAACGACGTGCGATGAATGCAAACATGCGAAATCTTTATTGCGTCCCATAAGGCCGCTGTTGCGATTGAAAAAGTAAACGGGGCGATCAACGCCCCGTTCCGGATTTCAAAGATTAATTTTTGACGATGAAGCGAGGACGAGGCTGGTCGTCTGCTGCAATTGGAATGTCAAAATTATCAGCCATACCCCAAGCTAGAACCTGGTGGTGGATTGGAAGATATGGCTTTTCATCGCGAACAATGTTCCAAGCTTCGTCGATCAACATTGTGCGTTTTTCGATGTCAGTCTCAGTTGCAATTGTGGCTGTGATTTCGTTCACACGTGCATTGTTATAACCTGTCGCGTTCCATGAACCGGCGCCATCAAGCAGATATGAGAACACATAATGGCTATCAAGTGTTGGAACACCCCAACCAAGCATATAGAAATCAGACGTACGTTTCTGAATTTTCGGGAAATGCTGAGCTTTTGGGATAGCGTCAAGTTTCACAGTAACGCCGATGCGCGCCAACATAGCCACGGCTGCCTGACAGATTTTCTCATCGTTGTTATAACGGTTGTTCGGGCAATCAAGCTGGATTGTAAATCCATCGCCATAGCCAGCTTCAGCCATGAGGCCTTTAGCTTTTTCCAAATCGTGACCGTAAGATGCATCTAGTTCAGGTGTGTTACCTAAAACGCCCGGTGATGTGATCATCGCAGTTGGGAAAGACAAACCTTCCATCACAACGCGCTGAATAGCTTGCTTATCAATTGCAAGGTTAAACGCTTCGCGAACGCGCACATCTTTAAATGGGTTTTTACCCTTCACGTCAGATGTACGAAGCTCTTCAATACCTTGGTCCATACCAAAGAAGATGGAACGAACTTGCGGTGTTGTTGTTGTTTTCAAACCATCTGTTGAATCGATACGCGCAAGATCCTGTAGTGGCGGATCAAGAACGAAATCAACTTCGCCTGACAACAGTGCAGCGACACGTGTCGCAGCATTGGCGATTGGGCGATATTCGATTTTATCGATATTGCCAGGGAAAGAACCTTTACCCCACCAATTTGCATTGGCTTCAAGAACAGTCAGTTCATCAGGTGCGCGAGACGTTACAACAAATGGTCCAGTACCATTGGTGTTACGAACGGCATAGCTTTCTTCTTTTTCTGCGTAGTTTTGTGGCAAAACAACATTATTTGCTTCAGCCCAGCCTTTATCAACCATAAACACGCCTGTGATTTGGTTCGGCAGGATTGGATTTGGACCATCTGTCTTAATTTCAACAGTGTGGTCATCAATCGCTGTTACGCTCACGATGCTTGCAACTTGTTCCTTATAGTCAGATGTTGCGGCTTTGGCGCGATCAAATGAGAAAATCACATCTTCTGCATTGAAATCAGCACCATCGTGGAATTTAACGCCTTTGCGCAGGTTAAAAGTCCAAGTGTCGCCATCAGCTGTCCAGCTTTCTGCGAGTTCAGGCTGCAAAGTTAATGATGGGTCACGTGTGACCAGTGATTCATAGATCTGACCATTCATTGCGATGGTCGGACCTTCGTTCTGCGCGTGCGGATCCAATGTCAATGCATCACCTTGGCTGGTCCAACGTAAAACGTTTTCAGCCATCACCGGTGTTGCGATGATTGTCGCTGCGCAGGCAATTGCAGTTATTGTTAGTTTCTTCATGCCCTGTACTCCCTGATTTTTACAAGTCTTTTTAGTTTGTCACGAATATTAAATTCTTCAGTGGTGTTGTAAAGAAGAAAATTATTCTCAAAAAACCTCATAATTCATTGTAATTCGACAAAATTACACGAATAAGGTGAGTGTACACTCAAAAAAGTATAAGAAAATATCGTAAAAATACTGGGCTATATTGAGGGGGCTTGCTGATATCTAATCTCCGCACCGATTGAGATTGCTGAAATAGCGTTAAATGAGACTCTTCACACGCGTAGCGTTATTCAGGGTCAGGTCGAAATGCAGTCAATGCGCCGTTAGGTTGTGGATTTTTTATCAAGTGGTAAGAAATCCACACAATTTCCCGTAATTTTTCTCAGAAATTGTATGATTTTTCACAGGTTAATGTGTTTTGTGACGAAAATTACAAAATGATTAGCCGCTTGAGGTCTAGGATATCTCCTAGGCAGTCAATACTATTTTGATTTGCTCTTGGCCTTAGAATAATTTTTCGATTCTATTTTTGTTTCGAAATTTTGTGCGATCTAAGAATCAACCGTAATAAAACGATGCGCAGCATAAAGTGACAATGTTGCTGCATTGGACACATTCAGAGATTTGATCGCCCCGGGCATATCAAGCCTAGCGAGATCAGTGACGATGCTGCGTGTTTTATGGCGAAGCCCTTTGCCTTCGGCGCCAAGCACCAAGGCGATTTGTTTCTTTGAAAATGTCTCTTCGAGCGCGTGCGGGCCCTCAGAATCAAGTCCAATGGTTTGAAAGCCAACAAAATGCAGCTCATCAATCGCATGACCTAGATTTTTCACTTGGATGTGATCGATCATTTCTAAGGCACCAGAAGCAGATTTCGCCAACACCCCGGTTTCCTGGGGGCTATTGCGTGCCGTTGTAATGAGCGCGCCAGCTCCCATGGCTACAGCAGAGCGCATGATCGCACCCACATTGTGCGGATCGGTGACTTCGTCCAGCACCACAACAAGATGTGTGTCTTTTAATTCTTCAAGGCTTTTGGCCTCTAAAGGATGAACCTCTGCGACAATACCCTGATGGATAGCGTCTTTGCCCAGCATTTTATCCAGCTCGCGCGCATCAATGGTTTCAACGGGGTAGGGCATCCGGTTGGCTTCGCCAATATCAAGTCGATCCCAGGCATTATGTGTGGCTAGCATTCGAATGATTTTGCGTTTTGGATTTTGCGCGGCAGCGCGCACACTATGAAGTCCGTATATATAAAGCGCGCCAGATCCTTGGCGTTGCCCACCCTTGTTGCGAAACTTATTGCTGCGCGACCCTTGTTGTTTGCCCATAGACCCACCATCTGACCTTGCGGATTTGCTTGGTCGATTGTCTTTTGACTTATTGCCAGCGAACCGACCGCCACCTGATCGATTATTTTGGCCTGATCTATTGTCTTTGCGCTCTCTCATATTCCACGCTTATAAGCAAAAGCGGACAAGGTGCAATAATAGTTTGGTAACTCAAAGCAATGAAATGAAAATAAATGCAATTCTTGTGTTGACAGAAACGACATCGGGCTTCATAACGCCGCTCAGATTCATCGTCAGGTTTTTCTGATTTGAATTGAACAGGTAACTTGTTTATCTGAACAAGGTAACGGTTTCCGGAGGGATGCCAGAGCGGTTAAATGGGGCGGACTGTAAATCCGTTGGCTTAGCCTACGTTGGTTCAAATCCAACTCCCTCCACCATTACCTTACTTTTTGGGCTTTAAGTTGCGTTTACGCGCGAAAGTCACGCCTCGGCACTTCAAGCCGATTGTCTTACGCGGGCGTTGTGTAGTGGTAAGACCTCAGCCTTCCAAGCTGATGACGCGGGTTCGATTCCCGCCGCCCGCTCCAGATTGTTTTTCTAACACATTGAAAACGTTGCAAACCCTTGCAAATAAAGGGTTTCTATGCATAGTCGCGTGCATAGAATGTGCATAGAATCGGGTTTTCAAAATGACAAATCAGAACGATCGTTACTTGAAACAACCACGCGGACGAAATGTTTGGATGTACCAAAGGGCTATTCCAGATGATATGCAAAAGTTTCACGGCGGACGGAAAAACATTAATCGATCCTGCGGAACTGAAAAAAAATCAGTGGCACGTCGATTGCGCGATCAATGGGCGGAAGCCGATGAAAAGTTTTGGGCGGCAATGCGTTCCGGCAAGAATGTCAATTCCGTGCGTGAGCGATATGAAGCTGCGTTGGTTGTATCGGAGCATCTGGATATTTCGTTCGATGATCCGATAACCTTTCAAGAAGCCATGGATCGTGATCAAGTCGAAAAGTGGATTGAGAACATTCATAAATTAAATAAGCTAACCAATCCCGATGGCAAGCATTATAGCAGGGAAGAACTTCCGGAAGCGCGGGCCATTCAAAATGAAGTTCGCCAACTCGCATTCGGGAAGGTTGATAAACCAGTTGAAAACATAGATGATGCAAAAGAACGCTGGTTAAACGATGTTATTTTAGATGAGTGGGTTGGCAAGTCACCTGAGCAAAAACGTAATCACCATATTCCGATTAATGGGGCCGTCGAAAATTACAAAAGGGTTGTGAAGCCGAAGGGCGCTTTTCTTGAGACAAGCCGCGCCGATGCTTTAAAATTTCATTCTTGGTTGAATGGTCGTGTCGTCAGCAAGGACCTGTCCTTCAGTACTGCTAATCGCTATATGGGTGTGTTGAGGCGTATCTTTCGTGATCTGGCACATCGTGACCAGCTGCTTGCCCAAAATCCCTTTGAGGGCTTAACTTGGCGTCAGCCAAAGGCAAACCGGGCTGGTGTGGTTAAAAATAAGCGCAAACCGTTTTCGACGGACTGGGTTGTGTCTAAATTCACAATGACAGATTCCCTTCAAGGACTAAATTCTGAAGCGCGGGCTGTACTATATATCCTTATTGAATCTGGTGCGCGGCCATCCGAAGTAATCAATTTGTTACAAGAAAATATTCACGTTGATGCTGATATTCCGTACTTTGAAGTAAAAGCGGTCGAAGGTCGTGAAATTAAGACCGCAGCTTCTGCACGCAGCGTGCCGCTGGTTGGCGTTGCACTTGAAGCAATGCAGCAGTTTCCGAACGGTTTTAATCGATACCGGGACAAAGACAGCGGGTTTTCACAGGTTGCAATGAAGTATCTTCGCAATAATGACCTGATGGAAACAGAAGACAACTTTGTTTATTCATTTAGGCATTCCTACATCGATCGTTTGCGTCAGACTGGCGCGCAACGAGATCTTCGCGAATCTATCGTTGGACATGATGAAGGTGGCTCTCATGGCGCCTATGGCGAAGGTTTTACCTTAAAAGATAAATATGACCTGATGCAGTCAATCATTCTACCCTATAATAGAGATATTTTTCTGATGTAGTTCAGTTTGAATTTCCAGGTGATTCTGCAGAAGTCAAGGTAAAATACCCTCGATAGTAGCAGAGAACTTGAAATATATCGCTTGACTTTTAAAAATAATTTCCCATCATAGGTCAACATGTTGAGGTTTAAAACTCCGAACACGCAATATTTAGTGTTTGGAGTTTTGCTTTTTTAGCATCAACTCAAACGGCATGTTGGAAAACAATACAACCCACACACCGTTTTAAATGTAACAAATTCGCCGATCCATACGGATGGTGAAGCTATGGTTCTTATGAAAGGATTTCTGTTGACGAAAACGCAACTATCTCAAACTGAAGATTTTTCAGATCAAATGTGTCTCACTTCAATGACTTATTCGCAAACTATCGAGCCAGGCCAATTAGCTAGCAGGCTTGGAGGTCAATTTATCGATAAGGGTGAAGGAAATCATGAAATTGAGTTTTTCAAGGGTGATCATATTATAGTTGTGAATTTGCAATCGGGCAGGGGCCGAATTACCACAGCTCATAAATGGCCGGAGGGGATAAAAGCTGCAGAAGAAGCGGTGGCGAATGCTAGTCCAGTAGAGTGGCCGTCTGTGCCACCTGCTAATGATAATACGCCATTACGTCCTATCGAACCGCCATTTATTCTTGATGAAGTGAGAGAAAATCTTCTTGATGAAGCGCACCGTTTGAAAGAAATTGTCGGCGCCGACTTTGTTGACGACCCTGAAGGCGAACTGAAGTTGTACTTCCGACATAAGTTCACGACAACAACCTACAATGTTGAAACGGGTGAAGTGTCAGGCGGCTTTGAAGCGATGCGCGAAGAAGTCGATAAAGCCATTCGCAATGAAGTACCGGTTCGTAGACCAGGATCACCAGATTCAGATGGCACAGATTACGATCTTGTTGAAACATTTAATGAACTAAAAGAAACTTACGGAGGATTTATCACCGCATCACCAGCTAAAGGTGGTTGTGTTCTTGTAGATGCTGTGGTCGAGGGCAGGAAAGGTTTCTTCGCAAAATCAATTGATGAAGAGATTTTCTTTAAGTCTGAGTCTTGTGATTTTAAGTACCTTAAAGACTTGCGCCCACTGGTTCGAGCTACGGCTTTTGAGCTAGAAGATCCTTCTACCATTCCTGAACGCGAATTTCTATTCGATCAACATTACATCCGCCAATACATGACTGTCACCATAGGGGCAGGGGGTGGCGGCAAGTCTGCTCATTCGATCACGGAGGCGCTTGCCATGGCGACAGGTCGACCGTTGCTTGATCCGGAAGGTCCGCTAGCTGAGCCATTGCGTGTGTGGTTGATAAATTGCGAAGACCCGCATGAAGAAATTCAAAGACGGATTGCTGGGGCTGCCATTCATTTTGGTATTTCGAATGATCAATTAGATAGCAACTTATTTGTTGATTCTGGCCGGGACCAGGATTTTGTCATTGTTAAGCAAGCGGGTAAAGACCTGGCGGTTTGCGAACCGCTGATTGAGGACATGTTACGAGAGATTCAACAAAATGAAATTGACGTTGTGATCGTTGATCCTTTTGTGTCGACCCACCATGCACCAGAAAATGATAATTCAGCTATGCAGCGCGTCGCTGCGGCTTGGGTTGACGTTGCTGATCGAGGAAACTGTTCAGTTGAATTAATTCACCACATATCAAAAGGCATGGGTCCGGTTACAGCTGATTCCGGCCGTGGGGCAGGGGCGGTTAAGGATAAAGCGCGATCAGTTCGAGTAATTAACCCAATGTCCGAAACAGACGCCGCTAAAGCCGGTGTTGAAGATCACACAGCTTATTTTAGGATAGGTAAAGATAAAGCAAATATGGCATCCAAGGCCAACACGCAAAAGTGGCGTAGATTTGTTTCAGTTAATCTCAACAACGGAACTGGTTTGATGAATAAAGGTGATTCAGTCGGGGTAGTTGAAGCCTGGAGGTGGCCAACCGATTTGGATGTTACTGAAGACGTATCTGCTGAACAGCTTGCAGAGATAAAACAGCGGTTGATTGACGAGGATAGTCGTGTGCATATCGCAGCAAACGAATGGGCAGGTTATACCGTGGCAGATGTACTGGGCATGGATGTCTCGGTCAAAGGAGACAAAACAAAAATCAACACTATGCTTCAGCAATGGTTAAAGCGTGGGGAACTCAAAATCATTGAAAAGCCGGATGCGAACCGAAAACTGAAAGATTTTTACGCACCAGTATTCGAAGAATAGCTTGCCGAATTCGGGCAAAAGCGTTTTGCGGCACTGCGGCACTTGCGCTACCCCCTTTAGGGGGTAGCAAGTGACGCCGCCGCATTGAGTGTTATTGGAAATTTTATTTAACTAAGAATAGATTTATCTAAAGCAACCAAATTGAAATTAATGTCTATAGTTACCGGAAGATGAAATACCCCCCCCGGGTTAGGTTCTTCTGGCGTATTCTTGAATACGCGGGTGGGAAGGCCCGAAATCTGACTTGATACAGAAAATTTCAGATCAACTTTGCTTTGTAACTAATTTGAATTTACCTGATTTAAAACAGATAGTTATTGAACCTAAGTAGCAAAGTGAATGCAAACTATTACTTTGAAAGCGGACATTGACGTTGAAATTGGAGAAGTCAGCATTTGGCCCAGAGCGGCCATACTTAACAAGAGATTAACTGTTAGTTCTAATTTGTTTTGATTATAGCCGGTAAATCTTCTAGATGATTGGCACACGCGCAGAAGGTGGTGTCGAACGTGAACGCCCCGTTCGCATCTTACCATCGATCATCACTGATGCGATGCCGGGAATGTTACCCATCGCCATAGCACCCAGAACATCATTACCCTCTGATCCAGCCGGACGATCCATGAAAACCAAATCGGCTGGTCGTCCCGGCGCGATAATGCCTTGATCAAGATTACGCCGCTTGGCTACATTGCCTGAACCACTGCACCATGCTTGCTCGGCAGCGAGACCACCAAAGCTTGCAAGAAGCGTTACCATACGCAGTATCCCATTGGGTTGCACACCGGAACCCGCAGGGGCATCCGTTCCAACCAGGAAGTCAGCTAGTCTATCTTCTGCTAATGCGCCCTCCAGCGCGACAATTGCAGATTTCTCATTACCATTATGTACCGCTTCAAGCGCACCATTTGCATGGCGGCAGAGCTCTCTGATTGCCTCGTGCGGGATTGAAGTTGGTCCCCCGTTGATATGGCTCACCACATCCGGCTGCGCTTCTAAGATATCGTCAGCAGTCACAAGATGAGATCCCGCAATTGAGGGACCACCGGTGTGCATGATTGTCTCAATTCCCAATTCACGACACCAGCCGGTCACGCGCGCAGCATCTGGACCTTTTGCAACGGTACCAAGACCAATCTCACCAATATGGCGGATACCAGCTGCCTTAATTTCTGCGTAAAAATTACGATCAAAGTCTAGCTCTGGCACCGGTGCACCGGCTATGACCTTTGCCCCGGCAGATCTAAAGTTTCTAAAACAGCGTTGCGCGACCATGGCTAAAGCCTTTACGCCTTCAGCATCCTTCGGGCGGCCCGGAAGATGTACTTCACCAGCTGAAATGAAACTTGTAACGCCACCATTGACATTCATTTCAATCCATCCGGTTTGGTTTTGGCGTGGGGTCCAATCACCAAAGACCGGATGGCAATGCCCGTCAATCAGACCCGGCGCAACTGCGCAACCCGCCGCATCAATTATGCGGTCAGCCTCAGCGCTCTCAAAGCCATTGATCACACCATCTTCAATCAAGATACAATCGCTATCCGCGAGTGGTGAATCCAAATCGCCGGTCATAAGCCGACCGATATTTATGATTAATGTACGTCCCAATTCGGGCATATCTTTTGGTGCGTCAGCCATCTCTTCCCTTTCAGATTTTTGTGTTTGTGTTGCCGCGGTTAGGGGCAAAAAAAATGTTCTTCGGTGTTGATCCAGTTTTATTTCCGAGTGCCGCAGCGTAATGGATAACTGATCCATAGGTGCGAAATGACTTGGTTTGTCTTAAACATTGAAAACGCTATCTCAGTCTTTACGCCAAACCAAGAGCTGATTATTAGCAGGCATGTTTATATCGCTTTCAAACATCAAACCATTATCTTGAGCCAACGTGTCCAAAGATTCGAAATCACGAATGCCGCCACCTGAAAATTTGCTTCGAAGAAATATATCAAAATCTTCGTTACTTTGCGTTGTGAAAGCTCCGCCATATTTAAACGGTCCATAAAAAATTAGTTTTCCATTTTGCTTCAGGCTTTTTGCCGAATGGTGAATATAGTTTTTTACCGTTGGCCAATCGATAATATGTATGCAGTTTGCGCTATAGATAGCGTTGAATTTAGCTGACATATGTGGCCAGTGGTTGATGTCTATTATTACAGGTTTCAATAAGTTTGGTCTGGAAAAGCCAGCAAGTGTAGTCTTGAGGCCATATTCATTGAGATCATGATCACTGGGTTGCCAAACGATATCTGGCATAGCATTTGAAAAATGATCCACATGCTGGCCGGTGCCGCTGGCAATTTCTAAGACAAGGTCATTGGGCCGCAGAACTTTTTGAAGTTCAGCTAGAATGTGATCCTTGTTGTTTTCAGCCGCTTGACTGAAAAAAGGTTTACTCATTTCTTTATATTTTTCTCACGATAAGCGATTTGCAGATGTTATGACATTACACATAGCAGCACTAGAACAATGAGCAAAGCCGTATTTCAAGCCCGCGCAACAGTGGAGCAAGTCGAAGAAGGTTCAGATTTCGCACCTAAATTTGATAACAAAGGCCTCCTTTCCTGCATCATAAGTGACGCGCTTTCAGTTGAGGTCTTGATGTCAGGTTGACCCAAGCCAGCCATAGGTTTGATTTCGAACTAGTCGACAATCAAACAACACAAATGTTAGCTTGCAATATGATACGTTATAACATAACAGTATCTTTATATTGTTATCTGTAGGTATTTAATTTTAAGTCGCGGTACTACCGCTGCTCACAACTGGATCAAGGCAAAATGACATCTTTACTAGAATCACTACTGGCCATGAGGGATTGGCTCTTAGCCGATGGCGCAACGGGGACAAATCTTTTTGAGATGGGGCTTGCTCACGGGGACGCACCGGAACTATGGAATTTGGAGGAGCCCGATAAAATTAGGGCGCACTATCGCTCCTTCATCGAGGCTGGAAGCGACATCGTGTTGACCAACACCTTTGGTGGCACAGCTAACCGTTTGAAGCTGCATGGGGCTGATAATCGGGTACATGAGATTAATTCTACTGCAGCTCGTTTGTTAAAAGAAGAGATTGAAAATTCGAGCGGCGGACGGCCGATTGTCAACGCTGGCTCTGTGGGCCCCACAGGGGACCTTATGGAACCGCTGGGTTTATTATCGTGGGAGGGTGCTATATCAGCCTTTGCGACCCAAATGGAGGGGCTTAAAGATGGTGGAGTCGATGTTATATGGATTGAAACAATGTCAAGTAAGGAAGAGACGGCTGCAGCTCTCACTGCGGCAGACCGGGTAGGATTGCGTGCTGTATGTACTCTTTCGTTTGACACAAATGGTCGAACGATGATGGGGATTACTGCGGGTGATTTAGCGTCATTGGCCCATGGTCATGAACACCAGCCGATTGCTTATGGTGGTAATTGCGGAACTGGCGCTTCCGATCTCATGGTTAGCCTTTTAAGTTTGGAAGGCGATGCCAAACCTGAGGATGTGATTGTCGCCAAGGCCAATGCGGGCATTCCAATCTTTGTTGATGGGGAGGTTCGCTACAACGGAACACCCGAACTAATGGCCGACTATGCGGTTTTGGCGCGCGACGCCGGGGCACGTATTATCGGTGGATGTTGTGGAAGCACGGCAGAGCATGTGCGTGCCATGCGCGAGGCCTTGGTCAATCGTCCCCGCGGGGAAAGGCCATCGGTGGAAAGGGTCATAGAATTGCTGGGACCACTTACTGGCAAAACCGGTGACTTATTAGACAATTATAGGAAGACAGATGCCGCAGAACTCACTCCTGGTCGAGGACGTCGGCGCGTTCGATCTGCATAAGCTTCTGTTGAGACGTTGAGTATTTGTATAGCAGATCGCGCGCAAAGCTCAGCCGCAGAGAATTGGACCAGCCCTTCTCAGGGAAAATGAGCGCTTTGAGCGGTAAGAAAGTAGTTTTAGATATGAGAAATTTTTATGATAGAAGCATTCAATTATCCGCATTAGCTTCGCGGGTATTGGTAATTCTTGCGCTTGTGTGTGTTTCGCCCGAATTTGCTTTTGCACATATTGAAGGTGGCGCGCTTGGCGGATTTCAGAGCGGTTTTACACATCCAATCATTGGCATAGATCATCTCCTCGCCATGCTCGCGGTCGGAATCTGGGGTGCACAGATCGGAGGGCGTAATGTCTGGACGCTACCGGTCACATTTCCGCTCATTATGGCTGCTGGAGGTATTTTCGGCATGAGTGGATTTGCGCTGCCGCACGTCGAACTCGGTATCGCATTGTCTGTTCTTGTCTTAGGGCTCGCTATTTGCTTTGCTTGGCAAGCACCGGAATGGGCCGCACTATCGCTCATTGCCGTTTTTGCAATCTTCCACGGCTTTGCGCATGGGACCGAATTACCGGGAGCAATTGATCCCGCATCCTACTCAATCGGCTTTGTAGTTGCCACCGGTGCTATTCATATCGTGGGAATCGGCATCGGGTTTTTGTTTGGAAGACTTTGGAGCGGATATCTCTCAAGGACTCTGGGGGGTATGATTGCTGCTACAGGCGTTTATTTTGCCGCCGCTCCGTTTCTCCTGTGATCCGATCTCTAAACGGTCGTGACCGCGTATGCATCGCGGCGGGCGTTATCCTGCTTTGCATTGCCGTCTTTCTTTGGCTTTCGGTTCCGGAGCCATTCGCGTTTTACGTTCACAATGGCCTCATGCTGCCTGTCTTCAGAAACAGTCTTCTATTTATGTTAATTGGCTGCGGAATTGTTCTCTCTAGAGTGAGCCACTCTACATCCTTGGCTGCATATCTCGCCATTCTCGGTTCTGCCCTGTGGTTTGGACTTCATCACACAGAAGCTTTCGTTCTATCAAATGGCCGATTGACCAAGCTTGTCGAAAACTATCCAATCATGACAACTTCAATGGGAATAGTGATAGGCGTTACACTTCTTTGTCCATTTTGGTTGTGCAGGTACTTAGTACCGCTCATGTGTATATGTTGTGGTCTCAGCGTTGGACTTTTGATTATTCTAGAAAGCCCCTTGGACGACAACTATCTTTGGTTTTCATGGGCTAGTGGTCTTGGCGGTATGTTGGTGGTTCTTGCAACCGCTATCTTGATCAACGGCGCGCGGCGGATTTGCTCAAACACATCGCTCGTTGTCGTGGAGCGTATATTCGGCAGCTGGTTGATTGCCGCAAGTATCTTGCTTGCCGCTCTCGCAATTATGCCGTTACGAGCATTAGAACCAGAAGCAACACCATTTGATATCTTGATCCAGCAGGGCCGCTAAGCGGTGAAGAAACCAATACGCCGAAATGAGACGCAGAATGGAGAGCCTCACGATCCGGCAAATGGCTGTGATGCGAACATTAGTTGAAATAGAAATTACTAAGACCAACGACTGCTTTGCCCGTATAGCTGAACTTCAGAAGAAAATTTGAAATAAATTCTCTTACCAGCTGGCATGTCTGCTTGTGGCACGTTTCGGACCAAAGGGTCGGAGTCTTGACACGTCCACTTTTGGCCCATTTCGGACATCGATCCAAGCCACTCGCAGCGAGAGAACCTCAATCTCAATTCTGACAACGCTAATTAGTTGAATTAACTCAGAATTACCTGAAGAAGTGTTATAATGATCATTAAATCTGTCCGTCATCACATGATTTGGGACAAGTTATCTGATTAATTAGAGGAGTGCTTGGCTCATCTGTTTTGTTTAATTATGCGGCTTGTTTTTGGTTTTGCAAGCGCCGCTTTTTGATGGTCTTTTGTTTTATCCTTTCTCTTTGTTCTAATATTTGTTGTCCTCGCCCGAAGTAGACATCAGCTGGCGTGAGGTTTTTGAGGCTCTCATGATATCGATTGTGATTGTAATGATCGATGAAAGTCGCAATTTGTTTTTCTAAATCACCGGGCAGGAAGTAGTTTTCTAGCAATATCCGGTTTTTCAAGGTCTGATGCCATCTCTCGATCTTACCTTGGGTCTGCGGATGATATGGCGCACCTCTGGTGTGCTTCATGCCTTTGTTATCGAGATATACAGCAAGCTCTTCAGATACATAGCTGGGGCCATTATCTGAGAGTAATCTGGGCTTATGAATGACATTGGCCTGATCACAGCCAGAAGCTTGTAAGGCCAAGTCTAGCGTGTCGGTTACATCTGCTGTTGCCATGGTTGGTGTGAGCTTCCCGGCAATGATGTAACGGGAATAATCATCCAGAACTGTGGAGAGGTGATACCAGCCCCAGCCAATAATCTTCAGGTATGTGAAGTCTGTTTGCCAAAGCTGGTTAGGTGCAATTGTTTTATCTCTGAATTCATCTGCTGCCTTCATAACAATATATGCAGGGCTGGTGATAAGATCATGAGACTTCAGTAGCCTGTAAACACTGGCTTCTGAGACAAAATATTCCCTGGTATCAGTGAACTTCACTGCCAGTTCTCGTGGTGAGAGATCACCTGCATCCAGAGCCATATCAATGATTTGTTGCCGGATATCGTCGGGAATACGATTCCACACCCTTGATGGCATTGGAGCCTTATCCTCCAGTGCATCAACACCGCCGGTTTGGTATAAGTCGTACCATCGATAGAATGTAGACCGTGGAATACCCAGCTTATCTAGCGTTTGTCTTGCCGACAAATGCGACTGTTCAACCAGCTTGATGATCTCAAGTTTTTCAGATGCGGGATATCTCATACGTCGTCGTCCCCATCCGCGATCATGCTTTTTTTGAGAAGCCTTAATTCCAGTGCCTGTTCTGCAACAACCTCCTTCAGATCACGCGCTTCTCTGCGAAGGCCCTTCACTTCATCCGTGCTGGCTTCTCGGACTGTGTCTCCAGCTAACCGCTTCTTACCAGCCTCCATGAATTCCTTTGACCAGGAATAGTACTGGCTTTGGGCAATGCCTTCCTGTCGGCACAGTTCAGCAACACTGTCCTCACCACGAAGGCCAGCCAACACAATCCGTATTTTCTCTTCTGCTGAATAGCGTTTGCGCGTCTGCCGTCTTATGTCTTTGACAACGCGCTCTGCACCATCTTTTAGTCGTTCGTTTATTACCTGACAGGCGGTTTCACCGCCGAGAGGGCTTTCGTCTCATCATTCGCTCCATGAGGGCTATGATGAGCCTAAATCTCTCTCTTACAAAATCAATCCATTCAGTCCATAAGGCGCTGATGGCTTACAGGTCCACCTACGGCAAGGATATGGCCCAAAGCGGGCATTTGCCACCTAAATTCGATTCTAAATTTAGCACCAATTTCTAGCAAAATGCTTTAATGAGCATCGTCTATTTATAGTTTTTGGGATCTCTTATATCTACTGGGACCATCAAGTAATCACGACTATACTACTTAACTCGGCCATCTTTGATGGTGGCGATCAATGACAAAGTTGTGCGTGTGTTTTATTTCCTTGTGTCGATGAGGGTGACTATGAGGTTCAGGCCCCTCCCAACCTTCATGGTCATGCTGGTGATGCTCATCATGCACGTGCATATGTAAATGATCGGTCTTTAAGTGAACATGTTCTATCGAGCGTTTGTCATCCGTTGGCCATAGGAAGTATGCGATTGACGTCGAAACTATGACAAGTCCACACAAAACAACAAATGCGGTTTCAAGGCCATATGAGCTACTAAGCCATCCGGCTAATGGATAAGTGACAAGCCAACAGGCGTGGGACAAGGCAAATTGCGCAGCAAAATATGCCGGGCGATCTTCTTTTGATGCTGACCTCTGTAAAAGACGACCACCGATTACAAGGACGGTCGAAAATCCGACACCTATCAAGAACCATAAACCAGATATGAACACAAAATATGGGAGAGTAAAACCAAGCGCTAGCGAAGAGGCCATTATAATCCCGGCTGTTAGTGCAACTGGCTTGTCATTAAGATACAGGAGTACTTTCGGTAAGGATAGTGCAGCGACCATAGACCCAAATCCAAAGGCTGCCAGCAAGAGGGCTGTCCACTCATCGCTCAAGGCGAGATGAGATCTGACATATACGACAGTATTGACGATGACCATGGAGCCAGCAGCTGCGACAGCCATAGACATTGCGAGCAACCCTTGAAGGCGTGGTGTAGCAAGATAAGCTCGCAAGCCAAATGTCATTCGATCAAACCAGCTCGTATCATCTGAAACTCGCTTGGCTGAAGGCAACGATACCGCTGAAACGAGCAAAGCTGATATTAAAAATGCTATCGTATTACCAATGAACAAACCATTGAAGCTTATGAAAAGAAGCGCCAATCCAGCAAGTGCCGGGCTTAAGAGACTTTCGATGTCGTAAGCTAATCTCGAGAGGGATAGAGCTTGCGTGTAGTCTTTTTCATCTTCCAGAATATCAGGTATCGTCGCCTGGAAAACAGGTGTGAAGCCCGCTGAACAGGCTTGCATGAGAAAGATCAACACATAGATTTGCCAAACCTGCGTTACAAAAGGCAAACATAGAACGAAGATAGCGCGCAAAATATCCAGTGCGATGAGAAATACTCGCCTCGGCACGAATTGAGCCATACCACCAGCTATCGGCGCAAGAGTTACATAGGCAATCATTTTAATCGCAAGCGCAGTGCCTAACACTTGCCCCGCATCAGCCCCTGCAAGCTGGTAGGCAAGTAAAGACAGTGCGACCGTAGTTAACCCGGTTCCCAAAAGGGCGATAATTTGGGCGGAAAATAAACGAGCATAATCTTTGTTTTTAAATGGACTGAACATTTGATTAGCTCATTACTTACGCGCTTCTAGAATAAAGAATCAGAAACTAAACGTCGATCTATCGCAATTAGCCTTAACATTATCGGTGGAAACCAAATTACGCGAACTCAGAAAGTTCAAGCAAGGCCCCTTCTTTCATCGCGCTAAGTTTCGCATACGCAATTTCAGGGTCTACCGCTCCAAAGCCTGCAAAAGTGCCGAAACCGCAATCACTACAAGCCACTACGCGATCTTCACCCACAATATCGGTGAAGCGAGCTATTCGTTCAGCAACAAGTTCAGGATGTTCAACAAAATTCGTTGTTGTGTCGATCACACCAGGCATAAGAACTTTGTCATCAGGGATTTCATGTTTTCGATCCCGAAACACTTTCCATTCATGAGCATGACGTGGGTTTGCATTTTCAAACGACAAGTAACGTGCATTGATGGACATGAGTGTTTTAAAGACTTTATCCATTGCGATATCCAGAATATGTGGGCCTTCATAATTACCCCAACACGCATGAACACGCACTTTTTCACTCGGAATATCGCGCAATGCATGATTTAGGACTTCGACATTAACTTCAGCTATCTTGATGAACTCATCATCAGATAGATCTGAAAAGAGCATCTGGCGAGATAAGGCGAGATCTGGGCAATCCAATTGAACATCTAATCCGGATGCAACAATGGTTTCATATTCTGATTTTAACGCATCCGCCAATGCTTCGAGATATGCTTCGCGAGATGGATAATATTGATTAGGTAAAAACAGTGCGACCACTCCGGGTGAAGCTGCATTCATAAAGCCGCGCTTAACACCGTGCTTTTCCATAGCATTTTTTAAATTGGCTATATCTTTATTGAGATCGCTATGCCCAAGAGATGTAATTGCACTCGTACACTGTGGTCTGGAATAAGCTGCCGTTCCACCACTTTTAGCAAGCCTCTTCATATAGCTTGGAAACAGCTTAAGATCAGCTGGAGCGTTACGTGGGCTATCACCTGAAAAGCCGGTATACCGATCCTTTACATAGGTGGAGTAGGAAATCTTGGACGTTTCACCATCACTCACAATGTCGACACCAACACTTGCTTGACGAGCAACCGTTGCATCGACTGCTTTAGTCATCGTCGCATCAAACTCAGCTTGATCGAATTCTTCACCTCGCTCACGGGCAAACAGAAAATCTACAACCTCTTGTGTGCGTGGTAATGACCCAACATGGGTAGTGAGTACAGTCATAGCATTCCTCTTTTAGCTGTGTGGTGGACGCATGTAACAAAAATCAAATATCATCCGATCAAGGTATAAGCTCTGTCGAAAGGCTCAAATATCTTGATATCATAAGACCCGTAAACCGACGGATAAAAGGATATAAGTTCGTACTTCTGTGTAACACAATAATGTAACTACACAAGTTACATTATTGTGTTACATACATATTTATCCATCTATCGGTTGTTACCTTCTGGCAGAGCAAAAAAGTCATGAAAGCATCCGATCCCAATTGAGCTATGAGGCAAATATGATCGAGAAAGCAACGTCTACAATTGAAACACGTATGGCCACCTCACTGGACCAGAAACGTAAAGATGCTGCCGCAGAGCCTGCGATTGACCCAGACCTGCCGATAGTAGATCCGCACCATCATCTTTGGGATTACGCCTCGCATCGTTATTTGTTGCCAGAGCTTTTATCAGATACCGAAAGCGGACACTGCGTCGAGGCAACAGTGTTCATTGAATGCGGTGTTTTCTATAAGTCAGATACCGCGCTCGGGATGGAAGTCGTTGGCGAGGTGGAATTTGCAAATGGCGTTGCGGCCATGGCTGCTTTCGGTCAATATGGTCAAACCTTAGCATGCGCAGGGATCGTAGGCACGGCTGATTTGACCATTGGCAATGCAGCCGAAGATATTTTATCAGCTCAGAAAGCAGTTGGAGGTGGAAGATTTAAAGGTATCCGGCATACGGCTGGATGGGATGACAAAACGCGGGGCGTGCATTTGAGCCATTCCAACCCACCTCAACATCTTTACCGTGACCATGAGAAGTTTCGTCAAGGTTTTGCAGCCCTTGAACGGCTTGGTCTGACATTTGATGCGTGGTGCTATCACCCACAGTTGATGGATATTGTTGATCTAGCGCGTAGCTTTCCCAATCAGCCGATTGTGATGAACCATGTGGGTGGACCATTAGGCATTGAATGCTATGCCGACGAGCGGGAGACCGTTGTGGCTGATTGGCTTGCCGGAATGCAGGCTCTCAGTAAGTGTGAAAATGTCAGCTTGAAACTTGGCGGCCTTGGAATGCGCATCAATGGTTTTGGGTTTGAGCATCGCGATAAAGCGCCATCTTCTGACGAGCTTGCGGCGGCTTGGCGTCCATTCATGGAACCAGCTATTGAGATGTTTGGTGCCAATAGATGTATGTTTGAGAGTAATTTTCCGGTTGATAGTATCTCTACAAGTTATGGAAATCTTTGGAATGCGTTCAAGAAAATAGCAAAAGGTGCCTCGGATGATGAAAAAGAGGCATTATTCTCTGGCACTGCGCGAAGGTTTTATAGCTTATAGACGATAAAATCTTTATGACGTTCAAAAAATTGTTCAAATGACTAAATTCATTTTAGAAATATCGTTAGTCAAACAAATTGTAATGATTATTATTCTTATCAAATCAAAAAGCTAAATTGATCAGCTACTTGATCAATGTAATATGAGAAAGATGACATATGATCTTTGTATTTGGGTTCGCAAATGAAGAGAAATAGTCGATTATCATTAACATTACATACTTCAGCTCATATGGCGGCAGATCCAGATTCACCCCAAACATCATCCGAAATTGCTCAGCATGCTGGCACAAACCCGGTTGTGGTTCGCCGTGTGCTAGGCCGCCTGCGCGAAGCTGGGCTTCTAATATCAGAAAAGGGGCATTCTGGCGGTTGGAGACTTGCACGCGATCCAGGGGAAATTACACTTGCGGATGTTTTTGAGGCGTTGGATGAACAGCTTTTTTTATATGATGATGGCAATGAACCCACGACATGTTCTGTAGAGCGTTCTATGCGCAAGCGAATCTCTGGCGTTATGACAGACATCGAACGCAGCCTAATTGAGCAACTGCGAGCCATTTCTATCAATGAAATGCATGAGACAAATTCTTAATGAGCTTGTTTTTGTTCTTGAATAACCTCATCTAACTCATTTCTGGTTATGTCGGATATTGACAAGTGTATTCTGTAAGTCGCTATAGGTTTGTCTGTTTCCATAACACCAATGACTGTTTCGAGATCAGGACAATTTTCTTGATGGCATGCCAGCTCCGCAATACTGATTGGCGTATCATCGGATAGATCCAATTCATCTCTCACCCAGGTCTTGATTTCACCCGATTTTGCTTGAAACCGGTTTCTCTTGGGCGCTAGCGGATTATGAAACTGCTTCATCAGCTTAAAGCTCGATCCCGGGACGCATCATGAGCAACCGAAACACATTTACGAAAGCCATCTTCAATAATTTTTTGAGGCAAGTTACGGCCAATGAACACCATGCGAGAAACACGTTTTTCATCCGCTTTCCACGTTCGCTGATAGTTACCCTCTAAAAGCATATGAATTCCCTGCGTAACAAAGCGGCTATCGTCGTCCTCAAAGGCGATAATTCCCTTCATGCGCAATATATCTGGACCAAAATGTTGAGCTACATACTGGACCCATGGAAAAAATAAATCAGGTGAAAGAGGTTCTTCGCTGGTAAGAGAGAAACTACCTACATGATCGTCATGATGATGGTGGTGGTGATGTTCGAGAAATTTGGGCTCGATTTCCAAGACGCGGTCTAAATCGAATGCATTGCGACCGATCACATCAGAAATAGACACTTGGCAGCGTTCGCTGTGTTTGATTTCAGTGGTTGGGTTAATGCGGCGGATTCTCGCTTCAACTTCTTTGATCTCTTCTTCATTCACGAGGTCAGTTTTGTTGAGAATAACAATGTCCGCAAAAGCTAGCTGCTCTTGTGCCTCGTGTGCTTTGTCAATTTCCCCAAGAAGGTGCTTGGCATCAACGACCGTAACAATGGCATCAAGCTCCGTTTTTGATTGCACATCTTCATCCATAAAAAACGTTTGTGCAACCGGGGCTGGATCGGCCAGTCCGGTTGTCTCAATTAATATCCCGTCGAAACGACCACGTCGCTTCAATAAGCCTTCAAGAATGCGGATAAGGTCACCTCTGACCGTGCAACAGATACAACCGTTGTTCATTTCAAAGATTTCTTCATCTGTATCGACAACCATATCATTATCAATGCCGACTTCTCCAAATTCATTGACAATAACAGCATATTTTTTGCCATGATCTTCGGTCAGAATGCGGTTGAGCAGCGTTGTCTTTCCGGCTCCTAAATAACCGGTCAAAACAGTGACAGGTGTTTTTTCAGATGAATTCATGGGAGCGTTCATAGAGTTTCTCCTTAAGCGGCTGGAAGCGTTGTGGGCGAATTGTTAAATAGTCCGGCCACCTGCTTGGTAGGTCATGCTGCATTCGCTTTTATAACATTCATGTAACTATGCAAGTTACATTAGATATCAGCACATCACATAATCTTACATTACAAAGCTTCGCTAAAAATTCATTATTAGATTGAGCACTTGCACAAGCTAAAAAGTATAACCAGATCCATTCGCTTTCATAAAAACTGATAAACAAGATTTAATTCATGTGACAACGCGCCATAGACTCTTATTTCCAACATCTTCCACCTCAATACCCAACTCTAAAAGTTCATCCCGGAGTTTGTCAGCTTGTACCCAATCACGTTCGACCCGCGCTTTATTACGTTGTTCAACAAGAGTCTCAATTTTTTTGATATCAACCGCACCAGATTGCGCCCAAGACATCGCGTCTGACTGCAAAAGTCCAAGAACTGCTCCTGCTTTTCGTAAAGCGGTTGCAATTTGTGCGCGTCGTTCTGAATTATCAGTTTTGTAAAACTTAGCCGCAAGTGCATGTAATTCGGCAAGAGCAGCCGGCGTATTTAAATCATCTTCAAGTGCAGCCAGAACAGGAGCAACATCTTCATCTAACACTTCAGC
The DNA here is from genome assembly GCA_963691785.1 of Lentilitoribacter sp. Taxonomy (GTDB): domain Bacteria; phylum Pseudomonadota; class Alphaproteobacteria; order Rhizobiales; family Rhizobiaceae; genus Lentilitoribacter. The sequence continues at coordinate 1,736,493 of OY829371.1, forward strand.
TTCTGGCTGTTCGCGCAAAGCACCATATAGTCTGTCAAGCGATGCTTTCGCTGCCCGTGGTGTCTCGGACGTCCAGTCCAAAGGTTGACGATAATGTGCAGATAAAAGCGCATATCGAATTGCTTCACCTGGAAATGTTTCCAAAAGATCACGAACTAAAAGAATGTTACCAAGCGATTTCGACATTTTTGAACCCGAAACCGTAACGTGACCATTATGAACCCAGAAGCTTGCATCCGTACCCTGCGCAATCTCATTTTCATGGTGTGGGAAACGTAGATCAATACCTCCACCATGAATATCAATTTTTTCACCTAAATGCTCCCGAATCATTGCTGAACATTCAATGTGCCATCCGGGACGGCCAAAACCCCAAGGACTATCCCAACCGGGCTGTTCGCCTTCAGATGGTTTCCATAAAACAAAATCACGTGGGTCCTTTTTCCAAGGAGCAATTTCTACACGTGCCCCTGACAGAATTTCATCAGGGTTTGCGCCAGATAACTTACCATAATCTGGAAAGCTTGGAATGTGATAAAGAACATGTCCTTCAGCTGAATAAGCATGTCCGCTCGCGATGAGTGTCTCGATCATCTCGATCATCGGGCCAATGTGAGCCGTCGCATGTGGCTCAATATCAGGTGGCATAACACCCAAAGCTGTCAAATCTGTGTGATAGGCTTCCGTAAACTTTGCTGAGATGTCACCACAGCCAACACCCGTTGTTAGTGCTGCTGTTATGATTTTATCATCGACATCAGTGATGTTGCGTGCATAAGTCAGTTTATATGCATTAGTACGCAGCACTCGAGCCAAAACGTCAAATACGACTGCAGGCCTTGCATTCCCGATATGCGCAAAGGAATAGACCGTTGGTCCACATACATACATCCGTACGTGGTCTGGATCGTTTGGAATAAAGGGTTCCAGTTGACGACCCATAGAATTGAAAAGTTTTAGCATTTTTAGCACGCACGTCTTTGATAGTGGAAAAGAGGACAGCAAAGGCCAACTTGTTTCAGTTAGAAAATTTGCTTACCCCTTTACATTCTTGTCGTTATAAGCGATTAACATATGTTATAACGTTACATATAACAAGAGTAGAATTATGAGCAAAGTCGTATTTCAAGCCCGTCAATCAATAGAACAAGTCGAAGAAGGAACAGATTTCGCACCTAAATTTGACGACAAGGACCTTTTGCCATGCATCACAAGTGATGCGCTATCAGGCGAGGTTTTAATGTTGGGATGGATGAATGCGGAGGCTTTGCGTCTGACAATTGAAACAGGTGAGGCTCACTATTTTAGTCGAGCGCGGCAAGTCTTGTGGCACGAAGGGGCTACATCTGGCCTGTCCGTCATCACATGATTTGGGACAAGTTATCTGATTAATTAGAGGAGTGCTTGGCTCATCTGTTTTGTTTAATTATGCGGCTTGTTTTTGGTTTTGCAAGCGCCGCTTTTTGATGGTCTTTTGTTTTATCCTTTCTCTTTGTTCTAATATTTGTTGTCCTCGCCCGAAGTAGACATCAGCTGGCGTGAGGTTTTTGAGGCTCTCATGATATCGATTGTGATTGTAATGATCGATGAAAGTCGCAATTTGTTTTTCTAAATCACCGGGCAGGAAGTAGTTTTCTAGCAATATCCGGTTTTTCAAGGTCTGATGCCATCTCTCGATCTTACCTTGGGTCTGCGGATGATATGGCGCACCTCTGGTGTGCTTCATGCCTTTGTTATCGAGATATACAGCAAGCTCTTCAGATACATAGCTGGGGCCATTATCTGAGAGTAATCTGGGCTTATGAATGACATTGGCCTGATCACAGCCAGAAGCTTGTAAGGCCAAGTCTAGCGTGTCGGTTACATCTGCTGTTGCCATGGTTGGTGTGAGCTTCCCGGCAATGATGTAACGGGAATAATCATCCAGAACTGTGGAGAGGTGATACCAGCCCCAGCCAATAATCTTCAGGTATGTGAAGTCTGTTTGCCAAAGCTGGTTAGGTGCAATTGTTTTATCTCTGAATTCATCTGCTGCCTTCATAACAATATATGCAGGGCTGGTGATAAGATCATGAGACTTCAGTAGCCTGTAAACACTGGCTTCTGAGACAAAATATTCCCTGGTATCAGTGAACTTCACTGCCAGTTCTCGTGGTGAGAGATCACCTGCATCCAGAGCCATATCAATGATTTGTTGCCGGATATCGTCGGGAATACGATTCCACACCCTTGATGGCATTGGAGCCTTATCCTCCAGTGCATCAACACCGCCGGTTTGGTATAAGTCGTACCATCGATAGAATGTAGACCGTGGAATACCCAGCTTATCTAGCGTTTGTCTTGCCGACAAATGCGACTGTTCAACCAGCTTGATGATCTCAAGTTTTTCAGATGCGGGATATCTCATACGTCGTCGTCCCCATCCGCGATCATGCTTTTTTTGAGAAGCCTTAATTCCAGTGCCTGTTCTGCAACAACCTCCTTCAGATCACGCGCTTCTCTGCGAAGGCCCTTCACTTCATCCGTGCTGGCTTCTCGGGCTGTGTCTCCAGCTAACCGCTTCTTACCAGCCTCCATGAATTCCTTTGACCAGGAATAGTACTGGCTTTGGGCAATGCCTTCCTGTCGGCACAGTTCAGCAACACTGTCCTCACCACGAAGGCCAGCCAACACAATCCGTATTTTCTCTTCTGCTGAATAGCGTTTGCGCGTCTGCCGTCTTATGTCTTTGGCAACGCGCTCTGCACCATCTTTTAGTCGTTCGTTTATTACCTGACAGGCGGTTTCACCGCCGAGAGGGCTTTCGTCTCATCATTCGCTCCATGAGGGCTATGATGAGCCTAAATCTCTCTCTTACAAAATCAATCCATTCAGTCCATAAGGCGCTGATGGCTTACAGGTGTGGTGTACAGTTGATGACAAATTCTTATAAAGAGTTTGCAGGTTGGGGAAATTATTTCCCACATTCGGCGTATGGCCCTGTTTAAAATTACCTTTTTGGAGGTCGTTGATAGCTGTAACTAATTCAAGTTCTTGACGTATTAGAGCTGCCGCTTGATAGTAAAAGCCGTTGTCTAATGCGAGGCGAGTTAAAGACACGTTCTTAAACCATGCAGCTATTAGATACATTTCCCTTTCTTTTTCTTCAGGGAATTTCGTGTTATCCGGCAGCACACGTTCAAAATAAGCTATAGTTGAAAATTCAATTTCATCGTGGGCAACGATGATATCAGATTGAACCGAACTACTTTGCTCCAATATTTTTGCACGGTAATTATTCTGTTTTGTTTCAAAGTCTTCTGATTTTTTCATATGGTCCCTTATTTTCAATCGTAAGAATTCATTCATGGGTAACGCTGCTAATTTAACGTTGCAATGATTCGAGGTCGTCGTGCAGAAAATACCTAAATGTTATCCTGTGTTCATTTGGAATTAGTGCATAGTTACGTGCATAGAATGTGCATAGAATAGAAAACGTTATTTTATCTAAAATATTGTTTTTAAAATATTTTTTATAGAAGTTCGATTCCCGCCGCCCGCTCCATTCTATATTTTCTTTACATTGTCTTCCAAGTGAGCAATCGATGTCGTGCCGGGTATCACTAGAACGTTTGGTGCCCTGGCCAAAAGCGTCTTTAAGGCATTGCCGGGCGCAACCATGGCACCTTGCTTCATCGGATTCGCACCGAGCGGTCCGTGCGGTACAAATGCGATACCGAGTTCATTGAGCCAATCAATCATGTTTTCGAGGGCATCATCGCGCGCGTCTGCCGGCGAATATCTGTTTTGGATAGCCGCAATCGGGGCGACCTTTAAGGCTTCCTCGACTTGCGCACGTGATACGTTGGATAGGCCAATCATATCGATTTTCCCTGCTTGCCGCATCTCTTCAAGCGCCGCTACACTCTCCGAAATTGGTGTGATGCCGTCAGGCGAATGTACGTAGTAAAGATCGATTTTGTCTGTGCGCAGGCTGGCAAGGCTCTCAGCGAGGTGCCGTTTCATTGTTTTTGCGCTTGTATCTCGACGGATGCTGGTGGCTGTTTTTTCAACACCTCCTTTGGAGGCAATAAACATCTCACCATAACTGCCGTCTTCATTAAGCAACGCATCAGCAATTAGCTTTTCATTCTCATGGGGGCCATATGCACGAGCGGTATCAATGTGTGTTATTCCTAGTTGGCGAGCACGTTGCAAGAGTTTGATACCTCCTTGCCAGTCTGAATATGGGCCAAAATTTCTGGGTTGCCCGGTTAAACGCATCGCGCCATAGCCTATACGGTTTACTGTTCGACCGTTTAAGAATGTGAATGTGGTTTTCAAATTATTGGTCATGTCTTGGTTCCTTTCGTTTGAGTTGCCAAGAACATGCCAATAGTTATGGATAAACGGTAGTAGCATTAATCGTAGAATTGTTATACGTTTAACGTATGAGTAGCCGTTTTGACCGTATAGCCCTTTTGGAAACATTTGTCCGTATCGCTGAGCGGCAGTCGCTGTCTGGTGCCGCGCGGGATTTGAACACATCGCAGCCCTCCGTTTCTAGGCAATTAGCGGCGCTTGAAAGCCACCTTGGTGTTGTGTTGGTGCGCCGAACAACACATGACGTGGCGTTGACACCGGACGGTTTGACGCTTTTAGCAGATGCGCGGCGCATGATCGGTGAGTGGGAATTTATCCAGGACCGTCACAAAGAGGATGAAGTGCTTAACGGTACGATCCGCGTTGTTGCACCGATTGCTCTTGGCCAAAGCTTGTTCATCAGAGCCGCCACTCAGTTCATGAAAGATCATCCTGGCATCTCAATCGACTGGCGATTGCGAGATGATACAATCCGTTTTGCTGAGGAAGGTTGCGACTGCTGGCTTAAGGTTGGTCCTGTCCCGGATGATACGCTTGTTGTTCGTAAGTTGGCGCAGGTGGAACGAATTGTCGTAGGGACACCGGAGTATTTGGCACAACACGATCAAACAGATTTAGATGCAATGTCTTGGCTGACGCTTGGCTCCTTCGAAGGCAACCGGATCGAATTGTTAGATAGAGAAAACAAGCGGCAAACATTCTCGGTCGCACCAAAACTTGCGAGCGACAACATTTTTGCTGTTTATGAAGCCGTGAAACAGGGGGTCGGCATAGCTATTATGCCCCATTGGTTTGTCGCGTCGGACTTGGACGATGGAGCATTGTTGAATGTGGCACCAAGCCTTCGCGCAGCCCGTTTGCCAATAAATCTCGCATTGGCTTCTGGAACGAGGCGTCCCGCGCGCGTTGAACAATTCTGTACGGCGATGCAATACTGGTGTGAAGACAATCTCAATATTCACCGTTGACCCGGATGAATATTCACATTCTGTCAAATTTGATCATCCTGAGCTCTCGTTCAACCCTTATTGTGGTGATGCGATTTGCTCACGGACATGATCTTTAAAGTCGAGTAGCAACTTTGTTTCAAGTTGGTCTTTTAGCGTGATCATATTGACGGTGTTGATCGGGCTTGGCAGATCAATTGGCAAGGTTTTCAGCCCACTTGGCCGACTGGCATGAATGGCGTAGCTTGGTAATACGGTCAGGAAATCGGTGATACGCAAGGTTTCCAATACGGCTCCTGCAGCTTCGGTTTGAAAGGCTAGTCTGATGTGTTTGACGCCTAATAGTTTGAGCGCATTTTCCATATCCGTCCGCAATACGCTTCGTTCTGAATGCGCAATCCAAATAGCATTACTTAAATCTTGAACGGTGATCTCTTTTTTATTCAAAAGCGGATGACCCTCGCGCCCAACCACTCTGTTTTGATCATCAAACAACGGCTCGATGACCAGATCATTGCCCACAACATTACTCGTTTTCGCTGGACCTAAGATAATATCAATCTTGTTTTGAAAAAGTCGTTCTTGAAGCCCTGTGTAATAATCCGCAATTAAATCAATTCTCACCTCTGGTCGCTCTTCGATGAAGCTGGCGATCGTCTCCGTCATCAGTCTTTCGCAAAAAAAGCGAGGGGCACCGACCTTTAAAACGCCGGAAAATCCAGTTTTACCGAGATCAACGAATTCGAGTGCACGCAAACGGGCAGAGCGAATGACCCGTCCTTGGCTGGATAATTCATGCCCAATATCAGTTAGCTTTAACGGTCTTTTTGTTCGTTTAAAAACAGGCATGCCAATCCGCGCTTCCAAAGTGGCGACCATGCGGCTGAGCGCCGGTTGGGTCATATTCAACTCCGTCGCCGCAGCTTGGAATGTACCTTTATCGACGATAACCGATAGCTGCTCTAAATGTCGTGGATCCAAGAACATATCATTTACTCATATTAATTTACCAAACTATTATTGGACTGATATGTTGATATGGTCAATAGTTGGGTTCTGAAAGTCAGCTCCTTGCGGGGCAACATATGTTTGGGAGGACATCATGAAACTCAATAAGACATTATTGGGCCTGAGTGCCGCTATCGCTTTTTCTGCAACGCCAACCATGCTTGAGGCCAAAACGCGCCTTATTGTCAATTGCTTTTGGCCATCACAACACTTTGTTTGTCAAAAGGTTTTGCCCGGCTGGTTAGATGAAGTTGAAAAGGTTACGGATGGTCGCGTGGTTGGACGAATTCCGCCAAAATCAGTCGCGCCACCACCAGAACAATTAGGCTCAGTAGAGAAAGGCATTGTCGATGCCGCAGTTCAATTTAACGGTCTGATCGGCAATCGTGTGAATGGCGCGCTGACAGCTATGCAGCCATTTGTGGGTGCATTTAACGGGCCAGCAATGACGCAAGCTGCGTGGGAAACGCGTTTAAAATACTATCCTGATGAATTTGATACAGTGGAATTATTAGCCCAATGGGTGATCACCCCGGGTCGATTATTTTCAACAACGGATACACCCGTCGTCACATTAGAGGATTTCACATCGCGTAAGGTTTGGGCTTTACCTGGGCCGCTTGCAAATATTGGTAAAGCGTTAGGGGCGGGAGTTGTGTCCTCACCAGCGGTTAAATCCAATGAAATCATTTCACGTGGGGTGGTCGACGCGCATTTGGGACTTGGCGGTGATGCGATCAAAGCATTCCAAGTCGTTCCATATTCGAAATCGATGACCAAATTTACCAAGCCGCTTTATACGACATCGTTCTCATTTGTTGTGAACAAAGACAAATGGGCGGAAATCTCGGCTGAAGATCAAGAAGCTATTCGCGGGATTAGTCAGGAAAAAGTCGGCATGGTTGCATCCGCAACTTGGGACAGCGTGAGCACAGGTGTCTACGAGACATTTGATGAGTTGAATATCACGGTTGTTGATGCTGACCCGGGTCTTGAAAGCGCCTTTATGGATGCCGCAAAACCTATCACAGCGGCATGGCTTAAAAAGACCAATGCTGCAGGGATTGATGCAGACGCAGCGCTTGAATTTTATAAAAAGCGATTGGCGGAACTTAATCAATGACCGAAGACCTTCAAGGTTCTGGACGTTTCCGAAGGTTATTTTCCAGATCGATTACAGCGCTTGAGACATTTTCAAGCACTGTGATCCTGATCATGATGCTTCTCACCTTTGCTGATGTCATCGGCAGATATATTTTAAACAAACCGATCTTCGGAGCGTCTGAAATGATTTCAGCACTTTTGGCATTGGCAATTTTCTCTGGTCTTGGCGTCACCAATGCGCGTGATGAGCATATCATGGTGGAATTATTTGTTGATCCGACCAAAAAGTTATTCAAACCAATTGTTTATGAGATCATCATTCAAGCATTTTCTGTCACAGCAATGATGCTCATTGTGATCGTTCTATTCGAACATGCCGTGGAATCTTATCAGTTAAAGTCTTTAACTGTGGTGCTGGAAATGCCGCTTTATTACGTTACAGGTTCAATTGCGTTTTTAGCGTTTATCAGCGTCGTGTCTCAAATGCTTGGTATTTTCTTTAAATTCCAAGACCTACGTCATTCGGAAGCTGAAACATGATCACAGCGCTTTTAGGTTTTGCAGCCCTCATTGGGCTTTGCTTCTTCGGCTTTCGTGTTGGCTTTGCAACGCTCATGGTTGGGTTTGTAGGCTTCGCGCTCGAGCGGGGTATGGGCGCGTCGCTAGCCATGGTGGCGCAACAGGTCGCAGAAGACGCGCAGAATTATAATCTTTCTGTGATCCCGCTGTTTATCCTTATGGGAATTTTCGTGTATCGGGCCAATATCAGCGATGACCTTTATGATGCAGCTTATGCAGCGTTGGGACGGTTTAAAGGTGGATTGGCGCTGGCGACGGTGATTGCGTGCGGTGGCTTTTCAGCCGTGTGCGGATCAACCTTGGCAACGGCTGCCACGATGTCAAAGGTCGCCATGCCGCAAATGAAGGGATTTGGATATAAGGATACTTTGGCTTCAGGGACGATTGCCGCCGGCGGTACGCTCGGCATTATGATCCCCCCATCTGTGCCGCTTGTCATTTATGGTATCACCGCAGAACAGGATATTGGTCTTTTGTTCATTGCGGGCATATTGCCGGGCATTTTGCTGGTGTTGTTGTTTTTGTTAGCAGTGATGGTCACGGTCTATCGTGACCCCAGTTCTGCGCCCGATGCAGATGATCTGGATCCTGAACGTAAAAAACAGGCGGTCCGCGGAACGCTTCCGGTCCTTATTTTGTTTGTTGTGGTTTTGGGCGGCATTTATGGTGGTGTATTCACAGCAACGGAAGCCTCTGGTATCGGCGCATTTGGCGCAGCAGTCATTGCTTATATGCGGGGTTATTTACGCTCATATCAAGAATGGCGCAGCTGTTTGGTTGAGGCAGCAATTACGACATCTAAAATCTTCATTGTGTTGTTTGGTGCCGTGGTTTTTGCGCAATTTATCAATTTATCCGGCATGCCCTATGACCTTTTGGACCTTGTCGATGAATGGGAAATGGGACCCATGCAATTGGTCGCCTTCATCTGTTTAATTGCGTTGCTCATGGGCATGGTGTTTGAATCAATCGGGATTGTGGTTCTGTTAGTTCCTGTGTTTTTGCCTGCGGTATCCATACTCGGCGTTGATATGATCTGGTTTGGGATCATCATCGTATTGGTCACAGAAATTGGCTTGATTACACCACCCATTGGCATGAATGCATTTGTGGTGAAATCGGTTTTACCAGATGTGCGGCTCCTCGATATTTTCCGCGGTGTTGTTCCTTATATCTTTGCATTATTTATTGGGTTGCTACTTGTCTTCTTCTTCCCTTCCATAGCAACTTTTCTGCCTGACGTTTCTAGGTGATTTATGACTGAAAACATTAAAAATATTCTCTTTATTATGGCCGATCAGCTCAGATGGGATTACCTGTCATGCTATGGCCACCCGCACCTGGATACGCCCAATATCGATAAGCTTGCAGCCAAAGGCGTGCGCTTTGATCGTGCCTATGTTCAGTCACCCGTATGCGGACCGTCGCGCGCGTCTTTTTACACAGGAAGAACAGTATTCAGTCACGGCTCGACGTGGAACAAAGTGCCTCTTCCAATTGGGGAATTAACGCTTGGTGATTATTTGCGCCCATTAGGTGTGACGACAGCCGTCGTGGGTAAAACCCATATGACCCCCGATAAGGAAGGCATGGCGCGCCTTGGGCTTAATATGGAAACAGAATTGGGCTGTTTAATCGGTGAGCCCGGTTTTGATCCTTATGAGCGTGACGATGGGTTACACCCAACGCCGGGTTTGCGTCTGCGGGGAGGAAAATTGCGCTATAACGACTATCTCAATGCATTGGGGTATGAAGGCGAAAATCCGTGGAATGATTATGCCAATTCTGCTGAGGGTCCCAATGGCGAAATTTTGTCAGGTTGGGAGCTTAAGCATTCATCACTCCCAGCGCGTATCAAAGAAGAACATTCTGAAACCGCTTATATGACGAACCGCGCCATGGAATTCATAACCGAAATGGGGGATAAGCCGTGGCTCTGCCATTTAAGTTTTATCAAGCCACATTGGCCATATATGGCACCAGCGCCATATCATAATATGTATGGCCCAGAGACCTTTAAACCGGCAAACCGAGACGAGAGTGAAAGACATGCCAATAGCATCAACCCGGTGATGCGCGCATTTCAAACTATGGAAGTCAGTGAAACATTCTCAACGCCGGGTGTGCGGGAAACGGTTTTACCTGCCTATATGGGTCTTATTAAACAGATCGATGATCATCTTGGACGGTTATTTGATTGGCTGGAGGAAACCGGAAAAGACAAAGAAACCATGATTGTTGTAACGTCTGATCATGGTGATTATCTCGGTGATCACTGGATGGGTGAGAAAGAGTTATTCCACGAAGAATCAGTACGTGTACCAATGATTGTCTATGATCCACGCGCCTGTTCAGATGCAACTAGAGGCACAGCATCAGAGGCCATGGTGGAAGCCATTGATCTGGTTCCAACCTTCATGGAAGCAGCCGGTGCGCCACCAGCAAATCATCGTCTTGAAGGACATTCTCTGATGCCATTGTTGAAGGGCGAAACACAAGAAAATTGGCGAAAATCGGTCTTCTCCGAAATTGATTATGCGTTTTATCAAGCACGCGAAACATTGAACTTAGGTGCGTCGGAAGCGAGGGGCTATATGGTCCGAACAGAGGAATGGAAATATGTCTATTTCAAAGGCTTCCCACCGCAGCTCTTTAATTTAATTGATGACCCTAATGAATTTCATGACTTGGGCTTGTCGCCAGAGCATGCTGATAAACGTGCGGAGATGTACGATATTTTGGCGCGTCGTTTAATGGACCGTAAGAACAGAGTTACGATGACGGATGAGCATGTTTTAGGTGTAAGAGCAGGTGAGGGAAGTAGCGGTATACAGATCGGTAAATGGTAACTTACTTGTCGCAAGTTTGTGTCCGCTGACAAAGGTTTTTTTGACTTATCTGGTTGTGGGTGCGACCCAACCCAGTTTTGCGATTTTAAAATGAAGTAGTATTCTATTTTAGATGTTTGAGAACCAATTTAAGCAATTTTGTCTTGCGGAAAATTCATCCCATCAAATAATCGAGCAAGCGCAGATAAAGTAGATTTAGATGCCACTAAGGTCTTTCTGCTTTTTTTATTTCCTTCTGAAATGAGTAAGCGTCCTGATTCAATTTCGTCCCGAATAAAATTGGCAACAGACAGATGACTAATGGATCTTTTATTGATCATTTCAATATAAGATCCCAACCCAAATCTCGGGTCTCCATCAAGTTTAATTATGATAAGCAATACTTCTAAAAAGTCAGGATGACGAAAAAAAGAACGTAGATTTTTATCCGACTTTGATGTGCGTAGTATATCAAGCAGCTGATCAGCCTCCATACTCGCTGCTGATAAATCAGATCTTTCAACTTCAAAATGCATATTTCAAGCCCCAGTGTTTCAGCCACTCCGCCAACCAGATTGTCAGCCGAGTTACAGTTGCGTATGTTCCATAAAATGGAATTAATACTAATAGTTGAAATGTATTAGATTAACATGTATTAATTTTGTATATAAATTGTATACAAAAAAATATGCTTAAAATTCAGTCCTATATTACAAGTAACGAGAGTAAATCTTGATTTGTGCTTAGGTTGGAGCAAATGCTCGATTTCGCCGTTGGTGCCGAAACTTATCTTTTCTTAAGCGGAGCTACACGCTTTCTTTGGTTCAAGAAGCGCTAGTTATAAATGAAGCTGGCCTCAATATATCAACAAATGATAGAAAATTTCACGACCGGTTGCGTAACTATAAAGGGAAGTAGAATAGGATGGGCAGGTATTTCTCTGTCGAAACGATCTCGTAATAAAGTTTCGATTTCAATCAGAGGTAATGATTCAACTCTGGCTCATATCGTGCAAATTCAAAACACATTGAGCAGCAAAACCGTTGTAAAGTCGATTTACATTCCAACAAATAAAACAAGGTTATGTGATGAATTTTATGGTCTGTCTTTCTGGTCTGAAAACAGCAGGTCACAACGACTAATTCCCTTTCTTAGACCTAAATTATATTGGACGTCTTAATAAACTCGTACGTGCGATAAACGTTGTTGAGAAATGCAATCAAGACAAACCAGCGCCATATTGCAGCTTTTTTTGGAATGGGGCGTATTCAGGCAAAAAAATAACGGGCCTGGCGAACCGTTATCTGTTTGTCTTGTAAATTGAGGCGATTGATTAATTTGTCAATCGTGTCAATGTCTTAGTGGTGTGGTCGCCGATATATTCAAATACGGCTATTAGCTCATCCGCGGTTTCCGGCTCGAAATAATGACCCGCTGAACTTGCGCAATAGCTGAGCAAGTTTTGCCCGCGTTCCGGCGCTGCAAATGCCACGGAGAAAATGCCAATTCCATCGTTCTTGGCTTGATCGCAAATGGCCTGGGTTAAGGTGTCATCATAATTGTGATTGTTCGACCCATCGGTCATAAACACAATGAAGCGTTCTGGTATCTGACCATTGACCGCTTGGTGGACGGAGATTTCTGCGCCATCAGCGAGTTTGAGCGTATCAAAGGCAAGGTCCATTGCATCGGTTGATGATGTGCCACCGCCTGCGGACAGATCTTCGATAAAGGTGTTGGTGTGGTTCACACCCCAAGCGATATCGATGTCTTCATCCTGAAAACTCTGATAGGTCACCGCACCTGTGCGGACATATTTTGATTCTGGATCCGCAGCTGCCATTTGGTTGAGCATGGTTGATGCTGCGGTTTTTAACAGACGCAATTTTGACGCGTCGACATTGGCAAAAACCTCATCCCAATGATCGAGAATATCAAGCGCATCGTTTTTTTCGCCCGCATATGCCGGTCCATAACACAGATTATAAGCTGTTTGGCTGTCTGTGGATGGCGATTCGCCAATGCTATTTAAAAATGCCACGCGATCGCTGTTGGATGATGCCACATCATCGCAATCATCGGTGTCGTAATTGCCGATGATAAACTGGATCTGTGTTTCACTTAGGCCATAGACGTAATGCGCTTCGTAGATATTGGCGCTGATACGGGCGGCATCACCGCGATCTTCGTTGAGAATGGTTTGGATTGCCTGCGCTTCATCGGTTGGCCAATACATCGAACCCGATACATCGACGACGATATTCATTGAAAACGCGCCTTGCACTTGTTCATTGCTGGTTGTCGACGCCGAATTGATCGCGACATCTATGCGATCTTGACCGATGATAGATGATAAGCCAGTGGACTTGATATTGGCTGTTGCGGCAATGGATACATTCCACGTTGTGACGCTGCCATCGACGATTTCATCGACATCGATATTTGAGCTGTAGTTGAGTTCCGTATAGCGGTCATTGAACGTTGCCATCTGCGCGGATAGCAAGTTCTCCGCAAAGGTTTCGGCATTTGACAGCTCGAGTTCACCAGCTGCCATGCGCGTTGCCACCACCAAGCTGACACTGTCAGCGGAGGCTTGCATGCGCTCTTTTAAAGAGGTTGAGTTGGCGATATCCAGCGCCATCCCACCGGCGATAAATAGCACCGGAGTTAAAATCGCTGCGACCGTGACGAAACTCCCGCTTTGGTGATTGTAAAAATCACGTAAGATTTTAGGTTTTATTTTCAATTTCAACTCCATTGGATTGATTGCGGACTTTGCCCTTAACCAGCCAAAATAATTCAAAAGAGTGGATATTTGATAAGGATAAATGGTTGCATTTATGTCGAATTTTAGCGGTTTTGAGTTGTATTTTGAGGGGTGATCAAGCCGCTTCACTGTGCGTTTTTCAAAGGTGTTGCATTTGAAATATATCAACTAAAATCAGAAGCTTAGAGGATTTTTATATCGATGTTGATGAAGCGCAACATGCGGATCGTTCAGCCGTCAGTTAAATATCGGAAGGTAGAGATCTATAAGCACTGCGCGGGCCGCTTCGATGTTTGCTAAAGTTTCATTTTGGGACAAAAAAATAACAGGCTAGAAGAGCCTGTTATTTAAATCCGCAGCGATTTGATGCAACCGTTACATGGTCAATCGGGTCGGTGTATTGGTGGTTTTCCGGCCGATATATTCGAACGCTTCAATCAGCTGACTGGCGGTTTCAGGCTCAAAATAATGTTCCGAAGATGTTGCGCAATATTCTAATAATCTCTGTCCATCCTCGGGTGCTGCAAATGCCACAGTGTAAATGATGATGCCATCATTTTTTGCATTGTCGCAAATCACTTTGGTCGATGTATCATCGGCTTCGTAGTTGTTTTCTCCATCGGTCATAAAGACAATGAAGCGATCAGGGATTTGGCCATTTTTCTGCGCGTGTTCATTGATCTCGGTACCGTCGGAGAGTTTGAGTTTGTCATATGACCAATCCATGGCATCCGTCGATGATGTTCCGCCGTTCGCTTTAAGATCATTAATAAAGTTCTTTGTCTCAGAAATGCCCCATGCGAGATCTGTCTGATCATCCATTTCGCTATGATAGGTCACAGAACCCGTCCGAACATATTGTTCTTCAGGGTCAGCCGCTGCCATCTGGTCAAGCATATTGGATGCAGCATTTTTTAATAAGCGGATCTTTGACGCGTCGATATTGTCAAACACAGAATCCCAGTTTGCAATGATGGTATCAGCATCAGCCTTTTTGGCAGCATAAGCGGGGTGATAGCAATAATTGTAAGCAATGTCAGCGTCAGTTGACGTCGGTTCGTTTATGTCCTCGAGGAATGCAACGCGCAGATCATAGGAATCTTCCATTTTCCAACAGTCTTTGACACTGTAATTCTGCAAAATATATTTGATCTGTTCTTCGCTCAGGCCATAAACTTCATACGCTTCATAAATGCTTGCGCTCACGCGTCCAGCATTACCACGGCTTTCATCAAGAATATCTTGCATGTCGACCGCTTCATCTGTTGGCCAAGCCATAGAGCCTGATACATCAATCACGATCGACATCGAAAATGCCCCTTGCAGCTCTTCGTTACTCGTTGTTGAGCCCGAATTGACAGAAACGGTCATAAATTCATCGGTCAGGAATGCCAGGAGTGAGTTGGATTGAAATCCGCCGGTCACATTTAAGGCTAGGTTCCATGTGGTGATATTCTCGTTGACGACTTCTTCAATATCGGCAGAGACTTCGAATGTCAGTTCCGCATATCGATCGCTAAATGCCGTCAATTGAGAACTTAAATAGTTTACCGCAAATTCTTCAGCATCGTCCATGCTGAGTTCTCCGGATGATAAACGCTTGGCTACGGTTAAATTTGTGCCGTCGGCCGCAGTTTGCATGCGCTCTTTGAGTGACAATTTATTGGTTACATCTAGCGAAATTCCGCCGGCAGCGAGTAATATAGGAGCAATGAGTGCGGAAAACATTGCAAAGTTCCCGCTTGTATTGCGCAACATATCTTTAAGTGAATTCAATCCACAGGTCATCGTTTCAACTCCATAAGGTTGATTGTGATCCCGCAAATTTTCTGAAAATGGACGCTAATTGAATAATTTAAAAAATATGATTAGCCATTATGGTAAATTTTTAACGATCAAGAAAAAAAATCTAATTTTTTAGGAATATGGAAATTGAAAACCCCATCAATAAAGCGACATGAGGATTGGTACTTGCTCACTTTCATGCATGAATTCCAGGCCTTCAATCACAGGCAATGCAAGAACAAATATCAAGACATCAAGAAAGGTTTTAAATAGCGCCCTTGGCGAAAAGGTTGTCTCTCCACCATCTTTATAGGTGCGAAAATCTGGCCAAAACATTGGCGTAGCAGCTGCATAAGCGCGATACTGGTCTTGAAATTTATTCTTTAAAAATTCGCTCTCTTTTTGCGCAGTCAACATAAAGACGAGGTAACTGAAACCGCCTAGAATAATTGCAACCATCAAAGAACCGTAAGCTAGACCGATGCCAATGACACCCAACACAGAGAAGACATAAAGTGGATTGCGTGTCATCGAATAAGGGCCCGTGGTCACGAGCGCAGTATTTTTGCGGTTGCCAACATATAAAATGCTCCATAGCCTGCCAAATACGCAGATAAAAACCAAAAGATAACCGGTAAATTTCAAGGTTTCTCGAACCGGTTGGTCATCGACCCAAACAGGCTTGGAAAACAACAAAGATGCAATAGCGATCACGCCAAATAGCTGTAATATGCGGATGCGCTTCTTCTGATCAAATGGAATTGGATTGAATGTGGCGGACATGTTGTGGCTCCCTTTTTGCAAACGATTTGTGGCGTTTGTTCCGAGAGTTATCGAAATGAAATACGGCAAAATTAAGTGATGGTGCGGGAGAGAAAATGGCAGATGAATTATCAAATGCGGTGGTGGGCTCTGTGAAATATTATCTTTTGCGGATTGAACATATTCTCAACCGGCTAAAAGATGAGCCTGATGCTGCGCGTTATCTTGAGGTCAAACTCGCGCAAGATATGCTGGACACAGGTTTTAATTTTGCGGTTGCAATCAAATTTGCAGCAAGAGCCTTATGCCCACCTGCGGAACTCGACATACCTGAAATTCCGGAGGATAAGACTTGCGCAACGCTTCTTGCATATGTGGAAGAGGTTCGATGTGTCATTCAGCCCATAACGGCTGAACAGGCGAGGGCATCTGTCACTCATAATGCAGGTGAAGGTGAACTTCATCAGAGTGCTGAAGACTATATTACCAAATTTGCTCTACCGAATATGATCTTTCACATATCAATCGCTTATGCAGGTCTCAGGCATGCCGGGTTTGATATTGGAAAAGCAGATTTTGATGGACTGCATGTGTATAGAGATTAAAATCAAATGAGCAAATTAAATGTAGTCCTATTACGAGACTAAATGGGTGTTCTAAATTTTGGATGTCGATCTTACAACCGAGGTATAACAAGGCCTAATGGATCCAATATGAGCTATTTTACGCATGGTTTTGTTGGCAAAATCACAACGCATGGCGTGGGTAAATCGCGCGTTGTAACCTATAAGGTGCTTTTTATGCCGCCGCATTTTGAAAATGAGCTGCCATTCAAAGAATATCCTCGCTTACGCATTGAAGCTGAAATAGCTGATCTACCTGTCCGGGGAGCCTGGATACCTGTTGGCGATGGAAGGCGCTATTTTATCGTCTCGCCGCAGATCAAGATAAATACTGGATTTGATGTTGGCGATGAAGTTGAGATGCGCTTTCGGATTGATGATCAGGATTATGTCGAAATGCCTGAGAGTTTGGAAATGGCACTGAATCAAGACGATAAGGCTCAGGCGCAATGGGACATATTCACGGCGGGAAAGAAGCGAATGTTTGCACATCACGTGTTATCAGCAAAAACTCCGCTGACAGAGCAACGGCGTATAGAAGAGGTGATGATGGCGATCCATGAAGGCATTACAATTCAAGATCTGCTCAAACGCCAGCGTGAAGGTGAGTGAACTGTGAAAAGGCCCCGCAATATTTCTATTACGAGGCCTCTTTTGGAGATTATGAAAGCGAGTTTTCGCTATGAACTTGCCCGGCCATCAACGGAAAGCAAATCCTTGTAGGTCTAAAATGCCTTTGGCCATGCGATTGGGCCAACGCTCTTTCATTTTCATGACCAATTCGTCTGGTCCAGACGATGCTGCCACCATGGCGTTATATTCGTTCAAATAGTCAATTGCTGCTGTGAGCTCGCCCTGAGACGAGGGGTAGCCGTGCCCGACTAATAACGTTTTAACGTCAAGCTTGCTTCTAAGATCGCTCAGAACATCAATCCAGTTTGATCGGTTCATCCCTGGGAAGAAATACGCGTTGTTATAGACCAAATCCTGCAAAATGGCGGTACCCATTTCAGGCGCTTCAATAACGATTTGTTCGGCAGCCTCTGCGTCTTTATAGGTGTGGATGCGAAGATTAAGACCACCAAAACTAACTTCAGCGTCATTTAAAGCAGACACTTCAGCCAAATTATCTGGTTTCGGGAAGGGGCCGTTTTGGATGTTTGACAAAATGCCAGACGTTGTGAAAATTGGCAGGCCCGAATAGGAAAGAAGCCCGCCAGTATGGTCGGGGTGATCGTGACTTAACAAAACTGCTTTAATTGGTTTTCCGATCGCTTCCGCAAAAGTGCGTGCTTCAAGCGAATATTCTGCAGCATCCCCTGCATCAACCATGATCAGTCCATCAGGACCTTCTAATATCTGAATGGTGACGCGACCGTCATTGTTGGTGACAAATGTGTGGGATTTGCCAGCAGGTTTTTCAATTGAAACGAGCGTGGCGTTTTTAACAGAATGGCCTGATGCATTTGCCACGCTTGTAGATGCTGTGGTCATCATTGCAGCTGCTGCTGCAACTGAGCTGGTGCCAGTGGCTGCGAGGAAATGACGGCGGGATAACTGAGTATTCATAGGGGGTCTCCTGGTCAAGTTAGTTCGAATATGACCAATTTGCACATCACGTTATTTTATTGTAGTACAGAAATATAAAATGTACTATTTTGAAAAACAGAACAATGATGCGATCAATTTCACACCAATCCCTCCGCCGGCTCGCTTATTTTGAGGCTATTGCCGATGTCGGGTCTATCCGAGGCGCCGCGCAAAGGCTTGGCTTATCGGTGCCCGTTCTATCAGCGGCTTTGTCAGAATTAGAAGCAGAATTAAACGTAACTTTAGCCGTCCGCTCCACGCGGAGTTTGACGCTCACAAATGCGGGTAAACGGGTCTACAAAGATGCAAGTCGAATGATGGATGCGGCAATTTCAGCATTTGATAATTCTGATGAAAATCAAAACTTAAACGGCACTGTGGGTGTCACGATGGTTGCTGAATTGGTGGTTCACTGGTTGCCACAATATATATCAGATTTCAGCTCGCTTTACCCGGATGTCACACTCAATATCGATGCCAGTGATCGATTGGTTGATTTAGACAACAGCTCCTATGATATCGCAATCAGGGCGGAATATTGTCCCACAAGACCTGATATCGATATGCATAACGGAACGGTTTTTGGTTGCCTGGATTTGGTATTGGTGGCACGGGAGCATCCCGTCGTTCAGCCAAGTGTAAATGATGTCGAATTTACGATTGAAACCATTTATCTTAAAGCGCCTGGCAGTACAGAATGGATCACCTCCTTTTTGCCAAATTCCACCCGACCGCTGTCATTGCATCCTGTAAAGCATATGTCCGTCGCCAATCGTGAAGCTGCTATCGCTTTTGCAAAACAGGGATTGGGCTGTGCCTTAGCGACCAAGTTGTCAGTTCAGCAAGATTTAGATGCTGGTCGTCTGGTGAGAATATGTCCAAACATGACATTTGGCGTCGTAACACTTCGAACCATAATGCGAGATAGCCTCCCGTCACCTGAGGCACGTCGACTAAAAGAGATTTTGTCGGACAGATCATATTTTCCAGATTTTTAGATTACAGACGTGGTTACTCTTTACCGTCACACCAGGTAAAAACCCCTGGAATAAGCACATGTGTTCATCAAATTTTTGCGATAACGCATAGTTTTATTTGAAATTTTGGCAAATCAGCCTATCTTGGGCAATAATGACACTTTAATGACATCTAAGATTCTTGAACCAATCTTGGGAAATAATGGGCGCAGAACAGGGCTGAATATATGCACATCATATTGTTGATTGGCGTTTTGCTAATTGTTCTTCACTTGTTTGTTCGAGAGCGGACCATGCTCATCAACGGACAGGTTGGACCGTGGACACGCCGTATCCGCGGTTTTAACCGCTGGTCTCCGGTGCTCTTCTTCGTCGTTCTGGCGCCACTTGTTGCCATGGTGCTCTATGTGTTCGGCTCAGTTGTCTTTGCGCTGATCTTCTAATTTTTCAACACCTCACAAACTCATCACAAAAACGCGTTTGAAGTTGATGTGCATCTTCAGCGATTGCGCACTACACTTAAATTTAAGATCAATCGCAGTGATTTCGATGCGTAATAATAGGATAGACATAGGTTAAGATTAAAGTTGAATTTCTAAACTGCCATCGGATGAATTGCATAAGGAAGGTGTTGAATATGAGACGCAAACTATATGCATTATTGATGATGTCAGCCATGGCTTTCAGCTTGCAGACGGTCACAACGGTGAATCCTGCATCAGCGCAACTAGGTGCGTCCGCACTTCCTTTTGACCAAAATCGTAATCAATTTAGCTTCGCGCCGGCACTCGAACCAGCCTTTAAATCTGTTGTGTTCATCCAAAACGGCGCATTGGGCGAAGATGGCGAAATCAGGCCACAATCCATCGGCTCAGGTGTGGTGATTGATAAAGACCAAGGTCTCATTCTCACCAATTCCCATGTGGTTACCAATGGCACACATTTCCGCATTCAATTGTCCGATGGTCGGTGGATAGATGCTGAGCTTATTGGAAAAGACGCACCGACTGATATCGCTGTGCTGAAAGTACAGGGTGTCATCAAGAACCAAATTACAATTGCTGATTCTGATAATTCTCGTGTTGGTGATATCGTTTTTGCCCTTGGTTACCCGCTTGGCCTGGAGCAAACGCTCACCTTCGGCATTATAAGCGGGTTAGGGCGCTCAACGGGCGATCAGGGTCTGTTTGATTTTATTCAAACTGATGCTGCGATCAATTCCGGCAACTCCGGCGGTGCGTTGCTTGATAGCCAAGGGCATCTGATTGGCATCAACACGTCTATTTTATCGCAGTCTGGCGGCAATATCGGCATTGGGTTCTCTGTCCCGTCACAAGTTGCCATGCAAGTGGCCGAACAATTGGCTCAGTATGGCGTTGTTCGTCGTGGTGCTATTGGCGTAACGCTTGATAGCGTGTCAGAAGAAGATTCTGATCGTGTTGGCATTGATCATTGGGATGGCGCGACTGTTGTGAGCGTGGAAGAAGGTTCACCCGCGGATCTTGCTGGCTTGAAACCGGGTGATGTGATTACCGGATTTAACGGGCGATATGTGAAGTCGCCGAGATCATTGCGCACCTGGATCGGTGTGAGCGAAGCTGGGACCCCGCTAGAAATTACTTACAAACGCGAAGCACAGGATTTCGCCTCGCTCGAGTTAGAAGCCCGCTTGATTGACCCGTCTCCCGTTGCTGGGCTTGCGGCGCTTGGCGCAGGCATTCGCGCTATAACCGAGGATGACAATTTACCCGAGCGGATCAGTGGTGTTGTTATCAATGAGCTTGAAAAGCATTCGCCAGCTTATTCTGCCGGTCTTAGAATTGGTGATGTGATTGTTGCGATTAATAATGAGCATGCGGCTTCTCAGCAAGTTTGCGACCGTTTGGTCAGCGAAGCTGATGGGATTGTACGGATGATGATCTATCGCGACGGTAAAATCATGCCATTCGATATCACGTCATAAGTAAAAAAATATTGGCAGCTTCAGAGCACAATCAATGGGAATGGCTGTGCTGCGTCATGAAATGTTTTGTGTCCATGACCTTGAATTCGACATCAATCGAACCAGCTTTGGCAAAGTTCAATGTCGCTTTAAAACTTGCATCTTTCTCCAATGGAGACTGAAGTGACATGAACATGATATGCAGTCCGCCGGGCTTTAATGTCACCGAGGCGCCAGGCTCGATGACAATGCCTTGCTCCAGCTGGCGCATTTTCATCACATCACCTTCCATTTTCATTTCATGGATCTGCAACTCGTCAGCAATATCGGTTGCACCAGAGACGAAGGTGTCAGCTTCTCCACCGTTGTTTGTGATGATGAGATAACCACCACCAACCTTTGCGCCAGGAACGGTTTCGCGGGCGACAACATTTTCAATTGCTAAATCGCCGAGCATATACATGGGGCCGATCTTTTCGTGCCCGTGCTCATGCTCTTGTTCATGATTATGTTCAGCTGCATGCTTTTGGGTGCTGGTGCTTTGACTTTCGGCAAAGGCACTCGGTGTATCCAACACAACACGCACGGCGACCGAGCCCATTGCAAGGATTACGGCAAAGGCCGCTATGAGGAATTTCATGTTCATTGAATGCTCCGAAAGGTGAAGCCTTAATGTAGTCTGCAATCCTCAAGTTGCGAGATGACAATTTGTCACTTCCGGTCTCAAAAATAGTCGGTATCAACTATTATCGAATATTTCTCCTGCAATTGGCTTCATGTTTAATAGCAAAAAATTTAACGAAAACGGGGCGAATAATGAAATTCATTCAATCATCACTCATTGCGGGAACTTTGGCACTGGCATCGACCATTGCGCAAGCGGGAACGGGCGCTGAGGGCTATTTCACGATTTATAACAACACGGATAACAACGTTATCGTCGGTTTTTATACCAATGATGGTTCTGGCTGGAGTGACAATTGGCTTGGTGGTGATGTAGCCATTGAACCGGGTGAGGGCACTGAGGTTGAATTCATCGCAGATACTGGTGCTTGCGATCAAACGTTTGCCGTGGGCTGGCTCACCAATGATGGTGGTGAAACGGTTGATGATCCGATCGATATCGACATTTGTGATGCGTCGAATGTTTATCTCGACGATAACGAGATTTATTACGACTAAGCCAAGAATTTAGGTGTTCTGCGCGATGAATGCATCAAGTTTGTCGCGCATCACCACAAGCCGCGGGTCATCGTTATAGGTTTCAAGCCCGTTGAGCGGCACCCATTTCAAATCATTCGATTCATCAGAGATATTGAGCGGTTCATTTTCATCCGCTTCAAACAAATATCGCACATCATAATGGTAATGTGCTGGCACGCCTTTATGTTCAGGTATAGGATGAATATCGATGTCTAAAATCACCCGGCTAACCGGATCTATTCGGCTAAGCCCACTTTCCTCGTAAGCTTCTTTATGGGCGTTAAAAAACGGGTCTTTAATCCCATCACAATGACCACCAAGCTGCAGCCATTTTTGAAGTTTTGCATGATGGGTCAACAGAACCTTATCGCGTGATTTATTGATCAAAAACACCGAGGCCGTCACATGGCCGGTCAACAATTTCTTTGAAAAAGCCAAGTCTTCCGTTTCTATCAGATGACATAATCTTTCTGACATATCCTGATCGCGTTGATCCTGAATATTATAGTCGCCGGAATAGGGGATGTGTTTGATCATAATTTGGAATGGAACGCGCTTTGAGGAATCAGTTTGGTGATGTTTGAATATTTAACCGGAAACCAAAACATTGTCATTTATAGGCTTGTGGTTAGCCTAATATAGTCATAATAGAATCCATTATGGACATATCTGCCAAATTAGACCGCCCCTTTCGGGTAGGGTTTTTGTTGATAAATGGATTCGCTTTGATCGCTTATGCCGCGGCGAAAGAACCGTTGCGATCTGCGAACAAAATATCCGGCAAAGAATTATATGATATCCGCAATTTACCAGCCGTTGGCGCGCAGTCAGTCAGCTCAGATGGTGCGATTTTCAAAGCAGATGCGTATCCGGGGGAGCAAGTTGATTTTGATTTGCTCATCGTGATTGGTGGAGATGTCTCGCATGATTATGATAACCCGCGATTGCTACAGTGGTTGCGGCATTTATCACGTCGAAATGTGATGATTGGCGGGGTAGATGGCGGCCCAGTAATGTTGGCAAAGTCAGGTATTATGGCTGATCGACGCATGACTGTTCACTGGCATTATGCGGACATGGTTGCCCAAAATTCACCCGACATATTGCTTGAAAAGGCGCTCTATGTGTTTGATCGAGATCGCCTCACATGTGCGGGTGGTTTAGCATCCGTTGACATGATGCATGCGCTAATCTCACACCATCATGGTGCATCTTTCGCGCGCGAAGTGTCCGACTGGTTATTGCATACAGATATCCGCCCAGGCGAAAGCCCTCAAAGATCGGGGTTGGTTGAGCGATATGGTATCAATAATAGTGCGGTGATTACTGCGATTGAAGCAATGCAAAACAACTATGCTGAACCGCTCACCCTCCAGCAGCTTGCCAAAGCCGTAAATTTGAGTGAACGCCAGTTAAATCGCCAGTTCCAAGACAAAATGAATGTCAGCACAATGGCATTTTACAAAGATTTGCGTCTGGATAAAGCCAATCATTTCCTGCGGCAAACCACATTGTCCATTACAGATATTGCGCTGGCGACTGGCTATGCAAGCTCGGCGCATTTTTCGCGGGCATTTCGAGAAAAATTTAACCTCTCACCGTCCGATGTGAGGCGAAATATTCTAAAGTGATGCATTAGATAAGACTTTAACAAAATAATTAATTGTGGATACATATCCACTGTTATAGTTCTGCTAAAAAATGTTAGTATACCTACAAGAATAATGTATACATTGTTAAATATTTAGATAAAAGTTCAGTTAAGGCGCGGCATATCCATGACACCGAGAAAAATTATAATCGACACTGACCCCGGGCAGGATGATGCCGTAGCCATATTAATGGCACTCGCTTCGCCGGAAGCCTTTGATATATTAGGCATTGTTGCTGTTGCCGGTAATGTTGGGCTGAAGCAAAATGCGATCAATGCGCTAAAGGTTGTTGAACTGGCGGATCGCAAAGATATCCCAGTTTATGCTGGATGCCATCAGCCTTTAAAACGTAAACTTGTCACCGCTGAACATGTACATGGGGACACTGGACTGAACGGGCCAGATTTGCCTGATCCAAGCATAAAGCTTCAAGATCATCACGGTGTCGATTTCATCATCGAAACGTTGCGCCAATCCATCGAGGATAACATTACGCTTTGCACTTTGGGCCCGCTGACCAATATTGCAACAGCCTTTGAAAAAGCGCCTGATATTACGAAGAATATCGAAGAGATCATTATGATGGGCGGCGGATATTTCCAAGGCGGCAATATTACGCCTGTTGCTGAATTTAATATCTATGTTGATCCGCATGCCGCTGATATTGTCATGCGCTCTGGTGTGCCAATCACAATGGCATCGCTCGATGTGACCCACAAAGTGCTTTCCACAAAAGCAAGAATTGACGCGTTTTATGGAATTGGCACCAAATCGGCCACCGCCGTGGGGGAGATGCTATCTTTTTCCGAGCGCTTTGATTTGGAAAAATATCAATGGCAGGGTGCACCACTTCACGATCCTTGCGTGATTGCATATCTTTTGCAGCCAGAATTGTTCACCGGTCGCATGTGCAATGTTGAGATTGAGACCGAAAGCGAGCTCACAATGGGCATGACGGTTGCAGATTACTGGAACATCACAGATAAGCCGAAAAACGTCAATTTCTTGGATGATGTCGATGATATTGGCTATTTTGAGCTGATAAAATCCTGTTTATCACGCTTGCCATAGGTGTTTTTAACAAAAACCTTGAATAAGCAGCAAGAACGGCTGGCATAGTTTGCATCCGATTGTTTGATATACTAGCGTCGTTCAACTGGTCGTAAAATGCTAAGCGGAGCGGACCTTTATGGGCGAAGATGGTTTTATTCTATTAGGCATTGCAGCGATATTGACGCTTTTCATTGGGTCGATTTTGGGCATTGTTTCCTTCGTGCGCACAGGTCGGCTGCGCGATAAAAGTTCTCGTCTGGAACGCGAAATTCGCCTATTACAAACCGTAGATGTTTCAACTAGCTCTGGCCATACTGCACCCGCTGAAGCGGTGCCTGAGACCACTGATCCTTCAACATCCGAAGAAACGAAACCCAATCTCGATTTATCTGAAGATGAAATTGATGATGATGGGGTCGCTGAAGAGATCTCAGAGCCTGATGCTCCAGCAGTCGACGAAAATATCCCTGAGCCTGCGATGGCAGCACGGAGCAGTGATCAAATCGCAGCATCCGAGGACGTGTTATCGGATGGGCCGGATCCGGCACGTAAACCAAAGATCGACACCGAAAGCACCATTGGCGGCAAAATCAGCATCTGGATTGGCGGTTTAACACTGGCGATTGGCGGGCTTTACCTGGCGAAATATTCAATAGATGCCGGTCTATTAGGGCCACGTGCGCGGACGACGCTCGGATTTGTGTTCGGTTTAGCCTTGGCGCTAGCGGGTGAATGGACACGACGGCGTCCTGACAGGTTCTCACTTGCTGGGTTTGAAAACGCCAATATTCCCGCGATCTTAAGCGGTGCAGGGATCTTCATCATGTTTGGGGCGGTTTATGCCGCGCATGCACTTTATGGACTGATCGGTCCAACATTATCCTTCATTGTTCTGGCAATTTTGGCATTGATATCTCTGGCGATTTCGTTGCTCCATGGTCCAATCCTTGCCAGCATCGGTCTTTTAGCCAGCTATATCGTCCCGGTATTGGTCAATTCCGATAGCGGCAATGTGCCTGTACTGGCGTCCTACATCATCATAGTTTCGATAGCCGCGATGTATGTCGCCTGGTATCGCGGCTGGCTCTGGTGCGCGCTGGCGAGCGTTGTTGCCATGTTTATCTACAGCAACATCATGCATGGCGCCTTTGGCGAAGCGCATTCCATCACAACAGGTCTTTATCTGTTGGCGACAATTGCCGTAACGCATATCTCTTTGGTGATATCGGTTCATGACCGCAATCCTGAAACAGATATGGCCTTTGATTGGATCCCGTCTGTTGCGCTGTCAGCGCTGTGTTTGCCAGTTCTTTACCGTCTCGGCTGGGATCAAAGTCTCTTTGTTGAAGTGTTGGAAACCGTCCTGCTGCTCGGCGCCCCAATGGCAATCACCTATTCGTTCCCATCTCTGCGACTTGTACTTTTCATTCCGGCAGTGCTTGGGGTCTTGCGCTTTACTACGATCCAATTTGGCAATGAAAACGGGATCTATGATTTAAGCACCGGTTATTTCCAATATGGCTTTAACGTTCCAAGCCTCTTGGCGCATTTCAAATATGTATCAGTTCAAGCATCGCTTGAAATTCGCATGGAAACCTATGGCGCCATCGCCAGCGCGATCATTTTGGCGTTGCTTGCTGGCGCTACATTTGCTGCCAAAAGATCAACAGCACGCGCTTATCTTGTCGCTGTCGCTGCCACCGTTGCAGTTGCGATGTTTATGGCGATTTACATCCGAGCTGATGGTGGGGTTTACTTCCAAAGAACATTGCCAATGGCCGCAGTCATCTTATTTGCGCTATTCCACGCCCAAGCTAATTGGCTGGATCGAGTGTTGTCAAAAGATGCGGAAAACCCCTTGGAAGGTCGCGATGGAGCAATAGCATCGAGTTTGATCGCCTCGCTTGTTATGGCCGCAACCTTTGTTTCCATCATCTTTAGCGATGCAGGGTTGACGATCGCGCTCGGGCTCATCACAGCTGCGACCATGCTGACTTATATGCGTTATCCGCTTAAAAGCCTGCGTATCTTCGCGCTTCTGGCAGTTTTGCCGTATATTGCGCGGCTCTTATGGGATCCATTCGTTGATCACATCGTCCTTGCGGATGCAGCGCCACTGTTCAACGTCTTAGCGCTTGGATATGGTATTCCCATGCTCGGCTTTATCTTTGCCAGCTATATCGCCACCAAGGATAAGAATGATATTTGGGCGCAAGCGCTCCAGGCTGTTGCAATCATCTCAATGGTGATGACCGTCACGATGTTGGCGCTCCATGCCATTGATCCATCCTTTGATTTTGCAGGTTATAGATCAGCACTCGCGGCCTCTGCGACACTAGTGATGATCGGTGGTGCTTTTTCGCTTGGTTTCACGCGATTGGCACAACGCGAAGGGCAAAGCCAATTACGTGTTTTGAAATGGGCAGCTGAAGGTTTAGGCATATTGGGCATGGCCTGGGGAGCGGTTTCGCTGTTTATCATGCTCAATCCGATCTCACCCTTCGCGGATTGGCAATATGGCGGCACAAATATCTATATGGGCGATGGCTTGATCTTCAATCTCATCGGCTATGCCTATGCGCTGCCATTCATCCTCTTCGGGCTCATTATTTGGCAGGGACGAGATAATAAAAGCAAAATATACCAATGGGTGGCACTTATCTTTACCGCGCTTCTTGCAGCGTTCTGGATCAACTTGACCATACGTCATTTCTATCATGGCACTGAGATTGCCTATGCGTCTGTCACACAATCAGAAAACTATACCTATTCGATTGTCTGGCTGCTGATCGGCATTGTGGTGCTCTATCTCGGCATCAGATGGCGCGAGCAATTGTTACGCAAGATTTCCGGTCTGATCATTCTGGTCGTCGTCTTAAAAGCCTTCCTCATCGACATGTCTCATCTCGAAGGCGTCTTACGTGCAATCTCATTTATCGGGCTTGGTATTAGCTTAATGGGCATTGGTTTTGCCTATCAGCGGGCGCTGAAAGGCATGTTTGACAGCAATATCAGCGAAGTTGGTCCAGAGAATGAAGATGATGATGATGTGGGCGAAGCGCCTAAGCCATCATAATTTGATCAAGTTTGGCCGCGCAGATAAAATCTCGGCGTGTTAATCCATTCTCAGAATGTGTTTTATAGAGGATGTGGCAATAGCCCCAACCGAAAGAAATATCGGGGTGATGTCCTTGTGTCTCAGACATTTCACCCGCAAGGTTGGCGCATTCAAGCGCCTGCTTGAAGTTTTTGAACTTAAACTTACGAATAATTGCCGTTTCATCGTCGGTAAATTGCCAGTCAGCATGCAGCTCAGCTTTAAGCGCGGCGATCTCAGCTTGATCTGTGAGCCGCCGCTCAGAGTGATTTTTTGCGCAATTCTCGTCGATAAGTCCCATTTAAAACCTTATGCGGTTAAACCTTCAGGTTCTGGAAGGTTATTTGCACGTGCGCAAGCCGTCAAAGTGTTGGCCAGCAAACAAGCAATGGTCATCGGACCAACACCGCCTGGAACAGGCGTGATTGCGCCCGCAACTTCTTTGGCGCTATCAAAATGTACATCACCAACAAGGCGCATTTTGCCTTCACCGCGTTCAGGCGCTGGAATTCGGTTGATGCCCACATCAATCACGGTGGCGCCTTTGCCAATCCAATCGCCAGTGATCATTTCAGGGCGACCGACAGCGGCGACCACGATGTCAGCAGCACGGCAAACCTCTTCGATATTCTTTGTGCGAGAATGTGCGATTGTGACTGTGCAGCTGTCGCGCAATAAGAGATTAGCCATTGGTTTGCCGACAATATTGGAACGACCAACCACAACAGCATTGAGACCAGACAGTGAACCGTGATGATCACGCAACATCATCAAACAACCAAGCGGCGTACATGGCACCATGGATTTTTGACCTGTGCCAAGAAGACCGACATTTGAAATGTGAAAGCCGTCGACGTCTTTTTCAGGTGCGATGGAGTTGATCACCAAATCTTCGTTGAGATGATCGGGCAGGGGTAATTGGCACAAAATGCCATGCACAGATGGATCATTGTTAAGCTGGTCAATCAAGGCCAGAAGATCAGCCTCAGATGTGCTTGCGTCCAATTTATGCTCATAGGAATTCATGCCAACTTCGACAGTTTGCTTGCCTTTGTTACGCACATAAACTTCACTGGCAGGGTCTTCACCCACCAAAATAACCGCCAAGCCTGGAGTGATATTATGCTCTGATTTGAGTTTGGAAACTTCGTCCGCAACTTGTGCCCGAACTTTTGCGGCAAAGGCCTTTCCGTCAATGATTGTAGCGCTCATAATATCCTCATCTGATTGGAATAAACTGGAAGGTGAGATTCTACGCTATGTCTAACGTATGGGCCACATTCCTGCCAGTCTGATTAAGACACATTTTTTGCTAATTTGGACGTGGCGCGTTCAATCAATGTTTCTTCATTTTGATCTTATCAATGGTCAGATCGCCATTGGCATGCACCCAGATCAAAGTGTTCTCGCCTTCGCGTAAAACATCATAGCATGCCCATTCTGGAAGAGGTGGCCAGTTTGAGCAATATTGATCACCACGTACTTCCCAGTTTCCAATGCTTTCGCGGCCAGAAACATTGTAATTGGTCTTGCCATTCTCAAGGAAATTTTGCCAGGTTCCGTCACCAATGGCTTCGATTTTTAGAAGAAGTTCGCCGATTTCTGAACCCGTCAGTTGCCGTTTTTCAGCCAAGCTTGTCTGAGAGGCGATCATGACCAAAATGATTGATAGAATAAGTTTTTTCATGACTTTATCCTATCAATCAGATCGGTGCTTGTTGAGCAAATTTTTGATATGTTCGATCAAATTCAGGTGATCGATCAAGTGTCTTGGGACATATCAGCCAGTTTTTTGAAAGTGATCAAAAAACCGGATCGGGTTAAAGCTGTTGAGCACACCTGCATAATAGGAATTTTTACGCAACAGGCTCTCGCGGTCAGCCACATTGATATAAGGCAAATCGTCGTGAAGAAGCGGCTGTGCATTTAAAAATGCAAGCTTATCTTTTTGGATAGATTTTGCGCGACGTGACTGGCGATATTTTAAAATCAATTCTCGTAACATCATCATCTCCTTCGTTTCGATAAATTGACTCTGACAGGTTTCGATGATTTAGTAAAACGAAATGATTTGATCTTTTAATTCAGAAAAATTGAACCATGAACATTCAAGATACCACAACGAAACAATCCCCAAATGCCGCTCTGCCTTTGTTGGAGCTTGATATTTTGCGCACATTTGTGGCCATTGCCGAGACGAAAAGTTTTGGTCAAGCCGCTGAGATCGTTCATAGAACGCCCTCGGCGGTTTCAATGCAAATCCGCAAATTAGAAGAGATTTTGGGCCGGAGCTTGTTCCAGCGAAATGCGCGATCTGTGACGCTTACTTTAGATGGCGAGATGCTGTTGCCAGAAGCGCGCACTATGCTCGCGATGAACCGCGAAATCGTCTCCAAGTTCATCATTCCTGAAATTGCTGGCACAGTTGTCTTGGGCGGCACGGATGATTTTATCGAATATTTCCTGCCCAAAGTGTTGGAGCGTTTTTCCAATTCGCACCCGAATATTGTGGTGGATGTGGTGGTAGACCATTCAACTGAATTGGCCAAACGCTTTGCTAAAGGTGAGCTTGATATTGCCGTGGTCAACAGTCTTGAACATAAGCCGCTTATCCCGGGCAGTGAGAGCATATATAAATCCGAAGTTGTCTGGGTGGGTCTATGTGGCGGGCAGGCGCATTTAAAACGACCATTACCCATTTCCATGTGGGATCATGGGTGCCCGTGGTCAGAATGCGCGATTGAAGGTCTCAGCAAGGAAGGTATCGATTATCGCACCGCCTTTGTGAGTGGGCATGTCGCCGGGCAAAAAGCTGCTGTGCGGACAGATCTAGCAATCGCACCGATGGCACCGATTTTGGTCGAGGAAGATATGGTGGTCCTGCCGCCTGAAACCGGATTGCCAAGCCTCAACAGCTTCTCGGTCGATCTTGCCATCAAAGATGATGCTGATTGCGCAGCACTTGCGGTTAAAAACCACATCATCGACGTGTGGGATTTGATGTGATTATTCAGCGGGTTTGACCGCAGGTTCTTCTTTAAAGAAGATGATGCGCGCCAGAATGCCCATAAAGATCACTGAGAAAATGCCGCGGAAAACCAATATCACCCAGATATCTGCGCCAAAAGCCATCATCAGCAGCGTATCTTCGATCACCGCGTGAAAGATCGATAAGAACGACAACGTCAGAAACAATTCCCGCTTTGAAATAGCTTTTTCGCGCAATTGCTCGATGATGAGCCCGCCGCCATAGGCGATCCCCATCAATAGGCCTACAGTCGTGATAGGCGCCAATTCACGACGAATACCAATCAAATAATGCACTGGTGCGAGTAGTTTTGATAACAGACGATCAATGCCCAATTTCGCTATGATATCGAGCAAGATCAACAATGCGACAATGATAAAGAACATGATCACCATGGATTGCAGTGTCGCAATTGACCATTCCAGCCAATCATCGCTCTCTAAACCTTCCGGCGCCCAGGTAAACTCAGCTGGCTCTTGCAAAACGCCTAAATACTCGATCGCATGATAGGCGATGAGACCATATAAAAAACCGGCTACAATGCGAATGGCGGAGGTAGAAAAGAAGTTTGCGCCCGCCTTATGCACCACAGCCTGTTCAATCACTAATGCATGCGCAAAGAGCATCATCGCGGCTAAAATGCTGACTTGGCCGACATTTAAATCCATCTGCGGGGCGAGGGTGATCATCGCGCCAATACCGCCAAAGAGCGATGAAAACATCGTTACAGCCCAGACGATACCCGCCTCAGCAGGCAAACCAACCAGGGCCATAATCGGGCCAATAAACTCACCAATTGACTGCGAAAAGCCAAATTGATCCAAAATTCGCACCAAAATCATCGCCGGAAGCATGATTTTGAACAAAGTAATGGCAGTTCGCCAAGATCGAAGCATGAGTGAGCGTAAGTAATACATAATTATGCTCTACGCCTGATGACAGATTTGGTCAACGCACAAATCGGTCAAAGAGCTGCTTAATTCCGCTCACAAGTGGTCAACGAATTTCGAAACTAACTGCCATTCACCTGGGCATCATTGGCGTCCAAAGCGCGGGATAGGCCTCGCAGTTGAAAGCGTGTTTCGCGATAACCGTCATGCAATATGCGCAGTGAATTTCCTTTGCGCATGGCCTTGATCATTTTTTCTGTCAATTCAGGATCAGTGATCGAAAAGGTTTGCGAGACATTATAGCCCTCAGGACTGCCTGAGATCACTTGGCCTGGGGTTGGGGAGAATATCTCGCCATCTACGGAAAAGATAAACGGTCCGTTGGGTTGGTCTGGTAGTGAATTGATGAAGATTTCAATCGCATAATTTTCAGAACCACCCGCGCCGCGAGAGCGCTTGGTGATCGATAAACGCGTATCGCCAAAGAAGCTTTCTTCAGGGCGTTGGTCAAAGCCGTATTGAACGGATCGGCAGTTTCTAAATTCAGCGCCAGAACAAACATTTAAAAAGTCGCCGTGATAGGAGCGGAGTTCACCAAACTTATGTAAAAACCATTTGCCTTCAATCCCCGATGCTGCGGCTGGGATCGCCGTCAAACCCGACAAAGCTATAATCAATGCGCGCGATAGTTTTTTCATAATGTATCTCCCCGTAATGTTTCGTGATCTTTCTTACACAGTTGAATATGAACCAATTCTGAACGCTTATCGTCGCGCTAATTTGGGCTGCAAAAATGCAATCAGGATCAAGATCCAGCCTAACACGCCCTTGCCGTGATCTGCCAGCTTTCCACTTTCGGTAAAAGTCAATAAACTAAAAATTGTCAGTGGGTTAAAAGGTGGATGAATGACATTTTGCCATTCCAGAAAATCAAAAATTTGCAGATAGTAGAGATAATAAATCTGTGGCGAGAGCCAGATAAAGACATATAAAAAGACCAATGCGAGTAGAGGCCGCATCCAAGGTTTAACCTTTTTAATCGTGACCCAAAACAGCCAAATCAGGGCAAGGGATAACACAAGTGTTACACATACCAAGCCAATGCGTTCGGCTGTTGTGAGCGTGAGAAAGGAATCATCCTCATACATCAATGATCGCCTTACGAGGCTGGTTGCGCGTCTGGGGCGACAGTCGCCTCTGCATCTTCGTCCTCAGGTTCTTCCACCTTTGACTTTTTAGGGAAATCAAACAATTTCCCGCTGAAGAGAATGTAATAACCCGCTGGTACGAAGAAGAGCGTTAAGATCGACGCGATCGCCAAACCACCAATCATCAATGTCGCCATGGGTTCAAACAGAGCGCCACCGGCCAATGCCATGGGCACAAGACCAAACACGGTGGTGAGCGATGTGAGCATGATCGGCGTCAAACGCTTTTTAGCCGCCGTGATGATGGCCTCTTTGAGCTCCATTGTCGTTCGTTCAATGTCGATCTGATCAATCAGCACAATGGCATTATTAATGATAATACCCGCAAGAGAAATCATCCCCAATATTGCAAAGAAGGAGAGGGGTTGCCCCATGGCTAGCAGCGCTAACGGCGCACCGATGATCACCAGAGGAATGGTCATAAAGGTCAGACCAACGCGCCGTGCTGAGTTAAATTGGAACATCAGCGCAAACGCCATCACAGTGAGGGCGGCAGGCATGCCGGCACCCAATTTGGCGTTCACATCGGCGCTGGAAGCTGTTTCACCATCAATGCGATAGGAATATTCAGGCCCGAGTTCCAATTGATCCAGCGTGGGCTGCACGTGCTCGAGCAGTTCCGCTGCACTTAAGATGTTGCTTTTGGCAGAGACAGTGATCAAACGCTGCTGGTTTTCTCGGCGCAATTGCGAATATTCAAGTCGTGGTTCAAAGCTAGCCACACGATCAAGAGATATCAATTGGCCACTGGCTTCTACGGACAAGTTGGCCAGATCTTCCAAGCTGTCGCGGAAAACAGGAGAGGCGCGGAGCACGATTGGAATAGTGTCATTGCCTTCGCGATAGTCGGAAATTTTAGAGCCAGAGAAATAGGCTTCCATAATTTCAGAGATATCTTTTGATGTGACACCAAGTTCACGTGCTTTATCCTGCGCGACATTGACGATCACTTTGAGGGATTTATTGCCCCAGTCATTTTCGTTTTGCACAACGCCGCGCGCCGAGGCAAATCCGTTTTCTACGTCATCTGCGAGCGCCAGTAATCGGTCCGCATCAGGTCCGGTGAGTTTGATCTCCACAATGCCAGATTCTGAGCCCCCCCATGGCAAGACGTTTAACTTTGTAACGCGCAGCCGGGTGATTGGCGAGCAAATGCCTTTGTGCGCGCTCAGCGGCTAATACAGCACCGTCGAAATCATGCGTATTGACGAGAATAAAGGCGCTTGCTGGATTGGTATCCGCTGGGTTCAGCGCTAGGTAAAAGCGAGGCCCGCCATCCCCCACATAAGTCGTCACATTGTTGATTTCAGGATTGATATCTGGATCATTGAGCCATTTGGTGACAGCCAAAGCCTCGGTTTCGGTTGCAGAAATCGCAGTCCCGCGGGGCATATCCAGATAAACAAGGAACTGATTGCGCGCACCGAGCGGGAACATTTCACTTTTAACACCGGAGAATAATGTCCCTGAGAGCATAACAAGCCCATAGCAAACGAGGATGACAATTATGGAAACGCTGAGCGTTTTGTTCAACACAGCGCCGTAAATGCGCGTGATGGCGTTTTCCTTTGGCGTGTCAGAGCTATCCACATTGCGTTTTGAAAACCACACCGCAAGGGCCGGCAATATGTAAAGTGCTGTGATCCACGACCCGACCAACATGGCGCCCACAACAGCACCAAGCGAGAAGCCATATTCACCTTCGGTGCCTTCCAATATGAGAAGTGGTAAAAAGGCTGAAACAGTTGTGACAGAAGCGACTGCGAGAGGTATTGAGAATTGCTTGCCTGCGGCAACAGCAGCATCATTGGCGCTTTCACCTTTGGCAATGCGGCCTTGGATATCCTCAACAACCACAAGTCCGTTATCAACCAGAAGACCAAGCGAGATAATAATCGCCGCAATAGACACCTGCTGCAATTCAATCGCCAAGAACTGCATCCCCATCATGGCAAACATCACTGTAAACGGCACAATACATGCGATAATCAATGCCGAGCGGAAGCCCAAGAAGATCAACATAACCAGCAACACAACAGCAAAAGTCTGCGCCACATTCATCAATGCGTCGTTGATGGCGGTGGTGACCTTTTCCTCCTGATAGGTGGAGAAATTATAGGAAATCCCGATTGGTTGCGTATTTTCGTGTTTGAGCACAAGCTCTTTCAGTTGACGCCCAATTTTTTGAATATCTTCGCCCTCTGTCATTTCAACAGCAACGGTAACTGCTGGTTGGCCGTTGAAATAGACAGGTTTTGATTTTGGATCGACATAGCCTCTGCGCACATCGAGCAAGTCTTTTAACCGCACAAAGCCGCTTAAGCCTTGGATTTTGGTCAAAACTTCTTCAATGGCTTCAACGCTTTGTAGATCGCCATTGGCTTCGAGGATGAGACCCGTTCCTGCGGCATCAATCTCACCAGCGGGTAAAATGACGTTTTGTGATTGTAAATCGTTTAGCACCTGACTGATTTGAACGCCAACGGCTGCCAGTTTACGTGAATCAATTTCAAGCCAAATACGCTCTTCTTGTTCGCCATAGATTGATACGCGTCCAATCCCTTCCATGGTATAAACATGATTGCGCAAGCGATCTGCAGCATCGTAAATCTCAGTGTGAGAAAAACCTTCACCGGTGACAGCAATGGATGCAATTGCAACATCACCATAGTCGGTGTTCACAAACGGGCCCTTGGTACCTTCCGGCAAATCGCCATCAAGATCTTCCATCTTGTTGCGAATGTCT
Organism: Lentilitoribacter sp.; assembly: GCA_963691785.1. Lineage (GTDB taxonomy): Bacteria > Pseudomonadota > Alphaproteobacteria > Rhizobiales > Rhizobiaceae > Lentilitoribacter. The sequence continues at coordinate 1,772,644 of OY829371.1, forward strand.
TGAAAAACGGCATCCACGTCTGCCTTGGCAACAGAATCATCCACAATGAGGTTAATCCTTGTTGACCCGGTCGAAATCAACGTTTTGATTTCATCAATTTCGGCAATTTCACGTGCTTTGCGCTCAATCACAGTAACAATCAGGTCTTCCATGCGGTCCGGCGACATGCCCGGGAATTGCGCAGACACAACAGCCGTTCTTTGCGTGATTGCCGGATCTTCACGTTTGGACAGGCCGATATAGGTAATTAAACCCTGCAGGATGAGGGCGACCATTACCAGAATGGTCAGTCGAGAGTTCTTAATGCCAAAGCGGGTTAGGAAATCCATGATCGTTCTCCTATTCAGCGTCTGGCAATAGATTTACCTTTTGACCATCGCGGAGATAGGACACTCCGGCTGATGCAACTCTCTCACCTGCTGATATCCCTTCAATTGCGATAAACTGGTTTTCGCGGATCCCGCCAATCACAATCTGACGTTTTTTAACCGTGCTGGTGGCTTCATCATAAACATAGACTTCCGTGGGTGAAGGGTTGTTCGGCCCGCCGCCATCCACGATTTGTCCTTCAAACGGTAAGACGGTCAAAGGTAGCAAAAAGCCATTGCCAGTCGGTACAGGGAATTCAATGGAGACTTCAATCGCCATGCCTGCTTTCAATTCTGGAGAAGACTCAGTCAGTTTCACCACAAGCGGGAAAGAGGAAACAGTATCGGCACGTGAACCCAATTCGCTCACGATACCTTTGAGCGTGATAGCGGGGTTATCTGCTAATCGAACTGTTACATCTTTGCCAACGACCAGTTGTTGCGAGACCAAATAATTTACCGACAAGGATGCTTCAAAACCATCTGCTTTATAAAATGTTGCGATTGGGGTGCCAACGGCAATGTTAGCAAAGGATTCAACCTCCACTGAATTGATGATACCGTCAAATGGCGCTTTCAAATCCGCTTTTTCAAGATTATCTGCAGCATTTTCTTCTTGCTTTTCCGCTTGTGCCAATTGTGCAGCATTGGCTTGCATCGCCGCGCGCGCATCATCCACGCTCGCGCGAGTGACGGTGCCAGATTTAAGTAGCTCGTCCAATCTGGCAAAGGTAGCTGCACTGTTTTCAGCATTGACGCGCGCCTGCTCCGTTGCAGCTTTTGACGTATCAAGCTGTATCTCGAGCGCCTTGCGATCAAGTGAAGCAATGATTTGACCTTCGGCGACACGTTGCCCGACACTAATATCAATCTCACCCAATTTACCCGGAGTTTCAAATGACAGCGTTGTCACTTGTGCGGGCTGCAATACGCTTGGGAAACGCCGTGTTGTCTGTTGTTCTTGCTCTGAGACAAGAACTGTCTTTAATCCACGAATGATTTCTTCATCGGCTTGCGATTGCGTTTCATCTGAGCAGCCAGCAAGGGCTAGCGGTGCGATCAGGGTGAGAGGGAGCAGAATTTTTTTCATGGATAGGGGCGCCTATATATTCTTTTAATGCGAAAAAACCCTATCGCGGAGCATTTTGATCTGCAACCTATTAATGAGTAAGTCTATGCTAAAATTGCGAGGGATATGAGCGTCAACACGCTGGTATAGATAATAACCTGTGCAATCGCCTCTGTGCGCACATTGTAATAAAGCGCTAAATTCAGTGCTGTTATGCCAGCGGGACCTGCAGATCCGAGCAAAAACAAGTCTTTTTGAGGAGAACTGGGCGCAATCAGCTCAAGCGCAAGCCATACCGTAACCGGAAATACGATGATTTTGATCGTTGAGAATGTGGCTATCAACTTATCTGGATTTAGTTTTGCTTCGCTCATCACCACACCTAGAGAATATAGCGCGATCGGCGCAGCACCCGCGCCAGCAAAACCAACAAATGTATCAAGTGGACCAGGTAGCGGCCATTCTCCAAGGCTAAAGATTACACCGAGCAAAACGCCCAGCAATGTTGGGGTCTTTAGAATGGTGATTGCAATATTTTGAGCGCTGAACTTACCCACCCGGATCATTTGCAAGGCAATCATCGCCAAGGCCATCCAGATAACCGCATCCAGCGTGACAATGGTAGAGATCGGTAAGACCCCATCCGCGCCATATAGCAGAACAGAGATGGGCAGGACATAGAGCGCGTTATTGGCAAAGATGCACATAAAGCCGAGCAGAATGGATTCGCCATTGCCCCGACCAAACAATTTCGATGCGATTAAAAATCCCAAAGTGAAAATCAAGGATTGTGAGATCAAAAAGGCGACGACAGGTTTGAAACTGAACGTGCTGATTGGCGCTTTGGCAATCAGACCAAAAATGAAAATCGGCAACAGCACATTCATGGCAAATTTATTGATCTGCCGCGCTTCATCAATGGTCGTTTTACCGAGTTTACCCGAGATGTACCCGATCACCGCGATCGCAAAAACTGGTAAAATTGGATCGGATAATATCTGGAGAATTTCCATGAAAAGCCTCTTTGAAAGAATCGAACTAGCATCGCATGTTACAATTCGCATTCAAAGAATTTGTTTGCGTAGTTTTACCCTTAAATGATGAAAACTAAACAGGTCGTAGGTAGATCACAGTAGTTTTTCGGTTGCACAAAGTCCCATTATTTCTCCATTTGCGACAAGAGATGGCGCGTATTTTTCCCTGAAGCTGAGATAATGCCAGCCATAACTAAAAACCTCGTAGAAGTTGCCATTTCTATTTGCAATTTCAGAATTGATACGAAAAGATGCAGGTTAGTTGAATAACCAAAACTGGGAGAGTTTTATGAAAATGATCAAACATGTGAGCCTGAGCCTAGCGGTCCTCGCGTCGTCAACAGCTATAGCATTTGCCGATTGCGGCGAGGTAACATTCTCCGATGTGGGCTGGACAGACATCACAGCGACAACAGCAGCAACGACTACGGTTCTTGACGCACTTGGTTACGATACAGATGTGAAAGTTCTTTCCGTTCCTGTGACATACGCATCAATGGAAAAAGGCGATATTGACATTTTCCTCGGCAATTGGATGCCGACAATGGAAGGCGATATTGCAAAATACCGCGACGCCGGCACTGTTGATACAGTGCGCGCAAACCTTGAAGGCGCAAAATATACATTGGCAACCAATGCAGCTGGCGCAGCACTCGGCATTAAATCATTTGCAGATATCGCTGCCAACAAAGATGCGCTTGATGGCAAAATCTATGGCATTGAGCCCGGCAATGACGGTAACCGTCTTATTCAAAGCATGATCGATGGCAATGCGTTTGGTCTTGAAGGCTTTGAAGTTGCTGAAAGCTCAGAGCAGGGCATGTTGGCGCAAGTCGCCCGTGCGGACAAAAAAGAAGAGCCGGTTATCTTCCTTGGTTGGGAACCGCATCCAATGAACGCCAATTTCGAAATGAGCTATCTTGAAGGTGGTGATGATTTCTTCGGTCCAAATCTTGGTGGCGCGACAGTCTTTACCAACACAAGTGCAGGCTATGTTGATAAATGTCCAAATGTCGGCAAATTGCTCACAAATCTTGAGTTCAGCTTGGCGATGGAAAATGAAATTATGGGCGCGATCTTAAATGATGGCGAAGATGCCAATGACGCCGCCGCTGCTTGGCTCAAAGCAAATCCAGCTGTTCTAGACACATGGCTAGCGGGTGTGACCACCAAAGATGGTGGCGATGGCATGGCTGCGGTTAAATCAGCGCTTGGACTTTAGTGGGATTATAATAATCTCAATTTAAACAAAAATACCCTTTCCATTTGGCCATGATTTGCCAGATGGGCGGGGTTTATGGGCGGACATAATATGGAATGGTTGACGGATGCGAAGATCCCGATTGGCAAAACAGCCAAATCGGTTTTTGAATGGCTTCAAGATAATGGTGCTTGGTTTTTTGATGGGTTGGCTGAATGGCTCGAAGCGCTGATTGATGGCATATTATGGGTGCTGCAAACCCCACATCCGCTGATCATCGTCGCATTCTTCGTGGCACTCACTTGGGTGCTACAACGTTCATGGAAAACGTGCCTGTTCATTTTGCTTGGGTTTTTATTCATCATCAATCAGGACTATTGGGAAGAGACAACGGAAAGCCTGACGCTGGTGTTATCAGCATGTGTTGTTTGTATGGCGATTGGTGTGCCGATCGGCATTGCTGCCGCGCATAGGCCGCGCCTTTATATCGCTATGCGTCCTGTGCTTGATCTCATGCAGACGCTGCCGACCTTCGTTTATCTCATTCCTGCGATCGTCTTCTTTGGGATCGGCATGGTGCCGGGTTTGATCGCAACTGTGATTTTCGTGCTGCCTGCGCCAATTCGATTAACGCATTTGGGCGTGTCATCTACACCAAAAACCCTAACTGAAGCAGCTGATTCTTTCGGCGCAACGTCTTTGCAAACATTGCTGAAAATCGAATTGCCTTATGCGTTTCCGCAAATCATGGCAGGGCTGAACCAAACCATCATGCTATCGCTGTCGATGGTGGTGATCGCAGCGCTTGTGGGTGCTGATGGTTTGGGTGTGCCTGTGGTACGAGCTTTGAACCAGGTGAACACAGCCCTCGGCTTTGAAAGTGGGTTTGTGATTGTTGTGGTGGCGATCATGCTTGATCGAATGCTGCGTTTAAGGGGGTCAGATAAATGAGTGTTGCAGTATCATTTGATAACGTAAACATTGTCTTTGGCAATGACCCCGATGCCGCATTGCCGTTGATGGATGAAGGCAAATCACGTGAAGACATTCAAGCTGAATGTGGCCAGATTTTAGGCGTGCATAATTGCTCGCTCGACGTAAATGAAGGCGAAATCCTTGTGCTTATGGGCTTGTCTGGATCGGGTAAATCGACGCTTCTGCGTTCGGTCAACGGGCTCAACAAGGTCGTTCGTGGGTCAGTCAACGTCAATACCGGCGATGGCATGGTGGATGTCGCGAGTGCGTCAAAAGCGCAATTGAAGAAAATTCGCCGTTCGCGCGTTGCCATGGTCTTCCAACAATTTGGGCTGCTGCCTTGGCGCACGGTCTCTGACAATGTCGGCTTTGGTCTTGAAGTGGCGGGTGTTGCCGCAAGTGAAAAGCAATCACGCGTCCAACAGCAGCTCGAACTCGTGGGCTTGTCGGATTGGGCGGATCGACAAGTTGGTGAGCTTTCAGGCGGCATGCAGCAAAGGGTAGGGCTTGCGCGTGCCTTTGCCACTGAAGCGCCGATTTTGCTTATGGATGAGCCGTTCTCCGCGCTTGACCCTTTGATTAGAACCCGTTTGCAGGATGAATTGCTCGAACTGCAAGCGCGTTTAAAACGCACCATCATCTTTGTCAGCCACGATTTGGACGAAGCCTTTAAGCTGGGTGACAAGATTGTTATCATGGAAGGTGGCCGCATTGTACAATCTGGTGAACCGCGCGCGATCTTCTCAAACCCGGTTAATCAATATGTCGCGGACTTTGTGCAACATATGAACCCATTGAGCGTTTTGACCGCGCAAGACATTATGGAGCCTATTCAAGGGCGCGCGCCCTCAGAAGTCGTGACGATGGAAACACCATTGGCAAAGATCATGGATCAGCTGGGCACTACCATTGAGGCTGTCACGGTCCACGATGATGCGGGCGAACCTGTTGGGCAAATCAACCCGCAGTCCATCGTCAAAGCACTGAATAAATAACTAAGCTTCAGCCAAAGCTTCTAATAGATAGGGTGCCGTGCTGATAATTGTATCGCGCGCCATTTTCTCGAAGGCATCGGTCTTAATTGATCTCATGTTTATGAAGCGTTTCATTGAATCAAGTACGCCATTTTCGGCTTTTAAGTTCTTTTGATCGACAGCCAATAACGCTGACTCAAATAGTCGATTTGCTTTTTTTAAGGCGGCATCGCTAATTTCGATATTGCCTTTTTGTCGTAAGCTTTCGAATTCGGATCGCCAGCTCTTCACCCCAGCACGTATCAATTGTAGTTTAGCCATTTCAGCATTATTGGAAATCACATCTAAATATTGAAGCTCATTTTTGGTAAGTTTTTGAACCAGTAAATGGTTGTTTTGTTTCATTATAAAAAGATCGTCGAGTACTTTAGCGGTATCGTTTTCGAGCTTTTCAATGTGCTTTGTGCGATCAAAAAACAATTTTGCTTTTGTAAAATTCAACCGTTTAACGGCCGTTTCATGGAACCAGGCACGTTCAGGCAACTTTCGCTTCCACCACCCGAGTATTTTCCAGCCCAAAGTTAGAGAATTGTGTTGCTTATAATACTCTCGGTCGCTAACGGCATCAGATTTGCGTTGCAAAATCATTTCATCCAGGTCCTGAATTTCGGCATCTAGACCGCACGAAATTGCTTCTTCCAAAATCCATCGCATCGCGTGGTCAGACAGCCCGCGTTCGTCTTCAGGATATCCGCCGCCGATGTCAGAATGAACGCCTTGAAACCACATTGTTTGGGCAGAACCCTCAAGCCATCCAAGCGCAGTAATGTGATTTGGACGAAACTTGGTGCGTTTTTCATCTAATGCAACAGCATGCCGAACAGATTTTACGCTGGGTAATTTGCGTGTATAGGCAAGTTTTGTCCCATTATGACGAATACCAACGGATTTAACCGTATCCCAAAGACCAACATACTCGATGGGAATTTCAAATTTGCGTTTACTGTTTTCATCATACTGACAAAGCCTGCTTTGGAATGATTTGAGATCAGCCCAGGGAATTTTGCCTTGCTTCATATAGGCTGAGGCGGCGTAGTGAATGAGATTTTTGCCAGTTTTTTTCAGCAAGCCCATTTGATGCACCATGCCGATGACTGCGCGCGCTGTGTAGGCGCCGCGACTAAATCCAAAAATGTAGATCTTATCTCCCGGTTCATAGTGATCCACCAAGAAACCGTAAGCATCTTTTATATTCTGCTGCAATCCAACAGCAAAGGCCAACCCATAAGTTCTGTTTATGAACTTTGCCATGCCTGTTTGTTTACCTGGCGCATATTCAGTTCCAAGACCTGTATCATAAAATACAATTTGATTTTCTTTGTCTTTGAGAAGCTCAACGAGATCGTAAACGTTTGAAGCTTCTCCATTTGACGGCTTGTTACCCGTACCGTCGCAACAAATGATAATCTTTTTTGACTGTTTCGTTTTCTTCGCCATCGATGACACCCCCCAATCATAGACATATTCAATTATTAGTAGGTGTTGCAGTATAAATACAATTATTACAATTGTCATCTTTGTGTGAAGATTTGCAGATATTTCAGACCCTTGCCAAGATATATCTTACATGCAAATTCAATTTTAATTATTTAAAAACAGAAGCTTAGAGAAGATATTAAGCGTATGAACGCTGTATGAACACACCTTTCAGATAAAGTTCAAGCGCGGGTTCCTATAACCGAATTGCAAGTTACGCAAGTTTAACAATATTCGAAGGAACACACTCATGACACGCAAACTTCTCATCTCAACAGCTCTAATTTTGGGCACTATGATCGCGCCAAGCATGGCCAATGATGTATCTATCCAGCAATTTGGTTTCGGCAATTCTGCAGGTGGTGGACAGCAAGGCTGGCACAATATCATCGGTGTTTACCAAAATGGTGGTAACAACACCGTTGCTAGCACCCAAGATGGCAATCACAATGTTGCAGGCACTGGCCAAGAGGGTTTTAACCACCACTCAACGACTGACCAGTTGGGCAGCTTTAACACTGCAGGTGTTGGTCAATTCGGTGCAAACCACACGTCCATTTTAAGCCAAGATGGTCACGGCAATATCGCGGCAGGCGTACAGATCGGGAATGGCTGCTCCGCTGAAGTTGATCAAAATGGTGCAGGAAATACGGCAGCCTTTGTACAGGTTTGCCCATAATGGAGGCCGCAATTCCGGTGGCATGGCGCAGACGCAAAATGCCATCGGAAATATCAAACTCAGGAGACAAAACATGATTATGAAAAACAAATTCATCCAAGGCGGTTTTATTGCCAGCATGTTACTTCCAGCTATCGCTGGTTATTCTGTTGTTGCAGTGAATGCACTTGAATCCAATCAAGATGCAAAATGTCAGATCGAAGCGATTGAAGATGGCAATGTATTATATGTGCAAGCCAAATATCTCTCTGATCAAGGTGGCATTGGTAGCTATCAGTTTGGTGTATCCAATGGTGGTGGCGTGAACATCAATCAAGGTGGATCATTCCAAACATTGGGTGACGAACCGCAAGTTCTAAGTCAGGTTGTATTAAGCCGCGGCGCGAAAAACTATGATGCAAATCTACATATCACATTTGAAAATGAAGTTGCTGAATGCCAAACAACATTCCGTTAAATCAAAATCATATTAGACATTGAAAGCTCCGTATTTTGCGGGGCTTTTTTGTTTTAGATCAATAGTTTAATTAAAATTTGCTATGGTTAATGGAAGATGAATGGGTGGTTCTGATTGCATTCAGTGAGGGGTGTTTATGGTCATCATAACGAACAATCAAACTCCAAAGGAACAGACCATGACTAACACATTTACAAAGATCGTATCATCCACATTGGCATCAGCAACAATTTTAGCGGCGTTGGCCATGCCAGCAAATGCAGGTGGGCAGATCCAATTCCAAATCAATGCTCAGAACGAACAAGATGAAAAAGCTATCAAAACAGGCTTGGCGTTCTACTCAATTTACAAAGGCATCAAATCGCAAGGTGGCATTACACAAAACGGCAATGGCAATATTGCGGGTGTTTTGCAAAACGGATTTGGCAATCAGGGCATTATTCACCAACAGGGCGATGGCCATAATGGTTCGATCCAGCAAAATGGTAACAACAATTCGCACGGCTTGTTCCAATTCGGCAAGAACACCGATGCGCATGTAAACCAAACTGGCGATAATGGTGCAGGGGCAACCTTTACCTTCGGCTGGTAGATCAACACATTCTAAATATTAAACCCATCGAGACTTATTCCCGGTGGGTTTTTGTTTGGCTATTTCAATCCAACACCCGCAAATTGAACGCCGCTTAATTCTGCCATTTCGCGTTTCCATGTCGTGATATCGCTTTTGGAGAGATCGCTGAGATTATCGTGACCACAAGCGCGGGCCAAAACCTGCATGAGTTCGACACTTGCCCCAAAATAACGCGCTAATCTTTCCGCACCATTTTGAACGTTCAACCGTGCTCGCAGCTCGGGTTTTTGCGTGGCTATGCCAGCTGGGCAATTGTTGGAATTACACATGCGCGCCGCTATACAGCCAACGGCCTGCATAGCCGAATTGGATACCGCAATCGCATCCGCGCCTAGCGCCATCGCTTTGACGAAGTCTTCAGCAACGCGCAATCCACCAGTGATCACCAATGTCACATCGCGTCCAGCGCGTTGGTCGAGATGTTTGCGAGCCCGGGCAAGGGCAGGGATTGTTGGAACCGAGATATGGTTTCGAAAGATCAATGGCGCCGCACCAGTGCCACCACCGCGGCCATCTAAAATGATGTAATCGGCGCTGGCTTCAAGCGCAAAATCAATATCATCTTCAATGTGATTGGCAGACAGCTTGAACCCGATTGGGATACCGCCAGAGCGTTCACGCACTTCATCCGCAATCTTTTTGAAATCCGCAGCTGTTTTCAAATCGGGGAAAGTCGCGGGTGAAATCGCGCTTTGGCCGGGTTCTAAACCGCGTACTTCTGCGATCTTGCCTTGCACTTTATCTCCAGGCAAATGGCCACCGGTACCGGTTTTTGCGCCTTGCCCACCTTTAAAATGGAAGGCCTGCACTTTTTCGACGAGTTCGGGCTTCCAGCCAAATTGCGCAGACGCAAGCTCGTAGAAATAGCGGCTGTTTTCCGCTTGCTCTTCAGGCAACATGCCCCCTTCGCCGGAACATATGCCGGTGCCAGCCAGCTGCGCACCGCGGGATAATGCAGTTTTTGCTTCTTCTGATAGCGCGCCATAGCTCATATCAGAGACAAATAGTGGAATATCCAACTGCAGCGGTTTTTTAGCGCGTGGACCGATTATAACTTCGGTTTTCACCGGCACATCATCCAAAAGCGGCTTGCGCGCCATCTGTGCTGGCAATACCAAAATGTCATCCCAATGAGGGAGATCCTTGCGCGGTACACCCATGGATCCCATTTCGCCGTGATGACCAAGCTTGGACAGGCCATCGCGCGCAAGTTCATGAATGCGTGCAACGGTTGGTTCTTCAGGTGTGGCCACAGCATCCGGCGCGCCGTCCTTTGCTTTTGGTTTTGGGGCATTGTCGCCAACATTAAAATCGCCAAGCTGGGCATGGGTTCCATCGCAGAACGGCGCATTTGCGCTTGATTTACATTGGCACAAGGCTGCACCGCCACTTTTCTCAGCGGTAAACTTCTTGGGCGTAATGCCAGTCCCAGCATGGGAACCATCACAAAAGGGTTGTGATTTTGAACGGCCGCATTGGCACCAATAATAGTCTTTGCCTTCCACCAAATCGACTTTGGCTGGATGTTTTGCTGCGATGATTGCTTGATTGTCTGCTGCCACGATGATCCTCCGCTAAAATATGATGGTGGCAACTTAACAAGTTCTATTTCTGATGATAAGCCTCCGTAAAAGCAAAGGCTGTTCTAAATTTTAGAACGGGTGGGAGGTGGTATGGGCCAGATTGAAGATTTCAGATTATTTATTGAAGTGGTTGATCACGAGAGTATCTCCAAAGCGGCAAACAAATTAAATATCGCAAAATCTGCCGTTAGCCGCAGGCTTGCGCTGTTAGAAGATCGCTATTCAGCCAAACTAATCAATCGTGAGCCAGGAAATTGGAGCGTCACCACAACGGGTCGAGAACTTTACCAACGCGCTGTGCGACTTGTGGGTGATATGGATGAGATCGACACGGATTTTAAAGATGTTGCCCATCGCATAGGTGGGTCTTTGACGATCTCGGTCCCACAGGAATTTGGACAATCAGCACTGCGCGGATTTTTGTTGGATTTCAGCGTGAAATTTCCAGAAATTCAGCTGACTCTGACATTTGAAAACAGATTTGTTGATCTTGAGCATGAGAATTATGACTTTGCCATCCGCATTTCGAACAGCAAGCCCACAGGTTTTTCCGTCAAACATATCGGCTGTGCCAAACACCAGCTTTACGCCAGCAGAGACTACATCGAACAGCACGGCATGCCCAAAGATATCTGCGAATTAACGGACCATAAAATCCTGGGATCGGGCATTGCAAAGCGCAGTGTGATGGAATTCACATCAGATAGCGGCAAACCAATTATGTTTCCCTTTCAATCTGCGATGAGTTGTAACAGCGGAATGTTTTTGATCGATGCGACTTTGCGCTCTTTGGGCATTTGTCGTTTGCCGGATTTTGTTGCGAAAGCGCATGTTGATCGCGGAGAGCTTTTGGAAGTATTGCCTGATATCGCTTATAGCGATCTCGGCATTTATCTCATCCATGCCGAAAGTCGCCGACTAAATAAACGTATGCGCCTATTTTCAGATGAACTTGATAAACTGTTTGAAAAAGAAGCGTAAATTAAGGCTACGTCGCGTCGGAAAGTTTGGCGCTAATCAGCTCGCGCAATGAATTGCCGACATATATCTCGTCAGCTTGTTTTAAATCATCGAGCGTCAAGAACTCTTCCTCCGCCTGATTGGTCTCTAAGAGGTGCTGGCGGAAAATCCCGGGCAATAGGCCGCAATCAAGGTGAGGGGTGCGCAATTTGCCGTCATCGTTGCGGATAAAGATGTTGGTAATCGTTCCTTCGCAGATCTGGCCTTTTTCATTACATAATATGACTTCATTGATGTTTTCTGCCGGATATTCAGCGCGTGCGGCTTGATAGACGTTGCGCTCGGAGGTTTTGTGCCCAAAGAGCATATTTGTGGAGTCAATTTGGGTTTGAGCAATAGCAATTGTCCACTGCGTGTCATCTGCTTGTTTTTCAAATGGCACAGAAGCTGTTTCGAAACGACCATCTTGAAAGAGTTCAAGTCGAACGCGTGATGTCTCTTCAGGCTCAAAGTTTAATGCGTTCGCAAGAGCCTCTCGGTCGATATCAAACTCTAACAATTCGGCCGATCGCATCATGCGATCAAGATGAGCGGATTTACGGATAAAGCCATTCTTGGGCTCAAATCGAAGGGTTTCTATGAGTGATAGATTGCCGCTAATTCCATGGCAAATTTTGCTTTGGTCAGACATTCCTCATACTCCAGCTCAGCGGTTGATTCCAACGTCACACCACCACCCACGTTAAATTGCGCGGTGTGATCATCATAAAGACTTATCGTTCGGATTGGCACATTAAACTGCATCACACCCATCGGATTGATCCAACCTATGGCACCGCAATAGGCTTCGCGCGGTGTTCGATCCTCAAGCTGACTTAGAATTTCCATCGCGCGCATTTTCGGAACGCCAGTCACTGAACCGCAAGGAAAAATCGCACGCATAATATCAGAAAATCTTGTCCCTTGACTGAGCTTACCACGCACGCGACTGACAAGTTGGTGAACGGTCGCATAGGTTTTCAGCTCATAAAGTTGTGGCACTTTCACAGAGCCCGCTTCGCAAACATGGGAAAGGTCATTGCGCAAAAGGTCAACGATCATAACATTTTCGCTGAGGTCTTTATTGCTGGCTTTCAGTGCATCTTGAATGGCTTGATCTTCTGCCGGTGTTTTACCACGCGGGGCGGTGCCTTTCATGGGACGAGATTCGATCCAGCCTTTTTGATCAATCTGGAAAAACAATTCCGGTGATCGTGATAGGATTATCGGGCCGTCCAAATCGACATAGGCCGCGTGATTGACGGGTTGGATGTCTGCCAATTTTTCAAAAAGTTCAAAAGGATCACCCTGCCAATTGGCATTCATCAGAAACGTCAAGTTTCCCTGATAACAGTCACCAATTCGCATGTGATGGGTGAGGGTATCAAATTTTTGCCTGTAGGTTTCAAAATCCCATACAGGCTCAGGTGTGCTGAAAGAAGAAGGCGCATTGCGCAGCTTTGATGGTTCCTCTTCTTGTTTAGTCGAAGGGCCCTCAAAGATACCAAAATGCGCTAAGTTTGCACGACGTTGTTGGGGGATTTGCTTTCTTAATTTGTCTTCAAAACAAAACCCGGCCTCATAACTCATATAGCCGGCAATCCAGTAACCCTTCGCCTGGTACGCTTCAATCGCATCAAGCACTTCAAACAGTTTGTCTGGCGTGTCTGCGCTTAAGATCTCAACAGGATTTCGGAACGAAAGCGATGTTCCCGCGATCTCGTCTCGAAACAGGATTTGATGATCCGTCTGTCCGTTAAGCGTTGTTGTCATGAAGTGTTCGTCACGGATAAAAATAAAACCTCCCGCCGGAGATGGCGGAAGGTTCAGTCTAAACAACATTGTTGGTCTTAGAACAAGCCCTCGATTAAGCCATCATCATAAAGTATGATTTGTTCGGCTTGCCCGCCCTTCGATCAGGGCGGAACTAAGAACATCGGCGTTGATCGGTTTAGAACAAGCCCTCAATCAAACCATCATCATTGAGCATGATCTGTTCAGCTGATGGAACACGTGGCAGACCCGGCATTGTCATGATCTCACCACAGATCACCACGATGAAGCCAGCACCCGCTGACAGGCGTACTTCACGAACTGGCAATGAGTGACCTGTTGGCGCACCGCGCAGGTTTGGATCGGTTGAGAACGAATATTGCGTTTTCGCCATGCAAACAGGAAGGTTGCCATAGCCATCGGCTTCCCAAGCTTTCAGCTGATCGCGAATTTTCTTATCAGCAAGCACTTCATCAGCGCGATAAATGCGTTTGGCGATTGTCTCCACTTTTTCAAAGAGAGGCATATCGTCTGGGTAAAGCGGATGGAATGCAGCCATTTCGCTTTCGGCCATTTTAACGACCTGATGCGCAAGATCTTTTACGCCTTCTGAACCATGCGCCCAGTGCTTACAAAGGATCGCTTCTGTACCAAGGCTAGCGACATAATCCTTCACTGCTTGAACTTCAGCATCGGTGTCTGTGACAAAGTGGTTGATCGCAACCACAACAGGCACGCCAAATGATTTAACATTTTCAATGTGGCGACCAAGGTTTGCGCAACCAGAATTAACCGCATCCACATTTTCTTCGCCAAGATCAGCTTTCGCAACGCCGCCGTTCATTTTCATCGCACGAACAGTTGCCACCAACACCACAGCATCGGGTGAAATGCCAGCTTTACGGCATTTAATATTCATGAATTTCTCAGCGCCAAGGTCAGCACCAAATCCAGCTTCAGTCACAACATAATCAGCAAGCTTAAGCGCTGTTTTTGTCGCAACGACTGAGTTACAGCCGTGGGCGATATTGGCAAATGGACCGCCATGCACAAAAGCAGGGTTATTCTCAAGCGTTTGAACAAGATTTGGCTGCATAGCGTCTTTTAGAAGAACAGTCATAGCGCCATCAGCTTTGATATCGCGGCAGTAAACTGGTGTGCGATCGCGGCGGTAAGCCACAATGATGTCGCCCAAGCGTTTCTGCAGATCATCAAGATTGTTGGACAGGCACAAAATAGCCATCACTTCGGATGCCACTGTGATGTCAAAGCCAGCTTCACGTGGGAAACCATTGGCGACACCGCCCAAAGAAGCTGTAATCTGACGCAAAGCGCGATCGTTCATATCCATCACACGGCGCCATGCAATGCGGCGAATATCAATTTGCTGCTCGTTGCCCCAATAAACATGGTTGTCGATCATCGCTGACAAAAGATTGTGGGCGGATGTGATCGCGTGGAAGTCACCTGTAAAATGTAGGTTCATGTCTTCCATTGGCACCACTTGCGCGTAACCACCACCAGCAGCACCACCTTTCATGCCAAAACATGGACCCAGAGATGCTTCACGAATACAAATCGCGGCATTTTTGCCAATGGCGTTCAAACCGTCACCAAGACCTACAGTGGTTGTGGTTTTACCTTCACCTGCAGGTGTTGGGTTGATCGCGGTCACGAGAATCAACTTACCATCTTTTTTGCCTTCTTGGGCTTTAATAAAGTCAGCAGAAACCTTTGCTTTGTCATGGCCAAATGGCAAAAGATCATCTGATGGAATACCAAGTTTTGTACCAATTTCTTGGATTGGTTTCTTATTGGCTTCGCGCGCTATTTCAATGTCGGTTTTAAAGGCCATAATCAGCTCCCTAGATTTGTTGTTGGAGTAAATGTAGGCGCAGATATGTGAAATTACTTGCCTGAAAAAGACAGTATTTAGATAAAATGAGACAAACGGCAAATTTGCAGAGATTTGGTGCTCGGTACAGAGTCACGCAGCAAGTGTCGGTTTTTCTGCATTGATAAATCAACGAAATGTTCAAATAACAACTTGGATATATTTGGCAATCATGTCATCACTTTTTAACAGATAAAGAAGCGTTGGAAAGAATCCGAATGAAAATCCAATTAAAGGGCTATCTAGATTTCCCAGAAGAGCGTTGGGACAGCGTGATGAATGCTTTGCCGGAGCATATTGCGCTGACACACGCGGAAGAGGGGTGCATCTCTTTTGAAGTGACGCCTTCCAAAGATGTTGCACATAGATTAATGGTTGCTGAATTGTTTGAAGATCGCGCTGCATTTGATGCCCATCAGACACGCACAAAAGCTTCGCCTTGGTTTGAAATCACCGCCGGCATATCACGAGAATATGAAATCACCGAGGTCGAATAGACCTTTCCATCAACAGCTATTGATCCTAATCTTGACCTCTCGCAGTCATATGAGGTCGCATCATTCGTTTGTTGAACAAAATTACATTTAAAACAGTACCAGTCGTACTGGGCTATATCGGCCTCATGGCGGGTGGCGTGATGCTGGGCAATTGGATGTTTTCCTCTCTGAGGTTGGACGCGCAATCCGCATCGACATTGCCAATAATATGGCTGTTGGTGCCGGTGTTTATCGTTTATTTCATCACGTCTGGCTTACCCTTTGTGCCATCCTCAGAAATTGGATTTGGGCTGCTCATCATATTCGGCGGTGAAATGGCGCCCATGATCGTGTTGGTTTCCTCTGCGGGGCTCATCACGTCATTTCTTGTGGGCAAATATGTGCCAAAACGGAGACTCGCGAAGCTCTTGGAATGGTTTGGTTTGGAGAAAGCGCCAAATTTCTTGATCCAATTGCAAGGCATGAGCCCGCAAGAAAAACTGGATCACATGATGCAGGGCGTGTCGAAAAGTTTTGCGCGCTCATTGATGACATACCGTTATCTGGGGATCATGGCATTGCTCAATATACCCGGTAATGCGGTCATTGGTGGCGGCGGGGGTATCGCGTTTATGGCCGGGGTCACAGGATTATTCTCGACCAAAGGCTTCGCAATCTCCGCAATCCTCGGTGTGTTGCCATATCCGCTATTTTTCTTTGTGGCTTGGTTGCTTGGCTATTAAAATAGCCAAGCAGTATGCATCAATCCGCGAGCTTTGTGACGATCGCCGATTGCGATTCAAGTGTTTTGTGCACGGGGCATTTATCCGCTATTTTCAACATCTTATCGCGTGTTTCTGAATCAAAATCTCCTTCGAGTTTGATCTTCCGTTCAAAGCGGTCAATTTTACCGACAGTATCTTCTTCCAGATTGCATTCCGCGCAATCTTCAGCGTGGGTTTTGCTGTGGGTTACATTCACGGTGACACGATCAAGTGGGATCTTCTTGAGGTCTGCATACATGCGAATGGTCATGGATGTGCATGCGCCAAGCGCAACATTGAGATAATCATATGGGCTTGGACCAGTATCATGACCACCGACAGAATCCGGCTCGTCAGCCATCAAAGAATGCTTGCCAACGCGGACAGAGTTTTGGAACTTACCATCTTTGGTTTCGCTGACTTCAGCACCATCGATAATTGGGTTTTGCGCTGCTTTATAGTCATAATCCACATAACGAGTCGCCCAGGCTGAAATAACCTCAGCTACATAAGCGACATCTTTGCCATTGGATAGCAGGTGATCAGCTGTATCAAGCGAGACGAAACTCTTTGGGTGTTTTGCCGCTGTGTAGATTTTTGCTGCGTTTTCAATTCCCACCGTATTATCGATCGGTGAATGTAAGACCATCAGCGCTTTGTTCATTGTCGCAACGCGTTCTTCAACCGTGATGGAATGCGAGCGTAAGTCTTTGACAAATTCCTGCTTGATCGTAAATGGACGGCCTGCGAGTTTAACTTCAGCGATGCCTTTCTCTTCAATCTCATCCAGATGTGCACCGAAATTATGGATCACATGATCTGCATCCGCTGGCGCACCAATGGTTGCAACAGCTTTAGCCTCTGGCACTTCTCCGGCGGCTGCCAAAATCGCAGCACCACCCAATGAATGGCCAATAAGGATTTTCGGCGCTTCATAATTGGCACGCAGGAACTGAGCTGCTGCTAAGATATCGCCAATATTCGACGTAAAAGTCGTATTTTCAAAATTGCCGGAAGATGCACCTAGACCCGTGAAATCAAAGCGGAGTAGGGCAATCCCGCGTTTTGATAATTCATCAGCGATTTTGCGGGCTGCAAGAATATCTTTTGTGCAGGTAAAGCAATGGGCAAAGATCGCATAGGCATGTGTGGTGCCTTCCGGCAAATGCAATCTTGCAACCAGAGTTTCGTTGAGTGAACCTTCAAATTTCACATTTCTAACGCTTGCCATGAAGCACCCCCAATTTGATTTCTATCCTGTTCGACAATCAGTCGTTTAAATCTGTTGGGGTCTTATATGACGTATTCGACACGCAATTGAAAATCACGTCTCTTCGCAAATCTGTGATGTGTTTGTGTGTATCCGAGAGGATTGCGCTTATTTCAGCGCCTGTTTGCGAACCTGCATGCAGAATTCTTCAGGTTCCAGCGGTTTTGCCACGTAATAACCCTGGCCTTGATCGACACCAAGCTCATTCAAGATTCGCGCCTGGGTTTCCGTTTCAATACCTTCGGCAATGGTCTGCATTTTCATGCGTTTGGCCAATTGCACGAGCATTTGA
Source organism: Lentilitoribacter sp. (assembly GCA_963691785.1). GTDB lineage: Bacteria > Pseudomonadota > Alphaproteobacteria > Rhizobiales > Rhizobiaceae > Lentilitoribacter. The sequence continues at coordinate 1,790,622 of OY829371.1, forward strand.
ACAATTTCAGTGCCGCCATCATCTGAAATGAAATCAACGAATTTCTTATCGATCTTCATAATATCCGCGTTGAGATCCTGAATATATGACAACCCATTATGCCCGGTACCAGTATCATCAAGCGCAATGCGGTAACCGAGTGCTTTGAGCGATTCCACAACGCCTGCAGCCTTGTGCTCGTCCTTGATTTCCTGACGTTCGGTAATCTCTAAAACAATCTGTTCTGGTTTCACACGGCTGTCCGACACAATTGATGTCAGATCCATAATAAAACCGTCGCTCATCAAATCCTGTGGCGTGATATTGAAAGATACTTTCAAACTACGATCACGAATGAGGATATCATCGACATGATTGAGTGTTTGTTTGATGATCGAGCGTGTCATCGGAACAATAAGCCCGCTATCTTCGGCCAGATTGATGAAATTCGACGGAGGCACCATGGTACCGTTAGGCTTACGCCAACGCATCAATGCCTCGCCTCCAATGATCTTTAAGTCTTTGAGATCAAACAATGGTTGAACGTAAGGAACAAACTCATCTGCCTCAATGCCGCGTTTAATTTCGGTGATTGGGTTTTCAGGTCGTGCAAGTAGCTGTGCGATCAGAAGCCCGAATAACAGACCTAATATGCCACCGCCGGCAATGAAGAAATTCTCGTCTTCTCGGTTGTGCATAATAAGCTGCTGTAATTCGACAACCAGCTGGGTATTGAGCGGATAGCGATTGGACTGCGCTTGATAAGACACAAATTCCTTCATTGGATCATTCATAAAATCCGCAGTCATTGTGCTGTCATGGGTGCCAATGATCGCCTGAGAATTAAAACCGATGGATGCAATGGAATTATCACGTCAGTCCATTGGGAAGATATCAAACAGCAATGTATCGATATTGATCAACGCCATGAGGCCAAAATCAGAGAATTGCCAAGTAATCCCGATAATACCATCTGATCCGGTGCCAACTTCGACGAAGTTAATCCGGTCATTCGATGTTGGAAATTTATTTTTCTGAGAGATGTCTACAGGATATGTCGCGCGTTGACCACTGATCACCGAGCAGACCGAATTACCTTTTGTGTCCAAGATCGCAATATCTTTGATGTTACTCTTGCTAAAGATGGTTTCGGCAAGGCCACCCATGCTGGCATCTGTGCATGTGGTATAACCCGCTTCAGCTGTCTCATTCAGTGTAATAATTGCATAATCTGCAGCTAATTCGGCGCGAATGAGGAGTTTTTGGTTTAGTTCTTCCAGATATTCTTTATTTTTCCAAAAACGTACGGTTTCATAAATACCGATTGTGATGGCGACTGATAGGGTGGTAATTCCGACAACGGCAACGAGAGAACCAAGTTTGGATCTGAAAAAATTTGCAAGTCTCAAGGTGCGCTCCAACCATCATTGTGTTGGTGTTGATCTCTAATTCTGTTTTTTCAGCCATTCCATTTATGGTGGAAAACAGAAACTGAGATTGCGAGCAAAGCATAACCCTGTATTATTACGTGGACCCTGCAAATGTTGCGCTAAACCAACAATACTTGGACAAATCTAGCAACAAAAAGTTAATTTTGGATCACTCACGAACTATGACAATATAGGGCAAATACTAGTACAAACAGAAGGCAATCAATACCATGCGTTATTTACATACCATGATCCGTGTGACGGATTTGGATCAATCTCTTGATTTTTGGTGCACAAAGATGGGCCTTGTGGAAGTCAGACGCAAAGAGGTACCAGCCGGCAAATTTACGCTTGTGTTTCTAGCGGCGCCAAATGATGAAGGTGAGGCGGAAAAGACGAGCGCCCCATTGCTTGAGCTCACCTATAATTGGGAAAGTGATGAGACTTATAAAACTGGCCGTTCTTGGGGGCATTTGGCGTATACTGTCGATAACATTTATGATTATTGCCAAAATCTGATGGATCAAGGTGTTGTGATTAATCGCCCACCACGTGATGGGCGCATGGCGTTTGTGAAGTCTCCCGATGATATCTCAATTGAATTGTTACAAGAGGGCGACGCGCTTCCGGTGCAAGAGCCCTGGGCATCCATGGAAAATGAGGGTAGCTGGTAATGGCGTTACATTTCCACCAATTTGCATACCGCTCTGATAATTATGGTGTATTGATCCATGAAGACGAGACCGGTGAAACAGCTTGTATTGATGCAGGTGACGCAGATTCCATGTTTGCAGCGCTGGACGAAAAAGGCTGGCGCTTGTCAGAGCTTTGGATCACACATCATCATGCGGATCACACGTCGCATATTTCAGAGATCAAAGAGAAAACCAAATGTTTGGTCACCGCGCCCAGTTACGGATCCTCCATTACAGATGTTGATAATCCGATCAAAGAGGGTGAGAATTTTGAATTCGCTGGTCATGTGGTGACGCCGATCCATACGCCTGGTCACACCATGGATATGCTCAATTATTATATCGAGGATGGCAAAGTGCTGTTTTCCGGTGACACGCTCTTTGTCATGGGCTGCGGGCGATTATTTGAAGGTTCTGCCGAATTGATGTGGCAATCGCTGCAAAAATTGATGAGCTTGCCAGAAGATACGATCATTTACTGCGCCCATGAATATACTGAAGCCAATGTGGCGTTTGCACTGTCGGTCGATCCGAATAACGAAGCTTTGCAAAATCGTAGCGAGTTGGTTACCTCTTTGCGTCGTGCCGACCAAAGCACTGTGCCCACCATGATGTCAATTGAATTGGCGACTAATCCGTTCTTACGCGCTGGAAATGCTGACATCCGCGCGCATTTGAACATGCAAGATGCCGAGGATGTCGATGTGTTTGCTGAGATTAGAAAACGCAAGGATAATTTCTAAATTCATGCGTTTATGGGTTTTAACAGCTTTGCTGACTGGGTTTTGTCTGCAGGCATCTTCCGCAGAAGAGACTGAACAATGGAATCCTGTTCCTGTACCGGCACCAACACTTGAACGCGTTGAAACACCGATTGCGCAGATCTTTGAAGGCGCAAGAAACAAGCCACCCTTCGATCTTGCAACAGCACAGCAATGCGAAGCTGAGTTGAAAACGCGGCGGATCGCATTCAAAGTTCAGGAAAAGATCACGGACGAACGCGGCTGCATTGTCGAAAGGCCTTTACTCGTGAATAGCCTCAGCGGGGGCATCACTTTGTCAAATGACATGACATTGCGTTGCGAGGTGGCGTTGGCATTAGACGATTGGACCAAGAATATCGTGCGCCCCACTGCTAAATTGCATTTAGGTCAAGACATTAAGGGACTTCAAACATCGACATCTTATCACTGCCGGACCCGCAACAATAAGCCTGGCGGCAAGATCAGTGAGCATGGATTTGCCAATGGAGCGGATATTTCAGGCTTTGCGCTGGAAGATGGGACTGTCATCAATGTGTCATCCAAGGGAGATAATCTCACCGAGGACATTTTATCGAAAACCAAGTTTTTAGCCGGTGTGAGAGCAGGGGCATGCGCCTATTTCACCACAGTGCTTGGACCTGGTAGCGATGGAAGCCATCAAGATCATTTCCACGTTGATCGCGCCTATCGGAAGTCCGGTTACCGACTGTGTGAGTAAATTCTCCAATTTTCCTGCTTGACATAATGTCCATATATCGATAATTCATGATATATGGATATAAAAACAGCTATTACACATTTTTCGGCCCTATCTCAGGAAACCCGGCTCGAAGTTTTCAGACTTTTAATCAAAGCTGGAACTGACGGCATGTTGGCCGGTGACATTGCCGATGCTTTGGGTGTGAAACAAAACACCATGTCGTCAAATCTTAGCGTGTTGTCGAATGCGGGTTTGCTTCAAAGCCAGCGGGAAGGGCGTTTCATTCGCTATTCCATCGATTTTGATCAATTAGGCGAGCTTTTGTCGTTTCTGATGGAAGATTGCTGTGGTGGTGAGCCAGAAGCGTGCCAGGCGGCAATTGCCCAGATCATGAAATGTTGTTGAGAGAAAGATAGATTTATGAGCGATTTAACACCAGATCAATCAACGGAAAAAGCCACATGCTGCGGCGGTCCAGCTGTTGAAAATGCAAGAGCATGCTGCCGAGAAGATGAGCTAGCTAAAGATGCTGGCGAAGAGGGCTGTTGTTGTTCAAACCCAAGCGAAGAAGCACCAAAAACAAAACCTTGTTGTCATTAAACGAAAAAAACGAAAGCCAAATCATGAGCATTGTCATTCATCATAATCCCGACTGCGGAACATCACGAAATGTGTTGGAAATGATCAAGCAATCGGGTGAAGAACCGATTGTGATTGAATATCTCAAGGAAGGTTGGACACGACCTCAGTTGCAGGCCTTATTCGCCGCTGCTGATTTAACACCGCGCCAAGCCTTGCGCACATCAAAATCACCTGCCGAAGAGCTCGGTCTCTTGGATGAAAGCGTATCCGATGAGGCACTATTAGATGCCATGCTTGAGCATCCGGTGCTGGTCAATCGCCCGATTGTATGCTCGCCAAAAGGCGTGAAGCTATGCCGACCATCTGAGGAAGTACTACCGCTTCTAACAAACGAATTGTCGGAATTTGTCAAAGAAGATGGCGAGCGCGTTAAATGACAGACGAGTTATTGAATGTCGAGTTGAATCAATTTCAGAATATCAAGCGCGAAGAGCTTGTAAAATCAGATGATTTTGATCATCCACCACGCATCCTTTTGCTTTATGGTTCCTTGCGTGAACGCTCATTCTCGCGCCTAGTTGCAGAAGAATCAAAGCGTTTGTTGGAAGCACTCGGATGTGAAGCAAAGATGTTTGATCCGCGCGATTTGCCACTTCCTGATTCAGTAAAAGCTGAAGACAGCGAAAAGGTGCAGGAATTGCGTGAGCTTGCAAAATGGTCTGAAGGCATGGTGTGGGTCTCTCCAGAGCGTCATGGGTCTATGACCGGCATTTTAAAAGCGCAGATCGACTGGATCCCATTATCAGATGGCGCGGTGCGTCCAACGCAGGGGAAAACACTGGCCGTGATGCAAGTCTGCGGCGGATCGCAAAGCTTTAATGCGGTCAATCAGATGCGTGTGCTGGGTCGCTGGATGCGGATGATTACAATTCCAAATCAATCATCTGTCGCCAAAGCATGGATGGAATTTGATGACAATGATCGCATGAAACCGTCTGGTTTTTACAATCGAATTGTCGATGTATGTGAGGAGCTGGTCAAGTTTACATATATGACGCGTGGTCGTTCGGACTATTTGGTCGATCGTTATTCAGAACGCGTTGAAAGCGCCGAAGCCTTAATGGCTCGGGTTAATCAGCGTTCGATATAATCATACGAGATGATTTTATGAATAGGCTTTAGCTGGCTCACGAATAAGCGAGAGGGTTTTTGCATAGGTGTTTGAGCTCAATTCTAGCTCTATGCCAACAAAATTTTTGTGTTGCCAAACCACTTTCCCAAACAAGCTGCCCGCTCTTTCGGTGAAGATTTTTACATTAGTGCCATCATGCAATTGAATAGCACGTTGAATTTGTACACATAAACCCAATTCAGATACATTGACCAAGCGACCGCCAGTTGAATGATTTGCAGTTTCTAAGCTGCAATCATCATTGATTTTCATGCGTTTGCGTTTTCGAGAGCTTAATTTGCTCATTGTCTCGTGACCTTCTCCGGTTGTCCTTGGGAGACAGTACAACAAAGCTGCGAATATTCGATTTAGGAAATAGATACAATTTTATCGAATATATACGGAAAGAAATTACCCGTTTTGGCGCTGGAAAAAGCTAGTGATTTCATCAACCAGCACCTTGTCGCGTCGACGTGCGGTGGATGTTGCTTCCAAAACAAACTCCGTTTTTGGTAGGCGTGGAAGATTTGCCTCTTCTCCCATGGCTCTACAATCATCAGGCAGGGTACGATATTCAAGGCAAGCAATGCCCATCCCTGCAGATAATGCGGATTTGACTGCAAAAACATTGGATCCCACAAAAGTCTCCTGCCATTTTACCTTGTTGGTATTCAGCGTATTGATCGCCATTTGGCGCAAAGAGCAGGGTGCCCCGAGAGAGACGAGCGGTAGCGGCTCATCTTGGTCATAATCAAAACCTTTGGCTGACATCCAGGCAAGTTTGCCATCAAACAGCTTCTCACCTTTATGGTCACCCGATATACGCTTGGCGACAATGGCATCAAGCTTTTGTCGACTGAGCCCCGCATAAAGTTCTTCTGAGCTTAAAATGCTAACGGTCAACCTGTATTGCGGAAATGCTTCCTTTAACATCAATAAAAGCTCAGGCAGATTTTGATCTATACCGTGATAGGTGACACCCAAGCGAAAGCTCTGCTTTTCACTTTGATGGGTAATGCTATGCAGCGTGTTGTCATGCGCACCCAATAGTTCGAGCGCCTTGGGCATGAAGTCAGTACCAAAATTGGTGAGCTCCACCCCATGAGGGGAACTTTCAAACAGTTTCTGACCCAATAATTGCTCAAGCTTTTTAACGCGCATGGATATGGTGGATTGCGTCGCGCCCAGCAATTCACCTGCTAAGGTAAAGCTTTCTTTTTCCGCAACGACACAAAATGCGCGTAAATTTCCGATATCAATATTCATGGGGCATATCCCTATGGGTTGGGCAATTTGGTTTATGATTTGAAAATCAAATGTTCATTATTTGTTATATTCGTTTTTCAAATGCAAAATCAACTGTTATTTGTATATCAAATTCAACAGGAGATTAAAATGAATTATTCAAATGCAATAATAACACCAAGTGACCACACTGAAACTGCAACCATTTCGTTTTTGGCTTTATGGCGTGAACTTACATCAATCTTCCACTATTCTGCTGAAGATCGCTTCGCAGAGGCACAAGAAGCAGCTGATCAATTGGAAGCAGCACAAAATATGCCAACATTGGAAGAAATGCAGAAAATGAACCGTGCTGAATTGGTTGAAGCCACACGCGGTATCCGTAAATTTGATTTCTGGGTCTAATCTGTGTGTGTTCTAACAAAATGATCCGCGAAAACCACAAGTCGCGGATCATTAAAAACGTCGTTTTTTCAAACGTCTAACAATTTTTCTAAAATATATTCTCTTTTTTTGACGCACTTTGTTGCGCCCAAACGTCTCCCATGTGATTGAGCATAGAGCTCACATCATTGAACCATTATCAATTGGAGACAAAAATGAAATATACGCTTTTTCTTGCACATGATCCTGCCAACCAACCTGAATATGGCAGTGACACTTTTAAAGCTTACATGATGGCCTATGGAACCTTTGGCGAAGAGGCGACGAAAGCTGGTGTCTTTGTCGCTGGTGAACCTGTCGATAGTGTCGATACGGCGACCACTTTGCGCAAAGAAGGTGATGAAATCAAATATCATGACGGTCCCTTTGCTGAGCTGAAAGAACAAATCGGCGGCTGGTATCTCTTAGAATGCGAGAACTTGGAAGAAGCGCTTAAATGGGCAGAAAAAGTGCCGCTCGTTGCCTGGGGTTATGGGGCTGTGGAAGTACGCCCAGTGCCAGATGTGGCGCATTTGCTTGAAGGCTAATGGTTTTTCAGGAGCAATTTCATGAGTTTTGAGATTACCGCATTTTATGCGAGCCTTTTGGCGATCCTGGTTGTTTTTTTGGGAACAGTGACCATGATCTTCCGCGCCAAATCAGACATTAGCTTTGGTTACGGTGAGAATTTTTCACTGCAAAAATCTATCCGCTCCCACGGGAATTTGATTGAATATGCACCGATCTTTCTCATCTGCATGCTGTTTTTGGAAAATTCAGGTGCAGATCCGCTTTGGCTACATGTGATCGGCACAGCCTTTTTGATCGGTCGTATTGCGCTTGCAGGCTATTTCCAGATCAAGCAATTGTTTATGTTGCGTGTTCTGGCTTTCTGGCTCACCATGGTGCCAATTCTAGCGCTAGCGATTTTATTGCTAACCTAAACCATAAGGCCCGGCGCCAAACGCCGGGCTTTGCGAATTTACAATTATTCAGCTGATCATGAACACAGATATTCAGGACATCATTGCACAAAGCTACGTTGAAGACTGGGGTCCATCCGTGGCTTATATGGTCAAACTAACGTCTGATGTTTCAACCGCGGAAGAATATGTTCAAATAGCATTTGAGATTGCGTTGAAAAAATGGCCGGACGAGATCCCACAAAATAAAGGCGCTTGGATACGGCAAGTTGCCAAAAATCGCTTTATCGACAATGTCCGCGGTATCAAAACCCGTGCGGAGGCGGAAGATGCCATCCAAAAAATCGAGGAAATATCACGTGAGCCGCATGAAGACAGCGTGCTGGATGATGAATTGTCGTTGATGTTTTTGTGTTGCCACCCGGCGATCAGCCCCACAGATCAAGTGATATTGGTTTTGCGCCTTATCGGCGGGTTAAAACCTTTTGAAATCGGCAAGGCCTTTGATCAGCACGAGGAGGCAATTCGAACCCGTTTATTGCGCGCCAAACGCAAGATGAAGGCCGCGAAGATTTCCACCACAATGCCCCGCGATGAGGACCTATCAAGCCGAATACGTCAGGTGCTTGCGGCGATCTATCTTATCTACAACGAAGGCTATCGCGCGGCGCGCAATTCCGTTCAGGAACGCAAAGACCTAGCGCTCGAAGCCATTCGCTTGGCCGCACGCTTTTGTCGATATATGCCCAATTTGGCGGAAGCCCATGGTCTAATGGCGCTGATCTTGCTGGGTGAAGCGCGCCGTCCTGCGAGATTTGTAAATGCTTCGCTGATTCCCTTAGAAATGCAGGATCGGGATCTTTGGGACATAGATTTAATCAAAGCGGGCCTCACGCATGTGCAAAATGCGCAGAAGATCAATTTAAGCAATAATGCAGACCCCGGCATATATCTCTTGCAAGCCCGCATTGCGGCCAATCATTCCACAAGTGCGAAATTCTCAGCCACCAATTGGCAAGATATCGCCGATTGCTATGAACAATTGCTTGCTCTGCATAATTCTCCCTTATTTGCGCTCAATCATATCGTGGCGCAGAGTTTTATCGATGATGCACCTGAAAGCCTCAAAGCGCTGGATGCATGGGAAGTTGAGCATGATAAAACCGCCCAATCCCACGCCTTGCGTGCGGACATCTTAAGGCGCGCAGGGGAGGTAAAGTCGGCGATCTTGTATTACGAAAAAGCGATTGTCTTAGAGACAGATGAGGGCGTGAGGCGCTTTTGGCAGAGCCGAATTGATGAACTTTCGCGTTTCTAACGGACCCCTTTAAATTTAATTTGGACACACTACATAGGGATAGCTTCACCAAATCACATGAAAATAAGCGTTTTTTGCTTGCGAAAACGGCCAAAAGATTTTATCAGGCTGCAACTTCGCATTTGCTATGTGTTTTGGATTAATAATGTGAAGCAATAGCGGGCCAGATGGCCCTTAAGTTTTTGCCCGATAACAAAAGGTAGGACCGTCATGGCAAAGGAAAAGTTTGAGCGCACGAAGCCTCACGTAAACATCGGAACGATTGGTCACGTTGACCACGGTAAAACAAGTTTGACAGCCGCGATCACGAAGTTTTTTGGTGATTTTAAAGCCTATGACGAAATTGATGGTGCGCCAGAAGAGCGTGCACGTGGTATCACCATTTCAACAGCGCACGTTGAGTATGAGACAGAAAACCGTCACTACGCACACGTTGACTGCCCAGGCCACGCTGACTATGTGAAAAACATGATCACTGGTGCGGCTCAGATGGACGGCGCGATTTTGGTTTGTTCAGCAGCTGATGGCCCAATGCCACAAACACGTGAGCACATCTTGCTTGCGCGTCAGGTTGGTGTGCCTGCGATCGTTGTGTTCTTGAATAAAGTTGACCAAGTTGACGACGAAGAGCTTCTTGAGCTTGTTGAAATGGAAGTTCGTGAGCTTCTCGATAGCTATGAGTTCCCAGGTGACGATATTCCGATCATCAAAGGTTCTGCTTTGGCAGCTTTGGAAGATTCAGACAAAACAATCGGTGAAGATGCTGTTCGTGAATTGATGGCTCAAGTTGATAGCTACATTCCAGCACCAGAGCGTCCAATTGATCAGCCATTCTTGCTACCAATTGAAGACGTATTCTCAATCTCAGGCCGTGGTACAGTGGTAACAGGTCGTGTTGAGCGCGGTGTGATCAATGTTGGTGAAGAGATCGAGATCGTTGGTATCCGCGATACATCAAAAACAACATGTACTGGTGTTGAGATGTTCCGCAAGCTGCTTGATCGCGGTGAAGCTGGTGATAACGTTGGTGTTCTCCTTCGCGGTGTTGACCGTGATGGCGTTGAGCGTGGTCAGATCTTGTGTAAGCCTGGTTCCGTTACACCACACACAAAATTTGTTGCAGAAGCCTACATCTTGACCAAAGATGAGGGTGGTCGTCACACACCATTCTTCACAAACTACCGTCCACAGTTCTACTTCCGTACAACTGACGTGACAGGTGTTGTGACTTTGCGTGAAGGTACAGAGATGGTTATGCCTGGCGACAACGTAACAGTTGACGTTGAGTTGATCGTGCCAATTGCGATGGAAGAGCAGCTACGCTTTGCGATCCGTGAAGGCGGTCGTACTGTGGGCGCTGGCATCGTAGCAAGCATCACTGAGTAAACCTTTCAATTTTGAAAGTTTTAAACCCCGTCAGCAATGGCGGGGTTTTTTGTTGGGTGAAGAGGAGCTAAACTTTATTCATCTCCATTTGTTGGAGGTTCATTTTTTTTCAAACGATCGGAAATAAATTCAAATATTTTGGGTTGCGCCTGAAAGAATATATACGTAACGGACGCACTGGTAACCGTAGCTAACAGAGTTCGCATTTGATCTACAGTCAAAGGTGTTTCACCTTCTCTGAAGAAGTAATAAATAGATCCACTAACCGCTCCGACAACAATTATTAGCGCTAGCCAGAATGTCACCCGTTCCTCAATAGATCTGTCATTAACAGACTCCGCATCATTCAATCGCTCTTCAAGGTTTTCAATCCGTTTTGATTTGCTTCGGATCCTCGAATTTATTTTTCTGTTTAGGTCGGTGATAAGTTGGTCAAATTTATAAATTTTCATCTTTTTCAGATCGGTCCTTTTAGTAAACCTCATGCCCGCAGGCTGCGTTGCATAAAACGCTTTTGCTTCGCCATCATTCCCTTTCATACGAAAAACATGAACGTCCTGGCTAAAATATCGAAACGGACCTTCGTCACCCACAAAATTATTCAATCCAACAGTTTTCTTTGCAAAATCAATCTGCATATCAGTCAATGCCATGAATGCCTCCCAGCTGAGTTGTTATAGTTGGTTGTATTTTTCAATCTTAAAACGAATCTAATGCAGAATGCAACCATATGTATTTTGGTGATAGGTTTGGATGGATAATGGTTTTTCAAATTGCGAGATCTAATTACTTTTCGATGGTTCAGGCATCGTCGCGCCGATCTTAAAGCAACGTGCGAGGAGGGCGGCGCGGCGTGCGTCTGATCCAGATGCACCGCATAAAAATTCAAGCCGGCGCGGGGCAAAGCCGAAATAGCCAAATGTGCCCTTCATCCAGGCGGTTTCTAATGCTGCGCGATAGCCTTCATCCTCAAGCTCGTCAGAGCGGGCGCCGGCAGGCACCAAGAGCACGCCGGATCGCGCGGGTTGGAGGGATTGTTCGCGGTCATCCAATTGGTCATAGGCCCAGCCCCAAGAAAAGACGCGGTCGGTCCAGCCCTTCATCATCGAGGGCATGCCCCACCAGAACAGCGGAAAGACCAAGCAAATCGCATCCGCACGCATGATCCGTGCTTGTTCAGAGGCGATATCAGACGAGACCTCACCCTCGACATCTGCCATGGTCCAGAGTGGGTTAAACCCTTCGGCATGTAAATCGGCTAGCTCGGTGGTATGCCCCACCGATTGCGCACCTTTGATAAACTCAGCCGCGCAAGCGGCACTAAATGAGGCGGGGTTCGGATGGTCCAAAACCGTTAAAATATGCATCAAAAAACTCCAAAACATCTCAAATGATCATGACCCGCGCGAAGGAAATTCATATCCGCGAGTCACTGTGAGAGATGTTTATGGATGCTCAAGTATGCTTGAGGTCAAGGGGGCTAAGCAATAGCTAGCACAGGCCAAAAAGCTGGATTCAGTTTATATCTGAAATTACCCTGACTTTTTTCTACCAATGCAGTCATTATGTCCATATTATATTGGAAATCGTTGATGTATTTTGCCTCTTTTCCAGCGATCTCAATACCAAAAAAACCAAAATACATCATATATTCAATGATTTTATCTATATTCAGAGTATCCGAATGCGCGCTTATTATTTCGTTCACTTTATCTTTGCCGAGCTCCGGGTTCTCTCCGATAAATTTGTAAAGTAGCTTTCGAGCATTCGGTTCTATATCCGATATTTCCTCATCTGCTTCCTTGATTACATCATTTGAATAAACTTCTAGACCTTTGGTTATGCATTCTTCGTCTATTCTGTCTTTTCTAAGATTGATCGCGAATGAACGGCAATGGATAATGATTTTTATTAAATTTCTGGGTCTCATAATGCTGCGTTCTATAAGGTGGTTAAATGTGTCTTCACCTTTATGTAAGCGCGCAAAGTATTTATGGAATACCGGATAAAAGTCTAAGTCTTTTTCCTGAGATAAACGCATCAAAATCATTGTCGCCAAGACATTCTCATCAGACCAATCAAGAGAAACCTGGATTTCTTTTCCAAAGTCAGATGAATTCTTCATAAGCAGTTCGTAAACGTCGTTTCTGATGAACACGACAGAACGGCAAGACACAGCGTGTTTACGCATGTCACGTTGGATTTTCTTCGTCGCATCAATTAGACATCGCAGTAGAAGCGCATCTACTGCATCAATTCCTTCAGCTGGCCAACCCTTATCTAAGTTGTCAAACAAAATCCAAATTTCATTTTTCAAACTCATATACTCGAAAACTGCTTTTTTTATTTCTGGTAGTGCGTGAGAATAGACCAATTCCGTGACGTCGGAATTTGTGAGTCTGATTGAATTGTCCGGTTGGCCGTATTTGGATGCAAATCTTTGACGAATTAGATCAGATAGGATCAATAATCTTTCGGAAAAATCTCCTTCGCTCAAAGATTCCTGTTTTTCGTAAATAGTTTCAAGTTCTGAATAAATTTCATTTAATTGGTTGTCGCGAAGCCTAAGTGTCATATCTTTTTCAAGAAGCTTATAAGCAATTTCCATGTAGAGCAGATATTCCCAAAAAGCGACGAACAGATGTTGTTTTGCTCCGTCAGTGATATAATCTACCAGCTCTTCTCTCAGTTTTATTATCTGATAACCTTCAGGCTTAAGATCCACAATTATGTTTTTTTTGTTGTTTCTTTTGCTGTTACGAAGATGCGTAAATAGAGCAGTTTTTCCCATGCCTTTCCGACCCACGACTACATTTGCATCACCTTGAGCTACTCTGAGGTACTCATCTGTGGATACGTAGTATGATGAAATAGCTCCCATTTCATTTTCAGCCATCGGGTCGCCGATACGCATATGGGTTAACGGCGGCAGTTTATCTTTCGGAGCTGGCTCTATTGATTGAATAACCTCCATGACATTTTCAGCAAATTCTGCCACAAAGTCATTTATCTCATCAGGGTGTCTGAATACTCTGACAAGTTCCCTCACATCCAATGGCGCAGGTCCGTCATAATCCTGAATTATCAACGTGGGTTTATTCATTCCTTTTGCCAATCCTGCCACAAAAGCAGCACGTATGTTATGATTGGCGGCTTCTTTCAGCCTTGATGAAGCCAAAGGAACAATAACGCCCGCAGATTCTGCAACCTTTTGAACTGCTTCAAATGCGGATAATCGAACGCTTTCGTCTGGATTAAAGCTCTGAAATCGAATTCTGCTTTTCTTAGTTCTTGAGATTATTCGAGTTAAACCATCAGTTCTGGTCCTATGCTCAAGAATATATATCGGCGCTTTTGGATTTTTCGGATAATCTGTAAACAAAGGTTCGGTATTTACAAAATCACCAACCAATTTGGCAAGTTTTTCGCTGTTATCATACTTGTCGTATCCGATATTATCAAAAATTCCAATTTCGTCTATCCGCTCACTTTGGTTGTTGGCTCCGTCATTGACGGTATAGAAGACTTTTTTTCCAACCCCGATGGCAAAACCTGCTTCAAAAACGACGTTGAAATTTAGTTTGGTTATATCCGCGATTAAGGCGTCACAATTTCGAATTTCCTCGTATATTGGATCTGTCAACAATCTACCCGAAATGTCATTTTCTGACCAGCATTGAATAGTCTTACCTGTTCCTCTTCTCATATCAGAGGCACTTTTTATCATTTGTCCAATAAATTCAGGTTGCCCGGGATAGGCGTAAAAATATTTCAAATTCACAATTCCATCAAATTTGAAATGCAATTTACACGGGAATGAGCTTGGCGCAATACTAAATAAAGTTTATACTATGTTATCTGGATAAATAAGGAAGTTATCCAAAGATCATCTGACTTCAAACCCCCACCACCTAATCATCCCAATCAGGCATTGGCTTCTTATCGATAAATGCGCCGATGCCGGATTTCGCGTCATTAGCCATCATATTATCGGCCATCACGCGTCCGGCGAAGTCGTATGCTTCATTGAGCGGCATTTCGGATTGTTTGTAAAAGGCTTCCTTGCCCATTTTCACCGCGAGTTTTGATTTGGACGCGATGTTTCGCGCCATCTCTTGTGTGGCGTTTGTGAGGTCTGATTTGGACACGACGCGATTGATCAACCCGATGCGTTCGGCGCGATCCGCTGAGATAAAATCGCCGGTGAGCAACATTTCCATGGCGTGCTTGTTGGAGACATTGCGGGTGAGCGCCACCATGGGGGTGGAGCAAAAGAGCCCGATATTCACCCCTGATGTGGCAAAGCGCGCATCTTCCTCGGCAATGGCCAAATCACAGGAGGCAACGAGCTGACACCCGGCGGCGGTGGCAATGCCTTTGACTTCCGCGATCACAGGCTGGGGCAGGGTCACGATCTGCTGCATCATTTTCGAGCAGGATGCAAAAAGGCGAATGAAATAATCATGCCCGCCGTCATCTTCATTGCGGTGATGGGTCATTTCTTTCAGATTGTGTCCGGCGCAAAAATGATCACCCGAACTTGCAAGGATCACCACCTTAATGCTGCGATCTTCTTTGATCTGCGCCAAAGCATCGGATAAATCCGCTAACATGCTTTCCGATAACGCATTGATGGATTTGGGCGTATTCAATTCTAACCGCGCCACACCATCCTGATCGGTTCGCAGCAGGTTTTCATGCGTTTTATCTAACATCGCCATCTCCTCAATACGGCTCCTCCACATATCCTCAGAACGAGCCTGTCTTGATTGCGCTTTTGTGTCAAGCAATGTGAGTGGTGCGCAGATACGAAAAAAGGCGGGAAATATCCCGCCTTCATCCACCCTTATAGGTAAATTATGGTTTGGCGATATGCCATACACCACCAACGCCATCGCCAGTGACATCACCTTTGGCGCTATCGCCGATCCATGTGTAAAGCGGTTCGCCCTTATAAGCCCACATGAATGTGCCGTCTTTGCGCTTCACAACTGAGAAATCGCCTTCGTTTTTAGACGATGCTTCAGCTGGCATTGGCGGCCAGTTTGTGGCGCATTGGTCATAGCAGTTTGATACGCCGTCTGCGTCTTTATCAAATGTGTAAAGCGTCAAACCAGCAGCATTGGTCAGCACTGTGCCTGCTGATGTGTCTGCCTGTTTGATGGCTTTTGCAGAATGGTGATCGGCAATTGCGAACGTGCTTGATAGGACCAGCGCTGCTGCGCCAGTGATAATGGCTTTAAATGTCATGTTTTTCTCCATAATGACCGAATGATCTGACCGGTTTGTGCCGGTAACATGGTAGTTACGCGTGTGATTGCGGATCTATTCACGCCAAAATGAAAAAAAATTATTTCTTACGTGTGAGCTGCAAATTAAGCTGGATATAGCCGCTTTCAACAATATTGCCGTTGAAGGAAAATTTGGCACCGACGGGTACAATTTTCGGCAAATTATAACTTGCGCGCAAGTTCTCAGTCTTGGGCCGTAATCGTTTCGCATTGGCGTTGAGTGTATTGATATCGGTGCGAACTGAGATTTGGCCATTCTTGTTCGATGACATTACAAAGTTTGAAAAGGCGTCATCGGTGTGAAGCCGCATGGAATAGGAAAATCTTTGGATGTTAAACGCGTCATTTTGATGCTTGAGATCAAGATAAGCGAGAGATTCACGCGTGCCTTTTTTAGTAAAGCCATCGGGCGTATCTTTGGTCCAAACACGCCATATCACCAATTGCCATTCACCATCAAAAGTCTTGGGTGCATCGGCAAATTCTTTTAGGATGGCGTTGACAGTTTCATTATTGAGATAGCCGGTTTGCTCAACTTTCTGCCTCACTTGCAATTGCTTGAGCGCCTGGCGGGATTTCTTGCCAAAAACACCATCTGCTGTGCCAACATTATAGCCCATCGCGTTCATCGCAGTTTGAATTTGCGCAATATCAGCCTTTTCAAGCCCAAGCGATTTTTCGATGTCTTCAGGCGTCTCTTCCGCTGCAAGTTGGTTTTGTCCTTGTGCGATGGCATTATCCACATCAAGGGCTGCAAGTTTAGACCGGTCAAAGGTGGTCTTCTTGCGCGCATTGGCAATGGCCTTGTTGCTTTCCAGCTCCTGATCCAGCATCACCTTTGCAAGTTCGCTCGCAACCGTTTGCGGATAGTTTTTGATGATGATTTCAAGCGCCGAGATACGCAATTTACCCGCGGGCATGCTACGTGCAGATTTTAGTAATTCAGTGGCTTGAAATTCGACCTCAAATTTTGATGCGTCATCAGAGGTTTTTTGATCGCGTTTGGCGAAGTAAAATTCCCGCGCCATAGACGTCACAACTTCGGGGCGTTGCTTGCCTTTGGTGATGTCCAATACATCAAATGTCACGCGTTTGAGCATGGTAGAGACTTCAATATCGGGCTGGACCATATGTTTGA
The DNA here is from genome assembly GCA_963691785.1 of Lentilitoribacter sp. Classification (GTDB taxonomy): domain Bacteria; phylum Pseudomonadota; class Alphaproteobacteria; order Rhizobiales; family Rhizobiaceae; genus Lentilitoribacter. The sequence goes on from OY829371.1 coordinate 1,807,667, forward strand.
TAAGCGCCGAGGCAAAGGGAGAGTTTCCTTGTATGTCGCCATCCAGCGCAATGGCACCCGGGGCTGTGGCAAAAGCCACCAGCGTATTTTGTGCTTTGTTTTGAATGGGTGCCAAACCGCGATTAAGACCAAGCGTGGAACGGGCCGTCGCGCCGCTGTTTTCAATCATCGCATTGGCCAGCGGATTATCCCGACAGGCATCAACAAGCGCAATGGCAAGCTCTGCGCGCGATTCCATGATTTGTAATATTTGACTTAACGCAAAGCCATCTTGGTCGATGAGAAGCGCGTTTTTCACCTTCGCATCTTTGGAAAGGAGATAGTTCTTTTGACCGATCTGAATGCCGTGGCCTGCAAAGTAAAAGAGCGCGACTTTTGCACCGTCCAGCTTTTGCTCAAATTCTAATAGGCCCTGGCCAAACTCTTCCAAAGTTGTGTCGAGCAACAGCGTGGTATCAAAACCAACGGATTCCAGCGCTGTGGCAACGCCCGTCGCGTCACGTTCCGGATTAGCAAGTTTGATGGTCTGTTCATAATCGCTCACACCAATCACCAGTGCCACCCGATCAGACTTTGCCCAAGCTATGTTGAGCGATATCAACAATATAGCGAAAACTGAGAAAGCCGCACTGAAATACCTGGTAACAACTGAATTCATGACCCCACCCCTAAATCCGAATTACATGATTCCATAAAGGGATTGAGAGGTAAAGGGGATCGACACCTTGTGATTTGCAGGATTTTTAAACATCAGCTAGGCTTTGAGCATCAAAACCTAGGAGGTCAAAATGCCGAATTTTGTTCCAAAGTTTATTACGCTCGCGGTCGGCATGATCATGCTCAGTCCGCTAGCCGCTTATGCAGATATTCGTGTGACATATACTGACAGTTCTCCCACAGATCATTTCACCGTCCAAAATGTCAGCGGATGTTTGTTGTATAAAGGTGAACTTACCATCGATTTTTCAACATCCTTGGGCCAATTGGTGTTTGATATTGATCGAAACGGATGGAGCGTTGATGGCTACCGCTCCAATAGCCGTGTCCATCAACCGCTCACAATTGTCGGCGGCGAAGCGTTTGTGAAAAATATCACCGATGTCAAAGATGGCGATAACAAAGTCACCATTGAATTTGTCAATTTTAAACATGGTGATCGCATTCATTTTAATGTGGATGTTGATGATACATCCGGTACATATCATCCCAGTGTGTCTGGGCTTGAAATCCAAGGGGCGAGCTTAAATGTGATCACCCCAACGAGTGAAAATGATGGCGCATTTGACGCCAATGCAGTGGCAGAGACGGATCGCACCTCCTGCATCAGCTAGCTGCAAAATTGGGTAAAGAATAACGATAAGACCAAACTTGGGGGCAAGAACAATGGTCAAATTGGGCGGTTTAGCATTTATGATGAGCATTTTTGCTATGACCTTAGGGCATGCATCAAACTTAAAGATTACGGAACGGACGCGCTACTATAGCGTCTCTGGCCCGAACATTCAGGCTTTAGTGAAAGCCATGACACGGCGTGGCCCTTATTCCGAGGATCACGGCCGGCGGGCTGTTGGATTAGCAGACTACAAATATCGCACCAATGTGAAGACGTTTAAAAAAGATGGCCTCTGCCGCGTTAAAAGCGTCTCAATTTCTATGCAGATCTATTATTTCGTGCCCAAATTATCTCAACCGAAGAAATTACGTGCGCGTGATCATTCAAAGTGGCGGCGCATTGCAGCGATGATCCTGCGTCACGAAAAACAACACGGACGTTTTTACAAACGTTTGGCCAACGAGTTGCAAGTGACATTGGCACGCATGAAACCGCAGAAATCGTGCTCGAAGTTTAAGTCGATGGAGAAGAAAATCCGAAAGCGTTTGGAAAAACGCGATAAAAACCGAAATCGCAATTTTGATCGCGCGCAATATCCGCCATTCAACGCAGGGCTAGCGGCTTTGGCACCAAATTGGCGAAAATACAAATATCGTCGTGTCAGCTGAAGATGGGGTATTTTGATGTTGAGCGGAAAACCAGTCAGGTAATTGAATATTAAATGCCGTGCTACCGTCAATGGTTTGAAAACATAGTATGAATCTTCTACTCACGATTTCGTGAACGGGCGAGTATGGTCAAATTCCGCGTTTTGTAGTAACGCTTCTCCCCATGCTACGGAAAATTTTGATTTTCACATTTATGTTTTTTGCCATTGTCCAGAGCATTCCGGGCAGTATGCAAGCTGTTGCCGACCATATTATCGAGCCTGTATTGATTGAAACCGAGCTTGTTGTCGCAGACGGTGAACTTGATGTTCAGTGCTGTGATGAGAATAACAAAAAAGATGCAACTCCGTGTAAATCGGATTGTTCGGCGATCTTAAACACAAGCATTATCGCATCACACAGTTCTGGCATGTTGTTTGAGGATTCTCCGACACGCGTCGTCCTGCAAATGCCTAACCGACCGGATTTGCGACCACCAATCGCCTAATTTTACAAAAAACCGAGGGGGCAATTGTCCCGTTTGACAATGTAAAATTAGGAGAGATCCATGTTATCTAGACGAAATTTAATTCTTGGCGCATTGACGACAGCAGCGCTTATGCCAGCTTCGACTGCTTTGGCGCATCATACAAAAAAATCACGCAAGAAATTCAAACTCGCAGCGAAATATATGCCGCAATCGGTTCGTTATAAAAGCGAATATAAGCGTGGTACGATCGTTGTCGATCCTCGCAACCATTATCTATATCTCATCGAGCGTCGCGGCAGAGCCCGTCGTTATGGGGTAGGTGTGGGTAAAGCAGGTTTGGCCTTCAGAGGCACCGCCACCATCCAGCGCAAGGCAGAATGGCCAAGTTGGACACCAACGCAAAATATGATCCGTAGAGAGCCGCAGAAATACCTTAAATACGCCAAAGGTGTACCGGGAGGTATCAATAACCCATTGGGTGCCCGGGCACTGTATCTCTATCGCAATGGCCGCGATACCTATTTCCGGATCCATGGCACAACTCAGCCATGGTCTATCGGCCAGTCCGTGTCAGCGGGGTGTATTCGCATGATCAATGAACATGTCGAAGATCTTTATGAACGAGTTCCCATCGGGACACGTGTCATCGTCCTGTAACGTTTCGAATTCTTGGGCTTTCTCCGCAGGTTGGCTCAAGGATGACGCGTGCGGGTAGACCGTTATCTGTGAGAAGTTGCCAACAATGCTTCTCACATACTCTCTTAGACATGGCGATACGCCCGCACGCGTTTGAATGATCAACATCATATCAAACCGATAATGGAATACATATGAGTAAAAAATCAAATAAGAAATCGCCCCAAAAGGGTGCAAAGAATAAATCTGCTTCTCAGCCAGAAAATCCATCCCGCCGCAAATGGCTGGATTATGCCAGAAATGCAGCCATTACTTTTGCTGTTCTGGGAAGCGGTGGCGGATATTTAGCCTATTCAGCCAATGCTAAATTGCATGAACAGGATCTAACCCGTATCGGGCAGGGAATACCAACGGTTGTGCAGGTACATGATCCCAATTGTTCGGTCTGCGCACGTCTCCAGCGCAACACTAAATCCGCCATGGGCGCCTTTGCTGATGGCGAGTTGGAATATGTCGTCGCCAACATCAAATCCGCAAAAGGCAAGGCATTTGCCGAGCGCAATGTTGTGCCTCATATCACGTTGTTGCTCTATGACGGAGCAGGCGAACTCAAGCATATCTTGCGCGGTCCACAAGAGGTTTCTACGCTTGAAATTGAGTTTAAAAAACTGATCGATGGATAATGCGCAAGCCAACAAAAAACGCACCGGATTGGTGCGTTTTTCAATGAGTTGTTTAGGTTTCCTTTTAGATGAATTTCTTCGCCATGCTGGCCAAACCACCAATGCCGCCAACGCTATCAAGCAGTGAACCACCGCTGCTGCCTTGATCGATCATTTGGGGTAGGGCTTCCTGTAAAGTTTCAAGCAAAGAGCCTTCGCTCGTACCCAATTGGGATGCTACTGCAGAAATTTTATCACCGCCTAATAGATTTTGAATCTGATCTGTTGAAATGCTGGCATTTTCCCCATCGCCCAACCAGGAGGCAGCGATATCAGCAAGGTCACCAGATTGAAGGTTACTTACTAGGCTTCCAATATCAAACGGATCACCGTCACCGATTAATCCGTTGAGTGCACCATTTATCGTATTTTGATCGAAACCCAGTTTATTGGCCATCATGCCCGAAGCGATGTTCATAATATCCATTTTATCGTTTTCCATTATAAGCTGTTACAACTTTCGGAAAAGCGTTCCCCGAATTCACCAAATCATGTAGTGATTTATAAAGGGGGATACAACCAATTATATGGATTTGGAGGTGTTTTGCGCGTTCTTGATCTCATGTTTGATTGAATGAATACGCACTGCGCGTGAAAGCTTTGACCCAATCACATGGGTGTCCATCGCCTTGTTAGATAAAACCAAAACGCCTGTTTTGTGAACTTTATCAATCGAGATATAGGACGCATGACCGCCCACCAAGCCGTTGTGCCAAATCAAGTTTTCATTGCTGAGAAACTTCTCGACAAATGTCGGGCCCATCCAACCAAGGCCGACTTTGTCGGATTTAGGGTTTGGATGTGTGCTGATAAGCTGCTCTGAAATAGATGTGTCACCGTCCTGGTTGGCCCTTAAAAACTTTATCATGTCTGAAGGTGTGGATCGAATACCGCCAGCGCCACCAAGAATTGGAAAATCCCAATGTGGTGTGGGTTTTCCTTTCGAGTCGTGTGCCTCAACGAATAGCGGCAAATCCTCCTCAGAGACTGAAAAACCAGTTGCATGCATATCCAGCGGATCAAAGATGTGTTTTTTCATCAATGCATCAAGCGATTGCCCAGTTTTCCATTCCATGATGTGGCCAAGCAGACCCATGCCCAGATTGGAATATTCAAACTTGCCCAGTTTGCCATATTGCTTGGCTGTTTTAAGATATTCAGCGATATCGTCGACGGTAAAGGTAGAATAGGGGTTGTCCATCACCTCAAGCTTATTGAGCATGGTCTTGGGTACGCGAGGTATCCCTGACGTGTGCGTAGCCAACTGATGCAATGTGATGGTTTTGATATGCTCCGCTAATTCAAAGCGGTCACCAATCAGTGTTTCTAAATCATCATCCAGCTTGAAATTGTTTTCAGCCACCAAAATGCTCAGCAAAGATGATGTGAACACTTTTGAAATTGAACCAATTTCATAAATGCTATCGGCAGACACATTCGCTGATATCACATCTTTGCTTTGATAATGTTCAAGGACTTGCCCATCCTTGATGGCGATAATGACCAGGTCCCGGGCTAAATCATGTTTGAAAAGTTTCGTCGCTTCTTTTTGCAATTCTAGTTGCAGATCACCACTGTCTTGTGCGTTGGCGAGACGATGTTTGAAATAAAATATGACCGCGGCAATGATTGAGGCGGTTATGACTGCAATGATAAGAAACTGCATAATAAAATCCAATGATGGAGCATGGATATATTAAAGCGATGGTCCTAATTCAAGCGCAGAGCCATCGGTAAAGCGTTTAAATCTAAACCGTGACATATCATGGTCTGGCAATTGTCCCGTTACCATGCGAGCGATTGCCATTCCAAAGCCCGGTCCAATACCAAATCCATGACCGCTTAAACCCGTTGCGATGATGAGATTAGAATATTGAGGCGTTTGATCCACAATGGGCACAAAATCGGGCATGGTATCAATCATACCCGCCCAGGAATGGGCGATTTCAGGCGGGCCAATTTTTGGAAAACGCGCAGAGAACCGTTCAACCATTTTTCTGATATTTTTTTGATCAGGTTTTGGTTCTAACACTCGGCATTTTTCAAACGGTGAGATATCTTCTCGACCCCATTTACGTTTGGTTTGCCATGCATCTGGAAAATCTTGTGGCGCATTTAAACTGAGCTTAATATGCCGCCAACCTTTTAAAATCGCTGGAATATACTGACGAAAATGCCGGAACGCATCAGGTCCTATATAGGCTGTGTGCGTGTCGCAGAGCGAGAGTGTGTATCCGCCGTCTTGGCGCCGCCGAAGCGCAAGTTCTTCATCCAATGAGGTTTGCGATGTAAATTCTTCAAGCGGTTTCGTTTGTGCTACATCACCTCGCACAGCCAATTGGGGGATATGAATGCCGTGATTTCGGGCAAAAAGGCTCGACCATGCGCCTGCTGCGAGAATAACCTGTTCGCAGGCGATTGCGCCGTCTTCGGTGAACACGCCTTTGATTTGTCCTGCTGCGATATCGAGCATCCGAACGGCACAGTTTTCGCGTATTAAGACGCCATTTTCTTGGGCGAGCTTCGCTACAGTTGGCACGGCAACCCATGGTTCACCTTTTAAATCGCTGGGCGTTGAAATCCCTGTCACCCACTTTTTGACAGAACTATCACCAAAAATTTTATCAATTTCTGCAGAACTTAAAATCTTTGAGGCAATACCATGTTCTTTTGCCAGTTCGATCCATTTCTCATATTCTTGGCTGCGTGCTCCTGTCCCAGCTAAATTTGCACCTTGACCGCGTAAAAAATTGATCGGGGCGTTGACCACACCGCATCTACCTTGTGTTTGCTGGTCGACATCACGCCATAGTCTATTAGCCTCGATCATAATGGGTAGTTCAGCGGCATCACGACCTTGTTGACGTATCCATCCCCAATTGCGAGATGATTGCTCACAAGCCACACGGCCTTTTTCCACCACCACCACGCTTTTACCCATTCTGGACAAATAAAGCGCTGAAAAAATACCCACAACACCGGCACCTATTATGGCAACATCCACCTTGTCCGGTAATGCGTCCTGAAACTGAATCGGCGTATTAATCGTCACATGGGTTTTGGGGTGATCTGTCATGAAAACTCTATCGGATCAATGTTGAAATTTTGCTTAACTATAAACAAAAAACCCCGCTTGAACAGCGGGGTTTTTGCTGGATTAAAGTGTTTTAATCAAGTGAAATGCGATAGCGTGCAAAGCCCTCTGGACCATCGCCCGCAGCTTCGATTTTCACACCTTCTAGATTTGCAACATGCGCATCAGCTGCAGGACCTGTGTCAAACAATACCGATGTGCCGGGGATTTGTTTGAACGACCAATTGTTATCCGCTGATGGATTAATCGTGCCGCGGTCAACGATGTAGCGCACAATCACATCGCGGTTTGTATCAGGACCTTCAAAAATGATGGTATCACCCAAAGCAACCGGGAACTTACCGCCACCGCTCGCGCGATAATTATTGGTCGCAATCACAAACTTAGCGTTTGGATCAACGGGTTGACCATTATATTTCAAATCTACAATCCGATTTGCATCTGGATTGATCAATTCGCCTTTTGGATCATATTTTGAAGGCTGGGTGATATCGACCTGATAGGTCACACCATCCATCACATCAAAGTTGTAGGACGGGAAGGATGGGTTTAATAGGACTTGATCAGCTTTGCCAGCTTCGACTTGGTTAAACATCCCAGCTGAGCGCTCAAGCCAATCTTTAACCTGCGCACCGGTCACCTCTACAGCCCGCACCGTGTTTGGATAAAGATAAAGATCTGATACGTTTTTAATTGCCACATCACCCTTGGCGACGTCAGTATAATATTCAGGACCACCACGGCCACCAGCTTTAAATGGCGCAGCAGCTGAAAGGATGGGCAGGCCTTCCCATTCAGTGCCTTGCATCATTTCCTGGATATACCAAGTCTGCGCCTGACTTACGATTTGAACAGATGGATCATCGGCAACAAGTGCGAAATAGGAATGAAGCGGCGCGTCCGTTTTTCCCACTGAGCGACGAACATATGCAAGTGTTTCATCATGCTCTTTCTGAACACTCGCCAACACCATCGGATCGCTTTCAACGGTTGGGATCTTCTTGCGTCCCTCACCAGACTTATAAATAGGACGGGCTTCAGATGATGACGTGATAACCTTCCATTCATTACCTGATTTCTCAAGCATGAGATCAATCACACCCAAATGTGAGCCCCAGAAGCCGCCCATAGCAGCTGGTTTGCCATGAATGGTGCCTTTTTCTGCATCCACTCCGGCAAAGTCTTTGAACTTTTCGCCAGGGAAGACAAGATGGCTGTGACCGGTCATCAAAGCGTCAATGCCGGAAACCTGAGCGAGTGGAACAGAGGCATTCTCCATACCGTCTGTGCGATCAGCTGAACCAATACCTGAATGGGAGAGGGCGATAATAATATCTGCGCCCTTTTCCTTCATTTCCGGCACATAGGCTTCTGCAGTTTCAATAATGTCACGTGCGTTGACTTTGCCTTCCAGATGACGACGATCCCAATTCATGATCTGTGGAGGCACAAAGCCGATAAGGCCAATCTTGATATCATGCTCTTCGCCTGAACCATCTGTGATTTTCTTATCCATTAGGACATACGGCTTGATCAATGTTGTGTCTTCACGGGGATTTGCGCCCAAATCTTTGACGACATTGGCCGAAACAACTGGGAAGTCGGCACCCATGAGGGATTTCATCAAAAAGTCCAAACCGTAATTGAACTCATGGTTCCCAAGCGTTGAAGCATCAAATCCAAGTGTGTTCATGGCTTGAATGACCGGATGAACATCACCTTCCTTCATGCCGCGCTCATAGGCGATATAGTCGCCCATTGGGTTGCCTTGCAAAAAGTCGCCATTATCTACGAGCAGTGAATTGGTTGATTCTGAGCGAATGTCATTGATGATTGACGCAGTGCGGGCAAGACCAACTGTGTCTGAAGGACGATCACCGTAGTAATCGTAAGGGAAAACATGAACATGTAAGTCAGTTGTTTCCATGATGCGAAGATGCATCTGGTTCTTCATAGCGTTCGCCGAATAGGGATGCAGCGTCACCAAAGCTGCCGTAGCCGCCGAACCCGCAAGGAAGTTTCGTCTGTTTATCTGAATTTTTTGGCTCATTTTGTGTGCTCCCTAAATGTGTTGAATTGGATAGGATAATCCTGTTTCGAGCGCTAACACAAGCATGTGACAGTTTTCGGGCGATTTTTCTGTTGTGGATGGTATTTTTCAACAAGGTGTTCAAATAAATTTACGGCCTGTAACTTGCTATTCGCAACACGAAAAACCGTTAAAAAATATTAACTTATGCCAATTTCTGATGGATGGATTGAACCACTATATCGTTAAATCGATTTAGTAAAATTGGATGTCTGAAATCGTCAAGTTGGGGTCTTTTTACTGCCTAGAAATGCAGCAATTGCATAGCACGTTTGCATTAATATGACTGGTAATTGTGCAAAATAAGGAGCATTTGGATTCCAACGGAACGCGAATTGTTCCCCACTTTTTTGATTTAATTTAATTGCGAAACACGCCTCATATGAGAGGCATTTATGGAGAAGTAAAATGAATATTCTTGGTAAAGTTCGTAACTGGAACAACCAACGTTCAATGCGTCGTCAACTTAACGCTCTATCACCACGTATCTTGGATGATATTGGTGTAACACGCGACGGCATCATGGCTGTAAAGCGTAATCCAATCTCTGCAAACTAAGCGAGATTAGGATCATTCTGCATTTTTGTTCAAGGTCGAATATTCTCTCCTAAGGATGACCAGAATAAAATGCGTATCAAACCCTGCAATTGCTTGCGGGGTTTTTTATTGTCTGTAGATATGAAAGCTCTTCAATCCGCTTTCAGCGTTTCGACCGCGTGAGATTATACAGCCGTTTGCAAAAGGCTTGGCGTTTCAGCCACTAATTCAGATTTTAGATAGTAAGGTGTGATATTTCCAGTATTTAGAAACACCACCTGACTGTCTGAATTTTGTTTCGCATAATCAAAGGCCGCACTGATGGATTTTGAGTTAAAGAACGGGTCGATCAATAGCCCTTCATATTTGGCCGCTAAGGTCGCAGGATGGTCCTGATCAAAATGATCGATGGCATCGACATTGGTGGCGTAAACATCCGTGACAAGAATGTCTTCATCTTCAACTGGGTTATCTTCATCGAGCGAGACTGAGATTTGGTCAATCTTATGGCGGATCTGTTCTTTCAGATCAGCGGTTGGAGAGAAACCAACACTGACACCGACAACAGGCACATCGCAGCCAAGCGAACGAAGTCCATATAACAAACCTGCCAGCGTATTACCTGAACCGACTGCACAGAAAATAACATCAGCTTCTTGATCAAGTTCATCCAACTGATCAACTATCTCCACGGCTGCATGAATGTATCCAAAGGCGGCGACCGGTAGACGATTGTCATCATTATGCATGATGTAGGGCATACGCCCATCTTTCTCTAACCGGTCCGCAAGTTTTTGCATGGCGTAAGTCGCCAACTGGTCATTTTCAAAGGGCGTGTGTGTATGGATATGCGCGTCAGACATGTTATTGGCGAGAATTTCGCGGAATTCCTGAGGTTCGCCGCGAATGCCATCTTTGTCTTCTTCGATAAGAATATGGCATTCAATCCCATATTTCGCACAAGCAGCTGCTGCCATCCGAGATAGGTTATGGGTCCGACCGCCTAACATGATGAGCGTGTCAGCGCCTTTTTTCATCACGTCGCCCAGATAATATTCCATATGCCGCGCTTTGTTGCCACCTGCGGCGAAGCAATTTGTGTCGTCACGTTTTATGAGAAAGTTCTTCGCGCCAGATAGGCGAGCCAGATTATGATGCGGCTCCAAAGGCGACGCTGCGTTGCACAATTTAACCCTAGGTATGTCGCGAAGTTTTTCGAGTGCCAGAATACGTCCTCTTTCTAGAGACCCCACGACACTAATTTAAATAAATAAAATCAACACCTCAAGGCAAATAAGTAACCAGTTTCATAAATCTTGCATACTAAATTGCTGTTGCACTGATACTAATCTTTAATTTTATGCTTCGGCCCACACTTGAGTCATCAGCGAAGGTTTTACCCACACTAAAATCGAGTCGTTGGATGATGGCTGATGCCTCAACGATTGCTACACCATTGTTTTCTTCAAATGTGAAATCGATGGTGAAGTCTTTGGTCACGCCAGCGAGCTCCAATTCACCGATTGCAGCAAATCCTGTTTCAGTTTTTTCAACTTTTGAAGATGTAAATCGTGCGGTGGGGTGGGTATCTGCACCAAGAAATTCTGCTGATTTTGCGCGGTCAGATACATCGCCCAGAGTGAGAGACGTCACATCAACGTCGGCGACTATGTTGGCGTTTTCCAGATCATCTGGGTCAAATGTCACATTGGCACTCCAACTGGAGAACGTTCCAGTAACTGGTGTACCAAGTTGGGCAACTTCGATTTGCAGCGGTGAATTTGCATAATCGATGTTCCAACCAGCCGTGCTATTTTCAGATGAAGATGCTGTGGCAGTTTGTGTATTACTTTGTGGTTGTTCGCTAGCAATAACGGCTTTTGAGCCATATTCGACATTATAAACGACGTAAGTCGAAGCAATTGCAATTGTTGCAGCAAAACATGCGACGACCAGTGAAAATGGTGACTGTTTTTGCTCAGGTGGAATATTGCCTGTGAGTTCGTAACGACCAGGAACCATCCGATCCAGCGTTTTATCTTTATCAATGATAGCGTGTTTGATGGCACCAGCGATATGTAAACCAAGGGATAAGACTAACAATACGCCACAGACAAAATGCGCAGTCTTAAAGAAATTAGACAGCATGACATCTTTTGGCACAAACGGTAAATCTTGTGAAAATGGCCACCAGATCGGCGCGAAGCCTTCAGTTGCTGCGTGATAAAGCCAACCGAGTACTGGCATGGCAATAATGGTGCCGTATAACAGATAGTGAACGGTTTTTGCTGCGAAGCGTTCCATGCCGCCATGAAGCGGGCGAGGGTGAGGCTGATATACTGCCCAGGCAATCCGAGCGATTGCCACAAATAAAGCTGCCATACCGATCGATTTGTGGAGGGAGTAAAGCCAAACTTTGTCGGCAATTTGTTCTGAATTATCAATGGGCAAATCATGCATATAAACGCCCATGGGTAATAAGATCAAAATGAGAATGGCCGTTGCCCAATGCAGTGATTGGTGTATCAGACCATAGCTTTCCGCAGTATTTGTAAGTTTCATAATCCGCCCCATTTTAAAATGCGGAAACAGAGCTCAATTGCGCTGCTTCCGCATATGATAAGTTTGTTTCTTAGATCGCAGAACCGACCTATTCAGCTTTACCCATTTCAACTGAAATTTTGACATCAACTTCGTCGCTTACAAATGGTGCGAACTTACCAAGATTAAAATCTGAACGGATAAGTGTGACTGACGCATCAAATCCAGCCCAATCTTTTTGGGACTGTGGGTGTTTACCAACTTGGTTTAATTTCGCATCCAATACGATGGATTTTGTTTGATCCAAAATTGTCAAATCACCAGTGATCTTAGCTGTTTTCTCGCCAGTAGGCTCGACAGATGTGGAGGTGAATGTTGCGATTGGGAATTTAGCAACATTGAAGAAGTCAGGTGATTTAAAGTGGCCATCGCGACCTTCCCAACCTGTCATGAGCAGATCACCAATATTGATCTCAAGACTGACAGAAGATTTGCTCATGTCTTCCATATCAAGCATGGCTTTGCCATCAAATCCAGAGAACATGCCGTATGTAGTTGAGAAACCTAAGTGGTTGTAAGAAAATATGATTTGCGAGTGGCTTGCATCAAAATCATATGCGTCAGCTGCAAGGGTTGCACCAGTAGTAGCGCTCATTAAAAATGCGGTTGTCGCTAAAGCTTTGATTGTCGTTTTCATAATGTAGACCTTGTGGTTAAAGTGAAATTCCAATTTAGAAAAGCAACAAATGTTGCTTTGTTATATCCATTACGCACGGCGACGGATTATTATTCACAATAATATAAAGAAAAAAAATGATAAGCTGGAGATCACAAGACTGAGTGTTGCGATTGTTGCAACAATCGCTAAACAAAGCGACCCTAACACACAAATTGCATGTCAGGGCCCTGTTACTCGGAGCTCGGGGGGAACTCCGAATAATTTTTGTATCTTTGTCAGGCTAAATTATAAGTGAAAGCGTCAATATCACCATACCTTAAAAACCATGTATGGGTGTTTATAACGAACTACAATATACCTGACCGCTTTAAACAGAATTACGTGTTTGAATAATACTTAAAAGCCCTGGCAAAATGCCAGGGCTCGTCTCGGTATACCGGTCGAATGCAATACTAAGCGACCAGCTTGCCTCGATTGATTTGATTGCGATTATTTCCTTTAAGTGATCTTGTCTTAAACTGTGCCATCAGTTCATGGATCGCATCAGTGCCGCTTGTTACGCGTGTTGTAATATCGTTGGCTTGTTCCACCATCTCGGCATTTTTATGTGTCGCATCATCCATTTCTGTGACAGCAGAGTTGATTTGATCCAAACCTGCAGATTGTTCACTTGTGGCTTCTGAGATGCTTTGCATATATTTTTCAACTTCATAAATGCCTTGCGTGATCGTTTTGAGCATTTTGCCCGTTTCGGTCACCAGGGCCACACCATCGGACACTTCTTTGCTTGAATTATTGATCAATTCAGCAATTTCCTTGGCGGCTGACGCTGAGCGTTGAGCAAGGTCTCGAACTTCCTGTGCCACAACCGCAAATCCTTTGCCAGCTTCGCCAGCTCGGGCTGCCTCAACGCCTGCATTAAGCGCCAGCAAGTTGGTTTGGAAGGCAATTTCATCAATAACACTGACAATTTGACTGATCTCACCCGATGTATTTTCGATGCGCTCCATTGCGTTGACCGCTTTGCCCACCACTTCATCCGAGCTTTCAGATTCCTTCGTTACTTTCGAAATCTGATTGCCAGCATCATCCGTGCGGCGCGCAGATTCTTTCAAGTTGGATATAATTTGCCTTAGTGCTGCAGATGTTTCTTCTAGAGAAGCTGCCTGCGCTTCGGTTCGTTTCGACAAGTCATTTGTTGCCTGACGAAGCGTGTTTGAATCGTTTTTCAAAACCACACCAGTCGACCGAACATGGGCGAGGGTACCTGCCAACTTGTCCAACGTGTCGTTATAATAGATGCGAAGATCTGCAAGTACCGTTGGGAATTCATCCTGAATGGGATTTTCAAAATCACCATTTGAGAAGCGCTCCAATCCAGCACCTACAGTATCAACCGCTTGGCGATATTCTTCATCCTGTTTGGCTTTTTCAGCTTCATTCAGCGCGCGTTCTTCAGCACGAGCTTTCGCATCAGCTTTTGCCGCAGCTTCCAATTCACGTTTCTCAATCTCTGCATTTTGGAAACCCTGCAGCGCCAGCGCCATAATTCCAAGCTCGTTCTTTTCCTCGGTTCCTTTGACAGAGAACTCAACGTCGCCGCTGGCTAAGCTATTCATATCATCTTGCAAGCGCGCCATCGGCCTGGTGATCGAGCGGGAAATTATCCAGCCAGCAAGAGCTGCTACAATGCAATTCCCAAGCGCCAGAAAAACTGTCAGAAGTAATGTGTTAAATTTCTTAGCCTGTGTATCGTGCACATTTACAAAGATGTTTTCACCTACCAAGGCTTCAAGTTCGCGCAGTTTTACAATGCGGGCAGTTGCTGCTTTGAACCAATCACTCTGTGTTACACCGCTTTCAGCAAGATTGTCTCTATTATCCGAAATCAGTGTTCTTAGTGCATCAACCTGATCTAAATTGGTTGATCCCAGCAACGCTGTATACTCTTCCTTATGAAGATCGGGCAGGTGATTGACGAAATTATCAACCATGGCTGCTTGAGGGGCAATAAGAGCCTGTAAACGGTTATATTGCTCAGGCGTGATTTTGCCTGCACCCAACAGACCATTGGTTAGGCCACGTTCTTTGCCGGCGAGCTCTTTTGCAGAGCCCAGATCCAACATGGAAGTAATTTCAAGTGCGATGACTGAATCGGGGGCTTTTTGTGCGCTTTCAAATCCAATATGAAACATGGTTTTGATGATCTTTGAATAAAACCCTAAAACTTGTCCGACATCTTGCGTTTTTGCATTCACGGATTCGCGGAACTGCGGGATGGTTCCAAGATCAACAACCAAATCTTCCATATGGCCAAACAAAACCGGTGCCTCATTATGATCGATACCAGCCAGGATGGTTTTCAAATTCTCGATCTCTTTATCCGTATTCTGCCGGGCATTAATAACAGATTGTGGCACATCTGTTGCCGAACTACCGGCAAAGCCAGCCGATGTTCCGCGTTCAACCTGCATATTATGGGTGAGGGCTGTAAGACCGTTTACGGCAATCGATATGTGATCCATGATAATCGTGTTTTCATAATCACGATATCCTTGCCAGACATGAACGCATGTAATTGCGAACAATCCAAAAAGAGGAATAATGACGCCAAGACCGATACGCTTGGAAATAGAAATATTTTTCATTTAAACACCCGCTGATTAGAATATAATCAACTCCAAGAATTTGCGACTGATTGACCAGATCATCGAAGAGTTGAGAAATTCAACCTAAAAACTAAACTTTAGATGGAAAAAAATTACGATTAAATAGTAAACAGTATATTATTATCGATGGCGAATTGTCGTAAGTTCAAACTAGTATGGGTTGAAATGTAAAAAGGCCGGTTGTGACATGCGTATGACAGTTTTGTATCTGATATTTAAAGGATAATTTGAAATTCTTACGTATACGTTATAAGTTATTTTTGGTCGAAAATGACGATGAATACAACTTTAATTTAGCTGCTACAGAATTCTGATTTTTTCTATTTTTGATAGGAAAATGCAATTGTGGACGAAATTTTAGATAATTCCATCAAATACACCTAAAGGTAGTATATATACGGTTATTACTAAAAATTTAGCTCTTTGTTTTGGTATAAAGAACGAGTGTTTTGATATGTCGAGTTTTATTTCGCGTGGATTTCGCTAAAGCACCGGAATTGTGAGGCATGAGTTGACCGAAACGAACGTCATAACCATTCATTAATGCCGCGGATGAATATTTCTCGTTCTATATGCTGCTTTGGACTTGCAATTTTGGCCAAGCTTGCGTAATCAGCACCAACGCAAATACTTGATTGCGCCTGAAGGGGTATAGCTCAGTTGGTAGAGCGACGGTCTCCAAAACCGTAGGTCGCGGGTTCGAACCCTGCTGCCCCTGCCATTTTTCTCAATGTAATCAGTTGTTTAATTCTTTGAATGTGCGGTTGTTTGCATTCTAATTCGTGTTGCCCGATAGTTACCCAAAATAACCCGTCAGGTTTAGAGGTATAAGTTATGGGTGAAACGCATCGCATATTGGGCGATAAAGTCCGTATATATCGACGTGAATCAGGTGAGAACTGGTTCTGTGCAACTTATATTGCTGGTAAAAATCGCCGTAAAAGCACGAAAGAATCGAGTTTATCTAAAGCAAAAGAAGTTGCCGAAGATTGGTACTTCCAACTACTGGATAAAGATCGACATGGTGAGATTTTAAACGAACACACGTTTAATGATGCTGCCAAGAAGTTTATGCAAGAGTATGAAGTTCTCACCAATGGCCAACGCAATAAACGTTGGGTGCAAGATCATTATCGGCGCATTAGAATGCATCTGAAGCCATACTTTGGAAACATGGGTCTTTCAAAAATCAATGCGGGAACCGTACAAGAATATCGCATTTTTCGCTCCCAAGGTGAGGGCGGCAAGAAAGTGCCATCACGGAGCACTTTGCATCACGAGACGGTCACCCTGAGATTAGTCTTGAAAACGGCCGTACGGCTCGGTTGGCTGCAATATACGCCTGATCTTACCCAGCCCTATAAATCATCTGGTAAGGTCGTGCATCGTGCGTGGTTTTCTCCTAAGGAGTATAAGCAATTATATGAAGCTACCCGTAACAACATCAAAGTGGCAAACGGAGCGAGACAAAAGTACCTCGCTGAACAAATGCATGACAAAATCCTATTTATGGCGAACACGGGCATTCGTCCTGATGAAGCTAAGTGGCTAGAGTATCGTGATATCGAGATTGTAGATGATGCAGCGACTGGAGAAACCATTTTAGAGATCGAAGTCCGTGGTAAACGTGGTGTTGGTTACTGTAAAAGCACTAATGGTGCAGTATTTCCTTTCAAACGCATGTTGGAACGTAATAACGCCAAACCTACAGATCGCATTTTTACAATCGATCATAAAAAACAGTTTAATCGCATACTTGAAGAACTTGGTCTCAAGGTTGATCGCAACGGCAATAGGCGCACGCTGTACTCGCTAAGGCACAGTTATATATCATTCAGGTTACTTGGCGGTGCTGATATCTACCAAATCGCAAAGAATTGCCGTACCAGTGTTGAAATGATCGAAAAGCACTATGCTGTCCATTTGAAAAATAGTCTTGATGCGAAAGCGATTAACACGCGTAACGATAGATAGCATGCTGTTTTTATCAGATTAGTATTCTAGTATTGCAGTGTTTGCTTATGAGAAAAAACTTTCAGATTTCCTAGTGAAGAGCATCTCAAATGCGTAATAAACTAAACTTTAAAAAGCCTCTGTTCTTGTGAAAGTGAGATTACTTCAAATTTACTAGTATCTAAATCAATAGGAAGTTTATCCCGTAGAACAGGTAGAATGTACTGACAATTATGCTGCTCAATCAGCGTCGTTAGAATACTCGTGATTTGATTATCATGTATGTTTTCGATCTGGTCTTGTAATACAAAATGCAAACAATCGATACCGAGAGCATCAGCAAATTGAATGTATGACAGATCGAAGGCCGCCATTTCACCCTTTTTCTTGCCAGTCCCTGGATTGCTAATAATGCTCGATATACTTAACTCATATCCTTTTTCACCAGGGTCGGCCGCAAGTACAAATTTTTCGCCATAGAGCTCATCTGATAACTTTGAAAAAAACTTGTTGAACTCTGATACACGTCGTTGAATAAGGTCATCTTTTGAGTGAATGCCCTGATCGATTTGTTCTATTTCAGTTTTTATTTCTTTCAAGGCATCCAGACTGGAAGTCCAAAGTCTTTGTTGCTCTTCAAGAGCACCTTTGTTTGAATATGACTGGTTTAGGTCACGGATTAATTTTTGAAAATCTTCAACATCCGATGAGGAATTCAATTTGGTTGTAAGTTGTTCCTCTTCACTTAGAGTTTGCCCTAATTTTGTTTCAAGTTCACTTAACTCTGTTTCAATTTCCGGAAGTTCCAATGTAATATATTTGAGTTTTTCCTGCACCATTCCATTATGGAATGCCAGTGTTTCTTCGAAGGTTTTTTGTAGCGATGGAATTAATGATTTCGCTTCGCCGTAAAGAACTTTGATCTTTTCGGAACTTAGAGTTGATGTTTCTGACTTGAGCTCGGAAGCGCTTTCTTCAATCAAAGCTTTTCTCATGTTCAGCCTAGAGATTTGAGTTGATAATCGGTTTATAGTACGCTTGACATAATTTAATTCAGAAACCTCAGCTTTGTAATTCTCATTGATATTAAATCGAGCTTTCATGTTTTCTAATTCATGAATTTCACTATCGACAACAAGCAACGATTGTTTAATTTGAGAAAGGCTATTTTCCTTCTTCAATCTAGTTTGAAGGTTTTGTTCTATCTTCTTTTTCAGGAATAATTTTTGCTTTCTATCTGAGACATCAATTTCAATGCCTAACCAGTATAGATACAAGCTTTCATATTCTTGCGGAGTTGTTGTGGGGTGTAGGACTTTAACGGTGTGAATTAATCTCGATTTTTCATCTCTAACGTTTTTGGATATAATTTGTCGGAACGTGGGTTTGTCTACGTTTGAGCCAAAGATTTCTTTCTTGAGAATTTCTGGAAAATCTTTGGACTTTATTGGTTCATCGTTTAATTCAATGACTTTTTCTGATCGTGATTTGAAATTTCTTCGAATTTTTATTTCACGAGACGTTTCTATTTCGAGATCATCTTTCAGGACAAGAGTGATAAATACGTCGTTGTTTTTAAGAAAACGTTCAATTTCTAAGTTTGTTTTATTCTTGAATTCTGGGTCTTGATAAATATTTTTCCCACTACTTCCTAAGCAAAAATCTACTAATCGTAGAACAGTTGTTTTGCCCACATTATTACCAGATTCTTTTCGGTCAGATGAAGTAGTTTCATCAACCACCAAGTTGATACCTTTTCTAAATTTGATATTACGAACTATAGCATTGCCATTCTCAATTTTTAAAGTTTTTAAGAACATTGTATAATAAGTCCGTCTTCTTGATCGATTGCACCCAGTAAAAAGAGCCAATCCAGTGTTAATAAAAACACTTCATTTGAGATAAAGTGATGCTCTTTCACCATTTGAAAAACGGTCAGATACTCAACTTTATCTTCCTTGCAGTCCTCAATTGCCCCTAAAACAATTGCACCCCAGTAGTAAAGCTGGTGTTCTGGATGAATATTTTTGCCAAGAATCATGAAATTGGTGGTTCTTCTAAAATTTTACATCGCATGAACGCATCCACCATTACGATGGAAATTCCAAATGCAATATCTTCATCATACAAGTCTGAATATTCCCTACAAGATTCTGCTAGTCTTTCTTCAATGTCTTCAATAATGTTATCAGCATTGGCTTGTATTATGGCTGTTTTGTTTTCTGATGTTCCAACATATTTGCCTTTAACAGAAGAATATATTCGGCCTATGTTTCTCAGTAAGTTTTCTTTTTTAAATGACCCTTGGCTTTCAAGTTCAGCATAAAGGGAGGATAATTTTGTGTAAAAAATCTTGTAATCTTCAATCAGTGTTTTGTTTCTAACAATAGAATTATGCTCAATCTTTTTTCCTATATCAAAAACACTAATCTTAGTTTCTATGCCTTCAGACGTTTCAGTAAAGTCCGCGGATGAAATGGCATCAATAGCATGTTTTAGATAAGAGCTTTTTTTAATGAGAGACATACGACCTTTTTCTTCATGTTGCCTCTTCCAATCTTTTAAAAGAGCAACTGGATAGTTTTCCTCATTTTCTTTATTGTCTATAATTTTGTGACATTCGTCGCACAACAGTATTAGATTATCATAATGTCGACGTTCATCATCTGACATATTTTCTCTGTATCTTGGCCCTTTGTCACTAGCTGCTTCGATGTGGCAAATATTGCTGATAGAGGTAATACCATCGCGTGCAGTTAATGACTTTGAACAATCGGGTTCAGCACACTCATTTTTTGAAAGCGTAAAAAGTCTTCTTAGGTGACTCGGTTTATATTGCCGCGCTTTATCTACCATCGTTTGGTTTTTCTACTTTTCAATCTTTTGGAATCATTGAAACACAAGTTGCTTTGAAGATATAATAGAATATCAAGAGTTGTACAATCAAACATAGAGTAATCGCGTTGCACCAAAGTTGATTAATCTACCCCGCTTCATTGAAGGGCTGTCATGGAATATCAAATTTACCGGCTGAAAACTGAATGTCGGCGAGTAACAAATATGCGGAACAACGGAGCAGCAATGTCTTGAAGATGTTTTCTATTGAACAAGTAAGAGAAAATACTCAACGTGCAATTACCCCACTGCGAAAACCAACTTCCAAACGGAAACGGGGGCAGCAAGTTGAAAAGTACAAGGGCATCCCTCACCACTATTACTATTTGATATATTTTATGATGGTTGACCTCTTAGAATTTGATCATATGGGGCCTGGTGAAAAGGTTGCATATATTATTCCTGTTGAACACGAAGGAATACGCTATTGTATAGTCTACGCAAAATTTGGAATGAAAATAGAATATCCAAAAGGTGGCGACCCAGAAAAAGTTTTTCGTTGTTTGGAAAAAGGCATTAGAGCTGCAAAACCATACTATAAATGGCGTGCTGAGCAGGCGGCAAATAGCGTTAATCTTAATCTGATTTCTCGAACTCGAGAGCTTTGGGACAAATATCAGTATCTCCGTAAAAAATCAAAACTACTCGCCCAAGAAGCGGAAGATCGTAAACAGGAGCACACTGTCAAGGAAACCGTTAGAGGTGCAATTACCATTAGAACTGTTGATGCCTCAAGTCCTAGTCTCAGACGAGAAGCACGATGGACGGGTGAATCTGCCATAGAAGCCTTTTTTGCATGGTCTGAGCATGTTCTTGTGCATGTGGCCGTGTTGCTAGGGCGTGTTAACACAGCAAAGGAGATTGCTGATCTAGTTGGTTCAGACTGGGCTCAAAAGTGTAAGCTAGTGTTTGATTTAACAAAGTCAGATGAAAAAGAGGCCTTTGACAATATTCTTAATGTTAGGCGAGAGCTCCGCAATTATGTAGCACACGGCTCTTTTGGAAAGGATGGCGCAATGTTCAATTTCCATTCGGGTGTTGGCGCCGTTCCATTGAAAATCATTGATAAGAAAACGCAACTTGAGTTTACCTTTGGTGGCAGGGCGTCTCTGCCGAATAACCAGATCTTTGAATATATTGATGCTTTTCAAGATGTTCTTTGGGCGGATACACGAGCACCAGCTAAGGTATATATAGAAAACGACCTTGATCTCATTTTAACCTTGCAGCATGACGGAACTTACAGGCAGGCGATGAGCAGCGTTCAATCAATGGAAGAGTTGGTTGATCATTTGCATCATCAATCTGATCGTGCAATCAACATGGATTTTTGATTCTCGTCGCCTGCGAGCAATTGCAGGTTCCTTCGTATTTTCTGTAAATGGGCGTGAATTCATGCCTGATATGCCGAAAAAAGATGTTTTTTTCGATCACAATTGCGTGATTTGCTATATGCATTTAGTGACACGCCTATGTTTGCAGCAATTGTTTCTAATGTTTACTTTTGTTCTGAAATTCTAACAAAAGGAAAAACAATGATCATTACCGAATTGCCGTTAAATGATGACGCTAGACAGCGTTTGATTAAGTTTTCAAATGAGAGCTTTTTGACCGCTGCACGGCGAGCTGGATGCGTACGAAAAGTCAAAAACAAGTGGAACGCGGATGAATATGTTGATGGATTTATAAAGTCTTCGGAACTTCCAGTTGAAGTTGACTATATTGAATCTCTGATAGAAGCCACTATTTTTCACCAAGTATTGCATATTTTGGAAGAGCGACAGGCTTGATTGTAAATGACGACCGCAACCCACCATTCTTAAGTGGGGAGCAGTTTTTCGAGCTTTCTGGATGCCGAAAATTCGCAAATTCTGAAGCTTATAAAGCCTCCATCGTGCGATTGGCAAATACCCAACCGCACCGCTACACATAACTCTTGCCCTGCGAAATCAATTTCGGTGTAAGCCATGAGCGCCTTATGGACTGAAAGGATTGATTTTGTAAGAGATTGACTTAGGCTCATCATAGCCCTCATGGGGCGAATGATGAGACGAAAGAACGAACGACTAAAAGATGGTGCAGAGCGCGTTGTCAAAGACATAAGCTTTCATAGTGATTTCTCTATCGTTATTCATTTCCAAAGCCGCATATACTTTTGAAGCTCGCATAGTGGTCATAAAATGACGCTACTTTTCCAGCGTCGTCTTAAGCTCATCCAAGTCAAAAGTTACTGTATGATCGATATCTTCCATCAACGTTGAAAGCGCGGCAGAAATATCATTCCCACCCAAATTATCTGGGCCATGAATAACGCCGTGCAGCATCTTTTGCTTTAAAATAGAAGAGGGCCCATCTGTTGGGATTCTGTTGAAAGTTCGGACAAACCCTTCAAAGCGAGATATGCGTACTTGCTTTGACAGTTTTTCGCTTGTTGCAACAGATCTCATCGCATTACAAAGAGTTGAAACGGCCCAATATGGAATACTAACACCCCGGCGACCTTGAAGTCCTTCCGGTTGCAAATGTGAACTATTTTCAGGGAGTTTTTCAATTAGTCTGATCCAACTGGAAAGGGTGTCAAAAGCCTCATAAATTAATCTGTCCGCAAGTGTTGGGAATTCGTCATCGAAATCAATGTCTGGATTATCTGCGGTAAACTGTTGTTCAATCTCTCTAACGATAATCGATAGATACATCAGCCACATTTGATCGCTATGATCTTTTCGTGCGGCAGTCGTCACCATAATATCAAAAAAGCGCAGCACAATATAAATTGGATCATCTTGTAAATCTTCGTCTGATGGAGGTTTGGAATTCAGTCGTGTTTGATAGTCAGCATCATTTGATATTAAGCGTATCGCTTCGTCACCTACAGGTTTCCATGCATATAGGCTACTTGCAAAAGATATGTCGGAGAAAAGCCCGAAAATTAATGTATTCTTTGGATCTAAATAGTAGCCAATGTCTGCTAGATTTCGGCTTCTAGAAAGTTCTAAATACAGGTGGCTGCCCCTCGTTGAGACAAGTTCTCTAAGGTATTTCTTACTAAAGTCATTATGAGAAAAGCTCCGTTGTTTTAGTAGCCCTAAAGCAAAGTCAGGCCTCATTTTCAAAAGAAATATGCGCAGTGGATCTGAGTTCATCAAGACATCTAAAATTTCATCGGCGTTATGAGTTGCCTGTTTTCGTGCTGGAAGTAGAACAGCTAGAGGTTTAATTCGCTTGGCAATCCATTTTGGTATCGATTTTTTAGATTTATTCAAAAATCCACCATAAGGGCTGGTGGCATCTAAGTGGTTATTGAGAATCCATTCGCGAGTATTTTGGAACAAGAGCTTCTTTTCGGCGGCCTGATTAATTATCTTTAGATAAGGTGTAACAAGTTCAATTAATTCCAGATATCTACTTTCATCGTGAAGACGTTTCGTTAGTTTGCTTAGTACATTTAAATGGCTGGCTCTCGGTTTGGAAAACTTGTGTAAACAAGTCGCAAGCAACACCCAGATTAATACCAAAATAAATGCGGCTTCTTGACTCGAAAGCGTCGGCTCTTTTTGTGAAAAGTGGAACAACTCGAAGAAGCTAGGGGCCGAGTTCGCAAAAAACGCGTGAAGCTCTTGGAAGAATTCAAGAAACAGGATTGTTGATACTGCTAAAGCTGCCAATACAAGTTGCCTGATTGCGTTAAGCTGCAATCGTAGTCTACTTATTGGATTCAAAATCGCATAAGTCGCAATCATCAGACCAATAAATGTTAAGAACCCATCTAAACTCAATTTAAAATCTTTCGCCCGCAGTTATAAGTTGCGTTCATGCATATAATATCTACCAGCACGATGATACTTATTTATCGCATGATTCACCGTGCTAGTTGCATGATTCACCCGGCCTTAATGGTTACACTGTGGTTACACAGAGTTTTTATTCTATGTATTTGTTGGGTAAGTTATTGTTTTATTTGGTGGTCGGTACAAGGATCGAACTTGTGACCCCTACCATGTCAACGGCAATTGAATTCTATTCGAAGAAAATGAAAATATTCTAAATTACTGTTTTTATTGTAATTTTTAAATTTAAGGATAAATTTAAATAGCTCATCTCGTGTTTTTTATGTAGTATTTGGTTACATGAGAGTTACACGAGATGCCAAAATTATTCCTTACCGACAATTTCATTAGGCACGCGAATTGTCCAACCGAAAAGCAACAAGAACTGTATTGGGATCACCCCAGATCAATCGACGGCATAATTCGTTCAGGTTCTATTTCTGGGCTTGGTGTTCGAGTAACAAATGCTGGTATAAAAACGTTCATTCATAGTTATCGTTATAGAGGTAAGCGCAAACGTATAAGCTTGGGTAACCCAGCAAATATGAATGTGGCTGCTGCTCGCTTGCTAGTAAGCCATAGGGAACAGTCTATTCTAAATGGAGATAATCCAGATCAAAGCGCTGAGGACAAACTTGGCTTTGATAGCCCTACAATTACTGAAATAATTGACAAATATTGGGATGCAAAAGCCGAGCACTGGTCATCAGAGTATCGAAATGATGTAGCACGCCGGCTAAGCCATCGTTATAAACATGTCCCTAAACTAAAGACATGCAGAGGACAAAATACAAGAAAGCTAAATGTCGATTTTGAGAGTGCGTTTAAAGATCAAACACCGGAAAGCATTAAACCTGATGCGATCATGAAGCATCTCAAGCAATACACCAACGCAGATGCTTACAACACGGCCCTTGCACGGATTAAATCTTTCTTCAACTGGGCAATCCGCATGCAATTGATTGATATGCGTAATCCTTGTGATCCTTTAGACCGCATCAAGATCTACAAAGATCGTCGCGATTACTCACCTCAACAAATGAAGGCAATTCACCAGCATGTGTTTTTTCCGAACTTTTCAAAGTCAATTGAGGTATTGGGCGTAGGTGAGGCGAAGCGGCTATCTGCTTTGCAGGCGGGCCGAAAAACTCAATCAGATCGCCAGATGCTTGAATACTGTCGTTATCTTGGCATCCTCTTTTTAACCATGGCAAGACCATCGGATGTCAAACGTGCCAAGTTTGAGCACTTTGATTTGGAAAATTTAATTTGGAACAAGCACAATACCAAGGGCATACAGCTTTCACGTCAAACATATGAATTTAGCTATAGGTCAGTTCCAATTCACAAAAAGGTTGCTGAACTTGTCACTGAACAGAGAAAGCGTTGGCCAGATGCAGAATATGTATTTCCATCGAGTAAAGATAGCAGCAAACACCGGGATGATTTCAGTCGGCAACATCAGCAGTTTAAAGAGTTAGAGGGTGTACCTGATTACTTCCAAGTCTACGATATCAAACGTATGATGATTTCGATATTGTTAGTGGGGCAGGGTATCCCCAGGGAAGATATTTCTCATTACGTTGATCACAAAGGTAATCTTGAAATGACTATGCTTTATGCGACAAATCGGGTTGATCCGTTGCGACCGGTGTCCGAAAAGGTTGGTGAAATTCTTGGATTTAAATCTTGACGTTTAATGTCTGACGTGATGCCATTTATGTATCAACACATTCGTGTTTGATATTCACCTTTTTAAAACTATGAAAGCATCAATGATGGAAATAACCTCTGCGGTTGTTCTAACTGTCGATCATGTGCGGCGTATAATTGAAGAAACCGCAATTGAAACTGCCAGACAAACAGCCGACGCTTTAAAACAAGACCTATATTGCGATCCAATCGACCAAGTTGCAAATAAATTGAGAAATTACATAGCAGATCAGACGACGGTAGAAAATCCGCGTGAGTCTTGGGCAAATGGCCATCACATTCGTCGATTAGAGTTGAATAGTAAAGGTGACCCAAAATCGATTTCATGGTTTCACAGATTTAAGCGAGATAGCGGGCTCGCTGAATGCATAAGTCGTAGCAGTAATATCCACGGGCGATTGCAAGAGTGGACGTTTCAAGATATCGCATCTGCATGGCATAATCACTACACAAGAATTCGTTAAGCTTGATGTGAAAACCATTATTTCAAATCTATGCTTGAGGCTGATTGGCCACTCAAATCGATTCTTAATTTAGTTAGGGGCGTTACGGGGAAATTCCCCGTAGAAGGGGTGGTGGAAAATCGCCATAGTGCAGGGCGGTTGCCTGCTGCATGGAGAGTTGGAAGCAGGGGAAGGCTTTCCCCACCAAACACCAGTACATTCAACATACAAAAACACACAAAGCCGAGTAATTGTCTGATTATTATGATTAGACAATTTGCGGATGTGTTCCGTCACTGGCCGATGAAATCGGGTAGTGACGGAACACCGCAAAACGCACTGTCATCATGGCTTTCAGCAAAATGACCGCGGGTGATAAACGGATTATGGCCCCGCTTTTGGGCAACGATACTCATCACTTTTCTCCAAAACTTTCAAAACTTGCTTCCTTTTTTGCCAGTTTGTTGAAGCCCAGCGAGGCCATCTATCAACATTTCACCAGCAAAGGAGAGCAACATGTTTGCTTATTTATGCCGTGCACCACCTGAGGATGCACACCAAATTCATAACGCATGCCGTTATGAACCGCCCATCTGGGCACACCTATGGATATCGCCTTTCGGCGCTATCCAGGGAGGCTATTACCGCTTCTAGCGGGTTGCACTGATCTACGGACGTTCAACAGCCATCAACACTTACCAATCAATAAAGGAATAAGAATGATGGATGACCTGACCATGGATTTGGTGCGCCTATGCCGCCACAACAAAGATGGCTCACACAGCACCCAAAACACCCGAAAGAAAGGCATTACAGCTATAGCTGGAGAGCTGAGTTTACTCGGCTATAAACTGCCCAGTGCACGCTCAGTTAAACCAAAGCACATAAATGCCCTCATAGAGCACTGGAAATGTAATGATCTCGACTTGGCAACCATGCGCAACCGATTATCTTGGTTGCGCTGGTGGGCGGAGAAGGTCGACAAAGCTTCGGTTGTCGCGCGTAATAATGCTGATTACGGCATAATTGATAAATCAAATACCCTACAAAACCGCGCCCAACGGTTAGACCCGCATC
Organism: Lentilitoribacter sp.; assembly: GCA_963691785.1. GTDB lineage: Bacteria > Pseudomonadota > Alphaproteobacteria > Rhizobiales > Rhizobiaceae > Lentilitoribacter. The sequence continues at coordinate 1,835,012 of OY829371.1, forward strand.
AACATGCGCAAATTAGCTGCCCATTGGTGCAGGCTTCGGTTTTGTTGCAAGTACATTTTGGCTTGCGCCGAGAGGAAGCGATCAAGTTTCGGCCTGGTTTGGGTATTCAGGAAAATCATATTCGTTTGCAAGCAAGTTGGACGAAGGGCGGGCGCAGTCGCATTGTACCCATCCGATCTGATTTACAAAGACAAGTGTTGAAACAGATCCAAACTCTGGTCAAAGGTGATCAGGCATTAATACCGTCTGATAAAACCTATGCCCAACAGCTCAAGAGTTTTGAATATCAAACTCTAAAGGTTGGAATGCGTAATACCCATGGATTTAGACATATGTACGCGCAGGAGCGTTATCATGCAGTATCAGGTCAACTATGTCCCAACGCTGGTGGCAAGCACTGGAATGAGATGAACGACCGCGAGCGCGTAGCCGACCGCAATGCACGCCGTCAGGTCTCATTAGAACTTGGCCATGGCCGATTATCAGTTACGGATACTTATTTGGGGAGGGCAACGGCATGAATATGCGCCTTAACCTGCTAGAGATTGCCACAAAATCGCGTGAGAACTATGCGCTTGAGCTGTATAAAATTAGCGTAATTGAACAAGCGATCAATCAGCGCGCTGAGTTTGGTTTTAGAACCTATCGGATTATTCAAGATTATCCGTTTGAACTGAATGAAACCATTGCTGCTAAACAGCTTGAACTTTGGCTCGACCAAAATGATCTTGGATTTAATTGGCGACCAACCAAAAGCCTTGCCGATCCTCCTGGGCCTATTTGCTACTCAGAGCTCGAGATTAACTGGTAACTAAACATAGCGCGTGCAATTCACGCGCTTCTATTGTCTGCATCATGTTTAAATTTTTATTCTGTTTTTTTTGGCCATTTAAACGGGAAGTTTTAAATGGGGCTGTAATCGCGCTAGCGATTTATTTAATGTACAAAATCTGGAACTGGAAATTTTGGTGATCAGCAAAATGAGACTGCACTGATGTTGATTTGAAAAATCTGCGAATAAGCTCCGTAGAAACGCACAAATCCACAACCCTTGCGAAACTAGGGTAGGGGAGTGTAATGCAAAAATCATGATATTTGCACCATCTCTTGAAAAACCATCTATACAAACCCATATATAAAGTACAGGCCTCTCAGGTGTAATTTAGCACACTTCAAGCGCACAAAGCGCAGTTCATCTGATGAAACAGCATCAGAGAGGTGATAAAATGTTAAGTGTGCTAGCCAATCTCGCTACGATTACTATGTTGATAATTGTGGTGATTGAAATATTAGTTAGGTGGTTCGGTTGAACCACCTATTTTTTTTACCAGGCCCGACTGATACGCTCACGTAAATCACTACCCACTGCACGTGTGTAGATGACAGTAATTTCCACATTAGAATGCCCCATCAACTCACAGACCGTGCCCAAGTCTATCCCGCTCTGTATATTCTGAATACCGAATCCATGGCGTAAGCCTTTGGGGTTCGCATGAGCGCCTGTAATATCTAGGTCGCGCATAACCTGTTTAACAACGCGCCAAACCGTCTTGCGAGATATCGGCCAATAAGCATCGGATCTCGATAGATCGTTTTGCTCCTCAACGCGGGTGAGAACAGCACACAACTCATCGGGGATAGGAACCTCACGCATAATAATGGCGTCCTTGCGTTTCTTAAGGCTGCGGATTGCAATCACCCCATCATCGGCCTGAAGGTTACCAGGTGTAAGCTCTAGCGTCTCAGACGCTCTGCACCCTGTGTAAATCAAGGTCAATAATAGTGCATGCCAATTGAGGGGTAGAGTAGGGGCTGCATCAAGCAAACGCTGACGCTCGGAACGGTTGATATAAAGGCGTTCACGCCGTTCATTATAGAGCCGCATTTTTGATGAATTGGTTTTACTTTCACCCATATTTCCTACTTACATGTTGACCTCATTTGCAGCCAAAAAAGCCACCAAAATACTGCAGATTTTGGGACACTATGAATAATAGTGGGACATGGGATGGGAACTCGCGCATTTCTGCGCATTTGATAACTAATTTGCTATGGATAGCGTGACTTTTAGGCCAATTCAAGGTCTAAATTAGACTTTGATTCAATTGCTTAGACACTATTATTCATAGTGGGACATGTTCAGCCATACGAGGTTTTCATGTCTAATAACATGTGGGAATGTGCGGTTTGCAGTAAAGAAATTGCACCACATTCAAATCACTGCGTTCATTGCGGCGCTCAATTTAATTCAGTTCAAAAATCGGGAATGCATGCATCCAAGATGGCAACTAAGGGCGGCTGTGTGATTTGGTTGCCTGTCATTATAGCTCCTTTCGCAGCTTCAGCGTATTTTGTGGTGGATGCCTTACTATGACAAAAAGACATCTATCAATACTCCTCAGTGCGATAGCGCTCTCCAGTTGCCAAAATGAACCCGTGTTGTTGAAGGCACTGAATTACGATGTGGGTCCACCTCCACAAACCGCCAATCTCAAGCTTAACGGCATTTCTATGGAGGCAAGGGGTGGCTGGGGCATGACAGCAGAGCAAGGGGAAGCGTTCCTGCGCCAACACCAGAGGAAAACCGTCAACTACTACGGCATTGTTTATGATATCAAAGTGCGCGGCAATCGAGCTGGCATTGAAATCGTGCCGCAACGCACGGGAAGCATGCAACAGAACTGTACGGTACGAGAACTCCTACGCCGCTATGGTGGACATAATTGCGACCAGGAGAAAACACGTTCTTTCACTACGGTCATTTGTCATGTCGATAATTGGGCCGCGCTCAATCAAAAGACCCAAGGTTTATTATTAGGTAATCTTAAAACCAGGAAAGATGATTATAAGAAATGGGACACCGTTCATATCGAAGGTAAACTAACCAACCTAAAACCAGCTACTCGCAAGGTAGGCTTTTACGATGGCGGCGTAAACTTACAATTTGGCACAGGGGGAGGGTTTTACACCAAGACCTGGGTTTATGAAGCATTCATTGTAGAAGGTTGTCGCGTCAGAGGTTTTGACCATCAAATATTGTGATTTTTTGTTCCCAAGTTTGGACTTTTCACTTAAGCTCCTTATCAGGAAGAATTTCCGATGAGCGTAGAATCTCATGCAACGCATCTTGCCCTATGGCTGGATGCTATTACCCGTAAGGATATAGGCCTCCGCGTTGCGAGGATTCTAACATCCAGCCACCTTATCGTCGGTTGGGAGTTTAATTTATGAACCAATCGCAATATGAATGAAGAGCAATTTCAGAAATTTCTCGATTACAATTTCAAACCAAACCTCCGGCATTTCCGCGTAGAAGCAGGATATTCACTTGACCAGTTTGCCGAAGAACACGGGATTTCCGCCGAATATCTGGCGGCAATGGAGCAGGGCGCGGTGAAAGCCCCCACGCGCCTATACGTCTGTTTATGTAATACGCTAAAAATTGATTTATTTGATCTGATAAAGGCTTAGTCTTAAGAGATTGAGCGAGTGGATTATTCAATTATCAGTTAAATAAAAAGCTGCACAGTACGCCCCCGATATTCTGTACAGCCTAGCCATCTGACGGGGATGCCATTATGATGACTCCAACAATTCATAGTTGGTTGGATTTAGTAATTCAACTGAAAACAATAAGGCGAGAGTATTGACTGAGTTAGAGATTTTACGGGTTGAAAATGAACGACTGAGACGGTGCATCAGAACACTCTTAATGGAGCCTATGAACTCGCCGAAGCTTACCTCTAATAAGTATAATGATACCGAACCAATGCAGGCAACATTCTTAAAAGGGCAAGTTTTGGAAGCATTGAATCTGAGTAAATAAATTATGGTTGAGTCGAGTAAGAATAAGACACAATAACATCAATTGATATCCACTATTAACTAATCCTTGTTCTTGGAGTGTTTTCTACAATGTGCTGACATAGTTTTCGCTTTGCAGAAGGTTATTGAAGCGGCATTGGCATCCACCCCATTCTTGACGGTGGAAACTTTGCTACGATTTATAAGGATGGGTAGAAGGATATGAGCGGGAATGGTGCATTAATCTGAAACTGATGATAGTTACATGAGCCAGCCAAGAAAATTTAAGACGAATATTTGATGCCACAGGCAAATTCGCGTAATTACCTTGATCTAAGATTACAAGTCGCTGAATCTCCTCCGACATAATTGGTTCGGTTGTTTGGATCAATGTAAAACTTTTCTTGGTAACCTATAAATTCTCCAAGTTTGTAAGCTCCTGCTCGAAAGTAGACCTTCAATGAGTAGTATGGGCTTATTCGTTCGACGGTTTGAAGATCAATGTGAGGAAATTCTCTAATGCTTGGCCAGTCATATTTAAATTCATAAACGTCGGCATTTAGTTGATATGATAGAAATCCTTCGCAGGATAGCCTTGTTTTGGTAATCCGGTCAGGCTTGGGATAGTCGCTGCTCCAGTACTTTTCCGTATTAAAACTGCGGCCAAAAAATGATGATCGATAATGTTGGTCCAATTTTCTGGTTAATTGGGCAATCTTTTGCATTCGAACCAGTTCATCAGAATCAAAATAAGGCCGTTTATCAATTTCTTGGGATATGGCGTGATGATAAGCATAGTCACGATTTCGAAAAAAATTGCTCAAATAATCTACAGTTTTAAAATACTGGAATTCCAATTCTTTATCGCTATATTTAGAGAAATCAAAACTGGTTGAACTCCCATCCACCCCCACCGTAGAACAAGAGCAAATCATGGTAGACAATATTATCGGTATAAATGATGGCGACTTCAATGTGTCTAATGCCCCCAAATTCAGAATTACTCGACGAAATTTAATCTGCACGTTGGCATGTACTCCAATTGCTTTACAAGCATGCTCAACGGTTGAACAACAGGAAATTCAGTTTTTTTGCCAGCCTGCGTTAGCGCAAACGAATTCAAGTCTTTGCCGACAATTAAATTTAAATATAAGCTTTATATCCTCGTTTTCGATGGGCGCTTTATATGGAATTGTATTTGGTGCACTTATCGGTAGAAGCCTTGCTCAAAATCTAAGAGGGCGAAGATCACCTAAAGTAGCCAGTCAAGCACCTGACATTTATGTCAGGGAGTTAACCGAATTTCCGAAGGAACAACGCGCAGTAGCAGTTTCTCGTACGATTATAAAAGATCGAAGTTATTGTAATGCCACATTGGAAGATCTCAAAAATTTTGAGCGTCTTAGTGCTAATGCGGTAGGCAAAACTTCTAAAGAGGTATTGGTGAAACAAGTGCGTGAAATATTAATACCTGTGGTAGACAAGAACTTGCAATCCCTGTCTGCAGGCGAGGGAAGTTACAGAGAAATAGCTAATCTTGATAAAGAATTGATGAATGATGAATCTAAAAGAGTATTAGATTTGCACCAAAAAGAAAGAGAAGAATCAAAAGCTGTTTTAAATATTATTTCAGGTGCTTTATGAACGATTGGATGACGGTATTATTGAAGTTTGGCCGAGATGTGATTTTAATTCCCTTAGCCATCATTTTTTTAATTCCGTGGGTATTACCCCTGGCGAAGCAGTCTTACAATTACATACAATCAAAAATCCACGTTGAGGCTTTTGAGAAGTTAACGCAAGTGAATCTAAAGATTGAACATTTGCAAAACAATCAACACTCAGAATCGCAGGGTTATTCAAGTGAAGATATTTTACAGATTGTATCGTTACTTACAAAGTCAGCTGAAATGGGTTTGCCTGAGGCTCAATATAAATTGGCGGTCTTATATAGTCTTGGAATTATGGAAATAGAACCGAATAGAATACTTTGTTATAGATGGATGTTGTTGGCAAAAGGCAATGGCCACCCGGAAGCAGATGAGAAATCATGCTAAACGGGAGAATTACTCCTCCCGTTTTTTTACACGAGTTTGATAGATGTAGTAAGGTATCACTCCTGGGTTAGTTGCCATAAATAGGATTATTAACACAACGGGCCCAACATCCGGAAAATATAGAAGTAATTGTAAGATGCCGATAGTTTCAACAATCTTGATAAATACTTCAAATCCAAAAACTGCCCAAGTTATTGTTAAGCAAGCCCAGGCGATAAATACCACAAATACATTCATTATTTGCCAAATAATTTGAATAAGATTTTGCATAATGTACTCCACCCCTAATTCCGCTGAGGCGCACGGGGATACACAGTATCCATGCACCTCGCCAAAAATGGGTCGAGTGATAAAAGTTAAGAATGAAGATGTTCATTTATTCTGATGAAGACTTATATTCAGCACTGATAGTTTAAACTGACATCGATTGATACAAAAACAATGGTGTCAATCGGACACTGCGTCATTCTCAAAAGCGAAAGAAAATTGTCGCGGCATATGTGTGCGTTTGTTCATAATCACGGTTTAATTAATAGCTCCTAGTTTTCTAAACGCTGTAGGTTTGCAATTTTAAGTGCAGCATAAATTTCCATGGCTAGGCATCCATCATAGTTAAGACTTACAATGGGAGTAATCTGCTTTGAGTGCAAAAGGGCACCCACTTGCAGGAAATATTCAGGATGACCAAACTATTGTGTATATGGCAGGGAAACTGGTAGGTTTCCGACTCTGAAACCTTTTTTGAAAATAATAGATTTGTTTTGTTGTTTCCGTTGCTTGCCGGTAACAACTATAAGGCAAAACGACCAAGATTGGCCGCGATGGCAGTGTTTTCGGTGTGCTTTATTTTCGAAAATGGTTACTTTAAAGGAACATTAGGCCCCAATCGATATGGCGAAGCAACGAATAATTTGTCGGTTGACAAATAACAAGCACAAGTAAGATCGCTAAGCGTCGTGTTTGGATAGACATCGATATCAAAATCAATGCACTCGAGATCAATGATATAGCCTGCGTCATCAGCGATTATCAGCTCAATGATATCATTTTCATCTGCTTGATCTATTAATTCTAGATAAGCTTTGAGGTTGGACTGATATACACCAACAGCTTCGAACAAAGTACATTCCAATGGATCTCCGTGGATAAATAGAAGTTCAAACTCTTCGACTTGGGAACCGTTTATATCACGAAGAGCGCAAGATTTCTTAAGATATTCGTCGTAATCATTGAAGTAGAAACCAATAGCGTCGACGCTATAAGGTTGGGCAAAGTACAATGACTTCGCCCGATTAATGGCAGGATTATTCATATTTACTTCTCCTGCTTTGGTTTTGGTTTGCGAATAACTAAAAGAGCGTCATTCGTTGGGATGTAATTGAGGACCATGTTGAACCCTTCTTCGTCTTCGTGAGTCCAGCAGGCTCCAATTTTTGTCCAATTGCCTTTTGTATGCTTATCGCCGCCAACTACATGAAATACTTCATAGTTGGGTGTTTTGCTGTTTGTTTTCTGTATCATGGTGACATCCTTTCATTTTGTTTGTCCGGCCACCCTATGTGGCCGTTCGGGAAAGGTTCAGGACGCGAGTTTAAGACAGAAGTTCAAGTGGAGGGGGATCGCCCGAATTTTCGGCAAGAGCATCGCAGACTAAAAATTGGGGACACCACTTGAAGGGAGGGCTACTCGTGGCATATTTCCCGCGTTACGGCACTTGGGTGGTGCGGATAAACTTGAAAGGTTCTCGATATTTGAAAACCCACCAAAACCACCAAATTTGATTTTTCTCAATAAGATGGCCGAAGAATACACGGCATATGGATAATTGGGATGGGTGGAAACTAAGTTCGAATAATGCTCAAAACTGACTACCAAGAACCCCAACAAGGCTCTCGGTAGTTTTGATTAATGGGCAGCAAGCAGGTGTTTGTTGTATAATTCTCGAGATTCATCGCCAACGGCTCTGATATTCTAGCTGCTTTCCATCAATCGAATGCATAATAATTCACAGTGCGGCACTAGGTAGTGTCATGTTCTAAAATCCGACCGCCTTAAAACTTAGCTGTTCACCTGTAGTTTTGACGCGGATCGGGAATAGATGATTTTGCGGTCGCGTTCGCTTATGATGCAAAATATAAGTTAAGCAAGGGCGGTCAATTATGCCCAAGCTCTTCAGCTATTGGGCATTAACCGACTTACCTGTCAGATAATGTTTATGTCGCACGCCAAAAGAGTTGGACAATTCTGTCTAAACATCTTTTGGAGCGCTTTACATGAAATATAGAAAAGTATTTTCTAATGATTGGTCAGAAGAAATCGCGGCCTATATGGGCGTAGTTCTTCATGTTGGCTTTTTCGTGGGTTTGGTCGTTTTTGGTTTCGATTTTTACAATTGGTCAACATACCTCTGGAACTGAACAACGGGCGGGAGGCATTTTGCCTCCTGCCTTTTCTATCGATTTAACGCGGATGTTTTCGGTCATCGTCGCGTTTGGGTTCAGCGTTTTCCTGATCATGTCTACGTTCCCGTTCTTCGCCGCGCAATGCTGCCATCCGTTCCTGCTTTTCAGCGATTTCACGTTCCAATTTCGCAAGTTCTTGCGCAATTTCCCGTTCATCTTTGTCACGGATATCGTCGTGCACGTGTTTTATCTCCTTTGGTGTGTGTTCAACCTGTTTACGGTTTTCTTGTTCAATTTTGTAGAGTTCATCACGAGCCCGTTCTCCACGCTCGTCAAACCGATGGCGATCTTTTTGTAGTTGTTCTAATTTCTGCTCTGCAGCTTTTTGCCGTTTTAAGGCATGCAGTTCAGCTCGTTCTTGGTCATTGAGCCAGAAAGGTTCTTCTGGCGTCCGCAATTTGTGTTTCCTACCGATGCGATTTCTAAAAGTCTGTTCCTGCTGTTGCTCCATGATTTCACGGGCTTCATTGACGATCTCCAGCGTCGACATAGTTTCACGTTTCTTTTCCCAAATTTTGGTGACACGTTCGCGGTGTTTTTCAATTTTTCTCTCATTCGCGAGTTCGGCGTTCAGCCGCCAAAACTCGCGTCGATATTCTGGGTTTGCGTGATTTTTCAGGAATAGCAATTCCCGGCGATATTCTTCCCACTCTCGCTGTTCCACTCGATCTGGGTGGTTCCAACCGACAGGTGGGCCTTTTCGCGTAAGCCGTTTCTTGATGAAACTCAACAGCGCGGAACCGCGCTTTCTTTCGTCTTCCAACGTGTCAGCAGATTGATGATGTTCCTGATGATCTCGATCTGACTGTGGTGTTACCTCGTGGTTTATCTGATTAGCCCAGTATTTACGCATTTCGCTGATCTGACGCGGATTCATCTGGACGTCATTGGTGTGTTTAGGAGGCGGCCAAATCCCCAATTTAACTAAATTGGGATAAAGCCGACGCTCTTCCATTGTTGGTTTTACTGTAGGGGTGAACAGTTCTTTTGCATTACGCTTTGGTTGGTTTGGTTCGCTATCGTCTTGCATTACAATCCTTTCCTGTTCGTCCTGAGTGGCATTAGTCTGTTTCTGCTGTTTTGCTCGTTTGCTGGATGCAGCTCTTTCTTTCGCATCCGGGCCGCGATGTTGCCCACGGCTACCCATCGAGGCGGTCTTGTTTGTCTTTTTGAAGGGGATCATCTCAATGTTTGCACCGGCGGCGTGCAGGTGATTATTTAGAAGGTCGCATATGCGCCTTCGTTCTTGATTGAGGAAAGAACGACGCCGAAAAGCTGCATATTGTTTCGCTGCGAATCCATTTTGATCATATGTGTAATAGCTAACCATCATGTGAAGATGCGGATTGTTTCCATCGTTATGAATGACCCATTCCAAGGGTAGATCCAACTTTGCGTATTGGTTCGATAACTCTGCGGCGAAATCAGCGTATGCAGCTTTGGGTAACTCACGCGGAAGTACAATCATCCATGATTTAGCTTGCCGTAATCCTCTGCGCTTATCTTTGCAATACGCGTCAAGTTCGCGCCAAATTTGTGCTGGTTCAGCCAGCATATCTGATGGCACCGTTGATGGTAAAACCAGATTGCCATTTATAATCTTGTCCTTGTTGGATAGATATCGCCATGACTTGCCATCTTTGTCTTTTCGTACTTTTGAACTGATATAAGCCGAAGCTGACACCGCAGTTCGATCAGAAGATCGCCCCCCAACGTTTGACCAGGTAAATTGTAGCTCGCGTTCTTCCATGGCTTGTCCTGCGGCTTAAGGGGGTATGGGGGAAGCCCCCATGGGGTCCTAGGGTACTCCCTAGCGCACAAAGCTATTCAACATGCCCATTTGGGTTGAATAGCTTGTACCAAAGGATTGTGTATTCATTGCTCCAAGGTGACGACAGTCAATGTGTACACAATCGTTTGTGTATGTGCGCTATACACGATGAAAAAATCTGTTACAACATATAGAAGAAAATATATTTAAATTTCCCGATAAACGGTAAATGCTATGTTTGATGATCTTAACAAGTCTCTTGATAGAGCAAATGGTGGTTTGTTTTCTGTATTACGTGGTTTACCGCAATGGTTAGGGAAAAAGCGGGCCAATCAATTAAGAAGGGAACTTCACCAACAGGGGTATGACGCTGCTACCATTGAGGCATGCGCAAACGCGGCAAAAGAAAATCAGCCTTATGATCATATCTTAGAACACGCACATCAAAATCGGAAACGTATAGCCGATACTGAGGCCTTGATGGCAGATCCGCCGCCTGATCACGGTAGTGCTCGGTGGTCGACACGCAATGACTTAAATAATGCCCAACTATTAAAGCCCTTCAGGGCAGAAAGTTGGCTTGATGGGAGCTTGTTTCTTGGTTTTTCAGCTGATGATACGCCATCGCTTCAAGACGTCCCAAATGATGTTATCCCAAATGCGGGGCAGGGGGTATTTTGGAATGGCGAACAACATCTTGTTACCGTCGCCCCATCTCGAACCGGTAAGGCTACAGCTCAAATCGTTCCCAATCTGCTGAGTTATCCTGGTGCAGCTATTGTGTTTGACCCGAAGGGCGAATTGTTCGACTTAACGTCAAACTATCGCCAAGAGAATGTTGGGGATGTTTTTGTTATCAATCCCTTCAAAGCCTCAACAGTCGGCGATTATACGGATGCGTTTGACCCACTGGAGACCCTCCAGCATTATCCGGATCAAATAGGTGAGAAGGCGGCAGCATTGGCTGCTACCGTGGCTCCACGCAAACAAGATCAGAACTCTTTCTTCGCAGATGAAGTTCAAGCGCTGCTAAAAGTAGTATTTGAATACGCTGCTCGCTATCATCCTGAGCTTAGAATGCCTGACCTCGTGAGGATTATGACGGATGTTTTTAATCCAGAATTCAAAGCCATGATTGAGGCGATGAGAGGTTGTGAAGAAATATCGATCTCGACGGCAGCACGTGAGTATTCAGGTAAGGATCACACTTCTAAACGGCGTTTTTTTGAGAGTCTTAATACAGACATTCAAGCGTGGCGGTCGGCAGGAATTTGCGATGCCACGCGTGAATGCAGCTTTTATTTTGAGAATATGAAGCACGAAAGTATCACGGTATATTTTGTGATGACGTTTGAACAAATGCAAGCGTATAGCGCTTATGTACAAACGATGATTTCACTAATGTTGGATGCGCTTACGCAAACCGATGATCCTCCAAATCATAAAATACTTATGATCATGGACGAATTTCTCGCACTCGATCCATTTCCTAAATATGTTGAATCATTACGCCGTTTGCCAAGTTACGGCATTCGTGCTTGGACTTTTCTGCAGAATATTTCGGATCTCGAAAGTAAGTATCCAAAGACTTGGAAATCGTTCTTTGATGCGGAGGTCGAAATTTATTTCGGTACGAATAATCAAGATACTTTGAAATATTTAAGCGATAAACTCGGCGATAAAACCATCAGCCGTCATTCATCCGCGGAGAGTGTTGGTAGTACTCATTACTCAGTCAATGATAGTTCCGTCCTCAAGGCTCGACGCCTGATGTATGAGAATGAGATCAAAGACGAGCTAACATACAAACATGCATCTTCGTGCCGTTACAGCTATCAATTTATTGATGGCGTCCGCGGTTCGGCAACTAAAACGGTACTTTTGCCTTATTTTCAGTGTGATTTTTTATCGGAAAGGATTGGGAGTATTTTCGATGAGAACTAAATATATCTGGAAGACGCTATCAGCGTTCATTCTAACCATATCGACATCAACCCCGTCCTGGGCGCAGTCATTTGCTGAGCAGTTGTTTGCAGAATCTCAGCGTAACCGACAGCGTTTGGGGCCGTTTCAACAACTTTGGTATGATTTGACTGGTACTGTGCCGGAGTTGCCAATTGGTTGGATACTTGCTTTTATTGTAGTTTTCTTTGGATTGTTAAATTTTTCGGCTTTTAGTCCGGTTTTTCGGTACATCGATCACAATAAATCTACCGTAGATTTTGAAGTCAATAAGCTGCGCAAGAGGCGTATTGGAACTAAAATTCTTATGATTGTCGGCACAGTCTTCGGTGCACTAATTGCAACTTTATTGATTGGTATTGCGTTGTTCCCCGTATTTACTTTTATGACGCCAATACTGGTTTTTTTAGTATTTTGGACGATTCTTTTATACGCATTTATTGCAGCGCCAATTGGGGCAAATATGATGGGTGCAGTTCCAAATAGCGGCGCACTAATGTTTGTGCCGCTTTCCAGCGCTCATCCAATTGTCGAAATGGTTCATCATCAGTGTGAACGACTGGGAATTCCATTGATAAGGCACATTGGGTATTTTCAATCTGATGACATCAATGCGTATGCGATGGGTACTTCAACAGACAATTTCACCATCGCGCTTTCTTCCAAACTTATTGAAACATTAGAAAAAGATGAAGTTGATGCGATAATTGGTCACGAGCTTGGCCATGTGCTCAATAACGATATGCGGACAATGCAATATGGTCGTGGTCTTCAAAACGCATTGACGTGGTTCTTGTTGTTTTACCAGGTCAAGAAACTTGCCAGAATTCTCTTCACCACTGTTTCCGAACTTGCTCTCATGAAACTCTCTCGGAACCGAGAATATTGGGCTGACGCGGTAGGGGCAGCAATGACCTCACCCCAGGCGATGATCCGCGCGTTGCAGAAAATTGAAGAGCTGCCAAATGTTGTTGAAGACAATTTACCTCCGCGACAGGCAGCTAATATGTTCCATCATCGCAAATCCTCATTCACAAGTATTCTAAGCACACATCCCCCCACAAACGCCAGAATAAAAGCTCTCCAAAACAAAAGATATTACAATCAACTTCCATGGAAAGAATTGTAGTGGGTGTGTGGTCGATGAATCCGCCCAATGAAGGCACGATAAAAAAGAAATGCATTGATGATGGCGTGTTCGGGTCAGTAATCGCTGCTCATGCATGGCGTCAAAGATGATGAGTTAGTAGCGGGCTGATGTGCACATGATTTAGTTTTAATGGTTAGACGATCTGTTTAAATCTAGCTGGTATGCGCTCTGGCAAAGCCATGATGAGATTAAGTTGAGTTAAGCGCATACCAGCTGTGTTGTGTCACAACGATAAATAGCTACAAATGTATTGTTAACAACTCACTATGAGTTGTTAAGATTTATCGGTCTTGTTCCTCATTTAAAATCAAAGAAAATCCCGTGATATCGACGAATTTTGGATCTTAAACTCTTCTAAATATACGAGAAATGTGGAATCAAATTCCCCGTAAAAGATGTGACAAAATGCCACATAGTAGATTTTAGGGAGTTGTTATTTTTAATCAAGAATGCAACCCATACTATCTTAATAGGGCGTTAATTTTTGGTTTTTTCAATGAGCAGAATGACTCTGTCTAATCGATTTTTCGATTGGCTTGTAGGCGGTAAATTTAAGGTATCTTACCCACAATTAAAATCTTTATCCGATATTTCTGGTAACCGAGATAAGTTTAATCTTTCGACCGTCAATGGGGTGACAATAAGAGAGATCACTTTTGACGACATTGGAAAATGCCTTTCTTTGGTAAAACGTCACCATAATACGACCTATCTATCAGAATTTAATTTCTCAGAAGTGAAATGTCTCAAACAACTAAGGCGAGTACTTGCGAATTTAGATAATGAACTTTGTCTTGTCGCAGAGAAATCTGGCGATGTGGTTGGTTTGGTGTGGGTTACTTTGGGTGGCTATTATCTATCCGATGAGGTTGTTTTCGCTAATTGTCAACTTGTCACCGTAGAGCATGATGCGCTTGGAAAAATTGCTCGCATCCGAACATTCTCTCGGTTAATTCGGGCTGCGAATCATTGGTCAAAAAAAAGAGGGGCCAACCAATTTTTAATTCACGTGACGACTGGCGTGCGGCTAAAGGCAACCGATAAGATGATATTGGCACTTGGCGGCAAAAGAATCGGAGGTGGGTATGTTTTTAAGTGAGATATATCAATCAGCAAAAGTATTCAGAGGTTTTCTTTTTTTTTATGCGCTTCATCTACTCAGACTTTTTTGGAGTTGTCGATAGCTGGCCCGCAATTACTTTATAAATGTTTTTTAATCATTGGCTTTGAGCATTCGAAGTAACTTCATCAAAGGGGGTAAAAATGAAAACGGTTTTTACAATTGGTTATATGGGTTGTCTAATTTGCTTTCAATTTTCGCGGCTGACTGAAAAGCTTTCTGTTTCGGCGCAATAGAATTGATTATCAATCAAAGATACTCGGAGGATGAAAGTTAATGAAAGACTATTTTTATTCTGAACAATGCACTTTTTGGAACACACCTAGTAAAAAGTTACTGGTTTCTATTTTGTTTGATTCAGCTGACATTAAATACGATCAAGCGTTGAATATCTCACTCGAAGTCATCTCAGTCGAAGATGAGGTACTTTTTTCGGGAACTGTCGAGGGTATTTTTAAAGATGGGATCTCAGGCAGACCAAGTCAGCGAGACATCCCACCCCAACTCTATCTTGCTTTCGATGAAGATGTGGGAATTTCCAAGAATAATATTCAGGGGTTGAGATTTAGGGTGTCATCAATCTCAAATAATTATTCGCCAGTGGACTTCAAGAAATTTCATGTAAATTACGGACTTTAGGAAAAATGAGCGACAAATCGGTATTAAAACAAACATTAGCGATTCTAGATTACGTTGGATCTGAGGCCCGTTATGCTGGCGAATTGGCGCACATAACCGTCAGGGTTACCCACAACGAAGGCGAAGAAAATTTTTTTCAGTCGTTTCGGGATTCTTTTTACGAAATTGGCCGCTCTCCGAGCATAGCAACTATGGTCCGGCACTCCGATTTAAAACATATAGAATTTAATTTGGATACAAGCCCCTATGGTGAATCGAGAGAAGTTCGTTTTGGTGATGCGGGTTGGATAAATATTGCTTCCGCTTCCGTGAATTCACATTATAAAACAATTTACGGAAATTATGAGAAATTTACTTTAACTCATGCATTAGCGCACGAAGTAGTTCATAATCTCACAGATTTGGACGATGGCCCATTACACAACAGCAGAGTAAATGCAGTTATTACTGAATTGAATGCTGGTACTCCGCGTGTCGATGATTACTACGATACATATTGTTTCCCCGCCGGAACTCAGATCACTATTTGGAACTCAGAAATGAGCTTAAATACAAGTAAGCCGATTGAACAAATCTGCGTTGGAGATCAGGTCGCTGCTTTAGATAAAAATGGGAAACTTGTTCCGGGCAAGGTCACTCGATTGTACCAGAATTCGACAGATGAGTGGATTAAACTGTCTTGGCGCGATGGGTCAGAAGTAAGAACACTCATTTCAACACCCGGACATCACTTTTTAGATACTGAAGGAAATTATGGCAGATTAGACGGGATGATTAGTGAAGGGGTTGTTCAACTTGTCCAGAGCACTGGAAAAGTTGTAACTGCCACGGCGGAAACCATTATGTTTAGTGAGCAAACCGCTCAATTGTTTGAAATTGAAGAAACTTACGGATTTGTTTCAGGTGCCAATGCTGTCGCTCCTCTTTCAGTTAGCAAAGGCTGGCGGACTTATAATTTCGAAGTTGAGCTACATCATACTTATATTGCTGAAGGTATATGTGTTCACAACATATCTGGTGAAGCATGGGCGCATGACTACGAATGGAAAACACATGTGTCAGAGATAGATGGAACTGCTCAAACGTTTTACGAACATCAAGTTGAAAACTACCTCGGCAATGGCCATTCGCAACAATATTCTGAACAACTTGCAAGGGCCGACACCGCCTTGGCCGGTGGTGGTAGTGTCGCATACACGTCATCCGGTCGCGCCATAAATCTTAATCAAACAGTATTTGATGACTATTATAACAATTCTGGTCGCGGTATTGCAGATCGTGCATCCGCAGCAGCTGCTGCGGCTATTGCAAACGGAGCAACCAAATTAGATGCACAAGCTGCTGCATATAATATATTGCAGAAGAACGGCGTGGATGTTTCGGAACAAAATTATGCAACTGCTCAAGTACACCGAGCGATTAATAATGCCCAAGATGGTGATTATTCCGGACCGCGATCTGGCGGCGGTGTTTCTCCATCCTTAGCCAGCAATCCAATTCAATCTATTTTTGAAGGTGTGGGCAAAGCCATTGAAGCGGTTGTTTCCGGAATTGCAAATGCTATAGGCAGTATTATTTCTGGCATAGCAAATGCCATTGGTAGTCTGTTTGGGGCCAATAACAATGATAACAGTGATGGCTCTGGAAAGAATAGTCCTGTCGTCATTGATCTGGACGGAGATGGAATAGAACTCGCGCCGATGGATCAAAATCAGACCTTCTTTGATTTTGATGATGATGGCTATTTAGAGCGTACCGCATGGGTTGGTGCTGATGATGGCTTATTGATGTTCGATCTCAATAACGATGGCCAAATTTCTACGGCAAAAGAAATTGCGCTCGCCCAGTGGGCAGAAGATGAACAACTCTCAGATATGGAGGCCTTAGCTCGTTTCTTCGATGTAAATGGTGATGGCAAACTGGATGTAAATGATCAGACTTTTGGTGCAGACCATGAACTTGTTCTGCGCGGTGTTGTGAATGCCAACGATAATGTATGGGACAGTTTCAAGGTTTGGCAGGATCTCGATGCAGATGCCGAAATTGATGAGGGTGAGTTAAAAACCCTGGCCGAATTAAACATTAGTGAATTCACATTGAGTTATAAGTTCAACGAAAGTTTCGGATTATCCGATGGGACAGTTGTCAATGGATTTTTTGATGTTGTTATGGACGGGCAAACTTATTTGGCTGGAGATGTGTCGCTGGTCTATTCCACTTTTGGTCTAAAAGAAGAAACTGATGCAGATGGCAACGAGATCATTCATTTTGAAGATGGAGATGTATCGGCAAATAGAATTTTAGGTTCGGACGATCTTACTTTTGATTTTGGCGAAGACACTGAAGTATGGACTTCTGCGACTGGTAATGATGCTGCCAATAACATAACTGCCGCCTTGCGGACATACGACGTTCGCATGCGCGGAGGTCTCGGCGACGATACATTAACAGGGGGGGCTGGCAATGATCTACTTATAGGCGATGGAGGTTCCGATAGCCTCATTGGGCGTGCCGGTGACGATATATTGGTTGTTGATGCTGATGATAGTTTCGTAAATATAGATGGTGGTGATGGTTACGATACATTAGTTCTACAAGGTGATACTGGTCTGACAATAAATGCAGATAATCTCAATGTTGAATCAGTTATCGGTGGGAGCGGAAATGACACTATTAATGGCGATGATAACAACCTTTCTATTTATTCTGAATATGCCAGTTTTGATGAGAACGGTACCCCTATCGCAGGCGATGTTCCGATTGGTTACCAATTTGATGGGGGCGCTGGTGATGACACGCTGGATGGTGCTGACAACGCCGACCGATTGATTGGTGGCGAGGGAAATGATCAATTATTCGGGCGCAAAGGCGACGATTTCTTAATTGGTAACGAAGGCAATGACATCATCGAAGGTGGTGCAGGCGTTGATATACTTTTCGGTGATGCTGGAGATGATATCCTAAGAGGCGGTGATGACGAAGATCTTCTTATAGGCGGCCAAGGTAACGACGTTTTAACTGGGGGGGCAGGTGCGGATGAATTTGCACCAAACTTGTCATCCGGTGAAACAGACACAATAACCGACTTCAATCTTTCGGAAGATAAATTGAATTTCACCGAAATCTCGGCAATTACCTCAATTGATCAGCTTACCATATCCCAAAGTGGAAATGATGCAGTAGTAAATTTCGGCGACAGTCAACAGATTCTCCTGGCAAACATTGAGGCTATCGATCTTTCAAAGGATCACTTCATCTTCGATGTGTTCAGTGATCGAACGCAGGGTGTCGAAAGATATTCGGGGGCGTTGAACTATGTTTTTGGGAGTGATGAGCTATCCGAAGTGGATAGTGCTGATTTTACGTTAGCTACCGATAATTTGGAAGCAACAGACGGTTTGGAGGCTGAGACATATGAAAATGATTATGCAGGTGCAGAAGCACAAAGTGTAAACTTTAACAATAGTGCGAATATCTTTACTCAAGGTGCGCAGTCCACCACTCAAGTATTGGAACAATCGTTTGCTTCGGGACATCCACGAATAATAGATTGGACTTACAATCCGAATGCACAATACACTCTTGGTGGATTTCAAAACCGCGGTAACATGGATATGTCAATTAATATTGACCCAAATAAAGCGGTCACGATTATAACACATCAATACCCAATTTTTGCGACATGGCGAACACCTGATCCCGTTGTTGGTCAGATTTCGTTTAATCACAGAACTGTGGCCTTGCATGGCGCAATTAACCTCACCTCCCAAGACGGAAATGACTACGCGAGTACCGGCGCCGGGAATGATATCATTCGATCAGGCAAGGGGCACGATTTTATTGAAGGAGGAGATGGAAACGACCAACTCTTCGGGGAAGATGGCAACGACATCATAACCGGTGGAAATGGCAATGACACGATTTGGGGTGGTACTGGAGATGATTCAGCTCAAGCTGGCTCTGGAAATGATATTATATATGGTGAGGACGGTCAGGATATTCTTCAAGGTAATGCCGGCGATGATACGATCTATGGAGGTAACGCCGATGACAGTATATATGGTGGAGATGGCAATGACATACTTAATGGAGGTGCTTCCCACGACTTTATAGATGGTGGCGCAGGAAACGATACTTTAAATGGTGATGCCGGTGACGACGTTATTATTGGTGGTGATGGTGATGACATAATAAACACTATGTCTGGTCGCGACTATGCTGAAGGCGGCAATGGAAACGACCAAATTTATGGAGGAACCGGTGATAATTACATAGTTGCAGGCAGCGGAAATGACATTGTCCATGGAAACGCAGGAAATGACATAATTTATGGTGAATCTGGCGCTGATCAGTTAGATGGTGGCGCTGGCAATGATTACGTATATGCTGGAGGCGGCAATGACTCCGTGATCGGTGGTGATGGAAGCGACACGGTGAGTGGTGGTTCTGGTGACGATAATATTAAAGCTGGCAATGGCGATGATGTTATTTTTGCAGGTGCTGGGGATGATTATGTTGAAGCTGGCACGGGCAACGACGTTATTTATGGGGATTTAGGCAACAATTGGATCCACGCTGGATCCGGCGTAGACGTCGTTTATGGTGGTACTGGTGATGAAATTATCTATGGTGGATCAGGCAGCGATCTTATCGAAGGTTATTCTGGCAGCGATCTAATTTACGGAGGACTTAACGCCGATGATCTAAAAGGTGGAAGCGGCCATGATCACATAATGGGTGATGAAGGTAACGACACCATTGATGGCGGTGCAGACAGCGATCTTCTCGAAGGTGGTTCTGGAAATGACAATATGGATGGTTCTTTTGGTAATGATAAGTTGCTGGGAGACGATGGTGACGACACGCTTCTAGGCGGTGCTGGCAATGATATCCTAATTGGCGGCTCAGGTGCTGATTCACTAGAAGGCGGAGTTGGCAACGATTTGATATTTGGGGGATTCGACGATAGTACGACTGAATCCAGCGAGCACGATACAGTCGTATATAAAGGCAATTTCTCTGAATTCTCTTTCAGCACAGTTTTGGTAAACGGCATTACTAGGATTAAAGTAGAAGATCTTTCAAAATCTGATCTAGACGAAGGTATAGATGAACTTCAGGACATAGACACGGTTATATTTGCTGATCAGACAAAGACCTTTGATGAACTCTTAGTCTTGGCTTCTCAACCCACTAATACCGCCCCAGTTGTCCAAAATATTTTAGTTGATCAATCTTCACCAGAAGATACAGCTGTTAGTTTTGCAATTCCAGTTGAGACGTTCTCAGATGTAGATGGTGATACGCTTACACTGAGTGCAACATTGTCTGATGGTTCTGCACTACCAGCATGGTTATCTTTTGACGGGACAAACTTCACAGGTTCACCGCCTCAGGATTACACCGGTACATTGAGTATCGAAGTAACCGCTAATGATGGTACTGATAGTGTTACTGATGTGTTTGAAGTGGAAATCGCAGCGGTCAACGACGCGCCAGTTGTCGCAACGGCATTGGTTGATCAATCTTCACCTGAAGATACGGCGGTTAGTTTTGCAATTCCGCCTGGGACATTCTCAGATGTGGATGGTGATACGCTTGCACTGAGTGCAACATTGTCTGATGGTTCTGCACTGCCAGCATGGTTATCTTTTGACGGGACAAACTTCACAGGTTCACCGCCTCAGGATTACACCGGTACATTGAGTATCGAAGTAACCGCTAATGATGGTACTGATAGTGTTACTGATGTGTTTGAAGTGGAAATCGCAGCGGTCAACGACGCGCCAGTTGTCGCAACGGCATTGGTTGATCAATCTTCACCTGAAGATACGGCGGTTAGTTTTGCAATTCCGCCTGGGACATTCTCAGATGTGGATGGTGATACGCTTACACTGAGTGCAACATTGTCTGATGGTTCTGCACTGCCAGCATGGTTATCTTTTGACGGGACAAACTTCACAGGTTCACCGCCTCAGGATTACACCGGTACATTAAGTATCGAAGTAACCGCTAATGATGGTACTGATAGTGTTACTGATGTGTTTGAAGTGGAAATCGCAGCGGTCAACGACGCGCCAGTTGTCGCAACGGCATTGGCGGATCAATCTTCACCTGAAGATACGGCGGTTAGTTTTGCAATTCCGCCTGGGACATTCTCAGATGTAGATGGTGATACGCTTACACTGAGTGCAACATTGTCTGATGGTTCTGCACTACCAGCATGGCTATCTTTTGACGGGACAAACTTCACAGGTTCACCGCCTCAGGATTACACCGGCACATTAAGTATTGAAGTAACCGCTAATGATGGTACTGATAATGTTTCTGATGTGTTTGAATTAGTGATCACTCCAGTGGGAGCACCAACGCCAACCTTGAACACCGTTACAGGAACATCTGATGGTGATTATCTAGTCGGGACAGATCAAAACGATCATCTTATTGGTTTAGACGGTGATGACGTGTTCTTTGAAACAGCTGGCAATGATACCTACGAAGGTGGATCTGGTTATAACCAGGTTAATTATGACGGTGCATCCACGGATTACACATTTGTTGAAAACTCGGATGGTTCTGTAACAGCCACCCACACAACAACTAGCAAAGTCGATACATTGATCGAGATCGGTGGTCTTTGGTTTAATAGTGAAGGCGCCTGGTATGGTCTGGAAAGTTTGACTGTTCCTGCGTCAACTCCACCAACTCCGCCAACTAATAACGCACCTGTTGTCGCAACGGCACTGGTTGATCAATCTTCACCAGAAGATACAGCTGTTAGTTTTGCAATCCCGTCTGGGACATTCTCAGATGTGGATGGTGATGCTCTTACACTGAGTGCAACATTGTCCGATGGTTCTGCACTACCAGCATGGCTATCCTTTGACGGGACAAACTTCACAGGTTCGCCACCTCAGGATTACACTGGTACATTGAGTATCGAAGTAACCGCAAGTGATGGAACAGATAATGTTTCTGACGTATTTGAATTAGTGATCACTCCAGTGGGAGCACCAACGCCAACCTTGAACACCGTTACAGGAACATCTGATGGTGATTATCTAGTCGGGACAGATCAAGACGATCATCTTATTGGTTTAGCCGGTGATGACGTGTTCTTTGAAACAGCTGGCAATGATACCTACGAAGGTGGATCTGGTTATAACCAGGTTAATTATGACGGTGCATCCACGGATTACACATTTGTTGAAAACTCGGATGGTTCTGTAACAGCCACCCACACAACAACTAGCAAAGTCGATACATTGATCGAGATCGGTGGTCTTTGGTTTAATAGTGAAGGCGCCTGGTATGGTCTGGAAAGTTTGACTGTTCCTGCGTCAACTCCACCAACTCCGCCAACTAATAACGCACCTGTTGTCGCAACGGCACTGGTTGATCAATCTTCACCAGAAGATACAGCTGTTAGTTTTGCAATCCCGTCTGGGACATTCTCAGATGTGGATGGTGATGCTCTTACACTGAGTGCAACATTGTCCGATGGTTCTGCACTACCAGCATGGCTATCCTTTGACGGGACAAACTTCACAGGTTCGCCACCTCAGGATTACACTGGTACATTGAGTATCGAAGTAACCGCAAGTGATGGAACAGATAATGTTTCTGACGTATTTGAATTAGTGATCACTCAAGAAACAAACGAAATCAATACGATATATGGCACAGTCGGAGATGACACGATAAATGGAACTATTTCAAATGACCTTATTATCGGAGATCAAGGCAGCGACATTATAATTGGTTCAAAGGGTAACGACACCATAATTGGAGATGGAGCCGGATTGCCGGATGAGTATAATCAGGTGAACTACTTGGGCACAGGAACTGTATTAAACAACTTCTCATTTGCAGCTAATAGTGACGGTTCCATATCAGTTTCAAGTGTTCAATTTGGTGAAGATGTTTATTGGGGCATTGATGCAATTTTCTTCGGTGAAGAGGCTCAGGTCTATACAATTGATGAACTTCTCAATCCGTCACAACAGCAAGTCCAAATCAATACCATAACAGGGACTTCTAACGGTGAATATCTAGACGGAACTGACGAAGATGATCTTATAATAGGACTTGGAGGAGACGATGTGTTCTACCAGACCGAAGGTAATGACACGTTCGAAGGTGGTACAGGTTATAATCAGGTCAATTATGACGGTTATTCATCAGATTTTACATTCATTGAAAATGCAGACGGTTCAGTAACAGCTACGTTGCATTCAAACGGTAAAACAGATCAATTAATTGACATCGGGGGTATCTGGTTCAACGGTGAAGGTGCTTGGTATGGATTGGATAGTTTAGCCACTCAGGAAACATCAGTTAATAACAACATTACAAGCTCGTCGGCTGATGAAACTCTCAATTCTACGATTGGAAATGATACATTTGTATTTGAATCGACCATCGGGAACGATGTAATTGGGGGGTTCACAGCCGGTGCTGGCAGTAATGACGTTATCGAGTTCAAAGGGATGTCAGATTTTGATACTTTTGCTGAAGTATTGGCAGCGACGGCAGATGATGGTGCAGATACCACGATCTCGCTTGATGCAAATAATAGCATTATATTAAACAATGTTGTTGTTGCTGACCTTCATCAAGATGACTTCAGATTTGTATCCTGATTGTAATCATGTTGTTTCTGAGTAAATCATGAGTTCAAAAAATGAGATAGTCCGCAAGGCATTTAAGTCCTTGCGGGCCTCTTACATGGGCGTCGGCGTTGTCAGTATGGCGATTAACATTTTGATGTTAACCGGTCCATTATACATGCTTCAAGTCTATGATCGTGTTCTTGCAAGTGGGTCGGTGCCCACGCTTGTTGTCATATCGTCTCTTGCAGTTGGTCTTTATGTTTTTTACGGCGTTTTGGAAGCAATCCGAGGTAAGATATTAGTTCGAATGGGACAAAGGGTTGACGCGCAGCTTTCTGCATCAACCTATGATCTCTCAACGGAACTTCCACTTCTTTTGGGTCCTAAATCTAATCAACTTAGACCAGTACAGGATCTCGATACATTAAGACAGTTTTTATCAGGTGCAGGACCCGCTGCAATATTTGATGTGCCTTGGATGCCGCTTTATTTGGGTATTGTATTTCTGTTTCACCCAATTCTCGGTTTAATTGCTCTTAGTGGTGGGCTGTTGATTTGCGTTTTGATTATTCTCCGAGAGGTCTTTTCTCGCAAACCTGCGCAAGAATTTGCGCAAGAAAATGGACGTCGGGCAAACCTTGTTGAGCTCAGCCGCCGCAATTCAGAAGTTGTTCGCGCCATGGGCATGATGCCGGTGTTAAGAACACAATGGGATCAAGGAAATTCAGAGTTCCTGACAAAGCAAAGGATCTCAGCTGATCGATCTGGGACTTTCGGGACAATCGTAAAATCATTTCGATTTTTACTGCAATCAGCCGTTTTAGGTGCAGGTGCTTGGCTTGCGATTAAGCAGGAAGTGTCGCCTGGTATTATGATCGCCGCATCTATTATGACCTCGCGAGCTCTTGCACCGATTGAACAGGCTGTTGCGCATTGGCCTGCTTTTGTGAGCGCCAGACAAAGTAAAAA
Organism: Lentilitoribacter sp.; assembly: GCA_963691785.1. Lineage (GTDB taxonomy): Bacteria > Pseudomonadota > Alphaproteobacteria > Rhizobiales > Rhizobiaceae > Lentilitoribacter. The sequence goes on from OY829371.1 coordinate 1,859,558, forward strand.
ACGCCTCCAAACCATTTTGGAAGAGCGTATGCTTACAGATGAGATTTTGGATTTGCCTCTCCCTTCAAACACGCTGACGATAGAGCAAGTATCCAGCGGTCCTGCAGGGCTTAAACAAATCGTCGTGCAGAATATCGATGTCAAGCTACATGCGGGTGAAGGTCTTGGTATCATCGGTCCATCTGGGTCAGGCAAATCAACTTTGGCACGTGCCATTGTTGGTGTAACAGCAGCACTTCGTGGTTCTATTCGCTTCGATGGATCTGAACTTAGTCAGTGGAATCCCGATAAGATAGGTTCATTCATTGGCTACTTACCCCAAGATATCCAGCTCTTTGATGGAACGATCAGCCAGAACATATCTCGGTTTCTTTCAGATGCCCAATCGGAAGATATTATTGAAGCAGCTAAGTTTGCCGATATTCACGACATGGTGTCGAGATTACCCGATGGCTATAACACCATCATTGGACAATCTGGTTATGCGCTTTCAGCGGGTCAACAGCAGCGGATAGCTTTAGCACGTGCAATTTATAAGCAACCATTTCTCATTGTTTTAGATGAACCGAATTCAAACTTAGATTCCGAAGGTGAGATTGCGCTGACAAATGCCATTAAAGAAATGCGTGATAAGGGATCGATTGTCATTGTTATTGCCCATCGACCAAGCGCCATTGCAGCAGTTGATAAGATCTTGGTGATGAAAGACGGCAAGCAATCTGCCTTTGGGCCAAAAGACGAAGTTCTTCAAAAGGCTCTTGCACCAGTATCAGCACAGGCAGGAGAATAGGCCTTATGGATAAACCACAAAATCCAGATAACACTCTTCAGTCAGGCGTGCGTAAATATATGTTGGCTGCCTTTGTGACGATTTTTTGCCTATTAGGAGGTGTAACAGCATGGGCAACAATGACCGAGATTGCTGGTGCTGTTATTGCATCGGGGACAATTGTTGTTGAAGGAAATTCAAAACAAGTTCAGCATCAAGAAGGCGGCATTGTTAAAGAAGTATTCGTGAAGAATGGCGACCTCGTCAATTCAGGCGATCTGCTGATTCAGCTAGACGATACTGTGACAAAAGCCAATCTAGCAATTGTTACGAAACAGCTCGATAGCCTGTACGCGCAAGAGATAAGACTTGTCGCTGAACAAGATGGCGCTACAGAATTAGCGTTTGCTCAGCAAGACCAATCTCAATCAAGTGTTGATCGCCAGGATAGCATAGACAAGATCAATAAAAGCCAGGAGAGATTGTTTTACGCAAGGCGTAATTCGCTTATTGGTCAGAAACAGCAGCTTAAAGAACAGATCGTTCAGTTTGAAAAGCAAATTGAAGGTTTGTTCTCGCAGAGCGAAGCCAAGAATATAGAGCTCGGTTATCTTGATGATGAGCTTGATGATTTAGGTGGCTTGCTATCTCAACAACTTGTTTCAGCAAGTCGTGTTGTTGCGCTCAAACGAGATCATGCCAAATTGACGGGGGAAGTTGGAGATCTAACAGCACAGGTCGCACAAGCAAAACAGGCTATCAGTGAACGTAATATTCAAATCCTGCAGCTGGATGAAGATTTTTTAGCAAACGTGTTACAACAACTCCAAGAGACCAGATCTCAAATTGCGCAGTTAGAAGAGCAGAAGATTGCCGCGCTCGATCAACTTACTCGCATAGATATCAGAGCGTCTAAGAATGGTGTCATTCACAACCTAAATGTCCACACGATTGGACAAGTTATCCAACCCGCAGAAATCACGATGTTAATCGTGCCGCAAGATGATCAGCTTATCGTAGAAGCTCAGATTCAGCCTGTAGATATTGACCAGGTTAAAATCGAGCAGACAGCAACTATCCGATTGCCCAGTTTTGACCAGCGGACCACTCCTGAGCTTAAAGCATCGGTGAGCAATATTTCTGCAGATTTATTACAGGATGCAAATACAGGTTTGAGTTTTTACGTCACAAGACTAGTCATTCCAAAACAAGAACTCGTAAAACTCGGCAACAAAAACCTTGTTCCTGGCATGCCCGTTGAAGCGTTTATTAAAACCAATGAGCGTTCTGTCATCTCATATTTAACCAAACCAATCACAGACCAGATCCAACACGCTATGCGAGAGCGGTAATACCGATGGAGGAAATACTGACATGTCCAAATACTTTTGATGGGGTTGAAGATTCCCGCTTTGACTTATCGGCGGGTGACACAGGATCTGGTCTTCATTTGGATTATTGGTATCACGATGATCTCAGGAAACAAGACTTTGCTTACCAAGTAGTATTTGAACGATATAGATATTTTCGGTTTGAAAAAATGATTTTTCAGGATGTTGAGTTTGAAAACCAGGTATCGAAATTTGATGTTATTTACTCAAGTAGGTCGCCATCGATATTTGCAGGCCTTTGCGATAGTGAGCAGGCTCGTGAAACAAATAAGAGTTTAACCTATTTCAAAACACTAATTTATGGCGTTGGATACATAGAGATTAGCGCCATAAATGTAGTATTAATGCCAAAATCTATCCATGATTTCTCCTGGATCATAAAATATGAATAATTTTCAGAAAGGCTATTTGTTGGCAGCTTTCACAGGTCAGACTATATTGTTTGCCGTATTCTTGATTCTGAAAGGCAATGAAAATCTTTTGCCAGGCATGCCCGTTGAAACCTTCATTAAAACCAATGATTGATAAGTCATCTCATATCTGACCACGCCGATCACAGACCAGGTTCAGCATGCTATGAGAGAGCGGTGATGTCTACTAAGGACCAGATATTGAAGTTTGCGATACAGATTTTGAAATCTGCTTTTGGAACAAATGCAGAAATAAATTGACCTAACGCATAGGGATTGACTTGAAGAATAAAAAGTTTGGGAAATTCAAGAAAAATGTCCTAAATATGGTATTTTATACTTACCCATAAAGTTACCCAGTAAATGATTTTTATATAATTAGTTTAAATATAACAAAGATTTAGGGTATGGATATTCAGTCTCCAAAACCGTAGGTCGCGGGTTCGAACCCTGCTGCCCCTGCCATTTTTCTTAAAGCATTATCGCTATTTCATATCGATATTTTAATTGGCACTACTTACAAATATTCCATCCGGTCGTCATCCAGAGTTCTTGTTGCCCGTCACGATAAACGCCAATTTCAGCCTTTTCACCGCCTTGATAAAACCATAAGTGCCGATCTTTGCCGATCTGGTCGGCATAATAATAGCCAACGCCATCATTTTCTTTATCCAGAATATCTTCACAATCAAATTGTGCGCTGAATGGACCATCAACAAACAAACCATTTTCAATGGGACATATGTTAACCGGCGTGGGGCTGGTTTGAGATATGACGATCTGCGACACACTGCTGGCGACTTCCGCAAAATCCTCGCCATGATTATTCATAGCAAATTCTTGTTTTTGACCTTTACATTGAAATACACTGGTTTGGTCTGCGATGATTGGCTGCGCGAGCGCGTGGTTAAATACAACATTGCTGGACAGCGAACCTTCGATATAGGGAATTTGCCGATTATTCGTAGATGTCTTGACGCGATTTGTAATCTCAATCAGCGCATCAGACAGTTTCACATCATTCTTTTCTGTGAGGGAATTTACCACTGCAGTGAGAAATGGGCTGTTATCACCATTGCCATCCAGCGCCACGCGATTGGGCTGCGCCGCATAAACAACCATCAGATCCGAAACTTCATGATTAACGCGCGCAAGCCCGCGTGTTGTTTCAGAATTTAATGATCTTGTATCTTCCGCAAACGGATTGTTGCGGCAAGCGTCCAACATAAGCAATTTGGTTTTCGCAGATGGTGCAAACGCATTGATGAAGTTATCCATGGCAACAGAGGAATTTCGGGCTGCATCAAGGTCATCGGTGAGTGTATCCACTGCCAAGAGATAATTGTCTTGCTCAATTTGAATGCCGTGACCTGCAAAATAAATCAGTGCCATTTCGGCGTTTTCAGATAACGCTCTAAAGTTTGTGAGATCATCTTTGAGCGCGTCAACGGATCGGTCAGTGAGTAATAATGTTTCGAAACCCAGACTTTGAAGGGCAGTATCTGCTAATATCGCATCGTTCTTTGGGTTGTTCAGCCGTCCGGCATGCAGATATTCGGAATTGCCAATTATCAGCGCCACGCGGTCTGCAGCTTTCGCAGATGACATTGACATTGTCATTGGAATTGTCAGGCAAGTCAAAAATACAATAAACAGCGCCTTGATCATTTTTGCCCCCGCATAAAAACGAAAATTGGTATCTGCAAAATATTAGCAATATCTGCCTTTAATAATCAAATTTTGCGCAAATTTCCGTTTTCGCATGCTATTTACTGGACAAATTTGCCAGTTTGGTTCAATTCAGAGTTCTAATTTCGAGAATTGGACACCCTTTTGATTTTGAATAAACACGAAATTTCTCTTGCCGAGGCGAGGGAGTTGCCAAAATGGCGTCGGCCAGAAACCATGCTTATGCTTTTGTCATTTGCAACAGCGATGACATTTTCAACTTGGATGGCGGTCGCAGCCAACTTTGTGATTGAAGTTGTCAATTTTGATGGTTCAGACAATGGCTGGATGCATACCGTACGTGAGATCCCAGGCTTCTTGGCGTTCCTTGCGATCTTTATCGTTGCGCTCATCCGCGAACAAAGCTTTGGCTTGATTTCACTTTTCCTATTGGGATTGGGATCGGCCTTAACCGCAGAATTTCCTACGTTGCAGGGCGTATTGGTTGTAACCTTCATATCATCTATTGGTTTCCATTATTATGAAACGGTGGCGCAGAGCCTGCAATTACAATGGCTGCCGAGAGACAAAGCCCCCAAAATTCTTGGATGGATCGTCTCAGCTGGTGCCTTTGGTGCGCTGATTGCTTACGCTTTTATCATCGGTTTATGGGAAACATTTGATCTTGATTATCGCGTGGTCTATTGGGCCTCTGGCAGCGTGTCTATGATCATCGCTGCTTATTGCTGGATGGTATTTCCGAATTTCCGGTCCGACACCTTCCAAGCCAAGAAGATCATTTTGAAGAAGCGATACTGGCTCTATTATGCCCTTGTCTTTATGGGTGGAGCGCGTCGCCAGATTTTTGTCGTCTTTGCAGCCTTTATGATGGTTGAACTTTATGGGTTCCAACTTCATCACATAGCCGGGCTCATGTTGGTCAATCATTTAGCGACCATGATCACAAGTCCATTTGTTGGGCGGATGATTGCCTATATGGGTGAGCGATTTACGTTAATTGTCGAATATGTAGGTCTCACTTTGGTATTCGTGCTCTATGCCGGGCTATATTGGTTCAAATGGCCGTGGGAAGTGGCTGCTGTGCTCTATATCGTCGATCATATCTTGTTTGCCATGGCCTTTGCACAGAAGACATATTTCCAAAAGATCGCCAGCCCGGAGGATCAAGCGTCATCTGCAGCTGTTGCTTTTACAATCAATCACATCGCTGCGGTGTTCCTGCCGGCATTGCTGGGGTATCTCTGGCTTGTCGATCCTGCATCGGTCTATTCGCTCGCCGCTGCTATGGCGTGTGTGTCTTTGATTTTGGCATTTTTGGTACCGCGTCACCCAGTTGAGGGGGCAGAAACGATCTTTTCCAAACAAAATAAGGTATTCGCCTGATCGAAATGTGTTGTGATTGGTGACACTAAGATTGCGAATCGTGCTATATTTTCAACTATATTGATAGTTGTCGCTGATGAGGAATTGTGCGATTTAGGTAGCGTGATTTGTTAGTCGAGAAAATGCCCAAATTCGCTCACAATTGTCACGTAATTTGAAGGTACATGCGTAATCGATTGTTCATCATCCATGGAGCGTAATGCAATATGGAAATTCGATGTCTGGGGCATATTTGGGCCAACTGCCAGAAATATGATTTTAAACAAGGGTTTAATTTAATCACATGATGCGTCTCATTGGATACTTTTTTGGTATTGGCACGGTAATGTTCTTGCTCGTGGCAGCAGGTGTTGTTTGGTATATTTCTGATATTTCCGAAGATTTGCCGGATTATGAGGTGCTTGAGAGCTATGCGCCGCCGGTCACAACACGTGTTCATTCTTCTGATGGCGAATTGATGGCTGAATATGCGCGACAACGCCGATTGTTCTTGCCGATCCAGGCAATTCCAGACCGCGTCAAGGCAGCTTTTATTTCCGCTGAGGACAAAAACTTCTACACACATACAGGTGTTGATTTTACAGGTCTTGCACGCGCTGTGATTGTCAATATTCAAAACTATGGCACCGGTCGTCGTCCGGTGGGTGCTTCGACCATTACGCAACAGGTTGCGAAAAACTTCCTTTTGACATCTGAGCAGCGTATCGAGCGTAAAATCAAAGAAGCGATTTTGTCTTTCCGGATTGAACAGGCTTACAGCAAAGATCGTATTCTTGAGCTCTATCTCAATGAAATCTTCTTTGGTTTGGGCTCCTATGGCATCGCAGGTGCTGCGCTCACATATTTCGATAAATCCGTCAATGAGCTTAACCTGCATGAGATCGCTTATATGGCTGCGCTGCCTAAAGGCCCGTCCAACTATCATCCGTTTCGCAATACAGAGGCTGCCATTAAGCGTCGCAACTGGGTGATCGATCGCATGGTGGATAACGGCTATGTATCTTTTGATGAAGCCAAAAAGGCAAAAGAACGGCCGCTGGATGTAAATCCCCGTCAGCGTGGCAATTATCTATTTGCATCTGAATATTTCGCAGAAGAAGTCCGTCGTCGCTTAATTTCAAGATATGGCGATGATGCGCTTTACGAAAGTGGCTTGTCAGTGCGCACAACACTTGATCCCGAAATTCAAATCGCTGCGCGGAATGCATTGCAAAACGGCCTGCTTGAATTTGATCAAAAGCGCGGATACCGCGGCCCTATATCGACAATTGATATTTCACAAGATTGGGGTCCAACCCTTTCTGAGATCGAAGATTTGGATGACATGCCAAGCTGGAAGTTAGCTGTCGTTCTATCCACATCGGAAAATGGGGCTGAGCTTGGTGTTCGCCCAGGCAAGGATGTTGCGGGTAATGTGCGTGAAGCGCGGGACGTGATCTCGATCTCTGGCGAAACAATGGAGTGGGCTTATACACTCGCACCAGAGGATGAAAAGCGACGCAAGGTAAACACGGTCGATGAGATCATCAAACCCGGTGATGTCGTTTATGTCGAAAAACGCACAAATGACGAAGGTGCTGAAAATTGGAGATTGCGTCAATTGCCTGAAATCCAGGGCGGATTGGTGGCAATGGATCCACATACCGGACGTGTTCTTGCAATGGTCGGTGGCTTCTCGTTCTCACAAAGTCAGTTCAACCGCGCTACACAAGCACAACGCCAGCCAGGATCATCTTTCAAGCCGTTTGTATATGCGGCAGCCCTAGATAATGGCTATACACCAGCTTCTGTGGTCAATGATGCGCCGATTGAATTGGTGTCCGGCGGGCAATTGTGGAAGCCTAAAAACTATGGCGGAGGGGCCGCGGGTCCATCTACACTTCGCCTTGGTATTGAAAAATCACGTAACCTCATGACCGTTCGTTTAGCCAAAGATATGGGTATGAACCTTGTCGCCGAATATGCTGAACGCTTCGGCGTGTATGAGGACATGTTGCCAGTATTGGCAATGTCTTTGGGTTCGGGTGAAACAACTGTTATGCGCATGGTGTCGGCCTATTCTGTGCTTGCCAATGGTGGCAAACAGGTTACGCCATCGCTTATTGACCGTATCCAAAACCGTTACGGTAAAACCATTTTCCGTCACGAAGAAAGCCAACGCCGCTGTGATGCTTGTGTTGCAACTGCATGGCTTTCGCAGGAAGAGCCTGAAATCACGGACACCCGTGAGCAGGTTCTCGATCCAATGACGGCATACCAAATCACATCGATGATGGAAGGTGTGGTGCGCCGCGGGACAGCTGCTGGAAAAATTAGATTGGATCAGCCAACTGCTGGTAAAACAGGCACAACCAATGATGAGCGAGATGCTTGGTTCGTTGGCTATACGCCAGACTTAGTGGCGGGTGTTTATATCGGATATGATACGCCGCGCCCAATGGGTCGAGGCAATACGGGCGGCGGTATTGCAGCGCCAATATTCAACAACTTTATGGCCGAAGCTCTTAAAGATTCGCGTCCGGTTGAGTTCCGTATTCCGCAAGGCATGAAGTTCATCCCAATCAACCGCAAAACGGGCATGGAAGCCTTTGCTGGCGATGGTGATGTGATCCAAGAAGCGTTCAAACCTGGCACAGGTCCAGCGGATATTTTCTCTGTGATTGGTATGGATGAATTTGCAACGGGCGATGCCATTTTGGATGTCTCACCCCAAGCAAACCGCGCTGTTGGATCAGGTACAGGCGGATTGTTCTAGAAAGACGCTGATTGTCACCAAGCTCCGCTTTACTTTAAGGGGTTTGGTGATTAAGTTCCCACCAAATCAGCCAAATACCATTTAATCCATAGTAAATTATCATGCGCGCAGAAATTCAGTCCCTCGTTGAAGACATTGAGCAAACAATTGGTTTGTTAAGGAGGCATCTTTGACTGGGATCAAGCCATTAAGCGCCTTGGGTTCTTAAACAACAAGGCTGAAGATCCAACCCTTTGGGATGATCCGGTTGAAGCTCAAAAGCTTATGCGTGAGCGGCAGTTTCTTGAAGATTCGATCAATGGATTGAAACGTCTCGAAAGCCAGATCTCAGACAATGCTGAACTCATCGAGATGGGCGAAGAGGAAGGCGATGATGAAATTGTCGCAGAAGCCGAAGAAGCGCTTCGTCAGTTGCAGACAGAAGCTGCACGCCAACAGATTGAATCTCTATTGTCAGGCGAAGCTGATGGGAATGACAGCTATTTAGAAATCCATTCAGGGGCAGGCGGGACAGAAAGCCAAGACTGGGCAAATATGCTCATGCGCATGTATACGCGCTGGGCTGAGCGTTCAGGTATGAAAGTTGAATTGCTTGAGATCCATGATGGCGAGGAAGCCGGCATCAAGTCAGCCACCTTGTTGATTAAAGGCACCAATGCTTATGGCTGGCTGAAAACCGAATCTGGTGTGCATCGCTTGGTACGCATTTCACCATTCGACAGCAATGCCCGCCGTCACACATCGTTTTCCAGTATTTGGGTCTATCCTGTTGTGGACGATTCTATCGACATTGAAGTGGCGGAAAGTGAATGCCGCATTGATACCTATCGTGCATCAGGCGCAGGTGGACAGCATGTGAACACGACCGATAGTGCTGTTCGTATCACTCACGAACCGACAGGTATTGTTGTTCAGTGTCAACAGGAACGTTCCCAACATAAAAACAAAGCCAAGGCGTGGGATATGTTGCGCGCGCGTTTATATGAGCTAGAGCTTGAAAAACGTGAAGCTGCGGCGAATGCCGAAGCAGCCAGCAAATCTGATATCGGTTGGGGGCACCAAATTCGCTCTTACGTCTTACAGCCTTATCAGTTGGTCAAAGACCTAAGAACCGGTCATGAAAGCACGGCTCCGCAGGATGTCTTGGATGGCAAGCTCGATAGTTTTATGGAAGCCACATTGGCGCACAGAGCCTTTGGAGGCGACGTTGATGTGCAAGACATCGATTAAGCCACAAAATTAAACGCCGCCGCTACGGCGTAGAGCCAGTAAAGTCCTGCTGCCAGCAGTGTGAAGGCAACAGCTAGGGACCCAAGATCTTTGGTCTTCTTGCCAAAATCAGAGATTTCTGGCGATGTGCGATCTACCACGTGTTCTATTGCAGAGTTCAGTGTTTCTACAGCTAAAATAATCAATAATAATATTGCAAAGATTAGGATGTGATGAAGCGGACTGCCAAGCACGATTAGAAAAATCAACGCGATCGCGCCGAAAATCATTTCCTGACGCGCGGCTGGCTCTTTAATGAGGACCAGTAATCCGTCTGCAGAGTTTTTAGATGCTGAAATGATGCGACCAAAACCACCAAATACAGACATAGTGAATAGCTCCATAAATAAATTTGCAAATCAGATAATAGCGCAAAGCTATATCGCAAATGTTAAGATGGAGAGATGTGATCAGCTTAATGATGCGAACCAAACTAATCGCGTGACTTAAAAATGAGCTAAGTTAGGTAATCCAGCCAATAGGCATCTAATTGGATGCAGGCTCGACGTAGATATCATCCAGATCGTCGATATACACGGAGTAAGTTTCAGGTTCTGCTGTGCTCAGATCAGTTTTAAGATAGACATAAGCAGCAAATCCAGGTGTGCTAGCGCTGCCAAGAGAACTTTCCGGGCGCATGTCAGTGATAAACGCATTCATGTTTGAGATTTCCTCAATCTCAATTGTCAGCGCTTGGGCAGGTCCATTCTCAGTATTTTCGATCTTCTGTAGAACAAGCACGCTCGTTTTATCAGCTCGCATGATGGACGAAAGTCGATAATAACCACCGGTTTCAACAGTTTGACCATCTACATTCTGTTCTTCTGTCCAATATCCACCACTCACGGTAAATGTCAGGCCATTGGGAAGAGTAAGTGCATCTTCAATACCTTGCGCGGACGCAACTGGGCTCAAAAGACCTGCAAGCGTGAGATAGAAAAATAGTGCGACATTTTTCAACATGAGACGATCACTCGTTGCTTTATAACTTGGGTTTGATGACAAAGCTTGAGTCAGAAAATCAACTGGCTTTAAGCTCGATCATCATAAAGGCCGGAATGTCGTCACCAAAACCTACAGGGGTCGGTTCATTGTCGTGACGATCATTGCGACGATTGCGATTTCCGCGTTTGTTATTTGAAGCTTTTCCGCGATCATTTGCAGGCGATTTAGCAGGTTCTGCGGCCGCTTCAACCGGCGTTTCAACGTCGTTTGTTTCAGTAACAATTTCTTGCTGCTTGTCAGCTTTTGAATTGCGCGGTTTGCGAGCAGGTCTTGCCTTTGCTCCGTCGCCTTCGTCACTTGCAGATTGCGATGTTTCAAGTTCAAGCCACTCGATCTTAGTGTCGGTGAGCTTTTCAATCGCATCGATATATTTCTTATCTGATTTTGCGATCAACGAGAATGCGGCGCCTTCGCGACCAGCACGACCGGTTCGGCCAATGCGGTGCACATAATCTTCAGCATGTGTTGGAATGTCAAAATTAAACACATGGCTCACGGCTGGGATGTCTAGTCCACGAGCCGCCACATCAGAGGCAACAAGCAATGTGATCTTATTATCTTTAAACGCCTGCAGCATGGACATGCGAGAACGTTGATCCATGTCACCATGCAATGCGCCGGCTGAGAAGCCATGGCGCTCGAGCGAGCGGTAGAGCTCAGAAACAGCGCGCTTACGATTGCAGAAGATAATACCGTTTTGCAAACTATCGGCTTGTGAACGAATGATATCGCGCAACACGGCACGTTTGTCATAATCTTTGGAGCCTGTAGCGACCAAACGTTGTGTCACGGTTTTTGCAGTAGAGGAGGGTGGTGCAACCTCAACCCGAGTTGGGTTTTGCAAGAATTGATCAGCGAGTGTTTGAATAACAGGCGGCATGGTTGCCGAGAAGAACAATGTCTGGCGCGTAAACGGAATCAATTTCGCAATGCGCTCAATGTCAGGAATGAAACCCATATCAAGCATGCGGTCCGCTTCATCAATAACGAACAGATCAACACCGGTCATCAACAATTTGCCGCGCTCACAATGATCGAGCAATCGACCTGGCGTTGCGATCAAAACATCTGCGCCGCGTTCAAGCTTGCGATCTTGCTCTTCAAATGAAACACCACCGATCAACAATGCAATATTTAAGCGGTGATTCTTGCCATATTTATCAAAGTTTTCAGCAACTTGCGCAGCGAGTTCACGTGTTGGCTCTAAGATGAGCGTACGCGGCATTCGCGCGCGTGCACGACCGCGTTCTAAAAGTGTCAACATTGGCAAAACAAATGAAGCCGTTTTTCCAGTTCCCGTTTGCGCAATGCCAAGCACGTCTTTGCGTTCGAGTGCAGGTGGGATAGCTCCCGCTTGGATTGGTGTGGGGGTGTCATAGCCCGCGTCAGATACCGCGGATAAAACTTTGGCGCTCAGGCCAAGATCGGAAAAAGTGGTCAAGTGAATATAGCTCTCAATCTGCTAATTTCGTTACAATGTCGCTCATTGCGGTGCAAATCCGAGGCAACAGGTAGGCAATAAATCGAAAAAAGTCAAGAAAATGCGGTAATTAGGCGAAATCTTTTCGATTGTTGTGACGCAATAGTGACACTACCCACAGCTTCAAAATTGCCATTAATACTAAAAATAGTGGCTAAAATCTGACCTATAAACCAGATAGGGAGTAGCTGTAGTCGGTTAACTAATTGAAATATAACAATAATATAAGAAAATTGATCGCTAAAATTTATATAAAATTGTAACTTTTAGCTCGACTTTAACAATGGTCGTAACTTTTGACCTGCATTGATATAACGAGCCGGATTCACTGCTTTACCATATCGACGAATTTCATAATGCAAGTGCGGACCGGTTGAACGGCCAGAGCTGCCCACGCGGCCGATACTCATATCAGGTGAGACATGCTGACCTTTTTTAACCGAGATACGAGACAAATGTGCATAGCGTGTTGTTGTACCATTGCCGTGGTCGATCTCAACCATGCGACCATAACCACCACTCCATCCGGCTTTGGTCACTTTGCCTTTTGCTGCAGCATAGACGCGTGTTCCGGTTTTTGCCGCAAAATCCATCCCTGCATGAAATGCACGGCGCTTTAAAAACGGATCTCGACGTGAACCAAAATGACTTGAAATTCTTGCCCCAGAAACAGGATTCATGATTGGAAGAACATCGATATGATTCAACACTTGATCAAATTGCTGCAATGCTTGGTCCAAGCCGCGCAAGGAGTAATCAAATGCTTGGTTGTCGTCAGCTGCGATGAAAGGACCGCCGACAGCGGATGTATTATCTATGCGTGGGGCGGGAAGTTGAGAACCTTTTAAAATCCTGGTGATTTCCGCAGTTTTGCGACTGGTATTTTGTGCAAGCGACTGAATACGATTAATCTGTTGTTCTTCAATGTGTTCAAGTGACAATGCTACAGATCCAAACAAACGAGAGGTATCATCAAGTAGCAGGATATCTTTTTGCGCCAAGGATGCTGGGCTGTCTAAACGAGGTGATTTGTTTTGGAACAATTTACCGCCAACAAATGCTGTTTGATAAGCTGTGGTTCCATCGGCCTCAATGAGGTTTGCCTGATCTTTAGGGCGTGGTACAGGAACAGTAATCACCTCTGGAGCGGTGTCAGTTATGCCAGCGCGATTAAGAATTGGAGACAAAGCGCCATGGCGAGAGGATAATTGCGCCTGCCGTTGCATTAGCTCAGCAACTTTATCCTGCACCAATTGCTGGTTCAACAATTGTCGGCTCGTCACCCGATCCAGTTCAGTCCGTAAATTTGCAATTCGATCTTCATAAGAGTGTTGCAGGCGCGCTTGTTGTGCCATAGATGCGCCAATTAAATCATCGCGCATGACCAAATACGTTGTTGCTAGTAAATATCCGATGGCAAACACACCGAGAAAGCTCGCTGCGACAGCAAACATCCAAGGCCTAATCACCATATGCCTTACATTGTCACCATTGGCGAGAATCAGAATATGTTGTGTTTCTCGCTTACCAAAGACTGTTTTACCTTTAGAATTATGCAACTTAAAACCACCCACGACTCAATTTTAGAACCGTGGTCATTAGATAATATTATGGTTAACAAACTCTTTTTATCGGGCGAATTTGGGTAAATTTTCAGAGGGGATGTCGCGGTTTAGAAAAAAAATTATGACATGCCCAAGGGTGATAAATTCCTGTAAAATGAGGGTGTTAAACCTGCTTCAGCGCGTGCCAGCTCGTTAAATGGTGGTTTTATCCGGCCGTGAAAGTTTACTTGAACGAGCTTTCGAAACGTTGCCGCAGGGTCTTTCTTTTCCCGCGCACATAAGAATCGAAACCATTTTGCGCCAATGGCTACATGCTTCTTCTCATCCTCATAGATGATATCCAAAACGTCGGCGCTTTCATGATCGCGTGTCTGCCGCATCTTGGCTTGTAAAGGAGGGGTCACATCAAGTCCTCGCGCTTCCAAAACGAGTGGAACCACCGCAAGTCGAGCCGTGAGATCATTGCGAGTGTCGTGTGCTGCTTCCCACAACCCATCATGGGCGACATGATCACCATAATCTGCCCCCAATGCAATTAACCTGCCGCGCACGAGATTAAAGTGTTTGGCTTCTTCAAACGCGACTTGCATCCAATTGTCATAGAAGGAGCGTGGCATCGAGTGAGAAGCAAATCGCGCAACAATATCAAGAGCTAAATCCGTTGCATTTAGCTCGATATGAGCGATGGCGTGTAAAAGTTTGACACGCCCTTCAACGCTTTGGATGGAACGCCTTTCCACTTGCATCGGCGGTACGAGTATCGGTTTTTCTGGACGACCAGGCCTGTCCGCAATGTCCTCATCCAACGGTGAACGCAGCGATATTTGCTTTGCAAACCAACGTGTTGCAATATTTTGTGCGATCTGAGTTTTCTCATCCAGATCTGCAGATTTGATTGCCTTTACCGCGCCATCTCTTAATGAATGGCACGGATAATGTTTGGTGTTTTGATCCATATAATAGGATTGTCCCAGCTATTCTTATAGTGATTGAACGGCTTCGAGCACGGCATCCACATGGCCGGGAACTTTGACCTTGCGCCATGCATGCGTCACCACGCCGTTTTCATCGATCACAAATGTCGAGCGCTCAACGCCCATATACTTTTTGCCATACATGCTTTTTTCTTTCCAGACATTGTAGGCTTCCAAGGTTGTTTTCTCTTCATCTGATGCAAGAATCACTTTTAGATCGTGTTTGTCGATGAATTTGTCGTGCTTTTTTACTGGATCCGGTGACATGCCGATAACGACAGCACCTGCGGCTTCAAAATCAGCGAGTTTTTGGGTGAAATCAATCGCTTCGACAGTACAGCCTTTTGTGTCGTCTTTTGGATAGAAGAATAGCACCACTTTTTTGCCTTTATATGCCGATAATTGCACAGTTTCGCCACCATCACGTGGTAAATTAAAGTCTGGGGCTGTTGAATTTTCAGTAACTTCGCTCATCTTACGGTCCTTTGAGAAAAAATGCGTTCAAGACAGGCTAAATCAACATGATCAGCCTGTTCATGAAGCTTAAGGTTATGTAGAAGTATTACGCTTTGAGGAAGTGATTAGATTTGCATATTCTGTTTGGTCAACAAGTTTTTGCAACGCTATGTAGATAATCGATAGAGGAGACACGCGAACATATGTCGCGAAATCGATTCATAGATGTTTGTTTATCATGCGGACATTGGTTCTCATGGCTTGTGATCGGCATCATCATTGTTGCTGTTGGCGGGCTGATGTCGCTTCAGCTTGGTGTTTTGGATCGGATTGTTTCGGATTACACACAAACTTCGTTCCAGCGCATTGTCGGAGATAACAGTGCTGCAAAAGTCGATCGAACAGTTCTCAGATTTACAGGGGATGGATATCTTGCTTTTGAAGCGCGAGATCTAAATTTGTCGCAAAATTTCACTGCGCCAAACATTGATCCTAAAGACCAATTAACTGCAATCGCTGCAGGAGATCATACAAAGAATAAACCACAGTTTGAAATAAGCGTTGCCAAAGCCCAATTGAAACTTGATCCGATTGATTTGGCGCAAGGCGAGGCAAACATTGCTGCCGTTGATATTTCGGATGTTGATCTGGTGTTTAATTCACAGGTTATTACCGACGAAACACCTGCAAAGGCTATGCCTCAGATTGATCGTGTTGAGCAAGCCGTGAATGGCTTATTTGCCATTCTTGCGCAATTGGAAAATGAAAAAGCGCTACAAAACGCGAAAGATATTTCGTTTAAGAATGTCAGAGTGGATCATCCCTTTGCTTCTCGATTTGGTGGTTTGACCCTTACTGAAATCAATGTTGAGAAGAAGGATGGCGTCATCTTAGCGTTGTCTGGTTCGCTATTGCTTGGTGAACAGGTCCTAAATATTGAGATTGATCAATCCCTAGAGGGAACACGTAAATGGGTAAACCTGCAATTGAGCGAAATTGCTGTTGAATTTGAGACAAAGGATCCGAGCTCCAAATTCAGATCAGGTCTGATCACCAAGGTTTCAAGTATTTTAGAAATTGGTCAATCGACCGAGCAATCGCCCGCAAGCGTGAATGCAAATCTAAAACTAGCGCCTGGTACTCTTAAAATGGGCGGTCAGAACACCGATCTAAATGCCTCTGAAATCAATCTTGCATATGATCCGGTAAAGAAATCTGTAGAACTACTATCTTCCAACATCTCTATTGCAAATTCACGCTTCCCATTGGTTGGAGGCATTATAAATGCGGAGAATTTCGAAGGTGGTCCCGACAGCGGGTTGGTATTTGATCTGCTGGTCAATGACGGGGTATTATCGCCAACAGACACAGACGAGGCGCCTGTTGAGTTCTCGGCCAAAGCCTTAGGTCATTATGATTTTTCTGCAAACACGCTTGTGGCTGAAGAATTGCTCGTCACAACCGGTGCCAATTATGCAACTGGGAACGCACTGTTCAGATTTGTTGATGGAGAATCTCCGGAGATAAACCTTGAATTGGATGTCCCGCGTGTTCAGACAGCTGTTGCCAAACAGTTTTGGCCGTTTTGGCTTGGGCGAGGGACGCGCGGATGGGCGACGAACAGCATTTATGGTGGCGAGATCAACAATCTAAAGCTTTGGCTTCATGTCGATGCAGGGCGTTTTTCCAGCCCAATTCGCCCGATACGGCATAAGCCGGAAGATTATCAGGTTGATTACACTTTTAAAAATGCACGGGTAAATATTGTCGGTGAAATCCCTCCGGTGCGCAACGCATTTGGAAGCATGAAGCTTCGAGGTGGGGAAATCGTTGTCAATATTGGCACAGGAGTGTCCTATTTCCCATCAAATCGGAAAATGGAAATCACCGATGGTCGTGTCGTGATTGCCAATACTTATAGTACGCCTTTGATGGCCGACATTGATCTGAACCTATCTGGCTGGGCTGATGCGGCAGCGGAGTTGATTAGTTTCGAACCGATCGATGCATTGGATCAAGTTGGATTGACGCCTGATGATATTTCGGGCCTTGTGGATGCGAATGTTAAAGCCACATTTGGGCTTATTCCAAGTCAAAATCCGCCCGATCCTGTTTGGGACGTAAAACTGGCGCTCAATGGTGTGGATATCAAAAAGCCTATCGAAGGCTATAATCTCACCAACATCAATGGAACATTGGACGTTGATCTCGAAAAGGCCGTTCTGGATGCCAAAATGAAGGCGGACGGGGTCAATGTGACGGCAAATATAGTTGAAGCGGTGGGCAATTCGAATGTTAAGCAAACACGTGTTTTAACCGGCACAATTAATGACAAAGAACGCGCTTTGCTGAAATTAGGCCTCGATGACATCGTATTCGGCGATGTTGATTTTGAAATCACGCAGGTGGCCGAAAATATCAATGATGTCGCTCTGAACTTGCGCAATAGTAAAATTGTTTCGCCAGGCACGGGTTGGGTCAAATCAAAGGGCATTGCTGCGCAAGCAAGCTTCCAACTTGTCACCGATGATGACGATATTGAGATTGAAAATTTTAAATTTGGTGGCAAAGGGTTTTCGGCGCGCGGAGAAATATCTTTAGATAACGATGGTATGAGATCTGCCAAATTCACCAGTGTGAAATTGGCACCGAAGGATAACTATAATTTCTCGCTCTCGCGCATTAAAGGTGGTTATAAAGTCAATGTTGGTGGCGAAGCGTTCGATATGCGCCCGCTCATCACGCAGATCAAAGCCAATAGCGAGCAGGTTCGCAAACAATCTAAAAGTGAAGCAAGCTTCGATCTAACTGGTAAAATAAACAAGGTCTACGGTTTTGGCGGAGAGCATTTAACCAATGCCACTATGCGCTATGTGGAAGAACAAGCAATACCGATGCTGGCCGAATTCACCGGGCGCACCAAAACAGGCGGTTCAGTTGCCGCGCGTTTAAAAGGTGATTCCAAAGACGAGCGCATCACCGTTGCAAGCGATGATTCAGGAAGCTTTTGGCGATTTTTCGATATTTACGCCTATGTTCAGGGCGGTTCGTTAGATCTCATTATGACGAAGAGCGGCAATGAACCTTATAAAGGTGACGTTCTCATCCGAAAATTTAAAGTGATTGGTGATGAACGCCTAAAAACGCTTGTGTCCACCCGAGCTAGCGAGAAGGAACGCAGTCTGAATGAAGCGCTGAAAGGGCGATTGGATGTCAGTCGTGTCAGCTTTGATTTAGCTGACATCCGCGTGCAAATGGATAATGGTGTGATGTTTGTCGATGACGGTATCGTCCGTGGCGCGCAAATTGGGGCAGCTTTTTCCGGACTGCTCTATGACCAAGATGATAATACCGATATGGCGGGAACATTTATGCCGGCTTACGCGTTAAATCGCTTCTTTGGCGAAATCCCCGTGCTTGGTGCTTTATTGGGTAACGGTAAGGATAAAGCCTTGCTGGGGATCACTTTCCGTGTGTCAGGAAATGCTGATAATCCGCGCGTTCAGGTGAACCCTTTATCGGTTGTTGCGCCTGGCGTGTTCAGAAATATCTTCGAATTTAGGCGCTAGCAATTCGAGGGCTGCAAACAAAAAGCGGCCATGTTGATGTAACACGACCGCTTTTAAAAATGATATTCCGAAGATTAGCTTGGGCGGATCAAGACGTGTTTCTTTTTGCCCATAGAAAGCTTGATAACACCTTCATCGCTCGTTGCGCTATCGGTGACCATCATCCGTTCGTCGGTGACTTGCTTATCATTAATTTTGATCGCACCACCTTTGATATGACGACGCGCTTCACCGTTTGACCCGGCAAGTCCAGCGCTCACAATCAGCGACAATAGACCAACACCCTCTTTAAGTTCACCGGCGGCAACATTAATGCTTGGAAGGTCTTGAGCGACGGCACCTTCTTCGAAGGTTTTACGTGCCGTTTCTGCTGCCGTTTCAGCGTTTGCCCGGCCATGCGCCATGGCTGTCACTTCAGTTGCTAAAATCTTCTTAACGTCATTGATTTCACTACCGCCAAGCGCTGACAGACGGTTGATTTCATCCATTGGCAGCGTTGTAAATAACTTCAAAAACTTAGATACATCAGCATCTTCAGTGTTGCGCCAATATTGCCAAAAATCATAGGCTGATAGCATGTCAGCATTCAGCCAGATCGCGCCATTGGCTGATTTACCCATTTTCGCACCTGAAGACGTCGTCAATAGTGGGGTTGTAATCGCGTAAAGTTGCTTGGTGCCCATGCGATGGCCAAGATCAATGCCGTTGATGATATTGCCCCATTGATCAGAACCGCCCAATTGCACGCGGCAATCATGACGATTTGCCAATTCCACAAAATCGTAGCCCTGCAGGATCATGTAATTGAATTCAAGAAACGACAAGGACTGTTCGCGATCAAGTCGCAATTTAACGCTATCAAACGCCATCATGCGGTTCACGGAAAAATGACGTCCAACATCGCGCAAAAACTCAAGATAATTGATGCCCTTTAGCCAGTCGGCATTGTTGACCATCATCGCATCTGTTTTACCATCGCCATAGGTAAGGTAATTAGCAAAGATTGTTTGTAGGCTCGCAATGTTCTCTTCGATCTTTTCGAGCGTCATCAATTGGCGGGATTCATCTTTGAACGACGGATCACCAACCATGCCAGTACCGCCACCCATCAAAGAGATTGGTTTGTGGCCGGTTTGCTGGAGCCAATGTAAAAGCATGATTTGCGTCAAAGATCCGGCATGAAGGCTGGCAGCTGTCGGATCAAAACCAATATAGGCCGTTACGGTTTCCTCTTGAAACAGTTTATCAAGCCCCTGATCATCAGATGTTTGATGAATGAAGCCACGCTCTGAAAGTGTGTGGAGGAAATCGGATTTGAACTCAGACATGAGAGTTACCTTTTGGTCGGTTATCTTATTATTTGACTATAGAATTAGAATTGATTTCAAAAGACGAATTGCGCATAGTCTTTCAAAACCCAGCCGCGTTTAACACTGTTTTGAAATGATTTCACCCCTGTCTTTTCAATATTATTAATATCCGGAATGCAAAATGACATATAAAGGCAGAGCACAGGCTGATATCGCATTAAATGCCATCGGATTAATGTCAGGAACCTCTCTGGATGGTATTGATGTCGCTTTATTGCGCTCGGACGGTGAAAATGAACTCGAACGCGGTCCGTTTCTAACGGTTCCCTATACGGGCGAATTCCGTAAGAAGCTTGCACAAGCGCTGCAAACAGCCCTTGCAATTGAAAACCGAGGTGACCGACCAGGTAATTTGTCGGAAATCGAAACTGAACTGACAGATCTGCATGCCGATGCGGTTCGTGAATTTTTGGAAACTTATTCACTTCGCGCATCTGATATTGATCTCGTGGGGTTTCATGGCCAAACCATTTTCCATAATCCAGACAAAGGTATAACGGTGCAATTGGGCGATGGACCGCGCCTGGCAAACAAGTTGGGTATGCCGGTGGTTTACGATATGCGCGCCAATGATACAGCCAATGGCGGGCAGGGCGCGCCGTTAGCACCTTCATATCATCAAGCGCTCTCAGCTAATTTAGACCAGCAATGGAATGGGCTTGCACCCGTCTGTTTCGTGAATATCGGCGGGATCTCTAATCTGACATATATAGATGGCGAAAATCCGCCTCATGCCTTTGATTGTGGCACGGGAAACGTTCTCATCGATCAATGGGTCTTTGCGCATACGGGAGAGGCGTTTGATAAAGATGGCTTGATTGGTTCTGTTGGGCAAATCAACCATGACATCGCACGCCAATATATTGAGCCGATGGCGAACAAACTCGATCGCGGGATTTCTCTGGACCGTTTGGATTTCAAACCTTTGGAAAAAGGTCAACTCAGTTTGGAAGATGGTGCGAAAACGCTAGCCTATATCACATCCAAATTAATCGCAAAATCCCAAGCTCGTTTGCCAAAGGAACCAAAACTCTGGGTGCTTTCGGGTGGTGGTCGTTTGAATAGGACCATCGTGGATGAATTGCATAAAGCTTTGGATATCTCACCTAATTCAAATGAGAAACGCATTATCAAGTCTGAAGATATCGCAATTTCAGGGGATGCAGTGGAGGCCGAAGCGTGGGGCTATCTGGCTATAAGATCGGTCAAAGGATTACCCTTGACTTACCCAACAACGACAGGCGTTTCCGGTCCTTGCATAGGCGGTGTGGTACAAATGCCTACCAAGAACTCGTAATCTCGATTAATACTTGTGAAATATTAAAATTGTAATTTTCTCGGTAACGAATGGAGAACGTTCGTTAAAGATGTTTGTAAGTCCATAGTTTCATTATCAGAATCTGGTAAGCGATTCCGGACCTATAAGAGAGAATTACAATTGCGGGTACTTTTTGGTGTTAATATTTTGATCTGTGTCGCCGTGGTGGCGGTGCCGATTCTGATGCCCAAAAACGATAAGGTTGCCATTATCACACCACCTTGGGGAGATCATGGTCAAATCATTTCCGTCATCGATAAAGCCAATGGTGCGCTGGTCAATTCAGGCCGAGCTGATTGGATTGCCGTTGTGTCGCCGCAGTCGCAAAGTTCTGACATCAATCAAAACAACGATAACACGGGTGCTACACGTGATTTTGTGGCAAGGCTGTATCAAGCGGGGGCTTGGCTCGTCATTGACGGGACGATTGCAACAGCCTGTCTCATTTGAGGATAGAATAAATGAAAACCATATCGGATATCAGACACATTGGGATGAAGGTGCTAATTGCGCTTTTGTGGATCAACGCTGCATTGGTCATCACACGGTCATTTTTTGTCGGGCATGATCTTGCAATGGTGCTGTCTGCAGGCGCAGTCTTAATGGCAGGTCTTGGCACGCTTTCCTGGCGCTTTGATAAAGATGGCCTGATCGCACGCGCCACAATGGGCCTGACACAGGCCGCTCTGGTGTCTTTATTGGTCGCTTCATTCTCAGGTTCCAACCTGCAGATCGATATGCATATGTATTTCTTTGCGATGCTTGCAATCTGCGCTGCGGTGATCGACTGGCGTCCAATTTTGGCGTTTACGGGTCTGACAGCTGTACATCACACAGTTTTGTATTTCCTCATTCCAACCATCGTGTTCCCAGGTGAAAGCTCAATTATCCGCGTAGGTCTCCACGCACTTATTTTGGTCGCCGAAGCAGGCGTTCTTTTCGCATTGACCACAATGATGTGGAAATCATTCGCTTCCGCAAGCGAAGCAATTTCAGATGCGCATGCAGCGCAATCTGAAGCTGAGAAGCATTCACGCTCAGCGCAAGATGCTCAAAACGAAGTCGCAGCAGCCCAACAACAGCGTGATGCAGAAAAAGCTCAGGAAACAGCTAAGCTTCAAGATGTCATCGATGCGCTTGGTACTGGCCTTTCAAAACTTGCACAAGGTGATGTGACTTACCGCATGCGTGAACAGTTTGAAGGTCCATTTGAGCAGCTAACCGAAGATTTCAATGCATCTGTGCGTAAGCTTGAATTTGCACTTTCATCGGTTTCAAAAACTGCAAAGCATCTGTCCCAAGGTACTGGCGAAATGAGCCAATCATCCGACGATTTGGCAACCCGTGCTGAGCAACAAGCAGCTGCTCTTAATGAAACTGGCATTGCAGTTGAAAACATTTCAGCCTCTATTGAGAAAACATCTCAAAAAGCCAATGAAGCCGGTACACGCGTCTCAGATACAAAAGACAAAACAGCCCAATCTGCAAAAATTGTGGCTAATGCGATCGCGGCCATGGATGAAATCAAGCAATCATCTGAGCAAGTTGGTCAAATCATCACGGTTATCGATGAGATTGCGTTCCAGACCAACCTTCTTGCACTAAACGCAGGTGTAGAAGCTGCACGTGCTGGTGAGGCAGGTAAAGGCTTTGCGGTGGTTGCACAGGAGGTTCGTGAATTGGCCGGTCGCTCAGCTAATGCTGCGAAGGAAATTCAGCAGCTCATTGATAAATCAGAGAAACAAGTCGCAAATGGTGTGAGCCTGGTTAATGACACAGGTGCAACATTGAAAGTTATTGAAGACGAAGTCTATCAAATCAATGAGCTGATCTCTGAAATGGCATCGACATTTAATGAGCAAGCATCCGGTGTTCGTGAAGTGAATGTCGCAGTCAGCGAAATGGACGGTGTGACACAGCAAAATGCCAATATGGCAAAGCAGTCCACACAATCGATCCAAGAGCTTTCTCATGAAGCTGAGCGTTTGATTGAGGCCTTGTCAGTCTTTACCGTACACGAAGACTATCACGGCTCTGGCAGCACACGCGTCGCTGAAGCATTGGCCAAGGCAAGCTAACGCTGCATAACGTCTCTGAATAAAAACAAAGCCTCCGAATATTCGGGGGCTTTTTTTATTTAAGTATCGATTAAACACGTGGATACACCACGCCATGCGTGAGTAGAAAAACTGCGATTTGTAGAGAAGAGAGCAATGGTGGGCGATAAGAGACTCGAACTCCTGACATCTTCGGTGTAAACGAAGCGCTCTACCAACTGAGCTAATCGCCCATTGCGGTGTCCCGTTTAGGCGCTTCCTTTGATAAGTGCAAGCAAAAAATTCAAGAAAATGAAAGAAAGTGCTGCGTTTAAAAAAATGACATAGTTTTGTTAAAAAGGTCGACAAATGTGCTTGACACTTTCCGCGATTAAGCTTAATCACCCGCTCATGGTTTTGAACAATCAAGACCATAACGAAAAATGTGCGGGTGTAGCTCAGTTGGTTAGAGTGTCGGCCTGTCACGCCGAAGGTCGCGGGTTCGAGCCCCGTCACTCGCGCCATTTTTCGCTTTATACGTGACACAATCCCCTGACAATTCAATGATTTTGATATTCCCTTGAGTGGGAAAGCCGTTTATCTGTCGCAGTTGTTAATTTTCCCCCAAATTTGCGCGTGATTCAGCACTTGTGCTGCGTTCCGTCATAGTTTCGACAGTTTAACCCCATAAAACATTTGATATTCTCAAAAATCCTTTTGTCAGATGCGCTTTGACTGGCTACCTTGTCGTTGAACAATGTAATGTGGCGCTAAGATAAATTAGCTTTATTTGGATCATTCGATGGCCGACGATAAAAAACATCCGGACTCAGCCTCCGAACTTGACCAAAATAATGTTGATGCGACCGTAGATGATGCGCAAATCGAGGCTTCTGATCAACCAGATGCCGAAATCTACGACGATGAAGGCCGCATTCGCTCAGATTTCCGCAAATCCGTCGCAGATACGCTGGATGACGATGATGTCGAAGCGCTCAATCAATATGTTGAGGGCCTGCACGAATCTGAACTTGGTGATTTGATCGAATCGCTCAAACCCGAGCGTCGACAAAAACTTGTTGAGCTCCTTGGTGATTCCTTTGATTTCGCCGCGTTGACCGAAGTTGATGAAGCCATCCGCGTTGAAATCGTTGATGCAATTCCTAATCAGGATGTCGCGCGTGCGATTGGAGAAATGGATTCCGATGATGCGGTGTTTATCCTGGAAGATCTCGATGAAGAAGACCGCCAGGAGATTCTCGATTATTTGCCATTTATTGAGCGCGTGCGCCTCAAAAGATCACTGGATTATCCAGAAGACAGTGCCGGACGTCGGATGCAAAGTGAATTTGTGGCCGTTCCGCCATTTTGGACGATTGGTCAGGTGATTGACTATATGCGTCTTGATAAAGACCTGCCGGAACGATTCTCGCAAATCTTCGTCATTGATGCGACTTATAAGCTTGTCGGCGATATCGAACTCGACCGCATATTGCGAACACGTCGCCACGTGCGTGCGGAAGACATTATGAATGACACCATTCATCCGATCCCAGCGCAAATGGACCAGGAAGAGGCTGCGATCCTCTTTGAGCAATATGATTTGCTCTCAGCCGCCGTTGTTGATCACAACGAGCGCCTTGTTGGTGTGCTGACCATTGATGATGTGGTTGATGTTATTCACGAAGAGGCCGAAGAAGATATCAAAGCACTCGCCGGTGTGGGTGACGAGGAACTCTCAGATAATGTCTTCGCAGCGTTTAAATCGCGTTTTACTTGGCTCTTTATCAATCTCATCACATCTATTTTAGCCTCCGTCATCATTGGTCTCTTTGATGCGACGATCCAACAAATGGTCGCCTTAGCTATTTTAATGCCGATTGTGGCGTCTATGGGGGGTAATGCTGGCACACAAACCATGACAGTTACGGTGAGGGCGCTCGCAGTGAAGGATCTCGATATTTATAATGCTGGGCGCATTATTTTGCGTGAAGCGGCTGTAGGTGGCCTTAATGGCGTTATATTTGCACTGTTAATCGGCGTGGTTTCTGCCATTTGGTTCAGCAACATTGATCTGGGTATTGTGATTGGTATTGCGATGATCATTAATATGTTCTCGGCAGCTTTAGCCGGGATATTGTTGCCATTGATTCTTGATAAAATGGGCTTTGATCCAGCGATTTCCTCCACCGTCTTTGTGACAACGGTGACAGATGTGATCGGTTTCTTCGCGTTTTTAGGTTTGGCAGGTCTTTGGTTCGGAGTGATCTGATAAATGGTCAATCACTACACCATATCCCAGCTCACCAAAGAGTTCGATATCTCAACGCGAACCTTACGCTTTTATGAGGATGAGGGGCTGTTGCAGCCGGAAAGGCGCGGGCGTACTCGCCTATATACACCCTCTGACCGCAGAACCATTGCTAAAATTTTGATGGCGCGGCGCGTGGGATTCACAATCTCGGAAATTTCAGAGCTTTTGAAACTGGATCTATCGCTGCCGAATACGGCAAAGCAGCTCAAAGTGGTGATGGATCAAGTGGAGAAGAAGCGTCAGGAGTTGCGCAACCAACGCCGTGATCTGGAAATGATGGTTGATGAGTTGGATAATCTCGAAGATGCATGCTTAGCGAAACTTGCCGAGATCGGCGTTAGCACATAGGCGCTATAGGATCCATGCAGCCACCCATACCAATCCCAACAGAATGGGTTGATGAAGCAAATATGTCACCAAACTGTGACGCCCAAGAAAGCTCAACATTTTGCTAATCAGATTACTCGGCGGCGATTGTTGATTTCTGAGCCTCTCAAATAAGCCTTTGGATCTCAAAACCTTCGCCGTGGCCATGCCAACCAAAAATGGTGCAAGCCAGGGCAGTAGTGGCACATAATCATTGGATCTTGGAATATTGGCGTTTAATCCCACCCACCACAGCAGCGGCGCGTCAAAGAACTCGGATCGCAGATAAAACGGCGCGAAGAAAACTATGATCGCCAATATCAACAGAACAATGGCTGGCAGCTTTCTAAGAAACAAACCAATCACACTTGCCGCTGCAATAGAATGCAAAATACCAAAGAAGATTGGCGCGCCGGGCATAGCGTAATATGTTGCTGCTGAAATGATCGCAGCAGCGCCCACAAGCCAGATAAGGCGTTTTGCAAATGATCTGGCACGAATGTTGGGATCATGCCCTAATATCAGGCTCAGACCTGCCAAAAACAAGAAGCTGGACGCAATACATCTGGCAAAAGTTTTCCATTCAAAAGTCGCAGTTAGACCGCGTTCGACAAATCCGAAAAACTCTAGATCCCAAGTGAAATGGAAAATCGCCATGGCAATGATGGCAACACCACGAGCATAGTCGATCAAATAGATACGATTTGACGGCGTTTTAGTCATCTGCCGACCAGCCATAAAGCCAGTCCAACCCACGGCCAAGGCTTTGTGGTGATTTGCGTGAAAGTACCAAATTGCGTCCCCATTTAATCGGGCCAATGGCATGATAGGCAAAGCGATTAAACGCGGTTCGACTTTTGACTTTGGCGAGACGCGCTTTTCGCGTTTTCTCAAACTTCTGCAGCATATCTGAAATGAGATAGGGGCTGTCTGTCACCATTTTGGATAAAAGATAACCATCTTCAATCGCCATTGCTGCACCTTGGGCTGAAAACGGCATCATGGCATGCGCTGCATCGCCAATCAGCACCATATCCCGCCCATTGGTCCATGTGCCGTCCGTTATTTGATGTATCGGCCAGCAGCCAAGTTCCGTTGCTGATTGCAGCATATGCACCGCATTTTGATGCAAATCATATCGCGAGATGGCTTTATCAAACTTGATGTTTTCTGGTTTGTCGTTCTTATCGCGCGTTATGAAAATCACATTACTATTGCCATTGTCATCAGCTGGGTAGATGGCCGTATGATTGGAGGCACCCATCAGCACGTGAATGCTGCGCGAATTACTGATTTCAGGTGGTAAATGCGCTCGCGCAGATAAATCAGCATTGAAACGCCAAGCATTGTAATTGCCAAATTTTGGATGACCGGTGAGCGGCATGACCTTTCGAACCGACGACCAAACACCATCCGCGCCAATTATTAGATCGGGTTTGACCCCCATCTTGGCAGCCACATCAATGGAAAGTCGGTTCGGCCCATCGAAATTTAGACTGCTGGCAAGTTGTAGCGAGCAATTATCATCCGCCAATACCGCTTGATAAAGTACATGTTGAAGATCGGCGCGTCTCAAAACAGCATAAGGTGCACCCCAAGAATTTTTCGCAAGTTCCGCAATGGGAACTTCAGCAATAATCCGAAGTGTTTGTGCATCCGTGAGCTTAACTGAATGCGGCTCCAGCCAGTGTTTTTTTAACTCGTCTTCAATCCCCAAAGTTTGAAGTATTCTCGTCGCATTAGGTGACAATTGAATGCTTGCACCAATTTCAGTGAGTTCATCAGCTTTTTCAAAAATCTGAACGCGCGCACCTGCACGAGACATAGTCAATGCAGCCACTAAGCCAGCTATGCCGGCTCCGATGATCGCGATATTTAATTGATGTTCGTTTGAAATTGACCCCTCAGACATTCAAACGACCTCAATCAGGCGACGGGCTCTTCTTCCCAGACACAGCCAATAGGTCTTGATTCGTTAAAGGCAATTTTTGGAACATATTTATAGAGTGTTGAACAATACGGGCAGACAATTTCTGTCTCATCACCCATTTCAAGATATTCATGTGGGTGATCAAAAGGCGGTTTAGCACCGATACACATGAATTTTTTAGTGCCGATCTCAATTGAGGGATATCCGGCGGTATTGTGGAAATAAGGTATTTTGTGACCAGCCATGATGTTGCGCTCCCGTGTCTAAGCATATTTGTTTCGTCTATCTTTAAACTGTTGGCCAGAAAATGTGTAGGCAAATATGTAGACACTCACACAAAAACTTGGCAAAGCTTCAATTCCAAAAGCAATCAACTCGAAAAGATGATGATCCCATGGTGGCACAACCTCTTGAAATGAACATGTTCAACTCCAACGGTGTTGATATCGCCTGGTTTGATGCAGGCCCAAAAGATGGTGACGTTGTGATGCTCATTCATGGTTTTGCCTCATCAGCGCATGTGAATTGGGTTTATACGGGTTGGGTGAAAACACTCACAGATGCAGGCTATCGGGTCATTGCCTTTGATCATCGCGGCCATGGTAAGAGCGATAAACCTCACGACAGCGCCGTCTATACGCCTGATCATATGGCACAGGATGCAATTAACTTACTTGATTCTCTTCTCATCGATGAGGCGCATTTTTTGGGATATTCGATGGGCGCGCGTGTTTGTGCTTTTATTGCAAAATCCGAACCGCAATATGTGAAGTCTTTGACATTCGGTGGCCTAGGAATTGGTATGGTCGAGGGTGTTGGTGATTGGGATGTAATCGCCGAAGCTCTTTTAGCACCTTCATTGGATGATGTGAGTGACGAAAGAGGTCGCATGTTCCGCGCTTTTGCCGATCAAACAAAAAGCGACCGTTATGCGCTAGCTGCCTGTATTCAAACATCAAGGGTTCTTGTAACCGAAGATGAAGCCTCGCAAATGTCCATGCCGACGCTGATTGTCGTTGGTACGAAGGATGATATCGCTGGCTCACCCGATGAATTGGCAGCGCTGATGCCCAATGCAACATCTGTTTCAATTGAAGGCAGAGATCATATGCTGGCTGTTGGCGATAAAACCTTTAAAAAAGCGGTACTTGAACATATTTCGAGCTAGTTTGCGCGCAAATCACTGACGAAAATATTCATCATATTTTCGTCATTTCGTCTCAAACACTTTAAAATTTACCATTTCTGTCATATTTATAGGAGAAGATGATTGCGGTCTCGCGATCAGGTGTGGAGAAAGACTATGAATACATCAGTTGAATCACTGAATAAAAAAGTAAATGCCATGGACCCGATTTGGGATACCATTCGCAAGGAAGCAGAGGAAGCCGCTCAGGCTGACCCTGTATTGGCTACTTTCCTTTATTCTACGATCTTGCAGCAACCCTCATTGGAAGAGGCTGTGATCCACCGTGTCTGCGAGCGTCTCGATCATCCTGATTTGCAGGCGAGTGTCATTCGTCAAACGTATATGGAGATGCTTGCTGATCAGCCTGAATGGGGCGCAACTTTGCGCGTTGATATTCAAGCTGTTTATGACCGCGATCCGGCATGCAGCCGTTTTATTCAACCAGTTCTTTATTTCAAAGGATTTCACGCCATCCAGACACATCGTCTGGCGCATTGGTTGTGGAATCAGGGGCGCACTGACTACGCACTTTACTTGCAGTCGCGTTCATCAGCGATTTTCCAAATTGACATCGATCCGGCCTCTAAGTTGGGTAAAGGATTGTTCTTGGATCACGCAACAGGCATCGTCATCGGCCGCACTGCCGTTGTGGGCGATAATGTATCTATTTTGCAAAATGTGACCCTGGGCGGAACTGGCAAAGAAGGTGGCGATCGTCACCCGAAAATTGGCAGTGGCGTGCTTATTGGGTCCGGTGCGAAAGTGCTTGGTAATATCAAAATCGGCAACTGCTCACGCATTGCCGCAGGTTCTGTTGTGTTAAAGCCAATTCCAGCGAATAAAACCGTTGCTGGCGTGCCAGCGCGCATTGTTGGCGAAGCTGGTTGTCAGGAACCATCCCGCGCAATGGATCAAATGATCAATGCAGCGTCACAAGAAGATGCATCATAAGAATACGCTTTAATTTTTACGTCTCACGTGGCAAAAGACATAAAACGAATCGCAAAGACGGAGAATGCGGCAGATGAATCCTGATGAAATCAAAAAACTAGATGCTTATTTGAAGCGTGTTTTTAATCCTTCTTTTGAGGTGCGCGCGCGCCCGAAAAAGGATGATTCAGCGGAGGTTTATTCAGGCGATGAATTCATCGGTGTGATCTATCTTGATGATGAAGATGGGGATCGCTCATTTAACTTCTCCATGGCGATTTTGGACGTCGATCTTTAAGATCCTTCGGACAGATTTCAGATATTGAAACGGGTAGAATGTGATTCTGCCCGTTTTTTTGTACCTATTAATCGGGCAGCGTAAATGCTTAAAACGATTGAAATAATGCAGTTCAATTTATTGCTGGATTCTAATCGATTTTATTCTGGAAAAATCATTATTCTTGTGAATACAACGACAGAACTGCGGGTGTTTTGTCCAATTTGTTAAGAAATTTGCATAATTGATCATTCGAGCATGACGCAACTCTTTGGTGCCAATATGGAGATGAATGACCAATGGCTGAAACGAATTCAGAAGATCTGGATCTAGATCGCATTTTATCAATCGAAATCGCACGTGTGACAGAGCGCGCAGCTGTGGCTGCTGCCAAGCTTAGAGGACGTGGTGATGAAAAGGCTGCTGACCAGGTCGCAGTGGATGCGATGCGCACAGAGCTCAATAAACTTAATATCAGTGGCACAATCGTCATTGGTGAAGGCGAGCGCGATGAAGCACCAATGCTTTATATCGGAGAAGAAGTGGGAACTCAGGACGGTCCAGAATTGGATATTGCGCTGGATCCGCTTGAAGGCACAACGATTTGCGCCAAAAATATGCCCAATTCATTGGCTGTGATTGCCTTTGCCAACAAAGGTAAGCTGCTTTATGCGCCGGATGTTTACATGGATAAAATCGCGATCGGACCGGGTTATCCAGAAGGCACGATCTCAATTGATGCGACACCTGCGGAAAACTTAGCCGCAATTGCTAAACATAAAGGCGTTGAAATTGGTCAGGTTTGCGCCTGTATCCTTGATCGTCCACGTCATGCAAAATTGATCGCGGACGTCCGGGCATGCGGTGCAGCTGTACGTTTGATCGGTGATGGCGACGTAGCCGGAGTGATCTATACAACTGATCCTGAAGAAACAGGCATTGATATCTATATGGGTACAGGCGGTGCACCAGAAGGTGTTTTGGCTGCTGCTGCGCTTCGCTGCACTGGCGGTCAGATGCAAGGACGTTTGCTCTTTAAAAATCAGGATCAAATTGACCGCGCGGCGACAATGGGCGTCTCTGATCCGAACAAAGTTTACGATCTCACAGAACTTGCAAGTGGCGACGTGATGTTTGCTGCAACAGGTGTAACGGATGGCGATATGCTCCAGGGCGTGCGCTTTAAAGGCAACGCGATTTCGACACATACTTTTGTGATGCGCTCATCGACCGGTACAGTCCGTGAAATCAAAGCAATCCACCGCGAAGGTCAAAAGTTTGCATAACGGGTTCTAGATCAACAACACGTTGCATTTATCAGCAGGCCTCATTATCAATGGGGCCTGTTTTTTATGGCATTTCAATTTTCTGCGCTTGAAGGTGTAAATTCGTGGCTGACAATATTTTTATGGGTGTGGAAGCGTCACTGACGGGCCAGAAATGGATCACGCGCCTTGATAATCTTGGTCAGAACACAGCGCTTGATATTGCTCAAAAGACGGATATCCCTGAACTCATTGCCCGAGTAATCGCTGCGCGTGGTGTGTCTTCCGATGAAGCAGCTACGTTCCTAGCGCCATCCATTCGAGATTTGATGCCTGATCCATCGACCATGACCGATTGCGATGCGGGCGCGCAACGCATTGTGCAAGCGATCCAGATGGGTGAGCGGGTCGCGATATTTGGTGATTATGATGTGGATGGTGCGTCTTCATCTGCGTTGCTGTCGCGTTTCCTAACGCATCTAAATGTCCCCAATGAGATTTATATCCCCGACCGGATATTTGAAGGCTATGGCCCAAATCCAAATGCGATAGCCGAACTTGTTGATAAAGGTGCTCAGCTGATTGTGACGGTAGATTGCGGCTCGACAAGTTTTGAGGCCTTGGAGAAGGCTAAGGAATTATCCTGTGATGTCGTGGTCATCGATCACCATCAGGTCGGCGATGAATTGCCGCCTTGCGTGGCGCTCATCAATCCCAATCGCCAGGATGATCTTTCAGGTTTAGGGCATTTATCTGCCGCAGGCGTTGTGTTCATGGTTTTGGTCGCCGTACAGCGTCTTCTGCGCCAACAAGGACATGAGGGGCTCAAAGGTTTTGATCTGCTTGCTCATCTTGATCTTGTTGCACTCGCCACCGTGTGCGATGTGGTGCCGCTTAAAGGTCTAAACCGGGCTTATGTTGTCAAAGGCATGATTACAGCGCGCAAACAGGGCAACCCTGGTCTTGCAGCCTTGATGCGCATTGTCGGCATAGATGGACCGATTACACCCTATCATTTGGGCTTTTTAATTGGCCCGCGTATTAATGCCGGTGGCCGAATTGGCGATGCAGCCTTGGGGTCACGATTATTGACGCTTCATAATGCGTCTGAAGCAGATGAAATCGCCACGCATTTAGATAGCCTTAATAAAGAACGTCAGGCCATGGAAGCGAAAATGCTGGAACAGGCTGAAGCTGAAGTCATGGCTGAAATGGCTGGCGGTGAGGGGCCTGCGATCATTGTGTCCGCAAATGATGGCTGGCATCCCGGTATTGTGGGGCTTGTGGCTTCACGCCTGAAAGACCGCGAGAATAGACCTGCCTTTGCCATTGCCTTTGATCCCTCTGGTAAAGGATCTGGTTCCGGACGTTCCATACCCGGCTTTGACATCGGTAAGATTGTGCGTGAAGCCGTGGATAAGGGTTTGCTGGTCAAAGGCGGTGGCCACGCTATGGCGGCCGGGCTTACGGTCGAAAAATCAAAGCTGGGCGACTTACGCACCTATTTTGAAGAAAAGGCGGCGGATCACATTGCTGACTTAACCGCTGTACGCACGTTAAAAATCGATGGCGCCTTGGCCGCATCGGGCATGACAACCGATCTTGTTGATATGATTGAACGGGCAGGGCCTTATGGTGCAGGCCATTCGCAACCTGTTTTCGTTTTGCCCAATCATATGCTCAAAGACGCGCGCATTGTGGGAACCAACCATGTCAAAGTCTCGTTTTCCGGTATGGATGGTGGGCGCATTGACGGGATCTGTTTCCGCGCAGCTGACAACGAGCTCGGTAAAGCTTTTCTGAATGGCCGTGGACAAAGCTTTCATGTCGCCGGCAATATCAACATCAACTATTGGCGCGGCATGAAGCAAGTGCAAATCCGCGTCATGGATGCAGTGCGTGTGAGTTAGATGTACGCTTTTGCCGCTTATCCCATCTCCAAAAATATCACTTGGCTATTTTACGCACTAGATATAGGCCTTTTTTGCCTTTATATGCTCTCAATCTATCGTAATCTTCCTGATGAAGGACAAAAGCCATGCATTTCGCAACAATCAATGACGTTAACCTGCATTATCAAGTGATCGGGGCACCCGAGAGCAAGCCAACTATTGTGTTTGCCAATTCGCTTGGTACGGATTTTCGGATTTGGCGCGATGTGATCGTTCGTCTGGTCGGCGATTATTCCATCGTGACTTACGATAAACGCGGCCATGGCCTATCTGATCTGGGCGACAGCCAAACTATGACCGACCATGTGGAAGATCTTGCGGGCCTCATGGATCATCTCGGCATTCAAAGCGCCATCATTTGTGGTGTGTCCGTTGGTGGATTAATCGCGCAGGGGCTTTATGCAACGCGGCCTGATCTCGTGGGTGCGTTGATTTTGTGTAATACAGGCATGAAGATCGGCACGGATGAATT
This sequence comes from Lentilitoribacter sp., assembly GCA_963691785.1. Classification (GTDB taxonomy): domain Bacteria; phylum Pseudomonadota; class Alphaproteobacteria; order Rhizobiales; family Rhizobiaceae; genus Lentilitoribacter. The sequence continues at coordinate 1,893,692 of OY829371.1, forward strand.
ATGGAACATGCGTATTGAAATGGTTGAGACCAAAGGCATCTCAGAAATTGCGGATGGCGTCCTAGCGCGCTGGTTCACCAAAGGCTACCGTGATGATAACCCGGCTGATGTTGCAGGCTATGCCAATATGCTGACCCGCACACCAGCTAAGGGTTACACAGGCACATCAGCTGCTATTCGTGATACGGATTTCACCGAACAAGCTGCCGAAATAAAAGTGCCGACCATTTGCATTGCTGGTGATCAAGATGGCGCGACGCCGCCGGAACTTGTCAAAGCCATGGCGAAAACCATCCCCAATGCATTCTATGAAGAGATCAAAGATTGCGGGCATATTCCATCGATCGAATGTGGCCAGTATCTGACAGATGTTATGACAGCCTTTATGGCCAAATTAACGCGCGAATAGTCGCGCTACAGGCCTATTTTCCATTCACAAATCGGAAAATATATGCATAATAGCAAATCATGGGTCAAAAAGTCTCATTTATTGATAAAAATGACAATTTTGACCAATTTGCGGACCTTAGCGACTTATCGCCTTTAAGCCAGCTTTGACAGATCAGCTTGCAGCAATTTTTGATCGCTGCAATTGACTTTCATATTTATCGGCATATGAGAAGGGCGACACGTCGCTATATTAGATAATTAAGATTGGATACGTAGATGGCTAAGTCGCTCCACGGCAAAGAAATGGGGGCGGTTATGAAAGAAATACGTTTGCTTTTTGGCATTCCCGATTGGGTGTCAAAAGTGACGTGGTCTACGTTGCGCGACGACATGTTTGCCGCCTTTACCGGCGCAACAATTGTATTGCCACAAGGCATTGCTTTTGCCGCGATTGCCGGTCTCCCACCTGAATATGGTTTCTACACAGCCATGATCACACCGATCATTGCGGCGTTATTTGGTTCGTCTTGGCACACCGTGTCTGGTCCGACAACAGCGATTTCGGCTTTGGTATTTGCAGCACTTGCAGGTGGACATACGCCAGGCAGCCCTGAATTCATCCAGGCGGTGATCTTGCTGACCTTCCTGGTGGGGATGTTTCAGCTCATACTGGGTATCGCGCATTTGGGAGCCCTTGTCGACTTTGTTTCCCATTCTGTGATGACTGGCTTTATCACCGGTGCGGCGCTGCTCATTGGTCTTAGTCAAGTGCGTCATGCGCTTGGGCTGGATTTGCCAAGGCCCGAGGATCTGGGCGAATTTGCCATCAAATTTTGGGAAATTTGGCCGGAAGCGGATGCGAATAGCTTTATTATTGCCTTTACGTCTTTGGCCGTGGGTGTTTTGTCGAAAAAGTTCTTGCCTAAATGGCCGAATTATCTGATTGCGCTCGGTGCAGGCACATTGGTTTATTACTTCCTCGGTTGGACTGAACTTGAGGTAAAGACTGTTGGCGTCATCCCATCTGTTGTGCCAAGCTTTGCCATGCCAGCCTTTGACTTAACCGATATGCGCGATTTGGCATCCCCAGCCTTTGCGGTTGCGGTGGTGGGGCTTTTGGAAGCTATGTCCATTTCCCGCGCCATCGGATTGCGCTCAGGTCAGGATATTGATGCTAACCGCGAATTTACCGGGCAGGGGTTGTCCAATGTCGCAGGTAGCTTCTTTAACTGTTATCCGGGATCTGCATCCCTTACACGTTCCGGCATTAATTATGAAGCCGGTGCGAAAACACCATTATCGGCGGTATTTGCAGCGATCTTCTTGCTGTGCATCTTGCTCTTTGTAGCGCAGTTCTTTGCCTTCGTGCCAATTCCGGCGATGGCTGGTGTGATTATCCTCGTGGCGTGGAAACTCGTTGATGTACGTGAGATCAAGCATTTGATCACAACGAGTAAGACGGAAACTTGGATTGCTGCGGTGACCTTCTTTTCATCGCTCTTATTCGATCTTGAATTTGCGATCTATGCCGGCGTTCTCCTATCGCTCGCCTTGTTCTTGAATAAATCTTCGCGTCCTCGCATTTCGGTAGGCGCACCAGACACATCTACGCCCAACAGACGCTTCAGCAGCGTTGAGCGCCTTGATCTGCCAGAATGCCCGCAATTGGTCATGGCACGTATCGATGGGCCGCTCTATTTTGGTTCAGTGGAATTTGTCCGCCGCAAATTGCGTTCGATTGAATATGATCAGCCTGAACAGCGCCACATGATGTTGATCGTGAAAGGTATCGGTGAGATTGATTTGCCAGGTGCAGAGCTTCTGATTGAAGAAGCCACGCGCCGCCATAAGCGTGGAGGGTCGTTCCACCTGCAAACAACAACGCCGCGTACCATCAATAAGCTTGGTCGTTTCCACGTGATGAAAGCGCTCACAAAGCACCATATTCACCTGAGTAAAGGTGAGGCGATTGCCGAGATCGTTCCGATGCTGGATGAAGAAATTTGCGCCAATTGTACAACGCGGATTTTCCATGAATGTTCAGGCCGGCCAAACAACGCGCTGATGAAAGCTGTTGATGCTGCTCTGGAAGAAGATCCAGATGAGGTGGTTGAGGCGATTGCCAAAAAAACTTCCGGTGAAGAATCAGCGCCGGACAAACCCGCGACATAAACTGGGTGATTTCGTGTTATGACGGCCTGGACGCATCTCAAGGTCATTTGCCGATAGCTCGGGCGCAGTGTGATCCTATGTCTGTCCATGGCTAGTTATGAACGCTCCAACGTTCTGGGAAGCAGTGTAGACGCTTTTTGAGATGCAATAAGCGCATCATTTAACAGGTCAAGGCGTGCTTACCGTATAGACGGCGCTCATCCGCGTTTTATAATGTTAGAGATGGCTGACAAAAATATCTCATGTAACACTTGAGCTTTTTGTTCTAGTGCCCTCAAATCATGAGTATATTTGAGAAAGATGAATGGTACGCCCAACGGGAATCGAACCCGTGTTTCCGCCGTGAAAGGGAGGGAATATTAGAATTAAGCTATTGATTTTATTGAAATTTATTTAGGTTTCCCCCGGGTTTCCCCCCAAGTTGTACAAAAAATATCCGTTTGTTTAGGGAAGAGAATCAATGCATTCATCTCATAAATATGCCGCCTCAAATTGCTTCGAGGCGGCGAACTTTTTACTAATATTTTGAAACTATGAAGCGTCAGCTAATCCTAGGCATGTGACACCAACTGCTAATGCAGCAGGACCGCCAAATGTAAAGCCCAACATAGTGGCCACACCACACCAGCCGCGCTCTTCGATCGTAATTTTCGCGTTTGCTGGCACAGTCGCAGCCGCAAGTGATAGAACTAGAACTAATGAATAAGTAATTTTTTTCATCTTCTTCTCCTGTTTCAATGAGAGATCATCGATCAACACGATTCACCTCCCGTTAGCAGGGCGAGAAGATATAAAACGTTATCTTACGAGGGCATTACCACTCGATGACAAATAGTTAATGTTCATTAACTTTTTATTGGATCAGAAATTTAAAGCAAATACAAATACGTCGAAAACATATAGCGAAAGATACATCAGGATACGAGTTGTTAGACCAACTTCATAAATTATTGTATTAAGCAGCGCTCGCTAATTTCAAAAATGTTTCTCTTCGACCATTTAATTCTACAACATTTGCCGCTTGGCTTAAAACAGGCAATAGATCGCTATATTCTTTTTGCTTACCTATAACCGCCACACGTTTGGGTGCAAATTCCGCTCTAGCGACATCATGGAATTTTGTAACAGCTTGATAAATCGAGTTATGATGTTTGTTGACCATATCAAACACAACTATGTTGTCATCGCGTCTCAATGCACTATCAAAAGTCCACGAGTGGGTGGATTCACCAATTACTTCGTATTCTCTCGTTAAAAATCTTTCATCAAAAATGTTCGTTAATCTTTCGAACATCTTATCTGACGCGAGTCGAGCTTTGTGTTCTGCAACTTTATAAAATACCTGAGTGACAGATTCCAAAACACAATTCGCTACTGTTTTAATAGCGCCGGCCAGTTGTTCTTCTTTAACTTGCAACACAAAGTACGAATGTTGATCAAATGTAATTCCGGAAAGTTTTGCGACTTTTGGAGCAATGCGAGAGTAGTAGTGGCCTCCATCAATTAATTCAGTTTCGTTGAAACCAAGACCATGATCTGTTACGAGAAAACCTTCTATGTTCTTGCTGATGCGCACAACTACGCTACCTCCATTGGGTAAAAGCAGTGGAGTTGATACGAACGAAAAATCATCAAAATGCTGCACTCTCGAAAGCTGTGCAGTAATCTTATCCAACAATATTTTGTCGTTGTGTTTCATCAAAATAAATCACTTTGCGTATCGTAATTCCAAGGAGGTATTGGAATGCTACTTATATTTCCGATTCTAAACTTTTCACCTGTGAACTCAAGAAAATTCTCGAATGTCGCTGGCTCGGGATTGATCGGATAAGCAATGGGCAACTTTCTATCTACCCATATCTCATCACCTAATTCATAATTTTCTGTAAAATCGTGATAGTGAGACGTTTCTTGATCTAAGAACCTGTATTCCGGTTCACCAAAATTTCTATTGTTGTGTATTCTGAGTGGCTTCCAATCAGCCCTCGCAATCGCGACTCCTTTGCCATACTCGCTCGTTCCTTTGTGGCTAATGACAAAACTTACATGACAATTAGGCAAATCCTTGATCGCAGAACCTTTAAGGGTGAAGCCTTCTTGAATAATACCGTCAACTAACAATGCAGATGAGAAACTGAGACTGTTCTCGCGATTGCCTCTCTGCCATTTATGTTGGGTGAGGGTTATAGCTTTCTGAGCACCCCAAAATCTTTGATACAAAATTAAATCACCTTGTTAGGTCTAGATTTCAAACTCTACTTAACTTTCGTCTATAAGTAGTAGTTTCAACTTTCGCATCTTAACTGCCTTTAATATTAGAAGTAAACACTGGTTTTCTGATTGATACCATTTCAAACTTGGCGTTCAGCATCGGGTTGTATCGCTACGCGACTCAGATTTTGATCGCTGGTACAGAGAAAATATGCATGAATGGTTTCGATTTTTAAGGCTCTCAAAGCCCCTGCTAACGTTTGAAAAAGCAGTCTACAACAATCGTTGTATACTTCATTCAAAACGGAGAGTAGGAAAGATGCTAATTCTTTCCCCCAATTTTCCCCCAGAAACATCGAAAGTTCTAGATATGTTCTGCATAAACCTGCAAGGTACCAAAGTTGATGAAATATCAACTCTTTAACGTATGTACCTGATTTCATTGAGAAATGAATGGTACGCCCAACGGGAATCGAACCCGTGTTTCCGCCGTGAAAGGGCGGCGTCCTAGACCGCTAGACGATGGGCGCACAAGACATGGGCGCGTTATAGTCAGAGGATGCAAAACTCGCAAGCAGTATTTTGCGTTTTTTCGAAAAAAAATGACAATTTTGTAAAACTTTGAATTTCACCCTTGTTTAACAGGGCTTTACGTGGATTCAGGCGTGCAATATTTTTGAACAAACCAAGCGCGTCATCCGAAATGAACGGTGCGATCAGCCTCACAACGCGCGTCAGGTACGAAGATGTGAGGAATCGATTAAATTATCGCTTACGTTTGCGGCAGCGCCAGTTCCAATCACGCACCGGACCAATATCGATGTGAACGGATTGTGTATGGCAATAGGTGCCAACACCACCGCGCCCTGGCATGGTGCGCACGTATTTTGCAAGTTCCCACTTGGTCACGCCTTCAATTTGCACATCGGCCGCTTCACAAGTTGTGTGGCGTGAGCCATTTGCGCCGCCGATTCGTTTATTGTGTTTAGGCGAACGATAGCCGCTGGTTACGACAACGGGCTTGCCATAGTGCTTTTCAACGCGCTTTAAAAGGCGAACCAATTCCGGTTTTAAACAAGCCACATCAACGCGCTCTGTTTGACGCTGCAGTGTCAAGGGCGACAAACGCGCTAAGCCCGCCGCTGAGGCAACTTCAATGCGGTTTTCGCGTCTGTTCTTATCTTTATCCTTTGACCCAAAGATAGAAGAGAAAATGCCGCGTTTCTTCTCTTTGCTTGAAGCCACCGGTGTAGCTGACGCAAGAGTAACTCTTTTAGCGCTTGTGATTTGCGGCTTCTTGGCAACAGGCTCTGCGACAGGCGCACTGGCTGTGGTCGATTCTGCTTGTGCGGGTTGCGCTGGTGCAGCAGGTGCTGCGCGCGCTGGTCTTTTAAACAGTGATGAGAAAAATGCATTACCACCTTTGTTTGTGCGCGCAAGGCTGGTTGATTCAGGTGTTGATGTAACAAGTGACGCGACTTGCGGATTATCCGTTGCCGTATTTGGCGTCTGTGCGACGTAAATCTGGCCATTTCTATCCAAAGCATTGATGGATGGCGCTGATGTCGTGGCTGTTTGAACAGCTCGTGTCGCATCAGTTGATTCTGTTACGTTATTATAAGCAGTTGCAAGAGGCGTTGTGTTATCAGGGACGGGGATTGATCCGTCATAACTTAAGCTTGCCGTTTCTTGGGGAACGAGCGCTGTATCAATAAGCTCCAGACCAACGGTCGTCGGGGCCAATTGTGCGGTGAGCGAGCTATCTGTGCTCACACAGCCGCTCACACCGATGCCAATCATTATCGGAACAATCGCAATTCGACTCGCATGAGACGTGCGTTTTATTGAGCCCCTAAACTGACGCAACTATTTCCCCTATTTACATCGTCCATTGCGACGATCACCTGAGTGTCTACTCCAAAACGCCAGATATTTAAAGTCTGAGCGCTAAGCGTACTACTTCGATTATGCCCAATACCGTCATAAATGAGGCGATATCGTGACGAAATCATACCAAATTGCCAAAATTGACGCTTTTGCCTCCAAACTTTGAGATCTGAACGCCAGCGATTCTATATGTCTAATCTTACTCGTAGGTGGTGGAGTTGAATTTTTCGTAAATAGAACTCTTTTTAAAAGGCTCTCTACGCAATTTTGCCATTATAGGCATAAATGTCTGATATCATTATTTTATTTAATATTACTCAAACTTAATCGGTAAGAATTTGGCCTTGAAATCTGGGGATTGCTAAGCGAAATTTGTCAAACAGGTCTTGCCTAATGGCATGATATAAATGTTAGTTTAGCAATTAGAATCAATTTTAGTGATTTAATGTGTAGTGAGTGGGGCACCCAGATGGTGGATAAAACATCTACAGGAAGCGATGTCGATCAGGATGCTGTGACCGGTGATCCAGTAGATCTTATCGAAATAACTGGTGTCGTGAAATGGTTTGATGTTGCCAAAGGTTTTGGTTTCATTGTTCCCGACAACGGAATGGAAGACATTTTACTCCATGTAAGTTGCCTACGTCGTGATGGGTATCAGACCATTATGGAAGGCACGCGCATCGTCTGTGAAATCCAAAAACGCGATCGAGGCTATCAGGCTTTTCGGATTGTATCGATGGATACATCAACGTCAGTTCACCCGTCACAACTTCCGCCCGTTAAAACACATGTGCAGGTTACACCAACCAGCGGGCTAGAGCGCGCATTGGTCAAATGGTTCAACCGCACAAAAGGTTTTGGTTTCCTAACGCGCGGTGAGGGCACAGAAGATATCTTCATCCATATGGAAACTTTAAGACGATATGGTTTGACAGAACTCCGTCCAGGGCAGGTGGTGCTTGTTCGTTATGGTGAAGGCGACAAGGGCCTCATGGTTGCGGAGATCCATCCCGATATCGGCGCGCCGTTTAACCAATCTCATTAGAGAACATGAATTTCAAATGCTGAGGCGCCTCTTGAGGCGCTTTTTTTATGCTGGCCGCGCAATGTAATGCGATTGAAGGGAAAATCCCGCGTTCAAAAAGTCCTAAATTCCCGCTGAATAATGACAGCGCGGAGAAATAATTGTAAAAAATGAAAATATCCGCAAACAAACGTCGATTTTCAGTTGCACACTCGGTGTGACTTGTGTACATGAGCGGTCGTTGCAGTCGTCGGAGCGTAGCGCAGCCTGGTAGCGCATCTGGTTTGGGACCAGAGGGTCGGAGGTTCGAATCCTCTCGCTCCGACCAGCAACAAGAATAATCTCTCCCTGAAAATTAGAATTATCTTTTGCTGGTCACTTGATCTGATTAAGATCTATTGGCGTGTTTGGATGTTTGAAGATGGACGATTGGCATGGTCTCATCCACCAATTGCTTGAACAGTTGCGAAATAAGGGGCAATCGCTTCATTTGGATGCAGAAAGTGCTTGAACCCATCCCATGAATCCCGTTATAGACGGATAAATCGTAACGTGTTGCTAGTTAAGGCTAGCCACTTAAAATGTTGTAGCTTGTCAGCTCATTTCAAGAAAGGTTTTTCAAAATGCCGTCTGATACTCAAAGCTCAGCACGTACAGCCAAAATTTATCAACCTACAAAAAACGCAATGCAGTCTGGTAAGGCCAAGACCCGTAAATGGGTGTTGGAATTTGATCGTGTATCAGCCAGAACAATTGATCCGATCATGGGCTATACAACAAGCTCTGACACTCAGACCCAAGTTGTGTTGAATTTTGATAATAAAGAAGATGCCGTTGCTTATGCTGAGCGTGAAGGCATCAAATATCGTGTTTTGACCGTCAATAAACCAAAACGTCGCCAAATGTCATATACAGATAATTTCAAATATGACCGGCCACAGCCTTGGACGCACTAGGTCTATGCCAAGGTTTGGTCCCGTAGCTCAACTGGATAGAGCACCTGCCTTCTAAGCAGGTTGTTGCAGGTTCGAGTCCTGCCGGGATCGCCATTTTATCCGTTGCTTCGCGGGGAAGCAGTTAAGCCAATCGGTTTTTCAATCAGTTTTTAGTATCAATTGTCACCGATTTGTATTAGATTTCTCCCAAGAGGCACTTATATGAAACATCAAAAGCCAGACTGTTTAGTTGAATTAGAACGAGCGATCAACAAGCTGGACTTCTATAGGCTATTCAAATGCTTATGCGTTAATTTTGACCTTGATCTACTCGCTCTCTTTGACATGAATAATTGGCCAGAAGAGACGGCTATCGAATCAATTATGGTTGTTGTGAACAAAGAAGGTTCCAATTTAGTCGATTTGGACGTGATCTCTGTTGAAGACGACAATCCCGTTTTTAAAAATATGCGCGATGACATGCTCCATAAAACTTGGGCTAATTCAATGCTGTATGATAATATTAATTTTTGCGGCGATGTTTCTTCATCAGTCGGGATCTCAGTGCCATTACACACCCCAAATGGACGTCATTTCGCGTTTTGGATGGTTGTGCCTCAATCAGTTGCGGATAAGATAGATCAAGACCAGTTGGTTTATAGCTGCAAGCTTGTGTTCCAGAGTTTTTTCAACAAAATCATTTTGCCGGATTCCATGCCAATTATTTCACCGCGGGAACTTGAGGTGATCAGATGGAGTTCGGAAGGAAAAACATCGGTTGAAATTGCGATAATTTTAGGTTTATCTGAACACACAATTAATTCTTACACCACTAAAATACTACAGAAACTGCAAGTTGTTAATCGAGCACAGATGGTTGCTACAGCGATTAGAATGGGTCTGATCAAATAACACGTTTAAGACGAGGACGCGGGAGAGAAATTATGAATAGTGCGTTGGAGGAGATTGAAACAATCACCATTCTTTTTGTTGATGACAATCCGGATGAATTCGTACTTATGGAATGGCTTGTTAAGGGTGGAGCAGACCAGAATACCGAACTGGTCTGTGTGACAGATATTGAGAGTGCTTGCGATGTTTTGGATCAGAAAAACATTTCAATGATTCTCCTCGACAACAAGCTCCATCTCAATGATGATTTTAGAACATCGGTCCCGGTGTTACGTTCAAAAGCTTTTACAGGTCCGATCGGGATTGTCTCGTCCAGTATTGAACCTGAATATTTTCAAGAGTTCGAAGAATATGGTGCCGATTTCCGTATTGGCAAGAACGAGTTAGATCGAAACGCAATCGGTTTTATCATTGATGAATTTGCGAAAAAGGACACAAAAATATCAGATGATTAAGGCGCTGCATCGAAACCATATTGCCTGCAAATCAGGAGAATTTCTTGGGTGAAATGCTCGATGACATAAGCCTATCTTTTTTCAATTCGACACCAAATCCTGGTTTTTTGGTGGATGAAGACGGCGTCGTATCTTTGATGAATACGGCCGCAAACACCAAGCTCGGATTAATCCACGACGATGTTGTTGGCAGCATATTTCATAAGTTATTTCCGATCGTCAAAGCTCAGCATGATGAAAAATTTGAAGCCGTAACAGGCGTGTTAATCGACGAAGATTCTTGTTCTAGCAAACCGTGTATCTTAGTCTCACCGCCCGATTTTCCTGCCTTCAAAACGCGCATAACAAAAAGTGAGATCATTACCTGCAAAGATGGTGTTGGTCGCTCCATTATATATTTTAGTGATCATGGACAGGTTGAGAGGCTGAAAGATAACTATGAAAATTCGCTCACACTGCTGAACGCCGCTCTTTCTGCTATCCCTGAGGGCTTTGCAATTTACGATGAAGAAGATCGGCTGCGCGTCTTTAACCAAGGCTATCTAGACGTATATCCTGATTCCGTGGATGCCATGAAAATAGGTACGCGGTTTGAAGATATATTGAAGTATGGATTGGAGCAGGGGCAGTATGAAGAAGCTGGTTTTACTGAAGAAAGCCGGGCTGCATGGCTGAAAGAGCGACTCAAAAACCACTTCAATCCAACAGCACCGCTTGTCCAACATCTTAAAGACGGTCGATATATCCGGGTTGATGAGCGTGTATTAGATGATGGTCATATTGTCGGTATACGAAGCAATATCACTGAGCTCATGGAGACCAAGTCTCTGGCAGAATCACTTGGTGATGCGCTTGATAATATTGCCGCACCTGTCGCATTTATTGATATCGAAACACAACGAATACTTTACGGCAACACAGCATTTCTAAACAATCTGCAATATACGCCTGATGAGATCACCCAATTGACCTTGATGGACATCAATCACAATGCTGATCCGGAAAAAATCGGCGAATTTATTGATCGAATAATCGAAAATCGCGGTGTGGTTCAGCAATCTCGTTCTCAGCATGTTCGAAAAGATGGAACAGTTTACCCCTGTGTGGTGAATAGTATTTGTGAGAACGGGGACAACCCTAAGCGCATCCTAGTATTTGTTGAAGATGAAAGCATCGAACGCGAAATCCGCGAGGAACTTGATTATAGGCGCGTACAGCAGGAGACTTTCATTGAAAACCTGCCTGTTTTCATCACCCGTTCAGACTTAGACACAACAATACATTTCGCCAACGAGCTTTACTGCGACTTTTTCGGGGTCAGCCTTGCCGATATCATTGGAGTGAAATTTACGGAATTCATCCACACCGAAGAAATCATTCAAAACTTGAAAAATTGCTTGGCAAGTTTGACATTAGAATCACCTGTGAGAACCTATGAACAGGAAATGTTGTCCAGTGATGGGATATTCAGAACCGTACTTTGGACGAATCGGTTGGTCTTCAAAGATGGAGAGCCGCATGAAGTTGTTTCCGTGGGGCGTGACATTACCGATTCTAAACTCGCAAAAGCACAAATTGAAGAGCAGGCGCATGCTTTGACATTGCGCAATCAAGCATTGGAACAATTTGCCGGGATTGTTTCCCATGATTTGCGGTCGCCGCTTCGTCATATTCGTCTGTTTGGCGAAATGTTGATGGAAGAGCATGAAAGCGGCAATTCAGAAAACTTTGGTGATTATATCTCGCGCATTCGATCAAGCATTTTGCGTATGGAAAGCTTGATCTCCAGCTTGCTTGAATTTTCCCAAGTCGCCTATAAACAGGTCAATCGGTCTCGCTTTGTACTTAGTACCGCGATTGATGAGGTGAAAGAAAACCTTGTACAGAATATCGAGCAATCCGGTGCAATCATAAAATTGCGAAAAGATATCGATTTAAATCTCGATTATGTGTTGTTTGTCAGGCTGATGCAGAACCTGATTGATAACGCAATCAAATATCAAAAAGACGATCAGCCTGCACAAATTGAGATTAACAGCGACCAATCTGAGAAGAACATTGTTTGCATTACAGTTGCGGATAATGGCATTGGTATCGCCAGCGAGCAGGCTTCGCGAATATTTAATGTTTTCCAGCGACTTCATGTTGATGAAAAGAAATATAAGGGCACTGGTATTGGACTTGCGCTCGCAAAACGAATAGCGGAGGGGCATAATGGGACGCTCTCGCTCGATACCGATTATAAAGACGGTTCAAAATTCGTTCTAAAAGTGCCGATTTAGTTGATTTAGAGCATGATTTTATTGGAGAAAACGCGCGCTTTGATAAACCGATGCGTGCATGGTTGTAGAGAATCAATTCTGCCGAGTTCCCAATCATCCGTTATTTGAGTGAAGTAAAAAGAGCGTCTTTATTGCAATTCTTCGCAAACTGGCAGCAAGATTACTCAAGAAAACACATCTCAATGCGGAATTTGTGCGATGTACTTGTTTTATTGGATTATACCGATTGGTTATATTTTCATCATTCAAGGACACTCTATGTGCGAAAGTCTCTTACATAACTTGCAAAAGCCTTTGTCATAAAACTATCAAACATCTCTTATTATAAAACCTATTTTCGCAAAATCTCGCGTTTTGGGGCAATTTTCATGTTTTGGGGGAATTAACGCATACAATCCAAAGGTGAAGAAGCGTGTATGAAAACACCGACAAAAAATTGAGTGAAAAATAGTCACCTAGGGTAAATATTAGCCATGTTCAGCATAGTTCAAAAATTAGTAGGGCGTGAAAAGGCGCCTTAGCAAAATTACCTAAAATTTTATCGTTACACCGCAAAATCTCAGAAAAAATCCAAGCTTTTGGAATTTTTGCGGAAGATTTGATCTTTTTCAAAAAAATACTTGACCAAAACGATAAATCGCGTTGGTATGCACAGCACATATATTGCGGTCCGTTGAGGGAGAATACTTCGGATCGCTTCAAGTATGTGTGAGTACTCTCATCCTCGTGATGAGCTAATTAATTGCACAGTAAGTGCAACAGGGCAAAGAAAGTAAAAATATGAAAAAAACACTATTAACTACGGTTATGGGAGCAGTAGCGGCGCTGGGCGTTTCTGCTGGCGCATCAAGCGCAGCAACATTGGATGATGTTAAAGCTAAAGGTTTCATTCAGTGTGGCGTGAGCCAGGGTCTACCAGGTTTCTCAAATCAGGATTCTGATGGTAACTGGAGTGGTTTGGATGTGGACCTTTGTAAAGGTGTTGCAGCCGCTGTGTTTGGTGATGCGACTGCGGTGAAGTTTACACCTCTTTCAGCGAAAGAGCGTTTCACAGCTTTGCAGTCAGGTGAAATTGACATTCTTTCACGTAACACAACATGGACAGCAAGCCGCGATACACAGCTTGGTTTGAACTTCGCTGGTGTAAACTACTATGACGGTCAAGGCTTCATGGTTCGTTCAGAATTGGGTGTGAACTCAGCTCTTGAACTAAGTGGCGCTTCAATCTGCACAAACACAGGTACAACAACTGAGTTGAACGTTGCTGACTATTTCGCAGCGAACAACATGCAGTATGAGCTTGTTGCATTTGAAAAAGCTGACGAAGTGGTAGCTGCTTACGACGCTGGTCGTTGTGACGTTTACACAACAGATGCTTCTGGTCTTTATGCACAGCGTCTTAAGTTGACTGATCCTGCAGCACACACAGTGCTTCCAGAAATCATTTCAAAAGAGCCTCTAGGTCCAGTTGTTCGTCAGGGTGACGATCAGTGGTTCAACATCGTTCGTTGGACACACATTGCAACTCTGAACGCTGAAGAGTTCGGCATCACATCAGCAAATGTTGGTGAAATGATGGGCAGCGACAACCCAGGCATCAAGCGTCTTCTTGGCGGTGAGTTTGGTGAAGCAATGGGCATTCCAAACGATTGGGCAGCTCAAATCATCAAGTCAGTGGGTAACTACGCTGAAATGTTCGACCGCAATGTTGGTCCAGACACTCCATTGGGCATCGCACGTGGTGTGAACGCACTTTGGACAGATGGTGGCCTACAATACGGTCCTCCAGTACGCTAATATAGCGATATTACGCACCCGGTCTTTGTATTAAGGCCGGGTGTATTATTAAACAGGGCACGTTTTCACGATGGGACTGATCCACAAGAAATGTGGGTGAGCGTGTAAAACGTAAAAAAATAAATCAAAAATTACAATTCGCGCTTTGAGACGGTCGTTTCTACAAGTGTAAGAATTGTTGGGGAATTCGCCATGGCGTCTGATGTTGCTGCCACACAGCAAACCAGTGAAGAGCCGCAGGTCGCGTTGTTAAACCGACCCGAAGTTCGCAGCATGCTTTTTCAAGGCTTGCTCACTCTCGCAATTATTTATCTCATCTATAGCGGCATAACCAATATGTTTGACGCGCTTGATCGCGCCGGCATTGCATCTGGGTTTGCGTTTTTGAACTCCAGTGCTGGCTTTGCAATCAGTCAGTCACTTATTGAATATAGCCAATCCACGTCGACTTATTTCGATGTGTATGTCGTGGGTGTGCTTAACACGCTCATTGTCGCAGCGATTGGTATCGTGCTAGCCACAATCCTTGGCTTTGTGATCGGTGTCGCAAGACTATCTGATAACTGGATCATCGGTAAGCTTTCAAAGATCTATGTTGAAATTTTCCGTAACATCCCGCTGCTATTGCATATCTTCATTTGGTATTTCGGTGTTTTAAGGCTATTGCCGCATCCGCGTGATAGCGCTGATTTTGGCTTTATGGGTCTTCTAAATAACCGCGGTTATTTTGCGCCAAAACCAATCTGGGGTGATGGATCCTTCATGATCTTCATCGCGTTCCTCATCGGTATTGTTGCAGCCTTCATGATTGGAAGCTGGGCGAAAAAACGCCAGATGGAAACCGGTCAACAATTCCCAACCTTCTGGGCTGGGCTTGGTGTGATCATAGGACTGCCACTTCTTGTCTTCCTCGTGCTTGGTGCACCTCTGACGTGGGATATCCCTGTCGCTGGTGGCTTTAGACCATCAGGTGGTATGACAATGATCCCTGAATTCATTGCGCTTCTGCTTGCGCTGACAACCTATACAGCGGCCTTTATCGCTGAGATTGTGCGTGCAGGTATCTTAGCGGTGAACAAAGGTCAAACGGAAGCTGCGCATGCTTTGGGTCTTCGTCAGAATAAAACACTTAATCTGGTGATCATCCCACAAGCGATGCGGATCATTATTCCACCTTTGACATCTCAATATCTGAACTTGACGAAAAACTCGTCACTTGCGGTTGCGATTGCTTATCCGGATCTCACATCTGTGTTTGCCGGTACAGCGCTGAACCAGCAAGGTCAGGCCGTTGAGTTTATTTCGATTACGATGTTGACCTATCTGACGATTTCGTTGGTCACGTCTATGTTTATGAACTGGTACAATGCCCGTATGGCATTGGTCGAGCGATAGGAAAGGGGAACATCATGTCTGATAACAATATTTCCTACGTCCGAACAGAAATGCTGGAAGAGCAGCCAGCGCCACTCTCTGAAAAGGGACCTTTGGCCTGGGTAAAGAACAATCTGTTCTCATCTGTACCAAACACAATCATGACGCTGATTGGGCTATGGATACTTTATAAGATCATCCCGCCATTCATCTCATTCGTTTTCCTTGAAAGCGTTTGGACAGGTGCCGATCGTGCGGTTTGCGCGACCGAAGCTCAAGGCGGTGTGCAGGGCAATGATTGGTTCGGCGGTTGCTGGGCCTATGTCGGCGCCTATATGAAGCAATTCATCTATGGTCGTTATCCTGATGCTGAATTGTGGCGGGTTAATCTCACTGGGATCCTGTTCTTCGGATCATTGATTCCATTGTTGATCCCAAGTGCGCCATATAAGTCAGCAAACATCATCTTCACTGTGGTGATTTTCCCGGTGATTGCGATTGTGTTGCTAACAGGTGGTCATCTTGAGTTTAATGGCTTCTTGCTACCAGACAGCATCATGGCACCATCAACAGCCAAATTTGCTGTCGACTTCGTGATACTTTCGCTGATCATTGCAGGTATTGCGGCATTGATTGCACGTGGGTCTGATAAAAACCCAATGCCGTCCGTTATGGGTGCATTGTTCTTCATGGGTGCCGTTGCGGTGATGTTCATTGTCTTAGGTGTAAACTTTGGACTTGAGCATGTTGAAACACCTATTTGGGGTGGTCTGTTAGTGACGCTTGTGATTGCGGTCACAGGTATCGCAGCCGCCTTGCCATTGGGTATTCTACTTGCGCTAGGTCGTCGATCCAACATGGTGTTTGTGCGCTTGTTCTCAGTGATCTTCATTGAGTTCTGGCGCGGTGTGCCACTGATCACAGTGCTCTTCATGTCATCTGTGATGTTGCCATTGTTCCTGCCGGAAGGCGTGGAGTTCGATAAGCTGTTGCGTGCGCTGATCGGTGTGGCACTCTTCTCCGCAGCTTATATGGCGGAAGTTGTGCGTGGTGGTCTGCAGGCCTTGCCAAAAGGACAGTTCGAAGGTGCCATGGCACTTGGATTGAACTGGGGTCAGATGATGCGTCTGATCATCTTGCCACAGGCGTTGAAATTGGTGATCCCAGGTATCGTGAACACATTTATTGGTCTGTTCAAAGATACAACACTCGTGTTGATCATTGGTTTGTTCGACTTCCTAGGTACAATTCAGTTGTCATATTCTGATCCGACCTGGAGTTCGCCAGTACAGAACATTACTGGATACGCCTTTGCAGCCTTCATTTATTTCTTATTCTGCTATTTCATGTCGCGTTATTCGACATTCATGGAAGATAAGCTGAATACAGGGCATCGATAACATAAAAGTCTTCAGAGCCCTTTGGGAGAGGGGCTCTATAAACAAATTAACGCTGATAAGCGAAGAATAAGAGAGAGAACAAAATGGCTGAAACCGCTAAAATGACAGTATCAGATACCGATGTCGCTATTGAGATCGTTGGTATGAATAAGTGGTATGGTGATTTTCACGTGCTAAAGGACATCAACCTTAAAGTCATGCAAGGCGAGCGTATCGTTATTGCGGGTCCTTCAGGTTCTGGTAAATCCACCATGATCCGTTGCATCAACCGTTTGGAAGAGCACCAAAAGGGTCAAATCATCGTGGATGGCAATGAGCTCACCAATGATTTGAAAAAGATTGACGAAGTTCGTCGCGAAGTGGGTATGGTGTTCCAGCACTTTAACCTCTTCCCGCATTTGTCCATTCTAGATAATTGTACATTGGCACCGATCTGGGTTCGTAAAATGCCGAAGAAAGAAGCTGAAGAGATTGCAATGCACTATCTTGAGCGCGTTAAAATTCCTGAGCAGGCGCTTAAATATCCAGGCCAGCTATCTGGTGGTCAGCAGCAGCGTGTGGCGATCGCTCGCTCATTGTGCATGAATCCACGCATTATGCTCTTTGATGAGCCAACATCAGCGCTTGACCCTGAGATGATTAAAGAGGTGCTCGACACAATGGTTGGCTTGGCTGAAGAAGGCATGACCATGTTGTGTGTGACCCACGAAATGGGCTTTGCGCGTCAGGTTGCGAACCGTGTGATCTTCATGGATGCAGGTCAGATCGTTGAGCAGAACGAGCCAGGCGAATTCTTTGATAATCCGCAACATGAGCGTACAAAAGAATTCCTTAGCCAGATCCTACACTAGGCATCTACAAAACCCATTTAGACAGAGAGGCGGCTTATTGAGCCGCCTTTTTTGCGTTCAAGGCGTTGTCAGCATCCAAAATGGATAATGCAACAACACGGGCCTTAGAGAAATACTGGCGCCGGATGAGAACCAATAGGATCAGTGTTGTCGTAATAATCAGCGTTTCAGCGTTTACAAAGCAGCCCAGATATCCCACAGCGAAGAAGATACCGCGTTGACCGGCGTTAAAGTGACGCCCAGCTAAAACATTCATTTCACCAGCTTGTTTCGCATAGATCTCAATATTTGCGTCTTTCTCTTCGCGCATGGGCATTGCCCCCAACAAAATGCCGCAATAGTTGAAGAGGCGATAGCTCCAACCAAATTTGAAGAAAGTGTAGCCCAGGACGACAATAAGGCCAGCGAGCTTGGCTTCAATAATCAATACATCTGGCGTTTCGGTAATTGGGATCTCCGCAAAGACCATCGTCACTTTATCGGCCGAACCAAGTGCAGCTAAACAGCCACCAATGGCAATGATGGTGGATGAGGCAAAAAAGCCAACACCATTCTGCAAACCAGAGACAATGCCCGTATCGACCATACGAAGTTCGCGTTTTTGGGCGGTCAGAAACCATCCACGTCGGTGTTCGTCCATCGCATCTGTCAGGCTTCTTTTATTTGTGAATTTACCCAGACTCAAAACAATTGAGAATCCAAACCAACAAAATAGAAAATATATAAATGCAATATAATCCAACTCAGACATATCGTATGGCCCCTCCGCCTTATTTGCTGCAATGCAATAACCAATTAGCTATGCTTTTATGTCATAGCACGTAGTCGATTTATGCACAAAAATGAAAATAAGGGCATTGTTTAGAGAGAGAAAGTTAGTTAAATGTATGAAATTATTGAACTATTTTTGTTTTCCACACTTGTTAACAATTCTTACCAAATATAAATATTTGTGTTTAAATTGTGGCGCTTTTGCGTTGCAATAACTTTAAGGTTTCGTTAAAAGTCTCCCACCAAGCCATGAACGACTTGGAATAAATAAATTGGAGTAATTATGGAAAATACTGCACATAAATCCTGCTGGGGCATCACAACCAAAGCAGTTTTGATTTTTTCAGTCGTTTTATTTATGGGGTACCTTCTCGGAGGTTTCTAAGTCGGAATTCAAATTTATTTAAACAGCGTCAAATCTAGTCGGTTTGGCGCTGTTTTCTTTTTGACACTGGCTCTATAGTTGCCGAATAAGACGACTAAGAGTGTTCTCAAAATTTCAGTGTTAAAGGTCTAAATCAATGTTCTTATCTGTATCAGATATCTTCAAAGTGGGTATCGGTCCGTCAAGCTCTCACACTATGGGGCCGATGACGGCGGCAAACAGATTCTTAGATGAAGTGCTCAATGGTGATTGGGTGCGTCCCCATGATGTTGATGTTGCACAGATCAAAGTAAGCTTGCATGGATCATTGGCCTATACTGGTGTCGGCCATGGTACAGATCGCGCAGTATTTTTAGGTCTCATGGGATATGAACCCAAATCCATCGACCCTGATATAATAGATGGCGTATTGGATGAATTATCGCGGACAAAACTAGTCCAGCCAGAAGGCCATCCAGCCTATCACTTTGATCCAAAAACGGATCTGGAATTTGATCGCAAAACACCGCTTCTTGGCCATGCAAATGGTATGACGATTTCAGGTTTCGATGCCAATGAGCGTCTGCTTATCAAGCGGATTTATTACTCCATTGGTGGCGGTTTTGTTGTCACGGATACCGAGCTTGAAGCGATGAAGGCCAATACAGAGCCGGAAGTTCAAAAAGATGTGCCTTATCCCTTTGCCAATGCGGACCAAATGCTTGAAATGGCTGCAGAATCTGGACTGTCCATCGCTCAGATGAAACGCGCTAATGAAGAAAAAGTATCCGGCGCAGATGCGCTGAACCGCGAACTTGATCAGATCTGGGAAGCAATGAATTCCTGCATTGATCGTGGCTTGAAGCGCAAGGGTATAATGCCTGGTGGGCTCAATGTCGAACGACGTGCTGCAAAGATCTATCATCAACTGCAAGACGAATGGAAGCAAAACAAATCAAACCCCATGCTCGCCAATGATTGGCTCTCTGTTTATGCCATGGCTGTGAATGAAGAAAACGCCTCAGGCGGCCGAGTGGTGACAGCACCAACCAATGGAGCCGCAGGCGTGATCCCAGCCGTTATTGCATATATGAAAGAATTTCTCGAAGATGTTGATCAAAATGCCATTCACGAATTTTTGCTCACAGCGGCAGCGATTGGCGGCTTAATCAAATCAAATGCATCTATTTCAGGCGCTGAGGTTGGTTGCCAGGGAGAGGTGGGGTCCGCGTCCTCTATGGCAGCTGCGGGATTAGCAGCTGTTATGGGCGGCACACCCACTCAGATTGAAAATGCAGCCGAGATTGCATTAGAGCATCATCTTGGCATGACATGTGATCCGATCGCGGGGCTCGTCCAAGTGCCATGCATTGAACGAAATGGCGTTGGTGCTGTGAAAGCAGCCATGGCAGCATCATTGGCACTTAAGGGTGACGGCAAGCATTTCGTCTCGCTCGACAATTGTATCGAGACTATGCGCCAAACCGGTATCGACATGAATGAGAAATATAAAGAGACATCGACCGGTGGCTTAGCCGTTAATGTGGTTGAGTGCTAGTTCTTTCCACTTCACGCAGATTTGTGGTTCATTGCTGTGCATGGATGGTGTCCAAGGCTTGACCTTGGACTGAAATATTCCCAGTTTGAAGACATGAGCTTAAATCTAATTAAATTATGTGTCGGTATTGAAAGCGCGGAAGAGCTGCAAAGCCATATAGAGCGTCGGCAAAAATTGCATGATGCCGCTGGCGAGCTTTACGAGCCAATCCACACAACCCGCATGATCCCAAAGCGCAAAGACGAATTGCTTGATGGTGGTTCGTTATATTGGGTGATTAAAGGCCAAGTGCGCGCGCGACAGCAGCTTGTCGATATTAGACCATTTACTGATGGCGAAGGAATATCTCGCTGTCATTTGGTGATGGATAAAGAGCTCATCTTTACACAATGGCAGCCAAGACGGGCATTTCAAGGATGGCGGTATTTGAAGCCGGAAGATGCTCCGGCTGATCTGAACGAAGGTGAGGGCGCAGAAGATATGCCACTGGAGTTTAAGCAAGAGCTGGCAGATTTAGGCCTGCTCTAAGGCGATTTAAACTTTAATGCGAACTGCGCAATAGCCCGCTGGGTTCATGCTCTTGATGCTTACATTGCCGCGCGGTTGTGACATGCGCCAAGCACGGGCACCGTGGCTCAATAAGGTTGTCACCAAATCCTTGGTATTTTTGCGATTTTGTTTCGCAAATCTTTTATCCGCCAACCATGATGCTGCATTTAGCAGCGGGTTGTTGGATTTTGAACCTTGGTTTCCATGTGTTGTGCCCCGAAATGGAGCATTTTTAATCGTTGGCATAAATAAGACCTCAATACGCAATACAAAAGAGAGGATAACGGAGTGCCAAAATTCTCACTTTGGCACAATTTCTAAAACTTGATTATTGGGATGCTGCCCAGCATCCAACACCTTTCTTCTTCAGATATTTACATGCAGCCACAGCTTGGTCCTGGCCTTTAAAGCCGCCAAAGCGGGCGCGGTAGAATTTTTGACCATCTTTGACAAAGGCCATTGTAAAGGGTTGTGCACGTTGAATAGATGCGCCGCCAACCTTCTTAGCTTTGTCCAACAGTGTCAGTGCTTCGTTTTGATCAGGAGATGCGCCGACTTGAACCACCCAGCCAGATGGCAATTTAGTTGATGCCGTGTTGACCGGATCCACACCATCAGTTGGTGTTGGCAATGCGGTTACGGCTTGTGCTGCAGGTGCAGGCACTTTAACTGGCGCATAGGCAGAGGCTACAACAGTGTCTGATCCACTAGGACGAACGACTGGTACCGGCACATTTTTGGGTAGTGAACCTTTGACCGACGGCACCAATCCATCAATGCGAGTTTTCGCCATGAAGTTACCTTTGCCGCGCTTTGAAGCCTTGCGAAGATATTGGCTGATAAGTTTTTGCATCTGAGCATTGCGGCTTGCACCTGAACGACCACCCATCACCACTGCAACGATTGAACGTCCATCAGCTTTCACAGAACTCACCAAGTTAAAACCAGAAGCGCGTGTATAACCCGTTTTAATACCATCTACACCACGGACACGACCTAACAGGCGGTTATGGTTGCCGTAAGTGGCTTTGCCATATTTAAATGAACGGGTTTGGAAATATTTGTAATATTGCGGATAATGCTCGCGAAGTGCCAAGCCCAAACGCGCCATATCGCGTGCTGTTGTGACCTGACGAGAATTTGGAAGACCATGCGCATTTTTAAATGTTGTGCTCTTCATCCGCAATGTGCGGGCTTTTTGCGTCATCAAACGAGCAAAATTGGCTTCACTGCCACCTAAATATTCGCCGACAGCGGTGGCAACATCATTGGCTGACTTTGTAACGAGAGCTAAAATAGCCTGCTCAACTGTAATTGTTTGTCCCGCGCGAACGCCGATTTTTGATGGCACTTCTGCAGCGGCCTTTTTAGAAACACGAATGCGGGTTGATTTCTTGATCTTACCGCGCTCCAGCGCTTCAAAAACCAAATACAAGGTCATCATCTTCGTAAGTGATGCAGGATAACGCTTGGAGTCAGCTTTGTATTTGTAAAGCGTACGTCCGGTTTTTGCATCGATCACAATGCCAGCATATTTCGGATTTGCCTGCGCAGTTGCAGGTGCACCGATCATCATTATGGCCGCAAGAGCGACTATAATCAGTTTTTGCATGTTGTTTTTCAGGAATGAAGAGGCATTGTAAACTAAGTTAGAATTTACGCTATCAATTTGCACGACACTTACTCTTTAAACTCAAATTGTCCAAAATCCACGCCACCCCCGTGGTTACTAAAGGCTGATAATAGCCCGTTAGGGTTACCAAGAAGTTTACCGTTTTAATAAAAATCACCCCAAATTATTGCAATGCAAAAATATCAATGCTGCGTTGCACAAAAATACTTGACGTTTTTGTGCGGTGCATATATATGTAATTCAACACTCATACATGAAGGACAATTTAGATGTTCAATTTCGATCAAGTTACAAAAATGAATCAGGACGTAATCAACGCTGTAACAGCTTCTTCAACAGTTGCTCAAAAAGGTTTCCAGCAGATTGCTTCTGAAACAACAGAATTCACAAAGAAAAACTACGAAGATTCAGCAGCTGTTGCTGAAAAACTAGTTGCTGCAAAATCAGTTGAAACTGCTTTTGAAATCCAAAGCGACTTCGCAAAATCTTCTTACGAAGCTCTTGTTGCTCAATCAACAAAGCTTGGTGAACTATATACAAACCTCGCAAAAGACGCTTATGCGCCTTTCGAAGCTGTTGCTAAAGCTAAGTAATATCGCTTAGCTGCTTCCTCCAAGCAGCATATATATAGTTCTTACGATTAAACCCGGTTGGCCTCCCACAACTGGGTTTTTTCGTGCGCGCAGTAAAATGATGCGCAAAGATGCTAGTTTCAGAAAAGTTTTTCCTGATAAAATGCTATTTTTTTTGGTCTTGATCGGACTAGGGGTTAAAATGAGATGAGCGAATACATAAGTTAAGGATCGACGAAGGCCTATGTCTCACATTGGAGATAATTTGAAAGTGATTACAATGTCGGAAAAGTCGCACATTCTGACAATGCAGGATAAGGATAAAAATCCTGACAACAATGTGCCAGATGATGATCTGTACGCGGTTACGGCGACACGGCCAAAACCCAAAAAACCGAGTTTGTACCGTGTGTTGCTGCTAAATGATGATTATACGCCAATGGAATTTGTGATCCATATTTTGGAGCATTTTTTCCAAAAGGACCGAGAATCTGCAACGCGTATTATGTTGCATGTTCACAATCACGGTGCTGGTGAGTGCGGGGTCTTTACATATGAGGTTGCAGAATCCAAAGTAACACAGGTCATGGACCTTGCTCAGGAGAATCAGCACCCTCTGCAATGTGTGATGGAAAAGAAATAAGGAAGAAAATTTGCCTACATTTTCCAATTCTTTAGAACAATCGCTTCATAGAGCGCTCACGTTTGCCAATGAACGCAGACATGAATATGCCACATTGGAGCATTTATTGCTTGCCTTGATCGAAGATGAAGATGCAGCTGCGGTAATGCGTGCCTGCAATGTTGATCTTGATCAGCTCAAGCGCATCGTCACCGATTATGTCGATAAGGACCTGAATAATTTGGTCTCTGATTTCGGTGAAGATTCAAAACCAACCACAGGGTTCCAACGTGTTATTCAACGCGCGGTGATCCATGTTCAATCTTCGGGCCGTGATGAAGTCACTGGTGCCAATGTGCTTGTTGCCATTTTTGCAGAGCGCGAAAGCCACGCCGCTTACTTCCTGCAAGAACAGGAAATGACTCGTTTTGATGCGGTCAACTTTATCTCCCATGGGATTGGTAAACGTCCAGGTTCTGGCGAATCGCCATCCGTACGCGGCTCTGATATGCCCGATAACGGTGCATCAAGTTCGCCAGATGGTGATCAGGGTGACGAAGCTGGAAGTTCAAAAAAGAACCAAGATGCTTTGTCAGCTTATTGTGTCGATCTGAACACAAAAGCAGATAACGGCAAGATCGACCCACTGATTGGTCGTAGCGATGAAGTTGATCGTACGATCCAAATTCTGTGTCGTCGTTCGAAAAACAATCCGCTTTATGTGGGTGATCCCGGTGTGGGTAAAACCGCTATTGCTGAAGGTTTGGCCAAGCGCATCATTGAAAAAGATGTGCCAGAAGTCCTCGAAGGTTCAATCATCTATGCGCTTGATATGGGCGCACTACTTGCTGGTACGCGTTACCGTGGTGATTTCGAAGAGCGCCTTAAGCAGGTTATGAAAGAGCTTGAAGAAAAGCCGGAAGCGATTTTGTTTATCGATGAGATCCACACCATCATTGGTGCTGGCGCGACATCTGGCGGAGCAATGGATGCGTCCAACTTGCTAAAGCCTGCGCTTGCTTCAGGTAATATCCGTTGTATCGGCTCAACCACCTATAAGGAATATCGTCAATTCTTTGAAAAAGACCGCGCATTGGTGCGCCGTTTCCAGAAGATTGATGTGAATGAGCCGACAATTGACGAGACAATTGATATCTTGAAAGGCCTTAAAACGCGTTTTGAAGACTATCATAATATCAAATATACCGAGGATGCGATCAAAGCAGCGGTGGAATTGTCTGCGCGTTATATCACAGATCGCAAATTGCCGGATAAAGCGATTGATGTGATTGATGAATCAGGTGCTGCGCAAATGCTTCTGCCTGCCGATAAGCGTGCTAAACGTTTAACGGAAAATCAGATCGAAGCCACAGTTGCGACCATGGCTCGCATTCCGCCTAAAACGGTGTCCAAAGACGATACACAAGTGCTTGCAACGCTCGATCAAGAGCTGCGCAGCGTTGTTTATGGTCAGGATAATGCGATTGAGCAGCTCACAGCTGCCATTCGATTGGCCCGCGCTGGTTTGCGTGAGCCAGATAAGCCAATTGGTTCTTATCTGTTCTCAGGTCCAACCGGTGTTGGTAAAACCGAAGTTGCCAAACAGCTTGCCTCATCACTCGGCGTAGAGCTTCTGCGCTTTGATATGTCTGAATATATGGAGCGCCATACGGTATCGCGCCTCTTGGGTGCACCTCCAGGATATGTCGGCTTCGACCAAGGTGGTTTGCTCACCGATGGTGTTGACCAGCATCCGCATTGTGTCTTGCTTCTTGATGAGATTGAGAAGGGGCATCCGGATATCTATAATATCTTACTGCAGGTTATGGATCACGGTTCTTTGACCGACCATAACGGCAAGAAGATCGATTTCCGCAATGTAGTTCTGATCATGACCACTAATGCCGGAGCTGCAGATGCTGCCAAACAGGCAATCGGGTTTGGATCATCTAAGCGTACGGGTGATGATGAAGAGGCGATCAACCGCCTGTTTACACCTGAATTCCGTAACCGGTTGGATGCCATCATTCCATTTGGCTCTTTGCCAACGAAAGTCATCCACAAAGTGGTTCAGAAATTCGTTATGCAGCTTGAAGTTCAATTGGCTGAGCGCAATGTGACTTTTGATCTGACCGATGAAGCCATCGAATGGCTGGCCAATAAAGGCTATGATGAGCGCATGGGTGCACGGCCATTGGGACGTGTTATTCAGGAACACATCAAAAAGCCTCTGGCGAATGAATTGCTCTTTGGCAAATTGACCAAGGGCGGCACGGTGAAGGTGAAAATCGGCACGGATGATGCGGGTAAAACTGAGATTGAGCTTGAATCAATTCCAGCTACAGCGCGCGCAAAGCCGAAGAAAGAAGCAACGCCGAAAAAGGCACCTGCGAAAAAAGCAGCTTCCAAGCCCACGGCTCGTAAACGTGCTGCGCCGAAAGGTAAGTCAGGCGGATCAGGATCTGATCCAAAATCACCTGATGGTGATCCGGCGCCAGCCAAGGCTAAATCTGCCACTAAGCCGACGGCTAAGGCCAAGGCCGAAGAAGACGCCAAACCAGCGCCAAAACCGCGAAGAACTTCGCCAACGGTGCCAAAAGTGCCACGCAAGAAATAGAACTCAAAGAGACGCCTCAAACGAAAGTTTGGGGCGTTTTTTAAATTATGGTCGCCTCACAAGGCGTTTTTCTAACTTTCTCTTCCACAAAATTGCGAATTGACCTATTCAGGATGTATGAATTCTGAAATTTCTGAGTCTCAAGCTTTAATTTCCAAATCACAAGCATTCTGGCAAGGCGCGAAAGTCGTCTTTACATTGCCCGGGCTGATGCTCTCAGGTGCGATGATTGGCTTTGCCGGATTTGCAGTTGAAGTGGGTTTGTCACGGTTTGAGGCTGTTCTTATGGCTGGGATGATTTGGGCATTGCCATCTCAGCTGATCTTAATTGGTTCAATCTTTGCAGGTGCTGCTCTTCCCGCCACTTTCTTAGCAGTTGCATTCTCAGCAATTCGTCTTATGCCAATGACCGCAGCTTTGGTGCCGGAGATTAAAAATTCCAAAACACCCACATGGCTCTTGCTTATCCTATCGCATTTTGTGGCGATCACGGCTTGGGTCTATTCCATGGATAAAACACGGGATTTACCACGCAATGTGCGGGTTTCGTTTTTTGCTGGAGCAGGGGGATGCATATGGGCTTTCAATACAGCCGTGATTGGGATCAGCTATGGCATCGTGTCTGATCTGCCGTTAATGGCAATTGGTGCGCTCTTTTTCCTAACCCCGGTCTATTTCTTGATGACCCTTTGGCGCTCTGCGCGGGATTATAGCATTTATATCGCTATGGTATTCGGCCTCATTCTAGGCCCCGTCTTTGCGCAAATATGGCCTGAGATTGATATTCTCTTGGCTGGTATTGTTGGCGGCAGCTTATCCACTTTGATCTATGTGCTCATTGAGCGCAGCAAAGGGGAAAATCCATGACCTATTTTTCAAGCGATGCATGGTATTGGCCCATCATCTATATTGGCATTGCGGGATGGATCGCCACCGATATGTGGCGTTGGTTCGGCGTGATCGCCGGCAATCGCTTAAAAGAAGGCAGTCTTGCACTATTGTGGGTCAGAGCAACAGCAACCTCACTTGTGGCCGCGGTGATTGCAAAACTGATTTTGCAGCCAACTGGCGCTTTGTCAGAATTTAACATTTATCTGCGTGTTTTCGCGGTTGCGGCGGGGTTTGCTGCATTTCAAATGACGGGAAAACGCATCGTTGTCGGCTGCGGCGTCGCGTTGCTTGTGCTTCTTGTTGGCAATTGGGCGCTGAATTTCCAATTGATTACGCGAACCTGGTAGCTGCGTTAAAGTGCTGCTTTGATTTTTTCCGCATTTGCAACAAGCACATCAATATCTTCCATTTTGCCGGTTTGAGGGCGAAGACCCACACCGTCATGACGCGGAACAACATGAAAATGCAAGTGAAACACTTCTTGACCACCGGCAGGATCATTGTGCTGGCGAATGGTGATACCATCCGCGTTAAAGGCGGTTTTACAAGCGTTTGCAAGCTTTTGGGTGACAAGGATCGTTGCGCTTAATGCTTCCGCTGATGCGTCATAAATACCGACGGCTGCTTCTTTTGGAATAACCAGGCAATGCCCGTCCGCATGTGGCATGACATCCATAAAGGCCAAAACATCATCATCTTCATAAACGGTGACATTGGGGATTTCACCGCGCAAGATTTTGGCAAATATGTTTTGATCGTCATAGCTCATTTCGATAGCTCCTTATCTGTCAGCTATTTTTAGCTTTAAACGGCGCGCGCGTCTCTAAAATCTCTAAAATTTCCCCAACCTCTTGGCGTTCATGGTGGAGATAATCCGAAATTGCGTTTCGAAATCCTTCATGGGGGATGTAATGCGCTGAATAGGTCATTTTAGGCATATATCCACGCGCGAGCTTATGTTGGCCTTGAGCACCAGCTTCAACACGTTTCAATCCATTGGCAATCGCATAGTCGATTGCCTGATGATAGCACACTTCAAAATGCAAATATGGATGGTCTTCCATACAGCCCCAATGGCGACCATAAAGGCAATCAGAGCCGATAAAGTTAATCGCACCAGCAATATAACGGCCCTCACGTTTTGCCATGATAAGCAGGATATCGTCCGGCATGCGTTCGCCGATCAGCGAGAAAAACGAACGCGTGAGATAAGGCCGCCCCCATTTCCGCATGCCTGTATCCATATAAAATTGGAAGAAGATGTCCCATACATCTTCGGTTAACTGATCACCCGTCAGCCATTCGATTTCAATGTCGTTTTCAAGCGCAATGCGGCGTTCTTTCTTCAGAGCTTTTCGTTTGCGCGAGGCGAGTGTGTCCAGAAAATCGGAATAGGACTTATACCCATCATTTTCAAAATGAAATTGCTGATCATTGCGGATCAAGAAACCCTGCTGCTTGAGAAGCTCAGCCTCATCTTCCGGCATAAAAGTTATATGCGCGGATGAGAGTTGCAGCTGATCAGCAACCTGACAAAGAGCTGACGCTAATCCCAATCGAACCGCAGTGACATTTGCTTGTTTGTTGACCAAAAGGCGAGGCCCAGTTGCGGGTGTAAATGGCACCGAACACTGAACTTTTGGATAATATCGGCCACCGGCGCGCTCCCAGGCATCTGCCCATGCATGATCAAATACATATTCGCCCTGGCTGTGAGATTTCACATAGGAAGGCAACGTACCCAAGATGTCACCTTCTGAATTGGACAAGACTAAATGTTGAGGCATCCAACCCGTTTCGCGTGACACGGATCCGGATTCTTCCAAACATGACAAAAAGTCGTGTGAAACAAAGGGGTTATAGATGTTTTCTGAATCAGTTTTTGAAGCGCCAATGAACTGATCCCAATCAGCTTTTGACACGTCATTAATTTGGGCGATGGTTTGTACGGTTAGTGATTTGTCAGCGTCACTCATTGGGCGTCTCCATATAACACATATGGGCCAATTTTACGCAGGTTCAAACCCCTCAAATGTGATTTGATCGGTATGTTGATCAGAAAGTTTTTGTTGCTCACGATTACGAACAGTCCAGGTGATGATCTTCCGACCTTGTTTACGCTGCGCCTCGACAAACGGATTGGGAATATCATCAATGTCATAGGATATAAATGTGACACCATATCCAAGTGCATCTTCATGTTTGAAGAAGATTTCAGGTTCTTTACCTTCGGCAGTCAAACCGATCGGATAAGTACAGCCCAGATCCCTAAAATCCTTCAGTAAATGTTGCGCAAACGACATCACTGCAATTGGACCCTTGTAATCCTCAATATCGTCAAGTACGGCACCCGCAAAACCATCGTCATTATCTTTACGCCCTTTGAGCTCAAGAATGAGTGGCACTTTGCCATCAACAAGCTTCAATAAAGATTTAAGGGTTGGAATTTTATCCTTTGTTCCACCCACGGATAGTTGCGTGAGTTCAGATGCCATCTTATCACGGACATCACCGCCGATGCCGCAAAGGCGTTTCAGATTAAAATCATGAAACACCATCGGCACGCTATCGGCGGAAAATTGCAAATCGCATTCAATCGCGTAGCCACCTTCAATCGCAGCTTCAAAGGCACTGATTGTATTTTCAAATACGCCGTTGGTCTCATCATGGAGACCCCGATGAGCGATGGGCTTTTCGAATAGCTTTTCGAGCGTTTTAGCTTCCAGAACCATATTCTTCAAACTCGATAATCGCATCAATTTCAACGGCAGCATTGAATGGAAGTGATGCCATACCAACGGCGGCGCGCGCGTGCACACCACTGTCGCCTAAAATTTCAGCGAAGAAATCTGACGCACCATTGATCACCAAATGCTGCTCATGAAAATCAGCGGTTGATGAGACAAAGCCATTAATTTTGATCACCTGTTTAATGCGGCCGAGGTCTCCCAATGCAGCTTTCGCTTGAGCTAAAATGTTGATTGCGCAAATTTGTGCTGCATGTGCGCCTTGTTCCACCGTAACGGAATGTCCCAGCTGTCCTTTTACGGCAATTTGCCCGTCCTGCATGGGCAATTGACCGGAGATAAACAAATGATTGTTGGACATTGTGTAAGGCAGATAATTCGCAGCAGGTGCCGCAGCTTTTGGCAGCGCAATACCGCGTGCTGACAAACGTGCTTCAGCCATTCGTGCATCAAGTGAAAGAGACATTTTGGTTTATTCCTTTAGGACCATAATAAAGCAGATGTTAAGTCTTTAACGATGATTCGTATAACATCAATAAGAAAAGTCTACACATCGCCGTATTGTCTGACTATATTCATTCAGAATCCACAACAGAGAGCATTACGCGACAGTTCATGACGAAAACATCCACAATTTTAACGACCCTATGCTCGGCGGCATTATTGACCTCCAGCTTTGTTACAACTCTTTCAGCGTCGCAATTGCTACCTCATCGTGCGGTCTATGATCTAAAGCTCAAAGATGCGACATCGCGATCAGGTATTTCGGGCCTGGCTGGGCGAATTGTCTATGAGTTTCGTGGTTCAAAATGTGACGGCTATACAGTGAATTTCCGCTTTGTCAGCGAGATCTTCACTGGAGAAACGGTGCGGGTCACAGATCAGCAAACGTCAACCTATGAAGATGTAAGTTCAGATACGTTCCAGTTCGTTACGCGTTCATTTGTAAATCAGGAACTTGATCGCGAGACACGCGGTTCAGCGGAGAACAATGCGACCGAACTTGTGGTTGGTCTTAAAAAGCCAGATGAAAACGAGATCAAGCTACCAAAAGCAGCGTTTCCAACCGCGCATTTGATCGAATTAATCGAAAAAGCAAAATCCGGTGAAACGATTTATGAAAGCCGCATTTTTGACGGTTCTGATGGTGCTGATCAATCTTTGATCACTACCAGCATTATCGGCAAGATGCTGGATGGTCCAAAAGAGGGTGATCCGGAAGTGAAAATCATCGGTGAGGGCGCGAAAGCTGCTTTCTGGCCTGTATCATTATCCTATTTCGAAGAAACGGAATCGGGCGATACCATGCCGATCTATCGCATCGCGTTTAAGCTTTATGAAGATGGTGTCAGCCGTGATCTAACCATGGATTATGGTGAATTCGTTATTGAAGGCAAAATTTCCGGGTTTGAAATCCTAGAAGAAGAAGCAGCCTGTGACTGATCAGGTGGCAAATGTCATTATTCGCCGTATGCAATCCGGCGATCATGCGGATTGGCTGGCGCTTTGGGAAGGGTACAACACTTTTTATGAGCGCAGTGTCACAGATACCGCCACCAATCGTACCTGGAATTCCTTACTAGCTGGTGATGGCGAACCATTTGGATATGTGGCCGAAGTCAATGGCAAAGCGGTTGGTTTTGCTCATTATTTCATGACGATTTCAACATCGGACGATGGTCCGCGTTGCTATTTGCAGGATCTATTTGCAGATCCGAGCGTGCGCGGAAAAGGCATTGGCAGGGCGTTAATCCAAGCAGTTTATGAAGATGCCGATCAGCACAACGCTTCCCAAACTTATTGGCTTACGGCAGAAGATAATCATACAGCGCGCAAGCTCTATGACGCAGTTGCCAATAAAACGCCTTTTATCAAATATGCGCGTTAATACCATTTCGTTGATTTTAGATTTTCTTTATGTCGATGATACTCTTCGAGATGCGGTAAAGCTGTTAGTGCATTTGGAAATTTTGGGCTCAAAAATTTCGCGAAGTCTTGAATTCCAATCATGTACATAGGCATTCTGATTTCTTCGGCATCGTTCATTTTGATGCTGAAACCATATTTGGGAGCTTTTGGTTTGAGAAAATCAAAACTTTCAATATCTTCGTAGTTGTAACTCTTTATCGATATAAATCTTCGTATCGCAAATCCGTTATTTTGATAATGGAGACTGTAAAACACTTTCATCAAAAAGTATACGCAAACTGCAAGTACAAAAAGACAACTTGCGGCCGCTAACAAGCCTTCCCAGATAGAAATTTCATGCTTTATGGACTTGATTAGAATTGAAATGAACGCTGGCAAAACCAGCAGGAACGCGATAAAAAAAGCCGCAAAAACAAGGTTAGGCGGTGTGTATACTGCTTTGATAGGTTGATGAATGTTTTGGTTTGAAAAATCTGATGTATGGAATTTTGTATAGCGTTGATACAAATATTTTTTTAGCGGTTTAAATAGACAAGCATAAAAAAAATAACAGATGAATATGCATAATGCTAATGTTAAAATAATAACTGCAACTTGCATGGTTAATCTACTCTCAAAATCACTTTTTACGAGAGTTATTTAGTTACATAAGTTGAATTAAAATTAGCCTAAATTAATCTTTCAAAATCTTAATAAACCGCAATTTCTATAGGATGAAATTAATACCGTTTCTCGAAAAACAAGGAAGTGCTTTTCCGTTCGAATTATCCATAAGAATCTTCAAATGCTAATTTAGCAAGCTTTACGTCGCCATAATCTTCATATGTTGATGCAAAATCACTAATTCCGCACCAAGTGCCTCTCAGTTCCAGTGATCTTCCATCAGTATATTCCAGCATAAATCCAAATGTAGGGTATTTAGGAGTTGTCAGTCGCAACTCACTGAGCTCACTGGTGGGAAAGGTTTCAGGACGGAGGAAAAGGTTCTTTACCGTTAGACTATCGCGTGTAACTTCAATCTTTCGAAATGAAGCCCAGAACGTGTATAGACAAAGAACCAACAAAAAAAACCAAATGATTAAAGATAATATCGTCGTCAGATTAAATTCTTTTAATATTTGACTTACAAAAAAAAGACCAAAAAACGGAGCGAGGATGGCTGAACCAACTCGAGTGCGCAGAGGTAAATACATTTCACATTTATATGGATTACCCAGCGTGCGCTTCGCTGGCCGATGCCAACCGAAATCGAGACGAAAACTTTTTTTAAGTAGACTAATAAATAAACGCCCGATGAAATATAAGAGTAACGCGAAAGATACTACAATGAGAAAAACGGTTAACGGACTAGTCAAAAGTAGATTCTCATAAAAGTTGCGTTCAACAAATTGATACCACTTTAAGATTTTCTAGGCAACATCTCAATAAATCGATCTACTTTCGTTTCATCGGTTGCCCAAGAGGTGACGAGACGTAGTTGGGTGCGCTTCTCGTCGATGACTTTCCAACGATAAAAATCAAATTCGGTCTCTAGATGTGTGATCACATCATTTGGCAGGATCGCCATCAGCATATTGGCTTCGCATTCTGCAGCCATTTCATATCCAGCTGCCTTGATACCTTTGGCCATTTTTGCAGCCATATCGTTGCCGCGTTTGGCAAGTTCGAAATAAAGCCCGTCGGTGAAGAGCTCTTTAAATTGATGTCCAAGCGCGCTGCCTTTGGCTAAAAGCGCACCGCGTTGCTTGAGATGAATTTCAAAGTCTTCCGCCAAAGCCTTATTTGGGATGACAATTGCTTCGCCAAATAACGCACCAGCCTTGGTACCTCCAATCCAGAAGATATCAGCAAAAGATGCAACGTCTTGTAGCGTCAGATCTGAATGCTCAGATGCCATGGCAGCGCCCATGCGCGCACCATCGATCATGAAGAGAAGCTTATTGTCCCGGCAGATTTTTGAAAGCGCTGCGATCTCATCGCGTCGATAGACGGTACCGATTTCCGTCGCATTGGAAATATAAACCAGGCGAGGGCGCGTCACATGCGGGAAATGATTATGCGTATCGATCACCTTTTGCAGGTTTTCAGCGGTCAATTTGCCATTCACAACATCAGCGGCGATCACTTTGTGCCCCGTTGCTTCAATCGCACCGGCTTCATTGGTTTGAATATGCCCAGATAAAGGCGCAATCACTGCTTCATGGGATTTCAGCGCACAGGCGTGAATGATGAGATTTGCCAAGGTGCCGCCCGAGACGAAAAAGATGTCTGTGTCTTTTGTACCCATTTCAGCGCGTATCAGGTCTCGCGCAGCATTTGAATAGTCGTCTGTCCCATAGGGCGTGGATTGCACCATATTGGTCTCGGTTAGAGCTTTTAGAATATTGGGATGACAGCCTTCGCTATAATCGTTGCGGAAGATATATTTAGACACGCTTGAACCTCAATTTGTAATATGGCCTACCTAAATGAATTGCCCTTGCGAAGTCAAAACCATTCTTATTACCCTAAACGCAAGAAAACGCTTGCAATTCAGCGCATATAGGCATACGTGAGCCGCATTCCACATGCAGATTTGGGATTGTTCGGGGAGAAATCCGTTCCATTCCGCCCGGTGGCAAGAGATTGCTTCTATCTGCAGAGGTATAACCGGTAAAGGAGATAAAGACATGGCAATGCCTAGTTTTTCAATGCGCCAATTGCTAGAGGCAGGCGTGCACTTTGGGCACCAGACACACCGCTGGAACCCTAAAATGAAAAAGTTCATCTTTGGTGAGCGCAACAATATTCACATCATTGACCTTGGTCAAACATACCCAATGCTTTCAAATGCATTGCAGCTTGTGTCTGACACAGTTGCAAAAGGCGGTCGCGTACTTTTCGTTGGTACAAAGCGTCAAGCATCTGAAATCGTTGCAAAAGCTGCTGAAGAATCAGCTCAATACTACGTCAATGCACGTTGGCTTGGTGGTATGTTGACGAACTGGAAAACAATTTCCAACTCAATTTCACGTCTTCGCAAGCTCGACGAATTGCTTTCAGGTGATGCATCAGGCTTCACTAAGAAAGAACGTTTGAACCTTGAGCGCGAGCGCGAAAAGCTAAACCGTGCTTTGGGCGGTATCCGCGATATGGGTGGTACACCTGACCTTATTTTTGTGATCGACACAAATAAAGAAGGCATCGCAATTCAAGAAGCTAAACGTCTTGGCATCCCAGTTGTTGCGATCGTTGATTCCAACTGTGACCCAGACATCGTTGATTTCCCAATTCCAGGTAACGACGATGCGGCACGTTCAATTTCGCTTTATTGTGATCTTGTATCTCGCGCATGTATCGATGGTATCGCGCGTCAGCAAGGCGCTTCTGGCGTTGATTTGGGTGCACAAGTTGAAGCACCTGCTGAAGAAGCTCTTGCAGAAGAGCCAGCAGCTGAAGAAGCACCAGCTGCATCTTAAGACAGCACTTGTTTGATAACGATTTTGGCGGCAAGCGATCTAAGCAGCCGCCAATGTCGTAAATTTGAGACAGTACTTATGTACTGAGATTTGAAACGGTACGAATAGTATCTATATGATGTGTTGAAACTTTTCTCGACATTTCAATATTCTGGCAAAAAGAGGCTATTATGAGCATCACAGCAGCAATGGTTAAAGAACTGCGCGAAAAATCTGGCGCAGGTATGATGGACTGTAAAAAAGCGCTAACAGAAGCTGGCGGCGACATGGAAGCTGCAATCGACTGGTTGCGCGCAAAAGGTATCGCAAAAGCTGACAAAAAATCTGGTCGTACAGCGGCTGAAGGTCTTGTTGGTATTGCAAGCGAAGGTAATTCAGCAGTTGTTATCGAACTCAACTCTGAAACAGACTTTGTTGCGAAAAACGACGAATTCCAATCATTGGTTAACTCAATCGCGGACACAGCATTGTCAACAGACGGTTCAGTTGAAGCAATTTTGGCAGCTGGTCACCCTTCAGGTAAAACTGTTGAAGAAGAAGTTAAGGGCGCTATCGGCACAATCGGTGAGAACATGACACTTCGTCGTTCCGCGAAATTGTCTGTAGGCTCTGGTGTTGTTGCATCTTACATCCACAATGCAGTGACAGACCGTCTTGGTAAATTGGGTGTTCTTGTTGCACTTGAATCAGAAGGCGACGCAGAAAAACTAGCAGCAGTTGGCCGTCAGGTTGCAATGCACATTGCAGCAACAAGCCCTCTGGCTGTGACATCTGAAGAAGTTGACAAGGATGTTGCTGAGCGCGAGCGTCAAGTATTCCTTGAGCAAGCTAAAGAATCTGGCAAACCAGACAATATTGCTGAAAAAATGGTTGAAGGCCGTATGCGTAAATTCTTCCAAGAAGTTGCACTTATGTCTCAGCAATTCGTTATGAACCCAGACCAAACTGTTGCAGAAGCTGTGAAAGCTGCTGAGGCAGAAGTTGGTGCGCCAATTGCTGTAACTGGCATGGCTCGCTTGCTACTTGGTGAAGGCGTTGAAAAAGAAGAAGAAGATTTTGCAGCTGAAGTTGCTGCAACAGCCAAAGGCTAATTTTCGTTTAATTGCGAAAAACTTCTTATGATTTATCGAGGGCATCGCGTGACAACGCGGTGCCCTTGGTGTATCGGGAATATCGAAATATATGTGAGATGCCGAATCTCTCCTCTTGCGGACAATGACTGACGATAAAGGGTGCCAAATGTCAGAAGAACCAATCTACAAACGGGTATTATTCAAAGCTTCAGGTGAAGCGCTTATGGGTGATCAAGGATTTGGGATTGATGTGAATGTAGCGGATCGTATTGCGGGCGATATTGCTGAAGTTCACAATATGGGGGTTGAAGTCAGCGTGGTTGTTGGCGGTGGTAACATTTTCCGCGGCGTCGCTGTTGCATCTAAAGGCGGAGATCGGGTTACGGGTGACCATATGGGAATGCTCGCAACTGTCATCAACGCGTTGGCACTGGCGACCTCGCTACGCAAGCTCGGTGTCGAGACGGAAGTCTTGTCAGCCATTGCAATGCCTGAACTTTGTCAAAGCTTCTCCCAACGTGCAGCGCAACACCACCTGAACAAAGGTCGTGTTGTTATTTTTGCAGGTGGTACTGGCAATCCGTTCTTAACAACAGATACCGCTGCCGCATTGCGCGCGGCTGAAATGGGTGCGGATGCAATCTTTAAGGGAACTCAGGTGGATGGCATCTACTCCGCAGATCCCAAAACCTCGCCAGATGCGACCCGTTATGAAGAACTCACACACGATGTTGTGCTGGAAAAAGGCCTTTCCGTGATGGACACGGCCGCTGTTGCGCTGGCGCAGGAAAATAATTTGCCAATTGTTGTCTTTTCTATACACGAAAAGGGTGGTTTTGCCCAAATCGTAAAAGGTGGTGGACGTTCAACGATTGTGCGTGATAAATAAACCTGCAATTGAGAAATTGCATAAGTTTTTGAGGAATGTTGGAGGCAAAGATGGCCGGTGTAGATTTAAATGATTTGAAACGTCGTATGGATGGTGCTGTAAACGCATTTAAGTCCGATATAGCTGCTTTGCGAACCGGGCGTGCATCTGCAAATCTGCTCGATCCTGTCATGGTCGATGCATATGGCTCTAAAGTGCCGCTCAATACTGTGTCTAATATTTCTGTTCCTGAGCCACGTATGTTGTCTGTCACTGTATGGGACAAAAGCATGGTGTCTGCGGTTGAAAAAGGCATTCGCGAAGCAAATCTTGGTTTTAATCCTATCACTGATGGTCAAAATCTACGTTTGCCATTGCCGGATTTGAACGAAGAGCGCCGCAAAGAGTTGGTTAAAATCGCCAATGGTTATGCGGAAAACGCAAAGGTTGCCATTCGCCATGTTCGTCGCGATGGCATGGACAGCCTTAAAAAAGCCGAAAAGGATGGTGACATTGGCAAGGATGAAGCTCATTCTGAATCTGATAATGTTCAAAAGATAACTGACGATACAATCAAAACAGTCGACACGCTGTTATCGGAAAAAGAAACCGAGATTATGACAGTTTAATTTCCATCGTGGGGCCGGACGCTTTTTATGCAATCAGCGAACAAAACTAATACGCCACAACATGTTGCCATCATTATGGATGGCAATGGCCGATGGGCTAAAGCACGCGGATTATCACGAAGTGCAGGTCACCAAAAAGGTGTTGAAACGTTACGACAGGTCGTCCGCACAGCTGGCGAGGCTGGCATCCAATACCTCACATTATTTGCGTTTTCATCAGAAAACTGGCGTCGACCTCAAGAAGAAGTCGGCTTTTTAATGGGCCTTTTGAAGAAGTTCATTAAACGCGATCTGGCAGAATTGCGGAGCGAAAATGTGCGCGTCCGGGTCATCGGAGCGCGTGATAATTTGCAATCCGATATTCTCGATCTATTGGTGGAAGCGGAAGATAATACCCGCCAAAATGATGGCTTAAATCTTGTCATCGCTTTTAATTATGGTGCGCGAGATGAGATCGCACGGGCAACAAAACGCCTTGCTGAAGACGTGAGATCGGGCACTTTATTGCCCGAGAATGTCAATGAAGAGAAGATCATCAGCTATCTTGATACCTGCGATGTGCCTGATCCAGATCTCATCATTCGCTCAAGCGGTGAACAAAGATTATCCAATTTCCTTTTATGGCAAGCGGCTTATTCTGAGTTTGTTTTTGTTGAAGAACTTTGGCCCGACTTTACCAAAGATGTCTTCCATCGCGCGTTGAGCGCTTATTGTCAGCGAGAACGTCGCTATGGTGGTATTGAAAGTGCCAAACTTATAGCAACTTCTTGAGGATGAAGCGCTTTAAGTTGTTTTCAACCCATATGTTAGTGTGTAACTTAGCGTTCCAGAGGGAGCGCAAATGTTGTTTATTAATCACACATTATCGGCGAAGCTAACTCCGGGTTTGGCTGCTTAGATGTCCCGCGAGTTAAAGCTACGAATTATTTCTGCGATAATTTTGGGTGCAATCACATTGGTTGTCACTTGGTGGGGTGGTGTCTTCTTTGCGGGATTGGTCGTGATTGTTGGTTTCTTGCTTTTTTATGAGTGGAGCAAAATCACCCGAACTGCAAAACGTCAGCCGCTCGTCAACTTTATAGGTTGGCTGACACTGACGGTTGTCAGTGTAAATATCTTGTTTTCTATGCTCGAATTGGCCTTATTGAGCTTGGGCATTGGCGCATTATTAGCGGCCGTAATGGGCTGGGCGAAAGCAAAAAACCTCTGGGTTTTTGGTGGAACGATATATTCAGGATTGCCAATCCTTGCTTTTACCGAATTGCGCGGAGATGAGACCGCAGGCTTTTACGACCAAATGGGATTATTTGCGATTATCTTTGTCTTTGTGGTTGTTTGGGCAACGGATATTTTCGCATATTTTTGTGGTAAATCTCTCGGCGGTCCCAAGCTAGCGCCTTCAATATCACCTGGCAAAACCTGGTCAGGAGCAATATTTGGGTTAATTGCTGGTGTTGGGGCAGGGATTTGTGTTGTTTTGTTGATCAGCAGTGGCGGTGGCTACTATGTGCCAATCATTGCAGTTATTTTATCGATCTCAAGCCAAATAGGTGATTTGTTTGAATCTTGGATCAAACGCCGTTTTGGTGTGAAAGATTCCAGTAATCTCATTCCTGGTCATGGCGGTTTTATGGATCGATTGGATGGAATGATATTTGCGTCGGTTGCGGCATTTTTGATCGCCCTTGCAGATCAGTTTTATGCTGGTACAGATGCCTCGCATGTGCTAGCAATTCACCTACTCGGTTTGTGATTAATTCAATTCATATTCGCCCATTTGGCGGAAAGTTTTCATGGATATACTCAATTCAATCTTCTCCATTTTTACTGGAAATATTCTCGTTTTCATTTTGATTTTATCTGTCGTCGTGTTCATTCACGAAATGGGTCATTATCTGGTTGGGCGATGGTGCGGCATCTATGCGACCACATTTTCTATTGGATTTGGAAAAGAAATTTGGGGTTTTGACGGAAAAGACGGAACGCGCTGGCGTGTCGCAATGATCCCGCTTGGCGGATATGTGAAGTTTTTTGGCGATGAAAACGCAGCTTCCATGCCGGATGGTGAAGAACTGCAAGAAATGTCTGACGCAGATAAAGCGAGATCGTTTCATCATGCATCCGTTTTGCGCAGATCACTGACTGTACTTGCTGGCCCGATGGCTAATTTCATTCTCACTATCGTGATTTTTACCGCTTTTTTCACAATCTATGGCAAACAAACGACAGATCCGATCATCAGTCAGGTCGTCGCTGAATCGCCGGCAGAAGCAGCTGGATTACAGCCTGGAGACTTATTTGTATCGGTTGATGGGATTGATATCAGCGTCTTTAACGATGTGAAACGGTATATTTCATCGCGCCCGGAAACAGAGGTTGATATCACGATCAATCGTGGTGGAACAGAGCAGGTCATCTCACTCATTCCAGATCGAAAGATTACAGAAGATCGCTTCTGCAACAAAATAGAAGAAGGAATTATGGGCGTTGTTGTGGTGCCCGATGAAAGTAATTCTCGGCGGTTAGAATTCGGCGTTGTGGGTGCAGTTGGTCAGGCATTTTCTGAAAGTTGGTTTATTGTCACCCGTACTTTTGACTATATCGGGAACATCTTTGTAGGTCGTGAAAGTGCGTCTCAGCTAAGTGGCCCGATTGGGATTTCCAAAATGTCAGGGCAGGTGGCAACATTGGGGATCGTTGCGGTTATACAGCTTATCGCAATCATTTCACTCTCGATTGGCCTCTTGAACCTGATGCCTGTGCCAATATTGGACGGTGGACACCTTGTTTTTTATGCGATTGAGGCGATTCTTGGGCGTCCGGTGAGCCCACGCGCGCAAGAATATGCCTTCCGGGTGGGAATAATGCTGATTTTATCCTTGATGTTGTTCACAACATTTAACGATGTGACATCTTTGTTCAACCACGGTTGTGAGGTGCCGCAGGAGCAATAGTTGCGGCAAAACAACAGTTTTACAGCGCTTTCAGCGATTCTGCGTTAATAGACTGTTTACTCTATTCAATT
The DNA here is from genome assembly GCA_963691785.1 of Lentilitoribacter sp. Classification (GTDB taxonomy): domain Bacteria; phylum Pseudomonadota; class Alphaproteobacteria; order Rhizobiales; family Rhizobiaceae; genus Lentilitoribacter. The sequence goes on from OY829371.1 coordinate 1,934,691, forward strand.
CTTCTTCCGAGCATTGATTAAAAATGATAGATTAAGTAAACGGAATTTAACACTTTTCCTTGCTTGTAGAGCAAAAGAGTTTTAAATACGTATTGTTTCGAGTCAGAAATTCGTTTCTGACGCGTTTGCCGCTTGTCTTAAAGCGCATGGTTAAGAAGAAGGTAGTTTGGTCGATGAAGTTTCGTTCCCGCTTATTGAGTGCTGTTTCAGCTGCTGCATTATCAACAGGTATCGCGATCTCCGGTGTGGGTACAGCAACCATTGCGATGACCACAATTGCAGAAGCCGCTTCAATTAGCCGTATTGTCGTTCGCGGCAATTCGCGCGTCGATGACGGAACAATTATTAATAACATTACTATCTCACCAGGTCGGAACTTCGATAATGACGATATTGATGATTCTGTTAAACGCTTGTTTGGAACCGGATTGTTCTCTGATGTGCGAATTGGCGTTTCAGGTGGAAGCCTTGTTGTAACCGTTGATGAAAACCAAATTGTCAATCAGATTATTTTCAACGGCAATAAAAAGATCAAAGATAACCGTTTAGCAACGATTGTTCAGACCAAGCCTCTAGGGCCCTACAACGAATTGCTCATCGGTGCTGATATTGCAGCTATTGAAGATGCATATGCTGGTATTGGTCGTGAAGATGCTTCTGTGACAACCCAAGTTGTGCAGTTGGGTGATGGACGCGTGAATATCGCGTTTCAGGTCAATGAAGGCGACCGGACGAAGATTTCATCTATTAACTTCGTTGGCAATAATGCATTCTCAAACGGTCGTCTTGCTGATGTCGTTTCTACAAAGCGTTCTAACTTTTTAAGTTTCTTAATCCGTAAAGATATCTACGATGAAGATAAGCTTCGTGCGGATGAAGAATTGCTACGCAGCTTCTACTATGATCGTGGCTACGCTGATTTCCGCGTAATCTCATCGTTTGCTGAACTTGATGAAGCGTCAAATAATTACAGCATCACTTATACAGTGGACGAAGGTGAGAAATATGACTTTGGTGCGATCACGATCGATAGCACAATTCCAAACATTGATGAAGAATCTTTAGCGCGCGTGATTAAGAGCCGTACCGGCAGCACATACAGCGCAAGCAAGGTCGAAGATACAATCGCCGCTATCGCTGATGAGGTCGCTAATCAAGGCTTCCCATTTGCTCAGATTACACCACGCGGTGATCGCGATTTCTCAGGTCGTACGATTTCTGTCGACTATTTGGTCGATGAAGGCCCACGCGCATATGTGGAGCGTATCGAAATCATTGGTAATACTCGCACACGTGATTATGTAATCCGTCGTGAGTTTGACATCAGTGAAGGTGATCCATTTAACCAGGTGCTATTGCGTCAAGCAACTAAGCGTTTGAATGCATTGGGGTATTTCTCTAATGTTGACATCTCAACTCGTGCGGGTTCTGAAGCAGATCGTGTGATTTTGGTGGTCAATGTTACAGATCAACCTACTGGTGAATTTGGTATTGGTGGTGGTTATTCCAACACAACTGGTGCATCAGCTGATGTTTCAATTACTGAGCGCAACTTCCTTGGTCGCGGACAATTTATCAAAATTTCGGCTGGTCGTGGTGAAGATTCGCAAGAGTATCAGTTGTCATTCACTGAACCTTATTTCCTTGGTTATCGTTTGGCAGCAGGCTTTGATATCTTCAGAAAAGAAGATACATCAAATTCTGGTTATACTGGCTTGGATACGGGTACAAAGCTCCATATTGCTGCGCCGTTGACAGAAAACCTGACACTTGCTGCAAACTATAACTACAATCTACAAGAGTTCAGTGCAGGCGGTACATCAACGTCAAATCCTGAGCAGGCGATTATTAATCAAGGTGAGAGAACAAAATCTTCTCTCGGTTATACTGTCACATATAAAGACTTTGACGATGAAACCTTTACACGTGAAGGATACGCGGTACGTGTGTCTCAAGAATTCGCTGGTTTAGGTGGCGATGAAAAATTCATTCGTACAACGGCAAAAGCATCATATTACGATGTTGTATCAGAAGCTGCGGATCTCGTTGCGAATATATCAGTGGGTGCTGGACATGTTGCACCGACCAGTGGTGGTCTAAGTGTGTTTGAACACTTCTATCTAGGTGGTGAAACCATTCGTGGATTTGACACAAAGGGTATTGGACCAACTGTTAATGATGCATCGAACTCATCTGTGGGTGGTACGACATACTTTAATGCAAGCGCAGAAGTGAGCGCACCTTTCCCCGCGCTTTCGCGTGATCTTGGTTTAAGATTTAATATCTTCGCGGATGCGGCAACGCTATATGGAACAGATATCTCTGCTTCTGATCTCGGCGCACAAACAATTAGTGGTACAGATATGGAATGGCGTGCATCTGTGGGTGCGGGTATCACTTGGGCGTCACCATTTGGTCCGCTACGCGTTTACTACGCTGAGCCAGTTGCTAAAGAAGCTAACGATAAAATCAAGAAGTTTGGCTTCGGTGCAACATCGAGATTCTAAGTTTCTTAGTTAATCGATACAGATAGATTTAGTTGGCTGTGGGTGGCAACTTGTTATGGAAAATAAATTCTTTTCTCCTACAAGTGCACTTACAGTTCACGAAATTATCTCAATAACAGGTTCAGAACCTTCATCTTCCGATTTTGAGAATATTACGATCAGCGATGTCGCTCCACTTGCGCGTGCAAAAGCGGATGAAATTAGCTTCATTAATTCACGAAAATCCTTAGATCTTCTGGACGGTTCAGACGTCAAAGTCTTGTTTAGTAACAAGGCTTTAGCGTCGCGAATTGGTGAAGATAAACTCGTGCTTGTTGCCGCTAACCCGCAGAAAGCTTTCGCGCAAATTCTCAATCATTTTTATCCAACAGCTGCCGGTGCTTCAGCATGCGGGAATTCCACCAATATCTCTCCCAATGCAAATGTCGATGCTTCAGCGACGCTCGAAGATGATGTGATCGTTGAAGATGGAGCTGTGATTGGGGCAGATGTCAATATTGGGTCTGGTTCGCTTATATGCGCTAATGCTGTTGTTGGTAAGGGTGTACAAATTGGTCGAAACTGCTCAATTGGTGCAAATGTAAGCATAGCAAACGCTCTTATTGGCAATAAGGTGACAATCCATGCCGGCGCACGCATTGGTCAGGAAGGCTTTGGCTATGTGTCTGATCAAGACGGGCATCACAAGATCCATCAGATTGGGCGCGTGATTATTCAAGACAGTGTCGATATTGGTGCTAATACTACGATTGATCGCGGCGCTATGGATGATACTGTTATTGGCGAAGGCACAAAGATCGATAATCTAGTGCAAATTGCGCATAATGTCCGCATCGGGCGCCATTGTATTATTGTTTCGCAAGTTGGTATTGCCGGCAGTGCGACACTTGGTGATTTTGTTTTGGTCGGAGGTGCAGCTGGTATCGTAGGCCATGTAACGGTAGGCGATCGTGCCCAAATAGCAGCAACAAGTGCTGTTGCGACCGATGTGCCTGAAGGCGCGCGCTGGGGCGGTATACCTGCGCGTCCAATGACAGCGTTTTTGCGAGATGTGGCCGATATCAATGCGCGTGCGTTTGGGCGTGGTAAATATAAAAAAGAAGGACAAAAAGATGAGTGACGGTGACGTAAAAACGCTTGGATCAGCGGATATTCAAAAAATATTGGAGCTACTCCCACACCGATATCCATTTTTGCTGGTTGATAAAATCATCGACATTGATGGTGATAATTCCGCTATCGGCATTAAAAATGTCACCATGAATGAACCGCATTTTACTGGCCATTTTCCTGGTCAGCCGGTCATGCCGGGTGTCTTGATTATTGAAGGTATGGCGCAAGCTGCGGGTGCAATTTGCATGATGGCAGCTGAAATTGAGGCCGATGTGGTTTATTTCATGACCATCGATAATGCGCGTTTCCGTAAGCCGGTCGTTCCCGGCGATGTTCTTGAACTACATGTTCAAAAAACCAAGAAACGCGGAAATATTTGGAAATTCCATTGCGATGCGATTGTCGATGGCGCAAAGGTAGCTGAAGCTGACATTGGCGCCATGCTTGTTGCCAATGAAAGTGCTGAGTAATGGGTGGAGCTGCGGCGGATATCCATCCAACAGCAATTGTTGAAGATGGAGCAATTATTGGCGAGGGCTGTAAGATTGGTCCTTTCAGCATTATTGGACCTAAAGTAAAGCTTGGTGCGAATGTAACCATTCGCAGCCATGTTGTGATTGATGGCAATACAACCATTGGGGCTGGTTGTTCTATTTTCTCGCATGCCATTCTGGGCACAGAGCCACAAAATGTTCACTATAAGGGTGAAGATACCGAACTTATCATTGGTGAAAACTGCGAAATTCGCGAAAGCGTGACCATGAATACTGGCATGCCAGATGCCGGAAATAAGACTGTTGTGGGTAACAATTGCCTGTTTCTGGTCAATTCTCACGTCGGTCATGATTGTCGCCTTGGAGATAACATTATCCTGTCCAACAATGTCATGCTAGGTGGCCATGTTGAAGTGGGTAACAATGTCATTATGGGCGGTGGTGCTGGTGTCCACCAATTCGTCAGAGTGGGCCACCATGCCTTTATCGGCGGTCTGTGCATTGCAAAAAATGACGTTATTCCTTTTGGCATGGCAGATGGTGTTCCTGGCGAGTTGATGGGGCTAAATGTCATTGGTTTAAAACGCGCAGGATATGAAAAACAACAAATCTTAGATATTAGACGATTTGTGAAGCGCGTTTTTGACGGCAAAGGCACCTTTAAAGAGCGTCTTTCTGAAATTGATCCGTCACAACTGGGTGAAGCTGAAACAGACATCCACGATTTTATTACAACGGACAGCAAACGGGGCCTGATTACGGCAAGATTGTCCCATAAGTCGCAGGACTAGTCCCATGATAAGCCACTCGTCGCATAACAAAAATGGCGACGCTCGGCTGGCGATCATTGCTGGTTCTGGCCGGCTACCAGTTGATGTTGCATTAGCGGCGCGAGAGCAGGGTATTGATCCTTTTATTATCGCCATAACTGGTGAAGCTGATTACGATTGGAGCGATTTTGAACATAAAGAATTGCCGATTGCTAATTTTGCTCAGGTCGCAAAATCACTAAAAAATCAAAATATAGATCGTGTCGTTTTAGCCGGGGGCATTCGCAATCGGCCCAAGATTTCTGATATCAGAATCACGCTTAAGATGCTGTTTTCATTTCCAAAATTGCTTAAGGATATTCTTGCTGGTGGTGATGATGCTCTTCTGCGCACAACGATCAAACTGTTTGAAATGCACGGAGTAGAAGTTGTTGGAGCGCAGGACGTTGTTCCAAACCTACTTGCAGCGGAGGGCGTGCTTGGTGTTACTGGCATTTCAAAAATAGATCAGGTCGATATTGATATCGCAGCCACCGCCGCTTCTCAGTTGGGGCTTGACGATAAAGGGCAGGCGGCTGTGGCGATAAATGGCAAGGTCATCGCTACAGAAGATGCCAATGGCACAGATGCCATGCTTGCGAAAATTGCAGATCAAAACCACGCCAACAGATTAAACGGTGGTAGCGGGGTGCTGGTCAAGCTATGCAAACCGCAGCAAGATAGGCGCGCTGATCTGCCAACGATAGGTCCCATGAGCGTACACAATGCTTATAAAGCTGGCCTAGCGGGCATTGCTGTTGAAGCGGGTCGCTCGTTTATCTTAGATAAGGAAAATGTGATAAAAGAAGCAGATAAGTATGGATTGTTTGTTGCGGGAATAACTCGAAAGGCGTCTTCATGAAGCCAGTGAAAGTAGCCATAATCGCAGGTGAAGTGTCTGGTGACCTTTTAGCAGGGGAATTGATTTCGGCGCTTAAGACCCAGCTCCATGCACATTCTCAGCAAGATATTGAACTTATGGGAGTTGGTGGACCTGCGCTTGTGTCACAGGGATTAAAACCGCTTTTTGACTATTCAGAACTTTCCATCATGGGTATTTCGGCTGTGATTGCAAAACTGCCAAAATTATTATGGCGCATTCGGCAAACTGCGAATGCTATTATCGATTTTGACCCAGATATCTTCATAATTGTTGATAGTCCAGATTTTACGCATCGAGTTGCAAAATTAGTTCATGAGAAGAAGCCTGACCTTCCAATTATCAACTATGTCTGCCCAACAGTGTGGGCTTGGAAGCCCGAACGCGCTGTAAAAATGCGCGGATATATCAATCATATTCTTAGTATTCTGCCTTTCGAACCGGAAATTGTCGAGCAGCTCTCGGGCCCGTCCATCACATATATAGGCCATCGATTGATGGAAAATGCCGCGGCGCAAGACTGCCGAAAAAAGCAGTTAAAACATAAATATTCGGACCAAAAGACTATCTTGCTCTTGCCAGGGTCGCGAAACAGCGAGCTGGATAAAAATCTTGAGACAATTCAGAAATCAGCAATTGAATATTTGAAATTTGAACCGCAAACCCAATTTATACTACCAACCATCGCGCGCTTTGAGGAGCGTTTGCAAAAAGAGCTTAGTTCCTGGCCATTTAATGTAGAATTGATTGTTGGTGAGGCTGATAAATGGGATGCCTTTTCCAAAGCAGATGCTGCTTTGGCTGTGTCAGGCACAATATTGCTCGAGTTGGCGATCGCACGCGTGCCATGCATTTCAATGTATAAGATTGATTTTATATTTAAGCAGCTTCACAAGAAACTTGAATTATGGAGTGCTGCACTCCCAAATTGGATCGTTGATTATCAAGCGGTTCCAGAGTTTTTTGATGCCTATGCTCAGCCAGGTGTCTTGGCGCGACAACTTCATAGATTATCAAACGACACCTTACAGCGCGCGGCAATGCTTGAAGCCTTTGATCTTGTTTACGAACGGATGAGCGTTGAACAGCCGCCGAGTGAACACGGTGCGCGTATTGTTATCGAACACCTAAAATAAAAAAACTCCGCATCTTTTTAAAATGCGGAGTTTGAAATGCTTATTGATAAAATAAATTATCTTTTGATCACCGGCACGTAGTCACGGCTTGCTTGACCTGTATAAAGCTGACGAGGACGGCCAATACGCTGGCTTGGGTCTTCGATCATTTCTTTCCACTGAGCGATCCAGCCAACTGTACGTGCCAATGCAAATAGCACTGTGAACATTGTTGTTGGGAAGCCAAGTGCTTTCAACGTAATGCCAGAGTAGAAATCAATATTTGGATATAGTTTCTTCTCGATGAAGTATTCATCTGTTAGCGCAATACGCTCAAGTTCCATGGCAACTTCTAGCAATGGGTCATCTTTAATGCCCAATTCGTTGAGAACCTCATGCGTTGTTTTTTGCATGATTTTCGCACGTGGATCGTAGTTTTTATAAACGCGGTGACCAAAGCCCATCAGACGGAATGGATCATCCTTGTCTTTCGCGCGCGCAACATATTCAGGAATACGATCTACACTGCCGATTTCAGCGAGCATATTAAGCGCAGCTTCGTTAGCACCACCATGTGCTGGGCCCCAAAGACAGGCAATACCAGCTGCAATACATGCAAATGGGTTGGCACCAGATGAACCAGCAAGACGAACGGTTGATGTTGAAGCGTTCTGTTCATGATCGGCGTGCAGGATAAAGATACGGTCCATCGCACGGGCAAGAACAGGATTTACTTTGTAATCTTCACAAGGCACAGCAAAACACATGCGCAAGAAGTTAGATGCATAATCCAGATCGTTTTGCGGATAGATAAATGGCTGACCAATGTGGTATTTATAGGCCATAGCCGCCAATGTCGGTAATTTCGCGATCATGCGCATTGACGCAACCATACGCTGGTGCGGATCTGTGATGTCTGTTGAATCGTGATAGAAAGCAGACAGAGCGCCCACACAACCACATAGAACAGCCATCGGGTGCGCATCACGACGGAAACCTGTGAAGAAGCGTGACATTTGCTCGTGCACCATTGTGTGGCGTGTTACGCGATAGTCAAAGTCTTCTTTTTGCGCAGCTGTTGGCAATTCACCATAAAGCAGGAGATAACAGACTTCCAAGAAGTCACCTTGTTCAGCCAATTGCTCAATAGGATAACCGCGGTGAAGCAAGATGCCTTTGTCACCATCGATGAACGTGATGTCTGAATCACATGAACCAGTGGATGTGAAGCCTGGGTCAAATGTGAACGCGCCAGTTTGTTTATACAGAGTGCTGATGTCGATAACGTCAGGACCCAAAGTTCCAGAGCGGACGGGAAATTCGTGCTCCTTACCTTCGAAATGTAATGTGGCTTTTTTATCGGTCATATTAGGTCCTTTCGTTTGTTCTTAGGCAGCGCAATATTGGGTTATGTTGCGGTGCATTCAGAAAAGCTTGGGCTTTAGCTATACGATTTCTTACGCATTGCCAAGATTGACGAGCAATATTTATAAACGGCCTATGTAAAACTATTGTTACGTTCAGTTTACTACTTGACAAAACTTATGATAGTATTTCCCAAGTAATCTCTCAATATGCTTGAATAACGGGATTTATGCCTTGTGTTTGAAGTGGAGCAAAAACAGCAGGATTTAGCCGATAATCGAGCAATTCAACGACCTAAATCGTTTATATTGCGTAAAATAAGGTTTGGATATTCACATGCTGACAAAATTGAAAATTTATCGCTGCACAACCAGAAAACCTATATCCACCAATCACTTGCCTCTGAAATAGCCTTTGGGCACACTTTCCTGTGTATACCTGTATTTTTAATTTTTGGCGCTTACTTTAATTTCAGCCGGAAACTGGACATTTTTGACGGTTTTTTATTGATTCCGATTATCCTGTTGATAGCAGTTCTTGTCCTTCTACAACGGATAAATACGGGTTCACGGACACTCATAAGGTTTTGCATCGCATTCTTCATTGGGGCGTATTGCGCCAATATAGAGATGAATAAATCGACGATCTTAATTGATACTGATGTGACAACACATATAAACGGAACAATATTATCCAAGAGTATTGGTACAAATGGTTCGCCTCGATACAAAATATTGATCCATTCGACATCCCAACCCCAGATCACACGCCCTCCAGAAAAAGTCCAATTGGTGGCGCGCGGGCAGGGTGGCACGCTAGATGTTGGAGATATGATTGATGCCCGCGTTCGGCTTACTCGCCCGTCTGGTCCTGTTTATCCTCGTGGATACGATTTCGCATTTGGTGCTTATATCAATGATATCGGTGCTTACGGATTTGTTTTGGGTTCGCCCGTAATCACAGGACATGCAGAACCATCCCTCCTGCCGCTTGAAAGTCGGTTAGAGTTGCTCATTGGTCAAATTCAGGCTGGGATATCAAGCAGAATAAATAGCCAGTTGACCGGTGATGCTGCCGCGATCGCATCAGCCTTAATTATTGCAGACAAAAAGGCGATCAGCGAGGAGACCGTTGACGCGCTCAGAAATGCTGGACTTGCACATATTCTCGCCATTTCAGGGCTACATATGGTTTTGGCCTCGGGAACGTTATTTGTCACAATCAGAGCGTTTTTGAGCTTATTCCCATCATTGGTTCAATCTATTCCAGTCAAAAAGATCGCAGCTTTCGCTGCCCTTTTGGCAGCCTCATCCTATTTGGTCATCTCAGGCGCACCCATATCTGCTCAGCGCGCATGGTTGATGTTGGTGATCATGTTGGGTGCTGTCATTTTCGATAAACCGGTTATCACACTGCGCAATGTTGCGATTGCCGCGATTATCATCGTGGTCATTTCACCATCGGCGGTAACTACGCCTGGCTTTCAAATGTCATTTGCTGCAGCGACGGCACTTGTTTCGATTTATGGAGCCTGGGCGCGTTTAAAGGCGAAAAACTATGCGAGTTCGAGCTCCTATTTCAGGGAGACATATTTCTACAAGGTTCTGCAATTTGTAATCGGGCTTGGTCTCACCGCACTTATTGCGGGGCTGGCGACAGGTATATTTTCAAGCTTTCACTTTCATCAGCTCGCTAGCTACGGCGTATTGGGTAATATACTTGCTATGCCAGTGGTTACACTACTGGTTATGCCTGTAGCGCTCTTATCCATGCTCGTTATGCCCTATGGATTGGAATGGATGGTCCTTCCAAGTTTAGGGCAATCTATCGAAATGGTCATTTATGTTGCTGAGTGGGTGGCAGCTCTTGGCGGGGAAATCAAAACTGGAAAACCGCATCCAGCGGTGACCGCAATATTGGTTGCAGGTTTCCTCATCTTCGTTTTGATGAGAACATCCATACGGCTTGTGGGTTTTGGGATTATGGGGATTGGATTGTCGCTTTCGACTATTCTTTCGGTTCCTGTCCCCGATATATTGATCAGCGAAGACGGCAAGTTGATCGGAGTGCGACACGGGCAAGTCTTGCAGGTCAATCGATCGCGCCCGTCCGCTTTTATCTCCGAACAATGGCAGAGTGCCTTTTTATTTGAATTGGAAAAGCCTCAAAAGATCACTGCATCGCAGATAGAATTCGATCAAGCTAATCCTAAACGGGATGAAATTCGAGGAATGCTGGATGGGGACGGGCGCTTTAAATGCTTCAATACGCATTTTTGCATAAAAATGAAGAATGAACTTCTGATTGCCACACTTGGAAAAACCGAACATCTATATCAAGCGTGTAAATTCTCGGATATCATCATTGCAACGTTTGGCATCAATAGAACATTGCGCACTGAATGCAGTTCAAAGACCATCATCAGTAGGTATGAACTTAAGGAAAGTGGTTCGATGGCGTTTTATTTCGATGGTTCCCACTCTGAAAATTTTAGAGTTGAGACTGCGATCAGTGACGCTGTTCGTCCTTGGACTATTCAAAGATATTTTAATTGGCGCGCAAATGAATATTGGTTGCCCGATGGCCAAACACTAAAACGGACCGCAAATTAAGCGATCTGTATAAATGTAGCCTAGTTTTAATGGCGGGTTAGTTATAGCGGCGAATAAGGCCGACCAGCTTGCCTTGTACCTTAACGCGGTCAGGCCCAAAGATACGTGTTTCATAGGCAGGGTTAGCCGCTTCAAGCGCAATGGATGCACCTTTGCGGCGGAATCTTTTAAGCGTCGCTTCTTCATCATCAACCAATGCAACAACGATATCACCCGGATTGGCATTATTGGCGTCCTTGATGACAACCGTATCACCGTCGAAGATACCGGCGTCAATCATAGAGTCGCCTTTAACTTCGAGCGCATAGTGGTCGCCTGAGCTCAGCATGTCTGTCGGCACATTAATGTTGTGCGTTGTGTGTTGAATGGCTGAAATGGGAACACCCGCAGCAATCCGACCCATCACCGGCACGCTAAGAGAGCCATTGTCTTCCACAGGCTCAGCTGGTTTGGAGCGGATAGGCTCAACTTTGTCTTTGCTGCCTTCAATGACACTTGGATTAAACCCACGGGGAGGCGGGGTTGTGGCCTGGTAGCTTTCCGGCAATTTGATCACTTCCAATGCACGCGCTCTATTTGGCAAACGTTTGATAAAACCGCGCTCTTCAAGCGCTGTGATCAAACGATGAATACCTGATTTTGATGCAAGATCCAGCGCGTCTTTCATTTCATCAAATGAGGGAGGAATACCTGTTTCTTTCATACGCTCATGAATAAAAAACAGCAGTTCCTGTTGTTTGCGTGTCAACATCTTAAAACCTCATTGCGTTAGAAACAAACCATGAACAATGCATATATGTTCTATTTGTGTTCTGCAATAGTAAATAAATCATTAATATTTGATCTTATGCCGACAAGATGATTTTTGGTATTTGTTGAACAAAGGAAGAATTATACCAGAACATAAGCGGAATTTGGCAGGTATTTTTACAGGGTTGTGGGTGTTGTCTACAAGTATCAATATGTAAGTGCTTGTTATTGTTATAAAAAACAAAATTTGTCTACTTTGGACTGAATCATTGTTCTTGGTAACATCAATCGTAGAATACAATGATCTGGCGGTATGGGGCTTGCTACGTTGGGGTACTAAAAAAATTCAACGCATCTTATTTTTCGAACAAAATGATGTCACAAATCTCGCCTTTTACGGCAGCTTTTGCATGTGGTGGGCGAATCAAAAGACCATTTGCATCGGCAAATACGCGCACTAGAGACGAATCTTGACGCTTAAATGGTGTGACAGTTTTGTCGCCATTTTCATCTGTTTCGATATGCGCACGCATATATTCTTGTCGATGATCATTCTCTGGTAAGTCAACGGTCAATTTGGCGGTGGTTTGAGGAGTGATTGTTTCACGTCCAGCGAGTTTTCGCACGAGCGGCGCTAAAAACAGTGATGCCGTCACCAAACTCGATGCCGGATTGCCTGGTAGTCCCATCACGCGCATCTTCCCGAGTGTGCCATACATAAGCGGCTTGCCAGGACGCATGGCTATTTTCCAGAAATTGAGTTCCATCCCCATTTCAGTCAGCGCTTGTTGCACCAAATCATGATCGCCGACCGACGCGCCGCCAATGGTGACTAAAATATCCGTCTCGCTGTCCAGTGCTTTTTGGACAGAAGCTTTGATGACATCTAATTTGTCTTGAGCAATGCCAAGGTCCAAAATATCAGCACCTGCGCTCTCGCACATGGCCATCACGCCATACGCATTGGAGGCAATAATTTGATCAAGTCCGGGTTCTTCACCGGGAGACACCAATTCATCGCCGGTCGCTAAAACGGAAATCAAAGGCTTTTGAAAGACTTCAACTTCTGCATAATTCATGCTGGCCGCAAGCGTGATGGCTGAATAATCCATCTCGCGGAATTGCTTTAAGAGCACATCGTCTTTTGAAAAATCCACGCCCGCTAGTCGGATATGTCTGTTCGCCTGGGCAGGGCTGGTGACTTTCACAAAGCCATCACCCTGCTTTTCGGTATTCTCTTGAATAAGGATCGTATCTGCAGAAGACGGCACAGGCGCGCCGGTGAAGATGCGCACCGTTTCGCCATCTTCAAATGTTCCGTGGAACCCATGCCCAGCTGCAGACTCGCCCACAACTTTGAGCGTCGCACCAATTTCGCTCGCATCTTTATATTTCACAGCATAACCGTCCATTGCGGATGCATTAAAGGGCGGATGCGTGCGTTTAGAAACTAAATCTGTGGCTAATATTCTTCCGCGTAGCTGCGAAATCGGCATCATTTCCGTGCCTTTGGGTTCAGCACCTGTTAACAGCTTTTCCAGCGCTTGATCAACGGGTAAGAGAGCCATTTGGTCAACCCGCCTTGTTCTCGGCGGTCCATTCACCAGACTTGCCACCGGTTTTTTTAATCAGCTTAATCCCGCCGATTTCCATGCCCTTATCAGCAGCCTTTGCCATATCGTAGATCGTCAAACAAGCCACAGAACAAGCCGTCAGTGCTTCCATTTCAACACCTGTTTTGCCAGAAAGCCGAACGGTTGATTGAACGCGCAAACCGGGTAGGGATGCGTCTTCTTCAATATCAACGGCTATTTTGGTCAGCATTAGCGGATGACATAGTGGAATGAGGTTGGAGGTTTGTTTGGCGGCCATAATGCCGGCAATGCGCGCAACACCAATCACATCGCCTTTTTTCATGTCGCCCTGGCGGATCAATTCGAGCGTTTCAGCCTTCATGGTGATTGTGCCCTCTGCGATTGCTTCGCGCACAGTCTCAGCCTTATCACCCACATCCACCATAGATGCAGAACCATCTTCTGCTAAATGGGTGAGTTTGGTCTCACTCATGAAACCTGATCCCCAAAGAGGAGCGTTTTCGTCGCAGAGGTCACGTCTTCTTTGCGCATGAGGCTTTCACCCACCAAGAAGGTCGAAATATTTGATTTTTCAAGGCGCTGACAATCTTCATGGGTAAAGATACCGCTTTCACCAACCAGAAGATAATCATCGGGCACCATGGATGCCAAACGTTCAGACGTCGATAGCGAAACATCAAATGTACGCAAATTCCGGTTGTTTACACCCAACAAGCGGCTATCGAGTTTGAGTGCACGCTCGGTTTCTTCCTCATCATGCACCTCGATCAATGCATTCATGCCAAGCTCATGCGCACAATCTTCAAGGCGTTTTGCTTCATCATCAGACAGGCTCGCCATAATGATTAAGATTGCATCCGCACCCCAGGCACGTGCTTCGTAAACCTGATACGGCACAAACATGAAGTCCTTGCGCAGGGCAGGGAGTGAACACGCCGCGCGTGCTGCGGTTAAATATTCCGGTGCACCTTGAAATGATGGCGTATCGGTTAATACGGATAAACACGCTGCGCCGCCTGCTTCATAGGCTTTGGCAAGTTCTGGCGGGTTGAAATCTTCGCGGATCAAACCTTTTGATGGACTTGCTTTCTTAATCTCGGCAATCAGACCATAGTCCCCGGCAGCCTTCTTATCCAAAAGAGCCTGCATAAAGCCGCGGGGCGCTTCAACATCCTTGATCTGCGCTTTGAGCTCATCAAGCGATAAAGCAGATTGTGCTTCTTCAATTTCAATGCGCTTGTAGGCTTCGATTTTCTGTAAAATGTCAGACATATTTATCTCTTAAGCCACCAGTCTATTGGATGTTGCAATCAGTTTTTCAAGCACCGATAAAGCCGCACCATTGTCGATAGATTTCGCTGCAATCTCGACGCCCTCGCGTATATCATCCGTTTTTTCTGCAACGATCAAAGAAGCAGCAGAATTAAGGAGAACAATCTCGCGATAGGCATTGTCAGCGCCTTCCAGCACATCGCGTAATGCCTTTGCGTTATAGGCGCCGTCTCCGCCGATCAGTGCAGATACGTCGACACGTTTAAGACCCGCATCTTCCGGAGTTAGCGTGAAGTTCTTGATTTCACCGTTTTTCAGCGCTGAAATTTGGCTAGGTCCCGTTGTTGTCAATTCATCCAGACCTTCGCCATGCACAACCCAAACAGAAGTAGAACCGCGATCTTTAAGCACTTCGGCAAGCGGTTCAACCCATTGCGGGTCGAAAACACCCAACAATTGACGGCTCACATTCGCCGGATTGGAAAGCGGTCCGAGCAAATTGAAGATCGTGCGTGTGCCTAGTTCCACCCGTGTTGGGCCCACATGGCGCATGGCAGAATGATGATTAGGCGCAAACATGAAGCCAATGCCAGCTTCCTCGATGCAGGTTTCAACGCCTTTAACGTCAAGATCAAGGCTCAGGCCAAGCGCATTAAAGCAATCAGCAGTACCAGATTTTGATGACAGCGCTTTGTTGCCATGCTTAGCAATTTTAACGCCGCAGCCAGCGACAACAAAGGCTGTGCAGGTTGAAATATTATATTTCCCTGAACCCGTGCCGCCCGTACCAACAATATCAATGGCATCCGAAGGTGCTTTCACCGGCAGCATTTTTTCGCGCATCACTGCAACGGCACCGGAGATTTCATCCACCGTTTCACCGCGCATCCGCAAGGCCATCAAAAAGCCGCCGATTTGCGATGGTGTCGCATCACCTGACATGATGACGTTAAACGCCTCACGAGCTTCATCAACGCTCAACAGACCGCCTTCAGCCACTTGACCAATAAATGGCTTTAATTCTGCCATGCCATTCCCCTCAAATGTACGATATCAAGTGTTAGTTATGTGCCAATGCCTGCTGCGCAAGGCCACGGTTCACCACAACACCATATTGGTTTTGTATTTTCGCAATCATTTGGCTCATAATTTCATCGGCGTTTGATGAAGAAACGGCTTGCGCAACCTGCAAGGCTGTATCTTCTTCCAAATTTGCCTCAGGAATTGTCACTGCGACCACTTTCAACAGAACTTCGTTTTCGCCGGTTGCGTCTTTTGCAATTGCCGTTAGACCTTCAGGACCTCCAAACGCAGATTGAATGGTGGCTGAACCAAAGACTGCATCTGAACCTGTGCGGGTCAGATCAATCTTCTTTTCAACCGTCAGAGCCAACTCATCGGCAAGCATCTGCAAAGTTTCACCTGCATCAAGACGTTTTTTCAACTCTGTTGCTTTATCAACTAACGCTGTTGCGGTTTGCGCCTCTGTCCAGTCAGCTTGAACTTTTGAGCGAACTTCTTCCAAAGTGCGATCACGCGCAGGGAAGATGTCCTGTACTTCAAACCACACAAATCCGTCCGTCCCGATATTAATCGGCAAAGTTTCAAGACCGATGTCAGATTCAAAGGCTTGCGCAATCAATTGACCCGCTTGCGGGATGTCTTCGATTGCAACACCGTCATTATCAAGACCCTGTGCATCAACCATTTCGATCGTCGTGACAGCGAGACCTTGTTTATCTGCCGCTTCTTTCAGTGTCATGCCACTGGCTCTGTCATCTTCGTAAGCGTCATGCACGTCGAGCAGTGTGTCTCCGGCTGCAATAAGTGCAAGATTTTGGCGGATTTCGTCTTTCACTTCATCCAATGTGCGGGTTGAAGCTGGCACGATGTTTGATGCGCGTAAGATGAAGTTGCCGAATGTGCCTTCTACAACACCCGATGTGCCGCCATCTTCTGCAATTGCAAATGCAGCATCAGCCAAGCTCGGATCAGGCATTGTATCCTTAGTAAACGTGCCAATTGCGATATCGCTTGCAGTTTTACCTTCTTCAGTTGCCAAATCGTCAAAGCTCAGACCACCTTCAAGTTTGGCAAGGGCTGCTTCTGCAGCAGCTTTATCAGCAAAACGAAGTTGATCAATCGTACGCTGTTCTTCAGTGCTATATGTGCCGATACGCGCTTCATATTCTTGTGCGATCAATTCATCGCTCACAGCATCAAGATCGATAATATCTTCCGCAAGCAAGCGAACATAGGAGACTTTACGGAACTCCGGAGCGGCATAATTGGCTTTGTTGTCTTCAAAGTAGGACGACAACACCGTTTCAGATGGCGTTTCAACAGCATCAAGTAGATCACGTTTCACAACAATGTAATCCACATCGCGCATCTCGGTGCGATATTCTGCCAAGGCTTTCAACAGCGTTGTTGGCGCTTGCAGGCCGTCAGATACCGCATCGGCAATTTGCTGGCGGATTGCAGTTTTGGCATTGTTTTCCAAATACTGAGTTTCTGTCATACCAACCTGACGCAAAATCAAACGGAATGTAGCCTGGTCAAATTGTCCTGTTACGCGATCATGAAAAATTTGTTCTTGTGCAAGAATATCAGCCTGGCGCTTCTCAGATAGACCCAAATTCAAATCAGCCGCTTGCTGGCTCAAAGCTGCACTTGTTGCAAGATTGGAGAAGACTTGCTCTTCAAGACCAAAGGCACGCGCTTCTTCCGTCGTCAAACGACGACCAATGCGTTGAGAGACGTTGCCGATTGTTTGGTTATAAGCGAGCAAGAATTCGTTTGGACCGATGGTCTCATCGCCGACACTTACAACCGTGCTTGATTGCGTTGCGAACAAGCTGCCTGAGATCCCCCAAACACCAAAAGACGCGACCAATAGAATAAGCAAAAGTTTTGCCACCCATGTTTTTGCCGCCCGTCTTAAAAAATCCATTATGTATTCTCCATCAATATCATAATCTTATTGATCTTTATTATATGTGATATGATCAATTTATTTCCAGCATATCCTTTAGACCAAACGTAATATGAATTGAAGGGTTATTGCACTGCAAATCAAATATTTGTAAGTGAATGCTCGAAAACTTTGTTCGCAAAGCCATATCACTTAAATTCATGAGGAAATTATGACCCCAAATATTCGACCGCTTGTGGCTGGAAACTGGAAAATGAATGGCCTGCGCGATGCGCTTGGGACAATCAATGAAATCGCGCAAAGCTCAGAAGATGAGGCTTTGGCAAAAATTGATATGCTGCTTTGCCCGCCCGCAACGCTTTTATATGTGGCCACAACGCTATGCGAAGATGTGCCATTGCAAATTGGCGGTCAGGATTGTCATGCCAATAAATCCGGTGCACATACGGGTGACATTTCAGCGCCAATGATTGCCGATTGCCTCGGCACCCAAATCATTGTTGGTCACTCAGAGCGCCGTACAGATCATGGCGAAAGTGATTCTGACGTATTGGCAAAGGCTGAAGCCGCCATTGATGCAGGACTTGTTGCGATTGTTTGTATTGGTGAAACTGAAGACGAGCGCAAATCTGGAAAAACGCTTGATGTTTTAAAAACACAGCTTGCAGGTTCAGTTCCAGCCAATGCGACAGCCGAGAATACCGTAATTGCTTATGAGCCAGTTTGGGCGATTGGAACCGGAATGGTGCCAAGCAATGAAGATGTTGAAGAAGCCCATGCCTTTATGCGCGGTGAAATGGTGGCTCGATTTAAATCTGAAGGTGAAGCGATGCGTTTGCTCTATGGCGGATCCGTGAAACCATCAAATGCAGCTGAATTAATGGCAATTGCCAATGTCGATGGCGCATTAGTTGGCGGTGCAAGCTTGAAATCAGAAGACTTCCTTGCCATTTGTAAGGCAACAGCAGGTAATCTAGCTTAGCCTGAGCGTTGAAACCGTTCAAATTTAACCTGATTTCGGTAAGGATTTGAATTGGGGCTTGGAAATATTGCAAAGCTCGTGTAAGGAGCCGCGATAAAGTTTTATAGTTTGTGGTTTTGACCCTTAGTTTGTCGGGCGAGCCCAAGGATATCGGAAGAATTTATGGAAACGGTACTGATCGTAGTTCATTTGATGATTGTTGTCGCACTTGTCGGCGTTGTTTTGCTACAGCGTTCAGAAGGCGGCGGACTTGGCATTGGCGGCGGCGGCAGCGGTGGCGGTTTAATGACAGCCCGTGGCGCAGCAAGTGCTTTGACACGTGTGACTGGCATTTTGGCCGCTGGCTTCTTTGCAACATCTTTGGCGCTCGGCATCTTGGCAGCCAATAACAATCCATCTTCTGGCATCTTGAACCAGATCGAATCCACAACTCAAGGCGATGGTAATGGTATTTTGAACCAGCTTGGCGGTACAGATACAACAATTACACCTGAGCCAGAGAGCACAGAGCCTTCAGTTCCAACCGGAAACTAAACGCTCAACGCAGAAGAATTTAAGAGCCCGGCTGATGAAGCCGGGCTTTTTTTATGTCAAAATCAATCCCGTACTTTTTCGGTATTTTTCGTCTTTCCAAGAAAAACATGAAGACAAGTAATTTTTGGGCTAGCGGAATCGGTAAAAACGGGCTATCGCTTCAATCCCATGGCACGATATGTATTTATAACTGGTGGCGTGGTTTCTTCCCTCGGAAAAGGTGTTGCTTCTGCTGCTTTAGGCGCTTTGCTGCAAGCTCGTGGTTATCGGGTGCGGCTGCGTAAACTTGACCCTTATTTGAATGTTGATCCGGGCACGATGAGCCCGACTCAGCACGGTGAAGTCTTTGTCACCGATGATGGCGCGGAAGCTGACCTGGATTTAGGTCACTATGAGCGCTTTACAGGACGTTCTGCTGTGAAGATGGATAACATCACCACAGGGCGGATCTATAAAGATATCATCGATAAAGAACGTCGGGGTGATTATCTTGGCGCAACTGTGCAAGTTATCCCGCATGTGACCAATGAAATCAAAGACTTCGTACTTGATGGCAATGAAGGATATGATTTTGTTTTGTGCGAAATCGGCGGCACAGTGGGTGACATTGAGGCTATGCCATTTATGGAAGCCATTCGCCAGCTTGGGAATGATCTGCCGCGTAACAGCGCGATCTATCTACATCTGACATTAATGCCTTATATCGCGGCCGCAGGCGAGTTAAAAACCAAGCCAACGCAGCATTCGGTAAAGGAGCTACAGGCGCTCGGTATTGCACCTGATATATTGCTCGTGCGTGCAGATCGTGAAATTCCTGAAGAAGAGCGTCGCAAATTATCGCTTTTCTGTAATGTTCGTCCGTCAGCTGTAATTCAGGCACTTGATGTGTCTAGCATTTATGATGTGCCTTTGGCTTATCATGAAGAAGGTCTGGACGATGAGATTTTAGCAGCCTTTGGCATTGATCCAGCGCCTGCGCCGCGTTTGGAAGCCTGGCAAGATGTGTCAAAACGCATCAAGTCGCCAGAAGGTGAAGTCACGATTGCGATTGTTGGCAAATATACTGGCCTTAAAGATGCCTATAAATCTTTGATGGAAGCGCTTTATCATGGCGGTATCGCCAATAAGGTGAAGGTTAAGTTCCAGTGGATTGAATCTGAAATCTTTGAGAAAGAAGATCCCGCGCCTTATCTTCAGAAGGTCCACGGCATTTTGGTGCCTGGCGGCTTTGGTGAGCGCGGAACGGAAGGCAAGATCGCTGCTGCCCGTTTTGCCCGTGAGAAGAAAGTGCCGTATTTCGGTATTTGTCTGGGTATGCAAATGGCTGTGCTCGAAGCCGCGCGCAATTTGGCTGGTATTGAAGACGCAACCTCCAGCGAATTTGATAAAGGTGGCACAAATATCGTCGGTTTGATGACTGAATGGCTCAAAGGCAATCAACTCGAAAAACGTTCTGCCAGCGGTGATTTGGGTGGTACAATGCGTTTGGGCGCTTACACAGCGTCACTCAAAGAAGGTACGCAAATCTCTGAGATCTATAATTCTCAAAGCATTTCCGAGCGTCACAGACACCGTTATGAGGTAGATGTGAGCTATGTTGAGAAGCTAGAAGAATGTGGCTTGACCTTTTCTGGTCTATCTCCTGATGGCGTTTTGCCAGAAACTATCGAATATGAAGATCATCCTTGGTTTATTGGTGTGCAATATCACCCAGAGCTAAAATCTCGTCCGCTTGATCCGCATCCGCTGTTTGCAAGTTTCATTGAGGCTGCGCTCACGCAATCGCGCTTGGTGTAAGTTCAGACAACATATTGAATTAAATCAAAACGCCCTGACTTTCTCAGTAAGGGCGTTTTTTTATGGATCAAAATTCATCCCAATTATCGTGAGAAGCGCTGCGATCTAATGCTTCATTGCGATTGTCTCCTGCCAGTCCCGCAGCTAATCTGCGACCTAGAGAACGGGCAGGGGAATCCGATGTCGTTCTGGTTGGACGATATTGATCATCGACGGGGCGTACCGATCGATCTTCGTCTCTAGGGTCACGATACATAGAGTTACGATTTGTTTGTCGATCAGAATAAGCCTCCCGTGTCATGCTTTCACGCCCGTGACTATGGTTCTGAAATGGACGCCCAGATGTAAGGCGGAATCGCTGGATCAATCCTTCAAGCTGCGAGGATAGATCGATCAAGCCTTCGCAGGATTTGTTCGTCTCTTGCACCATGGTCGCATTTTGTTGGGTCACCTGATCCATCTGATTAACGGCCGAATTAATCTGCGCAAGCGCGGTAGATTGCTCATGAGCGCCCGTTACGATCGATTGGATCACATCATTGATGGATGCAACATTGCCTTCAATTTCAACCAGCGCAGAGCCCGTGTCATTGACCAGAGATACGCCGGTTTCCACCTGCGAAGACGACGTTTCAATCAGCGTTTTAATCTCTTTGGCAGCGTTTGTCGTCCGACCTGCAAGTTCACGCACTTCTTGCGCAACAACTGCGAAACCTTTGCCCGCTTCACCAGCGCGCGCGGCTTCCACACCGGCATTAAGCGCTAAAAGATTGGTTTGGAAAGCGATTTCATCAATCACAGAGATAATTTGTGAAATCTGTGTGGCAGATTCTTCAATCTTGGTCATGGCATCAATCGCATTGCGCACAACAACGCCTGATTTTTCCGCACCATGTTTGGTCTCTGTGACAATTTCACTGGCTTTATTGGCTTGATCGGTCGATTGGCGAACCGTGGCTGTAACCTGATCAAGCGCCGCCGCAGTCTGCTCAAGCGAAGCCGCCTGTTGTTCTGTACGGCGAGATAAATCATCTGATGAAACATTTACGCTATCTGCTGAATGACGAACTTCGCGCGTAGCATCAGACACATCTTTAAGCGTTGATGCCAATGTCTCAATGGATGAATTAAAAGCAATCCGAAGCCGTTCAAATTCAGGTGCAAATTCTTGCTCAATGCGATGGGTCAGATCGCCACGAGACAATTGCGTCAGACCATCAGAAAGCTCAGCAATAAAGTGCGACCGTTCCTGTGCAGCCTGGGTTTCTCGTACTTGGTGCGCGGCATCTTCATCCGTTTTTAATTGTCGTTCATGCTCTGCCATTTCGCGTAGTTTTTGACGCTCTTTGGCAGCTTCTTTGAGTTGCGTGACAGATTTGGCAATTTCACCAATTTCATCAACACGTTCGGTATATGGCGTTTCTTGTGAATAGTCCTCTTGCGACAACAGGGCCATGTAATTGGAGATTTCCGCTAACGGCTTGATTGCCTTCTTGCGGAACATCAAAACCCCAAGCAGGATGATTATAATTGCAAGCGTTATCACCGCATAAACGACAATGTCATAGATAAAGGCCTCAGATGCGGCTGATTGTTCAGTCGCGATGAGAGAAGCATTTGCAGTTTCGACAAATTGTTCGATGGCTGCTTGTTGGGATTGAAATGCGTTTAACAGTGAACCCAACGCGATGACGATTTCGACATCATCATTCGTTCGAAGTGCTGGGATGAACTCACCATCTAGAGCTTTCCAAAACGCATCGCTTTTGGGTAGAACGCTTTCTTCAAGCATTGATCGCATGTCAGGGGATAAGTCTCGACGTTGCCATAGAGAGACCTTTTGATCGAAAATATTTCGGAGATCAAAAATCTTTTTGGTGTTGACGTCCCGCAGGGTTGGATGCGCAAACATCTCATTGGCCAGCATATAGGCTTCAGTGACATTCATCTGAGATGGTGCCACATCAGCAAGCAAATCTTTGCCTGTAGTAATGTCCTGATAAACAGGCCCGTTCACTTGTAATTGTTTTGAAGCATAGAGCTGAGTGCCCACCAAGGCTAAAATACCAAGGATGATGATAGTGCCAAATAGACTGAGTTGTCCCGCGATTGTCTTTGTCATAATTTCAATCTGTCTGCGTTATTGCGATCCACATGTTCGATAATTCTCATAATCATGAACGTGCGATTCCATTTCCTCTTGCTATTCCTAAGGCCCGAAGCTTACGCAAGGGTGGATTTTTGGGTGGTGAACGGCTGCAATTAGAATGTCAAAATAAGCTGCTAAACGGTGTAAAATAGGAAAAATACCGGAGATTTCGCTCTCAATCTTGCAATTTTGGTACTTATTGGTATGACAGCCCCATAATCTCCCAAGTTAACAAACGTCCGACGACAGTATTGCGTAAATAATCTCGTTTTTTGACGATAATCCAAAAAGGAAAACGACCCATGACATCCATTGTGGATATTAAAGCCCGCGAAATCATTGATAGCCGAGGAAACCCAACTGTTGAAGTTGACGTAACTCTCGAAGATGGAGCGTTTGGACGCGCAGCTGTGCCATCTGGTGCTTCAACTGGCGCGCATGAAGCAGTTGAACTTCGCGATGGCGGCTCACGTTTCTTGGGTAAAGGTGTTCAAAAAGCTGTTGGCGCGGTTAATGGCGAAATTTATGACACAATCGTAGACATGGAAGCTGAAGAGCAAATTGCTATTGATAAAGCGATGATCGAGCTTGATGGCACACCAAATAAAGCACGCCTTGGCGCCAACGCTATTTTGGGCGTATCGCTTGCTGTTTCTAAAGCTGCTGCAGAATCTGCACGTTTGCCATTGTTCCGTTATGTTGGTGGCCCAAGCGCACATGTTTTGCCAGTTCCAATGATGAATATCATCAATGGTGGTGAGCATGCGGATAACCCAATCGATTTCCAAGAATTCATGATTATGCCAGTAGGTGCTGATACATTGTCAGACGCGGTTCGTATGGGTTCTGAAGTGTTCCACACGCTTAAGAAAGAACTATCAGCTGCCGGTCACAATACAAGTGTTGGTGATGAGGGTGGTTTTGCACCAAATATCGAAAGTGCACCAGCTGCTCTTGATTTCATCATGTCCTCTATTGAAAAAGCGGGCTACAAGCCGGGCGAAGACATGTATTTGGCGCTAGATTGTGCATCGACTGAATTCTTCAAAGACGGCAAATATGTTCTTGAAGGCGAGGGGCGTACATTAGACGCTGGCGAAATGGCAGCTTACCTCGATGAGCTTGTCAATAAATACCCAATCATCTCTATCGAAGACGGCATGGCTGAAGACGATTGGGACGGTTGGAAAATGTCAACAGAAATGACAGGTTCTAAATGTCAGCTGGTGGGTGATGATCTGTTCGTAACAAACTCATCTCGTCTGCGTGACGGTATTAAAATGGGTGTTGGCAACTCAATCCTCGTGAAAGTAAACCAAATTGGTTCTTTGTCTGAAACATTAGATGCGGTTGAGACAGCTCACCGTGCTGGCTACACATCTGTTATGTCTCACCGTTCAGGTGAAACAGAAGACGCGACTATCTCAGACTTGGCTGTGGCAACGAATTGCGGTCAGATCAAAACAGGTTCATTAGCGCGTTCCGACCGCTTGGCAAAATACAATCAGCTTATCCGCATTGAGGAAGAGCTTGGTTCCCAAGCCGTCTATGCTGGTCGCTCTATTTTGCGCAGCTAGTATTTGTCTCTATATAGAATTTGAAAAGCGGCTTTCGAGCCGCTTTTTTTGTGCGCTTTTTCCAATTTGATAAGACTAAATTAATCATCATGGATGATATTACTAACCACGAGGTCTAGTAATGCGTACTCGCTTTAAACGAAAAATGATTGCCCTACGAGCAGGGATGTATTTGCTTGGGTTGGGTTGTGTCTGTTATTTTGCTTATCATGCAGTAACAGGGACCTATGGATTGCGTTCTGGAAAAGAAATGCAAGATCGCATTGCCGAATTGCAATTGCAGGCGGAAGCGCTTTCTGCCCAACAGCAATATCTTGAAAAGCAAGTTAGATTAATGAGTGACGGCTCAATGGAAGCGGACATGCTAGATGAGCGTGCGCGCAAGTTATTGGCAGTTTCACGCGAAGATGAAATCGTAATCTACTTAGATCAGTAATATTAACTGAAATCAAGTTAATAATTAAAAATCCCTTATAAAACATAGTATTAGTGCGAATAGCAGCTATGCATTAATACTGTTGCTGTTATTTAAAATTTGAAATATGATCTCGCAAACAGCAACTTTGGGAGATATATATGGCTGCTCGAAAGACCACTCGGTCGACGTCCCGCAAATCATCAACTAAAAAAGCCGCAATCGGCCAGTCCGTTAGTGATTTCGACAAAGAAACAGAACTTTCCGCTTATCGTGAGATGCTTTTGATCCGCCGCTTTGAGGAAAAAGCTGGTCAATTATATGGCATGGGTGCCATTGGTGGTTTCTGTCACCTTTATATTGGTCAAGAAGCCGTTGTTGTCGGCATGCAAATGGCGCTGAAAGACGGTGATCAGGTTATCACCGGTTATCGCGATCATGGTCACATGCTGGCAAAAGGCATGTCAGCACGGGGTGTGATGGCAGAATTAACCGGACGTCAGGGTGGTTACTCCCGCGGTAAAGGTGGTTCCATGCACATGTTCTCTAAAGAGAAAGAGTTCTATGGTGGTCACGGCATCGTCGCAGCGCAAGTTTCACTCGGCACAGGTTTGGGTTTCGCCAATAAATATCGCGGCAATGATCATGTTTCTGTCGCTTATTTTGGTGATGGCGCAGCCAACCAAGGGCAGGTTTATGAGAGCTTTAACATGGCGTCTCTTTGGAAACTTCCGGTTATCTATATTGTAGAGAATAACCGCTACGCCATGGGTACGGCCGTATCTCGTGCATCTGCACACACAAACTTTGCTGACCGTGGTGCCGCATTTGACATCCCAGGTTACCAAGTTGACGGAATGGATGTGCGCGCAGTGCATGCTGCAGCAGAAGCTGCTGTTGAACATGGTCGCTCAGGCAAGGGCCCGATCATTCTTGAAATGATGACATATCGTTATCGCGGTCACTCAATGTCTGACCCTGCGAAATACCGCACAAAAGACGAAGTTCAGAAAATGCGTTCAGAGCAGGATCCAATTGAGCAAGTTAAGCAGCGTTTGCTTGATGGTGGCCTTGCCACTGAAGATGAGCTGAAAGCCATCGATAAAGACATCCGCGCAATTGTTGCTGACAGTGCTGATTTTGCGCAAAACGATCCAGAGCCAGATGCATCTGAGCTCTATACAGACATTTTGGTTTAAGGGAGGTCATTACCAATGCCTATTGAAATTCTAATGCCTGCCTTGTCTCCAACAATGGAAGAAGGCAATCTTGCAAAATGGCTTAAAAATGAAGGCGACAGCGTATCAGCTGGCGACATTTTAGCCGAAATTGAAACAGACAAAGCAACAATGGAAGTTGAAGCGGTTGATGAAGGCGTGATCGGTAAGATCATGGTGCCTGGCGGTACAGAAAACGTTAAAGTCAACGAAGTGATTGCTGTCCTGCTTGAAGAAGGTGAAAGCGCTGACGACATCGGTAAAGCGTCTGCGCCTGCTGCAGCGCCGGCTCCAGAAGCTGCGCCTGCTGCTGAAGCCCCAGCACCCGTTGCTGCTGCGCCAATTGCTGTTGAAGTTGCATCGGATCCAGATATTCCAGCTGGCACAGAAATGGTGCCAATGACTGTGCGTGAAGCGCTTGGTTCAGCGATGGCTGAAGAAATGCGCTCAGATGACGATGTCTTCGTCATGGGTGAAGAAGTTGCTGAATATCAAGGCGCTTATAAAATCACGCAAGGCTTGTTGGATGAATTCGGCGCACGTCGCGTTATCGATACGCCAATCACTGAGCACGGTTTTGCCGGCGTAGGTGTGGGTGCTGCGATGGCTGGTTTGAAGCCAATTGTTGAGTTCATGACATTTAACTTTGCCATGCAGGCAATTGACCACATCATCAACTCAGCTGCGAAAACACTTTATATGTCGGGTGGCCAAATGGGTGCGCCGATTGTGTTCCGCGGACCAAATGGTGCAGCGGCGCGTGTGGGTGCTCAGCATTCGCAATGTTATGCAGCATGGTATAGCCAGATCCCAGGTCTAAAGGTTGTTATGCCTTATACAGCCGCTGATGCGAAAGGCTTGCTCAAAGCTGCGATCCGCGATCCAAACCCTGTGATCTTCCTTGAGAACGAAATTCTCTATGGTCAGACGTTTGATGTCCCAAAGGTTGATGATCTTGTATTGCCAATTGGTAAGGCGCGTATTCACAAAGCCGGTAAAGACGCAACTGTTGTGTCTTTCGGTATTGGTATGACCTATGCGGTGAAAGCTGTTGAAGAACTCGCTGAAATGGGCATCGATGTTGAATTGATCGACTTGCGAACCATTCGTCCAATGGATCTGCCAACTGTGATTGAATCTGTTAAGAAAACAGGTCGCTTGGTCACTGTGGAAGAAGGCTTCCCGCAAAGTTCCGTTGGTTCTGAAATCGCAACACGCGTGATGCAGCAAGCATTTGATTATCTTGATGCACCAATCATCACCATCGCAGGTAAAGATGTTCCAATGCCATATGCGGCAAACTTGGAAAAACTTGCTCTGCCAAATGTGGGTGAAGTGATCGACGCGGTTAAAGCCGTAACGTACACAAGCTAAGGGAAGGGAAGATTATGCCAATTAATATTACCATGCCTGCCTTGTCTCCGACCATGGAAGAAGGCACGTTGTCATCCTGGCTTGTTAAAGTAGGTGATGAAATTGGACCGGGCGATGTCATCGCCGAAATTGAAACCGACAAAGCGACAATGGAAGTTGAAGCGGTTGATGAAGGCACAGTCCTTGAGCTTCTTGTTGAAGCTGGAACTGAAGGCGTGAAAGTCAATTCAGTCATCGCGACAATCTCAGGCGAAGATGAGGGCGCAGCACCCGCACCAGCTGCGGCTCCTGCACCAGCGGCAGCACCGGCTCCGCAAGCAGAAGCTCCAAAAGCAGCACCTGCTGCAGCGCCAGCTCCTGCAGCACCTGTTGCATCAGATGGATCTCGCGTATTCTCATCGCCACTTGCACGTCGCATTGCGAAAGATGCAGGTCTTGATATCGCAGCTGTTGCGGGCTCTGGCCCTAAAGGTCGCATTATCAAGCGTGATGTTGAAGCTGCGATTGCCAGCGGAGTCACAAGTGCACCAGCGGCCGCACCAAGTGCAGCACCTGCTGCAGCACCGGCTGCGTCTAAACCACCATCCATGTCAGATGAGCAAGTCTTGAAACTCTTCGAAGAAGGGTCTTACGATCTCGTCAAACATGATGGCATGCGCAAAACAATTGCGTCTCGTTTGCAAGAATCCAAGCAAAACGTACCGCATTTCTATGTGTCTGCTGATTGTGAACTGGATGCACTATTGGCTCTACGTAGCCAGCTTAATAAAGGTGCGCCTGTTAAAGACGACAAGCCAGCTTACAAGATCTCCGTTAATGACATGGTGATCAAAGCTATGGCGCTTGCGCTGCGTGATGTGCCGGATGCCAATGTATCTTGGACAGACGATAATATGGTCAAGCACAAGCATGTTGATGTGGGTGTTGCCGTATCCATCGAAGGTGGCTTGATTACGCCAATCGTTCGCAAAGCTGAGCAAAAAACGCTTTCAACCATTGCCAATGAAATGAAAGATTTGGCGGGTCGCGCGCGTGATAAGAAGCTTGCACCATCTGAATATCAGGGCGGCACAACAGCTGTGTCTAACCTTGGCATGTTTGGTGTGAAAAACTTCTCAGCCATTGTGAACCCACCACATTCAACCATTTTGGCAGTTGGTGCGGGTGAAAAACGCCCTGTTGTTAAAGATGGTGCCTTGGCAGTTGCCACTGTGATGACAGTCACACTCTCAACTGATCACCGTTCTGTAGATGGTGCTTTGGGTGCAGAGCTTATGGCAGCATTTAAAGGCTATATCGAAAACCCAATGGGGATGCTGGTTTAGGAACGGATAATGAAAAACGTTCTTTGCTTCGGTGATTCACTAACTTGGGGTTTTGATGCGCAAACTGGCGGCCGTCACGCTTTAGACGACCGCTGGCCAACAGCTCTTTCAATAGCTCTGGGTTCGGACGTTCACATCATTGCAGAAGGCCTCAATGGTCGTACAACTGCTTTTGATGATTACACAGCCGATTGTGACCGTAATGGCGTACGTTTATTGCCGACGCTTCTTGCGACGCATAAACCGCTTGATTTGGTGATTGTGCTTTTGGGCACCAATGATCTCAAACACATGGTGGTTGGCAATGCTGTGGCAAGCGTGAAAGGCTTGGAGCGTCTTATTCGCATTATCCAGCGGCATGAATCGCATGAAATAGGTTCAGCACCGGATATTTTGATCGTTTCACCACCTAAATTTTGTGAAACGGCCAATACCGATATCGGAGCGCTTTTTGTGGGCGGAATGGACGAATCTCGAAAATTCCCAACGCTTCATGCTGATTTAGCCGACGCATTTGGATGCGGGTTCTTTGACGCCAATTCCGTATGCGAAACAACACCCCTTGATGGCATTCACATGGATGCCAAAAACACCAAAGACTTGGGCGAGGGATTGGCCTCGACTGTTAAACTTATGTTGGGGCTTTAAGCCTCAGAACTTAGGAGACATAAATCATGTCTAACAATTACGACGTTATTATCATTGGCTCAGGTCCTGGCGGTTATGTGACTGCGATCCGCGCTGCGCAACTGGGTCTAAAAACAGCCATTGTCGAGCGCGAACATTTGGGCGGTATCTGCCTAAACTGGGGTTGTATCCCAACAAAGGCATTGCTTCGTTCTGCAGAAATGATGGATCATGCAACACACGCAAAATCCTATGGCTTGACGCTTGAAGGCAAAATGACGGCCAAGGTTGAAGATGTTGTTGCGCGCTCACGCGGTGTATCAGCCCGTTTGAACGGCGGTGTTGGCTTCTTGATGAAGAAAAACAAGATCGATGTGATCTGGGGTGAAGCTAAACTCAAAAAGCCGGGTGAGATTGTTATTAGCAAACCGTCTAAGCCTGCATATGAGCCGCAAAACCCAATTCCAAAAGGTATATTGCCAGAAGGCACTTACACAGCCAAACACATCATTTTGGCAACTGGTGCACGTCCACGCGCATTGCCGGGTATCGAGCCAGATGGCAAACTGATCTGGACATATTTTGAAAGCATGGTGCCAAAAGAAATGCCAAAATCCATCGTTGTGATGGGATCTGGTGCGATCGGCATTGAGTTTGCTAGCTTTTATCTTTCTATGGGTGTTGAAGTCACCGTTGTTGAATTGATGAAAAACATCATGCCGGTGGAAGATGCCGAGATCTCAACAATTGCGCGTAAAGCGCTGGTCAAGCGCGGCATGAAAATCATCAATGAGGCGAAAGTCACCAAAGTTGATAAAGCTGCAAACAGCATTACAGCCCATGTTGAGACTAAAGATGGTAAAACTCAAGCCATTGCAGCTGATCGCTTGATCTCCGCTGTTGGTGTTCAAGGTAATATTGAAAATCTTGGTCTGGAAGAACTTGGTGTGAAAACAGATCGTGGTTGTGTGGTCATCGATGGCTACGGCAAAACCAATGTTGAAGGTTTATATGCCATTGGTGATGTTGCTGGCCCACCAATGTTGGCCCATAAAGCCGAGCATGAGGGCGTGATCTGCATTGAGAAAATTGCTGGTGTCCCTGGTGTTCATCCAATGGATAAAGGTAAGATCCCAGGCTGTACTTATTGTCATCCACAAGTGGCATCTGTTGGTCTCACCGAAGCTGCAGCAAAAGAAGCAGGCCGCGAGATCCGCGTTGGTCGCTATTCTTTCTCAGCCAATGGTAAAGCCATCGCGCTTGGCGAAGACAATGGCATGATCAAAACAATCTTTGACAAAAACACAGGCGAACTTTTGGGCGCACATATGGTGGGTGCTGAAGTGACCGAGCTTATCCAAGGATTTGTTGTGGCTATGAACCTAGAAACAACAGAAGAAGAGCTGATGCACACCATCTTCCCGCATCCAACACTTTCAGAAATGATGAAAGAAAGCGTGCTGGATGCTTATGGTCGCGCATTGAACGCTTAGATGAGACTGTTACTGATCCCAACGCTGATCGGGTTTGTCCTTGGGGCTTTTGGCGGTATGGCCGCCATTCAGGGGCGAGGATCGGTTGACTTGGGATCATCAAGTTTTGAAGGCTGGACCGGCATCTTGGTCGTTGCCGGAATTCTGTCCATTGTTGGATTTGTCATTGGTCTTATACTCTGGTTATTGGTAAGAACCTTAAAGACAGCCCAAAAGATAGATGCAGATTGATCGCGGACATTGGGTCACATTGCATCTTAATTGAAAAAACCTATCTTAGGTGAAAGCGAATTTGGAGTTTAAATCATGGTGACCGTCATCGATACGACAAAACCAGAAAAAGCAAAGCTTAGACATCCGGAAAAAGCGCATAAACCGGATAGCGAGATTACTAAAAAGCCGGATTGGATCCGCGTTAAGGCACCTGTTTCCAAAGGTTATCGCGAGACACGTAACATTGTGCAGGCCAATAATCTTGTCACAGTTTGCGAAGAAGCGGGTTGCCCAAATATCGGCGAATGTTGGGATAAAAAACACGCAACATTCATGATCATGGGTGAGATTTGCACACGTGCTTGTGCGTTTTGTAACGTTATGACCGGTAAGCCGAATGCACTTGACCAATCAGAGCCTGAAAATGTTGCGAAAGCTGTCGTTGAGATGGGCCTTAAGCATGTTGTGATTACGTCTGTTGATCGCGATGATCTAGATGATGGCGGCGCAGAACATTTCGCGCAAGTCATTGGCGCAATCCGCAAAGCGTCACCTGAAACAACCATTGAGATCCTTACACCTGACTTTTTGCGCAAAGACGGCGCTTTGGAAGTTGTAGTGGCGGCAAAACCAGATGTGTTTAACCACAATCTTGAAACTGTGGCATCGAACTACCTAACCGTTCGTCCAGGCGCGCGTTATTTCCATTCCATGCGCTTGCTTCAGCGCGTGAAAGAGCTTGATCCAACCATCTTTACCAAATCAGGTATCATGGTGGGTCTTGGCGAAACACGAAACGAAGTTTTGCAGTTGATGGATGATTTCCGTGTTGCGGACGTTGATTTCTTGACCATTGGTCAATATTTGCAGCCAACACGTAAACACCACCGAGTGGTGAGCTATGTGACGCCGGATGAGTTCAAATCATATGAAACCAATGCCTATGCCAAAGGCTTCTTGATGGTCTCAGCAAGCCCGCTTACACGTTCTTCGCACCATGCCGGTGATGATTTTGCCAAGCTGAAAGCTGCGCGAGACGCCAAAAACGCGAAATGAGTATCGTCATTAATGCCTAAATTTGAACGGACGCATCTCGTCAATCACAAAGCCCAAGATATGTTTGATCTTGTGGCTGACGTTGAGAAATATCCTGAATTTTTGCCCATGTGTGAGGCTTTAACGATACGCGAGACGCGTGAGCGCGGTGGCAAAACGCTTTTGGTCGCCGATATGACGGTAGGCTATAAATCCATC
The DNA here is from genome assembly GCA_963691785.1 of Lentilitoribacter sp. Classification (GTDB taxonomy): domain Bacteria; phylum Pseudomonadota; class Alphaproteobacteria; order Rhizobiales; family Rhizobiaceae; genus Lentilitoribacter. The sequence continues at coordinate 1,967,095 of OY829371.1, forward strand.
AACGAGACCTTTACCAGCCAGGTGTTTTTAAAGCCCGATGAGATGGTAATTGAAGCGAAATATATTGATGGTCCGTTTAAGCATCTAGATAACCGCTGGCGTTTCACAGATGTCGATGATACTGGCACTAGCGAAGTTGATTTTTATATCGATTATGCCTTTAAGAGCATGGCTTTAGGGCTGGTGATGGGGTCAATGTTTGAGCGCGCCTTTGCCAAATTTACCCAGAGCTTTGAGGCGCGGGCGGACGAAATCTACGGGCGTTAGGTCTTAAGGCACAACTGGGAGGAGAACCGATGAAGGTCTTTTTATACATTTGTGCTGCGATATTTCTGATTGGACCAATTATCATCTGGACGCTACTTTCCGCCATGAAATGCGCCTATGTGAATTCATCCAATTGCAGCGTTAATTTAAGCGACTTCATGGATGGCGAGTTCTTTATGCTCTACGCCATCCCGTTTTTGATTGGTATGACATGCTTTTACTTTGCGAAAAAGCGCAAATCCCAAAGCTGATATTAGACGCGAAATCTACTTACTCGCATTAATCGCAGCCGTTTGGAATGTGCTGTCGTCGAGTTTATCGGTTGGGCTGCGCGGTGCGCCACCGCCTTCACCCATATATTCATCACGCGTTCCGATAAAGTAATAGCCGCCTTTGCCGCGCGGTGCGATCACATAACGCTCATGCAATTCAAAATCACCTTCCGTGCAGCGGATTTCACCAATATGGATCTTCGTGCCATTGCTGGTTTTGCGGCCTGAGCTTGATTCAAAATCGCCTTGGCATTTCTTTTCTTCAGCCTCAATCGAAACGTCAATCAATTGGCTTTCACTCATCGCAGCACCTTCAGGCACAATATGTGTGACAAGCAATCGAGCATTACCTTCAGCTACGGCGTGATAGCCGGTCAATTCTTCTTCCAACTGATCGCTTGGAATAAGCTTGATATCCGAAAGACCGGCATATCCAATAAGCGCAAACATCTTCTGCGTGGCTTCCAGCTGATGGGCTTGATTGTTGTCATTGGTAATAGTTGTCTCAGCCAAATTCGGAGCTGCTGCTGTTGGCGCAGAGGCTGACGGCTGCGAAACAGAAGGCTGGTTTTGTGCAGTATTGGCACCAAACCCTTTTGACGCATTTGATCGCGCCACATGATAATCCACGCATTTAGATAAACGCGCAATCACGCGGGATGTTCCTGTTAAACGAAAATCATAGGTGTAAGAGCCATCATAAACTTGCATTTTATTGCCGCGGCGAAAGCGCGTGATCATAGATGGATCATAAGGCATTGGCATCGTTACAAGCTTTGGAGTAGCCGTGGTTGCCGTGGCTGAAAACCATGCACTGCGATCAATACGATATTGCATAGTAAAACTATTGCCCGGCGTTAAGTTCCAATGGGGTGAACCAAAACCAAGCACCCAGCCATACGTTTCATCAATTTGAATGCTAAGTGAGATACCGTTGCGATAGTTTGCTGTTGCAATGCAGGATAAAAACGATCCATCTTGATCCGATACAAAAGCTTCGCCATTCCAAGCGCCAACTTTGAAACTCTCAACAGAGCCAGCAAAACTCGGAGCTGTAAAGGCTGCAAATACTAAACAGGTTTTAGCTAAAAGCTTGAACATGAACGTCTCCCCAAAACATCGTGTCTTCTTATTTTTTGTTGAAAGACAGTCTGCTAAACTTTTTCAAAAAGTCAATTCAGCTTGGGGAATTGTTGATAAAAATCAATTGGCTTCATACCTTCGTATTAGTCAATTAGCATCAATAGCTCATTCAAAGCGCGCTCAACAGTTGCTCGCCTGATCTCATCGCGTGATTTGTCAGCGCCTAAGAGAAGTTTATAGGTTTGAACGCCGTCATTATTGGCAACACCCATATAGACAAGGCCAACCGGTTTTTCATCGGAGCCGCCGCCTGGCCCTGCAATTCCGGTAACCGCCACACTCACATCGGCACGAGAGTTCATAAGCGCACCAACCGCCATCTCGCGTGCAGTTTGTTCGCTGACTGCACCATGGGCATCCAACGTTTTGGATGACACACCAAGCATGTCCATTTTCGCTTCATTTGAATAGGTCACAAAACCACGATCAACAACGCTTGAAGAGCCTGCGATATCTGTTAACGCACCAGCGATAAGTCCGCCCGTGCAGCTTTCCGCCGTTGCGATCATCAGACCTGCGTCAGTGTATTTTGTAATGATCTCTGCGGCTTTGCTCATTATTTCGCTCCATAGACCACCGTCGCGGTTGCAATGGCAGCAATGCCTTCCTCACGGCCAATAAAGCCGATCTTTTCGTTGGTCGTTGCTTTTACTGAGCAACGGACCACATCGATATCAAGGATTTTAGCAAGGCTCTCACGCATTTTCTGGCGATGCGGACCGATCTTTGGCTGTTCTGCAATCAATGACACATCCGCATTGGTGATGATGCCGCCATGATCGCGGATGATCTGAGCGGCATGCTCTAAGAAGATATAAGACGCTGCACCTTTCCATTGTGGATCAGATGGTGGGAAGTGGTCACCGATATCGCCTTCACCGCAGGTCGCGAGCAGGGCGTCTGTTAAGGCGTGAAGCGCAACATCAGCATCTGAGTGACCAGATAAGGCTTTGTTATGCGGAATATCAATCCCACATAAAGTCACATGATCGCCATCGACCAATTGGTGAACATCATAGCCATTGCCGGTTCGTACGTCTGCAAATGCTGGCGTGAGTTTTTCATTGGCCATTTCAATGTCTTCCATTGTTGTAATTTTTATATTGTCAGCATCACCTGGTACAATCAAAACCTTGCCATCTGCCCATTCTATCAATGCGCAATCATCGGTAAAGTCAAAGCGTTCCTGTCGTTCTGCTTCTAAATGAGCTGAGAGTATTGCATTAAATGCAAAGCCTTGTGGTGTCTGCGCTGCAAATAATTTATCGCGAGAGACGGTGTCTTCGATCATCATATCAGAACCTGCGCGCTTTAATGTGTCAGTCACTGGTGTGGCCGGTAATACAGCTTCATGTCCATTTGCCAATGCACTCGCTACTCCGTCGATCAATTCAACTGACACAAAAGGGCGAACACCATCATGGATGAGAACGAAATCTGGTTCGATTTCCATTGCAGCCTTTAAACCGTATAGAACCGATTCTTGTCTCGTCGCACCACCGTGAACAATGGTCATATTTTGCCGGTCGATATCTGCGCATGCATTCGCAATCAGTTCATCATCATCCCTATGCGTGACCACAATAATATGGTTTATGCCTTCAAATTGCTCAAATTTCTCAATTGTGTGCGCAATAATTGGTCGATTTCCGACCTTACGATACTGTTTAGGGCCATTTTTGAGACCGCCGGCACGTTCTCCGCGACCTGCAGCCACAATAATGGCTGCAATTTTATGATCTGTATAATTTGACATAAATTGGATATGTTTTCCCAAACGCAATAAAGCCTAGCCCATTGTAAACTTTAAGTAAAAGACTTACCAGATGAAATTAAGCATAATGAAATTAATTTGAGTAATTTCATATTATCTCTTGGCAAATTGGTTTTTAATGTCTAAAAATAAGGCAATACGGATTTTTGCACTTTTGAAAGGCAAATTGTGTTGGAACTCATTCGCCAACCTTTAAAAATTGATCGAATAGAGACCAGAAATAGGGTGATTCAAGCGCCCTTGTCCGGTGTTTCTGATCTGCCTTTCCGACAATTAGCTTTCGAATATGGCGCTGGTATGGTGGTAACCGAAATGGTTGCCAGCCGTGAATTGGTTTGTAATTCAGCAGAATCATTTGTCCGTATGCAAGGTGAGGGGATCACACCTCATGTTGTACAGCTTGCGGGTCGCGAAGCCAAGTGGATGTGCGACGCTGCAAAGATTTCGGCCGATAGCGGCGCGGATATGATCGATATCAATATGGGCTGTCCTGCAAAAAAGGTTACCGGCGGCTATTCTGGGTCCGCATTAATGAAGGATCTTGATCTTGCACGCGAATTGATCGATGCAACTGTAAAAGCCGTTAATATTCCGGTGTCTGTGAAGATGCGCCTCGGCTGGGATGTTGACTGCATCAATGCGCCGGAATTGGCCAAAAGTGCGGAAGATTTGGGTGCAAAGCTTGTGACCGTTCACGGCCGCACACGCAATCAGTTCTATGAGGGTAAAGCTGATTGGCATGCCATTGGTGCTGTTAGGGATGCCATCTCTATTCCGCTCATTGCAAATGGTGATGTCGAAACCGAGCAGGATATTCAGTCTATATTGGAAATTTCAGGTGCATATGCCGTTATGGTCGGACGCGCAAGCCAAGGTCGTCCTTGGCATTGTGGGGCATTGGCTGGAAACGACAATGTTCCAAAAACAACCCATGAGATCACCCAATTTATTGAGCGTCATTACCTCATGATGATTGATCATTATGGGGAAAAGGTCGGTATACGCCAGTCCCGCAAGCATCTCAATTGGTATCTTGAGCGTTTTGCGCCCAATATTTCGCCGGATGAGCGCGGCGATATTTTGTCGTCAAAAGATGTAAACCATGTTGTTAAGAAAATGACACAAGCCATTGAAAATAAATTTGTAATTCCTGAAGGAGAAGTCGCTTGATATCCATTAATAAAGATCAAGCTGCTCTGGTGCTCAATGCATTGCCTCATGCCGTCGTCATGGTGGATGAAGACGGTTATATCATTTCTGCAAACTGGGAAGCTGAAGCCTTCCTGAGCGCCAGCTTGTCTCACCTAACCAATCACAAGCTTCAAGAATTCATGCCATTTGGCAGTCCGGTCCTCAACTTGCTGGAGCAAGTGCGTGAGCGTGCCGGTCCAGTCAGCGAGTATCGCGTTGATCTTAGTTCCCCGCGTTTGGGTGAAGAAAAACTTGTCGATATTTACGCGTCTCCTGTTGGCGGTAACAGCACAGATGCTGTGATCGTGTTTCAGGAAAGATCTCGCGCCGATAAGATTGACCGCCAATTGACCCATAGAGCGGCAGCCAGATCTGTCTCTGGCCTCGCAGCAATGCTCGCACATGAAATTAAAAATCCGCTATCTGGCATTCGTGGAGCAGCGCAATTGCTTGAAGCTTCGGTCAATGACGAGGACAAAGCGCTTACACGTCTGATTCGTGAAGAGACCGATCGCATTGTGTCTTTGGTGGATCGCATGGAGATCTTCTCCGACGAACGACCAATTGATCGCGTGGCGATCAATATCCACTCCGTGCTTGATCATGTGATCGCAGTTGCCCAAGCTGGTTTTGCGCGCGATATCGAATTTGAACAGCTTTATGATCCATCATTGCCGTTGGTATATGCAAATCGCGATCAACTTATTCAGGTCTTCTTAAATCTGGTAAAGAATGCAGCGGAAGCCGTTTCCGATACGCCAGATCCAAAAATTTCAGTCATGACAGCCTTTAGACCCGGGATTAAGTTATCCGTTGGGTCGTCACGCGAGCGGGTGTCATTACCGTTGGAATTCACCATCAAAGATAATGGCCCAGGTATTCCAACAGATCTCATCCCGCATTTATTCGATCCATTTATCACAACCAAAACCAATGGTTCCGGCCTCGGTCTGGCGCTGGTCGCAAAAATCATTGGTGCACATGGTGGGATCGTCGAATGCGACAGCCAAAAAGGTAAAACACTTTTCAAGGTGTTGATGCCTATTTCCCAGAAAGAAAAGGATCAGAAATCCTCCCAATCTGATTCTCAAGGAGCAGAATAATGTCAAAAGCAACGATTTTAGTCGCAGATGATGATGCCGCCATCCGAACAGTGTTAAATCAGGCGCTTAGCCGCGCAGGTTACGATGTACGCGTGACATCAAATGCTGGAACACTTTGGCGTTGGGTTGCAGCAGGTGAGGGTGATCTTGTCATTACTGATGTTGTTATGCCAGATGAGAATGCCTTTGATTTGCTCCCTCGCATTAAAAAAGCGCGCCCTGACCTGCCTATTTTGGTGATGAGTGCGCAAAACACCTTTATGACGGCGATCCGCGCGTCAGAAGGTGGTGCCTATGATTATTTGCCGAAACCATTTGATCTGACGGAAATGACGTCCATCATTGATCGTGCATTGTCAGAGCCTAAACCTAGCCCAAGTGCATTGAGCGATGATCATTCTGAGACAATGCCACTGGTGGGTCGTTCAGCGGCAATGCAAGAAATCTATCGTGTTTTGGCACGTTTGATGCAAACCGATCTCACGCTGATGATCACAGGTGAATCAGGCACAGGTAAAGAGCTTGTTGCGCGCGCTTTGCATGATTATGGCAAGCGTCGCAATGGACCATTTGTGGCCATTAACATGGCAGCGATCCCGCGTGATTTGATTGAATCAGAGCTCTTCGGCCATGAAAAAGGTGCCTTTACCGGCGCGCACAACAAATCAACTGGTCGTTTCGAGCAGGCTGAAGGTGGTACTTTATTCCTTGATGAAATTGGCGATATGCCGATGGACGCTCAAACGCGATTGTTGCGCGTTCTTCAGCAAGGCGAATATACAACAGTTGGTGGGCGAACGCCGATTAAAACCGATGTACGCATTGTCGCTGCAACAAACAAAGACCTAAAAATCTCAATTAATAAAGGCGAGTTCCGCGAAGATCTGTTCTATCGCTTAAATGTTGTCCCATTACGACTTCCGCCACTGAGAGATCGCGCGGAAGATGTGCCGGATCTTATCCGCCACTTCATGCAACAAAATATCGGTGAAGGATTGGATGCCAAACGCTTTGAAAAAGAAGCGCTCCAGCTGTTAAAAAACCACTCCTGGCCAGGAAACGTGCGCGAATTGGAAAACTTGGTTCGCCGAATCATGGCGCTTTACCCGCAAGATGTGATTACCAGCGATATCATTTCAACCGAATTGCAGGCAGGAGATGAGACCACACCAGAATTTGTGTCCATGCCACAAGGGCCTATGACAATTGCGCAAGCTGTTGAAGAGAATATGCGCACCTATTTTACAAGTTTTGGGGATGGACTTCCGCCAGCTGGCTTATATCAGCGTGTGCTAGAAGAGGTTGAATATCCGCTTATTTTAGCAGTGTTGACGGCCACGCGCGGCAATCAGATCAAAGCTGCTGAATTGCTGGGTTTAAACCGAAACACTTTGCGTAAAAAAATCCGCGAACTTGGTATCGCTGTTTATCGCTCTTCAAAACCGACTTGACCTAAGAACGAAACCGTTGCATTTTCGCCACATTGTTGCTTCATTGACACAATTACATTGGTTATTTGAAACGATTCTGAGGTTTAATAAGAAGATTGACGCCAATAAATGCTGATTTGGATGCTTCCATTGAGAAAAGTTCGTTCTTTTTAAATCCGCGATTTCTGCTTGTCATCGTCGCGTTGCTGAGCGCTTCAATTTCCTTCGTTATTCTATTGGGTTTAACCCCAATCCGACCGGAGCAAAATGTCATCACAACAGCTGTGGTGATCAACTCGCTGTTGGTCGCCTGTTTGGTATTTGTGATTTTGGGCGAATTCATAAGACTGCTCAAAGCGCGCAAAGTAGGAAAAGCCGCCGCCCAGCTTCACGTCAGAATTGTCGCATTGTTCAGTATCGTTGCAATTACACCCGCTATTTTGGTGGCCGTCATCGCTTCACTCACCCTCGATGTTGGCTTGGATAGATGGTTTTCCATCAGAACAAAAGCGATCGTAAATTCATCACTTAACGTGGCGGAAGCCTATGAGCTTGAAAATGCGCGCTATCTCAACGGTCAAGTTCTATCCATGGGGCAGGATCTTGATAGTTCGCGTTCACTCTATTTCCTCGATCGCACTGGGTTTATAGAGTTTTTTAATCGGCAAACGGTTGCCCGTGAGCTCATAGGCGCCAAACTCGTTCAGCAGGATGGTACAATCATCTTAGAGACTGAACTCGAAGATGGTGCGGCCATTCCAAATATTCCGGAAGGTGCGATAGGAGATGCTGAAAACGGCTTGCCAGCCTTAATTGCGTCAGGGCGAACAAATCTCGTCGGTGCTGTGCTAAAGCTGCGTAATATCCCCGATGCTTATCTTTATGTTGTGCGTAGTTTGGATGATGAAGTTATTCGCGCCAAGCAGTTGATGGAAGAGGCCACTGCTGAATACAACACGCTGGAAGAGGGCCGCTCTACACTCCAAATTGCCTTTGGTGTTCTCTTTACAGGCTTTGCATTGATTTTGCTTTTGTCAGCTATTTGGATGGCGATCGCTGTGGCTGATAGACTGGTGCGACCCATCCGACGTTTGATTGGTGCAGCGGACGAAGTTGCGCGCGGTGATTTGAATGTGTCAGTGCCAGTGCATAGTTCAGATGGTGATGTTGGCTCGCTCACTATGACTTTCAACAATATGATTGCCGATATTAAGGCGCAGCAGGATGAGTTGGTGACAACCCGTGATCAGATCGATGACCGCCGCCGCTTTACCGAAGCGGTGCTAACAGGTGTATCTGCTGGAGTTATTGGTGTTGATGCAGACGGTATAATCACGATCGCGAATAAGTCAGCATCCGTCATCTTAGATAGACCTGTTGATGGTTTAATTGGTTTGCCAATAGAGGATGTTGCGCCAGGATTTGTATCTATATTCGTTGAAGCAGGCCTAAAATATCGCAACGAATTCCGTCGCCAGGTCACAATGGCAAATGGCGGCAAAGAACATACGCTTGATGTGAAGGTGACACGCGAGGAAACCTCAGATGGTCATGAATCTTACGTTGTCACTGTGGATGATATTACCGATCTGGTGATAGCCCAAAGGTCAACTGCATGGGCAGATGTCGCCCGACGTATTGCCCATGAGATTAAAAACCCGCTGACACCAATTCAGCTGTCCGCAGAGCGCATTCGACGCCGATTTGGCAAGCATATCCCAGAAGATGGTAAGCAAGTCTTTGAGCAATGCACGGACACAATTGTGCGTCAGGTCGGGGATATCGGACGCATGGTCAATGAATTCTCGTCTTTTGCGAGAATGCCGAAGCCGGTCAAAACAAGCCAGGATCTTCGTGACATCTTAAAAGATGCTGTCTTTACCGTGGAAGTCAGTCGCTCTGAAATTCAATTCGAGCAGGACTTACCGGAGGAGCCGATGATTGGTGAGTTTGATGCACGAATGTTGGGTCAAGCTTTTGGCAATCTGGTTAAAAATGCAACAGAAGCGATTGATGCCGTTCCTGATGATACGCCGCGTGAGATTAAACGCATTCTCGTGCGCGCATATGCATCTCCTAACGAGCGGGATTACATCATAGATATCATTGATAATGGCAATGGCTTGCCGAATGAAAACAGACACCGGCTGCTCGAGCCCTATATGACCATGCGGGAAAAGGGTACAGGGCTTGGCTTGGCAATCGTGAAGAAGATTGCCGAAGATCATGATGGATCATTGGAACTACATGATGCGCCTTCGGATTTTGATGAGAATCCGGGAGCAATGTTCCGAGTGATTTTATCTGCGCATGCCAGTGATGCTCCACAAGAACAAGAAGAAAATAAAGAAGTAGTACAAGGACAAGTCGATGCCGTCTGATATTTTAGTGGTCGATGATGAAGAAGATATCCGCGAGATCGTTTCCGGTATTTTAGATGATGAAGGGCACGAAACGCGCACCGCATTTGATAGTGACAGCGCGTTGGCTGCAATTGAAGAACGTGTACCGCGCCTTGTATTTTTAGATATCTGGTTGCAAGGAAGTCGATTAGACGGTCTCGCCCTCTTGGATAATATCAAATCAAGATATCCGGATTTGCCAGTCATCATGATTTCAGGTCATGGTAATATTGAAACAGCCGTATCTGCAATCCGCCGTGGCGCATATGATTTTATCGAGAAGCCATTTAAGGTTGAGCAGCTTATCATGGTATGTGAGCGGGCGATTGAAACGTCTAAGCTTAAGCGTGAAGTTCGTGATCTTAAAAAGCGAACTGGCGGGGATAATATCGAGCTCGTTGGTCCATCTCAATCGATCACGCAGCTTAAACAAAATATTGATAAAATTGCACAAACCAATGCGCGGATCATGATTAAAGGTCCGTCCGGCGCGGGCAAAGAACTCGCCGCACGGATCATTCATAAAAAGTCCAATCGCGCCAATGGCCCATTTGTGGTTCTAAATTCTGCAACAATTACGCCGGAGCGGATGGAAATCGCTCTGTTTGGAACGGAAAATAACAATGGTAATGAGCGCAAAATTGGCGCTTTGGAAGAAGCCCATGGCGGTATTTTGTACCTTGATGAAATTGCGGATTTACCGCTCGAAACGCAGGGTAAAATCGTCAGAGTTCTTGTCGAACAGCAATTTGAGCGTGTCGGCGGCACAAAACGCGTGAAAGTGGATGTGCGCGTGCTTTCATCTACAGCGCAAGTGCTCGAAGAATTGATTGCTCAAAAACTATTCCGAGAAGATCTCTACCACCGTTTATGTGTAGTGCCGCTGAAAGTACCGGCACTTCGCGACCGGAGTGAAGATATTCCGTTTTTGGTTGATCATCTTATTCGCCAGATTTGCGAACAAATGGGTGTGAAAAAACGCTCGATCACCGATGATGCATTGGCTGTTCTTCAGTCTCATTCTTGGCCAGGCAATATACGGCAGCTCAAAAATCTCATTGAACGCCTCATTATACAGGCGCAAGATGAAGATGCATCTATTCCAATTGGCATTGAAATGTTGCCGGATGATGTGTCTGAGGCCGTTCCGCAAATGGGAGAAGCCGGTCAGCAGCATATCATGTCATTGCCTATCAGAGAGGCGCGGGAAGCATTTGAACGTGAATATCTCTTGGCGCAAATCAACAGATTTGGCGGTAATATTTCCAAAACGGCCAATTTTGTCGGCATGGAACGTTCAGCGCTGCACCGCAAATTAAAATCGCTGGGTGTTTAAAATCATAGTAAAGTCCTCGCGAATAGTTTAAACCAGCATCCAAAAGGTCTATGCCGATTTGAATTTGGATAAAGGATAGCCATGAAAGTTATTATTTGTGGTGCGGGGCGCGTTGGTTACGGTATTGCCGAACGACTGGCTGCTGAAGAAAATGATGTGTCTGTTATCGATACATCAGCTGAATTGGTTCAGGCCATCCGTGATACGCTCGATGTTCGCGGGTATATCGGCCACGGCGCGCATCCAGAGGTATTAGCGCGAGCAGGGGCTGAACAAGCCGATATGATCATTGCTGTGACCCTATCCGACGAAGTCAATATGGTGGCCTGTCAGATCGCACATTCCTTGTTTAATGTGCCAAAGAAAATTGCCCGTATTCGGGCGCAAGGTTATCTACATTCTCATTGGTCAGACCTATTTTCGCGCGATAATATGCCGATTGATGTCATTATTTCGCCGGAAGTAGAAGTAGGCTGGACGGTTTTACGCCGTATCGCATTACCAGGTGCGATCGATGTGACCAGCTTTATTGACGACAAAGTCGTTATGACGGCGATTGAATGTGGAGACGATTGCCCGCTTGTGGATCGTCCATTGGTACAGCTCACCGAAACTTTCCCGGATTTGGTGACCACTGTCGTTGGCATTTGGCGTGATGAAGAATTTATCGTGCCGAGTTCATCAGATCAGCTCAATACTGGCGATGTGGCATATGTTTTGACTGAACAAAGTCAGGTTAATCGCGTACTTGGTCTCTTTGGCCATAATGAAGAAGAGGCACGCCGTATTGTTATTGCTGGCGGCGGTAATATCGGTGAGTTTGTTGCAAAGAAAATTGAGCAAAATCAGCCGAAAACTCGGGTGAAAATTCTAGAACTCAACCGCGAAAGAGCGCTAAAAATTGCCGACAATATGCAGCGTACAGTGGTGTTAAATGGTTCATCCATTGAGCAAAAAATCCTGATCGAGGCTGATATTCAGGATGCTGATTTGATGATTGCGCTAACCAATGATGATCAGATCAACATCTTGTCTTGCGTAATGGCAAAACATTTGGGTTGCGAATCCAATTTAGCCCTTGTGAACAGCCCAACTTATCAACAATTTACAAAGTCTTTGGGTATTGATGCAGATATCAACCCGAGATCGGTGACGATATCGCGCGTCTTGCAGCATGTCAGACGTGGACGCATTCGTTCCGTTTACACGTTGCAGAAAGGGGCTGCGGAGATCATCGAAGCGGAAGCCCTTGAAACATCCACGTTGGTTGGCAACCCTCTTAAAGACCTTGATTTGCCCAAAGGCATGCGGATCGGCTCGATTTATCGCGACGGCAATATCATTCGGCCTGATGGCAATACCAAGATCAGAGCCAAGGATCGCGTTGTGATCTTTGCCAAGGCGGATGCCGTTAAAAGTGTCGAGCAATTGTTCCGCGTCAGCCTTGAATTCTTCTAAAGGGCGATGAAATGACTGGCATCGTCCATGTAATTGCTCTCGCCATAGCAGGTTTATCCACCATCTTAGCATTCCCGATTCTCGTTGGTTACGCTGAAGGGGATACACAACTGGCAACGACAATGCTGATTTTCGGGACTTTGGGCATTTTTGTCTCTATGACAGTGCTCGCTGCGATCACCAATCTCAATTACAATCTTTCGAGATCTTTCAGTTTTCTCTCTTTGGTTATTTTATGGCTGGTTACCCCAATTTTCGCAGCCTTCAGCTTTATGATTTTTGCCAATATGCACTTCAGCGCAGCATGGTTTGAGGCTGTTTCGGCATTGACAACATCCGGTGCTTCGCAATTGCCAATTGAATTGACGCCTAAATCATTGTTGGTTTGGCGGGCATGTGTGGAGTGGTTTGGTGGGTTTTTGACTTTAGTTTCAATTCTCCACGTATTGGCACCTGGGGAATTTGGCGGTTTGTTAAATACGGAACGTCAATTGAAGCCTCGTTCAGTCAGTAAAACATGGCTACCAAATTCAGGCAGTTATCAGCGTCTTATTGGGGAATATTTTTTTATTACCTTGATCATCGCCTGTGCATTGATGATTACCGGGGTCGAAGCTTTAAATGCGATCATGCTGTCGATGATTTCGTTAGCCACTGGCGGTTTTGTGCCCTTTGTAGGAGATTTAGACCAGACCGTTGGACGATTTGGACAATTGGTCATTATTTTTGGCCTATTTATCGGCACTGTGAACATCTTCTGGCGTCGCAGTATCATCCGTTCGCCACGTTCCTTTTTCCGCAAAAATGTTGAGTTGAACTATATTCTATTGGGCTTGGGCTTTTTATCCATTGTCTATGCTTTAAGATTTGCAACGCTTGCCGGTGGCCAAAGATCACCGGAAGAGCTGTTTGATTACTTCGTGGAAGGTTTGTTTTCCGCAACTTCGCTGGTCGCAACAAGTGGTATGCAAACCCGGGAGGGCGCGATTGCGGTGCTTCCAGATATTTTAGTGCTGATTATCATCGTCATTGGTGCCAGCATCTATTCCACCACGGGTGGGATAAAGATCTATCGATTGTCCATGATGGCGCGTCACGCCTTGCGCGAGCTTTCAAAACTTATTCATCCTGGCAGCGTGAAAAATTTGCGTTTTGGCGATGTGGTGATTGATGAACAAAAAATGGGTGCCATCTGGTCACATTTCATTCTCTCATTGATCGTCATTGGTGCCGGTGCCTTTATCATATCAATTTTTGGATATTCATTTGAAGCAGCGATCACTTTAGCGATTTCATTATTTTCCAATGCAGCACCTGTTTACGATGCATTGACCCCACCATTAGTCGATCTAACTGGGGACCAAATTACATGGCCACCTCTGGATGCTGGGGAAAGTTACGCCTATATTTTGTTTAGTTTATTGATGCTGATAGGCCGATTAGAGGTCATTGTGGTATTTGCCGTATTAAATATAAGGTATTGGATAGATAGGTGACTCGCGCTACAGTCGCTGTTAAATAACAATAATAAGGTAAATACGGCTACAAATTCCAATTTTCATAAAATTTTATTCCAGAAAAAATATTAGAACCTTAGATTTTGGGATTCAATGTTTGTAGCCTTGCTGATAAGTCAAGTTTGAGTAACCGTTTCTACGCAACCGCATGCAGAAACAAAAAAATAGATCCGATAAAACAAACTAGAATACGGAGAAATAAGTCATGGCGGAAAAATCACAAAACTTGCAGGATATTTTCCTCAATAGCGTTCGCAAACAAAAAATGTCACTTACGATCTTTTTGATCAACGGTGTGAAATTGACGGGTGTCGTTACTTCATTTGATAATTTTTGTGTGCTTTTGAGACGAGATGGCCATTCCCAACTGGTATATAAACATGCTATTTCGACCATCATGCCAGGTCAGCAACTACAGATGTTTGATATCGAAGAAGGTGCTGGCGATCAATAAGGATCAATAGTCATCGATATATTCGACAAGAAATCAATTGAAAAAATAGATGGGCTTTATGCAACCCAACCGGATGAAGAGGTTGGTGCCAAGGCCATCGTTGTTGTGCCGTCTATTAAGCAGCGCGTGAAAAAAGATGCCGCTGGAAATGTGATATCTCACATCCCACGCGATGATAAAGCACGTCAGGAAGAAGCCGTTGGATTGGCACGCGCGATCAATCTCAATGTTGTTGATCAGCAAATTGTTACATTAGCAGCCCCCAAACCTTCGACTTTGATGGGATCTGGTAAGGTCAAAGAGATCCATGATCTCATTCATCTTTATGACGCCGAGCTCGCCATTGTTGACCATCCGCTCACGCCTGTGCAGCAACGAAACCTTGAAAAGGCATGGGAATGTAAGGTGATCGACCGTACAGGTTTAATCTTGGAAATCTTCGGTCGGCGCGCCTCGACAAAAGAGGGTGTGCTGCAGGTTGAGCTTGCGCATCTAAATTACCAACGTGGTCGTTTGGTCCGCTCTTGGACCCACTTGGAACGCCAGCGCGGCGGTGGTGGCTTTATGGGTGGCCCGGGTGAAACGCAGATTGAGGCTGACCGCCGCATGCTTCAAGATCGCATTGTGCGGCTTGAGCGCGAGCTGGAACAGGTGCGCAGAACGCGCAGTTTACACAGATCAAAACGCCAAAAAGTGCCTCATCCAATTGTTGCGCTTGTGGGTTACACCAATGCCGGAAAATCGACCTTATTCAACAAGATAACCGGGGCAGGCGTGTTGGCTGAAGACATGTTGTTTGCAACGCTTGATCCAACGTTACGCCGCATGACATTGCCGCTTGGGCGCATGGTGATCTTGTCTGACACTGTGGGCTTCATCTCAGACCTTCCAACGCACTTGGTTGCCTCTTTCCGAGCCACATTGGAAGAAGTGGTGGAGGCTGACCTCATATTGCATGTGCGGGATATGACGGATCCCAATCACGAAATGCAGGCCAATGACGTAATGAACATTCTGGGTGATTTGGGCCTCAAAGACAAAGATAACGCCAATATTTTGGAAGTTTGGAACAAGCTTGATGGTCTTGATGCGGATATTGCCGAACAATTCCGTGAAAAAGCCCAGGCGCATGAAAAGGCAATTGGAGTGTCTGCGCTCACAGGTGAGGGGCTTGAGGAGCTCCTAGCGCGGATTGAGACAGAATTATCTGGACTGGTCTTAGAACGCTCGATTTCGCTAAAGCCCAACCAAATGAATGTGCTGCCCTGGATTTACGAGCATGGCAAGATCAATGATCGTATCGATCAAGAAGATGGATCTGTTCGTTTGGATATCGAATTAACAGAGCATGATGCGCAAGAGTTGATCAATCGGTATCATCTCAAATTCCTATAAGGATTTGGCTTCCTGCCAATAGGCTTCCATCTCATCAAGTGAGGCAGTATCGAGCGTCTTGTTGGCCTTGTTGAGGCTATCCTCGATATGGGCAAATCTCTTGCGAAATTTGGTGTTTGTGTCGCGCAATGCCATTTCGGGGTTCACGTCAACATGGCGCCCAAGATTGACCAGCACAAACATGAGATCGCCAAGCTCATCTTTAATTTTATCATTGTTTTTATTGGCGATTTCCGCGCGCAATTCTGCGATTTCTTCTTCCATCTTATCCAAAACCAGATTGGGATCATTCCAATCAAAACCCACTTTGGACGCTTTCTTTTGAATTTTTAGGGCCTCTTCATTGGCGGGCATTGCGCGCGAAACTTGATCTAAAAATCCTTTGCCCTCATCGGGTAATCCGCGGGCGGCTCTACGTTCAGCGCGTTCTTGTTTTTCCTCAGCCTTAATCTCATCCCATTTGATTTTGACCGCTTCTCCCGTATCGGCATCACCTGTCCCAAAGACATGCGGATGACGACGAATCATCTTTTTGTTGATGGCGTGAACAACGTCTTTGAAAGAAAATAATTCTGCTTCTTTGGCCATTTGAGCATGAAAAACCACCTGCAAAAGGAGATCCCCCAGTTCATCACACAGATCTTCTGGATCATTTCGTTCAATCGCGTCAGCCACTTCATAAGCTTCTTCAATTGTGTATGGTTTGATGGATTGAAAGTCCTGTTTCACATCCCACGGACAACCGGTCTCTTTATCGCGTAAGGCGGTCATAATATTCAACAAATCGTCAATGTTACCCGATGCTTTCATCACAGATTCTTCCATAAAAATACTCAAAGCGTTGAAACTGAATTTAGAGGCATTTTGCGTGAATGAGAATTGATTTTCTCTTCTACTCACCGAAAAGAGAAAACTGATGCTCTTTGCTTTCCAAACTTCGACAATGGTTCCTTCAACTTTTGGCGCATTTTTATGAAAATGGCCTCAAGAAACGAACTAGGTACAATTATGTCTAACGTTGAGAACAAATTGATAGCATTTCCTGCCTTCTTCAAGGTGGAAGGCGAGAAAGTTGCGATCTTCGGAAATGGTGACGAAGCTTTCGCAAAATTGCGTTTGCTGTCAAACACTCGTGCTGACATCATCGTTTATGCAGATGCACCTGAAGCTGACCTGGTTAAATTCGCTGAGAAAAACCAAGTTAAAATCGTGAGAGAGACTTTCTCACCACATCATCTTGAAAATGCCGTCATGGTATTTGCTGGAACGGGTGATGAAGCACTTGATCGCCACATTGTTAAAGATGCGCGTGCGCTTAAAATTCCAGCGAATGCCGTTGATCAGCCTGACTATTGTGATTTTTATACACCAGCCCTTGTGAACCGTGCGCCGCTTGCTGTTGCGATCGGTACTGAAGGTGCAGGCCCTGTGCTTGGCCAAATTGTTCGTGCGCGCATTGACCAAATGCTTGCTCCTTCATTGGGTCCGCTTGCACGTTTGGCGCAGGAATATCGCAAAGCCGTTGATTACATGCTGCCACGCGGTGTCACACGTCGTGTGTTCTGGCGCCGCTTCTTCACAGGTGATATCGCCGATAAGGTCGCAATGGGCGAAACCTCCCAAGCACGCCGCATCGCCACTCGTATTTTGCGTGAACGTGAAGTTGCACAAGGCCATGTTTGGCTGGTTGGCGCAGGCCCAGGTGCGGAAGACTTGCTGACTTTGCGTGCACAACGCGTGATGATGGAAGCTGATGTCATCCTTTATGATGCATTGGTGCCAGAAGCTGTGGTCAATATGGGTCGTCGCGATGCTGAACGCGTTTCCGTAGGCAAGCGCAAGGGCTGTCATTCAAAATCACAGGACGAGATAAATGCGTTGTTGGTCGAACTTGCTGGTTCTGGCAAACGCGTCGTTCGTCTTAAATCAGGCGACCCGCTTGTCTATGGACGAGCTGGTGAAGAAATGGCTGCGCTCAGAGACGCCAATATTTCTTATGAGATTGTGCCAGGCATCACATCAGCATTTGCTGCCGCTGCTGACTTTGATCTTCCTCTTACTTTGCGCGGTGTATCGTCATCTCTTGTCTTTACAACAGGACATGATTTAACCGGCGCAGCTTTACCAGATTGGGCACGTCTTGCCATTTCAGGTGCAACAATTGCCGTTTATATGGGCCGTACGGTCGCTGCAACTGTTGCATCTCGCTTGATGGAAGCTGGCTTGGATGAAAATACAACGGTCGCCGTTGTTGAAAATGCCGGCCGCGACACCAAGAAAATGATGCATGGCACGCTCAAAAACCTTCCAGTACTTGAAAACCGACATGATCTATCTGGCCCTGTGATGGTGATTATCGGAGATTCGGTCGCTGGGGCGTCTTATGAAAATTCGACGCCACTCATTCAATCTGTTCCACAAGAACAGCCACAAAACACGTATCTCGGAGTGTAATAAAATGTCTAAAGTATTGACTGCAAACAAATTAATTGATGGAAACAGCGTTTGGCTTAACGCCCAAGGCGAATGGGTTGAGACAATCGCTGATGCCTTTATCGCGCGCCATGACGAAGCTGTTGCAGCGCTTGAAGAAACAGGCGAACAGGCAGTGTCTGACAATTTGGTTGTCGATGTTGCAGTAATCGATGTTAAAGAAACAGAACAAGGCATTTGGCCAATTCGTTTGCGTGAGCGCATTCGCTCTCACGGCCCAAGCGTCGCTTATGGTTATGAAGCCCTTGTTCAAGAGCAAACTCAAGCTGCTTAATCGCGCTCAGTTCAGCTTTTAAGGAATATACATGTACAGATATGATGAATTTGACCATGCTTTTGTAAAAGAGCGCGTCGCACAGTTTCGCGACCAAGTCGAAAGACGAGTGAATGGAGACATTACCGAGGCTGCCTTCAAGCCACTTCGTCTAATGAATGGTCTATATCTTCAACTCCACGCTTATATGCTGCGCATTGCTGTGCCTTACGGCACCATGTCGCCAGTTCAAATGCGTAAACTTGCACATATTGCAAGAACCTATGACCGTGGTTATGGGCATTTCACAACACGTCAGAACATTCAATTCAACTGGCCAAAGCTTTCAGATATCCCGGATATCTTAGAAGAGCTTGCAAGCGTTGAAATGCATGCAATCCAAACTTCTGGCAATTGTATCCGTAATGTGACCACAGACCAGTTTGCCGGCGCTGCAGCAGACGAGATCGCAGATCCGCGCCCTTATGCCGAAATTTTGCGTCAATGGTCATCTGTGCATCCTGAGTTCTCGTTCCTGCCACGTAAGTTTAAAATTGCTGTGACGGGTGCGCCGCATGATCGCGCGGCTATTCAAGTGCATGACATTGGTTTGCAGCTTGTGAAAAACGAAGACGATGGAATCGGCTTTAAAGTCTATATCGGTGGCGGGCAGGGCAGAACGCCTATGATTGCTAAAAAAGTGCGTGATTTCCTTCCTGAGGAAGATCTGCTCACTTACGTGACAGCAATTATGCGCGTTTATAACCTTCATGGTCGTCGCGATAATAAATATAAAGCCCGCATCAAGATCTTGGTTCATGAAACAGGCCTTGAAGAGCTGAAATCGCAAATTGAAGCTGAATGGCAGCATTTGAAAGACACAGATCTTAAATTGCCAGATGCTGATATTGAAGCGATAACCAAATATTTTGAAAAACCAAATCTTCCAGATCGCGCTGAAGGTTGGGGTCAATTGGCTCAGTGGAAAAAAGCCGATGCTGCTTTTGCTACATGGATCCAGCAAAATGTTGGCCCACACCAGCATCCCGATTATGGCACGGTGACAATTTCACTCAAACCAATTGGTGGTGTGCCAGGTGATGCAACGGATGCGCAAATGGATCTTGTGGCTGATTTAGCTGAAGAATTTGGTCACGATGAAATCCGCGTGACGCACGAGCAAAACCTTGTGTTCCCGCATGTGGCTTTGGCAGATCTTGAACCGCTTTATCGCGTTTTGGCCGCTAATGGTTTGGCAACGGGAAATGCTGGTCTGGTCACTGACATTATCGCATGTCCGGGACTTGATTATTGTGCGCTTGCCAATGCACGCTCAATTCCGGTTGCACAAGAGATTTCCAATCGTTTTGGTGATGCTGAGCGTCAAAAGACAATCGGTGAGCTGAAAATCAAGATTTCCGGCTGTATCAATGCCTGTGGTCACCACCATGTTGGTCACATTGGTATTCTTGGCGTTGAGAAAAAAGGTGCCGAGCTTTACCAGATCACATTGGGTGGTTCAGCTGATGAAAACACATCTGTCGGCCAAATCATGGGACCGGGCTTTGAGCCTGATGCCATTACAGATGCGATTGAAAAAGTGGTCGATACCTATCTAGAACTACGTTCATCTGATGATGAAACCTTCATTGAGACCTATCGTCGTTTGGGCATGAAACCATTTAAAACTGCGCTTTACGGCGAAAAGACAGCCGCATAGGAGCCTTTGATATGTCAAAAATTTGGACAAGAAACGGCTTTTTAAGCGAGAACACTTGGGGATATCTTTCCGAAGGTGCTGAATATCTGTCTGTTGCAGATGCAGTCGCAGCAAGCGAAAGTGACTTGGCAGTTTTCGTTGAACCTGCCGATGATGTGGTGGAACTGTCTGACAAGCTCGGTGATATTTCAATCATTGCAGTCAACTTCCCGGCCTTTGCCGATGGTCGTGCATTTTCGCACGCAGCATTGTTGCGCGATCGGCTTGGTTTTAAGGGGGAAATCAGAGCTTATGGTCAGGTTCTTCTTGATCAGGTACCGCTGATGCTTCGTTGCGGAATTGATAGTTTTGAAGTGAGTGATGAGCCCACAATCAAGCATCTTGAAGCTGGTCATGTGCCAGCAATTGAGCACCATTATCAGCCATCTATGAATGAGCCAGCCAAGGCAAATTCCTATTCCTGGCGCTATATGGCCAATTCCGGCTGATCATTCTGCCAGTTCTAATTTGTTTTAAGCGGCGACTTGCGTAAAGCGGGTCGCCGCTTGCATATTATGGTTGTCCCATATTATGAGACGAGACTTATTTTGAGACGAGACTTGGCGCGGATTCAGCTTGGGAGTGTTGAATGATTGATAAACTGGAATTTTTTATTGCGCTTGCAAAGCATCAGCATTTTGGTCGCGCCGCTGATGCTTGCGGGATCACGCAACCCACACTTTCATCTGCCATCCGACAATTGGAAGACCAGCTTGGCGTAGTACTGGTTCAACGCGGATCGCGCTTTAAAGGCCTAACTCAAGAAGGCCAGCGCGTTTTGGAATGGTCCCGGCGCATAGTTGATGACACACGTTCCATGCGTGAAGAAATGCGGACAGCGCGCAATGGCCTTTCCGGACATGTGCGTATAGCGACTATCCCAACAGCGTCTGCTATGCTGCATGAGCTGACAGCACCCTTTATCAAAAAACATCCCAAAGTCACTTTGTCCGTGACGGCCTGCACATCAATTGAGGTGCTCGCAAAGCTCGAAAATTTCGATATCGATATTGGAATTACATATCTTAATGATGAACCGCTCACCGGGCGTACGGTTTCATTACCCTTATATGCAGAACGTTTTCAGTTGATTGTCAAAGCCGACAGCAAATATAGCGATCGCGATAGCATTACATGGGCTGAACTTGGCGATATTCCATTGTGTCTACTTACACCGGATATGCAAAACAGGCGCATTGTGAACAAACATTTGGAAGATGCAGGCGTGAATATAAAACCCGCGCTTGAATCCAATTCTATGTTGGTTTTGTTCTCTCACATCATGAATGGTGAATGGGCGAGTATTATCCCAGTCAATATTGCTGATCTGATGGGATTTGGTGAAAATATCCGTGCAATTCCGATCAAAAATCCTGATGCGAAGCATGTTGTGGGTGTGGTTGCAGCAAAACGCGAACCCAATACACCCAATGTATCGGCGCTTTTGCAAGAAGCACATGTTTTAGCCAAAAAGAACCTGATTGTGTGAGCAAAATCTTATTGTATGAACAAAGAGAACGATTGAATATTTCAATCGTTCAACGGTATAGGATTATTGATTTCCACCCTTAAAAGAGCGATCATCCTAAGCATATAACTATGCTTGAGGGTAGATGCATATGTCTGTTGAGGCGAATGTGGAAGAGATCACATCGGTCACTTCTGAAATTATACAAGAATTACAATCACTTGAAGGGTCAATGTTGCCTATTCTAAACGAGATACAAGACCATTTTGGTTTTGTACCACAAGATTCGTTGCCAGTGATTGCCGATAAATTAAATCTATCAAAAGCAGAAGTGCATGGCGTTGTGAGCTTTTATCATGACTATCGCAGCGAACCTGCAGGTGACCATGTCGTCAAAATTTGCCGTGCGGAAGCTTGCCAATCCATGGGCGTCAACGAACTTTCTGAGAAGTTGTTGTCACTTTTAGGCATTGGCTGGGGCGAAACCTCAGACAATGGCAAAGTGACCGTTGAAGCAACTTATTGCCTCGGACTATGCGCTTGCGCTCCAGCTGCCATGGTTGATGGCAAACTGGTTGCGCGCCTTGATGACGCGAAAATCGAAGCGCTCGCGAAAGAGGTGAGCCAATGACCACGAAGATCTTTATCTCACAGGATAGCGCAGCGGTTGCCCTAGGTGCTGATGATGTAGCGTCAGCCATTGCAAATGCCAATTCAGACGTTGAAATCATCCGCACCGGTTCCCGCGGCATGATCTGGCTTGAGCCAATGGTTGAAGTTGAAACAAATCAAGGTCGCGTTGCTTATGGCCCGGTCAGTGCTGACGATGTTGTGTCACTTATCGATGCTGGCATGTTAGATGGCAAACAAGATCACGCATTAAGTCTTGGTTTGACAGAAGAAATCCCATTTTTCAAAAAACAAACGCGTTTGGTGTTCCAGCGTTGCGGTGTCACTGATCCACTGTCTATTGAAGATTACAAGGCCAATGATGGCTTGAAAGGCCTGCAAAACGCACTTGCAAAAACCCCGAGCGATGTCGTGGCCCAGATTACAGAATCTGGTCTTCGTGGTCGTGGCGGCGCAGGCTTCCCAACCGGCATTAAATGGAAAACGGTCCTCGAAGCGCAAAGCGATCAAAAATATATCGTTTGTAATGCTGATGAAGGCGATAGCGGCACCTTTGCTGATCGCATGATCATGGAAGGCGATCCGTTCGTATTGATCGAAGGCATGATCATTGCTGGCCATGCTGTGGGCGCAACGAAAGGTTATATCTATCTTCGTTCTGAATATCCGGATGCGGGTATCATCCTCAATAAAGCGATCCAAATCGCTAAGGATGAAGGCATATTGGGGCTGTCTGTGCTGGGTTCAGGATATCCATTTGATATCGAAGTGCGCATTGGGGCAGGGGCTTATGTCTGCGGTGAAGAAACATCATTGCTCGAAAGCTTAGAAGGTAAACGCGGCATTGTACGCGCAAAACCACCTCTTCCTGCGCATAAAGGCTTTATGGGCAAGCCAACTGTGGTCAATAACGTCATTTCACTCGCTTCTGTTCCGATTGTTATGGATAAAGGCGCGAAATTCTATGCTGATTTCGGCATGGGACGTTCGCGCGGCACAATGCCAATTCAAATCGCCGGCAATGTGAAGCATGGCGGATTGTTCGAAGCAGCCTTCGGTATGTCCCTCGGAGAAATCGTTGATGAAATCGGTGGCGGTACGCATTCAGGCCGTCCTGTTCGCGCTGTGCAAGTTGGTGGTCCATTGGGCGCCTATTTCCCACGTGATCTGTTTGACACACCATTTGATTATGAGGAATTTGCCGCCAAAGACGGTTTGATCGGTCACGCTGGTATCGTCGTCTTTGACGACACCGTCGACATGCTCGCGCAAGCACGTTTTGCCATGGAATTCTGCGCAATTGAATCATGCGGTAAATGCACCCCGTGCCGCATTGGTTCAACGCGCGGTGTCGAAGTGGCAGATAACATTAAAAACGGTGTGGATGCCGAAGAGCAGATCGAGATTTTGACGGATCTTTGCAACACTATGAAATTCGGCTCACTCTGCGCATTGGGTGGTTTCACACCTTATCCAGTGATGAGCGCGCTCACCCATTTCCCTGAAGATTTCTTTCCTGAACAGCAAGTTCAAGCGGCGGAGTAACAGACATGACTTTGATTAAAGAGATAGATTTCGGAACGCCTGAATCAAAATCAGAAAATATGGTTTCACTCATCGTAGATGGTGTTGAAGTCACGGTGCCAGAAGGCACATCTGTTATGCGTGCGTCACAAGAAGCTGGCATTAAAGTCCCAAAGCTTTGCGCCACAGATATGGTCGATGCTTTCGGTTCCTGCCGTTTGTGCTTGGTAGAAATTGAAGGCCGCAGAGGCACACCAGCGTCTTGTACCACGCTTGTGGAACCGGGCATGGTGGTTAAAACGCAAACTGAGCCGCTTAAAAAGATCCGCAAAGGCGTGATGGAACTATATATCTCCGATCACCCGCTTGATTGCTTAACATGTGCAGCCAATGGCGATTGCGAATTGCAAGATATGGCTGGTGAAGTCGGCCTGCGCGATGTGCGTTATGGCTATGAAGGTGAAAACCACGTGGTTGCGCGCCAAAACGGCGAAGCCAACCCAAAATATAAGCCAAAAGACGAAAGCAATCCTTATTTCACCTATGATGCATCCAAATGTATCGTCTGTTCGCGCTGCGTCCGTGCATGTGAAGAAGTGCAAGGTACATTTGCATTGACCATTGAGGGTCGCGGCTTTGATAGCCGTGTTTCACCGGGCATGATGGGCGATGACTTCATGTCATCCGAATGTGTGTCTTGTGGTGCCTGCGTGCAAGCATGTCCAACAGCCACATTGCAGGAAAAATCAGTCATCGAAATCGGTCAGCCGGAACATTCAAAAGTCACAACTTGCGCCTATTGCGGCGTAGGTTGTTCCTTTAAGGCTGAGATGCGCGGCGAAGAGCTCGTGCGCATGGTGCCGTATAAAGATGGTAAAGCCAATCGAGGACATTCTTGCGTGAAAGGCCGCTTTGCCTGGGGTTATTCAACCCATAAAGATCGCATACTGAACCCAATGGTTCGCGAAAAGGTCACTGATCCTTGGCGCGAAGTCACTTGGGATGAAGCGTTCAAGCATATTGCAACAGAATTCCGCCGCATCCAATATCAATATGGTCGTGGCGCAATCGGTGGTATCACATCATCTCGTTGCACGAACGAAGAAACATATCTCGTTCAAAAACTGATCCGCGCAGGATTTGGTAACAACAATGTCGATACATGCGCGCGTGTTTGCCATTCGCCAACAGGCTATGGTTTAGGTCAAGCTTACGGAACCTCAGCCGGCACACAGGATTTCGACAGTGTTGAACATACAGATGTGATGATTGTCATTGGTGCAAACCCATCTGCTGCGCATCCGGTCTTTGCGTCTCGCATGAAAAAACGTTTGCGGGCAGGGGCGAAGTTGATCGTTATTGATCCGCGTAAAACAGAAACTGTAAAATCTGCCCATGTGGAAGCTGCGCATCACTTGCCATTGCGTCCAGGCACCAATGTGGCTGTCCTAACTTCACTTGCACATGTGATTGTGACGGAAGGTTTGTTTGACGAAGCCTTTATTCGTGAGCGTTGTGATTGGTCAGAATTTGAAGATTGGGCGTCTTTTGTCTCTAATGAACGTCATTCGCCGGAAACCGTGGAAGAATATACAGGTGTTCCAGCTGATGAAATGCGTCAGGCAGCGCGTTTGTTTGCAACAGGCGGAAATGGTGCGATTTACTACGGTTTGGGCGTAACAGAGCATAGCCAAGGCTCAACAACCGTGATGGCGATTGCAAATCTTGCCATGGCCACAGGTAATATCGGCCGTAAAGGCGTGGGTGTGAACCCGCTGCGTGGTCAAAACAACGTGCAGGGCGCTTGTGATATGGGCTCCTTCCCACACGAATTGCCGGGCTATCGCCATATTTCAGGTGAAGCAACACGCGACATCTTTGAAAAACTCTGGGGTGTGGAACTTAATAAAGAACCAGGTCTTCGTATTCCAAATATGTTGGATGCTGCGGTCGATGGGTCTTTCCGCGGGATTTATATCCAAGGTGAAGATATCTTGCAGTCAGATCCAGACACGAAACACGTTCAAGCTGGTCTTGCGGCAATGGAATGTGTTGTCGTGCATGATCTCTTCCTGAACGAAACAGCCAATTACGCGCATGTCTTCTTGCCAGGTTCAACATTCTTAGAAAAAGACGGCACCTTCACCAATGCGGAACGCCGCATCAACCGTGTGCGCAAAGTCATGAGCCCGAAAAATGGCCTGGCTGATTGGGAAGTCACACAAAAGCTGGCGCAAGCTATGGATGCCGATTGGAATTACAGCCATCCATCTGGAATCATGGATGAAATTGCGGCAACGACACCAAGCTTTGCCAATGTGTCTTATGACCTCTTGGAAGAAAAAGGTTCTGTTCAGTGGCCATGCAATGAAAAAGCACCAGAAGGCACACCAATCATGCATTTGGATGGCTTTGTGCGTGGTAAAGGGCGATTTATCCTGACTGAATATGTGGCAACGGATGAGAAAACTGGTCCGCGCTTCCCGCTTCTTCTGACAACGGGTCGTATCCTGTCGCAATATAATGTGGGCGCGCAAACACGCCGGACGGAAAATTCACAATGGCACGAAGAAGATCTCCTTGAAATTCATCCGCATGACGCTGAACAACGCGGCATTAAAGAAGGTGATTTTGTCCGTCTTGCGTCGCGTTCAGGCGAAACAACATTGCGCGCAACGATCACAGATCGTGTGGCAACAGGTGTGGTGTACACCACATTCCACCATCCTGATACGCAAGCCAATGTGATCACCACGGACTTCTCTGACTGGGCGACCAACTGTCCAGAATATAAAGTCACCGCCGTGCAAGTGAGCCCATCAAACGGTCCATCTGAATGGCAAATCGGCTATAATGAGCAAGCCACGCAATCGCGTCGTATTGCTTCAGTCGAGCCAGCTGAGTAGAATCTGCAGAAACATGAGTGAAGAGAAGCCACATATTTCCGATAATGCGCCGCGTCGTATGACATTTGCGCATGTCTCGCGCACTATTGAGCGGGACGGGAAAACTGTGGCGGCTTCGCGCGCAGTACCCGAAGAAGTGCCTGTGGCGCTGACCTTTGGTGGCACAACCCATGCTGTGATGATGTCGTCTCCATCTGACTTGGAAGATTTTGCGATTGGATTTTCACTGTCTGAGCGCATTATCAGCCACAAAGATGATATTACTTCCATGGATATTGTTGATGTGGGCGAGGGGCTTGATATTCAAATGCAGCTCAAGCCTGATCTGCAATCTGAATTTGCCGCAAAACGACGTGCCATGGCAGGTCCTGTGGGATGCGGATTATGCGGAATAGAATCCATTGAAGATGTGATGCGTGAATTGCCCGCGCGCACAGACAATGATTTCTGTCTTGAACATTCAAGCATTGCAAAGGCAATTGATCAGCTCAACGATAAGCAGGAAATGCGCGCTGAAACCGGTGCGGTTCATGCAGCGGCCTTTATCAATGCAGATGGTGATATCAAGGCCTTACGCGAAGATGTGGGCCGTCACAACGCGCTTGATAAGGTGATCGGATCGATTGCGCGCGAGGAATTGGATGCGTTTTCCGGTGCGATTGTTATCACAAGCCGTGTATCGGTTGATTTGATCCAAAAGGTCGTGGTCTCAGGTGCACCAATTTTGATCGCCGTATCGACACCAACAGCGCTTGCCATTCGCACCGCAGAAGATGCCGGTTTAACGCTGATAGCGCTCGCGCGAAAAGATAGTTTTGAAATATATACGCGGCCGGATCGGGTACGATTGCCGCAGAATAAAAAAGAGGAAAATGCTGATGTCGCATGATTTAGATGCAGCTCAAATTCGCGCAAAAAACGATGCGAAACTCATTCGCATGGGCAATCAAATCGCTACGTTTTTCTCTTCACAAACCAGCGAAACAGGCGGCGAGGATGTTGCGGAACATATCAATAAGTTCTGGGAACCGCGTATGCGACGTCAATTTTTCGCACTTGCCGACCAATCCACTGATAAATTTCATGATTTGCTAAAAGCAGCCATTCCGCATATCAACAAGCCTGAAGAATTAGAAGAAAGCTAGTTTCTGCGGAGGGCGCGTTTTGGATTGGCGTAATAATCGACTTTGCGAATTGCTCGGTATCGAGCATCCTATTATTCAAGCACCAATGGCCGGTGCAACAAGCCAAGAAATGGTGGTTGCCGCCTGCGACGCCGGTGCATTGGGTTCACTCGGCAGCGCAGAATATACAACTGAAAAATTAGAAGCAGAATTTGCCTACATTCGAGCGCATACAGATGCGCCATTTAACGCAAATTTCTTCACCCATGATGAGCCAGATATTGATGCGGAGAAGGGAGAGGCAGCCCGCAAACGTTTAGCACCTTGGTATGATCGGTATAATTTTGAGAAAGTACCTGAAGCAATCCCTTCAAGTCGCTCTTTTCATGAAGAAATATGTAATTCAATATGTGCGTTAAAACCGGCTGTTGTGAGCTTTCATTTTGGTCTGCCAGATGCGGAACTTGTCGCGCAGATCAAAGATGAAGGCATTAAAATTCTCTGCAGCGCGACATCTGTACAAGAAGCCGTTTGGCTTGAGCAAAATGGTGTCGATGCCATTATCGCGCAAGGCTTTGAAGCTGGTGGGCATTCAGGTTGGTTTATGGACCGCAATGGCGCGGATTTGACCGGCATGTTCGCATTAGTGCCGCGTATAGTTGATGCGGTATCCGTGCCGGTGATTGCCGCAGGTGGTATTATGGATGGATGGGAGAGGGGTGGCAGCCGCCCTCGTCCTTGGTGCGTCAGGCGTTCAAATGGGAACGGCCTTTATTTCTGCCCCCGAAAGCCTGGTAAGTGATGTGCATAAGAAGGCAGCCAGCAATGCCTCTGGCGATGATACAGTGCATTCTACAGCATTTTCAGGCCGTAAAGCACGAACAATCGTCAATAAATATGCGCTAGAATTTGCAGATGCGAAAGATTGGCCAGATTTCCCCATTGGTAATACGCTGAGCAAACCATTGCGCAAAGCGTCTTCAGATGTTGGATCACCAGATGCCATGGCCTTGTGGGCTGGGCAAGCTGTGGGATTAAATCAAACCAAATCCACGGCTGAGATCATTGAAGACGTCGTCGCGCAGACCAAGGAAATATTGGGTAATTTGGGCTGATTGGCCGGGTCTTACGGTTTTGGATCGCCCAGATTCATATAAAGATTATCCCGCAAAATTCGAACCGCTTTGTTAATTTCTGCAATCTTTTCAGGGCTTAAGTCGGATTTCGCTAGCAGCTCACTGGCAATACAGCCTGCATCAAACTGCAAGTCTTTGCCTTTTGAGGTGAGGGACGTGATCACTTCACGTTCGTTCTCTGGGTTGCGTTGACGTGTCACAAAACCAGATGCTTCAAGACGTTTAAGCACAGGCGTAATCGTGCTGAGTTCTAGGCTGAGATCACGCGCTATTGAGCCAACAGTTTGTCCATCTTCCTTCCATAGAAGGTTCAAAACCAGATATTGCGGATAGGTGATACCCATCTTGTCGAGCAGCGGTTTATAGGTTCTTTGGATGGCCAAACTCGCTGTATAAATCCCCAAACAGATGTGATCATCAAGGCTTGGCGGCGTCGGATAGATGTCGATTTCAGTCATAAAACATACTCATATAAAATACTTATTGCGATAAATATTATCTTGACAGGCTATTGTCAATCACATAACACTTATCGCGATAAGTATTAAAACATGTCTCAACAAGGATGATGAAAATGTCAGTCAATGTACTCTACACAGCCAAAGCCTTTGCCACTGGTGGCCGCGATGGATTTGCACAAACAGAAGATGGAAGTTTTAAGGTTAAGCTTGCCACACCAACAGAGCTTGGTGGTGATGGCAATGGCAATAACCCAGAGCAAATCTTCGCTGCTGTATATTCAGCTTGCTTCCTAGGCGCGATGAAGTTCTTTGCGTCACAAAGCAAGCATCTCAGCGTGCCAGAGGATGCAAAAGTTTCAACATCGGTTGGCATTGGTCCACGTGATGCTGGCGGCTTTGGGATCACGGCTTCAATTGAAGTCTCATTGCCGGGTGTCGATGCAGCAGCAGCGCAAGAGCTGGTCGATGGAGCGCATGAACAAATTTGTCCGTATTCTCATGCAACGCGCAACAATGTCGATGTGAATGTTTCCATCGTTTAAGGGCTATAAAAAAAGCTGATCTGCGCGGTTAGTCGCAGATCAGCTCATTTTGCTTCAGGAGTTTTTATTTGAAATTAAGAGGCTAAGACGATCTGGTCGCGGCCGTTATTTTTAGCCTCATAAAGCGCCAAGTCTGCGGTTTTATATATATCAGCATCGCCATCAAATGTTGCCAAGCCGACACTTAAAGTTACTGTTAAATCAAGATCATGCTTGTTGCCAAACGAGTATTTGCGGATGGCATTAAAGCATCTATCTGATACTTTCTCAGCCGTTGATTGATCAGTTGCATATAATAAAATGACAAACTCTTCGCCGCCAATTCTAAACAATTGATCATTCTTTCGGATTTGCGTTTTGAGCACTTTAGCGACTTCCATGATAATCGTATCACCAACATCATGACCGTGGACATCATTGACGGATTTGAAATGATCGATATCCAATAAAGCGAGTGAGAATTCTCTGCCATCTCTGCGATATTGCTCTTCTAGGCGTCCACGCTCATATTCAAAGTGGCGTCTGTTAAAGCAACCGGTCAAAGCATCTTTGATGGTTTGGTTATATAGATTTTGCTGTAGTTTCTCGATTGCAAGCTGCTTGCGGTAAACACCAAAGCTAAATAGCAGCGAGAGAAGGGCGCCTAGAATGTACCCGTAACGCACAGAATTGGTAATATCACGCTGATAAGCAAAATAGAATGGCGGGCTGATATCAACGCCTACAAAACCCACATACTCGCCCTTCGCGTTAAAAAATGGCGCAGATGCTGTAATGAAGTTCCCTGTCTCATCGACAATGAAGTCTTCGTCAATATGCGTGCCTTCAATGCGGACCCGATCAGCCCAGGCTTTGTAATCTTCCTCGCTCACTTCATAAACCGCGCCAACATCCTCAGCTTCTAAATCTTCGTAAGATGTTTTGAGTTGGTCTGACCAAGCAGTATCAAGCCCATAGACCAGATTTACGCCCGTATCTTTCATTGTGTAAAGATAATGTATTTCCGGTGAAACACTGTGCAGCTTCACCAATGGTGTGATCATCTCGACATAAAGGCTTGTGCCAGTTTCGCCATCTGCCAAGAGCTTTTCGTGTAGATCTCCATCGACCAGAGCTGCTGCATGTTCAGCAACGGTTCTAAGATGATTGTCTAGAGATTCGCGATTGACCTCATGTGCGCGCTGACCGAGATATGAGATACATATTGCGATTGAACCAAAAATAATAGCAGCATAGACCGCTGAATGAGTAAGAGCCTTAAATTGTATGGAGTGTATTATGGGCATTACTTGCATCTCTTTTTAGATATACTTGAATATACTTAAATATATTTGGAAGAATCTAAAAAAATAGTTTCAATTGTTTTGTCATAACCCGTAATCATATTATGCGTATTGGTTCCATAATATATCTTATGCGACTTATGTATTTGTCTATCTGGCTGCAGTGGACATCGTCACCCTCTGCTAGCCAATCACGCTCACAGCATGATAATGATAGCAGTCGACCGCCGGCGTAACCGGTTCGGTTTGAAGGATGAGTTATTGCGGAGATCTTCATGAGCCAATCCATTACCAATCCAAATGCAGATCGTTTGCGCGCATTATTGGCACGAAAAGACATCATCAAAATGCCATGCTGTTTTGATGCACTTTCTGCCAAGCTGATTGAACAAGCCGGATTTGATCTCACATTCTTTTCAGGCTTCGGTGCGTCGGCATCGCGTCTTGGTGCGCCGGATACCGGATTGATGTCTTACGGCGAAGTTCTCGATCAGGCGCGCAATGCCATGCAAGCAATTTCAATTCCGATGATCGCGGATGGTGATACCGGTTATGGTAATCCAATGAATGT
The DNA here is from genome assembly GCA_963691785.1 of Lentilitoribacter sp. Classification (GTDB taxonomy): domain Bacteria; phylum Pseudomonadota; class Alphaproteobacteria; order Rhizobiales; family Rhizobiaceae; genus Lentilitoribacter. Next base: position 1,998,987 of record OY829371.1, read on the forward strand.
GCATCGTACGGTTCAAGGTTTTGCCCAAGCTGGCTGTGCAGCTGTGATGATCGAAGATCAAGTCGCGCCCAAACGCTGTGGCCATACGCAAGGCAAAAGCGTTGTTAGCCGCTCAGAGGCAATTGAATGCATGCATGCAGCATTAGACGCGCGTCAAAGCCATGATATTTTGATTTTGGCCCGAACAGATGCGCGCCGCGAACATGGATTAGATGAAGCAATTGCGCGTATGGAAGCTTTTGCGGATCTTGGAGCGGATATTTTCTTCGTTGAAGAGCCGTATAATATTGATGAGATGAGGGCGATTTGCAGCGCTGTTGACGGTGTTCATATGGCCAATATGCTCGAGGGTGGGCAGACCCCTATCCTGCCGCCTGATCAGCTTGCTGAAATTGGTTATTCCATTGCAGCCTATCCACTCACGCTGATGTCAGCGGCCATGAAAGCGATGAACTCAGTCTTGGCAAACCTCGCAAACGGTCAGCCGTCTGACGAATATCTTCTAGATTTTGCAGATTTACGCAAGCAAATCGGCTTTGACGCATATCACGAAAAGGCAGATGACTTGGCAAAGAGTCGGAGTGATAAATAACTTAATCGTCTTCACTATCAACGATTTGGTGCACTTCAATCACATTTCCATCTGGATCATAGAAAAAGACCTGATGCCAGCCTTTGACCGCATTGCTGCCCCAGTCTGAATAAGGCACGTCATGCGCTTCCAAATGGGCTTTAAACGCTTCAATATCATCGGTTCGATACGCAATATGACCGCGATCAAGCGGATTGACGACTTGCCCTGAACGAAAGGAGTTTAAAACGTCTTTTGGTGTTAAATGCATTTGAATGTCGCCATCGGTGACAAAAGACACGTCCCCGACCAGACCTTTATCCTGATTAAGCGGCGGCAATTCTTCAGGATCTTCATCTCCTAAGGTCAACACATTGCGATAAAACTTGTCCATTTCAGGGACATTGGTTGAGCATAAATTGATGTGGTGGAGTTTGAGCTTCATAATTATAACCAACCTGTTGCCAATGCGCTTGCCCATTCTGGCCGGCCATTTTCTAGGGCCAGTTTAGACATTTTCATATGATCATACGCGATCTGCCTGAAAGTCACATCCCAGCCGGCCGGTGTTTTTTCAACAATGGCATAGCATGCATTGGGATTTCCTGTTGCAACCTTGTGATAGATGGGGTGATCATCATCATAACCCGGGCACCCTACACTACCGGGATTGACCAGCATTTGACCATTTGAGAATGTGCATATTCGAGGGATATGGGTGTGGCCACACAATATCAGCTGGCAATCAATACCCCTAGCCTCTTCCTCGATGTCTTTTTGCGTCCGTGAGACAATTTCAGCCTGATCCGTGACGCGCTCCATCCAATATTTCGTATCACTGGTCGGTGTTCCGTGGCACAGAAAGATGCCATCTTTGAACACAAGCGTCTCAGGAAGCATCCGTAACCAGTTAAAATGATGTTCTTCGAGCTGGGCATAAGAACATGCATCCGACGGTCCCATATCTTCGGGTTTTTGTTCGATGAGATAACGATCATGATTGCCGCGTATGGTTGGAAAATTGTATGTCATCAATATGCTAGCGGTTTTTCCTGCGTCCAGCGGTCCGCTAAAACAATCACCCAAATTAACGACATCCGTAACCTGCTGCTTTTCAATATCTTTAAGCACCGCTTCAAGCGCAAGGTAATTGCCATGAATGTCGGCAATGACAGCCAGTTTCATCAATTTTACTCCGCGAAAGAACGATGCGATTGCATTGCAAGTTTATGATTTCTTATTAAGATAAAACGTGTTTTGGCGAAATTGCCAATATAAAATGGAGCGGGCCATATGTTCAAAACAATCATCATTGCGATTTTATCGAAATGCTTGCTGTTATTGCTGCCGACTTTTGCATTTGCAACTGGTGGCGTTCATTGCGAAACCAAAGATCAGCATGCATCCATCAGCATTGGTATGGGTCGCGTCCCCATTTATGCGCCGCTCAATGCTTGGGTCAGCCATGGTGACAAAGTATGGATGGACGTGCCACGCGAGGATGAAATTGAACTTGGCCTCAGCCAAGGCTTGATCAAAGACAATACGCTCACAGTTGATTTTGTCGATGTGCAAGCGTCCGATATTATCATCTCGCTCTATGTCGACTATTCTGGTGATGACGAAGGTGAGGATGGCTATAAAGGCACCCTCTCCTTTTTAACTGGTGAAAGCTATACGGTTTATTGCTTGTTTGAATAGGCGTCTAAAATGTCGACGCTATTTGCAAACACGCGACGCGATATATTTCGCGAAATCGAAATTTGGCCGCTCTAGATGAGATAATGGACCGGGTTTGGCTAGACCTGAACAAATACCTTTATAAACGGCTTCTGTGCATCCCTTGTCTTCCATATTTACATCATCCAGCAATGCTTTGGTTGTGGCGAGCATGTTCTCCCCATCAGGATCATTGGCAAAATCGGGTGACATGCCGCCGCCATAAAGGATTTGAACCTGACCCGGTCCCTTTGGATGAAGACTTAAATACCAGAAATAGCCGGGTGTGAGCGTGATCATCAGGCTTGGATAAATCGAAATCAGATAAGTGGTGATCCGGCGTTCATCTTTAAGACGTGTATTATTAGGATGCGCAATAGACAGCTTGAATTCTGGATCCTTGAGGATCGTGTGATAATTGAAGCTTGGCGGGCTGGTTGGACAATCCATTTTGTTCAGATCAACCGACCATCCGATGGTGCCTGAATGGCATACCGGCAAGTGGTAGCTTTCCATGAAGTTTTCAGCCAGCACCTTCCAATTCGTATCCCATAAATGAGTTTCTGAGAACGTCTGTTGGTAACTTGCCATATCATAATCTTCGATCATGGCGGCTGCTTCCGACAATTCGGACGCGACAGGTTTTGCATCGGGATTGAGGGAAACCATGATCCAGCCAAGCCAAATTTCACATTTGACCTGAGGTAGTTTCAATTTATCTTTGCAAAAGGCTTCATTGCGATCCATACCCGGCGCACCGCGCATGGAACCATCTAAGTTATATGTCCAGGCATGATAAGGACAGACAATGGTTTTGGTGTTTCCTGATCCTTCAAGAAGCGTTGACATGCGATGCAAACAGACATTGGATTGCGCACGAATTTGTCCGTCGCCATCGTGTATGACCATAATGGGCTGTCCAGCCAGTTCAAAGGTGATGTAGTCACCTTTTTTCTGCAGGGTTTCTGCCCTACCCGCGCAAAACCAGTCTTTTTTAAAGATGTGCTCAATTTCGAGATCTAGAAACTCTTGGGACGTATAGACGCTTTTGGGCATTGCTTTGGCCTGATTAAACGGCATACTGACATTCTGGCGCAGCTCTTCAGCGGCTTCGATTTTTGTGTCGACAATTCCCATATTTTCACCTCCGAATCTCTGTTATATATCTGCATAATTCAAGCGGAATAGATCCCCGTCAATTTATGATCTTAATCGAGAAAATATCGTTTGTATAGAAACGAATTTTTCGAAGGGTTTTGCCGTGTGGAATCTGACGATATATACCAAATAAGGATATATAATTTGTCTCAAAAACTCATTTTAATCACTGGATGTTCCGGTGGCGGGAAATCAACCTTGATCGATGCGCTCAGTGCGAGGGGCTATCTCACGGTCGCCGAACCCGGTCGTCGAATTGTTGCCGAAGAATTGAAAGGTGATGGCAAAGCCTTGCCTTGGGTAGATCTGCACGCCTTTGCTAATCGGGCAGTTGACATAGCGCGTAAGGATCTAAAAGAGTTCCGTGCGCGCGATGAGCTGGTTTTCTTTGACCGCGGATTGATAGATGCTGCGCTGGCTTTGGATTTTGCAGGTGGCAATCCCTTAAATGTTACCCTTGATAATAAAAAACACTATGCGCAGAATGTGTTCTTAGTTCCGCCTTGGTCAGAAATTTATGTGAGAGACAATGAGCGGCAACATGAATTTAACACCGCATTAGATGAATATTATCGGATCAAAGAAGCCTTGGAAGATCTTCAATATGTTATCTGTTTATTGCCCAAAATGGGCATTGATCAGCGCGTCGAATTTGTTTTACGAAACCTCGAGCGTAACAATTAATCGAAAGTCGTGTTATGATTATTCATAATGTTTAATCGGTAGATAATTATAAGAAAATCTGATGATAAATATCAAATAATAGTATTATAACTTATTAAAATTATTTGTTACGATTACGACAAATTCGATTCCTATATTGGATGAGAATTCAAAAATAATTTGCAAATTATGTAGTCTGGAGAGAAATATGAATGATATGTCTACGGGTAAGTGCCCTGTCATGCACGGTGCTATGACCACAGCAGGTGTCAGCGGCACTCGAAATGCTGATTGGTGGCCCAATCAACTGAACCTTAAAATCCTCAACCAAAATACTGCGCAGGTTGATCCTTTCGGTAAGAAAGTTGACTATATCGAAGAACTCAAGACGCTTGATTTTGATGCTTTGAAAAAAGATGTTGCTGCTCTGATGACAGACAGCCAGGAATGGTGGCCAGCAGATTATGGTCATTACGGCCCGTTTTTCGTACGCATGTCATGGCATAGTGCTGGCACATACAGAACAGGTGATGGCCGTGGTGGTGCAGGAACTGGTACACAACGTTTTGCACCATTGAACAGCTGGCCAGACAATGTGAGCCTTGATAAAGCGCGTCGTTTGCTATGGCCAGTTAAACAGAAATACGGCAACAAAATTTCTTGGGCCGATTTGATGGTGCTTGCCGGTACAATCGGCATGGAAACCATGGGCTTTAAATCTTACGGCTTCGCTTATGGCCGTGAAGATTGGTGGGAGCCAGAGGAAGACATCTATTGGGGTAAAGAAACTGAATGGCTGACAAATGAGCGCTATTCTGGTGTTCGTGATCTTGAAAACCCCCTCGCCGCTGTGCAGATGGGTCTCATCTATGTGAACCCTGAAGGTCCAGACGGGAATCCAGATCCAGTTGCCTCTGGTGTTGATATTCGCGAAACATTTGCCCGCATGGGTATGAATGACGAAGAAACTGTTGCGCTTGTTGCAGGTGGTCACACATTTGGTAAAGCGCATGGTGCTGGTGACGCTGGACTAGTTGGTCCAGATCCAGAAGCTGCACCAATCGAGCAAATGGGCTTTGGTTGGAAAAATGGCCTTGGTTCAGGCAGCGGTGTTCACACAACATCTTCAGGCATTGAAGGTGCATGGAATGCCACACCAACGAAATGGGATATGGCCTATTTTGATGCGCTATTTGGTTATGAGTGGGAACTCACCAAATCACCAGCCGGCGCGCAGCAATGGACTGCAATTGGTGGTGAAGGCACAGTTCCTGATGCACATGATCCTGCGATCAAACACGCACCAATGATGACAACGGCTGATATGGCGATGCGTATGGATCCAATCTATGAGAAGATCTCACGTCATTACCATGCAAATCCAGATGTGTTCTTGGATGCCTTTGCACGCGCTTGGTTCAAGCTTCTTCACCGCGATATGGGTCCAAAAACCCGTTACCACGGTCCGGATGTGCCATCAGAAGACTTAATCTGGCAAGATCCAATTCCGGCTGTTGAGCATGAATTAATCAATGCAGACGATATTGAAGCTTTGAAAGCCAAAGTCTTGGCATCTGATCTTTCTGTAGCCGAACTTGTTTCGACTGCATGGGCGTCGGCTTCAACATTCCGTGGTTCGGACAATCGCGGTGGCGCTAATGGTGGACGCATTCGTCTCGCACCTCAAAAAGACTGGGACGTCAACCAACCAGCACAGCTTGCAAAAGTTTTGGGCGTATTGGAAGGCATTCAGTCTGAGTTTAACCAATCAGGTAAAACTGTATCCATGGCCGACCTTATCGTCTTGGCAGGTTCTGCAGCTGTTGAAAAAGCAGCTAAAGATGCGGGTCACGATGTAAGCGTTCCGTTTACGCCTGGTCGTGGTGATGCCACGCAAGAGCAAACAGATGTTGAAGGTTTTGCGGTTCTTGAGCCTGAAGCAGATGGTTTCCGTAACTATGCAAAAGCAAACTTCACTGTCTCAGCTGAAGAAATGCTGGTTGATCGCGCACAATTGCTCACGCTAACTGCGCCTGAAATGACAGTTCTTGTTGGTGGTTTGCGTGTTCTTGGTGCCAATTTTGGTGATACAAAACACGGCGTGTTCACATCTCGTGAAGGCCAGCTAACCAACGACTTCTTCACAACAATCGTTGATATGAGCGTTGAGTGGAATGGCGTTGAAGGTTCAACTGAACTCTTTGAAGCTCGTGATCGTAAAACTGGCGAAATCAAACGCACAGGTACACGAGTTGATCTTGTATTTGGTTCAAACTCAATCCTTCGCGCATTGTCAGAAGCTTATGCACAGGACGACGCAGAATCTGCCTTTGTTGAAAACTTCATTGCAGCCTGGACAAAAGTGATGAACCTAGATCGCTTTGATGTCGCTTAGTTATAGCGCGTTTTAATAAATCAAAAGACGGCGTCTCAGATTGAGGCGCCGTTTTTATTGGTTATAACTGATCCAAATAGGCGCGCACGCAAGTTTGCACATGCCGAAATCGATCGCCACCGAGATGTTTGCCGCCATACCAGCGGGTGACAACGACAATCTGGTTTTTGATCTCATCGCGCTCAAGCATGCGCAGGATCACCATCCCTGCTCCGCTTTCTCCATCATCATTTTTAAGCGCGCCTTCATCACAAATCACACCCCAAGTGTTATGGGTGGCTTTGGCGAATTTCTTATTGCGCTTGAGTTCTTTGATAAAGGCTTTGGCTTCTTCCGCAGACTGACAGAACCCACCCGAAACCGCATATTTTGACCCGCGATCGGTCACAACATTATCGATAATCTTCATCGGGTTTGATTACTCAGCTTGAAAGGTTGTTCGGCAGGTTTAAAGGCGTGATGATCTGAATATCAGAATTGAGCTGGTTTTGATATGGCGGAATTAGCTTGTGATAGGCCGCAATCTGTGTGAGGGCGTTTCGCAAATCCTGCGCAACATCATGATGAATAACAGCTGTAATTTTCTCAGCGCGTAAGAGATCGATATTTTCTTCATCCAGATCGTGCGCGATATAGATATTGGGCTTGAGCCCAAACTCATCCAAAGTCTTTATGATCGCTTCATTGCCGCCACCCATGCAATAAACAGCATCGAGATGCGTAATACCTTGAAGTGCATTTTTAACTTCATCAGAGGTGCTAGACGACAATCCATCACCACCCCTGGCAATAATCATATTAATATCAGGTTTGGCCGATATCAGAGTAGATTGAAAGCCTGATAAGCGCTCATCTTCACCAGAGAAATTGGAGCGCCGAATGGTCGTCAGGATGGTCGCATTGGGTTTAAAAAGCAGCTTATCCATCAAGTAAGCAGCAACTTTACCCGCTTGATGATTGTCAATACCCACATATGCAAGCCGCTGGCTGTTGGGTTGGTCCGTCACAAAAGCTAAAACTGGAATGCTGTGATCGCCAAGTTCATCGATCAGTTGGCGCACACTGTTGCGAGCTTCAGCCGCAATAATGACCCCTTGTGAGCCACGTTTTTTAATACCGCTCAGCAATTGCAGGATTTCGTTTTCGTCAAATTTCGGCTTCATATGATAACGAGGACGAAAAACCGCTGGGCTTAAACCAGTGATCACGCTGTTACATGCGCTTTCCACTTCGCGCGTGAACCGCGCTGGAGCTTCAATAATGAAATCGACGAATAATCTCCGTCCCTTGGAAGACAGCTGCGCTTCCTGATCTTCCAATTCTTTAAATGCTGCATCAACGCGCCGACGCGTTTGTGGGCTCACATGGGCGCGATTATTGATCACCCGATCAATGGTTGCTGTGCTTAAACCAGCTTGCAAAGCCAGTTCCTTGATGGAAAATCGATGTGTCATTGATGTGTTTTTGATGTATTTTACATCTTTAGGCAAGCTTTGTTTCTGATAGTCTCAAATAAATCGGAGGAATCAAACATGGCAAATTATGCATTGTCCCAAACATCGGGCTACTTTTTATCGAATGATTGTAAGATTGCAGATCTTGAAGCGTTGACGAATTTATCGCTCGACGTCGGCGATCTTAATTTCGCAACGGACGTTCAAAAGAACATACCAATCTATGATATGAACACGTTACGCGATCGTCTTCGTATGCCGTCAGCTCGCCGGGCTCTTATGGCGGAATGGGCTTATATCTTTTCAGATAGCGCCGGCGTGATCGTCCTCAAAAACGCCTATGAAGACACAAGTGCAATTGATGAGGCATCCGAAATCTTCAAGCAAATCATTGTAGAAGAAAAAGAGAGCAGCGGTGAAGGTGCAGATCACTTTGCAGCAGCCGGAAATAATGATCGGATTTGGAACTCGCTTCAAAAGCTTTGTGAGAAATCGCCCACCGTATTTGCTAAATATTTTGCAAATCCCGCCATTGATGCCGCTTGTGAAGCTTGGCTCGGGCCAAATTATCAAATGACCGCGCAGGTTAATCTCGTGCGCCCAGGCGGTAAAGCACAAACCTGCCATAGAGATTATCACTTAGGTTTCCAAACTGAAGAAATGTGCGCCCGTTATCCCGTTCAGGTGCATTTGTTATCACCATTGATGACGTTGCAAGGCGGAATTGCCCATTGTGATATGCCAATTGAAAGCGGACCAACCAAGTTGCTGCCATTTTCGCAAAAATATGCTGCAGGTTACGCTGCATATCGACGTGCGGACTTCCAGCAACATTTTGAAGACAATTATGTGCAGCTAGATTTAAACAAAGGCGATGCACTTTTCTTTAATCCCGCGCTTTATCATGCAGCTGGTGAGAATACGAGCCAGGACATTGAGCGATTGGTCAATCTGATGCAAATCGGCAGCGCCATGGGACGCACTTTGGAAAACATCGACCGTATGGGCATGTGCAAATTGCTCTATCCAGCGCTCAAAGAGGTGATCGCGAATGAGAACTTGTCGCCAGCTGAAATTAATGCTGCGATCTCCGTCTGCGCGGAGGGATATCCCTTCCCCACCAATCTAGATACTGATCCGCCTGTGGGTGGTTTGGCGCCAGAAAGTCAAAAAGACATATTCTTAAAGGCGCTAAGTGAAAAATGGTCGGACGTCAATTTTGTCAGAGCTTTGGATGCTCAGGCTGAAAAACAAACTGCCTAACTATAGATATATTGCGCGCTGCAAGAAACGGGCTGCGCGCAATATCTTCGCATGACATGATCTTGGGCAAATATGATCATTGAGAAAGGCGAATTTAAATGGCTGAGATAAGCGACAGATATTGGCAAGCCATCTGTGAATCAGACGCAGGTTTTGATGGCGAATTTTTATACGCAGTCAAAACAACCGGGGTCTATTGCAAGCCGAGCTGTAAGTCTCGAAACCCTTTGCGTGAAAATGCAATAAGCTTTTCCAATACGAATGAAGCAGAATCAGCCGGATTTCGAGCTTGTTTACGGTGCAAACCGTCATAAATTGATAGAAATAAACTCAAAAATTTTATCGAAAAGCCTTTATACAAAAAGGCTTGAATATTTTCCTTTTAGAATATTGACCATATAGTCAAAAAATGCGTAGTCTATAAAAATAGCAAGTGTTTGATTTGCCTATTTCGAAGTCATTGTGATGTTTAAGGGGATTATTTCATGACAGCACCCGGCGAAAACCTGAAGATTAATGGCGATCGCTTGTGGGATAGCCTCATGGATATGGCCAAGATCGGCCCCGGTATTGCTGGTGGTAACAATCGCCAAACATTGACCGATGAAGATGCTGAAGGCCGAGCACTTTTCCAATCTTGGTGCGAAGCAGCTGGCATGACCATGGGTGTTGATACCATGGGCAATATGTTTGCCACGCGCGAAGGTACTGATCCTGATGCCCTGCCCGTTTATGTGGGCTCGCACCTAGATACCCAGCCAACTGGTGGTAAGTATGACGGTGTACTAGGTGTTCTTGCCGGACTTGAAGTGATCCGTACGATGAATGATCTGGATCTGAAAACCAAACATCCAATTGTTGTGACCAACTGGACCAACGAAGAAGGCACACGCTTTGCGCCTGCCATGCTGGCTTCCGGGGTATTTGCCAACATGCATACGCAAGACTGGGCCTATGATCGTGAAGATGCAGAAGGCAAGAAATTTGGCGACGAACTCAAGCGTATTGGCTGGGTTGGCGATGAAGAAGTTGGCGCACGCAAGATGCATGCTTTCTTTGAGCTACATATCGAGCAAGGTCCGATTTTAGAAGCCGAAGACAAAGATATTGGCGTGGTCACCCACGGTCAGGGTCTATCTTGGACGCAAGTGACGATCACAGGCAAAGAAAGCCATACGGGTTCAACACCTATGCCAATGCGTAAAAATGCTGGCCTTGCCATGTCAAAAGTCCTGCAATTGGTCGATGAGATCGCTTGGAGTCACAAACCAGATGCGGTTGGCGCCGCAGGCCATATTGATGTGTTTCCAAATTCCAGAAACGTTATTCCGGGCAAAGTCGTTTTCACAGTTGATTTCCGCTCTCCGAATTTAGCTGTGATCGAAGACATGGAAAGCCGTCTCAAATCAGGTGCGAAAGAAATCTGTGATGAGATGGGCATGCAGGTCGAATTTGAAAAAGTTGGCGGTTTTGACCCGGTTGAATTTGATGAAGCTTGTGTAACTGCAGTGCGCAATGCGGCCGAACGTTTAGGCTACAGCCATAGAAACCTCATTTCCGGTGCTGGCCATGATGCTTGCTGGATTAATCGTGTTGCACCAACGGCCATGGTCATGTGTCCATGCGTAGATGGGTTATCGCACAATGAAGCTGAAGAAATTTCAAAAGAATGGGCAACGGCTGGCGCAGATGTTCTCATGCATGCTGTTATTGAGACTGCGGAGATCGTAGGATAGTGCAAATCTGACAGACGATAAAACGTCGGGCAAACATAATAAGGGAAAGTTCATGACAAAAGTTATCAAGGGTGGAACAGTCGTTACTGCCGATCTCACCTACAAAGCTGATGTGCTTGTTGAAAATGGCGTGATCACTGAAATTGGTCCTGATCTTTCAGGTGATGAAGTTTTAGATGCAACAGGATGTTATGTCATGCCAGGCGGCATTGACCCGCATGTGCATTTAGAAATGCCATTTATGGGCACCTATTCCTCTGACGATTTTGAAAGCGGCACACGCGCTGCGCTTTCAGGCGGCACAACCATGGTCGTCGATTTTTGCCTGCCCTCACCAGGTCAATCGCTGTTAGAAGCAATTCAAATGTGGGACAACAAATCCACCCGTGCGAATTGCGATTATTCCTTCCATATGGCGATTACCTGGTGGGGTGAGCAGGTCTTTGATGAGATGGAAACCATCGTCAAAGACAAAGGCATCAATACATTCAAACATTTCCTTGCCTATAAGGGCGCGCTCATGGTCAATGATGATGAGCTCTATGCATCCTTCTCCCGATGTGCAGAGCTCGGCGCGATCCCGATGGTCCATGCTGAAAATGGTGACGTGGTAGCTGAACTTTCTGCCAAGCTTTTAGCTGAAGGCAATGTCGGACCTGAAGCGCATGCGTATTCCCGTCCGCCGCAAGTGGAAGGTGAAGCGACGAACCGCGCTATCATGATCGCTGATATGACCGGCGCGCCGCTTTATGTTGTGCATACATCTTGCGAAGAAGCCCATGAAGCCATTCGCCGTGCCCGCCAGCAAGGTAAACGTGTCTGGGGTGAACCATTGATCCAGCACCTTACATTGGATGAGAGCGAATATTTCAACAAAGATTGGGATCATGCCGCGCGTCGTGTGATGTCGCCGCCATTCCGCAATAAGCAACATCAGGATAGCTTATGGGCTGGTCTGCAATCAGGTTCCCTATCCGTTGTCGCAACAGATCACTGTGCTTTCACCACAGACCAAAAACGCTTCGGTGTGGGTGATTTCACCAAGATTCCAAATGGCACAGGTGGTTTGGAAGACAGAATGCCAATGCTTTGGACGCATGGCGTGACAACGGGTCGATTGACCATGAATGAGTTTGTGGCGGTGACATCTACTAATATCGCCAAAATCATGAATATCTACCCGAAAAAAGGTGCAATTTTGGTTGGCGCCGATGCAGATATTGTGGTTTGGGACCCAGAGAAAGAAAAAACCATTGCCGCAAGCGCGCAGCAATCTGCCATTGATTACAACGTGTTTGAAGGCAAACATGTCAAAGGTCTGCCACGTTATACACTCTCTCGCGGTGCGGTGACCGTTGAAGACGGAGATATCAAGACCAAGGAAGGTCACGGTAAGTTCGTCAAGCGCGAGCCAAATGGCACGGTCAATAAGGCACTTTCAACCTGGAAAGAGCTCACCAATCCGACACCGGTCGAACGCACCGGAATCCCAGCAACAGGGGTATAATAAATTGATCTTTGACTTATGTTTGCCGGGCTGTGAAATAGGAATCTAAGTTGGAACAAAATTCTCAAGCTGTTATCGCAGCGAAGAACCTCAATCTCGTTTTTGAGACAAATGACGGTTCTGTACATGCTTTGAAAGATGTTGATCTGACCATCAAGAAGGGTGAGTTTGTCTCCTTCATTGGACCTTCCGGCTGCGGGAAAACCACGTTTTTGCGGGTGATTGCGGATCTTGAGCAACCAACGGGTGGATCAATTTCCGTCAACGGCATGACGCCCCATGAAGCGCGTGAAGCACGTGCCTATGGCTACGTTTTTCAAGCCTCTGGTCTCTATCCGTGGCGAACAATAGCCGGCAATATCAAGCTGCCGCTTGAAATCATGGACTATAGCAAAGAAGAGCAGGATAAACGCGTCCAGCAAGTGCTTGAACTTGTGGAGCTCGATAGCTTTGGCAACAAATATCCATGGCAATTGTCTGGCGGTATGCAGCAACGCGCCAGTATTGCGCGGGCGCTCTCTTTTGATGCGGATATTTTGCTTATGGATGAGCCATTTGGTGCCCTGGATGAAATCGTCCGTGATCACTTAAATGAGCAGCTTCTCGCGCTTTGGGCGCGTACGGAAAAGACCATCGGTTTTGTGACACACTCAATCCCGGAAGCGGTGTATCTTTCCACCAAGATCGTTGTTATGAGCCCTCGCCCGGGCCGTATCGCAGATGTGATCGAAAGCACGCTGCCAAAAGAACGTCCGTTGGACATTAGAGATTCCAAAGAGTTCCTTGAAATCGCAGCCAGAGTGCGTGACGGATTACGCGCCGGACATCTGGACGATTAATCATGAAGAACCTGATCTCTGTCTTGACTGTTGTTTTTGCTATCATTATCATCTGGTATGGCGCCGCCTATATGATGAATAAGCAATGGACGCTTGATCAGGCAGAACGCGCTGGCACGACGGTTACAGCGTCTGAAGTCTTTAAAGACACCATGGCGCAAGAGCGGCCACAGCTCCCTGCCCCGCATCAGGTGATCACTGAGATTTGGAAAACCACCATAGAGAAGAAGATCACATCAAAACGGTCTTTGATCTATCATGGCGGAATTACGCTCTCGTCAACAGCGCTTGGCTTTTTGATGGGATCTTTGCTTGGGATTACGCTCGCGATCAGCATTGTTCATTCGCGTACCATGGATTTGTCGGTGATGCCTTGGATCATTGCGAGCCAGACAATACCAATATTGGCGATCGCGCCGATGATCATTGTGGTGTTAAACGCCGTTGGTATTTCTGGGCTTATACCAAAAGCCATGATCTCGATGTATCTCTCCTTCTTCCCAGTAGCCGTTGGCATGGTTAAAGGTTTGCGCGCGCCCGATACAATGCAGCTTGATCTCATGAAAACCTATCGAGCAAGCCCATGGCAGACATTGATTAAGTTGCGTCTGCCCTCGTCCATGCCATATCTATTTACATCGCTGAAAATCGCTATGGCAGCGTCTCTTGTGGGCGCCATCATTGGCGAATTGCCAACAGGCGCCGTCGCAGGACTTGGGGCGAGATTGCTTGCAGGTAGTTATTATGGCCAAACCATTCAAATCTGGTCAGCGCTTATCTCAGCTGCGGTTTTAGCGGCCGTGCTTGTTATGCTTATTGGTGCCATCCAAAACATCACGCTTAAACGTATGGGGATGTTGCGATGATCTGGGCGTTTATGGCAATTCTGTTTTGGTTGGGTGCGTGGGCGCTCAATGTTTATCTATCACGCGGTAAACTCACCAAGCGCAATAAATTCATCATTCCCTTTCTATTTGGTGTGACCATCCTTGTTCTCTGGGAAGGCCTTGTGGTTGGCTTAAACGTATCGCCCATCATCTTGCCGCCGCCGTCAGCTGTTGCAGCTAAATTTGCGTCTAGTCTTCCGATATTGTGGGAAGATTTTGTCCAAACCTTCGTGAAAGGTGCGCTATCAGGATATATTATTGGCTGCGGATCGGCGTTTATTCTGGCTATTCTGATCGACCGATCACCATTTTTACAGCGCGGATTGCTGCCTGTTGGAAACTTTGTCGCCGCGCTTCCGGTGATTGGTATCGCACCTATTTTGGTCATGTGGTTTGGATTTGACTGGCAATCAAAAGCTGCCGTTGTCGTCGTCATGGTCTTCTTCCCAATGCTGGTGAACACTGTGCAAGGCCTGACGGAATCTGATCATATGCAGCGCGATTTAATGAAGACATATTCGGCAAGCTATTGGCAAAGCCTGTTAAAGCTCAGATTGCCGGCCGCCATGCCATTTATCTTCAATGGTTTAAAAATATCGACAACGCTTGCGCTTATTGGCGCGATTGTCGCAGAATTCTTTGGCTCACCCATTAAAGGCATGGGCTTTAGAATAACAACAGAAGTGGGTCGCTTGGCTCTAGACATGGTTTGGGCAGAGATCGTCGTTGCTGCCCTTGCTGGATCCGCTTTTTACGGCATAATGGCCTTAATAGAAAAGGTCGTAACATTTTGGCATCCATCCCAACGATAGAGAATAAGAAGATGGAACCGAAACCAATTAACAAGAAACTGGATGGAGTGAACAGATGAAAAATCTAATCAAAACAACGTTCGCAGCCGCACTCGCCCTTGGGGTGACAAGTGCATATGCGGCAGACAAGGTTGCTTTGCAGCTAAAATGGGTGACACAAGCGCAGTTTGCTGGCTATTACGTGGCGGCAGATAAAGGCTTTTATGCGGAAGAAGGCTTGGAAGTTGAAATCAAACCAGGCGGACCAGATATTGCGCCAGCGCAAGTGATCGCTGGTGGCGGTGCAGATGTGGTTCTAGACTGGATGCCATCAGCACTTGCATCACGAGAAAAAGGCTTGGGTTTGGTCAATATTGCTCAGCCATTTAAATCATCAGGCATGATGCTAACGTGCCGCAAAGATTCAGGCATCACATCACCTGCAGACTTTAAAGGCAAAACACTCGGTGTTTGGTTCTTTGGTAACGAATACCCGTTCCTATCATGGATGAGCAAACTCGGCATTCCAACAGATGGATCTGATGGCGGTGTGACAGTGCTTAAGCAAGGCTTTAACGTTGACCCAATCCTCAACAAACAAGCTGATTGCGTGTCCACCATGACATATAACGAATACTGGCAGATCATTGATGCTGGCTTGTCAGCTGATGACCTAGTTGTCTTCAAATATGAAGATCAAGGCGTGGCTACACTAGAAGATGGTATCTATGTGTTGGAAGAAAACCTAAAAGACGACGCGTTCAAAGACAAAATGGTTCGTTTTGTTCGTGCGTCAATGAAGGGTTGGAAATATGCTGAAGAGAATCCAGATGAAGCGGCAGAAATCGTTCTTGATAACGATGCATCAGGTGCTCAAACTGAAAAGCACCAGAAGCGTATGATGGGCGAAATTGCCAAGCTGACTGCTGGTTCAAACGGTGCTCTTGATGCGGCTGATTATCAGCGCACAGTTGATACACTTTTGGGTGGTGGTTCTGATCCTGTGATCAGCAAGGCTCCAGAAGGTGCTTGGACATCTGAGATCACAGATCTTGCTTTGAACTAAGCGCAATAAAAACTAAAAATCAGAAAGCGCCTCCTTATGGGGCGCTTTTTTTATTCAGCTGGTTGAAGCGGCTGTTTCGGCGTGGCAATCGATAAGATTACGTCGAGGACTTTGATCAATGCGTTGCGGATCGGCTTTTCCAGTGTCAAATGCACGAGATAAGCAAGGCCCACAAAGAAGCCAATCAAGACCAATCCCATAAAGAGCGGGTTTAATCCCATGTCTGTAGCATGGCGCAAAACGGCATAGCCAAACTCTTGATGCAACAGATAGAGCGGATAAGAAATAGCGCCAAGCGCCAAGGCAAAGGATTTCTTCACTGGCACATCTTTTAAGAATATACCCAAGAAAACGATGGCAATGCAGATAAACGCCCACAAGATGCTAATTGAAAAACTAGGCGCTGCAAAGAATTCAGGGTATTCCGTGCGTGTACCTAGGTCCTGAATACCAAGGCCCAACGATAAAACAGAATACGCCATGAGCATTAAATGGGTCATAGTCCATCTATTGCGACGTGCATGCCAGATCACCATGCCAGCAACAAAGGCACCTGAAAAATACGTAATGAATAGCAGTTCCAAGACAGCAATTTCAAAGACCAGAATATTGCTCAATGAGATAACAAGCCAGACACTGCAGATTGCAAGCAAATGCTTATGGAATAGCCCAAATCCAACCAGAATGAACACCCAAGTGTAAAATACAAATTCGAGTACCAATGTCCAATAAACACCATCGACAAAAGGTTGGCCTAAGATTTGTGGCAACAGAATTAGATTGGCAAACCAGGTTTGGATAGACACCATGTCTGGCAAACCAAAAAACGCGAGCGCGATGGCACTGATTGTCATACACGCCCAGAAAGCCGGCATGAGACGAGAAATACGATTGGCCATGAATTGTGGAGCATCATCTTTCCAGCCGCTGGCATTTGCGCTTACATGTGCAATCACAAAACCAGATAGGATGAAAAACAATGGTACGCCTAGATAGCCATATTTGAAGAATGAAGCTGCAAATGCATTTTCAGTCACGCCGTAACCAGTGACGCCCGTTGCGGGTCCAATATAGCCATAATGGGTGATAACCACCCAAAGGGCAGCTAAAAACCGCAGCATGTCTAGATTGGCAAAATATTCGCGTTTACTTTTCATAAAGCATGAAATGTCCCAAAACGGTCCCGCATACAAGCAAATCTTCGGTTCCGAGTTAACGAAACCTTTCTCAAAAAGATAAAAGTTTATCGAAATTCTTGCCGCAATCGCAGATAATTACAGAAACCAATTTTTCAAAACATTTGTTGAATTTTGATCTAATTATCGTCGCAGTTTTGCCCCTCACCCAACATAATATTGGATCATCTTAGTCTCATCCGCAGCGCACAAAACCAACGAATGATCGTTGAAGGCTGAGGAAAAAGGCGTCGATTTTAAGAGCTCTCGAGGAGCTTGCGAATGAAACGTCAAAATCTAAAAGGAGATTTATGATGAAAAAGATTCTAGCGATTACAACTGTATCATTAATGACAATCAGCACAGCAGCGCAAGCGGTTGAGTTTGCTGATTTGGATTCCAACCAGGACGGTGTTTTGACATTTGAAGAGATCAACGGTGTCATGGCTGACGTGACCGAAGAAGTCTTCAATAACATCGATCTCAACCAAAATGGTGCAGTGGATCAAGACGAGTTTGCAGCAGCGGAACTCTAAACCAAACACAACCGCACTAAATTATACAACAAACATCCCTAGTAGAGATTGGGTGGCCAACCCGCCGCTCAATTTCTGCATTCTAAAGTTCTTGGATGATTTGCAATCCATCATATGCGGGCTCCATATGATCTGGCGTATAAGTCATGACTGCATCATAATCGAGCGGCGTATGCATATGGGTTGTATAGGCTCGTTTGGCACCCAGTTTGCCCGTCCATTCAATTGCTTGATCCAATGAGAAATGGCTCACATGCGGCTTCATCAAGGTTGCATCGATAATTAACGTCTCAAGTCCTTGCAATTTTGCAATACTTTCCTCCGGGAACGCATTCACATCACAGCAATACGCGAAGTTCCCAAGACGAACACCGATTGAGCGTATGTCACCATGAACTTGGTCGATTAGATCAATTTCAATTGTACCGCCATCACCTGAGATGAGAAGTTTTTCATTCAGATCAGTAATAAGATTAGTTTGCACAATCGGCGGGTAATTACTGTTCGGCGGAGATTTAATCACGTAGCCAAAGGCCTGCTCAAGTCTCTCTAAAGTGTCAGCATTGAGATAAATATCGATCTTCTTTCGACCATCAAGCGCAAATGTTCTTAAATCATCAATGCCGTGAATGTGATCTGCATGGGCGTGGGTATATAAAACACCGTCAATCTTAGTCACATTGGCAGAGATCATCTGTTCGCGGAAATCAGGCCCTGTATCAATGACGACCGTGGTTTTCCCACCGTCTTCGGCAAATTGCTCGATCAAAAGGCTCGCGCGGCGACGTCGATTTTTCGGATTATTCGGATCGCAAGCGCCCCAATCACCGCTTGGACGCGGTACACCAGGTGATGATGAACATCCCAACACGGTAAAGACCTGTTTGGTGGGTTTGTTCTCCATCAAAACACCATCTTTTTAAACAGATTGCGGCAATTCTGCGTTGTCTGGGCCCAGAGAGCATCCTCATCAAGGCCAACAGTTTCAGCCAGAACACGCGCTGTGTGGACGGTGTATGATGGCTCATTGCGCTTACCACGGAATGGCATGGGTGCCAGATATGGGGCGTCAGTCTCCACCAATAACCTGTCATGAGGCACAGTTTTAGCAATGGCACGTAATTCATCTGACTTTTTGAAGGTGATGATACCTGAGAATGACACGTAACCGCCTAGCTCGACACCAATTTTAGCTAATTCAGCACCCGAGGAGAAACAATGCAGGATAAATGGGAACGCACCTTTTGCAGCTTCATCCTGCAATATTGCGATCATATGCTCATCTGCGCTGCGTGAATGCACCACGAGCGGTAAATCTGTTTCCCTTGCTGCCCAAATATGATTGCGCATGACTTTTTCTTGCACTTCAGGCGGTGCATTGTCGTAGTAGTAATCAAGACCCGCCTCGCCGATCGCAACGCATTTTGGGTGCTGCGATAGTTCAAGTAATCTCTCATAAGGAATATCAGGCTCTTCACCGGCATTCAGCGGATGCGTGCCAACTGAGCAAAAGACATTTTCATATTTTTCAGCAACGGCTTTCACCTGATCAAACTTATTGATGCGCGTGCAAATCGTCACCATTTTACCCACGCCGGCTTCTTCAGCACGCGCGATTAATGCGTCTCGATCTTCGTCAAATTGTTCAAAATCAAGATGGCAATGGCTATCGATTAACAGGCGTTCTGCGGACATGGTCTAGGTGTTGCTTTCCTGTTCGACATAGCGCGGGAACACGCCAGAAGGTTTTGGTAGATCTGTACCTGCTACCAAGCGACCCGCCTCGCCCAATTGTGCAAAGGAACGATTGTCTTCACTGACTGCCAACAAGTCTAAAAGCTTACCCGCAGAGGTCGGCATCACAGCTTGAGACAAGATCGCAACCTGACGAATGATTTCAGCTGTTAGATAAAGCACTGTATTCATACGCGTAGGATCTGTCTTTTTAAGCGCCCATGGTTCTTGGGAGGTGAAATAACGGTTTGTTTCAGACACACATGCAAAGACTGAGCCCACATATTGATGCACAGCTTGTGTTTCCATGGCTTTGCGAGAAACATCGAGCAGACCATCAACTTGCGATAAGATTTCCTTGTCTTCGTCCGTTAATTCACTACAGACGGGAACTTTTGCTTCACAGTTTTTGCCAATCATCGACAAGGAACGTTGTGCAAGGTTTCCAAGATCATTGGCAAGATCTGAGTTCACACGATTGACGATTGCCTCATGGCTGTAACTTCCGTCATTACCAAAAGGTACTTCGCGCATAAAGAAATAACGTGTCTGATCAAGCCCGTAATCTTCAACCAATGACGCAGGATCAACAACATTGCCTGTAGATTTGGACATCTTCTCGCCTTTGTTAAACAAGAAGCCGTGTGCAAATACGCGTTTTGGCAGATCGATACCCGCAGACATTAAGAATGCTGGCCAGTAGATGGCGTGAAAGCGGATGATATCTTTACCAATGATATGAGCATTTGCTGGCCAGAAGTCCCATTTCGCGTCATTTTCATCAGGAAAGCCAACACCAGTGATATAATTGGTCAATGCATCAACCCACACATACATGACGTGCTTATCATTGCCAGGAACAGGCACACCCCAGTCAAAGGTTGTGCGAGAGATTGAGAGGTCTTTTAGACCGGATTTCACGAATGAAATCACTTCATTTCGGCGAGAATTTGGGCCGATAAAGTCTGGATGATCCTCATAATATTTCAGCAGAATATCTTCGTATTTTGACAGGCGAAAGAAATAGCTTTCCTCTTCGACCCATTCAACAATGGTGCCTTGAGGCCCATAGCGCTCACCGTCTTCGCGAACTTCAGTTTCATCTTCCTGATAATACGCTTCATCGCGGACAGAATACCATCCAGAATAGCTATCAAGATAGATATCGCCATTGGCTTCCATACGGCGCCAAATCTCTTGGCTCGCTTTATAGTGACGTTCTTCGCTCGTCTGA
Source organism: Lentilitoribacter sp. (assembly GCA_963691785.1). Classification (GTDB taxonomy): domain Bacteria; phylum Pseudomonadota; class Alphaproteobacteria; order Rhizobiales; family Rhizobiaceae; genus Lentilitoribacter. The sequence goes on from OY829371.1 coordinate 2,019,715, forward strand.
ATGAAATCGTCGTTAGACGCACCTAAGATTTCCGCCATTTTTTCAAATTCTGCTGAATTTTTTGCGGCCAATTCAGCAGCAGTAATGCCAAGCTTTTCAGCTGTTTGCAGCATCTTCTGACCATGCACATCGGTGCCCGTTAAAAAATAGACATCCTTGCCATCCAAACGCTGAAAACGCGCCATGACATCGGTCGCAATCAACTCATAGGCGTGACCAATATGTGGCGCACCATTTGGATAGGAAATTGCAGTCGTGATGTAGTAACGATTTGTGTCGGTCATGTTCATTCAATCTGAGATTCAATAGTTCTTGAAAAGTATAGAGGCTCTTTAAGTCAAAACTCTTGTTATGGCTATGCCTGAGCGCAACCTTTTTGTAAACTTATTGCGCAGCTTCAATCATCGAAAAGAGCGTGAGCAAGGTCTGTTTGCGGTCGAGATTATAAGTGTCGGATTCGATTTTATGATTTGTCAGCTGATTGGACAATTCCGCAAGTTGCGACGCTTTTTGCATCTGAGCAGAATTTGCGGCTTGCTTTGCTAAATTCATCACATGGCTAATCATGTGCTCGACAAAGAAATTATAACTGACATCTTGATCGCGAGCAGCAAGACTTTCGCAAAGTTTGTGAACGGTCTTACGTTCGGTAGTGCTATTTGGCGCAATGATGTCATTAAAGGTTTGAATGAGTTCTGCACCACCATAGTTCAAAACTGTCAACGCGCGCGAAACTGAACCATCGGACAGATGCACAAGCTGTTTGATATTGTCTTCGTCAAGGTCTCTGAGCGCATCCAGATGCGTCAGCGCTTCACGTAATGGCTCATCTTGCAATGGCTTAAGCCGAATGGATAAACATCTTGATCTGATCGTAGGCAGTAACCGTCCCGGCGAGTGCGATAGCACCAAAAACAAAGCCCTCTTGGGTGGTTCTTCCAAAATTTTCAAAATCGCATTCGCCGCTGATCTGTTTAGATCATCAGCAACATCAATGATGGCGATCCGCCAATTGTTCGAACCAGAAGTTTGCGAGAAAAAGCGACTGGTCTTTCGAATATCATCCACTGTGATCGCAGATTTGACTTTCCCAGTTTTGGGGTCGGTTTCGCATTTAATATGCATCAAATTATGCGATGCACCGCCTGCAATTTGTTTGTAAACCGGACTTTCTTCATCCGGATCAGCAAGGCTTTCAGGGGCCTGTTCAAACTCTGGATGGCTTAGAACATGATTGGCAAATTTAAACGCAAGTGTCGCTTTGCCGATACCTTGAGGCCCTTCGAGCAATATTGCGTGATGAACTTTGCCAGTTTTATATGCGCTTGCTAAAAAGCTCTCGCTTGACGCATGGCCAAACAGTTTGGTGTTTTCTTTGGGAGGAATAGCCCCATCGATGACATCGCTCATGCAGAATTGCTCTTCTTCTGCGCTGACCCTTTGTCACCTGATTTTTTCTGCGATGGCAATAATGGCAATACCATTTCAACCGCCTTGAACACATTATCGGCGATATCTTCGATATCACCAAGCCCGTCAACGACTGTGCAACGGATCGGCTCTTCTTTGGCCAATTCCAAAAAGGCCTCGCGTCGCAATTCATGTGTTGCCAGTTCTTCTTTTTCAAAACGATCCAGCTCTTGTCCAGCACTCCGGTTGGTCGCACGTGCCATGCCAATATCAGCAGGAACGTCAATAATGATCGTCAAATCTGGGGTCATGCCATTAACAGCCACACGTTCCAGATTTTTAAGCAATGTTGCCTCAATATTTCCTGTAACACCCTGGTAAATGCGGGTTGAATCGGCAAATCGGTCACAAAGAACGATTTTCCCTGCTTCAACAGCAGGCCGGATAACTTCTTCCACGTGATCGCTTCGGGCGGAAGCAAATAAAAACGCTTCCATGCGAACGCCAAATTCTTCAGCTGCGCCTGAAAGCAGCACATGCCGAGTAGCTTCTGCACCCACGGAACCGCCGGGCTCTCTCGTTACGACAACATCGTAGCCGAGCTTTTCGAGCGTTTCTGCGACAAGTTTGATTTGGGTTGATTTACCGGCGCCTTCACCACCTTCAAAAGTAATAAAGCGCCCCTTATACATCTTCAATGATACCGCCTGGAACTTGAATTTAGACTATGTTGATTTCAACAGACTCACGTTAAAAACCTTATTCAAGTTATAGGAAACAAACGAAAAATAGAACCGCAAAAATATCATCTCACTTTTGCGCAAATTGATTGATCTACAGCCAGAACAATAGCATTTCTTTAAATGCGTCCCATGCTCTGCGGTGAAGCGGGCCCGGTTCTATATTCGATGCAGCATAAAGCGGTGCAGTTCGGCTTAGCGTTTCACCTACCCAAATACGGATTTCAGCAACTTCATCACCTTGTTTCACAGGCGCTGATAATGGCCAGTTGTAAGCTATTCTTGCTTTAAGGCGTTCGTTATTCCCAACACCGAGCAAGATATCCACATCACCTTTTGTTACCAAATCAACTTTACCGCCCTCACCGCCATAAACGGATGCGGATCCAATAGTTTCACCATCTTCGAAGATGAGCTTTGATTTGAAATTGCGTAAACCCCATTCCAAGATCTTTTTGGTTTCAGAGATACGTTGCTTCTGGTCCTTCATCCCGCTCATGGCCAAAAACAAGCGCTGACCGTCTTGCTCAATGGAAGAAACAATCCCGTAACCGGATGCCTCAGTAAAGCCTGTTTTTAAACCATCAACACCAATGCCTGCATTTAATAGCGGGGCGCGATTGAGCTGGCGAATGCGGTTCCAAGTAAATTCGGTTTCCGCATAGTATTTATAGAATTCGGGATAGGTATTGTACATGTGTTGCGCCAGATGCACGAGTTCTTTCATCGTCACCTGTGCGTCTGGATGCGGTAATCCTGTGGGATTGGCAAAAACACTTTTTGGTAGCCCTATTTCACGCGCGCGTTCTGTCATTCGCGTTGCAAACGTCTCTTCGCTGCCTTCCATGCCTTCGGCCAATATGATGCAGGAATCATTGCCGGATTGAACAATGGCACCGCGGATAAGGTCCTCAACGCGAATATAAGAGCCCAAACTTGCAAACATTGTAGACGTGCGCGAAGGTGCGCCACCTGTTCGCCAGGCATGCTCAGAGACATTATACTGATCTTCTAACGTGATCTCGCCCTTTTTAAGCGCATCAAACACCACTTCCATCGTCATAATTTTTGCAAGCGATGCTGGCGGAATGAGGTCATTTTCATTTTTGGCAAACAAAATAGTGCCAGTGCGGGCATCAATGAGATATGCTTGTTTGGCTTTCGTTGAAAAATCGATCGCAAAGGCACTGTTGAATGAGACAAACGCCGTGAATAAGAGAATTACGATTGTTTTTAACGCTTTTGACAGTGAAAACAGCACACCCAACCCCAATATTGATGTAAGACCACGAGCAATCAACGGATCGCTGTTATACATGAAATCAAGGATAATTGAAGCGTATTAGTTGGTTTTGCGTAACTTATACTTTTGCAAAAGCTTTGCTTTGATCAACTTCTTTTTCACAATCTCATCTTGTTCTGCCTGTGTGAGAACAATCGGCTCATCGAAATTTGGTGTTTTCGACGGCGTTTCGACAAGCGCAGTAGCTGCAACAGGTTGAACCGTGCCAGTGACTTCCGCAGACGGCACATAAACTTTAGGCCCGGCAATTGTGGTCAAAAGATCCCGGCGCGGTGCTTTTGCAACTGGCGTGTTGTTTACCGCCACAGCTGTTGGTTCTGCAACCTTTGGCTTGGATCTAAAGATGTTCGATGCAAATTGAGTGGTTTTGCCAATAATACCCTGCTCACTATCGCGATAGGAAGAGCTTAGGTAAGCCATGTCCTGACCATGCAATGGTGCTCGGCCAATATATTGCACACGCACTTTTGCAACGCCCTGAGCCTTGGTGCCCAATGTGTCTGCCGCGCGGGACGATAGATCGATGATGCGGCCATGGGCATATGGCCCACGATCATTAACGCGAACGATCACAGAACGACCATTGGCCTGATTGGTGACGCGTGCATAGCTTGGCAATGGGAATGTCGGATGTGCAGCAGATAAATGGTTTTGATCATAGATCTCGCCATTAGCTGTCAAACGACCGTGGAAATTTGGCCCATACCATGATGCCATGCCCACTTTGTCGTAATTGAAATCTTCCTTAGGATAATACCACTTGCCTTTAATTTTATAAGGCTTGCCAACGAAGGAACGACCGCCACCCTTTTTAACGCGATTGGATGTTGTCAAACGCGGGCTCGCAGCCACTCCATAAGCGGCAGAGGAAAACTTGGTCTTATTGTTGATGTTAGCCTGGCCGACATTGAGCGCACTCGAAATGCTGCTGCCGGATGAGTTACACGCAGACAAGCCAAAACCCAGCACAATAAAGGCTGCGATTTTCAAAGCGCCGCGTGAACGAAGACCCGTTCTCACAGACGTAGTTATGTCATGTTTGTTATTACTCAAAGCCCACTCACACATCCCCAAGGAATATTGATAATATCCTTTTGTGACCAATCATGGCTAATATAAGGCAAAAATGCGACATTGCCTACAAGACAATCCGATTCTCAACCGATTCCACCTGATTATGTATGCTATGGTTTCCTAAACCTTAACAAAAGCGCATTTACACCAAATTTTACCCAATCTCAACCTTGGGACTTTTCTCTAACTCTCTCGTGCTGTTTGAAAAAATCAAAAAAATTGCAGAAAATGACATAAACTGAAAATCTCCGCTTGCAATCATCTTCAGATTGTTTCAATAAGGCGGCGCTGGAGAGGTGGCTGAGTGGTCGAAAGCACTGGTCTTGAAAACCAGCGAGCGTGTAAGCGTTCCGTGGGTTCGAATCCCACCCTCTCCGCCATTTCCGATTTCTCATCCTGAATGTCCGCTAACACCTTGAACGGACTGGTGGTTTTGGCGGTTCGAAAACCCTGATTTCGTACATATGGTAACGGGGCTGCAAACACTAGTTTCAACAACGTCTTGCGATGTGCTGGGTTGTCAGAAGTCCATAGTTTCCAAGGGTTTGCAAGAAATTCCATCGCGGTTCGAAAACTTTGATCAAAGTTCCTATTAAGATCAGGCTTTTTCGTCATATTTTCAGATATGAGGACTTTTTCTGATTCAAGTTTTTCCAGCTTGGTCTCATAGACTCGGATAACTGACGGGCTTGTGGTCTCTAATAAGCGATCTGTTAGAGCATTTATTTTAGCACCTAGGCCTGATAATGCTCGTTTTTGTTCGTTCCACTTGGCTTCAAAGCCTTCTAAGCGATGATTCCAGATATCTCTGAACATTGATGCAACGGTAGAAACAAGTCCTGCATTCGGCTGCATAGTTTGTACGAGTGTTTCAAATTCACCTTCGAGCACGTCTCTACGGATGGACTTCCGGCGCTCGTCGCAATCTTTGTTGAAACATTCATAATATGGATACCGCTTATTGCGTCCCTTGGCATGATAAGCTGTCAAAGGCTTGCCGCAGCATCCACAGGTGACAAAACCTTTAAGTGGAAAGTCTTCCTCTGTGTTGGTCTTACTACGAACGGCAAAGCCCTCTTCTAAGCGCTGTTGAATGCGCTGAAACGTTTCCCATGAAATCAGGGGTTCATGCTTGCCTTTGGTCAATGGAACGCTCCACGGCTTATATTCGTAGTAGCCAGCATAGATTTTGTTTGTCAGTAGGTTCTTGATCCGCTGCGGGTGGATTTCACCATTCTTATCCCGAGCAAAAATTGAATGCGGTTCTAAAAACCGTTTAACATCGGCCTGCGTTTGAAAACGACCTGTAGCAAAGCCCTCAAGCGCTTCCTTGATCAATGAGGCATGCGGTTCATCGTGAACGATCATCTTGCCGCTATGGCCTTTCACGCGCGCATAACGGTAGCCTGTTGGCACCCAGAACGGAAAGTAACCGTTTAACAACCGTGCCTTCATTCGATTGACGACTTGTTCGCCGTTTTTCTGGCGTTGGTGCTGCGAGACCGAGGCCAGCATGTTCTCGACAAGTTGGCTGTCACTGTCATCACCAAACTCAATGGATGGGCTTTCTAGTTTAGCACCTACCGAACCGATAGCAGCGCGAAGCTTCCAGTGAGCTTCTACACCTCTGGCAATACGTGAGATGTCATCAATCAGGACAATAGGCTCTTGTGATTGTTTCTTTCGTAGCCATTTCAGCATTTGTTTAATGGCTGGACGGTCTACAATGCCGCCAGACACGCCTTCATCGCGAAAGACTTCGACAACATCATAGCCTTTGTAATCTGCGAACTCGCGGCAGCGTTGCTCTTGAGAGGCAAGGCCATCGCCTTTCTTTAATTGCGCTTTGCTTGATACGCGTGTGTAAATAACGGCAATGCTCATAGCTCCTCCTGTGTGCTTGTTGTCTGCTTTCGATTGTTTTGTTGGTCATCCAATTTGATCCCAACGGCCTCGTTGACCGCATTAAATGCATTGGCTGCAACGATGGCTTGATGAGGATAAAATGGATCGGAAAAGGATTGATCGACAAGGGTTTCTGCAATCTTCCAAAGTTCAAATAGAAGTTCATCCTCCTGCGCTTTGGGTAATTCCAATGGTGCAAGATGAGCGCGGTACTTCTCAGTGTCAAAAAGTTGATGGTGTTGTGTTGTTTCTGTCATAGCAATATCTTTCCGGCGCGGCTTCGCGCTGGCGGTTTGCAATGACCTGCATCCATAGTAAGCGAGAGACCACGCCTTTAATGGTTTAAAGGCAATGGAATAAAAAACGCCTGCACTGGCCTTCATGGGATCACTTGCGGTAAAACGCGGATCAAACCAAAAGCCAAAATGCGGACGCAATTGTAGGTGTATATTCCTATTCGTCTCGCATATTTTGAATAGTGTCAAGAAAAACATATATTTACTTAACTCATTGGACTTAGCTGCAACGATAAACATAGGTCTCACCTGCTATCGTTGTTTCGCTATATTCCATCGCTAAATCTCGAGCGACTGCGTCATAATCGATGTAGAATTGTAGGTTTTCGGGAATTTCGCCATATAGCCCATCATCAACAAACTGTTCAGCAAGCTCTTTTAAGCTCTCAACCGCATATATTTCTATGTCATAGTGGTCGGGGTCATTTTGAGGATCAAAGTCATATCCGCACTCATCAACTGCGATGATGGTATTAATCTTTTCCCAGTCTTCCCATGCTTCAACCAGCTCAAAGAAATCAGCAAAGTTAGCTTGATTTAGGCCAATGGCTTTCGCTAAGGCGCAATCCAAATCCTCGCCATCGATAAACTGAATTTCATATTCTTCGACTGGATCGCCTTGATCATTACGGTTGTTTTGAAAGTGTTTGACGAATTCTATAGCTGATCGGAAGTAAAATCCGCCTGCTGTCATGTCATAGGGCTGTGCGTTTAATGTGATGCTCATAATATCCTCGCTTGTTAGGTTAAATCCAAGCGCGGCGAAGCCGTAAGACTCCCCTGCGCATGAACCCTTGCCAAGCGGCGAGCGTCCGAAAACAACAAAAGAAAAAGCCGCCTCGTGAAACGGGGCGACGACAAAGGACGAGAGATTAAAACCGGGGATCAGTCAAATTCTTCTCGGGAGACCGCAAAGCGGCGGAAGTATTTGACGGACAGCAGAGCGTCCTCGGTTTTGATGTAAGCTTGTTACTGGGTTTTAAAAGCAGATTTGTCTCCTCAATCGAAACCCTAACTCTCGGGGTAAGGTGAGAATCTGTTTCCGTCAGAAAATATTATCAATTGCTTGCTGCAACGGGTAGCTGCGACATAAAAATGTTTTGGGCACTTAAATTGGTGTCCGTCTAGTATAACGACCGTATCGAACTCTAACCCTTTTGTAAGCAGTGTTGTGCCACAGCACTTATTTTGAATTCTTCGACCACTTCTACGAATCAAGTTTTTGTGAGAAGTCATAGCGTCGTGTACTGCACAGTTGTTTAAATTAGCTTGATCAACACACCTAATAAGGTCTTTGGCAAGCCCAATACGACGATGATACCTACATTTGACAGTATTGAGAAGAAATTGAATTCCTATATAAAAATTTGAATACGTAGGTGAATTTATGAAATCATTAATTATGTGATTAAAATCTAGCGATACAGACGCAAGTTCTGCTCTTTTTCTCCTTACCCTCCAATCCTCATCTTGAGCACCCCTTGAAAACCAATCATTCAAACCAACATTGCTTTGATTTGTTGGGCTACTCTTCCGAAATATCAAACTAAAGATTTCATAAATCTTCTTGATTGGTTTGCGCGCCCGATGCATGTTTCTAATACAGTCGTCAATCTTTCTTGCATCTAAATAGAATTTCTTATCATCGATAGCTTCGAGCAGTGTGATTGAGCCATTGAAATCAATTCGAGCTAACATATCTGCCCGTTCATTGATACCGCCCGCACGAGTGCCATCTTCTCGAATATACTCAGGCACAATCAGAAGCAAGCTGTGAAATTTTTGGAATGGCTTCAAACCATTAATTGCCTTTTGCAACTCCTTGCCAAAAATACTTTGATAGTCTGCAAAATTTTGGTTTGTTGTATCAATTAAATGGAGTCCTTTATCTGGGGCATTGGCCAGAGAAAATGGTTTTTTTGCTTCAAGTCGATCTCGTATGTTGACCATTAATTGGCCCAAGTTTTTATTATTTTCGTTGCTTTGCCAGCGATGAGGTATAGGCAGTGGGGGGAAATGCTCGAAATCCGCTAAATCCTTCTCGAAATCTACGATTTCTCCATCAAAATCAAAAATTCCTTGCAATGGGTCGCCTAAAATACGGCATCGCAACGTGTCTGCTATTTTCATGAGTACATTGTGTTGCGCCATTGAGCAATCTTGATATTCATCAATAAATACTCCAGCGTAAGATGCTTGCAAAACAGCTTGCGTCAATCTTGACTGAAAAATTGCGAATGCTTTTTCTGTAATAGCACTGTGAAAGTGATTATCGCCCTGCACAGGAAGATCATTATTTGAGCAGTAAGCTAGGACATATCGCTGAAGAAAACCACTGATTGTTTCGATATTGAAACTGGAGGGAGGTATATCAAATTTTCTGAATTTCTCCTTTAATGAGGCAATTCCAGCGTGTGTATGAGTAAGAATTAACTGTCGGCCTTTTGTGTGCCGTAAGCATTCCGCAATTGTATGCGTTTTGCCATGGCCGGCAGGTGAAATAAGAAGTGACTTTTCATTATTTAGAAAAGCTTGATAATCCATACCTACACCTCATCACCAATCCAGTTGGATAATTCAAGCAGCGATGTCTTCAATTTCGCATTGTCATCAATTTCGTCGATGTATTTTAGGACTGTTCTACCTAGTTTCTCTCCATGTCCAACACTTTTGAACCATTCTTTTCTCTTAATTATAGCAGCTTCCGCTATGGCTTCTCGAATTTCAAGCGTGTCATGATCACGCCAATTTTCTTGTAAGGGCCTTTCGTTCGAGCACTTTGCCGATATAGATTCATTTAGAGCATTGCTGTCGCCATTTTTGTGTACCTTCAATACATAATCTACCAACTCAATAACACCTGCCCAAGTAAGATCAGCAAAAACCTGCTGCTCAATACATAGCTGGTCTTCACAATCAAAAATGTTTATACCAATCTGCTTCCAATTATCTTTTCGACTATTAATGTCTGCGTTATCGGTGTCGCACAGTAATGCTATTGAGATGCCAACCTTATGTATTTCGTCTACTCGTGCTGCTAACTCGCTACCCGTTCCATCGACATATGCACAGTCTTGGAAAGCCATAGGGTCTATGTTTCGTTCTCGGCGCCACGCGTCAAGTGCGCGACAAATTCCTACTTCTGTAGCTCCCTCGCAAATGATAACTTTCTTGGCAAAAAATGCTTCTGGGCAAGCTCTTACAGCTTTTTGTAGAGCTTTGTCATCGCCGTTAAAGTTTGTAGGCCGTATCTCATTTGTGGCTAGATTTTTATTGAGGTGTAAAATGGGACCACTACCAATCTCTTGTATAGCGTCGCGAGAGTGTGTCGTAAGGAAAACCTGTCCATGTGCTTCCTCCTTAAGATAACGCGTTAGGTGTTTTATTCGATCAGGTTCAAGGCCTTGCTCCAATTCGTCAATAAGAATAATGCCATTATCTGGGGCACTCGCAACTAAAGACGTTTGGATAGCCAGCGATGCTAAGCGTTTGGTTCCTTTTCCTTTATTGCGAAAAGGAATTGTATTTTCATGCAAAGAAACGCTTCCATCTTTGATGCTAAGGTCCCTTGCATCAAGTGTCGTGTTAGTACCTTGTATGTTTAGCCCCATTATCTGAGATTGTTGTTCTATCGTGTTCGTTGCGTGTACTAAATCCTCAAACCCAGCTTCATCAATTCGCTCCTTAGCTTCACGTAAAGCGTCGATTATGACGTTTCCTTCGGCTGGCAAACCGGATTGTAAGTGTTTTTGCAAGGAATAGAGCGGAGAGCCCTTTCTCCAAGTAAAATGCTGATCTACATAATCCGATATCATGAAGCAATTTAAAAGACTGCGCTCTGTAGCAGATATTCTTGCATCTTCTTGATCCCTTGCATTGGTAATGGTCCAACTGGGTTCAAGGGTTTTGTTCACAGTGAGCTTTACGGTGATAGAAGGTATTTCGTTTTCTTGGTTGTCATCTATCTTATAACCTTCAGCATAAAGGCCGAACTTTTGATCAGATAATAATGCGTCAGGAAAACCTATAAGTTTTGCGCAAATTTCGATGGACTTGGTCGCATCGCATTTAAAAAAATCGGTATCGTAAAAACTCATGTTCCACTTTGGTGATAATACCGCTGCGATTGCATCTAATATAGTTGTTTTTCCACTATCTCCCCGACCAATTAGACAAATAGTTTTTTGATCGTGAGGGATTTTAAGGTCAAGGCTTTCAATACCTCTAAAATTTCTTATTTTTAACGAAACTATTTGGGTCACGGAGATTGCCTCAAGTTAATGAACGGAGATTTAAGGGCAACGATTAACGTCTAATGGTTGCATTGTTTATACACGCATTCAAAGCGAGAATCCATGAACGCAACTGTATTATTCATAGATTAAACTAAAGCCAGAGGGATGAAACGGGAGAGCGCAGCATCTCCCTTTCCAAGGTCATGCAATGAACGCAGTACAAGAGGTGCTGTATGACAGCACACATCTTGCCTAATACAAAATTGTCAAAAAGAGCTCTATCTCCGTAAGCGATGACACTAAATTGACCCCATGCACTGAACCGTAAGTGCATTCGTAATATCAAGCTTCTTAGTTTAACACCAAACTAAGGCACACCCTATTATGAGCATTGTCACTAGTTAATTGAAGGCCAGAAAACAAAGGGCATGTTTATCCAAAACAAACGACACCCTAAAATGAACAAAACTGCTATTCTATAAATTTAATGTGAAATGAGAATATGAGACGATCCCCGAGTCGAGAACCTGGGCTTTTTAAATCGTCTCATAAGTCATGACTTATGCACGATTTTACTATTATAAGATACAAAGCGATTTACCATCGACTTTCCACCTGCCTCAATTATAAAAGAGGGGTCAAGGTTGACTACAAAAATCAGAACAAGCCATCATGAATCTTCTCAATATTAGCCAGAAGCCTTGACTTCGCTCCTTCGTCCCGCAAGTCCATTTGCCCCGCAAACTGCTTAGCAGCAAAGATTGCAACAACCCTTTCAGGTTGCCCCGTTGACTTTATGAAAAGTAACGCGGCGCTTCTTCCGTCTTGTTTCAGCCGCGCTATAATACTCTCTAGGTACTCTCTATCTTGATCATTTCCTAGTGCAAGAATAACAACTTGTTTTTCTGATTGTCTTGCCGCGCATACAGTCGCTTTATCCTCTGCTTTGCATAAAACTTCTCCCGCAACTACCGAAGTAAGAGTTGCATCAAGCGCGACAACACCTGAAATTATAGCAATACCAATTCTTGAAATACACAAAGTATACTCGATCGTTTTAGTTTCATACCAAAATTATCATACAGACAACTGTCTGTCACTGAGTGTGCATAAGTCATGATTTTTACTACACAGGTGTTTCATGGAAAAAACCTGTCATGAGCATTGCTGAGAGCCTTTTTAATTTTTTCTGCATAGTCATTGTTTATTATCTTAATTTGACCAACAACTCCAAGATCAGCGAATAAAATAACGCCTCTACTAATATTATGTTCCACAAACATTAGTTCAAAGCTTCTCCCAGATTCATTCAAATCACCTATGACTTTAGATAATATTTCACGGTCAATCTTGAGACCTAAACCTACGACAACCATTCCATCGGCAGACTTTTTTGCGGCGCAAACAGCGACTTGATCTGTGGGAGCGCAAATATCCTCTGCGTGCGCTGTCAATGAAAAAATTGCAAAGAGGTAAATTGCTAGAAGAAATCTCATTTTTATAATTTAATTAGGCAATGATTTCTCTACAAGATGGATTATTTAAGCCAGTGGCGCAGAGTAAGTTTGTGTGATGCAATATTTGTGTCGTTAGCATTGGCAGTAAACTTTAATTTTGGCTTTCCATCAGTGTAAATTACAAAATCAGTACTACTGATGTCTTCGTCGTTTTCTGGGGCAATTAGAAAATTAATTTCTTGACCTAACTCGTGTGCTATCTCTCCCGCTGCTTGGAAAACCGCCCGTAATACATCGACTGAACCACCATATGCGATGATAGCTGTTCTCCCTTGAGACGCAGCTATGGGCGCTGCTTCAATAAATTTAGCAGATTTATGTCGTATATCATGCTGCATTATGCCCGCTGCAATCGCAGGAGCTGTTATTACGCCATAAGTCAAAGTTATTGAAAACACAATGACTGCAAATTTATTCGTCGCTATTTTTCCCAAGAGTTGCAGGCTCATCCAAACTTTCTTTCAATCTAAAACGGAAATATATCTAACCATTTTCCACAATCACAAGTATCACGTTTTGTTGTCAATGCAGACTGAGTCGTAGCTCACCGCCAAGCTGCTAAACATCATTCCGCAAGATCTTCATCGTCATTTAAATCATCGTCCGCAAAGTCGATGTCATTTTCATTTTGACTAGTAAGAAGGCGTGTTTCATCTCTCGTATCGCGAAGCTCAGCAATATTTTTACGCACGTTTTCAATTTGCTCAACATCCTGTGGATCAAGGTCATCGCCCTCGGCATAATCATCTGACTCTGGGGGAGCAATAAAGTCAACTTCGCCTCCCTCTTCAGTAAATTTCTTGTACTTTTCTATAGAACGCTTCAGGGCCGTTTCTTGCTCTCCATTGATAGGGGCAGGCAGATTTTCTTTTGCGGCTGTCAAAAGTTCTTTAAGGTTTTCTTTCTCAGATTGCTGAATCGCCTTCTCAAGACCATCAGCGATTGTCTTGTTTAGACGTATCTTCTGTTTGAAATCAGCGACACCATTTGCCACTTGAAGAGCATTCAGTGCAATCTTAGTGAGATGATTGCTTATCAGAAGCAATGTCCCAGTAACTGCTGCCGTTGCGCCCAACACCAAGATGACTGAGCCCTGGTGGGCGCCTAACACTTTTACGTTTTCCGGTGCTTCCCCAACGCTTATCGTTACACCGCGGATAATTTCATGCCATTCGTCTACCCATTTTTTCAGTTCTACTACGTCCGAAATCGCAGCAGAATCTTTGAAGTGAACTCGAATGGTGAGCTGCTCACGGCTTGGAGTCTCATCTCTGAAATTGTTGATTTCTGAGAGGCTGTCGTGGACGTTTTGTATGCGTGAAATCGATTGAGTTAGCGAGTTTACTATACCAGCAACATCGGAAGCAGCACTAGCTGGGTCAAAGCGCCCACTTTTTACAATACGTTCTAGGTTTCGTGCGCCTATCATTCCTAAAAAGCTTTCAACTTCTTCTTCCTTAAGAAGGTCTAGCTGTTCATCGGTGAGCTCTTGCAGCGGCATGTCTCGTAAAGTGCTTAGAAGCTTATTGAGATCGTCCCTTACAGGCTGTTTTTGTGGTTGGTTTGCATTGTGGTTCAACCTCCCATGAAGGACTTGATACTGTTGGAGCGCTCCTTGGGCATGTCGCAAAAACCACCCTGAAAAGTCGTAAAGTTCTTTAACGTCCATCACTTGACCTCATCACAGTTTAAAAAATCCACTCAGTTTAAGCTGTTTATAAAAGAGCCCATCGAAGCAGTTTTGCATACTACACATTATCACGCCTTTAAATTTATGGAAGGGTGTGGTGCAACTTTTAAGTTTCTTGCGAACTGATATGCCTACCGCCACATCCGTTCTGCAATGGCGCGATCTTCCGGGCCGCCGCTGGTATCGACATAAATTGATGTGGTGTCTAAGCTAGAATGACCTAACCAACTCTGTAGACGTGTTTGCGGTACATGCATCAACGCAGCATGAACACCAAGCGCATGACGTAATCCCCGCGCACTGCTTTTAATACCCGCTAGCCCCGCAGCTTCCATCACACTGCGCACAAGTCGCCACCCTTTAGTCCGTCCAAATTGCCAGAGTTTTGCATTTCGACCATGCGTACAATCGGATTGCGCAGCATCAATTCCATGTATTTCATTTAATCGCTGCACAAAGTCTTCCGGTACGGGAACGGGCCGAAAATGCCGGCCCTTTAGATCACCGCGTTTCTTGAGGCTTTGAATCACGATAATGCTTTGTTCAAGATCAATATTGACAGCATGCATGGCAAGAGCCTCACTTGGTCTGCATCCAGTCCAATAGATCATTTCGCAGAATGTGCGCTCCGCAGGATTTTCAACTACGGCGAGTGAGTCGTAATATCTCTGCCTTTCCTGTGTGGTTAAATATTTCCGTTCACCAATTTGCGTATAAAGCGACATGCCCTGAAACGGGGATTGTGAACGTAAATGTTGAGACTTCGGCATAATGATAAATTCTCCAAAAGTGTTGCTGACCGCAGAGAACAGAATTGAGAATTCTGTTTCATGATCTTTTAAACCCTTGATCTATCACCGATTTTTAAAGTGCCAGCGTGTTTGCTATCCGCCAGCTTGATGGTCTCAACGTAAGGGAATCCTTAGGGAATTCCAAGTAAAAACAGAATTCTCAATTTCGTTCCAAAAACCATGCAAATTATTTCGGTAAAAAATCGCTAAAAGCTGCCATTTTTGCGTCAATGTTGACCGTAATGAACATGCCAGCGTATGCGCAAGAACCGTCAAAACAGATGTTAGAATTTTTGGATACCAACCGCGCATCTCAAGACAGTTTTATCACAACCTCCGTTGTTGCAATGGGCCTTGTGGCTGCTCAACTCGATTCAAAAATGGCTGAGTGTATCAATCAATGGTATCGAGCTTCTGAGAACATAACTGAAAACAGAAACTCCGAGATTTTGAAAACAATGCGCGAATTACCACAATTCATTCCGACAACGATTGTTTTGGCAGTGATCGAACGCGAGTGTGGGAAATTTAAGGATATCATCAAATAGACGACGTTATTTTGCAAGGTCTATAGGCTGTGCAGCCGTGAAATCAAAATTGCCGTTGTTCGAAGAAGCCTCAAATGTTCTGCCAGATAGCGAATTAGCAATTTCAGTGTTTTGGTTTTCAATCGCTTCCGCTTCTTCCTGTAAATCCTTCACGCGGTCAGCTTCGGGGTTGGATTCCATTTCCTCACGGATTTCACCCAAACGGACGACGTCTTGGCGAGCGCCCGTCAGAATTTCATAGTCGGCATTGGCGCGGTCTTCGGCTGCCTGCAAATCTTCAAAACTCGGCTCGCGACCCGTCCATTTTATCTGTGCAGCTTCATCTTGATCAACCACAACACCATCCAGTGTGTAAACCAGTTCGTCTTTATCTGATCGCGCAACCTTAGCCCCGTCGGGTAATTCAGCCGTGCGCTCCAACATTTGATCCAATTTGGACTGACTTTGAGCGTATCGTGAAGTCGCCATATCCATAACACGCTCAACCGCATCTTCTGCATCCCGAACGCTGCTCATGGCAGACTCGACCAGCTCCGCGTAATCCTTTGTTTGTGTTAAAATGATATCTGTAATCTTACCGCTTTTTGATTTTACGTCCGCATTCGTGTCAGAATTTAACTTGGCAAGGAAGTTTGCATTTCTACCATTGGAAATACCAGCCGCAGCCGCGGAAAACCCGCCAAATCGATTTTTCGCGTTTCCTCAGCTATTTGCGCTGAACGATCATTAAAATATGAAAGATAACTTTCCATCCACCTGCACACCGTTTCTAATTTCATCGGCTTGGTGGACCGGACAGACCCACAATTTGTATGCGCTAACATATACACGATGAACCGAATGGTGCACCGTGCATCCATCCGGCCCATGAAGCCGAATAGCGCATACAGGGATTGTGGAGCCCTGACTGAGTGGATTTACACCCAGATTTCAATATCTTAAATTATAACAGATTTCGGAGTTGAGGTGCAAATACAACCTTCTATCGGTTTGGAATTCGTGCTAATTCTGCGTTTATATCCTTTATGTATCGAGTATTTCCACCTTGTGAACTTTCCAGTAGGCCAAGTTCGTAGAGTGTTTTGGCGATCTCAATTTTCTTTGGAATATTCAATTTTAGAACTAGCCTCGCAAAGTCGCGGAAATCTTTGGCGAACTGCTCACGCTTTATAGGGTATTCTAGATGAATTTGACTTTCTTCGGAACGCAATTCCATCGGGATCAACTCTTTAATTGTTCCTATGTTTTCATACTTCATATTACCCATGTAGGCCAAGAACCAATATAAGGCTGATTTGTTTTTTCCATTCATTAGCGCGCGCTGGCAGCGCATTTGCAATGACATAAGTAGATAAGCTGGAGAGTTTTCGGCCAAACGATCAGCCATAATTGAATGGTTCAAAGTTGTTTCGGTCCAATTGTTGAATTCCACACTGTAGTCGCATTCAAGAGCTGTTACAGCAATTCTGTGAGCGAGATTAAATCCAAAAAACTCCCAATACCCAATGTCCATTGGGTTAATATCTGAAATTTCATCGTACTGCGCTTTAAGTTCAGTCAGTAATACAAAATAATCTTTCGGCTCAGTGCGGTTAGCAAGATAGGTGTTAAGTTCCTGAACATATCTGGCAATCCAAGCTCTCGCCTTGCTGCCGCCTGCATTTGCAACTTCATAACACATTTGAAATGCACTGTTTGACTCATCGACATCGCCTTTGAGATAGGCGGCATATCCGATTTCATAGTAGTAGCGACAGCATATAACCGCGTATTTTGTTTGATCAATTTGGGATATTGCAGGTTTCAAGTCATCGAGAAGACCTTTCAGTTGATCAAAGGACCACTGAATACGCAGATGCCGGCATGTAGAGACTTGATAGCTTAAAGCATTTAATTCCCGTTGTGCTGGCGTATTTACGGGGCTTTGACCAACTATATTTAAAAAATCAATCAGATAAAGCTCTTGATCTCGTCCAATTGGATATCCGCCGGATTCGTCTGCCAATGTGATAAGCTCATCAAATCTATAAGGGCGCTTTTCGTATGAATAAATTAAAGAGCCGTCACGTGTCCATTGTCCCAGTTTCTCGGCAAGCTCTTGTAAAATGGATTTGAACTTTACAGTATTGTGCAAGCTTGGTTCAATGACAGCTACCTTTCCGATGATGCGAATAATGCTATTGTCATATAGATCAAAAAAATTCCAAACTCTTTGGTCTAGTATGCACTCCTCATATGCTTGTGTGTTTTCTAAAGTTAGACAGAAACGCAGCCAAAAAATGATCCATTCTTTTTGTATTTCGATTGGGTCAATTGCGTCTGGATTCTCTAGGTCGTCAAATCCGACATGTGATCTGAGGTTTCTTAAAGAATGTGTAATTAACTGATTGTGTGGTGTTGCCTTACTCTTGTCGTTCAGAAATTCTTTGAAGGTAAAATGATAGGGACTTAGCCATGTTGATCCCGCATGCATTTGTTTTATCACCAGACCTTGGCGAATCAGTTGACGCAGAAGCAAGTTGACGGCTTGAAGTTGATCTGAATGACCATTGAAGTGTGCTGTGCGTAAGAAATTTACCTCTGATATTTTTGTATCGAAGCTCAGACATAGTATTGGATTTAGGGGTAATGCGTCATCAAAATAGTCGAGTAGACGCCTCCAATATCCGATGTAATAATTTTCAATATCTGAATTGATATCGCCCAGGTTTCCGCTAGTGGAATTCCAGAAAGTCTCCTCAAAAAATAAACAGCGCAAGATGACACCATTATAGCCAGCATTTTCGCAGGCTGTATTTATGAACTCCTCTCTAGCAAACTCTATTCTGAGTTCATTATAATGTTTTACATGACCTCCTTCGACACATATTGATTTCACAAATTGCCGCATTGCGGATTTGTGCATTTCACCAAAACGCCCCCACTCCATGTGGACATGATCATGATAACTAGGTAATTTTTTGTCGGTAATAAGGTCTTCAACATCATTCTGGCATTTAGAACTCAGTCGGATACTGCAACCAATATAAACTCCATCAGGCAGCTTATTGGGTAATCCAAGTGGATTGTTTTCACCATGATCTAGTTTGTCGCTAATTTGAAGCTCATCAAGGCCATCAATAAAAATGAAAAGTGGCTCATTTGGACTGATAAGTTTCAAATCACTCAAATTTAGAAGGACTTTGCCGAGGATATCGCCATTAAAGTGGGTTCGGTCTGGTAAGGTAGAGGATATATCAGGAAAATAACTATGCAGGCAATCGCAGACAAATTCATAGAACTCGCTAGCGCGATTGCCCAAAGCGTCAAACTTCCTTTCGATAGTCTTTTGAAGGGGCTGCGTAAAGAAATAAGGAATAGTCCGCTCTGGATATTTTTCTAAATGATCTTCGATGATTTTGGCCATAATCGTGGTTTTGCCATACCCTGCACCAGCAGTTAGTAGCCATACACCACCTTTTTCGCGTTCGCGAAAAATATCAAACAGACTCCTTAACTCTGAATTTTGATAACGTTCCAAAATCGATGTGGCATAACTACGAACGAGATCTAAAGTGTATTTTGCTTCACCAGTTAAACGTCGCGGCTTTGGAAAAAAATCCAATATATTGAGCCTATTGCCCAGTATTTTTTGGTCAATTTCTTTGGCTATGTGTGAATATTCTTTATGGCAATGCAGCCAGAAATATAATACAGTATAACTTTGAGGTCCAACTTCTTTGCCTTCTCGCATTTTGTAAGCTTCACTTGACCAGTTGTGTCTATCCTCCTTCGAAATTCCTACAAGCTCGTAAGCATTCATCAAGGTATTACCGTTGTTGGTTTCAGCTACCTTATAAAATATCAAGCTGACATCCTGACGATTTTTAGTGCATCTCTTATGCTGCGTTTCAAAAAATTCTTTAATCTCTAGATAGAATTTTTTGTAAGCATAGTGAAAATCGGTTTTCCCAAAAATCTGTAATTGTATTTTTACATATTCTGCTGCCAATAAAGTCCCCGTTACGAATAATATGGGAAAATAATATGTAGAATTATTTTGGCCCGGTCCAGTCTCGTACGGGAATTCTTTTACCCTTTATATAGTATGCTTTGCCCTTAATTCTTCCGCTAACAGCATCTCTAAAAATCTCTGCTGGACCACTTGAATTGTGTAATTCTCCCAGTTGTACATAGCTTTCAGCTGTGACGATATTGGTCTCAGGGTCATAGTGAATTATTGCAGGTCCATCTTCTCGATGGATTTTTCCGTTTATTGAGTAACTTTCAATCAATGGATTACCGTTCTTACTGAAAATAGTATGCGATGGTCCAAAAGGATTGTGTTCAAGGTCGTCCTGAAACCAACGCTCGCTACATTTCTGGCCGGTCTCGGGGTCAATGGTAACTTCTACTGTAAATTTATTGGTCTCTAATTCATCTGTCATATACCTAATATGATGCCCTACATGTGGCTTAAATTTAAAAATAAAATTGCTTAAAGTATTGATTTTTATGGGGATAGTTTACCGCAGGTTTTCGCAACATTTCGCAAATATCATTCTTCGAAGAATGCATTCATTCTATGACCGTCCCCGAGCGCTCGGATTACTTTTCTGAGGGGATGGACGCCCTCCATTATGGAGAAACAGAATGAATACTAATATTACTTGCCCTAATTGCGGCTGTTACATCAATGCATCGAATGTTCCGGATGCAGCGAATGATAATAAATTCGTGCAGTTGCCAAGAGATGAGCGATTACGCAGCCCAGCTTTTGTCAATCAGATGGCGAAAGAATGTGCAGCGTTGAATATTCCGAGCCGTCAGTTGCCGACGGAAATTGCAACGACAATTTTTGAATATGATGGCGCGATTTTGAACCATGTTGGAATGCCGTACCCAATTGGTTTGAACGACATAGACAACGCGTTTCGTGTTAAGTCGAAGCAAGTTCATGGTGATCAAGAGGACGATCTTGAATGGACACCGGATATGCGCTGGGTCCGTGGGTTTTACCGCAAGGCTTTAGTTCCGGGCCGGCAGGTTGCACAAATCCGCATTACATCCCGCTTGGCTTTGATTTTCATTTTTCTCGAAATTAAGAAACAGCAAGCGGCGAAAGCTAAGCAGTCTGGCGGTGCAAAATGATCAGCCTGAGACATGAACTCGTCAGAACCATTTCGCAGGTTGCGATGGCTGGTATTATGGCTTGGATGGCGTTCTTTGATCCGAATAAGGAAAAAGAACAGCCCTTGCAGGTTCCTCCGGCAGTTTGCCAAGCGCCTGCACCTTCTAAATCGCGAGAGTTAGATGTGATCATTGATCGATAAGTTACGACAGACTTTAGAACATGAAATTGAAAAGCGCCGGAATTTCCGGCGCTTTTTTATTTTGAGTCATGTGCTTCTTTTTCCAAAAGCTTACCCATGTCGCCTTCGATGTTGGTGTTTGTTGAGATTGTTCAACGCATACCGCTTGGACGTAACTCAAGGAGATGCACATGCAAAATCTTGGAAATCATCAGAAGAAGACACAATCCGTTTTCGTGTCTTCGCTTGAGTGGTTCGCAAACTTTACGGCTGTGGTGATCACGTTTTTTGGGACACCACTTGCCTACGATCTAACAGCTCCATTTGTCCGGGAGTTTACCCGCAATCACTATTCCCATGAGTTTGTATGGGTGGCGGATGGATGCTGGTTCTTCATCGTAGGTGGTCTCGTGTTCTTCGGGGCTAGAGCCACAACAGCAACCCTCATCCTATCCGGAGGAATTGTCCTCGCCGCCCGCTTATGGGGCTAATCAATTAACACTGTCTAAAAGGAGACAACAAATGTCTGATTTTAAGAAAAAAGGCCAAATCGATATCTACGGTACAGAAAAGAAGAAAAAGAACTGGTTCAAGGAGATCATTGAGATTGTCGGTGGTTTGGCCATCTGGTTCATCATCATTCTGGTTCTAGTCGAAATCTTCGGCAAGTAATCACACAAAATTAAAGCCAGCGCGTCCCGGAAACGGGGCGCGTTTTTTTGTACCTATAGAAAGGAAAAAAATGGCTGCATTTAATGAAGAGTATCGTTTTGGTTCGGCACGGTGGGCCAATACGCAAGATATCAGACGGGCAGGATTGCTCGGCAAAAATGGTCGGCATATCGGCTATTGGAATAATTGCCCTATGCGAGCACATGGCGATGCTTCAATGATTACCATAGGTGGTGCTGGATCAGGTAAGTTCAGAGATCAGCTCGCATTCACCGCCTGCAATTCGCCCGGTCAGCGCATGTTGATGGTTGATCCGCGCGGAGAAGCTTCGGCAGTGTCGCGTTTTATTCACGCGATCCATGGCGAATACGTTTATGATTGGACACCTGTCCCTCTTGCTGGTCGTCCTAGCCATAGCTGTAATCCCTTTGACATTCTTGATCCGAAGCTGGTGAGCTTTGTATCTGATTGTAAAATGATGGCAGAATGCCTTGTTCCGATCAAAAGCACGAAAGAGCCTTATTTTTCCCAACGTGCGCAGGAATGGGTTGAGAACTTCCTTAAATACTGGGTGGATACGTTCGGCGAAATCCGAGCGCGCGATCTGGTTTGGATTATGAACTCAATCGAAGCTGATATCGAGTTCTGGACTGAGTTGCTGCAAGGCATGATGAAATCCAGATATCATTCCGTACGCCGAATTGCGGGTGAGATGCTTACCAAACAAACAGACAGCCCCAAAGAGTTTGGTTCAATCCTTGGTGAGCTTTATGGTGCAATTGGCTTTCTTGATGACGAGAACCTGTTGCAAGCACTAGATGGAACGGACTTCTCTCTATCATGTCTGACTGATAAGAGACGCGTATGTAAGGTCTTCCTCAATATCCCGGCAGAATATCTTGGAATATGGGCTCCAATCACGCGTGTTTTGTTCACATCTGCAATGTTGTTCAAGGTTCGTAAGCCAGACTCTCCGCGTGTACTGCTAGTCGTCGATGAAGCGGGTCAGTTGAAAAAATTTGATGCGCTTATGCGTAGTGTCACATTCGGTAGAGGAGCTGGCATTATTGCTTGGACCTTCTGGCAAGATATCGGACAAATCGCCAGAAATTTCGACCAACATGCCGTTCAGACCTTCCTCGGATCGGCGCAATATCGCCAGCTTTTCGGTGCAAGAGATTATGAGACGGCTAAGCTTTTTAGCGATATGTGCGGTTATGAAACTCTAACCTATGACGACACATTAAAACAAAGCGAGGCGAAACAACTAAAGCGCAAGATTGCGCAAGATGTCATGTTGGGGAATACGGACCCGCTGGAAGCTGGACACCATATGGCACAGCTTGATATGGCGTCCTCTCATCGCACCAAGCAACAACGTAAATTAATCAGCGCCGATGAGATCATGAATGTTCTTGGTGAAGATGAACAGTTGTTGTTTGTCTCCGGTCTTGATCTGCCGCCAATCCGAGCGCAGAAGCATCCATATTTCTCTCGCGCGGCCCGCAAACAAATGGCGGGCAAGTATTTGGACACGCCTTATCATGATCCGAAAGGCAAAGTGCGCGTTCATCATTGGTATGGCGCACGTTGGCATAAGGTCAAGCGTGGCACTGTTCCCGCAGTTTTCCGGAAGTTTCCCCAGCATCACAAAGGAATTTGGGAATATCCAGATGGCTTTTACAGCCATTCGTAACTCTTAAGTGGAAGGACATTATCATGTCAGAAGAAAAATCAAACGGAGTGCGCAAGCCCTCACACATTGCCTATCAAGTTCGTGAAAACGGCGATAAGGCGTTCTTTAATAATATTGGTGCAGCTTTTGAACACAAGGATGGCAAAGGATACAATATCAGCCTTGATGCCATGCCTGTCGATGGCAAAGTGACACTCCGTACGTTTGAAGAACGTGTTCAAAAGATGAAGAACGGAGACCGTTCAAATTCCAATGACCAAGGTCATGAGCAATGAGCAGCGGAAAGGATGGGGCTGATAATTCAGCCCCAAACTCCGCAGGTGCTAATTTCTCTGAGACAGGCACCAAATCTGAAACCCATTCTCAACGATCAGATGAATTCCAGTTCAAAGCTGATACAGAGATGGGATCGATTGCGACAAATGCGGAGCTTGAACACCGAATTGAGAATCGCCCCAAGCCGGAGTTAGAACCCCATCTAACACCTGACGATGGAACACAAGAATCCGTTGATAATGCGGTGAACGATAAGAATGAACTTCGTATTCAAAATCTGAGAAACAGTTTGTTGAATGCGCAAGATAAACTGGAGAAAGGTCAATATTTTTCACAAATTCGGGGTAAAGCGAAGTATGATTTTGATCATACTGACTAGCTGGATTTTCTATTTTTGACCTTCGCTTGTAATTCTCGATTAACAACAATCTTTTTGGGCCGTTTCAGGCCCATTTTTTTGCGCAAATAAAATGAGTCTATTCCCCTCCGGGCCATAGTTAGAGCCATTGTATCGTCTGTTAAATCCCAATCACAAAGATCATGAGCTTTGACGATAAGCTCAATCAGTTCTGGAAGTGCTTCCTCAAAACTGAGCCCTAAATCTTCCGCAAAGCCGGGCAATATATCAACTATGCGTTCTTCTGTATATGACTCAGCTTCGATGATGCGGTCAAACCATGTCCAGACGACACGAAAAGCTTCCAAGGTTCGTTTCTTCCCATCAGGGAACGTAAAACTACGTTTTGATGTTCTGAGCATCTGCTCATTTTCGCGTTCGATGAGGTGTTCAAGCATATATTATTGTACCAGATCACGATTCAGCCCTGCAAGAAAAACCCGAAATTTCCATTTTCCTTATTTGAAGATAAGGCGGAATTGGTTACCGCTCAATCTCCGGCCCATCGTCTCGTGATGGCGGCGATTGTTTGTTTGGTTTATGGATGCCAGCCTTGTTTTGTGCATCCTCTCGTGCCTGTTTAAATTGCTCAAGTAACTCACGATGTTGCTCACGGGCTTTGGCTCGGTCTTCGCGCAATTGTTCCAGTGTTTGGTCATGATCTTGTTCAATGATATTTTGACGTTGCGTTAGCTTACGACCCTCTTGCATCTGATGCTCAAGTAATTGATTGGTTTCTTGCCTGTCTCGCTCTTGAGCTTTCTGAGCCTCTTCAATGTTCTGACGCTGGATTTGCGCTTTCTGACCTGTTACCCATTGCCAGAGACCACGTAAACCTGAATTAATGCGATCTGAGCGTTCTTTCGTTTCCTCAATCCAGCGAGATTTTTGCTGCTCCTGCAAATTCTGTCGTGCTGCTTTATGTTGATTGGTCAGAGCCTCACGTTCTGCATTTGATTGTTCTTGGTTTTGATTTTGGTGGGACTTGGCTTCTTTCGTATGTCGAATAAAGGCCATGCGCATATCGCGCGTCATTTGTAACTTGGCTTCATCCACAGATTGGAGATCGTTTGCATCTCCAAGTTTTTCGCGGACCTCTTTTGCTTTCTTGCCTACGAAACGGGAAATGCTGATTATTTCGCCTTCATGTGATACGGCAACATGCCCTCGGCGATTTCCTTTTGCTAGAATATATCCACGTTCTGATAAGGCATTTGCGAATGACTTGGCATTGTCACTTGCATTATAAGCATCTTGTATTGCGCCTTTAAGATCACGCGGGTCAACATTCATACGTTTTGATTGCTGGTATTCAGCAAGCGTATAATTACGTGGGTCGCCATGTCCTTTACGCGCAAGCCCCTTGGGCATTTGCCAGTTATTCTCATGATGCAGCTCACGGCTGATAGTTTGCAGTTTTAATTTATAATGGCTCAGTTGCTTTGCCGTCATTGTTTCTGCATCGATGCGTGACCACACTACATGCGCATGTTTTCGTCCACCCTTCTCATGAAAGACGATGGCTCGTGAGTGACCGCCTAATCCATTTATGTCTTCTACTCGTTGAATGGCATCTTCAAAGGTCTCTATCGAGACATATTCGTTAGCGGGCGGATTGAATGAAACGGAGAATAAGTGATTCTTACAACGGCTTCCGCGACTAATGGCATAAGACTCTTCAAATGCGCCTTCGAGATCATCACTTATGAAGCCTTCTATAGAGTGGATGGATATGTGCTCATTGCCATCTTTATCATTTAATAAATGTGCAGCTAATTCTGATGCGCTCCCACGTTCTGACCCAACAATAACCACTGCATCAACCTTTTGGGTTAAGACCAAGCGCCTTGATCAGCATTTGCTTGATAGATTTGATATCATCACATGCCGCCTCAATTTTTGTTTCTAGCTCTGGCGTGATAGGCAAAGCACCCATACGGGCTAGATCGAGAATTTCGCGCAAAGCACCAGAGGCTTTTGATTTGCCAAGCAATGCCAAAATTTGCGCAAGCTGCATACGTGTTTTGCTTGGATTGTAGTTTTTGTTCCTGCGGCGTAGCTTCTGCTTAGACTTACCCAAGACGCATGACCGCACATAAGCGCTCAAAGAAAGATTGCCCTTTGCCTGCTCACAGGCTGCAAGCTCTTCCTCTGTAAAGCGGATGCTTTTTGGTATGGTCTTGTTTGGTTTCATGCGGCGTCAAAAATCCTGCACAAGCCAAACGGCTGTGCATTTAAAATGAAAAATGAATGTTGAAAATAAAACCGCGCCTCCACCTTGTTGGGTGAAAGCGCGGAAAAAGTCTGATAGACTAGTCTAAATGTCTGGGGTTAAGTCCGGCGGCTCTTCTGGCTCATATTCGTCGGAAAGTTCCTGACTTAATATCGTCTCCCATTTCTCCAATTCGGAGAATAACTCATCAATACGGTTCGGACTATCTCCCAGCAGGTCCGCCATTTTCCGTAAATGATTGAAAACACCGCCTCGCCAATCGAACTTAATGAGCGGTATCATTTGCAACAACTAGCCCTACCCATCTACCCCAGTTAGCCGCTTCCATGCGTCTTCGTCCACCTTGCGAAGTCTCTTAAGTGCGTTTTCGGCATCAGCAAGGACATCATCGCGGCAATCTTTCTTGACGTCTTCAACCTCGCATATCAATTTTGAAATTTCCGGAAGTGGTATGTCTGTCTTGTCCGACAAAATTGCCAAAGCCTCTAAGATTTTGCCCAGTTGTTTGCCATAGCTCGCCACCTCGGTTTGAACTTTCTTTTCGATTTCGTGCACACCTTTTATATTGGTAGACAGCACGCTGGGGGATATCTCCTGGGTCACATCTCCTGAGAACGGTGCGCGGAACATCGGTGCCCAAACATCAAATGGTGAATTCATTGCGGATCTCCTTGGGTCAAAATAGCAATTTGAAATATGCAATCTTTGCAAGCTTAATTGACGATATACAATTTATGTTTGTAGTCAATTTCAAGTTCTATATTTTTCTATTTGATCAAGATTTTTTCGTTCAACTCTATTGCTGTTATAATTATGTCTTTAGAGTGCACTGAGCGTGGACAGTGCGATCCTGCCCATTACATTCAATAGAAGTCAGTGGAAGGGTGATTTAACTTCGGTGAATGGATATTGTTGAACACAAACAAGTACAGAATTGTCCCGTGGAGTATATCAGTAATTAGTGTTTTCAATTCACGTTTCTTATAAACTAATTATCTGTTAATCCATCGTAGAATAAACTGTGAAGTTGGATTGATACGGCTTATTTTCATGTCGCTAACCGCGTGCTTGCTCCTTATAGGCCTCCAATAATTCTTCACAGGTTCCAAAAAAATTAATTGATGAATCACTGATCAAGATACCACAATCACAATAATCCTTGATCGTCTTTGCAGAATGAGAAACCATGATGATCTGGCTGTTTGACAGTTTGTTTTTAAACACCCGGTTGCTTTTCTTTTTGAAATTTTCATCTCCGACGGCAGTGATTTCGTCGATTAGGTAAACCTCAAAATCAATTGCCATACTCAGTCCGAATGCGAGACGCGCTTTCATCCCACTAGAATAGGTTTTAATGGGAAGACGTAACGATCTTCCAAGCTCTGAAAAGTTCTCCACATATTCAGTGACTCTATCCGTGTCTTGTCCATAAATCCGCGCAACAAAACGAATATTCTCAAGACCCGTCATACTGCCGTTGAAACCACCAGAAAATCCGAGCGGCCAAGATACTTTTTGATCACGATAAACATGTCCACGATCGGGAAGTTCTGCACCAGATAGCAATCTCATCAATGTGGATTTACCCGCCCCATTCTTACCCATGATTGCAACATTTCTGTCGGTTGGAAATGACCAAGTAACTTCGTGGAAGATGACCTTTTGAACACCTTTGAGTGTATAAGATTTACAAACTCGGTCCAAACTTAGCATTTAATTTCTTACTTTTCGAAAGAGCCGCTCGCCGGCCACGCCAATTAATAAAAAACCAACACCGAGGAACACCGGGTATGATTTGTCTAAAATAAGTGAGCTGTAATTGGGATAGTATCCCTGACGATACCACTCTACCAAATGCAGTATTGGGTTCCATTTTAAGACTGAAATAGCTTCTGGTGGCAATTGACTGGGAACATAGAAAATACCGGAAATGAAGAAGAGCGGACGCGTGATGATCTTTTCAATTTGCTTCCAAGTATCCCAAAAGGATGTTATCAGCGCATTGGTCATACCTATACCACTGCCAATTACTATCGTTGCAAAATATGCAGCGATTACAGTTTCTATTCTTGCCGGTAGGCTAGCTAAATCTAGCCAAATCAAAACAGAAAAAAATACGACCATAATTAGCATATAGGTTATGCTAACCAGCAATATGCGGGCAATTAGCGTGTCCATGTCTTTTATAATTGGATATGTGAGCAGAGCTTTGTTGGCGTTAAGTGCTGTCATTAGCTTGCCGGAAAGTTCATTAAAGAGCTGTAAGGTCAAAATGCCTGTTGCGAAAAACAAGGCCAGACTTTCACCAAATGGTGCTATCCGACCGCCGAGATCGAAAATTAGGACCAACAAACCCACGCTCGCAGCCGGTGTAACAATCGCCCAAATATAACCGAAACTCGATGTGCCGAATGTGGCCCGGGTTTCTCGTAAAAGCAGGGAAAGAATGACCCGCGTCTGCAAAGTTATCAGCTGGCGTGTAGAAATCATCTTCATGTCAAATGATCCCTGACGGAATAGGTGATTAGCGTGCCAATTGCCCAGGCAGAAAACAAAAGAAATGCTGATAGTAAAATGTTTCGCAAACGTCTTGGATATTGTGATAATTCTGCGAGCTGCGGCTGTGAATGAACGGCAAGATATCGTTGTTGTCTATCTGCGTCACGGCGTGCTTGCTCTAAGGAGTTGAGTGCTGATGCATATGATTGCTCTGCAAACTTTCGTTCTACATCCAATGTTTCAAACGCGGTTAATTGTGCAGTGACTGAATTTACGCTATCCGAACGGGCACCATTTGTTTCGCCACTAATTTCAGCGCGTCGCGCTTCTATTTGCTGGCTTAAAGCATCGGCTTGGCGCCGCAAAGCGACCAAAGACGGGGCCCCGTCATTTAGTGTTTCGCTCTGCACAGCAATGCGCGCTTTAATATCGATCAGTTGCGCTTCAAGATCGGCGAGTAGCTGAATATCGAGTGAAGCCGTTGCATTTGGATCGACCGATTGTTCCATCTCTCGAAAGGACTTGATTGCTTCCAAAGCACTTCGCAAACGTTGTTCTTGTAAAATAACTTCTTGCTCTGCAAATTTTAACGTATCCTCACGCGCAGTTGCCGATAATCCGTTTACCAAATCATGTGTGTTGGCGATGATTTCTTGCGCGAGAAACAAAGCGTGATCTGGAGAGAACGATTGAACGGTAAATTCGATGATCCCCGAGGATGGGTCAAATTCAGTGCTGATTCTCGTTTGCCAATATTTCGCAAAATCCTCAATCACCGTCGCCTCACCCAAACGCGACCACCAATCGATACTTTGATCGCTGTAAATCGCGCGCAAATTCGTGGTTTTATCCAATAGCTCAACAAGACTTCTGCTCTTGATAAAATCAAGCACAATATAGCTATCTGCGGTGGTGGATCCTGCGCTAACTAGTCCAGTTAAGGCTCCAATTCCATCCAAACCAGAGCTGGTCTCAATACCACGAATTGAAAACCCGGCTGTCGATGCATAACGATCTGTTGCCAGGAATGCATAATACGAAGATATGAGAAGAAACGGCAGCGCCACACAAAGAACAAATGATAAATAGAGCAATCGCCGTCTTTGTTGCTGGGGTCGAATGGATTGGTTTTCACTTGCTTGCAATTTTGGTGCGATTGCCTTGCCACTTTTTACTATGGTGATGTCAGGTTGTTTGCTCATGGTCGGTCTTGCTTCCGAGCAAAAGACCAAGCCTTTGTGAAAAGCCGTATGATTTTGCGGTCAAAACGCCGTGTTGAAATCCCCGTTTTACGAGCGTCCACCAAGTAATCGATTGCTTGTTCTGGCGAAATGAAGGTGGATGTCTTGGGTAGCATATAACGCGGGTAAGCGATCAAAGCGCCATAGACCAATTCTTCGAGGGTCAACCTGCGATCGCGCCGATGGATCGCCATAAGATCCTCCGTAAGACCCCAGCCAGCATAAAATGGCAAGCCGTGACACACAACGTGTACACCGCGCATGAGCGCCTCAAATCCCATGAGTGACGTCATTGTATGAAGTTCATCAATCTGTGAAAAAAGGTCGCTTGTTTCAATATTACCGATAATCTCATCACAATAAGCGCTGACTTGCTCTTCATGGTGCCCTCTCCGGCGCAAATTTGCCAAAACATCAGGATGAGGTTTGTAAATGATATAGGCTTCCGGATTTAAGATGCGCGCGCTTCTGACCAAATCCAAATTTGATTTGACCCGCGGGGAACCAAACTCAATTGAAGCATCGCTTTCAACCTGCCCGACCACCAATAAAACTTTTCTATGCGTTTTCGGACACTGCCAGTGAGACGTGCCGACATTGTATTTTGTCAGACGGCTATCGACGATCTTTGAGAGAAGTTTTTTCGCACGGGCTTTTTGGTCCGAATTGAGTGAAATATCGTTATAAATGTTTTCCAGTTTTGAAGGGCGCGTGGCGTCAAAATAAATGCCAACATCGTCGATGACCAATGAAACTGGCTTGATCAGATCTGCCCCAAGACCGCAGGACCGCAAAAAACCATCTTCAATACGAAGAACACGCTCTTTTGTGGCGAGTTCGTTTCGATATTTACTACCCCACACGGCGATGGTCTCGGTTGATCTTAAATTTTTCAATTTCGAGGGTTTTAAAAATTCAATCGAAGAGCCTTTGAAAAACGCTTTGATGATGGGTTTCTTCCAGCGCGAAAACCCAATCGCTTTAATGTCGGGTGAAAATTCAAATAATTTGCTGCGCTGAAGACCGATATGTTCTATGAGACACTCCGCTTCAGTGAGCTGATCCGTTATGGGGTCAACATAGCGCGGATAGAGCACCAAAGCTGCGTAGGCGAGCTGTTCCAAGGTTGTGTTCCCTCTGCGATGAGGCGCAGGCAAAAAATCGCCTGTCAGCCCCCAACCGGCGTAAAACGGCATGCCAAAACAGCGCACTTTTTTGCCCCATAACAAGGCCTCAAAACCAATTTGCGACGTGACGGTATAGACAGCATCGGCTTGTTCAATCAGTCGAACGGGATGACAGTTTTGCGCTATCACACGAACCCGATCCGTTTTCTTAAGCGTGTCTGGATGAAAATGGCTGACAGCAGAACGCGTATAAACGTCGGGATGCAGCTTGACGATAATCGTTTTATCTGGATGTTCACGCAATGCAGCGTCGAGCATTTGATGAAATGAACGCGGTGATGCATGACCATAAGCAATGGATAAATCACCTCCAACTTGATCGACAACCAGCACATAATTTTCAGGCAGATCATCAGCATAGTCAGGCAAGGCATTATATTTTGAAACACGGTTGTCACGCCAAAGCGAGATCAGTCGCTGCGCGCGCTTGATTTGCTCAGCTGACAATGGCCGGGAAATTAATTCTTCAAGATCAGACGGGCCAGTCGCATCATAAAAAATCCCAGTCTTATCAAAGACCAAAGCCAGTGTTTCATCTTCCCGGCCCATGGAGCGCAGAAAGCCATCTTCCAACAGGCAAAAATCGCGTTCAAGCGTTTTAGCAAGCGCAACAGCGCGATGCCCAGACGCCTTGCGCCCCCAGCCGACAATGTCGTTCACTTTCTGCGACACCCATGGCCTATGGGTTTTTGGTTGATGTCCAACAATTTTTTTAAGTGCCCTATCCTGCGCCAATTTTCTATTGGTGGTCACAACCTGCGAGCCATCATTTTCTGAATGGTTGGACGCGAGTTCTGAAAGATCTGCCGTTAATCGAAACAACATCTTATTTTTTTGCTGGTCATTCATTTATGAAAATCCCTGCTTTGTGATGAAAATGCGTCTCATCCGACTAGGTTGAAATAGCGCCTTGCAATGGTAGACTTGCTATCGAGAAAAAACGCCGCGCGATCTCTTTTGTATTTCCTCTGCTTGGCTTTGTTTCCAACAAAGATCGAAACAAAAAAAATCTTGACCAATCTGCTGGTTGATTTGTGATATGTCTTGTCTAGTAGTGTTGAGACGAACGCATACTCTATCTGGCTGCCAGTTCGGAAAGGTATGGTTCCAAACTTCATTTTTTGAAATCTGAGAATACTGACTTCAACAAGGCGAAAGCATTGCTCGAGCGGTCTGGATAATGTTAAATCGCTATGCGAGTGTTTTCTCTGACCAATGACCACCAAGGCGGGACTAGACTTTAGCACGTAATGAAGAACACGCTTTTGTTCGCGCTGCCACGATTTCCAAATCAAAAAAATACTTAAATTATATTTTCGTTTCAATTAGGTTGCTGCTTTTCCCAATTCAGAGATGAACTGATTATAGTAGAAATATCTTCATACTTGGGTTGCCAATTCAGGGTTTTTCTAATCTTTTCAGGGTTTGCTAATACCCGAACCAAATCACCTTCACGTGGATTGGATTCTTTAACAATAAAGTCGTTGTTCGACACTCGTTTCACGGTTTCAACGATTTCTTTAACGCTATATCCACGCCCATATCCGCAGTTTAAGGTTACGCTAGCACACGTCTCATTCATGTGATCCAACAGGTTCAAGTGGGCTTCCGCTAAATCGCTTACATGTATAAAGTCTCTGATACAGGAACCATCTGACGTTGGGTATGTAGTTCCAAATATTTCAAAAAAATCCCTTTTGCCCAGCGCAGCCTGACAGGCGACTTTGATGAGATGAGTCGCGTTCGGGGTAGATTGACCGGCACGCCCTAAAGGGTCAGCCCCCGCCACATTAAAGTATCGGAGGATACCGTATCTGAAACCTTCGGTATCTGCGATTTCTCGAAGCATAACTTCGGACATATACTTGGATTTTCCATAGGGAGTCGTGGGGTTGATCTCTGAAGTGTCTTCATCAATCAGGTCTGCATTCGAGGCTTGATATACCGCCGCGGTGGAGGAAAAAATAAAATTCGAAATTCCGTGTTGGGTGCATGCACCAATTAGTTTCAGCGTACCGATAGTATTGTTATCGTAGTATTTCAACGGATTAGAAATAGACTCTGGTACAACTGTAGATCCAGCAAAATGCATCACATCATTTACATTGTATTTTGACAGAATCTCGCTGATGATTTGTGTATCTGATACGCAGCCATGAACAAATTTTGCGCGTTTATCAATAAATTGTTTGCTTCCGGTAGACAGGTTATCTAACACGACAACTTTTTTCCGAGAATCCAATAAGCTAAGAACCATATGGCTCCCAATATAACCTGCCCCACCTGTCACAAGCACATGATTTTCTGACTTCATTGCAATTCCTTACACCTTGGACGGATAAAAAAAGAACCGAAAAAATTTGCTATCTTTGAAAAACAAGTAAGGATTGTTAACGAGCTTTCGCAATTTTCGTCTTCGTTTATTTAATAATGGCAAATTTAGATTTGTGATGGTTTCCGGATTGTTGCAGCTTGCAGGGCTATTTGCGTAACCCAATCTTTGTTCAAGTTTGTCAAATTCAATTTTATTTGAATAAGTTTTTGGAGAAACCAATAGCGGTGCAAAAGACTTTTCAACCAAGACTTCGCAGATGGGCTTTTCAGTTAATTCCAACAAATTAATTTGCCGGATTTTAAAGGCGTCCAAGACTAACTTTTTTGCTTCTGGGTTAGAGTAGAGGTAGTCAATCCAACTTTCTTTCAGTGATGTCCCAGACTTTCGCAAGTCTATTGCTACCTTTTTGTTGTTGAGTAGATGGTCGCCAAACATATAAATGTTTATATCGAACTCTAGCGCTTCTAGTAGCACCGTAGAGTTTATGCCTACCACAGCTTTTGAATTCTCCATTAAAGACTTTATTGGCGTATCATGGGTGACAGTTATCTTGTCAGAGCTATATTTTTCAAAACGTTTTTTTTGCTGGTCGAGTGGGTGAGTTTTTATAATTATTTTTTCATCTGGTAACTCACTTATCACGTAATCTACGAAGGCTTCCATCTTCTTAAATCGCGCTGAGTTTACGATTATGTTAGTGTCATTCTCAAGTTGAGTTACAACTAACACACTCCCTTCTTTCAATTTCTTCTGCGTTGAATTGATAGGAAAATTTTCACCGCAGAACTCTTCAAAACCCAAGCCTGCCATCTTGGATTTACCATTCGTTCCAATTTCATCGAAGTAAATGTTATTTTCTTGGGGAAACCATCCAAGTTCCGAATAGATTATTGGTAAATTAGGAAAGAGCTTTTTTATTCTCACAAGAGCATCTTGATACATTGGATGCGACCCGTTGTGAAAAAGCATTTTGTTTGGTTTAAAATGTTCAATCTCACTGATTAATAGATTTGTATACCGTATCCAATCAAAGTACTTGTACTTATTTTTATCTACTTTGTGGGAGTATTTGAAAATATATCTGAAGCCAAGCGGTCGTCGGGATATAAATAGATAATCTGAGCCCATTTTATTGACTATGGGCATCCACATTTGTTCAATTTGTTCGTTACTAACCGACACTCCCAAAATGCGATTTCCAAATTTTCTAAGTTCGGCATCATGAGAGATCGAAGAGCTCGCATCATGAAATGGCAGTATTTCATTTATCGCGCAATTTTTATGGTCTAAACCACTAAATTTACCATCTTTACGGTGAAATACATGATGAAATCCGGCTTCAAAGTCGGTGTTGATATCTTCCAATGTTTTGGAAAAAGCCTTTGCCTTTGGAGCGGGTCTATCAACAAAATTGACTACTGCATCCACCATACTATTTACATCGTGAGGCCTTATGGTTTTGAGCAAATCATCAGAAGCAATTTCGGAATTTCCGCCCACATCCCACGCACAGACCCTCACTTGATTGTGCAGTGATTCCAGAATCACCATTGAGCAATTTTCAAATTTACTCAATTGCATAAGGACTTTCGAGCTTCTTAAATATTCAAAGCGCTCGCTACCTTTAATTTCATCAATTGCTAATACGTTGCAAATTATATCTTTACTTAAGACAAATGATGGAGCACCGGGACCCAGAAGCAGTACCCTGTAATTTTCGGGTAATGACTTTAGGATATCATTTAAATATTCGATACCTTTGAGCTTCTGAAACCGCGCCATGAAGATTACATCATATTGTTTCTCCCGCCTATCGGGTTTGACCTCTTCATATTTGGCAGGATTTTTATATACGCTTATGTCGCATCGATTTAAATAGGGCTCCAGTTCTTTTAGGAGGCCGAAAGACGGAGAAGATACGTATTTGGCTTTGTGTATTACACTGATTTCTTCTGAAAAAAGATTTTCATCGATTGCTACCCCGTCATATTTTTGAGCGATCGCTCCCGGAGTATGCAACCTGATATGCACGTCATACTTATTGTCCAAATATAGAGTGGCGGCCTTTACTTCCGGCGCTTCGATAAGAACTTCATCACTGCCATAGGTCCGCTCTACATGAAGTTTAACTTCTTCTCGAAATTTGCTTGGAGGCAATTTCTTGTCGTTTGAATACATCTCTGTCTGTATTCCAAGGCTTTCGCAATATCTTACGAGATTAAGATTGTAATTGTGAATTCCATGCGCTGCGGTTGAAGGAAAAGGGTTGATAATTAATAACGTACGCATTTCATACCCTGCTTTTAATTTCAATTTGGTTTTGGGCAAGCTTGCATATTGTATTTAGTTGCCGAATTGTGTCGCCCAACTCACCAACCGGAACCATGTTTGGTCCGTCGCTGGGTGCATTGTCAGGATCTTGGTGAGTTTCGATAAATACTGCAGCACATCCCACGGCGACTGCGGCTTTGGCCAAGTATGGAACAAATTGGCGTTCGCCGCCGCTGGACGTCCCCTTGCCGCCTGGCTGCTGGACCGAATGTGTGGCATCAAATACAACTGGATAGCCGGTTTCTGCCATGATGGGTAGTGCTCTGAAGTCATTGACCAATGTGTTATATCCAAAGCTTGTTCCGCGCTCACACAACAGCACACGTTCATTTCCGGTCGATGCAATTTTGTCGGCCACATTTTTCATGTCCCACGGCGCTAGAAACTGCCCTTTTTTGACATTAATGGCCGCGCCGGATCGGCCCGCTGCGATCAGCAAATCAGTCTGTCGACATAAAAAGGCTGGTATTTGCAAAATATCAGCGACCTGGGCGACCACTTCACATTGCTCTGCTTCATGCACATCGGTCAGAACCGGGCATCCAAAGCTCTCTTTCACCGCCGACAAGATTTCAAGTCCGCGATCGATCCCAACGCCGCGCTGCGTGGATATGGACGATCGATTGGCCTTATCAAAACTTGATTTGTAAACATATGGCACATTCGCGCTGTGTGCCGCTTCTGCGATTTTGTCTGCCATGCTAAGCGCGTGGTCTAAATTTTCGATCTGGCAGGGCCCGGCAATCAAAACAAACGGAAGTTCATTTCCAAATGTTACATCACCCACCGCCACTTGTTTTTGCATGTTTTCACACAGCATTCGGCAACCTCAAAATGTTCTCGACGATTGAAATATCGTCTGGATTGTTAACCTCCCAGAATTCGCGTCCTTGCGCTGTGACTTCGACACATTGAATGTCGATGCCGTTTTCAAGAAAGCGTAATTGTTCTAACCCTTCCGATTTTTCGAGCTGGCCTTCCTCCCAGCCAACATATTTTGCCAATGCCTCGGGTCGATAAGCATAGACGCCTACATGGTGGAAGACATCGCCTCCGCCATAGGGCAAAACTTCTTTGGAAAAATAGATGGCTCGATTTAACGCGTCGAATACAGCGGTGGTGCCGCCTACCCTGCCATTCTGGCGATCATTCATAAGATTTTGTTTGGCAATTGTACCGCATTTCAAAACCGGCGTTGCCACAGCGCATTCAGTGTTTTTGACCATCTGGGACACCAGCGCCTCAATAAACCCGGGCGATGTAAGAGGCGCGTCCCCTTGTAAGTTGATGACGATTTCAGGCGTTTCGTTGAGGACCTGTAACACCATTGCGCAGCGCTCGGTTCCGTTTTGACAGTCTGGCGATGTCATCACAACTCTTGCACCAAATTCAATGCAAGCATTGGCAATGCGAGTATCATCGGTCGCTACATAGATAGTATCTATTTCACAAATTCGCTTTGCAGCATTCCAAGTATGCTCGATCAGCGGTCGTTTTCGCCCATCAGGACCGGAAATCAAGGCTAATGGTTTTCCTGGAAATCGAGATGACGCATAGCGTGCTGGAATTATGATGATGCGTTTCATCTTGATACACCTGCGCGCAAGCAATCATGGAGCGTGACCAGTCCTAACAATTCGCTGGCAGTATTCAACACCAAAAGGCAATTGATTTTGTGTTCAGACATGCGGCCAAGAGCTATGGATACATTTTCGCGATCTGAGATTGAAAATGGCTCACCTTTGCTGGCAATATCTGCTGCATTGGATGACCAAAGTTGAGATGAATTGCGCCGCATGTCGCCATCGGTGATAATCCCCTCAACCTGTCCCTCTTCAAGGACAATGGCAACACCAAATCCCTTTTCGGACATTTTGACCACAACCTCGCTCATGTGAGAGTTTGGTGACACAATTGGTAGCGCATCTCCCACATGCATGATCTCTTTGACGGTGGTGAGCTTTGCCCCCAAGGTTCCCCCTGGGTGGTAGCCTCTAAAATCCTCCATGGTTTTATGGGATAAATAACTTACGCCGACTGCCAAGGCGTCGCCGATTGCCAGCGCAAGCGTTGTCGATGTTGTTGGCGCTAATCCATTGATACAAGCCTCTGTGAGATCACCCTGCTCTATAACGATTTCGCTACTGCGCGCTAAGGTACTTTGAGTGCTTTTTGTTATGCTGATGATTTTATTGCCCTTCTCATTACAGTAGGTAATGAGGTCACTCAGTTCTGGTGTTTCCCCAGAATAAGAAATGATGATCGCTATACTATCTGCATTCAATAGTCCGAGATCTCCATGGCTGGCCTCGCCTGGGTGTAGATAAATTGAATGACGTCCCAATGATCTGAAAGTCGATGCAATCTTCTTGGCAATATGCCCACTTTTTCCCATGCCTGCGATGATGAGGCTGGATTGATTTTCGTGGATCATCTCAACGGCAGATGCCAAACTGTCGGGCATACCATCACTGAATGCTGAAAGTGCTTCAGCTTCGGTTTTAATAGCATTTCGAATGATGTTTTGAATATTGTTATTGAGCATGGGAAAATTTCACCTTTATTCAGCAAAAGTCGAAATTGATCTCGCAGTGCCCAACGTTGGCGACACAAAGGATGACATAAACTTTGAAATTTCGGTTGATTTTGAATTTGAGACGTAAATGATATCGGATGCTCTAAGTTCGAACGCATCTAACAGAAAAAATGCGTCTGGCTCACTAAGCTTAAAACGATAAATGACAGGCATATTTATGCCGTTTACTCCAAGATTAGGTGCGGGCCGGTAGACAAAAACCGCGTCTCTAGCCGCCCGCCGATCAAGCAGGCCACCAGCTTGTGCCAAGACTTCGGACAGTTTGGGCATGGCTGTGTCAACGGAGATAAATCCGTTTTTGTTGACTGCTCCATAAACGGCAAATTTTCTCGGTGCATATCGGATATTAATCGTATCGTTTTTGAAGATCATGATATTATTCTTCGGATTGGATAAAATCGTATCCAGTCCAACTTGTTCAGTTCTTCCAGAACGTGTAACTGCAATCTCGATTTCCCATTCAGAATGCCTTGCGCCACCAACCATGGCCAAAAGATCAAGCAATCTGATGCCTTTCGCTGGAATTTTCACAAACCCCGGCGAGCCAACCGCCCCCAATACGGAAACGCGGTCAAAATTGGACTCTTTAATCTCCACACTGATTTCCGGATCAATTGCGGTTCCATCAAAGCGGTCTTCAAGCTGTTTTTTGATGGATTGCGGTGATTGCCCAGCGACAGTTAACGCACCTGCATAGGGCACGTGTATTTTACCTGAGTTGGAGACTGTGAGTTCAAATTTTGCTTCACCCGGGCCCGTTCCTTTAAAGAGCCCTCCGCCTTCAGCTTCCCATATATTTAAGACGAGAATGTCCCCTGCCGTCGCAGTTCTTCCAACTGATAAGTGCTTCACGGCCGTCATCTTATGGGTAAACCCCTCTGCCCCAACAAGTGACGTATTTGAAATCAGCTCCATCGATGCATCGACAAGCTCATACTGAAATTCAGAATTGTTGCTGTAAGTTGTATGCGCCGATTCTAATACAGAAATAGCCGTCGGTCCCGAGCCTGGCAGAGTATTGCAAGCGGATAGTGTCAACCCGAGACCCACAAAAATAATTCGCCGCAAATTTGTAACAAAATAAACTTGTGTCATCATTGCCTCGATACCACGCCTGATGATCTAACGATTGTTGCCACCTTCTTTGCGACATTTTTTGCGGTCAGTTTCAAAACTGAGCTTTGGTAAAAATCTCCTGGCACCAGAGCGTTAATTTTGACATCTCTGATAAACATTTTGATATGTTCTGGGCACTTCGTATGGCGCTTTTTAATGAAGCGGACGATGTCCTCTGCACTGTTTCCAACGGTTATGATTTGCTCATGCCTGAAAACTGCTTCACCCATTACCAGCAATGGCTTATGGCTATGCAGCGCAGAAAATGCAGCCGTTGAATTGATCACAATCATTCCGGAAGAGCATGGTACTAATTCACTTAGCTTTCCCGAGCTGATCACGTTGACTTTGTCGTTCAATCCGAATTTACGAGCCGCTTTCTCAATAAAGCGTTTTAAGTCCGATGATCGCTCATCTAGAGGATGGGTTTTAAAAACAAGTCGTTCGTCAATTGAAGTCTGTTTTGCAGCTCGCAAGCAACTCAATATTAGCTTCTTATTGTTCCACCCTCTTGAGGCAAACCGTATTTGTGAATCATTCGGTGTTTGTAAGGGAACAATTAGGAATTTATCTTTGTACTTTCCAAACAGTTCAGATTTTACGGCTTTATCGGATAGCTTCGAGACTAAACTAAAACAAATGTGGTTCATCCAGCTAAATATCTCTTTGTCCAGCCGGCGTATTGAACGGTGTGAAAGAACGTTTTTGGCGCGAGTTTTCCCCAGCTCTCTGATGCCATAATACAATGCAACCCAAAAGCATTTCGTCCAAAGTGAGGATTGAATTGCCAATGGTGAAGGAGGAATGCGATCGTTTTGCGCAGGTTGCCATAACGCAAGCGGCGAAAATTGATTGTTACCTGAAATCTCGCAGGAGATATAACCGGAACGCAAATAGCCTTCCTCGAGAGCAATGACCAAAATACCGTAATACTTCGCCAGTTCGCGAGCTTTTGCATGAGCTGGCCTTGATGAGCCAAATAAGATTATGATGTCAGGGCGGTTCTCTCTGAAACGAGCGTGAAGCCATGCATCCCATGCGGGTAAATCACTTGAAAACA
Source organism: Lentilitoribacter sp. (assembly GCA_963691785.1). GTDB lineage: Bacteria > Pseudomonadota > Alphaproteobacteria > Rhizobiales > Rhizobiaceae > Lentilitoribacter. The sequence continues at coordinate 2,060,154 of OY829371.1, forward strand.
ATATGGTATTTGTGCCTCCAGAAAAAAGTCTGTCAGCATCGTTGAATACAACTCTGTTAACACTAAAGCCCGTGCGAGTTAGTTCATTTTCCAATTTTCGGAAAAAAGGACCAGACGGACCCTGAAGTAACAGCACATTTAGTGCACCAGTTTGGTAATCAGCTTTTGTCTTTTCTTTACTAAACGAAAGATGCTGCAACACAGCTGTATTTGTTCTTCTATAGGCGAAATTCATGCAACTTTTCCGTCAACTTATCGAAACAAGCCACGAAACTTAAGTAAGCTAGCAACTTAAGTTACACTTCTAGCCCGCAATTTTATATTTGTAGTTGAACAATTATTACTAATATAAAATTTTTTATAGTATAAATATTAGCGCTATATTTTATTGTTAATTTTTATTACTTGCTAATGATAAAAGTTCAAAATACTACTTTGACAAGAGGTCAATGAATTGAACAAGCAGATTTTTTCCGATGAAAACGGAAAAGAATTATACATCTTATCTCAAAGATCCTACGTATTCACGATTTTATGGGCCATTTGTATTTATGATGACAATAAATACGGGGTTGAAGAACTGTATGATCAGCTTCCAAGGCCAAAACCAAGCACAAGTACTTTTCGCTCTGTGCTTCAGGAATTGGAGCGGAGCGGTCTTATCAAGATCAGCGTCAGTCAAACTAAAAAAAGTAAAAAGATCATCAGCCTAAATCTGAAGTTGAAAAAATACAAAAGCCGAATATGTGATTTGTTTTGATTTGGGCTGGCAAATTTGGCGCTTTTGTTTTCCAAGGCTGTGCCGAAACAGAATAAGCGACTCGTCTGAATTTTGAGCAGATACAATAAATTATCATTGCGAAATTTATTAGTAGTTTGATTATCTATACAAAACAGTTGTCATGGTGAAAGGTGTTCCACCTTCTCCGTGCCACGTCATGATACCTGAAAGGAAGTTGAGTATTACTAGATTGATATAGGTTCTAGTTACGGGCTGATAAAAGCGGTTCCGTCTGCTCTTCAAAGTTCACTTATGAATTCCCAATCTTCGACAACAAGATGATAAAACTTATGACGGGAACTTAAACTCCACGCTCCAAGGATAACAAAATAATTATATCCAAGTACGCGGTCGTTCGACGCCTTTTTCTTGGAGTAAATAAAAGCAATAAAACCCAAAACTAATTGCCAACCACATGTAAGATTCCCCAATTGCAATTCTGTTGTTGGAATTGGTCAAAATAGTAACTGCAAAAAATATAAGAGTAGCGAGATAGCAACTCGCAGTTACTGACGGCAACAATTTATGTTTCGTTGCTAAAAAAACCTTTCTGGTCGCCCAAGTAAAGATAAAAATGTAGAAGCCTATTCCCAAGATGCCATAGCGGATTCCAACTTCAATGAAACCGTTATGGAATATGTTGTAGTTATTGTTGAGTTGATTCCAGCTTGCTCCCCAATCTATACCAACGCCCAATATCGGAGATTGCGACCATAGTTTTATTGCATCAACCCATAACGATAATCTCTCGTAGACAGATCCAGGTGTTCCAGGCGCATTCACAACGTTTGTCATACTTTCTATCACACCATTCCCTGACGCGATCCCGGAAATGATATCTAAACCGACGCTAAACGTGAGTTGGCTCGCAGAAATAACTCTATCACCAAATTGTACAAAAACGGCGCCAGCTATTATGACGATAGCTGCTAGCATTATGACAGAGATATAATTTATTTTGCCAAGAGAATGTGTTTTGTTTCTAAGTAAACTGAACAATAGATACGGTAATGCAATAGCTGTCGCGAGCCATACCCCTCTAGATGAAAGCACCAGAATATTTATGATTGCTAAAACTGCGATAACAAATCCCATTGCCATTAAAAGTCTTTTCGAAAAATTTGATATCGAACTTTCAGTTGCTAGGTAAAATGTAAAGCAAATTGAAAAAAGGAGAATAAAGCCTGCCGCGACAGAAGCATGTATAGTGTTTTTGTGAGTAAAAGTTTCAGCTCTTAGACCCGACATGATACTCCCGTAATCTGTAAAAGCTAATAACAGCAGCAAGCTACTCAACATAAAAATAATGATTAACAAAAGCTGCCGGCGAATAAACAGCCAAATTCCAAAACCAATTGTAGAGTAGAACATTGGGAATAAATATATGCCCTCTGCACTCCCCAATCCTGGGGAAGAAGAAAAAATGCTAATCATAATCCGGGACGCGACATACAGGGTCCAAATGGAACATAAAATACCCGCCCAACCAATGAGTGGGCGGTCATACCGCCAAATCTCTCTCTTAAAATAAACACCAAGTGTCATCGTTATAAGCCCCAGAGCTGCGTATCGGTAGGCATCAGTTTCCAATAAAAATACGGAGGACATGATCAGAATTGCCAATCCGGAAAGCACCAAACTTATGAACGTAGATTTTTTTCCAAAACCAAGGTAACTAGCTTTTGGAACAGCGTTAATAGGCCCGAGAGCTGCATAGTGAAAACGTCGAAAATGGTCTAGCTGTGATGCCAATATGGTGAGAAGATGCCGACTCAAAGAGATTTTTTTGCTGTATCCATTTGGTGCAATGTTTGATGTTTTTCTCTCTTCTGAGAAGCTTATAAAATTTTCTTTTACTGATAATACATTCGCATCAATTTCCCAGTAACGTTCGAGTGCTGTATCCCAGGGTAAACACATCACTTTCAGTTCATTTACTAGTTTTTTTGCTCCTTCGCGACTTACAAGATAGGCAGCTGCAGAGCCCTGCGGTCCAAATAGGGTTCGACCAATTTTGTCACCCTCTGAGGTAGTTGTTAGTGAAATAAATCCGACCGCTCGGTGATTAACCAATTTAACCGCATCAAAATCAGTGTTGGTTTTTAGAATGGACAGCACCCTTTGTTTTAGGTCGGCATCTGGCAGCACATCATCTTCGAGAATTATTCCAAAAGGTGCGGCTCCGTCGATAAAGGCTTCAAGTGCCATGATATGGCTAAAATAGCAGCCATATTCACCTGGAAATATCTCTCGAGCTGTATTTCGGGCAAACGCACCTCTGTTGACATTTGCCCATTCAGATTCGGGAATTGCGCGACCGTCAATGGCGTCAATTCGGTTTATATCCAAGCCAGCATCGTCAATGGCTGATTTGATTTTGTTCCATCTTTCTTTTCGAAATTTCAAATTTATTACAAAAATGGGGATATTCATATTTAAGCCCGTGGGAACTACGAAACTACCTTTAACCAGATCATCTGATTTCAAATAGTAAGGGTATTCTTCAATCTGTATATCAGCGCTTTGTCGAAATACACCAAATCAATAATTTGACTGGACTTATTTCGCTCTATCAACAATTTATTGGCGAACTGAATCAATTAGATTGTAAAAGTTAGACCCAAATAGTGTTATTGATAAGGAATGTCTATAGGTATGCGCTCTTTATTGAGAACCTAATCGGTACCGTGCACGACTTTTGATTGAGCATTCGAACTGTTGAATTCAAAAATGTACAATCGACTCATGCCTGTCATCAATTTGTGTAACATTGACTAGTTAGCTTGCTATCGGAGTCATTGGATAAATGCATGTTGGAGGGTGCCATCTATCGAATTTATATCGGTTCTCTGCGCGTGCGCAACCGAGAGTAAATGATCTGCCCAATGGACAATGCGATACTCAATTGATGTTTCAAAACCATCCTTTCCGGCATCCTAAATAAAAGTAGTGGGTGAAGGCAAAATTCTGCAATTAACCCGTGTCGTCTAAGTTGCAGTGTTTAAAATTTGTTCGATCGAACTGCGCCATATTCAAATGTTCGAATTATTATTATTGTTTTCTTCCAGATTGCGTTATAAGCAACACCGCAGACGAGTCTGAATAAGAAAATTAACTTCTGTAAAAGTTGAAAAAAGATGTCACAAGCAAATCTCAAACAGAACAACGAGATAGATCTTACTGAATTGTTCATGACAATTTGGCAGGGACGTTGGATATTAGTGTGTTGCGTAGCGCTATCTCTTATATTCGCTGGCCTTTATCTTTACGCCAAGCAACCGCTTTATGAATCGAAATTGTCCATCAAGGAAAACAGTCTCCCACCATTCCTTTCTAAAGGCTATGCCATGAAGCAATTTAGTGAATATTATTATTCAGAAGAAACATTGCAAGAATGGTATATGAAAGATGCGGGCTCTGAAACCAAGGATAGCGATGTCAATGATACCTCCGGATCCGGCCTGAATACTGAAACTTTGAAATTGATTTCGCTTAAGCAGTCCAACGAGCTAAATGCACAACTTACCATTAACTCAAATGATCCAATGTTTATTGAAAATCTCTTCAATTATATGAGTTTTATAAGAGACAAGGTAACCCTTGATCTCGAAGCCTTAATAGTCAATGAAATTGAGTTCATTCAGCAGCAAACCAATGAGTTGGACCAAACCACTGACTACATTACCAATTTGTTGTTTAAGATAAATCAATATGATCGATTGGTTAAGCGGAATGGTACCAAAGCAATTCAGATTACTAAACCAAGTAATCCTCGAAAGATCTCACCGAAAACAAATTTCGTAATCGCGTTAGCTTTGTTTTTGGGCGGCTCTATAGGTGGTGGTATAATTCTAATTTTGACAGTTGTACGCAATATTAGATCAGGTTCAATTAAACACCAAGATTAACATATATGTATTTTGGTTTTTGCTCATTGCAGGATTAAAAAGGTTATTTATCAAGGGTGAATTAGACCAAGGGATTGCGTTTTCGGATCGCTGACAGATTCATCTCAGCTACGAGTCGATTATCGGAAGGTTCTTTAAACTCGTTTTTGTTTTGCATTGATACCTCATTCGCATATTAGAGGAAATAAATGGTCGAAGAATTCCCGTCATGGCCTTCTTTTTCAAAAGAAGAGGCTAACAAAGTTTCAGAAGTATTGCTTTCCAATAAAGTCAATTATTGGACCGGCGAAGAAACAAGGAACTTTGAAAAAGATTTCGCGCATTGGTGTGGAACTGAATTTGCCATTGCCGTATCCAATGGAACAGTTGCGTTAGATTTAGCTTTACTTAGCTTATCTATTGGGTCCAGAAATGGTGGTGATGCCACGGATGAGGTTGTTGTGACACCGCGGACATTTCTAGCAAGTGCTTCCTGCGTTGTTAACGCCGGTGCCTGTCCGGTATTCGCGGATGTTGACATGAATAGTGGCAATATCACAGCCGAGACAATCTCAAAAGTTATCACCAAGGAAACAAAAGCGATCATATTAGTCCATTTATCCGGATGGCCCTGCGATTTGGACAACATACAGGCGTTGGCCGAAAAGCATGGGATTAAAATTATTGAGGATTGCGCACAAGCACATGGAGCCACCTATAAAGGCCGCTCGGTAGGTTCTTTCGGTGACGTTGCAGCATGGTCATTTTGTCAAGATAAGATCATGACCACCGGAGGTGAAGGAGGTATGATCACCACAAATGATAGCACCCTCTGGGCCAAAATGTGGTCTTACAAAGATCATGGTAAAAGTTGGAATGCGGTATATAATCGGAAACATCCACCTGGTTATCGTTGGCTTCATGAAAGTTTTGGAACAAATTTCCGTATGACGGAGATGCAAGCTGCCATCGGAAGAATCCAGTTAAAAAAAATGGTGGAGTGGACAGACAAAAGAACTGAGAATGCTCTTTCTATAGAGGCGACTTTGAAACCGTTTGATAACGCTGAGGGAGTTATTAGACTTGCGCCTTTTGATGAGCATTCAGCGTCAAATAGCAGCCACGCATATTATAAATACTACGCATATATCCGTCCAGAAAATTTCCGGGAGAATTGGGATAGAGATCGATTGATTTCTGAAATTAATGCGCAAGGCGTCCCTTGTTTTCATGGTGGTTGTTCTGAAGTATATTTGGAAAAATCATTTTCTGGGACAAGATTTATACCCGAAGAAAGACTTCAAGTTGCCAAAACTCTCGGAGAAACAAGTATAATGTTTTTAGTTCATCCGACGATTTGCAAAGAACGGTCGACAAAAATGTGTGGGATCATAAAGCAAGTTTTACAACAAGCACAAAAAATCTAAAATCCATGCGGCAAACTTTATCATATACGGTAGAAAAAATAGGCGAACTAAAAGTTTTCTACCTATTTGCGCCGCTACTGTTTCTGCCGTCAGTCACTTTTGGTTTATTGGAGGCGGAAATTTTTCCGTGGGCACTATTAATCAGCATATTCCTCGTCCGTAAGCTGAACATGATGACACTCATTTTGTGTTCAATCCTGCTGATTTCCTACGCCTACACACTGCTAAATGCAGTGCACTTATCCGAAGGATCCACGGATCTTCTACGTTCTTTTGCAGCTTATTTAAATTTCATAATTATTTTTGACGTGTTACTTCAGCAATCTGATAATCGGATTTTAGATTTAGTTAGCCTAAATGGATATATATTTGTTGGTCTAGTCGTTCTAGGATTGGCGCAGCATTTTGGACTTATTGAATTCCTTCATCCCATCTTGTCAAGTTTGACACCTCGAGCCTCAAGTTCAGCGCTGAGCGAAATTGGGGGGCGAGGTGTTACTTTGCTCTCCAGTGAGCCAGCTCGCGCAGGTGTCGAGATAACGTTGATGTACGTTTTGGTCCGCATCGGATTTAAGCATAAGAAAATCACACTTTTGATAGATGTACTATTTTTAGCGTTTATATTTATTCTTGTGCGCTCTGCATCTGGGGTGGCGTTTTCGTTGATAACCGTCGCGGTGCTGAATGCCAGAAAAATTTTGGTTATTTTTCCTTTTTTGGTGTTAATTTCACCCGTGCTTTTCTTTTTCAACGAACTTAGTATCCCGCAAACTGGTCGTGCCTTAATACTGATAAACAGTATGTTGATGATGGGTTCAATAAACGAGATCATCTTCTTTGCTGCCAACGAATCCGGTCATCGCCTTATAGCGCTCTACTCTTTTATAAATTCTGGATTTAATAACTTAGTTGGACATGGTTTAGGTCTATGGCGTATTTCCTCCATGCAATCTGTGTTGGATACGGGTCTAAATTTTAAAGATTTTCGATACTTTTGGGTTCACGGAGGTGGGGAGCTCGTTCCATTTCGAGGGCCTGGCGTGATCTCTAATTTGATGCTCGATATTGGGTTGGTTGGCACATCCATATTTGTCCTGTGGATATTTGTGCTGATTTCTAAATTGAAGATCATGTATTTCGATAAATTGACAATACTCGCAATTTTTTTCATAAAGATTTTCCTTTTTGGCTCCTTGGGTACGCCACTACCGTGGATAGTGCTGGCGCTTTCTCTCCGATATCTTACGATAATGAATGACGGGATTGCCGATAAACAAGAGCATTTTGATTACAAGAAATAGAGAAAATTGATGGAAAACAGTGTCGAATTAAAAAGATTGCACGCGGTCATTTGCAGTATTGCCTCCGACTTCGACAAATTTTGTAATGACAATGAAATCACCTACTATTTAATGGGTGGAACTGCATTGGGTGCAATTCGCCATGGTGGTTTTATTCCATGGGATGATGATTTTGATGTTTTTATGGATAGAAAAAATTATTTGAAGTTTCTGTCTGCCGCTGAGCAATTTTTGGATAAGGAAACTTACTATCTTCAACGTGAAGACACATCTGAATGGCCCCTGTTTTTCTCAAAAATACGATTAAATGGAACTGTTTATCAGGAGTTAAATGATCTAAATCGTGATATACATAAGGGAGTATACATAGATATTATGTGCCTTTATGGGACTTACGAAAACAAATACTTAAGATACATTCAGTACTTGTCTGGAAAAGTATTATCCACCATGGCTCTGAGCCAACGTGGTTATTCTACAAAATCCATAGCGAAAAAAATGGCCTTAACATGTGCCAGGATTTTTAATCTCAGGATTACAAAAAAAGCATTACTCTGGTTAGTTCAACACAGAGATATCCAGTCTACCCGTTATGTTGGTCATTTTTTTGGACGCGCCAAATTTAATTCGACAACATTTGAAAGAGCCTACCTGTCAGAACCAAGGTATGTAAAATTTGAGGATTTGATCCTGCCTGTTCCGCAGTCAGTTGAAGAATACCTTACAAAACGGTTTGGGAAAGGTTTTATGGAAATTCCTTCACAGGAAGTGAAGGACAAGTACCCTTCCCATCTTATTGAACTGGATTTGGGCAGATTTAAATGATCGTAAAACGCATTTTTGATATTTTTGTATCGGCTGTTGGATTAATACTATTTGGGTGGTTAATCCTAGTGTGCTGGATCGCAGCTTCGATAGAAACTAAATCAAATGGTATGTTTTTTCAAAAGCGTATTGGCCAAAATGGAAAATTGTTTAACATCTTAAAAATCAAAACAATGTTTGATCCGGTTGTTACAGAGAACCGTTCAAGTGTTACGACGAGCAACCAGTCCACAATAACCAAAACTGGAAAGTTTTTTCGTAAATATAAGCTCGATGAACTTCCGCAATTAGTTAATGTTCTTATTGGAGATATGAGTTTAGTTGGGCCGCGTCCAGATGTCCCAGGGTTTGCAGATAAACTGGAGGGAGATGATAGGATCATCCTGACTGTAAAGCCCGGTATAACCGGGCCGGCTTCACTCAAATTTAAAGACGAAGAAGTCATTCTTTCGAAAGTAGATAACCCTTCTCAATATAACCTCGACATCATTTGGCCGCAAAAGGTTGCTCTGAACAAAAGATATGTGGCTGAATGGTCTTTTTATCATGACATCAAGTTAATTTGGGAGACCATCTTTGGTCAAAAATGATACATTGATTAAGCGTACCGAATTAACGAATTACAGTTTTGCAGCAATGATTTGTTTGTATAAAAACAACATTGACTCTGAAGTCAAAACTGCGATTGAGAGTTCATTTTTCGACCAAACAATTCCACCAAAAGCACTTTATGTTGTTCAGGATGGGCCAATTTCTGAAGACGTTGCGCAAGTGATTGAAGGATTCAAAGAAAATCTAAATATCACCGAAATTAAATTTGATAAAAACCAAGGTCACGGAAAAGCGCGAGCTGCTGCCGTTAAAGCTTGCAATTACGAATGGTTGGCTGTGATAGACTCTGATGATATTTCTCTGCCAAATCGCTTCGAAAGTCTTCTAACAATCATTCATAAGCACCAGGATGTGTCTGTGGTTGGAGGAGCTTTATACGAATTTGAAGGCGCGCCGAATGACGAAAACTCACGAGTTCTAAGGCAATATCCGACAGAACCCGAATTGATAAAAAAAATGATGCGTACACGTTGTCCAATTGCGCAACCCACGTCCATTTTGAAAGTGAAAGACATCCTCGCCGTCGGCAATTATCAAAGCTGGTATCAAAACGAAGATTATCATTTATGGATTAGAATTATTGCTTCAGATTACACTATTAGAAACACAGATGATCCTGTGTTGTTGTTCAGAACTAATCCAGATCTTTATAAACGGCGAAGTGGTTTGAAATATTGGTATAACGAGGTACGGTTGCAATATTATAGCTTAACAAAAAAAACCACATCGATTGGACAATTCGCTTTCGGAGCTTGCGTCAGATTCTTTGTTCAAGTCATGCTACCAAACAGCCTCCGAGAACAATTTTACAAGATGGTGTTGAGGCGGTCATGATTACTTTTCATAGATACAGAACTATATTGAGTGAACTCGCCGAAAAAGGAATTCATTCTTGCCGAGTTGATAGCTTGATTGAGAATGGACCCACTAACGGAACTTTGTATCTGAAGCACGATGTCGAAAGTCGGCTAGATAGTTCAGTTAAAATGGCTAAATTAGAAGCCGAATTGGATCACAAGGCTACCTATTATATTCAGGGTGATCTGATCCTAGATGAAACAGGCAAAGCTGCCCTGATAGAAATTGCCAAATGTGGTCATGAAATCGCCTATCATTATGATGTATTGGATGCTAATGACGGTAATTATGACAGTGCTTTGATAGAGTTCGAGTATTATCTTCAGAATTTTAAATCGCAAAATTTTGATGTTAAAACCGTTTGCCCGCATGGAAATCCAACGAAACAGCGCACTGGTTGGAAATCAAACAAGGACTTTTTTCGGCATAACGACATTCGCTCGAAATTTTCAAACATGATAGATATTGTCGTAGATTTTCCATCTATTCTACCCAATGGTATTTATCTTTCCGATGCCGGTTTTAATATTAGGCAGATAAATAAAATAGCCAGTAATGACTCCTCAAATGAATCTGCGATCAATGACGGCACGTCAATAGATTGGCGTGATATCGAAAATCTGGTCATGAACAATGCCGGGGTTGTTTTGAGTCTACATCCGCACCGGTTTAAAGACAGTGTGTTCATGCTCCTTATTCAAAAGATAGTCTTTGCGATATTAAAAAATACATATAGAAGCATAAAGAAATTGCCATTTATTGCCAAAATCGCCAGCGATTTTTATAAATTCACGCGAAGATTTTAGTCTTCCATAATCGTGCGGGTGTTAGTCAATGTTAGATTTAGCCAATACATTTGGATCGCAGATTACATTGTTCCTGATAATCACGAGTCTTGGTTTGTTTACCTGTATCTTGATTGAACAATCTCAAATTCTTGTAAAGTACAAGGGGTTTCAACTCGGACGGGTCGCAGGTGGTTATAATTCTGCTATGAAGATTATGGTAATCAATAGAATTGGTACTGTATTATTTTTCTTTTTTTGCGCGCTTTCTATCGATCTTGGAGCTAAAGCAGATCAAATAGCTGTCGTCTTTCTGGCTGCAGTTTTAGGTGTGGCAGCCACAAATGTAATAGTCCTAATTTTATATTCTAAAAAACATAGTATTTTACTTACACTCGCAAAAGGAAGTGGCGTTAAACACGCGCCAATCATTGCATCATATTTTGCGTCATTTTTTGGAATTTTAGGCCTGACAATCCCTATGCTGTTAAGCGCACAAAACCCCGAATTACGTCTAACCATGGCCAATACCGGCTTCTTTTTCAACGCCATTTTTACAGTATTGGTGGTGTTTTTTGTTGAAAATTATTTAGCCGAATTGATTGATCAGAAAACATCGTTAGACAAAAAATATAACTTTCTGATTCGAGTCTATCTCACCAGATTAATGGCTGCGCTTTCTGCTAGTTTAATACTCTTTATAGTTTATTCGAATGCCGCGTTTTTGAATATCTCTATTCTTACGTCAAAACTCTAGTTCTAAAAGTGAATGAATTTTACGAATGTGTCTAATACGCGAAACAAAGATGGGAAATTTTTTGTCTAATAATTTAAAAATTGGTTATACCACTGGGGTTTTTGACTTATTTCATGTGGGCCATTTACGGATTTTGCAGCAAGCAAAAGAAAAGTGCGATTTTCTTATTGTAGGTGTAAGTAGTGACGAATTGGTTGAGAGCTACAAGAGGAAAACGCCGATCATTCCATTGAGTGACCGTATGGAAATTGTGTCAGCGATCGACTGCGTGGATAAGGTTGTTGTCCAGGCTCATAGGGATAAGGTGCTTGCACATAAAGAAGTCGGGTTTGATGTGATGTTTGTCGGCGACGACTGGAAAGGCAAACCTGTATTCCAGGAGGCGGAAGCTCAGTTGAACAAAGTGAATGTTGAAATAGTATATTTTCCATACACGAAACATGTTTCTTCAACCAGACTGACAAAAGTTCTGGAGAGCCTTGACGATATAGACGATGCTCAATGAAAAATAATACTGTAAACTCTCAAAGTAAAAAGGTCGCTATTTGCGTTATTTCCTATGATGGTGCGTCAGAACTCTGGGATCCATTTTTCGATTATTTGGAAAACGCTTGGCCTGAATGCAAATTTCCCAAATATTTAGTCACGAATTTCAAAAGCTTTGAAAATCGTGAAGATGTGAAAACGGTGGCGATCGGCGAAGACAAAAATTGGTCAAGCAATATGAGAATTGCAATTAACGCGATCCCTGAATCTCATATTCTATTTATGTTTGACGATTGGTTACTCAGATCAGTTCAACATGACGATGTATTAAAGCATATAGATTTTGCAATTTCGAATGATTTACCTTACTTGACGTTGCATCCGAACAATTATAGAAAAGGTGAATATCTTCCAGGCATTCGCAGAATCTCAAGATGGGGCATTTATCGATGTACATTGGTATATGGGCTATTCAGAAAAGATATTATCTTATCTCTTTTGAAAGATGGAGAAAATGCTTGGGAATTTGAAATAGAGAGCGGTGTTAGAGCTAGAGACATTCCACTTTTTTCCGTCGATAAACCTGTATTCCGATATTACCATCTCCTAAGAAAGGGAAAATGGATGCAACCAGGTTTTTCAGAATTGTCGAAAAGATACCCAATAGATAGTGGGCGTCCGGTCGAGACAAATGGGCAATTTGTTATTCGTGAAATCAAAGAATGGTTGTTTAGAAAATATCACCGATTTACACCGCCTTGGCTTACTGAGAGATTGGAAACAAGGCGTCAAAAACGAACAGCGCAAGTACCGAAAAAAAACTGAAAGTCGGGGATCAAATTTTGAAAAAGAAAGCTCTTATAACTGGTGTGACCGGTCAAGATGGTTCATATTTGGCAGAATTCTTGATTGCAAAGGGATATGAAGTCCATGGCATTAAACGGCGTGCATCGTCATTTAATACACAACGTATCGACCACATATTTGAAGATCCTCACAACCCTTCCCCTGCCCTTACGCTGCATTACGGCGATCTTACTGACACGTCAAACTTGACTAGGATTTTGCGAGAGGTTGAGCCAGATGAGGTCTATAATTTGGGGGCTCAAAGCCATGTTGCTGTCAGTTTCGAAAGCCCTGAATATACCGCTGATGTAGATGCTATCGGAACATTAAGGCTGTTAGAAGCGATCCGATTCTTGGGATTGGAAGATAAAACGCGTTTCTATCAAGCCTCAACCTCCGAACTTTATGGTCTTGTTCAAGAAACACCACAAACAGAGAGCACACCGTTTTATCCGCGCAGTCCGTATGCCGTGGCAAAACTATATTCCTATTGGATCACGGTAAATTACAGAGAATCCTATGGCATTTACGCCTGTAATGGAATTTTGTTTAATCATGAAAGCCCGCGTCGGGGAGAAACATTTGTAACGCGCAAAATTACCCGAGGTTTATCAAACATCGCTCAGGGGCTCGAGAAATGTCTATATATGGGCAATATCGATGCCCTCAGAGATTGGGGCCACGCGAAAGATTACGTTGAAATGCAATGGATGATGCTACAGCAAGACAAGCCTGAGGATTTTGTGATCGCCACGGGAAAACAATATTCTGTGCGCACATTTATAAATTGGGCGGCAAACGAATTGGGTATCACGCTCCGATTTGAAGGTGAAGGTGTCGATGAAATTGGTATTGTTGAGGATGTTTCAGGTACGAAAGCTCCTGAGGTTAAACCTGGTGATGTAATTATTAGAATTGATCCACGCTATTTTAGGCCGGCAGAAGTTGAAACATTACTTGGTGATCCGACAAAATCCAAAAAGATTTTGGGTTGGGAACCGAAAATAACCGCGCAAGAGATGTGTATTGAGATGGTTCAACGAGATTCCGAAGAGGCTAAACGTCTAAAAATACTGAGCGAACATGGGTTGAATGTGCCCGTATCTTTGGAAAAATAGAAATGATGAAAGACCGAAGCCTCCTTTTGACCGGCGGATCAGGCATGGTTGGGCGTAACGTTCTGCTACATCCAAGTTCCGCAGGCTGGAAAATTTTGGCACCTTCACGCCAAGAACTGGATTTGACAGATGAATCCAGCGTGCTCGATTATGTTTCAGAATATAAGCCGGATGTCATCGTCCATGCTGCTGGGAAAGTTGGTGGTATTCAGTCTAATATTGACCATCCGGTTGAGTTTTTGGAACAGAATGTAGCAATTGGTAGGAATGTAATATTAGCTGCAAAAAAGTCCGGGGTTGAGCAATTTTTGAATTTGGCTTCTAGCTGTATATACCCACGGTTGGGTAAAAATCCTCTAGAAGAAAGTTCTGTTTTAACAGGTGAACTCGAACCCACAAATGAAGGATATGCGCTCGCAAAGATAATGGCGATGCGGTTATGCCAATATATCAATCGCGAGCATCCTACATTTAGATATAAAACATTGATTCCTTGCAATCTTTACGGATATTTTGACAGTTTTAGTTTGACCAAATCCCACTTGGTGCCTGCTGTTATTAGAAAAATTCATGACGCTAAAATTAACAATATCAGTGAAGTTGAGATATGGGGCGATGGAACAACAAGACGCGAGTTTATGTTCGCAGGAGATCTTGCAGATTCAATCTATAAAGCTGTTAATAACATGGAAAACTTGCCTGAAATTATGAATATTGGCGTTGGTCGCGATTATTCCATTACCGAATATTATCAAACGGTTGCTGATGTAATAGGTTGGCGAGGTAATTTCGTTCATGATCTAACCAAACCCGTCGGAATGAAACAAAAACTTGTTTCTACGAATTTGCAGAACGACTGGGGATGGAATCCACCTACAACTTTGAGTGAAGGTGTAAAGCTAACATATTCTCATTATTTGGAAGAATACTCTGATGAATTATAAATATCCGCTAGCAACCTCCACATGGGATGAAAAAGAATATCAGTCGCTGCGGCGTGTTATGGATTCAAAGATTTTTTCTATGGGTTCAGAGGTAAAGAAATTCGAAAAAGAATTTGCCGAGTTCTTTAACAGCAAATACGCGGTCATGGTCAATTCTGGCTCATCTGCAAATTTGCTTATGACAGCGGCGTTATTTTACAACAAAAACCCTGACCTTCTTTTAAAGCCAGGGGATGAAATAATCGTTCCTGCCGTCAGTTGGTCAACCACTTATTTCCCACTTTTCCAATACGGGCTAAGGCTTAAATTCGTTGATATCGATTTACAAACTTTGAACTATGATATTTCTGCGTTGTCTGAGGCTGTCACCGACAACACTCGCGCAATTATGGTTGTAAACCTATTGGGAAATCCTAATGATTTTGATGCAATCAATGACATTATTTCTGACAGATCAATCATAGTCATTGAAGATAATTGTGAATCCATGGGTGCAACATTTAATGGGCGCCATGCAGGGACCTTTGGAGTGATGGGGAGTTTTTCAACTTTCTTCTCCCATCATATTTCAACCATGGAAGGTGGCGTAGTCGTTACCGATGACGAAGAACTTTATCACGTTATGCTAAGCATGCGCGCACATGGTTGGACGCGTAATTTGCCGGATCAGAATCATGTTACTGGGAACAAGAACGAAGATCCGTTTGATGAAAGTTTTAGATTTGTGCTTCCGGGCTATAACTTAAGACCCCTTGAGATGTCCGGCGCATTGGGTTCAGATCAAATTGAGAAGTTACCGGATATTATTTCCGGCCGCCGTGCTAACGGATTAAAATTACAGCAAGAATTGGGCAATCACCCCGGCTTCCTTATTCAAGAAGAAATTGGTGAAAGTAGCTGGTTTGGTTTTTCCTTGGTATTAAGACCAGGTGCCAACAAAAGCCGGAAAGAATTAAAAACTCAACTGGAAGAATTGGGTTTCGAATGCCGACCAATTGTGGCAGGGAACTTTACTAAAAATGAAGTTATGAAATATTTCGAATATGATGTGTTTGGCTCATTGGATAACGCTGATTACATTGACAAAAATGGTTTGTTTTTAGGAAACCACCATTATTCAATGGATGAAGCAATTCAGGTGCTTAAATCTATCGAGTAGCAAATAATTCGACCTTAACCTCTCTGCCAAAATCTCTAAGTGATTATCAGTAATTAAGGTCTTCCGGATCAACTTTACTCATGTTTATGATGAGTTCTAAACTGTTCAAAATGAAGAAAAAAAAGCTATAGAACATGAGACCATTCAGCTGGGGTATGCTAGGGTTAAATAAAATCTGTTCTAGTTGCTCTTCAAGTTCCTGTATGCTTTATCACGAAAAATTATAGAAGAAAGCTGAGAAAATGAGAAAAATATCGTTGAAGAATATTTTGATGATTTCTTCAATATTTTTCACTCTTTTCACTTTTTCTTTCAGTGTGTTTTTGAAAATTTTCAGATTGGAAAATCTGCAATATACATCGGATATGTTTACATACCACCAAATGGCAGTTGAAACTCTGAAGGGCAATTTTGGATTTGATTTTACGTATGGGTGGCACTTTGGAGAACATTTTTTCGGATGGCACCTACTGTATACACCGATCGTTTGGCTAACAGGCGAATATTCAATCTTTGTATATCTTCTCTCCGGTCCGATCTTTTTTCTCATCGCTAGTTTATTTGCCTATATGTATTTCAAGTCAAAATCTGAAGATCAGGTTTTCCCTTGGATTGCGTTACTTTTGTTTTCAACACAGTATTCTGTGCTCCAATATCTGCAGGAACCAGTCTATGGATTCCACTTTGATCTTCTCGCGGGCTTTCTATTTATAATATTGATTTTTGTATTAGACAGAGAAGAATATAATTTTTTTGCCCCTGTATTTCTAATTTTGTATCTAGCACTTGTAATGATTAAACAGGAATTTACCGCCATTGCGGTAATTCTGTGGTTCGTCATGTATATATTCGGACGAGACCGCGTGTTTTTAATCCATTTTTTGTTAGCGTTGCTGTTGTTCCTCTTTCAAATGTGGGTGATTGAATTAAGTGCGAGTGCATTTAATCGAACACCAGAGGGATTAATAATAAGAAGCTATGGTCAAGTTTTCTTAAATGTCGAGAAACTGGTGTTTACAACCATAGTGGATAATTTCATATGGCTTGCCTTAAATGGGGCTGCCTTGATATTGGCATATTTCATTATTCCCAAAAAGCATTTTGCCCTAATTTTCATAATATACGTTGCCGGAGGAGTTAAAATATTCACCGCAACAATGATAGCTGGCGATCCATATATTCATACTTGGCATAGCGCCCCCGCCATTCCAATAATTACTTTCGCTTTCTTAATTGTTTGCGCAAATGTTTCTAAGGTCTGGCGTAATTCCTTACTTCTTGCGATGTTTGCAACTTCTTTCTGGATGTATGCAACATACCTTCCACCTAATTTGCAGAACACTTCGGTAAGCCAAAAAAAGGCTGCAATTGAACAGTTCAAGAGCCAAATTCCGGAAGAAGAAGTGGTGGCCATTCATCCATATTTTGCCCGATTATTTTTAGATCGACGATATACGTTTTTTCCTAGAGGAATTTCAATGTCTCCCCAAGGGATCAGTGACGCGATTATTATTCTCGAGTCAGAATATAAAAAATGGGAAAACCAGCTCGCTGATGAATTCAAAGTAGAAGCAACCCAAAGTGGGATTTATCTACTTCGGCGCGTTAAAATAAATGATGAGAACTCAATCATTAGATCAAGTTTTTTCGAACTTCTTTGGGATCATTAGCATGATGTTCAACACTCAGTCATTGAGTTTTTCAACTGAAACTTCGATGTTAAGAAAACACGTTGTTTCTTGTGCAGTTTTCATTTGAAAAGCATATGGCAGAGTGCTGATTTCCCAAATGAAAGTTCCATATTGCGAGAAAAATTGTTCAGCACTTCTTTTGTAATTAAAATATACATAGATATTCGAAACGCGTCGTTAAAAAATCCACTGAATTGTAAATAATGATATACATATATACAGGCTTGTATTGGACCAATTGAGTCCTCGCCTTAAAACTTTAAAAGGATGATTATGCGTGTTGGATTAATTGGTAATACTGGGTTTGTTGGAACAACAATCTCTCGAATTTTACCTGAGGTTTACGGTTACAATTCACGGAATGTATCTAAAGCAATAGAACAAAATTTTGATATCGTATATTGCGCTGCAGCCCCTGGATCGATGTTTTTAGCCAATAAAGATGGTCAGCGAGATGCAGACAGAATAACAAACCTTGTTTCATCATTGCGAAAAATCAAAACCAAACGATTTGTTTTGATTTCAACAATTGCAGTCTTTGATCGGTTCGATGGTGGCTGCACCGAAGATGGCAGTGCTTTTCAACAATCTGTCCCCTACGGTCTAAACAGACGAAAACTGGAAATTGAGTGCCAATCTATTTTTGAAAATTGCTTGATTGTTAGGCTTCCTGCATTGTTTGCAAAAGGATTGGCGAAAAACTTTATCTTTGATTTATTGAATCCTACCCCGACCATGTTGAATGAGACCAGTTACAATGCCCTGCATCAAGGCTTGCCACGATCGCTATTATACGTGCTGGAAAAAGCTTTTTCTTTCGACCAGGGATTAAGTATGCATGTGCTAGATCGGAATCTGTTGGCAACTTTAGCTGATAAGTCAATATTTGAAGTTGAAATGAAAATGCTAGGTGTGAATGCTGTCAATTTTCATAACAAGGAAAGCACATATCAATTTTACGATCTATCCCGCATTGTTGACGATATTTCAATTGCAAGTGATGCGGGCTTAGAGATTGTGCATCTCGCGCCAGCTCCGTTGCGTGTCGCCGATATATTTTCTTCACTGACCGATGCGTTAATGCCCGCAAATAACGCCAAACTACATCGGGAAAATATGCATACCAAACACGCCGAACTGTGGAACAAGACTGGCCCTTACAATTTTGATGGAAATGAGGTAATGGCTGGGTTAAAGGCATTCTATGACTCAGAGGTTAGAATTTGATCAATGCAGTTCGCTGTTTCAAATATCGCGTGGCCGTATGCTGATCGAGAACGTGCTTACGAGACATTAAACGCTAACGGCGTTACAGGATTGGAGATTGCACCTAGTCTTCTATTTTTCTCAAGCGACAATCCTTTCAAACCAAGCGTCAAAGAATTGAACCGCGTTAAGATAGAATTGGCAGAGTTTGGACTCAGTCTTGTATCGATGCAGTCTCTCCATTTTAGAACTCCAAATGCACGGTTATTTGGAAATGAGGAAGAGAGTAGCCTGTTTGTCACCGCACTCAATTGTGCAGTCCGTCTAGCGGAGCAATTGGGTATTCCAAATATTGTAATGGGCTCACCAAAGCAAAGGATCAGACCGGAGTGGATGAGCCATCGAACTGCTTCCGGGCGCGCCATTGAAGTGATGATGCCAGCGGCTGATTTAGCGCAAGCTGCCGGGGTTAGATTGGCTGTGGAGTGTAATCCTTCAGCGTATGGCACTAATTTTTTGACACAGCCTGAGGAGACACTTCGATTTGTGAAGGAATTCAACCATCCATCTATCACCATCAATTTTGACATAGGGTCTACGTTTCTGACAAACACTTTTCCGCATATTGAAAAACTTATTGATGATGCAGCCTCAGCAATTAGCCATGTTCACATTAGTGAACCATTTCTCGAGATGGCGCCAGCTGATCCTATTCAAACAGCGCGTGTTTTGAGAGCTCTTAAGGCAATTGACTATTCCAGATCAATTTCAATTGAAATGCGTCAATCTGAAAACTTTATGACTGATTTGGAATGTGCAATGAAAAACTTGAAAAAGGCACAGGCTTTGGCTGAGGATGCGGCATGAACAAAGACAATATTCGCGATGACATCCTAGTCTCTGTCTGTCTGGTTAAACCGAGCAATAAAGACAACACCAAATTATGCGTTTCGAACTTAGTCGAAATACTGAAAGCTAACTTTCGCTACTGGGAATTAATTCTGGTTTGCGATACACACCTTAGCTCGGACTTCGAACAAATGCTTGCGAAATCGAAGAATTTACGTCTATTTTCGGTAATGCCGGGACTGGACATGACTCAACATCGCGTAATTGCAGCAAAAGAGGCGATCGGTGACGTCGTTATGCTGACATCGGTACAAGAAGTCGACCAGCTTGATATTGTTGAAATGATTATAAAAGCATATGGATCGGATGCCGTTGTCGTAGGCGAACGCAATGTTGCGGCGCTTGCTGAGCCGTTGGTGCTAACATTGGGCAAGGTCAGTGGGTTTCTTGCCAGTACTCGAGATATGCAAACTGCCGCGTTACCACGAAGTATTCTGAATAGAATCCTCCGGTATCCAAACCCTGAACTTTCTCTTCGGTTTATGCCGAGAGGAAGTGCTATTAGAGTTTTACGATCCAAACCTGCAGTTAAGGGTGGCAAGTCAAAATATTCAAGCTCGCCGTCTATATGGATTACACGTTTGGGATTGCTCACGCGGATGGCAATTGAAGCTGCTCCAGCGTTGTTAATCCTCGTTGCCGTCTTTTCAGTCCTGACCTTTTTGGGATCAATACTATTTAGCCTATACGTCGTGTATGTATACTTCATGTTTAGTGACGTGGCTGCTGGTTGGACGACTTTATCTCTTGCCATCTCCGGAGCCGGTTGTTTTTTAAGTTGTACACTTTTTGCAATAAGCATCTCTTTACGAAAATTGTTGGAGATGGCGCGCGGTCAAAAGGTTGATTTCATTATCTCGGAGAAGAGTTCGGTCGATCTATTTGAGAACGTGCGTAGCGAACTAAATATTCATCCGAGCCAGACAGAGTAGTCCCTATTTTGGATCGTCATCTTCCGAAGGTTTCCCCATGAGTGCGAAAAAAGTCGATTACCTGGTTATAGGCGGAGGTTTTTATGGCTGTTGTTTGGCGCTATTTTTACGTTCGGTCACGCCCAGAGTTATGATTGTAGAAGCGAGCGATGCCATAATCTCTCGTGCATCTCGCGTAAATCAAGCCCGCCTACATTCAGGGTTCCATTACCCGCGCTCCATGATAACGGCCTTAAAATCCCAGATGTTGTGCAGTACTTTTGCAGCTGAGTTTCCAGAAGCAATCGTTGACGATTATCAGATGTTATATGCAATCGCTAACCGAAATTCTAAAGTTTCAGCTAATCGATTTTTCCAAATGTTTCGAAACATGCAAGCTCCAATTACGCTGGCCAGCCCAAGTGAAGCTGCGTTTTTTGATCAGAGCATGATTGATGCAGTTTTCAGGGTCGAAGAATATGCATTTGATCATTCTATATTGTCGAAGCTAGTTGGAAATAAAATTTCTGCACGAAATATTGAATTGCAATTACAAACGGAAGTTCTTTCAATTCAGAATGATACCGATAATGAATATGCAACCGTGCATCTCTCTGATGGGAGTGAGGTATTGGCACGGCAAGTTTTTAACGTTACCTATTCACAAATCAATTGGGTTTTACGGGCATCGAATCTGTCGCCAGCAAAGCTCAAACATGAGCTAACGGGAATTGTGCTGATGGATCCCCCAGATTTTTTGAATGGGTATGCAGTCACGGTAATGGATGGTCCGTTTTTTTCAATAATGCCCTACCCGGCTGAAAACAAATATTCATTAACTCACGTTCGTTACACACCACATTTAAGTTGGACCGATGAAGAACAAAATTGTTCGCCTTACGCTCTTTTAGAAGCTGCCGACAAAGAAAGTCAGGCTAGGCATATGATTTTGGACGCAGCGCGATACTTGCCGTCGATTAGTGAATTGCGAGATTATCAATCCATGTTTGATATTAAAACGGTGTTAGTCAAAAATGAAATGGATGACGGACGTCCAATTTTAGTTCATCGCGATTCACAAAATAGCAGAGTTACCTCGTTGCTTGGCGGGAAAATTGATAATGTCTATGATATGATGGCACATTTGAAAAATGAATATAAAGAACTGGCATCCGCAAACATGAATCTGATGGCGTAAGTTTATGAACATAGCAAAACTGCCGCTCGCAGAAATTTATAAATTTTCATTGACGATTGGCTTGGGTCTAATTTTAGATCTTTCAATCGCGCTTTTGGTTTTACAATTCACAGGATCTTTTCAGTATGCAGCTATTTTGGGGTTTTTAACGGGTGCTGTTTTTAATTACTTTGTCCTTGGCCGATGGGTATTTAAACGTTCGAAAGATGCAGCAATCCTTGCTGGTATTCTGCGTTATGCTGCAACTGTTATTATAGTCCTTGCCGTTCGTGTTTTCGGGGTGACGGTTCTGAGCGAAATTTTACCCGATAATACCTGGCCTATTCTCATTCTTGGCGGCGGAGTGTTACTGTCCTTCGTGGTCAATTATCTTGCTAACAAATATTGGGTGTTTCAAGGCGACAAGCTTAAAGACAGGAGCTTACACGATTGATAGAGCATAATTCGTCGCTGGATGATCAATGGCAAATTCCAGAATTTGAAGAAATCACACTAAGTCCGCAGAGCCATAAAACTGCGCTGGTAATTCCTGTATTGAATGAAGGTGAACGTATCCAGCGTCAATTGCATTCAATAAATGAGTTTGACCATCAAGTTGATATTATAATTGCGGATGGTGGTTCTACAGACGGTGCTGTGGATCCACAATTCTTGAGTGAAACAAATGTGCGTGCAAAACTAACAAAAATTGGACCGGGTAAACTTAGTGCGCAACTGCGAATGGCATATGCGTGGGCATTAAAACAAGGTTATGAATCAATAATTACTGTTGACGGCAATAACAAAGACGGCATGGGAGCCATTAAACTATTTTTGCAAAAACTTGCCGAAGGATACGATTACGTGCAGGGGTCGCGCTATCATTTCGATGGCATGCATGAAAACACACCACTTGAACGAACATTTGCCAATCGGATGATACATGCACCATTATTGAGTCTGGCCAGCGGAACAAAATTGACCGACACTACAAACGGGTATCGGGCGTATTCAGCTAATTACTTGCTTGATCCGCGAGTTCAACCCTTCAGAAATGAATTTGAACGTTATGAACTTCTCTTTTATCTATCTGTGCGTGCGGGTCGTCTTGGTCTGAACGTAACCGAAGTACCAGTAACGCGAAGATATCCTAAGTCAGGAGGCGTGCCGACAAAAATAAATGGTGTTGTTGGAAAATTGGATATTCTTCGTCAAACTTTTTCAGCAGCTCTCGGGTTATACAACCCTAAATCATCCTTATAAGGGATAAGTCTAAAATCTACTTATGAAATGGTCGGCGTAGGCAGGTCCTCCGACGGATCTCAATCATTCAGACAAACATCATATTCTCTATACATTGTCTGATTTGGGCACACTTCCTGGCTCGCCGTTCTTATTCCAGCAAAAATCTGTAATCTGACTAGATGGGGCAAACTCCAGCGGTAGTTCTAAAAATATTTCATGTATTCGATTGACATTAGATGTAGCACACGCATCTTTTAAGTCTTCTAAAAATTTGTCCAGTTCAGATTGTTCAACCCATACTTCGTCCGCGCTCATAATCCGTGGGTGCTTGGTGCCTTTAACGTTCTCACCGATTAATAATTCTTCATAAAGTTTTTCTCCGGGTCGTAAGCCAGTGAACACAATGCAAATATCACCGTTTTCGACCTCAGCTGGGGGAGAGTTTTCATAATAAGGTTTTAATCCGTGCAAACGGATCATTCTTTCCGCTACATCAACAATTTCTACCGGTTCCCCCATATCAAGAACAAATACATCACCGCCATTTGCCATAGAACTTGCTTGAATAACCAATTGAGCCGCTTCTGAAATTGTCATAAAAAATCTGGTAATTTTAGGATGTGTAACAGTAACCGGTCCACCAATTCTAATTTGCTCTTCAAAACGGGGTATTACAGACCCCGAAGAGCCCAATACATTTCCAAATCTAACCATTGAAATGAGAGTACTTGCTTTATTCTTCGCATGTGATTGGCAAATTAATTCGGCAACGCGCTTGGAAGCTCCCATAAAATTAGTTGGTCTCACCGCTTTGTCAGTGGAAATAAGTATTAGTGCTTCGACTTTGTTTTTTATCGCTGATTCAGCGACGTTTTTAGTGCCAAATACATTATTCAAAACTCCCTCTACTATGTTTTGTTCAACAAGAGGTACGTGCTTATACGCAGCTGCGTGATAAAGAGTATGTACATCGCAAGTTTTGAGAACGTAGTCTAATCTTTGTCTATTTTGCACCGAGCCGATTATGGGAATTAGTTCGACATCATTCTTTTTGGCCGATTTTAATAATTCATCATGAAGGCGATAGATACCAAACTCTGATACATCAAATAAGATGAGTCGCTCTGGTTTTTGTCGAATTATTTGACGACATAGTTCTGAACCAATTGAACCTCCAGCGCCTGTAACCATGACATTTTTGGATTCAATATTAGCCTTCATTAGCGTTTCATGTGCCTGAACGACATCTCTAGCCAAAAGTTCATTTGCATTTACAACTTTGAGGTCCGCAACTTTCGCTTTTCCAGTAAGCAAATCGCCAATATCCGGAATTGTATGGATTTCCAAGTTGAGTTCCTCAATGCGACCTATTATTTGCCGTCTTTTGGAGCGTCCAGCGCTTGGAATAGCTAAGATAACCGCAGAAATATTCATACTCTCTCTTAGACTGGAGAGTTCTCCCGCAGAGTGTACCCTGACAGACCCAATTTCTTGGCCATGCAGCCGGCTATTATCATCGATAAAAGCAACAATATTGTAATCCCCCGAGTAGCGCATGGCATTCAAGAGTTGCCGCCCTGCTTTACCGGCTCCATAGATCACGGCATTGTTCACGCCCTTACTTGATTGAAATCTAAAATACGCACGCCAGCCAAAACGTATACTAGCTATAAAACAAAACAGTAGAATGGCATAAATTATTGGAACCGAACGAGGAATAGGTAACGTCAATATCTGCGCTGATGCGAACATTACGATTGAGGAAAAAGTAACACAAACTATTATTGTTTTGAGTGCATGTGAAGAAATAAACCGCAGTACTGCTCTATAAAGGCCTAACCTGGCTTGCAAATAAATTGTTGACGGCAGAATGAATATAAGAACCAGCCAGACGTTGTCTTTGGCGAGAAAATGGAAACCATCAAATCGCAATGCCATTGCTGTAAAGTAACTTAAAACAATAAAAAAACTATCAAACGCAACTTGCAAAATACGTTTATAGATTGAATCCAAGTTTAAAAGGGTTTCGAATATTCGTTTCATAAATTTAATGATATTTTTAAGTGTTATTCTTTTTTCAGTATAATTACCGGTGGTATCCGAAATTATATGAAAAGCTGATAAAAAGATAGAAGAGTGCGAATTTACTCTTCCCACACCAATCAATTGCAGTTTTAGGCAGTCTTTTCCTGGCGATCGCCGGAAACTCGGTTGCCTTTAGCAAGAGGTTGATATGAGTTTAATCCTGTAAAATAATAGTAAAGAATTACAAAGTGCGAGGCAGTTATTTTAAAGCGGTAGTTTTGTTTGTGTTGATAGGTCATTTTGGAACCCGTGACTATCACAGTATTGCTCGGTGTGGCAAGCTACATACATTGAGCTAGCCGAAAACACTTTCTTCAGATCAAGTCAAACTATTACAGATGTTGAACGGTTATGAAATATATTGAGATGTCTCAAAAGCCATTGATATCCGCCAAGTGACAGACGCCTGCATATTTCCATTCTCTTTTGTAAACCAGGACTGTATTGTCCTTTTTATCAACGGTTGATTTAGATCAGGTAGACGAGACCGAAGGGTTCTTTGAGTTCTCTCCCAGGCAATTATTTTATTAGCTGCTATCAAATATCATTCATAAAAATTTTGACTTTACCATTTAATTGTAGAAAAACACCGAGCAGATTTTTTCTCACATCAATGATGTCGAAATTCTAAAAAAGAATAGTGGATCCCTAGGCCTACTATATTAGAAATAAGGTATAAATAATGAAAACGGCATTAATCACAGGCGTTACGGGCCAAGATGGGGCGTATCTTTCGCTATTCTTGTTGGAAAAAGGATATCGCGTATTTGGTACTTATCGCAATGCTGATTCGGTAGATTTTTGGCGGATTGAGGAACTGGGGATCAGAACCCACCAAAATTTGAACCTCGTTGAGCACGATTTAACGGATTCAAAATCAACAATACGTCTTCTTGAAATGGCAATGCCAGATGAAGTTTATAATCTCGCTGCGCAGAGTTTTGTTGGGGTCTCATTCGAACACCCTAAATCTACAACCGAAATTACTGGTGTAGGCGTGTTGAACATGCTGGAAGCTATTCGAAAGGTAAATTCGAAAATTCGTTTCTATCAGGCCTCCTCGTCTGAAATGTATGGTAAAATACAGGAAACGCCTCAAACAGAGTCTACTCCATTTTATCCTAGAAGTCCCTATGGAGTTGCAAAGCTTTATGCCTATTGGATGACAATCATCTACCGCGAATCCTACGACATATTTGGTGCGAGCGGTATTCTTTTTAATCACGAGTCTCCACTCCGGGGTCAAAACTTCGTCACAAGAAAAATTACAAACTCGATCGCTCGCATTAAACTTGGTCTTCAAGATGTTCTTGAATTGGGAAACCTTGAAGCCAAGCGAGATTGGGGTTACGCAAAGGAATATGTTGAAGGTATGTATTTGATGCTTCAAGCAGACAATCCGGAAACGTTTGTGCTTGCAACAAACCGAACTCAAAGTATTCGAGATTTCGTAAACATGTCATGCCTTGCTGCAGGAATAAGCATCGAGTGGAGCGGTTCGAACGAAAAGGAAGTTGGTATCAACAAAGACAACGGTAAGGTTATTATTAAAATAAATCCGAAATACTATCGACCAAACGAGGTCGACCTCGTAATCGGTGATGCCTCAAAGGCAAAAGATTTACTCGGTTGGCAAGCAAAAACGACACTCGAAGAACTATGCGGTATGATGCTGCAAGCAGATCTAAACCGAAATAAACTGATAGGATAACGGAGAGGTTTGAGGGAGCTATTGTCCATGGCTGCAATATCAAGCTCGCTAGTCATGCAGGATGCAAAACTATCTAATTTAGGATAATTAGAAAGTAACGACTTAGATATTATTGCTCAAACAAAATTACCGGCTGTTGATTAGATTTTCAAATCAATCAAGAGTTGCTTAATGAAGAAGTTATATAGTTCAGTTGTATGTATAAATTAATTTCGTCATATTTCCGATATGTCGTCAAATATATTAAATTTCAAAGGTCCAGAATTTGACTAGTAAAAAAGAACAAAACAGAATCCTACCGGTAATTTTATGTGGTGGTTCCGGAAGTCGCTTGTGGCCTTTATCAAGAAAGTCAGCACCAAAACAGTTCCACAACTTAGTTAACTCGAATACCATGCTCTATAACACTTTAGAGCGAGTAAGTGAGAAGGCGAGCGATATATACGCCCCTGCCCGTATTGTTGCAGCTGCTGAATTCGAGGGCGTTGTTGAGGAACAGAGTAATGCTAGTAGCGTCGCTGTAGATAAATTTATCTTAGAACCTTGCATGCGCGATACGTGCGCTGCCGTCGCAGCAGCAATTTCAGATGTTGCGATGAATGCGCCGGAACAAATAGTTCTTATTTTGCCATCCGATCATCACGTTGTTGATGTTGATGGCTTTTCTTTGACAATCAAACGAGCTGCTGACGCCGTTAGATCAGATGGTGGGATCATGACCATTGGCGTCAAGCCGAGCCATCCTGAGACTCAATTTGGTTATATCGAACGCGCTCAAGGGAGTGGACCGATTTATGACGTTGAGAGATTTAGGGAAAAGCCAGATCTTGCAGCGGCTAAGGCATATTTAGATTTAGGCACATTCTTCTGGAATGCTGGTATTTTCATGTTTAAAGCTGGCGAAATGGCACGTGAATTTGAACGCCAACAGCCCGATATTTGGCGCTCTGCCTCTCTTGCCATGTCAAACAGTCGCCAAGATGGTCAACACCATTACTTGGACAAGGAACATTTTACATCCTGTGAGAAAGTATCCATCGATTATGGTATCATGGAGCATGCAGCGAAAATTCAGACAATTCAGGCAGCATTCGATTGGAGTGATTTAGGTTCTTGGAACCAATTGCACGAAGCGTCCAAGCAAGATGTTAAAGGCAATGCGATCATCGGTGATGTTGTAACGACTGGCGTACGAAACAGTTATATTCGCGCAGAGGATCGCCCGGTGGCAATCGCTGGACTTGATGATATCGTCGTTGTCTCCCAACCTGATGCGCTTATGGTCGTTGCCCGTGAGAAAAGCTATATGGTCAAAGATCTTCATACCATGATCTCCGAGACCGCTTGGCCTCCAAAAGTCCTCAACATGTCCGGCACTCAAATTCCTTATGAGGATCAGGTAAAGGACTGGATATTTAATCTTGCACTGCCCTATTGGGCAAAAAACAGCGTGGATTACAAATATGGCGGTGTTCACGAAGCGCTTGATTATGCAGGCAAACCAGTGGATCTCGGCAAAAAAAGACTGCGTGTGCTTGCGCGCCAAATATATTGCTATGCTGAAGCTCAGATGATGGGTTGGGACGGCAATTATGAAGAAGTCCTAGAGCATTGTGTGAATACTCTGATCAACACCGGGTGGCACGATGATGGTGGTTTTATCCATCTTTATAACTTAGATGGCACAATCCAAGATGATACGCGTGATGCCTATGATCAATGTTTTGTTCTGCTTGGTTTTGCAGCCTTGTGGAAAGCACAAAAGAACCCGCTTGCTAAAGAGTGGGGCGAAAAAACTCTCCAATTCATGGATCGACAGTTTGCTGATGAAAAAAATGGTGGTTATTTTGAAACACCAGGTGGTTCAGATATTCGCCGCGCAAATCCACATATGCATTTCTTTGAAGCGATGTTGGCTTGGTATGAGGCGACCGGCGAAGAAGACTATCTCGACCGTGCGAAGAAGATCATCGATTTATTTAAAACCAAGTTCTTTGATCATGAAAATTGGCGTTTGCACGAAATGTTTGATGCCAATTGGGTGCCATCAGATAATGATATCAATAAGGTAGAGCCTGGACACCATTATGAATGGGTTTGGCTATTGCTCAAATATGTCACTCTCAGTGGTGATGATTCTGTTAAAGATTATGCACGTAAACTTTATGCGACTGCGATCGCGTTTGGGCATTATCCGAAGACGGATAGCGTTGCGCTCAGAATGCACTTTGACGGCAGTGAATTATCTTCAACTGGCCGTATGTGGTGTCAGACGGAAGGGTTAAAAGCAGCCTTGGCACTTGCAGAGCACGGCATGACCGTCGACGGTAACTTGGCGTCTCGCATGCTGGATCAGATCTATAATCGTTATCTGAACACACCCCAGCCCGGTGGCTGGTATGACGCAACAGATAGCGAAGGTCGTGTCGTTTCAACCGACATGCCTACTAGCACATTCTACCATGTATTATGCGCGTTTTCAGAATATTTGAGAGTTGAAAATCTTAAGTAATCAAAATGAAACCAATTAAAGGGTGATACTTTTATGGCGGCAAAATTTGGAACCAGTGGCTTACGTGGATTAGTTGAAGAGATTACAGACGGAACATGTGATAAATATGTGCGCGGGTATCTCCAACACTTAAAAAACAGCAACTTGGCTCAAGAAGGTTCCAAGGTTTATATCGGTTACGATTTAAGGGTGTCTAGCCCGCTTATTTGTGAGCAAACAATAGCAGCTGCGATTAAAGAAAACTTTGTCCCCATCAACTGCGCAAATTTGCCAACGCCTGCCCTGGCATTTTATGCCATGAACAACAATTCAGCCTCCATCATGATTACCGGATCTCATATTCCAGCAGATCGTAATGGCATCAAATTCTATCGGCCAGATGGTGAAATTGATAAAAGCGATGAGCTGGAAATTCAAAAATATGCGCAGGATATATCGAACGATACTTCCGTAAGTCAGGCTGAGATAGACGTAGTATCCAATGAACGTGACATTGCAGTTGAGCAGTTCTCTGATCGATATAAAACACTGTTTTTAAATAACTATTTCAGTGGGAAACGCATAGGAATTTACGAACATAGCTCAGTCGCCCGTGACATTCTCAAAGATGTATTTGAGGCGTTTGGCGCAAGCGTTATTTCACTTGATCGATCTGAGACTTTCATTTCAGTTGATACTGAAGCCGTGAGTGATGAAACGGTTGAGAATTTAAAAATTTGGACGAAAGAACACCAACTTGATGCGATATTGTCAACAGATGGCGATGGTGATAGACCTTTGCTGTCCGATGAGAATGGGAATTATATCAAGGGAGATATCTTGGGGCTCATTGCCAGCACTTACTTAAAGGCAAATGTGATTGCAACACCGATTAGTTCGAATTCCGGCATTCAAAACACGCCCGACACTGAGGTTTATCTCACAAGAGTTGGTTCCCCTTACGTCATCGCCGCAATTGATGAAGCCTTGGCAAAAGATAGCGGTTGTGTGGTTGGTTTTGAAGCCAATGGTGGTTTCTTATTGGCGAGCGAAACGGCGATGGGTCAAGGGAAGCTTAAACCTTTGCCAACGCGTGATTGTGTCCTTCCCATGCTAGCTGTACTCTCAATGAGTATGGATAAGAATATGCCATTGTCGAAATTGGTATCCAGCTTTGAAATGCCGATCACCCATGCCGGACGTATTCAAGAGTTTCCGACTGAAATCAGTTCAGCTTTTGTCACAGAACTCACCAACTCTGCAGAGAATAGAGACAAATTTTTTGCGCCATTTGGCAAGGTGACGAATATCAACGTCATCGATGGTTTGCGCGCCACACTCGATAATGGTGATATCGTACACTTAAGACCTTCAGGCAATGCGCCTGAGATGCGTTGTTATGTTGAGGCTGAGAGCATCCCTGCCGCTGAAGCGCTTGTCTCCAAAGCGGTCGCTGCGATCAAAGATTATAATAACATATAAAAAAGCCCGCTACTCAAACGTGAACGAGTAGCGGGCTAATTGGTGCTTTATAACGAAATTGTCTATGCGGCTTTATATTGCACGCTTGCGCTTGAACCTGCGCCAGTTAGCTGGAATTCGGCTAAAAGCGTATTGAGTTCACGAACTTCTTGAGACAGAGTATGTCCCGAAGCCGTGACTTCTTCAGCCATTGCAGCATTCTTTTGCGTGCCTTCGTCGATAGAATTCACAGCGCGGTTGATTTCTTTCAAACCACTCGCTTGTTCTTGTGCTGCATCATCAATTTTGTGAACGTGTTCATTAACTTCAGTGACAAACTTAACAATCGACTTGAGCGCTTCACCAGTTTCAGCAACTAGATTAACACCTGATTGAACCTGCCCACCAGAACGCGTGATCAATTCCTTGATCTCTTTGGCAGCAGTGGCTGAACGTTGTGCAAGTTCTCGAACTTCTTGAGCAACAACCGCAAAACCTTTACCGGCTTCCCCTGCACGCGCAGCCTCTACCCCGGCATTTAGAGCAAGAAGATTGGTTTGGAAGGCAATGTCATCAATGACGCCAATGATATCTGCGATCTGATCTGATGATTCACGGATATCCGACATAGCAGAAACGGCTCTGGTCACAACTTCACCAGAACGTTCGGCTTCATTTTTGGTGGTTTTCACCAATTCTCCAGCTTCACCAGCCAATTGAGCTGTTGAACTCACAGTTGCAGTGATCTCTTCAAGTGCCGCGGCTGTTTCTTCAACAGCTGCTGCTTGTTGTTCTGTGCGCTTTGAGAGTTCATCAGACGCGCTGCGAATTTCCTTAGAACCGCTATCAATGGCTTGCGCATTATAACCTACGCGAGACAGCGTTTCGTTTAGATTTTCTAACGTCTGATTAAAATCGAC
Source organism: Lentilitoribacter sp. (assembly GCA_963691785.1). Taxonomy (GTDB): domain Bacteria; phylum Pseudomonadota; class Alphaproteobacteria; order Rhizobiales; family Rhizobiaceae; genus Lentilitoribacter. The sequence continues at coordinate 2,091,747 of OY829371.1, forward strand.
ACGTAACCCATCCAATTCCGGAATGAAATCCTCATTGATGGACAGATCTAGATTGCCTTTCGAAAGCTCTCTTAACGCACCACCAATGGTATTGACCGCATGAACACGGCCAGTAATGTCAGTCGCAAATTTTACGACTTTTACCACATTGCCGCTGGCATCAAAAATTGGATTGTAAGACGCCTGAATCCAGATTTCCGTACCGCCTTTTCCAAAGCGCTGGAACTCAGATGCAATAAACTCACCCTGCGCTAAACGTTTCCAAAAGTTTTGATATTCTTCGCTTTGGCCATAATTTTTTTCTACGAATATCCTGTGGTGCCGGCCATGAATTTCGCTTAAATTATAGCCTACTGCGTTACAGAAATTTTCGTTCGCTGTGATGATCGTGCCGTCGGTTTCAAATTCAATGACTGCCTGCGCACGGGAAATTGCATTAATTTTGCCGTCATCTTCAGCTGCTTTGAGCTTTGCTGCTGTTATATCAGATGCAAATTTGACAACTTTAACCGGCTTGCCATTTCGGCCAAGAACTGGATTATATGTTGCTTGAATCCAAATCTCAGTACCACCTTTGCCAAAGCGTTTATATTCCCCGGAATCAAAATTACCGGACGCAAGCGATTCCCAAAACTCTTTATATGCAGGTTTCGACGCTTCCTCAGGATCCATAAAGATCGAATGGTGTTTGCCGACAATTTCGCTACGTTCGTAGCCGACAGCGCCGCAAAAATTCTCGTTTGCATTTAAAATGTTACCTTGGACATCAAATTCGATAATGGCCAATGAATTGTGCAATGCCCGCAGTACTGCATCTGCACCAGTCTTTAAAACTAGATTATTTAACAAAATAAGCCCCTTAGTACCTAGTTCGTGAACAATAAACACTTCAACCCATCTGGTATCCCGCTGCACCTTTGATAGCTCGTTCAAATTTCAAGTCCGCTACCTTGAAATCACGCATCAGTGGTCAAATCCCGACATATCATCATGATTTTTTGAGATAAGAATTGCTTCATCATGGAGCAAATAATAAGTAATAAAACAGTATTACTTAGGTTACTAAGTTACATCTTTATATTTAAAATCGTATTAACAATTAGGTATAGAAAACCATGCAAATCATATACTCTTAGTAGGTTAGAATGCAATTACACAATCTATTTGTGTTCAAAAATTGAGACTTTTGCAGGTAAAACAAGTATATTTTAGTATAAATACGAGTGATATCTTGGATTTCATCGGCAATAATGAAATTATGCGGTATTTCTACTAGATATCATCTGACCTGTGGGTGTTTGCAGCCGTATGTATACGAATACCCTTTGTATGAGTGGCGCGGTTTTGATGCAGCCAACAGGGATATTCGTGCTATAACTGCATTCGCAATTTTAATGATCAAGAAGTTATTCTGATAATGTCGACCAAGGTTTTAACGCCCATCACTCAAGCATTAAATGACGGTGCCTTAACGCGCAAAGAGCTGAAAGCGCTGATGGCACGATCCGATGCTCCAGCACTTATTCATTTCATCTTGTGGTACATCGTTTTGCTGTCTTCGGGTTTTTTGATCTTTCTAACTCAAGATCACATCTGGTTATTGGTTCCAGCCATGTTTTTGCATGGTATTGTGATGGTGCATCATTTTTCACTTCAGCACGAATGCACACATTACACACCGTTTAAAACCCGATGGCTCAATGATTTTTTTGGCAATTATTGCGGTTTTGTCATCATGCTGCCACATCGTCATTTCCGATATGAACATTGCGATCATCACACCTATACGCAGCTCATAGGTCATGACCCAGAGATGATTGAACTCCCCGCTTCTCTTTGGGGCTATCTCTATTACATCTCTTCAATTCCTTATTGGAGAGCCAAATTCACTGAATTGTTCCGACATATATTTGGCCAGTTAAGTGAAGATGAAAAACGCTTCATCCCCAAATCTGAATATAAAACTATATACTGGGAAGCGCGTTTGATGGCGCTTGGTTATCTCAGCATCTTTACGATCTGCGTCATCTATAATTGGTCAGCACCACTTTATTATTGGATTATCCCGGTCATGCTCGGTGAACCTGTTATGCGTGCCATTCGTTTGACCGAACATGTGGGTCGTCCACCGATTGAGGATATGAAGGAAAATACGCGTACGAGCTTGGTGTCAAAGCCCTGGCAGTTTTTGAGCTGGAATATGAATTACCACGCTGAGCATCATTATGCGTCATCAGTGCCCTTCTACGCCCTTCCCAAGCTTCATAAAAAGCTAGATGGTTACATTCATGTTGAAGAACGCGGATATCTTGGGGCGCATATCGATATCATTTCCCAATTGATAGGGTTGAAACCGCGCGCAGATCAAAACGCCAAAAACAACGAACAGCTTGGTTAGTATTTCAATGGTGCGAGAAAAGACCTGGCAAGATGTCATCGCTGTTGATCAGCTTGAAAAAGGCGATGCCACGCCTGTGACCCATAATGGCCGCGAGATCGCAATCTATGACACCGTCGATGGGATATTCGTTTCCATGGCGCGCTGTACCCATGGCGCCGCCAATTTATGTGATGGTTATTTCAACGGAAAGCATATTGAATGCCCGCTTCATCAAGGATTGTTTGATGCGCGAACTGGCAAGGCGCTCGCAGCCCCTGCCCGTGTGTCGCTAAAGATGCTGGAATCTCGTGTGAAGGATCAAATGGTTCAAATCTTGATTTAAGCGACCTTAGAACGGTTCTCGAGCTTTCTAAAGAGATAAGATAGCCCAAAGCATATCACGAAATATAAAGCCGCTGTGGTCAGCCAGGCTTCAAATATCAATCGTGTGGCTGATGCCAGCTCCTGTGTTCTAAATGTTAGCTCAGGCACCGAAATCAAGGAAATGATCGCGCTGACTTTTATGAGCGAAATAAACTCATTAGCAAGCGGCGGCAGCACTTTCTTAAAAGCTTGCGGCAATACGATATAACGCATCTGATCATACCAGCTGAGACCGATGGATAACGCCGCTTCTCGCTGACCCTTGCCAACGGACTGAATGCCAGCACGAATGATCTCGCCCACAAACGCACTCTCAAATAATGCCAACACAAACGCACCAGAAATAAGTGCAGGGAATTTGCGCATATCGCCAAAGAAGAAAGACCAATATTCGGCATTTTCAGATCTAGCGATCTTGCGAGCCCATCGTTCGATCCCAAAAGCATCGACGAGTTGTTCTGATAGGAAGAAGTAGAAGATGAACAAGATCACCAAAGGCGGCACATTGCGCAACATTTCAAGATAAGTTCGCGCGAGCATCCGGATTGCGAGATTATTGGCAACGCGGGCAAGCCCCAAAATCGTGCCAAAAATGAGCGCCATAATGGAAGCATAAAAGCAAACCCGTAATGTGGTGAACATGCCTTCAAGCAGAAAATTGGTGACAAAACGTTGCTCGTCTTCATCCCAGCGAATGAGATAGTTCGGAATTGGCGCCCAATTCCAATTGTAATTTAGCGCACCTTCCACGCGATAGGTAACAAATAGGATGAAAGCTGCAATAATGGCCAAAAGCACATAATCGCCTGTCTTTAATTTTGATAAAGCCTTCATGATCAAGCTCACATCCAATTCATTCCAAGTCGAATTTGCGCAAGGTGCAACGGAGCACCTTGCGCAAAATTCATATTATTCAACCAGATCTTTCCAGTCCTGAGTACCAAACCAATATTGTTCACGCTCAGCGATATAGCCTGTATGCGTGTTGATCTTGATCCAGTTATTCAACAGGTTCAACGCATCTGGGTCACCCTTGCGGACTGCAAATGCTTCAAATGCTGGATTGAATTCACGTCCACCAAGACCAATTTCCAAAATGTCTGGGTATGATTGCACTTCAAGCGCAGGTGTTGGGCGAGAACCCATTGTTGCGTGTGCATTACCATTTACAACTTCCTGAGTTGATGCACCTTCTTCGTCAAACTGCAAGAGTTTGGCTTTCGGGAACAATTCAGCCATCGTTGTTGCCGGTGTTGTACCGCGGCGTACAGCAAGCGTGACATCTTCGCTGTTATAATCTTCAAGCGTAAAGCCTTTTGTCATTTCCTTGTTGGAAATCAGCGCAAGACCTGAATAGATCACAGGATCAGAGAAGTTAAGTGTCATGTTACGTGATGTTTTCACGCTCATGCCTGAAATGATGATATCGAACTTACCACCGACCAAGGCTGGGATAATACCGTCCCAAGCTGTTGGCACAAATTCAACATCCACATCCATATCAGCTGCAAGCTTCTTGGCGAGATCGATTTCAAAACCGATTAACTCGCCTTTCTTGTCGCGCATAGCCCATGGTTTAAATGTTGATAGGCCAACGCGCATCACACCATTATCTTTAATTGTTTCGATAACGCTTTCAGAAGTCAGAGCTTGTGTTGTGCTCTGTGCAGTTGCTGGCAGTACCAACGCAGCAGTTGCCAATGCAGCAAATGCAGCGCTTTTTATTTGACTCATAAATGTCATTTGGATTTTCTCCTTAAGGTTTCCAGTCGTGTGTTATTGAGTTTGTGTTGCAAATCGCCTCTCCACACCTGAGACGAAAATGGATAATATCAGCGTGAAGACTAGATATACGGCAGCCACCGTAAACCAGATTTCAAAGCTCATATATGTGTCGGAAATGATATTACGTCCGGCGGTCGTGAGTTCCAAGACCGCAATAACGCTGACAATCGCCGAGTTTCTGATCATTTGAACGGCTTCACCGGTCATGGGTGGTATGATCAAACGAATAGATTGCGGCAGAATAATATAACGATAGGCCTGCGCTTTCGACATGCCGATGGAGCTTGACGCCTCCCATTGGCCTTTGGGAACGGCATTAATCCCTGCCCTGATAATTTCTGAGATCTGAACGCCTGAATAGAGGCTCAGACAAAGGATACTCGCAGCATAGCGATCAAGCGCGAAGACACGGCCAAAAATATAGTAGCAGACGTATAAAAGCACGATGATCGGGATATTACGGATGATTTCCAATAGCGTGATCGATAAAGCACGACCGACGACCAGGTCAGATAAACGAAGCAGTGCTAACACCAGTCCTATTACAATGGCGAAGGCGAAGGAAATTGCCGATAAAATGATGGTGCCCACCATTCCACGGGGAATCTCTTTCCACACAAATACGCCATCCTCAATCTCATAGATGTATTGCGGTACACGCGACCATTGCCAATTATAACCCATGGTTTGAGAACCGCTATAAGCAGCATAGACAATCAGTCCGACAATAATCAGATATTGAACAATGGACGCCGGTAAAGACGTTGTAATACGTTTAATCTGCATGACGTCAGTGATCCAGAATTTGATCTAAAAACGCCCGGCAGCGATTGCTATCAGGATTGGTGAAGAACTTTTCAGGTGGCGCGATTTCAACAATCTCGCCGTCTTCCATAAACACCATTGTGTCAGCAACTTTGCGTGCAAAACCCATCTCATGGGTCACGCACACCATGGTGATCCCACTTTCGGCAAGTTCGACCATCACATCCAACACTTCGTTGATCATCTCGGGATCTAGCGCAGATGTGGGTTCATCAAACAGCAGGATATCCGGTTCCATGCATAGTGAACGTGCAATTGCTACGCGCTGCTGCTGTCCGCCAGAAAGTTGAGCCGGATATTTATCCGCCTGCTCCGGAATATGCACGCGCTCTAGATATTTGCGCGCAAGTTTCTCAGCATCTGCGTCGGATAGTTTGCGAACGCGTTTTGGTCCAATAGTTAGGTTTTCCAACACGGTTAAATGTGGAAAAAGGTTGAACTGCTGGAACACCATACCAACATTTTGGCGAATCTCGCGAATGTTTTTGGTGTTTTCATTCAGTTCAAACCCATTGACAGTCAGACGGCCAGAGGAATGTTCTTCCAATCGGTTCACACAGCGAATAAGCGTAGATTTGCCCGACCCTGAGGGCCCGCAAATAACCATTCTCTCACCTGATTTGACGGTTAGGTCAACATCTTTAAGTGCTTGAAATTTATCGTAAAATTTATTTAAGCCTTGGAGTTCAATAACGGCTTCTTTTTGGTTCAACGTCTTTTACCTGTTTTTACAGTGACCGGCATGGTATCAAGATCGCCAGCTGTAATCTTTTGTTCGTGTTGACACACATAACGTCTTATCGAGTCCCGTCACGAACAGGGCCATTGTGCACATAAATTCCCGATAGTTAAGTGCTTTATTTGCAGATAAACTTTAAGTGATGGCCATGAAACAAAAACAGAACCTTCAAATTTATCAGATGCGCCAAAAACACTCATGGGCTTTTCATGCGAATGTATTTAATAATACGTCGACTATGACAGACTGGATTGAGCGCAATGAAACAATTTGAAGTATTAGTTGTCGGTGGCGGATTAGCGGGCATGTCGGCTGCGCTCGCCTGTGATAAAGCCGGCCTTAAAACTGCAATTATTGCGAAAAAACCAGCTAAAGTTGATGGTCGCACCACTGCGCTTTTTATGCCGTCCATCGATTTCCTGGACGATCTGGGTGTATGGGAAAAGATCAAGGATCAAACCTCGGCCTTAAAGACCATGCGTATTTTGGACAGCACCAATCGGCTCATTCGGTCGCGTCCCGCGTCATTTCCATCTTCTGAAATTGGGCTTGAAGCATTTGGTTATAATTTTCCAAACCACCCTCTCCTTGAAGCGCTATATGCCCAAATGGATGAAACTGAGATAGAAATCTTTGATCATTTTGCGAGTGATTATAGCGAAGATGCAGATCAGGCGATCGTAACGCTTGATAATGGCGAAAGCGTTTCTGCTAACCATGTCTTGGCATCAGATGGTCGCAACTCACTCATAAGGCAAAAAGTCGATATCAGTGCAAACACATGGGGCTATAAACAAAAAGCAATTGTTCTAACGTTTGCACACAAATTTTCGCATCAGAATATCTCAACAGAGTTCCACACCGAAAAAGGTCCATTCACGCAAGTGCCTCTGCCTGGTAAACGTTCTAGCCTGGTTTGGGCCATTAAAGATAATGAGGAAGAGCATTTCCTAAACTTGCCGAAGGCAGAACTGAATATGCTCGTTGAACAAGGCTTGCATTCAACTCTTGGTCCGGTTGAAATTGATTCAGATCTTCAGTGCTTCCCATTGTCGAGCCTGATTGCGACGCGGTTCGGCAAAGGGCGTGTTATGCTTATTGGTGAAGCCGCGCATGCGTTCCCGCCGATTGGCGCACAGGGATTAAATCTTGGTCTTCGTGATGTGATGACGGCCATTGAATGTCTGACAGCGCATCGTAATGCCCCGGTTCAGGCGGCTGAAGCCTATGATCGCAAACGCCGTGCGGATATTCACACCAGAACCTTTGGTATTGATATGTTCAACCGCACCCTACTGACATCATTTTTGCCAGTTCAGCTTATCCGGTCTGGGGCCATATCGGCGATCAGCTCTATTGCACCGCTCCGTCAGTTTGTCATGCGTCAAGGTGCGTTACCGGGTGTTCCAAAAGAAAAGCAATCCGCTTAAGGGAACATATCTATTGGCAATGTACCTGTTCTGAAGAGCCATAACCACGTAGATGTGGTGACGACAGAGAAAATGGTGCTGATGAGAATACAGGCCGACGCTCGTTCGACCCAATAACCATATTGCTGTCCGATCACAAATACATTTGTTGCTGTTGGTAGTGACGCGAGCAACACAGCGACCTGAACCCAAATCGGATCGAAATTGCCTAAATAGCTGAGCGCAAGATATGTCAGCATCGGGAACAGGATCAATTTGATCGGAACGATATAGCTGATCTCAACAGGAATACGATTAAGCGGCCGTAATGCCAATGTCACACCCATCGCAAACAGCGCGCAAGGTGCGGCAGCTTGAGCGAGGATATTGATCGTATTATCAGCAGCATCGGGCAAATCCACTGCAAAAATCGCCGCCATAACGCCAAAAAATGTTGCAATGATAAAGGGGTGACACACGATGTTTTTGACGACTTTCAAAACTAAAGCCCAAACATTGGTCTTTTCTTTGCCGGTAAAGGCCATCATCAACGGGGCCATGGTAAAATGCAGAATGTTTTCAACACAGAAGATCAGGGCAACCGGTACCGCGGCCGCTTCACCGAACGCCAAAAGGGCCATACCGGGGCCCATATAGCCGATATTACCATAAGCGCCAGCAAGCCCCTGAATGGTTGCGTGACCGATGTGATTTCGCCGAATCAGATACCCAATTGCAAAGACCAGGGCGAAAATTATGAAAGCAACATATGTTGTGGTGGCTAAAAAATCTGCGCGCTTGAATTCTTCAACCGGTGTGTTGGCGAGCAGCTTGTAAAACAGTGCTGGCAAAGAAACGTAAATGATGAAGACATTGAGCCAACCCATTGCACCATCGGGCTGATGAGTGAATTTGGCGACAACAAAGCCAAGCAATATCAAGCCAAAAAACGGCAACACTAACGTGATAATTTCAAGCATTTAACAGCGCAGCTTTCCAAAATCTATTCGAAGAATCATTGCCCTTCCCAAAGCCAATTATTAATTGATATACTGGAAACAAGAGAGTTTAAAGGAATATCGATGCAAAGCAGATCAGCAAAATTTGGTTTGGGCGAAATTGTTAAACACCGCGTCTATGATTTTAAAGGTGTGATTTATGATGTCGACCCGGTGTTTGCCAATACCGATGAGTGGCTTGCATCTATTCCGGAAGATGTCAGACCGGATAAAAATCAACCCTTCTACCATCTTCTCGCCGAAAATAGCGAAATTGAATATGTCGCTTATGTTTCGGAACAAAATCTTTTACGTGTTGAAGATGCCAAGCCTTTGCGCCATCCGCAAATTAACGAGCATTTTATGGGCTTTCACGAAGGTGTATACTTGCCCTACGATAGTGTGTCTCACTAAACACCTTAAAAAATTAGAGCGCAAAAAAATACCGGCGCTGGAATCGCGCCGGCATTTTGTATCTCATCTTGGATAAGCGACTATTCTTTAGCAGCGTCCTGCGCAGCTTGAAGTTTCGCACGAGATTCTTCGAGTTTCTTACGAATCTCATCTTCACGAGCTTTTGCTTTTTCTTCACGCTCAGCACGGCTAATTGCCTCACCATCATAAGCTTGGGTAAATCCAGTGAGCGATACGCGAATTGGGTTTGCAGCGCGTTGTGCATTCACAGACGTGAAGACTGCTTCACCGCCGGCTTTGAATGAACCAACAATAGCATCTGTTAGCGGAACTTGCGCGATACATTTATCCGGCAAGCAAATTGCGTATGGAATTTTTGTCTGTTTGCCACCATCAACTTGCAAGGAAATACCTGGCTGGATGAAACGCGCGGTTGGCACAGTCACTTGAAGCAAACGCTGATTAACTTTGCCAGACACCTGAACAAGACCGACCGCTGTAACGAGTTGACCAGATGGCGCTGTGACAATGTTTTGTACAATACAAACATCGTTATCAGCTTGCTTGTTACACTCTTTGAACCATCCAGCAATCGCCTGCGGCGCGGTTTGTGCATTGGCTGCGAGTGGTGCAAGCGCAAAACCAGCACCAAGTACAGCGGTTGCAGTGATATTTGTAAAAATTGATTTCAACATTACTGTTCGGACCCTATCGGATTATTATCTGTTTCGCCTACCTGCCGACCAAATAAGGCAGCAACAAGGCTTTGTGCACACCATCTAACCCGACAAACCAATAATTTCCAGAAGTTATTTGATTATTTCAATCAATTTCTAATTTTGACACCTGTCGTTATTCGGTACATGCTGCCCAAACGCAAGAATCAACAGTTTCATGGGAGAAAACGGTGATGAAGTTTGCTGCAGCTCTTTTGGTCGCAACATTCGTAACAGGGTCTATCATAGCGCAAGCAGAACCGCTGCACGGAATTTCAATGCATGGCAAGCCGGCATTGCCTGCTGACTACACGCACTTCCCCTATGCCAACCCAGATGCCCCAAAAGGCGGAAAGATCTCTTATGGTGTGGTTGGAACATTTGATAGCTTAAACCCATTCATCTTAAAAAGCATGCGAACTCGAGCTCGTGGCATTATCGATCCCGAATATGGCAATTTATATTATGATACCCTCATGCAGCGTTCCCGTGATGAGGCTTTTACCATGTATGGACTGCTCGCCGAAACGGTCGAGTGGGATGAAGAACGCACATATTTGCAGTTTAATCTCAATCCAAATGCCCGTTGGCATGACGGCATGCCTGTCACAGCTGATGATGTGATATTCACCTTTGAGATTTTACGCGATCAGGGACGACCCCCATATAATCGTCGCTTAAACCGCGTTGAGAAGATGGAAAAGGTCTCTGATTTAAGTGTGAAATTCACATTTAATGAGAAGTCCAACCGTGAGTTCCCGCTCATTTTGGCGCTTATGCCGATCTTGCCGAAGCATGATACCGATCCGGAAGGCTTTGACAGTTCGACGATGGATATTCCGGTTGGGTCAGGTCCTTATAAGATCAAAGATGTTCGCCCAGGCGAGCGAATTGTCTATGAACGCGATCCAAATTATTGGGCGAAAGATATACCGTCAAAAGTCGGCTTTGATAATTATGATGAGATACGCATAGAGTATTTCTTATCGCAAACAGCTCAGTTCGAAGCGTTTAAAAAAGGCTTGTTCGATGTATATCCTGATGGCAATCCATCCCATTGGAGCCGCGCCTATGATTTTGCAGCCGTGAATGACGGCGATATTGTCAAAGAAGCGTTTAAGAAAGAACGTCCTTCGGGGATGTTTGGTTTTGTGTTCAATACAAGACGAGAAATCTTTCAAGACATCCGTGTCCGCAAAGCCTTATCGCTGGCTTTTGACTTTGAATGGGTCAACAAAAACCTTTATAATGGCGTTTATACCCGCACCAACAGTTTCTGGCAGGGGTCCAATCTTTCAAGCTACAAAACGCCTGCCAACGACATTGAAAAGGCGTTATTAGCTCCCTTCCCCGATGCTGTCAGCGACGACATTATGAACGGAACATACGAGCTGCCAGTTTCCGATGGTTCAGGTCGTGACCGTAAGATTTTACGTCAGGCGTTAGGCTTATTCAAAGAAGCTGGTTATGAGATCAGAGACGGGAAACTTGTGGATGGCAGCGGCAAGCAACTCGCCTTTGAGGTTTTGCCGCAAAATGAAGATCAGGAAAAACTAGCGATTGCCTATCAGCGGTTTGTTAAGGCGCTCGGCATAGATATGTCACTGCGCACCGTGGACGACGCACAATATCAGCAACGTTCGCAGACTTATGATTTTGACATCATTATCAAAGCCTTCTCATCTTCATTCTCTCCGGGCGCTGAACAAATCTGGCGTTGGAGTTCGCGTGCCGTTGAACCTGAAGGAACGTTCAACTTTGCAGGCGTTGCCAATCCAGCTATTGATGCGATGATTGATGCTTTGGTCAATGCGCGCACGACGGAAGACTTCCAAGCGGCTGTGCGTGCCTATGACAGAACGCTTTTGTCAGGTCACTACCTCATTCCAGCCTATCATTTGGGTGAAACCTGGATTGCGCGTCGTAACTATATTAAATTCCCAGAAGGCAAACAGCCAATCTATGGCTATCAACTGCCTGTATGGTGGGATTCACGGGCTGAGTAATCACATTTAACAATAGGAATATTAATAATGGATGCACCGGCTCAAAAACCGCAAGTCACAATCGATATTGTCTCAGATGTCATGTGTCCCTGGTGTTATATCGGTAAGAAACGTTTGGAAAACGCGGTTGCTGAGGTCGGTGATGATGTGAATGTCAAAGTCCAATGGATGCCTTATCAATTGGATGCGACATTGCCAAAGATGGGCAAGGATCGGCAGCAATATTTCATCGATAAATTCGGCTCGCTTGATGCGTATGCGCAAGTTTACGCACCGATCAGAGAAGCTGGTGCGGCTGAAGGTATCCCATTCAAACTCGATGATATTAAAGTTTCCCCCAATACCATGGATGCGCATCGGCTAATCCATTGGGCAGGACAGGATTATGGTCTTGAAGTTCAGCATGAATTGGTCTCAATCCTCATGCGTTTTTACTTCGAGGAAGGTAAAAATATCGGTGATAATGAAGTACTGCTCGAAGCTGCAAAATTGGCCGATATGGGCGTTGACTATATGAGAGAACGCTTAGAGAGCGATGAAGACAAAGAGCTCATCACCGGCCAAATCCAATCCATGCAAGCTGCCGGCGTATCAGGTGTGCCATTCTTCATAATCAATAAGAAATATGCACTCCAAGGCGCGCAACCCAAAGAGCATATCGCACATGTTATTCAAGATGTTGCGCAAAAGTCTTAAAGTAATACCTAAGCTGCGGTCGCGATCTCTGCTAATTTCGTCATTGTAATCGCAGATCCTGCCAAACGCTTGTCCGCATCCGGCAATTTTCGTGCGAAAAACACGCTTTGATCTGGTCGGATTTTCGCTTGATTGTTTGGAATTGAGATATGCGCCACAAGACCGGCGGGGTTCGGGAATTCACCGTTACGGAAATGCACAACAATACCTTTTGGCCCCGCATCAAGTTTTTCAACATTGGCTTTGCGGCATAGCATTTTAATGTAAACCACTTTCAGCAGATGTTTGACCTCGAGCGGTAACTTACCAAATCTATCGACCAATTCTGCGCCAAATTCATCAATTTCTGAGAGTTCATTAATCTCACCCAAGCGGCGATATAAGCTTAAACGCAGATTGATATCGGGAACAAAATCCTCCGGGATCATCACTGGTGCACCAACGGTAATTTGCGGCGACCAACCACTGTCACTTGAAAGCTCATCGCCCTTAAGTTCAGCAATCGCTTCTTCCAACATGTGCTGATAAAGCTCAAATCCAACTTCTTTGATATGTCCAGATTGTGCTTCACCCAAGAGATTACCCGCACCACGGATATCCAAATCATGGCTGGCCAGTTGAAACCCTGCCCCAAGTGTATCGAGCGATTGCAGCACTTTCAGGCGCCGTTCCGCCGTTGCCGTAAGTGTTCGATTAACTGGCAGCGTAAAGAGCGCAAAGGCGCGCAATTTGGACCGCCCGACGCGACCTCGTAATTGATAAAGCTGCGCAAGACCAAACATGTCCGCCCTGTGCACAATCAATGTGTTCGCCGCAGGTACATCCAATCCAGATTCTACAATTGTCGTCGATAAGAGCACATCATATTGGCCTTCATAAAAAGCCGTCATAATGTCATCAAGTTCACCCGGTGGCATTTGTCCATGTGCGACCGCGACTTTTAGTTCTGGCAAATCAGATTGTAAGAAGGCGTGCACCTCTTCTAGATCTGAAATGCGCGGGGCAACATAAAAGCTTTGGCCCCCACGATAATGCTCACGTAATAAGGTTTCGCGGATGATCATCGTATCAAATGGCGAAATAAACGTGCGCACAGCCAAACGGTCAACAGGAGGCGTTGTAATCAATGACAATTCCCGAACACCGGTCATAGCAAGCTGCATAGTCCGCGGAATTGGTGTTGCAGAGAGGGTCAACACATGCACATCGGATTTCATCTCTTTCAGACGTTCTTTGTGCTTCACGCCAAAACGCTGCTCTTCATCAATGACCAAAAGTCCCAGATTGGCGAATTTGATCGATTGCCCGAGCAAAGCATGGGTCCCAATGACAATATCGGTTTTGCCTGATTCAAGCTCTTTTTTGGTGCTCGCAAGCTGTTTGGCACCCACCAAACGTGATGCATGGCCCACACGGATTGGCACGCCACGCATGCGTTCTGAAAAGCTCTTGTAATGCTGACGCGCCAGCAATGTGGTTGGGACAACAACAGCCACCTGAACACCATTCATGGCCGCGATAAAGGCTGCGCGAATGGCAACTTCGGTTTTCCCAAAGCCCACATCACCACAAACAAGACGATCCATTGGAAGACCAGCCACAAGATCATCACGTACTGCATCAATGGCGTTGAGCTGATCATCCGTCTCATCATAGGGAAAAGCTGCCGAAAACTCGTCATAAAGCCCCTCTGGCGCTGCTAAAGCAGGTGCATGACGCGTGTGACGTGCGGCCGCAATGGCGATCAATTGATCGGCCATATCCATCAGGCGTTTTTTAAGGCGCGCTTTGCGTGACTGCCAGGCAACACCGCCCAGCTTATCTAAAACCGCATTAGTTTCTTCAGAACCATAACGCGATAAAAGCTCGATATTTTCAACGGGGAGATAAAGCTTATCATCACCGGCATATAGCAGCTCCAAACAGGCATGCGGCGCGCCAGCAGCTTCGATGGTTTGCAGACCAACAAATTTTGCAATCCCGTGTTCAGCATGAACAACAAAACTGCCCTCATCCAGCCCAGCGACCTCTGAAATATAATCAGATCCACGTTTCTTGCGTTTGGAACGTCGGACAAGACGATCGCCTAAAATATCCTGTTCACCAATGATAACGAGATCACCGGTTTCAAAACCGCCTTCGAGCGATAAAACCGCAGCACCGGCCTGGCCGTTCTTGATCTTTGCAACATCAGCAAAAGTTGGAATAGGCTTGATCCGTTCAAGACCATGTTCACCTAGCACCTGATTGAGCCGATCAAGCGATCCTTTACTCCAGCCGGTAATCAGCACCTTTTTGCCGTTGGCGCGTTGATCGGCGATATGTTTAACCACCTGATCAAACACATTGACGCGATTTTCGCTTTGATTTTTAGCAGCAGACGCCCATCTTGGACCAGTTTTTACCTCAAGTGTCACCACCTGACGATGATCTGTCTCTGGTTCTTCATAAGGTGATAATTTGACCGATTTCTCGCGATCTAAAAATCCAGAAAAATTCTCAATGCTGAGATAAAGATCATCGGCTAAAATAGGTTTATAGGGTGTCGAAGCGCCGATATTGGCTTTCGATCCTTCAAGTGTGTTGAGGCGCGATTGATAATGATCATCAATTTGGTCACGACGCTCTTTCGCAGCCTCCTTGACCATGTGATCGGTCGTGATAGTAAACCCGTCAATATAGTCAAACAGTGTCTCAAGCTCTTCGTAAAACAGCGGTAGCCAATGCTCCATTCCCGCAAAGCGTCGACCTGCGCTGATTGCTTGGTAAAGCGCATCATCGCGGGTATTGGCACCAAATTGCGAGAGATAGTTTTTGCGAAAACGCGAAATATTGGTGGCATTAAGCGCCACTTCGCTCATGGAATTAAGTTCAAAAGATCTTAGCTGTTTGGTTGTGCGCTGTGTTTCAGGATCAAATGCTCTTATGCTTTCAAGGGTATCACCAAAGAAATCTAAACGGATTGGTGCATCGCTTCCCGGGATAAACATATCCAAAATACCGCCGCGCACGGCATACTCTCCAACTTCACGCACTGTATCTGTGCGATCAAAGCCCAGACCTTCGAGCTTCGCGGGCATATCATCCATGTGCAAATGTGCACCGGCTTTGGCTGCAAAGGCCATATTTTTGAGCTGTTCAGCCGGCGGCAGCTTTTGCAGCATGGCATTGACGGTTGTCAGAACGATTTTTGGTTTAGAATTTTCATCATGGCGCACCAATTGACCCAAGACAGATAAGCGTCGTGCTGAAATGTCTGTGCCGGGTGACACGCGGTCATAAGGTAAGCAATCCCAACCTGGAAAGCTTAGAACTTCGATCTCAGGCGCAAAGAATGTGAGCATCTGTGCAAGATCGGCCATGCGTTGCCCGTCTGACATCACATGGGTCACGCAGTGACCTTTTTGCGCTAGTTCTGCAATGACAATAGCTTCCGCACCCGCACTCACATTGGAAATTGTGAGAGGACCAAATCTGTTTTCGATGACAGATGTGGAAAATCCGGCAATCGCGCTCATAATTTCTACCTTGATATTGGGCTGCTAAAAGTCTGGCTTGAAGTCTATAATTCTGCGAAACAATGGTGTGTTTAAAGCCTCGGGCGTTGGCAATTCGCCCAGGATCCATTTGGATAGATCTGTGTCTTCATGAGACATGATAAATTCAAGCTCATCAAGGTCACTATCGGCAAGGTTTTTGAGCTCGTTGTCGATAAAATGGCCAAATACGAGGTCCATTTCCTTCGTTCCACGATGCCAGGCACGAAAATGTATCCGCGCGCGGCGCCTGTCGAGTTCACTGCTACTTTGTTTTGTTCCGGTCATGAGACACCTATACATAACTCAAATCATCTTGTCAGCGCGTCAAATAAAACTTTTCGCGATTAAAATCGAGTGATACAAAAAGATATGCGACCAAATGAAATAGATCTGTTTTTCCGCGCCGTCAGTTCCCTGTCTGGAATTGGTCCGAAAGTCGCTGATTTGCTGGCAAAATTAACCGGACGCGAAAATCGTGACGAAACCAAAATCGTCGATCTGTTTTTCCACGTCCCTTCCAGCCTGATTGATCGTCAAATTGGTCCTGGGATCGCCCATGTGCTCGAAGGTGGTGTGTCTACGCTCAAAGTATTTGTCGACCGGCATCAACCACCACCTCGCGGACGCCGCAATGTGCCTTATCGCGTTTATGTGCATGATGAGACGGGTGAAATGGCGCTAACTTTCTTTAAGGCGCATGCGTCTTGGCTTGAAAAAAGTCTTCCCATTGGAGAAACGGTGATCATTTCAGGCAAAACATCATGGTTTAATGGCCAGGCATCCATGGTGCATCCTGATTTCATGATGAAAGAAGCGGATGCAAAAGATTTGCCGCGATATGAAACCGTCTATCCAATGACGGCCGGCCTTTCAGCAAAAATCTTGAAAAAAGCACTCAAAGAAGCATTGGATCAGCTGCCAGATCTGAAAGACTGGATCGATGATACTCTCGCTTCGCGAAATTCCTTTCCGAGCTTTTCAAATGCGCTGCGAATGGTCCACAATCCACGTGATGCGGGCGATATGGAACCATTATCACCTGCGCGCAGACGCCTTGCCTATGATGAGTTTTTAGCGGGACAATTATCCTTGGCTTTAGTTCGTCAGAAGATACGAAAATTGCCGGGTGATCCCTTACGTGTTCAAGGTGTGTTGCGCCAGCAAATCTTGGATGCGCTACCCTTCCCGCTGACTAACAGCCAACAAACGTCGATTGATGAAATATTGGCGGATATGGGCAAAGAAGAACGCATGTTGCGCCTATTACAGGGCGACGTGGGTGCCGGTAAAACCGTCGTTGCGCTGTTGACCATGGCAGATGCGATTGAAGCTGGCGGTCAAGCGGTTCTCATGGCGCCAACCGAGATTTTAGCGCGCCAACATCATGCATCGATTTCCAAAATGGCTGAAGCGGCTGGCATCAAAGTTGATATTTTGGTTGGCAAAAGCAAAGCAGCAGTACGACGCGAAACCTTGGCCCGAATTGAAAGCGGTGAAGCACAAATCATCATCGGCACGCATGCGCTTTTCCAAGATGCTGTGGTCTATAACAAGCTTCTTATGGCCGTAGTTGACGAACAACATAGATTTGGCGTGCACCAACGGTTACGCCTCACCGCAAAGGGCGTTGCACCGCATATGTTGGTCATGACTGCAACGCCAATACCGCGCACACTTGTTCTGTCAGCCTTTGGCGATATGGATGTCTCCAAACTGACCGAGAAGCCAGCGGGTCGAAAGCCAATCTCAACAGTCAGCATTGATCGCGAACGCATGAATGAGATGTATGATCGTCTGCGCAATGCCACAGCCAATGGCAAGAAGGCCTATTGGATTTGCCCGCTTGTTGAAGATTCCGAGCTCACTGATCTCACATCCGCAGAAGCACGACATAAAGAGCTGTCCGCCGCCTTACCCGGCGTCGAGATCGGTCTTGTACACGGACGTATGTCAGGCGATGAAAAAGATGAAGCTATGATGGCTTTTAAACGCGGTGACACGCGTATTCTTGTTGCGACAACAGTCATCGAGGTTGGCGTTGACGTGCCTGACGCCAGCATCATCGTGATCGAACATGCCGAACGATTTGGATTGGCCCAATTGCACCAGTTACGTGGCCGTGTCGGGCGTGGTGATGAAGCTTCAAGCTGCGTTCTACTATTTAAATCGCCTTTATCGGAGACCGCGACGGCACGATTAAATATCCTACGTGAAACCGAAGATGGTTTCCGTATCGCTGAAGAAGACTTGCGATTAAGAGGTGAAGGCGAATTGCTGGGCACGAGACAATCCGGCACGCCTGGCTTTCATATTGCGAGATTAGATGTTCACGCAGACCTACTCGAAACCGCACGAAATGATGCGCGATATATCATTGAAACGGATCCCGAACTCAAATCAGAACGCGGACAAGCCATTCGCATGTTGCTCTATCTCATGCGTCGTGATGAAGCGATACGATTCATCCGCGCTGGCTAATGCCACCCTTGTTGGTCTAAACAAATCATCAGTTGATTTATTTCTAATATTTGTTATTTAACTATTTAGTTAATTAAAGGATAGATATGCAAAACCTCACGTCAACATTTTCTGCTTTGGGCGATCAAACGCGCTTTGCCATCGTTGAGCAATTGCTTAGTGATGGCGAGTTGAGCGTCAATGAGCTCAAAAAAGATAGTAAAATTTCACCGCCGGCTTTTTCAAGGCATCTCAAAGTCCTGCGAGAAGCCGGACTTATCCATCAACGGGTTGATCAACAACGACGATTATATTCCGTTAAACCGGAAGCTGTTCGAGCCATTCATGCATGGACGATGGATCATCAGGAGTTCTGGCTCGCTAGCATTGATCGATTGGAAAACGCGCTAAACCAGCATGAAAAGGACAATCCAAATGAATGAAGTCGTTATTGAAAAAGAGTTTTCACAAACGCCTGCGACAGTGTTTTCTTTCCTTTCTGAACCGCTAAATTTGCTAAAATGGTGGGGTCCAGAAGGCATCAAAATTACTGAAAGTTCAAAGCTGCAATTTTTGGAAACGGGTCCATGGGGCTCGGTTATGACCAATTCTGAGGGTCAAAATTACAAAGTGACTGGTGAAGTCTTAGAGATCATCCCGCAAAAACTGATCAAATTCACATGGGCATGGCATGATGATGAAGATAATCGTGGCCACGAAAGTGTTGTTCAGTTCAAAGTTGAACCTATCGAGGGCGGCGGCACCAGATTTAGCCTCATCCATAAAGGCCTGGCAGATGAAGAATCTGCTCAAAACCATATGGGCGGATGGACTTCGAGCCTTAAACGCTTCGAAGCATTAATCACTGCTACAAAGATGGACGTATAACCATATTTGAAAGCGGGAGCTCTATGTGTTCCCGCTTTTACGCATCCTCATCATCTTTGATGATTTTATCTTGTAAATTATCCATGTGATCTGGTGAAACCAAACCAGCAGAAATCACAAGTTTTGCTGCTTCTTCCACATTCATATCCAACGCATGAACATCTTTGCGCGGCACAAAGAGCAAAAATCCTGAAGTCGGATTTGGTGTTGTTGGTAGGAACACGGATAATGTGTCTTCATCAGATAAGTAAGCGCCCACTTCACCTTTGGTGTCGGTGGCGATAAAGACGATTGCCCAGAGTCCCTGGCGCGGATATTGAATAAGTCCGGCCTGACTGAATGAACTTTGTCCTTCATCAAGCGCGGTCTGAAAAATCTGTTTGAGAGCTTTATAAAGTGATCGCACAAGAGGCATGCGATCAAGCAGAGATTCGCCAAAGCCCAAGATAGAACGCCCAATCAAGTTTGCTGCTAGAAAACCTACAATTGTGATGACTAAAAGCGCAAAGATAAGTCCAAGACCCGGGATACCAAAAGGCAGATAAGTCTCTGGATTATAGACCTTTGGGATATAAGGCTTTGCCCAACTATCCACCCAGAGGATAAATGTCCACGTCAAATACGCCGTGATCACCAATGGTGCACAAACAACCAATCCAGTCAGAAAATAATTGCGCAGTTTAGAACCGGCAGATCTTTTGACAGGTTTTTGTTTCTTTTTATCTTTCTTTTTCATTGTGGCCTTTGGAATATTCTTGGGAGCGAAAAGAGGTGTTAGCTATAAGTAACATATGGTGATCTGTTGTCAGGTCACAAGTATAAAATAGCAATAAATAGAAAATGATGGCTATTTTTTGTTAGCCATCATTTTTTGGTTATATTTTATGCAAATTAAACCAGATTTGGTCTATTCGACGGTCACTGACTTCGCCAAATTGCGCGGCTGATCAACGTCTGTCCCCATAAAGACTGCTGTATGGTAGGCCAATAATTGGATTGGTAATGAATATATAATTGGCGAGATGAATTCAGGAACTTCTGGCATCACGATCGTCGACATCGTGTCGATCGAGACATGTTCCGCGCCCTTCTCATCCGTAACAAGGATGATCTGCCCACCACGCGCTGCAACTTCTTGCATGTTTGACATTGTCTTTTCATAAAGACCATCAAATGGCGCAATGACAATGACTGGCATGTCTTCATCAATCAATGCAATTGGACCATGCTTGAGCTCGCCAGCCGCATAACCTTCCGCATGAATATAAGATATCTCTTTAAGCTTTAATGCACCTTCCAGCGCGAGCGGGAAATTGGTACCACGCCCCAGATAAAGAACATTTTTATATTTCGCGAGATCACGAGATAGAGCTTCAATTTTGGATTCGCCAGAACCGAGTGTATCGCTTGCTAAGCGCTCAAGGCTGACAAGCGCGCGAACGAGTTCTTTCTCCTCGGCATCGGTCACTGTACCGCGAGCGCGACCAGCCGCAATAGCTATAGAAGCCAATACCGCTAATTGACACGTAAAGGCTTTAGTTGACGCTACGCCAACTTCAATCCCAGCCAATGTTGGGAACACAATATCAGATTCCCGCGCAATGGTTGATTCAGGTACATTCACGATCGCACCGATTTGAACGCCTGATTGTTTGCAATAGCGCAGACATGCCAATGTATCTGCTGTTTCACCAGACTGAGAGATGAAAAACGCGGCCATATTGCCATTAAGTGGCATTTCGCGATAACGAAATTCCGATGCAACATCGATCTCAACTGGCAGGCGCGCATAGCGTTCGATCCAATATTTACCAATTAAACCTGCATAATAGGCGGTGCCACACGCAGATATTGCTAGTCGATCGAGTTTGGCAAAATCAATCCCCTCAGGGATGGGTTTGAACGTTTCCGTCGCAAAATCGACGTAATGACTAATCGTGCGAGATATAACCTCTGGCTGCTCATGAATTTCTTTGAGCATAAAGTGCTTATAATTGCCCTTGTCGGCAACCATTGCAGCGCCTTGTGATGTTTGGCGTGCGCGATCAACTTTATTGCCCGCAGCATCATAAACATCTACGCCATCATGCGTAACAACAGCCCAGTCACCATCTTCAAGGTAAGTTACATCATCGGTAAACGGTGCCAGTGCAATGCTGTCAGAGCCGAGATACATTTCGCCATCACCGTGACCAACAGCCAATGGTGGACCATGACGCGCGCCGATGATCATATTGTCGTGATTTTCAAACAGGATCGCCAGTGCATAAGCGCCTTCCAAACGTGCAAGTGTTTGTTGTGCAGCTTCTTTTGGTGATGCACCTTTAGCAAGGTAAGACGAAACCAAGTGCGCAACCACTTCGGTGTCTGTTTGGCTGGAGAATTGTGCGCCAGCTGCTTTAAGTTCATCACGCAATGACGCAAAGTTTTCAATAATTCCGTTATGGACCACGGCGACACCTTGGGTGATATGCGGATGCGCGTTTTGCTCTGTTGGCGCACCATGGGTTGCCCAGCGAGTGTGTCCAATGCCGATTGTGCCTTCGAGCGGATTATCTTGCAAACGGCTTTCGAGATTGACCAGTTTGCCTTCTGCGCGACGTCTTTCCAGTTTTCCATTGTTGAGCGTAGCGACACCAGCGGAATCATATCCACGATATTCCAAACGCTTTAGCGCGTCGACCAATTGAGGTGCGACCGCAGACTTACCAACAATACCAACAATTCCACACATTCATTATTCTCCAAATCGGCTTTCATTGACCGTTGCTAGGCACCTAAAGCCTGTAGCAAAATTTATAAAGTAGGCAAGTTTCACGTTTCGTTACGTTATGTCTTTGATTTTGCCGCTTTGATGGCGGCATTCTTGTCGCGTATCCGTTTTGCTGCACCCTTTACATTGACCTGAGGCACGCGCGAAACCGCCAGATCATTTTCTGGAACGTCTTTATTTACAACCGTTCCGGAACCGACCAAGGCGCTATTACCAATCTTGACCGGGGCGATAAGCGATGAATTGGATCCGATGAAGCTATTATCACCAATCTCAGTCAGATGCTTATTATAGCCATCGTAATTGCACGTGATGGTACCGGCGCCAATATTTGCGCCCTCACCCACAATGGAATCGCCAATGTAACTGAGGTGATTGACCTTTGAACCTTTACCGATTTTCGCTTTCTTGACCTCACAGAAATTGCCAACTTTTGAGGAAGTTCCAAGGTCAGCACCGGGACGCAGGCGCGCAAATGGACCAATCGAAGCCCCCTCACCGACAAAAGCGCCTTCTAGGTGGCTAAATGCCAAGATCTTCGCATCTTTTTCAACTTCAACGCCTGGCCCAAACCAGACATTGGGTTCAATCAACACATCCTGCGCAATCTTAGTATCGAATGACAGATAAACCGAGCTTGGATCTATCATCGTTACACCTGACAGCATAAGCTCTTCGCGCTTACGGTTTTGCCATTCCGCTTCAAGTTCGGCGAGTTCAGAGCGTGTATTGCATCCCATTAAATCGCTTTCAGGCGCAACAATGGCAACTGATTTCTTGCCGAGTTTTTGGCAGACTTCCACAATATCAGTGAGGTAATACTCACCCTTCATATTGTCGTTTTTAATCTGATCAATCAATTCAAGCGCAATATGACCGTTAATCGCAATGAGCCCACCGTTACAAAATGTGATCTTGCGTTGCTCATCAGTTGCTTCTTTTTCCTCGACAATGGCCACGAGTTCGTTGTTCTCGATAATCATGCGTCCATATCCAAATGGATCTTCGGCTTCAAAACCAGCAACAACGACATCGGCGCCTTCAGCTAGGCCTTTGCGAAGTTCGAGCAACACCTCTTTGCGTATAAGTGGTGCATCACCCACAAGCGCTAAAACATCATCATAACCTTTTGAAATCTCATCACGGGCTTGCAAAACCGCATGAGCTGTCCCTTCACGGCTTTCTTGAATGAAGGCACTCACTGGTACGCCTGTTTGTGCAGCGGTATCGCGCACTTTATCCGCATCTCTGCCAAGAATGAGTGAAACGTGGTCAATATCGATTTCGGCAGCTTTGGACACAATATGAGAAATGATCGGCAGTCCACCTATCGTATGAAGCACTTTTGACTTTGACGACTTCATTCGACTGCTGTCCCCGGCAGCCAAAATCACAGCCAAACATGATCTCGACATAAATATTTTCCTCGAATCGATAAATCCCTGTTGCTCTTTTACCCCATTCATCTAAATAAAATGTTGTTTTTTTGGCAAAATTTTATTGAATTTCGTCATTGTCAGCTAAAGGTCAGAGACTTGGCAACACAGAACTCAAACAGCAATGCCATCTGGCCATGGGTCGTATTAGCGCTAACCCCTCTATTTTTCTCGTCAAATATCATTTTCGGACGCGGAGTCGTCTCCGAGGTTGCGCCATTTACGCTGGCGTTTTTGCGTTGGTTCTTTTGCGCAATTATTTTGTTTCCCTTTGTCTACAA
This sequence comes from Lentilitoribacter sp., assembly GCA_963691785.1. Classification (GTDB taxonomy): domain Bacteria; phylum Pseudomonadota; class Alphaproteobacteria; order Rhizobiales; family Rhizobiaceae; genus Lentilitoribacter. The sequence goes on from OY829371.1 coordinate 2,115,473, forward strand.
AGCAAGGGATAAGACCCGTCCTTTTGTGAAAAACCACAAATTGCTTTGGCTTGCCCTTGGTTTCTTGGGCATGTGGATCTGTGGTGCGATCGTCTATGTGGCGCTCGGCTATACCACCGCGATTAATACAGCTCTTGTTTATACCACAGCACCCATCTTCACGATTTTAATCCAATTCGCCTGGCAAGGTCGGGCCGTTAAACTTCGCGAGATCATTGGCATTATCGCTGCCACCATTGGCGTTGCCTATATTGTGCTTGAGGGCAACCTTGCCGCCCTATTGCAGCTTGATTTCAACATCGGGGATATCTTAATCCTGTTTTGCGCCATCTCTTGGGCTGGATATTCTGTGCTGCAAAAAACCGAGCCGTGCCGCGATATTCCAATGTTATCCATGCTCGGTTTGACCACATTATCGGGAGCCATTTTGCTGGCGCCTTTTGCCTTTTATGAATTTATATCAGGTGCGCAGATGCCGGTTTCACAGCATGCCTGGTTATCAATCACTGGTATTGTTATGTTTGCGTCTTTATTGGCGTTTACTGGTACGCAACATGGCATTCGGCATTTGGGACCACAGATCACCGGATTTTCGCTCTATCTGCTGCCTGTCTATGGTGTCTTGCTCGCAGTGATATTCTTAGGTGAAACCTATCAGCAGTTTCATTTTATCGGCACAATATTTGTGCTGGGTGGCGTGATCTTGGCCACCGCGCCGATTAAATTGAAAAAGAAGAAAGCGGCTCTACCAAATTAACCGATAGTGCCGAGGATTGGGAAAGTTTCTAAGAGCCAGAAGCCTATGGAAGCAATGGCGCCTGTTAAGAATAAGATCCCTGTTAGCACCAATAGCAGTCCCATAAGTTTTTCAACCAGACCCAAATGACGGCGGAACTTGGTCAAAAAGTTCATAAACTTGCCCGAAAAGCTCGCTGCGATCCAAAATGGCACCGCAAGACCCAGTGAATATGCACCCAACAGCAATGCACCTGATCCAACTGTTTGGCTGGAAGCTGCGACACCTAATATTGCACCCAATACCGGCCCGATACATGGCGTCCAACCAAAGGCAAACGCCAATCCCATGACATAGGCACCGGAATAAGTTGCTGGTTTGCCATTGCCTTGAAAACGCAATTCACGCGCCAGCACGCCAATTCTAAAGACGCCCAGGAAATGCAAACCCATGATGATAATAATCACACCGCCAATTTGCGCCAAAACATCGATATGCTGACGCATCATCCCGCCAAGTGTGGATGCACTGGCGCCAAGCGCAATAAACACGGTGGCGAATCCCAAGGTAAATAATAAGGATGTGAGCATGATGGTCTTGCGAAACGAAGAATCAATGACTGCAGCACCATCTTGGTTGGTTTGCCGGAAATCATCCATAGAAACACCGGCCATATAACACAGATATGGCGGCACAAGCGGCAAAACGCATGGAGACAGAAAAGATATAGCTCCGGCGAGGATGGCCGTTATGACTGAAATTTCGGCGATTTCCATTGATTACTCCGTATAAAACTTGGTGAATAACCCTTTATAGAATAAGGTCTTAACATGCCAATCACAGTTTCGAATATTTAACGTGATAAAAAAATGTCGCAGATGTGTTTTTTTAGGTTGACCGATGAGAAACTCATCCCTATGTTCCGGCCAAATCTTGAAGGTGCTTCGAAACACTTTCAAGCATCCCTTTGGGAGCGCGTAGCTCAGTTGGTAGAGCAACTGACTTTTAATCAGTAGGTCCAGGGTTCGAACCCCTGCGCGCTCACCATTCTATCTCTCTTTATTGTCCGTAGCCGGCTATATGAACTTTAGTGGTCGCTAAACATATGCTTGGTAGATTATTGCATTTAAAAAAGCGACTCAGTCTCTAACCTCAACAAATGTAATCGAAAGCCGTAACCCATCAGCTCGAATACTATCTCACTGACCAGCCGGTATAGAGTTCTTCGTCTTTGCCAATGGGAAATGAAACGACTTTTCCATAACGTGCTGAGGCATAAACCGCGGTGACAAACTCGATAGATCGACGACCATCTGCGAATGAGACGGCGTTGGCACTTTTCTCCGTCAACTCCCCCGAAACGGCTTCAAGAAAGCCTGCAAAGCCGGATAATTGGGGTTCAACTGAGTTGATAACAGCGTTGATATCGTCTTGCTTGGTATTGCCACGCGCCGTAAATGTCCAATTATCTTCAGACGGCTTATAAGGGGACAACCCACTTTCAATCGTTAGATTTTCAAAACAAAATCTAAAACGTGACATATCTTTAGCTGATCCAAGCGTCACAGAGCTTGTCACCAATGCGCCATTTTCCATTCGCATGGATATGCTTGCACAATCTTCTGTCTCTATTTTGTTGACGCGCGTGTCGGTGAAAGCATGAAGCGAGGCAACAGGTCCCAAAACAAAACTTAAAATATCATGTGCATGGATGGCATGGCTAAGGATCGCGCCGCCCGCCTCACCTGCCCATGTTCCTCGCCAAGCAATGTCATAATAGTCAGGCAGCCTATTCCAATGCGTTTCAGCTGTCGCAATAAGCGGTTTGCCTGCTAATCCGGATCTTAAAACTGCCTGTACTTGGGCAAATCCCAATCCATATCGGTACTGAAAAACAGGAAACATGCGGGCGTCTGTTTGTTCAAGCGCATTTTCGATCTCATCGATTTCAGCCAAAGAACGCGCAATTGGTTTTTCGCAAATCACATGCTTGCCCGCAGACAATGCCTTAAGTGTGATCGGGACATGTAAATGTGGCGGCAAACAAATATCGATTAAATCAATAGTCTCATCAGATATCACCTCTTCAATATCTGTTTCGATCGATATCTTTGGATCGCCTCCTGTTGATGCCGCAGCTTTATCAGCATCAAGATCGCACATAATTGCGACGTCAAAATCATCGGGAAGATTGCGATATCCTTCTAAATGCTCAGCCCCAATGCCAGCACCTAAAATTGCAACTTTAATCATGACGTTTGCCTTCAGCTAATTCTTGCGCACGCAGAGACAATTCGCACACTTTAAATGCATGTTTTTGAGGCATTGCCGTTTCTGTTCGTTGACGAATATCATTGGCAAGCCGGGCGAAATACGGCATGCCAGCATCCGCAGCTGAGATTTTTTCACAACGCGTGCCATTGACCAAATATACGTGATCTGTACCATCATCGACCGCAACATCCACATATTTGCGCAGTTCAATATAACCTTCCGTGCCTAAGATGGTTAGCCGCCCATCACCCCAGGTCGGAAGCGCATCAGGCGTATACCAATCTATGCGGATATAGCCATGTCCCTACTCGCTTTTAAGCGCGATCTCACCGAAATCCTGTAAACCTTTGTCATCAGGATTGGCATAATTTGCGACATTTGCCATGGTAATTTCAGCATCATCAGATCCAGTGAAAAACAAAAATTGATCTATCTGATGGCTACCAATATCGGTGATAATTCCGCCATAAGCCTCACGGTCAAAAAACCAATCTGGACGGGTAGACTTGTTCAAACGATGTGGCCCCATGCCAATGGTTTGAACAACCTTACCAATGGCGCCCTCGGCCACGAGTTCAGCCGCTTTTGTCACCGCGGGCACTTCAAAACGTTCAGAAAAATCGATCGACCAAATTTGCTTAGTTTTCGCGACACAGTCTTTGATTGCTTCCAATTGCGCAAAACTCGTACAACCGGGTTTGTCGCTCATGACATCTTTGCCGGCATTCATAGCTTTTATCGCCCACCCTGCCCGATCTTTTGGGATACCGGACAGCAAGATTAAATCGATCTCGGGATCATTGAGCAAATCATCTGCGTTCATGATCCTTGGAACATTTTCAAACCGCTTGACAAAACCAGGCAGCGTTTCGGGTTCGCCTTCTGTTGACCAACCAACAAATTCTGCACCTATGTCCATCATATTCTGAGCCATGCCAAATATATGACGATGATCAATGCCAATGGCACCAAATTTTATAGGTCTAGCCATGATTCATAAAAACTACCTTTTGCTCTTTGGAGGACTGTACAATTGCATCGATGAGACGATGGGATGACAGCGCATCTTCACCTGTGGCAATTGCGGGTTCAGTGCCGTCAATACATGTAACAAAGTTCTCAATAATTCTCTGGTGCCATTCATGAGTAAATGCCATGGGATCGGCACCACCACCAGTGCCGGTTTCAGCGCCAAAAGTGGAAACTTTTCCCTGCCTGTCAGTCATGGTAAGTGTTCCTGCTTCCAGTTTAAGAGCACCATGTTCAAAATAGAGTTTGATCGTTTCAGCGCCACCTGGAAAGTTTGCCACACTAGCTGTTAAACGCCCGACTGCGCCATTCTCAAACTCTAACCCAGCTACCACATAGTCTTCAGCTTCCATGTCATGAAACATCGTTGTCTTTGACATTGCTGTTACAGAACGCACGGGTCCAGTTAGGCTCAAACCAAGATCAATTGTGTGAATGGCTTGGCTAATAAGCACGCCACCCCCATCTCTTCCATAGGTGCCTCGCCCAGGTTCATCATAATAACTTTGTTCTCGCCACCACGGGACATCAAATTCTGCAACGCATAATCGTCCAAATTCACCGGATTGGATAATCTCAGCCGCTTTTATTGAAGCTTCGCGGGCACGATGTTGAAAAAACACGCCAAGCTCAACATTGGCGACAGCACATGCCTGCACGACCATTTCGGCTTCCTTTGAAGTTCGGCCGACAGGCTTTTCCAGTAGGATATGTTTGCCATTTTGCGCGAGAGGTTCGATCAAAGATAAACGGGCATTGGGCGGCGTTGCAATGATAACAAAATCGACCTCCGCATCTGTGATCACAGCGTCAAGATTTTCGTAGACTTGAAATCCTATGCCATATTCAGCTTGACCAAAATCTGCCAAACGCCAAGCGCTTTCAACTGAACGAGCCGCAATACCTTTTAAATGAACAAATTCGCTATCAACGCAAGCTGCCATGTGCGTTTTGGCAACCATACCTGCGCCAACAAGCACGGTAGTTTTTGGCTTCAAAAAATCCTCCCTCGACTTCGCTTCAAACAATCACACAGATTTGCCGAACGTCAAGTAGCGAAAAAGGTTATCATAGCTATGTTTTTATAGGATGATGCTTGTAAGGGAGAAACACTTAAAAATCATAGCGATCTAGGCTGTTTTCAGTTTTAAGGTAAATGTTGTGCCGCCATCAATTTTAGAAATCAGATGTATACTGCCATTAAGTTTGTCGACGATCTTACGACAGACAGAAAGTCCTAATCCTGTGCCAGGATATTCGTTGTAGGTATATAGTTTTTCGAACTGTTTGAATATCTTTGCGTAATATTTGGGATCTATCCCGATCCCATTATCTTCGATTTGAATTTCGCAAAACCCATTTGAACTATCGTTACAAACCAGTTTAATTTTTGGTTTGCGGTCCGTTGCTCTGAATTTAACTGCATTCGAAATTAGATTTTGAAACAGTGTTCGAATTAAGACGCTGTTACCTTTTATCGATGGCATTTCATCAATTTGGACGTCAGCATTAGCGGCTGAAATTTCACCATCCAAATCATGGAGAATTTCTTGCATAATTTCATTCGTGTCCACGATATCATTAAGCTTAGTTTCGTCATTTGCACGTGCATATTGAAGCGTATCGTCGATGATCTTCGCCATTCGTTGATTTGTTTTCAATGCAGAGTTCATCAAAAACTTAAATTCGTTATCTGCGATGTCACTATTGGACTTCATTACTTCATTTAATAACACATTGACCGTGTTGATGGGCGACTTTAGATCATGAGAGAGTGAGTAGGTAAACGTGGATAATTCTTTATTGATATTGTTTATGTCGTCATTCGCAAGCTTCAGCTTTTGTGTATGGGATATATTGGTATCAACCCAAACATTAATGGCCGCCTCAAGTTTGGAAAACTCATCTGAATAATCCGTGTTTCTATTTAGGCGGAAACTGTCTTTTGGATTCTCTGGATCATAATTTATCGCAAATCGAGTGATGTCATTTAAATGTCTCCCAATCAGCAACTGGTAGACGACAAGGATAATGCAAGCGACCATCAGAGTTTTGAGCATATTCGTCAAAAAGATTATGATCGCTCGGTTGAATAACTCATCGTAAATATGCTCATAGGTTATACCAATGGTGAGTTCGCCAATTGGAATTAGCTCGCCTGAATTATCCTTCGTCAAAACGAATAAATGTGTTTCAGACGCTGGAAGTGTTTGATCACCAGTGTTGTAGATTCTGCCTTCGCTATCGGTAAGTTTTGCGCATAAAACACCCTCAACATTCGTGATCCCAGACAATTGAGACTCAACCAAAATGTCATCTAGAGACCACAGGCTTTCAGTAAGACTTGGAACAATCGCTGTTTCAACTTTACGTATTGAATTGCCAAGTAAAGCTTGTTCATTTCGAAAATCAATAAAAAGCTGAACACAGGTAATAAAGAGCGCTAGAATAGAGCTACATAAAAGCGTGATGAAGACAAATCTTCGAGCAAGACTATTTCCGAAGCTCTTTTGGATTAAACTCAAATAATTGTTCAATATAATCCGCCCCACTTTAGTAAGCTTTGTCTTATATTACTCCATTTACTCGAATCAGTGTTACAGTGTGGTTAAAAATTAGATATAAAAACTAGGACATGCAAGGTTTGATATGAGCGTCACAACTGAGAAATCTTTGAAACTCGCCACATTATGCACGATCTTGGTCCTGTCATGGTTTACCCCGCAAATGGCTATGGCCGAGGGTAAATTGCTTAAATTCTGTTATGATCCATATCCCCCATACACGTTAGGAACAGCAGGAACACCTGATGGAGGATTGAAAGTTAATCTTCTTGAAGCAGTGGTTGATCAAATTAATGGTCTAGATGCTAGCGTTACGTTAATGCCTTGGAAGCGTTGCCAGGTTGAGGCGCGATTAGGTAATGTTGATGGTATCTTACCATTGTTTAAGAATGACGAACGTTCAGAATATTTAGAGTTTTCAATAGGTACATTCCCGCAACTTTCAACCTTTTGGTACAATGTAGAAAAACATCCCAACGGTATAGAATGGTCTGGAAAATTCGAGGACATTTCCCATCTCAAACTCGGTATGCTCAATGGGGGGCATATTAACGAAGATATGGAAACTGAATTCGAGAGAAAATCAGGTATTCAGCGCGCACGCGATATGGATATTTTAGTTGCTCTTTTGCAAAAACAACGCGTTGATTTGATTGCAATTGACGACAATGTTGGTCGATTTGTTATTGAACAAAAGAAACTTTCTTACACTTTAGTCCCGGTCAAAGTTCCAATTTCCATGCGACAGTCATTTTTTGGTTTCTCGAAAGTGTCAGGTGCAAACAAATATAGAAACCAATTTGACGAGGTTATTAAAAGATTGGAACAAGACGGCACCATTGAAAAAATTCGCTTAAATGCCCAGTAAAAACTGAGCGGGGTCAACCTATGTCAAATATAGAACGTATGTGCGTGGCCATGATTGTCGATGATGATGAGATGGATCAGTTTTTCCACCACAAAACAATCAATGACGCCGGCATTTTCAGTGAAATAATCTCATTCTACTATGCAGCTGACGCATTGGAATATCTGAAAGATCCAAACACCTGTGAAATCGATGTAATCTTCTTGGATATTAACATGCCGCAGATGAACGGTTTTGAATTTTTAGAGGCTGCCTATGCTGAGTTTGGCGACAGTTTTGCGAAGGTCGTTGTTGTCATGGTTACAAGTTCCTTAGACCCACAAGACTTGGAAAATGCCAATAAGTTTGATGTTGTTAAAGAATATATAAATAAGCCAATTTCTGTGGAAGCAGTTCAAAATATCGGTAAGTTACTGCCAAGTTGAGCATTTCCAGAAAAGTGACTGAAGAATTATCCTTATTCTACTCAACTGGTGAAGCAACTATCTCGCTTATTTTACCATTCAATATTTCATAAGCATCATTGGTTAGATGCAAAAGATCTTTTTTGTACGACGCGCAAGGACTAGGTACGTTTTTATATATCTTGATGCGTTCATGATATTCATCGCTAAATTTGCGCATACCACCACATGTGAGAGCATCATCAACATTTAAAAATAATACATTCTTGTCGGTATACTTCTCTTTTGCAGCTTCATAGATTTCAAGTCGTTCTGGCATATATGCTGAAAAATCCAGCCCACGCGGTGGTGTTTCTAAAACGATGATTGTGCTTTCGTTCCAGCTTTTGGTCAAAATATCTATTATCTCGATAATACCTTCAGATATTGCGCAAGCGGGATCCGTCCGCAAGTTATTAGTACCAATCCAAAGCACAACAAATTTCGGGTTATAATCAGACATACCCATGTGCTTTAAACGCCAAATAATTTGTTGCGTGCGATCGGCGCCGATCCCAAGATTTAGAACCTTTATGCCGTTAAGTTTCTTCTCAAGATTTTTCGACTTCCAGGAGCGCGTAAGCGAATCTCCAAGCAAAATTATGTCCGCACTCTTTGCCTCTGATTCATTTAGTTCTATCGATTGCAGATACTTGTCGCTGGACGCAGGTCTTTGCGGTGTTGTTGTATGATAAACAGCATATTCTGGGCAGCTCGCCTCGTTTGAAAGAGCTGTATTGGGCGAAAATAAAACGCAGATTAACGCAATCATATTCAGCGACACGTATTGTAATAACATTTTATAAGTAACCATTTGAACTCGTCTTCGTTTGCGAAACTAGAACTTTATTATCGCGTAGTTCCTTTTCAATAACTCACAAACTACTATCTCGCATAATCATGTGTAATCAATTAATACTTGTGTTTTCTTTCTTTACCCATCGATTTCGCGAATTTTTCCCAAGCAACATTTTTTTAGAAAATTCGATTGCAAAAAATACAGTTTAACTGTCTGTAAGTTGACAGCGTCTACTAATTTGCTTATCAAGTAGACACTGTCAACACTTATGAAAGATCAATCAATGTCTAAAGATAATCTATTCCTATCAAAATATGGTCCCTGGGCACTGGTTACAGGTGCCTCGAATGGCATTGGGCTAGAAATGGTGAAAATACTCGCAGCGAAGGGTATGAACATCGTGCTCGTGGCGCGTCGCATGGAAGAATTAAATGTGATTGGGGAAAACATTCATAAACAATATGGGGTCGAAACGCTGATCATCTCGACGGATCTGTCGGATACCAAAGGTATAATCGCTTTAAATCGCGAGATAGAAGACCTCGATATTGGGCTATAAATAGCAAATGCTGGATTCGGAACCCTCGGCCCATTTCACGATTTAGATGTTGCAACCGAGCTTAATATGATCGACTTGAATTGCAGGTCATTAACTGAACTTGCACACCCATTAGCGAAAAAGATGACTGTTCGCGGACGGGGTGGCATGATTTTTCTGAGTTCAATCGTTGCCTTTCAGGGAGTGGCTGGTTCAACAACCTATGCAGCAAGTAAAGCCTTCGTTCAAAGTTTTGCAGAGGGTTTGGCAATTGAACTTAAACCCTTTGGAGTTGATGTACTTTCCAGTGCGCCTGGACCTGTTGCAACTGGCTTTGCAGAACGTGCAAACATGCAAATGGGAAGTGCTGCCTCACCAATGAATGTCGCAATAGCGACGCTGAAAGCTCTTGGCAATGCACGAACGATACGCCCAGGATTTCAATCGAAGCTATTGGGATATGGACTTGCGACCTTGCCTAGGCGTATACGTAGTATGATTTTGACACAAGTGATGACAGGCATGACAAAGCGATAAAATGGCAAAGACAAAGTCGGAAAACCTAAAAGATCAAATTATTGATGCGGCCTTTGAAGTCATTGAAGAAAACGGTATTGAAAATCTCAGTATGCGGGATATTGCCCGGCGGTTAGGCGTATCGCACCAAGCCCCTTATAAGCATTTCCAATCCCGCAATCACATTCTGGCCGCTGTTGTCGCTCGCTGCTTTAATAACTTTGCAGATCACCTACGCGCGCGTCCTAAATGCGACAGCCCCGAAGAAGATTTGCTTAACATGGGTTTCTCTTACCTAGAATTTGCGCAGAACAGCCCGCTTAAATACAGATTGATGTTCAATACACCTCTCCCTCCTATGAACCAACATCCTGACATGCTCAAGGAAAGCCAAATCGCATTCTCGTTGCTTAAAGATCGGCTCGATACTATGCGCATGAGAGAATTACCAAATGATGTTGTCGACCCTATAAAACATGATGCGTTGTTCATTTGGTCACTATTGCACGGCTTCACAAGCCTGATGCAATCAGATGTAATGGCGACTGTTGAATGGAATGCAGAAGATGAACAAAACAGCACAACGCGCATGTTTAAAAGGCTTGCCGCGGCGATAGAGCCTTAACAATAACTGATCTGAATGTTTGCTAACTCCGCTGACTAAACCAGATTGTCGCAAGCAAGAATAAAACTCCTTCGATAAGTGTTTATGCGTTGGTAAGTTTTAATCAACGCAACTGCATTCTTTAATGCAAGAAGATCAAGCACTATAATATATCTGAAATACAGGAACATTCCAGCACAACCAGAACGTTATTTATGGTCCTCATCAAATAAATCAAACGCATATTGATCATCATTATGATATTTTTATAGTAACGATAACGGGTTCTCACACATGAAATCTATACTAAACAATACTGTATATCACTGTTTTTATTTGCTGTATTTGGAAGAATAACGCGTTTTACCCCAATTATTCAGATAAAAAATTAACAAATTGTAAACTATGCAGAAATACAACTATACGTGTTGTGGGGCGGAAGCAACAAGCTTCAAGTTAATTGATATATTCAATAACAGAGGGTAACCCTATGATATCAGCAATATCAACAAATACGTATTACCAATCCACCCAAATGGTCGGACTGGAAGAAGCCACTGAAGGCACCGAAGAAGCAAGACGTCGTCCACCTCCACCGCCAAGAGAAGGTGGCGAAGGTGAAATGAGCGGCGGTCCAAGCACCACATCAATGAATGCCGAAAGCTCCATCAGCTCAATGATGATGGGACAAGAGCCAAGTGGCAACCGCCCGCCTCCACCTCCAGGTGGTGGTAAACAAGGTGGCGGTGGTGAGGTTCAATCAACCGAAGCCGCCACAATTGAAGCTTTGTTTGAAGACGATGATGAGGAAGAAGACTTCATCGCTTCGCTAACTGAAGATGAAGACGACACAGCTGTCGACATTTTGGAGCTGATCTCCAATATTTAAGGCAATACTCCAAATGCGTTAAACGGCTCCCGCGTAATTTGGAGCCGTTTTTGTCCTATATAAGTAATGCTATGAATTCTGCCGGATATCCTGCTTATTTCTAAGCTGTTCCTCTTACCGGTCGATCATTGGTAATATTAAATTTCATGCCATCTAACAGTTCAACCAAATCTGGTCGTGCCGCTGGACCATTGGAAATATCCACCAGCATCAAAGAACCATCTGGACGCAGCGCGAAGGTGCCGGGTTCAGCAAACATATCAGTTGTTTCAGCCTCTGAAAGTGGTTCTGAAACATAAAGGCCGAGCTTGCGCATGCGGTCAACTTCAAGCCCATAACCGAGTTCAAACTTCCAACCAAATTCTTCCTGATCGGCCATCGCTTTTTCTTGGGTATCCGCTGAAACAACCACGACATCCATGATCGCTGTCCAATCGGTCAGCATGTCATTAAGTTTATTCAAATATCGTTTGCAGCGCGGGCAATGTTTGCCGCGGTAGACAACCAACATTGTCCAGCGATCTTTGTCTCCACCAATTGTAACAGCGTCGCCAGCACCTAAGACGTTGATCTCAAATGGCTCGATTTTTTCGCCAACCAATGGTTTGTGATGTATCATTCAAAATATTCCGTGTGATTGGTATGAATTTGTTCAATCGTTGCATCAAGTCGCGCTAAATGCGTCCGCGCTACATCTGTTGCCAATTCCGGCGACCGATTTTTCAGTGCTTCGGCTATCCGGATATGATCATCAAGGAGAATGGCAAACTCATCTTTACGATCCAAACTTAATACACATAAACGATCGACTTTTTGTTTGCTTTCTTCAATGGTCGTAAATGCAAGAGAGCAACCACCCAGTTCACAAATCAATTTATGAAAATCATAGTCTATTGAATGAAAACGATCCGCTTGTCCATTACGCAGACATTGGCGTTGTTTTTCCAAATTTTCTTCAAGTATAGCAGCTTTACTGTCATCCCATATCGTGCAGGCGTGGCGAATAACCTCAAGCTCGACAGCTAAGCGGACAAAACGTGCGTGACCAATTAGCTCCATGGAAAACCCGCGCACTTCAGTCGCGCGCTGTGGGCGAATGAGAAGCAGGTCTAGATTTTCAAGTCGGTTAAAAGCGTCTCGGACAGGCTGGCGGGAAATACCAAAACGTTTTGCTATGTCCGATTCGGACAATTTGGTGCCGGGCAGCATATTTAAGGTGGTGATATCTTCATACAATTTGTCAAAGACAATATCTGTGGCTGTACGTCTTTCAAATTTTTCCGCTATGTCCTGCATGAAATTTATCTTTCGCTCCCCGCTATTAACAGCATTTTGGATATCCCGAATTTCAAGGCCTTGCAAGTAGTCAAAGCCTGAATATCCCCCTCTTCCCGCATCAAACAGCTGAAAGCAAAAACTGCATTTCAACGTTTCAAATTATCATAACTGAGAAAATCCTACTTGACAATACTAGTATACTAGTCTTCTAATATGCGCAATATGCAGACGTAACGCGACCAGGAATTGAACAAGGTTGCGAACAAGAGGAGAAAATGGGTTTAGCGGTCGCACAACCAATAGACTTGAATGGAAAAGTCGCCATTGTAACAGCTGGTGGCAGAGACATCGGTCGTGCCTGTGCAATTAAACTTGCGCAATGCGGCGCATCGGTAGCGATAAACTATCATAGCTCATCCGAAGGCGCAGTAAGCGCGGTGGAAGAAATCAAAGCGTCTGGCGAGAAAGCCTTCGCCTTGCAGGGAGATATGACTTCTGCAGATGATGTTTCCATTCTTGTTGGAAAAACGGTTCAAAGTTTTACTGGCAAGATCGATATTCTTGTTCATGTTACAGGCGGTCTCGTCGCACGGAAGCCCCTCGCTGAGATGGATCTTGAGCATGGGACTATGTGGTGGCGCTCAACGCGACATCTTTCATGCGTGCCGCAAAAGAAGTGCTGCCTTATATGAATGACGGTGGATCCATTGTTGGATTGGCAAGTCAAGCTGGTCGCGATGGCGGTGGACCAGGCGCGTCAGCTTATGCAGCATCAAAAGGTGCTGTCATGACATTCACGCGTGCTCTGGCCAAAGAATTGGGGCCAAAAATTAGGGTGAATTCGATCTGCCCTCGCATGATTGATACAGATTTTCATAACATTTTCACAAAATCTGACGTGCGCAAGCATGTTGCGAATATCACCCCATTAAAGCGCGAAGGATCGCCAGAGGATGTTGCCAATTTAGCTGCATTTTTAGCATCCGACAGCGCTGCATTTATTACCGGAACGAATGTCGACATCAATGGCGGCACACTCTTTTCGTAATAAGAATTCGAATGAATTCAGATACTTATCTAAACAGTACAGGGAGGAAATCATGTACAAAAAACTATCAACTCAGCTTCTAGGAGCCGCAACTGCCTTATCACTTTTATGTGGTGCAGCAGCCGCTGCTGAATGGCGCGCTTGGAACATCCATAATGATGGACATCCAAATACAGGTGCTATGGATCGCTTTGCTGAACTGACTGCGGAAAAAACAAACGGCGAAGTTAAGATCGAAGTCTTCCACGGCGGTGTTCTAGGCACACAGCCAGATGCACTTGAGCAAGTTCGTATTGGCGCGATCGATGTCGGTAACTTCTCAATGGGTCCAATCGGCCCAATGGTCAACGAAGCAAACCTTGTTTCACTACCATTTATCTTCAAAAGCGTGCCGCACATGTTCCGTGTCATGGAAGGTGAAGCTGGCGACATCATTTCAAAAGCTATGGCTGCTGAAAATCTATTGCCACTTGCATGGTTTGATGCAGGCGCACGTTCATTCTACGCACAAAAAGCCATCAACACACCTGCTGATGTAGTCGGTCTAAAAGTTCGTGTGATGAACAACAACCTTTACACATCCATGATTTCAGCATTGGGTGGCAACCCATCACCAATGGCGTTCTCTGAAGTTCAGCAAGCTTTGAAAACTGGCGTTGTTGATGCTGCAGAAAACAACTTCCCGTCATATAAGAGTGTGGGTCATTTTGAAGTGACAAAGAACTACTCATTGAGTGAGCACTTGATCATTCCTGAGTGCATATGTGTAAACACTGCAAAATTCGAAGCTTTGTCAGCTGACATGCAAGCTGCTCTTAAAGCTGCTGCACAAGAAGCTGCGCTTTACCAGCGCGAGCTATGGGCTGTTGATACAGATAAAGCGCGTAAAGACGTTGAAGCTGCTGGTATCTCGGTCAACGAAATTGCAGACAAAACACCATTCCAAGAAGCAATGGCTGCTGTTTATGACGAATATTTGGCTGCAAACCCAGACATGAAGACACTTGTCGAACTTGCTCAATCAACTGAGTAAACTCGTCTTCAGTTAGAAAAACAAGGCGTCTGGCCTCGCAATGCGTGTCAGGCGTCTTCGTCTTGGAGGGATTTAGATGACACAATCCGAAACGCAAAATACGTTCATTCGCAAAATGAATTCGGCGTTTGATTTCATAACAAAGATATGTTTCATCCTTGCCGGAACTGCGCTCGTATTAATGACAGTTCTATTCGCTTGGCTGGTGTTTGGCCGTTATGTATTAAACGATACGCCAACATGGGTTGAACAACTCTCCCTTCTCTTGGTTATGGTGATCGCATTTTTCGGAGCAACCGCCGGCGTACATCAGCACACGCATTTGTCGGTTGTGGTTTTTAGAAGCATTGTTCCAGAAAACATCCGCCTTGTCTTCGTTGTGGTTTCGGATTTTCTGATGATGGTATTTGGCGGGCTCATGTTCTGGTACGGCATTGATTTGACCGTATTTAAATGGCGCGCACTCATTCCACTTCTTGAATGGAATGAAGGGTTACGCTCGCTCCCTTTAACAATATGCGGTGCACTTATTTTTCTAATCTCAGTCGGACATCTTATTCGCGTGTTTACTCGCACAGATGAACGCCACGACAGCATAGAACAAGGATAATCGCATGGGATTGGCGTTATTACTGGGGACTTTCGCGGTTTCCGTTATCATTGGCATGCCCGTTGCGTTCGCGCTTGGCATCGCATCATTGGCTGCATTTTGGTATGAAGGTCTGCCCCTTCTCGTTGGTTTCCAACGCATTATTTCAGGGATCAATGTCTTCTCGCTGATGGCGATACCATTTTTCATTTTCGCCGGTGACCTCATGTTCCATGGCGGCATTGCCATGCGCTTGGTGCGCTTTGCACAATCAGCTGTTGGTGCCGTCCGCGGTGGTTTGGGCGTTGTGAACGTATTCTCATCTATGCTCTTTGGTGGCATTTCAGGGTCCGCCATTGCTGATATTTCTGCGCTTGGTTCAATTTTGATCCCGGTGATGAAAGACAAAGGTTATGATGCCGATTATGCAGTCAACGTGACTGTGACATCGTCAATTGCTGGAATTATCATTCCACCCAGCCACAATATGATTATTTTCGCGCTCGCAACGGGCGGTGCTGTATCCATCTCAAAATTGTTCTTAGCTGGAGTCGTTCCAGGCATATTGATGTGTTTATGTCTTGCGGCAACAGCATATTTCGTTGCGGTAAAACGCGGCTATAGTGCTGAAAAATTCCCAGGATGGAAGATCCTGGCACTCAACTTTGCCAGTGCCATCCCTGGTTTAATGACGGCAATCATCATTGTTGGCGGCACGCTGTCTGGCGTGTTCACAGTCACTGAATCTGGTGCTTTTGGTGCAATGTACGCATTCATTGTCACGCTTTTAGTTTATCGCAACATCACATGGGATAACTTTAAGATCGCAGTTGTTTCATCAGTGCGCACCACATCAATGGTAATGATCTTGATCGCTTGTGCCGGTGCCTTTGCTTATATGCTCACATTCTATCGCATACCTACCAAGACGGTTGAATTGCTGACTGGCATTACGGACAATCCAATTTTAATCCTTCTTATGATTAATGCCGTGCTTTTGCTTTTGGGCATGATCATGGATATGGCCGCGCTAATCCTCATCTGTACACCTATCTTCTTGCCTGTGGCATCAAGCTTAGGGATGGATCCAATTCAATTTGGGATCATGATGCTCGTCAATCTTGGTTTGGGATTGTGTACACCACCGGTTGGCACCTGTTTATTTGCCGGATGCGCAGTGGGTAAATTACCGATAGAGAAGGCTGTCAAAACCATTTGGCCGTTCTATATCGCAATTTTCATTGCACTTATGTTGATCACATATGTTCCAGCAATATCACTCACATTACCAAACCTGATTTCAGGCTAATTGATCCCAAGACAAAGAGCAGCCGCTGGATGAAAATTCAGCGGCTGTTTGCATTTTCAGAGCTTTTTTTGATTGGCGATTATTAATCGCCCATGGTCTTACGTTTGATACCCCAGCCAATGGTTTTAACACGATTGCCAGGTAGTTCCGGATCATCGCCCCATATCGCTTCATAGGTATCAAAGGCGCGTCCTGCTTTTTGAAGTCTGACAAATACCAAGAACAAGACGATCCACCATGCGATGATCACGATCCACATCCAAATTTGAGCATTGACGAGCCATAATCCAAATAATGTCGTGAGCCAGGCGACAAAGAGGCATAGATAGCCAACACTTTTGTGGAAATATTCAAAGGCGTTTCGGCGTGGTGTCATATCAAAATGGTCACCGCGAATTGTGCCCGTGCGCTCAACCTCAGTTGGTCCACCTTTAGATCCGCGAAGCCAACCAGCCAAATATTGCGCTGAGCACAAAACAATTGTCAGCCAGCCCACCCATTTGTGAAAAAACGCATTCTCATAGCTACCAGTTTCACCCCAAACGAGCCACATAGCGGCAACAATGAGCACACCACCGAAATATTGAAAGATCAGATGGCTTTTCCACCAGGTCTGGTTATCCAGCTCCTCAGGCCATTTTTGTTTCGGCATGATCTTAAAGAATCTCGCCGATAAAATGCCCAATGGGATTAAAAAAGACCAAGTCGCGACCATTAGCCGGGCGTGCCAAGAGACGCCCTGGCTTATCTCGTGAAGCCGACTGGGATCAATGGGGGACAATAACCATTCCATTGTAATATCAGCCTTTAACCGCACCCGCTGTCATGCCGGTGATGATCTGGCGTGAAGCAAAGAGAGTAAAGATGATCGGCGGGATAGCGAGCAACATACCAGTAGCCATGATCACGCCCCATTCAATATTGAATTCGGACATATTGTTTACGATCAGGATCGGCACTGTTTTTGTATCGCGATCAGACAATGCACTGGCGAGCAGGTATTCGTTCCAGGCAATGCGGAATGTAAAGATCGCAGCAGCAGCAAGACCAGGCTTAATGAGCGGCAAGACGATCAAGAAGAAGACACGATAGGGCCCTGCGCCATCAATGCGTGCTGCTTCTTCAAGCTGACGTGGGACCTGAACAATAAAGCTCTGCAAGATCCAAATCACGAAAGGAAGGTTCATCGCAACATAGATGAGAATGATCCCTGAATGCGTTCCTGCAAGACAAACATCCCCTCGTCCACCAAACGTATCGCGGATCAGCGCACCCAAAAATGATGTTTTATCAATACAGAATTCATTGTTCCAAAGGCCGAAAACTGGTACCAATAGAACGGCAGGTGGAACCATGCGGACCATCAGCGTACCGCCTGAGACAACATCACGTCCCATAAATCTAAAGCGAACCAGCGCATAGGCTGCCATACAACCGATTACTAAGGTTAGGATCGTTGAGATGAGCGCAATTACCAACGAATTGATGAGCGAACCGCCAAATTTAAGCGAGCAGAAATCCAAGTGATCGAGCTCATAAGGCAATACATCACACAAGGCTGTTTCATAGTTTTGGATCGTTGGTAGGAACAACAATCCTGATGTGCCGGACAGGATATCAACATCAAGCTTGAATGAGTTAACGAACATTAAGGCGACCGGGCCAACGGCCATGAACACAAGTGCAGCTAATAGGGCGAAATAACCTGGATGCTGTTTGTCGTAATTTTTAGTGGCACCAGACATTATGCATCCCCCTCTTTTGCAGCCCGCAGACGCGCTGCTCGATTTTCGACATATTTATTGTAGGCAATCATCGAAAGTGTAAAAATAAGTAGTAAAATCAATAGGTAGTTCGACATCGCAGCCGCCACACCAAGCTCTCGGAATTCGGTCGCAGTCCGCGAAATTCTAAGCGCGAGAATTTCTGTTGAGAGACCAGGACCACCTTCAGTCATGACCAAAATCACCTCAAGCACTTTGAACGCATCAATCAAACGAAGCAGACAGGTGACGATGAGAACCGGCATCATCAGAGGTATTTTAATATAGATAATTTGTTGCCAACCGGTGGCGCCATCAATACGCGCAGCTTCCAGCGTCGATTTTGGCAAAGACTGAAGCGCAGCGAGCGTGAGAATGAAAATAAATGGTGTCCATTGCCAAATATCGGCGATGATAATCGACATCAGAGCATGTTGGCCGAGCCAATCCACCCCTTCAAACCCCATGGATTTCAAAAAGCGGTTAAATGTGCCTACAGTTGGGTGATACATATAGCGCCACATGAGACCGACAACCACGGGGGCGATCATCATTGGCAAAATGAACATAGTTCTTAAAATAGAGATGCCGCGGATATTGCGATCAAGAAGCAGTGCAAGCCCTACCCCGAGCAACATTTCGATAGAAACAACGGCGAATGCAAATTTAAGTGTAACACCTAGGCTCTCATGAAAAGACGGATCATTGAGAAGCGTGATATAGTTTTTAAAGCCGACGAATTCCGTTTCGCCAATGGTTTGACTTGGGTCCCATTCACGGAACGATCCATAGACCATGTAAAGCAACGGATATAACAGCGCGATCAGCATAATAATTGCAGCAGGTGCTAAAAACACAAACGGCGCTAGTCGATTTATAGAAGCATTATTCATCGTAATTGCCAAAAACCAATAAGAGGTGTTTTAAAAGGTGGGCCCGCCCCCTAAAGACGGACCCTCGCGAGTTCTTGGAGGAAACTATTGCCAGGTGTAGTAACCGGCTTCTTCCATCACAGCTTTGGTGCGTTCTGCAACGCCATCAAGCGCTTCTTTGATATCTAGATCTTCTGTCAAAACTTTTGACAAAGTTGTGCCGATATCAGCGTTGATTTTACCCCAAACTGGGATGATTGGACGCCAGTCTGGATCGGCATATTTAAGTGCTTCACCAAAAGTCGCCATGTGTGGGAACTTCGCGTTTACATCTGCATCTGCGTGTGTTGAGAAGCGAGATGGGTTACCACCAGCAAGCGCTACAAGTTTGTCGCCTTGCTTGGATGTGAGCCATTGCATAAGCAAGAAGGCTGCTTCTTTGTTTTCAGCATTTTTTGGAATACCGATACCGAAGCCACCTGTTTGTGAACCACGACGTGTGCCCATTGGGTGCATTGCCCAACCAACTTTACCAACAACTTTTGATTTTGATGGGTCGTTGATCTGGCCAGCAACAACAGTTGTATCGAGGAACATGGCAGTATCACCATTTAGGAATGAACCAAGCGCTTCACCAAAGCCGAATGATGATGCACCTTCTGGACCGCAATCAACAATTTGCTTAAGTGCGTTGGCTGCTTGAACGCCTGCATCATTGTTGACAATTGGGTTCCAATTATCATCAAACACACGGCCACCAAGTGGTGCAAGGTGTAGCAAGAATGCGTGTGATGCATGGTGACCAGACGCAGCGCGTGATGAGAGACCACCCATGCCTGGCTCTAGCTCAGGAATTTTACAGGCTGTTTCAAGCAATTCATCATAAGTTTCAGGAACTTTCAGGCCATGCTTTTCGAAGATGTCTGTGCGATAGCCCAAAACTGATGTTTCTGAACCGTAAGGCACACCAAACAATGAACCTGTTTTGCCTTCAAGATAACCTTTATTACCACCGGCAAAACCAATATTATAGACGTAACCATCGATCAGATCGCTTGCATCATAGCTTGGGTCCGCCAATTTAGGGTTCATGAAGTAACGTGCTAAATTTTCAAGCTGGTCAGCGTAAACATAATCGGCTTTTGAGAAGACCACATATGCGATCAGATCGTAATCACCTTCGTCTTGAGCCAATTCAAGTGTTTGACGCTCACGCATTTTCAAATATGGCAATTGATCAACTTCAACTTCAATGCCTGTTTCTTTAGTAAATTCAGGCAGGATCTGCATCACAGCATTATAGTGCGGGTGTGCAGGGAAGTTCACAACAAGCGTTGTACCTTCATATTCCTTGTAAGGGTTAGAAAGCGCAGTTGTGGCTAGCATTGCTAGTCCAGCAGTCGCTCCGGCAATTTTAGATATGGTTTTCAGCATAAGATCCTCCCAATATACTGTTGTTCAAAATGGATGTTAAAAACGGATTTCTGATTTGCGATCAAAGATCATGATGTCCTCCGGCTTCACGCCAAAGGTAACAGTTTCGCCAGACTGAACGCGGCGCGTACTATTAATTTCAACCAACACTTCGGCATTGCCGCAGCGTGTGGATAAGACCGATGTTGTCCCCAAATATTCAGCAACACTCACTTTAAGCGTAATGCTGGCGTCTAGGTCATTATCTAAGCTCAGTGATGATGGACGAATGCCGACATAGACATCACTATCTTTGGCATCTTTCAGCTTGGATGATAACTCTGCCGATAACGGCATAGAAAAACCATCTCCTGAGACCCAAACTTGATCGTTCTTCTGAGATAATGACCCATCAAGGAAATTCATGGTCGGGCTACCCATGAAGCCAGCAACGAATTTATTGACCGGGCTTTTAAATAGCTCTTCCGGTGATCCTTGCTGTTGGATAATACCGTCGCACATCACCACAATCCGATCACCAAGTGTCATCGCTTCGACTTGATCGTGTGTCACATAAATCATGTTCTTATTGATGCTCTGACGCATTTCAGCGAGCTCAGTCCGCATTTTCGCGCGGAGCTTTGCATCCAAGTTCGATAAAGGCTCATCAAACAAGAAGGTAGACGCGTCACGCACCAAAGCACGGCCCATAGCGACACGCTGACGCTGACCACCGGACAGTTCCGCAGGTTTCCGGTCAAGCAAATGACCAATATTGAGCATATCAGCGACTGCCTTCACCTTCTGGTCAATCTCTGACTGCGGGCGTTTTTGAAGACGCAAGGCGAAAGACATGTTTTTGGCGATATTCATATGAGGGTAAAGTGCGTAATCCTGGAACACCATCGCAATGTCGCGATCTTTTGGTTCCAATTTGCTGATGGGGTTACCATCGAAGAAGATCTCACCACCGGATAAAGTTTCCAAACCAGCCAAGATCCGCAATGTTGTGGATTTGCCGCAACCTGAAGGTCCGACCAAAACGGTAAATTCACCATCATTGAGTTTTAGATCGAGAGGAGGCAGTACACGAACTGAACCATAACTCTTCTCGACCTGTTGGAGCATAATTTCGGGCAAAGTGCTTTTCCCTCCCAGAGCCGCGCTGCAAATAAATCTGTCATTATGAGATAGGAATTTGCATTCTCAAGCAACCGAGGTTATGAATAAACTACGTTAGCGCTAACGTAAACGTAACGAAATTCACATTAAATAAACAAAATAATGTATTGAAATATAATAATTAAATGCCACAGAAACCGAAACCAAAAATTGAAGATGTTGCGCAAGCAGCGGGCGTGAGCATCATGAGTGTTTCCCGTGCTATGCGAGGTGTTGAAGGAATCTCACAAAAGAAAAGAGAGCAGATTCTAAAGATCGCGCGACGCATTGGCTACTATCCAAACAACGTGGCTGTTTCGCTTGCAGCCTCCAGTTCCAACCTGGTTGGTGTATCTGTCCCTACACTTTTTGGTACCGTGTTTTCTGAGATCTACGACGGCATGCGTTCGACATTGGAGAAATCCGGATTTGCAACCATCATTGATGTGTCTGATTACTCAATAAGCCATGAGGAAGCTTGGGTAGAGCGAATGATTTCCTGGCAACCCGCTGGCTTGGTTCTGACCGGTGTTGATCATAGCGAACGTACTCGAGATGCTTTGCGCCGCGCGAAAATCCCTGTTTTGGAAATCTGGGATTATACAAAGGATCCAATCGATCTTTGTGTTGGTGTTGATCATGTCAAAGCCGGTGCCCAAATGGGTACTCACCTCACCGAGCTGGGATATAAAAACCCAGCCTATGTTGGTGTGCGAAGCGGTAAAGATCCGCGCGCAGATCGACGGTTTCAGGGCCTAGAAATGAGTTTTGATGATGAGGGCTATCAGTTTTGCGCTCAAGATCGCGATGCAATGTCAGCAACCTTTGAGGCGGGTTATAAGGCAACAGAACGTTTGTTCGAAGATGAAACCATCAACCCAGATGTCATCTGTTATTTACATGACAATATGGCATTTGGTGGCCTGATGTATTGTGAACAAAATGGTATTTCCTGTCCCGAAGATATCGGCATCATAGGATATAACGGTCTTGCGATTAACGAGGTGTTGGCCAAACGAATTACAACAGCAATCACGCCGCGGTATAAGATGGGTCAAGACAGCGCTTCACTGCTGATTGCTAAGATTTTGGGTGCAAAGACCAAAAAGACCATTTCTCATCCGGTTATTATTGAACAAGGTCAGACAACGCGATCACAGTAGAAACCGTTAGTCGCCTTCATCACATATATCCAACTGATAAAACTTGTTATAGTCGCAAGTGAATCATTTAAGACGTCCGATGGAGAGCAAATGAAAATCGTTATACTGACTGGTGATGAGATGCGTCACCAATATTTTCGCACAAAAATCGCTTTATCTGATGGCATTACGGTTTTGGCGTCCTATTGCGAAGGTGTAGAGAAAAGTCTCGCCAATCAAGTCAACGATAATCCTGATGTAAGCAAACTCGAACGCTTGCATGTTATCGCGCGTACACAATCTGAAAATGATTTTTTTGCACAGACATTAGCGTCAGCGACCGATCATTCTAATCCGAAAAAAATCACAAAAGGCGCAATTAATGACGCAGATATCGTCCAAGAAATAACTGAGCTCAATCCGGATTTGCTCGTTTGTTACGGCTCTTCATTGATAAAATCTGATTTGCTCCAAACGTTTGAGGGTAAATTCCTCAACGTTCATCTCGGCCTCTCGCCATATTATCGGGGGTCTGGCACAAATATCTGGCCGCTAATCAATGGCGAACCAGATATGGTAGGCGCGACCTTTATGTATATCGACGAAGGGATCGATACCGGGAATATCATTCATCAGATTCGGGCGGATATTTATTTGGGTGATAGCCCACACTCCATTGGTAATCGGTTGATTACCAAAATGACGGATACCTATGTTCAACTCATTTTGAGCTTTGATCACTTAACAAAGGAAAAACAGCCCCAATCAGACGGCAAACTCTATCTTCAAAAGCATTATGACAAAGATGCATGCCGTAAACTCTACAACCAATTCTCTGATCGTATGATTGAAACCTATATCCAGAATTACAATCCGGACGACCTGCCCTATATCGTGACCAATAAAGGTATGTCGGGCGCATGAAATCGATAATGTACCATTATGTGCGGGAATATGATGAAAAGCATCCAAATTTCCGTTTCTTGGACATTGAAAACTTCCGACGTCAGCTTGATTACTTCGATAAAAAATATCGCTTTGTTGAGTATGAGGAGTGGCAGAGCTATGTTTCAACTGGCAAGATGCCAAAGCTTGATGGCAAAGTGTTTCTCACCTTTGATGACGCATTAAGCTGTCACTTCGATTTTGTTTTTCCTGAACTTGTGAAACGCGAATTGTGGGGCATCTTTTACGTCCCAACATCACCTTATATCGATAATAAGATGTTAGATGTTCACCGTATTCATCTTTTATGTGGTGCCGTTGACGGCGCAGAACTTTTCTCAGAAGCAATGAAACAGGTGGATCTTGATATGATCCCTGATGCCAAGCGCAAAGAATTTCATGAACAGACTTATACCAATCAAACCAATTACGAGGGCGTGTCCGAATTCAAGCGTTTGCTGAATTATTTTATCGATTATGAGCATCGCACCAATTTCATCGATGTTCTTAGCAAAATTTTTGATTATGAATTCTCAGTATCGTCATTTTATGTTGAGGAATTTCAACTCAAACAAATGAAAGATGCGGGCATGCTATTTGGCTCACACACAAATACGCATCCTGTGATGAGCAAACTAAACAAAGATGAACAAACACTAGAAATTAGCCGATCCTTTGAATTTCTCGACAGTTTAGGGCTCTTTGATCAAAAAACCTATTGCCACCCTTATGGCGGCTTTCACACCTTTGACGACAACACGATATCTATTTTAGATAGTGAAAACGTCGCCTATTCATTTAATGTTGAATATCGAGATATCACGCCGAATGATATCAAAACCAACAGGCAATCCCTGCCCCGGTTTGACTGCAATTTGTTTAAGCATGGCCAGGCTTCTTAAAACAAAGGCATTTTGCCCTTAAGGGAAATATTTCGAATAAGACCAAGTATCGTTCGGCGATTGACGCTTAAAGATCGCCCGATCATGCAATCTAAAGGGCTTATCCATCCAAAATTCCATATAGGTCGGCGTAATTCTATAGCCATTCCAATATTCTGGGCGATCAATCTTGCCGATGTTAAAGCGCGCAGCTTCTTTCACGACGGCCATTTTCAGCTCATTGCGATGCGAAATTGGACGAGATTGCTGACTGGCCCAGGCGCCGATACGGCTGCCGCGAGAACGAGAATTAAAATAGGCATCTGCTTCTTCTGCTGATACCATTTCAACATTTCCCCGAATACGGATCTGCCTTTGCAATGATTTCCAATGAAACACGCAAGCTGCCTTCATATTATGTGCAAGTTCATTACCCTTTTGAGATTCTGAATTGGTGTAGAATGTAAAACTCTCTCCATCCATGCCTTTGAGCAACACCATACGTACATTTGGCATGCCATCGGCATCAACGGTTGATAAAGCCATTGCATTTGGATCATTCACCTCATGCTTTTCCGCAAGTTCCATCCATTTGGTGAACAATTCAAATGGTTCAGAATTCTCAATTACATTTGAATCATTGTCGAAAGCTTCATCAAGCCCGTCAAATTCTCTTTCCATGGGTGAAAACCTCAGTCAATAAGATCAGATTATGGTGACATTAGTGATTTAAAACGCGCTGGCAAGTCCGAAGCACGTATTCAAAATGTCGCAATTTGAAGATTGGAGTTTTATAGATTGCTCAAACCGAATTTTTCGAGCAAATCAACAAGCATCTGCCCAGCTTGAACTCGGTGTTCTTTATGCACATTAACCGCAACATCGCTCTGACCAGACTTGATAGCATCTAACACTTTGCGGTGATCCTCATTCGATTTGGTCGGGATCGGACGCAACTTTAATGTAAGCATGCGCGCACGTTTTACCTGATCGGTATACATGTCAAATATGTTGATGACACGCTGATTACCGCCGAGCCGTACCAATTCTGAATGAAACTTATCATCCGCAACCGCCCAGGCCTCGAGATCTGCATCCCTTAGCGCAGCTTCCATATCACGGATCGCATTTTCAGCATCTTCAAATTCTTCGTCGGGATGATTTTTATTGGCTGCCAAATCGGCTGATAGGCATTCAAGCTCTGTGAGGATTTGGTAAATTTCTGTCATATCTTTGGGAGAGATCGATAAAATACGAACGCCATGTCGTGGCATCACAGAAACAAGACCTTGAGCTTCTAATATGAGTGTCGCCTCGCGAACAGGTGTTCTGGACATACCTAATAAGCTTGCCAATTCAGCTTCGAGATGATTGGTGCCGGCTTGCAGCTCATTTGAGAGGATCATTTCTTTGAGCGTGTCGACAGCATGAAAAGTATTAGGTTTTCGCTTCTGGTTCGTGAGTTTACCATTAGCTTTGATATTCGCGTCCTGCATATTAAACTTTGCTTCCCAATACTTGTATCCAATACCGCTAAATAGCGGTCGCCCCTCCTATTTGGTAATAAATTACCGGTAAACACAATGCAGCATTATACGGGAAATGCAATATTTTCCGGAAATTTCAATGCAAAAACTCCATATTGATTTAATCCATTTGGTTAATACTCGTGGTTTTCATCTCCTATCCAATCATATGGAGATACCGGGTTAAACGCCTGAATTACTGGATTTTTCCTCAAATCAGTTTCGCTACGTTAAATTTATCCATTAATAAATTTGACAATTTATTTATTAATGTATACGTAATTTATCAGCCAATATTGAATTTAGGAGGAACACATGAAAAATACAGTATTGAAACTTGCAGCTGCTGCTGCGATTACATTTGGAATGGGCAGCGCTTCTATGTCGGCAGAATATCCATTCCGCGACATCACAACTGCCGTTGTATGGGGCGCAGGTGGAGGAACAGACTCTATCAACCGCATGATCATGGCTGAAATGGAAAAACACCTACCCGTCGGCATTTCGGTGATCAACCAAACAGGTGGTGTCGCCGGTTCAAACGGAATGGTTTATGTTATGAACCAGCCAGATGACGGCTACACAATGGTTGGCCTTTCAGAATCTAACGTCACAGCTGCTGTACAAGGCGGTTGGGACAAAAAATTCGAATTCTGGCATCCATTTATCGTGGGTGGTTCACCTGATTTGATCTCAGTGCCAGCGAATTCACCATATAACACTTTGGAAGAATTGGTTGATGCTGCAAAAGCTGCACCAAATTCTATTCCTGCAGCAGCGTCAGGTTCTGGTTCAATCCACCACCTGAACTTACTCGCAATTGAAAATGGCTCAGGCGCAAAGTTCAAATTCGTGCCTTACAAAGGGTCTGCCCCTGGTCAAGAAGCTGCCATTGCAGGTGAAGTTGCACTTGTTGTGACATCATTGGCTGAACAGGCTCCATTGATCGCTGGTGGTAAATTAAAGCCATTAGCAATGCTGACACCGGAAGCTGCTGACTTTAACGGTCAATCAATTCCGTCAGCATTTTCTAGCTATGATGGCTTGGACAAGTATCTTCCATTGAAACAAGCCATCGGTTTTGCGCTACATGCGTCAGCACCTGATGAAGCAAAGGCTGCGATCACTGCGGCGTTTGATAAAGCAGTTGCATCTGATGTTGTTGCTGAGTGGGCGAAAGCCAACAACTACTATGTATCAGGCAAGTCAGGTGCAGAAGCATCTGCGATCTTCTCAAAACTGGAAAGCACATTTGCTTGGACACTTTGGGATCTCGGAGCAGCGAAAGTTGATCCGTCAACACTTGGTATCGCAAAACCATAATTTGATACCCTCCATCCACCCTGGAAGGTTGCTGGCTGGTCAATTTGATCAGCCAGCAGCATTTTTAAACAGCAAATAAACAAAGCAAAACTATGGAAGATAAAACCGTTCTCAGAGCCCGAGATTTCTGGACTTCATTGGTCTTAATGGCGACCTCGATCTTTTTCATCTACAAAACCACGGACATCCCATTTTTTAACACGAAATCAGCGGGTGTAGATGCAGCTGAATGGTATAATTCCGCAGCGCTAGTCCCTTACGGCATCTTTTATGCGATGCTGATTTTATCAGTCGTTCTTATGCTCATATCAATCAAAGACGGTGGCGCTGAACGTGCCCTATCCGTCGTTGGTCTTGGTTTTACAAAAGACGAAACACTACGCATAACAAGCGTCTCTGCCATTTTGCTTTTATATATTTTCGGTCTCGTGCCGCGTGTTGATTTCATTATTGGGTCAGCTCTCATGATCACCTGCCTCATTTGGGGTTTCCATAAAGGCGATCAAAAATCCATGCTGATAAGCGTCGGCGCCATCGCGATCGCATCCTTTTATGCTTTGATCGCTCATTTTCCACGCAGCGAATGGACCAAACCCCATGATGATGACTGGGTCACGCTTTTGGTCTTCGCAGCTTTAACCGTCGTCATGTTCATCAAAGAACGACGCGCCAATGCATTGGATAGAATTGTCAAACTCACGCCCGTGATCTCAATTCTTGTCCCAACAATTTTGGTCTGCGCAATGGCCTTTGGTTTTCGCCAAAATGTACCGAACCGTCAGGGCCTCATCTTCTCACATATTGAATATCATTATTTTGTAACGATCAAACCACTTTGGCAGGGACAATAACATGGATTTCGTACTTACCCAGCTAGCCGGATTTGGTTCATCATTTGTCGGTCTCATTCTCGATCCGATCACTTATGCATATTTAATACCAGCCGTATTTCTTGGCATCGTGTTCGGCGCCCTGCCCGGGTTAACCGCAACGCTTGCTGTGACCATTCTCACAGGCTTCTTCGGCAACAAATCCCCGCTTGATCAAGCCTTAATCGCGCTAATCGGCGCTTATGTCGGTGCTATTTATGGCGGGTCTTACCCCTCGATATTGCTCAATATACCAGGCACGGCGGCATCTGCAGCGACTGCAATGGATGGTTATCCACTGACAAAAGCAGGCAAAGGCGCGTCTACTTTAGGGATCACCACCACAGCTTCCTTTATTGGCACGTTGTTCGGGACATTCTGTCTTTTGATATTCGTCTGGGTTTTATTGCTCATTTCGCAAAATATCGCTTCACCTGAGAAAGCATTGCTTGCGCTCTTTGGGATTCTTTTATCCGGAACATTAATGTCTCAGGACCTTGTGATTAAAGGCTGGATTTCTGGGCTTATTGGATTGGCTATGGCCATGGTTGGCCTTGATCCGATCCTATCCGAAACACGATATACCTTTGACTGGTCATACCTATTGTCTGGATTTCAGGTCGTGCCAGTCCTGATGGGTGCTTTTGCGATCCCGCAGATCACGGATGGCATGCGCGCAGCTATTCACTTGGCAAAAGCACCCAAATTACAACGCATCCGACCCGAGGTGAAAGAAATCACTAAACGCATGCCTGTCATCTTGCGCAGCGGCGGCATTGGAACGGGCGTTGGCGCCCTGCCCGGTGTTGGTGAAGATGTGGCCGGATGGGTGTCTTATGGCGTCGGCAAAGCAGCATCTAAAAATAGCGACGAGTTCGGCAAAGGATCCGTTGATGGTCTTATATCCGCTGAAGCTGCAAATAATGCAGCGATCGGCGGCGCGCTTATTCCGCTTTTGGTCTTAGGTATTCCTGGATCACCACCAGCTGCGGCGCTTTTAGGTGCGCTTAAGATCAACAATGTGATCCCAGGCCCTACAATTGACCCAGCTGTTATTATGCATGTCGTTGCAGTGCTGGTGCTCGCGTCTTTTACAATGTTCCTAATGGGACTTTTCACAGCACGCGTATTCGTCACAATCTTGCGCATTCCCAAAACCATCTTCTTACCGGTTGTCATGGTCTTGACCACAATTGGTTCGTTTAGCGTGGGCGGCGGGATCAATGATCTGTTCTTAATGGCAGGTGTGGGCATTGTCGCTTATGCGATGAATGCCATGCATTAT
Organism: Lentilitoribacter sp.; assembly: GCA_963691785.1. Lineage (GTDB taxonomy): Bacteria > Pseudomonadota > Alphaproteobacteria > Rhizobiales > Rhizobiaceae > Lentilitoribacter. Next base: position 2,145,170 of record OY829371.1, read on the forward strand.
CCGGTAGCGCCCCTGGTGATTGGCGTTATTTTAGGTGGCTTGTTTGATGAAACCTTCCGCCGCTCGCTGCTCATCTCTGACGGTGATTTAAGCGTATTCTTCACCCGTCCAGGCGCTGCGATTTTGCTGACGCTAAACATCCTATTGATTATCAGTCAAATCCCTTTCTTGAAGAACTTTTTCGGGCAGATGTTCAAACGCAAGAAGACCTAGTTGAGAGCCAATGTTTTCAAACATAGAGCCAGTATCGTTGATAAGATGCTGGTTTATCGCTCTCTCATCGCGTGAGAAATTTGATCTCTGATTGGTTTCAGCAGATAGGACATGACTGTTCGTTCATCTGTTTGGATAAAAGTTTCAACCGGCATGCCCGGAACCAGAGATTTTCCTTCTAGTTTGGTCAATTCGTCTTCTGAAATCTTCAAACGAACTTTATAAAACTGGGCACCGGTTGCGTCATCACGTAAAAGGTCTGCGGAAATTGTTTCCACTTTTGCACTGAGTTCCGGTGTAGTCCGCTGATCAAAGCTCGGCAATCGAATACGGGCATTCTGCGCCGGTGAAATTTGATCGATATTGATGGGTTGAACCTGCGCTTCCACAACCAGAAGATCATTCTTTGGAACAATAGACATAGCAACTTCCCGAGGACCTAAAACGCCGCCGATTGTGGTGACAGCTAAATTATGCACAAAGCCATCAAGAGGAGCGATAATGTCGATGCGTCGCAATTCATCTTCTGCTGCAATTTTTTGTTCTTCGAGATTACCAATTTGGCTTCGCACATCCTGAATTTCTTCCAATACACTTGCCAAAAATTCTTCGTCTAGCTGCAAAATTTGAATGTTACGTTCGCTAATCGCTTCTTTTGTTTGAGCAATTTCCGATGTAAATCCGCCGATCTCTCCATTTAGTGTGACAATATCTCTGTTCAAAACGGTTACTCGGCTGGCAGACACAAGTTGTTGATCCAATAAATTATCTAAGTTTGCGAGTTCCGTTTCGACAATTTTGGTTTCTGATAATTTTGCTTGCCTTTGCGCTTCCAAACCAACGATTTTGCTCTCAAACTGAATGATTTGTTCTCGTAGTTGCTGACGTTTGCCATCTAAGCTGTTTTTTCGAGCTTCAAAGAGTTTTATCTGGCTTTCACGAATATCTCGTTGCTCGTCTTCACCAAAATCATTCGCAGCAAATACAATCTCATCCTCCCGGCCCTGCTCAGCTTTTAATCGAGCCTCTTGCGCATAAAGGTCAATCAGCTGCTTCACGATCACCGATAAATTGGCGTTAGTTATGGTATCATCAAGCTGAATTAGAAGATCTCCAGCTTCAATCACATCTCCATTTTTTACATAAATGGATTTAACAATACCGCCCTCTTGATGCTGAACCTGACGGGTATTGGTCTCAACGACCACATTGCCGGAAGCGACAACGGCACCACTAATTTCCGTGAACATTGCCCACGAACCAATTCCGCCAATCAACACGCCCAAAATTACCGTGCCGACGAGCATATGGGTGCGCAAACTGTTTTTAATTTTGTCAGTATAAGCCATATCAAAGCACCTTTTTCGTTTGAACCGGCGCAACAACTTTAGCCATGACATCTGCTTTTGGACCAAATGCTTTGGCCACACCATTGTCTAACATTAAAATCTTATCAACGGCGGCGATGGCACTTGGTCTATGTGCGATGACGACAACGATCGAGCCTTTATCGCGAAGCTTCACTATAGCATTTGTTAATGCTTGCTCCCCGTCAGCATCCAAGTTCGAATTGGGTTCATCTAAAACAATTAAGAACGGTTTCCCATATATCGCGCGTGCCAAAGCAATACGTTGTTGCTGGCCAGCGGACATTGCAAAACCCGATTTACCAATCACTGTATTATATCCATCTGGAAGAGACGTTATAAGCTCGTGCACATTGGCCAGCATCGCCGCTTCTCTAATTTTCTCTGCATCTGGATCAGGACTAAAGCGAGAGATATTTTCAGAAATGCTGCCATCAAATAATTGAATATCTTGCGGGAGATATCCAATAATCTCACCCCATTTTGACATCGCCCATTGATCAAGCTTTGAGCCATCAAATCGCACGCCACCTCTCGCAATTGGTATGACACCGACCAGGGCACGCGCTAATGTTGATTTCCCAGAACCTGACGGCCCAATAATACCCAATCCATCGCCGGCTGATAGTTCAAAGGATACATTCTGAACGACAATCTTTTTAGATCCAGAAGGACCACAAGATAGATTGCTGACGTCCATTTTTTGCGATGGAACAGGCAGATCCATCACGTCTTCATTTAAATGTCGTGCAGCTAGCAGACCGGTCAGTCTTTTGCGAGATTGACGTGCACTCACAAATAATGGCCATTGTCCGATTGCTTGTTCGACAGGCGCGAAAGCACGTGTTGTCATAATCGAGGCAGCAATCATGACCCCCGGGGAAATCTCCTGTAAAATTGCATAATAAGCACCAACGCCCAGCATGGCAGACTGCAGAACCAGTCTGATTGTTTTCACAATAGATCCAAAACTGGCCCCGCTATCAGATGATTTTTGAGATGCTGATAAAAACGCGCTATTTTTGTCTTCCCAACGCGTCTTCAGAGCATCCATCATGCCCATTGCCTGAATAGCTTCGGCATTATTGCGCCCATGTTCCGTAAGCCGTTGTCGTTCAGCGGACGCTGCGACCAATTCCTGCACAGGTTTATTCGATACATATTCTTTGAGCACAATCAAAACGAATATGATCAGAACACCACACAGAGCGACATTGCCTAAAGTTGGATGGAAGAGATACACAATTCCCAAATAGATCGGCAGCCAAGGAATATCGAACATGGCTGAAGGGCCAGGACCAGACATAAAATTGCGGATGCTATCTAAATCATTCACTGGTCTGATTTTCGAAGCTTCCGGTCCCATCACCAGCGGTAGTGATGTTGATAGATCAAATACAGTGGCTGTGAGTTTAGAATCTAACCATGCGCCAAGACGAGATAAGATGCGCTGTCGTAATCCATCCAAAACTCCAAAAAATGCAAACAAACCAAATGCAAAAACTGAAATCACTAATAGTGTGGGCACAGAACCACTTGCCAGCACGCGATCATAAATCTGCAACATGTATAACGGACCTGTTAACATCAGCAAATTGATGACCAAGCTCAAAACACCAACACCAATATATGCGGGTGTTAGTGATCTGAAGCTCTTTTTAATTAGCGACCTAGAATTGACCATAAATATCCTTTTCGCGTGCGAGACTTAAATTATGACGGATATTTTACGTTTTCACCATATTGAGTAAAGAAAACGGGCTTTTAATAGTTAAAGACTGGTTATGAAACACACTATATTTGAAACAAAAACGGGCGAATTCTAATTACGATCACTTAAAATCGCATCACGATAATCTGATATCGATTTCACCAGTAATGTCGCAGTTTTTTGACGCCATTTCGGATCTGTCAAAAGCTTTTCATCTGTTAAATTTGATAAGAATCCAAGTTCAATGAGCACAGATGGCACATCAGGAGCCAGCAAAACCCTAAACCCTGCGCGCCGATGCGGATTGTTCAACAAACGTATTTGCCCCTGAAAATCGTCGACAATTCGATCTGCCATAACATCGGAAAAGCCCTGAGTTTCACGGCGCGCTAGATCAACTAGTATACCCGTGACATCATCAGGTGCATTTTCAATATGCAGCCCTGCCAAAACATCGGTTAGGTTTTCTGAATCAGCTAGATTAGAAGCAAATTCATCAGATGCTTCACGAGATAGTGTGTATATAGATGCGCCACGCAAGGATCTCTGACGGATAGAATCCGCATGGATAGATATAAACAGGTCAGCCTCTGAATCTCGGGCAATCTGGACACGGGCCGACAAAGACATAAACTGATCACTGTCTCGGGTTAGAAGCAGTTCAATACCGTCCATTCCGGAAAATGCAACTTGCATATCTTGCACGAAATTAAGTGTAATATCTTTTTCAATGGCACCATTTCGCCCCTCCGCGCCTCCATCTATCCCGCCATGACCCGCGTCGAGAACTACAACAAACTTGTCGGAACTTTTGGTCTCTGAAAGTCGGATCCTGTTGCCCTTTGAAACAATCTCTTCGCCTGAATTGATATCCTGAGGCGTTTCAACAACATTCCAATCTTGTTCTTGCATAACCGCATCAAATTCGCTTTGGTCGGAATTGCTGATATCCAACACGAGACGGTATGTTTCGCCTTCCAGAGTTTGTAACTGCTGGTCTTCTAATACTGCTGGAGACTTTAAAGATATAATGATGCGAGATTTATCCGCCGCAACGATGCCGTAGCGAATATCCGATAACAAACCTCTAGGTGTGAGCTGATCGTCACTGAAGGCGAGTTTAGTCGCTTCAAGATCAATAATTATTCTATTCGGATTAGCTAAATATCTAATCTGGAATTTGGGCTCTCGGTTAAAATCCACCAAAATTCTTGCCCGTTCATCATCACCGACAATACGGGCACTATAAGCGATATTTGTCGTTTCATTGGCTAAAGAGAGAGAGGTAAACCAAACTGACATTACCAGCGGAAATATGAACATTATAAGCAGTTGACGCCAATAATGCCCGTTATCAATCCAAATCCGCCGCACGTCTGGTCCTTTTGCCTTGAGCAAGAATCACAATACCTACTCTTATTCTAACCGTTTGTTGAGATAAAGGCGCCATTTGCCAGGCACAGCAAATTTTAAAAACTCTTGTTTTTGCTGAAAATCCGACTAAATAAGGCCCATCACGCTGCTTGTTGTTCAAACCAAACGACCAAACAAGGTTTAGACTTGCAACATTGCAATCTTAGGATTACAACGAGCTTAGGTGGAACTCTGATGGGGTAGAATCAACAACTAATCGCTAATTTCCTGTAATTCAGGCTGGCGCGTTGTAAAATTCACCCGACGTCTAAAATGAGTAAAACCCTGATACATTTGATGAAATCCATCTTACATGATGGTTCTGAAACAAATGTTGAGATGAAACGAGAAAGATTTCGGTTCGCACTGAATTTGGTGCAGAACCGCTGTAATATCGGCGAATATGCGCCGTTTTAATAAGGTGATTTAGATCACCGGCCTTTAAGAGAGGCCAAGTCATCGGCTTTGTTTTGCGATGCAATTCAGTATCAGCACCAAAGCTAATTAGAGTATAAATGCGGGCGTTAAACCTTAAATGTTAATGATACAAACACCAGCAAGCGCAATGTGGAACGTGGCAATCCAGCTCACTCCAAACGACGCTACAGGTGTGTTAACAGGTAAAATCCCAAGCTCGCGTTCAACATCCGATACAAGATCTCCCACGCATTACATACATGAGGCGAAAGCGCCTCCTGGAAATAGTGCTCGGACTCTTTGTGTCGAGGAGCAATCAATTCAATGGCAGACAAAATGCTTATTGACGCGTCTCACGAAGAAGAGACACGCGTCGTCGTCGTACGTGGAAACCGGATAGAGGAATTTGACTTTGAATCGCAGCATAAGAAACAGCTGCGCGGAAACATCTATTTAGCCAAAGTCACACGAGTTGAACCCTCGTTGCAGGCCGCCTTTGTCGATTATGGTGGGAACCGTCATGGCTTCCTGGCCTTTTCAGAAATACACCCAGATTATTATCAAATCCCGCTTGCTGACCGTCAGGCGTTGTTAGAGGCTGAGGCTGCAGAAGCTGCAGCAGATGACAATGATGATGAGACAACTGACAATTCATCGGAAGAAGTCGAAGCTAAAACCGAAATAGCGAACGAAGACAATGCGCCAGAAGACGCAGTCGATGCCGAGGCTGAAGCAGAAGAAAAACCAAAACCCAAAAAACGCCGCACACGCCGCAAAAAAGCGGAGCCAGCAGCAGAAGCCAAGCCAAGCAAAGAAACCTCAGGCGATGATGCAGATACTGCGGCTCAAGCAGCAATTGAATCCCCAAGTGAGCCAGTTGAGGCTGAAGCAGGATCATCTGAAACAACTGAGAACGCTGACCCCGAAGCCGAGCAATCATCAGCTGACGACGTAAAGCCAGATGATAAGCCAGATACAATGGCTGCGATGGTGGAAACAGACGACGAAATCTCAGAACCTGCCCCGGAACCATCAGATGAGGAACCAACAGCATCAGATGGTGAAGAAAAGCAATCTGATACGGAAGCTGAACCTGTAACCGCATCAGAAGATACTGAAGCGACTGTAGACGCTAAATCGACTGATGAAGCATCTGAAGAAACGCAAGAAGCAGCAAATTCGGATGAAACTTCAGAAGAAACTGAAGAAAAGCCGAAAAAGCGTCGCAGATCTCGCTCGCGCAAAGCCAAAAAAGCTGAACCTGAAGTAACAGAAGCTGACAATTCTGACGCGGACGACGACGATGATGGCAATGTCGAAAATATTGGCTCAGATGATGCGCTTGAAGAAGTGCCAGTTGCACCGCGTAAAACACGCAAGCAATATCGCATTCAGGAAGTCATCAAGCGCCGTCAGATCTTGTTGGTGCAGATCGTTAAAGAAGAGCGTGGCAATAAAGGCGCTGCGCTGACCACATATATGTCCCTAGCAGGAAGATATTCTGTTTTGATGCCAAATACGGCGCGTGGTGGCGGAATCTCACGCAAAATCACCAATGTGCAGGATCGTAAGCGCCTCAAAGAAGTTGCCCGCGAGTTAGAAGTGCCTCAAGGCATGGGTGTCATCCTGCGTACTGCAGGTGCCAGCCGGACAAAGACTGAAATTCGCCGTGATTTCGAATATCTTATGCGCCTTTGGGAAAATGTACGTAATCTCACGCTCAATTCCACAGCACCTTGCTTGGTTTACGAAGAAGGTAGTCTGATCAAGCGTTCTGTGCGCGATCTTTACAACAAAGACATTGGTGAGGTAATTGTATCGGGTGAAGAAGGCTACCGTGAAGCCAAAGACTTCATGAAAATGCTAATGCCGAGCCACGCCAAGGTTGTTCAGCCTTATCGTGGAACGCGTCCAATTTTCGTCAATAACGGTATTGAAGCGCAGCTCGACCAGATGATGTCGCCCCAAGTGACGCTTAAATCTGGTGGCTATCTCATCATCAACCAAACCGAAGCCCTGGTGGCCGTTGATGTGAACTCCGGTCGTTCAACGCGTGAAAGCTCGATTGAAGACACAGCACTTGCAACCAACTTGGAAGCAGCTGAAGAAGTCTCTCGTCAATTAAGATTGCGTGATTTGGCTGGCCTTGTGGTGATTGACTTCATTGATATGGAAGAAAAACGCAACAATCGTGCTGTCGAAAAACGTCTTAAGGATTGTTTGAAGCATGATAGAGCACGTATTCAAGTTGGCCGTATTTCCCATTTCGGTTTGCTGGAAATGTCGCGTCAGCGCATTCGTGCAAGTGTGCTTGAAAGCACAACCGCCGTTTGCCCACATTGTGAAGGCCGCGGTTATGTGCGCTCAGATTCATCCCTTGCATTGCATGTATTACGCGCAATTGAAGAACAACTTTTGAAATCACCACGCAATGATGTGAATGTCAGATCCAACTCTGCAATCGCGCTTTATATCTTGAACCAAAAACGCGACACACTGACTGAACTTGAGCAACGTTTTGGTGTTACAATCTCTTTCAATGTGGATGCGTCAATTCACGGCCAAGACTTCTTTGTTGAAAAAGGTCCTGTTAGCACAAAAACTGCAAAAGTTGATCCTGAGCAATTGGCTGTATCTTCATATGGTGAAGCTGATTCCGAAATGATGGACACATCGGATGAAGTTAGCCTTGATCACCACAATGCTGACAATGATGACGAGGAGCAGCCACGCAAGAAACGTCGCCGCCGTCGTCGTCTTGGCCGTGGCAATTCGCAAGACAATCAGAACAATGCATCTGAGAACGAGAATTCTGATCAGGAACAAACAAGTCAAGTTTCTGAAAATGAAGATGCGGATGGCGTTGAAGGCTCAAACGAACAGCAACTAGTAGATGATGAAGACGCGCGTCCGAAAAAGCGTCGTCGTCGCGGCAAACGTGGTGGGCGCAAAAACCGTGAACGTGAAGAAAATGCGGCAGAAGCTTCGAATAGCGAAGGTGTTTTAGAGACAGTTGGTAGCAATGATACCGACGAAGTTGTCACTGAAACGGCATCTGAAGAGACCCAGTCTCCAGAACCAGCTGCAGAGCCTGATCAAGTTGTTGAGAGCTCAGCCTCAGACGACACGGAAGAAAAACCGAAAAAACCACGTCGTCGCAGAACTAAAAAAACAACAAATAATGAAGCGATCGAAACGCTTAAGGAAACAGCTCCAGAAGCAGATGCTGCATCATCTACTATGGCCGCCGCTGCGACTTCTGACGAAACTCAGGAAACGCCGAAAGCAAACCGTGAATCTCGTACAAACTTGAATGCGATTGCGTCTGAGCCGGTGTTGACATCAACGCAGGCGGGTGATGAGCCAGCTGACCCTTCTACTAAAAAGACCGGTTGGTGGCATCGCGCATTTAAGTAATCAATGCCAAACGAATTGAGAAAAGCCTAATCCTCGTGATTGGGCTTTTTTTATGCGAGCCAGTTTTCCAATCGTCGCACTGCTTCAGCAATCTCTTCTTGCGATCCTGCATAAGAAAATCTCATCGATTTTGATCCATCTTGAACATCAAAATCTAATCCCGGTACGGCAGCGACATGGATCTCCTTGAGCATTTTTTTGGAAAACTCCATACTGTCATTAGAGTGACCGCTAACATCCACATAAGCGTAAAACGCACCATCCATTGGCGAGGCGAGCGGCAAACCAACCTTTGGCAAAGCATCCATTAATAATTCGCGATTTACTTTGTAACCGGCAACCACCTGATCGAGTTCATCTCTTTCGTTGAGTGCAACTTCAGCAACGATCTGCGACAGCTCAGGTGCTGAAATATACATGCTCTGCGCTAAGCACTCGACTGGTCGAATGAGATGTTCTGGCAAAATCATCCAGCCAATGCGCCAACCCGTCATGCAATAATATTTAGAGAACGAATTAATGATGACCGCATTATTCGTAAGACTAACGGCCGTGGTTTCTTGCCCGGCAAATGTTAAACCGTGATAGATTTCATCAGAGATAAAGACTGTAGCCCTCGCCTCGCACCAATCGGACAATGCTTTCAGATCCGCTTCACTGGTCACTGTACCTGTTGGATTGGCCGGACTTGCGAGCAAAACCCCATCAATCTTGACACCTTCTTGCCTCTCAGCTTCTTCAAGTACTTCAGGTGTCAGCGTATAATTTGATTGCACGCTCAATTGCACTTCCACACAATTTAAGCGCAAAGCTTTGAGAATATTACGATAAGCAGGATAACCGGGTTTTGCGATTGCTATCGTCGCACCCTCATCAAATAGCGATAAAAACACCAGATTAAACGCAGCTGATGAGCCATTCGTGACCATTATGCGACCTGGATCAACGTCTACACTATAATAGTCCTGATAATGCTTTGATATCGCAATACGAAGCGAACTAATCCCAACGGCATCAGTGTATCCCATGGTTTTTAGTTCAAGCTGCTGCTTGGCAACTTCAAGCGCACGTTTTGGTGCTTTGTGTGATGGTTGACCGGTCGCCATAGAGATAACCGGATGACCCTCGCTGACCGCTTTGCTCGCAGCAGACAAGACATCCATGGCATAAAATGGTTCGACAATATTTTTCGCGCGCAAAACAAACCTCGATTTATCATTCCCACCTAGCTCTGCCCGATTTCCCTCACTTTCTCAAGCTACAAATTCTACGAAGCGGCTCGCGCTCACAATAATGTGTAAAAATGCCGTCTCTAATAGATATCCAAATTGAGAAAAAATGCTATGTTATCGGACGTAATGCACTATAAATGCAGTATACTATCTGGTGCACGTTAAGGAGAACCAAGTGCTTCAATTCAATAGATTTTATCGATCTCTGTTTGGCGTTTTTGCCATATTGAGTTACCTGCTTTCAACGCAGGTTACGATGGCACAGGGTAGAAAAATCGCAATCGTACGCGATGCAGAAATTGAATCACTTTTGAAGGATTACGCGACCCCTATTTTCCGGGCAGCAGGATTACAGAGCAAGGGTATTGAGATTGTTCTGGTCAATGATAATAACTTCAATGCCTTTGTTTCCGGTCGCCGGGTATTCATCAATACTGGCGCTATTATGCAGGCAACAACACCCAATGAAATAATAGGCGTTATCGCGCATGAAGCAGGCCACTTGGCAGGCAATCACCAAGAACGTTTGCGCGCACAACTTGATGCGTCGAAAACCTTGGCTATTGTGGGTATGTTATTAGGTGCAGGCGCGCTTGTGGCCGGATCCACATCCAATGCAAATGGTGCAAGCTCCGCAGGTGGTGCAATTATTGCCTCCGCTCCGTCGATCGCTACACGAACGATCTTAAACTATAAACGCGGTGAAGAGATCAATGCAGATACTGCCGCGTTAAAATATCTCAATAAAACAAAACAATCCGCCAATGGAATGCTCGTAACATTTAACCGGTTTGCTCAACAACTGGCATTGGCAGGGGTACGTCCTAATCCGTACAAATTGAGCCATCCGCTGCCACGCGAGCGCATAAGCTTGTTAGAAAAAGGCGCTAAGCAAAGTCAGTATTTCAACAAGAAAGACCCAAAAGCACTTCAGGCGCGCCATAATATGGTGCGTGCAAAAATTGCCGCATTTGTAGGAGGTCTTCCCGCCATACAAAGACTATTTAAGTCAGCACCCAATTCAACCCCTGCACTTTATGGCAGGGCGATTGCACTAGATAATGCCGGACGATCAAGAGATGCGCTTAATATCTTGGATCAACTCATAAAGAAACAACCTAAAAATGCTTACCTTTATGAACTCCGCGGCGAAGTCCAATTAAAACTCCGCCAAGCTGATCAAGCGGTAAAATCATTTTCGACCGCTAGGAAATTGGATAAAAGCAAATCCGGTTTGATCAAGGCGCGTCTGGGTTTTGCCTATGTTGCAACAGGCAATCGTGCCAATGCTAAAAAGGCTGTTTCAGCTCTGCGTGCTGGATTGCAGACAAATCCAAACAATTTTAATGCTTATCGCACATTGTCAAATGCTTATGCGCTTGCGGGCGATATTGGCGAAGCGGAACTTGCCATGGCAGAAGGACATTTCAGAGCGGGTAACAGCCGCGATGCAAAGATTTTTGCTGGTAGAGCCGCCCAAAAACTTGTCCCCGGCAAACCTAGCTGGCAACGTGCAAAAGATATTTTAACCGTCGGTAATTAATCTGATATGACGGAACACCGAATTCACAAGGATTTTTCAATGCGTATTTTTCTCATCAAACTAATAACCTCGATAGTCGTCGGATTTACTGCGATATCTAATGTTTATGCCCTCGATGTCTTGGAAAAAGAAGAGATTGGGAAATTCATCCGTGAATATTTAATTGAAAATCCTGAAATCATAGCTGAAGCGCAAGCGGCATTGGAACTTCGCCTTGCCGAGCAAGAAAAAATCCGAACGCGCGAAATGATCGCCGGCATGTCAGATCGTCTCTATAAATCGGAAGGTGATGTGATTATCGGAAATCCGGATGCTGACGTGACGATTGTCGAATTCTTTGACTACAATTGCGGTTTCTGTAAACGTGCGATGAACGACATGCAGGAAATTGTGTCCCTGGATCCAAATGTGAAGTTTATTTTGAAGGAATTCCCAATCCTTGGTGAAGAATCCCTTGAAGCTGCGCGCGTGAGCATGGCTGTCGCCAAAATAGCGCCTGAAAAAGGTGCTGACTTCCATATGGCTCTTCTTGGCGGTGGTGGTCGTGCAGGAAAAGACAAGGCGATGAAAGTCGCAGAAGATCTGGGTGTCGACATGTCAACGCTCAACACAGCGCTCGAAGATGAAACCCTGCTTGATCCGGTGAGCGTGACTTACGGCCTAGCGCAAGAACTAGGCATCAACGGCACACCATCTTATGTTGTTGGTAATGAAGCTGTTTACGGTGCTGTTGGCGTGACAGAATTACTGCTCAAGGTTAAAAACTTGCGCCAGTGTGGCGAGACGACCTGCTCTTAATCATTTCCGCATTAACTATGCTTTGAAAAACAGGATGAGAGATTCGTCCTGTTATGAGACAATGCTGGCAACCATTTTCTAACGAATTTTGTCTACAGAGCACATTCAAACTGTAGATGTGCGGATAAATCGGGATAAAAATAACGTCTTTGTGACAAAACGCTTTGATTCCTGCTTTGACGCAGGTATAGGGACGACAAGAGTTTTACAGGGCAAAATGATGTCAAATAAAGTATTCGTTCTTAACGGACCTAACTTGAATATGTTGGGAAAACGAGAACCAGGAATTTATGGTGATATTACACTCGATTCCATCGCGCAATTGTGTCGCGAAAAAGGGAATACTTTAGATTTTGAAATTGATTTCAGACAGACAAATAATGAAGGCACCCTTGTCGATTGGTTACATGAAGCTAATGACGATGTGCTCGGCGTTGTTCTCAATGCGGGCGCCTATACGCACACATCGGTCGCACTTCACGATGCCATCCGCTCTATCTTGACACCGGTGATCGAAATACACATTTCAAATGTACATGCTCGCGAGGAGTTTCGTCATAAGTCGATGATTGCTTCCGCATCAAAGGGTGTCATTTGCGGTTTCGGTCCCAATAGTTATACTCTGGCGATCCAAGCAATCGCCGACATTCGTAATTCGTAAATAAAAGGCAATTCCAATGACAGCAAAAAAGAAGAATATCGACCAATCATTGGTCCGCGATTTGGCAAATATTCTAAACGAAACTGATTTGACAGAGATTGAAGTCGAGCAGGATGATTTCCGTGTGCGCGTCTCTCGCGCAACAACAGCAGCAACGCAAGTCGTTGCCGCGCCAGCGCCAGCACCAGTTGCGGCGGCACCGGCACCGGTGACAATGAACATCAATAACGAAGCGCCTGCGCCAGCAGCGGCAGCAAGTAGTGCAGCAGAACCTTCACCAATGGTTGGAACTGCTTACTTAGCGCCATCACCTGATTCAGATCCATTTGTGAAAGTTGGACAAGCAGTGAAAGAAGGTCAGACAATACTGATCATCGAAGCCATGAAAACCATGAACCAAATTCCTGCAACAAAATCAGGTAAGGTAACTGAGATCTTGGTTGAAGACGGCCAGCCTGTTGAGTTTGGTGACCCACTCGTCATTATCGAATAGTTGGGGACGAACGAACATGTTTTCAAAAGTCCTTATAGCGAACCGCGGCGAAATTGCCTTGCGCGTGCTTCGCGCTTGTAAAGAGCTTGGTATTCAAACCGTCGCTGTGCATTCTACAGCAGATGCAAATGCCATGCATGTCCGCCTCGCAGACGAAAGTGTGTGTATTGGACCACCAGCATCTCGCGATAGTTATCTGAACATTCATCAGATTGTTGCAGCTTGCGAAATCACTGGCGCTGAAGCTGTTCACCCAGGATATGGCTTCCTTTCAGAAAACGCCAAGTTTGCCGAAATATTGGAAGCACATGACATTGTGTTTATCGGACCAACATCCGACCACATCAATATCATGGGTGACAAGATCACCGCGAAATCAACGGCTGAAGAGCTCGGTATTCCTGTGGTTCCTGGTTCACCAGGCGAAGTAAAAACCGAAGCAGATGCCAAGAAAATTGCGAATGATATCGGTTATCCAGTGATCATCAAAGCAACAGCTGGTGGTGGTGGTCGCGGGATGAAAGTTGCGAATGATGATTCAGAACTTTCCATTGCTTTATCTACAGCTCGTACTGAGGCTGGCGCAGCATTCGGCAACGAAGCAGTTTACATTGAAAAATATCTCGCTAAACCGCGTCACATCGAAATTCAGGTTTTAGGTGATGGTAAAGGTGGCGCTATCCACCTCGGCGAACGTGATTGTTCGCTACAGCGTCGACACCAAAAGGTCTGGGAGGAAGCGAATTCCCCTGCCCTTAACGTCGAACAGCGTATGAAAATTGGTGAAACCTGTGCTGAAGCCATGCGCAAACTTAATTATCGTGGCGCCGGTACAATCGAATTCTTGTATGAGAATGGCGAGTTCTACTTCATTGAAATGAACACACGCTTGCAGGTTGAGCACCCAATTACAGAAGCTATTACTGGCATTGATCTTGTGAACGAACAAATCCGTATCGCTTCTGGCGCGCCGATCTCTGTTAAACAAGAAGACATCAGCTTTACCGGTCATGCAATTGAATGCAGGATCAATGCTGAAGATTCAAAAACATTTGTGCCTTCACCAGGCACCATTACGCATTATCACCCGCCAGGTGGCTTGGGTGTGCGTGTGGATTCTGGTGTTTATCAGGGCTATAAAATCCCACCTTACTATGATAGTCTCATTGGTAAGCTCATTGTTCATGGTCGCACCCGTAATGAATGTATGATGCGTTTACGCAGAGCTATTGACGAATTTGTCGTGGACGGTGTTAACACGACTATTCCGTTGTTTAGCAAATTGCTTGAAAACCAAGATATTGTGAATGGCGATTACGACATTCACTGGCTTGAAAAGTTTCTTGCAAAAGATGAGTAAACGCTGAGCTATCATTATAAAAAAGGCCGGATATATTCCGGCCTTTTTTAATTGTATAATTGAGTTTTGTAATCGCAGTGAATAATCTCAAACAATGACAAGACAGACCGATAAATTGATGCTGACACCACAGATTTTGCTCAAAGCATATTCTTGTGGTTTGTTTCCAATGTCAGAATCCGCGGATGATCCAGAGCTGTTTTGGGTGGATCCAGAAGTTCGCGGCATCATTCCGCTTGATCAATTTCACACACCCCGCAGCTTAAAAAAGGTCATAAATCGAGGTGTATTTGACATTAGGGTCAACTCGGCTTTCGGGCAGGTTATGAGAGAATGTGCCAAGGCAACAGATGATCGCCCGTCAACTTGGATTAATGATACCATCTTAAAACTCTATCAAGAGCTCCATGAAACGGGTCATGCCCATTCTGTTGAAGCTTGGAAAGACGGCAAACTGGTTGGTGGCCTTTATGGCGTATCGCTTGGCTCGGCATTCTTTGGCGAGAGCATGTTTTCGCGCGCAACTGATGCTTCAAAAGTTTGTTTAGCTTTTCTCGTCAAGCATATGATAAAAAAAAGTTTTACGCTTTTAGATACACAGTTCACAACCGATCATCTCATGCGATTTGGTGCGATTGACATTTCACGGGATGAATATGCTGTTCACCTCAGCAAAGCCATGGAAGTCATGTCCATTCCCTTTTACACGCGGGCAGATGTCGATAAAATGCTAAGCTGAGTTGCGAATAGCGCTCGGATTTACCCCAAAGGCCTGCTTAAACGCATGATTAAGCGCTTCCGGCGAGTTATAACAATATCTATGCGCAACTTCCTGAACGCGATCTCCGCGTGATAAATCCTGGCGTGCGAGGGTTAAACGCCATTTGCGGATATAAGCAGCCGGCGTCTCACCAACCTTGTCTTTAAAGATCTCAGAGAAACGACTGATGGAAAGTCCTGCTATCTCAGCTAACTCTTCATTGGACCACATCTTACCAGGTGCATCATGCACGGCGACAATTGCGCGGGACAGTCTTTTATCAGCAAGACCTCCCAGAAGGCTAATGCTCGTTGCACCCTGCTGAATTTGCTTGCGCAACAAACCAACGACCAAGATCTCGCTCAATCGACTGAGCACAGAACTCGAACCGCAGCGCGGCGAATTATACTCTGTCAGCAACAGTTCAATAAGTGGGCGGATATCGCTGTCGCCGTCAATTTCTAGCTTCACCAATTCATTGAGAGCTGAGAAAAACGGATTGCTATCCCCGCCCCACGAGACATGAGCGGAGAAGGACACATCTGTTGCATCACAAACTGGATCAAGCTTATGCCCTTTTGGCGTTAAATATAGCCATTTCGGCCATTCATTATCCTTGCAATGAACGATCACAAAGTTCGCTTGCTCAAAACTCGTTGGCGACACTTTTAATTCAAACCGTTCCATGAGTGCAGATAGACGATCTAGCGACGACATTTCAGTATTTCCTATCAGTTTTTTCGCATAATTCTTATATTAATTGGTATATAGTACGGTTCAATGTTAAACACAAGGACTTTAAAAATGCTTATACCACGTAAAAAAACACCTTCATTGACGCTTCCTACTCTCAACCATGGTGAGTTTGATCTAAGCAGTGAAAAAAGCGAACGCGGAACAATTATCTGCTTTTATCGTGGTCTTCATTGCCCAATCTGCGCCAACTATCTGACAGAATTGGAAAAACGGGTTGATGATTTCGCAGAACGTGGTGTCGCAACAATTGCCGTAAGTTCAGATGGGCAGGAACGTACGCAAGCCATGGCGGACAAGATCAATGCTGACAAATTGCGCTTTGCCTATGATCTTGAGCTCTCAAAAGCCAAAGAATGGGGTCTTTATATCTCAACATCCCGCGGCAAAACATCAATTGGCATTGAAGAGCCAGCACTTTTCTCAGAACCAGGCCTATTCATGGTGACACCTGAACAGACGCTTTATTACGGTTCAGTTCAAACAATGCCGTTCTCACGACCACATTTCTCTGAACTTGTTGGCGCATTGGATTTTGCCATTGCCAACAACTATCCCGCACGCGGCGAATACACAGACGCTGTTTAAGCCCAACAGCGGCTGTGTGCCAGAGGGATTTCGGTTTCTCTGGCAACATTTATACCTCTATGATCTTCATACAATAATTTGAGAACTAAAATCGAAAATGTGGGAATGAACGCACATCAGTCTCCTCGGCCTTACGCTTCTTAGTATAGGCAGAAAATGCTTTTACCGCGGGCTCTGCCTGCCAGTTCAACAAAGCTTCGCGATAGCTCGGTCGCTTTGAAATCTTTTCGAACCATCTTTGTACATGTGGCGTCCGTTCAAATGGCCAATCCATCAATTTGAATCGATGGACATTCGGCATCCAAGCGATGTCACTCAAGGTGAACTCAGCCCCTTCCAAATATTCACGTCCGTCTGACAGAATTTCATTGAGAGTTTGAAAACCTTCATCGGTTCTGGCAATGGCTTCATTAATTCGGTCTTGATCAAACCCATTTGCAAAATCCTTACGGAATTGCTGCAGCCATTCGTTTTTGTGAGACTTCTGGAAAGCCTTGGCATTTTCCGGCGAAGGTGGTGGGCCAGCACGAAATAAAAATTCAAATGTTAAAAGCTTCAAATCAAGCTGCGCCGCATCCGCCATGTCCAACAATTTTGAAGATGAAACATTCGCCAGTGGACTGTTTTCACCTGCAATATGACCAATGATATCAATTGATTCAATGATCAGATGTCCATCATCTACGAGCGCCGGTACTAACCCATTGGGATGAATGCGCTGATAGTCCGCGGATGCGTGTTCATCCTTTTCTAGATTGATGACATGGCTGGTAAAGGCCTCTCCACGTTCAGCTAATGTGATCCGAACACGCTGTGAACAACTCGACATGGGCGCATGCCAAAGATGCAAACCTTTGAGTGATTTAAGAGACTTATCTTCGGGTTCTATTTCCGGCACGATAGCACTCCTTAGAAATTCACGCGATCGCCGCCTTTAAGGTCGAGGATCTCACGGGCTTCATCCGGTGTCGCCACTTCCGATCCTAATTCCTCAACCACGCGGCGGATCTTCTCGACTTGTTGAGCGTTGGACTTCGCAAGTTCACCGCGCTTGATAAAGAGACTGTCTTCCAATCCAACACGGACATTGCCACCCATCTGGCTTGCGGTTGTTGCCATTGGGATTTGCGCAGAACCTGCTGCCAGAATTGACCAGCGGTAATCATCCCCAAAGAGCTTATCCGCCGTCTTCTTCATAAAGACAAGGTTTTCAACATCAGCGCCAATCCCGCCCAAAATGCCCATGACAAATTGAATGAAGATCGGCGCTTTAAAGAGACCAATATCAACACAGAATTTCAAGTTATAAAGATGGCCGACATCATAGCACTCATGCTCAAACTTAATGTTATGTGGTGCAAGTGTTTCTGCCGCTTCCTTGATGTCTTTGAATGTGTTTCGGAAGATATTGCCATCTGAATTGGCGACATAATCTTTTTCCCAATCAAATTTCCAATCATCATCACCATATCGCTTGGCCAATGGATGAAATGAGAAGTTCATCGACCCCATATTCATCGAACACATCTCAGCGCTAAAGGTCACCGCAGGCTTTATGCGTTCCTGGATAGAAAGCGTGAGCGATCCTCCTGTTGAGACATTAATCACAGCGTCTGTTGCTTGTTTGACACGCGGTAAGAATGCGGAAAAATCGTCGATATCAACCGAAGGGGCACCAGTTTGATTATCGCGCGCATGCAAATGCAGGATCGAAGCCCCCGCCTCTGCCGCTTCAATCGCCTGGGTCGCAATATCATCGGCAGTGTAAGGCAAAGCATCTGACATGGTTGGCGTATGGATCGCACCCGTGATCGCGCATGTGATAATTGTCTTGTTTTTCTATGGGGTACTCCTAATCGTCTTTTGTTTGCTCAACGCGTCGGTCGAGCGGAAATATTTGTAAATTGAAGCGCGAGCGTACGAAGCCCCAGACACCTTGCGGAGCTTTGAGCATCACCACAATAGCAACCAGCCCCAAAACAAGCAGATAGATCGTCCCAAGATCAGCAAGCGTTTCGCGTAGCGCAAAGAATATCAATGTTCCGATGATAGGCCCTTCAATCGTACCAATCCCGCCAATGACAACGATAAAGATCACAAAGGCTGTCCAGTCATTAACCGAGAACGCAGCATCGGGAGAAATACGAAGCTTTTGCAGGAAGATGATGGAGCCAATAACTGCAGTTAATGCGGATGTCGTCACATATACAGTGAATTTATTCCACCAGATATCGATACCAAGCGATTTCGCCGCGGTTTCATTGTCACGGATCGCTGTGAGCGCCAAACCTCGTTTGGAACGGAGGAAGAAATAAACCACCGCGATCACCGCAAGCGCAGCACCTAAGGCAAGCCAGTAACTTAATGCTTCACGCCCAGAACGGCTGCTTGCAAGAGATTTGACTATCCCAACCGGCAATGATGAACCTGATCCACCACCTAAGGCGCTGATCTGCGCGAAAGACAGCCGGAAGACCTCAGCAATCACCCAAGTGCCAATCGCGACATAGGCACCTTGTAGTCTGAAGACTAATAATGCGACTGGTAGCGATATCAATGCGCCCAAGATGCCCGAGACACCAATTGCGACGAGCGGATGAAGCCCGGCAAATAAAGTGAGCGCAAAGAGCATATAGCCGCCAAATCCGACAAATGCCTGCTGACCCACTGATACAAGCCCAGCATAACCCGCCATGAGGTTCCACAGGCTTGCCAGAGCAAGATATAAAAACAGCTCCGCCATTAAGCGCATATCCGCGCGTCCCGCCCAATATGGCGCTGAAACTAAGATAACCAGAACCACAACGCCTAACAGCGCAATCATGTGGCTGGCATTGTTGGATCTTTTGATTTGATAAGTCGTGTCAGCCATTAGTTCACCTTAGGGAAAAGGCCATTTGGTCGAATGGCAAGGATAATTAAAAATACGATATGACCGGATAGAAGCTGCCAGCCTGGATTGATATTAGCGCCAATCGTTTGTGCGACGCCCAAAATAACACCGCCAACCAATGTGCCCCATAAATTTCCCAAACCGCCGATAATCACAGCTTCAAAACCGAAAATCAGGCGACCACCACCAATAGAGGGATCAAAACTAGTTCGAATGCCTAACAATATCGCAGCAATTGCAGTGACAGCGAGCGCCAATGCCATGGCCAAACCATAGATGTGGCGACGGTTTAAACCCATCAACTGCGCAATATCCTGATTATCAGATACAGCACGAAATGCGCGCCCCAGTGCTGTTTTGTAGAAAATGAATTGCAGCCCACCAATGACAACAATCGCGATAACAAATGTTAGCAATGGCAACACACCAATCGATAAATCACCCAACGGCAAGCTTGCAGTTTATAAAGCACCAGCATCCATCTTTTGTGGATCGGCGGTATAGACTTCCAGCAAAGAGTTTTGAATGATCACCGATAGGCCAAAGGTCACCAAAAGTGGTGGCAAAATGTCTGTGCCAAGTGTTTGGTTTAATATTCCTCGCTGGAGCACGTAACCAATCGCCGCCATTAAAGGCACAACAATCAATAAAGCAGTAAGCGGATGAACACCAAGCACCAATGTTGTGCTTAATCCCAAATATGCACCCAAGACGATCAAATCACCATGGGCGATGTTTACCAGTCGCATCACACCAAAAATCAGCGACAATCCAGCAGCAAACAAGGCGTAAAGACCGCCAAGTAATGTGCCTTGAATAATTGCATTTATCCAATCCATGCTTATTCCACCCCAAAATATGCGCGTGAAATTTCATCGCGGCTCACGGTTGATGATTGCCCCTCAAGCGAAACACGGCCCTCTTGCAGGCAATAAACGCGCGATGAAACGGATAAGGCTTTGGTGATATCTTGCTCAACAATGACCACACTCATACCTTCGTCGATAATGCCTGGTAGCGCGTCATAGATGGTTTTGATAATCACCGGCGCCAAGCCCAAACTGATTTCATCCATGAGCAATAGATCCGGGTTGGACATTAATGCCCGACCGATAGCAACCATTTGCTGCTGTCCGCCCGATAAAGCGGTTGAAGGCACATTGCGGCGCTCTTCCAAGATCGGGAAAAGCTCAAACACGCGCTGTAGCGACCACACGCCTTCGCGACCGATTTGACCGCCGATCAATAAGTTTTCTTCAACTGATAATGATGGGAATAATTGCCGGCCTTCTGGCACCAGAGCAATACCAAGCTTTGCCACCTGATCCGCGCGGAGATGGCCGATATTTTGTCCACGATATTGCACTTGGGCTGCATCATTGTTGATCAATCCGCATACGGAACGCATCAAGGTTGATTTACCCGCTCCATTGGCACCGATAATGGCAAGTGCTTCACCTTCTTCAACGAACATGTCCAAGTCGTACAACGCTTGGAAATCACCATAGTGAGAATTTAAACCGGATACTTTTAGGATCGGTTCTGAGCTGTTACTAGGCATCTGCTTCAATCCCCAAATAAATCTCTTGAACTTCAGCGCTTTTCATAATGGCGTTGGGCTCGCCCTCAGCGATCTTCTTGCCAAAATCAATCACAATAAGACGATCAACAACGGCCAAAAGCGCATGGACCACATGTTCGATCCAGACAATCGACACACCTGATTTATGAATATTGGTAATGGTCTCGACCAAGGAATGGCATTCAGCTTCAGTCAGACCACCTGCGATCTCATCCAGCAACAGCAGTTTCGGCTTCGCGCAAAGTGCACGTGTTAGCTCCAAACGTTTGCGTTCCAGCAAAGTCAATTTACCCGCAGGAACATTGGCTTTTGCCATCAAACCCGTTTGCTCGATCACATCCAAGCAATAATCATCAGCTGGTTTTCCATCCAAGCCAGCGGCTTGTGTCGCTGCGACCAAAGCATTTTCAAACACCGTCATGCCGCTAAAGGGTTGAGGCACCTGAAAACTACGTGCAAGCCCTGCCCGGCATCTTTTGGCAGCACTTGTACGCGTGATATCCGCACCATCAAATGTGATTTGCCCACTGTCAGCGGACAGCATTCCGGTGATCAAATTAAACATCGAGGTTTTACCGGCACCATTGGGGCCAATAATTCCCAAAGCCTGACCTTCCGGCAAATCAAAGGTCAGATCGTCTGCGACGACGACGGCGCCAAAGGATTTGCGCACGTTATTTAGCTGTAGAATGTTGGTCACGACCATCCCAATCTTTGTGTTCAACGAGCGGGGCCATAACCCCGCTCACCATATCTTATGACAACAACTTCAATTCACCAGTTGTTGGAATGCTGGGTTCAGCGAAGTTGGAGACAATTTTAAGATCAATACTATCTCCATCTTTTTGCCATTGGCCAGCCACAAGCGGTGTCTTGGTCACATTGTTCATCGGACCATCCGCCCAGTTCACTTTACCCACGATCGTGCGCAAGTTTGTAGATGCGATTGCTGCAACAATCGCTTCTGGATCTTCCAGATCATCAGCACGTTTGATCACATCAGCAGCCACTTCAAACAAGGCATGTTTAAAGCCTGTTGGCTGTGTCCAAGGACGCCCTGTTGCAGCTGTAAAGCCATCTGCTAGTTCTTTGGCGCTTGCACCCGTTAATGAGGATTCAAACGGATGGTTTGGAGACCACCACACTTCAGATGTTAGGCCATCACCGCGATCGCCTAGAGATTCAATTACGGATGGGAAGAGCAGTGCTTTACCAATTGTCACTACTTTTGGATTAAACCCTTGCTGCGCACTTTGTGCCCAGAATGTCGCAAAATCCGGTGGGATCATATTACCAGTGACGATCTCGCATCCTGCTTCTTTAAAGGCGGCAATCTGATTGGAAAAATCATCTGACAAAGGCTGATAGCGGCCTGGATCTAAAAGGTCATAACCCGATGCGGCCAATGGTTTTGGCAGACCTAGCTCTTTATCACCCCAAGCGTTGCCGTCAGCATCATTCGGGAACAAGCCGCCAACCTTCTTAGCGACACCACTTTTATCCCACATGCTCAGGAAAGCACCGATGACATCTTCCAAGCCCCAGAAGAAGTGATAGGTGCTGTTAAAGCCCTCACCCGGGACACCATTCCGACCAAAGAAATATGGCTGCCACGGACAGTCTGTTGTAATACACGGCACTTCATTGATTTCCGCCTGATCAGAAACTGGGTTCACGGTATCGGGTGTCGATGCTGCAACGATAATATCAACTTCATCGCGCAAGATCAGATCCGCAGCCACTTCAGCGGCACGGTTTGGGTTTGATTGGCTGTCTTTGGAAATAATCTCGACATTCCAAGTTTTACCGTTATTTTCAAGCCCCGCAGCAAATGTCTTGGTTATGGCTTCCAACACATAATCATCAGCTTCTGCAAAACCTGCCAATGGGCCCGTGCGCGGGCTTACATGACCAATTTTCAAAGTTGGATTGTCAGCATAAGCTTTGGTGATGTTTAAAATCGCAGGTGCTGCCAAAATACCGGCACTTGCTGTGATAAATTTACGACGTGTCACATTGCCCGACACGCTTTTAATAATCTTAGTCATCTTCCTTCTCCCTTTTAAAATTCAATTTGAATTAACCGGTCAAAATCCCGTCTAATTTCTTAAGATGGCTGGCAACACGCTCGCGAACTTCTGCGGCTTCCGCCGCTGTCCATGCCTGAAATCCCTCCCCGGATTTCATGCCAAGCTTGCCGTTATCAACTAGCTGTTGAAGATAGTCAGAGGGCTTTTGTTCGCTCTCTAAATCAAATAAAACATTCTCATGGATATCGAGCGTCAGATCAGTACCCACAAGGTCTGCGTTTTCAAGCGGACCCAAAACTGAAAGCCTGCGCCCAAAACTTGATTTCACAACGGTATCAACGGCTTCCGCATCACAAATACCGTTTGCGACTAGGCTGATGGCTTCACGCCAAAGTGCGTGCTGTAGGCGATTTCCTATGAAGCCCGGCACATCTTTTTTCACCAAAACAGGCGTTTTACCAACACCGTCTAAAAGTTCCATCATCTGATCTGCGATCCGCGGATCCGTCCATTCTGTATTCACCACTTCCACAAGCGGGATCATATGTGGCGGGTTCCACCAATGTGTCCCGAGCGCGCGAGACTTATGACGCAACTTGGACATAATCTTTGTGATCGGCATAACAGAGGTATTTGATGCCAAGATACAGGTTTTAGGCGCATGGGCCTCAATCTCAGCGAATATCGATTGTTTCAGATCCAGTTTTTCAGGCGCAGCTTCAAAAACGATATCTGCCCGACGAACGGCACTGGCGATGGTGTCTTTCGTACAAATCTTGGCAATGGCACGAGCCGTTTCATCGGTACAAAGCCCCATGAGATCCATACTATTGGCAATACGGGCATGCACGCTATCACGCGCATCCGACATAGGGTCATAGATGATAACGTTGTGCCCCGCACGCGCCAGAGTGAGCGCGATCCCATGGCCCATCAATCCGGCACCAATAACAGCAATGTTAAACTTGTTTGCCATCCTTATCCCGCCGTATATCCACCGTCGGCATAAAGAATATGCCCTGTATAAAATTCAGATGCCTTGGATGAGAGGAATAAAAGCGGGCCGGCAAGATCTTCAGGTTCGCCCAAACGTCCTTTTGGTACACGCGCCAAGAAGCCAGACCGAACTGTCTTAGCTTTTTCTGTATCTTCAAACATCCAGGCTGTGAGCGGTGAGCGGAATACGGTCGGGGCAATTGCATTAACCGTAATGCCTGTCGGACCGAGCTCGCATCCAAGCGCTTTTGTAATCCCATCTACGGCGGCTTTTGACGCGCAATAAGCCGTATAACCAGCCGGGTGGCCTAAAAGTCCTCGTGCCGACGAGACAAGGACAATTTTGCCACCCTTCCCTTGGGCTTTCATTTGCCGCGTCGCAGCTTGGGAGATGAGCCAGCTCTGGGTCACATTCGCATCCATGACCGAAGTAAATGTGTCGGGTTCCATATCGTCGATCATGGCAACTTTATTCATGCCAGACGCGACAACCAGTATATCCAACGAACCAAGGGCTTCAGCTGTTTGAGCAACCATGTCCGCACATGCATCTGCATCGCTCGGGCGCGCGTTGATTTCCAAAACTTCAGCACCTGCCTGGCGGCATTCTTCTGCGATTTCAGATAATGCATCTTTGGAACCAGCGGCAAGTGCAAGCTTACACCCTGCACCCGCCAATACACGCGCAGCAACCATGCCAAAGGCGCCAGATGCACCGGTGATGAGCGCGACTTTGCCCTTCACGTCAAACATGGAAAGTGGATCTTGAATAGACATTATGATGCCTCCGGAGGATAAGGGATGACAACCAGCATGGTGCAAACCAAGTTGGATCGGTTTTCAATTTTTCGCACTTCGTTGGGCGCGATCGTGCAGCTGTCAAATTTTCTTAAAATAGTTTCTTCGCCATCAATGATCACAGTCATTTCACCGTCCAAAACGACATAGACTTTTTCAAAAGGCGTTGAATCTGGACCGGCACCGCCATTGGGTAGAAATTGGCTCAAACCCACCCATTGATTTTCCGGGCCACCCTCTTCAAAACCCTGAAGTCGCAGACCTGTGACTCCAAAATGATTTGGTGCTTCATAAGTTTCAGCATCTTCAAAACGTTTCAAATGCACGATTATCTCCTCCCAAAGCGGTGCGAATACTAGTCAAAGCGCGCAACACAGACTGTGCGCGCCGAGATGTGGTGATTTTAGAAGTTTTCACCGGCCTCAATGCGGTAGTTCTGACTTTTATCGACCATAGCGACGAGACGAATAATACAACCGTCGCCGCGATCCCAATTCCAAGGGAAAAAGGCGAATGTGCATCGCTTGCCAGTCACAGCATCCAAATCGCCACCGACATTTTCAATACCCAAAATACCGTTGCTGAAGAGCTTGTTGTGCACAGGCTCCCACTCTGGGAAATCGTCTTTCCAGTTCCGGCCACCAGACCATTCCGTATATTCATCTTCAAGATGAGGTAGAATTGGGCCGTTTCGCTGTGGACCAATGGCCGTTGCAAGTGGGTGATCATTAGCTTGCGTATCGTGACCAACCACTTTTACGCCTTTTTCAACCATCCAATCAGCCGCAGACGGGACCAAGCCTGGGCAATAAGCAAAGTAATCGCCATCTTCATATTCTTTGTGCCAACCCGTATTGATGATGAGAACATCATTTTTGCGGATCGCATGGCCACAAGCTTTTTCAAGATCTTCTCCGGTAATTGGCTCCCACTTCTTTTTCGGGATCGACACAACAAGACCTGATCCGAAGAAATGCGGAAGCGGCACTTCATCGATAAAGGGTGTGCCAGGCACCACATGCGCGGGCGCATCAATATGTGTGGTGACATGCATTGTTGTGGTGATTGTTTGGCTCAAAACGCCAGATTTGGCCATGTAATGCTTACGCTCAATGGCGACGTCTTTAAAATAAGGCCAGTTTGGACACTGAAAACCATAACGGTGACTAAGGTTGTAAAATTCAAGCCCCATATCATTGTCTGTATTTGCCTGGAACTCTATTCCGCGGATCTCAACCATCTTTTCCTCCTCAAACCATCGCGCTTTCGCGACTTAAATTAAATTCGTTTGGTGCAATTCGGCGCACCTGTCTCACATATTGATGCATGCGTACCGTATTGCGGTCAAGCAATTTTTACGCTATCGTGGGTTTTCTGTATCGCATTATGGGTTTTTGCGATATTAGTACCCATATCGCGGATGAAATTGTGAGTGAGAGGCCATGTTGAAGCGAAAAGAATCAGATCAAGGACGAAGCGGCGTCCAAGTTATATCTCGTGCTGCAGATATTCTGCGGGCACTTAAAAACAATCAATCGGGCATGAGTTTGGGGCAAATTGCCAATCGAATAGATTTGCCCCGTTCGACTGTACAGAGGATCGTCAGTGCACTCCAAGCCGAGCAGTTCATTATTTCTGATTCCAATGGTGGTGGTCTTAAACTTGGACCGGGGCTCACGGCTCTGGGTGACGCAACAAAGTATAATATCGTCGAGCAATGCCGATTGCTACTCACGGAACTCACCCACGAAACTGGAGAAACCGCAGACTTATCCGTGCTTCGTGGCGGTGCTATGATCTTTCTAGATCAAGTACCTGGCACACACAGATTGCGCACCGTATCATCCGTTGGTGAAGTTTTCCCGCTCACAACAACGGCCAATGGTAGAGCATGCTTATCCGCCCTTCCTGTAGATAAAGCCGAAGAACTCATCTTAGATGAGTGGGAACGATGGAATGTTGAAGGCGATCTAGACGCGTTTAAGGATAATCTTGCGAAAATACGAGAAGACGGTCTTGCTTATGATACCGATGATCACACGCTGGGTATTTCGGCGATCGGATTCTCATTTAAAGACTGGGCGGGAGATGTTCACGCAATATCAGTGCCTGTGCCGTCCACCCGTTTTGAATCCGAACGCGAAAACATTGAACGCGCAATACGCTTAACATCGAAACACATTGATAAGACGGTCGACCGCGGAGATATTTAGGAATTCTCACGTTTCCGACGAAAGACCATTGAAACCGCGCGAAATGATACCCATTTGGAATTTTAACATAAACTTGATAAAATTATTCAAGTTATTGATAAATGACCAACTAGGAGCATATGCGTGGCGCAACCAACTACTCTTCAAAAAATTGCGAATAAAGTCACTGGTCGTTCTGGCCCAAGAATATTGAGCGTCAAAAAGGCGTACTACCTCACACCCAACATGATCAGAGTGACATTTGCCGGCCCGGAGCTTGAAGGCTTTCCAACGGGCTGTGAAGGTGGAAACTGCAAAATCATGCTACCGCAGCCTGAAGAAACCAAAGACGCTTTTATAAAACGAATTGAAAGCGGAGAACGGCCCGTTCGCAGAACTTATACTGTGCGTCATTACCGCAAAGATGCCCAAGAACTCGACATTGATTTTGTCGCCCATGGTGATAATGGGCCAGCAAGCAGTTGGGCTATGCGTGCAAAGGAAGGTAGTTTTCTTGGATTTGCTGGGCCGAGTGGACCCAAAGTCACGCATTTTGAAGCAGATTGGTATCTCGTTGCAGCTGATCCATCCGCAATTCCGGTTGCAGCCGCAACACTGGAAGCCATGCCTCGCGATGCGAAGGGTGTCGCACTCTTTGAAATCACAAGCCTTGACGATAAGCAAGAGATCAATGCGCCCGATGGGATTGATGTTCATTGGATAGAACACACTGAACCAAGTGAAAACTCTGATGCGCAAGAAGCATTTATTCGTTCACTTGATTGGCCTGAAGGTCGTGTGCAAACCTGCATCGCTGGCGAATCCCATGTCATCCGATCGTTAAGGGCATTTCTTCAGCACGAAAAGCAAGTCGCTAAAAAAGATCTTTACATATCAGGTTATTGGAAAATCGGCCTCATCGAGGATGAGCACCAAGCATATAAACGCGCTGAGGGATAATTATATAAAACCGCTTCCATTTTATTCTACCAAATCTCTCTGCGGAGTTAGATTATCAAGTTTGGTTAGAGAAACAGAAGCGGTATTACTTGTTTTAAGCACTTTTGGTATTAAAGAAGTCAATGTGATCGTTTAACCGATCGGCAGCACCAGAAAGATCTTTGGCCGTGCTTGTGCTGTCATGAATAAGATAGGAATTATCACGTGTCTTCTGGTTGATCTCGGTCATTTCAGACGACAATTTGCGGATTTCTGCAGCTTGGGATCTGCTTCCATTCGAGATCGTGTTAATCGCATCAACAACATTATTGATATTGTCGTGGATTTTACTCAATGAATCTTGAGAACTTTGGACAAGATCCACACCGTCAGACACCTTCTTGGTGCTGGCATTAACCAGAGCCTTAATCTCTTTTGCTGCCACAGCAACACTACCGGCCAATTCCTTGACCTCAATCGCCACTACAGCAAAGCCCTTCCCGCTATCACCAGCACGGGCAGCTTCCACAGAAGCGTTCAAAGCAAGCAAATTGGTCTGGAAAGCAATGTCATCAATTGTATCAGTGATCTCAGCGACTTTGACACTGTTTTCATTGATTTCCTGCATGGCAAAGACCGCATTTGCAGCAATCGCATTGCCTTCAGTTGCCGCATCAGCGGCTTTGCGAGTAAGATTTGTTGCATTTTCTGAGCTTTCAACACTTGTATCAACCAGGCGTGCCATTTCATTCATCGAGCCCACCGTCTGCTCAATGGCGGACGCATGGATTTCTGACTGATCAGCAAGCGACTTGGACTTATTGACAATCGAACCTGTAGAATCTGCAATTTGAAGTGACGCCTTATTGATTTCCCCGACCAAATCTTCAAGTTTTTGACCGGTCAAATTGGCATCGTCTTTTAGCGCGTTAAACACACCCTGATAGTCTGTATCAATACGCGCAGACAAATCGCCATTGGCCAATGATTGCAACATATTTGAGAAATCTTGCATCGCATTATCCACCATGTCGGTGACAGAATTCAAACCACTGACCAATTCACCATAGGAGTCTGAGGTATCATCTGTATTGATTTTGCGACTGAAATCTCCTTCTGCGGCCGCTGCGACAACAAACGAGATTTCCCTTTGAATATTCTTCTCCTGCTCGATCTGCAGCTTTTCCAGCTCGGCCAATTCTTGGGCTTTGATGGCATTGGCTTTGAAGATCTCCATTGAGCCCGCCATGTCGCCTAAATCATCGGTGCGTTCACTTCCTGGGATCTCTTTATCGAGTTTCCCATCAGCCAAATCATGCATCGCCTCAGTTAAACCCTGAATATCGCGTCCCAAAACGCGGGTCATTGTAACAACTGCAATGCCAATAACACACAAAAGTGCAATTGAGATTGCCGCAACGATGAGAGTGATCCTTGATGTCGCAGCCTCTTTCGAGGCCATGACTTCCTCACCATTTAACTGCAACGTTGTCGAGAATGAATCGACCGCGCTGAGAATATTGGCAGTGAAAGCGGCAACTGTTGAAGCTTTGTTTTCAAGGTAACCGAGACGACTTTTGGAAACTGTCTTCCATTGTTTTTCAGCATCACGCGTTAACTGATAGAACGCTTTAGCTTCTTCTTTTCCGTCATCCAAAAACGTCGCGCTGACCCTCTTTGCACCTTTGCGCAAGGATTTGAGCTCTGCTCCTGCGCTTTTCGCTGTGTCTGACGTGGGGTTAGCTCGAAACTCCATGATCGCTAACTTGGCACCAAGTACGAGTTTGTCCGAAGTAGACACATTGGCGATCAGTTCCTGACTGCCAGAATTATAAGCAAATTGAGTGATTTCCGATAAATATTTTTCCAAACCACCTAAAATATTCGTGTCAAAGTCAGCTTCTTGTTGGCGGACCTCATCACGCGCAATTATCGTCCCTTCGAAAATGGGACGCAAATTACTCAGGATCTGATCTATTGTCATTTCTACTGGCTCCGCGCCAGCTTCATCAACCTGTCCCTCAGCCGCTTGCGTATCGGAGTTATCATCCACCGATGGTGCCGCAGCTGGGACGATGGAAGCCACGGCCGTTTGACCGGGGCTTCCGTCAGCAATGTTTGCATATATTTCCGTGGTCGACTGAAGATATTGGTCAAATTCAGCCAGCAGGTCTTCTCTTGGCAGGTCAGGAGAATTTGAAATGAAATTCACCTGTTCATTAATCGCAAACCGAAAATCCGCGATCATTAAGTTTGATTTCTCATGCTGTTTGAGATCATTTTTGAGTTGTTTATTTTCATAAACGATCCAAATAGCGGCAGCGCCAACCATAACCGCAGGCATAAAAGCAGCTAGACAAAGGCCTAGTATCTTTGAAGAAATAGTCCGAAACATTGATTTTTATACTCTTTGAGATTTATCGCTACGATTGCCAGTGACTACTTCACAAGAACGATGGTCATATAGACCGGAACAGAATCTGAGATACTGGACAGCTTTGCAACGGATTTTAAAGCTTCCACCCCTTCATCGATCTGCAAATTGTTGGCGCTCATGATAACTGGAGCTGCCGTATTTACGATCACAGAATTTTCGCTTGTTCGTGTGATCAAAACATCAAATTCAATCTCTGTTGTGATGCCCACCAAAGACAATTCGCCTTCCACGAAAGACTCAGCTGACTCACCAACCTCAAGTGATGAATATTCATCCAGATCGATTTCAGCGGAGAATGTCGCTGCAGGGAAACTCTCAGTTTTGTAAAGCATATCTTTCATCCGCTTGTCGCGAACATCAATCTCTGAATCTACACTTGTCATATCAAGAGAAATCGCAAGGTTTCCTGATGCATCAACACCACCGGTGATACCGCTGATCGTGTGATTTTCCGCCACATGCTCTTTCTTTGTCGAAACATAAGTTAGCGATGATAGCTCTTCGTTCACACTCCAATCGTTGGCAGCGATCGATGATGTAACACCGCAAGTCACTAATAACATGGTCGTAATTGCTGATAATTTGATAGTCTTCATTTTGGCCTCCTAGCCAGTTTATGTGCGCCCCATTTCACCAAACCGAGCCAGTAAATCCTGTGGCCCATCCATTCTATTTCAATAAAGTCGACAGGTTCAGAGAACGGCAATATAGTTGACAAAAAGTAAAGTAAAATCAGCTAGTTCTCGTACATAATATTTGATTTTATTGGTAAAATACTTGTAACAATGGCAGTATAAATGCACTATTATTATTCACATTATCAAACAAATAGCATCAATATCCGCGACATTCTGACCACACGCAAAAGTTTTATACTAAGAATTAGCTAAATGGAGCCTCTATCGCAATTATATATAAAAAGTATAGTATTTTTAACAAACATCCAAGTATTTATACCGAATAGACAGTATATAATTACGCGCTAAAGTTTAAATCTAGATAGAATACTGAATTATTACTGCGCTAATCGACGTAAAAGCCAGATGAAGAATGAGCCACCAATTAGCCCTGTTACAATACCGATTGGCATATCATCAGGCGCCATGATTGTGCGCGCTAAAATATCTGCCCAAATAAGAAAAATTGCACCCAATAATGCTGATGCAGGTAAAACGCGGGCATAATCACCGCCAACAAATAGCCGCGCAATGTGGGGAATCATCAACCCGACAAAGCCGATCATGCCGGAAAATGCGACCATCACACCGGTAATTAATGCACCAACCACAAATACGATTAGTCGAAAACGAGCAACAGAAATGCCCAAAGTTGAGGCTGTTTCATCACCTACAGTCATCGCATTTAAGTTCGATGCGTTAAACCATAAATACCCGCCGCATAGAACAAGAATTAAAAGCGGATAAATCAGCTGATCCCATTGAGCGAGCCCCAAACCACCTAACATCCAAAATACGACTGTATGCGTGGCGCGCGGATCTCCCAGAAAGATGAGCATGTTCGCGAGTGACATAACGATGAAAGATACGGCAACACCCGCAAGAATTAGTTTATCGGCGCTGGTAGCAGAGGCGAATTGAGATACAGCCAACACCAAGACCATTGCGACTAAAGCACCTAAAAATGCGAACAGAGGTATGGTAATTAATCCCAGAAACAAACCTGTATGCAATAATGCTAATATTGCACCAAAGGCCGCCCCTGCTGAGATACCAAGCAGATGAGGATCCGCAAGCGGGTTTCGTGTAACGGCTTGCAAGCTTGCACCGACAAGTGCGAGACCCGCGCCCACAAAGCAGGCCAGAATGGTTCGCGGCAATCGGATGTCCCAAACAATAGCTTCCCTGCCCTTTGACCAATCCACGTCAATCAGCTCACTGACCATATTATTGATCACAACACCCCAAACGGTAGAGAATGGGATGGAAATAGCGCCAAGCGACACACCGGCGCTGATAGAAAAGACAAGAATGATGAGTCCTGCAACAATAAGCGTTCGAAACATAGGTGTTTTCTTTGCTTTCGCTGCAGTAAAGTCAGTCATCTTGTCTTCTCTGATCATGGTTGTTACGCAACTAATTAGTTACGAAACGCTTCCGCAAGTTTTTTCACAGCATTGATGTTACGTGGGCCCGGTGTAGCTTCCACATATTCAAGTGTTACAAAACGATCATTCTTAACGGCATCAATGTCTGCAAATGCTGGATTTGACATCATAAAGTCGCGCTTCTGTTCAGCCGTGACCTTACCGTAATTGACAATAACAATAACTTCAGGATTGCGCTCGACAACGTTTTCCCAACCTGTTGTTGCCCAGCTTTTTTCAAAATCGTTCATGATATTCACGCCGCCAGCGGCTTCAATCAGGGCATTTGGCATTGCGTAACGACCAGCTGTAAATGGTGTTTCTTCACCACTGTCATAAACAAAAACACGAGGCGCAGCATCGAGCTTTGCCAAACCATCGGTAAAGCTTTTAAGTTCAGCTTTATATTCGGCCACAAGTGCTTCAGCTTTATCTGATGCATCAAAGATAGCGCCGAGATTTAGAAGATCATTATACATATCATCCATGCTTGCAGAGTTCTTTGACATGATATGCGTGCAGCTTTCAGTCAACTCGTAAACTTTAATTCCGAAGGGCTCAAGTGTGTCAGGCGTGACTTCACCGCCAACTTTCATGCCGTAATTCCAGCCGGCGAAATAAAAATCAGCATCTGCACCGATCAAAACTTCTTTGCTTGGGTATTTGGGTGCAAGTTCCGGCAACTGCTCGACACCTGCACGCATTTCTTCATCTAGAGTTTTCCAACCTGAAATGCCTGTATAACCAACCATGTGATCGGCCAAACCAAGCACCAGCATCATTTCCGTAAGGTTCACATCATTAGAAACAGCTGCTTTGGGTGGGCTGTCAAACGTGATATCGCGATCACAGCTTTTCACAGTGGTCTCGGCAAATGCAGTTGAACTGATAAGCATGGCTGCAAGTGTGGGGATGATATATTTCATACTTTAATCCTTTAATATGAGGTGTGATTATTGTGGTAAGTGGAATGAGAAATGCTTGGACTGACTGGGCATCAAATGTTCTTTATTTGCTTGCACACGAAACACATCCGACACTAAAGCCTCGCTCAGGACTTGATCTGGCGGACCAAAATTCATTGCATGACCATTCTTTAAAAGAAGGATCGCATCGCAGGTGTCGGCTGCCATATTCAGATCATGTAGTGACACGACAATTGTCAGGTCCAAGTCTCGGATCAGCGATAACACTTCAAGTTGATGACGGATATCGAGATGATTGGTAGGTTCATCCAGGACCAAGACTTGTGGTTCTTGAACCAGAGCACGCGCGACCATTACGCGTTGCCGTTCCCCACCTGAAAGTGTGGAGAGATTGCGATTGGCGATACTTTCTAATCCAAGACGAACGATAACGCTTTCAATAATATCAGAATCGCGTTTTCCGCCCAACGCCAATGCTGAACGATGTGGGGTTCGCCCCAACGCTATGATTTCTCTAACAGTTAAACCAAAGGAAGATGGCTGCTCTTGCAAAACCGCTGCAACCACTCGGGCGGCATTCTTTGCAGGCATTGCCCAAATATCCTGACCATTGACCAAGATATTGCCTGTTGTTGGCTTTTGATAGCGATAGATCATTCGCAACAACGTTGATTTACCAGCCCCATTGGGGCCAACGACACCTAAAACTTGACCTGCTTGGAGTTCAAAACTGGTTGGATGCAGCAATAATGCACCGCTTTTCCCCGGCATCCAGCTCAAATTATCCACCGTCAGATTTGCAGAGTTAAATTGTGCATTCATGATGCAAGCACCTCCTGATCTTCTAAAACAACCAACGTTGCGGGGACGCGAGCAAGAGTGGATTTGCGCAATTTCCCAGGACGATCGACCGACGAGCACCATCCATCGCGTAATACTGAATATTGCTTGGCAAATTCGACAAGATCATCAACATCCTCATCAGGATTTATATCACCAAACAGATATGTTGCTTTGCGTGTACTATGATAAGCTACCGTGCAAGGACGGTCACAACCTGCCATACAGGCAACACCGGATATTTCAAAATCTTCAGTTAAACTGTCGCCTGCCATATCAATGGCGTGGCGCAATTTTGAAATCAACTCATATCCGGGCCGGCAATGTTCGCCTTTATGACGACAAGATGTACAAACCGATATTTTATGTGTCTTTGTTAAACTGCCAGTTTGATGTCCCATTTCGACCGTCCGCGCAAGAAAACGGGATCACGGAAAGACAAATTACGCGCAGGTTTATGCAAATAAGCAGAAAATTGCTGATGAGCTAGATTTAGAATCATCTTACGTCTCCTGTCCGAACGCCCCGTTCGGGTTGAAGTTAATAGTTACGATGGCAGGTCTCCTGACTTTGCGGGTCCAAGTTCATCCGAGCCTTCCCAAATCTATTGATTCAGTGGCATATTCGGGGTCACTCGCCGCTCACAGTTGCGGGGGCAGTTATGGATTTGGCGCGCTTTGGCTCTTCCTCACCATATTCCCTTTTCATTCCGATTGCATTCTGGACAATCGGAAACCATCACCCCGTTTGTCGCGCAAGGCATAAAAAGAGTCAACTGGTTTTGTTGTGAGGATAGAGTTGAACATGCGATCATTGTGGAAACCTTAAACAAAATACTCAAACGCAACAAGAATTGTTACGTTTATATGTAACTTGCATAGTTACATTATGAATGCAATAAGAATGATGCTTATTTAAGAATTTTATTGGTCGGATTCGAAAATGAAGAGAAACAGCCGCCTTTCCCTCGCGCTCCATACATTGGGCCACATGGCAGCCGAACCAGATGATGCTCAAACATCAACTGAAATCGCAGAACATGCTGGCACTAACCCAGTTGTTGTTCGGCGCGTTCTTGGACGTCTGCGAGAGGCAGGAATTTTAACATCCGAAAAAGGCCATGCTGGTGGATGGAAGTTGGCACGCGCGCCAAAAGAGATCACGCTGGCCGATGTTTTTGAAGCATTGGATGAACAACTATTTTCTTACGATGACAACCATGAGCCCTCAAAATGTGCAGTCGAACGCGCCATGCGGCAGCACATATCAACAGTGATGACAGACATTGAGCGTAATCTGGTTGAACAACTCAACGCAATCTCAATCGATGAAATGCGCAGCTAATCATGGCTTGATTTTAAAGTTATTGCACCAAGACTTCGCCGAGATCATCAATGACGATATCCGATATCGGGAGATGCACCTTATAGGTCACAATTGACTTACCAGGTTCCATAACACCTATCACGGTCTCAATATCTGGACATCCCTCGTCCTGGCATGCGAGTTCGGCGATGCTTATGGCTGTATCTTCTGGTAAATCAAGAACCTCCCTCACCTTTATTTTAATGTCGGCCGACTTTGCTTGAAACAGATTTCGTCTCGGTGCGAGAGGGTTTTGAAATTGCGTCATCCCTCGAACACCTCCTCACGATATACACATTTATGAAAACCTTCCTCGATTATATCTTGCGGAAGATTGCGACCAATAAATACCACTCGAGATTCACGTTTTTCATCCGCTTTCCATGGTCTTTGATGTCCACCTTCCAACAACATGTGTATGCCCTGCATGACAAAACGCTCATCATCATTATGAAAATTGATAATGCCCTTCATACGAAGCATATCGATCCCAAAATGCTGGGCAATATATTGAATCCAAGGGAAAAAGCGCTCCGGAGCCAATGGAGTCGCTGACGTAATAGCGAAACTATTCACATGATCATCGTGATGATGATGATGGAAATCATCTAAAAACTTCGGCTCAAGTTCTAAAACACGATCCAAATCAAATGCATTTCGGCCAATAACTTCATTTAACGGCACCTGGCAACGTTCACTGCGTTTTATCGTTGCTGTTGGATTAATCCTGCGGATCCGCGTCTCTACTTCTGATAACTCGTTTTCACTCACAAGATCTATTTTGTTGAGAATAACAATATCCGCAAAAGCCAATTGTTCTTGAGCCTCATGAGCTTTATCAATCTCACCAAGTAGATGTTTCGCATCGACCACGGTAACGATGGCATCCAATTGCGTTTTTGATTGTACTTCATCATCAACAAAAAACGTCTGCGCAACTGGCGCCGGATCAGCAAGACCAGTTGTTTCGATTAATATTCCATCAAATCGATCGCGCCGCTTCATCAACACATCAAGAATGCGGATAAGATCGCCCCGCACCGTACAACAGATGCAGCCATTATTCATTTCAAAAATCTCTTCATCGGTATCGACGACAAGATCGTTATCAATCCCCACTTCTCCAAATTCATTGACGATGACAGCATAATTTTTACCGTGATTTTCCGTAAGAATGCGGTTCAAAAGGGTCGTTTTACCAGCACCAAGATAACCTGTTAGAACAGTGACGGGGGTCTTTTCTAGAGCGTTCATTTTACTCTCCTTTGATATCTGTGTGAGCGGGATGGCGATCCTTAAACAGCCCGACAACCTGCTGGCTGAGCTTTTGAAATAGTGAACCAGAAGTTGATCCATCAGTTTTTACAATTGCAGTAAACAGGTCTTTGACCGGTTGCGGGTCAACGCCGGCCATGATGAATACCAATCGCGTTCGGCGGTCTTCATCGGGCCATGTATCAAGTAATACAGGATCGGCAATAATATGTTGCACGGCATGAATAATGAGAGGCTGATCGGGATGCTCATGGGTCGAAACAATTCCCTTTATCCTTAGTAAGCGGGGGCCGGCTGAATTTTGCAAAACCTTCAAGAATTGCAAAAATTGTTTTTCGATGAGCGGCTCTTCACGCACAATAGAAAATGTACGAATGGCAGAACTATGACGACTTGCGGAAGCTTGCCCTTGACCATTCTGCGCGTTGTGAGCCGGGTCTGCGGATATCGCTTCTTCCAACGCAAGCCATCCAGCAACATCCTCACCCTGTTTGAGCGTCGAATAAGGACGGGGTATAAATAACTCACTTAATACTGCTTCTTTGCGATCAATTATGTCTGCACCTGTGTTTAATTCGCTCAGCTCCGCAGAAATATTATTGATCTGAGAGGCAGATGATTGCGCCTCCAATCGATCCGTTTTTGATAAGACAATGCGATCCGCGAATGCAATTTGCTTCATCGCCTCAAAATGATTATCCAATGTGTCAGCACCATTTATAATATCAAAGAGTGTGACAAACCCTGCCAAATAGAAGATGTTACTAATCGACTGATCAAGCATTGATCGATTTGCGCCACTGCTTTTTGTAATTGCATTGACCAAAGGCGCTGGATCTCCCAACCCGCTCATTTCAACAATGACGCGTGAGAATGGACCTGTCTGACCATTCACAGCCGCAAAATGCAAATCAAATAGGGTTTTTGTCAGATCAGTCGAGCCTGAACAACACAAGCAACCAGTGGATACCTGACTGATGCTTGTCTCTCCTTGACGCACCAATAAGTGATCGACCGGCACATCACCAAATTCATTGATCACAATAGCAGTATCGTGAAATGCAGGATCTTCCAGAAGTTGATTTAATAATGTTGATTTGCCAGAGCCAAGAAATCCACTCAGCAAAAAAACAGGTATATTATCGGGTAACGTCATTGGTTTTATAATCCGCACAATCCTGACAAGAACCGCTCAATTCGATTGTCGATTTCTTGACACTGAAATCAGAATTTTGCGCCAGATTCTGCAACTGATTGGTAAGCTTAGGGTCTGAAATTTCATTGACCTGACCACATGTATCGCAAATCATAAAAGCGGTTGTCTTATGATCATTACAACGGGGATCACTGCAGGCGACGAATGCGTTCAAACTTTCAAGCCGATGAACCATCCCAAACTCAACCAGTTTATCAAGTGCACGATATACTTGTAATGGCGCTCTAAAACCTTCTGCACGCAATTCATCAAGGAGTGTATAAGCACTGAGCGGCGCATCTGCGTTTTTCAACGCATTCATGACAAGCGCCTGATTCTTCGTGAGGTTCACATCGAACTTTGTTTCGTCGCCCATGAATATTCTCCTTTGGGATAAAATCCCAGTGAAACAGATCTTATATTGCAACAAATAATGAGCATACCAATTTATACAACATTGAAAATATTATATTTTTTAAAAACCATCGCCAATTATCATATCATCAGAATTGGTTAGACGGTCCTTTCAAACCCGATGCATCTCTATTATTCATCATTGCAAAATATCTTCAAACGTTATATCATTACAATAATATTTAACACATAACCAAGACGAAATCATCTGTTTTTTTAGGCATTATTTTTCGAGTGTAAAAAACTATAACACGCCTAACAATATATCGCTATAGTTGAAATTGTGATATCAAAAAACATCAAAACTGTTGGTCAAACAGGAAGGTCTCACTAAAATCAATTCCAGCCAGTTGGGCCAATTTACCAAAGAACCAGTTTAAAGCATTCCTTTGAGCAGTATCCTACTGTACAAAATTATAGCTAGACCTAAAGATACCCTTCCATCATATAAGAGCCGGTGAAACAAACTCCAGAGAGACCCGATGAAACATCTATATTTTGAAGCACTTGAACAAATTTCTGGTGGAACGACGCTCGAATTGGACGATGTGATCAACCAACTTGCTTTTAATGAAAACGGGCTAATTCCGGTCATTACTCAGGATTTCAATAGCAAAGAAGTCCTCATGATGGCCTGGATGAACAGGCAATCGATATCAGAAACACTGTCGGTTGGGTTCATGGTATATTGGTCTCGCAGCCGCCAGGAGCTGTGGCGCAAGGGTGAAACTAGTGGACATACCCAAAAATTAGTTGAAATGTCTTTTGATTGTGATGGCGATGCTATCCTTTGTCGCGTTGATCAAAAAGGACCAGCGTGTCACACGGGACGACCAAGTTGTTTTTATTTAAAAGTTGGCGATAAAAAGGTTCATGTACCAGCGGCAGTTTAAATCGATCCTTTCAAATAAAAACAACCCGCACATCAAGCGCAGTTCAACAGGAGCTCATTTTGTCTAATTCAGTGTTACCGGATGTTGCATCCCATTCAAAATCGACCAATCCAGCTCCATTAAGATGGGTAGGAATGGAACAGATCGCTGTACCCATTTCAATTGTCGCTCAAAACGGATCTGAACAGAACCAAGCTGCGAAGGCGAATGTTTACGTCAATTTAGAGCAAGCTGACGTAAAAGGCATACATATGTCTCGGCTATATTCCGCAATTAATCAGCTGTCTGAAATCAAATGCAATCATCAAAATGTCCATGCTCTGCTTGAAGAAATTATCCAATCTCAAAATGGCATTAGTAATGCAGCAAAGATCGAACTAACTTTTGAGCTTTTGTTGAAACGAAAAGCATTGCTCAGCGATCATTTTGGCTTCCAATCCTATCCGATATCCATTACAGCGCAAAAAATTGGCTCACAAATACAATATCAGCTTGAACTTAAAATAGCCTATTCTAGCACGTGTCCTTGTTCCGCATCCTTATCAGAACAATTATATGCAAATGCGATAGGCAATTCATTTCCGGAAGGTTCTATTGATAAAGCTGCGCTTATAGATTGGGTGCAAAAACAAGCTGGTTCAGTGGCAACTCCGCACAGCCAACGATCCTACATGTTGGTAAAGCTTGTATTTGGTGATCACGATTGGCCTAATATCGAGAATATCATTTCTCAACTTGAAGCGACAATTTCAACACCTGTTCAAACAGCAGTTAAACGGAAAGATGAGCAAGAGTTTGCCCGATTGAACGCAGAAAACCTTATGTTCTGCGAAGATGCCGCCAGACGTGTAAAAGCTGCTTTGGAAGATATGTCTTTGTTTTCATCATATTGGTTGAAAATAGAACATCAGGAGAGTTTACACGGTCACAATGCAGTGGTTGTCGACTATTCTGAAAATTATCAAAATCCGTAAGGCATCAACCCGGCAAAATGGGGCATGAATATTTTCTTTCTATTGCGATAGAATTTCAATGCCCTGCTGCTTCCAGAAGTGTAACAAGTCGATAAATATCCAATTCTCAGCAAGTTTATCCCCGTCCCTTCGATAAATATCGATCACTCGGAACTCGGCACTCTTTCCAGTTGGCGCAAATCCCATAAAGTCACCCGTTAGCCGCGCGGTAAAATTCGGCCAACCGAAAAATCCGCCATAATTGCCTTCTGCTAGGCGCGCAATATGGTTGGTTTTCGATCTATCTGAAAATGCAGCCCGAAATGGACCTGAATGTTGTTTGGCATAGCGCTCAATTGTGTATGTTGACCCAATGCCTGTGGGTCCCCACCAGATCATATCCTCGTGCCAACTCAACCGTAACTCATCTTCAAGAGGCAAATCACCTTGCCATTGTCCAAGTTCAGAGCACATCTTGTTAATCAGCGCGAGGGTCTTTGCACCTTCCTCGCTGGGTCGATCTTCATGAAGCAAACCATCATGCGTCATCGGGCCTGGCTGCACCAATTGTTGCGCCGTTGCATTGGGAAATGGGTTTTGCCCCGCTTGCGCCATTAAATGCGGGATATCAAAATACATCGCGGTTTGGGTGATCTTACCACCAACCACACAGTTAAATTCACAATAGCGCAAAGCGGCGATTTTACCCGTCGGTGCAATGCCAATCCAAGGATTATCAAATAGCCCCATGAGATGCCCCATGGAGACAACCCAGACCGCCCCATCATCGGCCATGGCATTATGACCTGCAAAAAACACGTCCTCTCTCCGTTGCATAGATTGAAGAGTTTTCTTGAGCGGATCCCAAAATTTTGAAGCGATATCTTCTGAAGTTTGAAGCTCATCAAACGGGTAATATCCACGCCAAATAAGACCGTCAGAACAATATTGTTCAATTGCTTTTTGTGCGGCGCCTTTCGCGTTTTTATCCAAAGCATCATGAAAATTTCGAACGATTTGCTTGGCGGATTGGAGAGGATTCATAAACGGTTCCAGTAACTTATAAATAAATTGCATACGTATGCAAAAAGAGGGTTGTCAAACGATGTGAATCAAGACTAATCTATTTTGCATACGTATGCAAAATGAAACTTCGGCACCTGTGGGAGGGGTCCGGATGGCAGAGATACAACTTAAAAAGATTTCAAAACGCTGGGGCTCATTCGTCGGAGTTGATAATTTCGACCTGACCATCAAGGATCAGGAATTCCTCGTTTTATTAGGCCCCTCTGGATGCGGTAAAACCACCACAATGCGCATGATCGCAGGGTTGGAAGACGCAACCGAAGGCGACATTCTCATTGATGGCAACCGCGTCAACGACAAGGAACCCAAAGACCGTGATGTCGCAATGGTGTTCCAATCCTATGCGCTTTACCCAAACATGAATGTTTATGAGAACATCCGCTTTCCACTCAAAGTGCGCGGCATTGATCCATCAACTCATGATGAGCGTGTGAAGCGTGCTTCCGCCATGGTTGAGCTCGATGAATTTATGCATCGTCGCCCGGCAGAACTATCAGGTGGTCAGCGCCAACGTGTCGCCCTCGCCCGCGCTATTGTGCGTAAGCCTAAAGTGTTCTTGATGGATGAGCCGTTATCCAATCTCGACGCCAAGCTCCGTGTATCGACCCGCGCGCAAATCAAGAATTTAAGCCACGAACTAAAAGTCACAACCATCTATGTAACCCACGATCAAATCGAAGCCATGACTTTGGCTGATCGTGTTGTTGTCATGAAGCAAGGCATTGTCCAGCAAGTTGGTAGTCCAACCGATATTTATGACCACCCTGCAAATACATTTGTTGCCAGCTTTATCGGCTCGCCCGCAATGAATTTGATGAATGGCACTTTAGCGGATGGCACATTTACCGCTGACCA
Organism: Lentilitoribacter sp.; assembly: GCA_963691785.1. Lineage (GTDB taxonomy): Bacteria > Pseudomonadota > Alphaproteobacteria > Rhizobiales > Rhizobiaceae > Lentilitoribacter. The sequence goes on from OY829371.1 coordinate 2,187,669, forward strand.
TGTGAGCATTCCAGGATTAAACGCTCCTGATGGGAAGATTACCCTCGGTTTCAGAGCCGAAGACGCTGAAGTGGTTAAATCAGGTGGTCAGATCAATGCACCGATTTATTCGCTTGAACTCTTGGGTGAAGCCACAATGGTAACCGTGCGCATCGGTGGATCACTCATTGCTGTTAAAACCGACAAAACATTCCGCGCCGATATCGGCGAAACCGTTTCAATAAAAATAACAAAAGAGAATTGCCACCTGTTTGATGCGCAAACCGGAGGAAGAATAGAGGAATAATCCTCAAAGAACGCCGCAATATTGGGGCCAAATCAAGATGTGCGGTTGCAAGGCACATCATTTAAAAACTGGGAGAGAAGACATGTTTTTAAAAAAACTAGCGCTAGCAGGCGCAATGACACTTTTAACAACAACAGCTTATGCAGCCTGTGATATTGGCGCGCGCGTCAGCATCGTTGGCAACGAATTTCCTGCCATTCAAACCATTGGATCAAACGCTCAGGAATGTTCTGGCGGCGAAGTCAGCACAAACCTAACAGCTGATCACCAGAAGATTAATGTTGCAGGCATGTCCGGCAATCCTGCAGAATACACATCTGCAATCATTGCTAACTCATCAATCGTTGCACTTATGAATGAAGATGTGATCCGTCCGCTTGACGATCTTGTCGCCAAACACGGTCAAGGTCTTAAGAAAAACCAGCTGATCACCATTAACGGTAAAGTTATGGCTGTTGCTTTCATGGCCAATGCGCAGCATTTGGTTTATCGCGCTGACATTTTAGAAAAAGCCGGCGTAGAAGCCCCAAAAACTTACGAAGACATGCTAGCTGCTGCTAAAAAGATCAAAGATATGGGCCTCATGGATAACCCTGTCGGCGGTGCATATAAAGCTGGCTGGAACCTAGCCCAGGAATTCAACAACATGTTCCTTGGCTATGGTGGCTCGCACTTTGAAGAAGGCTCAGCCAAACCAACTGTGAATTCAGAAGCAGGCGTAAAAGCGCTTGAAATGATGAAAGCGCTCTCTGAATATATGAACCCTGATTTCCTAACGCATGATTCAAACGCAACCAACGCAGAATATCGCGCGGGTAATGTTGCGCTGATGAATATGTGGGGTAGCCGCGCTGCAACGCTAACAACCGCTGATGGCGTTCCACAAGAAGTCATTGATGGGTTTGCAATAGCAGGACCAATGACTGTTGGCGGCGGTTCAACACCAGCTTCCACATTATGGTGGGATGGCTGGACAGTTGCCAAAAATGTGAGCGACGCTGAAGCTGAAGCAACATTTGTTGCCCTTACTCACGCAATCCGTCCGGATATGCTCAATGAAGAAACTTCTCCATTGGCCGTTTGGCTGATCGATGGCTATGAGCCAACAGATAAAGCTGTCGGCGTATTTGCTGCCGCGCAAGCCAGCACAACTCCATATCCAATGCTGCCATATATGGGTCTCATGCACACAGCGCTAGGTGCTGAATTGTCTGACTTCATGCAAGGCAAAGAATCTGCTGAGCAAGCTTTGGCAGATGTTGAAGCTGCCTACACCGCAGCTGCGAAAGAAAAAGGCTTCCTCTAAATTAAGGAGCTGTCACGCGCTGGCGGAACTTGTCCGCCAGTGCCCTGACCCTTTGGATTTACGATCATGAAACACCGTACGTTTTTCTGGTTCTTCTTGCCGACAGGCCTAGCGATGCTGCTCTTCATTGCGTTTCCGATTGTATCGGTCATTACGCAATCCATGTTCGCACCGCATGAATCTGTGCTGATAACAGTTGAAAACTGTGACCCCTTTGGCTGTAAGAAAGAAACCACCATTGATCAGGACGCAACACGAGAATTGCGGGATTCCAAACCTTTGGGTCGCTTTGTCGGGCTAGATGTTTATCTTGATCGTGGACACCTTGCGATTAACGAAGTTGCAGAAGCCTGGCGAACTTCAGAAACGATGGGTGATTTCTGGTCGCGTATGGGCAATCTGCCCTTTTACCGTGCCCTCGCCTTCACACTCACCTATACCTTCGTCTGCACGCCATTTCTCATCATTTTAGGCATGATGATTGCACTTGCGGTGAATTCACTCACCAAGTCCATGAAGGGTTTTGTGATCTTCTTATCACTCTTACCATTTACCGTGACACCACTGATCGGATCCTTAGTTCTATTCTGGATGATCGATAGTCGCGGCATATTAGGAAATTTCATATCTTGGGTCGCAGCCGACCCTGATCTTTCGATCAAAGCGTCTACACCATTGATGTGGATCGCCATCATCATTTGGGGTGTCTGGCACTCAGCACCTTTTGCTTTCGTGGTCTTTTATGCGGGGCTTCAGACGCTGCCGCAGGATCAAATTGAAGCGGCACAAATTGATGGCGCCACCCGTTGGCAGCAGATCAAATATGTTGTGGTGCCGCATCTCATGCCTCTGGTGACGTTCGTTGCGCTCATTCAATTAATGGACAATTTCAGAGTGTTTGAACCCATTGTTGGCTTTAACGCTGAAGCACATGCCACAACGCTGTCCTGGATCATCTTTAATGATCTAGGCGGAGAGACACGCCAATTATCGGCAGCATCTGCGACCTCAGTACTCACAATCCTCGGCGTCGCAATCTTACTATCGCCAGTCCTTGTTCGCACATGGCGTGATTTTAAGGGGAAACGGTAATGGCTAGCAAAGCACAACAACAGCCGCTTGGGCTAAAAATTGCAGTCTATGGCTTCATCTACATCTGGATCATGATGGCTGCTTTCCCATTTGCCTGGACAGCTTGGGGTTCGTTCAAGGTTGAGTTGGATTTCTTTTCCATCGCCGATTGGACCAATGCCATTACCGGTGAACGCACCAAAATGACCCACGGCAGTGCGTTTACGCTAGCGGGTTACGAAGGTGCGTGGATCCAAGAGGAATTCTGGCGCGCAACGATTAATACAGGCATTGTGTGTGTATTTGTGGTCTGCACATCGCTGACAATTGGAACGCTTGGTGGCTATGCACTATCGCGTTCTGGCTATCGCTATACATTCTGGTTGCTCATTGCAGCGCTTATTTTCCGTGCCCTGCCCCCAGCCACATTGGTTGCCGGTTACATGCTGCCATTTTTTGAATGGAATGTTTGGGGTATTCTCCCGACAGCAATTATCGTGCTTGTTGCGATGAACCAGCCGTTTACGCTCTGGATGCTCCATTCATTTTTCCAAAACATTCCAAAAGAGTTGGATGAGAGCGCAAAAGTTGATGGTTGCACGCAGTTCCAAGCCTTCCGATTTGTCATTGTACCAGTTATGTGGCCAGGCGTGATCACCACAGGTCTGTTCAGTTTCCTTTTGGCTTACAATGATCTGATTGTGACATCCATGCTTCTATCTGAATCAAATCGCACAATGGTACCGGCAATCGCAGCCTTCCTTGGCTCCACCTATAACGAAGGGCAAGTGATGTTTGCTGTTGCTGCTGTGGTATCTGCCACTGTGCCACTATTCTTCTTGGTGATGTTCTTCCAACGTCAAATTGTCTCCGGTCTTACTGCCGGTGCGGTGAAAGGGTAATTATGAGTTCTTATGACGAAAAAAGCGCTGCCACATTAGCCGCCGTCAAACGTATGGAAGATGGCCTAGCCGCCAATGAAAACGACATGAGCATTTACTTTCACGAGGATTTCAAATGGCGGGGCAATCGCGGCTGCGGTACCAAGAACTCACTCGCAGAATTTCGTTCAAATTGGCAATTGCCGCTGCGCGCCGCATTTACTGATCGCGATTACAAAACCGAAAAGTTTATGGCTGATGGCGATTGGGCCGCTTGTTTTGGCTATATCGAAGCCACCCATTCGGGCACTTTCATGGGTATCGCGCCGACCGGTAAGCGCGTGAAAATCCCCTATATGGATTTTTGGCGCGTCGAAGATGGACGCATTGCTGATAATCCAGTTTCTGTTGATTTCGCATCCGTGATGCATCAGCTCGGCGTCGATGTCTTCGGTGGCGAAGGCTGGGAAGCCTATGACAATCAAGAAAAACAACCTCCAAAGCCAGAAGGACAGATTTAGACCATGGCGATTGTGCATTTAAAAAGCGGAAAACCCGAAGCTGAGCGAAAAGATGACGACGCCAAGGTCAGAGCCGTGGTTGAGGCAACATTGTCGGACATCGAAGAACGCGGTGACGCTGCCATTCGAGATCTTTCCAAAAAGTTCGATAATTACGCACCAGAAAGCTTTCGCCTCACGCAATCTGAAATCGAAGCCGCTATGCAGAAGGTTTCAACGCGCGACATGCAAGATATTGAATTCGCTCAGGATCAAATTAGGCGTTTTGCCCAAGCGCAACGTGCGAGCATGACAGACGTTGAAGTTGAAACCTTGCCTGGCGTGGTGCTCGGTCACAAAAACATTCCGGTTCAGTCTGTGGGTTGCTATGTGCCGGGCGGTAAATTTCCGATGGTGGCGTCTGCCCATATGTCAGTTTTAACCGCTTCAGTTGCCGGTGTACCACGTATTATTGCGTCTGCTCCTCCTGTAGACGGTGGTCCACATCCGGCAATTGTTGCTGCCATGCATAAAGGCGGTGCGCATGAAATTTATGTCATGGGCGGTATTCAAGCCGTAGGCGCCATGGCAATTGGGACAGAGACCATTGATCCCGTTCATATGCTTGTGGGACCGGGAAATGCCTTTGTTGCAGAAGCCAAACGCCAACTCTTCGGTCGTGTTGGGATTGATTTATTTGCAGGTCCAACAGAAACAATGGTCATCGCTGATAATACGGTGGATGCCGAACTTTGCGCCACAGACCTCTTGGGACAAGCAGAACATGGCTATAATTCACCCGCATGCATGATCACCAATGATCGCCAACTTGCTGAAGATACATTAGCCGAGATCGAACGAATTTTGGACATGCTGCCCACAGCCGAAACAGCGCGTACCAGCTGGGAAGATTATGGTGATATGATCTTGTGCGATACCTATGATGAAATGCTGGAAGTCGCCAATGACATGGCTTACGAGCATGTGCAGATCATGACCGATCGCGATGACTGGTTCTTGGAAAACATGCATTCCTATGGCGCCCTTTTCTTAGGCCCGCGGACCAATGTTGCCAATGGTGACAAGGTGATCGGCACTAACCACACACTTCCCACCAAAAAAGCGGGACGTTACACAGGTGGCCTCTGGGTTGGTAAATTCTTAAAGACTCACAGTTATCAAAAAATCACAACAGATGAAGCCGCTACGACCATTGGTGAATATGGATCTCGGCTTTGCATGTTAGAAGGCTTTGTGGGTCACGCAGAGCAGTGCAATATTAGAGTTCGTCGATATGGTCGTAAAAACGTGCCATACGGAACGGCAGCTGAGTAAATCTTTATGAGTAAACTTCCTTCCAGTCCTGGTTTTGATTTAAGCGAAAAACGCGCCCTTGTCGCAGGCGCTTCTTCGGGTATTGGCGTCGCCTGCGCGGTCGCACTTGCCGAACAAGGCGCACACGTCACCCTCGCCGCACGCCGCGTAGATCGGTTGGAAGATATTTCAAACCAGATGAAAGAGCGCAATTTTAAGGTCGACATATTGCAATTAGATATCAGCGATATCCAAGACACATCTGAACAAATCAGTAAGCATGGTCCCTATGACATTCTGGTCAATTCTGCAGGTTTGGCGCGTCATTCCAAGACAACAGACACTACGCTCGAAGATTATGATGCTGTGATGAATATCAATGTACGCGGCGCATATTTTCTAACTCAAGCGGTCGCAAAAGGTCTGCTGGAGACAGGAAAAGCAGGATCGCTGATCAATATTTCATCGCAAATGGCTCATGTTGGCGGTCAAGACCGCGCGGTTTATTGCGCGTCCAAACACGCCGTTGAAGGTTTTACCAAAGCCATGGCGATTGAATTTGCACCAAACCAAATTCGCGTGAACACAATTTGCCCGACATTTATCAAAACAGAACTCACGGAGCAGACGTTTAAAGATCCTGCCAAAAAAGCTTGGGTAGAAGAAAAAATCAAATTAGGCCGTATCGGTGAAGTGGAAGACATTATGGGCGCAGTTCAATATCTCGCCTCAAATGCGTCTTCACTTGTCACCGGCACATCACTCTTGGTCGATGGGGGTTGGACAGCAGATTAATGTCATCTGATAAAGTCACATCATTGCAAGTTGCCCGTCTCGCTGGCGTTAGTCAGTCCGCGGTAAGCCGCGTTTTCACACCGGGCGCATCTGTGTCCAAGCAAACCGTTGAAAAGGTCAAGAAAGCAGCACTCGAGCTTGATTATAGACCCAATGTTTTAGCCCGCGCCATGGTTTCTGGCAAAAGCCGCATCATTGGTCTGGTCGTGGCTTATCTCGACAATCAATTTTATCCCGATGCACTGGAAAAGCTTTCCAATGCGCTTCAGGATCGCGGCTACCATGTTCTTATCTTCATGACATCAAACTCTGCCGCGAGCATAGACTCAGTTGTTGATGAAATCCTTGATTATCAGGTTGACGGTATCATTGCAGCATCAGTCGCCCTCTCCTCAACGCTTGCGAAACGTTGCGAAGCGGCTGGTGTTCCTGTTGTTCTATTCAACCGATCACAAGATGATAATGACCTGCCATTTGTGACGTCCGACAATTATTCAGGTGGGAAGAAAACCGCAGACTTTTTGATCGCAGGTGGTCACGAAAAAATCGCCTATATCGCAGGATGGGAAGGCGCGTCCACACAACGAGATCGCGAAGCTGGTTTTACCGATCGGCTCAAACAATCTGGCCTTGAACTTCATAAGCGCGGTGTTGGCAATTTCTCTGCAGAAATTGCGTCTAAAGCCTGCCGCGACATGTTCAAAGGACCAAAAGAAGATTGGCCAGATGCAATCTTTGTTGCCAACGATCATATGGCTTTTGCAGTTCTTGATACCGTTCGGTTTGAACTGGGCCTTTCAGTACCAGAAGATGTCTCTATTGTGGGATATGATGATGTACCCGTTGCGTCCTGGCCCGCTTATAGCCTCACAACCGTTCGTCAACCTGCCAATCGCATGGTCTCAGAAACAGTTGGCATTTTGATGGAAGCAATTGACACATCAAATGTAACACCCAAACGAATAAAGATAGATGGTCCCCTAATCGCCCGCAAAACCGCTCGAATTCCAAATGGATGGCAAAATGAAACCCAATAGCAACAAGTGGAAAGATTTCCCGGACTACATCTTGGGGATCACCAAAGAAATTTGGGAAGATCGCGGTATTGCAACGCTCAACCACTATTACACAGATGACATAATTGTAAGATCACCATCTGGTATTTCTGTTGGAAATCAACCCGTTATCGCCGCAACCATGGCAACGCTCGCTGAATTTCCAGATAGAACACTCTTGGGTGAAGATGTTATTTGGTCCGGCACGCCAGAGACAGGCATGCTGAGCTCGCATCGTATTTTATCAACAGCGACCCATACAGGCGATGGTGTCTATGGCAAAGCAACCGGCACCAAACTGCAATATCGCATTATTGCGGACTGTCATGCGATTAATGATCAGATCAACGACGAGTGGCTCATCCGAGACCAAGGCGCGATTGTGCGCCAAATGGGATGGGATCCAAAGCAATATGCGGCGGACCTGATCGAACGTGGCGGCGGACCAGATAGATGCCCAAAACCATTGACGCCAGCGATAGACAAGCCCGGACCATATTTAGGTCGCGGAAATGAGAATGAATGGGGTGTGAGATATGTCGGCATATTAAACGATCTGATGATGGGTCGGATGTCGACAATCACAGACCAATATGATCGCGCAGTCCAATCTGAATTGCCAGGTGGTATCACCGCTCATGGCAGAGAACCAGTTGATCAGTTCTGGATGGGTTTGCGATCCGCGTTCCCAAATGCGGAATTTAAAATTCACCACCAGATCGGTCGCGAGGACGATAAAATGTCACCGCGAGCAGCCGTTAGATGGAGCTTGTCGGGCAATCATGAAGGCTGGGGAAGTTTTGGTGCGCCATCAGGTGCGGAAGTTTATGTGATGGGAATTTCCCATGCAGAATTTGGACCCTGGGGTCTGCGACGAGAATATACCCTTTTTGATGAAACCGCGATCTGGGCGCAAATTCTCCTCGCAACTGGTTGATAAATTGAACGAAACGGAAATATGACATGTTAAACATGGAACAAAATATTGTAAGATATGGCGATCTGATCCCTTGTAAAACAGCGTTTATCGACGCGCATACGCCCGGTTCGAACCAGAAAGAAAATTTCACCATAATTGGCGGTGGTGTATCAGAAAGCATCGATCAACATGTCCATATAGCCCAGCCAATCGGCTTTAATATTGGCGCAGCGGGTCAACCACCAAGATGCAAAAACTCGCTCCATTCTCACAGAACAGCCGAAGTCTTTTTTGTTGCCAAAGGTCGTTGGCGTTTCTTTTGGGGCCGTTGGGGTAATGCGGGCGAAGTGGTGCTCGAAGAAGGCGATATTTTTAATATCCCAACAGGCATTTTCCGCGGCTTTGAAAATATTGGTACCGACTACGGCATGATCATGGCGGTATTAGGTGGTGATGATGCTGGTGGCGGTGTTGTTTGGGCTCCGCAAGTCATTACAGATGCGGCGGATCATGGTTTGGTTCTGGCCGAAACAGGAAAACTCATCGATACGAAAAAAGGTGAAAAACTGCGTGAGGGCGTTAAACCTATGCCGCTTTTATCCGATGAAGAACTCAAAAAGTTCCCCGAACCATCTGTCAAAGAAGTCTTGCCAAATTATGTCGCGCGCTATTGGGATTTGATGGCGCTTTCCAAAGATGCACCTGCGCATGTGATTGGCGATGGTGCACTTTTGCAGGATAAGCCAGGTTTTGACATTGATTTCCTCTCACGAGATTCCATCTCATCTGATCCTTATATCTACGAACATCCCGAGGTTTTGATGGGCATGAAGGGTCATTGGCGCCTGACCATGGGTGATTTTTCAACAACAATTGCAAATGGTGACACCGTTCTGGTGCCCGCAGGTGTGGAACGAAGCCTAACGCCGGCCATGACAGGAGAATGTTCAATATATCGCGTACGCGGCAATGGCGATCCTGCAAGCTTAACGCAGGGCTTTGTCGGCGGCCATTCATAAAGGGAGTGAGGAAAAAATGACAAAAATACAAACAACGCATGTTGGTTCACTGCCACGCACGCAAGAAGTGGTTGATTTCATTTTCGCGCGTGAAAACAACGAAGACTATGACCAAGCAGCCTTTGATGCGGCTATGACCAGCGCCGTATCTGAAACAGTCCGTAAACAGGTGGAAGCTGGCATTGATATTGTATCTGACGGCGAAACCTCAAAGATCTCTTATGCGACTTATGTGAAAGACCGTTATGCCGGATTTGCTGGCGACAGCCCACGCAACGCACCAGCAGACTTAAAGATGTTCCCAGGATTTCTCAAACGCCTCGCTGACGATGGTGGCACACCGCAATATGCGCGACCAATGTGTGTGGGTGAAGTGAAATCCAAAGGCCAAGACGAGTTGAACAAAGATATCGCGAATTTAAAAGCTGCGATAGCCGAGCACGGTGCCAATCGCGGCTTTATGAATGCTGCAAGCCCCGGTGTAATTTCGCTCTTTTTGCAAAATGATTATTACCCCACGCGCGATGTATATTTGGCCGCCCTCGCCGATGCGATGAAGGACGAATATGAGACCATTGTTGGCGCTGGATTGGATTTGCAACTTGATTGCCCGGATTTGGCTTTATCCCGTCATATGCTCTTTAATGATCTGAGTGACGAGGAATTCATCAAAGTGGCCGAAAGCCATGTCGAAGCGTTAAACCACGCGCTGCAAAATGTACCTCAAGATAAAGTGCGCGTGCATATTTGCTGGGGCAATTATGAGGGTCCACATTGCTGCGACATACCAATGGACAAGGTGTTCTCAACGCTGATGGCAACGCAATCACGTTATGTATTATTTGAAACATCAAATCCGCGTCATGCGCATGAATGGCAGGTTTTCCAAGATCGTAAAAACGAAATCCCGGATGATAAAATCCTTGTGCCGGGTGTCGTTGATACCACCACGAATTTTGTTGAGCATCCAGACCTTGTCAAACAGCGCATTGAACGCTTTGTTGGCATCATTGGTGCAGACCGCGTGATTGCAGGCAGCGATTGCGGATTTGGTACTTTTGCCGGCTTTGGCGCAGTAGATCCAGATATCGCCTATGCCAAACTTGCAACATTGGCCGAAGGTGCAAGTCTGGCGGCATGACATCGCTGATCCTAATTCCAGGTATGATGTGCGACGCGAGATTATTTGCGCCGCAGGTCGCGCATCTTTCAGGCGAATTTGATATTCAAATCCCAAAACTTGTCGGACAAAATACCATCAAAGGTTATGCGAGTAACATCTTGCAGAATGGGCCAGATCGTTTCGCATTATTGGGCCTATCAATGGGCGGAATTATCGCGATGGAAATCTTGCGCATCGCGCCGGAACGTGTTGAACGCATTGCGCTTTTAGATACCAATCCTTTGGCTGAAAAAGACGAGGTTAAGCAACGACGTTTCCCGCAAATGGAAGCAGTTAAGCAAGGTCGTTTGGTAGACATTATGCGTGATGAAATGAAGCCAAATTATCTCGCAGATAGCTCACTAAAAGGCGAAATACTCGATTTGTGTATGGATATGGCAATCGATCTCGGTGCAGAAGTGTTTATCGAGCAATCACAAGCTCTTATGGATAGACGCGATCAAACTGAAACCCTTAAATCTGCTGATATTCCGGCACTTATTCTATGTGGTCGCGACGATATCTTATGCCCAATCGAACGGCACGAGTTGATGCATGGTCTCATGCCCCATTCAACGCTTGAGATCGTGGATGGCGCTGGTCACCTGCCCGTATTAGAGCAAGCTGCAATCACAAATTCAAAAATCACAACATGGCTAAAGCAATGATATCTGACGAACTTTTTAAACTCCTCAACAGCGTTGATACGCCGACGGTATGCAATGCGATTGAAGTTGCGCAAGGCAAACGCGGGTTTAATGCCTTTACCCGAGGCACAATGCTCTCTTCCTGCCCTGAAGACAGCGTGATGGTTGGATATGCACGGACTGCGAAAATCGCAGCGTTGGAACCACCCAAAGAAGATCCAGCGGTCATCAAAACGCGCCGGATGGACTATTACCGGCATATGGCTGAAGGCCCAAAACCATCTTTGGCCGTGATTGAAGACATTGATTTCCCAAACGCGATTGGCGCTTATTGGGGAGAAGTCAACACAACCGTTCATAAAGGCTTTGGCATGTCTGGCGCGCTGACCAATGGCGTTATGCGGGACCTTGGTGATATGGCTGAGGACTTCCCAGTACTAGCAGGTTCACTCGGTCCGAGCCACGGATTTGTGCATGTCAAAGAGATAGCCTGCGAAGTAGAAATCTTTGGATTAAAAATTAAAGACGGTGATTTAGTCCATGCTGACCGCCATGGCGCGGTGGTTATTCCAGATGATGTTGTAAATCACCTGCAATCCGCTATTCAAAAGATGCAGGACACGGAAAGACTGGTATTGGACCCTGCGAGACAAGATGGCTTTGACTTCGACGCTTTTGCCAAAGCCTGGGATGCATTTGAAAAAGCTAGAACTTAGATCAAGCAACTAAATCGACGTATTGAGAATATCTGTCGCAGCAGCATGGGCGGCGGATCTAATATCTTCTGCAAGACCAGAGTCGGGCAAAGTGCGCGCCAAAACCATGCCGCCCACACAAAGGGCCGTCATTGAAAGTGCGTTACGTTTGTTGGTCTCCGCGTTTGCATCCATTTTGCTCTCAAAGAGCCATACCATGGCCTTTAAAAGCTCCTGAAACGAGTTCTGCACCTCTGGGCTCGCGCGCGCGACGTCTGACGGCAGGGCAATCATCGGGCATTGGCCATCAATATCGCCTAAATGCTTGTTTGATAAATAAGCATCCAACATCTGTTGTACCATTTCAGGTTTGAGATTGGTGACATCCACACCCGCCTCCTCGCGCCATTGTGCTCCGCGCCCCATCAAAAAGCTCATCACCGCAGCATTGAACAAATCTTCCTTGTTGTTGAAATGATTATAAAAGCCGCCTCGCGTGAGACCCGCATCATCCATCACCATATCAATCGTGACATTTTGATATCCATGCCGATTGAAAAGAATACGGGCAGCCTCAATAATCCTTAGGCGCGTTTGTCGTTTATGCTCACTGCTATAAGGCATGTTTGAACTCCATTTTTCCCAACCTAGCAGTTTTCTAAAAATGTTCTTTAACATATTTAGATTTTCTCCATTTTAGTGAATCCAAAGTTCAAATTTTAAAGGACCACACATTATGAATTCACTATTTGATGCAATTCCCTATCTAGCTGCCTATCAAACATCGTTTTTGATACTAGCCGTTTTATCGCTCGCAACACTGATACAAAACTTTTTAAGCGCGCCACTGTCTTTTGTGCATGAAGAGCAAGTACCGGGATTGCCGCTGAAATTCGATCATTCCAAGCTCAGTTTCAGAGTATTGCGAACCTATGCCAATTCAGTTGAAAACTTCCCGGCTTTTGGTTGGGCATTGCTTGTCGCCATTGTCGCAGGTGCATCTCCGATCATCGTCAACTGGATAGCAGCAATTTACTTTGCCTTCAGAATGTTGTTCTGGGCTGTATATTATGCAGGATTTGGCAAGGTTGCCGGTGGTCCCAGAACCATGGTTTTTGTCGGCGGATTGGTCAGCAATATCGTACTTGCTGGCGTCGCCATTTGGGCAATACTGACCTAACGAATAGCCGAAAATCCAAGGCGCAAAAAGCTCTACAATAAAAGAAAATCGGAACATGAAACTCCTCAAAACCATTCTAGACCTGGCCGATATTATAGGAAAATCCTGACTGCTCATGCTTATGCGATTGAAGAGAATCATCTTTTGTTTGTTATGTGCCGTCGAGATCAATATGGGTTTAGATCGTATGAGAACCGAACCATAATCGGCAAAATATATAAGCTCCCATCGATCTCGACGTTAATATCCCGTCACATTAGAACCGGATGGTTTGGAAAATAGGACGTTTTCTGATGTTGATAACGCCTTGCAGCGCTCACCAACAGATATAATTTTTATACTTAAAATCAGATATTTAACTCTTAATCTCAAACAGTTCTCACTATTTGTAATGCTGTGAAATCTTTCAACCTCCGTTACAATTTGTGTTTCAAACGCCACTTTTCAGCCCACCTACTCCGACAACTTTTGTTCTTCTCTCACTGGTGAGGAAACAACAATTAAAACAAATTTGTGGAGGAAACTTTGGTCGACGAAATCACAGGAACAAATAAATGGGATCGGGCTTATCTAGGGAGTGGTCAGCAAGTCATCGATGCTGGCGCGGGTAATGACAGGATTATTTCATATGCAGATGCGGGAGAACCAGACCCTGCGCAAACAGAAGGTTCATTGGGTCGCGTGAACGCGCCTCTCCCCGAGGGAAGTGCGAATGATATCATCACTGGTGGCGCGGGGGCAGACAAGTTCGAGTTTTACGCGCTCATTGATGCCAAGCCGGAAGTGATTGCAGAACATACGGGTTCTTCAGGTGCAACAAATTGGGCACGGGTCGCAGGGGAAAATGACAATGTCCATGATCATTGGGTCAATGGTTTTGGTCTTGATACAATTACCGATTATTCAAAGGCTGAATGCGACACGATTACCATCAAAGGCCATACGGCTACTATTTCGTCCATCACCTATGGAGAAGATGAAGGCGGGTCCTACTCGCTGATCAACGTCATTAGTCAGCAAGGCAATGGCGGTGCCGGGGGTGCCAATACAGCAACTGGCGCGCATGACGAAGATTCTCTCGGGCAGATTAAGGTCTATGGTGATAAAGTCACCGAAAATGACGTTAAAGTCATCAATACGAATGATGGGATCGACAAGCTCTATCATGCAGATAACACCTATGCTGCAAATTCGGCCGGTATAACGCAAGAAGTCTACTGCAATACTGACGGTACCAATTATGACGGAATTTTAGCAAAACAATCAGATCGCGTGCATATCGGCGAAGGACAACAGACCGTTGATGCAGGCGGCGGAAATGACATCATCTACAGCTATTCAGACGGCGGGGAACCAGACCCAGCTCAAACAAATGGTGCTGATGGCCGCGTCAATCCTGCGATTTCAGAGGGTGCTGCTGATGACGTCATTATGGGCGGCCAAGGTAAAGATACTTTTGCCTTCAGGCTGTTGCTCAATGCTAAAGATGAAATACTGGAAAAACACACCCGCGATGATGGTTCGGTGAATTGGCGAAAAGTCGCGGGAGAAAATGGCAACGTTCACGATCATTGGGTCGAAGGCATTGGCAATGATACCATTCTCGATTTCTCTAATCAGGATGGAGATAAGATCGATATTCGCGGGCACACTGTCGAAATAGCCTCGATCACTTACGGAGAAGACGCTGGCGGGGACTATTCTCTCATCGCACTGCGCTCGCAACAAGGTGACGGCGGCGGTGCTCATGATGAGGATTTGCTTGGCACTATCAAAGTCTATGGCGATAAGGTGACCGAAGATGATATCAAGGTCAAAGCGAATGTTTTTTATGGTGTTGATCAGTTAGAAGACATTGCGGAGAATGAATTATCGTCACCCGCATCTACACCGGAAAGAGTTGATATTGAACCCGTCTGGGGAGCACCAAACCCAGAGAATATCAATCTGAATTTCGAAGGATCAAGCCGTTCGGATTTTATAAAAGCAGGTAGTGGTTCTCAAAACATCAATGGTGGCAATGGAAACGATCGGCTTATTTCCTATGGCGACGCTGGCGAGCCTGATCCTGCGCAAACGACAGGTGCGGCTGGCCGCGTGAATGATCCCATTCCCGATGGTGCTGCAAACGATGTCCTGACAGGTGGCGCTGGTCGAGATACTTTCGAATTCCGCGCGCTACTCAATGCAAAAGCTTCTGTGATTGCTCAGCATACAAATAGCAGCGGTAATGTGAATTGGCGCAAAGTCGCAGGCGAAAATGACAACGTTCATGATCATTGGGTTGAAGGATTTGGTGATGACATCATCACTGACTATTCAAAAGCAGAAGGTGATAAAATCATTGTCCGTGGTCATACTGTTGAAATTGCAGAGATAACATATGGCAGTGATGCAGAAGGAGATTACTCTCTCATACGGGTCATCAGTCAGCAGGGTAACGGCGGAGCTGGCGGTGCGAATACCGCGACCGGCGCTCACGATGAAGATGAACTCGGCACTATCAAAGTTTATGGAGACAAGGTTACGAAGTCTGACATCACCGTCAAAGCAAGTGGCGTTTTTGATGGCGCAGATCAATTAACGGAAGCTGACAAACTTGCAGACTATAACGGAGGTGCACAGCAATTTGCGTCATCCATAGATGGTGATGTTATTACTACTGCACCAGATGATATTGAAACGCGAGATCGTGCTGAAATCGGATCGGGTGCACAAGTGGTTTCTACGGGAGCTGGACGTGATGATATCCGCGTATATGCCGATGCAGGTGAGCCTGACCCGGCGCAGACCAATGGTTCCGATGGCCGCATTAATCCGCCCGTCGATCCAAACACAACAACTGATGTTGTAAGTGGAGGACAGGGCAAAGACACATTCACTTTCAATATGTTGTTAAACGCAACAGCTGTCGT
This sequence comes from Lentilitoribacter sp., assembly GCA_963691785.1. Taxonomy (GTDB): domain Bacteria; phylum Pseudomonadota; class Alphaproteobacteria; order Rhizobiales; family Rhizobiaceae; genus Lentilitoribacter. The sequence goes on from OY829371.1 coordinate 2,203,414, forward strand.
TCTGGCTCGTCACACTCGAGAAGACGGCTCAATTAATTGGCGTAAGGTAGCAGGTGAAAATGAGGCTGTTCACGACCATTGGGTGGAAGGCATTGGAAATGATGTCCTATTGGACTTCTCTAACCAGGATGGCGATAAACTCATCCTGCGCGGGCATACTGTCGAAATTGCCGATATAAACTATGGCGAAGATGAAGGCGGTGACTACTCACTTGTGTCAATTCGCTCTCAACAAGGCGATGGCGGTGGTGCACACGATGAGGATCAACTTGGTACGCTCAAGATCTACGGAGATAAGGTCACTGAAGACGACATTCAGGTGAAAGCGAAGAACGTGTTTGATGGTATCGACATTTTTGAACCGCTTGAAAATCAACCCAACTATATCGGTGGAACCAAGTCGTCAGATGTACTTACAGGAACCGCTGAGGCTGACAATATCCATGCAGATCGGGGTAATGATGTGGTATCTGCTGGAGATGGCGATGATTTCGTCTTTGGCGGAGGTGGCAGCGATATTCTCAATGGTGAAGCAGGCAATGACTGGCTTGAAGGCAGTTGGGGTCGTGATGAAATGAACGGTGGCACAGGTCTGGATACGCTGGCTTCGACTTCAGGGTTTGACAAAATGACCGGTGGTGCAGACGCTGATACGTTCATGTTCAAAGACGTTTCAAAGGGTGGATCTATTCTCGATTAGCAAGATGGTGTCGATAAAATAGATCTATCTCGGTTGGAAAATGTTGATGATTTTGACGATGTCACCATTTCGCAAAACTCTGCCACAGACGTCACGATCCAGTTTGAAAATGATCGCGGGCAAACGGCGGAAGTCAATATCATCTCAGATGCAGCCTTTGATTTGTCGCAAGACGATTTCATCATTTGATCATATCACAACGCAATTTAGGCATCCAATCTTGGGTGCCTATTTGCACGTGCTCTAACAATTACATCCATTTTTCCCGCTTTGATCATCAAATATTTGGAGATGGCCATGAGTCCAAGTAATGAAATCGTTGGCAATGCGTTCAAGAGTCTGCGTTTTGCTTATATTGGCATCGGCATCATAAGTATTGCAATCAATTTGCTTATGCTGACCGGTCCACTTTTCATGTTACAGGTACATGATCGCGTATTGGCAAGTGGTTCGGTCCCTACCCTTGTAGTGATCGGTTCCCTCGCCGCCTGTCTTTATGTTTTTTATGGCGTTCTCGAGGGATTAAGAAACCGATTGCTGGTTCGAATTGGGCATCGGGTAGATGCCCAACTTTCAAATTTGACCTATGACTTATCCACTCGCCTACCACTGCTTCTAGGTCCCAAAGCCAGCAATTTAAGACCATTACAGGATTTGGATGCTATTAGATCATTTTTGTCCGGTAGCGGTCCCGCAGCCTTTTTTGATGCACCCTGGTTGCCATTATATCTCGGTGTGGTTTTTTTATTTCATCCAATTCTTGGTTTCGTTGCGCTCGGTGGCGGCTTAATGATCTGCATCTTCATTGGATTACGAGAAGTACTCTCGCGAAAACCATCGGAAGAATTTGCAAAAGAAAACCGTTTGCGCACCAATTTTATAGAAAACAGTCGGTCGAACGCTGAAGTCATTCGAGCCATGGGCATGATGTCTGTTTTTAAAGATAGCTGGGCACAGAGCAATTCCGTCTATCTCTCTAAAAAAAGAAATACATCAGACACAACAGGAACGTTTGGCACCATCATCAAATCTTTTAGATTTCTGCTTCAATCAGCGGTCTTGGGCGTCGGTGCTTGGCTGGCAATCAAGCAGGAAGTATCTCCTGGTATTATGATTGCTGCTTCTATTATGACATCACGCGCTTTGGCGCCAATCGAACAGGCTGTCGCTCAATGGCCAACTTTTGTCTCAGCAAGACAAAGCAAAACGAGGTTGCAAAGCCTGTTCGAAGAGCATCTGGTTCCCGAGGAAATTTTCGAGCTACCCAAACCATCGAAAACAGTCTCAATTGAACAATTGTCCTGCGGGCCAGCAGGTTTGAAGCAAATTGTTGTGAAACAGATTAATTTGGAGCTTCATGCTGGCGATGGTCTTGGTATTATCGGTTCGTCTGGATCTGGGAAGTCCACATTAGCACGCGCTATTGTTGGCGTTACACCGGCATTACGTGGCTCCATTCGCTTCGATGGATCAGAACTTGATCAATGGGACAATCACAGAGTTGGCGAATTTATTGGTTATCTGCCTCAAGGTAATCAATTATTTGACGGCACAATAAGCCAGAACATTTCACGATTTGAAAAAGATGCTGATCCGGCTGATGTCATTGAAGCTGCGACTTATACAGACATCCATGATTTGGTTGCCGCCCTACCCAATGGCTACAACACAATTATTGGACAATCAGGATATGCGCTTTCTGCGGGTCAACAACAACGAATTGCGCTTGCTCGGGCGATCTATAAAAAACCATTCCTCATTGTTCTGGATGAACCAAATTCCAATCTGGATGCGGAAGGTGAAGCAGCCCTGACGAGTACAATTAAAGCCATGCGGGATCACGGATCAATCGTCATTGTGAATGCGCATCGACCCAGCGCCATCGCAGCCGTAGATAAAATTCTGATTATCAAAGATGGATGTCAGGCTGCCTTCGGACCAAAAGATGTCGTTTTGCAGAGAGCCCTCGCTCCAGTCTCAAAACAAAGGGTGAGCTAATGTCATCTTCAAATGATCTAGAACTAGATAACGCTCTTAAATCAAGCATCATAAAATACATGCTCGTGTCTTTCCTAATCATCTTCGTGCTTTTGGGAGGAATGGTTGTTTGGGCAGCCAAGACTGATATTTCAGGCGCCGTAATAGCGTCGGGAACCATTGTTGTTGAGGGCAATTCAAAACAAGTGCAACACCAAGAAGGCGGGATTGTTAAACGAGTGCTGGTGAAAGATGGTGATTTGGTAAAAGCTGGTGACCTGCTGATCCAACTGGATGACACGACAACTAAAGCTGGCCTCGCAAATATTACCGAACAACTCGACAGTCTTTACGCTCAGGATGCAAGATTGATTGCTGAACAAAATGGAGCAACCGAACTCTCATTTGCAGATGACAACAGATCTCCCCGTGTCGGCAGCAGCAGACATTCGCTTGAAAAAATCAACACGAACCAAATCAATTTGTTCAATGCCCGACGGAATTCTATTTTGGGTCAGAAACAACAACTTGCCGAACAGATTGTCCAATTCGAAAAACAAATACAAGGCCTTCAATCTCAAAGCGATGCCAAGAAATCAGAGAGAGGTTTTCTTGAAAAAGAGCTCATCAATCTTGAAGCTCTCTTAAAAAAGAAGCTTGTACCTGCAAGTCGTGTATCCGCGCTTCAACGAGACAAATCTAAGCTTACGGGCGAATTGGGAGAGCTTTCGGCTCAAATTGCGCAAACGCGAGAAGCAATTAGTGAGCGAAACATTCAAATTCTTCAAGTAGATCAGGAATTTTTGACTAGCGTCTTGCAACAACGTCTAGAAACCAGAACTAAAATTGCACAGTTGGAAGAACAGAAAATCAATGTCCTAGATCAGCTTAGTCGTGTCGAAATTAGAGCGCCGAGGTCTGGTGTCATTCATGATATGAATGTTCACACGATCGGTCAAGTGATCCAAGCCGCTGAGGTCACAATGCTGATTGTACCGGATGATGATCAACTCATTGTCGAGGCACAAGTTCTGCCGGTGAACATAGATCAGATTGCAATCAACCAAACGGCAAAGATCCGGCTGCCCAGCTTTGATCAGCGTGTTACGCCCGAATTAGGTGCCATTGTGAAAACCATCTCGGCCGATCTTTTAACTGATACGAATACTGGACTGAGCTTTTATACCACCAGCTTGGTGATGCCCGAGACAGAACTCATCAAACTTGGTGATCAACAATTGGTACCGGGCATGCCGGTGGAAACCTTTATTAAGACCAATGACAGATCCGTAATCTCATATCTAGTCAAACCAATTACAGATCAAATTAGACATGCCATGAGAGAAAGGTAGATAGATGTCTAGGAGTCCAACAAAAAGTTGATGAGTACCGTATTAAAAATCTCCGGCTTTTCCATATGCGCCGCATGCGAACTGCCCGAGATAACTGAAAGGCTCGCATTTGGAATTGTATTTCTAAGCTGCTCAATCTGCGGCCAATGATAGGTCCGGTCGGCCTCCCCCCATACAATTAATGTTGGGCAGGAGATGTTGTCCAAGTTTTCAATCCTTGACCAAGCCTGCATGGCGTCCAAGCCAGCATGAAGTGCTTGAAGAGAAGAATGTTCAGCGATGCGGGCGCAGTTTTCAAATTCACTGGCAGCTTCATAATCTAAGAACCAAGTGGCTGAAATTCGCCTCGCAGATGCTTCTACGCCGTCTGTTTCAACACGCTGTTTGGAAGTGGCAAAGCTTTCAAACCGATCAGGCAAATTGCCGGCTGCGGCTGTCCCATAAAGTACGAGCTTTTCTATGCGATCTGGCGCTAAAGCCGTCATCTCTTGAACGATCATACCGCCCATAGAATGTCCCAAAAGCAGAAACCGATCCACTCCCAAGACCGTGAGTTCGTTAAGTATGTATTCCGCAAAACCTCGAATCGTATCCGGCGCTTTCAGATCAGCTTTGCTCGCAAATCCGGGAAGATCTGGGGTGATGACATTGAAATGCTGTTCGAGCGCGCCACGTTGCAGTTCCCATTGGGCAGCCCCGCCCATAAAGCCATGGACGAGTACAAGCGGTAGATCACTCACTTACGCTGTCCCTGAACTATGCGATCAAGGATCATAGCGCAGAACAAAATCGAGAACCCAGCTAAAATACCTTGTCCAACATTGGCGTATTGCAAAGCTTCCAAAACGTCTTCTCCAAGTCCTTTCGCACCGATCAATGATGCCACCACGACCATTGCCAATGATAACATTATGGTTTGATTGATCCCTGCTCTGATCGATGGACCGGCGAGTGGCAGATCAACTTTTCGAAGGAGATACCATTTATTGGCGCCAAAAGAAATTGCCGCCTCGCGCACATTTTCAGGCACCCCGCGAAGGCCCAATACGGTTAGGCGCACAACAGGTGTACCGCCGAAAATCATGGTGGTGACAACGGCTGCCGGCTTGCCTGTACCGAAGAACGCAATAACCGGGATCATGAAAACGAAGGCTGGCATGGTTTGCATAAAATCCATAATCGGTTGAATGACCGAATATAGACGTGGGCGACGTGCGCAGAACATACCAAGCGGAATACCTATTGCAATGGATAAACACGCAGCCGTTCCTAACAAAGCGAGCGTTGTCATTGCTTTTTCCCAGAAGCCAAGCAATCCCATATAGGCGAGAAACGCACTTGAAAAGATCGCCGTTCTTGGACCCGCGGATAACCAGGTCAGCAAGATAATAAAACTGGCCACCACGATCCACGGGGTTTGAACGAATATTAGCTCAAGCGAATCCAACATTAATCGGATGCCATAGGTGATAAAATCAAATAAAGCATCGCCATTGGTGACTGCGAATGTGAAAAATGCTTCCACCCAGGATATGGCAGTTAAGCGGATTTCAGGAATGGTTGGAAAATCACTTAGAAGTGGGAAACTTCCTGGGAAGCTGTAATGCAGCATCGCGGCAAATACAATTGTCACCATAAACACAACGCTTAAGATGATATCGCGTGTTTGCATGCCGTGACGGATGGTTTGATCCGACAGCCATTCGGAAAATCTACCCTCTAAAATCGTGTTGGCAATGATGCTTTGGATGAGTTTAACAATGACCAAAATCGCAAGGCCAGATAGTGCAATCCAAATGCCATTTTCTTGCAAAGCATCTGCTTCGGCTCGAATGCCGCCGATTGCAGCTTCAAGGGAATCCACCGTGCGTTGATAAACCTCAACTTTATCGGATCCGCTTTCTATCGCTGAGGCCAATTGCTGGCGACGTAACTCTAAAGTGCCTTCGATCGAAGCAATGCGTTCACGCGCTTCCGCTGCCAAATCGCCAAACAAACCAAGGGCGATGCGCACAAAGCCAACTGCTTCGACAATAAGAAATGCGACAGCCCAGCTCCACACACCGCGGGCGCCAAACCATATCGGACCGAATAAGCCAGCGAACACGTTAAATGTCGGGGTGAATTTGGAGCTTTTCCCGATCTTATCAAAATTCTTTGTGTAATAATCTTGGTTTGTGCGAACAAATGTTTCGATAAGCGCTTCACGATCGGCTTCAAGCGCATCGGCTGCCGCACTGCGCGCATCAAGCGCTGGGTTGCTTTGAAGTTGTTGGGTCATGAGACTTCTGTTCCTTCAATAACTGTTCGCAAGACATCTGCACGTGTAATGACGCCGATATCTGTTCCACCGTCTTCGACAATAATAGGCGCATCATCATCAATTGCTTTTTGAATGATTGTGCTGAGCGCTTCGCTCTCATTTATTCGCAAGTTCGATTTTTGAACTTTCCCGCCTTGGGCGGTGAATTTCTCAATGGGCTCCATCACCGCGCGGGCACGCACCACTTTGAGCCGCGATATACCGGCAACAAAATCAGCGACATAGTCATCAGCTGGATTCATCACAATATCTTCCGCAGTGCCAATTTGCACAACGCGCCCATCTCTCATAATAGCAATCTGGTGTCCGACACGTACGGCCTCATCCAGATCGTGGGTGATAAAGACGGTTGTCTTGTTCATGACTTTGGAAAGTCCAATAAATTCGTCCTGCAATTGACGGCGAATAAGTGGGTCAAGCGCGCTAAAAGGTTCGTCCATCAGCAGCACATCAGGATCTGCCGCCAAGGCTCTGGCCAGACCGACACGTTGTTGCATGCCGCCTGACAATTCATGGGCAAATTTATTGCCCCAGGCACCCAGTTCAACAATGTCGAGGATTTTCGCGGCTTGCCGCATACGTTCATGTTTGCTGATGCGTCGGATGTCTAACGGCATGGCGACATTATCAAGTACAGAACGATGGGGCAAAAGCGCAAAGTTCTGAAACACCATGCCAATTTTGCTGTTTCGAAACTCGCGTAGCGCTTCCTGCTCGAGTTCCATCACATTGGTGCCTTCAATTTCAATACTGCCTGCGGTCGGTTCTAAGAGCCGATTGAAATGCCTGACAAGTGTAGATTTGCCGCTTCCTGATAAGCCCATGATGCAGAATATCTTACCGCGCTCAATTTCGAGATTTACATCAGCCACGCCGACAACGGAATTAAACCTTTCCAAAACCTCCGCTTTGCTGAGGCCTTCGTCCAAGATAGCTTTTAAAGCAGCGTCGGGGTCGCCACCGAATATCTTCCAGACGCCTGAAACTTTGATCATGCAATCTTCTGCATTATTCATTTTCTTAATCCAAATGCTCAACTTAAATGGTCATTTACGCGACAGACAAAGGGTTTGCGGCGCATATCGGTGATACGCGCCGCGGGCCATTTGGTTGGCTTAGAGACCTAACCAACCATCGACGCGTTCTGTATTGGCTGCAACCCATTCTTTTGCAACTTCAGCAGGATCGCGACCATTGCCAGAAATTTCAAACGCGAAGTTTGACACATCGTCAGCTTCGAGAGAGAAGCGTTCGAAAAATTCTGCGATGGCTGGCGAACGCTCAGCAAGTGACTTGGACCAAGCGATCTGCACGTTCTTAAGTGCGTCTTTTGTGGCGACTTTTGATTTTTCATACCAATCCGGATCATCGGAAGGCTGAACCATGATGTAGTTTGCAGGATCAAATGTTGGCTCACTCAGCATTGTCACGTCAAACTGATACCAGATCGCATGTGGTTTATAGCAATAAAACGCGTAACCTTCATTCTTGGTAATGGAGTCTTTCACACGAGCTGTTTTCACACTTTCTTCCGCGCGAATTGGCTCAAGAAAATCAAGCAAACCATAATCGCGAACCTTCACTTCATTCACGTTTGCGGATGCCCAACCTGGTGCGCCAATCCACATTTCACCTTTGCCATTTCCATCGCTATCCATTTTGGCAGCCACATCAGGACGGCCTAGATCAGCAATGTCTGTGATATTGTTGGCTTCACCGAAATTCTTAGAAACACAAAATCCTTGATTGCCTTCATATGGATTGCTCGACAATTGAACAGTCCCTGCACCGTCGACATATTTCTTGGTGAAGCTTTCTTGGTTTGGCAGCCATACATCAGGGTGCACATCAATATCACCCTTGCCTTGGTCCATGGCCTGGAAGATCGTAGCATTGTTGCCAGGAACAAGTTCAGCTTCGCCGCCAATGCGGCTTTCAACCACTTCGGCCAAAAGATGAGCAATGGCCTGAGCGCCAGTCCAAGACGGCATACCGATATTTACTTTTTCGGCAGCAAATGAGGCGCTGGACAAAAGACCCAACGCAGAGGCGAGAGCAAATGTCTTCATTGTTTTTTTCATGGTGTTCTCCTGTTTTATAATCAATCTAGATCTTATTTTTGGTAATTGAGCAGCGTGTCTTCATACGCAAAGAGCGCTGTTGAGCCTCCAGTGTGGAGGAATAAAACGTTGTCAGTTGATTTAAAGAAACCCTGCCTGATCAACCCAATCAAACCCGCCATTCCTTTTGCTGAATAGACCGGGTCCAGCAGCACCCCTTCATGAAGGGCGGTCATTGAGATCGCTTCCAATGTTGAATCTGCCGTAATCCCATAGCCTTCTCCGACATAACCATCATCGACATGAATTTTGCTGGTCGGAACCGCTGAATGGCCGAGCACATCAAGCGTTGAATTCACAAGCTTATGCACTGCGCCCACCTGCCGATCATGCGGTTGACGCACACTGATGCCCATCACAGGCAAATCGCGACCTGATGACTGAAAACCTGCAACCAGACCTGCTTGTGTCCCAGTGCTGCCTGTTCCCATGACCAGCCAATCAAAATGAATACCTGTCTCTTGTTCTTGCTGCGCGATTTCGAGCGCACATGTCACATAGCCCAATGCGCCGATTGCGTTGGAGCCACCACCAGGGATGAAATAAGGACGATGTCCTTCTGCTCGAAGTTTTTCAACGACAGCTTCCGCTTCAGCATTCATATCAAGTCCAGAGGGGCGGAATTCGATGCTGGTACCAAATAGTTTGTCCAGCAGCACATTGCCTGTTTCTTCATAGGAGTCTGGCTGACCCGGCACACGGCGCTCTAATAGAGCGTGACATTTCATGCCGACTTTACACGCGGCCGCAGCGGTTTGCCGAACATGGTTTGATTGAATAGCCCCTTGAGTGACCAACATATCGGCATTTTGGGCAATGGCATCGCCAACCAAAAATTCCAGCTTGCGGGTTTTGTTGCCACCTGTGGCAAGCCCCGTGCAATCATCACGCTTGATATAAAGATTAGGTCCGCCCAACTCGGCTTCAAGGCGCTTCATGGGTTCGATCGGAGTTGGCTGATGACAAAGAGAAACGCGCGCAAATTTTGATAGATCGACTGCGGTGCCAAGGTTGTTTTGTTGTTGGGCTAGATTCATTTTGTCATCCGTTCAAATTGGTATTTTGACTGAAGCTTATGTTTTCAAATGAACCGTTGCCAATGTTATGTTTTTCTAGCATTATGCAAAAAATGCATAAGGTATTAAAAACATGGATTTAGCTTGGTTTAAAGATCTCGGACAATTATCAAAGACCGGTAATTTTTCACAAGCGGCACAAATTCGAAATATCAGCCAGCCTGCTTTCAGCCGACGCATCAAAGCGCTCAAAACATGGGTTGGAACAAAACTGGTTGATCGCACCCGACATCCTGTAAAACTAACCCCGGCGGGTGAACAGATGTTGGAGGCAAGCAAACAGGCCTTTGAACGTATCGAATTTGAAAAGAAGCAAATCATTGAAGCGCAATCACTACCTGATAAATATATTGTCACTTTTGGTGCCCAGCATTCAATTGGTTGGCGTTTTTTTCCAGCCTGGCTGCAGGCATTTGAAGATGTCTATGGCGCCATTATTTCCACATTGCGCGCAGATGATTTGGCCAATTGTATCGACGCGATGCATAAGCATGAGATTGATTTCGTCATCGCCTATGAAAGTGCCTATAGCCGCAATCGTGGAGAAGGTTTGGCCAGAGAAGCTATTCGCATTGGTACGGATTTCCTGATACCCGTTTGCAAACCAAATCTGGATGGAACGCCGCTTTATGCATTTAGTTCATCAAAAGGCAGCAAGGTGCCCTGGTTGCGATTTGGTGAAAGCGCTCCGATTACTAAACACATCAATCCACTTATTGAATCTGCCGGGCTTCAAGAGAAATTGTCCGTTGCTTATGAAAATTCAATGTCGGGAGCACTGAGGATCAGGGCGCGCGAAGGTACGGGTGTAGCGTGGTTGCCATACAGCTTAATCGCGCCGGATCTGGAGGCTGGCTTATTGGTCAGAACCGGAAACGAAGAATGGAAAATTGATCTTGATGTCATGTTGCTGCGAGATAAATCGCACACCAATACAGTCACTAGGCGGATCTGGGCTTTTTTAGCGACAAGACAACAAATTCCGCTCATTTGATGGCTCAAATATAAAAGAATGTCTGTGCTCATCTGCCAATTATAACGTCTCTCCGAACCGACAGAATTCGACTAAATTTATTGCTTCTTGGTATCTTGCAGGCAGAGAATTGGAGGAGAATAAGTTGCAATACTGACAATTTATAAATAAAATAATTTTATGAAAATTCGAAATCTTGATACATTTTATTGGGTTGCAACGCTGAAGAGTTTCAGAGCTGCATCTGAACATCTGCATCTCACGCAACCGGCCATCACAGCACGTATTCAAGTCTTGGAACAAGATCTCGGCACAGATGTTTTTGTGCGCGAAACCAAAAAGGCTGAGCTGACCCCAAGCGGTCGACGGCTGATGCCCTATGCCGAGCAACTGATGAAGCTTGATCAATCCGTAGTCGATGCATTTTCAAATTCCGTGACGGTTGAACAAAGCATTCGCTTGGGATCTTCTGAAACCATTATCGCAAGCTGGCTTCCAGATTTCATGGCGCATTTCAGCAAATCGCGACCAAGTTTGAATTTTGATCTAACCGTTGACGCGACCAATAATTTACGTGATGCCCTGGTGGCGCGCGAAATCGATCTCGCATTTTTGATGGGCCCCGTAGCAGAGGCGAGTATTGAGAATATTGAACTATGCAGCTACGAAATGGCTTTTGCAGCAACGCCGAATATTGAAAAACAACATAAGGTCTGGTCACTCAAGGACATAGCTGAGAAAACAATTCTAACCTTCTCGTCCAACACCCGCCCCTACCGGCATCTACGAGAACTGATCGAGCCTTATGCAATTGGCGAAGCAAAGATCACCAGCTCCGCTTCTTTGGGTGCGATTTCGCGGCTGGCTCAAGCGAGCTATGGGATTTGCGCTCTACCAAAAGCAATTATCCAAACGGATCTTAACACCGGCGATCTAGTAGAGTTAAAAACAGACTTTGATTTACCGCCAATTTCCTTCACTGCAAGCTTTGTGTCTGGCGCTGCATCCTCCAGCCTCGCAGAGGATATCGCGAGAAGCGCTGTTGGATTTATTCAACCAAATTTGATAAAAAATATTTATCAAACTCGCTAAAATATTTCGATTTGATTTTATGAAATGACTTCGCTGTAATGGTCAGCGAAGGAAATTTACGTGACTGAAATCAAAATGCATCGAGATGGAAAACAGTTAAGACAGGCAATACGCGCTGGGTCATTTATGGACCAAACAGCGGGACAAGCGCCGCACCATCTGCAAGGCAATGTGGTGATCCTCCCCAAGACTTATGCGCAGGATTTCCTGTTATATTGTTTGAACAATTTAAAGCCCTGCCCGCTCATTGGTCTTAGTCTACCGGGTGACATTCACCTGCCCGATCTGGGTGACATTGATATCAGAACTGACGTTCCGCGCTATCGCATTTTTAAGAACGGCGAATTCGACAAAGAAGTTGAAGATATCCGATCCGAATGGTCCGATGATATGGTGACATTCGTGCTCGGATGCTCCTTCACATTTGAAGAAGCACTCATTGATAATGGCTATCCTGTCAGGCACATCGAGCAGGGTTCTAACGTGCCCATGTTTGTAACCAATATCCCCACCATACCAGGCGGTATTTTCAGCGGGCCATTGGTTGTGACAATGCGATCCTATCGTAAGGAGCAAATTCCTGCGGTGTTTGAAATCTCATCGCGGTTTCCCCACGCCCATGGCACACCTATATATTGGGGTGACCCATCTAAGATCGGCATCAAAGATTTGCAAAAGCCTGATTATGGCGATGCGGTTGTTGTGCCTGATGATGAAATACCCGTATTTTGGGCCTGTGGTGTCACACCCCAAGCAGCGCTTGCTCTGGCTAAACCCTCAATATCTATCACTCATGCGCCCGGCTGCATGTTGGTGACCGACTGGACATCGGTAGACGCACCGAAAATCCAACCCTCGCTAAGTTCTTTTGAACAAACTGAAACGAAACCCCGGCAACATCCTATCGATGCGGCCCAATTATAATATAGTATCATCAACAGGGAGAACCATGATGAAAAAGATTTTGCTTACATTGACGCTCTCAACGGCAATCGCGGTTCCGGCCATTGCTGAGGAGCTTTCCGTTGTCGGTAGCTGGTCCAGCTTGCCATTGCACAAAGAATATGAAGCACCGTTCTGGGGTGAAACCCTGCCAGCTGCATCTGGCGGCAAACTCACCACATCAGTCACAACGCACAATCAGATGGGTCTCAATGTTGGTGAGTTTTTCCGTCTTTTAGAGGCTGGCGTATTTGATGTTGGCATGACAGTTGGCGATTATGCTGTTTCTGACGCACCCGAACTTGAAGGCCTTGATGTGCCGCTGATTGCAATGGATGCCGGTAAAGCGCAAATGGCTGTGGAAGCTGCGCGCCCAATGGTCGAAGAGATTTTCAAAAACCGCTTTAATTCTGAAGTTCTCGCAATCGCGCCTTATCCGCCGCAAGTTGTTTTCTGCAACAAAGAAGTTTCAAATCTCGATGATCTAAAAGGCGTCAGAGTTCGCGCTTCTGGCCGTATGACTGCGAAATTCTTAGAAGCGCTTGGCGCTGAGGGTGTTAATGTCTCCTTCTCCGAAGTGCCAGGCGCTTTGCAAAAAGGTGTCGTTGATTGCGCAGTCACTGGCGCAGGTTCTGGCTATAGCGCCGGCTGGTGGGAAGTGACAACGCATCTGTTGACCATTCCATTGGGTGGTTGGGATCCCGTTGTCACCGCCATGAATATGGACAAATGGAACTCTCTTGATGCTGATACACAGGCTTTGATCAAGAAGGAGATCGCCGAGCAGTTTGAAGCACCGGCTTGGTCCACAGCGCAGGGCGCACTTGAAAATGACATCGCTTGTCTCACCGGCACAGGAGAATGTAAATCTGGTGACAAGCGCGCTATGACACTTGTGCAAGCGACCGATGAAGATATCGCAAAAGCCCGTGGTATTTTAGAAGCCACTGTTTTACCTGAATGGGCAGAGCGTGCTGGTGGCGATTGGGCGCAGCGCTGGAATGATAGCGTCGGCAAAGTCGTCGATGTAACCATTAAAGCAAACTAGAAAACGGGCAAAGGGCGGGTCCATGGCGGAGAAGCTATTATTGACATTGCGGCACATCAATCGAAGGGTCGCAATCGCTGTTGGCATGTTATATTTTGCATGCGCAGCTATTGTCCTTGTGGACATCATTCTCCGTCAATTGGGTTCCTCCTTAGGTGGAACCGATGAAATCTCAGGCTATGTCATGGCAATTGGCGTCGCCTGGGGCATGGCCTTCGCCTTGCTTGAATTATCCCATGTGCGGATTGATTTTTTAAGAAGCCTTGCGGCAACCAAAATCCGCATCATATTCGATCTCGTCTCCATGCTGATCTTTGCCGCAACCGTGTCTATCATTGCCGTTCAAAGCTGGCCGGTTGTGGCAAAATCTATCAAAAATGGATCTACCGCAAACACTCCGTTGGAAACGCCATTGGCCTGGGTGCAAGTTCCATGGCTTGCCGGCTGGGTGTGGTTTGCCATTATGGCTTGGCTCGTCTTCATCGCAGCTTTAGCACTTACTGCTACGGGCGATTTTAAGAAAACTGAAAACGCAATTGGCGTCTTTCCTGAGCATGAGGCGGTTTAATAATGTTTGGATTTGTAACCTTCGGTCTGCTCGGACTTTTATCCCTTTCCTTGCCTGTTGGCGTCGTGCTGTTTGTGCTCGGTTTCGGGATTGATCAATTCTTCACCCCCTTCCCGCTGATCCGCGGCTTAGGTTCAATGGTCTGGTCAACATCGGAAAATGCTGCCCTGATTGCCATTCCGTTTTTCGTCCTATTGGGTGAAATCTTGGTTCGCAGTGGCATCGCAACTAAAACCTATGGCGCCCTAGATAGATGGGTTTCCTGGATGCCGGGCGGCTTGGTCCATGCCAATATCGCGACATCAACCATGTTTTCAGCAACATCAGGGTCATCTGTGGCAACTGCAGCAACCGTCGCAACCGTTGCCATGCCACAGGCTGAAAAGCTTAACTACGATCCAAAATTATTCTCTGGCGCAATCGCCGCAGGTGGCACTTTAGGTATCATGATCCCACCATCAATCAATCTGATTGTCTATGGGTTTTTAACCCAAACTTCGATACCTCAACTGTTCTTGGCGGGCCTAGTTCCTGGCATTCTCCTTGCAATAATTTTTATGGCAATTACTGCTATAATCTGCATTGCATATCCAGGACTAGGCGGTCCAAGACGGACATTCCCAATGGCAGACATGATCCAAGGGTTGGTCCAACTTCTACCGATTATTTTACTGTTCACCATCATCATTGGCTCAATCTATAAAGGCTGGGCCACACCTACTGAAGCTGCTTCTGTTGGCGTTGGCGGTGCTTTAATTATCGCAAGCATATTTGGCGGCATTAATTGGAACATGATCGTCGAAAGCATTATCGGAACTGTGAAAATCACCTCGATGATTATGCTCGTCGTGCTTGGCGCCTCATTCTTAAACTTCACCCTCACCGCTGCTGGTTTATCGGGTGAATTAACAAACTTTCTTGAAGGATTGGGATTGAGCCCGCTTGCGACTTTGTTCGTCATTGTTCTCATGTATATCGTGCTTGGATTTTTCATCGAAACTTTGTCTTTGATGGTCATCACCATTCCAATCGTTGTACCTATCATTATAGGCCTGGGCTTTGATCCAATATGGTTCGGAATCTTGATGATCGTCTTAATCGAAATGGCGCTGATTACACCACCCGTCGGACTTAATCTCTATGTCGTTCAAGGCGCACGTAAATCCGGCTCTATGGGTGAAGTGATGATCGGTGCATTGCCTTATGTTTTTGCCATGCTGGCCATGGTCGGCGCATTGATTGCTTTCCCAAGCTTAGCGCTATATTTACCAGCTGCGCTTCAGTAAGTGGGCGAAAGAAACATATTTGAGTGTATGGTTTTCAGATTTATAGATGCTTATAATTCACACAATTCATCTCATACTTAAGCATCTACCAATCAATCGGACGTCGATCTCGAAAGAAACCACCCGTTGGTCCGCTGTCAGGTAAAGTGGCAAGCCAGATCGCGGTATCTGCTCCTTCTTCTGGCGAGCGCGAGGCACCTGCCCCACCCATACGAGTACGGACCCAACCTGGACACATCGCGTTGACCTTAACCGACTTGGGCAATGATCGGGCGACAGAAACCGTCAGTGCATTCAATCCCGCTTTTGCGACGCCGTAAGCTCCCGGTCCGGCAACACCGTCAGAGAAAGCGCCCCAGCCTGATGATACATTTACGATGCGACCGTAATTGTTTTTGATCATATGCGGTGTCGTTAGTCGCATAAGTTCATACGGCCCAGCCACCATAATTGCCATTGAAGCTTCAAAATCTTCCGGATCGCTGAATATGCTACCGGAGCCTAAAATGCCTACATTGTTTATCAATATATCGATATCACCTGCTTCATTGATCGCCTCTTGGATGCTTGGCTTATCTGCCACATCAATTCGCAAAGGGATGGCACCGATCTGCTCTGCAACTTGTTTGCCTTCGTCAAAATCGCGGGAACCAAGCAGGACTTCGTATCCTTGTTTTACAAGGCCTTTTGCAATGGCGAAGCCAATCCCACGATTGGCTCCGGTTATAAGTGCACGTTTCATCTTCAGTCCTTTGTTTTATGCTGGCTTAGTCTGCATATTGCAAAGACATCTTTGTGATTTTACCCTCATCATTCCACCAGTAAGAATAATGCACGACCCAGCTTAGCCAATTCACTTCGGATTTGGCATATCCTTCAGCTTGTTCCAGAATTTTCCGATGCGCAAATGTGTCACCACTTGATATGACTTCGCGTAATGCCCATGCTCGAATTGCCTCAGTTCCATTAAATGTACGCGATACGTCGATCATTTCTGCGTCTTGAGTAAAGCAAGCCATGTAAGCGTTGATATCCTCAGACTGAGTGCTGTTTTGATAACAAGTTATGGCTTGCGGCAAATCTTCGGCCAAAGCTGGTTGGGACAAGAATGCAAGAGCGATAAATGTTTGTTTCAGCATCGCTGCCTCCTAACCTTTCATAAAGTCTGCAACAGCATCTGCCGCAGCCATAACCGCGTCTTTGCGGTCATAGAAATCAAATTGCGTGACATCGTCTCCAAGCCAGAGCTTTTCCAACGGCGCACTGGTGCGCGCTTCATAGGCCTCAGCCCCTGTCAGCAACGCGATGGACGGCGAACCAACCATGAGCATCGGCTTATCCAGGCGATCCGCTGAGCTTTGCGCGTTGTAAGTTAACCATGGCTTCCAACTTGCGACCGAGAACTTGTTGTCATAGGCCGCAATTAATCCGCGATCTTCCTCTGTGTAATACGGAGCTTGATACATGACTGAGTTTTCATCCGTAGCGCTCGCACCAAGCAATATAGTGTCTGCAGCGTCATCAGCTTCACTCGCAGCGATCAGGCCCGTAGCAGCCTCTGTCCCACCATAAATCGCTTCTGCCATCTTTGGATCGTGAAGCCATGGCGCAACGAGTGCCAGTTTCTGGAATTTATCACTATCGGCGACAGCTTCGGCCATATAGCCCGATGATGCACAGATACCCAAGCCTGAGATAGATGCGCTATCAATTTCATCAAGTGAAGATAAATAGTCTGCCGCAGCATGAATATCAGCTGTTTTGACCTTTGGGTCTTCAATATATCGCGATGCGCCTTCGCTTTCACCCCAGCCTGTGAAATCAAATGCCAAGGCGGCAAAACCGCGTGAGGCAAGCTCTCTGGCATAGGTACCTGCCATCTGTTCTTTCACCGTGGTCCATGCACCTGTCACAATAACAGCAGGCAATCGAGTATCGGAAGTTTCTGGCGTGTACAGCGTGCCCATCAGTTTGTTTCCATTGCTTTCAAAGCTAACGGACTTACTAACAACGCCTGACTTTTCGGGCGTGTTTTGTAGATTGATTATAGTCATTGTCTTGTCCTCAAATAGAATATCGTCTACCTGCCAGGTGTGTTGCGAACGAATTCACTGCCACGTTCTGCTGTGGCGTAAAAAGCCATAAAGTTAACCTTCCAACCTTCCTCTGTTCTGATAAAACCATGCTCATAAGTGCCCCAGACTTCCCAAAGTGGATCAGCGCCATTTTCTTCCAAGGCTCCGCGCTCCATGCGGTTCCATGCATAGCCATGGCTCACAAGTATTGCGGCATTAGACCCATCAAAAGTCACACGGTGATTGCCACGAAGGTGAAAGCTTTCTTTTTCAGTCGTTAGGTTCGACGACCACCCAGCGATCAAGCCATCGGCTGGAATGGTAGCGGGTTCACCACCCACCAATGAGGAGAAATCAACAGTGATCTCATCGGTGAAATAACTGCGTGCAAGGACCCAATCTTTTGCATCGACTGCAGCGTCAATTGCATCAGCAATGCGTGTCATTTCTGCCATATCAACGATATTATCGATGGTGATTGCATCACCTGATAGCCGGTTGCTGTCAGCCATAGCGAGGCCGGTGCCAAAACTTGTGCTTGCGGCAATGGCGGTAGCGAGAAGTAAGGATTTCATTTTGCTCTCCAATGTTTGTGTATTTGGGTTTGTTCATGTGGAGACAAGATAATTTGTATCGAATAAAATGATAATTACCCTATTTTCTACTTCTTTCATGTATAATATCGAATAATGATGACATGAATTGAGGTATGATCAATGCGACTCCCATTGGCGACACTTGAAGTTTTTACAGCTATTGCAAAGCATGGTTCCCTGCGCGCAGCAGCGGATGCACTTGGCATAAAGCCATCGACAGTCAGCCACCAGCTTAAGTCTTTGGAAGATCAGATCGGAACAACACTCTTCATTCGTACAACACGATCCATCAGTCTCACAGAGGCAGGACGCGCGTTACTCAGAGGGTCAGGCCCTGCATTTGATCAGTTGGAAGAAGCTATCGAAAGTGCGAGCACCACTGGACATCAGGCACGCGGAAGATTGAAGCTCGCCATGCCGGAGTTTGTCTACCAACTCATCATAGCGCCGATGCTGCAATCATTCTCAGAACAATATCCAGAGATTGAAATCGAGTTGTCACTTACTGATGCCCTGTCGGATATATTAGAAGAAGGTCTTCATGCTGGCTTTCGTCTGGGGGATCGCATATCCCAAGATATGGTTGCTGTTCGTTTGACGAAAGCCTTGGAACTAACCGTCGTTGGCAGCCCAGAATATTTCAAAGCCAACGGCAAACCGAAGTTACCGATCGACTTGCTTGATCATAATTGTGTCCGGTACCGCTTTCCCTCATCCAACCGGATCGCACCATGGACATTTAAATCTGATCAGGACGAGTTCGATGTTGAGGTGATCGGTCAGTTCATTGCTAACACATTACCAACCTCTCTGGATTTGGCACGACAGGGTTTAGGATTGATCTACACGTTCAAGGACTTCTGCGAAGATGACATCGCGGCTCAGCGGCTGGTTTCAGTTCTATCAAACCATCTCTCGCCGACACCGGGTATATTCATATACTTCCCTCGTGAATATCGAAACATGATGCCATTAAGATTGCTGATCGACCAGCTCAAATCTTAGACCGCCTGTTTTCTGTTCGCAATTGGAATAATATGCGTCACAATGTTCATGAGGCGCTCGAAGGCAAACGCTTCATGGGCACTTCGGCCATGCTCACGATCAAACGCTGCCATGATTTCCTTAGTATCCGAAATGACTGTCAAAATTTCCGGGTGCACGACCTGTTCATCACCACAATAGACTGAAAAATACCACTTATTATCTTTGAATTCGCGTTTGTAGTGATACATCTTATTATCAAATTCAAAGCCATATTCTGATGCCATAAGTTCCCCGCTCAAGCTTCAAAATTAACCCCAATACATCTTGGTCAATCATTGATAATAACCAGAAGTTACTGAAAAGTTGCCAGTCAATGAAATGGAGAGTTTGGGACATAGTGCGGCTTTCCTCGCACACTAATTTTCCCAAAATTGGAAAACAAATTACTAACAGATCTAACACTGTTTAAGCCGTTCAAATATGATCAATCAGGTCCATACGACCCAATCATTCCTATACGCCATTAAATAGAATATTGATGCGCGGGTAGACCAAACCTTCGACCAAGATAATTGCAGGGAAATAGCAAATTATAAAAGAATAATGGTGCGCCCGAGTGGACTCGTATAAACCATTATATTATTATAAAATCAGATATTTAGGATATTTTCAAATTTAAGTTCTAGGCACATTCTAGGCACAAATATTCTAAAAATTACACTCATTAGACAATTAGTTTTTGTTCGCACACTGTTGGTATATAATATTCATCGAAAAATGGTGGAAGACCCTAATCTTGATCACTCGGCTTACTATCCGTTTGCAAAGATTAATTATTGATGATCAAACATCGCTCCAATTGCACTTCAAATCCAGCCAAAGCCGCTCTGACCATGGTCTCATATTCATCAGCTGCCGTTTGCGTCGCACAGCAATGACAATCAAGTTTTTGAGTTAAGAAATGCGAGACAGTCAATGCGTAGTTGTTCACATTCTCAGTCGCAATATCGTCCGCAGGTATACGGCTTAAAATGATTTGACGTTGTAACCCATAATGATTGATCGCATCAATTTCGTTTTTTGAAAAATTCACCTTCACACAAACCGCAAAATAGTGCCGCATGGTGAACCAACGTTTGACTATGTTTTTCTGGTGAATATAGATTTTCATGCCTTTACTGTGACATGATTTTTTTTCATTTCAAGAAAGAAAACTAAAAAACAACGTGAATATACGGATTTTACTTAATCGTGTATTGGCAATTGACAACTAATTGTCATTCAGATTTGCTGCACTGCAACTAAGCTCGTCATAATCCACTCAAAAAGAGGCAATTATTGATGAAACACGCAAGACTATTGGCAAAAACGATCTGTTTAAGTTTGTTGTGTTTAAATGTGGGCACAGCCACCCTCACCGCTGAATCGCTTGCAGATGACGAATTTAACGAGAAAGTACGTCAGTATTTGCTGAATAATCCAGAGATCATTTTAGAAGCAATGGAATTGTTGGGGGAACGCGAAGCAGAACGTCAAATGGCCGAACGCGTTTCACCTGTATATGACGAACTTATCGCAACGGACACCGATCTGATCATCGGAAATCAAAACGCTAAAATTAAGCTCATTGAATTCTTCGACTATCGTTGCGCCGTTTGCAAATCGGTGGCTCCAACCTTAGAGACTTTTGTGAAAGCTAATCCTGATGTTGCAATCATTAAGAAGCACATGCCAATTTTAACACCATCATCCGAGCGCGCAAGCCGCTACACATTGGCAACCAACATTGTATATGGCGCTGAAAATTACGGCGCCATGCACAAATATCTATATGAAACAAGCAGGCCGCTGAATGAAGCGACCTTTGAGAAAGCTGCAAATGAACTTGGCTTTGATCACACCAAGATCATGGCGCAATATGATGCTGACGTAATCACCCAAATCATCAATTCAAATCGTGATATTGCAATTAATTTGGAAATTCGCGGCACGCCAGCATTTCTTACACCAGCAAAACTAAAAATAGGCCAAGTTGATGAGAAGGTTTTGTCCGAGCTATCAGGACTTACAAATTAATCGACAAAGGCTTTTTCGACCACATATTCAGCTGGCTTGCTGTTAGCGCCTTCGGTCAACCCGGCTTCCTCACAAAGTGACATGATATCCTTGTTGAGGGCAAGATTGCCGCAAATCATCACACGATCAATCTCGGGATCCCATTGTTTTAATCCGAGCGTTTCAAATACAGAATTATCACGGATATGATCGCTTATGCGTCCCATATTGTCAGATGGCTCGCGTGTCGTTGTGGGATAATAAAGAATTTTGTCCTGAACAATTTCGCCTATTAACGGGTCATCCGGCAGTTCTTCAATGATCCCTCGCCCGTATTCAAGTTCAGCATTGGTCCGGCAAGTATGCGCAACAACAACTTGCTCAAATTGCTCATAGGTCTCTGGATCTCGCAATAGAGAAGCAAATGGTGCAATACCAGTTCCTGTGCAAATCATCCAAAGACGTTTGCCCGGAACCAATGCATCCAAAACCAATGTACCCACAGGCTTGGTTTTTAGAATGATTTGATCGCCTGATTGTATTTTTTGAAGGCGAGAGGTCAAAGGACCATCTGGCACTTTAATTGAATAAAACTCCAACTCTTCGTCCCAAGAAGGTGACGCGATCGAATATGCGCGCAATATTGGTTTACCATCATCATTTGGCAAGCCTATCATGACAAATTCTCCAGAGCGAAATCTCAAACTTGTTGGGCGCGACACACGAAATGAGAATAAATCATCGGTCCAATGATGAACAGATTGAACAGTTTGTGCGTCAGGTAAGCTATGTAAGTTCATTTTGCGCCTCGCTTGGTCTATGCCGCAGGATTTTCAGAAAAAATAGTTTCATATTTGTTGGGTTTGCCATCAAGCTCTGGTGCATCCGGTAAAGGTTCCTTCGCATCAGTAATTACAGGCCAAATCTCTGCATATTTTGCGTTGATCTCTACCCATTTTTCCGCGCCTGGTTCCGTATCAGCAATAATGGCATCTGCCGGGCATTCAGGTTCGCAGACACCGCAATCGATACACTCATCAGGATGAATAACGAGCATGTTTTCACCCTCATAGAAACAATCAACAGGACAGACAGAAACACAATCGGTGTATTTGCATCCAACACAATTGTCAGTAACAGCGTAAGTCATATTTTCTCCATTTCTTCCACGCGATTTAACCGACATCAAAATCCTCGTCCGTCAATAAATTGCTATTGCAGCGCACAAATCTAACTAAAAATGCCGGCACGTTAAAAAAACAGGCGGGAAAAATGATACGCGCACTAAATGTTAAAGAAGGTCATAAAACACTTTTCATCACCTGGTCTGATGGAGATGAAAGTACAGTAACTGCCAAACACCTTCGCGAAAATGCGCAGGACGCTATTTCCAAACGCGCACGCTTTGACGGCAAGGAAAACCCTGTACCCGCAGACATCCAAATCACCGACATCAGCGTTTTGGGACATGCAAGCCTAAACATCAAATTTTCAGATGGTCATGAGCGGGCAATATACCCCTCTGGCTATCTCAAAGAACTTTCAACCACGATGACAACAAATTGACATTATCGGGATGCGGAACAGCGCAATCTGATTTTTAGAACAGACTAGGAGTGAACAATGGATGAGATTCTGGATGGCATTAGTCAGATAGATTGTGACATTTTGGTCATCGGTGGCGGCACAGCCGGCCCTATGGCGGCATTAAAAGCCAAACGTAAAAATCCAGAAGCAAACGTAGTATTACTTGATAAGGCCAATGTGAAGCGCTCCGGTGCGATTGCTATGGGTATGGACGGGCTTAACAATACGATTATTCCTGGTCACGCGACACCGGAGCAATATACAAAAGAAATCACAATCGCCAACGATGGCATTGTGGATCAGGCACCGATTTATCGTTACGCGCAAGGCTGCTACGAGATCATTCAAGAGCTCGATAGCTTTGGCATCCGTTTTCAAAAAGATCAAAACGGCGAATATGACGTTAAAAAAGTCCACCATATCGGTACATATGTGCTACCAATGCCGAACGGTGACACCGTAAAAAAAGCGCTTTACCGTCAACTTAGAAAAGCGCGCATCAATATTTCAAACCGCTACATGGCGACACGTTTGCTCACAGGGGAAGGCCGAATTGCTGGTGCCATCTGTGTGAATACCAGAACCGCAGAGTTTTTGGTCGTGCGCGCCAAAGCCGTTGTGATGTGTTTAGGCGCCGCGGGACGATTGGGTTTGCCAACATCTGGTTATATGTATGGCACTTATGAAAATCCAACCAATACCGGTGAAGGCTATTCCATGGCCTATCATGCGGGTGCAGATTTAGCGAATTTAGAATGTTATCAGATCAATCCTTTAATCAAGGATTATAATGGCCCGGCCTGTGCCTATGTGGCAGGTCCAATGGGAGGATATACAGCAAACGCTGACGGCGAGCGCTTTATAGAGTGTGACTATTGGTCGGGTCAAATGATGCAAGAGTTTTATGATGAATTACAATCCGGTAAAGGTCCGGTTTATCTAAAGCTCAATCACCTGGCCGAAGAAACCGTTGCTGAAATCGAGCGCGTACTTCATATCGTTGAGCGCCCTACTCGCGGTCACTTCCATAAAAACCGTGGAACTGACTACCGAAAGCAAATGATCGAGATGCATATCTCAGAGATCGGCTTTTGTTCCGGTCACTCAGCATCCGGTGTCTTTGTTGATGAAAACGCCCGTACAAGTGTGCAAGGACTCTACGCTGCCGGTGATATGGCGAATGTTCCGCATAACTACATGCTTGGTGCCTTTACAAATGGCGCATTTGCAGGCCTCGACGCCGTCGATTTCATTAAAGATGTTGACTTTGCAAAATTCGATCAAGGGGATGTCGAGGCTGAACGAAATCGGGTCTTGGCACCAACCAAACGAGATGATGGCATTCCGCCAAACCAAATCGAGTTTAAAACACGTCGCTTGGTCAACGATTATCTGCAACCGCCAAAAGTCACCGCCAAGATGGAAACAGCACAACGCCGGTTTGCCGAAGTTCGGGATGACATGGAAAATGCAATGTATGTCCAAAATGCCCATGAGCTGATGCGTTCGCTTGAAGCATCAACCATTATGGATTGCGCTGAAATGGCAGCATCTGCTTCCCTTTATCGTACAGAGAGCCGTTGGGGTCTTTATCACAACCGCGTTGAATATGAAAAAGACGATGAAAACTGGTTCTGCCACACACTTCTTAAAAAGGGTAAAAGCGGATTGCCAGAGAGCCGGAAGCAAGATGTGAAGCCGTATATCGTTGAAATCGAAGACGATGAGAAAGACGCATATAACAAACAGCGTGTTCAACCGACAGAAGCCGCTGAATAGGAGTTTACAATATGCCACTAGCACAAACACAAACTTCCGTTCCGGTTGTCGTCGATGATGATCTATGTATTGCCGATAAGGGATGCACAGTATGCGTAGATGTCTGTCCGCTTGATGTTCTTCGGATCAAAGATATGGCCGAAGGGCCGAAATCAAAAACCGCTTTCATGCAATATGATGAATGCTGGTACTGCATGCCGTGCGAAGCAGATTGCCCAACGGGCGCTGTTACCGTGAATATTCCCTATCTATTGAAGTAATTGATATGAATGCAATTTTTGAAGATTTTGACGATATTGAAGATTTAGCCGATGCGCTAGATGATCCAGATGCTGGGGCCAGAATTGTCGCTGTAATGGACCTTGCGGATAGTGCTGATCCGGATGCGATTCCCTATATTGCTAAGGCCATTACAGATCAAGATGAAGGTGTACGCCTAAAAGCAGCGCAGGCATTGACTGATTTTGATGGTTCTGAAACTTCAGCTGCACTCATTGTGGCCCTTAAGGACAGCTCTGAACGCGTCAGAGAAGCGGCTGCAATTAGTTTAACCGAGTTGAAGGACCCGGAGGCTGGCACACCTCTACTCGATTGTTTAGATGATGAAGATGAATTTGTCATTGTCGCAGCCTTTGGCGGATTGAAGGAACTTCGTCGACCCGAGGCACTTGGTCCAGCTATCAACGCACTCGTAAGCCCCTCCGTAGCGATCAGAGGCGCGGCAGTCAGTGTAATTGGTTGGTTACAGGATGAAAACGCTCTTCCGGCTTTGATGTCAGCGACAACTGACCAAAGTTCAGATGTTCGGCGTGTGGCAGTTGCTGCATTAGGCTTCTCGAAAAATGAGCGATCTGAGCAGACTTTGATAAATGCTTTGGAAGATGAAAATTGGCAGGTGCGCGAAGCTTCTGCCGAGACACTTCCCAAGACCGGTGGCGCCAACGCCGCTAATCCATTAATGACTGCGCTTGATGATGAATATTGGCAAGTGCGTTTGAAAGCAGCACGTTCACTTGCTGCACTGAAGATTGAAGAGGCCGCAGATAAAATCGGATCTTTGATCACAACGCAAATTCCAAATTTACGCAAAGAATGTTCAGCCGCATTGGGTGAATTAGCCGTTCCAGGCACCGAAAAATACCTCATCGATTTTGTTGATGACGGCGATCCTGACGTGCGTAAAAATGTGCGCTGGGCCTTGGAGAAAATAGCACAAAAAGCGTCCTAACTAGGCGCAAAAGACCAGTCATATTGCAACTGCCTCGACATAGGTCGGGGCAGCTTTTGCTGCCTTAAAAAAGAACTATAAATTATTGAAATTATTCATATTTTCACAATTTAATTACACCGTAAAAACCGCATATTAATTCGCCATTGAGCACACCAATTGCACATTAAATAGTCAAATACGCATTTATTCTAATTTTTGATCATTTTTTTGTATTTTGCGTTTGACTAAGCCTACAAAATCTACTTAGCTTTCATAAGAGCACCGATAAAAAATTAAATATTCCAGGAGAGAGCCATGGGTTTTAGAAATCTTATCGGAGGAGTCGTGCTGGCATCAGGACTTGCCACTTTAGCCAGCCACGCATCCGCAGACACAATCAATATCGCAATCGGTCACCAATCAATGTGTACCGATACTTACACAGCCGGCATTGTCGTCAAAGAGCTTGGCTTGCTAGAAAAATATCTTCCAAAAGACGGCAAATATTCAGATGCTGAATATGAAGTTTCCTGGGCTGATTATAGCTCTGGTGGACCAATTACCAACCAGATGTTGGCCAATAAACTGAACTTCGGCGTGATGGGCGACTATCCTTTAATTGTAAATGGCGCGAAATTTCAAGAAACTGAAAGCCTTCGAACTGTTTATGTTGCTGGAACTGGATATAACTTAAAAGGTTCAGGTAATGCGATTGTTGTGCCTGTTGAAAGTGATATCTACTCAATCGACCAGTTAAAAGGTAAGGAAGTTTCGACGCCAGTTGGTTCTGCAGCTTGGGGCATGTTGTTAAAAGCCATGCAAGATAATGAAATCCCAACTAGCGAATATGTGCTGAAAAACCAAAGCCCGGCCGTTGGCGCTGCCAATATTGCAGCGGGCAAAATTGATGCACACTCTGACTTCTGCCCATGGTCTGAAATCATGGAATTCCGCGGAACGGGTCGCAAGATCTATGATGGTTCAGAAACAGGCGTACCTTATCTTCATGGTGTTGTGGTTCGAGAAGACTTTGCCAAAGAATATCCTGAAGTTGTTCAAGCCTTCATCAAAGCCGTTTGGGAAGCTGGTGAATGGATCCGCGAAGATCCTATGAAAGCTGTGAGCTTGATGGAAGGATGGACCGGCGTTGAGAAGGAAGTTCTATATCTCTACTTCTCAGAAGGTGGCCACCTGACACTTGAACCATCCATCAAAACCGAATGGGTAGATGCGCTTAAATTCAACCACGGTGTGCTTGTGAAGGAAAAAGCTATTCCACCACTTGATTTTGATGCCTGGATCACTGAGGACTACATCAAAGCTGCCTATACTGACCTTGGCATTGATTACGAAGCCGATAAAGCTGCGCTTGTTGATCCAGTCGAAGCCAATAAGGGTCTGCCAATGGAAATTTGGCATGCGCGTGATGGTGTAAGTACTTATCCGTCTATGCCTGAATTCCTAACTGCCCTTGCTGAAATGCAAGCAACTGGTGCCAAGCTCAACTCAACCTACGTTTATGACATTGAAACTGGGTTGAAACTCTTCGGCAAGACAGCGTTCTGGGTCAAATCCGGTGAGACATATTCCACATTCCTTCGAAAAGGCGAAGCTGAGACCTATGCCAGCGCCAATGCTGGTGAGCTGATCACTTTTGAAGCTGCTGTGGCTGATTTTGCCCCGTCTGAAGGTTAGCCCAAGACCTGATAGGTAAACAATGCAGGCGCTGCGTATCCCCAGCGCCTGCTTAAAACAGAATAACGCACAATGCGAAAGGTGC
This sequence comes from Lentilitoribacter sp., assembly GCA_963691785.1. Classification (GTDB taxonomy): domain Bacteria; phylum Pseudomonadota; class Alphaproteobacteria; order Rhizobiales; family Rhizobiaceae; genus Lentilitoribacter. Next base: position 2,230,940 of record OY829371.1, read on the forward strand.
AGAGTGAAATGTCTGAACTTACGGCTCAGAAAATAAAAATCGTTGAAAAGACGGATGTTGAAGAAACGTCTTCTACAAATTCTGTGCAAACCGATACGGCTCGAAAATCAGCTCGCTGGACCGATCGCTTCAATGGTGAATTTTTTAAATTCTTAGGGATTGTTTTTGCATCTTTAGCCACTGGCGTTTTGATTTGGCATTTAGCCTCAAAATACAATCTCAATCTCTATGTTGATTTTCAAAATGTGCCCTCACCCGGAAAAGTTTTTGATGCTTTCTTAGGGCATATTCAAACCGAAATTTTCTTTATCCATATCGGCGTCTCCATGCGCCGGATCCTGATCAGTTATGGTTTAGCGGTCATTGTTGGCATCTCCATCGGCCTGATGATGGGGCGGTCTAAAATCGCCAAGGCATTCATCATGCCGTATATCGAGGTAATTCGCCCGATCCCTGCCGTGGCTTGGATCCCGCTTGCCATTTTGATGTGGCCCACTGAGGAAAGTTCAATCATCTATATCACCTATTTAGGTGCCCTCTTCCCAATCATTTTAAACACCTTGCACGGGGTCGAACAAACGCCTGAAGTCCTTGTTCGCGCCGCAAGATCACTCGGCGCTACCCGTGCATCGATCTTCTGGCATGTTGTAATCCCTGCGGCATTACCATCGATCTCGGCCGGTCTTGCGATAGGCATGGGTGTTTCTTGGTTCTCGCTACTCGCAGGTGAAATCATATCCGGGCAATACGGTATTGGCTATTTCACATGGGATGCCTACAGCCTGATCAATTATCAAGACATTGTTGTCGGCATGTTAGTTATCGGGCTGTTGGGTACGGCATCCACTGCCGCAATCAAACTCATCACGAGCCCACTACTAAAATGGCAGAGGTTCACAAGATGATGGGCGCAATTTCAGTTATCGGACAAACAGTCCGGACCAGTTGGCGCCGCCTGATAGCATGGGGTGTGGTAGTTTCGGTGCTCTTCCAAATAATCATGCTCATAGCACTCATAGTGCGTTTTCAGGCGGTGCCAAACTATATCACCTTTTACGACTGGATCGGCAATGTGAGCTGGATCATTCAATCCACACCGTCCTGGCGCGATATGCTGCCAATCATTTCGGAGGAATGGTTGATCGAAATCGGCAAAATGAATTACGATTATGGCACAGGCATATCCGAATGGAGCTTGAATGTCGTGCCATCAAAAGTCCTCGTCATGTTCTTTTTGGGCTGCTTGATTGGGCTATCTTCAATGCTCATGCAATCTGATGAATGTTCGACAAGTTCCAAAAGAGGAATGGCTTTAGGAACCGGAGTTGGCGGGATTCTAATAGCTATGACCAACGCAACAATGAGCTGGGTTGTTTGCTGCGCAACCCCGTCTTGGGTGGTTGGGCTCGCCATGCTGGGACTTGGGGTTTCAACTTCATTAGCGCTCGAAACCATGGGCCCAGCATTAAGTGGTGCGGGTTTGCTGGTTCTGCTTTCAGTCATCTTCATCTTAGCTTGGAGAAAATCCAACAAACGACAGTATTTGAACGCCGGAGTTAAATATGCTTGACGTTATCAATTTTAAAAAACCTGGCAAAACAGAAAATACAACCGGACAGGGTCGTATCGAATTTAAAGACGTTTCTGTCACATTTGGTAAGGCTGGTTCTGAGCATCGGGCGGTTGAAAATACGACGATCACCATTGAACCAGGCGAATTTGTTTGCATTTTAGGCCCATCCGGCTGCGGTAAATCCACATTGATGAACACAGTTGCTGGCTATGTGACACCAACAACAGGAACTGTGTTGGTGGATGGACAGGAAATCTCCAAACCCGGCCCAGACCGCGGCATGGTGTTCCAACAATATTCGTTACTGCCGTGGAAAACGGTTTACGAAAACATCGCCTTCGGGCCCAAAATGGCTGGTAAAAGCAATGATGAAGCCGGCTCCATCGCAAATACGTTTTTAAACATGGTTGGCTTATCTAAATTCGGATCAAGATATCCAGCTGAGCTTTCCGGCGGCATGCAACAACGCGTGGGGATTGCAAGAGCATTAGCGAACTACCCCTCTGTGCTTTTAATGGATGAACCTTTCGGCGCGCTCGATGCACAAACCCGGCTCATGATGCAGGAAAATCTGCTAGATATCTGGAAAGAATTCGGCATCACGGTTTTGTTTGTCACGCATGATGTTGATGAAGCAGTTTTCCTAAGTGATCGCGTTTTGGTCATGAGCGCAGCACCTGGGAAAATCATTAATGATATGCGCATAGGTCTTGAACGCCCGCGCATTTCCGAGATGTCCACCAGCCCCATATTTATTGAAGCCAAACATGAATGCTTGCAATCGATCCGAGCCGAAAGTCTGCGTGCTTTTGAGGAGCAAAATCAATGAGACATTTCCTGGTCATTATCGTTATTTTCACAGCCGCGTTTAGCCATGCTTTTGCCCAAGTTCAAGGCGTGGAACTTGAAGAACCGCTCAACATTGAAGCCTTTACATTAAGCGACCAGAACGGCGAGACATTTACCCATGAAGATTTAAAGGACAGTTGGACACTCATCATGTTTGGTTTCAATTCCTGCCCCGATGTCTGTCCATTCACCCTCGGAAACTTAGAACATGCTGTGAGTGAAACTTCGATGCGTGTTCGGCCCGACAATGTGCCAAAGGTTGTGTTCGTATCTGTTGACCCAGAACGGGACGCTGATGTTGTCACCGATTATGCGACCTTCTTTCACCCGGACTTTAGAGGTGTCACTGGTGATAGAGCCGATATTGATCGCTTGATCGAAAACACAGACAGTTTTTATCGCCTGATGCGACCTGACAAAGATGGATATTATGAAGTTCAGCACAGTTCAGCGGTCAGTGTGATTGATCCGGATGGCAAAATACGCGCAAAACTACAGCCCCCATTTGATGCAGGATTGACAGCAGAATTTCTAGCCAGATTACAAATCACATATCGAAAAGAAAAGGCGCAAACAAATTGAAGTATCTTGTAACCCTATTCGCATTCTTTTTTTCAACCCTCACCCATGCATCTGACCTCATGGTGATGGACCCTTGGGTGCCTCTTGCACCACCAGCTGCCAAAGCGCATGCTGCCTTTGTGATGATCCACAATCATAGCAACAGTCCAAAAACGCTTATTTCAGCAAGTTCGGACAACTACAAAATGGTTCACATACACAAAAGTGAGGAAAAAGACGGTGTGGCGACGATGTCGATGGTGGAACAGATAAAAATTCCTGCCGACGGCATGCTGGCGATGAAACCTGGCGGTCTGCACATCATGTTGATGGGACCAAAATCAACCATCAATCTCGGTGACGAAATCCCTGTAACGCTTAATTTTGAAGATGGAACGAGCGTGGAATTGAAAGCGTTGGTTAAAAAGAGACATGCCCATACTGAACACACCCATTAAAACCGCGCTGTTTTCAATTGTTTTCACCAGTTCGGTTTCCGCCGGAATGATCACCGATGAAGGTTTAGCGCCGTATGAAATATGTGGACTGTGCCATTCGCTGGATGGCGTTTCGAGAATGGCGAAATTTCCAAAGCTTGCCGGTCAGCCTCCGCTATATATCAAAAAACAGATCAAAGACTTTATGACCGAGAAAAGAACCAATGACGGCGGTCAAATGGTTGCTATTATGACTGAGGTGGACCCAACAACGATTGATGAAATTGCTGATTGGTTTGCTTCGCAGATAGTACCCTCGCCCGAAATTGAAACCGTTCTAGATCTATCACTCGGCAAAGCTTTGTTTGAAAAACAAAAATGCGCGACTTGTCATCGTGGTGTCGGCCAACAAGCGCCCCACATACCATATCTATTTGCTCAGCATCAGTCCTATCTAGCCAAACAAATGCGAGATTTTCGAGATGGAAATCGCGACAATGATGCTGGACAACTCATGCAAAATGCGATGGGGCCTTTATCTGATGATGAAATTGAGCTTATATCGACATATCTCGCTTCCAAGGAGCGAAACTAATGCTGCAGAGAACCCCTATTATGTTGGAAGAGCACAACGATAATCCGAGCGCCATTTATCTCTCTGAATATCTCATGGGGTTAAATGAAGGCAGCACATTTTTATCAAATCTATCTGACGAAGATCTTGCCACTTTGCGAAAACTTGGCACGAAGGTTACCGTTCAAAAAGGTCAAAACCTGTTTTTCCAAGGTGATAAGCACAATGGTGTCTGGATTGTTGAATTAGGCCGCATGCGTTCCTATTATACTGGCCCATCTGGCCGAGAGATTACACTCGCCTATTGGACACCCGGGCATTTCGTCGGTGGACCAGAAGTCTTTGGCGGCGGTCTTCATATATGGTCTGGCGATGCCATGGAGCAAACCGAGCTTTTGTTTTTATCCGGTGCAACAATGAAGCGATTGGTGCGCGAAATTCCAGATATTGCGATCGCGGTGATCGATGGTCTGGTCTATAAAGGAAAATGTTATTCCGCCTTGATCCAAATGCTCGGAACAAGAAGCGTATCTGAAAGGCTTGAGCAGCTATTAGTGATCTTAGCGTCGGCGCAAGGTATTCACGAAAATGATGAAATCATCATTGAACGGACGATCACATTCGAACAAATTGCCACCATTGTGGGCGCAACACGTCAATGGGTCACGCAATCATTTGAAAAACTTCAAAAACGCGGCATTGTCACCGTTAGCAGAAAAGACATTCGCATTAAAAATATCGATAGCTTGTCTGGAATGTTTTGATTTAAAAACCCGTCACCCAATTCGGATAAATAGTCGTTGAAACATCAACAATTAGACCTTTTGCCTCATCGACTTTCTTCTGAATTTGATAAATAGAGTTCACCAATCAACCCAATTTGTACGATTTGACGCTGGAGTAAGTAATAAATGAGTTTAGCCCGATCTTTTAGATTTCTAGCTATATTCATTTGTGCAGGGATTGTCCTGCCCAAGCTCCTCGCGTTCGCCATATATTTCCATCCCGGCATACAAACGACGGTCATTTGCACCGGTCAGGGTATGATTACGGTTCGCATTGGACCGGATGGACAACCAATTGAACATTCAGAGGAAGAGCATGCGTCCTGCATTATGTGTAACGCCACAATTGCGGTCGAAATGGATGATCAAATCTATGCTCCAAGTTCTGTTTATGCCGCATATATATACCCAAAGGTAAAACTCAACACACCGAGTTTTGCCGAACTTGCTCTATTTCCAGATCCCCGTGGGCCGCCTCATTCAGTCGTTATTTAGACCGAACATATCTTTTATCTAAAATCACGAGTTAATATTATGACTGAAACGACGTTATCAGGCGCGCCTTCGCGTGCGCAAGCCTCGGGCGGCTTACTCTATCGCCTTATCTGGAAATGGCACTTTCTTGCCTCACTCTATGTGTTACCTTTTATGCTTATGCTATCGATTACGGGCGGCATTTACCTCTTCAAACCACAGATCGAATCCTGGCTTTATGCCGATGCGATGAATATCTCAGTAAATGGTGAAGCAATATCTTATGAAGAGCAACTTCAAGCTGTTAAAGACACGGCAGGTGTCACACGTGTACGTGGCATAACCGCCTATGAAGATCCAACACGTTCAACTTTGATCGAATTTAACGACGCCAATAAAGTTAGGTCCTATGCATGGGTTAACCCCTATTCTGGCGACGTGCTTAAGGTCGCCGCGCGCGATGAAATGGCAATGCGCGTCATTCGAAAATTCCATGGGGAATTGCTACTCGGCGATGTCGGCACCAAATTTGTCGAAACAGCCGCGCATTGGGCAATTGTCATGTTTGCAACCGGAATTTTTCTGTGGTGGCCGCGCGGACAACGAACGTTGAAAAAAGCGGTAAGTTTGCCCACAGGTAATGGTCGCTCTTGGTGGCGTGAAACACATTTATTTACAGGTTTTCTTGCAACACTTCTTATCGTTCCAATCATCATATCTGGCCTACCGTGGACAGATGTTTGGGGAGGCAGTCTCTCTTATGTGCAAGAGAAAACAGACACAAAATCAAAAAGCCTGCGTTTTGGTGGAGGCGCGCCAAATTCAACAACAGCGGAAGGTCAAACCATAGCCTATTCAGATGTGTTCGAGATTGCACGTGAGGAAGGACTTCAAGCGCCCTATGAAATGCGCCCACCCAAAAACGAAAAAGCAGCTTTTTGGCTTCGCTCCGCAAGCACAGATCGCAACGAACAAACGGAACTTATCATCGACCAATATAGCGGTGAATTGCTAAAGCGCCATGATTTTGCTGATAATCCGGCTTTAGCACGCACTGTCTCTTATGGCATATCTTTCCACCAAGGAGAGCTTTATGGTTGGTTGAATATCCTGCAAAATGTCGTCGCCGCATCATTTGGTGTTATTTTGTCAATCAGCGGCTTCGTCGCTTGGTGGATGCGGCGGCCAAAAGGTTCGCTTGGCGTTCCGGAAGCCCCAGATCTTAGGTTATCAAATGGCTTAACCATTCTCATCATTGGTCTAGCTATCTTATTCCCACTCATGGGCGGTACACTGATCTTGGCACTGGCTCTTGATTGGCTGATTTTTAGCCGTTTAGGGTGGTTTCGAGCTGCTAGGGCTTAGATAGAAACGAAAAATTACAATATGATGGCACGGTATCATCGTGCCATCTGCAAAAACCAACAAAAACTTAAGGTCGTTAGCCGTTCAATTCAGCGCATCGGAATGAGCACAAAACCGCGCAAAAATAGAGTCTTGTCGTAAAATCAATAACTTAATAAAATTTATTGGTGCGCCCGAGTGGACTCGAACCACCACGGATTGCTCCACAGCGACCTCAACGCTGCGCGTCTACCAGTTCCGCCACGGGCGCACTCTAAAAAACCAACTCTAGAGGTATTATATGAGTCAGCGTGCCAGCATGTAGCAAATGGTTTTGCTTGACACAAGACACGTTTGCAGAAAAAAGCACATCTAATGAAACAAAGGTTGGCAAGAATGCTTCGCGACGAGATTAATGTAGATTTCAAGCTCTCAATTGAAGGCGCTCCGGTCAGATGGCGCGTTGAAAATGGACTGACAGACTACGAAGAAGCTGTTCAGTTTATGGAGCAAGAAGCGATCAAAATTGCCAATGGCGAAGCGGATGAATTGGTCTGGTTAGTTGAGCATCCTCCGCTTTATACAGCCGGCACCAGCGCCAAGGAACAAGACCTCATCGATCCCGATCGTTTCCCCGTTTATAAAACTGGCCGTGGCGGTGAATATACCTATCACGGGCCCGGCCAACGGGTCGGCTACGTGATGCTTGATCTCAAACGCCGCAAACAGGATGTCAGAGCCTTTGTGTCCGCATTAGAAGCCTGGATCATCGGCACATTGGATGAGATGAATATCAAAGGTGAACGCCGTGAAGATCGTGTGGGTGTGTGGGTAAAACGCCCCGAAAAAGCACCCCTACCCGATGGTTCAATGACCGAAGATAAAATCGCTGCGATTGGCATCCGCCTAAAGAAATGGGTCAGCTTCCATGGCATTTCGCTCAATGTAGAACCCGAACTTCATCACTTTGAAGGCATAGTCCCCTGCGGCGTTCAGCAATATGGTGTGACAAGTTTGGTAGATCTGGGTCTACCTCTTACCATGGAAGACACAGATTTAGTGCTCCAGAAGGTCTTTCAAGACATATTTGGACCTATCGTTAGCGATCACGCTCATAAAGCGCGATAAAGATATCAAGAAGTTTAAAACTAATATGGTCGGACGGAATATGATTGCCGCTCCAGGAAATCGACATACCGCGTTGGGCGATAATCCATTCCAAAAATTTGAGCCTATCGATTTCGAAAGCGTTGCTCCATAAATCGAGCAGAAACCCAATTCGATCAGCTTGGATCATCAAATCTTCAGCGCCAATCGGGTTTGAAACCGCATTAGCCAGCTCATAGGCTCGATCCCCAATCACGCCCTTCGCATCAATGACGCAATAGCCCCGCGCACCCAACATGATGTTGTCATGATGCAAATCACCATGCAAAATACTGATATCTGTTTGTTGCGATATAAGTTTTTGCGCTAAATGACGGCTCAGTTCGATGTGCTGCCAATTTTGATCGGTCCACGATGCACCGCGCTTTAATTGATTAAGCTCAAAAATCCACTCACTCAGCTGTGGCCAATCGTAACTATGATCAAATTGAACATTCTGTAATTTGTTTGCCGTTTCTACCAGTTTGTGAGCGGCTTCCCGATCGTCTCTCCGGCGACTTAAATCTCCCAAAGTTGGACCTTCGAGATATTCCATCAAAAAAGCATTTTTGCTCGATTGATAGACCTTTGCGGCTCCTTCGCCACCACAATTTTGCAAATAGAATACCCCCGCCTCCTCATTGAGCATATTCTCGCCTTTATAGACTTTTAGCGCAGCGAAAGACTGATCTGAACGTTCTACACGCCAGACTTTGGCAATATCTGTCTCTGCTATGAGCTCAGGAGATCTAACGTCAAAGTCTTGCAATAATTGTAATTTAAGGAAGTAGAACCAGACATAGCGCAACCATATAAAAAACGCCCCACTGTTTCCAGCGGAGCGTTTGATTTCCTCCCAGAAATCTACTTCATCATATGAAGAATGGCCTACATGCGGTAAAGCAATGCAATTTCTTGTTCTTGCAAGTCATCAACAGATTCCGGCGCGTCCATCAATTGCGATAGCCCAACAGCGCGCAAATGCTCATGTATGCTGAACTTCTTCGCCACATCGATGATCTTGTTCAAATCAATCATGATGGCGCGATCATCTTCACTCACATTCGCAGCCGTTCTGCGATTTGCGCCTGAAGCGTAAATACGATGTGTAATTTGGTCCAGCGCAAGGCTTACGACGCTCGAAGGCGCGCGTTTTGCTTGAGATAAAATCCGGACTATCGTTGAGAATTCGTTTTTGGTTTCTGTCAAACCGCCACGCGTGAGGCTCTGCTTGATCCAAAGCGCCTGAGCGTCATCAATCGTGCCATGTTCACCTTCGGTAAACACAATATAATCAGCAATAGATTTGGTAAATAATTCATCCCATTGGGGACATTTTTCGTAACATGCAGTTTCGAGTGCGAGCAATGTCGCAACATCCTGACGGCTTTCGACACCGTTTGGAAACACCTCCTGACGCAATGCGATCACGTCACTTGGCAATATTTTTTGTTTGGCAACCAGCTTCCATGCTGGTCCCGCCATAAGCAATTCACCCATTTTTTCCATCTCCTCATGAAATGTGTACGCAAAACATAACCACCAGGTGTTTCCATTCACCCAACAAAGATGGTTAAGATTTTAATTTTTTTTAATTAAAAGGCACGGCTCGGCTAAGTTCGTCCAAGACATCCATGCTGGACGTGCTGAGAACGCCTACATCGACCGTTGGAACCGAAGGCGTGACATGCTCTTCCGGGAAATCGAGCATTGCTTGATGCAATTGATCTAAAACCAATGCACAAAATGATGGCGCCGCAGGGACCGCACGTTCAAGCAAGCTTTTTAAAAGCTGAAATTCATTATTGGACCTGACCAATCCATTTTGAGTGATTACACGGCGCAGCCAATCGCTATTTGCGTCTGAAATACCGCCAAATGGTTCGCAATGGCAAAGTATATAATCTGCCAGCGACGTGACATAATAATCAGACCAGTCTGCGCATTTGTCTGTGCAAACTTTCTCTAACGCGACCAAAGTCGCTGCTTGTTTTTCGGTGGTAATGCCGTCTCTATAGACCGTATTTCTAAGCTCGAATACGTCATTCGGCTGAATAGATTTTGACTTGATGATATCTGTCATTTGGACAGACCTATCTATGTCTGGTGCTCTATACTTCATTTTTTTAGTTCCATCTCGTCATGAAATGTTGATGGGAATATTCCCCGTAACCCTACAGCGGGCTCATGCTATCAATTGAAACTTATGAACATTAACATTCTATAAACGTGGATTTACGGGTATTCATAAGGAACAAAATTGCGCAAAATCCGATTTCGGCTTGTCAGGATTTTGGTTTTTTGACACATTTGTCTGGATAAAATTGATTTGGGAGTACAATCATGGATGTTCGGGCAGCGGTCGCGTTTCAAGCCGGCAAACCTTTAGAAATCACCACAGTTTCACTAGATGGACCAAGGGCGGGAGAAGTTTTGGTCGAAATTAAGGCCACTGGCGTGTGCCACACGGATGAGTTCACGCTCTCAGGCGCTGACCCAGAAGGGATATTCCCTGCCATTTTAGGCCATGAAGGTGCTGGTGTGGTCGTTGATGTCGGTGAAGGTGTCACAAGCCTGAAAAAAGGTGATCATGTGATCCCGCTTTACACACCCGAATGTCGCGAATGTGAGTATTGCCTTAATCCAAAGACAAATCTGTGTCAGGCGATCAGAACCACCCAAGGTGCTGGCCTTATGCCCGATGGCTCGAGCCGTTTCTCAATTAACGGCGAAAAAGTCTTCCACTATATGGGCACATCAACTTTCGCAAACTACACCGTATTACCTGAGATTGCGCTTGCAAAAATCAATCCGGATGCGCCATTTGATAAGGTCTGCTATATCGGTTGCGGGGTCACAACTGGTATTGGCGCCGTGATCAACACGGCAAAAGCTGAACCAGGCTGTCGCGCGGTTGTTTTCGGTCTTGGTGGCATTGGTCTTAATGTTGTTCAGGGCTTGCGCCTGATAGGTGCTGAAATGATTGTCGGCGTTGATATGAACAATGACAAAAAGGAATGGGGCGAGAAATTTGGCATGACCCATTTCGTCAACCCAAGTGAGGTTGAAGGTGATTTGGTGCCATATCTTGTTGATCTGACCAAAGGTGGTGCGGATTACAGCTTTGAATGTATCGGCAATACCAAAGTTATGCGCCAAGCGCTTGAATGCGCGCATAAAGGATGGGGCGAAAGCATCATCATTGGTGTTGCCGGCGCTGGCCAAGAAATTTCAACACGTCCATTCCAGCTGGTTACAGGTCGGTCGTGGCGCGGAACCGCATTTGGTGGTGCACGTGGACGCACAGATGTGCCAAAAATTGTGGATTGGTACATGGATGGCAAAATCGAGATCGATCCAATGATCACCCACAAAATGCCACTGGACGACATCAACAAAGCGTTTGATCTTATGCATGAAGGCAAATCAATCCGCAGCGTGATTGAGTTTTAAAGCCCGATAAGGAAACAAATTATGAAAATTGTGTCTCAGAACTTCGCCCATGGCGGAGTTCAAGGTGTGTACACCATTGATTCCACCCATTGCCAATGCGAGATGACATTTGCCGTTTATCTCCCGCCACAAGCCAAAGACGGCCCCTGCCCAGTCCTTTGGTATTTGTCTGGTCTCACCTGCAATCATTCCAACGTCATGGACAAGGGTGAATATCGAAAAATGGCTGCTGAACTGGGACTCATCATCGTGTGCCCAGACACAAGCCCGCGCGGCGATGGCGTGCCTGACGAATTGACAAATTGGCAGATGGGAAAAGGCGCTGGCTTTTATCTCAATGCAACTCAAGAACCGTGGTCACAATATTATCAGATGGAAAGCCACATCATGGAAGAGCTTCCCAAGGTGATTAAAGATCACTTCCCAGTTGATATGGATCGGCAAGGCATATTTGGCCATTCAATGGGTGGTCATGGCGCGCTGACATTAGCTCTGAAGAACCCGGACACATTTAAAAGCTGTTCGGCCTTTGCGCCCATTGCGCAACCCATGACCGCTGATTGGTCTCGCCCCGCATTAGAGGCATATCTTGGCCCTGATGAAAGCAAATGGCGCGCTTATGATGCAACGGCACTCATTGAAGATGGTGCAAAGTTCCCAGAATTTCTTGTCGACCAAGGTAAAGCTGATAATTTCCTGGAAAATGGCTTGAGACCCTGGCTGCTCGAAGAAGCATGTGAGAAAGCAGGTATTCCACTCACTTTGCGCATGCATCCCAATTATGATCATTCCTATTTCTTTATCTCAAGCTTTATGGATGATCATCTTAAATGGCATAAAGAGCGCCTATAAAAGGCGCTCTCTAAGATCACTTCAATAATTCGAATTAAGTAGATTACTGGGTAACCGCTAAACAATCATTATCGACTGTGACGATACATAATTCGCCATCGTCATCATCTTCGACTTTTGGCATCACCTGCTCTTCAGTTTTGACCATTGGAACGACTTCTGGTTTTTCCATTTTAGGTTCTGGAACAACCGGCTTTGCATTGAGTTCTTCTTCAACGATCCGCTTCATCTCTTTAGCTTCTGATGTCATTTCATCATCAACCTTTTTGGTCTTCTTACGAAGTTCGTTGACTGAAGTTTGCGGTGTAATTTCACCATTGAGCAATGGATCTGCCATACGAGGCTTTAAAGTTGGAACCAAAGTCGTCGGTTTATTTTCATCATCGTAAATAGCACCATTGCGATAATCATTAGAAATCGGTCGTGGTGCATAATAGTTTAAGCCCACAAAACGTCGTATTTGCGCAACGATCTTCTCTTCAAGCACAATTGCGGCTGTTGTTGGATCATCGCTCGTTGAAGATGCGCTCAACTGGGCAGAATTCAGCGTTGCACCCGTCACATCATCAGCTAATCTCACATTCACGCTCACAGTTGGACCACCTAAATTCGCAACCCGAACAGCAAGCGCCCGATTAGGATCACGCAATGTGCCAATCGGCAAAACTCTTACATAAAGTTTAGCTTTCTTCACAACGCCATTACGCGGAGTTCCCAAGGAATTTTGAAGCGCATAGGCAAGTTGGTTGGCAAATCCCTGCCCTGAACTGTCTAAAGCTGCGACATCAACACGTGTAATTTGATAAACTGGACCGGCCGCGGGTGTGTTTGAGACCGTTCTATTTTTATTCGCGCAAGATGATAAGATCATCATACAGGCGATCAAAATGAGCCACATTGGCTTTATGCGAAAACTTGAACTGATATCTTGTGAAACGGTCAGCATGACGCGCGAATCCCCTAAACTAAAGCTTAAGGAAACATTTCATTTTATGCTTAACCGAGGGTTAACGGCGTATCAGTTTTATGGGAAAACTACGGGGTTGAGTTTTCAATCAATAAGCAAGCCGCCTGCATATCTGCCCAACGGAACAGACGACGCTTTTCAGCTTCATCATCTGTTCCCCATTGCGAGATATTCCAATCTTCATCCACATGTGCGGCTGCCCAAGCTTCTTCAGCTGTCAATTGTTTCTCAGCTATTGATAACCCCAATAGTGCAGAACCAGTTAGCGTTGTCGCACTGTGAAGACCGGTCAAAGCAAAAGGTGACGAATAACGGCGCAATGCATTCGCATAAGCTTTGATGGCTTCGGCAGGCTGCTCAACATGCATAATGCCTTCAGTTAATACGAACCGTGCACCTAAATTGTTGGCAGCCCAGTCAATCACAGGATCCCAATGTTCGGCCTGAAGTTCGACGAGCTTTGCTGGTGATTGTGCTCGGTAAAACAACAAATCTGTGCCTGAAAACTTCACAATCTCTTCGAACACAGCGTCTGGATTATCAACAACACCGTCAATTGCGGTATTGGTCATGCGTGTGATCGGCATTTTAGCCGGATCAATCAATTCTTCTTGCGCTTGCCATTCAGCTGCTGCTGCATTTGCAATAACTTCGCTTTGCATAGAAAGCGTTTTTTTGGCGGGCGTCTTGACTGATTTGCCATCTAGCAAAACCACATAACCATCATCGCTTTCACCAATGCTGACGTCTTTATAGAAGCGTTTTGGCAGAGCAGTTTGTTTCTGCACATCGCGCATTGGATCTCTTTCTTGAAGAGACTTATCATCCATATCGTTTAAAATATCACGCATGTTTTACCTAATAATATCATATATTTCTGACGGCTTGCTCACAATTTGGTTTGCACCAGTCTTTTCCAATTCTGCAACAGATGCATAACCCCAATCAACACCAATGGATTTTGCCTTTGCATTTTGTGCCATTTGCATATCAAAGGTCGCATCACCAATCACAATGGTGTTTTGAGGTTCAATTCCAACTTCGTCGCAACATTCAAACACCATTGCCGGATGCGGCTTTGACGGACAATCATCAGCCGTACGCGAGGTGATGAAATGCTCACGCAATCCATGGCCATCCAAGATAGCATTTACCCCTCGCCGTGATTTGCCAGTGACAATACCCAAGATGACTTCATCTATCTGGTGGAGCTGGTCTAAAAGCTCTGCAACACCATCATAAAGTGGCTCTAAAAGGTTTTCAGTCGTGCGGATCTTAAAGAAATGATCCTTGTAATCCTGCACCATACGATCAAGATCAGAGATCTTCTGACCATCGAGCAAATCAGAGATCGCATCATGCAAACTCAGACCAATGATGGATTTTGTAGCCGCAAGACTGGGAGCAGAGAACCCATGATCATGAAAGGCTGCTGACATGCATTTGTGAATGACATCAGCGCTGTCGACCAAAGTCCCATCACAATCAAAAAGGACCAGTTTCATCGCTCATCCTCTAGTTCAGCGGCACGCTCATCGAATTCGAGCAAGTTCCAAGTTTGTACCATATGCGGCGGCAACGGTGCTGTAACCTCAAGCATACCGCCAGATGGATGCGGAATAGAGATAGATCGCGCATGCAAATGTAAGCGTTTTTGAATGCCATTGGGAAATTCCCAATGATGATCGCTGGTGAGATATTTAGGATCGCCAATGATTGGACACTCTAAATATTGCGCATGAACGCGAAGTTGGTGTGTACGCCCTGTATGCGGCTCCATTTCAAGCCAAGTTAAATCTCGGCCTGCTGTTTCGATCGTACGGTAATAAGAAATCGCGTGATCCGCACCCTTTTCACCATGTTCGCAAACCCGCATACGATCACCATCAAGCAATTGCTCTTTAATCAGCCAAGTCGAAATGCGGCCTTCGCGTTTAAATGGTGCGCCTTTAACAAGCGCCCAATATTTCTTCTTGGCGTCACGAGTGCGAAATGTAGCTGTTAATGCCTGCGCAGCACCACGCGTTCTGGCTACAACCAAAACACCTGATGTATCGCGGTCAAGACGATGCACAAGTCGCGGTTTCTCACCCTTTTTGTTACGCCAGGATTCAAGCAACATATCCACATGTCTGGTCAGGCCCGAACCGCCCTGCACTGCCAAGCCAGATGGCTTATTAAACACAAAGACCTTTGGATCTTCATGGATCAGCATTTGCGCCAAGAGATCAGCATCACCATGATTGCGCATGGTCTTTTCAGTAATGGGTTTCGCACCTTTGTGATCAACATCAAGCGGTGGCACACGAATGGTTTGACCCGGCTGAATGCGTGTATCGGATTTCACGCGCCCACCATCAATCCGCACTTGACCTGAGCGAATGAGTTTTTGCAATTTGCCAAAGCCAAGCCCCGGATAATGGTCTTTAAACCACCGATCAAGGCGCATGCCGCCTTCGTCATCTTCAACTGTTTTTTGTTCAACGCCTGCCATTATGGCCCTTTCAACACCGCGATTGCGGTCTAAAACAAACTTCTTGCCAACATGAGCCCAAGCAATAGTGCAAGGATTGAACCCACCACATTTGCCAATATATACCCAGCTGCAGCAGAATATGCCCCACGCTCGATCAGGAGGATCGCATCCAGTGAAAACGCTGAAAACGTGGTGTAACCACCCAACAATCCTGTCATCAGCAACAACCGTAATTCGTTGCTTGCACCCAATTTACGAATAATAAATTCCGCTAAAACACCCATCGCAAACGACCCAATGACATTGACCATCAATGTTCCCCAGGGAAAATTTGCACCAAACCAAAGTAGCGCTGCGATACCCGTAAGGTATCTCAGCGACGCACCTATTGCGCCACCTGTTGCTACAAGAAGGAGATGTTTCATCATATGCGCTCTGATAGACGATTGACGGCCAAAAACCAAGCACCATTTATTGTCGATATACAAAAGCTGTTAAATATCAGCCATCACCACGACGACGCCGGTTCCAAAACTCAATGCGCTTGTTGATTTCGCGTTCAAACCCACGATCTGGCGGATCATAATAGATCTGTCGCCCCATTTTGTCAGGAAAAAACTCCTGAGCTGCAAAGGCATCCGGGGCATCATGGTCATATTGATAACCGTCAGAATACCCCTCTTCTTTCATGAGCTTCGTTGGCGCATTCAAAATATGCTTTGGCGGCATGAGTGACCCATGTTCCTTCGCGTCTCGTCTTGCGGCTTTATAAGCCACATAAACAGCGTTGGATTTTGGCGCGGTTGCCAGATAAACGCAGGCCTGCGCCAAGGCCAATTCCCCTTCAGGTGAACCCAGATAGTCATAGGCATCCTTGGCCGCATTTGCGATCACCAGTGCTTGGGGATCGGCCAAACCAATGTCTTCCGATGCCATGCGCACCATGCGACGCCCGAGATATAAAGGATCCTCACCCGCATCAAACATGCGCGAGAGATAATAAAGCGCAGCATCCGGATCAGAACCACGCACAGCCTTATGCAATGCAGAAATTAAATTGTAATGGCCATCTTGGCCTTTGTCGTAGATTGGTGCACGTCGCTGAACTATTTCTGCGAGCGCATCCGGGTCAAAACGTTCACCGTCCCGTGCAGATCGCCACACTTCTTCCGATAAGGTCAATGCCGCACGTCCGTCACCATCAGCCATTCGCACCAATGCTGCACGCGCATCATCGTCGAGCGGCAGCGGCTTATCCATGATTTCCTCTGCACGCTCTAAGAGCGCATTAATACTGTCAGCACTATGGGACTTAAAACTCAACACGCGCGCACGTGATAGCAACGCGGCATTCAGCTCAAAGGATGGGTTCTCGGTCGTCGCACCAACAAGAATAACAGTTCCATCTTCCATCACGGGCAAGAAGCTATCCTGCTGCGCACGATTAAAACGGTGGATCTCGTCAACAAAAAGCAGTGTTTGACGTCCAGAGAGTTTACGCGTGCGCGCCATTTCAAACACTTTTTTAAGATCGGCAACGCCTGAGAAGATAGCTGATATCTGCTCAAAGGCATAATCGCCTTGCCCGGCGAGTAATCTGGCAACGGTTGTTTTGCCAGTACCTGGCGGCCCCCAAAAGATCATGGAACCTAAATTACCTGCGTCCAACATTCGTGATAGCGCACCATCAGGGCCAGTTAAATGCTCCTGACCGGTCACTTCACTTAAATTCGCTGGACGCATACGATCAGCAAGCGGGCGCGAAGCCTCGTTCACCTCTTGGACTACATCATTATTAGGGTCGTGAAATAAATCGTTCATAGGAATAGAATTATCATCTAACGCAGGACTTGGCGAATACGACGTCCATCTCGAATAATCTCAATCCGCCAAAGACTTGATCCTCGATCGATTGCACGTTCCAGATCAGCCATCTCGTTCATCGGTCTGTTTGATAAAGCGGTAATGACGTCTCCAGGTCTAAAACCATAACGTTGAGCACGGCTGCCGCGTTCAATATCGATAATCACAATACCTTTGCGATTAGCAGGCAATCGAAGTTGATCGGCTAAATAAGGGTTCAGTTCCGCAACTTCTGCACCCGCAAAAGGCACACGACCTGAAATTACCTGCGTTTGCGGTTTTAAGGCTTTCGGAGGCTCTGCCAGCTTAATTCGAACACCTCTATTGCGGCCACGGGAGTGCACACCGAGTTCGACAACAGAACCGATACCTGCTGTCGCCAGACGATAACCAAGCGCGTCCGGGTGTTGAACAGGTTGTCCATTAAAGGCAAACACGACATCCCCTTCCCGCAAGCCTGCGGCGTCAGCAGGTCCGCCGGGAATAAGAGAACTAACGAGCGCGCCAATCGCACGGTTTAATCCCAATGCTTCCGCGACATCAGATGTAACTGATTCAAAAGTTGCACCGATAAATGGTCGCACAAAGGTGTCATTTCCGCCAATAGCGGCTGTTGTGACGGCACGAACCATGTTTGCGGGTATTGCAAAGCCAATCCCGTTAGACCCGCCTGAGCGGCTGAATATGGCCGTATTAATACCAATCAGGTTGCCATTCATATCGATCAGCGCACCGCCTGAGTTACCAGGATTAATCGCCGCATCTGTCTGAATGAAAAACCCAAAGTCTGATACACCGACCTGATTGCGCGCTAACGCAGATACAATGCCGCTAGTCACCGTTTGACCAACACCAAATGGATTACCAATCGCCAACACGATATCGCCAACTTCAAGCGCATCTGAATCACCAAATGACAACGCTTTAAAGCCTGGACTGTTGCGACGATCATCCTGTATTTGCAAAATCGCAATATCAACGCTTTCGTCCTTCAGCAGGATTCGACTTGAAAACTCGCGCCCATCTGAAAATGCCACTTTAATATCGTCAGCACCCTCAATCACGTGGTTGTTGGTAATCACAATCCCAGACGCATCAATGACCACACCTGAACCAAGTGATGATTGACGCTCAGATCTATTTGGCATTTGACGGCCAAAGAACCGTTCAAAAAATGGATCACCTGCAAATGGTGACCGTTGTTGCACCATTCGCTCAGCATAAACATTCACCACAGCCTCTGAGGTCTGCTTGACCAAAGGCGCAAACGACATTTTCAATTCTTGCTGACTGGAGGGCAGCCTTTTAAGTTCCTGCGCATGAATTGTTGAAACGCAACCAATGATAAAAATGCTCATTACGATCAGGAACTGCTTCAAAAAATTACGAACTATATCCATGAGACTTTTCTGAAAATTCATGATCCACCCAACCCAATTCCATTCATGCGATAATACCTTGCTCTGATTCAAACTGGAATTACTAGCTTTTTACCAATAAACCTGCTTATATTTTTCCAGATAACTAAAATATGGGGAATAATTATGTCATTTGCAAAAGTTGCCGCGATGGCAATTACTGTGGGTCTTTTGACTGTTTCAAACGCTGTAGCCGGCTCTTGTGGGTATGATCGCTGCTGGGGTGCAGTTGCCATTGGCCAAAATGGTCAAGCTTGGGCACATAGCTATTCTTCTGAGCGTGCTGCGATAAATGCCGTCGCCAATAATTGTCGAGGCCGCTGCTCCACGATCAAAACATTCTACAACACATGTGGTGCAATCGCCTCTTCTCCAAGCGGCGCATGGGGTTGGGCATGGCATGGCAATATGGAAGTCGCCAAAAGCGAAGCCATGGCCTATTGCATGGACCATGGATATAATTGCACACCACGCGCCTGGGCATGTTCTAAGTAATTGGGCTTGTTCTAAATAAGCTGCCCGCATTTAATAATGCCTGCGCTAAATTAGATTGCGATAACAGTCTAAATGTTCTACATTTGTTCTAAATCAGGAGAACAGATATGGCAACCGCACGCAAGCTCAACACAACACTTAAAAACTTCATCCAGCAGCAGCACTTGTTCTTTGTAGCAACTGCTGCGCCCGATGGTCGTGTCAACCTGTCCCCCAAGGGCTGTGATTCACTTTACATCGTGGATGATAATCGCGTTATTTGGCTCAATTTATCTGGAAGCGGCAATGAAACCGCAGCTCATTTGCGCGAAGCCAATCGCATGACGCTGATGTTCTGTGCCTTTGAAGGTGATGCGCGCATACTCCGTTTATACGGCACAGCAGACGTCCATCATCCCCGTGATGAGAAATGGGAGGAGTATCTTCAATTATTTCCTCAGATGGCTGGCAGCCGGCAAATCTTTGATATGCAAATTGATCTGGTGCAATCATCCTGCGGAACCGGAGTTCCAATCATGGAATTCAAGCAAACCCGTGCTGAGACTGAGATGCTGCCCTTTTATGAAGATATGGGCACTGACGGAGTTAAAGATTATTGGCAACGCAAGAATACATTTTCAATAGATAATCGCCCCACAGGTATCTTTGCTGAGGACGAATAAAATTTCCAAAGGCCTGCCCGAAAGCAAAAAGCCGAGCATAAGCCCGGCTTCTTAAAAACGTTGATTAGAACCAGCTTATGCTGCTTCTGTCTCGCCTTCAGCTTCTTCAGCTTCAACACGTGCTTTATCAGCAGCACCTTTCGCTGAGACATCGCGATCTACGAACTCGATAATTGCCATTGGTGCATTGTCACCATGACGGAAGCCAGCACGCATAATGCGCAAGTAACCGCCATTGCGTGTTGCATAACGCGCAGCAATTGTGTCGAAGAGTTTTTTAACTGCATCTTTGTCTTGGATTTGTGACAGAGCCTGACGACGAGCGTGTAGATCGCCGCGCTTACCCAAAGTCACAAGCTTTTCCACGATTGGGCGGATTTCTTTTGCTTTAGGTACAGTTGTTGTAATTTGCTCGTGTGTGATGAGCGATACAGCCATATTGGCAAACATAGCCTTACGGTGGCTTGATGTTCTATTGAGCTTGCGGCCTGATTTTCCGTGGCGCATGAGCTTATCTCCTTAATGCGCAGATATTAAAATCTGCAGTTTAATACTGTTCTTCGTAACGCTTGGCCAGATCTTCGATATTCTCTGGTGGCCATGCTTGGACTTCCATACCTAGGTGTAGACCCATTGAAGCGAGAACTTCTTTAATCTCGTTCAATGATTTACGACCAAAGTTTGGTGTACGAAGCATTTCAGCTTCAGTTTTCTGGATAAGATCGCCGATATAAACGATGTTATCATTTTTAAGACAGTTGGCAGAACGAACTGAAAGTTCCAACTCATCCACTTTCTTAAGAAGTGCTGGGTTGAAGGCCAATTCAGCAACTGTATCTTCTTCTTCAGCTTTCTGTGGCTCTTCGAAGTTCACGAAGACAGAAAGTTGATCTTGCAAGATACGAGCAGCAAACGCCAAAGCGTCTTCTGCAGTTACAGAACCATCAGTTTCGATTGTCATAAGCAACTTATCATAATCAAGAACTTGACCCTCACGAGTGTTCTCAACTTTATAAGAAACCTTTTTAACCGGTGAATAAAGGCTATCAACTGGAATAAGACCAATTGGAGCATCTTCTGCACGGTTTGCAGAAGCAGGCACATAACCCTTACCGTTCTTAACAGTGAATTCCATGCGAATTTCTGCGCCTTCATCCAATGTACAAATTGGATGGTCAGGGTTTAGAATTTCGATATCACCAACTGTTTGAATATCGCCAGCTGTTACGACAGCAGGACCCTGCTTGCGAACAACCATACGCTTTGGTTCATCACCTTCCATACGGATGGCGATTTCCTTTGTATTCAAAACAATGTCAGTCACATCTTCACGGACGCCTGGGATTGACGAAAATTCGTGCAATACACCATCGATCTGCAAAGCTGTAACCGCTGCACCACGAAGTGATGACAGCAAAACACGACGCAAAGCATTACCAAGTGTCAAACCAAAACCACGTTCTAGTGGCTCCGCAACCAATGTCGCTTTTAAATCTCCTGAAACAGCAAATTCAACCTTGTTTGGCTTAATAAGCTCTTGCCAATTTTTCTGGATCATATTTTAAACCTTCCTATTGCTGCACTATCCAATCGTGACAGCTATGTGAGAAGACGTTCGCACCAAATAAAGAGCGAACAGACAATGAATGATTAGCCGCGACGTTGTTTACGTGGACGACAACCATTGTGCGGGATTGGTGTCACATCACGAATAGACGTGATGGTAAAACCAGCAGCTTGCAAAGCACGCAAAGCAGATTCACGACCAGAACCTGGACCGCAAACTTCAACTTCAAGAGACTTCATACCGTGCTCTTGTGCTTTTTTCGCACAATCTTCAGCAGCGATCTGCGCCGCAAATGGTGTAGACTTACGTGAGCCTTTAAAACCGTTTGCACCAGCAGAAGACCATGCAATTGCATTGCCTTGCGCATCAGTGATTGTGATCATTGTGTTGTTAAATGTTGAATTAACGTGTGCAACACCTGTTGCAATATTTTTACGTTCGCGACGACGAACGCGTGCGGCATCTTTTGCCATTTTGTATATCCTTCTTCGATATCAACACCGCCGTAATCCCAGCGGCTACACCCAATCTAGATTACCCTACCCGTATTGTAGGTCTAGAGTGTTCAAGATTGGTATTACTTCTTCTTACCTGCGATAGCTTTTGCTGGACCTTTACGTGTACGAGCGTTTGTGCTTGTGCGCTGACCGCGTACAGGCAGACCACGACGATGACGTAGGCCACGGTAACAACCAAGGTCCATAAGACGCTTGATGTTCATTGAAACTTCGCGACGTAGATCACCTTCAACTTGGTAATCTGAATCGATTGCTTCACGGATCTGCAGAACTTCTGCATCCGAAAGCTGATTAACACGTCGTTCAGCAGGAATACCCACTTTCTCGACGATTTCTTGTGCAAATTTTGGTCCAATTCCGTGGATATAAGTGAGGGCAATAACCACACGCTTATTTGTCGGAATGTTGACGCCAGCAATACGGGCCACGTCTTATCTCCTAGTTTTCCGAATAATTTCGGCATTCAAATTAAGCTACCCACAACGAGTAGCAGCACTTTACAAGCTACGACGAGCAAAAACGACCAGCATCGTGTCCCCGTATTTTGGAGAAACGCACCGATCGCATTTAGTTCGCGAGTTGCGCGGGTATTAGCGGATGAGTCGGTACTTCGTCAAGCTCTTCCGCTGTAAAAGACGCGATATTTGCGATTAAGCAAATAAAGCGTCGATCTCTTTGGTCACCTCGTCGATTTCCGCCATGCCATCAACTGAACGAAGCAGCCCTTTAGCATAGTAGTAACCGATCAAAGGAGCCGTTTCTTTATAGTATGTTTGAAGGCGATCAACGACCGTTTCAGCACGGTCATCTGGACGGCGTTTAAACTCAGTGCCACCGCACTTATCGCAAACGCCCTCTTTCTCAGGCTTCAAATTTGTATCGTGATATCCAGCTCCACAATTTGAGCAAGTATAACGACCAGAAATACGTTCAACCAAAACGCTGTCATCAACGGCTAATTCAACAACTGCATCGAGTTTCATGCCTTTGCCAGAAAGCAAAGCTTCTGTTGCATCTGCTTGTTGAAGCGTTCTTGGATATCCATCGAGAATAAATCCGTTTACACAATCGTCTTGTTCAATGCGATCTGAAATGATTGCATTGACGATATCATCGGAGACAAGCCCCCCTGCATCCATGATATCTTTGGCACGCTTACCTGTTTCAGTTCCCGCTGCAACAGCAGCGCGCAGCATATCGCCTGTCGACAATTGTGGAATGCTATATTTGTCTACAAGACGTTGTGCTTGTGTTCCTTTACCAGCGCCTGGTGGTCCTAACAGAATTAATCTCATCTACGCTTCTTCCCTCCCCGAAGCTTCGACTTTTTAATCAAGCCTTCATATTGCTGGGCAAATAAATGCCCTTGAACTTGCGCAACGGTATCCAATGTCACACTCACAACAATCAAGAGTGACGTACCACCTAGATAGAATGGAACACCCGTACGCGCGATTAGGAATTCTGGCAACAAACACACAAACACAAGGTAAATGGCGCCAACCACTGTGATGCGTGTCAAGACATGGTCAATATATTCAGCTGTACGCTCACCCGGTCTAATGCCAGGAATATATCCACCATGACGTTTTAGGTTGTCAGCTGTGTCCTTTGGATTAAACACAATAGCAGTGTAGAAAAACGCAAAGAACGCGATCAGCACAGCATAGAAAATCATATAAGCTGGCTGACCATGACCAAGTGACGCCAAAATAGCTGTCGCCCAGTCAGGTAGGTTCGATGTATCTGAGAAGCCGGCTAACGTGGCAGGCAATAACAAGAGTGACGAACCAAAGATCGCAGGGATAACACCTGCAGTGTTTAATTTAAGCGGCAAATGCGAGCTGTCGCCTTGGAACATTTTCGTACCAACTTGACGCTTAGGATATTGAATAAGCAATTTACGCTGTGCACGCTCAACAAATACGATCAAAGCAATCAATGCAATTGCAAGAACAATCACACCAATGATCAAGAATGTTGAAAGCGAGCCAGTACGGCCAAGTTCCAATGTTCCGGCAATCGCAGACGGCAATGCTGCCACAATACCCGCAAAGATGATCAGTGAAATACCATTACCAATTCCGCGTGCTGTGACCTGTTCACCAAGCCACATAAGGAACATGGTGCCACCAACAAGCGTAATGACAGTAGAAAGCTTAAAGAAGGTGCCAGGATCTGTAACAACCCCTGCTCCGGCTTCCAGACCAACAGCAATACCATAGGCTTGTAACGTTGCTAGAAGCACCGTGCCATAACGGGTATATTGGTTGATAACTTTACGGCCTTGCTCGCCATCCTTTTTCAGCTGCTCCAATGACGGCACAACAGACGTCATGAGCTGCATGATGATGGATGCAGAGATATAAGGCATAATACCAAGGGCAAACAAAGCCATACGCTCAGCCGCACCACCCACAAACATATTAAACAAACCAAGCACACCTTGGCTCTGACGCTCAAATGCTTGAGCAAATGCTTCAGGGTTGATCCCAGGAATAGGAATATAGGTGCCCAATCGATAAACCAAAAGCGCCCCTAGGGTGAACCAGATGCGCTTTTTCAGATCGTCTGCTTTTGAAAAAGCAGAAAAATTTAAATTCGATGCGAGCTGTTCGGCTGCAGATGCCATGCCATTCTCCGCCAATTATCTAACTTTAGTCAGAATGAAAGAAACGATTTGCGCCCATTCTAACCACTTGAGAACTGAGATGCAGGAATTAACTAATTAAATCAAGCTCAAACAGCCTCTTTATGAAATATATGTCTCAATATGGGGAAACCGCGCGTGGATTTAAATCCCCCGCGCGGTAAACTTTTATTCAGCAGCAGTTTTTTCGCCAGAAAGGATGGTGATCTTGCCACCAGCTTTTTCAAGTTTTTCAACTGCAGACTTAGATGCACCAGCAACTTCAAGTGTCAATTTAGCTTTGATGTCACCATCAGCCAAAACACGAACACCGTCTTTGATTTTAGAAATCACGCCAGCTGCTTTAAGTGCAGCTGCGTCAACCGTTGCTTTTGGATCAAGTTTCTTAGCGTCAACAGCTTGCTGCAAACGACCAAGAGACACAACATTGAAGTCTGTTGGGAATGGATTGTTAAATCCACGCTTTGGCAGACGACGGTAGATTGGCATTTGACCGCCTTCAAAACCGTTGATTGAAACACCAGAACGAGACTTCTGACCTTTCACACCACGACCACCAGTTTTACCTGTACCCGAACCAATACCACGGCCAACGCGTTTACGCGCCTTATTGGCACCTGGGTTACTACTAATTTCATTCAGTTTCATGAATTCTCTCCCGCCTAGTTCTCTTCGACGACACGAACCATGTGGCTAACTGCACGGATCATACCGCGCACAGCTGGTGTGTCTTCGAGTGTTGAACGACGATGCATCTTGTTCAAGCCCAAACCGATTAGAGTTTGACGCTGAACGTTTGGACGACGAAGTGGGCTACCGATCTGTTCAATCGTAACAGTCTTGCCTTTTTTGTTATCAGCCATGTTTTTGGCTCCTCACGTACGGCGCTAAGGCCTATTGATCATCAATGCCAGCAGCGGCACGGCGAGCTTGCAATGTAGAATATTTAATTCCACGCTGCGCAGCGATATCTTTTGGGTGCATTTGGCGTTTTAGCGCATCAAATGTTGCACGAACCATGTTGTATGGGTTCGATGAACCAGTTGATTTAGCAACAACGTCCTGCATGCCAAGTGTTTCAAACACAGCACGCATTGGACCACCTGCGATGATACCAGTACCAGGCTTTGCAGCACGCAAAAGCACTTTACCAGCACCATGACGACCATGCACATCGTGGTGAAGCGTACGGCCAGAACGCAAAGGAACGAAAATCATTTCGCGCTTTGCAGCGTCTGTAGCTTTACGAATTGCCTCAGGCACTTCGCGAGCTTTACCGTGACCAAAGCCTACACGGCCTTTTTCATCACCAACAACAACCAAAGCTGCAAAACCAAAACGACGGCCACCTTTGACCACTTTTGCAACACGGTTGATGTGAACGAGCTTGTCGACAAATTCGCTTTGCTCTTCTTCTTTTTTGCCGCCTTTACCGCGACGATCTTCTCTTGCCATTGTCCTTGTCCTTGTTTTTTTCCGGTTTCAATCGGCAGATTGAGATTAAAATTTAAGACCACCCTCGCGAGCTGCCTCAGCTAGTGCTTTCACGCGACCATGATACAAGAATGCACCACGATCAAAAACGACATCTTTGATGCCCGCTTTGTCAGCACGTTCGGCGATAAGCTTGCCAACTGCAGTAGCAGCAGCAATATCAGCACCTGTCTTCAAAGACTTGCGCAAATCACCATCTAGTGTTGATGCAGCAGCAAGAGTTTTGCCGGCTGCGTCATCGATGATTTGAACATAGATGTTCTTTGAAGAGCGATGTACTGACAAACGCGGACGCCCATTAGCAACCGCTTTAACTTTACGACGTACGCGAGCGCTACGGCGCATAACTTCTTTTTTAATGCTAGCCATTTCGCGTCTTCCTTACTTCTTCTTGCCTTCTTTGCGCACAATGCGCTCTTCAGCATATTTAACACCCTTACCTTTATAAGGCTCAGGTTTACGATATTCACGGATCTTAGCAGCAACCTGACCTACAGCTTGCTTGTCGATGCCAGAAACAACGATTTCAGTTGGTTTTGGACATGCTACAGTCACACCTTCCGGCGGAGTGTAAACAACCTCGTGAGAAAAGCCGAGTGAAAGCTGAATGCCTTTACCCTGCATTGCCGCACGATAACCAACACCATTGATTTCAAGCTTGCGCTCAAAACCTTTTTCGACGCCTTCAAGAATGTTTGCGATCATTGTGCGGGACATGCCCCACTTTGAACGTGCATCTTTTGACTTATCGACAGGTGTTACTGTGATTTCGTTTTCTTCAAGTTTGACCAAAACTTCGTCATTCACGACAAAATTAAGTTCACCCTTAGGTCCCTTCGCAGTCACTTTTTGACCATCAACTGTGGCAGTGACACCGGCCGGAACCGCTATTGGTTTTTTACCTATACGAGACATTGTTCAACCTATTCTCTGTAAAAGTCTCAACTCTGCCTTAGAAGACAGAGCAAAGAACCTCACCACCTACATTTTGTTCGCGAGCTTGGTGATCAGCCATCACACCTTTTGGTGTAGACAAGATCGTAATACCAAGGCCGTTCGCGACCTGCGGAATGGACTTAACTGACACATAAACGCGACGTCCAGGCTTTGAAACGCGACCGATTTCGCGAATAACAGAACCAGTGTCCGAATATTTTAGCTCGATGCTAAGTTCAGATTTTCCATTTTCGAATTCTGACTGCGAGTAACCGCGGATATAACCTTCAGATTCCAAAACATCCAACACGCGAGCGCGCAATTTAGATGCTGGTGAAGAAACTGAAGTTTTACCACGTGCCGCGCCATTACGAATACGTGTGAGCATATCGCCCAAAGGATCAGATAAAGACATTATAATATCCCCTACCAGCTAGACTTAACAAGGCCAGGTACTTTACCGAATGAGCCAAGCTCACGCAGCGCAATACGAGACATTTTAAGTTTGCGGTAATATCCGCGTGGACGACCAGATACTTCACAACGGTTACGAATACGAGTTTTCGAACCATCACGAGGCATCTCAGCTAATTTTAGAGTTGCTTTAAAGCGGTCTTCCATAGACACGCTCTGATCTCTAATTGTCGCTTTAAGAGCAGCGCGTTTAGCAGCATTTTTGCTGACTAGGCCGCGGCGACGTTTATTCTTCTCAACTGCGCTTACTTTAGCCATGTTGAATATCCTTCTCTACGTATGCCGTTACGACTGTTCACGGAATGGGAAGTTGAACTCTTTCAAAAGAGCGCGAGCTTCATCATCAGTGTTAGCCGTCGTACAAACGATGACGTCCATGCCCCACATTTGATCAACTTTATCGTAGTTGATCTCTGGGAACACAATGTGTTCTTTAATGCCCATGGCGAAGTTGCCACGACCATCGAAGCTTTTTGGATTCAAGCCACGAAAGTCACGTACGCGTGGAAGCGCAACAGTGACCAAGCGGTCCATGAATTCATACATACGAGCACCAC
The DNA here is from genome assembly GCA_963691785.1 of Lentilitoribacter sp. Classification (GTDB taxonomy): domain Bacteria; phylum Pseudomonadota; class Alphaproteobacteria; order Rhizobiales; family Rhizobiaceae; genus Lentilitoribacter. The sequence continues at coordinate 2,259,065 of OY829371.1, forward strand.
GGAGCGTGACTTTTGCGCCAAGTGGCATTTCTTCACGAACCTTGAAACCAGCAATAGATTTGCGAGCTTTGGTGATAACAGGCTTTTGACCTGCAATCGCTGCCAAGTCAGCTGCTGCAATAGCAGGCTTCTTTGAGTCAGCTGTTGCTTCACCAACACCCATATTGATGACGATTTTGTCAACTTTTGGGATCTGCATTTCGTTTGCGTAGTTGAACTGCTCACGAATAGCAGAACGGATGCGCGTTACATATTCAGTTTTGAGTCTTGGCTCATAATTTTCATTAGCCATCGATCACTTCTCCTGAGCGCTTGGCCACACGAACCTTCTTGTCGCCATCAATTTTGATGCCAACGCGAGTAGGTTTACCATCTTTAGGATCAGCAACAGCTAGATTTGAAAGATTGATAGGCGCTTCTTTTGAAACAGTACCTGCTTCTGTAGTCTGTGTTTGCTTCTGGTGACGTTTAACAACGTTGATACCAGCAACTACAGCGCGGCCTTCTTTTGGTAAGACTTGTGTGACTTCGCCGGAGCGGCCCTTGTCTTTACCAGTCAATACGACGACTTTGTCGCCTTTACGAATTTTTTGCATTGAACCGTTTCCTTACAATACTTCAGGAGCCAGTGAGATGATCTTCATGTGCTTTTTAGCACGAAGCTCACGTGGTACTGGGCCAAAAATACGTGTACCCATTGGTTCACCCGCATTGTTGACCAAAACTGCTGCACTGGAATCGAAACGGATTACGCTTCCGTCGGGACGACGAAGATCTTTTGCTGTACGAACAACAACAGCTTTTACTACGTCACCTTTTTTTACGCGGCCACGAGGAATAGCTTCTTTGACCGAACATACGATGATGTCGCCCACAGAAGCATATTTTCGTTTGGAACCGCCGAGCACCTTGATGCACATGACACGACGAGCACCAGAATTATCTGCGACGTCGAGATTTGTTTGCATCTGAATCATGTCAGACCGCCTTCTTTATTATGCTGGACAGTTACTACAAAGCCCTATTGCCTGCAGTCTTATCCAACGTTCGAGTTGTATTAGAACAAGTCAGAATTTTTTCAACTAAAATCTGACCTAAAAAAGCATTTTTTCGAAAATAAACAGAGCAAACACTAAATGTCTGCTCTGATCAGGTCGAAAACAAAGGGTGCATAACAGCTAAATTAGCTAGTTACAACTGTCCAACGCTTATCTTTCGAAATTGGTGCGCATTCCTCGATAGAAACGACATCACCAGTTTTGAATTGGTTTGCTTCATCATGCGCCTTATACTTTTTTGTACGGCGAACGATTTTTCTCAACACTGGGTGCGCGAATCGACGTTCGATGCGAACAACCACAGTTTTATCATTTTTGTCACTGACAACAGTGCCCTGTAGAATGCGTTTAGGCATTATGCGTTCCTTTAAGCCTTGGCTTCAGTCGCCTTCTGGCGAGCAATTGTCTTAATGCGTGCAATGTCGCGACGCACTTCTTTAACACGTGATGTTTTTTCCAACTGGCCAGTGGCAGCTTGAAAGCGCAGGTTAAACTGCTCTTTCTTTAGCTTTTCTAGCTCGTCACTAAGCTGGTCAGCGCTCATCGCGTGGATATCATTAGCTTTCATGATAGTTTCCTACTCAGCAATACGTTGAATAAAGCGCGTTTTAACAGAAAGCTTTGCAGCTCCCAAACGCAGTGCTTCACGTGCGATTTCTTCATTAACACCGTCAATTTCAAACATGACGCGGCCAGGCTTGACCTTACATGCCCAATAATCAACAGAACCTTTACCTTTACCCATACGAACTTCAGTAGGTTTTGTTGTTACTGGAACGTCTGGGAAAATGCGGATCCATACACGGCCGGCACGTTTCATGTGACGGGTGATGGCACGACGGGCTGCTTCAATCTCACGTGCGTTTACACGATTAGGCTCTTGTGCTTTGAGGCCATAAGACCCAAAGTTCAAGTCAGAACCGCCTTTAGCGACGCCCTTGATCTTGCCCTTAAACTGTTTGCGAAATTTAGTTCGCTTTGGCTGTAACATTTTATTTCTCCGAACCTATCGCGTGTCTTACGCGTTTTCGCGACGACGGCTGTTATTATTGCCACCAGAATTGTCATTCTCGGTTGCTTTACGCTCAGAAGCCATTGGATCATGCTCAAGGATTTCGCCTTTAAAGATCCAAACTTTGATGCCGCAAATACCATATGCAGTCAAAGCTTCTGCAACACCGTAGTCGATGTCAGCACGAAGAGTATGTAGCGGCACACGGCCTTCACGATACCATTCTGTACGCGCAATCTCAGCACCGCCCAAACGACCAGCACTAGTGATTTTAATACCCAAAGCACCCAAACGCATTGCTGATTGAACAGCACGTTTCATGGCACGACGGAAAGCAACACGACGCTCAAGCTGTTGTGCGATTGACTGAGCAACCAATGTTGCATCAATCTCCGGCTTACGAACTTCGATGATGTTCAAGTGTGTTTCAGAATTTGTCATGTCTGACAATTTCTTACGCAACTTCTCGATATCAGCGCCTTTTTTACCGATAATCAAACCTGGGCGAGCTGTGTGGATAGACACACGGCATTTCTTGTGAGGACGCTCAATAACGACCTTAGAAACACCAGCTTGCTTAAGTTCTTTGATCAAGTATTCGCGGATCTTCATGTCTTCATGAAGCAAATCGCCATATTCACCTTGATCGGCATACCAGCGGCTATCCCAAGTACGGTTGATGCCAAGACGGAAACCGATTGGATTAATCTTCTGACCCATTATGCGGCCTCCTCTTCGACTTCCCTCACAACGATTGTTAAGTGAGAAAATGGCTTCAAGATACGTGATGAACGACCACGGCCACGAACGCGGAAGCGTTTCATGACGATTGACTTGCCAACATATGCTTCTGCAACAATGAGGCTATCAACATCTAGATCGTGGTTGTTTTCAGCATTTGCGATTGCAGACTGAAGTGTTTTACGCACTTGGTCTGAAATACGCTTACGAGAGAACTCAAGTTCTGCCAAAGCTGTTTCAACCTTCTTGCCACGGATCATTTCCGCTACAAGATTTAGTTTTTGCGGGCTGATACGAAGCGTGCGGGCAACTGCCTGCGCTTCATTATCTGCGAGCCGACGTTCTGTCTTTGCCTTGCCCATCTTTATTTCCTCTTCGCTTTCTTATCCGCGCCGTGACCATAATAGGTACGGCTAGGAGCGAATTCACCAAACTTATGGCCAACCATGTCTTCTGATACAAGCACTGGAATGTGCTTCTGACCATTGTAGACACCAAATGTTAGACCTACGAATTGTGGTAGTATCGTTGAACGACGAGACCACATTTTAATCACTTCGCTGCGACCGCTTTCGCGAACCTTCTCAGCCTTTTTGAGAAGATAGCCGTCAACAAAAGGACCTTTCCAAACTGAACGAGCCACTCTAGACTTCCTCTCTTATTTCTTACGCTGATGGCGAGAACGCATGATAAACTTATCCGTCGCCTTGTTTTTACGAGTACGTTTACCCTTCGTTGGTTTACCCCAAGGAGAAACCGGGTGGCGACCACCTGATGTACGGCCTTCACCACCACCATGTGGGTGATCTACCGGGTTCATAACAACACCGCGAACGTGAGGACGCTTACCGCGCCAACGTGTACGACCTGCTTTACCATCATTTGTGTTCATGTGGTCTTGGTTAGACACAGCACCAACAGTTGCCATGCAAAGACCTGATACCAAACGAGTTTCACCAGAGTTCAAGCGAAGGATCGCCATGCCTTGGTCACGACCAACAAGCTGAACATAAGTACCAGCTGAACGAGCGATCTGACCGCCCTTCTCTGGTTTCATTTCAACATTGTGTACGATTGTACCAACTGGCATTGCCTGCAATGGCATTGCATTACCTGGTTTCACGTCAACTGAACTTTGTGATGCGATGATTTTATCACCAGCTGCAATACGCTGTGGTGCCAAGATATAAGCTTGTTCACCATCTTCGTAGTTCACCAGAGCAATAAACGCTGTTCTGTTTGGATCGTATTCAAGGCGCTCAACAGTACCTTGAACATCAAACTTACGACGCTTGAAGTCGATCTTACGGTAAGTACGCTTGTGACCACCACCAATGTAGCGGGCAGTAACGCGACCCATATTGTTGCGACCACCTTTACCAGTCAAACCTTCAGTTAGAGCCTTTACAGGCTTACCTTTATAAAGGCCTGAACGGTCCACAATAACCAGCTGACGCTGGCTTGGGGTCGTTGGATTAAAACTTTTTAAAGCCATTGTTCTTTTCCTTATAGACCGGTGGACACGTCAATTGACTGACCTTCGGCCAAAGTCACGATTGCTTTTTTAACATCGCTTTGTTTGCCAACAATACCGCGGAAACGCTTGACCTTGCCCTTACGAACAAGTGTGTTGACTGCTTTGACTTTCACACCAAACAAAGCTTCAACTGCTGCTTTGATCTCAGGCTTAGAAGCCGTACGAGCAACGTTGAAAATCACTTGGTCATTGTCAGAAGCCAATGTTGATTTCTCTGTGATTGCCGGTGAGACAATCACGTCATAATGGCGAAGATCCGTCATGCTAAACGCTCCTCAAGAGCTGCAACTGCATCTTTTGACAAAACAAGTTTGCCACGACGCAAGATGTCATAAACATTGATACCTTGAACTGGAAGAACATCAACATTTGGAATGTTCTGCGCAGCCAATTTGAAATTTGCATCCAATTCAGCGCCACCGATAAACAAAGCATTTTTGATGCCCATTTTATCAAGTGAGCCAGACAATGCTTTTGTCTTTGCTTCTTTAGCTGTCATTTCGTCAAGAACGATCAAGTCTTGGCTTGCCAATTTCGCTGACAGAGCATGCTTAAGAGCAAGTGAGCGAATTTTCTTTGGCATTGCGTGTGAATGATCACGAACAACTGGACCATGAGCTTTACCACCACCACGGAACTGTGGAGCGCGAGCTGAATGGTGACGAGCGCGGCCTGTACCTTTTTGCTTGTACATTTTAGCGCCTGTGCGAGACACTTCAGAACGACCAAGCGTTTTGTGTGTGCCTTGTTGTTTCTTAGCGAGCTGCCAGCGAACAACACGTTGGATGATATCCTGACGTGGCTCTAGACCGAACACTGAATCTGAAAGAGATACTTTACCGCTTTCTTTACCGGCAAGAGTGTTTACTGCAATATCCATTACTCAGCTCCCTCTGTTGCGGCTTCTGCAGGAGCAGCGCCTTCACGAATGCCAGCAGGAACAGGTGCATCTGCTGGAAGTGAAGCTTTAATCGCATCACGAACAGTGACCCAAGTTCCTTTAGAACCAGGTACGGCACCTTTAATCAACAATAGACCACGATCAACGTCTGTAGACACGATCTCAAGGTTCTGAGTGGTAACGCGTGTCTGACCCATGTGACCAGCCATTTTCTTACCTTTGAAAACCTTACCAGGGTCCTGACACTGACCTGTTGAGCCGTGTGCACGGTGAGAGATTGAAACACCGTGTGTTGCGCGCATACCGCCGAAGTTGTGACGCTTCATAGCACCGGCAAAACCTTTACCGATTGAAGTACCTGTCACATCAACAAGCTGACCAGCAACGAAGTGGCTCGCGATCAACTCAGCACCAACATCAATCATGTTGTCTGAAGATACACGAAACTCAACCATTTTTGCTTTTGGCTCAACGTTTGCAACGGCAAACTGGCCACGGTCGGCTTTGTTTGTGTTTTTCACTTTTGCGCGGCCAACACCAACCTGAACGGCTGAGTAACCATTTTTTTCTTCTGTCCGCTGAGCTACCACTTGGCAGTTCTCAAGACGCAGAACAGTAACGGGAATGTGCTCACCGGCGTCGTTATAGACCCGGGTCATCCCTACTTTCTGTGCAATAACACCTGAACGCATTGGTTCATCCTTTTTAATTCGATAGAGGAGCAGTTTTGCCTATGTGGACAAATTTGAGCTCATAAAGAACGTTTCTTGTTTAAACTTCTTGCCCGAGAAACCCCGAACAAGCCTTACTAAATTTGAGATCTTAAAGTTTGATCTCTACGTCAACACCAGCAGCAAGGTCGAGCTTCATAAGAGCATCAACTGTTTGCGGCGTTGGATCGACAATGTCTAAAAGCCTTTTATGTGTGCGCATTTCAAATTGCTCACGGCTCTTCTTATTAACGTGCGGCGACCGGTTCACCGTAAATTTTTCAATACGTGTTGGCAAAGGAACAGGACCACGTACACGTGCGCCTGTGCGTTTTGCTGTCGATACGATTTCGCGTGTCGATGTATCGAGGATCCGGTGATCAAACGCTTTTAAGCGAATGCGGATGTTTTGGCCGTTCATAGGGCAGATCCTTGTTTAAGAGATAAGCGCGCGATCAAATACCGCGCGCTCTAAATTAATCTAAATTATTCAGTGATGCTTGCTACGATGCCAGCACCCACAGTACGACCGCCTTCACGGATCGCAAAGCGTAGCTGCTCTTCCATCGCAATTGGCACGATCAACTCAACGTCAACTGTTACGTTGTCGCCAGGCATAACCATCTCTGTACCTTCACGCAAAGTCACAACACCTGTCACGTCAGTTGTACGGAAGTAGAACTGTGGACGGTAGTTTGTGAAGAATGGTGTGTGACGACCACCCTCATCTTTGGTCAAGATGTAGGCTTCTGCAACAAATTTTGTGTGTGGTGTAACTGAACCAGGCTTACACAAGATCTGACCACGCTCAACGCCATCACGGTCAACACCGCGAAGGAGAACACCAACGTTATCACCAGCTTCACCGCGATCAAGCAGCTTGCGGAACATCTCAACACCAGTACATGTTGTTTTTGATGTATCGCGGATACCAACGATCTCGATCTCTTCACCAACATTGATCACACCGCGCTCAACACGACCTGTTACCACTGTACCACGGCCTGAGATTGAGAATACGTCTTCAATTGGTAGCAAGAATGGCTGATCAATTGGACGCTCTGGTGCTGGAATGTAGCTATCAACTTGAGCCATCAATTCACGAACAGCATCTTCACCGATTGTTTTGTCTGAATCTTCCAAAGCTGCCAAAGCAGAACCTTTGATGATCGGAATATCGTCACCTGGGAACTCATAGCTATCGAGAAGCTCACGAACTTCCATTTCAACAAGCTCAAGAAGCTCTTCGTCGTCAACTTGGTCAACTTTATTCAAGAACACAACGATCGCAGGCACACCAACCTGACGCGCAAGCAAGATGTGCTCACGTGTTTGTGGCATTGGGCCATCAGCTGCTGAACAAACCAAAATCGCGCCGTCCATCTGAGCCGCACCAGTGATCATGTTTTTCACATAGTCAGCGTGGCCTGGGCAGTCAACGTGTGCGTAGTGACGGTTCTCTGTCTCATACTCAACGTGCGCTGTTGAAATGGTAATACCACGAGCACGCTCTTCAGGCGCACCATCAATTTCGTCATAGGCTTTAAAATCACCAAAAAACTTCGTGATCGCGGCTGTCAAACTTGTTTTACCGTGGTCAACGTGACCAATCGTTCCGATGTTTACGTGAGGCTTCGTGCGCTCAAACTTTTCCTTTGCCATATTCAGGCTCTCCGTTTTTTCTAGACGTTCCGAGATTTAATCTGCGAAACAAACTTCGTTTTGCTTCAACCTATTGATTAAGAAGCGTATTTCTCTTGAATTTCCTGTGCAACATTACTTGGAACAGGAGCATAATGATCGAATACCATTGAGTATTGCGCACGGCCCTGAGACATAGAGCGCAAGTTATCAACGTATTTAAACATGTTCGCCAAAGGTACGTTTGCGTTAATCACAACCGCAACACCGCGTGTTTCTTGACCTTGGATTTGACCACGACGTGAGTTCAAATCACCAATCACGTCACCCACATAATCTTCAGGTGTCACAACTTCGACCTTCATGATTGGCTCAAGCAATTGAGCACCGGCACGAGGAGCTGCTTCACGGAAACATGCGCGAGATGCGATCTCAAAGGCAAGAACAGAAGAGTCAACATCGTGGTAAGCACCATCTAGCAATGTGGCTTTAACACCCAACATTGGGAAGCCTGCAAGAGGACCAGAAGATAGAACGCTTTCGATACCTTTTTGTACACCAGGGATGTATTCTTTAGGAACGTTACCACCAACGATTTTTGACTCAAATTCGAAGTCTTCAGCATCACCATTTGCTTCGAACAAGATTTTAACACGCGCAAACTGACCAGTACCACCAGACTGTTTCTTGTGTGTGTAATCTGCTTCGTAAGATTTTGTGATTGTTTCACGGTAAGCCACCTGAGGTGCACCAACCGTTGCTTCAACTTTAAATTCACGTTTCATACGATCAACAAGGATATCAAGGTGCAATTCGCCCATACCAGCGATAATTGTCTGACCTGATTCTTCGTCTGATTTAACACGGAAAGACGGATCTTCCGCAGCCAAACGGTTAAGAGCGATACCCATTTTCTCTTGGTCGCCTTTAGTTTTAGGCTCAATCGCAATCTGAATAACCGGATCAGGGAATTCCATGCGCTCAAGAATAACAGGCTTAAGAGGATCACAAAGTGTGTCACCAGTTGTTGTTTCTTTCAAACCAGCAAGCGCAACGATGTCACCAGCATATGCTGTGTCGATGTCTTCACGTGAGTTTGAGTGCATTTCCAACATACGGCCAACACGCTCGCGCTTGTCTTTAACAGTGTTAAGAACAGACGAACCTTTTGTGATTGAACCAGAATAGATACGCGCAAATGTCAATGAACCCACGAATGGATCGTTCATCACTTTAAATGCAAGCATTGAAAGTGGCTCATCATCAGATGCTGGACGTGTTGTTTCAGCTTCTGTCTTCACATCGATACCAGCAATCGCAGGAATATCAACTGGTGACGGTAGGAAGTCGATCACGCTATCTAGCAAAGGCTGAACACCTTTGTTTTTAAACGCTGTACCGCAGAACATTGGGAAGAAATCAACATTGATTGTACCCTTACGGATAAGCTCACGGATTTTATCGTTATCAGGCATGTCACCTTCAAGATATGCTTCCATAGCGTCTTCGTCGATTTCAACGATCTGTTCGATCATTGTTTCGCGCCATTCTTCGGCTTTATCTTTAAGGTCGTCTGGGATTTCAACAACATCCCAAGCAGCACCCAAGCTCTCATCACGCCAAACGATCGCGTTCATCTCAATCAGATCAACAACACCAGCAAACTGGTCTTCAGCACCGATTGGAAGCTGTAGCGCAACAGGTGTTGCACCAAGGCGAGACTTAACCATGTCGTATGAACGATAGAAGTCAGCACCGATCTTATCCATTTTATTACAGAAGATCATGCGAGGAACGTTGTATTTGTCAGCCTGACGCCAAACTGTTTCAGTTTGAGGCTCAACACCAGCGTTTGCATCTAGAAGAGCAATCGCACCATCAAGAACACGCAAAGAACGCTCAACTTCAATTGTGAAGTCCACGTGGCCTGGAGTGTCGATGATGTTGAAGCGACATTTCTTACCGCTTCTGCCGTTTTCCCAGAATGTAGTTGTCGCAGCGGACGTAATAGTAATACCACGCTCCTGCTCTTGCTCCATCCAGTCCATTGTTGCTGCACCATCGTGCACTTCACCGATTTTGTGCGATTTACCTGTGTAATACAGAATACGCTCGGTTGTTGTCGTCTTACCAGCATCGATGTGGGCCATGATGCCGAAGTTACGATAATCGTTAATTGGGTATCCGCGAGCCATGGGAGGGCCTCTCACTAAAAAAGTTAATTATTACCAACGATAATGAGCGAAAGCACGGTTTGCTTCGGCCATTTTGTGTGTGTCTTCACGCTTCTTAACCGCAGAACCACGATTATTAGCAGCATCCATTAGCTCACCAGACAAACGCTCAACCATAGTTGTTTCGTTGCGTTTACGAGCAGCAGCAATCAACCAGCGAATTGCTAGTGCCTGACGGCGCTCAGGGCGCACATCAACTGGAACCTGGTAAGTTGCACCACCAACACGACGCGAACGAACTTCAACGTGTGGCGCAACATTTTCCAAAGCCTGGTGGAACATTGCCACTGGCTCTGATTTAGCTTTTTCTTCAACCTGATCAAAAGCACCATAAACGATACGCTCAGCGACAGATTTTTTACCATCAAGCATGATCGCATTCATGAATTTTGTAATGACCAAATCACCGAATTTCGGATCTGGGTTAATAACGCGCTTTTCGGCGCTGTGACGACGTGACATATATTTTGTCTCTCAAGTTCTGGGGCCAACAAAAGCATTAGCCAATATTTGATAGGCTCGAGACGCATACACGCTCAAGCCCACGAAAATTAATCTTATTTAGGACGCTTAGCACCGTATTTAGAACGACGCTGTTTGCGGTTTTTAACACCTTGTGTATCGAGCACACCACGAATGACGTGATAACGTACACCAGGCAAATCTTTCACACGGCCGCCGCGGATCATAACCACGGAGTGTTCCTGAAGGTTGTGACCTTCACCAGGAATATAGCCGATAACCTCAAAGCCATTTGTCAAACGGATTTTCGCAACTTTACGAAGCGCCGAGTTAGGCTTTTTAGGTGTTGTTGTATAAACACGTGTGCAAACACCTCGCTTTTGCGGGTTTTGCTCCATTGCTGGAACCTTGCTACGTTTGACCGGTGCCTTACGTGGCTTGCGGATCAGCTGGTTAACTGTAGGCATGCACCTATCCTTTAAATCTCTATATAACGCGAAATAGCGTTGGTTATACTCGTCAATACCATGCGCAATTAAGGGCCAACTCCCATAAAACGAGGATTAGCCCAGAAAAATGCAGAGGATATGTATGTCATATCATGCGTGCAGCAATGGTCTTAACAATGCAATAAAAGCCTAGTTTGAGCCGTACTCCGGGGCGTGTCACCCTGAACAAGCCAGACTCACTTTGGCTTTGATGAGCCGTATCTACTGCTAACTAAGTGTTTCGTCAACAGCTTTCGGCGAATTTTTTGGCGATTTTTCTCGCGCAGAACAGTTTGGGTTAACCGAAGATCACATCGATTAAATCCAATTCTGTTTGATTTTGATAAATCAGATTTTCAAAACCACCAAGATTTAAAATTGCTGATCCCCAATTTTTGGTGCAAACTCGACGCTAAATAGACGTGAAACGGGAGAATATATGACCAATTTTGCCGCTGCGAAAACACTCGATCAATCGGCAATTCCGGTGATTGATATATCCCCTTTGCTATCAGATGGTGATATCGAAGACGTCGCGAAACAAATCCATGATGCCGCCACCCATATCGGCTTTTTCTATATCAAAGGTCATGGGATTTCAGATGATCTGATTAGCCAAGCCTTTAACGTCGCAAAAGAGTTTTTCGATCTGCCAGTCGAAGCCAAAGAAACAATTGCGGTCAACACCTCGCAACGTGGTTGGATGGCGACAGGCATGTCCAAACTCCAAGGCGCGAAAACCCATGACCTCAAGGAAGTCTTTTTCTGGGGAACTGAAATCGCGCCCGATCATCCGGATTTGATCGCGCAAAAGCCACTGATTGCGGAGAACCAATGGCCCAAAGACGCCTTTCCGCGATTAGAAGCTGAGCTCAAACCCTATTACAACGCTCTCTGCGATGTGGCCCGCAAAGTGTTATCCGCCATCGCGGTGAGTTTGGATCAAGATCAGGACTTTTTCACATCGCGTTATCAAACACCCCTCGCCCGCGGACAATTGGTTTACTACCCACAATCCTCACAAGATGATGAAGCGGTTGAACGCTTTGGCGTTGCGCCCCATACCGATTTTGGCGTGCTCACATTTTTACTGCAGGATAATAATGGCGGCTTACAGGTGAAACACAAATCCGGCGATTGGATTGAAGCACCGCCGATCCCAGGCACGTTGGTGTGCAACATTGGTGATCTACTTGAACGCTGGAGCAATGACCGGTTTCAATCCACCCTCCACCGCGTCATCAACCGGTCCGGCAATAAACGCTATTCCATACCGATCTTCTTTGATCCCAATACCGATACGATCATCGATCCATGTGATTTGGGTGTACCCGTGGAAGATCGCAAATACGAGCCGATCAAAGCCGGCGAATATATTGTCGGTCGTAATAAGAAAAGCTTCTCGCAGTTTAAGGGGTGAGTTGAGTATTCAACAAAAAACCCCGCCATCTCTGGCGGGGTTTGATTTTTAGCTAAGAAGATTGCTGAACTTATTCAGCTGGCTCCTCGCCTGAAAGTTCTTCAAGCATTGGCGCTGCTTCTTCAACTTGCGTGTTGGCTTTTTGATCTTCAATGATCAGCTCATCACGTTGAGATGCGATGCGGCGGATCTGACCCATCTGGCCACCCGTACCCGCTGGGATCAAACGACCCACAATCACGTTCTCTTTCAAGCCCTGCAATGTGTCAGTCTTACCAGCGATTGAAGCTTCGGTAAGAACCTTCGTTGTTTCCTGGAAGGACGCAGCTGAGATGAAGGACGGTGTTTGCAGCGACGCTTTGGTAATACCCAAGAGAACTGGGTTACCAGACGCAGGCTTACGACCATCTTCAACCAAGCGCTTATTGACCATTTCAAGCTCAAGCTTATCAACATTATCACCTGGGATATATGTTGAATCGCCACTTTCAGTGATCTCAACTTTCTGCAACATCTGACGTACGATGACTTCGATGTGCTTATCGTTGATCAACACGCCCTGCAAACGGTAAACTTCCTGAATCTCATTCACGAGATATGATGCCAAGGCTTCAACACCTTTAATAGCCAGAATGTCATGCGGCGCAGGATTACCATCAAGGATATATTCACCCTTCTCGATAAAGTCGCCATCTTGCAGATGGAACGGCTTACCTTTTGGAATGAGGTATTCAGCTTGCTCAACACCCTCTTCCGCTGGCTCGATGATGATACGACGCTTGTTTTTGTAGTCGCGACCAAAACGAATTGTCCCGTCGATTTCTGCGATGATCGCATGATCTTTTGGACGACGCGCTTCGAAGAGCTCGGCCACACGTGGCAGACCACCAGTAATATCTTTTGTTTTCGCACTTTCCATTGGGAAACGTGCAATCACATCACCGGCTGTGACTTTCGCGCCAGGCTCCACAGATAGGATCGCATCCACTGAAAGTAGGAAGCGAGCTTCACCACCGCGTTCAAGTTTTGCAACTTTTCCGTCTTTGTCTTTAATGACAATGGCAGGTTTTAGATCAGCACCGCGTGGTGTTGAACGCCAGTCAATAACTTGACGCTTTGTAATACCTGTTGCCTCATCGGCACTTTCAAGAACCGATACGCCATCGATCACATCTTCAAAGTCAATCACACCTGAAACTTCAGTCATGATTGGACGTGTATATGGATCCCACTCAGCCAAACGCTGACCGCGTGTGACCGTGTCACCATCATCCACGAAGATTTTCGAACCGTAAGATACACGCTGTGATGAACGTTCCGCACCTGTCTCATCCAAGATCTGGATAGACATGTTACGTCCCATTGCAACCAGGTGACCATCTTTGTGGCGAACCATGTTGCGGTTTTTCATCTTAATTGAACCTTCATAAGAAGCTTCGATGTAAGATGAATCCACCACTGTCGCAGTACCACCCAAGTGGAATGTACGCATGGTAAGCTGTGTACCAGGCTCACCAATGGATTGCGCTGCAATAACACCCACAGCTTCACCCATATTGGCTTTTGTACCACGTGCAAGGTCACGACCGTAACATGTGCCGCAAATACCGTTTTGCAATTCACAAGTTAGCGCTGAGCGGATTTGAATGGACTGGATGCCAGCCGCTTCAATTTTAACCACATCCGCTTCGTCAACCATACGGCCGGCTGGGATAAGAACAGAACCATCAGATGGATCGATCACATCCACTAGGATCGTACGACCCAAGACACGCTGACCGATAGGTGCCACAACCTGACCCGCATCAACGATCGGTGTCATGGTCAAGCCCTTATCAGTGCCACAATCTTCTTGAGTGATGATGCAATCTTGCGCAACATCAACCAAACGACGTGTAAGGTAACCTGAGTTCGCTGTTTTCAAAGCCGTATCTGCAAGACCCTTACGGGCACCGTGGGTTGAGTTAAAGTACTCGTTCACGGTCAGACCTTCTTTAAAGTTTGAGATGATTGGCGTTTCAATGATCTCACCAGAAGGTTTAGCCATCAAACCACGCATACCACCTAGCTGACGCATCTGGTTCACAGAACCACGCGCACCTGAGTGGCTCATCATGTAGATCGAGTTGATCTGCTTTTGACGACCATCCTCATCAAACTCAACGGCTTTCAGGAGATCCATAATCTCTTCAGTGAGTTTTTCGTTGGCTTTACCCCAAACATCAATGACTTTGTTGTATTTCTCACCTTGGGTGATCAAACCGTCATTATATTGCTGCTCGTAATCCTGAACCATTGTTTCAGTATCAGAGATGATTTTCTTCTTAGATTCAGGAATGACCATGTCATCCTTACCGAAGGAAATACCAGCCATACATGCATGTTTAAAGCCAAGCTGCATGATACGGTCACAGAAGATAACCGCTTCTTTCTGACCACAGTGACGATAAACATTATCGATCATTTTCGAGATGTTTTTCTTCGTCAATTCCTGGTTACAAATGTCAAATGAGACTTTTGCATTCTTTGGAAGAAGCTCACCAACAATCATACGGCCAGGTGTAGTTTCGTAGATTTCTGAAACAGGATTACCCTCTTCATCAACCGTTTTGAAACGACCTTTAACCTTCGCATGAAGTGTCACGATGCCATTATCAAGTGCGTGGTGCAATTCACCCATATCTGAGAAGATCATGTCTTCACCAGGCTCATTCTGGTTCATCAGAGATAGGTAATAAAGACCAAGAACCATATCCTGCGACGGCACAATGATCGGTTGACCATTGGCTGGGTGCAAGATGTTGTTCGTTGACATCATCAACACACGTGCTTCAAGCTGAGCCTCAAGCGACAATGGTACGTGAACCGCCATTTGGTCACCGTCAAAGTCAGCGTTAAACGCTGTACATACGAGCGGGTGAAGCTGAATGGCTTTACCTTCAACCAATGTTGGCTCAAATGCCTGAATACCCAAGCGGTGAAGCGTTGGCGCACGGTTAAGAAGAACCGGATGCTCACGAATTACTTCATCCAAGATATCCCAAACTTCTGGCTTTTCTTTCTCCACCAATTTCTTGGCTTGTTTCACAGTTGAAGAGAAACCTTTGGCATCAAGACGCGCATAGATAAACGGCTTGAACAATTCCAATGCCATCTTCTTAGGAAGACCACACTGGTGAAGTTTCAATTCAGGACCAGACACGATCACAGAACGACCAGAATAATCAACACGCTTACCAAGCAAGTTCTGACGGAAACGGCCCTGCTTACCTTTCAGCATATCTGACAAAGATTTAAGCGGACGTTTGTTTGCACCAGTGATCACACGACCGCGACGGCCATTGTCAAACAATGCATCAACAGATTCTTGAAGCATACGCTTTTCGTTTCTGATGATGATGCCAGGCGCGCGAAGTTCGATCAGACGCTTCAGACGATTGTTACGGTTGATCACACGACGATAAAGATCGTTCAAATCAGATGTCGCAAAACGACCACCATCTAGTGGAACCAAAGGACGCAAATCCGGTGGGATCACAGGAACGATTTTCAAGATCATCCACTCAGGACGGTTACCAGACTCGATAAAGTTCTCAACCACTTTCAAGCGCTTCATGAACTTTTTGGTTTTAAGCTCAGATGTTGTCTCAGCCAATTCTGCACGAAGCTGACCAGCAACATCGTTTAGATCCATTGACGCAAGAAGCTCAAAGATCGCTTCTGCACCAATCATGGCAGTGAAAGTATCTTCACCGAACTCATCAACGGCGAGCATATATTCTTCTTCAGACAACAATTGTTGCTCACCCAAAGATGTAAGGCCTGGCTCAGTAACGATGTAGTTTTCAAAATAAAGAACGCGTTCGATATCTTTCAAAGTCATATCAAGCAATGTTGCGATACGGCTTGGAAGTGATTTTAAGAACCAGATGTGTGCCACAGGAGCTGCAAGCTCAATATGGCCCATACGTTCACGGCGCACACGAGCAAGCGTGACTTCAACACCACACTTCTCACAGATAACGCCTTTATATTTCATGCGCTTATATTTACCGCACAGACATTCGTAATCTTTGATTGGTCCAAAGATACGTGCACAGAACAAACCATCGCGCTCAGGCTTAAACGTACGATAGTTGATGGTTTCTGGCTTTTTAATTTCGCCGAACGACCATGACAAGATTTTTTCCGGGCTCGCAATGGAGATACGGATTGAGTCAAAGGTTTGCGCTGGCGCTGCTGGATTGAAAAGATTCATGACCTCTTGGTTCATGTATGTCTCCTTCGTGGGGCTCTGCCCCGTTTTACAACAATTGGCCTCAACTCATGGCCTTCATTGCTGCGTAAATCCTAACGACCGAAAACGGCCCTCGCCCACTAAACTTACTAAGTGAACAATGATGAATGTGTGTGGCGAAATGTTGTTTTTATCGCCACACTTTTATTCTTCGGACTATTCAGCGGGCTCCGCTGGTTCATCCGTATCGTCTTCGATCTCTTCGATACGTGTATCTTCAAGTTCAACATTAAGACCAAGAGAACGCATCTCTTTGACCAGAACGTTAAAGCTTTCTGGGATACCGGCTTCGAATGTGTCATCTCCGCGGACAATAGCTTCGTATACTTTCGTACGACCCGCCACGTCATCGGATTTAACTGTGAGCATTTCCTGAAGCGTATATGCTGCGCCATAAGCTTCAAGCGCCCACACTTCCATCTCACCAAAGCGCTGACCACCGAACTGAGCTTTACCACCAAGTGGCTGCTGAGTAACAAGTGAGTAAGGACCAATTGAACGCGCGTGGATCTTATCGTCCACCAAGTGGTTCAATTTGAGCATGTAAATGTAGCCCACAGTCACAGGACGGTCGAACATTTCGCCAGTACGGCCATCATAAAGCTGGCTTTGACCAGATTCATGCAGACCCGCCTTAACGAGCATTTCGTTGACGTCTTTTTCAACAGCACCATCAAAGACTGGTGTTGCGATTGAAACGCCACGTTTTGTTTGTTCAGCCATACGGACAACTGACTCATCGTCATATTTGCCCATGCTGTCGCCCTTCGGACCGGTTCCCATAACACTATCAAGTGTCACACGAAGTGGTTCGATATTGCCCTCAGCGCGGTAAGCATCGAGCATTTCGCCGATTTTCTTACCCATGCCAGCACAAGCCCAACCAAGGTGTGTTTCCAAAATCTGACCCACATTCATACGTGATGGCACACCCAATGGGTTGAGCACCACATCAACATGTTCACCATCTTCGAGGAATGGCATGTCTTCATTTGGCAGGATGCGAGAGACAACACCTTTGTTACCGTGACGACCAGCCATTTTATCACCTGGCTGAATCTTACGCTTCACAGCAACGAAGACTTTGACCATCTTCATCACACCTGGCAACATTTCGTCACCACGTTGAACTTTCTCAACTTTGTCCATGAACAAAGCTTCTAAGCGAGATTTTGACTCATCATATTGTGTACGAAGAGCTTCGATTTCACCTTGGGCTTTTTCGTCTTCAACAGCAAACATGAACCATTGAGAACGTGGATATTCAGCCATGGCTTCTTCAGTGATTTCCGCACCTTTTTTGAAGCCTTTAGGGCCTGCAATCGCAGATTTGCCAACAAGCATATCGGACAAACGTGAATAGATGTTGCGGTCCAGAATGGCCTGCTCATCATCACGGTCTTTTGCAAGACGTTCGATTTCTTCGCGTTCGATCGCCATTGCACGCTCGTCTTTTTCAACACCATGACGGTTAAAGACGCGCACTTCCACAACAGTACCGATACCACCAGGAGGCATACGCATTGATGTATCACGGACGTCAGATGCCTTTTCACCGAAGATCGCACGAAGCAATTTCTCTTCAGGTGTCATTGGGCTTTCGCCTTTAGGTGTGATCTTACCTACGAGGATATCACCAGGCTTAACTTCCGCACCGATATAAACGATACCAGCTTCATCAAGGTTCTTAAGAGCCTCTTCAGAAACGTTTGGAATATCGCGTGTGATCTCTTCAGGACCAAGCTTAGTATCACGTGCCATAACTTCGTACTCATCGATATGGATCGATGTGAAGACGTCATCACGCACAATACGCTCAGATAGAAGGATTGAATCCTCAAAGTTATAACCATTCCAAGGCATAAACGCCACAAGCGCGTTACGACCAAGAGCCAAATCACCAAGATCAGTTGATGGACCATCGGCAAGGATATCGCCTTTATTGACCACATCGCCAACAGTCACAAGCGGACGCTGGTTGATACATGTGTTTTGGTTTGAACGCTGATATTTCTGCAAACGATAGATATCAACACCAGACTTTGTTGCATCAAGATCTTCAGTGGCGCGAATAACGATACGCGTCGCATCAACCTGATCCACAACACCGCCACGGCGTGCACCAATCGCAGCACCAGAGTCAGACGCCACAATCGGCTCCATACCAGTACCCACAAATGGAGCTTCCGCTCTTAGTAGAGGCACGGCCTGACGTTGCATGTTTGAACCCATCAAAGCACGGTTCGCATCATCGTTTTCAAGGAACGGAATAAGCGCTGCAGCAACGGACACCAACTGCTTCGGCGAAACGTCCATAAGGTCAACGTTTTCACGCGGAACCATCATCACATCGCCGGAATGACGACAGATCACGAAATCATTGACGATCGCGCCATCTTCAGCCACTTCCGCGTTGGCCTGACCCACACGATATTTGGCTTCTTCCATTGCAGAAAGATAAACAACATCATTGGTTACGCGACCATCAACAACTTTACGATATGGACTTTCAATGAAGCCATATTTGTTGACACGCGCAAATGTTGCCAATGAGTTGATCAAACCAATATTCGGACCTTCCGGTGTTTCAATCGGACAGATACGACCATAGTGTGTTGGGTGCACGTCACGGACTTCAAAGCCAGCACGTTCACGGGTTAGACCACCTGGCCCAAGCGCAGACAAACGACGCTTATGCGTAATCTCTGACAATGGGTTCACTTGGTCCATGAACTGTGACAACTGAGATGAACCGAAGAACTCGCGAACCGCAGCAGCTGCTGGTTTCGCATTGATTAAGTCCTGTGGCATCACTGTGTCGATCTCAATGGATGACATACGCTCTTTAATGGCGCGCTCCATACGAAGCAGACCCAAGCGGTATTGATTTTCCATCAATTCACCAACTGAGCGAACACGACGGTTGCCCAAGTTATCGATGTCATCAATTTCGCCTTTGCCATCACGCAATTCAACAAGCGTTTTAACCACAGCCATGATGTCTTCTTTGCGAAGCACGCGAACTGTGTCTTCAGCATCCAGATCAAGGCGCATATTCATCTTCACGCGGCCAACGGAAGACAAATCATAACGCTCTGAATCGAAGAACAATGAGTTAAACATTGCTTCAGCTGATTCCATTGTCGGTGGCTCACCAGGACGCATGACGCGATAGATATCGAACAATGCATCTTGACGACTTTGGTTCTTATCCGCAGCCAATGTGTTGCGCATATATGAACCAACATTGATGTGATCAATGTCAAGAATTGGCAATTCAGAGAAACCAGCCTCGATAAGGATCGGAAGCGTTTTCTCATCAAGCTCGTCACCGGCTTCGAGATAAATCTCACCAGTTTCCATATTGACCATGTCTTCAGCAACATAGCGACCGTAAAGATCTTCATCTGTTGCACGAACCGCACTGATACCTTTTTCGTTCAACTGCTTTAGAAGACGTGGTGTGATTTTCTTACCGTTTTCAACGATAACTTCACCACTATCAGCATCGATCAGATCAGCAGAAGCTTTTGTGCCCTTAAGCGCGTCACCATTAAACGGAATGCGCCAGTTCTCACCATCACGTGAGAAAGCAGATTTGGTGTAAAAGAATTCAAGAATTTCTTCAGGATCCAAACCAAGCGCCATCAACAGTGATGTTGCAGGGATCTTACGACGACGGTCGATACGTGCATGCACGATATCTTTTGCATCAAACTCGATATCAAGCCATGAACCACGGTAAGGAATAACGCGCGCTGCAAAGAGCAATTTACCAGATGAATGGCTTTTGCCTTTGTCGTGATCGAAGAATACGCCCGGAGAACGGTGCATTTGTGATACGATCACACGCTCAGTACCGTTGACTATGAATGTACCATTGCCGGTCATCAAAGGCATGTCGCCCATATAGACGTTTTGCTCTTTGATATCTTTAACTGATTTTGCGCCTGTATCTTCGTCGATATCAAACACAATCAAACGTAATGTGACTTTGAGAGGTGCAGAATAAGTCAGATCGCGCTGACGGCACTCTTCTGTGTCAAATTTAGGTGCTTCAAATTCGTAGGATACGAATTCAAGTCTCGCTGCACCTGAAAAGTCTTCAATCGGGAAAACCGATTTGAAAACTGCCTGTAGACCTTCGTCGCCACGACCACCCTCTGGTTCTTCAACCATAAGGAATTGGTCATAAGATGACATTTGAACCTCAATGAGGTTTGGCATCTCAGCAACTTCAGGGATTTTACCAAAAAATTTACGAACGCGTCTGCGACCATTGAAGGAAAGCTTCTCAGCCATCGCCGCTCCTTTTGCATGTTGTCTAGCCTGAACATGACGGCAATCTCGCTGGCCAAGCGAACACCGTCTATCGAGAATTCCACACGCTGGTGACCAATCTGGACGCTTAAACCAAGCTTTCCCGGCCTACCTTAGAGAACCCATTACCCAAGCAGCTATTTTCAGCTACTTGGGTAATAGTTTCGCTCGCAATAATTGCATGGAGGCGAAACGAATCGCCTCCACGCATAATACATAACTTACTTAACTTCAGCTTTCGCGCCAGCTTCTTCAAGCTTTTTCGCGATTTCTTCAGCTTCGCCTTTAGAAATTGCTTCTTTGATTGCCTTTGGAGCGCTCTCAACAAGTTCTTTAGCTTCTTTAAGACCAAGACCTGTTAGGCCACGGACTTCTTTAATAACAGCGATTTTGTTTGAACCTGCTTCAGCAAGAACAACGTCAAATTCTGTTTTCTCTTCAGCAGCTTCGCCAGCAGGTGCAGCACCAGCAACGGCAACAGCCGCAGGAGCAGCAGCAGAAACGCCCCACTCTTCTTCAAGCATTTTAGAAAGCTCAGCAGCTTCCAATACTGTTAGTTTTGATAGTTCTTCAACTAGTTTGGCAAGATCAGCCATTTTTAACATCCTTTAATTTCGGTTCGAACCGGTTTTAATATTTTTGAAGACGAAAACTGCCTATGCAGCCGCATCATCCTTCTGGGATTTAGCACTAAGCACACGAGCGATTTGCGTAGCAGGCGCTGCAACAACTGTTGCAACACGTGTTGCTGGTGTAGAAATCATACCAATCAACTTACCGCGTAGCTCATCAAGAGAAGGCATAGTCGCAAGCGATTTAACACCATTCTCATCTAGTACTGTGGCGCCCATCGCACCGCCAAGAACAACAAGATTTTTGTTGGCCTTCGCAAATTCGACGGCTACCTTTGGAGCAACAACAGGATCTTCGCTATAAGCTAAGACTGTCATTCCGGAGAAAAGATCTGAGATCCCTTCTGACTCCGTTCCCTGAAGCGCAATTTTGGCCAGGCTGTTTTTCGCGACTTTAACGGTGCCACCAGCTACGCGCATTTTTGTGCGAAGATCGCTCATTTGCGCAACTGTTAGACCCGCATAGTGGGCTACAACAACGGAACCAGCTTCTTTAAAGACGCCGTTCAGTTCTGTAACGAATTCGCGTTTTTCCGCTCTATCCACTTACGTTCTCCAGTTAGTAAGATCACATATGTGACGCTTACCGGGTTTGCCTTTGCCAATTGAAAACCAAAATGATCCACAATCGACGTTGAGGATCCTGTCCCCTTACCCGCAATGAAAAAGCTCATTACAAGTGAAGGCAGTGCAAGGTTCGATCCGAAATCATGTGGTTTCCCACGAAATTTCATCTCTTACCCATCTCATGCCGGCGAATTTTAAGACGAACCTGAGTTCATCGCCCACAATCTCGGACAGGGCGCCCAAATTCCAACTTATGTTTTCCTTTGGACTGTTTTGGCCAACCAAATCAGATTGGCCAAAATTCTTTTACGATCCACACCTTAGTGTTGGATCAAATTCTTTTTACTCAGCCATCGCGCTGGCAGTGTCGATTTTAAAGCCTGGGCCCATTGTCGATGACAATGAAACACGCTTCACATAAACACCTTTGGAACCAGTAGGCTTAGCTTTGTTCACAGCAGCAACAAATGCTTTTAGGTTTGCAAGGATCGCAGCTTCATCAAATGATGCTTTACCGATGCCTGCATGCACGATGCCAGCTTTTTCAACACGGAACTCAACAGCGCCGCCTTTAGAAGCTTCAACAGCTACTTTAACATCCATAGTCACGGTGCCAACTTTTGGGTTTGGCATCATGCCGCGAGGACCAAGAACTTTACCCAAACGACCAACTAGTGGCATCATGTCTGGTGTTGCAATACAACGGTCAAAGTTGATGTTGCCTGCTTGGACTTCTGCCACAAGCTCTTCTGCACCAACAACGTCAGCACCAGCAGCTTTTGCTTCTTCAGCTTTTGCGTCGCGCGCAAATACGCCAACACGAACTGAACGGCCTGTACCTGATGGAAGATCTACAACACCGCGAACCATTTGGTCAGCGTGGCGAGGATCAACACCCAAGTTCATTGAGATTTCAATTGTCTCGTCAAATTTAGCATTTGCGCGCTCTTTAACGGCAGCAACAGCAGCTTCAGCTGTGTGCAATGCATCGCGATCAAGACCTTCGATATTCTTTTTTACACGTTTTCCGATTTTAGCCATGATATTACCCTTTGACCTCAATACCCATTGAACGTGCAGAACCAGCAACCATTTGCATAGCGCCTTCGATGTCAGCAGCGTTAAGGTCTTTCATTTTTGCTTCAGCAATTGAGCGGAGCTGATCTTGTGAGAGGCTCGCAACAATTGATTTACCCGGTTCTGTTGAACCAGATTTCAAACCAGCTTCTTTCTTAATCAAGTAGCTCATTGGTGGCTGCTTCATTTTGAAAGTGAAAGACTTGTCTTGGTAATATGTGATCGCGCACGGAATTGGTGCGCCTTTTTCCATTTCACCTGTTGCAGCATTAAATGCCTTACAGAATTCCATGATGTTAATACCACGTTGACCCAATGCAGGACCAATCGGAGGTGATGGGTTTGCTGAACCTGCAGGAACCTGCAATTTCAACACACCAGCAATTTTCTTAGCCATAGTAGCTCTGCCTTCTTTTATGTGACCTTTCGGTCATTGTGCTGATCCGTATTTTCAAATCAGCGGCTGCGGTTGCGTGGTGCGGTTTACCTAATCGGCTAGATTAGATGCGCCTACCACGCGAATTTGCCCTCCTTAAAGAGGGACTTAAATATCAGCGAACTGATATTAAACTTTTTCGACCTGACCGTATTCAAGCTCAACAGGTGTTGCACGACCAAAGATCGACACTTCCACTTTAAGTCTTGAACGCTCTTCATCAACTTCCTGAACAACACCGTTAAAGGAAGCAAATGGTCCGTCAGATACGCGAACTTGTTCACCAACATCAAACATGACAGATGGTTTTGGACGATCCACACCCTCTTGCACTTGCATGAGGATTTGCTCAGCTTCGCGATCAGGGATCGGAACTGGTTTACCGTCACCACCCAAAAAGCCAGTGACTTTTGGTGTATTCTTGATCAAGTTATGGACAGCGTCTGTCAAATTAGCACGCACCATCACATAACCTGGGAAAAACTTACGTTCTGCATCAACCTTGCGGCCACGACGAATCTCAACTGTTTTCTCAACAGGTACAAGAATCTGCTCGAAGTGATGGCTCAAGCCTTTTTGGCGCGCCTGCTCTTCGATTGATTCCGCAACTTTTTTCTCAAAATTTGAGTAAGCGTGAACAATGTACCAACGTACAGCCATATTCCATATGCCCTTGTCTTAGGATCCGAGATTAAGAATGAACGAAATAATGACGCTCAGAAGCTGGTCAGCAGCAAAGAAAAACAATGCTGCAATAAACACCATGACAAGAACCATAATGGTAGACACCACAGTCTCTCGGCGTGTCGGCCAAACAACCTTCGCTGTTTCAGAGCGAACTTGTTGAAGGAACGTAAAAGGGTTAGTTTTTGAAGCCATAATTTTCCCACGTCTTTACGGCGCGGTTAGCTATCATGCCAAACGCGCCGCGCAATTCATTTGGCACTCATATAGATCGAATCTCAAAACCACAAGTCTAAAAAGCAAAAAAACTTCGAATTTTGCTGTAATAATTTCAATTCGTTCCGGTGGTATTATGTTTGAACATTTAGGGTTGCGCACAAGAATTTGCAAGTGGCCAGTGCATACTTAATAGGATCACCCTTCCTAAACCTATATTTCTTCAATGTTACATATTGTGACGGGCAATGATGATCTAGCCCACAAAACGGAACGTAATAACCTCAAAAATGAGGTCATTCATGTTCAAATCAACCATGTCCATTGTCGCCTTAGCGTTTTTGGTAAGTTTGCCAAGCGTGGCGCAGTCCAAAGATTTAATCGACAACAAAAACGAGTTTATCCAAAAAGTGGTCGGTAAGAAAGTTGCCCAGAGCGACAACACCTGGCTGCGCATGGCATCTAACGGCAAAATTGACGGCCGCGTGAAAGGCATCAAAGTTACTGGCAAATGGTATTGGCAGGGAAAGTTCTGGTGCCGTACCGCAAGAATAGGCATCATACCGGTTCCACGAGAATGCCAACAGATCACCTTGCTTGGTGGCAACAAACTTGAACTGCAGCGCTATAAAGGCACAGGTAGTAAGCACAATTACACAATGTACTAAACTCAGCTTTCCAATAGGATTACTGCAATAATTAGGTTGTACCGTGTTTTTCTCCATACTTTCTCTACAGTGTGGTACTAATTCATCAAAATGACTCGTCGCATCTAAAACTTGAACGACTAATTATTTTGGAATTTTGATGATGAAAAACAATTCTATCCTGCGCAGCACCGTTTTACTTTTGAGCTTGTCCGCTTGCACGACCATCATGGTGCAAGCACATTCCATTAATGAAACCATTGCAGACTGCGATTGTGACGCTGGATGTTATACAGAAGAAGTAGAAAACCTTCAGTGCACGTCTGATCGGATTAAGTTTCAATCAAAATCCCTGCCCCATCATTCTCATACACTGATGAAAGGCATTACCGGCACCAATCAGCAATTTCCGACACCGCATAATTTGGAAGTTGGCATCAAACGCAATCCAGCGCTTGCGAGTAAACCCACATACACAGAGCCGGGCGCAATCGGTATCGCTGTGAATGGCGTGCCAATTTTTGATCCCAGCACCCAAGGACCAATTCAAGCTGCAACGGGCAAGCCTGCCAGTGCGATGGAACAAGGTGAACTCGATGAATGTGGCGGACATGCTGGCCGCGGCGATGATTATCACTATCACATGGCGCCCAAATGCCTGATTGAAGATTTAGGCCGCGAAGCTATTGATGTGAAACGTCAGCCTATTGGTTATGCCTTTGATGGATTTCCAATTCTCGCGCTTGGCTGGTTTGATAGCGCCAATAATATCGAAGATAAACTTGATGAATGTCGCGGCATTCAGGATGCAAATGGACGTTACTTCTATAACGCCAAGACGAGCGATGATTATGCCCTGCTGAATTGTTTCAGCGGCACACCCGTTGGTTCATCCCGCGATAGTTGGGATAGACGCCTTGATAATTCCGGCAAAGAAATTGTTGGTATTCCAATGAAGTTTACCGTGAGCGAGTTCAAAACCATCCCGAATGGTTCAAAATCTTGCTACGTTATGTCTGGAACAATGGGCCAGACACGCGTTCAACTCAATTCTGGCAGTGTTGAAAATGTCAGCGGTGCAACGGGTTCGCTCTTTTACTGCGATCAAAACTGCTATGGTCATTTCATTGAAAAACCTGGTGCAGGAAAAGGCAAAACTCTGGTCTTTGACCGCCACGTCAATTCATGCCCAGCAAATCTAAGCGCCGCATCTAATAATGCGTTTGAAGCTTACCAAGGTAATTAGATAACAAGTTTATCCGTGTCGTGATCGGCTATCTGCGGGCGCTTCATCGCGCTCGCTCATAGTATAATCACGCATAACGCTGACAATGCGAATGCGGTAGTCATCAAAGATCTTTTCGCGTCCAACAGCTTGCGCCATGCGGTGGCTTTCCACATTGCGCCATTGATTAAGCGCCTCTTCATTCTCATAAAATGACAATGACAAAAGCTTATTCGGATCAACCAAGCTTTGAAAACGTTCAATGGATATGAAGCCGTCAATCTTTTCAAGTTCCGGCCGCAAGCTTGCAGCAATATCTAAATATTCCTGCTTATGTTCAGGATGCGGGATAACTTCAAAGATGACAGCAATCATATTAAATCCATAAAATGTTTTGCGGGGCTTTGTTTACTCCGCAGCTTCCAAATATTCATCCATTGGTGGACATGAACACACAAGATTTCTGTCACCATAGGCATTGTCAACGCGATTAACCGGTGCCCAATATTTATCAACCTTAAAGGCACCTGGAGGGAAACACCCCTGCTCGCGTGAATATGGACGATCCCATTCACCCACCAAATCACTCATTGTGTGCGGCGCATTACAAAGTGGGTTGTTATCCGCAGGATATTTCCCATCTGCAACATCCTGCGCTTCTTGGCGAATGGCAAGCATGGCATCACAGAAGCGATCAAGCTCAGCTTTTGGTTCAGATTCGGTAGGTTCAATCATCAATGTACCTGCCACTGGGAAGGACATGGTTGGCGCATGAAAACCGCAATCAATCAATCGCTTGGCGATATCGTCAACGCTGACGCCAAATTCGGCCAAAGGACGCGTATCGATGATGCATTCATGTGCAACGCGACCGCCAGGACCTTGATACAGCACCGGATAGGCACCTTCTAAGCGCTTGGCGATATAGTTTGCGTTTAAAATTGCAAATTTTGTTGCGCGTGTCAGACCTTCACCGCCCATCATCAAGCAATAAGCCCATGAGATCGGCAACAAACTCGTGGATCCATAAGGGGCCGCAGAGACTGCTCCATCCGTTCCTTGTGTGTGGTGACCTGGTAAATGCGGGATTAGGTGCTTTTTCACACCAATCGGACCCATACCCGGCCCACCGCCACCATGCGGAATGCAGAAGGTTTTGTGCAAGTTCAAATGCGAGACATCTGAGCCGATATCCCCCGGTTGGGAGACACCAACCATGGCATTCATATTAGCGCCATCCATATAGACCTGACCGCCAAATTCATGAGTGATATCGCAGATCTCACGCACCCGCTCTTCAAACACTCCGTGTGTGGAAGGATACGTGATCATACATGCCGCAAGATTTTCCGCATGCTGCTGGGCTTTTTCTCTGAAATCATCGACATCAATATCACCGTTGTCAGAACTTTTAACCGGCACAACCTTATAGCCAACCATCTGCGCGCTGGCAGGGTTTGTACCATGTGCTGACATTGGGATAAGGCATATATTGCGGTGTCCTTCACCATTAGCCTTATGATATGATGCAATGGATAAAAGCCCTGCATATTCCCCTTGCGCACCCGAATTTGGCTGCATGGAAATGCCGTCATAGCCGGTGATTTCGCACAATTTATCGGATAGATCCTTCACCATCAGCTGATAACCACGTGTTTGCTCAGCTGGAACAAATGGATGAATATTGGCAAAGCCTGACCAGCTAATCGGCATCATTTCAGCTGCAGAATTCAGCTTCATTGTACATGATCCCAATGGGATCATTGCGCGGTCCAAAGCCAGATCGCGATCAGCCAAACGGCGCATATAACGCGTCATTTCAGCCTCTGAGCGGTTCATATGGAAAATTGAATGCGTCATGAAATCTGACTGACGCTCCATGTTTTCTGGCAAATTATAATCAGCTTTTGATGGGAAGTTTTTTCGCTCCAAGCCAAAAGCCGTCCAAACCGCTTCAAGCGTATCATCATCGGTCATTTCATCGACTGTGATACCGATTTTATTGGAGCTCACTGCACGTAAATTTACACCTTCATTGAGCGCAGATTTCATCACAACGCTCTGCAAACCGCCCACATTAACGGTGATTGTGTCAAAGAAAGTCGCCGGTTCAATTTCAAATCCCAGCAAACGCAAGCCATCGGCCAAACGTGATGCTTTAAGATGAATACGTTGCGCAATCGCTTTCAATCCATCTGGACCATGGAACACACCATACATCGAGGCCATCACCGCAAGCAGCGCTTGCGCAGTACACACATTTGATGTCGCTTTTTCACGGCGGATATGCTGCTCGCGGGTTTGCAGCGCCAAACGATAGGCTTTATTGCCGTGTGAATCGATAGAAACACCGACAATTCGACCCGGCATTGAGCGTTTAAAGGCATCTTTGGTTGCCATATAAGCGGCATGCGGTCCACCATAACCAAGCGGCACACCAAACCTTTGTGTGGAGCCAACAGCAATATCAGCACCCATCGCACCCGGCTCTTTCAACAGCGTCAACGCCATTGGGTCCGCAGAAACCACCCCAATGGCTTTATTTTCATGCAATGCATCCATTTTTGAGGTGAAATCAGAAACATGCCCATGTGTTCCCGGATATTGGAAAATTGCACCAAAGACCTGGCTCGCTTCAAGATTTTCAGGATCATCAATGATGAGTTCAATGCCCAATGGTTCAGCGCGTGTGCGCATCACATCAATATTTTGCGGATGGCAATTTTCATCAATAAAGAACGCATTGGCTTTTGACTTTGCTACACGCTGCGCCATGGTCATGGCTTCCGCACAAGCCGTTGCTTCATCTAACAGCGACGCATTGGCCACTTCCAAGCCAGTCAGATCAATCATCATGGTCTGGAAATTAAGCAAGGCTTCAAGGCGTCCTTGCGAAATCTCAGGCTGATAAGGCGTATAAGCTGTATACCAAGCCGGGTTTTCCAAGATATTGCGCTGAATGGCAGGCGGCGTAAACGTGTTGTGATATCCCTGCCCGATCAAAGACGTCACGACAATATTCATGCGGCTGACTTTTCGCATGAAGTTGAGCAATTCGTTTTCCGACATAGCCGGTGACGTCAACGCCGTTGTTTGGCGAATATTCGCTGGAACCGTTTGATCTGTTAGATCATCCAAAGATGAAGCGCCAACCACTTCCAGCATCTCTTCCATTTCTTTTGGAGACGGACCAATGTGGCGTCTATTGGCAAAATCGTAAGGTTGGTAATCGGTCAATTTATAGCTCATGACAATTCCTTGATATCTTATCGTTCCAGCAGGATATTGATTAATCGATCAGCGCTTTATAAGCGTCTTCATCCATCAATCCGTCCATTTCGCTCGCGTCTTTGAGTTTCATCTTGAAGAACCATGCGGCAGCGGTCGGATCTTCGTTCACCAATGTTGGTGTATCGACAATGTCTTGATTAACTTCGGTGATTTCACCATCGAGCGGAGCGGTAATATCAGACGCAGCCTTCACGCTTTCGATCACAACGATCTCTTCGCCTTTTTCAACCTCTGTGCCGACCTCTGGCAATTCGACAAACACCAATTCGCCCAAAGCATCCGCCGCGTGTTGAGTAATGCCAACAATCACAACATCACCTT
Source organism: Lentilitoribacter sp. (assembly GCA_963691785.1). Taxonomy (GTDB): domain Bacteria; phylum Pseudomonadota; class Alphaproteobacteria; order Rhizobiales; family Rhizobiaceae; genus Lentilitoribacter. Next base: position 2,288,982 of record OY829371.1, read on the forward strand.
CAGGCTTTAGCCATTCGTGTTCTTCGGTATATTTCATGAGTTCTCTCCTTGGTTATCTTTTAAAATTCGCTGCCACAAATGGCATTTTGGTCACGATGGCTGGCAAACGCTTGCCGCGCAATTCAGCAAAAACTTTAGTGCCTTCAGCACTATGTTCGGTGGATACATAGCCCATGGAAACAGGGCCATTGACTGTTGGTCCAAAGCCACCTGATGTAATCTCACCAATCTCGTCGCTGGACGTTTCTGATGCAAACAGCTTTGTCCCAGCGCGCATTGGCGCTCTGCCCTCAGGCAAAAGCCCCACACGTTTTCGTGGCGCGCCATTTTCAAATTGCGCGAGCACTTCTTCAGCACCAGGGAAACCGCCTTCACGATCCCCACCTGCGCGTCTTGCTTTTTGAACAGCCCAAGTCAGCGCCGCTTCAACTGGTGTCGTGGTTTCATCAATGTCATTGCCATAAAGACAAAGCCCACCCTCAAGGCGCAAACTGTCTCGCGCGCCAAGGCCAATGGGTTCTACTAAATCATTGTCTGAAAGCTTTGACACAAATGCTGACGCATTATCCGCAGGAACGGAAATCTCATAACCATCTTCGCCGGTATATCCAGAGCGCGAGATCCATAACTCCATTCCGTCATAATCAACGATTGCCACATCCATAAATTTATAATCAGCAACGTCTGGAATAAGCGCAGATAAAACCGTTTCTGCGTCTGGCCCCTGAAGCGCAACAAGCGCTCTATCGTCCACAACATTAATCTCGCAAGAATCGCTAATTTTGTTCTGCATATGCGCAATATCGGCGTCTTTACAGGCTGCATTGACCACGATGAACAGGTGATCGCCGCGATTAGCTACCATCAGATCATCGAGGATGCCGCCATTGTCATTGGTAAAAAATGCATAGCGCTGACGCCCTGGCTTAAGCGCGCAAATATCCATTGGCACAAGTGTCTCAAGCGCCAAACACGCATCTTCAATATTGCCGGATTTCGGTGTGAGAAGCACCTGCCCCATATGGCTAACATCAAACAAACCAGCTTTGGCGCGACAATGTTTGTGTTCATTCATCACCCCAAGTGGATATTGAACCGGCATTTCATAACCAGCAAACGGCACAAGTTTAGCGCCTTTTTCGACGTGAAAATCGTATAATGGAGTTCGTAACAAGTCAGCCATGTTAATCCTCAATTTCGGCTGATCGTGTCAGCACCTTTCGCGTGAAGCCAAACGGCCCTACAAAGATGCCTCCTCTGTCCTGATGCCTGAGATCGCTATCCCTTCGGCGGGCAAACTGCCACTCTCCAGAGTTTTTGCAGAAAACGGTCCATTTTGCCTGAGAGTTTCCGAGGCGGTTGCTCCTTCGGCCCTGGTCAATAAACCAGCGTCTCCCGTTCCCTATCTTTAGAGTTACGCGATTTTTCCATCATTTTCAATAGATAATTTTTATCGATCGATTGTGATTTTAAATAATTGATTTTTTTGATAAATTGGTCAAAAATTCAGTGTTTGAAGAGCTAATATACACAGATTTGTGACTGTAAAGTCTCAAAAGAAGAACGCAATATGCATCAATCTTGAAATTTACATAAAAATTGTCATTTAGGATAAAACAATACCGCAGCAGGCAGCGTGATTGAGAACTTAAACTGCTTCTAATTGGAACCCATTATTCCAATAAGCCTTCTTCTTCATAAAACCGTTCAGCTCCAGGATGTAGCGGGATTCCAATTCCGTAAAGCGCTGTATCAATCGTAATATCTTTACCCCGCGCATGACCAACATCCAGCAATTTCCGTGTGCTGTCACTCCAAAGCGTGCTGGTAACGCCATATATGAGCTCCTCATCTTCCTCTGCTGAGGTAATCCACAATGCGCCAACGGACAAAGTTGCAGTCTCCTCGACCCCCCTATAAGTCCCTGTTGGTATCGTATTGGGGATAAAAAACTCATATTCACTGGTCAAACCATCAGCGGCTGCGGCATCGATTGGAATGAGTTTTATATCTACTCGGTTCGCTAGCTCAGAAATCAAATCAGTGGGATAACCTGCGACTACGAAAAACGCGTCAACAACACCTAATCTTAAGGCATTGGCAGCATCTTTGCCACGTAAACTTCGCGCTTTAAAATCTTCTTCATAGATACCGCTAGCTTCTAAGATTAGTTTCGCATCCACACGCGTACCCGAGCCAGGTTCGTCAATGGCAACACGTTTACCCCTAAGGTCTTGTATTGTGGTAATTCCGCTTCGTTTCAAAGTTACAAGCTGAACATGCTCTTCATATAATGCCGCGATCGCTCTTAAATTGGCTTTGGGTTGCTTATTTCCAGAAATCCCTGTGCCCGTATACATCCAGTAGGCAATATCTGATTGCACAAATCCTGAATTAATTTTCCCTTCTGAAACAGCGGTCACATTGTCAATTGATCCATTTGACAACACGCTTACAGCGATCAGATTTTTTAAGTTACAATTGCCACCTTTCCCGCATGGCAAAGCTTGCGGTGGATTTGAAATAGCATTTGCCAACATTCCGCCCACAGGGTGATAAGTGTAAGACGCACCGCCCGTGCCGATGGTAAATATTGTCAGATCATGGGAGACTGTCGGCGATGAGAATGAAGTTACTGATACAATGCTTACCAGCATGAAGCGAAAAAACTTTGTAAACAACACAATCAATTCCCAAACTACAACGACTTTGATGGCGAGCAAAACAGCCCGCGTGTTTTAAACAATCACATCAAAGACTGTCATAAAACGTAGGAATTATCAAATTTAGTTGTGCTCGGTAATATCGCGAGGTTTTTCGATTAAGAACCGCTTGGGGGTGGAATGTCAGAAGTGAGCTTACAACCATCAAGCCAAACGTCATAAACTGCATGATCTACCGCGTTTAATCCTGGGGAATCTGCAAACATCCAGCCTGAGAAAATGCGTCTGATTTTCCGATCAAGCGTGATCTCATCCACCTCAACAAAGGTCGTTGTTTTAGGTGCCTCGGTTTCATCACGTGTATAGCAAACACGCGGGGTAACCTGGAGTGCACCAAATTGCACGGTTTCATCCACATAAACATCGAATGTGGTGATCCGTCCCGTAATCTTATCAATTCCGGAAAAAACTGCGACAGGGTTCGTTAAGCGTTCCGCCGTAATGCTTGGAACAAACATAAAGCTCGAAACAAGTGCCGCTGCTAAAAATTTGAGGTTGAAAAACTGTTTCATAAAATGATTACGTCTCGATCGTCTTGTTATCATTGAACCAGTTAAATTTGGCCAAAACGAGGTCTCGGCCAATAAGTTTCTTTTCACCTAGCTGCGTGGCGACCAAGCATCATAATCGCCTGTGACCGTTGGTCGGTCTGCAGGGTTTAACATAGAGCCTTTTGGACGATATGCGCCAGCTGTTCCGGTTTTATTGGCTTCATGCTCAGCTTGCCATTCAAATGGGGTGTAATCTTCATCTGCTGGAGACACATCCGTGCGGTGGTGCATCCATCCATGCCAGCCAGCGGGAATTGCGGACGCTTCAGCATATCCGTTGTAAATCACCCAACGGCGTGTGCGACCTTCGTCATCCTGTCCACCCTGATAGTAAACATTACCGAATTCATCTTCACCAACGCGCGTACCTTTACGCCATGTATGGAAGCGTGTGCCAACGGTCGCGCCGTTCCACCAAGTAAAAAGTCCGAGTAAAAATGATTTCATATCGCCGATTCGCTCTATTGAACTAGTTTGTTTGATTTATGCCGCTTGTCATATGGGATGTCCAGTACTGGATAATCATTTAGAGTTGTTTTTCAAACACTAAAGCTTCCATGCCACCCTCTTCCAAGCGTATTTTGGTATTCCTATAGCCAAAACGCTCGTAAAAGCCAACAGCTTTTACATTATGCGCGTCGATACCAAGGCGCATAAGTTTTGTATTGGGAAAACGCGTTTCAATTTTAATCAGTAAATCCCCCCCGATGCCCTGCCCCTGACATTCGGGCAAAACATAAAGCTGGCTTAAATAAGCAATCCCATCCTGATTTGGAGCCTTCGCAAAAGCCATGCCAATAATTTGTTGGTCTATATGAGCCACAAGAAATGTTGCATCTTGTGCAATTATCCGCGCCACAAGCTCCTTGCCGTCCTTCCAAAGTGCGCACATTTCGTCGACATGTGCCTTGCCATGGAGCGGCTCAAACGTGTGACGCCAGGTTTGAAATAACAGTGAACGAACGGGATCAAGGTCAGAAATATCAGCAGGTCTTATAGCGACCATTGTTCGTCAAATTTCTTTTCAAAGATAAGTGCTGGCATGTTATCGCCACCGCCGCCGCAATCAGACGTCTCGCCTACCTGCACGTAGCCATGGGCTTTGTAAAACGCAATCGCTTGCTCATTTTTTACATCAACTTCAATGCGCATGGCTTTCACGTCAAGAAAGCTCTGTTCAATCTCACCCAAGAGGTCTGTGCCAATGCCTTGCCCCTGCAATTCCGGCAAAACATAAAGCTGGCTGAGTTGAGCAATACCTTCTTTATCCGGAGCAATAGCAAAACCGACGCCGCCAATTTCAGTGCCATTATCTGCCACAACATATTCGGAAAAACGACCTTCCATTTTGCTTTTGATCGCATCTAGCGAATGCCATTTATCGCAAATTTCATCCACTTTCTCCGGTCCATGGATGGAATCATAAGTCGCATGCCATGTCATATGCAGTAGTTTTTGAACTTTTTCTGCATCGCGAACCGAAGCTGTTCTGACAAAAAACATACGACTTTAGCCTTTATTCAACACCAAGCTTGGCACGAACCAATTTCTGCACCGCTTGCGGGTTTGCTTTACCGCCCGTTGCTTTCATCACCTGACCAACAAACCAACCTGCCAATTGAGGTTTGGCTTTGGCTTTTTCAACTTGCTCAGGATTATTAGCGATAATCTCATCAACAGCCGCTTCAATTGCCCCCGTATCCGTTACCTGCTTCATGCCACGTTCTTCAACGATTTTGGCAGGATCACCACCTTCGTTAAAGACAATTTCAAACAATTCTTTGGCGATCTTACCAGAAATTGTTTCATCCTGGATCATAGAGATAATCGCGCCCAATTGCTCAGGAGATACAGGACTATCTTCAATTTCTTTGCCGGCTTTATTCAGTGCACCCAATAGATCATTGATGATCCAGTTGGCAGCAAGCTTGCCATCACGGCCTTCAGCAACTTTTTCAAAGAAGTTGGCGATTGTCTGCTCGGTGACCAAAATGGAAGCGTCATAAACTGAAAGGCCCAAATCATTGACCAATCGGTCTTTCTTCTCATCTGGAAGCTCAGGCAAATCTTTCGCCAAGTCATCAACATATTCCTGCGAAAACTCAAGCGGCAACAGGTCGGGGTCTGGGAAATAGCGATAATCATGCGCATCTTCTTTCGAGCGCATGGAGCGTGTTTCACCTTTATTTGGATCAAACAACCGCGTTTCCTGATCAATCACACCACCATCTTCGATGATCGCGATTTGACGACGTGCTTCATATTCAATCGCCTGACCAACAAAACGAATAGAGTTAACGTTTTTAATCTCGCAACGCGTGCCAAATTCACCACCTGGCTTGCGAACAGAGACGTTCACGTCAGCACGCATGGAGCCTTCATCCATATTGCCATCACATGTGCCAAGATAGCGAAGGATGGTGCGAAGTTTTGTCAAATAGGCTTTAGCTTCATCCGCCGAGCGCATGTCGGGTTTGGACACGATCTCCATTAGGGCAACGCCGGAACGGTTCAAATCAACATATGACAATGTTGGATGCTGATCGTGGATCGATTTGCCCGCATCTTGCTCAAGGTGCAAACGCTCAATACCAATTTCTGTATCTTCAAACTGACCTTGCTTGTCAGGACCCACAGAAATGATAATCGTCCCCTCACCGACAATCGGATCTTTAAACTGTGAAATCTGATAACCTTGCGGAAGATCAGGATAGAAATAGTTCTTGCGGTCGAAGATCGAGCGATTGTTGATCTTAGCTTTCAGACCAAGACCTGTTCTTACCGCCTGGCGGACGCATTCTTCGTTGATCACTGGCAACATGCCTGGCATCGCTGCATCAACTAGTGACACATTGTCATTTTGTGCACGACCAAATTCAGTCGAAGCGCCTGAGAATAATTTGGCTTCACTGGTGACCTGAGCATGGACTTCCAAACCAATTATAATTTCCCAGTCGCCTGTGGCGCCGGCAATAAAACGTTTGGCATCGGGTGTGCGTGTATCGACAAGTTCTGGGGCTGTCATTTTAGGACCTTAAAAATTGCTTTTTGGTGTTTGAATCTCTTCGTAAATCAATGCGAAAGAGACTTCAAGCTCTCAAGTTTTAATTATAATCGATTGCCAATCTGGAACATATACAAATTGCCTGATTAGCGAGTACTGCTTCTCTGCTGCTTTCATATTTCAACATAAATATCAATAGGATAATCGACACAATTGAATCAATCACTCAGCGAATTGAATCTCTTTCTCATCTCCAAAGTATCAACCGATTTATCCATTGTGGGCGAATAAGCGGATTTCAAACCGCTCACCGCGTATTCGTGTTTTTTGAAAAATGATAAAGCCGGCATGTTTTTCGCATGCGTTTCAAGGTGAATTTCATCAAATTCTCCAGCTATCGCCTGCTCTTCTAACTGAGCGATGAGGGCTGAACCAATGCCATAGCGTTGAAAGTTTGGCAAAACCCACAAATCTGTGATCTTGTTTTGTCCTGCTTCAAGCGCTGCCCAACCAACAACTTCACCATCAACTTCGGCAACAATGATTATTGGCCAGGACTGCTCGCAAAAACCGAAATAAGTCGCCTCAGCCTTCACACGCAAATGATGAGTGACTTCACCAGCCGCAACAAATGCCTGTTCCCAAGCAATCACACCTAATGCCGCTAATGTGCGTATTTCGGTAGATCGTGCTTGGCGAATTATCAATTGGCATTACCACCATTTGTCTGGAGTAAATCGTCCCGCTGCTTGTTCTATCACATGGGCGGTTTTAAACAAACCTTCCTCATCAAACGGCTTGCCGATAAGCTGCAATCCAAGTGGAAGCCCCTTTTCATCCAAGCCCGCAGGAACAGCAATACCCGGCAGACCCGCCATATTCACCGTCACAGTAAAGATATCATTGAGATACATTTTAACCGGATCTGACGCCATTTCTTTGTCGCCAATTGCAAAGGCTGAAGATGGTGTTGCAGGTGTTAGAATTGTATCAATGCCTTGCGCAAATGCATTTTCAAAATCGCGCTTGATCAAAGTACGTACTTTTTGCGCTTTAATGTAATAGGCATCGTAATAGCCGGCTGAGAGCACATAAGTGCCAATCATGATGCGGCGGCGTACTTCTGGACCAAAGCCTTCCGCACGCGTTTGCTCATACATATCTTCGATATTTTTGCCTTCAACGCGCAATCCGTAACGCACACCGTCATAACGTGCTAAGTTTGATGACGCTTCCGCCGGCGCAACGATATAATAAGCAGGCAGCGCATATTTTGTATGCGGCAATGAAATATCAACGATTTCAGCACCAGCGTCTTTGAGCCAAGCAATACCTTGCTGCCAAAGCTTTTCAATATCATCTGGCATGCCATCCATGCGATATTCTTTTGGAATACCAATCTTCATGCCTTTAACAGATCCGCCAAGTGCTGCTTCATAATCCGGCACTGGCATATCAACACATGTCGTGTCTTTTGCATCTGTTGAGGCCATTGAACGCAACATAATCGCTGCATCGCGTACATCGCGTGCAATTGGACCTGCTTGATCAAGTGATGACGCAAAGGCAACCGTACCCCAGCGCGAACAACGGCCATAGGTTGGTTTAATACCCACTGTGCCTGTAAAGGCGGCAGGCTGACGAATGGAACCACCGGTATCCGTTGCTGTTGCACCAGCACATAAATGCGCAGAGACTGCAGAGGCTGAACCACCTGATGAACCACCAGGCACTAAAGATTCATTGGAGTTCTTTGCGCGCCATGGATTGGTTACAGCGCCATAATGGCTGGTCTCATTAGATGAACCCATGGCAAATTCGTCCATGTTGAGTTTGCCCAGCATCACTGCGCCATCGTCCCAAAGATTTTTGGTAACGGTGGATTCGTATTTTGGTTCAAACTTATCAAGAATGTGACTACACGCTTGCGTGTGTACGCCTTCAGTGGCGAACAGATCTTTGATCCCCAAAGGAATGCCTTCAAGATTGCCACCCTCACCTTTTGCAAGTTTAGCATCAGATGCTGCGGCCATCTCGCGCGCTTTATCGTGAGTAACCTTGATATAGGCATTGAGCTGCTCATTCGCACTATCAATAGCTGCCAGATAAGCATCGGTTAGTTCAACAGACGTGATCTCTTTTGATTGAAGTTTCTCGCGCGCTTCGGCGATGGTCAATTGTGTTAGTTCAGTCATTATGCAATCTTTTTATAATAAAATCTGGAATATCCAGAATCTGGGTAATCTAAAAATGCGCCACAGGTTTGGTAGCCATTTCGTTCATATAATCGCCAAGCCAGCTCAAATCCGGGTGCTTCGCCTGTCTCAAGCTTTAATTCGTTTAACTTGTTGGACACAGCCAGTTCTTCAATCTTATTGAGGATTTTGGATCCAACGCGTTCGCCGCGAACATTTTCTAAGGTGAACATACGTTTGACTTCACCCATATGTTCATCATGGATCTTCAGCGCACCCATCCCGACAGCTTCATCATTGTCATTTCGGGCCACAAACAAAGTCACACCAGGTTCTGACATTTGTTCAACGGTCAATTGAAACTGAAACTCTTTTGGCGTTAACGGCATCATATATTCGTTCAGCTGTTTAACCAGCATCCGAATATCATCCTGCAACGGTGTTTCAACTTCAATGCGCAAAAGCTTAAGTCCTATTCAACAACTTTCGGCACGACAAAGAAATTATCATCGCTTTCAGGCGCATTGGCGACAATGTCTTGTGCCTTGGCACCATCGGTTACACCATCTGCACGTTTTTTCATTTCCATGGGTGTCACAGATGTCATGGGTTCGACGCCTTCGACATCCACTTCTGAAAGTTGCTCAACAAATCCTAAAATGGCGTTGAGCTCACCTTCCATTTTACCAAGATTTTCTTCGCTAATGGCAATACGGGAGAGTTTCGCAACACGTTTAACTGTTGCCTGATCTACTGACATACGTCTACTCCGATGAATTTTTTATATTCTTTTCGCTATAACCCTGCTGAGTTGCAAGGGCAAGCAGGATTTCATGATAATCAGCCTTAAAGCTCAATCGCGGTTCCAGGAACCAATCGTAAAACTTTATCACCGTCTTCTCCAAGTGCTTCAATAAATTGATCGGCATTGGGTGTAAGAGACGGAAAACTTGAAAAATGGCACGGAATAATCGAGCTGAATTTGAAATATCGCTGACATGACAATGCAGCAACAGCACTGCCCATCGTATACCTGTCACCAATTGGCACAATACCAATATCCGGTTCGTGCAACTCATTGATAAGCGCCATATCCGAAAAGATGTCTGTATCGCCCATATGCAAGATGGATGGCGCATTGCGGAAATGAAACATCAATCCATTGGCGTTACCTAAAGAATGAGACACGCCATCACTGGTGATTTTCGCCGATGAATGCTTGGCATCTACGAACGTTAGTGAGAAGTCATCGAAACCAATTGTGCCGCCAGTATTTCCGCCTTCGGTTTTCTTGATTCCTTGCACATCATTAAGCCAATTGCATAAATCTGCATTCGCAATGACAGTCGCACCGGTTTTTGACGCGATTTCCACCGTATCGCCAAGATGATCTCCATGGCCATGTGTTAGCGCAATATGTGTGGCATCACCCGTGACCTTTTCAAAATCGATATCATCTTTCGGGTTACCCTTGATAAAGGGATCAACTAGGATCACCGTGTCATTCAATTCAAATCTAAACGCTGAATGCCCAAGCCAAGTGAGTTTCACCTTTTCCATCTCCCATGTCGCAATATTTAGAAAATCAGTATAGACGTGCAGATAACGGAATTTTGGCAGAATCACCATGGCAATTATTGAAATTGAAGATGTTTCCAATCATTTGGAGAAAGGACAGACCCTCATTGGTCTGGATCTGGGCACAAAAACCATTGGAATTGCCATTTCTGATCTGGGAATGAGTTTTGCCAATCCCCGCCCGGTCATAAAACGCCGCAAATTCAAATTCGATGCGGAAGAATTAATTGAAGTGATGGCATCAGAAAATGTTGGTGTGGCGATTATTGGTTTACCTTCTAATATGGATGGTACCCAAGGCCCTCGCGTTCAAGCAACAAAAGCTTTTGTGTCAAATATGAGCAAATTGACCGACATCCCATTTGTATTCTGGGATGAGCGGTTATCAACTGTTGCTGCAGAACGCGCTTTGATTGGAATGGATGTGTCGCGCAATAAGCGCAAGGAGCGGATCGATTCAGCTGCTGCTGCTTTTATTCTTCAGGGCGCTCTTGATAGATTGTTTTCACTGACCGGTGATAATACTGCATCCTGAGCATTTTCCAAAACGTCATAAGGCGATTGGAATTTTGTTTCCGCTTCTTTTTGCTCTTGCTTAGATGCACGATAGTTTTTCCACCAGTTGCGCAAACGACTGAATGGTTTGAAATAAACAACAGCAAATACGAATACAGTATCAACCAATAATATGCGGGGAAGCGAAGCGCGAATTGCGTCTACCTCTACCCCGGTGATTTGGCTGTATATGCCGAAATATGTGTCATTAAATTCGCGGGATAGAAAAAACAGGCCAAAGTTAATATCGTTCATCGAAAGGACATGCCAAACAGCAAGTAAACCAACGGGTATTCCCCAAAAAACGATCAAATACTTCAACGCAGAACCCTTACATGTATTTTGCCGCATTTTAACGCGTGCACTATCCTCGCATTAAAACTTAAGCAAATCCAGCCCTGAGCGCAATGTAAACCATTTGTTAAGGTTAACGCGGACGATCAAATCCAAAATAAATGCATTGACTAACATTCATCACACTCCTATCCATTGTGCCTTCTTCAACATGAAAGCACTGTTTTGCTGATAATTTTTGAATCCATTTTACCCGTATTTTTGATCGTCGCATTTGGTGTGGCGCTCAAAAATTCACGACTCATTTCCCCAGAATTTTGGCCACATTTCAACAATTTCGGATTCTATGTCTTATTCCCGGGCTTGATATTTCATTCAATCGTGACAGCGGATTTTGCGACCCTGCCCGTTGATCAAATCATGTTGGCAAGCATTTTGGCATTTGGCTCCATACCTGTTTTGATTCTACTGTTATGGCCCTATTTTAAACAAAAAAATGTCAGCAAACCGCAATTCACATCGGTTTTTCAAACAACAACGCGATGGCACGGATTTATGGCGCTTGCCATTGCTGAAAAAATGTTTGGCAATGAAGGCCTCACCTTTGTCGCCGTCATCATGTTGGTGATCATCCTACCGATTAACTTCGTCAATGTCGCCGTCATGGTGGCGTTTGATGACACACGCCACTCTCTTTCATCCTTTGTGAAAAAGATGTTTACAAATCCGATCATCGTGGCGGCCATATTTGCGATTTTATTTCAAGCGTTCGGGATAAAACTCTACCCACCCATTGAACAAAGCATTGACTTCATAGCGCGCGCTTCCCTTGGCATGGGTTTGTTGATGATTGGAGCGGGTCTAAGCATTTATATGATCACCCATCCCAACCTTCTGACCATATTTGCCGTTTGTGTGAAGCTGTTGGTATTGCCAGTCATGGCACTTATTATCGGGACATTCTTCGATTTCACTTTGACCGAACTTACGCTCTTTACAATCGCATGTGCTGTGCCAACAGCAAATAACGGCTATGTTTTGGCGCAAAAGATGGGTGGTGATGCTCCGCTTTATGCTTCAATTGCATCATTGCAAGTCGTTGTGTCATTTTTCACAATACCACTGGTATTGCTTGCCATGGAAAAGCTACATAATTGGATTTAGCAAAGGTCTAACGGTCTTGCGGATATAACAATTCCAAAATGCGATGGGCATCAAAGCGTCCGTCGAGCATTCCGTAACTTGAGCGCCAAGCGCCGCCAAGCCGCGTTTCGGTAAAGGCTTCTGCTATTGGCCCTGCCCCAATGCGTTTTAATTCAGATGCTGCACCCGACAGTGCCAATTGCTCTGTTAGCATGCGCGACATGCCAGCATCATTTTCACAAACCAGCATGCACGCATTGAGCACCTGATGGGTTTTTTCGCTGACATTGCCAAGATCCGTTGTGACATCACGCACAACGGAATCAAATAAATCCCGGCCGTGCTTTAAAACCCGCAACACATCTTTGGTCATGAGGTCGCTGCCTGTTTCATAAATAAGATTTGTGATCGCATCTCGGTGATTTCGCCCCAAGCTTGACCCGGATGCAAACGCAGCTGAACCAACACTTTCCATTGTTTCGGATATCAAATTCGGTGAGGTTTTGCATACCCAATATTTGACAACCGGTGTCATCAATCTCGCATAAGCAGCATCTTCGGGCGAGTTAGCCGCTTTGTCATAAGATTGTGCAACACGCATCATCAAAGCTGTCGCACCAGCAACATCAAGTGCCATATCAGCCAATACCCGTGATGCTATATCATCGGATAGGTGCTGAGGTTTTTGACGCCAATAATGAACTGCTTTTGCCAAGCTCGATCGCATCAGCCCTGCAGATATGACCGCAATATCATGACGAATAAGGGTGATCGCATCCAAAATCGTGCGCATCCCATCGCCGTCACTACCCAGCAAAAACCCAAATGCATTATTGAATTTCATTTCAGCTTGCGGGTTTGAATGATATCCCACCTGCTCTCTTAGCCTTAAAATCTCAATATTATTCTGCGAACTATCCTGCAAAAGCCGAGGCACCAGAAAACAACTCACGCCGATCTCAGTTTGCGCTAAGACAATAAATGCATCACTCATCGGCGCAGACACATGCCATTTCTCGCCAGAAATTCGGTAAAGCCCTTCACTTACTTTAACAGCGGATGCATCAATCTGTTCAATGGAACCACCGCTTTTGCGCTCACTCACGGCCCATCCAATCAACAATCCATTTTTCTTGGCTGGTGCTGTATCGGTACTATCATACATGCGCGATAACAATTTGCCTGACCAATCACGACGTAAAGCAGCATTTGATAGTATCAATGCCAAAGATGCATGTGTTGTAGTCGACTGCGTTAAATGCCCTGCTTCAAGTCCCGCTGACAGATAAAGACTCATAGTCCGCATCTGATGACCATAGCCTGCGGTTCGGCGCTGAGCATCGTCCCAAACAGACGCATGAAGGCCATAACTTACTGCTTTGCGTTGGAGGGCATGCCATGCTGGATGATATTCTACATGGTTTAATGGGTCGCCAAAAGTATCACTGGTTCGTAGTTGAGGTTTGATCTCATTGGCTAAACGCGCAAGCTCGTCCGCTTCGTGTGAACCTGCAAATTGCCCCAACAGCGAAAATTGCGCATGCGCAGCGCGTGGCATTTTTCCAGCAATATCGCGCAATAATGGATCGGATTGAAAAGTGTTGACGTTCAGCGTCAATGGATCAATTTTAGCTTGCGCCATAGAATTTGACTTTCCGGAATCAAAATATTCCTACAATTTGTATGGGGACAGCACACAAATGTCACCCCATTTGAGTTGCCCTTTCACTGAAAGCTTTCTATAGAATGCGAAATTCCACGAGATAGAGAGTGCAATCATGTCATTTCCGCACCGTCACCTGCTGGGTATCAAAGGCTTGTCGGAGCCAGACATATTCTATTTGTTGGACAAAGCTGAAGAAGCGGTCAAGCTGTCGTTACAGCGAGAAAAGAAAACCTCCACCCTTCGCGGCCTCACCCAAATCAATCTCTTTTTCGAAGCATCTACTCGAACGCAAGCCTCATTTGAACTTGCCGGCAAGCGACTTGGTGCGGATGTTATGAACATGTCTGTCGGCAATTCATCCGTCAAAAAAGGTGAAACGCTTGTCGATACAGCAATGACATTGAACGCCATGCATCCAGACATGCTTGTCGTACGACATTCATCAGCGGGTGCCGTGGCACTTTTGGCACAAAAAGTTGGCTGTGCAGTGATTAATGCTGGCGATGGTGCACACGAGCATCCAACCCAAGCTCTGTTAGATGCGCTGACTATTCGCCGTATGAAAGGCAAGGTTGGACGTTTGACGGTCGCCATTTGCGGTGATGTGCTTCACTCACGTGTCGCGCGATCAAATATTTTGCTGCTCAACGCTTTGGGTGCACGTGTGCGAGTTATAGCACCACGAACGCTCCTGCCCACAGGAATTGAACATATGGGCGCTGAAGTTTACAGCTCCATGAAAGAAGGTTTGAAAGACGCCGATGTTGTGATGATGCTTCGTTTGCAGCGTGAACGCATGGAAGGCGCTTTTGTTCCATCAGTGCGTGAATATTTCCGCTTCTTCGGACTAGATGCTGAAAAACTATCATATGCGAAAGATGATGCGCTCGTTATGCATCCCGGTCCAATGAATAGAGGTGTGGAAATCGCGTCAGAAATTGCCGATGGCCCACAAAGTGTGATCGAACAACAGGTTGAAATGGGTGTTGCCGTACGAATGGCAGTAATGGAAACACTGATGCTTGCGAGTGGGAGAAACTAAAATGACCACACGCGTATTGGAAAATCTGAGAATTGTAGATCCATCACAGCAGATGGATGAAACTGGCTCAATTATCATCGAAAACGGCAAAATTGCAGCCATCGGTCAAAACGCTGCCAATCAAGGAACGCCAGAAGGTGCCAAAGTCATCAATTGCAAGGGCCAAATCGCAGTCCCCGGTTTGGTGGATACCCGCGTGTTCATTGGTGAACCTGGAAGCGAATATCGCGAAACCATAGCTTCAGCCGGTAAAGCCGCCGCAAAAGGTGGGATCACATCGATTGTTACGATGCCCGACACCAATCCGGTTATTGATGATGTCGCACTTTTGCAGTTTATCCAGCGCACCGCGCGCGATACCACCGATATTCATGTTCATCCAGCCTCTGCCATGACCAAAGGGCTGAATGGTAATGAGATGACTGAATTTGGCTTGATGATGGAAGCAGGTGCTGCTTGCGTCACCGATGGACGTAAAACACTTCGCAATGCAGCTGTGATCAGACGTGCTATGACCTATGCCCGCGATTTCGGGGCATTGGTTGCATGCGAAACGCAGGATGAAGATCTCGCTGCTGGCGGCATGATGAATGAAGGTCTCCTTGCGAGTTGGCTCGGTTTTTCCGGTATTCCAAAAGAAGCGGAGATCATTCCTCTTGAACGTGATGTCCGTTTGGCAGAACTCACCGGTGCAAATTATCACGCGGCCAAAATATCTGTGCCGCAATCATCGAAAGTTATTCGCCGCGCCAAAGACAAGAACCTTAATGTGAGCGCGGGTATTTCGATCAACAATCTCACCCTCAACGAGGTTGATATTGGTGAGTACCGGACATTCTTCAAGCTTTCACCGCCTTTGCGAAGCGAGGAAGAACGGTTGGCGATGGTGGAGGCGTTAGCTGATGGTACAATCGACGTGATTTGCTCATCGCACGACCCGCAGGATGTTGACACCAAACGATTGCCCTTCCCGCATGCCGCAGAAGGTGCAATTGGTCTGGAGACAATGTTCTCTGCAGCTCTGCGCCTTTATCATGCAGACCAAATCAGCTTAATGCGTTTGATTGAAGTCCTATCCACCAAACCGGCTGAATTATATGGGCTCAATGCAGGTTCACTGCGCGTCGGGGCATCTGCGGATATTACACTGTTCGATCTTGAAATGCCTTGGGTGCATTACAAAGATGAAATAGTTTCAAAATCTAAAAACAGCGCTTTTGAAGATGCGCGCTTTACCGGCAAAGTGCTTGCGACTATCGTAAGCGGTCAGACTATTTACTCTGACGAATAATCACGCTATACAACTATTAGGGGTGTATACGTGCATTTAAACTGATTGATTGCTCAAATGACCGATATATTGACTTCGCAAGCACCATTAATTCTTCTTCTAGCATCACTGTTTGGATATCTACTCGGCTCGATCCCGTTTGGTTTGGTTATTACCAAGTTTGCCGGCTTGGGTGATGTCCGTAAAATAGGATCCGGCAATATCGGCGCCACCAATGTTTTGCGTACTGGAAATAAGAAAGTTGCAGCTGGCGTTTTGCTGGCGGATCTCCTCAAAGGCACATTTGCCGTGATCATCGCGCAAAACTTTGGTCTTGGCGCCGCGATGCTCGCAGGATTGTTTGCATTTTTGGGCCACTTATTCCCAATCTGGCTAAAATTTAAGGGTGGCAAAGGCGTTGCGACTTATATCGGCGTGCTTTTGGGTTTGGCTCCAATGGCGGTTCTGGTTTTTGCGGTCGTATGGCTTTCTGTCGCGTTCATCTTCAAATATTCATCACTCGCCGCATT
Organism: Lentilitoribacter sp.; assembly: GCA_963691785.1. Lineage (GTDB taxonomy): Bacteria > Pseudomonadota > Alphaproteobacteria > Rhizobiales > Rhizobiaceae > Lentilitoribacter. The sequence continues at coordinate 2,305,533 of OY829371.1, forward strand.
GTGCGCACTGACAATCGTTCCAATTGCGCTGTACGTTATGGGATATGCAAACATAGCCATCCTCTTTGGCATCATGTCGATAATTGCCATCGCTAAGCACCATGAAAATATCGGCCGACTGCTTTCAGGCAATGAAAGCAAGATTGGTGGCAAGAAAACATGATAGATCAGCCGTCGCGCGGGGTTATATTAACAGAGCGACAACGGCTATCATGGTTGCGATTGATACGGAGCGATAATGTCGGTCCGGCGACCTTTCGCGAGCTCATTAATAATTGCGGTTCAGTAGAACGTGCCATTGAAATGCTGCCAGAATTATCGCAGCGCGGTGGCTCCCGTCGTAAGATCCGCATTGCTTCAAGGTCTGAAGTCGAAATAGAACTTGAAAAAATTGAACGTTTTGGCGCGAAACTCGTTGGCATTGGCGAACCCGATTATCCGCCGGCACTCAGGCAGATCGACGGTGCGCCACCTTTAATAACAGTTAAGGGCAACATCAAACTCTCAGCCTTACCTTCCGTTGGCATTGTCGGTTCGCGTAATGCATCCATAACCGGTAGCAAATTAGCCACAAACCTTGCCGCGAGTATTTCAAGAGCGGGCTATTCAATTATCTCAGGGTTGGCACGTGGTATCGATGCAGCGGCGCATCGCGCAAGTCTTGGGATCGGCGACGATATGGGAACAATCGCCGCATTAGCAGGCGGGATCGACCAACCCTACCCGCCCGAAAATCTTAATCTTTATCACGAGATCTGCGATGGCAAAGGATTGGCGATTACCGAAATGCCATTTGGATGGAAACCTATTGCGAGAGATTTCCCGCGGCGAAACCGATTAATCGCTGGGGTTTCACTTGGTCTTGTGGTGGTCGAAGCGGCTCGTCGTTCAGGTTCGCTGATTTCCGCACGTCGTGCATCTGATTTTGGCCGTCTTGTCTTTGCCATCCCAGGTTCACCACTCGACCCTCGTGCCGGCGGAACCAACGAACTGATCAAAGAAGGAGCCATTCTGACTACCGGACCAGATGATATCTTGGATGCACTCGCACCGATATCCAGAATTGATCACATTAACGACACAATAATAGAGGAAACTGGACCCAACCCCGTTCGCACCACCAGATGAAAATGCCCGAACGATAATTGTAAATGCTTTGAGTGTCGCCCCTGTTGAGATTGATGACATTATCCGTCACACAGGATATCCCGCTCAGACAGTATATTTGGTATTGCTGGAATTGGATTTAGCAGGTCGTCTGCAACGCCATTCAGCTGGTCTTGTGTCTCTTATTCTGGAAACCTAACGTGACAGGCCTTGAATTGGAAATAATGTCGCCACACTCAATGAATGCCATTTCTATGAGATAGCTCAACATGTCCGCCCCTTCGGCTTCGGAAATTGAATGGAGTTCCCCAAGCATATCCTTGACATAAATCAGGTTAGGACCGGCGGCATTGGCATCACTCTTGCTGGCAGTCTCGTCGTTATCTGGCAATTCTAAATTCCTTTAAATGGGCATTCACGATCCACCAGCCCTATATGTAAATTCACGATTGGAAACGTAACAATTTTAATTTAAAATTGCAATATTAATTAATACTCCTTTTAGTTGCATTACGTTGTATTGAACAAGAAATTATCAAAAAAGCTTGACCAAATGCCGTTCAATGTCCATGTGCTAAGCCAAATCATTGAAAAACACATAATATGTAAAGTGCGAAAATAAGTATGAATGTAGTTGTCGTAGAATCTCCTGCAAAAGCAAAGACCATCAACAAATATCTCGGTTCTGACTACACAGTTCTGGCATCATTTGGTCATGTCAGAGATTTGCCCGCTAAAGACGGCTCTGTTGATCCAGATGAAGATTTTGCAATGCTTTGGGAAGTCGATACGGCATCAAATAAGCGGTTAAAAGACATTTCTACAGCGCTTAAAAATGCTGATACTTTATTTCTCGCAACCGACCCTGATCGCGAGGGAGAAGCGATTTCTTGGCATGTTTTAGACGTGCTCGAAAAGAAGAAAGCACTTAAAGGCAAGAGCGTAAAACGTGTTGTTTTCAATGCGATAACGAAAAAATCTGTTCTTGACGCCATGGCACATTCGCGCGATATCGATACGCCATTGGTGGACGCTTATCTTGCGCGCCGTGCGCTCGATTATCTCGTTGGTTTTAATCTCTCACCTGTTTTGTGGCGCAAGCTGCCAGGCGCGCGTTCCGCAGGTCGGGTGCAATCCGTTGCGTTGCGTCTGATTTGTGATCGCGAAACAGAAATCGAACGTTTTATCAAAGATGAGTATTGGCAAATTGGCGCTGAACTCACAACGCCACGAAATGACAAGTTCACAGCGCGACTGACCGTTTTCGACGGCGATAAATTGCAAAAATTATCCATCGAGAACGCCGAATCGGCTGATAAAATGAAGGCAATGCTCGAGGGCGCTTCCTTTAATGTTGGTAAGGTGGAGGCCAAACCGACACGCCGGAACCCCTCTCCGCCATTTACAACGTCAACGCTTCAACAGGCAGCTTCATCCAAACTCGGCTTTAATGCATCACGCACCATGCAAGTTGCACAGAAGCTTTATGAAGGCATCGATATTGGTGGTGAAACTGCCGGTCTCATCACCTATATGCGTACTGACGGTGTGCAAATGGCACCTGAAGCGATTGAAGCCTCACGTGCTGCGATTAAAGCGCAATTTGGCGATAAATATTGCCCTGACAAAGCGCGTCACTACGAAACCAAGGCTAAGAACGCCCAAGAGGCTCACGAAGCTGTGCGCCCAACCAGTTTTGATCGTACGCCTGATCAGGTCAAAAAGTTCCTCGATGCCGATCAATTCAAGCTCTATGATTTGATTTGGAAGCGTGGGATTGCCAGCCAAATGGCATCTGCTGAAATTGAGCGTACAGCTGTTGATGTTATCGCGACAAATGGCGGAAAGTCAGCCACATTGCGTGCCAACGGGTCGGTCATTCGCTTTGACGGCTTCATCGCAGCTTATAGCGATCACAAGGACGATAGCGATGGAAAATCCGACGACAAAGCAGATGATGCACGTTTGCCATTGATCAATCAGGGCGAAGATGTTGCGCGTGAAAAGATCAATGCAACACAGCACTTCACTGAGCCACCACCACGTTATTCGGAAGCCTCGCTGATTAAGAAGATGGAAGAATTGGGTATTGGGCGTCCGTCAACATACGCGTCCACACTCGCAACGCTGTCCAACCGCGAATATGTCAAATCCGAACAACGCAAACTGATCCCAGAACCCAAAGGGCGTCTTGTGACTGCCTTCCTTGGCAACTTCTTTGATCGATATGTGGAATTTGGGTTTACCGCCGATCTTGAAAACAAGCTCGATCGTATTTCCGCGGGTGAATTGCAATGGAAAGACGTTTTGCGTGAATTCTGGACCGAATTCCAATCACATGTTGAAGGCACAAAAGAACTTCGTGTCACCAATGTGCTTGATGCGCTGAACGAAGAACTTGCCGAACTCGCCTTCCCTGATCGTGGTGATGGCATGAATCCGCGCAAATGCCCGACATGCGGCGATGGCAATCTATCGCTCAAATTGGGACGCTTCGGCGCTTTTGTTGGGTGCTCAAACTATCCAGAATGTAAATTCACACGCCAATTAACCAAGGATGCAGACGGCGAAAGCCAAGCAGCCGTTTCTAATGAACCACAAATGCTGGGCAAAGATCCAAACACCGACGAAGACATCACCCTTCGTTCAGGTCGTTTTGGACCTTATGTTCAACGCGGTGAAGGCAAAGAAGCCAAACGTGCCAGCCTGCCAAAAGGTTGGGCGCCTGAAACCATTGATTACGAGCGCGCGATGGCATTGATTTCGCTTCCGCGCGATATTGGCCCGCACCCTGAAAGCGGAAAGATGATTTCCAGCGGTTTGGGTCGTTACGGCCCATTCCTTTTGCATGACGGCATGTATGCTAATATTGAATCCATCGAAGATGTGTTCACCATCGGCTTGAACCGCGCAGTAACTGTAATCGCCGAAAAAGCAGCTGCGGGCCCTGGTCGTGGCAGAAAAGCGGCGACTGCACTTAAAGAATTGGGTGAGCATCCAGATGGTGGCAAGATCGCCGTGATGGATGGACGTTATGGCCCCTATGTGAAATGGGAAAAAATCAATGCGACTTTGCCAAATGGCACCGATCCTCAAGGCGTAACGCTTGAACAAGGGATTGAACTGGTCAACGCAAAAGCTGCGACTAAGGGCAAGAAAAAAGCCGCACCAAAGAAAAAGCTAGCTGCGAAAAAGAAGACAGCAGCTAAGAAACCTGCAGCAAAGAAAACCGCTGCAAAACAAACAGCTGAGGAATAGATTTGGCAAAGACGCCAAGGTTTGCACGCTCAAAGTCAAACAGACAAAAAATTAAAAATAATAACGACTTAGCAGATATTTCTAAAGTTAAAAAAGGTAAGCCGCCGCTTGAAAAAGCGGCGATCTTACGTTTTATATCCGAGTTTCCTGATCTTGCTTCCAAACGCGAAATCGCCAAAGCTTTTGGCGTCAAAGGTGATGAGCGCAGTGTGTTAAAAGACATTTTGCGCGAAATGGCGGACGAAGGTCTGCTGACAGGAACGCGCAAGAAAATTTCCCGCCCTGGGAAAATGCCATCCGTCTCCACACTTGATATTTTATCGCGCGATAATGACGGTGATTTAATCGGTCGCCCAACGCAATGGCGCGATGAGGACGGATCTGCACCTGCCGTGCTAATCCGCCAAATGTCGCAAAAGTCTCGCACCGGCGGTGCGCGTTCAAAATCATCTGGTCCAACTGCCGGGCTGGGCGATAAAGTGTTGGCACGCATCTTCCCCAATGAAAAACGCGATGGCCCGGCCTATATCGGCAAAGTCATGAAAGTGCTGGATAGGCAAAAATCTAGTACGATGGGGATTTATCGCGAGCATGAAGACGGCCCAAATAGCGGCGGACGTGTTTTACCAATTGATCGCAAAAACAAAGAATATGCGATTGCACCTGATATGACGAGTGACGCCAAGAATGGTGACTTGGTGGAAGTGCAATCCATTCACAGTAATCGTATTGGCCTCCCCCATGCTAAAATTATCAATGTTGTCGGTAATATAGCCTCTGAGAAAGCCATTACCATGATCGCAGTGCACGATCGTGGCATTCCGCATATCTTCCCACAGGAAGTGATTGACGCGGCTGAGAAAGCCAAACCAGCGGATATGAAAAAGCGTGAAGATTGGCGCGATATTCCGCTGATCACTATCGATCCTGCGACTGCGAAAGACCATGATGACGCGGTTTACGCTCATATGGACGACAATCCCGCCAATGAAGGCGGCGCTGTGCTATATGTGGCGATTGCCGATGTGTCTTATTATGTCAGACCTGACAGCCCGATGGATCGCGAAGCGCGTATCAGAGGGAATTCAGTTTATTTTCCAGATCGTGTCATCCCCATGCTGCCCGAACGTATTAGCAATGATTTATGCTCGCTCAAAGAAGGTGTAGACCGCCCTGCGCTCGCAACAAAAATCATTTTCAATGCCGATGGTCGCAAAATCAGCCACTCGTTCCATCGCATTATGATGCGAAGCGCGGCGAGTTTGGCGTACGAGCAAGCTCAAGACGCGATTGATGGCAATCCAGATGCGCAAGCGGGCGAAATCCTTGAAACCGTCCTCAAGCCTTTAGGGGCGACCTATAAGATCATGAAGATTGGTCGAGATCGCAGACAACCACTTGATCTCGATCTTCCCGAACGCCGCATCATTTTAGACGATGAGGGCAAGGTTGAACGCATTCATGTGCCTGATCGATTAGACGCGCATAAACTCATTGAAGAATGCATGATCCAAGCCAATGTTGCCGCTGCTGAAGCTCTCGAAACCAAACGGCAGATGCTCATATATCGCGTGCATGAAGCGCCTTCGCTTTCAAAGCAGGAAGCATTGCGCGAGTTTTTGGCAACCTTGGATATTTCCCTTGCCAAAGGCGGCAATCTGCGCGCCAACCATTTTAACGGCATTCTGGCCAATGTGAAGGATAAGCCAACTGAGACAATGGTCAATGAAATGGTACTGCGTTCGCAAAGCCAGGCGATTTACCATCCAGAAAATCAAGGCCATTTTGGCTTGAATTTACGCAAATATGCGCATTTCACCTCGCCTATCCGCAGATATGCCGATTTGATTGTTCATCGTGCGCTTGTCGGTTCTCATGGCTTGGGCGAAGGTGGCATCACGCCTGATGAAGAAGCAGCACTTGAACTCATTGCTGAAGACATTTCAGACTTTGAGCGTCGTGCCGCGGGTGCTGAACGCGATACGCAAGACCGCCTCATCGCTCATCATCTCGCTGAGAAAATTGGCGTCGAATTTCGTGGACGAATTGCCGGCGTGACCAAATCAGGACTTTTTGTCTCGTTGCCAGAATATGGCGCAGATGGTTTTATACCCATATCAACATTGGGAACCGATTATTATTTTTATGACGAAGCACATCAGGCACTAACCGGCGAAAGAACGGGCCTAGGGTTTCGACTGGGAGACGAAGTAGACGTAAGATTGGCCGAGGCAATTCCACTTGCCGGAGCTTTAAGATTTGAAATGCTGAGCAAAGGCGAAAAAATGCCGACCGGAACGCGGTCTTTCCATAAGGGGAAGAAGAATCGGTCTGCTGCCCGCCCGTCCTTCAAGAAAGGACGCAAATCTCGGCGCAGGAAATGAGATATTAAATGACTGAAACTGAAGTCTTTCACAATAATGGTCAAACTGAAGAACGACCAACCAAACTTGCGATGAAACGCGGATTTGCATCACGCTGTCCCAACTGTGGTGAAGGCAAACTGTTTGATAAGTTTGTTAAAGTAACCCATGAATGCAGCAATTGTGGTGAAGAATTGCATCATCATCGCGCGGATGACTTGCCTGCGTACTTGGTGATTCTTATTATCGGCCACATTGTTGTTGCTGCCTTTATGATGACGGATATGGTGTTCAAGATGGCGAGCTGGCAGCATTTGATGATTTGGATCCCAATTACAGTCGTTCTATCACTTGCTCTTCTACAGCCAATCAAAGGCGCTGTTGTAGGTCTTCAATGGGCACTGCGCATGCATGGTTTCGGCGAACAGCCTGACTATGACGACAGCGTTGCGCTTAAAGATCACTAAGCCGACCCACCGACATTGAACGCGTCAACCAATCAACCAACCAAGCCCAAGGCGTTGCGCCCCAAGGACGCGGCGACCCTAATGCTGGTCGATCGTGACAATGCGCGCGTTTTGATGGGGAAAAGATCAAGCAAACATGTGTTCATGCCAGATCTTTATGTATTTCCCGGTGGTCGCCGCGATCGAAATGATTGGCGATTGCCGGTGAATACTCCTCTACGCGATGAGGTGGTTACTCATCTTTTGAGCAATACCTCCAAAAGATTTACCAAATCAACAGCAACGGCACTTGCCCTTGCCGCAGCACGTGAACTGTCAGAAGAAACCAGTATCGAACTACGTGACAGCACCGGCTTTAATCTGCAGAATTTCAGATATTTAGCACGAGCCATAACACCAATTGGCCAACCAAGACGATTCGATACACGATTCTTCGTCGGTTTTTGTGATGAATTGAACATCGACACGTCACAGGCCAAAGACAGCGACGAGCTGGTTGATTTGCGTTGGGTGGACATTTTCAAACCCGAAGATCATCCCATGCCAGCAATTACAGTCCTGATTTTGAAAGAACTTCAGGCAAGAATGCAGCAATCTTCAGAGCTTGCCTATGATGTGCCTCCCTGTTTTATCAAACGCATCTAAGTTGATGCAGCTGGTCAATGTCATTCCGCGCCAATCAGCGCTATTTTACCAAATTCATTCCCCAAAGGGCTTGACTTTTGAAGCTTAATTTGTAATTTCGCGTCTACCATGCCGTAGATTGTAATGATCATCTGCGGCTTCATTTTTTAAAGAAGGTAGCCAAGATGGCCAAGGCAACAACGATCAAAATCAAACTACAGTCAACTGCTGACACTGGTTTCTTCTATGTAACCAAAAAGAACAGCCGTACTTACACAGAGAAAATGGTCAAAACCAAATATGACCCAATCGCACGTAAGCACGTTGAGTTCAAAGAAGCTAAAATTAAGTAATTCAAACACTTAATTGACGAAAAAGTAAAACCCGCTTGCAGCAATGCAAGCGGGTTCTTATTTGTGGGCCGATCAATGCAACAGAAGTGGTACGAGGAGGCCACGGAATGCTGTTAAATGACCGGCCACCCCACGACCCAGGAGATGCGGCGGACCTGAACATCATGGGGTATCTCTATTCAATCTGCTAATTATCATGCGCCTATTAAGCGGATCATCGCTCAATTTTAGAAAAGAATCAAGCGCTGCATCGCAACAAAGCGCGAACAACTCAACTTATACAATCGTTTTAGTTGCAATGACGCGTACGCAAAGTATTGGAATTAATGGTAAGGGAGCTATCCGCTAAGCCACTTCCTTCAAAACGACTCGGTTTCGACCTTGAGATTTTGCTTCATAAAGAGCGTTATCTGCACGTTTAAGCAGGCTTTTACTGTCATCAAGTTCTGGATGAAAACATGTTACACCGACTGAGGTCGTCACCGACAATTTCAGACCGTCTCCAGTAATGTCAAAAGGTAATTCTTCGATCGATTGCCGCAGCCGTTCAGCCACTTGCAGCGCCATTTCTTGCGTTGTATCCGGCATGAGCACGATAAATTCCTCGCCACCAAATCGGCAAGCCAAATCAGCACCACGCACAGTGCTCCTTAATCGACGAGCAAACTCTTTTAAAGCTTCATCACCTGCATCATGACCATAGGTGTCATTGACGCTTTTAAATTTGTCGATATCCGTAATCAGCATTGAAATTGGCGTATTCCGTCGCTTTGAACGCGAAATTAGCTTGTCCATGTAGGCATCGAGGAAATGTCGGTTGTTAAGACCTGTCAGCGGATCAACAACTGCAAGTTCGACCGATTTTGAGAGGCTAGCCTTCAATTTCTCACTCGAACGATGACGTTTGATCTGCGTAAGAGAACGCGCATATAACTCATTTGGGTCAAATGGATGCAAAATATAGTCGTTCACACCGATATCCAAAGCACGAACGATCTGTTTTTCATCGCCCGATTGCAACATAATCAATATCGGTACAAAACGCGTTGCCTCTCGTGAACGCAATTGCGAACATAAGCGCAATGGATCGCTGCCCGGGATATTATCATTGATAATAATCAATTCATAAGGCGTTTCAGCAGCTTCAAACAAAGCTGCCTCAGGATCAGATATTGGATTGATATCAGCAATTTCAGAAATCGATTTGGAAATACGCTCATGCGAACTTGCGCGCCCATCAACCAGTAACGTTAATCCGCGCTCTTCCAAGCTGGATGGCCCCGTTTTTTGTTCGTCCAGGCTATCAAAAGCCACACGATCACCTGCTTGATTTCGCAATTCATCTGTCAGCATTTTAAGGCGAAGCAGGCTTTTAACCCGCGCCATTAATTGCATATTATTCACGGGCTTGGTGAGGAAATCATCTGCACCACATTTTAAACCTTCAACGCGGTCTTCAGGTTGATCAAGTGCGGTCACCATCACAACTGGAATATTGACTGTTTTTGGATTGGCTTTTAGGCGTCGACAGACTTCAAATCCGTCAATGCCGGGCATCATAATGTCCAATAGGATAAGGTCGACCTGGGTTTTATCGCAAATCTCAAGCGCCTGCATGCCGTTCTCAGCGGTCAGGACTTCAAAATATTCGGCAAGTAGATGAGTTTCCAGCAATTTAACATTGGCGGGGATATCATCAACAACAAGGACTCTAGCTGTCATTTACACAAATACTCCAACACTCAAAAACGCGAACAAACACAACAATCAACACTATGAACCACTAGGTCCCAAAAAACTCTTAATAGTCTCCAAAAATCCGGGCACTGAAATGGGTTTTGAAATATAGGCTTCGCACCCACCTTGGCGAATTCGTTCTTCGTCACCTTTCATTGCAAAAGCAGTGACAGCAATAACCGGGATGGAATGTAATTCCTCGTCTTCTTTCAGCCATTTCGTCACATCAAGGCCTGAGACTTCCGGCAATTGAATATCCATGAGAATCAAATCAGGCTTATGTTCTCGTGCAAGGTCTAATGCTTCCAAACCATTTCGAGTTTGGATCGTACCATAACCAGATGCTTCAATGAGATCCCGAAAGAGCTTCATATTGAGCTCATTATCCTCAACTATCATAACTTTTTTTGTCATTTAATTGCTCAGCGCGTCCGAATTTTCCCCAATAGGGTTGTACATTAGACCAATTTAGTTGAAAAAATGGTAATTTATAAAAACAAATATATCTATTAAATTAAGGTTTTGAAAAGATGGAGAAATCCGAGGCAATTGCGATTGATGTACTAAGCTGGATCGCCTCAGAACCTGAGCTTTTTAACCGTTTTCTGGGCCTTTCGGGGCTTGAAGCATCACAGATCAGAGAAGCTGCAAATCAACCTGGTTTTCTCGCCGGTGTTTTAGAATTTTTGATCAATCACGAACCGACGCTTTTAAAATATTGCGAAGCGTCGAATGAAAAGCCAGAACATGTAGCACAAGCATTCAGACAACTCGGCGGTCACCTTGAGCAAGGCTATTGATATGAAATCGATCCAAGAGATCATATCTCCATCTAATAACCGACCTCTTATTGTCTGCGATATTGATGAGGTGGTGTTGGAATTTCTCACGCCATTTCAAAGTTTCCTGTTGGCACAGGATAAAGAATTACGGGCCAATAGCTTCGCCCTGCATGGCAATATTTTCGATCTCAATTCAAATACAGCGGTCGAGAACCAAAAAGTCTCTTCACTCATCGAGGATTTCTTTGCGGATCAACTCAATTGGCAAATGTTACTCCCCGATGTGGATCTGATTCTCAAGGAGCTGAGCCAAGATATGGACGTGATTTTTTTAACAGCGATGCCGCCACATCATTTTGAAAAACGCAAGAAACTGCTCGAACAGTTCGATCTCACCTTCCCGCTGATCGCAACCGAAGACGCGAAAGGACCAATTCTTAAAGACGCCAATGCTTTGGTGGAAGATCACGTCTTTTTCATTGATGATATGATTTACAATCATCACTCTGTCGCTGAACACGCCCCAGATACGCATCACATCAGCATTATGGGCAATCAGGAATTCAAGGCCATTGCACCCGATTTAGATGATTATATCTATGACGCGGAGAATTGGGCGGATCTTAAAAATCACATCCAATCCAAAATCTAGAAACAAAACGCATCAATTCACCGATGTTGTGACTTGTTCTCGCGTTAAAAACACTCTAAATTCGGTTTGTTCGACATTTGTTCTGACTGAAACGACGTAACATGCCCTCACCCAGCCCAAAAGACGGATTCTGCCGCGATTGCTTCGAACCGATTGTTCAAACGCGTCCGCGCTGTCGTAATTGTGGTAGTCCGCGTCTGCTTAAACACGCTGAATTGTCGACCCTCAACATTGCGCATATTGATTGCGACGCCTTTTATGCAGCTGTGGAAAAGCGAGATAATCCCGATCTGGTCGACAAGCCCGTAATCATAGGAGGTGGCAAGCGCGGTGTGGTTTCAACAGCGTGTTATGTGGCGCGCATTCATGGTGTGCGCTCAGCCATGCCGATGTTTAAAGCACTTGATGCCTGCCCAGAAGCAGTCGTCCTGCCCCCCGACATGAAGAAATATAGCAAAGTTGGCAAACAAGTTCGCGAAATGATGCTCGAACTGACACCCATGGTGCAACCGCTGTCTATTGACGAAGCATTCTTGGATCTGTCCGGCACTGAGCGTTTGCATGGCACATTTCCAGCGCAAACATTAGCAAAGCTGGCGCATAAAATTGAAAATGAAATCGGCATTACTGTGTCAGTCGGCCTGTCCTATTGTAAGTTTTTGGCCAAAATCGCCTCTGATCTGAATAAGCCCCGCGGGTTTTCTATCATCGGAGAAGAGGAAGCGCTCAGATTATTAGCCGAAATGCCTGTCACCAAAATTTGGGGTGTGGGTAAAGCCTTCGCATCCACATTAGCCCAAGACGGCATTACCATGATCGGGCAATTACAGAAGATGGAGCAAGATGAGCTCCTTCGCCGATATGGCACAATGGGTTCGCGTTTATTTAATCTCTCGCGCGGAAATGATGATCGGACGGTCAGACCCAATTCCGGAGCGAAAAGCATCTCCTCTGAAACAACCTTCTTTGATGATAAATCAGATTTTGACGAGCTTGCCAAAACACTCCGCTTTTTGAGCGAAAAGGTCGCCGATCGACTTAAAAAATCCGATACATCTGGGCATACGGTGGTTTTAAAGCTCAAAACGGCCGACTTTAAATCCCGCACTAGAAACCGCCGCTTGGCTGATCCGACCATGTTGGCCGATCGCATCTTCAGAACAGGGTTGGAGCTGTTAAGACCGGAAGCTGATGGAACAAACTTCCGATTATTGGGGATCGGCGTGAGCGATCTCGGCGCACCTGATCAAGCGGATCCCGATGATTTGATTGATATCGACGCGACCCGCAGAGCCCATGTTGAGGGTGCTGTCGATAAAGTCCGCTCAAAATTTGGCAATACGATTGTGCAGACCGGCTATACGTTTAAAAGCCGGCCAAAGCCGCAACCAAAATCGGAACCATCCGAAGACGAAAACTAAACGAGTTCGACGTCCAACACACCTGGTGCGGATTTCATCGCCGCAGCAATTTCCGGTGATATCTTGTATTTATTCGGCAGTTCAATTTCAATTTCCCGATCTCCGTCATCCTTGATCATGATAAATGAGACCTGCCCCGGTCCTTTGGTGTTTAAATGCGCGGAGACAGCAGGAAGCGCCACGCTATCGCGCATAAAAATTCGAAGCGTTTTCTGCGTGCTCACCGCCTCATATTCAAGCGAGGTCACACTTTGAATACGAAGACCAATGCCTTCAGGGCGTTCTTCTGCATTCACCGTCAGAATGAGCGATTTTCCCGGTTCCAATAGCTCTCGATGCATCTGCAGCGCTTCTGAAAATAACACCGCTTCAAATTGGCCGGTACTATCGGAAAAGGTCACAATGCCCATCTTGTTGCCCGTACGGGTCTTGCGTTGCTGGAAACCAGTCACCGTGCCAGCAAGACGCCCTGCAGTTGCTCCAGCCTTTACGGCAACAGAAAAATCCGTCCATTTTTGAACGCGTTTCTTGTCGAGAATTTCGCCATAGGAATCAAGCGGATGCGCTGAAAGATAAAAACCCAAAACCTGATATTCGCGCTGCAATTTTTCTGCCGGCAACCAAGGTGTCACCTTGTTGAACTGGATCATCTCGCCCGGGCCATCTGTATCCAAACCAAAGATATCACTTTGACCTGAGGCGCGGTCAGCAGATGCTTTTTGGCTAAATCCTAAGATACGCTCAAGTCCTGCAATCAACTCTGCGCGTTCACGTCCGAAGCAATCGAAGGCACCTGCACAAATCAAGCTATCAATCACGCGTTTATTGACCATTTTAGGATCAACGCGCTTACAGAAATCTTCTATTGATTTGAACGGGTCGGATCCGCGCACCTCAACAATATGATCAACGGCCGCCTCGCCCACGCCTTTAATCGCAGCAAGCGAATAAAAGATCTTATTTTCACCGCGTTGGAAATGTCGGAAGGAGGTTTGAACCGATGGCGCGACCACTTCGATGCCCAAACGCAGTGCATCCTGTCGGAAATCCACGAGCTTTTCAGTGTTACCCATATCAAGCGTCATGGAAGCCGCTAAAAACTCAACCGGATAATGCGCTTTCAAATACGCTGTCTGATAAGACACAATGCCATAGGCGGCTGCGTGGGACTTGTTAAAGCCGTAATTGGCAAACTTCGCCAAGAGATCAAAGATCATATCAGCTTGTGGCTTGGATACACCGCGTTCAACGGCACCATCGACAAAGCGTACGCGCTGTTTATCCATCTCAGCTTGGATCTTTTTACCCATCGCACGACGCAACAAATCCGCTTCACCCAGCGAATAACCAGAGAGAACCTGCGCGATTTGCATCACCTGCTCCTGATAAACGATCACGCCTTGCGTTTCTTCAATCAGATAATCGATCTTTGGGTGAATGGATGCAAGTTCTTCTTCCCCATGTTTGCGGGCGTTATAAACGGGGATATTTTCCATCGGACCGGGACGATAGAGCGCCACAAGCGCAATAATATCCTCAATGCGGTCAGGCTTCATACCAATCAGCGCTTTACGCATCCCGGCAGATTCCACCTGGAACACACCCACGGTTTCACCGCGAGACATCATCTCATAGGACTTTTGGTCATCAAACGGAATGGTATTGATATCAACTTCAATGCCACTTTCGGCGATGAAATCGACCGCGGTTTTGATTACCGTCAGCGTTTTAAGACCCAGAAAGTCGAACTTCACGAGACCGGCTTGTTCAACCCATTTCATATTGAACTGGGTCACCGGCATATCTGAACGTGGATCGCGATACATAGGCACCAATTGCCAAAGCGGGCGATCACCAATCACGATGCCTGCTGCGTGGGTGGACGCGTGCCTATAAAGCCCTTCGAGCTTCTGAGCGATATCCAATAGCCGCCCGACAATGGGTTCTTCATCAACGGCTTCCGCAAATTTGGGTTCTTCTTCAATCGCCTTGTGTAGTGGAGTTGGGTTGGCAGGATTATTGGGTACAAGTTTACAAATGCGGTCGACCTGACCATAGGGCATTTGGAGCACCCGACCGACATCGCGCAAAGCAGCGCGCGCTTGCAAAGATCCGAAGGTAATGATCTGAGCTACCTGCTCGCGACCATACTTCTCCTGCACATATTTGATCACTTCTTCACGCCGGTCTTGACAGAAATCGATATCAAAATCGGGCATGGAAACACGTTCTGGGTTCAAAAACCGCTCAAACAGAAGCGAAAACCGCAATGGGTCGACATCAGTAATGGTAAGCGCAAAGGCTACCAAAGACCCCGCACCCGAACCACGACCCGGGCCAACCGGAATATCTTGCTCTTTCGCCCATTTGATGAAATCCGCAACGATCAAGAAGTAACCCGGGAATTTCATCCCTTCAATAATGTCCAATTCCACAGTCAGACGTTCTTCATAGTCTTTTTCAGAATATTCGAGCGCAGTACCGTGGACTTTAAGCCGTTCTTTCAATCCCTCTATGGATTGACGGCGCAATTCATCAGCCTCTGCTTTGAGCGCCATGTCTGGATCGCCCTCATCGCCAGTAAATCGCGGCAGAATAGGATCGATATAACCGAGTTTGACCGAACAACGTTGTGCAATCTCAATTGTGTTTTCGATCGCTTCAGGTAGATCTGAGAAGAGATCCACCATCTGTTTTTGTGTTTTAAGATAATGATCTTCGGTGAGACGGAACCTATTCTCATCTGAGACGACGGTGTTGTTCGCCACCGCCATTAAGGCGTCATGCGCATCAAAATCTTCTTCACTTGGGAAGAAGGATTCGTTCGTCGCAACAATTGGCAATTCAAGATCATAGGCCAGATTGACAATTTGAGCTTCAAGTGAACGGTTATACCCGCGTGGCCTTTGCAATTCGATATAAAGCCGGTTGGCAAATAACTGACTTAATTTTTGAAGGCGCTCTATTGCAACATTTTTCCGGCCATTTTCTACAGCTGTATCGATCAGACCGGACGGCCCACCGGTGAGCGCGATTAATCCATCAGACTTACCTTCAAGCCAAGATAGATTTATGTGAACGGCCTCATCATCTGAGCCTTTCAAATAGGCGCGACTTAAAAGCTCAACGAGATTTTGATAGCCAATTTGTGTGGAGGCCAGCAAAACAATAGACGGGAAAACGCGCAAATGTTCGCGTCCAGCCTTCGTCTCGCCATCACCTGCATCTTCCATATCGATGCTGAGCTGACAGCCTATTATAGGTTGAATTCCCTCACCTGCCGCTTTGATTGAAAATTCAAGCGCACTGAATAGATTATTCGTGTCAGTAATAGCAATTGCTGGCTGGTTATCTTTAATAGCAGACGACAAAACTGTCTTAACGGGCAACGCACCTTCAAGCAGCGAATAAGCAGAATGAACATGAAGGTTCACAAACCGCGGCTTATTCTCAATCTCACTCGCCATTTTCAATATTCACCCATCCATCAATTTCGATCTGCAACAAATACTACAGAATCCCCACCCGGACATATTGCCAGAAATAGAAGCTAAGGACAGCTTAAATCACAGCTCGCGCACAGATTTGAACACGCGGGATGAATTAAAGTGGATAAGTTAGAGGGAAGTGAACAAAACGCAGAGGCTTGTGACAAACATAGTAATCGAAACAAAAGCTGCACAGTCACGAACAAAATAGGTCATAATATACTCCAATTCACTTTATGTATCTACTATGTTCTATTTTTGTTCTAATGTCAAGCCCTTCTCTGACACGCAAAAAAATCCGCGAACAGAAGCCCATTCGCGGATAATAATTTCAAAATATAATGCAGGAAATTAGCTGTTCACAGCTTCTTTCAATGCTTTACCAGCAGAGAACTTTGGAACGTTTCTTGCAGGAATATCAACTTCAGCGCCTGTTGAAGGGTTACGACCCTTTGAAGCAGCACGGTGGCCTACTGAAAAATTACCAAAACCAATAAGACGAACATCTCCGCCAGATTTTAGTTCTGCTGTTACTGTGTCGAATACAGCTTCAACTGCAGCGGCCGCTTCAGTTTTCGCGATACCCGCTTTTTCAGCAACTGCTGACACAAGTTCATTTTTATTCATAACTATCCCTTTCCATCGTATCAGACGACTCAGTTAATTCATGTGGTGAGTTTATATATTCCGACTAACACCACAAGAATTTACAAATTAAATAAGCGTGTTTTTCACGTTATTTTGCATTTTTTTTATAAAAAAAGGCCGGAATTCCGGCCTTTCTCGTTTAATCATTTATTGTGCATTGCACTAATGAGCAATTTGCTCACTTGCACCATCATTTGTACTGGTCAATGCCGGTGCATCATCGCTTGGCATTTCCCACTCAATTGCAACCGGAGCTTTAACCAAAGCGTGTTTGATAACCTCATCCATACGTGAAACTGGGATAATATCCATCTCATTTTTAACGTTGTCAGGGATGTCAGCGAGGTCCTTCGCATTCTCTTCTGGGATCAAAACAGTCTTAATCCCACCACGTAACGCTGCCAGCAATTTTTCTTTCAAACCACCAATTGGCAATACGCGACCACGCAAGGTGACTTCGCCTGTCATGGCAATATCTTTACGAACCGGAATGCCGGTCATGATAGAAACAATCGCCGTTGCCATGGCAATACCTGCAGATGGACCATCCTTCGGTGTTGCCCCTTCTGGCACGTGAACGTGAATATCGCGCTTTTCAAATACTGGCGGTTTCACACCAAAATCAACAGCGCGAGATTTCACATAAGATGCAGCAGCAGAAATAGATTCTTTCATCACATCTTTTAAGTTACCTGTGACCGTCATAGCGCCTTTACCAGGCAGCATCACACCTTCAATGGTCAGCAATTCACCGCCCACTTCTGTCCAGGCCAGACCAGTAACCACACCAATTTGATCTTCACCTTCAGCTTCTCCATGACGGAAACGCGGAACGCCAAGATAATCAGCCAGATTCTCAACTGTGACTTCAACTTTCTCGACTTTTGTCTTCAAGATCTCAGTCACGCATTTACGTGTCAGCTTAGAAAGTTCGCGTTCAAGATTACGAACACCGGCTTCGCGTGTATAAGCACGCACGATTTCAAGCAAAGCTTCATCTGTTAAAGAGAATTCTTTCTCTTCCAAAGCGTGATCTTTAATCGCTTTTGGCAACAAGTGACGTTTTGCGATTTCAAGCTTCTCATCTTCCGTGTAACCAGCGATACGGATAATTTCCATGCGGTCCATCAACGGCCCAGGAATGTTAAGCGTGTTCGATGTAGTTACAAACATTGTCTTGGATAGATCATATTCGACCTCAAGATAATGATCCATGAATGTTGAATTTTGCTCAGGATCGAGCACTTCAAGCAATGCTGAAGACGGATCACCACGAAAATCCATGCCCATTTTATCAATTTCATCAAGCAAGAAGAGCGGATTGTTCTTCTTTGCTTTTTTCATTGATTGAACAATTTTACCCGGCATTGAGCCGATATATGTCCGGCGGTGACCGCGGATCTCAGATTCGTCACGTACCCCGCCCAAAGCCATGCGCACATATTCGCGGCCTGTCGCCTTTGCGATGGATTTAGCCAAAGATGTTTTACCAACACCTGGAGGGCCAACAAGACAAAGGATTGGACCTTTAATCTTGGATGTACGTGTTTGAACAGCAAGATATTCGATGATGCGCTCTTTGACTTTATCAAGACCAAAGTGATCATTATCTAGAATTGCTTCTGCTTTGTTCAGATCGATTTTCGCGCGGGATGAGCGGCCCCAAGGCAAGCCAAGCAACCAATCAAGATAATTGCGCACAACGGTGGCTTCCGCCGACATTGGGCTCATTTGGCGAAGTTTTTTAACCTCAGCATCAGCCTTTTCACGGGCTTCTTTAGAAAGTTTGGTCTTTTCTACGCGCTCTTCAAGTTCTGAAAGCTCATCACGGCCTTCTTCACCTTCACCAAGCTCTTTCTGAATGGCCTTCATTTGCTCATTCAAATAATATTCGCGCTGTGTCTTCTCCATCTGGCGTTTTACGCGTGAACGAATACGTTTTTCCACTTGAAGAACAGAGATCTCACCTTCCATGAAGCCAAGACATTTTTCCAAACGCTCTTTGACGCTCACAGTGGTCAGCATGTCTTGCTTTTCAAGGATCTTGATCGCCAAATGTGATGCAACTGTATCCGCAAGCTTGGAGAAATCATCAATCTGACCCGTTGCGTTCACGACTTCAGGTGAAATCTTTTTATTGAGTTTCACATAGTTCTCAAACTCACTCACCACAGAACGAGATAATGCTTCGATTTCAACCAAGTCATCTTCTGGCTCTTCAAGCTCATCAGCTGTGACCTCAAAATGCTCATCAGTTTTTGTATAACCGGTGATTTCAGCGCGAGATTTACCTTCTACCAACACTTTTACAGTGCCATCAGGCAATTTCAAAAGCTGAAGCACATTGGCAATCGTGCCGATCTCATAGATACCATTTGGTTCTGGATCATCTTCACCAGCGTCAATTTGCGTTGCAAGCAGGATTTGCTTTTCAGAACCCATCACCTCTTCCAAGGCGCTGATGGATTTTTCGCGGCCGACAAAAAGCGGCACTATCATGTGCGGGAACACCACAATGTCTCGAAGTGGTAATAATGGATATGCGTTTGTGCTCTCCATGCTGTCCTCGCCCTTGATGTCTTCTGTCATTATTATTCCTTTCGACAGGATCTCAGACGAATATTGTCTGAGGCTAAATTCGCTGCGAATAAAATCAAATCTTTATTCTTAGTCGATACGCAGGTAGTCACGAAACCGACATGTTTCAAGTCATAAGTTTCGTTAAGAATTGAATTTGATCCTCAAAAATCCAATTGGTATCGATTCGAGCGCTTTTGTTAGTTTCCACATTTCAAAGTGCATTGTACAGACAAAAAAACCGCCATGTTGCCACAGCGGTTTTCTGAAATATCAATTAAAGCTAATTCTTATGCTGAGGCGTTCTCATGCTCAGATTTACGCTCTGAATAGATGTATAATGGACGTGCATTTCCTACCACAACTTCGTCGGAAATAACCACTTCACGTACACCTTCTAGAGCTGGAAGCTCGTACATTGTATCAAGAAGAATTTTCTCCATGATCGAGCGCAGACCACGTGCACCTGTCTTACGCGTAATCGCTTTCTTAGCGATTTCACGCAATGCATCTTCGTGGAATGTCAATTCAACATCTTCCATATCAAACAGACGCTGATACTGCTTCACAAGCGCGTTCTTCGGCTGACTTAGAATTGAGATCAACGCATCTTCATCCAAATCTTCCAAAGTCGCAATCACTGGCAGACGACCAATGAATTCTGGGATTAGACCAAATTTCACCAAATCTTCTGGCTCAAGATCTTGCAATACCGCACCTACACTACGCTCATCAGGTGCTTCAACTTTCGCACCAAAGCCGATGGATGTGTTTTCACCACGCGCTGAGATCACTTTATCAAGACCAGCAAATGCGCCGCCTACGATAAAGAGGATATTGACTGTATCAACCTGCAAGAATTCTTGCTGCGGATGTTTACGTCCACCTTGCGGAGGAACAGAGGCCACTGTGCCTTCCATAATTTTCAGAAGTGCTTGCTGTACGCCCTCACCTGACACATCGCGAGTAATCGACGGATTGTCAGATTTACGCGAAATCTTATCCACCTCATCGATATAAACGATGCCGCGTTGTGCGCGCTCAACATTATAGTCAGCAGACTGAAGCAGCTTCAAAATGATATTCTCAACATCTTCACCCACATAACCCGCTTCGGTTAGCGTAGTCGCATCCGCCATTGTAAACGGCACATCAATGATGCGTGCAAGTGTTTGAGCAAGATATGTCTTACCGCAACCAGTTGGACCAACAAGCAAGATATTGGACTTTGCCAACTCAATGTCGCCACCGTTTTTCGTCGCATGTGAAAGACGTTTATAGTGATTGTGAACCGCAACAGACAATACGCGTTTGGCCTTTGATTGACCGATCACATATTCATCCAATGTGTCCATGATTTCTTGCGGAGTTGGAACACCTTCGCTGGATTTAACCATTGAAGACTTGTTCTCTTCACGAATGATGTCTGTACATAACTCAACACATTCATCGCAAATGAAAACAGTTGGGCCCGCTATGAGTTTGCGAACCTCGTGTTGGCTTTTCCCACAAAAAGAACAGTAAAGCGTATTCTTTGAATCACCACCATTGCTTCCACTAACTTTGCTCATATTGTATTCCTTCCCGCTAAATTGCGGCCTACATAGAACCAAACTCGTTTCTGGTACTGTGCCCAGAATCAACCTGATCTGCAATTACTAAGATATTCAAGCCTTTTTTCGATAAAACTGCAATCATATCTGTAAGATTGATCAAGACTAAGGGTGATTCCATCAAAATAAGCTTAATACTTATTATTAATTTTGACAGAAACACCATAATATTCAGTCAAAACAACCTATTCTTCTGAAGCTTCACCTTCCATTGCGGCACGTGAAGAGATCACGCGATCAACCAAACCAAAGGCTTGCGCTTCTTCAGCATCCATAAAATGGTCACGATCAAGTGTTTGTTCGATCGTCTCATAATCCTGGCCGGTATGTTCAACATAAACTTCGTTCAAGCGACGCTTCATTTTCAAAATGTCTTGCGCGTGACGCTCAATATCAGATGCTTGACCTTGGAACCCACCTGAAGGCTGGTGCACCATGATACGTGCATTTGGTGTTGCAAAGCGCATATCTTTGTGACCAGCACACAAAAGTAGCGAGCCCATAGATGCAGCTTGACCCGTACATAGTGTAGATACCGCTGGTTTGATAAACTGCATTGTATCGTAAATCGCCATGCCGGCCGTCACCACACCACCTGGAGAATTGATATAAAGCGCGATTTCCTTTTTAGGGTTTTCAGCCTCTAAGAAAAGAAGCTGCGCACATACCAATGTTGCCATCTGGTCTTCGACTGGGCCTGTAATAAAAATGATGCGTTCTTTCAGCAATCTTGAAAAAATGTCATATGAGCGCTCACCACGGTTCGTTTGCTCAACGACCATCGGCACAAGTGCCATTGCTGTATCAACTGTATTTGCCATCCTCGGCCCCTGTTCTTCTAACTGCCCAGAAATCTGGGTCTCATTTTCATCATCTATAGATATGTTCTTTATACCTTGCGCTTCAAGACGACATATCGAAATAAACACTTACTTGTGGCTGATACCCTGTTAACGGCAGGTAAAAATCGTCCAAGACTTTTGACAACACGGCAAAATACGAGGGTTTACCGTAAACATAACCCTAAAATTCAGCCCGATTTCCAACCATTTCGTACAAATCCATCCAATTCATTCCGTTCTCGCAGATTGATTCGCGCTGCATGAAGCGCATGAAAACTTCAATATCTAAGCTTTAAGGAGTTGTTCGATTTTGGATATCAATCTATAAGCGCATCCATCTAACACGAGGGGCGCAACGCGTGAGTGATCAACCAATATCCCAAAATATGGGTACTCAATCTGACACAACAAGTCTGGAACAAAACCCAGTGCTCGATGTGAAATTCACTGGAACTGCTAAAGAATATTTCGGCATCTGGATCGTCAATATTCTGCTGAGCATTATCACACTTGGGATTTATTCGGCCTGGGCGAAAGTGCGGCGCAAGCGCTATTTCAATGGCAACACTTGGATTGCCGGTCATAATTTCGAATATCACGCCAATCCAGTGTCGATCCTTAAAGGCCGCATTATCGTTTTCGTGCTATTTGTTGCCTATAATATTACGGTCAATCTCGCCCCAGAAATTGCCGGAATTTTAGCGCTTCTTTTTGCCATCGTTTTACCGTGGTTCATCAACAAGGGACTATCGTTTAACGCGCGGATGACCAGCTACCGCAACATTCGTTTTGGCTTTGAAGGCAAATATTGGAAAGCGCTTCTAACCATGGTTATTCTGCCATTTGTTGGTTTTCTGTCGCTTGGTTTATTGTTACCGATCGCGACAAAGCAACAAGCCAAATATGTTTATTCCAATCACAGTTTTGGTGATGCGAAATTCGATACTCAGTTTTCGCTCAAGCCTTTATATAAAGCCCTATTTGTTTCAGCGTTGCTCTTGATAGGATCAATACTTGTGATTGGCGGTTTTTTTGCAGCAACAACCGGCATTTTGGCTGTTTTAGACACCATTAGCGAAGAAACGCTCACGGATCCTGCAAATATCTTCGTTATCTTGCCGTTTATCGTAATTTTTTATCTCGGGATGCTTTTCACCTTCATTCTGCCGTATATCTACTACAGTGTGCGCTCGTTTAATCTTGCCATTAATCATCTGACATTGGATGGCAAACATAAATTCGGCTGCAATGTGAAAGTATTAGAATATGCGTGGATCATCATTTCCAATCTGATCGTGACCCTTCTCACACTTGGCCTGATGGCACCTTGGGCACATGTACGGAAAATGAAATATCTTGCAGCGCATTTCTTTATTCTGCCAGACGGGTCTCTGGATGAATTTGTGGACCGCGAAAGAAGCGAAGGCAATGTTACCTCATCTGAATTTATGGATCTGGAAGGCATTGATTTTGGACTTTAGGTTGAACCATCATGTATGAAATCAAAGGAAGACTTTTCAGCAAAATCAGTTCTGAAAGCACCGATTGCGTCATGCAATGCCTTCCAGATGGTTCAATCGAATTTGGTGATGCGTTCGATAAAGTCTACACCCTAGCTGACGTTGAAAACATCACGGATCGTTTAGGCTCTATCCCAAGGCGCATCACGTTTAACGATGGCGTTGTGTTTGAAACACCTGATAATGACAGCATCGATACATTATTCTCACATCAGATTTCCTGGCTTGCAAAGCTGTCGAATAGCTTAGACCAATGGCGTAAGCCACTGATATTTCTCGTCATAGCAACTATTCTGGCCGTCTTTGTCGTCTTCAAATATGGTTTGCCGGTCGGCGCAAGAATTGCAGCTTTCCTGACACCAGATATTGTCGCGCAAACCATTGATAGCTCAGCTTTAGAAACCATCGATAGCATCATGTTATCGCAAAGCAATCTGCCCGAAGAGCGGCAACAAGCCATTACGCGCGAGTTTGAAGATTTAGTCTCCCTCGCCCAAAGTATGAATTATCCGCATCTGGACAATATGCAATTATTATTCAGAGATGGCGGGTCCGTTGGAGCCAATGCGTTTGCCCTCCCCGGTGGCACCGTGATTGCCACAGATCAATTTATTGAGCTCTCAGAAAATGATGATGAGATCATCGCCGTGCTTGCTCATGAGATTGGCCATGTGCGCCATCAACATAGTCTCCGTCAGATTTATGAAGCTATGGGGCTATACGCGATGTTTACGATGATTGGCGGTGGCGGTATTGATCTCAGCCAAGAAGTTGTCAATCAGGCAGCCTTCGTTTTCCAGCTCAACGCGTCACGCGATTTTGAAACTGAGTCTGACGAATTTGCGATCGATTTACTTAAAGCCGGAGGTCGCGATCCGAGCTATCTCGCCAATATTTTAAGGCGCTTGACCAAGCAATGTGAAGATTGTGAAGATGGTCCAGAATGGTTGTCCACGCATCCTGCGCCCGACGGACGGATCAAAGCGATTATTGATAAAAGCAGACAATAGAGGTCAGCATGCCAACTTTACATCAAATCACGCCATTTGTTCCCGTAAAGTCATTGGACAAAGCCGTTGATTTTTATTGCAAATATCTAAATTTTGACTGCACTTTTAAGGCTGATAATTATGCTTTCTTGCGCCATGATCAAGTGGCTATACGTATTGTCGAAGTTGATAAAAATATCGACTTACACGACCCAAATCGTGAGAATTCATTTTACATTGATGTGACGGATATCGATGAATTATATGCGAGCTTAGCCGAAAAGTTGGAAACACTACCGCAAGGGCGGGTCAGAGCGCCGTTTAATCAGGATTACGGTCAGAGAGAGTTTCACGTCATCGATGAAGACTGCACGCTCATTTTCTTTGGAGAAGCGATTAAGCAGGCTTAGCTCGCCTGCTCAAAACATCCAAAGCTGCCCAATTGACCGCCAAAGAACATAAGCGGTGAACCATCAGATAGTGCCGCGCGTTCAACTTCACCAACCATGATCATGTGGTCCCCGCCCTCATGACAAGCCGACTTACGGCATTCAAACCGCGCTAAACATCCATCGATCAGCGGTGTGCGGGTTTCGTTATAATGCCAGTTTAGGCCATCAAAGGCATTAGAAGATTTTGCAAAACCATTGCAAATCTCGGCCTGATCTTCGGTGAGAACATGGATGGCGAAATGGCTAGAACGCTCAAAATGCGGATAGCGTTTGGAAAACTTCGATGGTGACCACAAAACAAGTGGCGGATCCATTGAGACAGATGAGAAACTATTGGCTGTCATGCCCAATGGCCCATCATCAGTTGATGTGGTAACAACGGTTACACCTGTTCCAAAACGGCCAAGTGCTTGTCTAAATTTTCTACTATTGTCAGCCGTTGGCTGAAAACTATCCATTTGAAACATTGAGGCAACTCCAATCATCTTTCCCTACTCATAACAGCAACAAAATAACAAATCAATGGTGTATCAATTTTAAAATCAAAGCTCGTTAACACGCTATAAATCTCGCGAAATACAAGACATCACTGCTCTGGAACCATCGAGAGTTGATTTAGAAATACGCGTCTTGCGTGGGTATAACCATTTGAATTTTATATGAAAAAAGGATAACTAGCGAAGAAATATTGTCTATTCACTGCGGAAAATTGGATCTTTTCGGTTTGCACCAATGAAATTTGGATTGAGCGTTTGCTCTTTGCAATAACGCAATGGTGTTCCATCAAATTGGGCCAAAACACCCCCTGCTCCGCGCAAAACCGCATCGGCGGCGGCGGTATCCCATTCATTTGTTGGAGCGAATCGAGGGTAAAAATCTGCGCTACCTTCAGCAATCATGCAAATTTTAACTGAACTTCCAGCATGGTGAATTTTGTAATCATTGAAATGATTTAAAAACGCATTGGTCTCATCATTGATATAATTCGGACTTGCAACAATGCGTGGGGGCATGTTGCAGGTCGACACACTGATTTCAGTGACCTCACCTGATGCTTTTCGCCAGGCCCCGATATGTTCACCACCCCAATAGCAAGTGTCTTGAACGGGCACATAAACCACACCAAAAGCTGGCTCACCTTTCACAATCAATGCAATATTGACCGTAAACTGGCCATTTCTCTTGATAAATTCGCGCGTTCCATCAAGCGGGTCCACCAACCAGTATACAGAATCACATGAAACAGATTTCAAATGCGATAGGTTTTCTTCAGATACAACTAACACATCCGGCGCAAGTTCTGCTAATCCCGCTTCAATAATATCATTAGCCGCGAGATCGGCTTTGGTCACAGGTGAATTATCTGATTTAAGGGATATATCTGGGTCAGATTGGCGGTAAACGTCCATAATAGCTTCACCAGCCTTACAAGCGATAGCCAGAAGCTTATTTTGAAACTCAGTCTGCCTTAGCAGCTCGAGGTCGATTTGGATTTCCTTTGTCACAACCCAACCTAATCACAGTTTACGCAACAGTATTATGCTCACAACGGGGTAAACAAAGCCCTACCAGCGAACAGTAACTGCTTACTAACCAGTCAATGCCTAATTTATTGGAATGTCAAATGTGGAATGCGCAAGATCACGACTATTTTGATAAAACCGCCGCTTCAATCGCCTTCAACTGAGTTAACAATCCAGACAATTCGTCAATTGGCACCATATTGGGGCCATCTGATGGCGCGTTGTCAGGATCTTGGTGAGTCTCGATAAATAACGCTGCACAGCCAACCGCAACCGCAGCCCTTGCGAGAACCGGCACCATGCGGCGATCACCCCCGGTCGTTGCACCAAGCCCACCCGGCTGCTGCACACTATGGGTCGCATCAAACACCACCGGATAGCCAGTTTCCGCCATAATCGGTAAGCCTCTAAAATCGGATACCAAAGTGTTATAGCCAAAGCTCGTGCCACGCTCACATAACATAATACGTTCATTGTCAGTCGAAGCGATTTTTTCAGCGACATTTTTCATGTCCCAGGGCGCAAGGAATTGGCCCTTTTTAACATTGATCGCTGCACCGGTTTTGCCAGCAGCCAATAAAAGATCCGTCTGACGGCATAAAAATGCGGGAATTTGCAGGATATCAGCAACTTCCGCCACTTTGGCACATTGATATTGATCGTGAATATCAGTCACCACCGGGCAATCAAATTCTGATTTAACCTTGGCAAGGATTTCAAGCCCCTCATCAATGCCCACGCCTCTTTGCGATGAGACTGATGAGCGATTGGCTTTGTCGAAGCTCGATTTATAGATAAAATTCACGCCAGCTTCTTCGCTGGCCTTGGCAATTTTTTCTACCATTAAAAGCGCGTGATCTAAGCCTTCGATCTGGCAAGGACCTGCCAAAATCGAAAACGGCAAGCCATTTCCAAATTCAATATCGCCAACTTTGAACTGCTTTGCTGATTGTGTCATGACTAACCTTTATAAAACACTGTCCTCATAGGACGCTTTCAATACGCGCGACATCAACGGGATTGTTAAGCTCCCAGAACACACGGCCCCTTGCATCAACCTCAACACAAGCAACACGCTCGCCATTTTCTAAAAATCTAAGCTGTTCAAGACCTTCATTGCGTTCCAATACACCTTCGGACCAGCTCATATATTGCGATAATGCTGCGGGGCGATAGGCATAGACCCCAACATGATGGAACACAGGAACCTGCGCCTGCGGCTTACCTTCAGGGACAAAGGGAATAACTTCCTTTGAGAAGTAAAGCGCGCGACCGCTTTGATCAAAAACAGCAGTTGTGCCGCCCACACGGCCAGCTGCACGGTCGTTTTTGAAATTATCGAATGTTTCCTGATCGCATCTTAGAACGGGTGTCGCGACTGCAAAACTCTGATCCTGCGCCATTTTCTCTATTAGATCTTCGACAAACCAATGCGGCGTTAAGGGTGCATCACCCTGCAAATTGACGATAAGATCAGGCGTTTCATCAAGATATTGCAGCGCATCAGCGCAGCGCTCTGTGCCGTTGGCGCAAGTCTCACTCGTCATAATCACCTGCCCGCCAAAAGCTTCAACATGATCTTTGATACGATCATCATCGGTGGCGACGAACACAGCACTGACATTTGAAACAGCTTTGGCCGTTTCCCATGAGCGTTGGATGAGTGTCTTGGAAACCCCGTCTGAGCCCTTAAGTTCGACAAGTGGCTTGCCAGGATAACGCGTCGACGCATAACGCGCCGGAATTAAGATTGTGGTTTTCAAGCTGTCACTCCTGCGCGCAAGCAATCGTGAATATGTAAGACGCCGGTCAGTTCATTATCCTCATTTGCGACAACACAACAGGTAATTTCGCGGCTATTCATAAGCTGAAGCGCTTGAGTCGCATATTGAGACGCGCTAATGGTGATTGGATTGATCGAACACACTTCCGATGCATTCAAGTTCCAAAGATTTTGTGCATTACGGCGTAAGTCACCATCTGAAATCACACCATGAATTTTGCCGTCTTCAATGACAACTGCCATACCAAGTGATTTTTCCGAAATGGTAATCACCACATCAGACATTGGAGTATCAAGGCCAACGATCGGCAATGCGTCATCGACATGCATTAAATCGGCGACTTTGACAAATTTTGCACCGAGCTTTCCACCTGGATGGTATTTATGGAAATCTTCCGGTTCAGACCCAATCATATTAATCAAGCCCACCACCAATGCATCACCAATTGCAAGGCTCAATGTTGTTGTGGTCGTTGGGGCCAATCCATTGGGACATACTTCTTCCAACTTGCCATAAGTAATTGCAACTTCAGAACTTTTTGCCAAAGTGCTGTCTTCATTTGCCGTAATGGAGATAATCGGAATATCATATTCAAGACAAAAGCTCATAACTTGAAATAGCTCAGAGGTTTCACCTGAATTCGATAAAGCCAAAACCACGCTATCTCTGCTGATTTGACCCAAATCACCATGACTTGCTTCCGCTGCATGCAAAAACAATGACGGCTGACCGATCGACGAAAACGAGGACGAAATTTTGCGAGCGACAAGTCCGGACTTACCGATTCCCACCACAACCAATGGACCGGTTGAATCTTTAATCAAATGAAGGGATTTCAAGATCCGATCATCAACTTTTTTGCTAAAATCCAAAAGCGCATTCGCTTCTGAGATGAGCGCATTTCTGCATATTTCCAAAATATCTTCGTCAGAGACATCTATCATTTTGCTCTCAATCACTCTAGCAAACACCTTTTGTTATCAACGCGCACTATACTCGCCCATTATATCGGCAGCAAATCTATTACGCATATACCCCCGAACAAGCAACCTTGTAATTGCCTTGCCCCAAACAATCACCAATATGGCGTCTCAATTAACCTCTTATTCAGCATAGAATGACTTTAACTTCTCCTTTTAAATCAGCGTTTAGAACTAACGCATAAATTGACACCGGTTCGTAATTTAAGTCGGGGAGCATTAAAATGCCGATTATGATAACCGGAGGTGCCGGTTACATTGGAAGCCATATGATGTGGGCTTTGCTTGATCGTGGAGAAACACCGGTCATTGTGGATAGGCTTTCGAGCGGATTTCGCTGGGCTATCCCACAGGAAGTTCCTTTTTATCAAGTCGACATTGCCGAACGCGACGCAATTGCGAAAATCATAAAAGAACATAAAATCGATGCCATCGTGCATTTTGCGGGTTCTATTTCAGTACCTGAATCGATCGCAAACCCATTGGCCTATTACAAAAATAATACGATCAACTCGCAAGGCTTGATCCAAACCGCGCTCGATTGTGGCGTTGAGGCTATGGTCTTTTCTTCAACCGCTGCGGTTTACGGAACGCCAATGTCCACAAAACCGGTGAAAGAAGACATAGCACTTCGTCCTCAATCACCTTATGGCCATTCTAAATTGATGACCGAACGCATGTTGTTGGACACATCAAACGCGCATGAAAGTTTCAATTATTCCGCACTGAGATATTTCAATGTTGCGGGAGCAGATCCAAAAGGGCGAACAGGTCAATCTACCAAAGGCGCAATGAGCCTCATCAAAGTAGCGTGTGAAACCGCTGCGGGAAAACGTGATCATATCGAAGTATTTGGCACAGATTATGATACACCCGATGGCACATGCATTCGAGATTTCATCCATGTGACAGATCTTGTTAACGCGCATCTGGCCGCATTAGACAAATTACGTGGCGAAGGTGGGTCAATGGTTGCCAATTGCGGTTATGGCAGGGGATTCTCAGTCATGGACGTGCTTAGAACCGTAGTTGAAGTGGCTGGCAAAGAGTTTGAAATTCGTAAAGCACCACGTCGTGAGGGCGATATCGTCTCCATCACCGCAGATAATACGCGCATCAAAGCACTCACCGATTGGGATGCAGAATTTGATGATCTCGAAGAAATCGTCAAATCATCATATGATTGGGAAGATCGCCTTTCGAAGATGAACCATTACTAGTCCCAGTCAATAGATTAGATTAGATTGGATCGATATCACCTTTTGCCCAATCTTCTTGCGTTTTTTGGGCAAATTCTTCAAAGCAACCATCACTGATTGCCTGACGAATACCTGCCATCAAATACTGATAATAGGCTAAATTATTCCAAGTTAGCAGCATGCCGCCAAGCGCTTCGCCTGATTTCACAAGATGGTGCAAGTAAGCGCGCGAATAATCAGATGCAGCAGGACAATCCGACTGATCATCAATGGGTCGCGTATCTTCTGCATGACGAGCATTTTTGAAATTGATCTTGCCAAAACGGGTAAATGCTTGGCCATGCCGCCCGGCTCGTGTTGGCATAACACAATCAAACATATCCACCCCACGCGCAACGGAACGCAATATATCTTCTGGCGTACCGACACCCATCAAATAACGCGGTTTTTCCGCCGGCAAGACTGGGCATGTGGCTTCCAGCATCTCCAGCATCACAGCTTGTGGCTCACCAACGGCCAATCCGCCAATCGCATAGCCTTTAAGGTCCATTGCTTTGAGCGCTTCAGCCGACTTCACACGAAGATCAGGAAAATCGCCACCTTGGACAATGCCGAACATGGCTTTCCCAGGCTGCTCACCAAAGGCAGTTTTGCAGCGCTCGGCCCATCTCAATGACAATTCCATCGCGCGTTCAACCTCAGACTTTTCCGCCGGCAGTGCGATACATTCGTCCAACTGCATTTGAATATCAGAGCCTAATAGGCCTTGAATTTCAATTGAGCGCTCAGGCGACATCTCATGCTTTGACCCATCAATATGGGATTGGAAAACAACACCTTTTTCGGTGAGTTTGCGCAGACCCGATAATGACATGACCTGAAATCCGCCAGAATCTGTCAAAATCGGACGTTCCCAACGGGCAAATTCATGCAAACCGCCCAAACGGGCCATACGCTCTGGCCCGGGACGCAGCATGAGATGATATGTGTTACCCAGAATGATATCAGCACCAAGATCGCGCACTTGATCCATATACATCGCTTTAACGGTTGCGGCTGTCCCAACGGGCATAAAGGCCGGTGTGCGCACATTGCCGCGCGGCATTGTGATCTCACCGCGACGTGCTGCGCCGTCTTTCGCTAAAACTTTAAACTCAAATTGCTGGCTCATATTGGCCCCACATTATCCCGCGCGAAACAACAAACTTGAATCGCCATAGGAGTAAAATCTATATTCATTTTCGATGGCATGCTTATAGGCTTTGTGCATCACTTCAAAGCCCGAAAATGCTGAAACCAGCATAAAGAGCGTGGATTTTGGCAAATGGAAATTTGTCATCAAAATATCCACTGCACGGAATTTATAG
This sequence comes from Lentilitoribacter sp., assembly GCA_963691785.1. GTDB lineage: Bacteria > Pseudomonadota > Alphaproteobacteria > Rhizobiales > Rhizobiaceae > Lentilitoribacter. The sequence goes on from OY829371.1 coordinate 2,337,279, forward strand.
CCCGGCGTAATAAAGATATCCGTTGGCCCTGACCATGGTTTGACAGTTCCATCTTCACTTGTCGCGCTTTCAAGCAATCGCAAAGACGTTGTCCCCACGCTGACGATCTTGCCGCCCTTTGCTTTTGTTTCGTTCAAACTATTGGCAATCTCTTCGCTGACAAATCCAATTTCAGAGTGCATTTTGTGGTCAGTTGTATCATCAGCTTTTACAGGTAAAAACGTACCTGCCCCAACGTGCAATGTCACAAAATGGCATTTCACGCCCTTCTGTTTGAGCGTATCAAAAATACGATCTGTGAAATGCAACCCTGCTGTCGGCGCCGCTACAGCACCGGCATCTTTGGCATACATGGTTTGATAATCAACGCTGTCCTGCGCATCTTCTCCGCGTTTTGACGCGATATAGGGTGGCAATGGGATCTTACCGATCACAGCAACTTTCTCATCCAGTTCTTGCGCTGAATAAGCAAATGTCAGCGTAACCTCACCGCCATCACTTTTTTCGCTCACAATAGCTTCTAATTGATCACCATCCACATTTGCAAAAACAATCTGATCATCAACTTTAATGCGTTTGCCCGGTCGAATGAAAGCCTTCCACTGATTGGCCGACGCGCGCATGTGAAGTGTGGCAGAGACTTTTATCTCGTTTTCACCACGGACCCGTTTGCCCTCAAATTGAGCGGGTATCACTTTGGTGTCGTTGAAAACAATTGCATCACCTTCGGACAAATAATTTGCCAAATACAGCACGCCAGCGTCAATGAAATCAGCATGATGTGTGTCATCAGTTGAAGGTTTAACAACCAACATTTTAGCCGCATCACGCGGAACTGCCGGACGAAGGGCGATCCGTTCATCCGGCAGTTCAAAGTCAAATAAGTCTACGCGCATAAGCTCGTAAAGTCCTTTAAATGCTGATTATACGTCCGCAGCAACACGCATTGAGACGATTGAATCAGGATCTTGCACAGGCTCACCGCGCTTGATCTGATCAACATTTTCCATGCCTTCAATCACTTGCCCCCAAACAGTATATTGTTTGTTCAAGAAGCCAGCATCTTCAAAACAGATGAAGAATTGTGAGTTAGCAGAGTTCGGGTTTTGCGCACGCGCCATTGAGCAAGTACCGCGACCGTGGTTCATGTTTGAGAATTCAGCTTGAAGGTCAGGCTTATCAGAACCACCCATACCAGTGCCGGTTGGATCACCAGTTTGCGCCATGAAACCATCGATCACACGATGGAATACGATACCATCATAGAATTTATCGCGGGCAAGTTCTTTAATGCGACCAACATGGCCAGGTGCCAAATCAGGGAACAATTCGATAACAACTTTACCCTTTGTTGTTTCCATGATTAGGGCATTTTCTGGATCTTTAATTTCGGCCATCAGGCTCTCCTATATAACTTTATTATTTTCCCACACGCACAGAAATCATGCGATCTGGGTCTTGCACGGAACCACTTTGTCCCACGCCACGTTTAATTCCATCGACATATTCCATGCCGGAAACCACTTCACCAACAACAGTATATTGGCCATTTAGGAAGTAACCTTCCTGAAACATAATGAAAAACTGCGAATTGGCTGAGTTCGGGTTTTGCGAACGCGCCATACCCACAACACCACGATCATATGGAACGTCAGAAAACTCAGCTGGCAGATCACTAAATGAAGATCCACCCGTACCTGCGCGACGGGCATTGTAACCATCTTCCATATCGCCAAACTGCACATCGCCAGTTTGCGCCATGAAGCCATCGATCACACGGTGAAAGGCAACATTGTCATATTCACCATTTTCAGCCAGCTTTTTGATTTGTGCCACATGTTTTGGTGCCACATCCGGACGAAGCTTAATCACCACATCGCCTGATTTGAGCTGAATAGTCAAAAACTCTTCAGCTTGAGCAATGGTGGCAGTCGAAATTGCAAAAAATGCAACACAGAAAGATATAATAATTCGGCGCATATCGGGAATAATCCTTATTCAATTCAGCCTTATAATTAGCTCGCAAGGCTCTCGCATACCTCACGTCTAAAGGCAAGATGGCAATAACTAACTTTTGCTATGAAGCTCTGATAGAGCCTCTTGAACGCATTTAGGGACAAATGGTGACGTATCACCACCCATTGCCGATATCTGACGCACCAATGTGGCGGTGATATGTCTGACATTTGGAGATGCCGGCAAAAAGACAGTTTGAATGTCTGGCGCCATTTCACCATTCATTCCAACCATCTGCATTTCATAATCAAAATCTGTGCCATCACGAAGCCCGCGGATGATCACATCGGCTCCATGGTAATGCGCAACTTCAACTAAGAGCGAAGAAAATGAAATAACTTCAATATCTTCCACCCGATCTGGCAGGACCTCGTGGATCGAGCGCTTGATCATATCCGCGCGTTCTTCAAAGGAAAACAATGACTTTTTGCTGGCACTGATACCAATGCCAACAATCAATTTTGGTGCGATCCGCAATGCCGATACCAGCACATCCAAATGACCATTGGTCATGGGATCAAAAGAACCTGCAAAAAATGCCTTTTTCATATGGGGCCTTTCCGCAAGGGCGATCTATTCGCCCTTTTCACCTTCATCAGACGTTGGCACTTCGGCAACTACTTCAGTACCAGCTTCAGCATTTTCATGATTATCTACGTCTTCTTCGCTATCATCATTCGGTTCGCTGATGCGGTCAACTGAAACAACATTCTCATCTTTTGCGGTTGAGAAGATCGTGACACCCTTTGTCGCGCGGCCCGCCATGCGAATACCATCAACCGGAACGCGAATAACCTGACCACCATCTGAAACCAGCATGATCTGATTATCATCTTCAACCGGGAACGCTGCAACCAATTTACCGATGGACGCAGTCTTGCCTGTATCCGTTGCACGAATACCTTTACCACCCCTACCCGATGTTCGGAATTCATAAGATGAGGAACGTTTTCCGTAACCTTTCGCGCTGACGGTCAAGACAAATTGCTCACGCGCTTTCATCTCTTCATAGAGCTCTTGGGAAAGTTCACCCTCGCCGACATTTTCATCGCCATCATCGGCTGAAACTTCTTCAGCTTCATCGCCTTCAAGCCTGCGTTCGGCCATTGCACGCTTGATATAGGCGGCGCGCTGCCAAGGCTCAGCATCCACATGACCCAAAATCGTCATCGAAATGAGATCGTCGCTGTCCGCCAAACGAATGCCACGAACACCGACTGAATTACGGCCAGCAAAGACACGGATATCAGTCACTGGGAAGCGAATACATTGACCCATTGCTGTGGTCAGCAAGACGTCATCAAATTCGCTACATGTTTCGACGTTCAAAATTTCATCGCCCTCATCGAGCTTCATCGCAATCTTACCATTGCGGTTCACTTGCACGAAATCAGACAATTTGTTACGGCGAACTGTGCCCGCAGTGGTTGCAAACATCACATCGAGCTGTGTCCAGCTTTCCTCGTCTTCGGGCAACGGCATGATAGATGTAATACGCTCGCCCTGCTCAAGTGGCAGCATATTGATCAGCGCCTTACCGCGAGATTGTGGGCTACCCATCGGCAATCGCCAGACTTTTTCTTTGTAGACAATGCCGCGCGATGAGAAGAACAACATCGGTGTATGCGTATTGGCGACGAATAGACGTGTGACGAAATCCTCGTCTTTGGTCGACATGCCCGAACGGCCTTTGCCGCCGCGACGCTGTGCACGGTAAGCAGCAAGTGGTACGCGCTTAATGTATCCACCGTGAGACACGGTCACCACCATATCTTCACGTGCGATCAGATCTTCGTCGTCCATGTCTGGACCACCTTCCATGATCTCAGTTCGGCGTGGGACACCAAACTCATCACGGATTGCGATCATTTCATCACGAACAATGCCCTGAATACGAACACGAGAGCTCAAGATTTCAAGATAATCCTTGATCTCAGCACCAATTGTGTTCAATTCATCGCCGATCTCATCACGACCGAGCGCTGTCAAACGCGCCAAACGTAGCTCTAGAATAGCGCGGGCTTGTTCTTCTGACAGGTTATACGTGCCATCTTCATTAATGCGATGACGTGGGTCATCAATAAGCAAGATCAGTGATTCAACATCCTTGGCAGGCCAACGACGTTCCATCAATTGCGCACGAGCCGTCGCAGGATCCGGCGCTTTGCGAATAAGCGCGATAATTTCATCAATATTGGCAACTGAAATCGCCAAACCAACCAAAACATGTGCTCTGTCACGAACTTTGCGAAGCAGGAACTTGGTGCGGCGTGAAATAACTTCTTCACGGAAGGACACAAAGGCCTTCAACAAATCCATCATATTCAAGAGCTCAGGCTTACCGCCATTCAGCGCCACCATGTTCACACCAAATGATGTTTGCAGCTGCGTGTAACGGAACAATTGATTGAGCACAACTTCGGCAACAGCATCACGCTTAAGCTCAATAACAACACGATAACCCTGACGGTCAGACTCATCGCGTAGATCAGAAATGCCCTCAATGCGTTTTTCACGCACCAATTCAGCCATTTTCTCAATCATTGAAGCTTTATTGACCTGATAAGGCACCTCAGTAACAATGATCGCCTGGCGGTCATTGCGGATTTCCTCGATATGCGTTTTGCCGCGCATCACAACAGAGCCACGACCTGTTTCAAACGCGCTCTTAATGCCCGAACGACCCAAAATCTGACCACCCGTTGGGAAATCAGGACCTGGCACAATTTCCATCAGTTCTGGGAGTTCAATCGCTGGGTTTTCCATCACCGCAATACAGCCATTGATCACTTCAACCAAATTGTGCGGCGGAATATTAGTCGCCATACCAACAGCGATACCGCCGGCACCATTGACCAATAGATTTGGAAAACGCGCCGGGATGACTACAGGTTCTTTTCCTGAATTATCGTAGGTTTCTTGATAATCGACGGTTTCTTTGTCGATATCTTCCAAAAGTTCATGCGCAATCTTCGCCAAACGAGATTCTGTGTAACGCATCGCAGCAGGTGGATCACCGTCGATCGAACCAAAGTTCCCCTGCCCATCCACGAGCATTGCACTCATGGACCAGTCCTGCGCCATACGCACCATTGCATCATAGATCGATTGGTCACCATGCGGGTGATATTTACCCATCACGTCACCGACAATACGTGATGATTTCACATATTTACGGTTCCAATGGTAATTGCCCTCATGCATGGCATAAAGGATACGTCTATGCACGGGTTTTAGTCCGTCGCGAACATCTGGAAGAGCCCGGCTCACAATCACGCTCATAGCGTAATCTAGATAAGAGCGCTGCATCTCTTCTACGATTGAAATTGGCTCAATACCCGGTGCTGGGGCGCTATCGTCTGGTGTGTTTTGGTCAGTCAAATTTGTAACAGATCACGTTGGTTGGAATCACTTACCTTTTATAGCCTAAATGACCCATTCTTGCTAATTTCTGTTGCATTTTCTCAGGGGATAAGCCCATAAAGAATGCAATAATTTAAATAACCTCAAAAAAACTGATCAAAAACGCTGTTTTTTGTTGGTTTTGAACAACTTAAAAGGTGCGGCGCAGTGTCCTTTGAAATCTTAATTAGTGCATTTACAACCATGATCGTCATGTATGATCCACCAGGCATGGCGGCGATCTTTTTGGGCCTGACAACAAATATGAACAGAGCTGAGCGTTTTCAAGTCGCCATTCGCTCCTGTGTGCTCGCGTTTGCCATACTGACAGTATTCACAATCGTCGGTATGGGTATTCTAAATCTGCTCGGCATTAGTCTAGGTGCTTTCCGAATCGCAGGCGGCCTACTTCTATTCTGGATCTCATTTGAGATGCTGTTTGAAAAACGCCAGGAGCGCCATGAAAAGAGCGCCGAAACGGCTGTAACGAAGGACCATATCGCCAATGTAGCGATATTTCCGATGGCAATTCCATTGATTGCAGGTCCAGGCGCCATTTCTGCCGTTATTTTGCTCGCTGGCTCGTTTGAAGGCGCTGCAATGACCTCAGCCCTCATTGGTGTCGTATTGCTCGCCACAATCGTTTTATTTGGATCTTTAGTACTGGCTGATCGATTGGATCAATTTTTGGGCGCAACAGGTCGGATGATCTTAACACGGCTCTTGGGCCTCATCCTCGCAGCTTTGTCCGTCCAATTTGTTATTGATGGAATTAATTCGACCTGGTTAGCTGGATAAGTCAACCAGATCGCTCACTTAGCGCGGAAGTTCTATTTTGATTTCCGCGCCACCATATTCATGAACGCTATCATGCGCACGAAGCATCACATGGGTGAGATCGCTCGGGATCTTGTCCGTCGTAAGCGAGCGTGTAAACGGCTGCTCATTGTCATGAGGGTGATGCAAGATGCGGGTATCTATCACATCACCATTGGGCGCAACAACATCCCACTTATTCGCATAGTGATCCCAGCCAGCATCTGCATGCAAAACCGTCACATTAAACCGATACGCGCCTGACGAGGTTTTTTGAACGGAAACATCAGTCACATCTGCCTCCCCTGCAAAACTTGCAGACGCGATAAAGACCGATATTGTTAAAACCAACGCAAAGCGCATATCACACCTTTAAGGTTAAGGATCAAAACGGAATATCATCATCCATATCATTGGAGAAGTTACCGCCACCTTGGCCGCCAATATTACCGCCACCCTGGTTTCCGCCAAAGTTGCCGCCACCTTGATTGCTGCCAAAGTTACCGCCGCCGCCAAAATTGTCACCGCCATTGTTATCACCGCGACCATCAAGCATGGTCAGCGTTGAATTAAAGCCCTGCAAAACCACTTCTGTTGAATAACGATCCTGACCGTTCTGATCTTGCCATTTGCGTGTTTGCAACGCGCCTTCAAGATAAACTTTTGAACCTTTTTTCAAATAGTTCTCGGCAACGCGGCAAAGACCTTCAGAAAAAATGACAACACGGTGCCATTCTGTTTTATCACGGCGCTCACCGGTGTTTTTATCACGCCAGCTTTCAGACGTAGCAATGGATAGGTTAACAATCGGGCGACCATCTTGCGTCCGTTTCACATCCGGATCAGCACCAAGATTGCCAACCAAAATAACCTTATTAACACTACCTGCCATATCTTTACCCTTCTGATATACGTAATTGCGGGACATCAATATCGTAGACTGATGGCCCCGTCTCACATAAATGTTCAATCACTGAGACAATCCACACAAATTATGTCGTTCAATAGAAACATAATCAATTTTGATCCAGATACAAAAAATATCTAGTTTGTTCTATATTTGTTCTATATAAAGATCAAACCTCCGTCGAGCGAATCAAATGTTGATGATTAAAATCCAAAGCTCGACAGATGCGTAAATAGGTATAAAACAGTTTATTATTTGAATTGGTAGAATTTCGGATTTCCCATGAGTGAATTAAAGACGATTTCGGTGCGCGGAGCGCGTGAGCACAATTTAAAAGGCGTGGATGTCGACCTCCCTCGAAATAAGCTCATTGTGATGACCGGATTATCGGGTTCAGGGAAATCATCCCTCGCCTTTGATACCATTTATGCTGAAGGCCAAAGACGCTATGTCGAGAGTTTATCGGCCTATGCGCGTCAATTCTTGGAAATGATGCAAAAGCCAGATGTTGATCAGATCGACGGGCTTTCTCCAGCAATTTCAATTGAGCAAAAAACCACCAGTCGTAATCCACGTTCAACTGTGGGCACAGTCACTGAAATCTATGACTATATGCGTCTGTTATTTGCGCGTGTGGGCGTGCCCTATTCTCCTGCAACTGGTCTTCCTATTGAAAGCCAGACCGTCAGCCAAATGGTGGATCGTGTCTTGGAAATCGAAGAAGGCACAAGACTTTATATATTGGCACCCCTTATCAGGGGCCGCAAAGGTGAATATCGCAAGGAATTGGCTGATTTGATGAAAAAGGGCTATCAGCGCTTAAAAGTCGATGGCCAATATTATGAAATCGCAGATGTCCCTGAACTTGATAAGAAATTTAAACACGATATCGATGTCGTGGTCGACCGCGTTGTCGTCAGACCCGATAGCGCCGCGCGTCTGGCCGACAGTTTGGAAACATGTCTAAGATTATCAGATGGCTTGGCAGTGGCTGAATTTGCCGATCGCCCTTTACCGGAAGATGAAACCGCATCAGGATCGAAAAATAAATCCAAGAACGAAACGCATGAGCGCATTGTATTTTCCGAAAAATTTGCCTGTCCTGTATCAGGCTTTACCATCCCGGAAATCGAACCGCGTCTGTTTTCGTTCAACAATCCATTTGGTGCTTGCCCAACCTGTGATGGTCTTGGCAGTCAAAAAAAGATCGATGCGAGCTTGATCGTTCCTGATCAAGGCAAGACCTTGCGAGATGGTGCAATTGCGCCTTGGTCGAAATCATCATCACCTTATTATAAGCAAACTTTAGAAGCGCTTGGAAAACACTTTAATTTCCGAATGGGCGATTGTTGGTTTGAACTCACCGATGAAGCTCAGGATGCGATCCTCAACGGCACGAAAGAAAAGATCGAATTCAATTACGATGACGGTCTGCGTTCGTATAAAACATCAAAGAATTTCGAAGGCATTATTCCAAATCTTGAACGCCGCTGGCGTGAAACCGATAGCAATTGGGCGCGAGATGAGATCGAACGCTATATGTCCCAGGCCTCCTGCCCGTCTTGTAACGGCTATCGGTTGAAGCCTGAAACTTTGGCCGTCAAATTAGATGGCAAGCATATTGGCCATGTCAGTGAAATGTCGATACGAGCGGCCAATGATTGGTTTAATGCGCTCCCGGAAAAACTCACTCCAAAACAGATGGAAATCGCCGAAAGAATTTTGAAAGAAATTCGCGAGCGCTTGAAATTCCTCAATGACGTGGGCCTTGATTATCTTACCCTGTCTCGAAATTCTGGCACATTATCAGGTGGTGAAAGCCAGCGTATTCGCCTGGCATCGCAAATTGGTTCCGGATTAACAGGCGTATTATATGTGTTGGATGAGCCATCCATTGGTCTACACCAACGCGATAATGCACGCCTGCTCGATACACTTCGTCATCTTCGCGATATCGGCAATACGGTGATTGTGGTTGAACATGATGAAGATGCTGTTTTAACGGCAGATTATGTGGTCGATATTGGCCCAGCTGCCGGTGTTCACGGTGGTGAAATTGTCGCCCAAGGAACGCCAAAACAGATTATGGCGAACAAAAAATCCCTAACAGGCCAGTATCTTTCGGGTAAAATGGAAATCCCAAATCGACCGGAACGTCGTAAGCCCGTCAAAAACCGCGAGATTAAAGTGGTTGGCGCAACAGCGAATAACCTTAAAGATGTGACAGCATCCATTCCGCTTGGTGTATTTACCGCAGTAACCGGCGTGTCGGGTGGTGGTAAATCTACATTCCTGATTGAGACATTATATAAAGCGGCTGCGCGACGGATCATGGGTGCACGTGACAACCCTGCCCCGCATGAACGAATTGAAGGTCTCGAATTTATCGACAAAGTTATTGATATTGACCAATCGCCCATTGGACGAACCCCGCGTTCAAATCCTGCGACATATACAGGTGCCTTTACACCAATCCGCGAATGGTTTGCAGGATTACCTGAAGCGAAAACCCGAGGCTATCAGCCGGGTCGTTTTTCATTCAACGTGAAAGGCGGTCGTTGCGAAGCGTGTCAGGGTGATGGCGTTATTAAAATTGAGATGCACTTCTTGCCTGATGTTTACGTCACATGTGATGTCTGCCACGGAAAGCGATATAACCGCGAAACGCTTGATGTTACCTTCAAAGGGAAATCCATCGCTGATGTACTCGACATGACTGTTGAGGAAGGTTGCGCCTTCTTTGATGCCGTACCTGCCGTACGAGACAAGTTGGTCACACTCAACCAGGTGGGACTTGGTTATATTAAAGTCGGTCAACAGGCCAACACACTTTCAGGCGGTGAAGCGCAGCGGGTCAAGCTCGCCAAAGAGCTCTCCAAGCGTTCGACCGGAAAGACATTATATATATTAGATGAACCAACAACCGGTCTCCACTTCCATGATGTGGCGAAATTGCTGGAAGTGTTGCAGGAGCTTGTCGATCAAGGAAACTCTGTCGTTGTGATTGAACACAATCTGGAAGTGATCAAAAGCGCCGACTGGATTATCGATATTGGCCCCGAAGGCGGCGATGGCGGCGGTGATGTCGTTGCAACAGGAACGCCCGAAGATGTGGCTGAGATCGAAAAGTCCTATACAGGGCAATTCCTCAAAGAACTGCTTTACCGTCGGAACAAAACCCAAGACGCGGCAGAATAGACATGCGCAAAGGCTATAATAAGATTTCCGCCTATCTTGTGTGTCGCAATGCAGCTCGTGCAGTTGATTTTTACACGAGGCATTTTGGCGCTGAGGAAGATTATCGTCTCGCCGGTTTAGACGGTATTATTATGCATTGTGAAATGATGATTGGCGATTGCCGCATTATGATCAGCGATGAATTTCCAGATTCTGGCGTTTTGTCTCCCATATCGCTGGGTGGTACACCAGTCTCACTGAATATCTACGTCGACGATGTTGATGATTTGCTGCCCAAATTGCAACAAGAAGGCTGCGAAGTTTTATCTCCGCTACAGCTCCAATTCCATGGCGACAAATCGGCCAAGATTAGAGATCCATTCGGGCATATCTGGCACGTCGCAACAAATGTCGAAGATGTGTCATCCGATGAAGTTGTGGCGCGTTTTAATAAAATGATGGGTGATTAAGTATTGTGCACTTTTTAAATCCCAAAATTTCATTAGATGATTATTTTTTAATCTTTTGCACATTTTTTAATCAAAAACACAAAGCAACTTCAATCAGTCCAGCCACCAATTTGCGACATTTTTTGCCTCATTTTACGTCTTTCGTATTTTTTTTGATTCGTTTTGAAGAATTTTGCCCCGAAAAACGTGGAATCTTTTTAAATTTTGCTGATTTTTGAAAAAATATTAGTTTTGTCTACTAATTTGGCACGCCATGTGCTTAGTAAGAAATTGAAGCGTGCACAAGTACGCTGAAACTGGGAAAAGCGGAGAAAATTTTCTCATGAAGAAAATCGAAGCGATTATAAAACCCTTCAAGTTGGACGAAGTGAAGGAAGCTCTTCAGGAAGTCGGCTTGCAAGGTATTACAGTCACCGAAGCCAAAGGTTTTGGCCGTCAAAAAGGTCATACTGAGCTTTATCGTGGCGCAGAATACGTCGTAGATTTTTTACCTAAGGTAAAAGTTGAAGTCGTACTCGCTGAAGACAATGTAGAACAGGCAATTGATGCCATCAAAAATGCGGCCCAAACAGGTCGAATTGGCGATGGTAAGATTTTTGTATCGCAAGTGGATGAAGTAATTCGTATCCGTACTGGCGAAACTGGTCCAGACGCTGTTTAGGCAATCATAAATCACGGGTCGCACTCGCGGCCAAATTTTCGTCATCACTAACTTTAGGGAATTACATAATGACGACTGCTAAAGACATTCTGAAGCAAATTAAAGAAGAAGACATTAAGTTCGTTGATCTGCGTTTTTCAGATCCACGCGGTAAAATGCAACACGTAACTATGGACGCAGATGTTGTCGACGAAGACATGTTTGCTGATGGCGTTATGTTCGATGGTTCTTCCATCGCTGGTTGGAAGGCTATTAACGAATCTGACATGGTTCTTATGCCTGACTGCGCAACATGCCACGTTGATCCTTTCTTCGCACAATCAACTCTTGCGATCACTTGTGACATTCTTGATCCGATCACAGGTGAAGGCTACAACCGTGACCCACGCTCAATTGCGAAAAAAGCGGAAGCTTACATGCAAGCTTCAGGCATTGGTGACACAGTTTACGTTGGTCCAGAGCCAGAATTCTTCGTATTTGACGATGTGAAATTCTCTTCAGACCCATACAAAACAAGCTTCGAGCTTGATTCTGTTGAACTTCCTTCAAACACAGACACTGACTACGACACTGGTAACCTTGGTCACCGTCCTCGTACAAAAGGCGGTTACTTCCCAGTACCACCAGTTGATTCTGAGCAAGACATGCGTTCAGAAATGTTGACTGTGATGAAAGAAATGGGTGTTAAAGTTGAAAAGCATCACCACGAAGTGGCTGCTGCTCAACACGAGCTTGGCATCATGTTCGATGAGATGACAACTAACGCTGATAAAGTTCAGATCTACAAATATGTTGTTCAGCAAGTTGCAAATGCTTACGGTAAAACTGCAACATTCATGCCGAAGCCAGTTTATGGCGATAACGGTACTGGTATGCACGTTCACCAATCAATCTGGAAAGACGGTAAACCAACATTTGCTGGTGATGAATATGCTGGTCTTTCCGAGAACTGCTTGTTCTACATTGGTGGTATCATTAAGCACGCTAAAGCGCTTAACGCATTCACAAACCCATCAACAAACTCATACAAGCGTTTGGTTCCTGGCTACGAAGCACCAGTGCTTCTTGCATATTCTGCACGTAACCGTTCAGCTTCTTGTCGTATCCCATTTGGTTCTTCACCAAAATCAAAACGCGTAGAAGTTCGTTTCCCTGATCCAATGGCTAACCCATATCTTGCATTTGCTGCAATGCTTATGGCTGGTCTTGACGGCATCAAAAACAAGCTTCACCCAGGTAAAGCTATGGATAAAGATCTTTACGATCTTCCTGCTAAAGAACTTAAAAAGATCCCAACTGTTTGTGGTTCATTGCGTGAAGCTCTTGAAGCCCTTAACAAAGATCGCAAGTTCCTAACTGCTGGTGGCGTATTTGATGATGATCAAATCGATGCATATATCGAGTTGAAGATGGAAGAAGTTATCCGTCTTGAGCACACACCTCACCCAGTTGAGTTCGATATGTACTATTCTGCATAATTTAGCATTATTGCTAATTATAAGAACCCCAGTCGCAAGACCGGGGTTTTTTTGTGAAGGGGTTTTTCTTTCCCGCCAAATCGCTTAGTCTTTCCCTGCGGTATTTTCAATCATTAGGTCAAATAATGACACGGGGACTAGGATTTGAAACTTTTAACGGCAAATGAATCATTTGATCCGGTCAGATCAAAAACGCCATTACTTTTGAATATGCTGATCATTTTGATCATCATGGCAGCTCCACTTGCCGCCATGGTCTATGTTCTAATGCTCGAATTTGCGGTACCGATTGGGCCAATGTATTGGGATACCAATATCTATTTCGATGCCATTCACCGCATTAATCTTGGTCAACTTCCATCCGTTGATTTCAACACCCCTGTTGGTCCACTTAACTATTGGCTCGCAACACTTGTCCATAATTTCTTTCCAACTGGACATCCTGTTTTGGTCATTCATTGGTCACAGCTGATTGTCACGGCACCGCTTATGTTGATTATCTCTTGGATGGTCAGCCGGAGATCACTAAAGCTTGCGCTTGTATTATTATTGCCGTTTTTGGTTTTTGCAGCAGCGCCTTTTGGAACGGTCGATTTCTTCCCCTTCCCAGGCATTGATGGGTTTGGGCATTATAATCGACACGGCGCTATATTACTTTATATCACCACGGCAGCCGTGTTCTTTATTCGAAATCCATTCGTACAAGCACTTTTACTCGCTTTATGTGGTATTGCGCTCATCCTAGGTAAGATCACAGCTTTTGCCGCGGCACTCATCATTGTTGGCTTTGGCTTTCTCGCAGGGCTCGTCGCACCGCTAGCGATACTCATCGCGCTTGTTGTTTTTGCACTCACGCTTGTCGGATTAGAATTTCAAACTGGCATTATAACGAGCTATCTGACAAGCATTTGGGAACTCGCACAGTCCAACCAATCCAGTTTACTGCCAAAGTTTCTGACAGTCTTTTCGCAGCGCATGGATGTCGTATTTGCTGCGGGTTTAACGATCTTAGCTCTCTTCTTTACCGATATCTTTGGCGACCGTAATCGACCAGAACCTGCACCTGTCTTCAAACCCTATTGGCACAAATTCACCGACCTCGTTAGCCATGATTATCTAGCGCTTGGCTTTGTCTTGTTGGCTGGTATCTTTTACGAGACACAGAATACAGGCTCGCAAGCCTTTATCATGCTTTGGCCCGTCATATTGATGATCTTATATTTCCGCTCAACACCTGAACGACTACCAAATCTATTCGTTATTGTTTTGGCGATGGCAACTGTGCTGCCAACCTTCACCAAGATCACCCATAAGGCACTTAGAACTGTCGCTGTTGCGCCCACCTATGATGCTCTCGAGCATGATCATCTTGGCATCCTAGGCAATGTGTCCGCCAAAGACATTTTTCTTGAACGCATTGAGCCGATGAAAGAGTTTTATGTCAAAGGCAAATGGCAATTGGGCAAGCTTTCAGAACACGAAGTGCTGCCAGGTTCGATTATCTTTTCAGAGCCAGATTTCCAGATCCTGTGGTATCACCTCATGGATGAAGCCATCCAATCCATCTATGATTACGAAGCAGAAAATGATGTGAAATTCGACACGATCTTAACGCTCGACTTCACAAATCCCTTCCCGTTTTTGATGAACCGAAACGCACCGAAATATGTGCAGATTGGCGCAGATTCTGGCCGAACATTGAGTGGAATGAGTGAAGAGGTTTCAAATTCTGTTCAAAGTGCAGACATCATCTTGCGTTCAACCTGCCCCATTCTCTTCACCGTTGAAGAGATCTATCAGATTTATAAACCAGCCATTGATGTTAATCATAAGCGCATTCGTCTCAATGATTGTTATGACGCCTATATCAAAAAAGCGCCCCCGGTCGAACAAACCGAGAGCGCTCCATCTGATAATTCTTAAATTTGCAGGTTTTATTTCACCTGGCTGGCGACAAAGTCTTTGACGATCCGGACAATGCCGCGTCCCAAAAGATCATCGAGCGCTGAGATGAACTGATCAACATGACGTTGCTCACAAATCAATGGTGGTTCGAGACGAATGACATTTCGATTATATTCAGTAAATGCCACCAAAACATCATAATCACGCAACATGAGCGAACCGATAAAGCCAGAGAGTGAACCTTTCAGCTTTTCATCAAGAACGGACACAACTGGACGCAAAACCATAGGCAATGTTTGGCTGAAGTCATGGAATTCGAGCCCAACCATTAGCCCTTGGCCACGCACTTCTTTGATGAGCTTTGGATATTTTTCCTGCAGCTTTTCAAGGCGTTGCAAGAGATATCCGCCTGTTTGAGCTGCATTTTCGATCAAGTTCTCATCATACAGGATATTCAAACCTTCAATCGACGTCACACAAGCTTCGCCAATACCGCCAAATGTAGCCTGACCATGGATCAGAGCTGTCTTTGGTGTACCATAAGCTTTCATATAAACATCTGTTGTTGCAATCATCGCTGCCATGGCGCATTTGCCACCCCCAAGCGATTTTGCAAGCGCAGTCACATCAGGAACGACATTGGCATATTCAAAGGCAAAGAACTGCCCCGAACGGCCCATACCACATTGCACTTCATCGGCAACCCACAGCACGCCGTGTTTGTCACATAAAGCGCGAAGCTCTTGCCAGAACTCCGGTTCAGCTTTGATAATGCCGCCGCCACCTTGGATGGTCTCCAGCACAATCACACCAATTTCCGGATCACTCTCAAATGCATTTCGAATAGCATCAATATCTGCAAATGGCACACGAACGGTATTTTCAACCAGCTTAAACTCACCTTTATAAAGCGGTGAATCTGTGACGGATAAAACGCCTTTGGTTTTGCCATGGAATGAATTCTCGGCATAAACAATTTTCGATTTTTTCGGACCAGCAGCACGTTCAGCAACTTTCACCGCAGCTTCCATGGCTTCAGAGCCAGAAGAGCCCAAAAACACCATATTCAAGTCACCAGGTGCGATTTCCGCCAAATTTTTAGCCAAGGCCACATTATATTGCGATAGAAATGCCATTGCGATTTCATGGCGTTTTTCATCCTGGAAAGTCTTTCGTGCATCCAAGATACGTGGATGGTTGTGACCAAAGGCAAGCGAGCCAAATCCACCGAAGAAATCAAGGATCTCACGGCCATTTTGATCGCGATATACCATGCCTTCCGCGCTTTCAATCTTCACCTTATGGAAGCCCAGCAGCTTCATAAAGTGCAATTGCCCCGGATTGACATGGTCTTTGAAAAATTCCGTCATATCGGCGAGATCCATTTGTTTGGCATCATCAACCGTCAGCAAATTCGGGCGTTTAACTTTCACATCCACCGGTGCAAATTCCACATCTGCTGAAATTTCTTCTTTAACTGCGTTTAACATACTCGTTTCCAATCTAACTTTCAGCTGGCTATTATTCAGCAGGAACTGCGTTTAGTTTTTGTGACGTGCTTTGCGCAATATTGCCGCGATATTCGTCATAAGCTGCGATCAGCATATCCATATCGTTATATTGCGGCACAAAACCCATAGCTTCTTTTGCGCGGCCCGTTTCACGAACGCACATTTCGTCAGCAATCAAATATTGCTCTGGATCCATGATCGGCATGTTCATAAGATCAAGCAAAGCGAGGGTTTTTTTCACCGCAAATCCAGGTGTTGGCAGCAAGAATGATTTTGAATTCGCATGCTTAATCAAACCACCCAATAATTGACGTACAGATGGTGGGTTTGACGACCCTAGATTATACGCATCATTTGGGAAATCTGCTTTCCACGCTAATCGCGCAGCTTCAGCACAATCATATACAGAAATAAACTGATATGGTGCTTTACCCGAGCCAATCATTGGGACTGGCAAATTCAAATCAATCAGCTTGAAGAGCTTTTCCAAAATCCCCAAACGACCAGGTCCGATAATCAAGCGCGGGCGGAAAATAGAAATATCCATGCCCTTCTCGCGCCAATCATGACAAGCTTGTTCTGTTGCCCATTTAGACGCACCATATTCACCAAGCGGCGCAATTGGGTGATCTTCAGTCTGCGGACTAACAATTGTATGGCCGTAAACCATATCCGTCGTAAACTGAACCAATTTCGACGCATTCGCTTTGTCCATGGATCTCATAATGTTGCCAGCGCCGTGAAAGTTCACCGGCCAGAAAAAGTCATAACGTTTTGATCGGATCTGCAAAGGTGACAACATGGTCGCTGCCATATTGTAAACCACATCATCTGCAGCAATGTCGACTTTTGAAAACTGATCAGCCTGTGTGATATCTAACTCAACAAACTGAACATCTTTATAATGTTTGTGTCCGCTATTCTTGATATCGACAACGACAACTTCTTGTCCATCATCTAATAGCTTTGGCGCTAAATGCGAACCAACAAAGCCATCCCCACCAAAGATAATATGCTTCATAATTACGACCTTCCTGCAGTATCAGGGTTCAACCCGATTTGTTTTTCTTCTATGACCTCATGCGCGAGGGTTTGTTTTTGAGATGTGTCTGACTTTGCGACGAAGAATGTTCCCAAACAGATGAGTGCAATGCCCAGAATGCGCCACTGGTTGATTTCCTCCCCGAAGAAAACAACAGCGAAAACTGTGACCGTCACAAAAGCCAGCGAAATAAATGGATAAGCAAATGATAGTTCAACTTTGGTCAGCACAAATAAATGCGACACCATGGAAATGACAAAGACGACAAGTCCCGCAAAGACCCACGGCTGAAAGAGAATCTGAAACACGCGGATGATCGCGTTCTCTGCCGTGATATTAAGTGGCCCAACCATCGTCATGCCCTGCTTCAACATCAGTTGCGCAGCGGCATTGGTTAAGACCGTGAATAAGATAAACCAAATAAACTTCATAATTTCGTCCCAGAATTTTCGTTCCAAAACTTGTGTAACAAAAACAAATGAATTTCAGGTTCAGCAGCGCAGTACAATTTGTTTAAAAATGTATCTAGTTTCACGCTGGCACACTTACATTCAATTGCATTGCTGTTCGTTGCCAAAAATTAGACATGAATTTTGGATCGCGATGGTTTTCCAAGCGCTCCCAATCAGGAAATGATGCTTCGAAAACATCAGGTGCCATGCGTTGATCTTTGTAAGGATTAACTGCACCACCGGCTTCAACCGCGATCTCATCGAGTTCACGCAAGAATTTAAGCGTGCGCGCACCTTGATTGGCAAAATCCAAAGTAAGGGTAAAACCTTCACGCGGAAAGGAAAACAAGCCCACAGAATTCTTGGTGCCAAACCGTTTGAGCACCGTTAAAAACGACGCATGATCGTGGCGTTTGGCGCATTCCAAAAGTTTGATAGTTGTCTCTCGTCCACCTACCAGCGGATAAACTGATTGATGCTGAAAAAGGCCTTTCGGACCATATAATTTGTTCCACCCTTTGATCGCATCCAGCGGATAAAAATAGCCCTGCCACGGCGCTATGCTTTCATGCGTTCCCGCTTTCGCCTTATGAAAATAAGCTGCATTAAAAGCTGAAAGGCTATACTTATTGATCAAATTAATTGGCGGCGTGAAAGGCACTGATAGTTTGGCCGGTTTAGGCAATGTGAGACCACCCTCGCCCAATTCGGCATGATCACCAGCCATTAAAACACCGCGTCCAAAATTTTGACCTGATGTTAGCTGATCGATCCATGCGACTGAATATTCATGGCGCTGGTCCATTTCATCACAGATATCAAAATACTGATCCAAATGATTGAATCGAATCGACTTTTGCTGAATGTCCGGTGACGAGACCTTCATCAATCGTAGACAAACTGTCTCGATCACGCCGGTTAAACCCATGCCACCGACGGTCGCGGCGAACAAGTCCGCATTTTCATCGCGAGAGCACATCAAAACTGAATCAATATCTGACCTGAGCAGCGTAAATGATTGAACACAATGACCAAATGTGCCTTTGACATGATGGTTTTTGCCATGCACATCATTGGCGATCGCACCACCCAGCGTGATATAGGACGTACCTGGCGTGACCTCTAAAAAATATCCATGCGGGATAACATGATGGAGAATATCTACCAGCAACACCCCAGCGTCTGCTTCTAAAATTCCGGTTTGTGGATCGAAATTATGGATACGCGCATTTGACCGAGTGTCAATTAACACTCCGCTATCGCTATGACAGGAATCCCCGTAAGAACGTCCATTGCCAAATGGCAAAACCTGCCCATTTGTATTCAGCAAGTCTTCGCGCCCAATAATGGTTCGCTTTAAGCGTTCAACACGCCCCCAGCTTTGAAGGTCATTATCGTGGCTTTGCACATGCATATTACAACATGGCTCCTAAGATAAGCACACCACCAGCAACCATCGTTAATTGGCTGCGCCAATCGCGCATGATAAACACCACCGGATCTTCGTGGACCTGACCACGACCTGCCAAAATCCAGATGCGTAAAAGCATGTATAAAATGATTGGCACCAGCGGCCACAAGACCCACGGATTGTCATACATTTCACTGAATTCCGGGCTATTGATATAAAGCGCTAGAACCATTGCAGATGTAAATGCGGCCGATACCCCACCCTGCGCCAGCATGGCTGTATCCAAGCCAAAATAACCACGCCCAAGAAGCTTTGTATCTTCGTCCTGTTCACCTTCTGCCAATTCGACATAGCGTTTGACAAGAGCAAGCGACAGGAAGAAGAAGACCGAGAATGCCAATAGCCAAAACGATAATGGACTGCTTGTGGCGAACGCACCTGCGATAATGCGGATCGTATAAAGGCCTGCAAGCGTGAAAACATCAACCAGCAATTTGCGTTTCAGCACAAATGTGTAGGCTGTAGTAACGATGGCATACAAGATCATCACATAAAAGAACTCAATCGGCAAAAGCGTGGCTAAAAAAGCCGATGCTGAGAGCAAACCGACCCACAAAAGCGCGGCATGCGGAATAGAAATGGCTCCGCTCGCCAATGGACGCTTACGCTTGGTCGGGTGCGCGCGATCAGCCTTCAAATCGGACAGATCATTCACGATATAAACCGAAGACGCAAAGAAACTAAAAGAGAAAAATGCGATAACAGCTGCCAGGACAGCATCCACATCAAACACTGTGTGATTTAAGAACAACGGCACAGCAATCAGTACGTTTTTAAGCCATTGGTGAACCCGGATAGCTTTAAGTACAGTTTTAATCCCAGAAGGTTTTGTATGCACTTCTTCGGACTGATTTTGCTTCTGCCAGTTCCTCGCCGCACGGTCAGGTGCAACCACAATACCTTTGCGAGCACTGTCGAAAACAGCAATATCATCAGCGCTGTTGCCGATATAATCAAATCCACCATCACCAAACTCTTTGATGAGTTTGTCGCGTTTGCGCGTCGACGTAAGATTAAGATCGTCATCACTATGATAGACCCCATCAAAAAGATCCAAGTGCCTGGAAATAGCATGTGCAGTCTTTTCTGCAGCACCCGTCACCAAATAAACCTTGCGGCCCTCGGCTTTGGCGAGATTGATATAGTCCACCACTTCGTCTCGTACCGGCCAATCTTCAGCGGTGCGATCAGTATGCTCGGCAACGTTTTTCTTCAAAACGGCCTTGCCAGCAAGTAGCCAATTAATAACTTGGAAGATCATTAAAGGCTTGCGCATCAGCAATGCAGCCAAGCCTTCCCAAAGCGTATCAGTCGCAATTAGGCTTCCATCTAAGTCCACGCAAAGTGGTGTATGTTTAATATTGGATTTAGCGTCCATGATTTTTGTCTTCAATTTACCCCATCGAAAACATATCATTGGACTGATGAAATAGTATTACTGAAGCGTAGGAAATCATGAATTTCCCGCTTTGTAGTTAAGAACCAATTAAGCTCTTGGATCGCATTTTAAGAACGTCGAAACAGCCAATTTAGGGTCATTCGCCAATCAATCATGCGGATCGGTGTGCCATGTCGACCCGTATCAAACAAAACAAGCTGAATTGGATAACGTGATTCACGCCGCTTGATCGAGTTGTAGATTTCTTGCTGAATAGACCAAGGATAAACACTATCATCATTGCCATGGGCAATCACAATTGGCAGACCCACAGTGATCGCATGTGATCGAAGTAAATTGCGATCCGGGATAGCACCCAGCAAAACGATACCGCTCAATCGTGCAACGTCATTGTGATTATGTGCCATTTTGTTACAAATCTGACCACCCATGGAAGCACATACCATGATGATATTGGGTGCCTTTTTCACATCATGCAGATATCTCACAAGCGCACGCGCATCGGCCACGCCCTCTTTGGAGAACTCTCTTACGGTCTGCGTCATATAAAGTCCGCCATTTTGCAATGCGATATTCTTCAAGCGATTAAAATTGCCGCCAAAAGTATAGTCTTTCATCCCAAGACGACGATCACCCTTGGCCCCGTGAATGAAGATAACAGTGAATTTTGGAGCACCTTTTCGCGCAACAAAACTGATTTCAATATTACGGCCTTCAAACTCAAATTCTTGCGATGTTGTGTGGCGTCGAAGTCCGCCTTTGACATATTTGTTCTTTACACGGCGAATGGGAATTTGATCCCGACCATGCAAATCCACTTCTTTGTCGTATTTTACCAGCAAGTAATCGCCATTGTCGCGCGATTCTAAAATTTGCGGATAAGCAAACAACTTATCCTTAAATGGTTTGATTTCCAGCGCCTGTGCGTTAAATGGGACAAAGAGTGAACCAAGAGCGACGCATAATAACGCTCCGCACAAGAAAAAATGCCTATAACGAGATGTAAATGAAGAGTACACGCGGACAAGGCTCCCTAATTTGGTTACATTATGACGGTAAATAAGTGATTCGAACAGGTTAATTGCGGCAAGAATTTATGGATGATTCAAATGATCTATTTTCTGGATTTGGCAGCTCAACGCCAGCACCAGAAACAAGAGACAATAATAAAGCGACAAATTTGAAAACAAGTGCGCCCTCTGCACCTGTAAAGCCAGCTGCAACCCCGCCTTCAGCACCCAAACCAGCGGCAAAAAAGCCAGCCACTAAACCGCAAGGTGATGGCGAATATGGCGCTAATGCGATTGAAGTGCTGGAAGGTTTGGAGCCAGTTCGCCTCCGTCCCGGCATGTATATCGGCGGCACGGATGTCAACGCGCTGCATCACCTTTTTGCTGAGATCATCGATAACTCCATGGATGAAGCGGTTGCCGGACATGCGAGTTTTATCGAAATTGAATTAGATGAAAACGGCTATATTTCTGTCACTGATAACGGCCGCGGAATTCCCGTCGATATCCACCCCCAATATGCCGATGAAGGTCTTTCAACGCTTGAAGTCGTTCTGACCAAGCTCCATGCAGGTGGTAAATTTAACAGCTCAGTTTATGAAACATCTGGTGGTCTTCACGGTGTGGGCATCTCAGTGGTGAACGCGCTGTCGGATGATATGTATGTCGAAGTTGCGCGCGATAAACGCCTCTATCGTCAGCGTTTCTCCCGTGGTTTGCCGCAAGGTGGTCTGGAAGAACTCGGCGAAGTGCATAATCGTCGTGGTACAAAAGTTTGTTTCCATGCTGATGCGCAAATCTTTGGCGATGATGTTAAATTTGATCCTGCGCGTCTTTATAAAATGGCTCAGTCAAAGGCGTATCTATTCGGCGGTGTTGAAGTCCGCTGGATCTGCGCACCATCTCTGCTTAAAGAAGGTGGCCCCGTCCCTGCTAAAGACAAGTTCCATTATCCGGGTGGTTTAAAAGATTACCTGGAGCATACTTTGGGTAAAAACCATCGTGTTTGCCGTGATATTTTTTCAGGCAAAAGCGAGCGCACGGGTGGTCATGGCTCACTTGAATGGGCCGTTGCATGGCATGCCGGTGATAGCTCGGTTGAATCGTATTGTAACACCATCCCGACCCGAAATGGCGGCACACATGAAGCCGGCTTTCGAATTGCCCTCACCCGCGGTTTGAAAGCTTATGGTGAGCTCACAGGCAATAAAAAAGCCGCGCAGATTACAACTGATGACGTGATGATTTCTGCGATCGGCATGTTGTCAGTGTATATCCGTGAACCTGAATTTGTCGGCCAGACGAAAGACAAACTTGCAACGGTTGAAGCACAGCGCATTGTCGAAAATGGATTGCGCGATGCATTTGACCACTTCCTGGCGGATTCCCCGCAAGAAGCTGCCAAACTACTCGAATGGGTTGTTGAACGCTCCGAAGAACGTTTGCGTCGCCGCAAGGAAAAAGAAGTTAACCGCAAGTCCGCTGTTCGAAAGCTCCGCCTTCCTGGCAAACTCGCTGATTGTAGCCAAAACACCTCCGAAGGTGCTGAACTCTTCATCGTGGAGGGTGATTCAGCGGGTGGATCAGCCAAACAGGCTCGAAATCGTAAAAATCAAGCTATTTTGCCCTTACGCGGTAAAATCTTGAATGTGGCCAGTGCCGGTCGTGAAAAAATTACCGCCAACCAGCAACTTGCTGATCTTATTCAAGCGCTCGGTTGCGGAACACGGTCGAAATATCATGAAAATGATCTGCGTTATGATCGCATCATCATCATGACTGATGCCGATGTCGATGGTGCGCATATTGCGTCATTATTGATCACATTTTTCTATCAAGAAATGCCGCAGCTTATTCGCGAAGGTCACTTATATCTCGCCGTACCACCGCTCTACCGGATCTCACAGGGTGGTAAAACGCTTTATGCACGCGATGACGCGCATAGAGCTGAGCTGTTGGAAACCGAGTTCAAAGGGCGTGGTAAGGTCGAAATCGGACGTTTTAAAGGTCTCGGAGAAATGTTGCCAGCTCAGTTGAAAGAAACAACCATGCTGCCGGGCAAGCGTACATTGCTTAAGGTTGAGATCGATGATGTGATTATCGAAAACACCAATAAGGCTGTGGACGATCTGATGGGTACAAAACCCGAAGCACGCTTTAGATTTATTCAGGATAACGCTGAATTCGTTGACAATTTGGATATCTAAGCGGTTTACGCCGCTTCATATGTCAAAGACAATGCGAATTGCTTGGCCAATTTACGGCGCTGCGTAAACTGGATATTTTCGAGCATCATCAAGAGTTCGGCAATTGCTGTGTCCTGATGTAATTCATCATAATATTCTTCCATCAAATATTCTGTGATCTGATCCCCAGACATATGATGATTGTTCGATGAAGCCTTGCGCCACAATAAAGTTGCGCTCACAAATGCTGGACAAATATCTGCATCTAAACCTGCTGACACATAAAGCGCGTTGACAACAGAGCTGTGCCCATCACCAAGGATTGCACGGATACGCGAGATTGGTTTGCCAGAGAGTTTCTCAATAATCGTTGCGAAGAAATCGACATTCCCAATCGTCAGAACATGCATTAAAAATGCCGGCGTGAGCTTGCCGGAAATGCGCAAATGCTCAACAAGGGCTAACATATCATCGCCATGCGTTGTTTCGGCAAGCGAAATCGTTGCGTGAAAACAGGCATCTTTGGTGACATTTACCAGACGATCTTTGCCCATAAGCGCACCAACAAGCGGTGAATTTGCAAATGTATTGGAAAGCTCTTCTACCAATTTATGGCGGGTATCTGATGGCAGATCACCGCGTTCCAACAATTGGCTTCGGATCGGACCATAATACCCGAAACGTTCAGCAAGTCGGGAAATGGACAGCTTCGCGATATGGGCATTGGGATTATCAAGCAGTGCAAGAACCGCCTCTTTATCGCCGACTTCGACCAAAGCCGCACACACGGACGCACTTAGATAATCGCGCTTGGCGATGATAAATTGTTGCGCAAAGTCGCCTTTCGCAATGAGATCAACCAAACTATTGTCGCTAAGCAGCGGTGAAAAGGCTAAAACAGGTGCGCTAACTTCAATTTGATCCTGCGCTAAAGCATTAATGATCATGGTGGGAACGTTAACAGAATGAGCTAAAACACTCGCCATTTCTTTACGGACGGAAGGAGATAGATCCTCCAACAACAATGCCATTGAACCTTCGGCAGCATGCATTTCTTCAGGTGTAAACTGACCTGAAATATAGGCTTCACAGAGTGCCCTAACCGCCATAACGCGGGATTTCGTATCAGAATTTACGGTCCATTGTAGAAACTCTTTGATGATCATTATTTACGACTCATTCCAAGCTGGTATGTCCAAGTTTGAAAGAGCCTATCGGCAAAAGGTTTACGATCCGTTCATCATGTTTATTAATCTTTGAAGATTAGAAATTTATTGGATATCAGTATTCAGAGCTTTGGACGCTTGATTTCAAAAACATCTTTAACCACCGCATAATCCATATATCCAAGGCGGGATACGGTTTGGGTTTTATCAGCACTTATCCGTCCATTAACAATGACATCATCTCGAATGTGAATGCCCATCACCTGCCCTGTGACCAAATATGCACCTGGATGCTCACCATCAATTGTTTTTGGTCTTATAATGTCCGTCACTTTACATTCCAAAACTGCAAATGCCCCAACAACGCGCGGCGCATTAATCAACTCACATTGATGCGATGTGAGGCCCGACTTTTCAAATTCATCGACGCCGTGATCATAAGGTGCGGAACTTTGGTTCATTGCCTCCACTTGGGAAAACCCGACCATGTTGACGCTAAACACTCCGGTTTCCTCGCAATTTCGAACACTGTCTTTTTTGCCACCTGATGCAAACATAACCAATTTGGGATCATCGGCTATTGCATTGAAAAACGAATAAGGCGCCAAATTTAAACTGCCATCAGCCGCCTTACTTCCAATCCAACCAATGGGTCTGGGCGCAACAATTGCTTTAAATGGATCATGTGCAAGCCCATGCTGATTTTCGTTGCTGTTATAAAACAAAATATCTGCCCCAATTCGATCAAATAACTTTTCAAAATAGATAATCAACTCAACCATCTAATTCCAGCCACTATTTTGAGAATTATATGATTTCCATCAAAGAGTTTCTGATGTTAAAAGAACATTGAGACGATCAATAAGCGTGTGGGTTATGATTTTGAGACTTAAAGCCTGGTTATGGATGGGAATAATAGCCATCGCATTTTCAACCAATGTGCACGCACAGAATAATTTTAAGGTCGAACAACAACCTGATATTCAATTGCCAGGGCTGCAGGATTTCACACCAACGGAAAATCCAGCGCAAAATTCAGCAACAGCCATCACTGTCGCCCTTGAAGCGGTGCTCTTAGAGGAAGGCGCACCCATTCAAACGGGCCTCATTTGGCGGGTCTTTGATCCTACCCCAGATGAAGAAGGCAAACTCAGGTTAATCGCCGCTGCGGAAGGTGGATCAACATCAATGGACTTTGAGCCCGGCGATTACTTTGTCCACGTTGCCTTTGGCCGCGCCAGTGTCACAAAGAAGCTTTCGGTGACGCCCGACGCTGAAATTCCCCCTCAGAAATTCATCCTGGATGCGGGTGGCATCATTCTTAAAGCAGCATCTGGCAGCAATACCCGGCTGTCCCCGGCACTTTTGAACTTTTCCATTTATAGCGGCGAACAAGATGCTGTTGCAGACACAGATCGGCAATTGATCTTAGAATTCGTCAAACCAAATCTCATTGTCAGATTAAACGAAGGCACCTATCACGTTGTGTCCAAATATGGCGATGTGAATGCGGTAACACGAGCAGATGTGCGCGTGGAGAAAGGAAAACTCACCGAAGTTCTCATGAACCATAGAGCAGCCGAAGTAACCTTTAAACTCGTATCTAAAGAAGGTGGCGAAGGTATTGCTGACACCGCGTGGTCGGTATATTCATCATCCGGTGATATTATCGGTGAAATGGTTGGAGCTTTTCCCAGATTAGTACTTTCAGAGGGTGATTACACAGTCATCGCGCTCCATCAGGACAATGAATATCCATTGGACTTTCACGTTTCCCCGGGTAGAAATTCTGATGTTGAAGTGCTACTCGCCAATTAAAAACCCCGCCTGAATGATAAAACGTTACAAGCGGGATTGTCATTTTCGAAACTGAATTAATCAGCCATTTTTCTCAGCAAATCAGGTGGTGTTGCCTCAAGTTTTAAGGAGCTGACAGCTTCTTCCAAAGACATCGGCGTCTGATCGCGACTGCCCAAGCGACGAATATTCACTGTCCGCTCCTCGGCTTCGCGTCGACCACATACAATGATCACAGGAACCTTTGTCACCGAATGTTCGCGGACCTTGTAGTTGATCTTTTCATTTCTGAAATCAGTATCAACATGCAAGCCAGCCGCCTTCAATTCCTTTGCAACTTCCAAAGCATATTCTTCAGCTTCAGATGTAATGGTCGCAACAACGATTTGAGTAGGCGCTAACCAAAGTGGGAAATGGCCGGCATAGTTCTCAAGTACCATTCCAAAAAACCGCTCAAGTGAACCACCGATTGCGCGATGGATCATCACTGGTTGTTTCTTCTCAGAATCAGCATCAATGTAGAACATTCCAAAACGTTCCGGCAGATTGAAATCGACCTGCGTGGTACCGCATTGCCAATCTCGGCCAATGGCGTCCTTCAGCGTATATTCAAACTTAGGTCCATAGAAGGTACCCTCACCTTCATTGATACCAATGCTAATGCGTGGATCTTCAGCAGCCATTTTTTCAAGCGCACTGCGAAGAATCTGCTCTGAATAGTCCCACATAGCGTCTGTGCCGACGCGCTTTTCCGGTCTGGTCGCTAGTTTGACCTCTACCTTTTCAAACCCGAAATCATCATACACGCTCATCATAAGATCGTTGATTTTCAGGATTTCATCTTCAAGCTGTTCTTCAGTACAGAAAACATGGGCATCATCCTGCGTGAAGCCACGAACACGCATCAAACCATGCAGCGCGCCAGATGGCTCATAGCGGTGCACCAACCCAAACTCGGCCATACGAACTGGTAAATCACGATAACTTTTCAATCCATGTTTGAATATCTGAATATTACCGGGGCAGTTCATCGGTTTAAGCGCAAATGTACGTTGATCTTCTGCTTCAGGGTCAGCTGAGCGAATACCAAACATATTTTCTTTATACCAACCCCAATGGCCGGATGTTTCCCAAAGGTCAGTCACCAGCACTTGAGGAGTACTCACCTCCTCATAGTCACCTTCAATGCGTCTACGCATGTAAGCGAGGAGCGTTTGAAAAACCTTCCAGCCTTGGCTATGCCAGAACACAACGCCAGGGCCTTCCTCTTGGAAATGGAAAAGATTCATCTCGCGGCCGAGTTTACGGTGATCACGCTTTTCCGCTTCTTCAAGCATTTTCAGGTGTGCATCAAGTTGCTCTTGATCAGCCCATGCAGTTCCATAAATACGGGTCAGCATTTCATTTTCAGAATCACCGCGCCAATAAGCACCTGCAACCTTCATGAGTTTAAACGCGGTACCAACTTGTCCCGTCGACGCCATATGCGGTCCACGACACAAATCAAACCA
This sequence comes from Lentilitoribacter sp., assembly GCA_963691785.1. Classification (GTDB taxonomy): domain Bacteria; phylum Pseudomonadota; class Alphaproteobacteria; order Rhizobiales; family Rhizobiaceae; genus Lentilitoribacter. The sequence goes on from OY829371.1 coordinate 2,365,656, forward strand.
ATCACCTTGGAAATAGATCTTGAGATCTTCGTCGCCGGGGATCGCATCAATGAGTTCGATTTTATAGTCTTCACCTTTTTCTTTAAACACGCGCTTTGCTTCTTCACGTGTCCAGATTTCCTTGGTGAATTTGTCGTTGCGCGCAATAATTTCGCGCATTTTCTTTTCGATCTTTGGTAAATCTTCCGGGGTAAACGGAGTATCTTTGGCAAAATCGTAGAAAAAACCGTTTTCGATAACCGGTCCAATTGTCACCTGCGTGCCAGGATATAATTCCTGCACAGCTTCAGCCATCACGTGGGCAGCATCATGTCGGATGAGCTCTAGCGCGCGATCATCAGTGCGTGTAATGATTTCAACGGCACCATTGGTGATCGGGTCGGTCAAATCCTGCATAACGCCATCAATAGCGATCGCGACAGATTTTTTTGAAAGAGATTTTGAAATTGATTCTGCAACATCACGGCCAGTAGTACCAGCATCATATTGTCGTTCAGAACCATCAGGGAATGAGAGAGTAATGGCGTCTGCCATGGGGTATGCTCCTTTATCCAGTCCCGCCTACAAATGCGGGTGGTTGATATTATTCAGCTTCGAAAGCTGGCCGCTTTTAACGTGATGACGTTACAAGGTAAAGCCTAAACTTCATTGCGAGCAAACAGATATCAAAGCTTCCTTGCGCCCAGCTCTCGCCAGCCGCTATTTATCGGCGCCCAAATTTATTTCCGCCAAGGCAGCCACCAACGGTGAGTAGGCGATAGTTCTTCAGGCACTGGATCATGCCCATGCGTGCCAAATGGACCGCATTTAGCGACACGAATGGCTGCCATCCAACCGCCGGTCCACAAGCCATACCGCGCAATTGCTTCATATCCATATTCAGAACAAGTGGGCAAATGCCGGCAGGAATTGCCGATAAATCCTGATAATGTCAGTTGATAAAGACGGATAAAACCAACGCCCAGCAATCGACCAGGTGTTTTGGGCCAGCTCCCTTGCCAATTTCGCGACAAAGATTTTTTTTCAATGGGTTTATCCATAACAGAGACTAAACAGCGACTTTTGAATGCTCGATTTGGTCAAGCGCATCCACAACTGCATCAAAAGTCAGCATGGTTGATGCATGGCGCGCGCGATATTCTCGCACTGGTTCTAAATATTTTAAATCCTCAAACCGACCTTCAGGCGGTGCACCATTTTTTTTCAACATCGCCCACATTTGATCGCGAACTTCGCGCAACTCATCAGGTGTTGCACCGATGATATGATTTGCCATAATCGATGACGTCGCCTGACCAAGAGCACAGGCTTTTACGTCATGACCAAAATTTGTGACCAAACCATTGGAAACTTTGAGCCAGATTTTTACTTTGGAACCACACAATTTAGAGTGCGCAATCGCTTCAGCATCCGCATCTTCTAGGGCGCCGATATGGGATATATTTCCCGCAAATTCCAATATCTTAGCATTATAGACTTTATCTATCATATCATTTCCAAAATATTCACTCGAATTTCAAGATATAATTACTATATAATGACTTGTGTCGGAAAGACAAAACACATAAAGACCAAATTGATATTTTAAATTTGTTCCCTGTAGACAACACTCAAAAGTCGAATAGCAGGGTTTCGGAGTTGAAGATGGACGCCATTGTTAAAAACATATTAGCCAACAGCACTGAGCGTGGTGAAGTTCAAAAACCTTCCCGCGAAGAAGCTGAAGCGGCGGTTGAAACTCTACTTCGCTGGATCGGCGAAGATCCCGCGCGTGAAGGTCTGCTCGACACACCTAAACGCGTCGTAAAAGCCTATGAAGAGCTTTACGCTGGCTATCACCTGGATCCGGATGAGGAGCTATGTCGTACGTTTGAGCAAGTATCTGGCTATTCCGGTGCCGTCACAATTCGCGATATTCCATTTTTTTCGCATTGTGAACACCATATGGTGCCAATTATCGGTAAAGCACATGTGTCTTATCTGCCCGACGGAAAAGTTGTGGGCCTATCAAAAATCGCCCGCGTGATAGACATCTTTGCAAAACGCTTGCAAACGCAAGAATCTATGACTGCGCAGGTATCGAATTCGATCACAGAAGCGCTTCAACCGAAAGGCGTTGCTGTTGTGATCGAGGCCGAACATATGTGCATGTCAATGCGTGGCATTAAAAAACAAGGCTCTGTTACCGTTACGTCATCATTTACTGGTGAATACGAAAACAATACAGACGAGCAATTAAAATTTATGGCGTCAATTGGTAAAAATTAAAACTATGACCATCAGCTTTCAGTCACCATCGAGCGATAAAAAAGTGCTCGAACAAGAAGGACCTTTCACACCAAAATTTGATGAGAAAGGACTCGTAACATCCGTTGTTGTGGATGCAAATGGTGGCCAAATCGTCATGCTCGCACATATGAACGCTGAAGCGTTAGCGCTTACGATTGAAACAGGTATCGCGCATTATTATTCCCGGTTACGTCAGGCGCTTTGGAAAAAAGGCGAAACCTCGGGCAATATGCAATATGTGAAAACTATGTACACAGATTGTGACCAAGATGCCGTTATCATTGAAGTTGAGATGACAGGCGATAAGGTCGCCTGCCACACGGGTCGAAAATCTTGCTTTTATAGACGCGTTGAAGGCATTGGATCAGACAATCCAAAGCTTGTTTATGCTGAATAGGTCTTAGCCGGCACCAATATAGGCTTTAATTTCTTCCGCTTCGCGCTCAACCTCGTTCATGCGGTGCTTAATCACATCCCTGATTGAAATGATTCCGCTCAATTTCTCGTCATCAACGATTGGAATATGTCGGAAGCCACCCTTCGTCATGATTTCCATGACTTCCATAACGCTCGTAGTCGCCTTACAGGTTTTCACATTCTTGGTCATTACCTTGGAAATTGGATAGTCTATTGCGTCCTTGCCATTTTCAGAGATGGTACGAACGATATCCCTTTCGGAGAGAATTCCAGCAACTTCCTGGGTCTTGGAGGAAACGACAACCGCACCAAATTTGTTGCCAGCTAAAAAATCGATCGCTTCGGCAATGGTTTCGGTTGCTGCCATAGTTGATACGCTATAGCCCTTTTCATCCAAAATCTGCTTAACAGTCATTGCATCCTCCTCATATCGTTGACCAACTTAAAGTCTCGCTGCCAAGCAGCGACATAACGAAAAGGGAATGTCTAATCTCGGAAAACCACCCTTTCCGATAGACTCACAGTGTACCGCCATTTTTGGCGAATTTGCAACTTTTACCAGTCTTTATGATCAAATAGGTTAAAGAAAAGAAAACCAAACAAGAAACCACCGATATGCGCTTCCCACGCAATAGTGCTTGCATTGCCTGACGCACCAAAGCCTATTACAGGTAGCAAACTAATCCCAAACCAGAATGCTAAATAAACTAAAACAGTCCTATTCTGCAGAACATCAGCAAATGATTGACGCGGTAAGAAATGCGCTTTTTCACGATTAAATCTGCCACCCAAAGGAAAAGCAAACCGCGCTGCGGCACCCATTAACGCTGAAACAACGCCAGATGCGCCAACCACCGGGATAGATCCTCCCCAGTTTAAAAACGCAAAAAATGCAACAGAGGCACAAGCAGACAACACCCAAAATATAATAAACCGCGCCGTTCCCAAACGTCTGGCAACAACGGCACCAAATGCTGCCAACCAAAGGCTATTTACTGCGAGATGACCATAACCGCCATGGATGAATGAATATGTTACTGGGCTCGTAAAATACGCCAAATTTTGATCGGATGCTGCAAACAAATATCTTTGCGGAATAAAAGCACCATTCACAATAAGAGCAATATTTTGCTGATCATTTAGCAACATATCGCGCGCGACCTGCACAGCCACCATGATTAACAAAAACAACAAAATCACATTTGGAAGATTAAATATCGGAGGATTTGTTTGTTCTTCACTTCGCGCGTCTTCATTTATTTGATTCATTAAATTGTCCGATATTTCAATTGGATAGGCAGAAGCCTTCTCTATCTCAGTTTTACGATAAAAAAAAGGCCACGGAGCAATTCTTAAATGAAGCTCACGTGGCCGGTGACCAAAATCGGTCAATTTGGGGTGCTAGTATTTCCATATGGAAGCCTGAACACACATTGCCACTAGAATTTAAAACTCGCAAGCGAAACCATTTGTTAACCTTAACGCGCAGCTTTTTGCGGAATTAGGCAATAATGAACAATTCTATGGCAATATAGAAAAAGTTTAAACGAAGACATTTTTGTGTATTGAGTAAAATAGTCATGCGACATCAAACCAGCAGAGAACTATTCCAGTATTGGAATTTGTTACGAGGCGAAGATTGCGCCCCTTCTCGTCATGTGTTTGAACCTGCCTATATCGGTAACATTTTGCCCTCAGTATTCATGCTTGAACTTATAGGCGACATAGCGTCGGTTAATCTGGCCGGTGGTGATATTTGTGCCATGTTTGGAGATGATCTACGCGGAAAGTCCTTTAGCAGCCTTTGGTTAAACGGTGTGGAGCGAAAACCTAGCTCTATCGTAACCCAATGCGCTAGCGAGCAGAAACCATTTGTTATTGCTGCAGATGGCCTCTCCACATCGGGGACCGTCAATAAGCTTGAAATGATTTTGCTCCCTCTTGTCAGTGAAAATGGCAAATTTGATCGTGTGATTGGTTCGCTTGCGCAATTATCTCATGGGTTTCAGGGCAATAACAAACATATTATCGGCATGTCCCTCACCGCTATCAGGCATCTTGATAAAGACACAATACCGGTCGATTTCAATGCGTTGGGAAGCGCCGTTGCCATAAAATCAGGTGGAAAAATCGCGGAAGACGCCAAACAAATTGGTCATCTTTTTGTAATCGAGGGTGGTGTGAAAAACTAAAACCATTTTCAATGAATTTATGTCCACCTTTACGCGTAAAACTTACACATTATTAACCATAGTCTTTTAGTTTAAAAATCAAATTTAAGAGCTTGGGAAAGTTAAATGCTATCGGCAGCACGCAAAGACATCGGTACTGAAAACGAAGAAGCGAATACATTTTATAGTGTTAGCGTCGAACTTCAGGGTCGAATGATGCGAGAAGACTACACAGAACAAAAGTGTTTTATTAGTGAAATGTCTCCCGCAGTTGCTTTCGTAGAAGCTACTCACCTACCCGAGCACGGTGAAAGAATAATCGCATATATCGAACAGATTGGACGGCTTGAGGGCCATGTGATTAAAGTTTCCAAAGATGGTTTTGAAGTTGCAATTAACGCCACTCCACGCAAACAAAACAAATTAGCAGCACAACTAACCTGGCTTGCAAATAAGCATGAGCTAGGTATGGAAGAAGATCGTCGTCACGAGCGTACGACGCCACGTAAGATGAATTCTGAGATCCGATTAGAAGACGGTCGCACATATCCAGTTCGAATCATTGACCTGTCAGTATCAGGTGCTGCATTTGAAATCGATGTTAAACCTGAAACAGGCACATTGATATGGCTTGGTTCTATGCAAGGTCGTGTTATTCGTCATTTTGAAACTGGCATTTCAATGGAATTTCTCAATATTCAACCCATTGAAGAGCTTGAAAACCGCCTTTAACGAACTCAACTGACTTCCATTTTACTACATGTATCGCGGTTGTAACCGCGATTTTTTTTGCCCAGAACAATGCAAAAGATCAAAAACACAAAAAAAAATCATTTTTTTTGATTTTTTTTATCGCCTTAAATTGCTGAATTTCATTCGTTCTCTTTATCGCGCCTGACATAACACCGTAGTTCCACGTATAATAAATACACGGCTTGTCAATGTAACTGACCAATTTCAGAATTGGCTCTATCCCTTGCATTACAACGGGTTGCGCAATATTAGCTACAAATTTAGCTAATTTTTCCAAAAATACGCTTCTATTTTAAGCTAAATTATCATTGCATTTGAATAGAAGGATAATCAAATTTATCTATATTTTTCAGATATTTAGCATCTAATTTTAGTGCCGAAATTTGGCCAAAATAAAAAGCGTGCTGCCATATTCCTTCCCACACAGGGGAGAACGAAATGGTTCAATTCAAAAGTACAATAAAAACAAGTGCGCTTTTAATAGGGCTTGGCACTGCATCATTAAGTAACGCATATGCAGCGCATGATTATCTAAGCCCAATCAGTCAAACAAATCCACCAATCGGACATTACGAGTTCTGTAAAACCCATCCGAACGAGTGCGGTGTCATCGGCCGGGACCAAGGGCCAATGCAGCTCACGAGAAAAGCATGGGACAAGATGCTGAAGATCAATACTGCTGTAAACCGCAAAATCAAACCGCTAACTGATATGCAAATTCACGGTGTTGAAGAAGTATGGTCTTATCCAAGAACAGTAGGCGATTGTGAAGATTATGTGCTGCTCAAGCGCGCAAGTCTTATGAAAGCAGGTTTCTCACCGGCTGATCTTCTGATCACGGTCGTACTCCAACCAGACGGCTCTGGACACGCTGTCTTAACGGTGCGTACTGATTACGGTGATTACGTGCTCGACAATCTGCGAAACGACGTACGACTGTGGCACGAAACAGGTTATCGCTTTATCAAACGCCAATCTTCTGAACATGCAGGCGCATGGATGAAACTTGGACGTGGCAATAGCGGAGCTGTCGGCACCACAAACTAGATTAAACATCTGCCAATTGAAGATCGGGGACGAACTCCGGCAGATTTAGATTTTCGGATAATTTCGGTTTCCTGAGCCTGACCTTATCCTCGTCCCCCCTATAAAGGCTCAGGTTATTGCTGGTCCGCGTCTGTCCCATGCGGACCAGCACTTTTTTTCTCAATTCTAGTCGATACGCTTTAGGCCTTTTGCAAATCGCATTGCATTATCCACATAATGCTGGGCACCTTCACGCAAACTCTCTTCGGTTTTCGCGTCAATTTCGCGGATGATCTTCCCAGGCGATCCAACCACCAATGAATTATCTGCAATCACTTTGTTTTCAGTGATGAGCGCCCCGGCACCAATAATGCAGTTCTTTCCAATTTTCGCACCGTTTAACACCGTGGCACCCATGCCGATAAGTGTATTGTCACCCAAGTGGCAACCGTGCAAAATTGCATTGTGACCGATTGTACAGCCTTCCCCAACAATAAGCGGATAACCCATATCCGTATGTAGGGTGCAGTTCTCTTGAATATTTGTCCCTGCCCCAATTGAGATCATTTCATTGTCGCCACGCAAAACAGCGCCAAACCATACGCCCACACCTTCAGCCAGCGTGATCTTACCCATGACTTGCGCATTATCAGAAATCCAATAGGTTCCTTCTTCCGGTAAATTAGGTGCAATCCCGTCTAAACTGTAAACTGGCATATTGGATCTCCCGTTTTAACTCATATTGAGGTCGTGGCATGAGTTATTATTGCTCAACTCACGCAAATTGAATAATCTGCCGATCATAATGATGATTCTGGTCACAATCCAACCTTAAACTCTTAAGTCGGTGTTCGACCGGTGCTGAATGCTTAAAAATGAATGAGACAAACAATCCCGCACACAAGCCGTTGATTTCGCCAAAATTTGCATGGCGTGTCGCTTTAGTGGTTGGGATTTTGCTCGTTATAACGCTGATCATCCATCTGACCGGCAGATACTTTAGCAACTCAATCGTTAAAGCTGGCCATACTGATGATGAACGCAAGTATTCAATTGTTTTAGGCCAGAACACGCTCGATATTTCCGCCAATGCCATCAGATTTGATACCCAGAGACGAAACGGTGTCGCAGACGGTGTAAAACTCTATCTTTCATGGCCGGAAATGAAGGGATACACCGATGCTACGAAAGACAAGTTCAATGATATTGGCACCAACTCATCGTTGATATTCATCGATATTGGATTTTCCAATAATCAGGTTGATATGTCTTCAAGATTTGAACCAATCTATCGAAACTTTTTAGTGGGCGCGCCGAATCCTGGACCAAACGGTCTGGTTTTTTACAAAATGAGCGCGCAATCCTCTTACAGCGGCGAAATCTTATACATTGAGCGCATCACAAAAGAACGACCCTATGTCATTAAGTGCTTGCAAAACAATTCCGGAGAAACAGCAAATTCAGCCGGTTGTCAAAGAGATATCAATTTTGGCCAAGGACTTCGGCTAACCTACCGTTTTTCCGAAGCCAGGATTGCACAATGGCGTGAGATTGAACAACAAGTCTTATTGTTCGCTCAAAACATACAACGCTAAAAGGATTGGCCAGTACTAGGCTTTATCCGGATCTTCTATGCGAATAACTTGTGGTGCAGCCGTTAGATAACCCTCTTTTTCGATATATTGGACGGTATCTCGAACTGCTTGCTCTGTTGTCGCATGTGTCACCAAAATAACGGTTTGATTATGCTCGCTTGAACCACCATTTTGCGCGCGCTGTACGATTGATTTAAGCGAAATCGACTGATCGGCCATATGGGTCGCGATATTTGCAATCACACCTGCTTTATCCTCAACAGATAAGCGGATGAAATAACCGCCTTTATGCTCACGCATTTTGGCGCGTTTATATTCAATCAATTCTTTAACCGGGTTGCCAAATACCGGTGCATGTTGTGCGCCTTCACGGCTTTTTGCGATATCAGCCAAATCGCCAATCACGGCAGATGCTGTTGCCATACCACCTGCCCCGGGGCCAGACATAACAAGCTCACCCAAGAGATCGGTTTCCACCGCAACGGCGTTTGTCACGCTATCTACTTGTGCCACAAGGCTGTGTGTTGGCACCATGGTCGGGTGAACACGCTGTTCAATGCCTGTATCTGTCTTCTGCGCAACACCTAAAAGCTTAATGCGATACCCCAATTCATCCGCGGCATGAATATCGTCAATAGTAATATTGGTAATGCCTTCAAGATAGATCTCATCGGCAGCAAGCTGAGTGCCAAAAGCAAGGCTGGTGAGCAGCGCCAGTTTATGCGCGGTGTCATTGCCTTCAATGTCAAAAGCCGGATCAGCTTCCGCATAACCCAGTCTTTGCGCATCTGCCAAACAATCTTCAAAACTCATATTGTCGGCCAACATGCGGGTTAAAATATAATTACATGTTCCGTTCATAATGCCGTAAACGCGGGAAATCTTGTTACCCGACAAAGCTTCGCGCATGGCTTTCACGATTGGGATACCACCCGCAATCGCCGCTTCGTAATTTAAGATAACACCTTTTTCTTCAGCGATTTCAGCGAATTCCATCCCGTGTTTCGCCAATAATGCTTTATTGGCTGTCACAACATGGCAACCGCGCAAGAGCGCAGCTTTCACAGCATCATATGCGACACCATCTTCACCACCGATCAATTCAACAAGCACGTTAATGTCAGCTTTTTCAGCAAGTTCAACGGCATTATCAAACCAGGCTGCTTTGGATAAATCAAAGCCACGATCTTTGTCTTTATTAGTAGCGCTCACTGCAGTCACCGTAAGATCTTTGCCGCAACTTTTGGTCAGTGTTTGCGCTTTGGTCTCCAGTAATTGACCCAGCGAAGAGCCAACTGTGCCCAGACCAGCAATACCAATTTTTAGACCATTTGACATGAGATATCCGTTCAATATGCGATGTATTTTGTATGTTTTGAAAAGAAAGACTGACTTTGCCCGAAGGTTTAATGCGCCTCAGGGCAATGGTCAATCTTCATTTTGTGGAATATTGAGACTTAGCGTCGCGAGTTGAGATCAATCACGTTTTCAGCATCTTCACCGCTGGTGTCGACCTCTGCAAAGAACTTCTTGATATTACGCGCAGCCTGACGAATGCGATGCTCGTTTTCAACAAGCGCAATACGCACATATTCATCGCCATGCTCACCAAAACCCACACCAGGTGAAACCGCAACATCAGCCTTTTCGACAAGCAGCTTTGAAAATTCCAGTGAGCCAAGATGAGCGAAAGGTTCTGGGATTTTCGTCCAAGCAAACATCGTCGATTCAGGTGGCGTTACATCCCAACCAGCCCGGCCGAAGGAATCAATCATCACGTCACGTCGATGCTTATAGGTGTCTCTCACCTCAGCAATTTCAGATCCATCACCATTCAATGCTGCAGTTGCAGCCACTTGGATCGGTGTAAATGCACCATAATCGAGATATGATTTCACGCGGCTCAGCGCGCCGATCAGCCGCTCATTGCCCACGGCAAAGCCCATACGCCAGCCCGGCATGGAGAAAGTTTTAGACATGGAGGTAAATTCAACGGCAATATCCATAGCACCATCAACCTCGAGGACTGATGGCGGCGGATTATCATCAAAATAGATCTCAGCATAAGCCAAATCAGATAGCACGATAATGTCGTGCTTCTTCGCAAATGCGATCACATCTTTGTAAAAATCAAGCGATGCGACGCAAGCTGTCGGATTGGCCGGATAGTTTAAGATCAATGCCAATGGTTTTGGAATTGAATGCCTAACCGCACGTTCAAGCGGTGGGAAGAATGTTTCATCCGGCGTGACTTCCATGGAACGGATCACACCACCAGACATGATAAATCCAAACGCGTGGATTGGATAAGTCGGATTAGGACACAAGATCACATCACCCGGCGCTGTGATCGCCTGCGCCATATTGGCAAAACCTTCTTTAGAACCCAAAGTGGCAACGATCTGCGTATCTGGATCAAGCGTCACACCAAAACGGCGTTTATAATAATTTGCCTGCGCGCGACGAAGTCCAGGAATACCGCGCGATGTTGAATATCTGTGCGTGCGCGGATCTTGCGCTGCTTCACACAATTTATCGACGATGGATTGAGAAGTCGGCAAATCCGGATTGCCCATGCCTAAATCCACAATGTCGGCGCCGGCCGCTCGTGCGCTCGCTTTCAGGCGGTTAACCTGTTCGAACACGTAAGGCGGCAGTCTTTTGACAGAGTGGAATTCAACCATTTTCTTTCTCTCTTTGATAGTTAGTTGGTTTATTATGATTTGCTATGTCTAAAACCCAAAAGCAAGGGCCAAACCCAATATATTGCTATTAGTTTGGCTAACATGTGTCATAAGCCAAAATTACTGGGCAATTTTGGCTGAAGTGTCAGAAACGTGGGTTTTGGCCAGATTACGCAGATATTGAAGGCGCGCTTGATATCGCGCTCTGATTCGAGGATCAGTTTCTCGTTGCAGCAAGAGCTCAGTCATTTGTGTTTCAATTGCCGCTTTTTCCTCTGGCGTCATTTGGTTTATTTCCCCTCGCCGATCTTCAGCAAAGGTTGGAAACACCTCATCTGAGGGCTTAATAGGAACACCATTGTCATCTGTGGTCGGGGTTTGAACCGAATTAACCGTTTGGCTCGAACTTGCAACGCTTTGTTGGTTTGGGTCGGCGGAAACAGCGTCTACAGACTGACTCTGCTGATTCACACCCAACTCGGTAGGTTCAGTGGGTGCAGCATCTTCCAAGGAAGTTGAGACACATCCGGCCAAAGCAAACGCAATCACAAGTGTGATAAAAGTGCGTAATCGGAAATTATTCATGCTTTATCCATCTCAAACTCACATTGAAACCATGACAAACCTACAAAAAGTCATTAAAAACTTACATAATAAGTCCTTAGAATGTCATCCGAACCTAAGTAAGGCATAGACATTCAATACTTTGAATTCCGCGGGAGCGCTATATTGACCGACAAAAAAGACGACAAACCGGACACAAAAAAATCTCTGGATGCATATGTTGTCAATGACCCGGAGAAAATGGCCTATAATTTTGCCCGCACTCTTGAGCAATTAGGAAAAGCCGCAGCGGCTTGGGTGGAACCGCGCGAAAAAGGCGAGAAGATCGATAAGCCAGCAGAACCTGTGGCTGATATGGTCAAGACCCTTTCAAAAGTCAGTCAATATTGGATGGAAGACCCGCAACGTGCTCTTGAAGCGCAAACGTCGCTTCTAACCAGCTATTTCGACCTTTGGACACATTCAGTCAACAAAATGGCTAATAAGGACGAAGAAGACAGCTTCTCGACCCGCAAGGATCGTCGTTTTTCCGATCCAGACTGGCAAGAACAGCCGTTTTTTGAAGTGTTGCGTAACGCCTATTGGGTGACAAGTGATTGGGCGGAAAGATTAGTTGCACAAACTGAAGGTCTCGATGATCATACAAAACACAAAGCTGAATTTTATGTTCGCCAAATCTTACAAGCTTTATCACCGACCAATTTTGCGCTGACTAATCCTGAAGTCTATAAAGAAACCATTGCCACAAATGGGGAGAACCTTGTCCGTGGCATGCATAATCTGGCTGAAGATATTGCAGCCGGTAAAGGCGATCTAAAAGTTCGTCAGGTGGACTCAACCCCGTTTAAGCTTGGCGAGAACATTGCTGTCTCTCCGGGCAAAGTGATTGCACAAAGCGATGTGTGCCAGATCATTCAATATGAACCGACAACGGATAAAGTGTTGAAGACCCCTCTTCTCATCTGTCCACCATGGATCAACAAATTCTACATTCTTGATTTAAATGAGAAAAAGTCGTTCATCCGCTGGGTGGTTGAACGAGGTCATACAGTATTTGTGATTTCTTGGGTGAACCCAACTGAGCAACATGCCAAATTGGATTGGACGGATTATACCAAGCTCGGCATCGATTTCGCGCTCGATACGATTGAAAAAGCAACAGGTGAAAAGCAAGCGAACGCGATTGGCTATTGTGTCGGTGGCACTTTGCTCACAGCTGCGCTCGCATTGCATGCGCAAACTGGCGACAAACGGATCAAATCAGCAACATTCTTCACAACCCAAGTCGATTTCACTCATGCAGGCGATCTAAAAGTATTTGCTGATAGCGAGCATATCGACACGCTTGAAGAGGATATGAAGGCAACGGGTTATCTCGAAGGATCAAAAATGGCTGCCGCATTTAATATGCTGCGCGCCGCAGATTTGATCTGGCCGTATGTGGTGAATAACTACCTTAAAGGCAAAGACCCAATGCCGTTTGATTTATTGCATTGGAATTCAGATTCCACGCGCATGTCTGCAGCCAATCACTCATATTATTTGCGCAATTGCTATTTGGAGAACAACCTTTCCAATGGCCGTATGATACTTGACGGCAAATCAATCAATGTCAGTGATATAGAAATCCCTGTCATGCACATCGCCGCCAAGGAAGATCATATTGCACCGCCAGAATCAGTTTATCTCGGCTGCAGTTTCTTTAGTGGCCCGACGGAATATGTGATGTCAGGTTCCGGGCATATTGCCGGAATTGTGAACCCTCCAGCTGCGGGAAAATACCAATATTGGACCGGCGATCGCGGCAAGCAAAATTTTGAGCAGTGGAAGGCAACAGCGACCGAAACACCAGGTTCTTGGTGGCCGCACTGGCATGAATGGGTTTCCAACGGCGACAAGGACGATGTTAAACCACGCAAACCTGGCGGCACAAAGCTTAAAGCCATTGAAGACGCGCCCGGCTCTTATGTGAGCGCAACAATAGAATGATTTTTGAACCAAGTCTTGTTCGCGGCAAGCTGATCAAACGCTATAAACGTTTCCTGTTCGATGCGGAGATGGAAGACGGTTCAATTATAACAGGCTCCTGCCCGAATACCGGATCCATGCGCGGCTTAACAACGCCGGGTTCGACCATTTGGATGTGCGATCATGGAACCGGTGGCACACGGAAATATCAATATAGTTTGGAACTCGTCGAAGCAGATGACACAATTGTTGGGATTAACACGTCGCGCCCCAATAAATTGGTTGAAGCAGCGATTTTAAGCGGCATGGTTTCCAACCTTGGCGATTATAGTTCGTTAAAACGCGAACAAAAATACGGCCAAAATTCACGGATCGATATTCTGTTATCTGACGATAATCTTGGTACGGCCTATGTCGAAGTGAAAAATGTTCACTTTATGAGGGAAAACGCGCTCGCTGAATTTCCCGACAGTGCCACAGCACGCGGCGCAAAACATTTGCAAGAACTTGCGGAAATGGTAAAGCAAGGACATCGCGCTATTATGGTCTATCTCATTCAGCGGAATGATTGCGAAAAGTTGAAAATCTGCCGAGATTTAGACCCTGTCTATGCGGAAAACTTTGACAACGCCGTAAAACAAGGGGTTGAAGCCTACGCAATAAGGTGCAAAATCACGGATAAAGGAATCTCGCCTGTCGGACTGATTGATATCGACGAAGAACATCTTCAAAACGCGAGCAAATAAAGAATAATTGACATGGTAACTTATATTGCAGCTGAAACGGCACCGATAAAAAACAATGGCCAAATCCGACTTCATGGCGAAGCTGGATTTGCAGGCATGCGCAAAGCATGTGCGCTCACCGCACGTTGTCTTGATGAGCTCGTCGACATTGTTAAACCCGGTGTAACAACGGAAGAGATTGACAGATTCGTCTTTGAATTTGGCAAAGATCACAATGCCGTTCCTGCGACACTCAACTATCGCGGCTATACAAAATCGTCCTGCACATCTATCAACCATGTGGTGTGTCACGGCATTCCAAATAACAAACCGCTCAAAGATGGCGACATCGTAAATATCGATGTGACTTATATTGTTGATGGGTGGCACGGTGATTCAAGCCGAATGTATCCGGTCGGAAAAATCAAGCGCGCCGCAGAACGCTTAATGGAAGTTACGCATAAATGCCTGATGTTGGGTATTGAGGCGGTCAAACCTGGCGCACGTACGGGTGCTATTGGCCACGCCATCCAAACCTATGCGGAGGCTGAGCGCTGTTCCGTGGTACGCGATTTTTGCGGTCATGGCTTGGGACAGATGTTCCATGATGTGCCGAATATCTTGCATTATGGCGAGCCGGATCAAGGACCTGAACTCCGTGAAGGCATGATTTTCACCATTGAACCAATGATCAATTTGGGTCGCCCGCATGTGAAGGTATTGTCCGACGGATGGACCGCCGTGACGCGGGATAGATCTTTGACTGCGCAATATGAACATTCAATTGGTGTGACAGCTGATGGCTGTGAGATCTTTACTTTATCACCTAAAGGCTTAGATAGACCCGGACTTACTTAATGGATGAAAATGGTGACAAGGATAAAAAGACACCAACTGGTTTAGAAGAATCAGAAATTGATGAACGATTATTCTTCGCCGAACAAAATACACCTGTTATCCCATCTAAAAAGCCCTCACCTAGAAAAACTGAGCACTATCACGGGCATCGCGACCGGCTTCGTCAACGCTTTAAAACAAAAGGTGGCGAGGCATTTGAGGACTACGAACTTTTGGAACTCCTCCTGTTTCGGCTGATTCCACGCAGAGATACGAAACCAATCGCAAAAGCACTGCTCGCAAAGTTTGGCAGTTTGGCACAAATCTTCGGTGCGCCCGTTGCTCGGCTGCAAGAAGTCAAAGGCATTGGCGAAAATGTCGCGCAAGATCTCAAGTTACATGCGCAAATATCTCAACGTATGTTAAAGTCGGAATTGCGTGAAAAACCATTATTGTCATCCTGGACGACAGTGATTGATTATTGTCATCAAGCCATGGCATTTGAAGAACGAGAACAGTTCCGCATCTTATTCCTGGACAAAAAGAACGCGTTAATTGCTGACGAAGTTCAGCAAACCGGCACAGTGGATCATACCCCTGTTTATCCTCGCGAAGTGATGAAACGCGCATTAGAGCTTTCCGCAACAGCTATCATATTGGTGCATAATCACCCTTCAGGCGATCCAACACCCTCCCGCGCAGATATTGAGATGACGAATTTGATCATCGACACTGCAAAACCGCTTGGCATTGTAGTGCATGATCACATCATTATCGGAAAAGGCGGGCATGTAAGCTTTAAAGGTCTAAAGCTAATTTAATGCTATTTCTCACCCGAGAGCGCTAAACGTAAACCCAATAGCCCAAAACAGGCTGCAAACGAGTTTCTAATCCAGCCCATCACTTTTGGCTTTGAGATGACGTAATCCCGTGCGAAGGCTGCGAAAGCCCCATAAACAACAAAGACCACAAATGTCATGAACATAAATACACCAGCAAGTATTGTGAGCTCTATTATCGGCGCGTGCAATGTGTTGGATGTAAACTGAGGCAAAAAGGCTAAAAAGAACAAGGAGAGTTTGGGGTTAAGCGCATTGAGCAATGCCCCATCGATAATGATCTTACTTGGTTTCAGAACTTTATTTTGTCCTTCAAGCTTCAACGGTCCTTTATCTTTATAAAGACCCCACGCCATATAGAAGAGATAGATCACACCCAAGAATTTAACAGCTTGAAACACAACAGCGCTGGTATGCAAAATTGCCGACAAACCAACGATTGCTGCAAAAGCCGATGGTATGATCCCAAGTGTGCAGCCAAAGGCGGCAATAATGCTAGCTCGAAGCCCCTGCCCCAAACCATAAGCAAGTGTGTAAATAACACCCGTCCCGGGTAAGAGCACCACCACAAAAGATGTGAGTAGGAATTCCAAAGTGATCATATTGTTTTCTCCCGCAATAACCGCATCCTAGTCAAACCACATCTTAAGGCAAACAAAAAAGCCGCCAGAAATCTCCAGCGGCTTTTTAAATTAAAAATCGAAACGATTATTCGTCATCAGATTTTTTTGCAGCTTTCTTTTTAGGAGCTGCTTTTTTCTTTTTAGGCTTTTCTTCTGCAGCAGCTTCCGCTTCATCATCTGCAGTCAATTGCTCTTTCGTCACAGTCTCATCTTTGATGTCGATCAAAGTCATGATGTGATCAATTGTTTTCTCTTCAAAGATCGGCGCACGAAGTGATTGTGCAGCACCAGGTGTTTTCTGGAAATACTCATAGATTTCCTTTTCCTGACCTGGGAACTGGCGAACTTGGTCAAACAAAGCACGCTGTAATTCATCTTCAGTCACATCAATCTCAGCTGTTTCACCGATTTTTGATAAGACAAGACCCAAACGAACACGACGCTCAGCAAGCGCTTTATATTCTTCGCGCGCTTCTTCTTCTGTTGTATCTTCGTCAGCAAAAGTTTTGTTATTTTGCTCAAGATCAGTTTCGACCTGACGCCAAATGCTGTCGAATTCTGAATCGATCAATTTTTGAGGTGCTTCAAATTTATGTAGCTCATCCATTTGATCAAGAATTTGACGCTTAACTTTCTGGCGTGTGATCTGACCATATTGACCTTCGATTTGCTCGCGAACAACTTCACGAAGCTTTTCAGCTGATTCCAAACCAAGGTTTGTAGCAAGCTCATCATTGATTTCGATTTCACCAGCTGAGGCAACTTCTTTCACAGTGATGTCAAATTTCGCTTCTTTGCCAGCAAGGTCAGCAGCTTGATAATCTTCAGGGAAAGTCACAGTGACAACTGTTTCGTCGCCAGCTTTAACGCCGATCAATTGATCTTCAAAACCTGGGATGAACTGATTTGAACCAAGAACAAGGTTCGCATCTTGCGCTGCACCGCCATCAAATGCGACATCGTCGATCTTACCAAGGTAATCCATAGTAACGCGGTCGCCGCTTGCAGCTTTGCCTTTTTTCGTTTCGTAAGTCACAGCGCTTTCAGCAACGCGCTTAACTTGCTCTTCAACTTCGCTCTCTTCGATCTCAACGACCTGACGTGTGACTGTCAATTTAGACAAGTTAGCAACGTCAAATTCAGGGATCACTTCGTAAGAGATGTTGAATTCGAAATCTTTTTTAGCCGCTAGAATTTCTTCAGCTTCATCCTGATCTTCAGTCATCGTGATGTCTGGCTGTGTAGCCGACTTCTCGCCACGCTCTGAAAGAATTTCAGTTGGACGCTTCTGGATCAGTTCATTAACAAGCTCTGCCATCACTGATTTACCATATGTCTTCTTCATATGAGACATTGGCACTTTACCAGGACGGAAACCGTTCAAGCGAACTTTATCTTTTGCATCAGCAAGGCGCTCATTCAATTGAGCTTCCATGTCTTTCGCAGGAATGACAACTTTAAGTTCGCGCTTCAATCCCTCAACGAGCGTTTCAGTAACTTGCATATTTAACTTCCTATCAAACCGATGATGAAACCGGAGAATTATCTAATCTTTTTCGTTGGATTTCTCGACAATCCCAAAGCCCCACTTAAGTGGGAAACGAGTTTACTCAGAGCGTGATCACCACAACAATGCGCGGATCATGCTCTGAGCAAAAAATCTTGGTACGGGTGAGAAGACTCGAACTTCCACATCTTGCGATACTGGAACCTAAATCCAGCGCGTCTACCAATTCCGCCACACCCGCGTCGAAGGGCCTGATACCCAGTAAATAATCAGATGTCAACGCACGTTTGAGATAATAATTGATCAACATGCGATTTAATTTATCTCACAGCATATTAGCCCCATTATACAGCGAAAATGCGGAAATAAAACATGCCGTGAATTTGAGAGATATCTAATGCAAAATCACCAATCAAAATTGGATCATTTTTAGGTATGCAAATCGCGCATAGCTCTTATACCTATATTGCACTGCACAAAACGAAAAAATGTACTATATTCAAATCATCAGAGGCGCTTGGGGCGCAACTGACGAACGTAAAAGGAAATAGAGAAATGAATATCCGCAAGTCATACGAAAACTGGCGCGAATACCGCAAGACAGTAAATGAACTTAATGCCTTGTCTACTCGCGAACTTTCAGATCTTGGCATCAACCGCCACGACATTCGCGCAATCGCTCGTTCGAGCCAGCTGTAATTCTTAATTCGGATCGGCAATATCCTCCTCCCATTGCCGATACGAGGTGACTGACAAATCCTCCTCCTCCCGATATGTCAGTCTTTAAAAATGACGCCCATCTACTCCTCCTCCCAGATGGGCGTCGTTCAAAAATTCGAATTCGGGGCAGCAATATCCTCCTCCCATTGCTGCACGATGTGACCGGCAACATCCTCCTCCCAGTTGTTGGTCAAAAAAAAAGGCGTTCATTGCACCTCCTCCCGCAATGAACGCTATTTTTTTGCCCAGATGATATTTCCAAAACTCAGACGTAAATGAACAGAGACTTTTGTCTTGATAGTCTCTTCACAGAACAAGTTTGCTGGCTTAAAGAGCTATCCATGACAAAAACACAAAACTCTACGCACAAACCAGTGCATGTTATCGGCGGCGGATTGGCTGGCTCAGAAGCAGCCTGGCAGATTGCTGCGCGCGATATCCCAGTGATTCTTCATGAGATGCGACCAGTGACACCCACAGACGCCCATAAGACAGACGGACTTGCAGAGCTTGTTTGCTCTAATTCATTTCGATCTGACGATTCGCAAAACAATGCTGTTGGCGTGCTTCATGCAGAAATGCGCATGGCCAATTCGCTCATCATGCGTTGCGCAGATGCGAATCAAGTACCAGCCGGCGGTGCGCTTGCTGTTGATCGCGAAGGTTTTTCGCAAAATGTCACCGAGGAATTAGAAAAACATCCGCTAATCACGATTGAACGTGAAGAAGTGGGCACATTGCCAGACAGCGATTGGGATCAAACCATCATCGCAACCGGTCCGTTGACGGCGGCAAAACTTGCTGAGGCCATTCAAACAGAGACAGATAGCGATGCTCTGGCCTTTTTTGATGCCATCGCGCCAATCATTCACACAGATACCATCGATATGGACATCTGTTGGTATCAATCACGCTACGATAAAATTGGTCCTGGCGGCACGGGTAAAGATTATATCAACTGCCCAATGAATGAAGAACAATATAACGAATTTATCGACGCGTTGATTGCTGGCGATTCGACCGACTTCAAAGAATGGGAAGGTACTCCCTATTTTGATGGCTGTTTGCCGATCGAAGTTATGGCAGAACGAGGTCGCGAAACCTTGCGTCATGGTCCAATGAAGCCAATGGGGCTGACAAATGCGCATAATCCAGATGTCAAACCCTATGCTGTGGTGCAATTGCGCCAAGACAATGCCCTTGGCACGCTCTATAATATGGTTGGATTTCAAACCAAACTGAGATACGGCGCGCAAACGGATATCTTGCGCAAAATTCCAGGGCTGGAAAATGCAGAATTTGCCCGGTTGGGCGGTTTGCATCGCAATACGTATCTGAATTCACCTCAATTGCTCGATAATACGCTGCAGCTAAAATCTAAAAAAGGTTTGCGATTCGCGGGTCAAATCACCGGATGTGAGGGCTATGTCGAAAGTGCAGCGATGGGATTGCTTACAGGCCGTTATTGTGCGGCTGAACGCTTGGGCGTTGAACTTGATATGCCGCCAGCAACAACGGCTTTTGGCGCCTTATCCAATCATATCACCGGCGGGCATATTGTGACCGATCATGAACCGGAAAAACGCTCATTCCAGCCAATGAACGTGAATTTAGGTCTGTTTCCACCATTAGCGGATGAAGATTACCCTGCTCCGCCCGATGGTAAAAAATGGCGCCGTAAAGAAAAGCGTATCGCCAAAAAACAAGGTCTATGCGCCCGCGCTTTGCGTGACTGCAAAACCTGGTTGGATGCCAGCAAGATTTAATCTTCAGATTTCAATTCATCCAAAGTTTCGGCCATTTTAAGGCCGAAGCTTCCGCATATCCACATGGAAACTTCAGCTGCATCTTCAGGCGACGCAAACTGATATTCGCCACCGATCATGCTGTCTTCCTCAAATTTGAGGATGAGGCCGTCGCCGCTTTCGGTTAAGTCGACCTCAACTTCATTGGGTTGGATGATTCGCACGACCCAAGCATTACCAACAATTTCAGTCAGGCCAGTTTTGCCATCGGCCAATCGCATGAAAGTTGTTTTGCCAGATTTGTCCATCAAAGCGCCACGAATGGCTTCTTTCGGATAAGCATTGCCAAATTCTATCAATGCCTCTCCCGGATCGCGCACCAAACCATTATCGCGTCGCCGATTGATCCGCAAAACAAGCAGGCAAATCGCTATAATCGATCCAATAAAAATATAATTTGCTAGATTTTCCACGCGATAAACCTAAACCTGCTTCAAAACACTGATGATCTTGTTCAGATCATGCCTTTTCTTTTGCTTTGCCACAAGTCCCATTGGCTGAGCCACGCTGGAGGTGCAACAGAAGTTGATAAAGCTTGAGCGCCTGCTTTTCGCGTCCGCTTATAAATACGTTCAGTCGACGCCAGCGGCAAAAATGCCTGTCGCACAGCGTCTGGAAGTTTCTCAATCTCTTCTCGCGCCTTAGTTAGGTGCATTTGGCCGAAATCGATAAACAAGTTCAGAATTTCGGTTATTTTGCCCTCATCTTTACCAGATAAGAATTGCATACGATCGACATTCAATTCTTTCATAAATTCCAGAGGAATATAAACCTGCCCGCGGGCAATATGTTGCGGCAACAGCGCTAAATGCCCGGCAACCGACTGCGCAATTCCCGCATGCCCACAAGCATTTGCTGTTGTTTTGGCAATATCAGAATCAATAATCTGACAAGACCATTGCAGCAAGGTCGATGCTGTTTCCCCGCAATATCCCTCATAGGTCAACTTATCGGGCATTGGATCATCATAAAGATCGAAAATGCGGGAGCGGCAATAACCATCAAAGCTCGTACGATTTATTTCATATTGATCAATAACTTGATCAAGAGCAGAAGCTAGAGGATTGGCCGCAGCTTCCTCTTTCCGCGCTGATTCTGCAGTGACTTCCCGCCACCACTGCAATCTGATCTCACCCGGCAAAGGTTCTTTGATCAAATCCCGAATGCGCGAAACTTCTGCATTAAACGCATATATAACCGAAATCGGCGAACGGATGTCATCTGACATCAACAAACTGGATAAAAATCGATGCTTATCGTGTTCGCGAAGGTGATTTGAAATGAGGGTTTCGTCGATCGCCATGGATCTAAACCGCAATAAAGGCCGCACCCACTGCGCGCGATTCGGCCAAAAGCACGTTATATGTTCGTACAGCGGCACCTGTATTCATCGGATCGCTCGACACTTGGGCATCACGCAATGCTTCTTTCAAGGCCTTGGGCATCATGCGGATGTCCTGCCCTGTTCCGAGCAAAAACACCTCTAACTCAGAGGCTTCTTCCAGCACTTTGGAAAACATATCAACGGTCAGGTCCGTGTCGGCATCAACATTCCATCCATAAATGCCAGATGGCAAACAAATCAGCGACCCAACATGAGACATATCAGCGAAACGAAACCCACCATTTCCATAGGCATCAATTGGCGCGCGCCCTGGAAAATGGGCTTCACGCATCTGCAAAGCCGCATCTGGGATATGTGCGTTCTCGTCACTCATTAAGTGTCAAAATGAATTGGCATTGTGCCTTCGGTTTCATCACGCTTTTCTTTTTTCTCATCAAGACCTTTGCGGAAATCTTCCGGACGAAGATTGAAGAGAATAAGAATTGGCGCTGCGATGAAGGTTGAAGAATAAGTACCAATCAACACACCAAAGATCATAGCGAATGTGAAGGACTGAATAACTTCACCACCGAAGAGATATAGCGCCATCAATGCGAGAAGCGTGGTCACCGATGTCAGGATCGTACGTGACAGCATCTGATTGACGGATAAATCCAGAAGGCTTTCGAGCGGACGCTTCTTATATCGCCGCAAGTTTTCACGCACCCTGTCATAGACCACCACGGTATCGTTGAGCGAGTACCCCACAATCGTTAGAACCGCCGCGACACTGGAGAGGTTAAACTCTACCCCCGATATCACGAATATTCCGATGGTCAACACCACGTCGTGGAAGGTTGCGACAACCGCGCCGATCGCAAATTGCCACTCAAATCTGAGCCAAATATAGATCAAAATCGCAAAGAGCGCGCCAGCAACAGCTAATGTACCATCGCGCGCAAGCTCTGCAGATACTGTCGGCCCAACAACTTCAACACGGCGGAATTCATATTCATCCCCCAGCTCAGCGCGAACCACTGTCACAACATTTTGCTCAGCTGTTTCACTGCCGTCTTGTGCTTGCACACGGATCAAAACTTCTTCCGGCGAGCCAAATTCCTGCACTTGAACATCACCGAGATTAAGCTCAGACATGCGCGCACGAATATCCGCTAAATCAGCAGGTCCATCTTGAGATTTTACCTCGATAATCGAGCCACCTTTAAAGTCGATACCGTAATTCATATCGACAACAACAAAGAGCGCGACTGATGCAATCGCCGCTGCAGCAGAAGACAAAAACGCCCAATTGCGGAACTTCATAAATTTGAGATTAAATTCACGCGGCAATTTGCCAAGCAGACCATCTGGCAATGCTTTTGGACGTTTATGCTTGAACCAAAACGCCATCATCCAACGTGTCAGCGTAAAGGCTGAGAACACTGTTGTGATAATACCAATGGTCAATGTGACGGCAAAGCCTTTCACCGGACCGGTACCAACGAAGAACAAAATCGCAGCCGCGATCAAGGTCGTGATATTCGCATCCAAAATCGTTGTGAACGCACGCGTAAAGCCTGCTTCAATTGCTTGAATGAGATTGCGCCCTGCCCGCGCTTCCTCGCGAATACGCTCGTAAATCAAAACATTGGAATCCACCGCCATACCAACGGTCAAAACGATACCGGCAATACCAGGCAGCGTGAGTGTTGCACCAAACAAAGTCAGGATCGCCATCAGCATGGTCACATTAGCAACCAGCGCAATATTAGCCACTACACCCAACATGCCATAGGCAAGGATCATAAAGCCAATAACCAAGATACCACCGATAATACCAGCGATTTTACCAGCAGCGATCGAATCTGCACCCAAGCTTGGGCCAACTGTTCGTTCTTCAATGATCGTCAATTCCGCTGGCAAAGCACCGGCACGCAAAAGGATTGCGAGATCATTGGCTTCTTGAACTGTGAAGTTACCTGAAATTTGCCCAGAACCACCCAAGATCGGTTCATTAATACGTGGCGCTGAAATCACTTGATCATCAAGTACGATCGCAAATGGCAGACCAACATTGGCCTGCGTTGCCGCACCAAAGCGCTGAGCGCCCTTGGTATCAAATCTAAAGGTTACAATTGGCTCATTGGTTTGCTGTGAAAAACCAGCTTGTGCATCCACCAAGTTTTCACCAGAAACAAGCACGCTGCGTTGGATAAGATAAAATGGTGCATCACCACCTTCTACACCCGGCAGTACTTCCGATGTTGCAGGTGGACGACCATTCATCGCTTCTTCCACAGGCATAGTGATATCCACCATACGGAAGGTCAGCTTCGCTGTTTGGCCCAAAAGCTCTTTCAGGCGCTGCGGGTCATCAAGACCTGGCACTTGAACCAAAATGCGGTCAGAACCTTGGCGCTGAATTGCAGGCTCTGTTGTTCCCAATTCATCAACGCGTTTACGAATAACTTCGATGGATTGCGCAACCGCTGATGTGACGCGATAATCAATACCTTCATCTGTCAGCGACAAACGCAAAAGGCCTGCTTGCGGTTCTTCCAGCGTGATTTCACGAATGGCACCGCCGCCCAACAAACCAGCATCAACGGGCTGCAACAGCTCATTAAGCGCTTGTTTTGCCTGTTCAACATCATCCGCATTACGAATACGCAATTGTACAGACTGCCCCGCAGCTGCAAGGCCGGTATAGCCAAGTTGTTCAGCACGCAGTAAACGACGAATATCATCGCGTGTTGTCTGCAAGCGATCTTCAATAATTCCGTTACGCTCTAATCTGAGAAGAAGATGCGAACCACCTTGCAAATCAAGACCCAAAGTCACCTGACCTTTTGGCATCCAATCGGGAAACGCTTCAAGCTGTTTTTCAGAAAACAGATTTGGTATCGCGATTACCGCACTTATAAAGACGGCCATCCAAATGAGGGTTGTTTTCCAACGGGCAAAATAGAGCATATTGATCTCGAATTAGTTTCGGAAATTATTGAAAGGTGAAAAAGACTTATTTCTTGTCTTTAACAGGTTCACCCTTGCTGCGAACATCGGCAATCATAGCACGAACAACA
Organism: Lentilitoribacter sp.; assembly: GCA_963691785.1. GTDB lineage: Bacteria > Pseudomonadota > Alphaproteobacteria > Rhizobiales > Rhizobiaceae > Lentilitoribacter. The sequence goes on from OY829371.1 coordinate 2,390,586, forward strand.
CGCATTTTAGTGCCATCAGACACTTCCATTTCAACTTCAACATCGCCATCGATGATTTTCGTGACTTTACCAACGATACCGCCGCCAGTCACAATCTGGTCACCACGACGGATATTTGTGATTTTCTCAAGATGCGCTTTACGCTGTTTTTGCTGTGGGCGAATAAGCAGGAAATACCAAATGGGCATAATCAAAAGCAGTGGCACCAAAATACCAAAAACATCCCCACCGCCACCGGCTGCTGATTGTGCATAAGCTGGAGTAATAAACATAAAACAAGCTCCCTAAAGGCATATCGCCCGAAATTAGAAATTATCAATATTGTTGAGCGGAATATAGTGTTCAATGGTGTGATTGCAACGGCAAAGGCATCATCAAATCGCTATTTTCAAGCACTTAACGTAAATTACGCCTGTGCTAAAGCAAGTTAATTTGATAATCAACGCCTTGAAGTGAATTCGAGGTCAAATAAATGAATGATTTTAAAGTTGAGGAACTGCTTTCCGAAATAAAATTGCTGCGCGAGGCTGTTCAGTCGCTTGCGCCTAAAAATGCCAAGCAAAATGACCTTGATTCGGCCGATTGTTTCGTATGGTCACCCGAACAGCTATACCTTCAGCCTGTAGCTAAGCCAAATCGTATTGAAATTGCCTTGATCAAAGGGGTCGATCACGTGCGCGACATCTTGGTGGAAAACACAGAACGATTTGCCAAAGCTCTGCCTGCGAATAACACACTATTGTGGGGTGCACGCGGCATGGGCAAATCCTCACTGGTCAAATCTGTTCATGCGGACACCAATTTAAAGCACGGCACAAAGCTGAAGCTCGTTGAAATTCACCGCGAAGATATCAATACCCTACCTGCTCTCTTGAACATTTTGCGTGAGAGTGAACATCGCTTCATCCTCTTTTGTGATGATTTGTCGTTTGATCATGATGATACAGCCTATAAATCACTTAAAGCTGCTTTGGATGGCGGTATTGAGGGAAGACCGGAAAACGTGATCTTTTACGCCACGTCCAACCGACGTCACTTATTACCGCGCGATATGATGGAAAATGAGCGCTCAACTGCAATTAATCCAGCGGAAGCGGTGGAAGAAAAAGTCTCGCTGTCTGACCGATTTGGTTTGTGGCTCGGGTTCCACAAATGCGATCAGGATGATTATTTGAGCATGATCTATGGCTATGCTGATCATTATGGGCTCGATATCGATCGTGATGAGCTACGCGCGCAATCACTCACCTGGGCAACGACACGTGGCGCCCGTTCAGGCCGAGTGGCATGGCAGTTCATTCAAGATTTGGCTGGTCGTCTCAACAAGCAGATCAACACTTAGCACAAATATGAAAAAACCTGCCTAACCAGACAGGTTTTCCCACCTACTTTCACCTGGAGGGGTGAGATTATTCTAAGAATGTAATCGGATTTTGCGGTGTCGCATTTTTGCGCACTTCAAAATGCAGTTTCGGACGCTTAGCAGATCCAGTCATACCGCTTTGTGCGATCACCTGACCACGCTGCACTTTATCACCGCGTTTCACATTCAAGCTTTTCGCATGAGCATAAACGGTAACAATATCCCCGTCATGGCGAACAAGAACTGTGTTCCCATAGCCTTTCAACCCATTGCTGGCATAGATCACAACACCATTTTCCGCAGCCTTCACGGCCGTGCCTTCAGGCAAGAGAATATCCAAACCATCATTGCGTTTGCCATCGTCCGTTTTACCGCCAAAGCTAGAGGCGATCTGCCCTTTGGCAGGCCAACGCAATTTGCCAATGCCAGTTTTAGCCGGTGCAGCAACATCGCTGTCGACCTTCGCTGTTTCTGTGATCTTGTCGTTGTTGGAAGACGATGTGCTTGCGGTAACCGGAGTTGTTGTTACCTTTTTCGTCTTCACCTTTGTCACAGATGCTGTTGTTGTCTGGTCGGGTGCTAAATTCTCATAGACTTTTGATGGAATGACAAGCTTCTGACTGACGCGAATATTCGATGTCTTAATGCTATTCGCAGCTTTTAATGCCTCAACTGTCACCCCATGCTTATATGCAATGCGGTTCAACGTATCACCAGACACAACGGTATATTGGTCTGAACCAATTGTGTTTGTTGTGCTTGGCGCAGCTTGTCTCACTGGTTTGGACGTATCCAAAGGTGATGGTGATTGCGTTAAAGACGCTGTTTCAACACGGCTCACCGGAATTGGAGCAGCTGACCCTGATGGGAATAATGTTCGACTTCCAGAATGTGAATAGGCAGATTTTGTCAGCGGATCATTATCCGGCGCGGACACAGTTGCCGCTTGTGAATAGACATAAGTTGGGATGATGAGTGTTTGCCCAACTTTTAATGTGCGGGAATCTCGAATGCCATTGGCATCCAAAATTTCAGCTGCTGGCACACCATAGCGGCGGGATAGGTTATAAACCGTTTCACCCTCACCCAATGTCACACGCGTACCATTTTGGGTAGACCAACCACCACGGCTTACTTTTGCTTTGTCTGGAATTGACCCTGTGACCATTGGATCTGGTGCCATGGGCACAATATTGACCGGATTGCTTGCTGCAGCAGGCGCAACAGCGCCGGTTACAATTTGTGTGTCAACATCAGGCTGCGTAATCGGACGGATGATCGGCATGCGCTGCACAGATGCACTTTCAACGGTCGTTTCGAGCGATTGTTGCTTCTTTTTCGTTAGTGCAGCACGTACACGTTCAACCAATGGCGTGCGTTTAGGCGTTTCCACTGGCTGTGTTGCAACTGAAGCAGTTGTGATTGGCTCACGAATGATCGGCGTGCTTACAACTGGCTGATTGGTTGGAATTGAAGTTGTGTATAAAGGAGTTGCGCTTTGAGCCGGAGCGTAAAGATCACCGGGATACGCCTGCTGAGGCGCAGCACTTGCGATCGGCTGAACTGAATTACGTACCGGCTGACGTGTATCTCCTGGGAAGGATTGTGCGCCAACTCCGACGGGCGCTAAACTTCCCGAATGCGGTGTTTTAACGGAAGCCGTGGTTAAATCATCGCCAGAAAGTGCTTGATAATACGAAAATCGCGTTAGATCAGAGCTACAACCCGCAACTGTTCCAGCTAAGAATACAGCTGACAGTGTTTTAAGAACAACCATTTTCGGCTGAGACAACTTAAAATTACTCATACTTAGACACCAATACGCAATACAACTTGGATGTATTAAAACGCGTTAATGTTACTGAGGCGTTAAATTTACGAAAAAAACACTATATTTTTTTTACCATGTCTGTGTAGGGCTCACAGAGCAGACGCAGCATTTGGTATTAATGGTGAGTCTTGAATCTCAAATAAATCTTCTCGCTCAAACCGAGAACCTATCTTTGTCAATCGCATGACGCGTGCGCGACCATCTCCCAACGACATAGGTGCAATCATAATTCCGCTTGATGTCAGATGCTCGACAAATTGGCGCGGCATTTCTTTAAAGCTGGCAGTCACAAGAATGCGATCAAACATCCCCTCACCCTCGACACCCATCGACCCGTCCATTTGCTTGGCGACCACATTGGTTATCCCGACATGCTCAAATCGTTCGCTGGCATTGGTGATATGTGTCTTGTAACGATCAACAGTGAGTACACGTTCGGACAGTTTGGACAAAACGGCGGCTGAATAACCTGAACCACACCCGATATCGAGCACTTTATGGTTCGACTGGACATCAAGCTCATTCAAAATACGCACGAGCACATCGATAGACTCAGCAAAACCACCACAATCAATCGGCATGATTTTTGACGAATAAGCTTCTTGTCTCAATTCAGGATATAAAAAAACGCTACGCGGGATAGTTTCGACAGCACTTAAAAGCCGGTTATTATCAACACCCATTGCCCGTAAGCGCAAAAGCAGTGCTGCCAACCCCTCTTTTTCCGTCGCTGTGTCAATCATCTATAACAGTGCCATCTATAACAGTGCTTGTTCCAATTTTGTTATTATCGCGTGATCTGTCATATCAACCTTTACAGGAGTTATTGAAACTTTTCCAAACTCCAAAGCCGAAATATCGGTTGAATCACAAACCTCGTGCGTAGTTTCCTCAAATTTTAGCCAATAATAAGGCCGACCAACACCATCCACACGATCTTCAATGGCCAGACCATGCATTCGGTGTGCCTGACGAGAAATCGAAATCTGATTGCCGTCCTCGGTCAACTTGATCGGGAAATTGACATTGAGGTATGAACTCGATGGGATATCAAGGGCTATTAACTTTGGCAAAAGTTTCTCAATTTGCTCAATTGAGACCGACCAATTGATCGGATGCGGTCCTTTTGACCAATCATGCGCCTGAGAAAATGCAATGGATCGAATACCCAATATCGCACCTTCAAGAGCTCCAGCAACAGTGCCGGAATAAGTGATGTGATCAGCAATATTTTGCCCAGCATTCACACCTGATAAAATAAGATCAGGCCGCACATCCATGATTTGGCGAACAGCAATGATCACGCAGTCAGTTGGTGTGCCACTGACTGCAAATACTTTATCTTCGATCTGGCGAACACGAAGCGGCTGGGTGAGTGACAAAGCATGAGAAACGCCGCTCTGATTGGTTTCAGGCGCAACAACCCAAACATCATCGGATATAAGCTGGGCTGCACGGCGTAACACTTCGAGACCTTCTGCGTTTATCCCATCATCATTGGTAATTAATATGCGCACAATAATCTCTCATAAATTAGTTGAACTAATTCAAATAGATAAATGAATTAGCTCAGTTTTTCGATTTTGGTAACACCACCCATATAAGGCACCAATACCTCTGGAATTGTGACAGAACCATCTTCATTTAGATAATTTTCCATCACCGCGATCAAACAGCGACCAACAGCTACGCCAGATCCATTCAGCGTATGAACAAAGTTTGTGCCCTTCTCATCAGCAGCACGATAGCGCGCATTCATACGGCGACCCTGAAAATCTCCACAAACAGAACATGAGGAAATTTCACGATAAGCATCCTGTCCGGGAAGCCAAACTTCAATGTCATAGGTTTTGCGCGCACCAAAGCCCATATCGCCCGTGCAAAGTGTAACCACGCGATAATGAAGGCCGAGCTTGCTCAGTACCAATTCAGCACATGCAACCATCCGCTCAAGCTCATCAAGTGAGCTATCTGCATCGGTGATAGATACCATTTCACATTTCATGAACTGGTGTTGACGCAACATGCCACGTGTATCGCGACCGGCTGAACCTGCTTCTGAACGGAAACACGGTGTGAGTGCCGTAAAGCGCATCGGCAATTGCGCCACATCAACAATTTGCTCGCGAACAAGGTTGGTCAATGACACTTCCGCCGTCGGAATAAGCCATTTTCCATCTGTTGTGTGAAACAGATCCTCAGCAAATTTCGGCAATTGGCCAGTGCCAAACAAAGCTTCATCACGCACGAGCAACGGTGGATTGACCTCAGTGAGACCGTTTTCAGTGATATGCAGATCAAGCATAAATTGACCGAGTGCACGTTCAAGCCGCGCCAAATCACCTTTAAGTACGTTAAATCGCGCACCTGACATGGCAGAAGCCGCGTCAAAATCCATCAAGCCAAGGTCTTCACCAATTTCAAAATGCTCTTTCGGAGGATGGTTCCAGCCAGGTTTTTCACCGACTTTACGCTCTTCACGATTGTCATCTTCGTCCAAGCCATGTGGCACATCATCTAAAGGCACATTTGGAATGGATGCCAAAAGCGCTGTCATTTCTTCATCAGCAAGACGCACTTCTTCTTCAACAGACTGCATATCGGCTTTTAGCTTTGCAACTTCAGCCTTCAAAGCTTCGGCTTTATCAAAGTCTTTTTGGCCCATTGCTGCGCCAATTTCTTTAGAAGCTGCGTTGCGCCGAGATTGCATATCCTGCAATTTCTGCACAGTGGCGCGACGTTTCTCGTCTGCAGCCAGCACATTTGAAGATTGATGTTCTGCCCCGCGTGCTTTTAAAGCATCATCCAATTGATTTGGGTTTTCGCGTATCCATTTGATATCGAGCATGTCATTCGTCCTGTTAAGAGATATTCTGATTTAAGAGATTGTTCTAATCTCTAAGCGTTGTCTTGTTCTTCAAGTTCTTCGTCAGAATATCCCGATCGCTTCAAAGCTTCTTTTCTCTGCCGCTCAACGATTCGAGCAGCATAGATGGCAACTTCGTAAAGAAGGATAGTTGGGAGCGCAAGACCTAACTGAGACACAGGATCAGGCGGAGTTAAAACCGCGGCAACAATAAACGCAAGTACAATTGCATATTTGCGTTTTGTCGCAAGACCTGAGGATGTGACCATCCCTGCCCTTGCCAATAAAGTTGTAACCACGGGAAGCTGAAAGACCAAACCAAAGGCGAAGATCAACGTCATGATCAAGCTAAGATATTCAGACACCTTTGGCAGCAAGGTGATATCGACCGTATCAGCATCACCAATCTGCTGAGTACCTAGGAAAAACAACATCGCCATGGGCATGAGAAAGAAATACACAATCGCTGCACCGATACAGAAGAGAATAGGTGCTGCGATCAAAAATGGTAAAAACGCAGAACGTTCATTGGTGTAGAGACCGGGCGCAACAAATTTATAGATTTGCGCAGCGATAATAGGGAAAGCCAGCAGCAAACCACCAAAAAGGCCAATCTTGATCTGGGTAAAGAAGAATTCCTGCGGCGCCGTGAAAATCAGTTCAATCTTTGTTGGATCAAGACCCGACCATTCAACTGCCCACTCATAAGGCTGGACAAGAACATTGAAGATATGTGCACCTAAGTAAAAACAAAAAATAAAGGCGATCACAAAACCAACCACCGCCCATAATAGGCGCTGGCGCAATTCGATCAGGTGCTCGATCAGAGGTTGCGGCTGATCGTCAATTTGGTTTTCTTCACTCATGAATTATCAGCTTTAGATGTGTTGGCTTTAGGTTTCGCAGAAGAGGTTTTGGCGCGCGTGGTTTTGCGAGCAGACGACTTTGCCGTCGCAGCCTTTGCAGTCGAAGCTTTAGCAGCAGGTTTTGCAGTAGCGGCTTTGCGTGTCGCAGGCTTTTTAGCAGCGGCCGGTTTAGTTGTGCTTGCGGATGCAGTTTTAGCAGCAGCAGGCTTCGTCGCTGCAGATTTTGCCTTACTTGCACGCGCTTTTGATGTTGCAGCCGTGGTCGATTTGGCAGAAGAGGCGCGCGGCTTCCTGGTAGCAGTCGTCGTCTTCTTTGCAGCTGCGGCCTTAGCTGCTTTCTCTTTTTCACCAACTGCACGCGCAGCGTCAGAAATTTCTTCCGGCTTTGGTTTCCACGGCTTAACGGGGGCTAGATCTTCGTCTTTGACATCCAAATGCGATTTGATATCTTCGCCAACTTCGGTCAAAGGATTAACCGCATCCTTCAACTTATTCATTGGATTCATATTTTTGACATCGCTTGCAGCTTGCCGCAACTCATCCAATTCGGACTCTTCTAACGCTTCATTGAACTGATTTTTAAAGTCAGTTGCCATGCCGCGGTATTTTTTCACTGTTTTGCCGAAAGCACGCAGCATAGGCGGCAAGTCCTTAGGACCCACCACCAAAATAAGGACAACAGCAATGACCAATAGCTCCGGAAAGCCAATATCTAGCATCTATCTAATTCCCCAAAACAAAGCCTATAGAAAAGGAATTAAGCTTTGTCTTTCTCGGACTGATGCTCAACAGTTTTAGCGTCTGTTTCCGCTGTTTCTTCTTCTTTCATGCCGCTTTTAAAGCTCTTAATGCCCTTGGCAACATCACCCATCAATTGTGGAATTTTACCACGGCCGAAAAACAACAAAACAACCAATAAGATAATGACAATCTGTAATGGACCGATATTTCCCATTATATACTCCTAATTTTCTTTTCTGTTATGTAGGCCATTTAGCTCTGAGTTTCAAACAAGAATACGTCGCGCTTGTCGATTTTTATTTCAATATCAGTCGCATCAGCTGCCAGATGCCCCACGCGAATACTTGCGCTGATCAGTTCTTCACTACCTGGAATAGCTAATCTGAGTTGTTCGAGCCGACCCATAAACCGACGGGTGACAACACGGGCCAACAAATCGCCCTGCCCTTTGGCCACGGTAATCCCAGAATGACGGATGGCAACATCGAGTTTTGTCCCATCATTAAATCGCTTAGCATCAAATTGCCCTAAAGCCGTCTCCACTTTACCATTTTTTACGGTTCCGTGCATGATATTCAAATCGGAAAAGAAGCTTGCTGCAAACAAATTCACTGGCTGCTCATACAACTCACGCGCAGCGCCCACTTGAACCAACTTCCCATCACGAAGCAAAGCAATCCGATCTGCCATTTGCATGGCTTCTTCTGCATCATGGGTGACCACAATCGACGTGGCTCGTGCTTCACGTAAAATCGACAATGTATCACTACGAATGGCGTCTTTAAGCCGTGAGTCGAGCCCTGAAAACGGTTCATCCATCAATAAGACGGCAGGTCTTGGTGCAATGGCACGCGCCAGTGCTGCGCGTTGCTGCTCACCACCGGAGAGTAAATGCGGATATGCATCAGCATATTTTTCAAGACCAACTCGCTTTAATGCCAAAAGCGCCTGATCTTTCGCATGTGATGATGATAATGCGGTCAGGCCAAATTTGGTATTTTCCAAAAGTGTCATATGCGGAAAGAGTGCAAAATCCTGAAACATGAGCCCAATGCCGCGTTTTTCAGGTGGCAAAGACGTTTTGGGGCTACAAATTTCCTGACCATTGAGAAACAGACTTCCCTGAGACTGCGTTTCAATGCCTGCTGCGATGCGCAACAATGTCGTCTTACCTGAGCCAGATGGCCCCAACAGACACAAGACTTCACCAGGTTCAACGGTTAAATTGATACCTTGCAACATTTCTTTGCCATGATATTTATGGTGGATATCACGAAACTCAAGACTGGCAGCAAAGCTGACACCTGTCTTTTGGACCGTATTTTTGACAGAGTTTTGATCGGGTTTTACGTTCATAAAACAAAGCTACTTTCCAGGAAGTCTTACTTCCAGATAATCATAGCCTCTAATTCACCTCATCACCCATCGGTGTCAAGAGCCCAAACTCCTCGATGTCCATTTGTGTGAGTGGATCTTCATCTTCAGTCAGCTCATCATCATCAAATGGCATTGGTACTTGGAAATTCGATGGTATGCGATTTGAAAGCAATCCAGAACCCTTAAGTTCATCCAGTCCGGGAAGATCCCGAAGCGTCTCAAGTCCAAAATGATCAAGGAAATCCCGGTTCGTGCCATAAGTGACTGGGCGACCAGGTGTTCTGCGGCGTCCACGCATGCGAACCCAGCCAGCTTCCATCAACACATCAAGCGTTCCTTTGGATGTTGCAACGCCACGAACTTCCTCAATCTCAGCCCGTGTGACCGGCTGATGATAAGCAATGATGGCAAGCACTTCTAGCGCTGCGCGTGAGAGTTTTTTAACTTCGGTTTCATCGCGACGAATTAGGAATGACAAATCAGCCGACGTTCGAAATGCCCAAGCGTCATCCACCTTAAGTAGGTTTACTCCTCGATCGGCATAAAAGTCCGATAATCTCTGCATAACAAGGTCTGCATCAATATCTTTGGGCAATTTGTCAGCAATATCTTTTTGCGGCACTGGTGTCGCAGAGGCAAATACCAAGGCTTCGGCAATACGCTCAGCATCTTTAAGCGCATGGTCACGCAATGCATCAATTGCGCTGTCAGATGGGCCTTCATAATGGCCAGACTGATCGTCTAAACTGTCATGATCGAAATCATGCACGGTTTCACCTGCACCATCAATACCGTTTTCCTCGTCCATCGTCGTACTCCTAACTATCCGCGCTTATAGCATCTGGGTCTTGAATTGTCTTGTTTCGCGTTGAATTGCGTAAAAATATCGGTGCAAAAAGCCCGTCCTGACGAATGTCGAGCTTCCCTTCACGCACCATTTCTAAAGAAGCAGCAAACGAGCTTGCGAGCGCTGTGCGTCTTTCATCTTCGTCTTCATGCAAATATTTCAGCAAGAATTGATCAAGCGCTGTCCAATCATCAATTTTACCCACGATCCGAGACAATATTCCGCGCGCATCACTCAATGACCAAACCTTGCGTTTGGCGATCGTCACCAGCGATAATGAATTTCGTTGGCGCTGTGATGCATAGGCCGTCAAAAGGTCATATAGCGACGCCTCGTAATCAGAGGTTTTTTCGATCACAATCGGTTCTGGCATGCCGCGCACAAATATATCGCGCCCAAGACGGTTACGGTTGATAAGACGCGTTGCCGCCTCACGCATGGCTTCCAAACGTTTGAGCCTAAACGCCAAAGCTTGCGCCATCTCTTCACCAGATTGCTCTTCCTCATCCGACTTTTGCGGAATAAGCAGTTTTGATTTCAAAAATGCAAGCCAGGCCGCCATAACCAGATAATCTGCAGCCAATTCCAGGCGTAATTTTCGCGCATCTTCAACAAAAGCAAGATATTGTTCAGCAAGCGCTAGAACTGAGATCTTTGCAAGATCCACTTTTTGTGTGCGTGCAAGGTGTAAGAGAAGATCAAGCGGACCCTCAAAACCATCAAGGTCCACCATCAAACTCTTATCACTGAGTGCTTTATCTGGCTCTTCCCATAATTTATCCATGGGCGCGCGCTTGTTCGGGGAACCCGCATCTTTGTGATGGGAGGAACCAGTATTAACCTCATCCACTGACTGACCCTGGGTCAGATCTAAACCAATCTCTTTGTCGTTTGACACACGATTGTCCCCATCGATGTCACGTGCATTGATAAAGGTCTACGGGATCATTTGCTCCAGTATCTCTTTGAACTCTGCACGCAAAGCTGCCTCGTTGTGACTGTCTGGCTCCTGAAACGCCGCCAAGACCGCATTTGCTCTTTCCAACGCTTGCCCGGTTAAAACAGGCGTATTTGCCGCAACGGCCTGCATCTCAGCCATATCACCGTTACAATGTAAGACGATATCGCAACCTGCGGCAAAGATTTTCGATGTTCTTTCAGAGAAATCCCCAGAAAGTGCATTCATGGAAACATCATCAGACATTAATAGCCCGTCGAACCCAATCAAACCGCGGATATATTCTTCTATTGCAATCTTTGATGTTGTCGCTGGTTCATCAGGATCAATCGCAGAAAACACAACATGCGCTGTCATCGCCATCAATTCCGATGAAAGCCGCTTAAAAGGCTCAAAATCTTTAGCGATCAATTCATTTAGCCCAGCATCAACCGTTGGAAGTTCTAGATGCGTATCGGCAGCCGCACGACCATGGCCTGGTATGTGTTTGATGACGGGAAGTACGCCGCCCTCTTTCAAACCATCTGCTGCGACCTGGCCAAGTTCTGAGACAATTTCCGGCTCATCACCATAAGCGCGTTTGCCAATGACTTCGTGCCCCTCAGGCGTGGGAACATCAAGCACCGGCAAGCAATCAACATTGATACCCAATTTAAGCAAATCAAAAGCATGCAAACGCGACATCAACCAAACCGCGTGCGCACCCATGCCTTTATCTTTCTGGTAGATCTCTCCCAATTGCCATGCATCAGGATAGTTTTCTGCCAAAGGCGGGCGCAATCTTTGAACCCGTCCACCCTCTTGGTCGATTAAAACAGGCACGTCTGGATTACCAACACATTCGGCAAATTCATGTGTTAAAGCTCGAATTTGCTCTGGGTTATCTATATTGCGGCTAAAAAGGATAAAACCGAAAGGCTTTTGTTCAGCAAAGAATTGTCTTTCAGTTTCAGTCAACGTAAGGCCGGAACAGCCAAATATCGCTGCTTTAACCTCGCCATCAGGGATAGTAATTGATTCGCTCATGGGAAAATCCTATCCCATGAGCAAGATCATGCAAAGATCAATTAAATGAGGTGTTTGCTCGTCTTATCGAGCTACGAAACAGCTGCCACCAGCCGATTTATAACGTGAACATAAAGAATTTGCTTCCGCGCGTGAACCAACCTGGATACGCACACGGTGGAAAGTCCCTTTGCCCTCAATATTCGCGGTCTGATATTCAACCGGCAATCCACCCAATATCGAATTGAAGCGACTAGATAGGTTCTCATAAGAACTTTGAGCTGATGCCAATGAAGGTTGCGAGGCAATCTGCATGTAATAGCCAGAAAATTCTGGAGCCGCCTGCACTGGCGCATTCGCAATCGCAGTTGCAGTATCATTGCTTAAAGACGCGGTTTCTTCAGGCTGAACAACTGGAGCTACCGGTGCGACAGGAACAGCAGGCGCTGGTGTCGGTGTTGCGACCGGCGCTGGTGTTTCCTGCGCCAAGGCTGTTTCAACCGGTTGTTCGGTCACCGTCGGTGCAGGTGCTGGCTCAGGTGCCGCAGGTGCAGCAACAACTGGTGCCGGCTCAGGTGTAGGCTCCGGAGCTGGCGCTTCACGCGTAATAATCGTGCCATCTGATTGAACAATAACTGTTTGGACACGACGTGGTGTGACGAGCGGCTGCGTGAGGTCATTCGATGGATCAGCTGAAGCAACTTCATCATTTGGTGCCAAGCGATCGGAATTCTTGTCGTCACCAGCAAGATCACGTCCTTCTAGCGGCAAAATTGATGGATTGAGCGTATTTTGCACAATATCAACAGGTTCTTCTGTGCTCTCAACCAGTGTCGATTGATTTGCAACGCTGACATCATTGCCTTCAACTTGTTCATAAACGGCCTGATCTTGGTTTGGCACCGATGCACCACCTGGGTCGGCCGGAACCTCTTTAATCGGAGAATTATCAGCTTTGATAATAATAGGCTCGCTCGAGCCACCCAATGTCGCACCAGAATTTTGGAAGTATAAGTAAGCACCGCCACCAAGAAGTAGCGCTGCTAGAACTCCAACAACAGCCAATGTGTTAGAACCCGAACCTTTTGTCTCGTCATCGCCAAGAATATCTTGATCAAAATTATCAGCGTCATGGGTCACATCAATGCGATCAGGACCTGGAGCAACCTTAGGAGCAGCATCAGAACCTGGGTCAGCTACACCAACATTAAACAGCTCGTTGAGTTCCTCAATGTCAGCCTTTTCAGAATTTGTATGCGTTGGCAGATGTGACACAGAAGCATGCGTTGAATCTGCCGTTGGATTAGGTGTCGAAGACACTTGCACATCTTGTTCTGACGACAAGTCTCCAGAAATCAATTGTGAAAATTCGCGCTCGAGTTCTAAATCGAGATCGACATCCATATTTGCTTGTTCACGAGAAAATTCCTCAACTTTTGGCAGTTCGGGAATTTCAAACGGCGCTGTTTCTTCCAGATCTGCTTCCGTTTCTGCAAAACCTGAGACATCAAGCACATTTTCAAGATCATCTGTGCGCTCAACAGGTTCCTCGGTTGCTATAAGCTCTGCAAAATCTGGCGGCGTTGAATTATCCCGAGGACCAGCTTGGGTCTGAGGTGTCAAAATAGATGGGAATGGACTTTCAACTTGCGGCTCGGAAGCAACAGGTTGAGATGGAAAGGGAACTTGTTCGACAGGTTGTGAGGCTGCTTCACTAACAGGAACTTCATTGAAAGGAACTTCTGGCGCTTGGGGCGCTTGTGGCTCTTGCGGCACAACAGGAGCCATAACAGCTTCAGGCACTTCATTTACCCCGGCTTCCAAACCGTGTTGCAATCTTTCAAGCTCTTGCTCCAGATCTGTGGACATTTGGCCAATATCAAAACTTGGTTCTGAGCTGACATCCTCTGGCGTGACATTATTGTCTGAAGAAAATGGTGAAGATGTAGAAAGTGGATTTGGCAAATCAGCTACCTCTGGTTCGGATTGCAGCGTGTTATGTGGTTCAGACGGTAAAGATGATAACGGTGTCTCAGTTGCTGGTGTTGGGGGTTGCGGCGCAACCGGGGTTGCACGAGACATCGTCGGCGCGCTAGAAACATCTCCAACCGGCTCAATTACAGGCGAAGCAATTGTCGGCTGCACAACATCCTCTTGAACTGGCGGCAAATCAGGTTGCGATGACACATCGGGTTTTGGAGAAGCGTCGACCTTTTGCGCATGGCTTGGCAAGGCATATTGTGACATGTCATCAAGAACGTCATCCACCTCGGCGGCATGACTAGATGGCTGAGTAGCTTGTGGCGTCAAAGATGAAGTTGGCTCCTGAATGGCTTCTTGCGAAACTGAAACCGAGTCTTTCGGCTCTACTCCAAATTCTCGCAGCAACTCGGCCTCAAGATCTGTCACAGCTTCATTTGCTGAACCATCTTGCTTGCCTTCGCCTTGGCCGTCATCCTGATAGCCGATAATTTTTGCTAGCTCTTCTAACGGATTGTCCGATGGAGTGCTGGCAGAATTATCAAACTCTTTGGTTTTCTCATTCAGTTTATCGGTCATGGTCGTTTGCTACTCCTAGCAACTTTTTTGCCATGCCAATGTGGAGAAATATTGGCACTAACGCATTTCTAGCGGTGCATCTGTTCCAGTAATTAACAACCCAGACCGCAAAACAGAAGCAATCGCGAACACTAAACCCAGTCTGGCCTTTGTTATTATGGCACTTTCATGGTTAATAAACCGTAATTCTGGACGGTCTTTGCCCAAATTCCAATGCGAATGCAGCATACTTGCTAAGTCATATAGATAAAACGCGATCTTATGCGGCTCATGAGCAAGCGCGGCACTTTCCACCACCCTTGGATATTCTGCCAGTTTCGCGATTAATCGCAACTCTGTTTCATCATTTAGCACAGAAAAGTCGGCGTTTTTGAGCTCATTTTGGCCAAAATTCGCATCAGGGAAGGCTTCTTGCGCCTGTCTGAACACCGAATGACACCGTGCATGCGCATATTGAACATAAAATACCGGATTGTCTTTTGACTGCTCTGTCACCTTCGCAAAGTCAAAATCAAGTGGTTCTGAGCTCTTGCGATAAAGCATCATAAAGCGAACGGAATCCGACCCCACTTCGTCAACCACATCACGCAATGTGACGAAATCGCCAGAACGCTTAGACATTTTGACAGGTTCCCCTGCTCGATAAAGTTTCACCAATTGACACAACAGCACAGACAAATGTGTTTTGCCTTCAGAGATCACTTTTGCCAGCGCTTCAAGACGTTTGACATAGCCGCCATGGTCCGCACCAAGCACAAAGATTGTATCTTCAAACCCGCGATTATATTTGTCTAAGAAATACGCCACATCAGCGGCAAAATAAGTATAAGACCCGTCTGACTTAATCAAAGCCCGATCCAAATCATCGCCAACATCAGTTGAACGGAACAATGTCTGCTCACGATCTTCCCAATCGTCAGGCAACTGCCCTTTTGGCGGCGGCAAGGTGCCTTTATAAACAAAGCCCTTTGCCTCAAGGTCAGAAATCGCTGAACCAATTGGGCCACCGTTGTTGGCATGAAGTGTCCGCTCAGAGAAGAAAACATCATGGCGAATATTAAGCGCTGCAAGATCGTCACGGATCATGTCCATCATGCCATCAATAGCACGTGGGCGAATGATGTCTTGCCGCTCGGCCTCATTCATCCCCTTAAGCTTGTCGCCGAACTCGTCGGCCAACGCTTTACCAAGCGGGACAAGATAATCGCCGGGATAAAGGCCTGCCGGAATTTCACCGATATCATCGCCAAGTGCTTCGCAATAGCGCAAGAAGACGGAATTGGCCAATACACCGATCTGAACGCCGGCATCGTTGATGTAATATTCTTTAGTCACCTCATGCCCGGCAAATGCGAGAAGATTAGCAAGCGCATCACCGACGACTGCACCACGACAATGGCCAACATGCATTGGACCAGTCGGGTTCGCAGAGACATACTCAACATTGACTTTTCGAGGCGGTGAGATTTGGTTACGACCATAATTCTCGTCTTGTTCAACGATCTCTTTGGTCAAGTTCTGCCAATAAAGATCAGACAGCGAAAGATTAATAAAGCCTGGTCCAGCCACACTAACAGAGGCAATCATAGGATCAGACGAAAGCGCTTCTGAGATAGATGTCGCAAGCGCTCTTGGATTACTTTTCATCGGTTTTGCCAGCATCATCGCCGCATTGGTTGAAATGTCCCCGTGAGAAGGATCACGCGGTGGCTCAACAGTCATTCGGGATAGATCTAACTCACCTTCATAGGATTTGACGCTAACAAGGGCCATGATCGCTGAAGTGATCTTGGATTCAAATTCTTTAAAGACATTCATTTTGAGTTATTTCCGAAATTTACAGAATATGTGTGCATTTAGACGTGCAAAAACGCCATTTCGCAGGTTATTGCGCTGCCTAAAGCAAATTGTGCAGATGGTCAAATGATCAATAGCTAAGAAGCGCCAAATAATTGCTTATGAACATCAAGCGCATAGGTATCTGTCATGCCCGAAAGATAATCGCCGACATGGCGTGCGCGGGCGCTTTCCGTCAGCATTTCCAAACCATCGACCCAGCGCGCGCCTTCCATTTTCTGCGGATCATTCATGAAGGCGTCAAACAATTGATCAACGACCTTGGAAACATGATCCCGCTTCTCCATGACAGTCGGATGGCGGTAAACGTTAGCAAATAAAAAGGTCTTTAATTGTTTATCAATATCGCTCATTCGTTCACTAAAGCCGACAATCGTTTGGTTCGCGTGTCGCACATCATCGGCAGATTGAGGTTGAACAATCGCAAGATTTCCCTGCGCGGTACCAATCACATCCTCGACCATTTGCGTTATCTGCCGACGAGTGACTTCATGGGTCAAGCGACTTTCATCCAAATTTGGATAGCGATCTTTGACTTCCTTAATCAAACCAGCCAGAAATGGCACCTCTTCCAGCATGTCATGGGTCAATAAACCGGATCGCAAGCCGTCATCAATGTCATGAGTATTATAGGCGATATCATCAGCAATTGCGGCGGCTTGCGCTTCTAGACTCGCAAAGCTCCAAAGCCACAAATCATGCAGCTGATTATAGTTCGTGATCGCAACTGGCACATCTGACGTGAGCTCCTCACCGTTCTTTGCAACAAGTGGTCCATTGTGTTTAACTAATCCCTCAAGGCTTTCCCATGAGAGATTGAGCCCATCAAATTCGGCGTAGCGTTGTTCAAGTTTCGTGACGATGCGCAATGACTGAGCGTTATGATCAAAGCCGCCATAGTCTTTGAGCAAAGCATCGAGCGCATCTTCGCCGGTATGTCCAAAAGGCGTGTGCCCAAAATCATGCACCAATGCAACGCCTTCTGCCAAATCTTCATCCAATTTGAGCGCTCGTGCCAAAGCGCGCGCAATTTGTGACACTTCAATTGTGTGCGTTAAACGCGTTCGGTAATGATCACCTTCATGGGCAATAAACACCTGCGTTTTGTGTTTTAGGCGCCGAAACGCCGTTGAATGGACAATGCGGTCACGATCCCGCTGAAATGGGGAACGCGTTAAGCTCTGCCCCTCATCAAATAGCCGACCGCGACTTTGGGTGGGATCAGATGCGTAGACGGCCCGCTCGCCACTTCCAAAACCCAATGAAGATTTATCAATTTCGGCCAAAATATTCTCTTTCGTAAATCGTCTGAGCAATAATCTGATTTGCCCATTGACCTTAACACCACTCGACCATACCTATATACTAATCTGACACGAAATAAATGTGTCACATCGAATCAATGAGACAATGCCAGGAAAGATAAAATGGCCCAACAATCTGATGTAACAGTTTCGGATAACGCCTTTAATCGAATCGAGAAAATCCTATCCAAGGAAGTCGATAAAACAGCACTGCGTGTGTCAGTTGAAGGTGGCGGCTGCTCAGGATTTTCATATAAGTTTGAACTGGTCGATGGACAAGAAGATGATGATATTGTCTTGGAAAAAGGCAATGCACGCGTTTTGATCGACAATCTCTCACTTGTTTATATGGCAGGGTCTGAAATTGATTTCGTCGATGATCTGATGGGACAATCGTTCCAGATTAAAAATCCCAATGCAATTGCGTCATGCGGCTGCGGAACGAGCTTCTCCATATGAAAATTGTTACCTGGAATATTAACGGCATCAAAGCCCGTTTGGATAACCTAAAGGCTTGGCTTGAAGAATCACAGCCAGATATCGCCTGTTTACAGGAAATCAAATCAGTGGATGAAAACTTCCCGCGCGAAGTGTTCGAAGCCATGGGATATCACGTTGAGACCTTTGGTCAGAAGAGCTTTAACGGTGTCGCGCTTCTCTCTAAAATTAGCCCCGACGAAGTCAATCGTGGCCTTCCAGGTGATGACGAGGATGAACAGGCACGCTTTATCGAAGGCGTTTATTCAACACCTCAAGGCGTTATTCGCGTTGTGTCGCTCTATTTGCCTAATGGTAACCCGGTTGAGACCGAAAAATTCCCTTACAAATTGGGTTGGATGGCAAGATTGGAAACATTTGCCGCTGAGCGTTTAAAACTCGAAGAACCACTTGTGCTCGCCGGTGATTACAACATCATCCCCGAGCCGCATGATTGCAAAGATCCCAAATCCTGGGAAGGTGATGCTGCCTTTAGACCTGAATCTCATGCAGCATACCGGAAACTCGTCAATCTTGGCTTCACGGACGCATTACGCTCCGTCAATGATGAAGACAAAACCTACACATTCTGGGATTATCAAGCTGGTGCTTGGCAAAAGAACAATGGGATCCGCATCGATCATCTTTTGTTGTCGCCAGAAGCTGCAAATCTGTTTGAAACAGCCGACGTTGAAAAACATGTGCGCGCATGGGAAAAGCCATCCGATCACGTACCGGTCGCAGCTTACATCAACGTTTAAACGCGAATTAGTTTAGTTAAGCCCGTTTTTGAGCATGTCGTCAGCAACAGCTAGCGCTGTGCGGCGGTCAGCCTCATCAGCTAATGCAAATGCGCGTTCTTGAAGGTTCAAGATCCAGCCCTTGTCATTGGGAGCAGCGCGCTCATGAGCTGTCGTGATCATCGCCAAACCACGAACGGTCTGACCTTCTTCAAATAAGATATTGCCGTAAACTGCTGAGGCTGCTGGATGCCCACCTGCCCGCGCACGATTTAGCCATTTCTTGGCCTGACGAATATTATTGCCACCGCCAACTCCATCGAGGATCATGCGACCCAAACGATATTGCGCTTCTGGCACACCAAATGCAGAAGCAGCTTGGAAATAAAGCTGACGGGCAGCTTTGAAATTCACATTTACCGGGCTATTGGGGATGCCGCGCTGGTAATAATCTGCCAGCGACATAATGGCATTGACGAAATAGCCAACATCTTCAGAACCAGGCTCTACACCCTGGCGGGCAATCTGCTGATAGTTCTTATAAGCTTCGTAGTCATCTTCGACCACTCCGTCGCCGAAAGCATACATATTGGCCAGCGCCCAACGTGCGCCGCGATGACCTTTATCCGCAGCATAACGATAGGCTTCTATCGCCTGCTTCTTTTCACCATTTTGATAGGCTTTAAAACCAAATTTAAAGAGATCCAACGGACCGGATTCTTCATTGACCTCAGCTGGCTTTGATTTTGGATCAAATGCAAAAGAACTGCTCACCATCAAACCGGACGCTAGCGTCAAACTTAACGGCACAATTAAAGTCTTCGCTATTTTGGATTTAGATATCCGCATAACAGTCTTTTTCTTTCGCACGACCATCAGCTGAGTAAGCGATGGCTTTCAAACACTTTTCCACCGCATTTGAGGCAGATGCCAACAAACGCGAATTCAATTCTTCAAAACGTTCTTTCGAGTATAAAGCCGAAAACTGAACATTTTGTGTAGCTTCAATAGCATTGATTGGGGAGAGATTGCCGCGTTCAAACAAACCATCGTCATCACCAAGGCGAACTTGGCAATGGCCTGATCTTATTTTGTCATACTTGGTTATCATTATTATCCTTAATCAAGCATCTAAACTGGTTAGAAGCTAGTCCTAATGGATTTGCTCCCTATTTGTGGCTGGAAATGGGCAAATTGCGGTCAAGCAAGAACAATAATACTGAATTTCGCCCAAAATGTTGCGGGAATGCAACACTCATCCTCCCCAGATATCTATAAATAGCAATATGGCCGTTTTGACAATATCAAAAACGGCCATATTTTTTTGATCATTTTGCTTCCAAAACCCGGGCTAAAGCCTCGTTTAATTTAGCTTTTTGCCCTTCGAGCTCAGTGAGTCGCTCTCTTTCGGCTGCCACAACATCCGGTCGCGCATTGGCAACAAATTTCTCATTGCTCAACTTACCATTTACCTTACCCAAATCGCCTTCAACTTTACCGATTGCTTTTTCTAATCGTGCTTTTTCTGCATCAAGATCAATCAAGGCACCAAGTGGCAAACTATAGGTGGTTTCGGCAACAACGATTTGCGCCGCGCCTTTTGTCACCTCACCGTCGAGAACAATATCCTCAACGCGCGCGAGTTGTTTGATGGCAGGTAGATGACGCAGGAGCTGATTCTTGGTTGCTTCATCAGCTTGTGTCACATGCAATGGCGCTTTTGATGACGGCGGAACATTCATTTCAGAACGCACCGAACGCAATCCGGACACCAAATCAATCAGCCAATTGATTTCGGAGGCAGCATCAGCGTCGGAAAACGCGTCGTTCGGCCATGCAGCGTGACATAAGAGTCCAGATTCCGCGTCGCCTGCTTCAGCCACTGACCAAAGCTCTTCGGTCATATAAGGCATAAATGGATGCAATAGGCGGTAAATGGAATTCAAAACATAAGCCACACAAGCGCGCGCTTCTGCTTTTGCATCTTCATCATCTCCTTGGAATACAGGTTTTAGAAGCTCCAAATACCAGTCACAAACCAAATTCCATGTGAATTTATAGATCGCGCTCGCCGCATCATTAAAACGATAATCACCAATTTGCTTGGTGACTTCCGCAATTGTGTTGGAAAGCTCGGTCAAAACCCAGCGATTGACCTGTAACTTGGCGTCTTCCGGCTTGAAATTCGGATCAAGCGCCGCTCCATTCATTTCAGCAAAGCGCGTTGCATTCCAAAGCTTAGTGCCAAAATTACGGTAGCCTTCAATCCGTTGTGGGTCGAGTTTCACATCACGCCCTTGGGCCGCCATAATGGCAAGCGTAAAGCGCAAGGCATCCGCACCATATTCATCAATCAACTCAAGCGGATCAATGACATTGCCTTTGGACTTCGACATTTTGGCACCGTGCTTATCGCGCACCAGCGCATGCACATATACTGTGTGGAATGGTTCAACTGGCGTACCCTCATCATCTTTCATGAAATGAAGGCCTGCCATCATCATACGGGCAACCCAGAAGAAGATGATATCAAAACCGGTCACCAAAACATCAGTTTGATAATATTTCTTCAGCTCTTGCGTGTCTGCCGGCCATCCAAGTGTTGAAAACGGCCATAAAGCCGATGAAAACCAGGTATCAAGCACATCTTCATCGCGTGTGAGCGCAACGCCCTCACCCGCAAGCTTTTGTGCTTCTTCCTCAGATTTTGCAACATAAACTTCACCTTCGGCATCATACCAAGCAGGAATTTGGTGACCCCACCACAATTGACGTGAAATACACCAAGGCTGAATGTTTTCCATCCAGTTGAAATATGTGTTTTCCCATGACTTCGGTACAAAGTTCGTCCGACCTTCTTTAACAGACGCAAGCGCAGGCTTTGCCAGCGTTTCAGCATCTGCAAACCATTGGTCAGTCAGCATGGGTTCGATCACAACGCCGGAACGATCGCCAAATGGCTGCATGATCTTCTTGTTCTCAACGAAAGGAATATCATTGCCTTCTTCGTCTTTGATCATCACAGCCAAGCCTTCAGCTGTGATATCCGCAACAACACGCTTCCGTGCTTCAAAGCGATCAAGACCGCGATATTCTTCTGGAACGAGATTGATCTCATCAACCTCAGCTTCGCTCGGCAACTCACCCTTTTCGACAATCGCTTTTGCCTTTGCAGCTTCATCCGAATATGGCGCACCATCATCGCGCATACCTGCTTGACGATCCATCAAGCGATAAAGCGGGATATCATTGCGTTTGGCGACCATATAGTCATTAAAATCGTGCGCACCGGTGATCTTCACTGCACCTGATCCGAAGTCAGGATCTGGATATTCATCCGTGATGATCGGAATAAAGCGGCGGTGCTCTTTGGGACCAACAGGGATCTCGCACAATTTGCCGACGATAGGCGCATAACGTTCATCGGATGGATGAACCGCAACCGCGCCGTCACCCAACATGGTTTCAGGACGTGTGGTGGCAATTGAAATATAATCGCGCGTTTCGCGAAGAGTTACATTTCCATCCTCATCCTTTTCGACATATTCATATGTCGCGCCATCAGCTAGAGGATATTTGAAATGCCACATATGGCCGTCGACTTCGATATTCTCAACTTCAAGATCAGAAATCGCAGTTTCAAATTTCGGGTCCCAATTTACAAGACGTTTGCCGCGATAAATCAAGCCTTCATTATAGAGCGTTACAAAGACTTCAAGAACCGCTTCGGATAAACCATCATCCATTGTGAAGCGCTCGCGCGACCAATCACAGGACGCACCAAGGCGTTTGAGCTGATTAAAGATTGTGCCACCAGATTCTGCCTTCCACTCCCAAACCTTTTTAACAAAAGCTTCGCGACCCATCTCACGACGTGTTTGATTTGCACCATCTTCGGCGAGTTTGCGTTCCACAACCATTTGCGTAGCGATGCCTGCATGGTCCATGCCCGGCTGCCACAAAACGTCTTTGCCCCGCATGCGTTCAAAGCGAACAAGAATATCTTGCAATGTATTGTTCAGCGCATGACCCATATGAAGTGAGCCGGTCACATTTGGCGGAGGGATGACGATGCAATAAGGATCCGCACCTTCTTTTGCGCCAGCGCCAGCTTTAAAAGCATCAGCTTCATCCCAAGTTTTTGCAATTTTCGGCTCAACGGAAGCCGCGTCATAGTTTTTTTCAAGCATTTTGATAGCCAATTATGGAGAAATGTAATTTTCCACCTTCGTAAATCCCAAGCCGGGTAATAAGTCAAGTTTTCAACGAATTGCACATGCAAATTCGCAATGTTCAGGCATAAAAAAAGGCCGCTAAAGCGACCTTCTTTATTCTATATAGAATCGCTTTAGCTTTCGTGGCCTCCCCTCGCCACTCGCTCAATTTCTTCACGCACAAGCTTTTCCACCAATCCAGGTAGATTATTATCAAGCCATTCTTGCAGCATTGGTTTGAGCAGGTCATTGGTCATTTCTTCCAAAGACTGCGAAGAGCTGGCCGTAATCGCATCATTAAGCTGTGCAAAAGATGCTGCGACCTTCGCCTGCGAGCCTGCCGAAATCAGCGCCGAATTTGCCGACGGCTGCGCCTGCGGTGTTTCCACCTTTGAAACGGGCTCAATAATTTCTGGCTCTGGTGCTGGCTCTGGTTTTTCAGTCACGACTTTACGCGCGCGTTCTGGCGCTGCAGTCAACTCACCTTCATCAGAAACAGCTGCTTGTACGGAAGATTGAACTGGTGTGGCAGGTGCTTCTTGAATTTCTGGTTCAGGCTGAACAGGTTCAGATGCCACTTCTGCAGATGCAGATTCGCTGCCATTGGCATCGCCATCATCATTGCTTTGAATGATCTTACGGATAGAAGACAAAATGTCTTCCATAGATGGTTCTTCGCGTTGTGCAGGAGCTTGAGACATTTATTTCACCTAATTCATACAAATGGAAACGAAATGATAATTTTCGAATCACGATAGATCATTTAATTGTATAGGAAAATTACCTGTTCTGAACATTGCGTGTTTATACACTACTTTTCGTCGTGTTGGTTAACCCGTTCAATTGCCCTTTGGCTGTAGCAAATCCCATTGATTCCCAAAGGGATCTTCAAACACCACAACTTTGGCATAAACCTCATCGCGGGGTTCTTCCATAAATTTGACCCCATTTTTCACCATAGCAGCATAATCTTCATCAAACTGATCTGTGCGCAGGAAGAAGCTCACACGCCCACCTGTTTGCTGACCAATACAAGCGGTTTGCACCTCGCCATCAGCTTTTGCCAGCAAAATAGATGATGAAGCCGCATGCACCGGCTTAGGTGTAACAACAACCCAGCGTTTGGTCTCAGATAGCTTTGTATCTTCCACCAATTCAAAACCAAGCGTATTTACGTAAAAATCTATCGCGCGATCGTAGTCATCGACAACGAGCGTTACCGCAGAAATAAACTGTGCCAAAAATCACCTAATTCTTAGTCTTCAACGACGCGCAGACCAAACCATTTATCTTTGACGGCTTGATAGTGACGATCAGGGTCATAACGGGCGACTTTAAGCTTAAGATAATCAACCGTCAAAAGCCCCATCGCCGCCAATGTCGCATAGCTCGATACCACCGCATTGCGTTGGGATTGAACAATACTCTCACGTGCACTGAGCACAGTTTGTTGGGCGTTAAGCACGTCCAAAGTGGTACGTTGACCGACCCGGCGCTCTTCCATGACACCACTTAATGCAAGCTGAGCGGCTTTCAATTCAGCACGGTTCGCAGTAAGCGTTGCCAGCGCAGATTCATAATTCACCCAATTGGAGACAATGGACTGTTCAACACTTCGGCGGGCAGATAGAACCTCAGCCTCGCGTTGTTTTAGCGTCTGTTTTGCCCTACGAACTTGCGCGTAATTTGCACCACCTGAGTAAATGGGCACCGACAAAGTACCAGTCAACGTGGACGTACGGACATCAGAATCATTTTGCGACACGGATCCTTGCACCGTCACGCCAGGCAACAATGCTGCTTTATTCGCTTTAATCTGAAACGCAGCTGCATCGGCATTATATTGCGCAGCTTCAATCGTTGGATGAGAGGAAAGTCCGCGAGCAACAGCACTATCGAGGTTTTTTGGCAGCAAACGCGAAATGGTTTTCGGCTGCGAAATTTTACGTGGAGTAACACCCACAATTTGCACGTAAACAGCCGATGATGATTTGGCTTGCGCGATCGCAGCTGTCAATGATGCCTTCGCAGATGCAAGCTGCGCCTCTGCTTGACTAACATCAGTGCGTGTACCCTCACCTACGCGAAGTCTTGATTGCGCGGCATTAAGCTGCTCTTGGAGGAATGAAATGTTCTGACGACGGATCGACACAAGTTGATTGTCTCTCGCCAAATTTGCGTAAGCTTGCGCAGCAGATTGTAAAATATTGATCTCAGCCGACGTTAAGCCTTCACGCCCGGCAAAGACACCGGATTTTGCCGCAGCAACATTGTTGCGCGTTGCAAATCCATCAAACAATTGCTGCGTGATTGAAATTGTACCGGTGACACTGTCGGTCGATGTTCCATTCACATCCGTGGCTGCACCAACAACAGTTCCCGAAATGGTTGGGCGATAGCCAGATTTGGCGATTGCAACGCCCTCATCGGTGGCGCGCAAACCAGCACGAGCTGCGGCGAGATCTGGGTTATTATCATATGCACGAGACATGGCGCCGGTGATTGTTTCACTATTGGCAATGCCAGATGCTGCCAATATAAGCGGCAAGCACAACACCATAACGCTGGAGGACTTTTTGAAGTTTTTCCAAGTCATAACTAATAAGCTACCTGATAAACAGTTTGTGGTTGCAAAAGACAATGGGGCCATTACGCCCGCAATGCAACACGCGCGTCGTCACTTTTAAATTTCTTAATGAAACGTTGCTAATAAGCAACAAGTGTCAAAACTTAAAAAACGAACTCTTCAGTACGTTCAAATCCAGGCAATGCAGGAATTGCACTGTTAAACAGCTTGCGTGATGACACTGAATTATTTTCCTTTTGGAACGCATAAGCTTGAGCTGCAAGACCATAACCAATAACGGCAATTAAACGCCCACCGTCTGCCAATTGATCAAAGAGTGATGCTGGCTCGATTTCAATAGCGCCATTTACGAAAATGACATCAAATGGGCCGGACGCCTTGTGTCCTTGTGCCAATGCACCTGTTACAACAGTCACATTGTCATAACCGTTCTCGGCAAGATTGCCTTTTGCAGCTTCCGCAAGCTCAGCATCTACTTCAAGTGCTGTGACTTTTTCAGCCATAGAAGACAATACTGCAGCCACATAACCCGTACCGGTGCCAACTTCTAAAACATTATCTGTTGAGTTGACTGAAGCAGCTTGGAGGAGTTTTGCCATTGGAGATGGCTCAAGAATAAAACGATCACCAGACCCCAGTGCGATATCCGTGTCGATATAAGCGAGTGGCTTCATATCTTCGGGAACAAAATTCTCACGTGGCACTGATAATAAGGAATCCAATAATTCATGGGCGGTCACGTCAGTTGTTCTGATTTGATTATCAACCATACGCTGGCGCGCAATCGCAAAATCGATTTCCATCTTTAATCTCCAAGAATAGACTTTAATGTCTCTTACTTCGACACATGAAGAGTTTCAAGGTCACAATTGGGACAAGCAAAGGGTTTTTCAAGCTTATCATCACATTAAATGGAGATGTGGAGCTATCTGCGTAAATAAAGATCAGTCGGTTGGGAAAAATTGGAGGCCTCGCCCGGAATCGAACCGGGGTTGACGGATTTGCAATCCGCTGCGTCACCACTCCGCCACGAGGCCTCACGCATGCCAACACAAGTAAATTGCTGGCGTGAAGCGCTGATAAAACGAGATTTAGTTTAAAGCAAGGACAAAATGAGCAAATTGCCCGCAAAAATGGGTTTCTGACACTTGGAAAAATAATAATGCATTTTTTTCAATAAAACACTTGGCAAACGAGATATCTATTTGTTATAGCCCGTCCGTCCGAAGTGATAATGTTCCCCGGTAGCTCAGTGGTAGAGCAGTTGACTGTTAATCAATTGGTCGCTGGTTCGAGTCCGGCCCGGGGAGCCACTTCGACAAATCCTCTCAAAACTGAACATTTATCGTGGCACCCTGCCCGTGACTTTATCGTTTTTAACAATAAAGTTGTGCCATTTGTTACTTTTTCATTGAAACTTTTGATCTAGCGCTGACGTTACTACGTAAACAAAATCACACAAACCAACACTGTCACATAATTATGTGATCAGAATTGGTGATTGAAATGAAGACGTTAGACCAAAGGGCTTATGATGAGCGAAACAAAAGCGACAACCGCGATTATCTGGTTTCGCAATGATTTGCGCCTGTCTGACAACGCCGCCCTTTTAAAGGCATGCCAGCATCAAAACGTTGTTCCCCTATATATTTTTGATGAACATGCCGGCCGCAAACTGGGTGCCGCCAAGCGTCTTTGGCTTCACCACGCGCTTGATGAATTGATTCTCAATCTTCGTGCATTGGGAAATGAATTGATTCTTCGTTTCGGCGATGAAGAAGCAATCCTCCAAGACATAATTGATCAAACCGGTGCGAAAGCCGTTTATTGGAATCGCAGATATGAGCCGGATGCGATTAAAACCGACACAAAACTCAAAAGCTTGCTCAAAATCCAAAACGTTCATGCCGAAAGCTTTTCAGGGCATCTTTTACACGAGCCCACGCAGTTGACGACAAAGTCCGGCACACCATTTCGGGTCTTCACTCCGTTTTGGAAAACGCTCGATGCCACAATTGAAGTTCAGGCACCCTATCCCGCGCCCACATCCATACCGAATGTTCCAAATGAGCTGGATAGCCTAGATCTTGCTGAACTGAAACTTTTGCCAACAAAACCCGATTGGTCAGGTGGTATTTTAGACAGATTTACCCCTGGCGAAAGCGCGGCCCAGAAGATCTTGAACGATTATCTTCAAAATGACGCGGCCAATTATAAAGAACAGCGCGATTTTCCCGCGCTCGATGCAACATCGAAACTCTCACCCTATCTGACTTTTGGTGAAATATCGCCGCGTCAAATCTGGCATGCGAGCGAAAATGTCTCGGGTACTCAGCCTTTCAGACGTCAGCTCGCTTGGCGAGATTTCTCTTATCATTTGCTATTCCACAATCCCGGCCTTGATGAAGTTAATTTCAACAACGCTTTTGATGGGTTCCAGTGGGACAAAAATGACGAATTGCTCGGTATCTGGCAAAAAGGTCAAACCGGATATCCAATTGTTGATGCCGGCATGCGCGAGCTTTGGCAGACCGGTTATATGCACAATCGCGTACGCATGATCGTCGCATCCTTCTTGACCAAGCATCTCTTGATCGATTGGCGCGAGGGCGAAAAGTGGTTCTGGGACACGCTCGTCGATGCCGACCCTGCGAACAATACCGCCGGATGGCAATGGGTTGCCGGATCTGGTGCGGATGCAAGCCCCTATTACCGAATTTTTAATCCGATTATCCAAGGTAAAAAGTTCGATGAGCAAGGTGAATATGTCAAAACATATGTGCCTGAGCTTAAAGATCTTGATGCGAAATATATTCACGCCCCTTGGGAGACCCCTGAGGATGTCTTGAAGTCGATTTCGCTAGAACTCGGAAAAGATTACCCCAAACCAATTGTTGATCATAGCTTTGCGCGAAATCGTGCGCTGGAAGCCTATGGCCAAATGAAACAAGCAGCCTAAGCAGTTAATACAAGTCAGAAAGAAACCCATGCAAAAGAAGAAGATAGCCATCGTCGGATCTGGAATTTCAGGAAGCGCTTGCGCTTGGCTGCTGCGGGATAATTACGATGTGACCTTATACGAGAAAAACAAAATTGCCGGAGGACATACGGCGACAGTCGACATCGACTATGATGGCACGCCAATTTCTGTTGATACCGGGTTTATTGTTTATAACGAACTCAATTACCCGCATTTAACGGCGTTATTTGATCATTTAAACGTGCAGACGCACGATAGTGACATGAGTTTTGCATTGTCGCGAGATCTTGGAAAGTTTGAATGGGGTGGCCGAAAGTTGGCAATGCTGTTCGCACAAAAGAGCAATATCTTCCGCCCGGAATTTTTAAACATGTTGCGCGAAGTGCTTCGTTTCAATACGATTTGCGTTAAAGATCGGGATAATGGACACCTCAAAGGCCGATCTATTGGTGAATACCTTATCTGGCGCGGTTTCTCGCCAGGTTTTCAAAACAATTACCTTATGCCCATGGCAGCCGCAATCTGGTCTTCCTCATCCAATCAGATGATGGAGTTCCCTGCGCTTCATTTTGTCAATTTCTTCGACAATCACCGCTTGCTTCATCGCCGTCGCCCAACATGGCGAACCGTCACAGGCGGCAGTCGCAACTATCTCAACAAATTGCATGATGATCTGGGTTCAGGCGTCAAACTCAATTGCGGTGTTGAGAAAGTCTTCCGTAACGAAAAAGATGTCAAAGTGCTCGATACGACAGGTGAAACCATTTCCTATGACGAGATTGTTTTCGCATGTCACACAGATCAAATGATCAATATGCTCGATCAACCAACTTTAGCGGAACAAGAAATTGCTGAAGCGATTCCATACGGTGCGAACAAGGTCTACTTGCACCGTGATCAAAGCCTGATGCCAAAACGCAAAAATGTTTGGGCGTCCTGGAATTACCTGTCGTCCTCCAAAGAAAGTAACAATGCAAATGTGGCAGTCTCCTATTGGATGAACCGTCTTCAAGGCATTGACGACGACAAACCATTATTTGTGACGCTCAATCCAAAACGTCCGCCTGCCCCTGAACTGACGTTTGGTGAATATAATTATGATCACCCGCAGTTTAGTAAGACGGCGATGATCGCTCAAAAAACGCTTGAAAGCTTCCAAGGCGAAAACTCCACTTGGTTTGCGGGTGCCTGGACGGGTTCAGGTTTTCATGAAGATGGGTTACGCAGCGCTGTAAATGTCGCCAATAAACTTGGTTGCTATGCGCCTTGGCAAAGTGAGCCATCTATCGAAGAAATTTCGCATCATGCCGAAAGAAAGCTGGAAGTGAGTTAAGACGTGCTGCAAAGCGATACCAAATTAAGCAATGCGCCTGCCTGGCTCTACCGCGGCGATGTGATGCATGCGCGCATGTCGCCCAAAAAGCATCGGTTCCAATATAAAGTCTATTCGCTTTTGATCGACGTTGATCAGTTGGAAGCTGCTGGGCAAATGTCACGGGTCTTCTCCATCGACAAATTCAACTTACTCTCGTTCCACCAAAGCGATCACTTGCCAGAGGGAAGCAAATTGACTTTGAGAGCGCATGTATGTCGATGCATTTCCGAAAAAGGCATGGATTGGCAGCCCAGCCGAATACTTTTGGGGTGTTATCCACGAATTCTGGGCAAAGTCTTTAACCCGCTTTCGGTTTTATACGTTTATGGGCCTGACGGCGAGATCGGTGCTGTTATTTATGAAGTGCGCAATACATTTGGTGAAAAACACCTTTATACTCGAAAAATTGACCCGAATAATCTAACCAAAGCGCACATTAAACAGCAGGCTGATAAGACGTTTTATGTCTCCCCATTCATTGAAATGGATATGCGCTACCACTTCACAATGTCCGAGCCAAAAGAGACCATGTCGTGGCGCATTTTGGAAAAACAAAATAACAAACCAATACTGGCTGCAACGTATTTTGCGCGTAAAAATGCAATGAAAACGAGTACGCTTTTGAAATTTTTCTTGCAAATTCCATTTTTAACATGGAAAATCCTCGCAGGAATACATTTTGAGGCGCTTCGGCTTTGGCTAAAGGGACTACAAGTTGTTCCCCGGGCCAATCCGAAAAAGACTTCGGTATGATGATGCATGCCAAAACAAAACAATAAAATGCATCGCATATTTGAGTTTTAAAATGGAGGAAATTTGGTCATGGATACAATGACTTCGAGTAGATCTGGAGCAGAAAATCCCAACATTTTATCGACAGCTAATGTAGCAAATATTGTTAAAGGGCTGCCTGCCCGAGCGCAGTTTGCATTACGATCCTTGAGCAAATTGGAAGTTGGCACACTGACTATTCATTTGCCAGACCAACGTGTTGTAAAAATTCAAGGCAAAACAGCTGGACCGGACGCTACCCTTGTCCTTCACAATTGGAATCTGCTTCACAAAGCCTTAACAAATTCAACAATTGGTGTTGCAGAAGCCTATATGGACGGCGATTGGGAAAGCCCTGATGTCGCAAGCTTCTTGGAACTCCTCGTTTATAACCAAACTGTGGGAGATAGCATTACCAAACGTGCACGTGGACTATTAAGAACGGTCGAAAGATTCCGCCATTGGCTACGCTCCAATACCAGAACACAAGCGAAGAAAAACATCTCTGCGCATTATGATCTAGGCAATGACTTCTACGCGCAATGGCTCGATGAAACCATGACCTATTCATCTGCACTGTATGAAGCGGGTGTGGAAGACTTAGCAAGCGCGCAAACCGCCAAATATCGTGCACTAGCAGAAGCAGCCGGCGTACAAAAAGGTGATCGCATCTTAGAAATTGGTTGCGGCTGGGGTGGATTTGCTGAATTTGCAGTCACTGAGCTTGATTGCCATGTTACTGGATTATCGTTGAGCCGCGAGCAGTTAAATTTTGCCGAAGAACGTATGGCCAAGCTTGGTTTATCTCATAAAGTGGACTTCAAATACCAAGACTATCGCGATGAACACGATACTTACGATCGAATCATCTCAATTGAGATGTTTGAAGCTGTTGGCGAGAAATATTGGCCGGTTTATTTCAATAAAATACGCCAATGTTTGAAACCGCATGGACGCGCGGGTATTCAGGTCATTACGATTGATCCGAAAAACTATGATCATTACCGCGAAAACCCAGACTTTATCCAACGCTACATCTTCCCTGGGGGCATGTTGCCAAGTGATGATGCGCTGGAAGGTTTGGGCGCAGCGGCAGGGTTAAAAACCTTCGATAATCGCGAATTTGGCATTGATTACGCACGCACGCTCGCTGAATGGCGGGAAGAGTTCTGGCTGAAATGGGATACAATCAAGCCATTGGGCTTTGATGAGCGTTTCAAAAAGCTATGGGAATTTTATCTGTTTTATTGCGAAGCAGGTTTCCGCTCTGGCAATATCAACGTCAGACAGATCGTTTATGGCGCATAAGAAACGGCAGAATGTTATTTTGACGTTCTGCCAACCAAAGCAAAATAAAGCCGATACGGCAGTAGATTTATAAACTTCAAGAAATATGTGAAGCGTTTCGGGAATGTCAGCTCAAACTTGTCCTGCTGCAATCCGTTGCTAATACGTTTGGCTGCCTCTTCTGCCGGAATGATCGCAGGCATTTTAAAATCATTTTGATCCGTTGCAGCTGTTTTCACAAAACCCGGATTAATCACCTGAATTCTGATATTCATCTTGTCGAGATCAAATTTAAGGCTTTCTGCCATATTGATCACAGCAGCTTTCGTCGCGCCATAGGCGGCGCTTGTTGGTAAGCCGCCATAACCTGTGACTGATGAGACGAGCGCTATCTGCCCTTGGTTTTGGTTTTTCATCAACTCAATTGCTGGCAAAAGCCCATTCACAACACCAGTGAGATTAACATCAAATGTTTTCTGGAAATCGGAAATTTCTAAACTGTCCGCGTTGACAGGGATATAGATGCCAGCATTGAGGATAGCTAAGGCGAGATTGTGATGCGCGTCACCAATCCATGCAACAATATCCTTCATATCGTCATAGCTGGTCACATCAGCTGCTTTAGCGATAATTTCACCCTTAAGGCCCTCACCCGCTTGCACCAATTCTGAAAGTTTGTCTTCTGAGCGTGCAGTGGCAATCACCGTATATCCATCATCGCAAAGCTGCAGAGCTAAAGCATAACCTATACCCGAGCTGGCACCCGTAACCCAAGCGACACCATCCGCGGGAGACGCGTTGTAAAGAGACATATGATCTCCAATCATTAGATTTATCGATTAGCCGATTAGATCGCCAACAAGTTGACGCCATGAGCCGGTGAGCGTAACGCCTTCATCAAGAACGGCAAACCCAATACATGGGCGATCGTTCTCTGCTGTTGGACGGTGATCTACACTTGCATCTGCGATTGAGATATCGCCAGGACCGAAGCGGCCACGCTCGTCGTTAAAGGCACCTTCAAGCACAATAGAAAGCTCACAGCCTTTATGCGTATGCGCTGGCATTGTGCGACCAGGTCTGATCCAAAACATATTGACGTGACATCCATCAATCTCGCCAATGTCATATTCTTTAAAGCCCGGGAGTTTTGTGCGCCATGGAATATCATCGATATCCATGCCAATTAATCGACGGAGTGCCAATGGCAATCTTGCATCACCACTTTGATCGTCCTCAATCTCAGAAACATCAGCAACGGAATCTGGCGAAGACGCAAAAATTGCAGAGAGCGCATCGCTTTTATTGTCGATCTCAGTCGGTGCGACCTGTTCAAGCGACAAACCAGCAATGGTTTCAATATCGCCAACAAAACGGCGATTATCAGGTTTTATTTCCAGATGCGCTTCGACCAATACACTTGCAGGGGCTGAAAGTCCGCCTGACGCATATTGCGCCATAAGTGTATCGACTGCATCTATCTGACTTAAAGTCATACTAAATCTTCTTTTAACTACTATGTCTCGTACAAAGACTCGCGCCGCTTGACACTTCTCTATTTGTACACCTATACGAAAACAGTTTCAATTCGGATCATTTGACTAACTAAAAACCGATTATTTCCTGTTTTTCAATAAATAAATCCGCAACTTGGCAATATTATTTACAAATTCAGCCAAAACTTCAATTTTCATTCCTTGAAATTTGTCATAATTGGATGCAAATACTTAACCATAGTTAATTGATAAGGCTTTGGAATCTCATGTCAGTCTCAGAAAATGTATTAGATCAAATTGGAAACACCCCTCTGGTGAAGCTTAAACGCGCGTCGGAAGAAACGGGTTGTACGATTTTGGGCAAGGCTGAGTTTTTAAACCCAGGTCAATCGGTGAAAGACCGCGCCGCGCTCTCAATGATCCGACATGCGGAGAAAAGTGGCCAACTTCACCCCGGCGGTACAATTGTTGAAGGCACAGCGGGTAACACCGGTATTGGTATTGCCATGATTTCGCGTGTTTTGGGTTATCGTTCAATCATCGTAATCCCGGAAACGCAGACACAAGAGAAAAAAGATGCTTTGCGCCTCATGGGTGCTGAGCTGATTGAAGTACC
Organism: Lentilitoribacter sp.; assembly: GCA_963691785.1. Lineage (GTDB taxonomy): Bacteria > Pseudomonadota > Alphaproteobacteria > Rhizobiales > Rhizobiaceae > Lentilitoribacter. The sequence goes on from OY829371.1 coordinate 2,424,703, forward strand.
TGCCCTGCCTTATAAAAATCCAAACAATTATATCCACGTATCACGCCGTTTGGCCGAGCAAATCGCCAAAAACAGCCCCAATGGTGCTGTTTGGGCCAACCAATTCGATAATGTTGCAAATCGTCAGGCGCATATCGATACGACAGGCCCTGAAATTTATCGCGATCTCGATGGTAAAATTGATGGCTTTATCTGCGCATGTGGATCTGGTGGCACGCTTGTTGGCACGTCTATGGCGTTGCGCGAGCGCAGCAGCACCTTCAAATCCGGCATTGTCGATCCAGATGGCGCCGCGCTTTATAACTTCTACAAAAATGGCGAACTAAAATCCGAAGGTGGCTCGATCTCAGAAGGCATCGGCCAAGGTCGGATCACAGCCAATCTTGAAGGCTATACCCCAGATATGGCCTTTAACGTATCGGACAAGGAAGGTTTGCCAATCATCTTCAACCTTTTGAAGGAAGAAGGTCTTTGCATGGGGCTTTCCACCGGGATCAATGTCGCCGGTGCGATCCGCATGGCAAAGGAAATGGGCCCAGGACATACGATTGTTACCATCTTGTGTGATTACGGCAATCGATATCAGTCCAAACTTTATAATCCTGAATTCCTGCGCTCAAAGGATCTGCCAGTTCCGGAATGGATGGAAACATCGCCGAATTTTGACATCCCATTTGTTGCCGAAACATAAGATCCTGAGGATTATAAGTTGATCACCCAAGCCCTGTTTAAAGACGATGCCTATCTCTCAACATGTGATGCTGAAGTGGTGGGCATCAATGATCGGGGCGGCATCATTCTCAATCAAACCTGCTTTTATGCGACCTCTGGTGGGCAGCCGGGTGATACCGGGTTCATCGAGCGCGAAGACGGATCAAAAATTGAAGTTACAGCTACGGTCAATGGCGAAACAAAGAATGATTTCGTCCATATTTTGGCTGAAGGCAGCCCGACTTTAGAAATTGGTGAAAAAATCATCCTGCATGTGAATTGGGAACGCCGATATAAGCTCATGCGTATGCACACTGCCTGTCATTTACTATCGGTTGTTTGCCCTTATCCCATCACAGGCGCTGCCGTGGGTGAAAATGAGAGCCGTGTTGACTTTGATATGCGCGAACCGCCAGAAAAAGCTGACATAACGGCAAAGATGATGGAATTGGTTGAGCAAAACCATCCGATTTTCAATCAGATGATTTCAGAAGCGGAACTCGATGCTAACCCTAACTTGGTGAAATCGAAAAATGTCAAACCTCCACGCGGCGTTGGCGATATCCGCCTTGTCTGCATAGGCGAAGACAGCTCGATCGATAGCCAACCATGTGGCGGTACTCATGTGAGCGAAACCCAAGAAGTGGGCGCGGTTCACATCGGTAAAATTGAGAAAAAGGGCAAGGAAAACCGACGTTTTAGAATTCGCTTCGGCGATCTGCCTCAACAATAAATCAAAACATTCAGGGAGTTATTATGACGGATGACACGAACATGAGCCCATTTGTGAAATCACCTGATTGGTTGAAGGATCATTTAACTGACGAGAATATCCGCATTGTGGATGCCTCATGGTTCCTGCCTGCGCAAAATCGAAATGCCAAAGAAGAATATACGCACGCCCATATTCCCGGAGCGGTCTTCTTTGATCAGGACAGCATTATCGATGAACAATCGTCTTTGCCGCATGCCCTGCCCGAACCGCATTATTTTGCCCAGCGCGTAGGTGAGTTAGGCATATCCGAAGAGCATGTCATCGTGGTCTATGATGCGCTTGGCATGTTCACCGCACCGCGTGTTTGGTGGATGTTTAAAACTATGGGCGCGGAAAATGTGTTTGTGCTCGATGGCGGCTTTGACAATTGGAAGTCAAGTGGCCTTCCTGTGACCGATGACACTGTGGCGCATCCTGCTGTTGAATTTACCCCATATTTTGACAAGGATGCGGTGGCCAATATCGATGATGCACTTGCCGCAACCGATGATGATGGCACCGAATTGCTAGACGCACGTGGTGCTGGACGCTTTACCGGCGAAGAAGCCGAACCACGTGAAGGTATGCGATCTGGCCATATGCCGGGCGCTAAAAACACACCCGTCTTTGGATTTTCAGATAATGGAAAGCTCAAACCTCTCAATGAGTTAAAAGATATTTTTGAATCAAAATCTGTAGACCTTAACAAGAAAATTATCACGACATGTGGCTCTGGGGTGACGGCAGCTGTGATCACATTGGCGCTTAATTCGATCGGCAAAACAGACGTTCAACTTTATGATGGTTCATGGTCTGAATGGGGTGCGCGCCAGGATACGCCTGTGGAAACGGGAGAATAATCGGTGATCGCGACAAGCCCAAAACCACTACCGACCGTCGTCACTTTTCTTGAGATGAATACACCACCGGTGAAATCCTACACACGGCCAATGAATATCAATGCAGCCCTGATGGGTACCAAAGATATGCCATTGCAGTTTTATAGATATCTGCAATATCGCGTTGGCGGCAAATGGCATTGGGTTGCGCGCCATCGCCTGTCCAATGATGAACTCTCAGAGATCATCCATCGCGAGACAACTGAGATAGATGTGCTCTATCTTGATGGTGTGCCATCGGGCTTTTTTGAAATTGATCGATCCAATGCAAAACGCGTGGATCTTGCTTATTTTGGCATGATGGAGCATGCAATCGGCCGCGGTTTAGGAAAGTGGTTTCTCGCCCAAGCAATTGACGCAGCTTGGTCCAGCGAACCCAACAGCATCACCGTCAATACATGCACGCTTGATCACCCATCGGCACTGGGGCTTTATCAAAAACTTGGGTTCCAACCCATCGGGCGCACAGAAACCGAGATCCTGCCCCTCACCGACGATGAAATGCTCGCGGCTTTAAAGTAGTCTCTGAAAAGTCATGACCACACAAAAAAACACCGCCCGAAGGACATCGGACGGCGTTTCCAAGGCGCAATACCTTTCAGGAGGAGTTAGGCGACGTTGCGAACAGCGTCTTCAGCTGTGAGCAAGTCATAACCAAGAGCTTCAGCAACAGCTTGGTTTGTGATTTTGCCGCGATGGACGTTCAAACCGTTGCGCAAGTTTTGATCTTCAGCAATTGCTTTAAGACCTTTGTCAGCCAATTGTAGACCGTGGTGCAGTGTTGCATTGTTCAATGCATGTGCTGATGTGATCGGCACAGCACCTGGCATGTTGGCCACACAATAGTGAACGATGCCATCAACTTCATATGTTGGCTCAGAGTGTGTTGTTGCTTTTGATGTTTCAAAACAACCGCCTTGGTCGATGGCAACATCAACAATCACAGCACTTTTCTTCATGCCAGACAGCATTTCGCGTGTCACAAGCTTTGGAGCTGCAGCACCTGGGATCAACACAGCGCCGACAACAAGATCAGCTGAGAATGTTTCTTCTTCCAGTGAATCAATTGTTGAGTAACGTGTGTGAACCGCACCGTTAAAGATGTCATCAAGCTCACGAAGACGTGGCAATGAACGGTCAAGGATTGTCACATCCGCACCAAGACCAACCGCCATTTTCGCTGCATTAAGACCAACAACACCACCGCCGATGATTGTTACTTTTGCAGGAAGAACGCCAGGTACGCCACCAAGAAGAATACCGCGACCGCCATTTGCTTTTTGAAGTGCAGTTGCACCAGCTTGTAGCGCCAAACGACCAGCAACTTCAGACATTGGCGCGAGAAGTGGCAAGCCACCGCGATTGTCAGTCACTGTCTCATAAGCGACAGCTGTACAACCAGAATCAACAAGACCTTTTGTTTGCTCTGGATCTGGAGCCAGGTGAAGATAAGTGTAAAGGAGTTGCTCATCACGAAGCTGCGCATATTCAGAAGGCTGAGGTTCTTTTACCTTCACAACCATGTCGCTCTGCGCGAAGATATCAGCAGCTTCGCCAACAATTTTAGCACCGGCAGCTTGGTAAGCCGCATCATCAGCACCAATGCCAAGACCGGCGCCAGTTTCGATAATCACATCGTGACCATGGGCAACATATTCACGAACTGATGATGGCGTTAGGCCAACACGATATTCATGGTTTTTAATCTCTTTAGGGCAACCTACACGCATCGCCATTCTCCTCTAATTGGAATTTTCAAATTTATTTGAGACCATTAAACATCATTTGAAATGGAGAATCTTTGCTTATACAATTGTAATTATCACGAATTTCGAATAATTATCGAATATAGAGGCCTTAAATGAGGAATTATTCGAATGGAAAATCTTGATACTGTAGATATCTCTATATTGCGAATCTTACAAAAGGACGGACGCATTTCAAATTCTGCGCTTGCGGAAGCCGTCAATCTCTCCCAATCCGCTTGCTCACGCCGCGTCGATATTTTGGAGAAAAAAGGCGCGATCAAAGGTTATCAAGCAAGATTATCACATAGAGCACTCGGTCACAAGATGATGGTCATTGTGCATATTTCGCTCTCCGGCCAATTTGCCAAAACATTGAAAGAGTTTGAAGCGGCCGTTAAACGCTGCCCCAACGTCTTGGTCTGCTATCTCATGTCCGGCGAATATGACTATATCTTGCGCGTCGCAGCAAAGGATCTGGAAGACTATGAACACATCCACAGGGACTGGCTTTCTTCCCTGCCCCATGTGGTGAAGATCAATTCAAGTTTTGCCTTGCGTGAAATCATCGAACGCCCCAATGTTGGGTTGACTTAGGATGATAGGATAAAACAATGCTTGATTTTTCTCTTTCACACACAACAGGGTCAGTTAAAGTAATCCGATGAATAGGAAAGGTGTTTGAAATGGAATACGAAAAAGAGCGATGCGAGTTGGCAGCAGCCTTTCGCCTCGCATTTAGGGAAAACTGGCATGAGGGCGTTGCCAATCATTTTAGCTTGGCAGTTTCCGACGACGGGAAAAAGTTTTTGATCAATCCGGCTGGTTTGCATTTTAGCCGCGTAAAAGCTTCAGATCTTTTATTGTGTGATGCAGATAATCCTGACGCCTCGCTTAATCAAACACGTGCCCCTGACCCGACTGCATGGGGTATCCACTCAGCTTTTCATCGCAACGAACCGCGAGCACGCGCATGCCTGCATGTTCATGCAATGAGCGCGACTGTTTTCTCATGCCTCAAAGATGCTTTCCTACCCCCTATCGACCAAAACACAGCCAGGTTCTTTAATCGATATGGTTATGACGACGGCTATGAGGGTATGGGATTTGAAAGCGAAGGAGAACGTATCTCCAAAACTCTCGGCCCCCACAGAATATTGGTCATGGGAAATCATGGCGTCATGGCTGCGGCCGAAAGCGTGGCACGCGCATTTGACGAACTCTACTATTTCGAACGCGCCTGCGAGACCTATATAAAAGCCGCTGCAACCGGACTTCCATTAAAAGTCCTGGGCGACAATGTCGCTGAATCCACAGCGCAGGAGTGGGAGAACTACCCCGGCGAACCTTGGCAGAAGCACTTTGACGCGCTTATGGCGATTTTGGATGAAGAAGAACCAAGCTTCAGGGATTGAGAATTATCAAGCTCTATAGAAAATTCATTTAAGCATTGTCTAATACGCCAAGTTTTTACAACTTTAATAAGAAATCATAATTTTTTCCAAAATCAGAATCAGTATCAATAGGTTTTCTCAACTGCCCCAAACACGTATGTAAATTTGATTTAGAAATTTCCCGTAAATACACAGTTGATTATTATTCAATAATTCAATTATTCACATTCTTTATTGCATTAATACTACGAAATAATCAAATATACTAAGTATTATTGTAGATTATATTTTGTTTTAAGCTTTACAATTCTTTAATTTCGCCAATTCATCTTATGAATACTTTAGGCGCACTTTCTGATCTGTCACGCACTCGTTTACCTGACAATCAGAAGTCTTGTTCATGCAAGGAACAGAAAATGAAACTCAAGAAAAAGATCTACCTTTTAGCACCACTTAACGTTGTATCTTTTATAATCATATGTTTGACATTTTACGTGGCTTACACTTTTAACCAAACCACTGTTGACAAAGCCGAGCGTGTTGATTCCATTCGCTTGTTCGTAAATGATTTGGAGAAAAACCTCTATCAATTGAAGGCAACCGGTGATGATTTTCTCATAACGAAAGATCACGCATATATTGACGAATTCGAAGAAACCGCAATTTTAGCTGCCAAAGAGGTAGCGAATCTTGACCAGATGCTGTCGTCTGAATTCCCAGGTGAATTTGGTAGCCAGGTTCAGGATATTTACGCTTATTTCGATAAGTTTATCGAGGAGTTTCGTCTTCTCTTTTCAATTCATGACAAATTAGGATTGAACGAGGAACTAGGTCTACAAGGGGCGTTGCGCGCGGAAGTTCATCAGGCTGAGTCTGCGCTCAACGAAGTCGGAACTGCTGAGCTAACTGTTAAGATGTTGATGATGCGCCGGCACGAAAAAGACTTCATTATGCGCGGAGCTGAAAAATATATCGGTCGTATAGATGACCGCGTAACCGAGTTTTTAGCGTTTGACACAAGTCTTTTTGGTTCAAAGGCTGCACAAGATGCGATTAACGAGAAAATTTTAGCCTACCATTCGACATTCAAACAATATGCTGAGGTCTATCTCGAAGAACAAACTTTGCACGAAGCAACCTTAGCAGATTTTCATTACTTAGTGCCGATGCTTGTGAGGATTGAGACGTTTATGACGGAGCAAATCGTGCAAATTAAGGAAAGTCCGGAAGCAGCTCAACGAGAAGTTATGACATTTGCCGTTGCCGGACTATTGGCTCTAACAACACTCTTAGTGGCGATGGGTATTACAATGTTGATCGCACGCTCTATTTCGCTTCCGTTAAATAAGGCTGTGGCGGATCTGAACTTGTTGGCCGATGGCAAAATGGGTCACGACATCGAAGATACCGACCGTGGAGACGAAATAGGGGATATCAATCGGGCCCTTGTGATATTTCGACATAATGCAATGGAAAAAGAACGCATTGAACGTGAAACTGAAACTGCGCGTCGTGAACAACAGATGGAACGAGATCGCAACGAAGAGCTGAAGAACATTGAATCTGAAAAGCTAGCAACCGCAATTTCCAGCCTTGAAGGTGGGTTAGCGCGGCTGTCAGACGGAGATTTGTCAGCCATGATTGATGTGCAATTTGATGGCAATCTCGATAGCGTTCGCATGGATTTCAACAACACAATACAAAAACTCGCATTGACCATGGGCGATATTGCGAATGCAATTTTGAACCTGAAAGAACATTCAGGCTCTGTTGGTTCAGCAGCCGATCAGCTATCGGGAAGAACAGAAACGCAGGCGGCAACCTTGGAAGAAACCGCAGCAGCGTTGAATGAAATCATGGAAACCGTTCGTCAGACTTCAGAACGCGCCAATGACGCAGCGTCCCTTGCCAAAGATGCGCGGAACGACACCCAGCATTCAAGCGAGGTTGTTACTAATGCAATTTCCGCCATGGAAGGCATTGAAAAAGCCTCTTCGGATATCTCCAATATCATCAATGTTATCGATGAAATCGCCTTCCAAACCAATCTTCTAGCCCTCAATGCGGGGGTAGAAGCCGCCCGCGCTGGCGAAGCGGGCAAAGGTTTTGCGGTCGTCGCCCAAGAGGTTCGCGAACTGGCGCAGCGCTCTGCCGTTGCTGCAAAGGAAATCAAAGATCTGATCAGCAAATCTGGCAGCGAAGTAGAAAACGGCGTGAAACTGGTGAAGGAAACAGGCGATGCGCTGGGCAAAATAACCGAGCATGTCAGCCAAATCGACGAGCAGATTTCAAGCATATCTCAAAGTGCATCAGAACAACTTGTCGGCATTCAGGAAGTCAATGGTGCCATGACATCTATGGACCAGGCCACTCAACAAAATGCAGCTATGGCTGAGGAGAATACCGCTGTGACAACTCAGATCGCGCAAGAAGTTGACGCCCTCACCCATCTCATCGAGAGCTTTAAACTTGCTGGCGGAAAAGCGCACGAAAACAAAGTGGTACAAAAAACCGCCGATGCAGCGTGATAGTGCAGCTGTGAAAACGGTTATCTGAAATATTTGGATGACAAAACCACTAAAACCACGGTTCACTATTGGGAAAGTTGCCCAAGTGAACCGTGGCGAAAGCACTTTGAAGCTATTTCGAGGGTTTTAGATGGAAATGAAAGAGGTACCAACACTGGTGTTCTCACTTCTGGTCATAAGTCAAAAGCAGAGATCATTGGAACTTCGTTAGATGGAGCCTATGTGCCAAGAGCAGAATAACTGAGATCAATTGAATGTAAATTCAAACATCATACACTTTTCAGCCCGCAGTGACAAACTGATCCGAGGCGTCAGAACCACAATTGTTCAATCACATCACTATGTTGTTCCGCGTTTAATCAAAGTAAAACCAAGATCAATGACTTTCTTATCCCTTGCGGTTTCTGGATCAAGAAGCGCCTTGGCGGTGGCAATACCGATTTCCTTCCCGGGTACTGCAATTGTGGTTAAATCAATGCCAGATGGCTTCGCTAATTCAAACCCTCCAAAACCAGAGATCGCAAGATCTTCCGGCACCTTTACGCCACACCTCCTTGCCTCGCAGACAACACCCAATGCGACCTGATCGCTCACGCACATTACCGCATCTATCTTTGGATCGGAAATGAAACACCGTTCAATAAATGCTGCCCCCAATTCGATCCCATATAATGAAGATTGTTCATTATCAGGCCACATAATTGGCTCCTTACTAACATCTCTAAGGGCGTTTATATATCCGTCACGACGGCGACGACCGCGCTCGTCTTCTGCCCCGCCGCCACCTAAAAATGCGACATTCTTTCGTCCCTCGTCGATTAAATGACGGGCCATGTCGTATCCTGCTTGAAAATTTGAAAAGCCGACAGCAATGTCCAGAGGCGCAGATGGCAACTGCCAGATCTCGACGACAGGAATTCTTACAGATTTAAGGAGTTTTGTGACGGCAGAGGTATGGGTCGTACTAGTCAGAACAATCCCATCCGGGCGGCGGGCAAGTAGCGCAAGTAATGCATCTTCTTCTACATCTGGATCATAGTTGGTACTTGTCAAAAGCAATTCGTATCCGGCCATCCGAAGGGTGCTCGACAGGCCATCCAAAGTTTGCGCAAAAACGGAATCGTTTATTGTGGATACAATAGCTCCAAATACCCGGCTCTTGCTTGATGATAACGCCCCGGCGGTGTTATCCGGAACATAACCGAGTTCCTTAATCGCCTCTTGAACCCGTTTACGCTTTGTCTCCGAGACTTTATCGGGGGTTCGCAAGACCCGAGACACCGTGATCGTTCCCACGTTGGCAAAATCGGCGACATCCTTCATTGTTACCCACTTGCCTTTTCCCAAAATTAGTCTCCAGTCTTGTTATTTGAGTGCTTGTTGACCTAATCAATAGATCATGGTATCGATATCAAATCAAGAATGGTATCGATACCAAAAACTGAGCTAGTGCAGAGAGGAACCGCGATGCTTACCAAGGAACAGATCGAGTACTACTTTGAAAATGGCTATATTCTCGTGGAAGATGTTGTAACGCCAGAGCAACTTCAACGCATGCAGGATATTACTTACGAATTCATAGATCGCTCACGCCAATTTACCGAAAGTAATGATGTTTACGACTTGGACGTGGGGCATAGTTCTGACACTCCAAAACTGACCCGGATCAAATTGCCTCACAAGCAGCATCCATTCTTCTGGGATGTTTTGAAGAACTCTGGGATTACAGAGGTGTTGCGCCAGTTGGTCGGAGCAAACGCGGTTCTTCAGACTTCAAAACTAAACGCAAAAGCGCCGGGTGGCGGGGCTGCTGTTGAGTGGCACCAGGATTGGGCTTTCTATCCTCACACAAATGATGACATGTTGGCCTTTGGTGTGTTTTTGGAAGATGTGACCGAGGAAAACGGCCCGCTCCAGGTTATTCCAGGCTCTCATAAAGGACCTGTTTTGAACCACAACAGTTCTTACAACATTTTTTGTGGTGCCGTGGACCCATCGGATCCTAATTTTCAGATCGAAAAGGCCGTTACGATCACTGGCAAGGCTGGCAGCATGTCTGTCCACCATGCCCGCACCTTGCATGGTTCGGCACCGAATGTCTCTGATCGCGCCAGATTGATGTTGTTTTATGAATGCTGTGCAGCAGATGCGTGGCCACTCATGGGTGGTTCCGCCTATATACAGCGTCTGTCACAGCAAGAGCAATGGGACGACCTTCTGAGCAGAATGATTATTGGAGATCCTGTCCTGCAACCACGTATGAAGGAGATCCCGGTTCGACTACCCTATCCACCAGCGGCGGATGTCAGCTCGATCTTCAAAGTGCAAAAGACAGGCGGCGCAAAAAGCGCTTTTAGTTGAGTGGAGGTAAAACATGAAACGCATTTATGACTTCTCCCGTAAACCTGCGATGCGCAACTATACGATTTCAGACCTGCAGGCGCTTAAGGTAACGAACAAGAAACTCACCATGTCTAATCCGGCTAATGCCGGTGAGATTCGGGCCTGCAGAGACGCAGGTATCGATTTGCTTGTTGTTGGAATGGACCAGATCGACAATGTTCGCGCCATTGCACCAACCCATTTCTGCCGGGTGGGGTCTAAATGGGCACAGTTTGGTTCGAATGAAGAACTTTTAGCGGATGCTTTCGAGGCGATGCGTCGAGGTGGGGACATGTATTACACACTTCGGTCACTGGATGCGTTGGAGATGATGTCTCGCGAGGGTATACCAGTTCAAAGCCATATTGGATTAATACCAACCTTTAGCCATTATTGTGGTGGTTTGCGCGGATGGGGCCGTAATGCTGATGAAGCGATGAAAATTTATGAATCCCTTAAACGGATGGAAGATGTTGGCGTCATTGCAGTAGAAGCAGAGTGTATCGCAGAAGAAGTGCTCGAAGTGGTCAACAAAAAAACGTCTATTGTAACATTCTCACTTGGATCTGGTATGGCGGGCGACGTGATTATGTCATTCGTTGCGGATGTTTGTGGGGAGGTTAGCGAAGAAGAACGACCACCCAAACATGCCCACGCCTTTGGTAATGTGGGACGTTTACACAAACAAATCCATGAAGAGCGCGTCTCTGCCCTAGGTCAATTTCGTGACGAAGTCACTGCTGGCAATTTTCCATATCCGCAAAATAACTTCTCAATGCATAAGGGAGAGAAGGCTAGGTTTCTAGAAGCTCTAGATAAATGGCGCCCAATACATCAATGAGAGCAAAGCTTTCTATGTCGCTGAGTGCTAGCACCTTGATGAGTCGGCCTAGAACATGATGATCATCTGGAAATTTGATGATGTTACTCGATATGTCTCGATCTCTGAACTGGACCATTCTCGGACCAGTCGCAATACCCAACATATTTCCGAGCAAACACAACAAACAGAAATACGCCTAGCTCCGAAGCATTTCTTTCAAAGAAATAAAATGATGGAACAACGTCTAGGGCACGCCCCCCTTACGAGTGAAACACCCGATCGCCCAATTGGTCGATCATCTGGCGGCCTTTCATCATAGCGAGATCATTGGCTTGATCTTTAGATTGGCACACATCCGCGCGGATGAATTTATGCTCTTTTTGCTCACCATCGATCTCTTTGGTGATCACACCACATAAACGAAACTGACCTGATTCTGGGATCGGGGTTGAGGTGATTGTATAGCCTTCATAGCTCTCTTGTTTATCGGGCGCTGCAGGTGCTGCCTCACCACCAAACATTGAACCGAGTTTTTTCAAAAAGCCAACCATTTCAAGCACCTCATATCGCAACAAAGCTTATTTAAAACCATCCTTAGCGCATGTTGGACTTGCCATCAACTGAATCCAATGTAAGATAATTCTGCTAGCTTAGCCTCCCAAATGACACGCATATAAATAAGCGAATAAAAATTGACAGAACTTCCGACAATTGCTGATGCGTCTTCAGCTCGTCTTAAAAACTCTATTTCTCAACTTATTCATTCCATTTATCCCGATCTGGATAATGAAACGCTGACCGATCAGGTAATTGACGCTTATTGGGACGAAAACAGCCAGCCGCGCCGCCGTGGACGTGTTCCGAGCAACGAGCTTTGGTCTGAGAAAGACAATTATGTCATCACCTATGGCAACAGTTTTGTTGATGGCGAGCATAAGCCGCTTGATCTGCTCAATGACTTTTTGCACAGGCATCTGCGCGACACGGTCAACGGTGTGCATATCCTACCCTTTTTCCCCTATACATCAGATGACGGCTTTGCGGTCACAGATTATCGCCAAGTCGATGGTCTGTTAGGATCATGGGAAGATATCAGCCGAATTGCTGCAGATTTTCGTCTCATGTCCGATCTCGTACTCAATCACATGTCGAGCCAAGGGCATTGGTTTAACGAATATCTGCAGGGGCATGAGCCTTATAATAAGTTCTTTTTTGAAGCGTCACCTGATGATGACACAAGCGCTGTTGTCCGACCGCGTGCGCATGATCTATTGCGTGAGGTTGAAACCGCCAATGGCACCAAACATGTCTGGTGTACGTTCAGCTACGACCAGGTGGATTTTGATTTCTCAAATCCGGAGGTCCTGCTCGAGTTTTTGCGCATAACACGGGACCACATCAATCAAGGCGTCAGAACCATTCGTCTTGATGCCGTTGCCTTTGTTTGGAAGGAAATCGGCACGAGCTGCATTCACTTGCCGCAGACCCACCAGATCGTGCGGCTCATTCGTTTGCTTTCAGACTATGATCGCGATCCTGTGGTGATTATTACTGAGACCAATGTACCGAATACGGAAAATCTCAGTTATTTCGGCAATCGCAATGAAGCGCATATGATTTATAATTTCTCATTGCCGCCACTTCTTTTGCACGGTTTACTCAATGGCACATCCGAACATTTAAATGCCTGGCAAATGCGTATGCCGCCCGCTCAAATGGGTTGTGCTTATTTTAACTTCACCGCGTCGCATGATGGCGTTGGCTTGCGCCCGGTTGAAGGGCTTTTGCCGCAAGACGATATCGATGCCATGATCGATACTGTCAAAGCCCATGGCGGACGTGTATCCATGCGCCAGGGCAATGATGGCAAGATGCATCCCTATGAGATGAATGTCTCGCTGTTTGAAGCACTCAAAGGCACAGTTCACGGCTTGGATGATCATAACATTCAGCGCTTCTTATGCAGCCAAACCATTGCCATGGCACTCGAAGGTGTGCCGGCATTTTATATCCATTCCATGCTCGCAACACCTAACGATCATGAGGGCGTTGAAAAATCACAGCACAATCGCGCCATTAACCGCCATCGTTGGGATTATAAAACACTCAACGAAAAGCTTGATGATCCGCAATCAAACCAAAGCATTGTGCTGAACGAGTTAAAATCGCGCATCGCTATTCGCAGCCGTCAAGCAGGTTTCCACCCCAATGCGACGCAATTCACATTGCAATTGGGTAATCAGATCTTCGGTTTCTGGCGACAAAGTATTGATCGCTCGCAAAGCATATTTGCGCTACATAATATGACGTCAGACACGCTGACCATTGAAACCATGGCGCTTAACTTGATCGGCGGGGATGAATGGTTTGATCTCCTATGCGGTGAAGATGTCAATAATGACGACACTGGCGAAATCACCTTCGCACCTTATCAATGTCGCTGGGTTACCAATCGTGTCTAAATCACGGGCTGACAAATACATCATCTTCACCGATCTCGATGGCACCCTTCTGGATCACGATACATATTCGTATGATCCAGCCTCTGACGCCTTGCAAATGCTGCGCGACACCAATACGCCGCTGATCATAGCCTCAAGTAAAACGGCTGCGGAAATCGCACCCCTGCGGAAGGAACTTGGATTTGAGAACTTCCCAGCAATTGTCGAAAACGGCGCCGGTGTTTTGGCTGCAAATATGAGTGCTGCTGATGGCGACAGCGATTATGAGAAGATCATCGAAATAATAAACCAAGCACCAGCTGAACTTCGAACACATTACACCGGCTTTCACGATTGGACGGCAGGAGATGTGTCGCGCCAAACATCGCTAAGCTTAGAGGGTGCAATTCTTGCCAAACAACGCGAATATTCAGAGCCAGGACAATGGTCAGGTTCGAAAGCTAAATGCGCAGAGTTTGTCGAATATTTGACCGAAAATAGCCTTCGAGCCCAACAAGGTGGTCGTTTCCTTACTATTTCCTTCGGCGCGGGCAAAGTTGATCGGATGAATGAAATTGTCGAGCAGATTAGGACTGACAATGAGGCTGTGACCACAGTAGCGCTTGGGGACGCGCCAAATGACAAACAAATGTTAGTAAATGCTGATATTGGATTTGTGATGAGCAACGAATCCAATCAATATTTGTTTGCGCCGGATAAACCAGATCACATAACATATTCCGCACATTCTGGCCCAAAAGGATGGAACGCGTGCGTTTTGAGTTTGTTTGTGTAAACTAGATGAACTGAAAAAAAGGGAACCGCATAAAACATGGCTGATTTTCATCAAAATGGTAGCGTTGCCACTTTACATAACTTGTCGCAAATTCCATTTGAACAACTTGAGGCACAACTCAAGCATTTTGCCCAAACCCGCAAAATCACGCTCATACTGCCCAGCCTGTTTTCAGAACTTGAAGCTCCTGCTCTATCCAATATCGTCGATGAACTGAGCAAAGCTGAATTTATCAACCACATTGTCGTGGGCCTTGATCGGGCCGATGAAGAACAGTTCAAATTTGCCAAGCAATATTTTTCACGGCTTCCACAAAAGCACGACATCTTGTGGAATGATGGCCCGCGTCTCAAAGCAATTCATGAAAAACTGGCCGCGGCCAAACTTGCACCAGAAGAGCCTGGCAAAGGCCGCAATGTCTGGTATTGTATTGGATATGCATTAGCGTCGCGGAACTCTGATGTTGTCGCCTTGCACGATTGTGACATCACAACATATTCGAAAGAAATGCTGGCGCGCCTTGTTTATCCTGTGACCAATCCGGCCTTCGCCTATCATTTTGTTAAAGGCTATTATCCACGTGTTGCAGGCGGTAAGCTCAATGGCCGCGTGTCCCGATTGCTTGTCACACCATTGCTGCTGGCCATTCAAAAAACCTGCGGGCACAACGATTACATCGATTATCTCAATGCCTTCAGATACCCACTCGCTGGCGAATTTGCCATGCGCACTTCGATCTTGCCTGATATGCGTATCCCGTCTGACTGGGGTTTGGAAATCGGCGTTCTATCGGAAGTTTGGCGGAACTTATCTAACCGCGTGATCTGCCAAGTTGATATTTCAGACGCTTATGATCACAAACACCAGCCTCTATCTGAGGAAGATGCGCAAGCTGGATTGTCTCGTATGTCGATTGATATTTCAAAAGCGCTTTATCGCAAACTCGCAACCGATGGTGTGACGCTATCCAATGCAACATTTAGAACGCTCAAAGCCACCTATTTCCGCATCGCCCTCGATCTTGTTGAAATGTATTATAATGATGCGACCATGAATGGTCTTCATACGGATCGTCATGTGGAAGAAAAAGCGGTTGAGCTTTTTGCCGCAAATATCATGAAAGCGGGACAATCCTATCTCGATAATCCGATGGAAACGCCGTTTATTCCAAATTGGAGCCGTATTCAGGCCGCCGACCCTGATGTGCTGCTCAACATCCATAAGGCTGTTCAACAGGATGCCGCAGAATACGGCTGATGAGAGAATGTAAGCCGATGAGAGGGAACTAAATTGTATAAATATCTCATACTAATCTTCGCAATTTTATTCTCGATATCCGCATGGGCTGACCAGCATCAAACAAACGCATTCCCGGTCGATCAAATCTTTTCAGTCGCAACGACCGATTGGAACAATGACGGGATTGAAGATCCCGTGATGATACTCAACATCAATGATGGGGAACAGTTCGATGTTGTATTCTATTTAAGTGATGAATATGGCCGCCTGGCGCTGTTGCATTATATGCCCGACATGGTTTGGGGTTCGAGCGCAATGTTTGGTCAGGAGCCGTCTGTCACGAAAACGCCGAATGGATCAATTATCATTGGCTCACAAAATTCAGCGATCGGACGTGATCGTTGGGAACAAAAGCTCACAATTGCCTATCGGAACAACCAATTGATCGTCGCGGGTTTCACCTATTCATTTTACGATACGCTCGATCCTGAAAATTATGGTGGATGCGATCTGAACCTCTTGACCGGTAAGGGTTTCAAGAATGAAAAGCCGGTCAAGTTCAATTCCAGTGCAATGTCGGTTACAGAATTTATCTCGAACGGACAAGATTTCTCGCAATATTGCTACAGTGCCGATTAATTTGGATTGCTAATCGCTTTTAAAGCTCAACCAATTGCCCGTCTTTGAGCGTAACACAGCGGTCCATTTGGCGTGCAAGATCATGGTTATGCGTTGCGACCATGGCAGATAAGCCAGATTGCTTCACAAGCGCTTCCAACGCCTCAAAGACATAAGTGGCAGTTTCAGGATCCAAATTACCCGTTGGCTCATCAGCAAGCAAAACACTTGGCGCATTAGCCACCGCGCGCGCAATCGCAACACGTTGTTGCTCACCACCTGAAAGTTCTGTCGGACGGTGCGAGATGCGATGACCAAGTTTGAGATATTCAAGCAGTTCTTTTGCGCGGCTTTCAGCTTCTTTTTTATCCAAGCCGCTGATCAATTGCGGAATCACAACATTTTCGCTGGCAGAAAATTCCGGCAAGAGATGATGGAATTGATAAACAAAACCAATCTTTTTGCCGCGAACATCGGTGCGTTGTTCATCTGATAAATCACTACACGCAACACCATCAATGATGACTTCACCGCCATCAGGTCGTTCAAGCAAACCCGCCATGTGGAGCAAGGTTGATTTACCTGCGCCCGAAGGTGCAATCAAGGCAACCGTTTCACCGCGATTTAGCTTGAAATTGACACCATTTAAGATCGTCAGCTTTTCATCGCCCTGCTCGTAATGACGTTCAACCGCAAGCAGTTCCATTGCCAAATCTTGCGCGTTGGAGATATCGTTCATATTTATTCGGCTCGCGTCATTCATCATATCTACTCATATCTCAATGCTTGCACAGGATCGATTTTCGATGCCCGCCATGCCGGAACCAATGTTGCAATAAAGGTCAGCACAAAGGCCATGATAATGATCGATATGGTTTCACCAAGATCCATATCCGCAGGCAATTGACTGAGGAAATAGAGTTCAGGGTTAAACAGCGTCGTGCCTGATAGCCATGAGAAGAATTGGCGAATATTTTCGACATTTAAACATACAACCACGCCTAAAATCACCCCTGCTCCGGTACCAGCCACACCAATCGCAGATCCCGTCATAAAGAAGATCCGCATGACAGATGTCGACGTTGCACCCATGGTGCGCAAGATGGCTATGTCGCGCCCCTTGTCTTTCACCAGCATGATCAATCCAGAAATGATGTTCAGTGCTGCAACGAGAATGATCAAGGTGAGGATCATAAACATCACATTGCGCTCAACCTGCAAAGCTGAGAAGAACGTTTGATTGCGTTGCTGCCAATCGGTGATGAAGATCTGCCGTTCTGCTGCCGTCTCAATCAAAGGACGGAAGTCATTCACACTGTCAGGCTCATCAATGAAAACCTCGATGGATTGAACTTCATCTTCGGTGTTGAAATATAATTGTGCTTCACTCAATGGCATATAGATAATCGATGCGTCATATTCCGACATACCGATCTCAAAGATGCCTGAGATTGGATAAGACTTCACGCGAGGCGTCACCCCAAAAGGTGTGACATCCCCTTCGGGTGAAACAAGCGTAATGCTATCGCCTGCAATTAATCCCAAAGAATCGGCCATACGTGTACCGATCAAAACACCCTCTTCTGCGGCAAATCCAACAAGATCGCCTGCTCTGATATTTTCAGACACCCAAGTCAGGCGCTCGATGTCAGCAACGGTGATCCCCCGCACAAGAGCACCCGTTCCTGCGCCGCCATTGCCAGAGGCAAGTGTTTGGCCTTCTACGATGGGAAGTGCCATCTCAACACCGTCTACGCCTTCAATGCGTTTGGCGAGATTGGTATAATCACTAAAGGGCTCATCAATGGGTTGGACGATCATATGTCCATTAATGCCAAGGATACGATTGATCAGTTCAGCGCGAAAACCATTCATCACCGCCATAACAATGATCAAAGTTGCAACACCCAGCATGATGCCCGCAAATGAAAAACCCGCGATAACCGAAACCACCGTTTCTTTGCGTTTCGAACGCAAATAACGCCAGGCAACAAGACGTTCAAAGACACCAAAAGGTTTGGATGACGGCATTGCTTCTGTTTTGCTGCTCAATGGTTTCTAAGCCTTCTCTATCTTACCTTGCAGTTAGCTTATTAATCGCTGCTTCTAGTGTCAGGCTTTCGCGTTCGCCTGATTTTCGGTTTTTCACCTCAACTTCACCAGTTTTCATGCCGCGCGGTCCGACAACGATTTGTTCCGGCACGCCGATCAGGTCAGCTGTCGCAAACTTACCACCGGCGCGTTCATCACGATCATCAATCAACACATCAAGACCTGCTTTTTGCAATTCGCTATAGATTTTCATCGAAGCCTCATCACAAGTCTCATCGCCAACTTTCATATTGATAATTCCCACATCAAATGGCGCAACTGATTCTGGCCAGATGATACCATTGTCATCATGAGACGCTTCAATGATGGCGGGAACAAGGCGTGTCGGGCCAATACCATAAGACCCCATATGCACTTCGTGCTCGCGGCCATCAGGACCCATAACTTTGGCACCCATTTTGGCTGAATATTTTGTGCCGAAATAGAAGATATGGCCAACTTCAATGCCGCGATCAGACACTTGCTCAGATGCATCGATCGAACCAAACGCCGCTTCATCATGCATCTCAGATGTGGCGGCATAATATTCTGTCCATTCGTCAAAGATCGCCTTCATCTTTGCACGATCTGAAAAATCGACGTCTTCTTCAGGAATATCAAACCCTAGGAATTTTTTATGACAGAAGACTTCTGATTCTCCGGTATCAGCAAGAATGATGAATTCATGGCTCAAATCACCACCGATTGGACCGGTATCCGCACGCATTGGAATAGCGCGCAAGCCCAAACGATCAAAGGTACGCAAATATGCGGTGAACATTTTATAATAGGCAAATTCTGCATCTTCTTTGTTCAAATCAAAAGAATAGGCATCTTTCATAATGAACTCGCGCGAGCGCATTGTGCCAAAACGTGGGCGGATCTCATCGCGGAACTTGGTTTGAATATGATAAAGGTTCAGCGGTAGCTCTTTATAAGAACGCACGTAAGAACGGAAAATATCCGTGACCATTTCCTCATTGGTTGGACCATAGAGCATCGGACGATCCTGGCGGTCATTAATGCGCAGCATCTCTTTGCCATAATCATCATAACGGCCACTCTCATTCCACAAGTCAGCGGACTGAATAGTGGGCATAAGAATCTCATGCGCCCCTGCTCTATTTTGCTCTTGGCGAATGATGTCATTCACCTTGTCCAATACGCGCTTACCCAGTGGCAACCAGGAATAAATCCCGGCTGATTGTTGACGTATCATACCAGCTCGTAACATGAGCCGGTGAGAGACAATTTCAGCCTCTTTTGGGTTTTCTCTTAAGATAGGCAAAAAATATTGAGAAAGACGCATAGCTTATCCGTAATTATCTTATGTTCCGAAAACAAAAACGCTCGGAATCGGGTGTTATTTAGTCGTTGAAGACTTCTACTCTTTTACAATCAATCTGAAAAGCTCGAATAATAAATACTGTTTACTTGGTCGCCTGATATTTTTTCTACGTTTTTTTTACCAACACCGTAAAAAAACGGGTGACAAATTTTCGCAAGTGGGTTAACTTCGCTCGAAAATAAGGCAGTTTTTCGAAAACATGCCTAAATCGCGATCAAGTCTTGGGAGGATTAGATCTCAGGCGCGTTCATTACGCAGCCACCGGCCGACGGGTAGAGATCCGCGACAACTAATAGCAAGGCTAATTTAGCCTTGCTTTTTTTATGACCTAATATTCAATCGAAATTTAGAATTTTGGGAATAGCGCTGTGAAATCTTCATAGGTAATTCCCACCACTTCCACCAATAAAAAGAAGCACAGGAAGAACACGCTCGCGACGATCGAATTCATGATCACGATGCGTAAAACTTTTAGATTTGCAGGTGCGCTTTTCGTGGTGCCTAACACCACTTCACCCTCTTCTGCCTGGGATTTGCCGCTAAATGGCAGGACCAAGAACAGCGATATCCACCAGATGATAAAATAGATTGCTGAATATGTGCCTATGCCCATTCGTAATGATCCCAGATCAGATTTGTTCTAATTCAATCAATGTGCCGGAAAAGTCACCAGGATGTAAAAACAAGACAGGCTTTCCATGCGCACCGATCTTCGGTTCGCCGTCACCTAATACACGAGCTCCGGTTTGGATCAATTGGCTTTTTGCCGCATCTATGTCGTCAACTTCGTAACAAATATGATGCATGCCACCTTTTGGGTTTTTGTCTAAAAATGCGGCAATCGGCGAATTTTCATCAATCGGTTCTAAAAGCTCCACCTTTGTGTTGGGCAATTCAATAAACACAACAGTGACACCATGTTCGTCCAGCCTTTGTGGTGCTGTGACCTTCGCACCGAGCATATTTTCATATTGGGTGGTTGCTGTTTTAAGATCAGGAACAGCAATTGCGACGTGATTTAGATTTCCAAGCATGACAATTACTCCCCTACACTTTCTCAACAAAGACGGTGGCGACAGGTTTTTTGTTCCAAACTTCGCGCACAGCCGAACGCACCGCGCGACGCACTGATTCCTGCACCAAGCTCAGATCTTTGCGACGAACGCGCGGAATGCTTTCTACAGCGCCAATCACGGCATCATAAATCACATCATCAATTTCATCGCCTGAATCATCAAAGATCGGCAATCCAATAGAATTGATCAGCGGATCACTGTTAAACTCATAGCGGTGATCTAAAAGCACCTGAACGGCAACATGACCAGCAAAAGAGAGCTTTCTGCGATCTGAGATCCCCAGATCATCATATTCGCCAATCACCGCACCGTCTTTGAAGATCCGCCCGCTTGGCACATCATCAATCAAATCAGGTTCGCCCGGTGCGAGGCGCAACATGTCGCCATTACGCACGCGTGGTACTTTGGCAATACCGCTTTCTTCAGCAAGCGCTTTATGCGCTACCAAATGCGCAGCTTCACCATGCACAGGCACCAATATTTTAGGACGCACCCATTCATACATTTGTTTCAATTCATTGCGGCGCGGATGCCCTGACACGTGGATTGGTAGTTCATCACTATCTTCAACAATCAAAATCCCGCGATCAATCAGCGCGTTTTTGATATTGAGAATACCCTTTTCATTACCGGGGATAGCACGTGCCGAAAATACGACGGTATCATCTTTCGCCAAGGCCACGTGACGCATTTCATCTCGCGATAGTTTTGCCAAAGCCGCACGAGATTCACCTTGTGAGCCTGTCATGATGATCACCACTTTATCACGTGGGATAAAACCAAACTCATCTTCTTCGAGGAAATTGGGCAATCCATCCATCATACCAAGGTCGGTCGCAACAGACACAACGCGTTTGATTGAACTCCCAAGCAGCAAAACTTCGCGTTCCGCATCGCGCGCCGCTTCAGCAATTGATCGAATACGACCTACATTTGAGGAGAAAGACGTAATCGCAACACGCCCCGGCGCATCCTCAATCACCTTGCGAAGGTTTTTACTGATGGACTGTTCTGTTGGTGAGGTCCCCTCGCGCATAGCATTGGTGGAATCGCACATAATCGCCAAAATGCCTTCATCACCAAGTGCGCGAAATCTATTTTCATCTGTCAGTGGCCCCAAGGAAGGATCATGATCGATTTTCCAATCGCCAGTATGGATAACCTTACCAAGGTCGGTTTTAATTGCCAGTGACAACGGTTCTGGTATTGAGTGATTGACAGCCACCGCTTCAATCTCAAATGGACCAACACTAAACACATCACCTGCATTAAAGATCGTCACCGGGATCTCACGTCGCGAGCGTTCATAAGCGCGTTTGGCTTCCAACATCCCTGCTGTAAAAGGTGTGACGTAAACCGGCACATTCAATAAAGGCCACAATTCATTGAGCGCACCATAATGGTCCTCATGCGCGTGGGTGATAATGATCGCTTTAAGATTATGGCGCTCTTCTTCCAAGAAACGAATATCAGGCAATACGAGATCAACACCTGGAAGCTCTAGACCCGGAAACGTAACGCCGCAATCGACCATAATCCATTCGCGATTGTTTGGATTCCCATAGCCATAAAGCGCGAGGTTCATACCAATCTCACCAACGCCACCAAGCGGCAAAAATACGAGTTCGTTCTCGTTAGCCATACAATATTCTTTCCTTTATCTATCTATCGAGAAGGAAAACATCCCCCGCCGCAATCTTAATCTCATCGCCATCCTCCTGGCGCAAAATTAAATTGCAATCCTCCGATAAGCCAATAAATCGGCCATACAAAACTTCATTGGGAAGATTGATCTTAATATCTTCATCAATGCCGGCTGCATTTTCAAGCCATAAATCGCGAATTGCAGCCAACCCACGTCCTTCATCCCATAAGGCCAGGACATATTTCATCTCTTCAAACAAATGCGCGAACAGATCTTGAGGAGAAATCGATAGACCAAGCGCATTCAGCGACGTCGTTTTATAAAGAGCCTGATCAGGATGATGCGAGATATTGATGCCTATACCAATGACAATCGACAATTGATCTTGGGAGATGACTTCAGATTCCAGCAAAATACCGCAAACTTTCGCGCCATCTATCAAAATATCATTCGGCCATTTAATCTGAGATCTCGCCATTGAAACCGGCAAAACCTTCCGTATGGCAAAGTTTGCTGCTAATGCGGCGACCAGCGGTAAAGTGCCGATATTCTCATTGCGCGCGGGGTTATTAAGCAAGAGCGACGCATATAGATTGCCCTTTTCAGACACCCATTGGCGACCGCGACGTCCCCGACCACCCAATTGACGTTCGGCAGTTATCCAAAGCCCGGATGCCGCACCATTACGTGCATGCTGCAAGCAATAATCATTGGTCGAAGAGACGTCACCTTCTTCAAGGTGACGCCAATCAATTTTGGTGTTTGAAACCAATTAGAAGAACGTGCGTGCTGCAACTTCAGCAGCAGTACCAATTGGACCACCCACGAGCACGTATCCAAGGACAAACAGACCAGCGAGGCTGTAAACTATACGAAGCTCACCTGCGACAGGTGCAAATTCGTGTTTCACTTCGTCGAACCACATGATCTTGATGATACGCAAGTAATAGTAAGCACCAACAACAGACGCCAAGACACCAATGATCGCAAGCGCATAAAGCTCAGCTTCAATGGCTGCGACAAATACGAAATACTTGCCCCAGAAACCTGCAAGCGGTGGAATACCCGCAAGCGAGAACATGAAGATCGTCAAGATAACCGCCATGAATGGGTTTGATTTCGCAAGACCAGCCAGATCATTGATATTTTCCAAATTGCCATCATCCTTGGTGCGCATTGCCAGAATACAGGCGAATGTACCAAGCGTCATAACCATATAGATAAGCATATAAAGAACGATGCCAGACACACCCGTTTGCGTACCTGCAGCAAGACCAACAAGTGCATACCCCATATGACCGATCGATGAATAAGCCATCAAACGTTTGATATTGCTCTGACCAATCGCTGCGAATGCACCCAAGACCATTGAAGCAATTGCCACAAAAACAACGATCTGCTGCCATTCATGTGTCACAGTTTGGAAGGCTTCAATCACAAGGCGGATAAAGACCGCCATAGCCGCAACCTTTGGCGCAGCAGCCAAGAATGCCGTGACGGGCGTAGGTGCGCCTTCATACACATCAGGCGTCCACATGTGGAACGGTACTGCCGAGATTTTAAACGCAATACCTGCAAGCAAGAATACCAAACCGAAGATGAGACCAAGTTCTGGCTTACCACCTGTAAGCGCAGCGGCGATTTCGTCAAAGCCTGTATGACCTGTATAACCATAAATCAGCGATGCGCCATAAAGCAGGATACCTGAAGACAAAGCACCCAGAACGAAATATTTCAAACCTGCTTCTGTCGATTTATCATCATCACGTTTAATTGCCGCGACAACATAAAGCGCAAGCGACTGCAATTCGAGACCCAAATAGAGCGCAATCATGTCATTGGCTGAAATCATCAGCATCATGCCAACAGTTGCCAAAAGTATCAAAATTGGAAATTCGAAAAACGGATTTTTCTCAAAGCGCGAATGACCAATCGACATCATCAACGCAACGGCCGAACCGATGAGCGCAAGCACTTTCATGAATTTCGCAAATGGATCTGAGAGATAAGCGCCGTTAAAGGCTTCACCCTGCCCGACGACAAAGATCAACATTAGACCAGCAATAATCAACAATGCGACTGACAAACCATTAATCGCATTTAACGTCGAACGCCCACCATAAGCACCGATCATCAACAAAACCATAGCGCCAACTGCCAGCATAATTTCTGGCAGAGATAGATGCAGGCTCTCCATTAAAATCTCAGTTGTCATTTGAGTAGCATCCTCGTTTTATTTCGCTGATATTGCGATATTTTGCGCTGCTTCAAGTGCAGCAGAATATTGGGTGACAAGCGCATCAACAGATGCTGCGGTCGCATCGAACACTGGGATCGGATAAACACCGAAGAAAATAACCAGAGCAATCAGCGGGTACAGTATTGATTTCTCACGTCCTGACAGATCAAGAAGCGCTTTCAAATTTTCTTTCTCTAGCGCACCGAAGACCACACGGCGATAGAGCCACAATGCGTAACCAGCCGACAAGATAACCCCAAGCGTTGCAAACAATGCTGTCCAGGTTGACACTTGGAACACACCGATAAGAACCAAGAACTCACCGACGAAACCAGATGTACCCGGTAGACCAACATTGGCCATGGTGAACAACATAAAGGCCACAGCATAATTCGGCATATTGTTGACCAAGCCGCCATAGGCCGAAATCTCACGCGTATGCATGCGGTCATAAACAACACCCACGCATAAGAACAACGCACCTGAGATCAAGCCGTGTGACAACATTTGGAAGATTGCGCCCTGAACACCTTGTGCGTTTGCAGCAAAGATACCCATGGTCACATAACCCATATGCGCAACAGACGAATATGCGATCAGCTTTTTAATATCTGTCTGCATCATGGCGACAAGCGATGTATATACGATCGCGATTGCTGAAAGTGCAAACACATATGGCGCAAAATCTGCAGACGCAACAGGGAACATCGCTAGGGAGAAACGAATGAGGCCGTAACCACCGAGCTTCAAAAGAACACCCGCCAGGATCACAGAACCAGCCGTTGGCGCTTCAACGTGTGCATCTGGCAACCAGGTGTGAACCGGCCACATTGGCATTTTCACAGCAAATGAAGCGAAGAATGCCAACCATAGCCATGTCTGCATGGAGACCGGGAAATCATATTCAAGCAGCTTGGTGATGTCCGTTGTGCCGGACTGCCAATACATTGCCATGATCGCAAGCAACATGAGCACGGAGCCAAGCAATGTATACAGGAAGAATTTGAAACTTGCATAAACGCGGCGCTGACCACCCCAAACACCAATGATAATAAACATTGGGATAAGGCCTGCCTCAAAGAACACATAGAACAAGACAATATCAAGTGCGCAGAACACACCAATCATCAATGTTTCAAGGATCAAAAATGCAATCATATAATCGCGGAAACGATTTTTGATCGCATCTTTACTCGCAATAACACAGAGCGGCATGAGGAATGTTGTCAAAATAACGAACAGCATCGAGATGCCGTCAACACCCATATGATAGGAAATTCCAGTACCCAGCCAGTCCATTTTCTCGACCATTTGGAAACCAGGATTTGAATTATCAAACCCGATCCAAACAAATAGTGAGAAGACAAACGTGAATGCAGTCACCATCAACGAAACATAATAAACATTACGTCGTGAGGTTTCCCCCTCGTCTTTTATGAAGAGCAACACCAAAACGCCGATAAGCGGCAGGAAGGTGACTGTTGATAGAAGTGGCCAATCAATCATTAAAATGCACTCCCGAGAGTCATCCAAGTTACGAGGGCAGCAATACCAATGAGCATGGCAAAGGCATAGTGATACAAGTATCCAGTCTGGAACTTAACAACGCGCGCTGTGATATCTTGCACGCGAGCCGCAATTCCATTTGGACCAAATCCGTCAATTACACGACCATCGCCTTCTTTCCAAAGGAATGTACCAAGCCATTTGGCTGGACGAACGAAGATGAAGTCGTAGATCTCATCGAAATACCATTTGTTGAGCAGGAATTTGTATAGGATCGAGAAATCCTCTGCCAAACGCTTCGGTGTTTCAGGTGAACGAATATACATAAACCAGGCGGTGATGAAGCCAATCACCATCACAACAAATGGGCTCAACTTCACCCATACAGGCACATTGTGGAAGTCATCCAACACTGTATTGCCTTCAACTGTGTATAGTGCTGACTGCCAGAACATGTCGTAATTATCGCCGAAGAAATATCCCTTGAAGATAAAGCCTGCTGCAAGCGCACCAACGGCCAAGAGATAAAGTGGTACCAGCATCACAGGTGGCGATTCATGCACATGATGCATCACATCAGCTGCCGCACGCGGTTTGCCGTGGAATGTTAGGAAGATCAAACGCCATGAATAGAAGCTTGTAAACAAGGCTGCAACAACCAACATTGTGAAGGCAAATCCTGAGACACCGAGTGGCGAAGCAAAAGCAGATTCGATAATCGCATCTTTTGAGAAGAAGCCAGCTGTCCCGATATAAGTTAGTGGCAGACCAAGACCGGTTAGCGCAACGGTACCAATGATCATCATCCAATAAGTGAGCTTAATATGCTTGCGCAAACCACCCATGCGGCGCATGTCTTGTTCATCAGACACGGCATGGATCACAGACCCGGCACCTAAGAACAGCAAGGCTTTAAAGAAAGCGTGTGTGAACAAGTGGAAGATCGCTGCGCCATAAGCGCCTACCCCCAAAGCCACGAACATATAGCCAAGCTGCGAACAGGTTGAATATGCGATCACGCGCTTAATATCGTTTTGCACAAGACCAACCGTTGCGGCAAAGAATGCTGTAATCGCACCGATAACAGTTACAACTGTCAGAGCTGTTGGTGAGAATTCAAAGATTGGCGACATACGCGCAACCAAGAACACACCCGCTGTCACCATGGTCGCGGCGTGAATAAGCGCAGACACAGGTGTCGGGCCTTCCATCGCATCAGGCAACCAAGTGTGCAGCAAGAACTGAGCGGATTTACCCATCGCACCCATGAACAAAAGCAAACAACAAAGCGTCAATGCACCATTCTTATCAAGCTCCATGCCAAAGATGGTTGCGATCACCTCGCCCATCTCTCCCGTTGGCGCGTAATCAGATGCACCAGCAAAGATCGCATCAAACTGTACAGAGCCAAACAGCATGAAGATGCCGAAAATACCAAGTGCAAAACCAAAGTCACCCACACGGTTAACGATGAACGCTTTCATAGAAGCGGCCGTTGCAGATGGTTTTTTGAACCAGAAGCCAATTAGGAGATAAGACGCAAGACCCACGCCTTCCCAACCGAAGAACATTTGCACAAGGTTGTCAGACGTAATCAACATCAACATTGCAAATGTGAAGAGTGACAAATAGGCAAAGAAACGCGGACGATGCGGATCATGATGCATATAGCCAATTGAATAGATGTGCACCAAAGTGGACACAGAGTTCACAACTACAAACATCACAGCTGTGAGCGTGTCTACTCGGAAGGCCCAATCAATGGTCAGCGTACCAGATTGGATCCAGCTTAGAACCTGAACTTGAACGACATCTGTGTCACCAAAACCGATTTGTAAGAACACGACCCATGACAGCAAAGCTGAAATGATCATGAACAAACATGTCACATATTCAGATGCTTTGGCGCCAATGCTGCGGCCAAATAAACCTGCGATTATTGCCCCAAGCAGAGGCAGGAAGACGATGGAGTGATACATGGGTAGACTTAGCCCTTCATCATGTTGACGTCTTCCACGGCAATAGTGCCGCGGTTGCGATAAAATACGACAAGAATAGCGAGGCCGATAGCGGCTTCAGCTGCGGCAACGGTCAGGATAAACAAGGCAAAAACCTGTCCAACCAGATCGTTGAGATGTTGCGAGAACGCAACCAAATTGAGATTTACGGCCAAAAGCAATAGCTCAACCGACATCAAAATAACGATGACATTTTTCCGATTTAGGAAAATACCAAATACGCCAATCGTGAAAAGGATCGCGCTAACGGTCAGGTAGTGAGAAAGTCCTATTTCCATAATTCTATCCTATAAACCCTGGCCCGGCTTCACTTTGACAACTTCAACAGCTGTCTCAGGGCGGCGTGCGACCTGACGCGAAATATCCTGGCGTTTAACATGAGGCTTGTGATTTAGCGTCAGCACAATTGCGCCAATCATCGCCACAAGCAAAATCAATCCTGCGATCTGGAAAAATGCAACATAATCGGTGTATAAAATATCACCCAAAGCCGCTGTATTTGTGCGTTCTGCAATGTCTGGAATTGGGCTCGCGCCGCTGCCAGCAGCATTGCTCTCAAACAAGTTTCCACCCAGAACCACAACCAATTCAGCAGCTAAGATAAGTCCGACGAGCGCACCGACCGGCGCATATTCTAAAGCACCGCTCTTAAGCTCAGCAAAGTCGATATCGAGCATCATCACCACGAAGAGGAACAAAACCGCTACCGCGCCCACATATACGACCAGCAAGATCATCGCCAAGAATTCGGCACCTGTTAGCAAGAACAACCCAGCGGCATTAAAGAATGTTAAGATCAAAAACAAAACAGAATGCACTGGATTACGCGCGGCAATCACCATGAATGCCGATGCAATCGCAACAAATGCGAAAATATAGAAGAACAGAGCCTGAAGACCCATAATCACTACCTTTTCAGTTGGGCTTAGCTTCCCCTCGCCCGCAGCCAAGATAGACATCTCGACCAATATTATAATTTGCAGCCATCAAGATCGATGACCAATTTACCCCATTAACTCAACGATACGGCGCGTCCATAGCAATGTTGCGAGCAATTTCACGCTCCCAACGATCGCCATTGGCGAGAAGTTTATCCTTGTCGTAATAAAGTTCTTCGCGCGTTTCGGTCGCAAATTCAAAATTCGGACCTTCAACAATTGCATCCACTGGGCAGGCTTCCTGACAGAAGCCGCAATAGATGCATTTGACCATATCAATGTCATAACGAACTGTTCGGCGTGTACCATCATTGCGACGAGGACCAGCCTCAATCGTAATAGCTTGTGCCGGGCAAATCGCTTCGCACAATTTACAAGCAATGCAACGCTCTTCGCCATTTGGATAGCGGCGCAGTGCATGCTCACCACGGAAACGCGGCGAAATTGGCCCTTTTTCAAATGGGTAGTTCACTGTTGATTTTGGTGCGAAGAAATATTTCATCGACAAAAAGAATGCGCCGACAAATTCTTTCAAGAATAAAGATTTAGCTGCCTGTCCGATACCCATCTTAAGCACTCCAACCTGTGAATTGCAGCACTAATGCAACAATGACGACCATTGCAAGTGAGATTGGCAGGAAGACCTTCCAACCCAAGCGCATCAATTGGTCATAACGGTAGCGAGGTACAAATGCCTTGACCATCGCGAACATGAAGAAGACCATGCACGTTTTCAAAACAAACCAGATGATACCTGGTACCCAATTTAGGAACCAAACATCCACAGGTGGCAACCAACCACCCAAGAATAGGATTGTTGTGAGCGAACATAATAGCATGATCGCTAGATACTCACCCAACATGAACATCATGAATGGCATGGATGAATATTCAACCATATAACCTGCCACCAATTCAGATTCAGCTTCTGGCAAATCAAATGGCGGACGGTTTGTCTCAGCCAATGCTGAGATAAAGAAGATGATGAACATTGGGAACAGAGCCAACCAATGCCAATCAAGGAACGAGTTTGGTAGGCCCAAATTTGTTCCCAAACCATCTTGCTGAGACAATACGATATCTGAAAGATTTAGCGATCCTACACACAATAGAACGGTTACAATTACAAAACCGATCGATACTTCGTAAGACACCATCTGCGCAGCTGAACGAAGCGCGCCCAAGAATGGATATTTGGAGTTGGATGCCCAACCCGCCATAATCACACCGTAAACCTCAAGCGAAGAAATCGCAAAGACGTACAAAATACCAACATTAATATTTGCAACCATCCAGCCTTCATTAAGTGGAATAACAGCCCATGTTGCCATGGCCAAAGTCACTGTCACCAAAGGCGCAAGCAAGAAGACGGCTTTGTTTGAACCTGCAGGAATAATAGGCTCTTTAAAGGCCAGTTTGAGCAAATCAGCGAATGACTGGAACAAACCCCAAGGGCCAACAACGTTTGGACCACGGCGCATTTGAACAGCCGCCCAAATTTTACGATCAGCATAAAGAATATAAGCAATAAACACCAACAGACAGACCATTAACAGCAATGATTGCCCAATCATGATGGCCGCTGGCCAGACATATGTTTCTACAAATGCATCCATGTCTCGTCCACCTATTCCGCTGCTGCTTTACTTTGCCCCTTAGCCAAAGCTGAACACTCAGCCATGACCGCAGATGCGCGAGCAATTGGGTTTGTCAAATAGAAGTCTTTTACCGAAGAGGCAAATGCTGCTTTGTTCATTTTCCCAGATTTTTTCGCCAATTTTGTAATATCTTCAGAATCAGCGGCAATCGTCACATCGATATCAGCAAAATGTGGGTATTTTTCATAAAGATCAGCCCGTAGAGCTGAGAGCGAATCAAACGGGAGTGTTTTGCCAAGCACATCAGAAAGTGCTCGTAAGATCGCCCAGTCCTCTTTCGCGTCACCCGGTGCAAAACCTGCACGGTTTGAAATCTGAACGCGACCTTCTGTGTTCACATATGTGCCTGATTTCTCAGCATATGTGGCTGCAGGTAGGATCACATCAGCATGATGCGCACCATTGTCACCATGTGAGCCAATATAAACTGTGAAGCCGGCAGTTTTCTTTGTGAAGTCTAACTCATCTGCACCAAGCAAGAATAGGACGTCTGTATCGGTCAGCATTTTAGCAGCTGCCATACCACCCTCTTGTGGTACAAA
This sequence comes from Lentilitoribacter sp., assembly GCA_963691785.1. GTDB lineage: Bacteria > Pseudomonadota > Alphaproteobacteria > Rhizobiales > Rhizobiaceae > Lentilitoribacter. The sequence continues at coordinate 2,456,094 of OY829371.1, forward strand.
TCCAACATCCAGACCGCCAACACGTGCTGCCGCATCGTGTAGAACAGCAAATCCGTTCCAGTCTTTCGTAATAGCTTTATAAGTTTCGGCAACTTTAGCTGCTGTTGCCAAAACGCCTTGTCCATCAGAACGGGCCAACGCACCCTGACCAACAATGATCATTGGACGTTTTGCGCGCTTAAGCTTGGCAGCAAATTTTGATTTGCCATCTAAAACTTCTTTTAAGCTATCAGGGCCAGCACCAAGATATTCATAGTCATAACGAAGATCAGTATCTTCGCCGATCACGCCAATCGGCATTGAATTTGCACGCCATGCTTTGCGGATACGAGCATTGAGCACAGAAGCTTCAAAGCGTGGGTTAGAACCGATGATCAATACAGCATCCGCATCTTCAATCCCGTCAATTGTCGGATTAAAGATATAAGATGCCCGGCCAAGGCTAGGATCAAGCTGAGCACCATCCTGACGACAGTCGATATTAGTCGACCCAAGCGATGTCATGAGCGTCTTCAGCGCATACATTTCTTCAACAGTTGCCAAATCACCTGCAATCGCACCAACTTTATCGCCGCTTGTATTGCCGACAGCGTCATTAATCGCAGCGAAGGCTTCAGGCCAGCTAACAGGTGTTAAACGTCCGTCCTTTTTCACAAATGGACGATCAAGGCGCTGAGTTTTCAATCCATCCCAGATGAAACGCGTTTTATCTGAAATCCATTCTTCATTCACAGCCTCATTGATGCGCGGCATAATACGCATGACTTCACGACCACGAGTATCAACACGGATCGCAGAACCACATGCATCCATCACATCAATGGATTCTGTTTTATTAAGCTCCCAAGGACGGGCTTGGAACGCATAAGGACGAGAAGTCAACGCACCCACTGGGCAAAGATCAATCACATTGCCTTGCATTTCAGAGGTCATAGCTTGCTCGAGATATGTTGTAATCTCAGCATCTTCACCACGGCCGATCAAACCAAGCTCGGAAATACCAGCAACTTCAGTTGTAAAACGAACACAACGCGTGCAGTGAATGCAGCGGTTCATAATGGTTTTAACGAGCGGTCCGATATATTTGTCTTCAACAGAACGTTTGCTTTCCTGAAAGCGTGACTGATCCATACCAAACGCCATTGCTTGGTCTTGAAGATCGCACTCACCGCCTTGGTCACAAATTGGACAATCCAACGGGTGGTTGATGAGCAAAAATTCCATTACGCCTTCACGTGCCTTTTTCACCATTGGTGTATTGGTGTAAACTTCAGGCGGCTGACCTTCCGGTCCAGGACGCAAATCGCGAACACCCATAGCGCAAGACGCGGCAGGTTTCGGAGGCCCACCTTTCACTTCAACAAGACACATCCGGCAATTGCCGGCAATGGAAAGACGCTCATGGAAACAAAAGCGTGGCACTTCCGCGCCAGCTTCCTCACAAGCTTGCAATAGCGTGTAGTGATCGGGAACTTCGATCTCGTTTCCATCTACTTTGATAACTGCCATGGTCAGTTGCCTACTTCTATTTCAACTTTCAGTCTTGCGACCGATATTACTTTTTTGCTTCCATCAGCGCTTTAGCTTGACCAGTCCAATCATCACGTTCAATGCGACCTGGAAAGCCTAGATTTTCGCCAATCTCTGCCATTTCTTTCGCCGACATATTTGCAATTTGCGCATATGTCGAAATCCCCTGTTTATTTAATATCTGCTCCAATTTCGGACCAACGCCCGTGATCTTTTTAAGATCATCTGCTTGATCAGAAACGGATGCCTTTTCAGCTGCAGCGGGAGCCGCTTCGGGTTTGGGCTTGGTTTGTGCAACAGTAGAACTTGCTTCATCTGTCGCCGCCATAGCGCCACGTACGGCACCCAACCACATTTCAGTCATCACCGACGTCGTTTGCAAACCAATCAATGACATGGCTAGAAACGGATTTTCAGCTGTGTAAGGATTGTAATTTGAATTCGACGATTTGGTCATTGGACTACTCAGCGGCCTCCATTCGAGTGTTGGTCGAATTGTCTGCATTGCGTGTATAGGCATCAATGCGAGCTTCAATTTCCGGACGGAAGTGACGAATAAGCCCTTGAATTGGCCACGCTGCGGCATCACCAAGTGCGCAGATCGTATGACCTTCAATTTGCTTCGTCACATCAAACAGCATATCGATTTCACGCTTTTGCGCGTTACCCTGCACCATGCGTTCCATCACACGCCACATCCAGCCTGTGCCCTCACGACAAGGTGTGCACTGACCGCAGCTTTCATGCTTATAAAACGCTGACAAGCGTGCAATCGCTTTGATGATATCGGTGGAGCGATCCATCACAATAACGGCTGCTGTTCCCAAGCCAGATTGCAATTCCCGAAGGCTGTCAAAATCCATTGGGCAATCGATAATTTGTTCAGCGGGCACACATGGAACTGATGAGCCGCCAGGAATAACAGTTAAGAGATTATCCCAACCACCGCGAATACCGCCACAATGCTTATCGATCATTTCGCGGAATGGGATCGACATTTCTTCTTCAAATGTCGCAGGCTTATTCACATGGCCAGACACACAGAACAATTTGGTCCCTGTATTATTTGGACGACCAAAACCAGCAAACCAACCCGCTCCACGACGCAAGATGGTTGGTGTCACAGCAACAGATTCAACATTGTTCACTGTTGTCGGGCAACCATATAGACCCATATTGGCTGGGAATGGCGGCTTCAATCGCGGCTGACCCTTTTTACCTTCAAGGCTTTCAAGAAGCGCAGTTTCTTCACCACAAATATAAGCCCCTGCTCCGTGATGAACATATACGTCCATATCGTAGCCAAGCTTGCTATTTTTGCCCAAAAGACCAGCATCATAACATTCGTCGATTGCCGCCTGTAGCGCTTCACGCTCGCGCATATATTCACCGCGGACATAGATGTAAGTCGCGTGCGCACCCATGGCAAAGCCAGCGATCACACAGCCTTCGATCAATGTATGAGGATCGTGACGCATAATATCGCGATCTTTACATGTACCAGGCTCTGATTCATCAGCATTGATAACCAAATAATGCGGACGACCATCATTTTCTTTCGGCATAAACGACCATTTTAGGCCGGTTGGGAAACCCGCGCCGCCACGGCCTCTAAGGCCAGATGCTTTGACTTCATTGATGATCCAGTCGCGGCCTTTATCAAGAAGCTTTTTCGTGCCATCCCAATGACCACGTGACATCGCACCTTTAAGCGATTTGTCATGCAAACCATATATATTGGTAAAGATACGGTCTTTATCTTGTAGCATATTCTAACCTCTATCTCGTCCTAACGCGGTTTCTTGCCGAACACTTTGATATATTCAGCTTCTCCGCCCTTCGCGAGCGCTTTAGCTTGCTTTACCCAATCATCACGATCGATCCGACCTTTAAATTTAAGGTAGCCATCAACCCATTCACGTTCGGCCTTCTTCCATTTGGAGACCTGCTCGAACTTATAAATACCCAAACCGTTCAAAACGCCTTCAAGCTTAGGACCAACCCCTGAGATGAGTTTCAAATCATCTGGTTTAGCTGGTTTCTTGATTTTTGGCGGACGGTTTTTATCTTCTGGAGATACAGCTGCTGCGCTGGCCTTTTTAGGAGCTGCGGTTTTTGCAGCAACCTTCGCAGGTGCTTTTGGTGCAGCATTTAAAGGTGCTTTCGCGGCTGTCGCTTTTGGCGCAGCTTTCTTCGCTGGTGCAGCCTTTTTGGCCGGCGCTTTTTTTGCAGCCGTCTTAGACGCAGACACACGTTTTTTCACTGGTGGTTCAGTCAGTGTTGTTGGACCACCTTCAGCCGCAGAGAAGATACGATCAACCTGAGGTCCAGTTGGAATCTCTTCACCTTTACCGGCTTCAAAACGCTCTAGAATATGAGAAAAACGCTCTGGCGTTAGATCTTCATACGCATCTTTGAAGATCATCACCATCGGCGCGTTTACACACGCCCCCTGGCATTCCACTTCTTCCCAAGACATTGTGCCAGCTTCATTCAGCTCAAATGGCTCCGGGTTAATGCGCTTCTTACACATGGAGATTAGCTCTTCAGAGCCGCGCAACATGCATGGCGTAGTTCCGCAAACTTGGATATGCGCGCGCGTACCAACTGGCTTGAGCTGGAACTGCGTGTAGAACGTGGCAACTTCCAATGCGCGGATATAAGGCATTCCCAACATATCAGCGACATATTCAATCGCAGATTTCGTCACCCATCCATCTTGCTCTTGAGCAAGCATTAGCAATGGAATAACGGCAGATTGCTCGCGACCTTTCGGGTATTTTTTTACCCATTTTTTTGCTTCCGCTGTGAATGAGCGGTTAAACTGGAAACTCTCCGGTTGGAGATGATCATCAGCTAAGCGGCGTACAGACATGATTTCCCCTTACGCGGCCAAAAAATAAAAACAATTGCTGAGGCAAATACTCATCGATCGACCTCACCAAACACGATATCCAGCGATCCCAACACAGCTGACACATCAGCAAGTTGGTGATTGCGGCATACAAAATCCATCGCCTGAAGATGCGCGTAACCTGGCGCACGTAGCTTACAGCGATAAGGCTTATTGGACCCATCAGACACGAGGTAAACACCAAACTCGCCTTTCGGTGCTTCCACCGCAGCATAAACTTCACCTTCTGGAACGTGATATCCTTCGGTGTAGAGTTTAAAGTGATGAATGAGCGCTTCCATTGAACGTTTCATCTCGCCACGTTTTGGTGGCACCATCTTACCGTCAAGTGACGATACAGGCCCCGTTTTATTCTCACCCAAAAGCAAATCAACACATTGGCGCATGATCTTTGCAGATTCACGCATTTCCAACATGCGGATAAGATAGCGATCATAATTGTCGCCATTTTTGCCGATCGGGATATCAAAATCGAGTTCTGAATAACATTCATAAGGCTGTGCACGACGTAAATCCCATGCAGCGCCTGAACCACGAACCATGACGCCTGAGAAACCCCAAGCCCATGCATCGTCTAGCTTCACAAAACCAATATCAACATTTCGCTGTTTGAAAATTCTGTTATCCGTCAAGAGACCTTCAATATCATCACAGGTCTTTAAGAACGGATCGATAAATTTGCCGATATCTTCAACAAGCTCATCTGGGATATCCTGATGAACACCGCCTGGACGGAAATAAGCTGAGTGCATCCGCGCGCCACAGGCACGCTCATAAAACACCATCAGTTTTTCACGCGCTTCAAAGCCCCAAAGCGGTGGCGTAAGTGCACCAACGTCAAGCGCTTGCGTTGTGATGTTCAACAAGTGAGACAGTATACGGCCGATTTCTGAGTAGAGGACACGGATCAACTGACCACGTTTTGGCACTTCAACACCCATCAGGCGTTCAACAGCAAGAGCAAATGCATGCTCCTGGTTCATTGGCGCCACATAATCAAGACGATCAAAATAAGGAACAGCTTGAAGATATGTTTTGGTTTCAATCAGCTTCTCTGTGCCACGATGCAAAAGACCAATATGCGGATCAATACGCGTAACGATCTCACCATCGAGCTCCAACACCAAACGCAACACACCGTGCGCAGCTGGGTGCTGAGGGCCAAAGTTAATATTAAAATTGCGGACGTTATGTTCAGTCATCTTACTGCCCTTCCGCTTTTTCATCGCCCGGCAGGACATAATCTGTCCCTTCCCATGGGCTTAAGAAATCAAAGTTACGGAATTCCTGTTTGAGTTCGACAGGCTCGTACACAACGCGCTTAACTTCGTCATCGTAACGAACTTCTACATAACCCGTTGTCGGGAAATCTTTGCGCAGTGGGTAACCTTCAAAACCATAATCTGTGAGAATACGGCGGAGATCTGGGTGGCCTGAGAACAAGATGCCATACATATCGTAAGCTTCACGCTCAAACCATTCAGCACCAGGGAATACAGAAGTCGCAGATGGAATTGTTTCACCATCAGCGACCGCCAATTTGATGCGAACCCGCGCATTTTGCTGAGGAGACATAAGGTGATACACAACATCAAAACGCTTTTCGCGAGATGGCCAATCAACACCACATAAATCGATGAAATTGACAAATTTACAACGTGCATTTTCACGCATAAATGTCAGCAATTCGATGATTGCATCAGCTGTCGTAACAAGCGTCAGTTCACCATAAGCAATGTCAGCTGAAAGAATAGCCGCACCTTGGCTCTCTTTAATAAAACCAGCTAGTTCTTCGAGGTTTTCACTCATTCTCGACCCTATCGCTCGATCGTACCAGTACGACGAATTTTCTTTTGCAGCATCAATACACCGTAAAGCAACGCTTCCGCTGTGGGAGGGCAGCCAGGTACATAGATATCTACAGGAACAATGCGATCACACCCGCGGACCACAGAATATGAATAATGGTAGTAACCACCACCATTTGCGCAGGAGCCCATTGAAATCACATAACGCGGCTCAGGCATTTGATCATAAACTTTACGTAAAGCTGGAGCCATTTTATTTGTAAGCGTTCCAGCAACAATCATCACATCTGACTGACGTGGCGACGCGCGTGGCGCAAAACCAAAGCGCTCAACGTCATAACGCGGCATGGATGTGTGCATCATTTCAACCGCACAACAAGCAAGACCAAATGTCATCCACATCAATGAGCCCGTACGTGCCCAAGTGATCAGGTCTTCCGCTGATGTGACCAAAAAGCCTTTATCAGCAAGCTCATTATTCATTTCGCCAAAAAACGCGTCATCTGCGCCAATTGGTTTACCTGTATTCGGATCGATAATGCCTTTAGGCTGCGGGGCTACAAGAGTTGTATCACCTACTCCCATTCCAGCGCTCCTTTTTTCCACTCATATGCAAAGCCGATGGTCAAAACAGCTAAGAACACCATCATCGACCAAAAACCAAACCATCCCAAATCACCAAATGATACAGCCCATGGGAAGAGAAAGGCGACCTCAAGGTCAAAAATAATAAACAAAATCGCGACAAGATAAAAACGAATGTCGAATTTCATCCGCGCGTCATCAAATGCATTAAATCCACATTCATATGCTGATAATTTTTCAGCATCAGGAGCTTTGTAAGCAAGTGCGAAGGGAGCAATCAAAAGGGCTAATCCGATTACGAGAGATAGTCCCAAGAAGATTGCGATCGGTAAATAAGAACCAAGAAGTTCAGTCATTATGTCTTTCCTGCTGATCAACATACAATGTTAATTGCGCCCAGGCGTGCGAAAATCTGGCCAGTCCCATTTTTTACGCCATTTTCGACTGGTTACCGCAGCAGCGCACAAGGTGCAAGACCATCTGAAAGGAAAATTGATATAACTCGCAATAAATTAAGCGAATGTTGGAAATCCATCGGAACATCATGCCTAAATCTGCATAAACCCAAAAAGATATTTGCGTAATTGAAAAGAAAGATGAAATCAGCAACCCTTACGCAAAGGAATCGATACGTCGCTCAAACCCAATATACGAGCGTAGCGGAACCGGCTGGTAAATATCACTATAAGCGTTCGATTGAACGATTCTTAGCGCCGCAAATCCAAAATTAGCTTTTTGAAAAACAATGAACGAATCATAACAATGTTGTCTGGGTAATTCTCAACTTAAATAGCTCACAAGTTTACTTGGTCAGGATGTGCATCTTGAAAGGCTTCTAAACGCCCACAAGACCCTGCCAATGCTCTAAGCTTTTGACAATCACTGTAATCAACGCCCCATCGATCAGCATTATAGAGTTGTGGAATAAGACAAATCTCCGCAAGGCTTGGTTTCTCGCCATTGATAAACGGCGTCATCTCAAAAGACGCAAGTTGACGCTCAAACGCGCGTAGTCCCGGCAAGATAAAATGCATCATCCAATCTTCTTTCACACGATCGTTGTTATCGCCTACCAGTTCGCTGACATGCTGAACAACACCGAGATTGCAGACAGGGTGAACATCTACCGCAAGCGTGTGCGCAATCGCCATTATCTTCGCCCGCAGTGACGCATCCTCTGGCAGCAAGCCAAGCGTGCGGGTCCTATCCAGATAATCCAAAATCGCAAGCGATTGGGTAAAGCTATGACCATCGATCTTTAATACCGGTACAAGGCCTTGAGGATGAATATCAAGATATGCGGCAGATTTATGATCTTTATTCAGCAGATCAACTTTGCGCGCTTTATAGGAAATGCCCGCAAGGTTGAGCGCTATACGAACACGGTAACTCGCTGATGAGCGCCAGTAATCGTAAAGAACAACCTCATTCAATGGCTCAACTTTCATACTTTTTAACGGTCTGATCAATCGCTCCAAAGATCGACGCGTCGTTCTTATCTTTCATTTCAATGCGAACATGATCGCCAAACTTCATGAATTCGGTCGATGGTTTCCCATCATTGATCGTTTCGATCATGCGAATTTCGGCAATACATGAGTAACCCACGCCGCCTTCTGAGATGGGTTTGCCCGGTCCATCATTTAATTTGTTGGATACCGTTCCAGAACCGATAATTGTGCCTGCACTCAAAGGGCGCGTTTTCGCAGCATGCGCGACCAGCGTTCCAAAATTAAATGTCATATCCACACCAGCGTCTGCGCGTCCAAATGGTGCGCCATTATAATCCACACAAAGCGGAAGATTGACTTTGCCGTTCTGCCAAGCATCGCCGAGCTCGTCCGGCGTCACAGCAACAGGTGAAAATGCGGAGGATGGTTTTGATTGAAAAAAACCAAAACCCTTACCAAGCTCGGCCGGGATTAATCCGCGTAAAGACACATCATTGACCAGCATAATCAGTCGGATTGCTTCAGACGCCTCTTCTGGGCCAGCGCCCATCGCAACATCATCGACAATCACAGCCACCTCACCTTCCATATCAATGCCAAAAGTTTCGTCTGCAACAAGAATTGGATCACGTGGTGCTAAAAATGCATCCGAGCCGCCTTGATACATAAGCGGATCAGTCCAAAAACTTGGCGGCATCTCAGCATTGCGCGCTTTGCGCACCAGTTCCACATGGTTCACATAGGCCGATCCATCAGCCCATTGATAGGCGCGCGGCAATGGTGACATTGCTTCTGATTCATGAAAACGCTGGATTGGTTGAGCACCCGTTTCCATGCCTTCAGCCACACGCGCCAACCGAGGCGCTATGTCCTGCCAATTATCAAGAGCTGCTTGCAGAGTTGGCGCAATATGCCCAACGGTTGAGCATTGCGTCAGATCCTTTGAGACAACAACCAAAACTCCATCGCGTGTTCCATTTTTCAAAGTGGCTAATTTCATAAATTACTTCCCGGTATTTATTATTTGTAAAAATTACTTTCGTCCTGGCGTGCCATCAAAGTGTTTTTCTAAATCGGTCCAACATTCAATATAATCATCCTGCAATGGTGCTTCCTTAGCTGCGAACTCCGTCAAATGCTGAGGGAATCTGGTTTCAAACATAAAGGACATTGTATTTTCAAGCTTTTCCGCTTGCAGCTTCGCATTGGACGCTCCCTCATAGGCATTCTTATCCGGACCATGTGGCAACATCATATTGTGCAAACTTATTCCACCGGGTGCAAACCCATCAGGTTTCGCATCATAAACACCATAGATGTTGCCCATCAGTTCAGACATGATGTTCTTATGATACCATGGTGGTCGGAAGGTATCTTCTGCGACCATCCAGCGTTCACGAAACAGAACAAAATCGATATTGGCCGTCCCCGGCTGACCTGAGGGTGCAGTCAAGACGGTGAATATGGACGGATCTGGATGATCAAACAAAACCGCTCCAACAGGGCAATAAGCACGAAGATCATATTTGATCGGCGCATAATTGCCGTGCCAAGCAACAACATCTAGCGGACTTTGCTGAATTTCAGTGACATGAAATTGCCCACACCATTTCACAGTCACAGTAGACGGAACTTCTCGATCCTCAAAAGCAGCGACAGGCGCTTTAAAATCCCGCGGGTTTGCCATGCAATTTGCACCTATTGGTCCTCGCGCCGGCAATTCAAACTTTTCTCCGTAGTTTTCACAGATAAATCCGCGTGCTGGTCCGTCAATCAATTCCACGCGATACACAAGACCACGCGGGATTATGGCAATTTCCTTTGGTTCCAAATCGATGATGCCAAGCTCTGTATAAAATCGCAGCCGACCTTCCTGCGGAACGACCAAAAGCTCACTGTCGGCTGAATAAAAATATTCATCCTCCATGCTTTTTGTCACCAGATAGACGTGGCTTGCCATGCCAATTTGCGTGTTAACATCGCCTGCACAGGTCATCGTCCGCATACCGGTAATCCAGTTCAAACTCTGCCCATTCGCATCAAAGGGGCTCCAGCGATATTGGCCAAGTGAGATGACGTCCGGATCAATATTCGGTGCTGACTTCCAATAAGGAACATCAATTTTCTTATAGCGATAGGAGTGTTTAACCGAAGGACGAATGCGGTAGCACCATGTTCGCTCATTTTGATGACTTGGCGCAGTAAATGCCGTGCCAGACAATTGCTCTGCATAAAGGCCATATTCGCATTTTTGAGGGCTATTCATGCCTTGCGGCAAAGCACCAGGCAGCGCCTCAGTTTCAAAGTCGTTTCCAAAACCTGGCATATATCCTGGTGTTATTCCATTAGATGCAAGCTGTTGAACAATATTTCTTTGCTGACTCATGGGTAATTATCCCTTCAAAATAAAAGGTTTTTACAAAGCTTGGTAAGCTGATCGCACTGCACGATCATAAATTCCTCCAAATCAGTTTCAGCAACATGATATTCGACACAATCAATAAAATATAATACTGTTTTTCCGAGTATATATAAAATTTTGGTATGAATTAATGTTGATCGATCCTAGACACCTGGTCCAATTATCAATGATCATTGAAACTGGCTCTTTTCACGCAGCAGCGGAAAAGCTTGGGCTTAGTCAGCCTGCGCTCAGCCGAAACATTAAGATGCTAGAACAGCGCATTCGTGCGCCGGTATTTGATCGAAGTGCGCGCAACGCTGTGCCAACAAACCTTGGATTAAAGCTCGCACAAAACGGCCTGACGATAAGAAATGCCGAGAGTGAGGCCGTTCACTTCTCAGAATTGATTTCCACGGGCATGGCCGGAGAAGTCAGAATTGGGGCGCCGCCAATTATCTCCGGCGAATTTTTAACGAAACATATTTCAAGTTTCATCAGCAAACGTCCAAATTGCAAGATTGATCTTCGCGTCGCATTAATCCACGAACTGAAGACAATGTTGGAACGATCTCAGATCGATTTAGTCGTCGGGCCTAAAGATCTGACAATTGGCACGTCAAATCTCGAGTTTCATGCACTTATTGATGACAATGTGGGTATCTTGAGCAAATCGGACCACCCATTGCAGCAGGTGAAAAATCTAACCTATCAACACCTTGAGAAATATAGATGGGCTGCACATTCGCGAAACAGCATGTTGCGACAACAAACCGAGAATGCGCTTGTTGCGATGGGAATGTCGACCATCGATATCGCGTTTGAATCCGATTCTGTTCAATCCGTATTGGAGCTGGTTGCCTCAACTGAATTGATTACCACGATGCCAAAGGAAACAAGCAAACCGTATTTGACCGACGATTTGAAATTTCTGGATATCGATCATCCTCAATTTTATCGTCCCATCGGTGCGATCTATCCGAAGTTCGCACCTGAAAACATCGTGGTCGGAGATTTTATAAAACAGCTTATGGCGAAGTAAGCCTACCCCGTTCTACCAACCTTCTAAAACCAATTTTCCTTTGGCTTTGCCGCTTTCTAACACTTTATGAGCGTCAATTAGATTGGCTGCATTTATCTTGCCAAGCGTATTTGTGGCCGTTGACTTGATTTTCTCCGCATCGATCAAACGCGCGACTTCATTGAGGATTTCGCCCTGACGGTGGATATCACCTGTGCCAAAAAGCGATCTTGTGTACATAAACTCCCAATGTACAGAAATCGATTTCTGTTTAAATGGCATAATATCGAAAGACTGTGGGTCGTCGATAAGGCCAAAGCGCCCCTGAGGTGTCATGACCTGACCGCATTGTTCGGCATAAAGCTGCGAATGATTGGTGGAAAACACAAAGTCCACATTTTCAATACCCAACGCCTCTAGCTGCGGCGCTAATGGCTCAGCATGATTGATCACGTGATGCGCGCCCAAATTTCTTACCCAATCCTGAGTTTCAGCCCGGGACGCAGTTGCGATGATGGTCAGATCTGACAGCGCTTTCGCGAGCTGGATCGCAATTGAACCCACACCACCAGCACCGCCAATAATCAATATTGTATTTGATCCGCCTAAAATCTTGTTCGACACTTGCAGTCTGTCAAACAACATCTCATGAGCAGTAAGCGTTGTCAGCGGCATGGCGGCCGCAGCTGATTTGGAAATAGATGTCGGTGCTTTCGCGACAATTCTCTCATCCACGAGGTGAAATTCAGCATTTGTGCCAGGCCTGTCAATTGCGCCCGCATACCAAACAACATCTCCCGGGCTAAAACTGGTCACGCTGTCTCCAACGGCTTCAACTTGGCCAACAGCATCCCAACCTAAAATTTCAGGAGCATCACCCATAGGAGCGCGCCGCTGTCTTATTTTTGTATCTACTGGATTAACAGAAATTGCTTGAATTTTTACAAGCAGATCATGCCCTGACGGATTTGGTTTATCTGTTTCGAATTCGATCAAGGCATCTTCGCGGTCAATTGATCCGGTTTCTTTATATCCAACAGCTTTCATAGCGCACTCCATATTATCATCGGGCAATTACCCGATAACTGTCATTTCATTTAAGGTGAATTCTTCCACAGCCCCTTCTGTGGCCTCCATATAGGCAGCAAGATGTGGCGCCTCCATATGTGTTTGCCACAATTCGCGGCTTTCCCAATTTTCATAGAAAACGAAATGAGCTGGGTTTTCATTGTCTTGATGAAGATCATAATTAATGCAGCCACGTTCACTGCGAGTAATATCGATCAACTTGAGAAGTTCTGCCTTAACAAGCTCTATTTTGTCAGAGTTTGCCTTGATATTGGCGAGGATTGTTAGACGAGCCATCAAAATTTTTCCTGTAATGATTTTGCAATATCACTGGTTTACGACACAGGATTTTCAGGATAAACAACCAAATATTGAATATATAATCCGGAAATATCGAATAATGCTGCTTGATAATTTACACCTCTTCTTAATCATCGCTGAGAAAGGAAGCCTAGTGGCGGCAGCACGCGAAACCGGCCTTTCAAGCACGACAGTATCTGAGCGGCTCGCTGCATTAGAAGCACATTATGGCGTTGTTCTTTTTAATCGTACCACGCGCTCGATCAGCCTGACTGAAGAAGGTCGAACCTTGATTATAGGCGCAAAAAAGATATTAGGTGATGTTTCTGACCTTGATGCATTGATTCGCTATGGTGCCGAGACACTCTCGGGGCCCATTCGCATCAGCGCGCCGATCGATCTTGGCCGAAGCATCATCTCAAAAGTCGTAGCAGAATTTACCGATCAAAACCCAGCCGTCTCTATCGAGCTTTCACTATCTGATGGATATGTTGATATCGTTGGACAAGGTTTTGATTTAGCAATTCGTTTTGGCAATATTACTGATACGACGTTGCGGATCCGCAGCCTTGGGCATTTTCAAAGATATGTATGCGCATCACCTGATTATTTAAAAAAGAATGGCTTCCCTCAAAAACCTGAAGATCTGACGCACCATAATTGCCTCGTCATGAGATTTGGCGCAACAATCGATAATGTCTGGACGTTTGGGGCAAAAAGAAATCAACGCATTCAGGTCAGTGGCAATCGAATTGTCAATGATGGCTCACTTATTCGATCTTGGGCATTAGCGGGCAAAGGCATAGTTTTGAAATCAGAATTGGACGTGGGAGAGGATGTCCGATCTGGCAGGCTTATGTCGTTACTGGTCGATCATTTACCACCACCAAATCCATTGCAAATGCTGTTCCCGCCTGCTCGTACCCAGCCTAATAGAGTTTCAGCCCTGGCACAGCACATCGCCAAAACATTTGCAGATCTGTCATCAAACCGTTGATCACTTCGATCAACATCCGCCGGAGATCGCAGGCTTGACTGCATCAACTAAGTCTTGTTCAGACTGACGAATGGAGGGTTGACCTAATATCCGGGTCCCCAACCATCCAAAATCTGTCCCAGCATTGGAAAGATCCGGCGCGACTGGATTTGGGTTGATTTTCGTAGCCTGCCCATCTGCATATTCAGCAATTTCAAACTGAAACACATAGGATGGTGTAATGCCCAAGCGGTAATCAGAAGCAACGATTTTACTATCGCGAAGGTCTAGGCGTACAAAACCATCACTAAACCAGACCATCTTTTGATATTCAGGATCATCGGCGACGCAAGAAATAAGGCTTGCATCAAATTCATGGGTATAAATGCGCGCATTATCATCATCGTCAAAAAGCGACACATATAGATTGTGATACTTGCCCTCTTCCTGGCCGATGACCCGCCAAAGAATAATATTAAACGGTGACACCACTGTTTGAACGTTGTCGACATTCACGCCCTTGGCTGCAAATATCGCTTGTCCACGCTCATGAATATGGCTCTGGATAACAAGCCCCGCTACTAAATATCCAAAGCTGATTATGAATGCAGATATGAACATTGTGCGCAATCGCCTGGTCCATTGCGCGCTGATAAATGCCCAGATCACAGCAATAAGAAGCGGTATCGTAAAGAATAGATCGATAATGAATATCGAACCTGCGCCGACAGGATCAGGATAAAATGGCCAGAATACCCGCGCCCCATACGAGTTCATGGCATCAATTAAGACATGCGTGAAAAAGCAGAGCAGAACGGTTGTCCAAACCAGCTTAAGATGCGGCTTTAACGCTGTAGACGTGCGGCGAACAACTTCACCAATAATGGGTGTTGCAACGATGTGTGTGAAGACAGAATGCGACCAACCGCGATGATAAACAAACTCATCAATCTTGGTTTCAAAGGGGATTAACACGTCCAAATCAGGAAGCGTACCCAGCAATCCGCCGATTAAAGCAGCCTTACGAGGACCAATTTTAGGGCCAAGGAGCGCAGCTGATACCGCAGCACCAAGCGTAAATTGTGTGAGAGAATCCATAGACTATGCCGTTCTAAGAAGCTGATTTTAATGAGAAGTAGTCGTGAGTTAATGCCAATTCAATAAGGCGAACTCAATAAAATTCAAAGCAACAAATAAAACAACTTATAAAGACTGCTTCTCCCAAATCGGCTCTCTACCGATCTGTTCAATTAGAAAATCGATGAAAACGCGCACTTTGGGCGATAACACATTTGATTTTGGGTAAATCAACCAAAGAACATTCTCATCCGCTCCTTGAAAATCTGGCAATACCTGAACAAGTTGTCCTGACATTAATTCCGCATGCACGCTCCATAGTGAGTTCAAGGAAATACCAACACCAGCAAGTGTCGCGCATTTCAAACTCAAGCCATCGTCAACCGTGAGCTGACTTTGAGCAATACTAGGATTAAATTCGCCTGTTGCGCCTTCCCCATTTTTAAGCACCCGTGTGTGCTGATCACGAAATGCAATGAGTTTATGGTGTTTCAACTCGGCTGGTTTCGAAGGTGAGCCAAATTGCGCAATGTAATCAGGAGACGCACATAATACACGTTTATCATCGGCTAGTTTTCTACCCTTGAAACTCGTATCCGATAAAGGTGCATTACGGAGCGCAAGATCATAACTCCCTTCAATAAGATCAAATTGCGTGTCTGAGAGTTTTAAATCCAATTTAAGCCCGGGTTGCTGGCTTAAAAATTCAGATATAATTGGCACAATATAAAGCTGCGCAAATGTGCTGGGCGCAGCAAACCTCAGGGTCCCACTCACTTTAGCCTGACCTTTTCCCAAAGCTGCAAACGCTGCTTCCTCTTGGGCAATTATTTCCTGCGCAAAGGGTAAGAACTCCTCTCCTTCGAGGGAAAGCGAGACCTTACGCGTCGATCGATGGAGCAGCTCAATCCCCAACTGTCGCTCTAACTTAGCCAGTTTTGCACTGGACACTGCAGGCGCCATTCCCAATCGCTTTCCCGCTGCGCTGATATTGAGCAGCTCAGCCGACAAGACAAAAAGTCGTAAGTTTTCAACGTTCATGATTATATCCAAAATCCGAATTCTGATTACATAAATCTCATATTTATATACGAAATACAATCTATATATTGGTGTCGAAGAATTGATGAAATCAAATAATACCGCTCATAACATTAAAGACGGAGCGAGAAAGATGGATCAAATGCCGGTAAAAGCTTCTGTAAATTATCACGTTCATAAGCCAGAGCGACAAGCCTTTCATATCGACGCTGAGGGCATCAAAGGAAATTTGGTATCGCCCGAACTGTTGGCGACGGAAATCCATGTGGAAGACGCAAGAGCCCATGCAGGATCGGTGACTTTTGCCAAGGATTCCGCAACTTTCCTCAACAGGCCTACAAAAACGGATATTACGCGGGAAAATGAAAACTGGCGTAACACTTATGATCAAGAACTCAGCTCATTACTTTCCGATGAATTTAATGCAAAAGAAGTTATCATTTTTGATCACACCATTCGTGTTGATGAGCCCAATGCTGTCCGCCCACCTGCAAGAAATGTGCATAGTGATTATAGCGAAGACGGTGCAAGACAGCGCCTCATCGACATATTAGGTGCGGAAAAAGCAGCGAACTGGGCCGAGGGGCATTATGCGTTTTTGAACATTTGGCGCCCCTTAGAAAACCCAATCAACAGCGCACCGCTTGGCTTCATCCGACCATCCAGCCTGGACGAAAAAGACTGGTTACTTCTTGATCTCATATATCCAGATAGAATTGGACAAATTCTGGGTGTTGTCGGAAATCCAAACCACAAATGGATCTACCAATCGAAAATGACCCCAGATGAGGTGGTCGTCTTCAACATTTACGACAATCAAGGTCTTCCCTCAGTGGCGCACAGTGCGCTCGACATGACGGAAGATACGAACATTAAAACAATCCGCAAAAGCATCGAAAGCAGAACATTGGTGCGCCTGTCATAAGCGCCACCAACAATCGCTCAACGAAGCAATGGCAACAGCAAATAAATTAGGAACATGACATGAAAAAAACTATCTTGATCACCGGTTCAACCGATGGCATCGGTTTGCTAACAGCGAAAAAACTTGCATCAGCAGGTCATCAAATTCTCCTGCACGGTCGGAGCAAAACCAAGCTAGAAAATGCTGCGATCGAAGTTGGACATAATTGTGAAAGCTATGAAGCCAACTTATCGAGCATTGCCGAGGTGCAAAAGCTGGCCGACGCAATTAAAGCAAACCACAATAAAATCGATATTTTGATAAATAATGCGGGCGTATTTACCATTCCCAATCCGACCACAAAAGATGGTTATGATGCACGCATTATGGTCAATGCAATTGCGCCTTATCACTTGACGAAGTTACTGCTTCCAACGATGGATGAAAACGCGCGGGTGGTGAACCTATCCTCAGCTGCACAAAGCACCGTAACCGGCAGTGTTTTTTCAAAGAGCGCGAGATTATCCGATAGTGATGCCTATGCGCAGAGCAAGCTTGCTCTGACAATGTGGTCCATAGAACTTGCTTCTTCACTGGGCGAAAATGCGCCCGCTATCATTGCAGTCAACCCCGGGTCTTTCTTAGCCAGTAAAATGGTTAAAGATGCATATGGCATTGCCGGCAATGATTTAAATTTAGGTGCCGATATCCTTGTACGCGCCGCAACAGCTGATGAGTTCGCAAGCGCATCGGGCAGATATTTCGATAATGATAGCGGCCGTTTTGCGAACCCTCATCGCGACGCACTTATCCCGGAAAAAAACACGCAAGTCATTCATGCCATTGAAAATGTCATTAGCGAGTTGATGTAAGTCACTTCCAGAAACCCAAAACCCGCTATGCCACCGCGTTTTATTATATGCAAAACCCGAATTCTATAATCAGTTTTCGGCCATTTATAGATGATTTTCAAAACACTATTTCGTGTTGGTAAAGAGACCAACTCGCAAGGAGAACAAACAATGACAAGTCCACTTATAAAGGCACGCGAGATAGAACGCCCTACCCGCGAAGAAATGCTTCAAAGATCACCATCGGTTCATCGATTTTGGAATAACAATTCAGGCCTATTCGAAGACGCCTGGAAAGAATGGGAAGATAATGAAAATAAATCTGGTCTCCTCCTAAACAATGATCTTTATGCGCCTGAGCTTCGCAAAGCTGTTGAAGATGCTTGGAGCGATCCGTCTAAAGAAGGTGCGGTTCAAAATCTTTGGCAGGAAGTCTTTCCTGGGGTTTATAAGGCACAATTCTTCAATCCTGAAAAACTGGCCGTATTACGGGATTACATGGACAATGCCGCAAATGCGGAAATTCCATTGCGGCCTCCATATGGAATCTCGCTCAATCGCGCAGGAGCAATGTTGGACCCGCGTTCTGAAGGTTATCTAGCTGCACCAAACTTTCAGAAGTTTTATCGCGGCTTAATGGACGAATATATGCGTCCAATCTCAAGAATGCTGTTCCCCGATGTGGTTGGCTATGACACTCAAACATTTGGCTTTTCCATTCAATGGAAGGCTGACACAGATGTCTCCTTAAGGCCGCATGCTGATGCGTCTTCTGTAACGCTAAACATTAACCTAAATCTCCCCGGTGAAAGTTTTTCAGGCTCGGCCGTCAGATTTATTGATCCGGCAGCGGAAAAGATTGAGCGCCTGACATTTGAACCTGGCACGGCGCTTATACATCACGGCAGTGTTATTCACGCATCTGAGCCAATAACCGAAGGCTCGCGATCAAATTTCGTCCTTTGGCTTTATGGCAAGAACGGACAGGCAGCGCGTGGCGGTATTGATGGCATTAAGATTGACCCCAAAGAGCGTTGGGTTGTTTCTGATACACCATCTGATGGATTTGCTCCATTTTAAAAGTTTTAAGCAACTGATCTGGGCGCAATTTGCGCCCGGGTCCACCTAATGGCCCAATTTAGGCAACGCATCGAGCTTTTAAATGCGACGAAACTGAGATAGTCTGATTAGCGGATTTCAATTTCGGCAAGAGCTGCAATTGCCTCAACATTTGTGCTGTCAACAAATGCTCCGGCTGTGTTTATGTTCAGTCCCGAAAACCCATATTTTTTTGTCAGACAAATATTTAAAATCGGAAGATAGCCTTGCAAGTAAGGTTGTTGATCTAACACTAAATTTTGAAATCCACTTCTGACCGCTTCAATGGTCGAAGGTGACAAATCAAACCCTGAGAAAAATAGCTGACCCGGGACCAGTGAAGCCGCCTCTGCAAAAACGCCAACATGCGATGTCAGGCCACCATGATCTGTGACAACAGCTTTGATGTCAGGATTGCTTTTGATGACATCGACGAAAGTCTGAATTCCCGCATCAGGGTCTGAATTCGTTTTGCTATCGATTTCCTCGTAAACGACTTTAACGCCCAATTTTTCAAGCGATTCGATCACACCAATTGTTCGCTGACCTCGATCGCCACCTTGTGACTTTAAACCCCAAACAAAGGCGACATCCCCCTCATCAAGACCAGCGCGCTGAATTGTCTCAATCCCAAGCGCAAAACCTGCGGAGTAATTGGGAGCACCAACATATCCAAAACCATATGTCGAGTATTTACCTTCGCTTTGAGATAACGAGGTGTTCAGCGTTGTAGCAATTGTTCCTTGCTGAAAAGCCTTATCGACCAGCGGCCCAGTTTCTAATTCACCTGCATAACCATATGTCGCAATGCCATCAACTTTTGATGCGACTGCATCTTCAAGCTGAGATAGCAATTTCTTGGGATCCCAGTCTGAATAATAATAAGTCACTTCCGGACCAAGATCGAGCTCAGCCTGGCGGAAGCCATTATACACATTGTTTGAAAAAACCCCTCCCGGCGGCCCTCCGGGAAAAGCTGCTATCTTGACACCGTCGCACCATTTTGAAACTGGTTCTGCAGCAATGGCATTCGATGTAAAACCAAGGCGGATGAAACTGTGGCAAATAATAGCCCTATTCTTGATACCAACTTAATCATTTTTACTCCCCCGAGTTTATTTTAGTCACCTTTCACTGATCCGAACCTTGTCATATCCATTTTGAATAGGACCGCGACCAACCTGATAAATTGGTTGACCCCAGTTCGGCTGTAGTAAGGGTTTTTTTGATTAAGATAGGAATATATCGCTCCAATACGGTTATCGAGCGCGCTAAACCGAGAGGATAGTAGGCACTTTTTTTATATTCTTGGCCAGTTTCGAACAAACTATCAGACGGCATTGATACCCCAAATTCAATTGATCTGAGGTGATCAAAAATTAAATAATTCGCCAATGGTAAATGTCTGTATATCAATCGCTCGGGGCCTGTTCGATATAATCCAAACCATGAGGTTGGTCGCACCATTTTCACCTATCAATCCCGAGCGTTTCCTATTGACTTGAAAATCAAAATACCTCAAAACTGATATGGCTTGAGGGAATACCTGCCGCTTCAAGTCCCATCTTGATCTGAGATTGAAACTGAGCCGGTCCACATAGCATATAATAGGTGCCTGGCGTCTGGTTGAGATCCAAAATTGATTGCGCCGATATTCTGCCCACATGATGATGATCTTGATCTTTGATATCGTCTTCGCTCGGCTGGCTGTAGAAAACATGCTGAGAGGCGTTGATGTGTTTGCTAATCAGACGATCCACCTCTTCGCGCAAGGCATGTGTCTCATGATTTCGGGTGCCATGCACAAACCATATTGGCCGCTTTTCATTTCTCGCCAAAGCGTCATGAAGCATTGAAACCATGGGCGTTATCCCCACACCTGCGCTGATCAGCACAAGTGGTGAATGGTCGTCGGGGATAACGAAAGTGCCCGATGGGCGCGATGCATAGATCATGCTGCCAACATCTACGGCATCATGCATAAATCTAGATGCGAGACCCAATTCTTCACGTTTAATGGTCAAACGATATTGGTTCTGCCGCGCTGGATCCCCGGACAGAGAATAACTGCGTTTCGTCAATCCGTTCTGTCGTGGGATTTGGATTTCAATCGGTAGATGTTGCCCTGCTTGAAACCGGGGTAATGCGCCGTCATCACCGGCTGCGAGATAAAACGATGTGATCTCATTGCTCTCGGGTTTCTTATCGACCACGCTCAATCTGAGGACTGATCGGCCTTGCGTACTCCATCGTAGAGACATAGCGTTGGGACGTTCTAAGACTTGTTCAATCGAGACTTTGATGGCCCGTCTTGCATTAGGATCAGAGATACAATCACCGGACCAATCCACTTCTGCACGGCCAGAAATCTGCAGCAATCCACCCGTTTCAAAATCTACAAAGACAAGTCCAATGCGATTATCGACCAAGAGATTGCCAATGGTGTTGAAAAAATTGTTCCCTGCATAATCAGGGATCAGCAAGGTTTTGTGGTCAACGACATTAACAAAGCCCTTGGTGCCACCACGATGGGAGGCATCAAATCCGCTGGAAAAATCATCCATCTTACCGTGATGACCTGTTCCGATAAACAGCGTGTCAGAAGCCGCAATCGTCTGCATTTGTAAAGATGAAAGTTCTTCACTGCTCTGAGCAGTTTTATTCACCGCCGCAAGCACACGGGTATAACCACGTTGGGTGATATATTGTGGGCAATTGCCAAAAGATTGCTTCACCGCGATCTGATAGCTTCCATCTTTCTTTTGCAAGCGACCACTAAAGCGATTGCGGCGGCGCGATGCGAGTTCTATTCCGATGACACCGATCTCAGTACCATCGTCAAAGCTTTCTAATAACGGATCCTGCGCGTCAATATTCGTATTCATCACCAATGAAAAAGGATCAGGAGACGAGATAAAACCCTCCTCTCCTTCGAGCAAGGTCACCCAAATATGCCCGGATACATCTTCACCTGAGACAACGAGAAACGGAAGTGATTGGTAAAACTCTTGATGCTGCACGGGTAAAAACTTGCGAATAAAACCGCCGGCCCAACTGGCAACATCACCCACGCCTGCGCGCTGTTGTGCTTCAAGTTCGCCTTTATGGAAGGGATTTATTTGTGCGACTTGATCCATCGGTTCATCTTTCAAATGCTGGTTTGGTTGGCGCATTGCGCCAACCAGAATTCAATATCATTAAGGAAAAAGCGCTAAGCCAGTTCAGGGATTGGCGACTTAACCATGCCCACAAAACCAGGCTGTGCCTCCACTTTACTGAGCCAGGAACGAACATGTGGATAGGGTGCCAAATCCACCCCACCCTCTGGCGCGTGTGCGATATAGCTATAGGCAGCAACATCCGCAGCCGTGATATCAGAACCAACCAACCAGGATTTGCCATCTAAATGCGCGTCCATAATCTTTAACAGAGCATGCGCTTTGGAAACCGCGTTGGCGTGATCAATCGGCGCACCAAAGACTTTGACCAAACGCGCAGCGCATGGACCAGAATAAATATTGTCAGCGGAGATAGTCATCCAACGCTGAACCTCGGCAGCAGCTTTGGGTTCTTCCGGCAACCAATTTGAATCAGACGCATATGTCTTGATCAAATAGGTCAAAATCGCATTTGAATCTGCCAGCGTATAAGCATCATCGTCAATTGCAGGCAAAAGACCAAAGGGGCTGATCTTCAAGAATTCCGGCTTTTTATGCGCACTATTGGCCATATCCATATCAATGGTCTCATAAGGCAGTTTGAGCAAAGACAGCATCAATTCTGCACGGTGACAATGCCCAGATTTTGGGGTTCTATAAAGTTTGATAGGTTTCATTTGAATTTTCCTTTTCTATAAGCCCAGATCAGATAATCCGGGATGGTCATCAGGGCGCCGGCCCAAACGCCAGTGAAATAGTCGTTCATCTTCTGAGATTGGTTTTTCATTGATCGAAGCATGCCGCGTGGTCATCAAACCATTAACATCGAACTGCCAATTCTCATTGCCGTAAGCACGAAACCAATGGCCGCTATCATCGTGATATTCGTAGGCATAGCGCACCGCGATCCGGTCTTCGGAAAATGCCCAAAGCTCTTTGATCAGCCGGTAATTGAGCTCTTTGTTCCACTTGCGGGTTAAAAACGCTGCGATTTCTGCCCGGCCTTGCGGGAATTCAGCTCTGTTTCGCCATTTACTATCGGAGGAATAAGCCAATGCGACTTTTTCAGGATTTCGGCTGTTCCAACCATCTTCAGCAAGGCGAATTTTTTCAATAGCGTTCTGCCGGTCAAAGGGTGGCACGGGTTTTCGGATTGTATTTTCTGTCATCTCTTGATCCTTCATCGCGCCATCAAACTGTTTGTCTTGCGCGGTGAGGACAATGTAATTTGCATCAAATCTCAAATGAATATATGAAATATAAAACTCATTATTTTGAATTTTAATATTAATAGGGTCCAATTCATGGATAGACTGCAATCACTAGAAGTCTTCATTGCCGTGGCAGAAACAGGTAGTTTTGCAGAAGGCGCACGTAAAATTGGCTTAAGCGCCCCCTCGGTCACACGGGGTGTCAATGCGCTCGAGGCAAGATTGGGTACGCGGCTTTTCACACGCACAACCCGCCGGGTCAATCTGACTGAAATCGGCCAATCCTATCTTGAAGATGTGCGCCTCGCCCTCTCCCAATTGCGCGGAGCGGATAATGCTGCGGCAGGTCTCGCCAGTAATCCCATAGGAAGGCTCAGAATTACCTGCCCGAACGAATTTGGCCGCATTTACATAATGCCGATACTCACTGATTATCTCGACCAATATCCTGATGTTGATGCCGATATTGTTATGGTAGATAGGATCGTCAATATTGTTGACGAAGGCTACGATCTAGCTGTTCGCATTGGGCATTTGCAGTCTTCAGGACTGATGGCGATCAAAGTGGGACAAGTCCGGCGCATGTTATGCGCTTCACCTTCTTACATAGAACAACATGGCAAACCATCGCATCCATCTGAATTGTCACAACACAAAATCATAGCAAATGCGCCTGCAAGCCGAACTATGGAGTGGCGTTTCGATGGGGATAAACCCTATACAGCAAGCTTCAAACCACGACTTTCCGTCAGCAGCGTTGCCGCATCCATTTCAGTTGCGCAAAGTGGCTGGGGGATATGCCGGGTCCTATCCTACCAAGTGGGTGATAATATTCAGAACGGTACGCTGGTTCCGATATTAGAAGATTTTGAACCCGCCCCCCTACCCATTCAATTGGTGCATGTAGAGGGGCGCAGCGCACCAGCAAAATTGAGATCATTTTTAGATTTTGCCAGCAAACGACTGCGCGCAAATACACTATTGAACAGCTGATTCACAACCATCTGAAACGAACCAATGCGATCTTTCTATCGCCTCAAATCGAGTCAAAATATATATAATCAGATACAAATTCAGACTGATTCAATGTGAAAAATCTCAATTTTTAGCGCCATTTTTGGCCAAAACCACGTAAAAATCCTGAAATTTATCTCAAAATGAGACTTTTTTGCAAAAATAATTTCCTGCGAAGTGATTGATTTTGCACGCGGTTTCAAAACGGCTTTGCATCCGCGTGCAAAAGTTTATTTTTGTTTACCTTTTTTTATCCAAAATAAAATGTACTCGAAAAACGGGAAGGTCGAACCTTGTGGGGAATACAATTTAGCTTCGACGCGCATGATGCCATCTTCGCTCATTTCATGAGATGTTTTATTGGTTGCTTGGATGGGAGGTTCGCATGCGAATTTCGAAAAAATTACCTTTAGCCGCGGTAAGCTTAACACTATTTGCTATTCTAGTTGGGGCGGCGACGAGCCTTTCAATCAGTACAAAATTTCTTCAGGAAAGTGCGCAGGAGAAACTGCAAGCAATTGCTGATGGGCGGCGCAATCAACTCGAGACTTATCTTCAAGCAATTGAAGACGACGTCAGATCTATTTCAACCAATGCCCTCTCCATCCGCGCGGTGGATAAATTCGCTTTCTATTTTCCATATGCTGGTGATGATCCCAAGGCAGAACTGCAAAGACGTTACATCACAGACAACCCTCACCCATTGGGAGAACGACATAAATTAGATTCTGCCGGCACTGATGGTTTTGAAGGACAGCATGGTGAAGTGCATGGCTTCTACCGCGATTTCGTTCAAAAACGCGGATATAATGATCTGTTTTTGATCGCAATGAACGGAGACGTGGTCTATTCGGTTAACAAGACAGATGAATTTGCCACCAATCTAGCTGAAGGTGAATGGAAAGACACAGGCCTTGGTGACGCCTGGCGTTGGGCGATGGAATCTGAAGAAGGCACATCATTCTTCGTTGATTATTCCAAATACGGCCCAAAGAGCGATATGCCTGCTTCCTTCATCACGCAAGCGATTTTCAAAAAAGGTCGACTCAAAGGTGTGCTCGTTCTCGAACTCCCAAGCGATAATATGATGCGCATTGTCAGCAATGCGACGGGGTTAGGTGAATCTGGCGAGACGCTTTTGCTTAAATCTGACGGCACGATGATTTTTGATTCTGCAAAGACAGATGAAAATGACGCCCTGGTTACAAAGCTCAATTTAAGCCAAACGCTCATTGAGCAATCCTATGATAAACAACCAGTTGATCAACTCGAAGGTTATCGCGGCGAAAGCTTTGAAATCTCGACAGCTCGCGTTGATTTTGCCGATGCAAACTGGATCATCGGCGCATTGATTTCGAGTGATGAGGTCTTTGCAAGTGTCGCGACACTACGCAATTACACTTTTGCGATTTCATTGGTGTTGATCGCAATCTCAATGGGTTTGGCATTTTTGGTCTCAGGCTCGATCACACGACCGATCAGCAATGCCATTGCCAGCATGAAGGAATTGGCTTCCGGCAATACAGATATCAATCTTGACGGAGCTGATCGAAAAGATGAGATCGGTGAAATTTTCCAATCTGTAGGCGTCTTCCGTGATGCCGCGCTTGAAAAAACGCGTCTTGAAAATGAAAGCGAGAAAACCCGCGCCAAGAATGAACAAGAACGTCGTTTGGCTGAAGATCTTAAAGCGCAAGATGCCGCTAAGATCCAGGAAGCCGTGGCGCAATTGGCGTCTGGATTAACCCGACTATCTGATGGCGATCTCACGGTTCAGCTTAACCAGGAGTTTGAAGGCAGCCTCGATCAAATACGTACAGATTTCAATTCGTCTGTTGGCAAATTAAGCGCAACATTGGCACAGATCAGTCAAGTTTCCGCAGGCCTCAGCATCAATTCGAATGAAATCAGTAACGCGACCAATGATCTGTCTCAACGCACGGAAACCCAAGCTGCATCACTTGAAGAAACCGCAGCCGCACTGGATGAGATTACTGTGACAGTTGAAAGAACGGTTGAAAAAGCAAAGGACGCATCCAAAAAAGCTAATGATGCGCGTCAGGATACTGCGGCTTCCAGCGAAGTGGTTGCCAACGCCGTTGCTGCAATGAACGGCATTGAGAAAGCGTCCAATGACATCAATCAGATTATCAATGTGATTGATGAAATTGCCTTCCAAACAAATTTACTTGCACTGAATGCGGGCGTTGAAGCGGCACGAGCCGGTGAAGCCGGGAAAGGCTTTGCAGTGGTCGCACAGGAAGTGCGCGAATTGGCTGGACGATCAGCTGAAGCGGCTAAAGAAATCAAAATCCTCATTTCAGCATCAGAGAATGAAGTCTCCAACGGTGTTCGCCTTGTCCAAGGTGCCGGCGAAGCGCTTGAGAAAATCTCCAAGCATGTCACCGAAATCGACGATAAAATTGGCGACATCACCATGGGCGCGTCAGAACAGTTAGCTGGCATCCAAGAAGTCAACAGCGCTGTGAATTCCATGGATAAGGTAACGCAACAAAACGCTGCTATGGTTGAAGAAAACACAGCCGTGACGCACGAAGTCTCCTCGCAGGTCAATGATCTCAACCAGTTGATTTCAACATTCCGCACAAATTTGGAAGCAGCTTCGGACGAACCAAATCAAAGTGCAGCATAAAAATAATTGATGATGATGTCAGACCATTTGTTTTTTCGCAAAAATCACACATGAAATGGGATTTGCACGCAAAGTGGCAGACCGTGTGATCTTCATGGAAGCAGGCGAAATTATCGAAGAAAATGATCCTGAGAGTTTCTTCAACGCGCCAGCCAGCGAACGCACACGCAGCTTCTTAGATCAGGTTCTTACGCATTAGAGCTGCAAAGGCCAAATCCCAAAAAGTCATAAATGGTTTGTCGCGATCATCTGATGGCTAAGAACCTGCGATCGGCATAAAAAAAGGTTCTGAAAAGACCCTTTTTTGGTGCGGGGCACCGCGCACCAGTCACACTTTATAAATTTCATAAATTCAATAACTTATGAAATAAACCTCTCACAAATTTACTCGAAATGTTATGCACTTTGTTATGCAATTTCGTTGATGAAAATCTGTTTTTCTCGAAGTTGGATCACCACATCTTGAAATACCCAGCTGTGGACAATGTCCATAATGTCAAAAGCAAACCACCAATCAAGTTTTTAATAATAGTGCTACAGCTTATTTTTGCAGTTCTGCAAATATCCAATCACGAAATGCTTTCACTTTATCTGAGCGCTTGTGCCCAACTGGTTCAACAAACCAGTAAGAAACTTTTGTTGGAAACCGACCGGGCAAAGCTGCAACCAAATGGCTTTGATCCAAGGCGTCTCGCGCTAAGGTCTCAAGTGCCAAAAAAACACCCTGCCCAGCGGCCGCTGCATCTAAGCACAATGATGCATCGGAAAATACAGGGCCCGTACCCAACACGTCTTCAGAAGCCCCATTTGGTGAAAGCCATACATCCCAATTAAACCATTGATTATTCTTCTCGCGAATAATCGGAACATCTTTGAGGGACGCTACACTGCTAATCTGATTTGCAAGCTGCGGGGAACACACAGGAAAAACACGCTGATTGATGATCTCTTCAACATTCACCCCTGGCCAATCTCCCATGCCGACCCGAATACACGCGTCCACATCACCAGGTTCGGGCGTGATATTTACGCTTGATGCATCAATACGAAGCCGGATATTCGGGTTCGCCTTCGAAAAATCGCCCAGGCGTCGAACAAGCCATTTAGCAGCAAAAATGGGTGCCACGGAAATGGTAATTGTATTATCGGACTGATCTTCGCTTAATGCCACCCCACGAGCGATCGCACCAAACCCTTCGGTTAAATATTGCGCAATCTCTTCGCCCTTTTTTGTTGGCATCATGCCTTTTGGGCTGCGCTCAAATAACTGTCGTCCCAATTGTGCTTCTGCTTTGAGAATCTGCTGACTAACAGCGCCCGCCGTCACACCCAGCTCTATGGCTGCGGCACGGACCGACCCAAGCCGCGCGACGGCTTCAAATGCTCGGAGAGCCGAAAGATTGATTTGTGATAGCTTTTTCATATAGTAAAACTAAACATATGTTGAGATTAAGTCGTTTGATAAATGACGTTATAGCTCGATAATATATAAATATGCTATACACATATTTTAGAATTATTCATCAATGGTTCACACAACGTCGCCATAAATTAATCAAACCGAATGAGAATACGGTGTGTGGTAACTTAGAAACACATCACCAGGATCCACTATTGCACCCTGCCATCTTAGCGATGAATGAACGTCAGCGCGCTGATTTACCTTTATCACCTTGGCAATTCTAGATGTCCAATACCGATCCATGACTTCAAAGAAGCCAATACAGAGAGATCTATTTTAGTCGATCCAACTAAATCTCTCAAAATGATCCTTCAAAATAACTAAATCACGCACCTAACTGACCTTTTACCAGTTTTCAAAACATCTGAAAAATTTCCTGACAACCTATCAAAGTCTCTGACAACCCTGACAACCAGTTTTTTCATCCTGTTTAACTAGCCGTTTTTGAGGAGCTCTCGCACCGTTATCAAGCTCCATATGTAGTACGGTCCCTAATAAGGGGCGGGGTCTACTTAACGTTCCGCCAGTTAATCGACTGATCTTAAGAGCTAAGCAAGCCGTGAGCTCGAGCTGTAAAGTCGTTGCAAAAGCGTCAGCGCTATCATCTTTAAGCATCTCGTTTGAAATAACGACACCCGAATTAGTCTTTGTGAACGGATTAAACCTCCGGCTCTTACCAGTATCCGAATGCACTTTGCCACCAGCAGATTCAGGAACAACATGACAAGAAATATCGATAAGTGTTTCCAATTCGCATTACCGACCAAATGTGTCCCAAGCTAAGCCATGACCAATTGATCTAACACTAACAGTTACTTCATTTGGCAGTTCATCATTAAAGGTCCGCAATAAAATATGCTCATTATAAATCTCAACCAATACAAACTCTCGATTAATCAATGAAATCGGTAGCCTGAACATATCATACTCGAAGGTGAAATTTCCCAAAAAGCTCAATTGTAAAATCTAAAGTAGAATATCAGCCATGCCTCCCACAATTCCGCTTACATGTCGCAAATGGGAGGCAGAATACAATTTTTGCGACGCGCCTTTAGGGGGGACGGGGTGACGAAAAACAGTTTTCCAATCTGCTTCTAACACTACCCAAAAATCCCCGAACTTGAACGCCGCGTCAATTCAAAAAATTACTTCGAATTATTTATCGACGCCTAACGCTCCCAAATTTAAGAATACCACAATACTGTTTCTATTTTCTACATAAATAAATTTATGTATTCAAAACATGCTTGCAATTTGTTTTAATTGTTTCAGGTTTCTGCAACTTCTTATCTCAAGCTGTCAGACATCTGCCGGATAGCTTCACCAATATGTTCTCTTTTTCGCAATAGCGAGCCGCCAATTAGATAAACGCTGTCCTGACCATAGGTTTCATACAATTCGCCAAGTCGATCAAGCGTCATCCCACCTCCGGGACTTGGCAATATTGATTTACCAATACCATCGGATGCGCGGCATCGCCCCTTGATGTCATTGCATTGATCTTTGGTGAACCCAAAGCGACCACCATAATTTGGAAAAACGCTAATATCGGCACCGGCAAGGCGCATGAGATCGCCGAACAAACTGCCGTGACTAAAACCTGTTTCATCAGATAGAACATACGGCCCTAAAAAGGATGGATGAGCCATAATCGGCAGACCGAAATTATCGTTTCGAGCAAGTCGCTGAATGGCATCAAACCCAAATAATCCTGGGATAAGGAGTATGCCGCGCGCACCATGTTCTTTTGCATAAAATGCGAGTTCTTCGACCTCATCGCCGTGGCCGCCAATATTCGCCAAATATATTGCTTGTCCAGTTTGACCTTTCGCCTTGCGTTCCGCATTTGCTTTGGCGACCGCTTCGGCACATTCAGGAATACGTGATTTAAACAATGAATTTTTCTGGTTCGATAATCCGTGATCCTCTTTGACAAAATCAGCGCCTGCAACAGCCGTTTGATAACACAAATCTGCCAATTCTCGCGTTGAAGATCCTTGTGGCTTTATCACCGGACACACAAATCCACCTGTGTCTTTTCCAATAAGTGTTCGCACACCTTTTGCGCCAAATCGTGCACCTGGAAAGAGGTCTCGCACATCAGAATTAAATTTAAATGCGATAACTTTCACACCCTTGAGGATTGACGCATTGCCAAATATTACATTGAGTAATTGTGGTAGTTCAGTTCCCACGGCATCAATATGATAGCTAATCTCGGCGAGATAAGTTTGTTTGCTCTCTTCGGCGACCGAAACAACCTGACCCAACACCACATCTTCGATATAGCCTTTTGGTACAACATCACGCGGTATTTCAACCGTGTTTTCGAGCGCAATCGCTGAAGCAAAATCCTCCGCTTCAGAAAGAGAAGCTGCGAAGAGCCGATAGATAACGCTAAATCTATCCACTGTTAAAGCCCTTCTGCCTTAACCGTTGAATGCACGGCCTCAACGCGAGCCACGGTTAAATCTTCCTCTGAAATATTAAGCTCCTGCCCTGTTAATCGCTCGACACCTTTCACAAGAGCAATCGCATCAAGCCCATAATAATTCATAAGATAAGGACGAGAACCACCATGGGCATAGGTGTCTTTAAGACCAAGTCGCACAAGTTTCTTGCCCACACCATGGTCAGCAATGATCTCGGCCAATAACGAGCCTATGCCACCCTCTGTTACGTGGTTTTCAAGCGTGATAACGCCGCCTTTAACCGAATGAATGTGATCAAGCATAGCCTCTTCGTCAAACGGCTTGATGGTGTTCAAATGTAAATGTCGAATTGAAATACCTGCGCTTTCAAGAGCTGTTTTTGCGCGCAATGCTTCTTCTGTTGTAATGCCAGATGTGACGATCAAAATGTCCGCACCCAATGACAATTCACGCATCTTGCCTACCTCAATGGGCGTATCAAACAAGCGTGGAACATTTCCACGTAACACACGGCAATATACGGGACCATCAATGCTATCGGCAGCTTCGCAAATGCTCTCAACTTCCGTAGCATCTCCTGTTTCCAAAATTGTCATATTGGGAATGGACCGCATGACGGAAATATCTTCAATCGCCTGGTGGGTCATACCCCCTGGGGTGGTAACACCGGGAAGAAAGCCCATAAGGCGAACCTTTCTCCGGGGATATGCAATAGATGCCATAAGCTGGTCGTAAGGACGACGATATAAAAACACACCAAATGTATGCAAGAACGGGCGAAAGCCAGCAAGGCCGAGCCCGCCTGCAAATGAAAGCATATTTTGTTCAGCCATTCCCAAAGATAAGAACTGATCAGGATGCTTGTCTCTAAATTTATCGATCTCGCATGACGACGTTAGATCTGCCGACAAACACAAAACTTCAGGATTTTCCAATGCATATTTTTCAAACGCTCTTTCATAAGGGCGAGCCACCATTTCAACCATTTAACTCTCCCTAATGTGTTTGATAATCAATCGGTTCAACGCCTAAAGATCTGGCGATATCTTTGTTCATTTCAGCGCGTTCACGCTCAGATTTAAAACGAACATAATGCAGCCTCGGAAAGCGCAATTGCAGCGAAGGCATACCGCGAAACGGACTGGAATTTGCAAGAATTATAAGCGGCTTACCTCGGTGAGGCGTTTTTGCAGCATCGCGCATTTCATCGAGTTTATGGCCATCGACTTTAACGACTTTTGCGCCGAAATTTTCCATCTTCTGCGCAATGTCGCCAACTTCCATGACCGAATTCATGGCACCATCACATTGTTGGCGATTTACGTCCATGATTGCTTTCACGTTATCAATTTTGTGATGCGCACAAGCTTGAATGGCTTCCCAAGTTTGACCTTCCTGCACTTCTCCGTCAGACATATAAACCCAGACTTTTCCCTTCTCACCGCGCCTTTTGCGCCCCCATGCAAGGCCTGCAGCTGTTGAAAGACCAATGCCGAGCGTACCATTATGCACTTCCATTCCAGGAGAATGTTCTGCTCCGATCATCTCAACTGATGAACCGTCTTTGTTGAACATTTCAAGCCCTTCTGGTGCCATTCTGCCAACTTCGATCAAGGTGGCATATGCCACGAGCGCATAATGCGCTGGCGCGATAAAAAGACGGTCGTAATCTGGTTCAAACGGACCGTTATAACCTGCCCCTGTATGATAATCTTTGTTCTCTGAGGACGGCACACCCCCAAATGGTTTAGGTATCATCGGCAGAGTTGGCTCACCAAGATTAAGCTCTTCGTTATAGAGCCAGGCCAATTGCTCTGCGGCCGAACACGCTTGAGATAGGTATCCGCCATTATTGCGCATTGAATGCTCGAAAACACGTCGACGAATCCCAAGCGCGACGTCTTCAGTTGATTTTTTGTTCTGCATTAATCTTCCGATTTTTACCTAAGCTTCAAAGATCTAATTGTCGAAAACAACGCCCATTCTAAGAATAAAACAGCCAAATGGCCTCGCCTCAGAAGTTGCGATAACTCCATATGCGGATTTGGCTTTTTCATAAAAACTCTGGCGTTCGATTGAACCCAAATGCGCTTCATCCGGTTTGTTCGCACGTAGTATTTCAAACACCTCTTCATGCACGTTATCTAGCTGTTCAGGCGCACCATCAACTTGCATGCGAAGCGCTGCATAATCACTAAACCCATCAAGAGGCATTAAATTAGTTATTAGGTCAACTGCCGTCGGAGCTGAAAACCCCGGCAATCTGATAGGCTCTTTTATCTTGCAATGATCGGCGGTAGAGGCACTTGGAAAATTTGCATCCGCAATTACAAGTTCATCCCCATGTCCCATCTCCATAAGACAATTCATCAATTGCGGTGTTACATGTGGGTGAATATTTTTGAGCATTTCTTCAACTTCAAATTATCAAGTAAAAGAGGAGCCGATACTGGACCGGCTCCTTCAATGTTTAACTCTTAACGCGCTGGAAGTGGCATCCAACCAGTCATGGCAACATCTGCATGCGCAAACTGTGGCATGTTCGCAGAGAGATCTTCCATATTTTTGATGTCTTTATCATTCAGGAATTGTTGCGTAATCAGTGTCGGCGGCACAACCACTTGAGCACCTGGATTTCCACCAGTCAGCATGATGGCAAGCGACCTGACCGAGACTTCGCCAACCACTGCAGGATTAGTCGCAACAGTTGCTTTCCATGCACTACCAGCTTCACGCATTGCAGAAATATCAGCTGTTGAAACATCTGCTGAGTAAATGCTGACATCGCTAGAAAGGCCGGCTTCATCAACAGCAATTTTCACACCTTTTGCAAATTCATCATAAGGTGCAAAGAAAACCGAGATCGTTTGGTTAGCTTGCAAAACAGAACGCGCCTGGTTGGCATTAGAGTTCGCAATCGGGTTATCAAGTGTACCCATCTGCGCAACTTCTTTAATGCCGGGATTAGCGTCTTTCACTTCTTCCCAGGCAACATGGCGACGATCAAGAGGTGCAATTCCAGGCACATATACATACCCTGCATCCCATGTATCACCATTGTCTTTGATCGCTTGCTCAAGCGCTAATTTACCCAAAAGATAATCAGACTGTTCAATTTGCGGTATGGCTTCGTTTTCAACATTTACGTCAAAAGCAACAACCTTAATGCCCGCATCCACGGCACGTTGAGCAGCTTCCTTCATGGATTCAGTCAAGCCATGCTGAATGATAATTCCATTAACACCTAACGCGATGGCTTGATCAACCATATCAGCCGGTAGCGCAGCATCTTGACGACTGTCAAATACCCTTAAATTAACACCAAGCGCCTCGGCTTGTTTCTCCACTCCGGAGAGATAGGCTTGGAAAAAGTCGCCCGTTGAAAGATACCTCACCAAAGCAATTTTTACATCACCTGGGTTATCCAACGGCGCTGGCATTGTATCGGCAACGCTTGATCCGACAAAAGAGGCTGATGCGGTAATGCCTGCAATGAGTCCTAATGCTAGTCTACGTGTAATTTTCATGCGTAGTTCCTCCCTGTGCATGGTCTTTAGTGGCTTCCGGAACGTTTTGCCGAAAGCGAGAATGTGAATACAAGCGCAACAACCAAAACAGCGCCCTTCACGAAATCCTGGGTGTAATAAGGTGCATTCATCATCGTTAAACCTTGCAACAAGATCCCGACAAATAGTGCACCGATTGCGGTGCCAAATGCATTTGGTTTTGCTGCGCCTAACACGGCAAAACCGATCAATGCCGCCGCAACAGCATCAAGCAGTAAATTGGTACCGGAAGCGATATCTCCACGACCAAGGCGCGCAGCAAGTAAAAGCCCACCGACGGAAGCCAGCATGCCAGAAATCATATAAGCCGCGACTTTATATTTGTTCACATTGGTTCCTGTCAGAGCCGCTGCACGCTCATTTGAGCCAATGGCATACATTAAACGCCCATGGCGGGTCAGCTCCAAGACGATCCATACCAAAATGCCAATCACAATCAAAAACACGACCGAAATTGGGATGAGATTATCGAGGAAAAAATCGAAACGATGTCGGCCCATGGCAAGAAAAATTGGCGAAAAAGTTCCGTTCGCGGTCTCTCCACTTGGCAATGTCATGCCCGTTGAGATGGAACGACCCTCGGTTGGAATGCGCTGCAGGCCAACAAGCAAGAACATCATACCAAGCGTTGCCAGAAGATCAGGTACTTTGAACCGGACAATCAAAATGCCGTTCACCAAACCAATCGCCGCGCCCATGATGAGACAAGCAACAATGGCAAATGCCGCATTTTGCTCCATAACCACCATCACATATGCCGATAGCATCATGGATGAGGTTGCAACCGAACCAATTGATAGATCAAAACCGCCCACAACAAGTGTAAAAGTTACACCCAGCGCTAAAATTCCTGTGATCGCGACGGATTGGAACACAAAAACGGCTGATCTTGGACCAGCAAACCCAGGGGCAAATACTGAGAAAAACACAACTAGTCCCAACAACAATGCCAAGAACCCATATCGGATCGCAGCATCAATCATTGAGAAATTTGATGGCGCGGCAGAATGCGACACATCTTCTTTTTCCTTACTATGTTCCACGTCGGCTTTCATTTATGCACTTTCACTTAAAACAGATTGACTACCCGTGACGGCTGCCAGAATTTGGTTGATGTCGACATTTTCATTCTTAAAATCAGCAACAATGGATGCATCGTGCATAACGACGATGCGATCCGCGATCTCCAGCGCCTCATCCAGTTCCGCAACAAATACGATTGTCGCGCGTTGCGCTGCTGTTTGCCGAACTTTTCGTCCAATATCTCTGCGCGATTTAATATCAACGCCTTGAAAAGGTTCATCCAGCAAAAGCAGACGGCAATCTTGAGCTAACCATCTTGCAAGCATAACCTTTTGTTGATTACCACCAGACAAAGTGTTGATCCCATCTCCTTCAGATTGGCACACGATATCGAGCGCAGTGATCGCATCTCTTGATTGCTGACGTTCTTTTCCACGTTGCAGGAAATGCATAATCGATATGGATTTTAAAAATGGGATACTCATATTGCCGGCAATATCAAAATCGGCAATCACACTATTGCTTGCCCGGTCTTTGGAAGACATGAATACACCGGACTGAATAGCTTGTGATGGGCTTTGCGGTGCATAGCGTTCACCGCATAATTTAACTTCACCATCAAATGCCTTAAGCATCCCAAACAGAATTTGTGCAAGCGCTGTCTTACCACTGCCAAGCAAACCGCTTATCGCCACAACTTCATTGGCGCCCACACTTAAATCAAAGGGTTTGGATGCTTCAGTCAGCTTTAATGCCTTGATCTCAATAATGTCGCTTTTGCTTGCTTGGACATCAATATCAACATCGGTCATTGTATGACCGAGCATCGCATTAACAGCACCTTCATAATCAAGACTTTCACCCTCGAAAATACCCGAAATTTCACCGTCTCGCATCGAAACAATCGTGTCTGCAATGCGGCGAATATCAGACATACGGTGCGAGATATATAAAATTGCAACACCACGGTCTTTTAGGGTTTCAATAAGCTGAAAAAGTCTTTCAGCTTCTGATGCTGATAGTGAAGATGTGGGTTCATCCAAGATCATAAGAGAGGGTTCATGAGACATTGCACGGGCAATTGCAATTAATTGTCGATCTGCAACACCGAGCTCAGAAACCGGCCGACGGACATCAATCTTCAGATCCATCTTATCAGCAATTTTTTGCGCTTCTTTAAACAAATGATCGCGTTTGAGCATAAAGCCGTAGCGACTTTCAGCCAGACGGTCGATCATCAAATTTGATGCGACATCTAAATCTGCGATGACACCATCATTAATCGATTGGTGAACTGTGACAACACCACCTTTAATCGCCTCTGCAGGTGTTGTGGGTGTAAAACTTGTTCCATTAAGTTCAATCGAACCAGAATCGCGCTGGTAAACTCCCGATAAAATTTTCACTAATGTTGATTTTCCAGCACCATTTGCACCCATCAACACCGTCACTGCTCCTTCTTCAAGGTTCAGACTCAACTGACGAAGCACATGGTTCTCACCAAATGCCTTCGTAATATCTCTGATTTTACACAGTACATGAGCCATTATCGGCATCCTCCTGATTTAATAACATCAGCAGATACGACAAATGTCAATAGTGATTGACAAATGATATGTACGGTTCTTATTGTAGATAAGACTGATGTCAAAATGTGATGCGAAGCATCGGGTGGAACATTGGATCGGGAGGAAACTTTGACTGAGTATAAAGCACTAACACCGGATTCCCTTGCGCAAAGGCTAGGCGGTTTAAAGGCTATCGTTGAAAAAATTGGTGACGATTTTAAAAGCTGGAACGTTCAAGAAGTTGGTGATGGCAACTTGAATCTCGTTTTTATTGTAAAAGGCACCCAAGGAACAGTGATTGTCAAACAGGCCCTACCCTATGTGCGCCTGGTTGGAGATTCATGGCCACTGCCGCTCAAACGTGCTTTCTTTGAATATCATGCGATGAGCCGACAAGCCGCACATGATCCCGGTCGCGTTCCACAAATCCTACATTTTGACGAAACACAAGCTTTGATCATCATGGAGTATTTAACTCCACATATTATCTTGCGCCACCAAATGATGGCAGGTGATAAAGTTGATGATCTGGGATCTGTCATCGGCAAATTTTGTGCGCGAACCGCATTCAGAAGCTCAGATTTGTCCTTGATCACCAAACAAAAAAAAGCAGACTTAGCATTGTTTAGCGATAATGTTGAACTTTGCGACATTACCGAAAACCTTGTTTTTACTGATCCTTATTTTGATGCGGAGATGAACCAACATAATTCGCCAAGACTTGATGAATACGTACGGGAACTCCGTTCGGACGAAAGCTTAAAAGTCGAAGTTCAACATATGAAAAGGGCTTTCAGCGCTAAGGCTGAATGCTTATGCCATGGCGATTTACATGCCGGTTCCATCATGGTCACAGCACAAGAAGCAAAAGTAATTGATCCAGAATTTGCGTTTTACGGCCCCTTTGGGTTCGATATTGGAATGCTAATCGGCAATTACCTAATGGCCTATCATTCCATGAGCTCGCACATCAAAGACCCTGCAAAATGTGCAGTATATCAATCCTGGATTCTCGACGTGATCAGCGATACCTGGACTGGGTTTTGTGACGAGTTTTCAAAACTCTGGCATTCAGAGCGAAACGGAATTTTATATCCGAGCAGCCTTTATGAAGATCAGGGGCATGATGCGGCAAGCGTCATGGCACTCGAGCAGCTTTTAGATGAAATATTCGCCGATCTTTTGGGATTTGCAGGGATTGAAATGCACAGAAGAATTTTGGGCTTGGCACATGTCGCAGAGCTAGATTCCATAGAAAATCTGGATGACCGCGCAAAAAACGAAACAAAAGCTTTGGCGCTTGGCAGAATGCTGATTTTAAACCGCAAATCTATTCCGTCTATAGCCGAAGTCAACACTTTAGCAGCAAAATTTGAAAATGGAGACCTTACATGAAAGTCAGGGACAAGCATTACCGCTCCATCTGGTTAGATACCTCAACAGATGAGGTAAATATTATCGATCAAAGATGGCTACCTCATGAATTTCGCGTTGTTACGCTCAAATCTTTAGACGATTTTGCCACAGCCATTCGTGACATGTGGGTGCGAGGTGCTCCGTTAATTGGCGCAACCGCAGCATATGGGATTGCCGAACTTATGCGCCAAGATCCTTCCGACCAAGCGCTCGATAGCGCCTATGACTTTTTGCACACAACACGCCCCACGGCCATAAACTTGCGTTGGGCACTAGACGTTATGTCCAACACGTTAAGAGCTTTACCCGAAAATGAGCGACAAGAAGCTGCATTTAAAAAAGCAGCTGAGATTTGCGATGACGATGTGGAAACAAACCGGATGATTGGTGTCCATGGACTCGAAATCATCAAAAAAATTGCTGCCGCTAAAAAGCCTGGTGAACCTGTGAACATCCTTACACATTGTAATGCCGGCTGGCTTGCAACAGTAGATTGGGGAACAGCAACTTCGCCAATGTATCACGCGAAGGAAGCAGGCATTAATATCCATATTTGGGTCGACGAAACACGCCCGCGAAATCAGGGTGCGCAGCTAACATCATGGGAAATGGTGGGCAATGATATCCCTCATCACCTTATCGTGGATAATGCCGGTGGTCACCTCATGCAACATGGTCAAGTTGATGCTGTGATCGTCGGCACGGATAGAACTACAGCCCATGGCGATGTTTGCAACAAGATTGGGACATATCTTAAAGCTCTTGCAGCAAAAGACAACGACGTCCCATTTTACGTTGCCCTGCCCTCATCCACCATCGACTGGACCATTGGGGATGGCTTAAAGGAAATCCCGATCGAAGAGCGAGATGGTCGCGAAGTGACCCATATTTATGGCAAGCTCGAGAACGATGAAAATACGTTCGTTCAAATTTCGCCCGATGGGACCCCGGGAGGAAATCCGGCATTTGATGTTACGCCTGCTCATCTGGTAACAGGATTAATCACCGAAAGAGGTGTGGCGGAAGCGAGCAAAGACGGATTACTTGCCTTGTTCCCTGAGCAAAAATCAGTCGCCTAGGGATAAAAGTTCACTGGCAAAATTTGCGCTTGTGACAAGATGAGTCACATAATCACCTTTAAGAGCGGCAAGCGTTGGGCGTACGCGTTCCTTTCCTGTGGATACGAGTATACCAACTTCCGGATTGCGCATTTTTTCAGCGGAAATACCCAAAATACGTCCATCTAATGGGCCGGATATTTCATCACCATTTTTATCGATAAACCGACCGCATAAGACACCTACTGCGCCGCGATCAACATAAATTTGAAATTCATCCCGGGTGGCTACTCCACTTGAAACAACATGACTATCTGACATGCATGAACCGACCGCAAAAACAGTTTTGTTAAAGCTGGTGATCTCATCCAACTGATGCGCAATCAGCTCCTCTTCCTGCAAAAGTTTCGCAACTTCCTTGCTTGATAAAATCGCAGGCACATGAAGATTGATACAGCGTGCACTTAGCTTTCTTGCAACACGTGATGAACACACATCAGCTGAAAAGCCATAAGGTGTCGCCATAGATCCGACCAATTGAAGGACCGTTAGATTATCAATAACCTTGTGTTCTAGATGCTCAGCGACATCGTAAATGGTTTTACCCCAGGCAATACCCAACCGATCTCCTGATTGTAAAAGACTGGGAACCAATCGCGCAGCACCTCGTGCAACACGCCATGCGGTACTATCGGGCGTCACATCATCTGGCAAAACTATGACATCAGCTAGATCAAATCTATTCTTTAAATCATGCGCGAGTTGGTGAGATGCAAAAACCTTTGGTGAAAGGCTAATTTGCACATAGGAGCGCTCTCTTGCTTCTTGCAGATAATTGACAACGGTTGCGCGCGAGACAGAGAGCCGTTGTGCAATCTCATTTTGGTTCAGTCCTTCCTCATAATAAAGCCAAGCAGCTTCGACAATGACGTCTTCGCTACTATGCTGATCCAGATTTCGCTTTACTGCCATACTAAATACTCCTTATAAACATTTGACAACAGCCCCTGACTATTGTCAAATCAAATTGCGAAGGAGTATGAAATGCGTGAAAATAATTGGAATGATAACGATGCAAATATGTGGGCTCAAAAAGCAGGAACCCATGAAGCAGATATCCAATTAGCCTTGCGCGTTTATACATCCAGATTAATTGGCAACGACCCAGACCTCGTCATGCACGGGGGCGGTAATACATCAGTTAAAGTAAAGCGCAAAGATATTTTTGGCAATGATATTGATGTGTTGCATGTCAAGGGTTCAGGCTGGGATCTAGACACCATTGAAGCGGAAGGTTTGCCCGGTGTTAAAATAGAGCCATTGCATGCGCTTCGCCAACTTGATCGACTCTCCGATGAAGATATGGTCAATATCCAAAGAGCAAACCTCATTGACACAACGTCACCTAATCCGTCGGTTGAAACTTTGCTGCATGCTTATCTTCCCCACCGATTTGTTGATCACACACACGCAACGGCATTTCTTGCGCTCGCAAACCTGCCCGATGCGCAAGCCATCATGCACGAGATTTTTGGAGATAGCATAATAGCGATCCCTTACATCATGCCTGGATTTGAACTTGCGAAAAAAGCTGCTGACATTTTTGATGCAAACCCCGATTGCGAAGGAATGCTGCTCCTAAATCATGGCCACTTCACGTTCGGTGAGACGGCCAAAGAGAGCTATAACCGGATCATTGATCAAACCAACAAGGTCGAAGAATGGTTCAAGACCAAAACTTCAGGTCGAACCTTTGCTACATCAGTTTATCAAAATCGATCTGTTAAATCATCCAAACCTTTCTCAGAATTTTTAAATAAATTACGCGGTGAAATTGATCGCATTAGAACAGAACATCATAATGGATCCGCAAAATCATCGGTGTTTGATATTCGAACAAGCGATCAAATTGATGAGTTTCTCGCGCGATCTGACCTAGAAGTCTTACGCGGTCGTGGTGTTGGTTCACCAGATCATGTGATTAGAACAAAAGGAAAAATGCTCTATTTTAGTCAAAGTGATGTCAATTCAGATCAAGACGTCATTGGTGAAAAAATCGAGGCGTATGTTACCGATTATAAACAGATTTTCCAAACGCAAAACAAACGCGTGGGTGGCCATAAAGTCATGATCGAACCCCATCCAGTAATTGTTTGGGTAGAAGGATTAGGCATTATTGGGATTGGTAAGGATGCAAAAACAGCATCTGCACATGCTGACATTGCGGAGCAAACTGTTGAAGTTATGACCTTAGGTGAAGCCGCTGGTGGGTATTTTCCAATCGGAACCGATGATAATTTTGATATGGAATATTGGTCGCTTGAACAGGCAAAAATTTCCAAATCAAGTGCGAAAGCATTTACCGGGCAAGTTGTTGCAATAACAGGTGGCGGCGGCGCTATCGGTTCAGCGATTGCAAAAGCATTTGCAAGTGAAGGTGCAAGCGTTGCCTTGATCGACAAAGATATAGATGCTTGCACAAAAAAAGCAGATGAAATTAGCCCTTATGCATGTGCATTCCAAGCGGACCTTGCCCAGCCTGATGCAGCTGAAAAAGCGATTAATGCTGTGACATCACGTTTTGGAGGCCTTGATATTTTGGTGTCTAATGCTGGCTATGCTTTGCAAGGTGAAATTACCGATTTAGCAGAAGAGCAAATGCGTCAGTCTTTTGAAGTCAACTTCTTTGCTCATATGGCAATGGCGAAAGCCTGCGCTGAAGTGTTTGAACGACAAAACAGATCAGGCCAGATGCTGTTCAATGCCTCTAAACAAGCTGTTAATCCCGGAAAAGGTTTTGGAGCCTATGGTTTACCTAAAGCCACAACATTCTTCCTTATAAAGCAACTTGCCCTGGAACTGGGTGCAACAGGTACCCGAGTAAACGGTATTAATGCAGACCGCATCAGATCAGGCTTGTTGACCGATGATTTCATTTCTTCTCGCGCGGAAGCAAGACAAGTATCCGAGCATGATTATATGGCCGGGAACCTACTCAAACAGGAAGTCGAAGCACACCATGTTGCTGACGCATTTGTTGCCCTTGCCAAATCTGAACGGACGACCGCACATATCATGACGGTTGATGGCGGCAATATCGAAGCTTCACTGAGGTAACAAAAGCTGATGATGGCCAAAATTTTGGTGCACTTTAGCATCCGCTAGCTTCTGTTCATGGTACAAGGATTAAAATATGCGGTGTGAAACGACTTCTGAGTTTGAACCATACACCGAAATAAATTAGACTCTCAGATAGTGCCGCAGCTGGCCCGAAGCAGACATTGCCGTAAATTGAGTTAATACATATTGATGTCTGGAATTTAGCGCTTTTATCAGCCTATATGAATTAAGACACTTAAGTCAGAGATTTAATCTTCTAATTCCCCGTCGATCTCACCCGTTGCGAGAATGGGTGCAGCATCAAGTTCGTCGGCGTTCAATAAGTTGGCGATGCGTTCCGCAGCTGCCAAGAGCATTGCTTGCTCCCAGTCGTTGAGTTGTTCA
This sequence comes from Lentilitoribacter sp., assembly GCA_963691785.1. Lineage (GTDB taxonomy): Bacteria > Pseudomonadota > Alphaproteobacteria > Rhizobiales > Rhizobiaceae > Lentilitoribacter. The sequence continues at coordinate 2,499,184 of OY829371.1, forward strand.
AACCGTTGTGTAAATTCACGCTGCATGGGATCAGGCGCGCGTTTCAACGCGGTAATTCCAGTTGGTGTCACAAGGATATTCTTCTGCCTGCGATCACAAACCGAAACCCGGCGCTCGATCATGCCTTGTGCAGAGAGCTTATCAAGTAATGTTGTCACCGTTGCTTGAGATACCTGCAATCTGCATGCCAAGAATTTTGCCGTCGATTCGCTGTTTTCATGCGCAAGCTTTAAAACACGCAATTGGACAGCGGTTAGTCCCACAGATTTTGCAACTTCCCGGCCATGTTGCTCAGTAGCTTTGAGAATGCGTCGCAGTGCGGTTAATGTCGCATTTGTTCGGTTCATAGATCTTGTATAACTGAAAAATTGAAACCGGCAAAGCATAATACTTTGCAAAACTAAGCATTAATTAACAGATAAATATGTTGAAATTCTTAGAGTAATTACACTGTGAATAATTTTTGAAAGTAATACAATTAGCTTTACTAAGCGACTGATGTTACCTAATCTTCATAAAAAACAAACGCTAACGGGAGAATCCAATGCGAAAATATTTAATCGGAGCGGCATTTGGCTTGTTGATGGTGCCAGGTATTGCCGCCGCTGAAGAATGCGGCGAAGTATCAATCACAGAGATGAACTGGGCGTCATCCGCAATTGTGACACAAGTCGCAAAGTTTTTGCTTGAACAAGGGTACGGTTGTACGGTTCGCACTGTTCCATCAGCTACTGTGCCTGCGGTGACGTCGCTAGCGGAAAACGGTGAACCTGACATTGTTACTGAAATGTGGACAAATGGAGGTGGGCCCGCTTACGTCAAACTTCGTGAAGAAGGCCGCGTTAGCGAATTGGCTCCCGTTCTTGACCCAGGTGGTGTCGAAGGTTGGTGGGTGCCGACTTGGCTTGTTGAAAAACATCCAGAGTTAAAAACGATTGATGGGGTGCTCGCAAATCCAGAACTTGTTGGCGGTAGGTTTAACAATTGTCCTGAAGGATGGGGGTGCCGTATCCTCAATGATAACTTGGCTCGTGCCTTAAATGTTGAGGGTAGCGGCGTTGAGATATTCAATCATGGCTCAGGCGAAACACTGGCGACGTCAATTGCCTCAGCATTTGAGAATAACGAACCATGGTTCGGTTATTATTGGGCACCGACAAAAGTTCTTGGTAAATATGAGATGACAAAGGTTGAACTTGGTCCAGTCGATCCGGAAATTCATGCGCGCAATCAAGACAAAGATCGCGATACACCTGAGATTTCGGACTTCCCTCCATCTCCAGTTTGGACAGTCGTCACAACTGAGTTTAGCAAAGAAAAGCCTGAGGTCGCTGCAATGCTATCTCAACTCACATTTGGCGTAAGCGAGATGTCCGGCATTCTAGCTTGGCAGGATGCAAATGGTGCTTCGGCAGAAGAAGCAGCGGTGAATTTTCTTCTTACCAACAAGGACACATGGGCCGGTTGGTTGAACGATGCGGCAAAAGAGAAATTAGCCAAAATATTGAAGTAGTTAGATAAACTTGAAACTAGCCGCCGATCCTAAACGGCGGCTCTTTTTATCTGTGGGGACAGATACAGGGCGGTTACACAAAAGAGAGAATTAGCATGGCTAGCTATGATTTCCTTTTCGATGCTCTAGGGCTTCGGAAATGGTGCGATGAGGCGGGTAGCTCAACACCAACTTCTATGGCAGATTTACTGGCTCAAGCCAGCGGTGAAGAGATAAAAACAACCGCGTGGGACTTTCCGTTTCCTTCGCTCGATGCGTTAAATGAGGCGTGTGGGCAATTACCGGAAACGCGCAATCTGACAAAAGGTCTTGAAGATGGGTTTTTGTCCATCAAAGATGCATTGCGTTTCATACTAGACCCCATAACTGAACCTCTAAGCTGGCTTTTAGATGGTGCTTTGTATGTCGTTGAGGCTACGCCTTGGTGGATTGTTATTCCTTTGCTTCTTCTTGCAACCTTTTTCATATCTCGGTCATGGAGCCTCGTTATCGGCGTTGGCGCATCCATTTGCGGTTTGGCTTTTATTGATCACTACGATTATGCTGTTCAAACGCTATCCATTATTTTTGTTTGCTCGGCCATCTGTGTACTTTTCGGCGTACCCATTGGTATCGCTATGTCTCGTTCGGATCGGCTGCAACGCGCTTGTATACCCATATTGGATATGCTGCAGACGCTGCCGACATTTGTATATCTCATTCCCTTAATTTTCCTCTTCAGTGTCACTGAGTCCAAATTATACGGTATTGCCATCATCCTTTATGCAATTGTTCCTGTAATCCGTCTAACTGACCTAGGGATTCGGATGGTTGATAAAGATGTGCTCGAAGCCGCACAAGCTTTTGGCATGACGCCACGGCAGAAGCTCTATCAAGTTCAAATTCCATTGGCATTGCCAAATATAATGGCCGGGATAAACCAAACTATCATGATGAGTTTGGCGATGGTTGTTATCGCCTCTCTTGTTTCCGCCCCTGGGTTGGGTGTTTTGGTTCTACGCGGTATTCGTTCCTTAGAATTGGGGGTGGGCTTAGTAGCAGGACTCGGTATCGTCATCCTTGCTATTATCCTTGATCGTGTCACAAAATCCGCGTTGATGCGGGTAAATTCATCACAAAAGAGCTGAGTCATCGTCAATGAGCGACACAACTATTTCCATCAGAAATTTGTATAAAGTATTTGGTCCCGAACCAGAATCTGCTTTGCAATATGTCTATGACGGCATGAGCAAGGAAGAGCTTAATTCTAAACATGGCCATGTGCTTGGTCTAAGCAATATTAACGTTGACATGAACGAGGGTGAAATCACGGTCATCATGGGTCTGTCCGGGTCTGGCAAATCCACTTTGGTAAGACATATCAATCGTCTTATTGATCCAACGGCAGGTCAGGTGTTGGTTTCCGGCGAGAATGTTCTTGAATACGGTGAGGAGCAGCTACGGCAAATTCGGCGGAAAAACATGTCTATGGTGTTTCAGCATTTTGCATTGCTACCTCATCGCAATATTCTGCAAAATGCGGCCATGGCTCCTATTGTTCGCGGTGAAAAAGCGAGTGAATACAATGAAGAGGCGGGAAGATGGCTGGAACGCGTTGGGTTGGCAGGGTATGAGGATTCTTATCCTCACCAGCTTTCTGGCGGAATGCAACAGCGTGTTGGTATCGCACGTGCATTGACCTCCAATGCACCCATTATGCTTATGGATGAAGCCTTTTCAGCGCTTGATCCTTTGATACGTACAGATATGCAGAATCTTTTGTTAGAGCTTCAGGAAGAGCTCAACAAGACAATCGTATTTATCAGTCATGATTTGGATGAAGCATTAAAATTGGCTGATAAACTCGTGATTTTAAAGGATGGAGAAGTTGTTCAACAAGGCGAGCCTCAACATATATTGTTGAACCCGGAAGACGACTACATTGTCGACTTCATCTCGGACATCAATCGCGCACGTGTATTACGGGTCCGCTCCGTCATGACGCCACGAAAAGAAACAGCGGAAACGAAGGGCGAAGTTTCCTGCGAGGCAACACTGGAAGATGTGATCGCGCAAACTGGTGGAGAGCCAAAAGGCACATATCTTGTGATACAAGAGGGGAGATGTGTCGGGCAATTGGACATGAGCGCCCTTATGCGTGCACTTGTACCGCAAAAGCGCAGCGAGCAAAATAAAATAGAGTAGCCCGCGTAATATAGGGCTTGCTCAGCACCTCAAATTTAAAAAAAGATGGCCTGATTGTCTTTTGATGGTTCGCTCATTGGATCAATTCCAGCGTCAAGATAATTGTGAAAGCCGGTTATTATTAAAATCAATTCGTATACGTCTGATCCCATTAATCAGGAGGGAGCGATTCTTCAGCCAATTGATCAAGCGTTTTGTTTCGGTTTTTCAAGACTTTGATTTTGGCACGCACGTCATCTAATTCAATGGCAAGCTGGTTTTGCAATTCAGCTAAGCGATTTATGCTGGATTCAATTTCATCCAGGTCATTTGGGGTATTTTCAAGTGGGTCTAAGTCCTCTCGTCCCTCAATGAGCCAAATTAGTGAAACGTTGTAAATTCCGGCTATCTTTGGCAGTTTATTTGCTCGCGGAGTAGTTTTTCCATTTTCCCATTTGCTTAATGTTGCGACCTTAACCCCTAGAAATTCAGCAGCCTCTTCAATTGTCATGCCGCTACCAGTTCTAGCGTCTGCAATTCTATTTGCGATTGTCATGTCGTTACTAAAAATATCGCTTCTCCTTCAGAATTACTTTTTCATGAGCTTAACTACAACCGAGAGCAAGGTAGGCGGGACATAGTTACGACTTTCACTTAAATTCTTAGCTTTTTTTGGCAAGCTCGACACCTCTTTTACCAAGTTTATAAAATATGTGAATGGGTAAATCTTCCAATTTTCGTAGTGTAGTATCCCTGCGTAAGAGAGTCCGGATCCGAACAAACATGTCTCCGTCTGGCACAAGCCTGAAGTATTCTGACTAACAAATGAATTCCGAATTTAAATGCTGATCGGACATCAGTTGCGGATCAGTTTACGGCATAGAATGGCCCGAACCAGACATCACCCATCTTGAAGATATCCAGTATCAGCTTCTCTGGCTGTATCACCAGCCAATCGCTTTTTACCAGCTTCCAAAAACTCCTTTGACCAAGAGTAATATTGGCTCTGAGCGATACCTTCTTTCCGACACAATTCCGCAATGCTGTCTTCACCACGAAGGCCAGCTAATACAATCCGTATCTTATCTTCTGAGGAATATTTGCGCCGCGTCTGTCGTCTAATATCTTTTACAACACGATCTGCTTCGTCTTTGGCTCGTTCGTTCTTTCGTCTCATCATTCGCTCCATATGGGCTATGATGAGCCTAAATCACTCTCGTAAGAAATCAATCCAATCTGTCCATAGGGCGCTGATGGCTTACAATAAAAATATATTGTGGTGCGCCTAGAGGAAGAAAGCTTGAACACCCTCGATAAGCTGATCGATGTGTTTGAAGATTGGGATTCTGTCCTTCGGGCTTCTAATTTCGAGCAATTTGCCGATTTCGCTGATGAAACTCAAGATAATTATGAAACTGAATGTGCTGCACCGCATCAAGATGTTGAACCCGGGGCTATGTCATGACCTCCGCAAATCAACAAAAGCGCCCTGCTCCTTTGTCTATTCGTTTAACTGAACGTGAGCGGAAGAAACTAGAAAAGCTGGCGAACGGTCAGTCTTTGAGCAAATTTGTCAAAGATCGAATTTTCACCAAGCCATCTAAATCATCTGATTCTGAAATTGTAGATCGGTATGAAATGCTTGCTCGTGCACTGTCTGCTTTGGGTGAAAGCGATGTCTTTGGCAATTTAGACACCGTTGCGAAAGCGATTGATCGCGGTGAACTCAAGTTAAATACACAACAAGAACAGCAGATTTCGGACACATGTCTTCTGGTTCTTGAGCTGCGCAATGATCTCATTAGTGCGCTGGGATTAAAGCCGCCTCCGATCTTATTTGAACGAGATATCGAATGATTCTGCACGGCAATCAGCGGGGCGGGTCTAAAAATCTCGCCGTCCACCTTATGAAAGATGAAAACGAACGCGTCGAAATCCATGACGTACGCGGGTTTATCTCCCAAGATGTCATGGGCGCACTGACAGAATCTTATGCGTTGAGTCGTGCCACGAAATGCAAACAGCATCTTTATTCACTCAGTTTAAACCCGCCTAAGGGCAAAGATGTTTCAGATATAGACTTTGTTGAGGCCGTTGAATTGGTAGAACAGCGTCTTGGTCTATCCAAACAACCACGCATTATCGTATTTCACGAAAAATATGGCTCTGATGGTGAATTGCGTAAACATGCGCATGCTGTGTGGAGCCGAATAGACACTCAGCGCATGAAAGCTGTTCAGCTTTCTTACACCAAACGCAAATTACAGGATGTTAGCCGTGAACTTTATATTCGCCATGGCTGGCGCATGCCGCATGGTTTCATAAATAAGCATTACCGCGATCCAAAGAATTTCTCACTTGCAGAATGGCAGCAAGCTAAACGTCAAGGCAAAGACCCGAAAGTCTTGAAGGCTATGTTTCAGGAACGCTGGTCAATGTCAGACAGCCGAGCTGGATTTAGTCATGCTCTCGAGGAACAAGGCTTTATATTAGCAAGAGGTGGTAAGCGTGGATTTGTGGCTGTTGACTACAAGGGTGAAGTCTACTCGATTTCGCGGTGGGTTGGCGTAAAAGCCAAAGCCGTACGTGAGAAGCTAGGTGAGCCGGACAATTTGCCAAACGTCGAAGAAGCGCATGCGAAAGCCGCTGCTATGACTGCAAACCGCCTACAGGAATTGCGTGACTTGCAAAACCAGAAAGTCGAACGTTTCAAGACTGTGTTTGCAAAGCGCCGCGTAACTTTGGCTGCTAAGAAGTTAAAAGATCAAGAAAGGCTAAAAATCTTACAGCGCCAACGTCAAGCGAGAGAAGATACAATCCGACGCGAGCGTATCAGGCGTGGCCTGATTGGTTTTCTGGATCGCCTGACAGGTCGTAGACGTAAAATGGAGCTACTGAACAGCCAAGAACTCGAATATGCCCTTCAACGCGATCTCGAAGAACGTACGAGCATTTCTGAAACGTATCAGCAGCAAGATCATCAACTGGGTGCACAGGATCAAGATAAACAACAAAATATCCAGATTACAGATCATGAGTTACACAGAGATATCACATGGCTCAGGCGCACAGCTGATCTTGATCAAGCACAATACCAAAATGACAATGCCGACAAAAAGCAAAACCGCAATCGCGGTGATCCCGAGCCAGAGATGTGATGCAGGCATGATCGATCAAAAAGGTGAATAAATTTTGACAAAACCACAAAAAAGATTTACAATTGTAAATACAAACAAGGGGAGCTATGTCTGATAAATTTGAATGGGATGAGGACAAAAATGCTTCGAATTTACAAAAGCATGGCATCTCCTTTGAAGAAGCGTGCGAAATTTTTGATAATCCAGTTCTGACACAAATTGATGATAGACGGGATTATGGCGAAGTTCGAGAAATTAGTTTTGGGATGATTGCCGGACTGCTTGTTGTTGCCGTCGTGCATACAGATAGAAACGGTACAAAACGCATAATTTCCGCGCGGCTCGCAAAGAAAACAGAAAGGAGACATTATTATGCCTATCTCGAAAAAGCGCTTGGCTGAACTGGCTGCGATTGAAGATAAGGACATTAATACGTCTGATATTCCTGAGATGGATGAAGCATTCTTTCGGACAGCAAAATTATTGCTTCCAACTGGTATTTCAAAGAAAACGGTGACTATGCGTCTTGACGAAGATGTTCTCGATTGGTTTCAAAGCCAAGGTAAAGGCCATTTAACACGCATGAATGCCGTTCTTCGTGCCTATATGATCTCACAAGACGAAGCGCGATGAAATCACTTGATTATTTGAAGCAGGCAACTCAGACGACACCTTAATCGATCCGATTAACTAGTTTTAATCTATGCTAGGTACCAGACAGCAATTACATTTTTCAACCCAAAATATTTTGGTTTTCAATGAGCCTTGCAATAAAAAAAATAAATTTTCAATAATAATCAGTGACTTAATTCCCTGCCCTACCCTGCGTAACGCTGCGGCAAGTTTGATGATGCAATATAAATTTAAATACTATGGCCACTTAGATTAACTTGAATTCAGTTAATTCATTCTTTAAAATCATAATTCCGGCACAATCAAATTGTATAAAACTATGAAAAGGTTGAAAATAATGAAAGAAAGTTTTAAAAAAGCTATGTTACCAATTGATTTGCAGAAAATGTTTCTAGGGGAAAATTCTTATATGATAAAGCCAGCTAATCCGCCAATTATCAGAAATAAGAAACCTGCAAACCCACCTATAATAAGATAGGTTTACCCGCCGAAATTAATTTTCGCATGACCCTGAGTGTATTCAAGCTTTATAGAATCACACCAGTCTTGTGGTGGTTTTTTTCCAAACGAAACTAGTTTCCGACCGCTCCATAAGTCTTCCACTAACTTTTTACCTTGATTTTCCAAAGCATCGTTTTCAGACAATATACCCAGATAGATTTTACAATAAGCGATCGTCTCATACATATTGTACCAATCATCCGATGAATTTGGTTTCGTCTTATAATTTTCATTTTTAAGCAAGTTTTCAAGATAGTCACAGCGATCAATATACGAAGATGCTGTACTGCTGCTAATCTTTTCATTTTTAAGGACAAGCTTCGCAACTTCATTGTACAAGATGCCGTTGTGTATTTGTTTGTAAATACTGAGATACCTAGGATTTTCTCTTAAAAATTTCTCTTTATCTATAACCTCGAGACTGATGTTATTTTCAGCTTTTTCTAACGCATTAAGCGCCGCGTCAATTTTGGCTAGTGTTTCTCTGGTTTTTCTTTTACCCAATGTGCCATTATTATGAAACTCACTCAAGCAATCGAAATACTCGAGAAAATACTGCATCGATATTTCCACCAATGTCCAAACGGGCGCTAGAATTAAAATGATCACCTCGGATTCATCTAATTTTTGGCTATATTTTCTTTCCAGCTCCTTGTTTATTAAGTAATAGATCCCAACACCTACAATGGCGATGACAGCCAGTATTAAAGAAAACAAAGATACAAGTAGCTCAAAAAGATCATTTTCTGTTAATTTCTTGGGCACTTCCATTTTCAATTGCCAGTCGCAAAAATCCTGACCTGTAGTAAATAAACATCCAACACTATGTTCATGTCCATGCGACAGCGTGATTATAAATGTCGCAGCAATGGCCAACAATAAAACAGAAATGTAAATCAAATGATGCATGCTATTGCTTTTGTTTCAATCAGTTTTAGCTCGCGTAATAAAATCATAATTGCATTAAATTACAACCCAGGAGTTATGAAAATTCATCCGTCAAATGGACGATAGGTCGCTTGGAGCGCGTAAATGTCACGTAAAATAGTCGTTGCGTTCCAACTAAGCCATTTGGCATTTACAAATGCTATTCTTCCCGCCTAAATGATCTCAAAAGACGAAACAAGATTAGCCTTGAGCAATTCTCAATTCTTCAAAACAGCAAACTACGAGGTATCCTAATCCATTCGGTAAACTATGGTTTCGCCTGCAATCGTAATCATCGTATAGTCATGTGAGAGGTCATGTGCGATGGCCTCATAATCGATATAGTGCGAAAGATGTTCGGGAATCTCACCAAACAGGCCTTCATCGACAAATTGCTCTGCAAGATCACGCAAACTATCAATATAGTAAAGCGTTACACCATAATGATCTGGATCGTTTTGCACATTGAAATCATGGCCACCCTCACCAACCGCTATAATCGTGTTGGTTTTCTGCCATTCTTCCCACTCTTCCGCGCATATTAGAAAGTCAGAAAAGTTCGCCTGATTGAGACCAATAGCTTTCGCAAGAGCACAGTTAATCTCATCGCCATCAATGAATTGAATTTCATATTCCTCGACTGGATCACCAAATTTGTTCCTGTTGTCTCTAGCTTTGGTTTTGAATTCATCAGCAGATTTAAAATAAAAACCGCTGACAGACATATCATATGGTTGAGCATGCAACTTAATCATCATATTTCTCACTTTGTTAAAGATTCAAAACGCGAAACCAATGTTTTTATAAACACCCCCGCGCATGACCCTCTGCCCAGCGGCGAGCGTCCGCATGAAAAAAGGACGAGAGATCGGGTTCTTAAAATGAACACAGGGACCGGAGCGTTACCGAACCACCCAATCTACGATTGGGATGGTAAGGTTATGCTTCGAAGCCCTGTTTGATTTTGAGGTTCTGATATAAGCTGGAAAAGAAGGATTCTGCCGGGTATTCCGGCGAGATAGCAGGCAGCGTGCTCACTTAAAAACGCAGCCTCCACAAATTACTGATTTCAGATTGTATTCCAATCTTTATACTTGCTCAGATTGAATATAGATGCTCTCTTTACTGCCTAGAACATGAGGTAAATTCTATGAGTCATAATTCTGAAGCTCTTAAAGCTCATATTCTTCCATTGTCTGTTTCGAATGATTTTAACATCGCGCGGACAGAATGGGACCTCGTCGCAGTTGAAGTCAGCGATGAATGGGATAATTGCCCTTGCGGTCAAGACATCAAAGAACATTGCTTCATACGAAACAGACTAACGGGCCGCCAAACTTACGTTGGAAATATCTGCATTAACCGATTCATGCAGATTTCAACAGGAACACTTTTCGCGGGCCTGAAAAGAATTGCAGATAATTTAGATGCAAACGCGAATGATGATGTCATCGAATATGCTTATAAAAATGGCTATTTGTATAGCGAAAAAGAGTACACTTTTCTGAAGCAGACAAAAAACAAGAGAATATTGTATCCAAGGCAGCTTGACTGGAAAAGGAAGATAAACCGGCGAATTTTAAACCATACAATCGTGGCAAAGCGGACAATACGATAATCGGTACAACAAACTGAGCCCTGAAATTGCGCGAGGGATTGACGCCGTATGGCCGTGACTGTCTTTTAAGATAAGGCGCGGTTCACGAAAGCCCGCTCGGACAGCAGATAATTGCGTCCGATGCGCCCCGAATATCGCCATTGAAGACCTAAATTCTATAACCTTCTTCTCGCACAAACACCTAAAATTCAGGATTGATGAGCTTTATATATTGAAAAGGAAAATTCTTAGAAAACTCTCTGAACCGAATTTACCCAAAGTTAGAAATTCCTTACTTAAGAAAACGCTTATTTCAATAAATGCCGAAATACTGCGAAGATCGCGGTTGAACGGATTAGAACTGCGTTAGGATTGTGCTTGCCATAAGAAAAAATCGAATAAACACTATTTTACACAAACACGGCCAACAACCTGCCGACGAAAACTATTTATCTCCACCTTAAGGCTCTGAGCTTTAGAGGTATATTCATCAATGAATTTGTGTGATTTTTCTGCCTGGCAAGCAGCAGAACTCGAATGTGACAAACACTCATCGAGCGTTTTCCGCGTTTCGTTAGCATAATGAATATAATGTTCTGGCCCAACACTATTATATTCTGTATCTTTTTGAAACTCTTCGTTATTCATATGCCAACCGAAGGTTGCCCATGGCCATGTTGAGGGGTCCGCATCATTCAGAAGCGCACACTTTGGTCTTTTACAAATCTCATTACGCGCTTCCTCAGTATAAGGTTCCTGTGTTTTTGGATCAGTGACTTGCCACTCTTCTATCTTTTTTACACACTCTGAATTTACGATATCGCTGGAATTCACTTCAAATCTAGTCGCTTGGGAAGCTGATAGAAGATCATTCTGCTCAGTCAATCTCTTAAGACGATTATTTATCTGGCTAATCGACTTACCAATAATCTTTCTCTCCTGTTGCGTAGTTGCTGAACTCCAGATGAGGCTTTCCTTTATCTCTTTTTCTCTCAGCATAAATTCATTCAGATTACGAAGGTTATACCTGCTATTAATTTCGTCTAAATCTAAATTTGCGTTTTTTATCTGCTGGCTAAAAGTTTTCGGTGGCGGGTTTAGAATTGCATCAACTTTTTTACCTGTCCAAGTGAGCACTTGATCCTGCTTATAATCCATCATTAGTCCTGAAGCAGCACCAAAAACACAACCAGCACGCCCCATAGTAGCGCAACCATATTTGGTATTCCTAAACGTATTACTTTTAAGAGCTGAAGTGGCCAAGGTCGCAGCGGCTTGGCCATATTCCTTATTTTCAATGTGTCGCTCTAATTTTACGCTGGTCAAACCAATAGAGAGTTTTTTGTTCACAAGTCTACCAGCAGTGCCAGCTTTTGCGTATGCATTTTCCAAACCCTTATGGACTTCTATTGCCCCACCAGAAATATCTTCTAACAATTCAGTGTTATTTTCATCAGATTTATCTTGTGCTAACGCAAGACTTGAACAAAAAACCAAGCCAACGCTGGCGCAAATTCCTTGATACCTTTTATTCATTTACTTGCGCCTCACTTTCTGGCAGCGGCAATATTGCGAAGTCATTGTCTAGCGTATTTAGTTCTCCATTTTTGTTCTCCCAAATCTGAACCAGCATGAAATGTGGGGTCGATTTAACAGTATGGATGGTAAGATAATCAATGTTATCAATATCAATCAGTGTGGAAATTAATATCAATTCGTCTTGGTCTTTAAACTCATGCTTTTGAGCCGTTTTTCGATTGATCTCATACACGACTTCTTCGCCAATATGATGAAGTGTTGCATACGGCTCAATCAGTTGCGTTTGAGCTATGGCTCGCTCATACAACCATTCTTGTTCATTAGGCGCTTTGCATTTCCTTGTCGGTGCAACTGTAAAGAAAGCCTTTGCTTGATAAGATAAAGCGTCTGAAAGCGACTGAATAATTGAACCACCGACTGGAAGAAGGTCATACCAAGCAGATGGTGCGTTATCTTCAGGGAGATAAAAACCCGAAGTTATTCGACCTTGTAAAATCTCAAAATCTTCATTGATCCATAGAAGCAACCAAACGTGATAAGGAGCGTTGTAGAATCCCAAAACTTTTTTCTCATCGTCAACACAGCCTAAAAAAGGAACTGCAGGCATCAAAAAACGTTCAAATCCACTACGGCCAGCCAAAGTGCCGCTTAAATCAGGAAACAGGTTTCTTTTTGTTTTAGGATCAAAGACATTAGTATTCTCAAGCAATTCTTGCTTAAGTTTGGCGATCTCATCATCATATATCCTGAGTTCTTCGATCTGTGTTGACGATAATTGACGTCCAGATGCTGGTTCTATGTTTTCCGGTTCATCGCTTGAAGACTCAACAACTTCCAAGGACTTTTGTGTTCTTTCTTTCCCTACTTCAACAAAATCAGAATATTTAACGCCCGTGCTATGTTCGATATGCGCCTCTAGAACAGCACTGAATGAACCCTGAGTAACATGAACCACCTGAGGCAAGCTTTTCGACAAAAGAAATAAATTTAGCGCTGACATCGTCTTCTTACCGATCAGACCATCTGTTGGTCCCGGATCGAAGCCAAGTGCCGTAAGCGAACTCTGTAGAGCAAAAATCATTTCAGGTTCAGTGATAGGAAGCTCGTTTGCAGCGGATGTATTAGTCGCTGCACCCTCACAAAGCTCAAAAGTTATTCTATCCTGTGTAAATGACGTTCGAGAATTTAAGGTAAGATGCTCTCGTTCTGAATACTCTTCACCCTCTGCACTGCAAATACTTGTATAAAGAACATCTGATCCATCTACTTTTACATCAGCAATCTTGCAGGTCGATTCATAGTGGTAGTCAAAAGTGCCGTTTTTAATAGTGCGTACATTAAGAGCAGCACCATCACTGAATTCATTAAAAATTTGCTCTTCATTGTATGCGCAAATTTTTTGATCAACGACGTAACGTCCATCTTTCAGCGGAAATTCGTCTGATACGCTTAGACCAAGTGTAGCCAACAGTAGCAGTAAACCAAAGATAGTTGCTTTGCCGATTGAAGAGATAATTTTGTACATAGATGTAAAACCAAAGATAATATCTATCTAAAATTGTATTATGAAATATCTAATTAGCCAACAGAAAATCGAGTGCCTTTCTCGAAGCAACACTCAATACTACATCAACAAACAAACGAAATGAAAAGCGTCCAGCTGAATCCCTGTGGGAAGATGCAGATAAAACTGTTCCACGCATATTACTGAAAAGTTTTATTAATCTTTTAGAGTCCCTGCTACCTGATGATTCTGGCTAACGCTGCATTTCAATTATTTCGGCATCACTCGCAAAACCTCGAACTATTAGGCTTTTTCGGACAGCACTAACATCTGAAGTATAAATCACATGAACCAAGGATTTTTTTGCACGAGTTGAAGTCACATAGAACAGCCGCCGGGTTCTATCTAAGCCAGTTTCTTCTCCGGCCTCCAATTTAGATAACGTGCCTTTTGATAGTTCTTTCGCTCCAAAGTATTGCTCGTAGGAGAACATGAAACCACCCGCCTCATCGTCGTCCATGATGACCATAACTCGATCAAATTCGTTCCCTTTCACACCTTGATGCGTTCGATAAATTGAATCTTCATCAACGTAATCACGGTAATTTTTAATCTGCCAAAAAGGTGTTTCCAGAGCATTTGCCCAAGCTTCTATCTCATCAGCGTTTCCTTCATCCGCATCTTCTTGATCATCAACATATCGTAATATGTCGTCTTTTGGACCTTTCACAAAAGCGCTGAGCTTACTGGGGATTTGTAAAAGTTGATGCTTCGCTACTGTTGATAAAACTTCACGAAAGGTGGCACCAGCATCGGAGATAACCGCATGCAATTCCACTTCTGCTAACCTAGCTGGCTTTAGCGGATCGTCAGCATTTGTGTCAAACACCTCCTCATTTAATAAAGGAGAGTTGTTTGATCGTAAGACCGACATGACTTCAAATTGATCTTCGGACATACTGGCTTCTGCTAACGGTAAGATGACCCTCGTGAAATAGTTTAGCTCAGAATTGTCACCTTCAAAAATGCGATCCTTAATCTTTGAGGATTTGGACAAGGCTTCTGCAAGAGCAAGAAAGCCCAATCTTCGACTTGCCATCTTATGCTCAAGCAATAATATTGCCGTATCTTCCGATTTCATGTCAGTCCACAAATCATCTTTTGTGATCGCTGCCAATGATGTGCGGATATCATCCTCAATCAAGTCCTTGTCGGCGGTTTCATGAGGTATTAGGAAAAATCTAACAACTCCGTCCGCAGAGCCCAAGCGCGCAAATTGTAGTTTTCCATCATCTTCAGAACGAATTTTATTCCCAAGGTGAACAATTCTGCGAGCAGAACGATGGTTCATTTCTTTATCGAATTCTTCCCAGTTTTGCGGCAGCTCTTTTCCAAGCCTCGGTTCTCCTCCACCAAAAATACGCTGCATCGTATCACCAAACAAACCAATTACGATATTATCAGCTTGGGATTCTTGCAGTTCAAAGAATGCATTTATGATACCTTTGTCAGTGTCTTGGCTTTCATCAATAAAGACGAATGGATACTTATTCACCAAAACATCTGCCATCATTGGTTTAGTTCTGAGAAAATGTGCAAAAATCTTCAAAACATCGGCATGTGACAAGGAATTTTGAGATGAGTTCACTCCATTGGGATCATAAATGAAGACCTGCGGCTCTGAGAGCCAACCCATTTTCTCTTTGAGGCGTCGAATTCGACGTTTTCTTGCATCAGATGCTGCTCCAGCCCGACCCCGAATTTCCTTCTCTTCCAAATCGTTCAATTCATCAGGAATTTCCGATAAATACCATTGTCTGATGTCTTCGTTAAAGCCTTGTATGTTCAACCAGCAAAAACTGTGGATAGTGGAAATAGAAAAAATGGAGCTCCGATCAACGCGATCCATAATTTCGTCTGCAGCGTTGTTAGTGTAAGTGATGACTGCAACTTGCTTACCTAGGCGAAGAAACAACTTTTCATTTTCTTCTCGCAAATGGCCAAGCGCTTTTTCGAGAGAATAGGTCTTGCCTGACCCCGCACCCGCAAATGTGATGAAACTTTTTCCGCTCCCTATCTTGAGGCACTGCTGGATTCCATCATCAACGGTATTGTCATGATCAACGGGTCTTTCGAAAGCAAGAATTGTATCGTCTGTCATAAGTTTCGCCTAAGAATTCGGAGATAGTTGCTTCCTCAGCCAATCTAGGCCTTCGTTTATGTATTCTGGCGGATTGAACGTGTTACTGTTGTCATTGGCGAGATAAAACAAGCAATTGAACGCAAAGTCTCCTTTGGTCAATGTTTGAACGTAATCGAATAGCGACTCGCCCAGAGGTCTTGTACCGTTTTTAAAACTCGCTGTAGCATCCTTTATCGCACCAATTTTCTGAAAATAATCGTTATCGAAATTTGCTAGAATAAGAGCATCCTCGAATGTGCGACTCAATACCTCGTTACCCTCTAAATGAGTTGGTTTCTGATAAGCAACAAAAAGCGGAGCGTCTTCATCTCCATTGGCCCTGTCTGCCTTTTGTAAATCTAACAACTCGTCTATAGATTCCTTTTTAGGGCACCATGTTTTCAAGGTCGTATTGCTAGACGTTTGATTCTGACCTCGAGCCGGAACACATTTTTTCCCATCAGTTCCAACAGAATCTAAATCAGTGATTACCAATGTGATAATTCCAAGCTTTTCAACCAGTAACTTGTACTTGTGGGTATGCGCCCCACTGACTTCAAGGATAGATAGATAGCGACTTGAAAGCTCACCGAAATGCTGGTTTATAAATTCAGGTATTAATAATCTCTCAGCTTGCCCCTCAACAAAAATAAGGCCGTCAGCAAAAAACATATCGCAGTGAATGAGTTTTAAATGCTTCCGCACAAACCTTAGTTCCGCTCGATTATCGTCAAATAATTCTGACAGATTTTCGATAATAGAATGATCCATCTCAATTTTATCATTATCAGAAATGCGTCGGAAGTACCGCAAATCTTTAAAGTCGACGTCATCAATAATGTGGCTTGAGTGCGTGCTTATCACGAGCTGGGTTTGGAATTCATCTTTATCACCAAGGTCATCATGTCTTCGCAAGGTTTCGTACGCCTTGGCAACAAACACACGTTGAACTTGAGCATGGAGATTTACTTCGGGTTCTTCAACCAACACCAAATGAATGGGTTCAATTTGCTCAGTTAAATCATTGTCTGATGCTGGAGACTTTCCCACACGCATCCATCTGTCCCGAAATTCCAAAAGTCGGAATGTCAAATAGATTAAGTTTTGATAACCTAGCCCCAGATAGTTTTCCGGCAATGCGTCAGCATGTTTTTTGTCAAATCGATACCTTACAGAGGAAGGTTTCTGCAAGGCATCTGCTCCACTGACTTTGGCTGCAATTTCGACACTAGGGTTTCCCCCAATACCAGGGTATCCCATATCCTCTAGCTCTTTGAGTGGCGCGGAAAATTGCTGACCTAATCTTGACGTGAAACCTTCTTCCATTTCCTGTTGTTTTTTCAGAACTTCAATGTCACCCATCTCGGGGAAATCCTCAGGACTCAAAAATTGGTCATAGTACTCGCGCAATAGTTTATTCAGACGCTGCTTTTCAGAATAAGGGCCCTTTTGACTTGCCGTATCTTCATTGCCTAAACCGCGCTGCTCTGAAATCACATCAACCCGGATCAATTGTTTCAAAGCACCAGTTGATAGTGGTTGCACAAGTGCTTCTACATCTTCATTATCATCTGTCTTGACTTCAAGATTGAGAATATAGTGGCTTTGCTTGAAATATTTGTTGAAATTCCTGCCTTTTTCTAAAAAATCAAAGAGATTCTTGGGCCATAGTGAAACATCATCATGTCCAGAAACAACTCCCCTTGCCCTGACGAAATCAGTTACTAACCTTTCTATTTTTTCAGGTTCATACACTATGCGGACGCCCAAGGAGCCACCTAACCATTGAAGGTGCGGCAATATCGCTCTTGCGCGGTATGCTTCTTCCACCTTGGCTGTAAGAATTACATCTAAGCTTGGTAGTAGTTTTGAAATTTGAGCGGAAAGTGCTTCAAGCTCATCGCTGTTTGTCTGCTCGTTTTTCTGTAATTCTACCCCAATATCAGAAATCGCTTTCCAACACCGCTTTGAGATATCGCGAACCCTAAGGTTTTCAGGTCGCATCAAGAATGTATGTAGCGCTCCTATAAATGATGTTTTACCGCTATTATTTGCCCCAACTAAAATTGTCTTTTTATCGTCAACAGTTAAACTAACGTCGGCTAAGCGGCGATAATTACGCAATCTGAATGAAGAAATTTTCATGAACAGTCCTCAACAAACATCTCTTTCAGCTGAATGTAACCGTGTCTGATATTTAAATCACCAGTAAAGTTGTTTTAATTTTAGAATGCAATCTATACGCAACCATGACGAAGGGGATGGAACGGGGAACGGGAACGGTTCCCCTTCCCGAGGACGGCTTAGCCGCCGCAGACAAGGGCGTGTGGGTACTACAACGCGCACACCTTGCGTAAAACGCAAAACGCGTAAAATGCAATTGTTTAAAAGCAGACAACATATCGGATGGTTAAACGATCATACCAATCGCAATGAATAAGTGCCCATTATTGTGAAGCGAGTTATTGCCCCACTTCAAATTGGTAGGCTTTACCGGGCTCTACTTTATTGATGGCTTGCTCTGTCCAACTGACATGATCGATCTGCTGTCCAGTTTCATCGCGCAAAATTAAATTCCCACCCTTATCTGCAAGGCGAATTGGCGCAAGTGCGGCTTTCTCAATACGCAAAGTTCCAGCGGGTGCAATAGTGCCAGTTAGGAATGCTTTACGTCCTAAAGCATCCGATAGCTCCCATCCATCGACTGATAGTCTCTCATCCGTTCTGTTGAATAGTGTAACCCACTCACCCGTAGAGCTGTTCGGTTTTGGTCGGATCATCGCCGCATTGATCGCAATAGGGCGATCTGTCAGTGGTAAAACTCCATCGCGATGAGCTGTGAGTTCAAGAATCAAGTCGTTTTTGCTTGCAATGGGAATATTTTCTGGCACGCGACGTACGGTAATATTTTCTCGATCTCTTGTTTTCCTTTGATAAATTAGCGGGTTTCGATCTCTAATTCGCTTATCAAATCGAAGGCCAGTTAGCGCTTCAAGCTCCATGATCGTAATTTGATATTTCTGGTCGGTTTTAACAATGCGACCGCCCTTTTGTTGGGCGATGACATTGCGATCTTGAAACACAGCAAAGGTAAGAACACCCAGCGGGTCATCATCCGGCGGATGTTTGAAATGAAAACAAATCACCTTGAAAAAGCCAGATGGCACGCGAGCGATATTCCCAGTATCAGCACTGTGAACGATGCGATCCAATGGCCCCCATATTGGCCCGGTTAGTACACAGAGCCGTCCATTGCTGTCAGATGTGAGGTCTCCAACAATGTCCATTTCAATGGCCTGCCATTCACTGCGGTTAAGATTTTTGTGCTGCAATGAAGCATTGGCGTAGATATAGGTGGCTTTTCCGGCGTCATCTAACTCGTCAAGCGCGCCCCACATAGCATTATCGCGCATGACCATATGGCCTTTATCAAAAGGGTTTTCGACTGTGACGCCGAAGCTGTGAACTTTGTCTTTGTAATATTCATCCCCAAGCTGGAAATGATCACCAATATCCGCATCAAAGGTCCATGGTTTCTTGCCTTTGATCCGCTTCTTTTCCTGTCTGCTAAGGCCATAGCTGTCTAAATTACGTTTTTGGTCAATATTATGGGCTGAACATATGAGTTGGCGCGTATCCCTGTTCATCATCAGGGTGTAATTGATGTGGTCAGAATAAATGCCGCCACGCAAACTTGTACGAGATAAAGCCTGTTTTTGAAGCTGCATGTCTGCAATTTCCGGCATTGGAATCCGTAGATTATGGCCAATAAAATCAGGGTTATAGCCGATCTGCATGTTATTTTCCTTCTACCACGGCTCAACCCCATATGTGTTTGGCAAATTTTGCGGAGCATAATTGCTTCCCTTAATGCGGTCTAAAACGGATTGATGGATCACTGCATTTGCCTCAATAAATCTCGATTCTCCGCGATAGATTTTTAATTTGGTTTTCCATCCATCATTTGGGTCTTTGTAGGTTTTGGGAACATACTCGGCGATTTTCCATCCACCCCGCAATGACTCGTGAATCTTGGGCCTTGAGATTTCTGGTGGGCTAGACTTAAACAAATTCTTGGTCTTATCAGCATCAAATATTACGCCATCAGACTGCTTTATCATCCAATCCAGCGTTATGTTTGCTGGGCCATTTTCGGCGTATGCATAACCTCCTCCGACATCAGAGTGAACACCAGCAAACCAGACTTGTTTAACATCTTGGCTTGGTCTCACTTTGCCCCATAAATGCTGGCGGTAGAAGTTGCGCTTTTCATCAATTGAAATGGCATGGCGCACACATCTAACAATAGGATTATTGACCGTGTATTGTAATGTAAGCGGATCATAGACCCAGCCTACCGATTTCACGGTGTCCCAAAGGCCAAGAAATTCGATTTTGCAGGGTCGCGAGAAGGTCTTGCGAAAACCTCGATAAATGCTAGGTCTTTTTTCCTGACGAAATATTTTGCTTGCATATTCCACGAGGTTCTCATTGCCGTAATCAAGTAACCCGCATTTCATAATCATGGCTGCAATGGCACGTGCCGTGTAAGCACCTCGGCTAAAGCCATAGATGTAGACCTTGTCTCCGTCCTCATAGTTACGCATTAAAAACGTGTAACCCTGTTCTATGTCACGTTGTATGCCTGCCCCAAAAGCCAGACCGGCAACTTTGCTAGTGGCTTTTCCAATTTTTGACCAAACGTTTGGGGCGCTCACCGTCCCAACGCCGGGATCATAATACGTTGTTTGAACGGTACTTTTTTCTAGCAGTGAATAAAGTCTAACAACATTTGTATTGGAATCTCCATATTCATTGTTAGTTCCATCGCAACACAAAATGATGTTTTTGGGCATTTGCAGTTTTCCGCGCTTGATTCTTCAATCAATTTCAAAGCTTAACTAGAACAATCTATAATTGCAATATTTTTGACATAATCATAATTTTATAATAGAACAGCCAATGACAAAAACACCTCTAAGGACTGATTATTAATCGGTTATGGAGAATACTAATCACTATCAGAAAGTCGACTGCACGTTGATAACTCTAATGATGTCGACTAGAACAATCTAGTTTGGGTAGTATTTCAGACATAATTGACAGTTCGCAAATACAAACGCTGCTCAATGGAGATAAGTGAGTGAAACGATGACAAACAACAGATCTATAGCAATTGCCGCAACTATGGCATTTATCCTTGCACCCTTAACATTCGGTTCGGGCACTGTTGCTCAGGAGCACTCATGCCACACCCATTTCGGCATCACACTAGATCCAGATGCACGCGATGCATTCTGCGAAAAAATTGAGGTTGCGGCCAAAAAACAAATTGCGTCGGTGATGAAAAAACCCAAATGCCCTCGTTCAGGTCCATCTTCGAAATGTAACCCATCGTCTATGCCGGTACCAGAAGATGCTCTGGGCTCCTTAATTGTTTTGGACAAAGATAACAGTTATGGTGTCACACCTATATTTGACAACGGCGACCATCATGGGCGTGCACAAACAATAGCACGAGCCTTTTCAGATTATAAGCAAGTCCCCCACATCTCAGGTAATCAACTTGGTTTTGATGGTGCAGAATGGTCACTTATCGATCCAGAACAAATGGAAGCCTCCGATGACATGCAAGAAACACTAAGCCGCGCCTTCCCTTATATGAAAAACTCCATATCCCGCGGTGCCACCGTGATTTTTGTGATGCCGAATGATGGAAGTGAAAACTAGGGAATATAGCTGATGTTCTTTGATTTTGTGGTAGTTCCATGGGACCATTTCCATTGGGGTCTAAAAACAGCCTCATCCGCGGCTCTTATCGCATTTATTGCCTCTGTTTTGTGTCTGATCCCGATTTACAAATACGCAAAATCGCAAGAAGAAGTAGGCCGAGCTTTTGGAGCGTTGCTTGTGCTGGCAGTATTTGGTGGACTTGTCGGCTATCATGGCGGAAATAGCCGCATTGGTGTTGTTGGAGATGTTTTACCAGCAGTCCTTGCTCTTGTCGCAGGCTTCGCGGCCTATTTATTTGGCGTGTCAGAAAAAAAGCCAGGCCCCTATACATTCTCATTATTAGGAAGCTTTATAATCACTGTATTTGTGACTTGGGGAATTGGTGCTTCCAACAACGGGGCAAACAATGAATTGAATGCGTATATTGATCGATGTTTCTCAATATACACCAAGGCCATCGAAACCCCTGGCGGAGTTGAAGCACTTGACGCGAAGTTAGGCGATTATTGCGATTATGCGTTCGATATAGACGACCAAAAACCGAACATTTGAATTCATAGCATTTTTCAATGTCGACTAAATCTTACACGCATATTTTGTGTGTCAATTTATGTCTTTTTTAATCTTAACGCTAGGCAAGCGTTGAGACTGATTAACGCCATTTTGGATGGGTTTGCTGACAGACCGCAAAAATGCCCTGTTACAGCCACACCATTGGCAATCTCTCCAGCAAATAGAGAATGTTCACGACAACCATAACAAGTTTTCCACTACAAATTCTAGTCGTCTTGAATTTGTCATAATAAGAGTTGTAAGATGCAGTCACTTGCAACAAATGCGATATCATTGTCCAAAGTTATCGTTCAGAGGAGATTTCAAATGTTGGCTCGTATTAGCACCTTTTTAACCTGTTTTCTAATTGCTACGCAGCAAACTGCAGCCTTAGAGATTTCTGAAATACAAGGTGATGACCATCTGAGTCCCCTGGATGGGCAGAAAGTTGAAACAAAGGGTGTTGTTACATTATGGACGAGTGGAAAGAGTTTCTACCTCCAGTCTGTAAATCCAGATGCATCAGCCAAGTCATCGGAGGGTATCAAAGTTTTCATCCGTAACAATGACCAAGCAGCCGAATTAAGAGAGCAGCTTAAACCTGGATCTCTAGTTAGCATTTCCGGCACTATCGATGAATTTCGCCCTTTCCCAGAGTTGCCAATTCGCAAATGGTATCTTTCAATCGGTGAAAATAATGTCGTCACACCTATACAAGATCAAAGCCGCGACACGTTTCGAACAATTACTGAAATTGTTGATGTCACAGACGTAACCGTGAGCGGGACGACAACTTTACCCGAGCCCATCGACTTTAACCCGCCCGGAGCGTTGAACTCAATCGCTTTCGCGGATAGTCCAAATACTGAATTTGATGCGTCCCAATATCCTAGAGACTATTTGGAATCTTTAGAAGGGATGCGCGTAAGAATCCCAAACGCGATGACAGCTGGCATGAAAAAAGCAAGTTGGACGACATTTTCAGTCGTCTCGTCAGACCATCTCTCAACCAGCAAGATGACGGATACTAAGCTGCCAATGCACCAAAGCGACCATATTTTTCCCGAGATATTAACTGTGAAAAGCGCTCTTGGTCAGCGTCGTTTTGCTATGTCTGCGGGCACCATGTTGGGCGATTTAGTCGGGGTTATATCCTATCACAATGGAAGTTATATATTGGAACTAGAAACAGTTCTTGAACAAATGGATACCAGCGAACCGCAAAAAGACTTCGTTGCTGCTTCGGGTTCCGAACAATTTACAATAGCTTCGATTAACGTTAAAAATCTTGATCCGAAAATGGAAATGCACAATATTCCAGCAAACTTCAGTGAGGATCAAAAAAGAGCTTACAGCAGACCAGATGATGATATTGCAGATGGTAAATTTGCGGCTATAGCTGAACAGATTGCCAATCAGCTTAAATCTCCATCGGTGATCGGGATACAAGAAATTCAAGACAACGACGGTGCTGAAATAACTGATGTCATCTCTGCCCAAGAAACGCTCGAAATGCTAACTAAAGCGATAATTGATGCCGGTGGTGCAGAATTTAGTTATCACACGCTCGACCCTATGCCTGCGCATTCAGATGGAGGCCAACCAGGTGGCAATATTAGGAATGCTTTCCTCGTCAGAAAAGATCAAGCCGTGCAAATTACCAGACTGAAGAGGCTATTTGAAGAACCCACTGATAGCAGCAATCCATTTGTTGGATCTCGCAAACCTCTTGAAATTCAGTTCGTTCACAATGGCAACAAATTCCGCGTAATTAATGTTCACCTTAAATCAAAATTGGGTGATCAGGGGTTATATTCTGCTGCAGAAGACCCGAAGAAAGGATCAACCGAGCGTCGCAAGAAACAAATGGACACGATTACGGCACATATTAAGGCTGAAATTGATCCTTCAAATGAAACTGTAATATTGCTCGGCGATTTCAATGACTATAAGGAATCAGAAGCGCTTATGTCCCTTCGTGACCCTGCCCTCTCATTTGTAATTTCAGAAGACGATCGAGGCAACCAACATAGCTATTCACATCAATTCGGAGGCATCCGGTCTGCCATAGACTTTATCGCAGTAACAGGACAAAAAGTTGAAGACATAGAAAACACAACATATGTTTCCGGAAATGTTGATGATCTGAAAGATTTCTCAGACCATAATCCTGTTTGGGTATCGTTTCGATAGATTTAAGAGTTAAGAAAACCTGTTCTCCTAACCTTTTTGACGAAACAAGCGCCGGATCGAGGCCAAAATTAGCGACCACATAGCTCACGAAAGCTGCGGCGCGACGGCGTGATAAATCATCAATGTATTCAATATTTAAGAAGTGAAATATGGAGTTGATTTCTGCTGTTAAGTGAAAAACGGACGTAATCTACGTTCGCAAATATCAACCGCTAACATAGTGGCTCATTCGATGTGAAACGAGAAAATAATACCATACCCAAGCCGGAAACATGGGGTATTTAGATCGTCTCGTAAGTCATGATATTTGAACCAATTTAACAGTTCTTAACAGTTTTGTTAAACTTTCATACGGAATTGGTAAATAAGAATGCAGACTGAAAATCGCCGGCACATTTAACACAATTACCAATAGTGTTAAATACTTGTATAATCCGGACCAGACGAACCATTGTTTGAATATCAACACCTCTACTTGAATGACAAATTACTCTTTGTTTTCTCGATGCGGAATAAGATTCAATGTGGCACCCTCCGTGAAGTGCTCCTTCACTTTTTCATCGCCTGATATTCTTGATAGTGAACTTGGTTCGAGAGCTTCATTGTTCTCAAAGTAATCCGCCAAAGCGTCAGTCGCATCTTTTAATAATGTCAACATATTGCTCGAACTCAATGAAAGACCTTCGATATCAGGGAAATGCAAACAAAAAGTATTATCTTCGTTCTCTTGAACGACAGCAATAAAGTAACTCATAAAATATCCTGGATGATTGTCAGGCAGCATGTATATACTCTCATTGTTAAGTGTCGAGTAAAATCTACTAGTGCAGCTTAAAAAATACATTCTTGGATAGTGAACTTCGTATGCCGGCTTAAATGGTGAGTTGTAGGGGGATAAGAATTGACTGAATTAGAGATTTTGCGAATTGAAAATGAGCGATTAAAGCGTTGCATCCGAACGCTTTTGTTGGAGCCCATGAACTCTCCCAAGCTAACTTCACACAAGTTTAAAGACACCGAACCAATGCAAGCAACCTTTCTAAAGGGACAAGTTTTGGAAGCTTTAAACCTTAGTAAGTAAATGATGTCAGTAATGAAACTATTTGTCACATTTATAACTATTGCAGTGCTTCTAATCTTGATTGCGAGTTCCGATATCCACTTAAAAGAGAGCTTTTATGCCGGTCAGCCTTAGCAGATATTTTTCAGCCACAGAAATCGGAGTTTTGTATTCCATTTTTTTGAAGCACCCTACGGCCTAAAGACCTCAAAAACCTGTCCATCGAATAAGAAGAAGCATTGTCCGGTGGTTAGGACTTTGTTGCACCCATGACTTTGCATTTTCCATGTTCCATTAACCAGGTATGGTGTTGAAATACATATTCGTGAGTTATGGATCGTCCATCGGCCGTGTGTGTTATATGTCTTCCAACGGCCGTTTTGCTTCAACCTCACTTTGTGAGGAAAAGTTCCATTTGAATGATAAGTTCTTTTTGTTTTTTGGTAGCGATCTGGGCGTTTATTTACTGGGTGCTTATAAACATAGTGAGTAATTGTCCGTCCTGAAAACAGTCGTTTAATTTGGGAAGAATTTAGCAAGCCTAGCGGTTTACTTGTGAACGCAATGGAACAATTTCTTTGATAATTTGCGTTTGCAAATGAAATGGGAGAAAGTAGAAAGACAGTGAGTAATGTTACAGCCAATTTCATTTATAATTCCTCCTGAAGAAGTGTTCATTCAAATTTGGTGAAGCTTCGATCATAATACTCAAATCCTTTCACTATCGCTCTCGCAATGCATGTTGGATTTGGTCTGTGATTGGTTTGGTTAGATATGAGATGACCGAACGATCATTGGTTTTAATGAATGCTTCAACAGGCATGCCAGGAACAAGATTTTTGTTGCCAAGTTTTTCGAGCTCTTGTTTTGGAATGATTAGTCTTGTGACGTAATAACTCAGACCTGTATTTGCATCCTGTAATAGATCTGCAGAAATATTGCTCACCATTGCTTTAAGCTCAGGAGTGGTCCGCTGGTCAAAACTGGGCAATCTGATAGTTGCTGTTTGATCGATCTTCACTTGGTCAATATCTACAGGCTGAATCTGAGCTTCTACGATAAGCTGATCATCTCGCGGCACGATCAGCATCGTAATTTCTGCAGGTTGGATAACCTGCCCGATTGTGTGGACATTTAGGTTGTGAACGACTCCCTTCCTAGACGCTCTGATGTCTATTCGGGTGAGTTGATCCAGCGCAGCAATTTTTTGTTCTTCTAACTGCGCAATTTGAGACCTTGTTTCTTGAAGTTGTTGCAACACGCTTGCCAAAAAATCTTCATCCAGCTGAAGGATTTGGATGTTGCGCTCACTGATCGCCTGTTTTGCCTGTGCAACCTGTGCTGTTAGATCTCCAACTTCACCAGTCAATTTGGCATGATCTCGTTTGAGCGCGATGACTCGGGTGGCTGAAACAAGTTGCTGTGATAACAAACCACCTAAATCATTAAGCTCATCTTCAATATAACTGAGCTCTATATTTTTTGCTTCGCTCTGCGAGAACAAACCTTCAATTTGTTTTTCAAACTGAATGATCTGTTCTTGAAGCTGTTGTTTTTGGCCAATGAGCGAGTTACGCCTTGCGTAAAACAATTTCTCTTGGCTCGCATTGATCTTATCTATGCTATCCTGGCGATCAACACTTGATTGAGACTGGTCTTGCTTGCCAAACGCTAATTCTGTGGCACCATCTTGTTCAGCGACAAGTCTTGTTTCTTGCGCATAAAGACTATCGAGCTGTTTCGTAACAATTGCGAGATTGGCTTTGGTCACCGTGTCGTCTAGCTGAATAAGCAAATCGCCCGAATTGACAAGATCACCATTTTTCACGAAAACGTCCTCGACGATACCACCTTCTTGATGCTGAACTTGTTTTGAATTTCCTTCAACAACAATTGTTCCCGACGCAATAACGGCACCAGAAATCTCAGTCATAGTTGCCCATGCTGTGACGCCACCTAATAGGCAAAATATCGTCACAAAGGCAGCCAACATATATTTACGCACGCCTGACTGCAGAGTGTTATCTGGATTTTGTGGATTATCCATAAGGCCTATTCTCCCGCCTGTGCTGATACTGGCGCAAGAGCTTTTTGAAGAACTTCGTCTTTTGGTCCAAAGGCAGATTGTTGACCGTCCTTCATCACCAAGATCTTATCAACCGCTGCAATCGCGCTTGGTCGATGCGCAATAACGATAACAATTGATCCCTTGTCGCGCATTTCTTTAATGGCGTTTGTCAGTGCAATCTCACCTTCGGAATCCAAATTCGAATTCGGTTCATCTAAAACAATGAGAAATGGTTGCTTATAAATTGCACGTGCTAATGCAATCCGTTGCTGCTGACCTGCTGAAAGCGCATAGCCTGATTGTCCAATGATGGTGTTATAACCATCGGGCAATCTCGACACCATGTCGTGAATATCGGCAAACTTAGCTGCTTCAATAATATCTTCCGATTGGGCATCTGAAAGAAACCGAGATATGTTCTGGCTGATCGTTCCATCAAAGAGCTGGATATCTTGGGGCAAGTAGCCAATGAATGAACCTATCTTATCGGGATTCCACTGACTAAGTTCAGATCCATCGAAGCGAATTGAACCGCGAAGTGCAGCTGTTACACCAACAATGGCACGTGCCAAAGTTGATTTGCCCGACCCAGATGGACCGATAATACCAAGTCCTTCACCCGCATGTAGCTTGACATCGATATTCTGCACGACGATTTGTTTAAGCCCGGCAGGACCACTGGAAACTTGCTCTATAGTGAGTGTATTTGAAGGCAGAGGTAGATCCAGAATCTCATCTGGAAGCGTACGTTCTTCCAAAATGCTTTGAAGGCGTTTTTTGCTTTGTCTGGCGCTCACAAAAGCAGGCCAATGCGCAACAGCCTGTTCAATCGGTGCAAGTGCCCGTGAAGTCATAATTGATGCAGCGATCATAATACCAGGGGACACTTCCTGCTTAATTGCAAGCCAAGCGCCTGCACCCAGGACAGCTGATTGCAGCAAAAAACGAAATGACTTTACGATTGTTCCAAAAGTCCCAGATCGATCAGCTGAGATCCTTTGTTTGGTTAGGAACTCAGAATTTCCTTGATCCCATTGTGTTTTTAACACCGGCATCATGCCCATGGCGCGAACAACCTCTGAATTACGGCGGCTAAGTTCAACAAGGCTTGCGCGGCGTCCATTCTCTTGGGCAAATTCTTGCGCAGGCTTGCGAGAGAAGACCTCTCGGAGAATAATCAACACGCAAATCAACAGCCCACCACCAAGGGCAATGAAGCCGAGTATTGGGTGAAACAGAAACACGATACCCAAATAAAGCGGCATCCAAGGCACATCAAAGATCGCAGCTGGTCCTGCGCCTGATAAAAACTGTCTTAATGTATCAAGATCTTGTACTGGTCTAAGTTGATTAGATTTAGGACCCAACAAAAGCGGAAGTTCTGTTGAAAGATCATAGGTTGATGCAGAAAGCTGCGCGTCAACCCTTTGTCCCATTCGAACAAGTATCTTCCCGCGGATTGCTTCTAAAACTCCGTAAAAAACATATAGACCAACTACAAGTGAAGAGATGACAACAAGCGTGGGTACAGACCCGCTTGCCAAGACACGATCATAGACTTGAAGCATGTACAATGGGCCGGTTAACATCAAAATGTTAATCGCCATGCTGACAACGCCGACACCCATGTAAGACGCCCGCAAGGACTTAAATGCCTTACGGACTATCTCATTCTTCGAACTCATGACTTACTCAGAAACGACATGGTTACAATCAGGATACAAATCTGAAGTCATCTTGATGAAGGTCAGCAACAACAACACCTTCAAGCGTGATGGAATTATCAGCATCCAATGTAATGACCGTATCAGTTCCATCATCGGCCGCCGCAGCCAAGACCTCAGCATAGGTATCGAAATCTGACATTCCCTGCAGCTCAATTACATCGTCGGATCCAGCGCCCGCTGAAAAATCTTTGATTTCGTCATTTCCATTTGCAGCAGCAAATACAAATGTATCATTCCCTTCATTGCCAATTAATCGATCAGCACCTGTTGTGCTTGAGAGGATGTTATTTGTCTCATCACCCACCAATGCAAGAGTTGAATTTGCAAGCGGCAAGACGTCTGCAATACCAAGAGTAACACCATCTTCTTCAAACACAATCTGTTCGATCTGGTCATAACTGCTACCATCAAGCGTATTGATCACGGTGATTTGGTCCGTGCTGCCCACGAACGTAATGATCATCGTGTCATTAGTTGTATATGAATACTCAGCTTCTGTTGATGCATAGCCACGTATTACAATTTTATCGGTATCGTTCCGACCATTATCATCTATCGTATCCTGACCATCACCGGCATTGAAGATATAGGTATCTGATCCATCCCCACCATAAAGCATATCATCGCCTAGACCGCCCTCAAGGGCATCAGCTAGCCCAAACCCATAAACGGTATCGTCCCCATCCGTGACGACACTATTAATAGCGAGAGACCGATATTCTTCGGGGCTCACAGTTACACCATCATCCTCGAACACAATTTGTTCGATCTGATCGTAGCTACTACCATCAAGCGTATTGATCACGGTGATTTGGTCCGTGCTGCCCACGAACGTAATGATCAATGTATCATTGGTGGTATACGAAAATCGCGCATCCGTCGACACATGACCGCGAATGATAATTTTATCCGTGTCATTTCGGCCATTATCATCTATCGTATCCTGACCATCACCGGCATTGAAGATATAGGTATCTGATCCATCCCCACCATAAAGCATATCATCGCCCAGACCGCCCTCAAGGGTATCAGCTAGCCCAAACCCATAAACGGTATCGTCACCATCCGTGACGACACTATTAATAGCGAGAGACCGATATTCTTCGGGGCTCACAGTTACACCATCATCCTCAAACACAATTTGTTCGATCTGGTCATAACTGCTGCCATCAAGCGTATTGATTACGGTGATTTGGTCCGTGCTGCCCACGAACGTAATGATCAATGTATCATTGGTGGTATACGAATATCGCGCATCCGTCGACACATGACCGCGAATGATAATTTTATCCGTGTCATTTCGGCCATTATCATCTATCGCATCCTGACCATCACCGGCATTGAAGATATACGTATCCGAACCATCATTACCATTTAATGTATCATTGCCCAATCCGCCTTCCAGCGTATCACTAGCCGCAAAGCCTGAAACCAGATCGTCCTGATCAGTAACTACGCTTGCTATTGCAAGATTTCGGTATTGTTGTGCACTTAAAGTTACACCATCATCTTCAAAAACGATTTGTTCAATCTGATCGTCACGGCTGCCACCGAGCGTATTGATTACAGTGATTTGGTCCGTGCTGCCCATGAACGAAATGATCAATGTGTCATTAGTTGTGTAGGAATATTGAGCATCTGTTGAAGCATAGCCACGAATAACAATTTTATCCGTATCATAACGACCATTGTCTTCTATAACATCGCGTCCATCGCCAGCCTCGAAGATATATGTATCTGATCCGTCATTTCCGTTTAGGGTGTCGTTACCACTACCGGAATGAAGAGTGTTGGCTCCTCCATCGCCTACAATGGTTTGGTCAACCGCAATATCATCTTCGATACGAGTTGATAATGCTGCGCCCTCTAAAGATGAGCCATCACTGAAAACCATCTTTGAGATGCCGGAATTTGTTGACAGAAAATAATCAGTGACTGTGATCTGTGCATCAGTCGCATTGACCGTAATGACTAGAGTATTCCCATCAGGAACAAAAGTAATGTCTTCTGCCAATAGATCTGTGAAGTGAAGTTCATTAACATCCGATAGATTATCACTCTCGAAAATTACGTCTTCACCACCCATCGATGAAAACAAGTAGATATCGTTTCCTTCACCACCAGACAAACTATCATTGCCTAATCCACCATTGAGAATATCGGCTCCGTCACCACCTACAAGGACATCATTGCCAATATAGCCATCCAGTTGGTCATCGCCTTCGCCACCAGACAAATTATCGTTGCCTGAGCCGCCATATAAAATGTCGTTGCCAGCCAAACCTTCGAGAATATTATCCGATAGGTCACCAGAGATTGTATCATCAAACTGCGTGCCAACAATGTTCTCTATCGAAGTGAGATTCGCTATGACTGTATCAGCGCCAGGAATAAATTCTGAGGTCACCTGACCATCATTAGTGACAAGATCTGCTTTTACGCCTTGGTTCAATCCACTAAAATCAACTGTGTCTGTACCAGCGCCACCATCTAGCACATTTAGGTCACCCTCAACCAGTGAAGAAACTTTTATGATATCGTTTCCATCATCACCAAATACAGTATCACTGCCAGATCCTGTCTCGATAACATCATCACCACCCAATCCGTTTAGATTTTGATCATGATAGGATCCGATAATTGTATCATCACCGTTGTCGCCTTGATAAAATGCGGAACCTTGTGTTGCCCAATAGGTGATATCGTCACGATCCCAAACTGAACCGTCAGCAAATTCAAAGACATCAAATCCGCGAGAATAGTAGTCCCTATGCCACCATGCCAACGGATTATAGATTGTCTCTCCTGTTGGTATAATCTCAATTTCAAGAGTACTACCTACCACCTGTAATTTGAGATCGGTTGAGATGAGATCAACAAGCTTTAATGTATCAATGTCATCAAAACTTCGACCATAGTCGGTAATATTGTCGCTTCCGTCACTACTTCTATAAATGAAAGTATCGCTGCCATCAAACGAGTAGATTACATCGTCACCCATGTCTGCGAAAAACGTATCGTCAGAATCTTCCTGAAAATCTATTGTTTCAGTAGTGACTGAACCACGGATGACGGTGTTAGCTCTCATGTCTTCGCGGTTCCAAACAGTACCATCCGCGAATTCAACTTCATCAACACCTTGCGATCTTGTATCAAATGACCAGAATATACCCAACACAGTGATTGTTTGCTTCGTTACGATATCCGTTATGTAAAGGTCATTACTACCGGCCTGACGCGTTAATTCCACTTCTGAAACATCTATATCTCTTAATATTAAGCGATCAGTTTCTGCTGTTGAATGCGAGCCATCAAAGATACTGTCATTGCCATCGCCGCGATTATATATGAACGTGTCATTGCCATTGTCATAGCCGACATTAGAGCTACCCATAACGTAAGCTGACATAATGAAGTCATCGCCCAGTCCACCGGTAAACACATTGTCAGCAATATCATTCTCCTGAAGCAGATCTTCACCTGACGTGCCCCAAATCCAACGGGTTTCGGCCAGCATCTGATCGCGGTTCCAGATTTCACCATTAGCAAATTCAATCTCATCAATGCCTTGCCCGGTAGTGTCAAAGCTCCATAAGATACCTGCATTTGTAATCCGATGACCTGTTACAATGTCCTCGATATAGATATCGTTTGTATCAGCAATCTTACCGATACGCACTTCACTTGAATTGATATCTGTTAGAACCAACCGATCAATTTCAGTTGTTGAATGGGAGCCATCGAAAATAAAGTCATTCCCATCGCCACGGCTGTAGATAAAGGTATCATTGCCGTTATCATCGCCACGGTTCGCACCACCTACATAGTAAGATGATTGAATGTAATCATCACCCTTACCACCTACAAAAAGATCGTCTTCAACACTAAAGTCCTTTAGGTAGTCATCATGATCACCACCATAAAGTTCATCTGTTCCATCACCGCCAATCAGGCTATCATCACCCGCTCCACCATATAGCTTATCATCGCCTTCGCCACCGTCGAGATAATCTAGCCCAATCTCGCCGCCGCCAGTGGTATTGGCTTCATCTCCGAACAAAATGTCGTTATCTTCGTCACCTGTTAGGAAATCATTCCCGAGGCCACCAACGAGAACATCATTTCCTTCCTTACCAAAGATGGAATTTGATCCAGTATTATCCATTAAGAAATGGATTGGTCCTTGGATTGTGACTGAACCTCCGCTGCCGCCATTTGATGAAGAGCTGGATGCGTTGACTTCAATTGAAGTATT
This sequence comes from Lentilitoribacter sp., assembly GCA_963691785.1. GTDB lineage: Bacteria > Pseudomonadota > Alphaproteobacteria > Rhizobiales > Rhizobiaceae > Lentilitoribacter. The sequence goes on from OY829371.1 coordinate 2,532,468, forward strand.
CGAGCTTTGTTGGAAGCCATCAACAAACTCCATCACATCGTCAAGACCTGTTCCGATGCCAATATGATGACCACCCTCCGGCGCGACAAGGATATCATCTGGTTCAACTCCAGTTTCAGTGTCAACGGTAATTGAAGAGTTTGAACTAATGCTGGATCTAACACCAGGAAGGGCTCCACTCGATCCTGTTCCGCCTGAAGCAGCACCGATCTGAGAGAACGCAATATCACCCACATTACCAAATTCATCGACAAAGTAAGCACCAACTTCATCATTGGTTTTTACATCGATAACCTTGCCGACTGAATTATCGCTTGTGCTTGTTGCAATTTGCTGACGATCCCAAACAACGCCATTGGCAAACTCAATCTGCTCAATCCCATAACCAGTCAAGTTAGCTTCAGATATTAAGGTGTCCATGTTCCTAAACTGGCCGGACACGGAGATAACTTCTCCAGTTTCCTTGATTACAATTTGGAAGGTATCGCCAGCGCGAGACATAATAACATCGGAAATCTTGACATCTGTGAGAACCAACCTGTCGACATCGGTCAACGAATTGTCAGATTCACTGATAGTGTCGGATCCATCACCTTTGGACCAATAATAAGTGTCTGAACCTAGATCACCGGTGATATGATCATTACCGGCACCACTATCAAAATTATCATCTAGCTCTGAGCCTACGATGGATTCTCCTACATCAGTTCCAATCGTTATGGACTGGTCAACAATCGTTTGCCTGTCCCAAGTGACACCATTGGCAAATTCAATGAAATCAACACCTTTCCCATGATTATTCCAACCATCAGAATCATTGATATCGTCAGCTTTATCATAGAAATAGGCATCGGTAAGCGTTTCGCCAGTTGCAATATTCTTAACGATCAATGCTCTACCTTGGTGGATGAGCTCGACTTGATCAGGCGTCCAATCTGTTAACTTGAGCGTATCAATTTCTGCTTTATCACCAGAACGATCATAAATCGTATCCGAACCGTCACCGGTGCCAAAAATGATCGTATCATTGCCTTCGGAGATCGATATCTCATTATCAAGTTCATTGCCAATAATAACATCATCCAGATCGCTATCTGCAATCTCAGTTGCGTTTTTATTCGCTGTGGTAATTGTCAGCGCGCGGATATCCTCGCGGGACATAGTCGACCCATCAGAAAAGCGAATAAGATCGATACCTCTATTTTCCGAGCCCCATTCCTTAAAGAACCCTTCAACAGAGATCTGGTCTTCTGAGCCTTCGAATTTAATAATCAGCGTGTTGGCAATACGCTCGAAGCTTAGCGCATTTTGTTCAATGTCGGGGAGCTCCAAAACATCAATGTCGGATAGAGAAACAGATGTATCGCGGATATAATCTTTGCCATCACCAGCCCGATAGATAAACACATCGCTGCCATCGCCAGAGACAAGCAAATCATCACCAGCCCCACCACTAAACACATTATCGCCAGTAAGTTTAGCGATGCCATCAGCACCATCTGAACCAAATGCTGCATCACCGCGCACAATGGCTTCTGCAATCATGCGGACATCATCATTGGCAATCAATGCGATGCTGCCAGCAACAGCACTTTCATAAGCTGAACGGTCACCGCCAAAGGCAACCGTAACCATACCATTTAACAGGGCCAACGATTTTTCAATGTGATTAACCGCATCACCATGGTTATCGGGTGTCGTTTCCGCAATGAGCTGCACAACGCCACCAACATTGCCGAGCGTCGCAGATGCATCAGCATCATCTGGTAGTTCATCGCTAAACTGCAAGAACGCGCTCGGGAAGAAATCATGGGCAACAAAGTCAAAGATATCGTCAGAGCGTTTGGCAACACTTAAAGCAACCTGTGCTGAGAACATCGATAACAGAACATCAACGATAGATTGGAAGCTTGCCTCCACCCGATCACCAAATTCTTGGTTGCTCGGGAAGTTTTGTAAGACGCCCCCATCATAAACTTCTTGATAAGGGCTGCCAAAGAATTTCTCGACAAAAGCAAGATGTTGCGCGTCAACATTTGGACCTCGCGACCCTTCAATCACATCTTCAACACCTCCCCAGCGTAAGAGCAAATCACTAAATTGCTGGCGCAAGGATGTATAACTTAGACTATCGGCACTGTCGGTCAAAGCCTGCCAATCAGCAGCGAAAATCGCATCATTTGTAGCTACATAACCAATTGAGTGGATTTCACCCGATCCTTGAAGCTGAGGAAGATTGGCAACATTTGGATCAATGGTAAAACCAGGTGTGTTATCAAGGATCGTGTCCTGATTATCTGTTTGGAAGAAAATAGATTGGATTGAACCGGTGCTACCGTCAGTGAAGCTAAATGTGGCTTCGCGCGCCGCAGTATGCCCGTTATTATTAACACCAAGCGCACTGCTTGAAAGTGAAATGGATGTAATACCTGCTTCTTCAAGTGTGACAAGTTCACCATCATCTGACACACCATTTTGATTAAGATCACGCCACACACGTAGCTTAGAAAATGCCTCATCTGATGCGTCGATAACACCATCACCATTGGTGTCCAAACGTTCAAGCTGCGCAAAGCCGTCTGTTTGCGATGAACCAAACAGTTCACCAATGCCATCAACGGTGCCATTGCCATTTAAGTCTATCGCCAGCAGCCCATCATCCGGGCTGACCCAACCCGTACGTTCTGCCCGTCCATCACCAGATAGATCAAAGTAAATATCCGAACCATCCAGCGCTGTAAGCTCGATACCATCGCCATCCAAATCAAGCACGAGCGGGTCGAAGATTTCGTTAAAGAGAGGGGAAGCAAAGTCGTCCCAAAAGGCGTCAAACCTATTGAATAATGAATCTGAGAAATTACGAAAATCTTCAATCAAGTCAATCAAGTATTGAGGAAGCTGGTATTGATCGGCCAATTCCTTCAAATACTGGAAGAAATCTTCAGGTAGAAAAGCTTCTCCTTCATTGAAAACATCTTGCAGGAAGTTAGTAAGATTTTCAGCCAATGTTTCAGCAAGAGCACCAACTATGGCTCCGCCGAATAAAGCAGCCCCGAACGTGCTGACCAGGTATGTAAAACCTGCTATAGTAGAGGTGGGCTCTGGGAACAACATTGCGGCGATGGCAAAACCTATCTTCCCAAATAGTATTCCACCTGCAGCCCCTCCAGCAAATGAAGCAAATAATCCAGCGATTTCGCTCTCAACTACCGCGAAATCTGGGTTGTTTTTCTGTAACTCTAGTGAAATATCGTAGATGTCAAAGGCAAGGGTAGCTACGTCTCCAAGAACGCCCAATGCTTTTAAGATTTGCGCATTAGTTGCGATATTCAAAATTTGCTTTGCAGACAATCCGGTCGCACGAGTTGAATCATGCACAGCCAGAAATTCGTCGGTGCTTTCCCCGACACTGGCTAGCCAGGAGGGACTAAAGTTTGGCGTATTATTTTTCCCTAACGTTTTAAAATTAGTAACGGTTTTATCATACTGATCAATAAAGTCCTCACGGTTAATATGACCATTCAAAAAGTCTTCTTTTAGGAAGCCCAAAACGGAATTATAGGGATCGACTTGGTATTCTGCTTGATACTTCAACCTGTCATGTAATCCACGATCATTTGTCAACGTTCGAATTGTGACATATTCATTTTTTGCGTCGTTAATGTAACTATCCGCATTTGGATTTTCATAAAAATATCTGATCGCAAAATCGCCGGCGCCCTTACCATCGCCGATTTCAAGATTTGGCTTTTTCGCAAATTCTCGAAGCTTAGCCATATCAATATTTACATGTATCAATCGACTTGAATTTGTACCTTCCCAAGTCAAAAAATCATCTCGAACAGATGATAGCAATATTTCTTCTCTTATCGTCGATAAAAGAATAACATCTCTATTCGGATCAGCGAGAAGTTGATCCCAACCTCCAGCACCATTTATTTCGTGGAGTAGTTCTGCAACATTATCGATTAAAATCGCGCCTGACATTTTATCAACTTTCATCATCTAGCAAATATAAATACTGATCGTAACTTTTTCGCTCAGCAGCAACGCTTCGTTTGGCATGCTCGAGTGATTCCTCTAGGTATTGAACTACTTCAGGATCACGCCAAGATTGAAACCTTCCACTACCAAATTTTCTGATTGCACCAGCAAGATACACCATCCAACTGGTGTATCTTGGAAGGTTGTCAGAATTCATTAATTTGTAGAATTCTTGAAACTTACCGATCAAACCATGTTCATGCTCGTCAAATTCATGGGTTTCGCCCACCCGTTTATAACAGTCATATAGGTCCGAGAAATCCATGATGGCCTTTCCATAAGCTATCATTTCTTCAACAGTAACCATGCGGTCTTCATACTGAAAATCTTCGAGCATACGCTGTTCGTGGCTTAAATTAAATCGGCGAAGTCGTTCGATCCTAACCATTTCTTGCCAATTCTCTGGCACCATAAACTGTCTTTCTTCAAAATTAGACATAAGCGACATCCAATCCAGGGTTAAAACTAATGAATTTGGGATAGGTAGATTTAATAAATTCAATCGCCTCAATTGAATGTATATTTGGAATAGTCTTCATAAATGTGTGACAAGCAAGTTGAAGGATCACGCTAGTCTGGCGGCTTCCATATCCAGTTTGAGAAGCCATTGCGTACCATTTATAAAAATCGAATATCTCGTCACGAGCTTCGACAGGCATCTCTAAGTGTGCAAAGTCTGCGTCAGTTGCATGTACGTGATCAGCCTCTTCAACTTGTTTTTGATAGATGCAATATTCTTCGAGTGCGGAATAAAGTTTATCGTCAGCGAAAATAAACTCGATTATTTCAACGATCTTATCGTATTCAATCATGGGTATAGGCTTCATACCAAGATTGCCATCCGGGCGACGAATACTGGTATTAAAAAACTCTTTGCCTTCATCCGTATCACTAAAAGTAACTAACTCTTCACGCCAATTTTCCGGAACTTCATTCACTATCTTAGCCATTTTGATGCCACCTCTGGAAAAACGGATTGTCTGTATAAATTGTTGTATAAAAAATTCTAAACATGGTTTCACCCCACAGTCATAGTTCCAATGGGCGCATTGAATACCAAAATAAATTTTGATTGTGAGTGTATTCGTCAAACTGAGAGCACGACAACATGACGAATATCCAAGATCTAAAATCTATGCTGCGGTTAAAAACGAAGATATGCATGTTGATGATCGATAAAACTCGAATTTTTACAACTTATTTGGATACCGAGACGTAGGTATCTGGTAAATGTAAGTTGATCAACTAGAGCGCCCCTTTAATGAATCTGAACCAAGACTAACCCAATTGTTTACACAACCTATTCGAGATGTCATCTAACTAGTTTTTGGGATGAGGCAGAATGTCGCAGATCGTTAAATTTTTATCTATTTGAATTAAAGTTATACATTACAATTAGATAACAGACTACTGGGTGAGATTTCTTGATTTAGTAATCAACCGCAAAACTTGCAGATTTCCGTGGGTTGAATTTTCTCTTGTCATACATGAGGGTTGAGGTGATGGATGAAAGACCAACTGTGTTACGCACGTCTGCAACATCTGCTTTGCGCTCTAAAGCCCTGGTAATAAAATGTTGCCCCGACAAAGTTGGGGACAACAATTTCAGGAATGTTGGTTAGTCTGTCTCAGACAAGGTATTGGGGATAATCACTCCTCAATATAAATTTTCCATAATCACAATTATCACTCTGGCAAGCAACACAAAAGATCATAGCAAGGAATTGATACTATCAATACAACACAATGTACGAACAAAAAAATACGCGGTATCCAAATTTCAATTTGTGTAAACGGCAAATAGAGCTTTGAATTTTTACCTCGCCCAACGGCTTCCCACTCAGCCTCATAAGGTGAAATAGGTAATTTTTTCTCCATTTCGTGAATAACCTTAAACTTTGCAGAGTTTAGGTCTTTATAGGAGCGTACAAGCCGATACCAAGCATAGCAAAGAATCACTCCTGCCAAGCTGACAATCCATGCCGACGAAATTTCTTTATTACCGAAATATCCAATAGCGCCAATAATACCTGTGTTGACAGTCAAAAAGAACGAATTCGATGATTGCCGTCTACCACTAATAGTTTCAGCAGCTTGAATATAAGTCTTGTAGATTTCAAGTACGTGATTTCTATAATCACTTCCGTATTCTTCCTCTGGCACTGAGGTCAGCTTTTCTGTGATATGCATTCCTTCATGTTTGCCTTCTGATAGCGTCTATGATGGATTTAGTATTCCAACCTGCAATCTCGTCTGAAGCATCACGCACAACACTAGAAATTTGTTGTGCTCCCCATGGTGTTATCGCAATAATCGGTTTTTTATAGACAAAACCGTTTTGTGCCAAGCTGATCTCCTCATTGATCCATTTGCTATACGTAGCGTACTTTCCAGCCATGATCAAAATAGTGCTCGCCGAACTCATTTGTGTTTTGATCGCAGCCCGCAGTTCTTTCGCATTACCTGCATCATGAATAGGATCATCTTTTGGGACGGAGTAATCCTTATATTCAAATCGCGGTGCGTTAGTCAGCATGTTTGACAAACGATCATATGCGTCAACATATGCCCAGGAATGACTTATAAAAAGATTGTACACCATTTACTACCCTTTGAGCTGCTAGTGTATATTAACACTATAAAACAATTTCCATACTGCACATTATCGCATTTGTTCGCTCAATACATTGATTTTCATAAGTTTATCCGATTAAACTAGCCATATTTTTCTTGAAGCTTTCTAAACTCTTCAAGTCTATCTCTCGCATCAGGTGCGTCAGGGTCTATCCCCAACTTCCGTAGTTGCCTTCGCTCGTAATCCGTTAGATTATTCAATCCGTTATAAATTTCTTTTGCGTTACTACATCCCCCGATACACTGGCCACTGAATGGAGGAAGGGAAAAAATGAAAAAAATCGCGTCGGTATTCACGTCATTTTCAGCTACGGTAAAATTGTCGTCAGCATATGAAGCGTTTGAACTAAAGATGTAAAACGTTGATGCAAACAAGCAATTTATGCCTTTCTTAATCCTCATTGTTAATTCCAGTCTTATATAGGTTTGCGAATGCATACGCTTTAGACTTCACGTCATTTATTACTGTATTAGCGGTATTTACAGGACATTGATTATTAGAACAATTTGCAGCTTTCATTACTTTTCTTCTGAAGTTTAACTCCACATTTTTGCAAGATTTTTCGACCAAATTTCTGTTAAAATCTGCGATACCAGTTTCTTGAATGCTAAGCGTCATCGCATGTTTATAAACTGAAACAAGACACCCGACGTATTCTGCTGCGGCTTCACCTTGATCGGTATCAAGATATCTAGCTAGCTTTGAAAAATCATGTTTTGTAAAATCAGTATTTAAAACGTTAGTTGTAGAACAAGCAGTAAGCATGCAAATACAAAGCAATAAAACTCTCTTTTTTGTAAAAATAGGTAATCCCACCAAACGTAAAGTATCCCTTTTTATTCTGATACTTTGTGTTCGCTATATTTAAGCGTGTATCAGTCTCTAAAAACAGAACACTAACACGCTTTTAAATTTAATAAAGTATAATTTTACAACTTTTAGATACTTTTTGTTCATGGGGTGCATCGCAGAGTTTATATCTTTCCAACAAATTCCTGACCTAAACGTAAGAAACAGAGATGCGGTTGTAAGGTTTAAATAGGTTAACTGGCCCACTCAATTTTGCAGACAGTATTCGGTAACTCCGCACGAAATGCAAAGAATACCAACCGTTTAACGCAGGTCCTAGGATGTTGCGCTAACACCCAAATTGATACTTTGCTGATAGCATATATTTTGTAAATCATTAGCCATTCTGCCGTCCAGATCCCTATAGTCATTTCTTATCTTTAGCTAACGCATCTCGAAATGCTCTATCTCTTCCCTGCTCCTAATTTATTCTCTCTTTTTCGGAACTCTTACGAGCAATGCAATGGGTAAATAGAGTGATAAAGCCACCGAACATAACGCCGCAAGTGGCCGTTCAAAATATAGTTCCAAATGTCATGAATTACCGTAGCCTAACGTATGAAACTTGTGACGCAGCTATGCTTTAAAAGCTCGCACTGACAGACTTCTATAAATTTTACCATCCGCATGAAGCTTCAAATAAGTAACAACGTTTTAAACTTTAAAGTGATTTAACTAAATATTTGCCTTAGATAGTTGCACTTGGATCACCTTGTTACTACCTTGCAGAAATCATCTTTGAAAGTGTTAACAGCTGAGATCGATCATTTTATTTCAACTACTATTACTGTGAGTTTATAAAATATGCGCAACTATCCATGAATACTGAAATTGGTTTAAACCAAGAATGGAGCTTGCCGTTTGACTGATAACACATGAGTCTTTCGGACAATTCTGTTTTAAATTGTGCAGAAAATAAATCATCGCCTTTCCATAAAAGCGCCAAGATCGCCAATGGCAGAGGATTTGCACCAAAGTATGTTAATATGTCCGTGAAAGGCATATTCCCCCATATTTCGATTATAATGCTCTCTAAACTACTTCAACCACAATTTATTACGCCTTTAGATTTATGAAAGTACTTGGTACAACTTTTAGCTTTTTCAGGAGTTTTGGCTTATCTCGATACTCAGTTCCTCTAGCGCTCCAACTGCATCTTTGACTTTTGTTTCAATTTCATAAAGTCTGGCCATAGCATCAATAATTACATCAACTTTTTCTTCATCGGTCATAGGCACCTCATAAAATCCATGTTTTTCTGGCGAATTCGCGGTCTTCACGTTGGGCAACAGTAACGTAGATAGATGTGGTGCGCAGATTGGCGTGACCCATCCAGTCTTGTAGGCGGGTCTCGGGAATGCCGCACAAGATGCAATGAACGCCGAAGGTATGGCGCAGGCCTTTTGGGGTGGCTCTGATGCCGAAGATAGAGGCTTTGGTCATGATGCCTTTAACGAGACGCCAGCCCTTTTGCCGCCCAAAACGCCAGAGCCGTTTTGTATGGTCGGCCAGCGCATCCTTTCGGGTTCTGATAATGCCATGCACTTTGTTTAGGCGCTTCATAAACTTGCGCGGCACATGAACAATACGAAATGTTGTACCTTTCTTTTTGCCATGCTGTTTCAGTGTCTGAAACACAACACACGAATCTTCAACATTCACGCGCATCAAAATTAGATTCAGTGCCTCACTAATCCGACACCCTGTCCAAAAGAGCAGCTCCACAAACGTACGTTCGTGTAAATCTTTGATCATTTTTCTGGATTTGTAGAAGCGCTTACGTTCTTCTTTGTTGAGGTATTTTCGTTCGCCACGATTAGAGAACAAACTCATCACCGGGTCATCATTATAGGTCGCATTCATAGGTAAATCTCCTTAAAGTGTTACTCACCAACGGATACAGAACTGGTCATTCTGTTCCATGATGAAACACCCTTTGAATCCATTACCTTTTTATTAGAAAACGCGGCGAAGTTACTCCTTCGCTCTTTAATAATCATACAAAATTCTGTAGAAAAATCAAACATTAAAACAAAATGACCAGTTTTGTAACAGGCCAATTTTCGGCAAATTTTCACAATTAAAGAGAATCAGTTTTTCACTGTTATTGAGTGTAACTGCGGCATTCGCAGCAACGCCTACACAGGCTACAGAACCATCAAAACAGATGCAAGAGTTTCTAAAATTTGAACGAAAAAATCAGGATGGGTTCATTGCCACATCAATACTAATGCTTGGTGTCATCGCCGCCCAAACCAACCCTTCTATCGCTGACTGCGTAAATGTTTGGTATCAAGGTAACGAAGAGACGAAAGAACGAAGGCACACAGAAATTATCGAAGTTATGCGACAGTATCCGCAATACGTGCCAACCACTATTGTATTATCAGTTGTAGAGCGCGAATGTGGTAAATTCAAAAGAGCGAAATAGCTATTTGGTCAGATCGAGGACACTAGACGCTGATACATCAAAGCTCGTTGTGCTGACGGTATTGCCGACATTTACATTGTTTTGTGCATCTATAATTTGTTCATTCCGTTTCTGGATTGCCTCTGCCTCTTCGCCCAAGTCTTTCACGCGATCTGCATCAGGCTCAATTTCCATTTCTTCGCGAATTTCACCAAGGCGAACCTCATCTTGACGTGCGCCTGTCAGAACTTCGAAATCAGCTTCGACGCGATCTTGCGCAGCTTGGATATCTTCAAGGCTATCTTCACGCCCCGTCCATTCAATCTGCGCAGCTTCGTCCTGATCGATCAACATACCGTCCAATGTGTAAACCAATCCATCTTTCTCAGAACGAGCAACTTTAGTGCCATCGGGCAACTCAGCGGCACGACTAATCATGACGTCAAGCGCAGCTTGGCTAATGTTGAAACGTTCGGTCGCAATAACTATAACTCGGTCGACGGCATCTTCCGCATCACGAACTCGCTGCATAGTGTTTTTATAAAGAGCGGTATATTCAGGACTTTGTGTCAGAATAATATCAACCAGATCAGAATTTTTGCTTTTGCCTTTGCCAGAAAACCCATCGCCGTTTTCAAGCATATTCAAAAATCTCTCATTACGCCCATTACTCACTCCAGCCTGTGCCAAAGCAAGATCAAACTTATCGGTCTCAATACCAGATTTCGCATTAAAATCAGAGATATAACTGCGCACAAAAACCCTCATTTATTATTACATTCATTATACCACTTTGCGGAAAGTGAGTGCAAATTTGAAACTAGAGGCCATAGTTTGGTACAATTTTTAGATGGTTGCTAAAGTTTTCGAGGAAATGAGATGGCGGACAAATTACCTTACAGAGGTGCAAAAGCATGTACTGGGTGTTTTGCATGAGTTTCGTGCTGACGCGGTCAATAACGGCAATCAAATCGAAATCGAAGATACGTCTGCATCAGTCATGGGTCCAACAATTGAAATTAAAGAATCTGGCAAGAAAAAGAGTAGCATCTATGCAGAAATCTATACGACCGGTCACGTCGAGATTATGCGAGAATGTTCAGTCAATGGAAAATCAGGTGAAGCCATTGAAGAAAGGCATCTGATAGATTTTTCAAAAGAAGCAGAAGCGACAGCAGCAGATTTACTTCTTATTCTGGCTCGAGATCGGCTTGGCTTTGTTGGAGCCAAGCTTGAGCAATATCTTGAATATCAGATTTCTACCGATCCAAGGCAAGGCCTCAGCCAAAGTTGGGAACCTTAATGTCCTGACGCGTTTAATCGCATTTATGGGTTAATGTAGCTCCCAAAGCATCTAAAGCTACAAAATCACCGTTTGGTCTCAATACGCCTTCTGTCCGCGGTGAAACGTCAAAACGCTTAGACGTGCCATCGATTAAATCAACTTCGAAAACCACTCTGGCTTCCCGACCAAGCTTAAACCCAAGCTCTTTTTCGCTTAAACACAATGGAAGCGGAGCGTCTTGTGTGCATATGCTCCGATCAACCTCATATTTATCAAATCCAGAAATGAGCCGACCGCGTGTCACAGGTCCAAAGCATAGTAGATTGTTGTTATGACTGCGCTGCACAGCGCAAAGATCATCGACGCAAGATACGTGGCGGCTGATGTTCCCCACCCTTGATGTTATATCAAAACCTTTCACGACAGTTCTCAAATGATAGTCTTTTTGGGTTGTGAGATCATATTCTTTTTCAGCTTCTTTGCCGCCGATTACATAGGTCGCCTTTACAAGAAACTCCCCATTTGGTGCCAGAGATCGATCCAATAGATCGTCACTTGGTTCGAAAACTGTCCAAGCATTACTAAAGCGTGAATATTCTATCTTCGAAATCGGATTGTAGTTCGGTAAAATTAAGTCCTTCAAGAATATCTTACCATTCCAGACCGTAAACAATGCTCGCGGAGGATGGTGTATGCTGCGCCTTCGCTCGCCGGATTTTGTTATTTTCAGGACATCAATCTCACTTGAATCAATCTCCTGCAATTCTGCCGCGGTTGGTGAGATATTTGGAAAGGTTTCAGCGTCGGCTGCATTACCCTCAACGAAAACATCGGGTGTTTGCTCAGCCTCTTCACTGAACCACAGCCATACAGATATTGCTACGAAGACAACCACCAAGGCAGCGATAGTTGCGCCAACATGTATTGAAAACCTTCTTGAAGTTAGAGGGGTGTGTTGAAGGACAACCTTTTGGTCACCATCGTTTATTTCATCGAAGAGGTTGGTCGCTATGATTGCCTGTTCGTTTTGCGAAACCCAAGTATCAAAATCCAGAATTGGATCGCCGTCATCAATATTATCGATGAAAATCTGCAAAACGACATGCAGATTTTTCCGCGTATCCTTATTTGCATTCTGGCCCTTCAAGATTCTCTGAAAGGTCCGATCTGTAACATTTAAAAGTTCAGCTGCGCCTTCATTTGTATTTCTCGCGCTGCGTGCACGCAGACTTTCGAGGTATTTCCCAAACAAAATGCGACGATTCTCATCATCACTCTCATACACGCTTTGAATTAAGTCTTTGATTTCGTTCAACTGTCACCATGACAGGGGTGACACGTCACCGTCTGCCCTCTTTTGAAATTTCAGATTTATGTAATCCTAAATCTAGAAATTTTGAAGTAGAACAGGTGATTAATTATGAATTTTTACTCTAGCAATCCGAGTAAACTATCCCGCCGGAACCGTCGCGCTTTAGAGAAGGTACTACGCCAGAACCAACCTAATGATCACACGATTGAATACATGCACAAAGGCGGCACCGACGCTGCTGTGTATCAATGGGTGGAACACGTAAAAATCACGCTCAATGAAATGATCGAGCGGTTCAACGCTGAAGTCGAAGCCCTGTCTACCAATCCTGATCATAAAGTGTCTGATGTAAATCGCTCGCTAGAATTTGCGGAAACGCAGATGACAGCGATTTCAGACTCGGCTGCATCGCGTCTATCACATACAATCGATCAAGCCAAATCAGCGCAAAAATCGGTCATAGCCTTCAAGCTTCACCATAACATTACACGCCCGCCTATCAAAACCGATGCGGTTACCAACACTGCCTTATTGTTCACAACAACAATATTTGAGGGCGCGGCTAATGCGGTATTTTTCTTAAGCGGCGGTATTGTTTCTGGTTTTGCCGAGGCCTTGGGTTACGGCGCTAGTATCGCGGGTGTCAGCACAGTTCTATCCGCACTCATTGGCGGCAATATATTTGGAAAATACTGGAATGTGGGTAAAAACACGCCCCGAGAAAATACACCGAGCATTTGCACCAAAAGATATGTAGCGCGCATCTGCGCTCTTGCTACCGGAGTTTCAATAGCAGCCCTACTCGGTTTTACAGCAATCGTCAGAACAACAGGCGATCCGGGCAATCTACTGCTCAATGCTGATGTTTTGAAAGCAGTATTCTCTGATTATCAATCTTACTCGCTTATGGCGGTCGGCACGGCCTTTGCCATCTTAAACTGGCGAACGGGTCTTGGCTTAACGAGTGATCCCATTCCTGGCTACAGCGAAGCCTCAAATGCATTTGAGGTCGCAATGGGTGAGATCGATGATATCCGCGAAAACGCCTTGGAGGATATTGATGACATCTTCCAAGATGCAAGCGATGAATTGAGCGATGTGCTTGATGATTGGGCTGATCAAAAAGCTGAACGTGAAGAAGAATGCGAAGCATTGCGCAAAGATCACCATGCGTTATTGGCGGCAATCTCGAACTTTGAAGATGCCTTAAAAGCAAAAATTGCCGAAGAAAACAATCTGTCCGATATCATCGGTGGTCACCGTGCAGTTCCTACGGATTTACACATCAGCGTATCCGACGGATTGCGAGATCGCGTGTACTTTATTCCTGATGCAAATAATCAGGCCTGTCAGCAAGCTGAGCAGGCAGCTTATGAAGCGGTTCAGTCTGCATTAATGCTTTTGAGTGAGACACATAAGAACGCCGTATCTCGCGTTCTGAATGCTTCGCGTTTCGCAGAAGCTTCGCAATCAAATTCAACAAAAGAACTACACGACACACCGCCGTTCTGATCAGCGCGGCACGATTTACTTATAAACAGCAACAAGGAGAATGATGATGGCAAGACGATCATCAAAGCGACGTGGCGCGCGTCGCATCCAGAAAAGAAACTACTTTGCACTTGCAGCGATGGCGCTGCTTTCAACAAGCGCACTCGCTTCCATGGGCTATGTTGCCTACCAAGATATTAACACCATCAAACCCGATGTGGTTGGCTGTTATCCCACGCAAAAACCGCAAGATCAAACAGTTGTACTGGTGGATTCATCAGAGCCGCGTTTTGATGCTGTACAAAGCCGCGACCTCAAAAACGCAATCAAAGCGGTTTATGATCGCGATTTGGGTTTCAATGAAAGCCTTAAAATCTTCACGACAGAAAAAACAGACATTGGCAGTGTCCCTGCCCCTGTTCTGGAGATATGCGCATCTGCGAAAACAAGTATCGAGTTAGAGAACATCGGCGCATCTGGGGCAAGTCAAGCCTACCTTGATCGTCAGCGCAAAGAGGTTTTCGACACAAAAATTGCGCCAGCACTTGAACGCGTTTTTGCGAGAAAAGCCAGAGCGGGTCAACAACAAGACCACGAAAGCCCAATTCTTGAACAGCTTCAAAACATGGCACGTCTGCGTGAAATGCAAGATCAGGGACAAAGCCGCAAACTGATCGTTGTTTCTGACATGATCCAACACACGGTAGAGATGCAGGCTTGCAGCACCCAAGGTCACCTCCCCAGCTTCTCCAAGTTCCAAACTCAGGCCTATTTCAAGCAAGTAAAGCCGCGCTCGCTGGATGGAGCCGAAGTGACAGTGTACCTGTTGGTGCGCCCGGGATTGGGCAATGGAGCTTATTCCTACTGCACAGAAGATGAACTTGTTCAGTTCTGGCAGGATTATTTTGATGCTGCGGGTGCATCTGTAACGTTCATCAGATTGCGCGACGGGGCTTACGTCGCCTCCGACACATAGACGGAGGCGATAATGGCGAATTCACCCAATATCGGTCGTACAGGTGGCCGATACATCCAAAACATGATCCTTGGAGGCGGTGCTGTCTATGCATGGGATTATTTTGGCCCAGCCTTTCAAGGTAGTTACATCAACCTCCCATCCTTCGCAGCGGCAAGCCTCGTAACCGCATGCGGCATGACTATTATGCAAGACAGCCTATGGGGTCTGAGCAATCATTATGATGAATTGGCAGGCAATACACCTACGGGACATAAAGGCACTGCCGACTTCCTCAGAGAAATCGAAGATTTAAGCCATGATATTACTCCTAACGGCGCTGCCCCTTATTGGGGCGCAATGAACCATGAAGCGGTGACCAGCAACTTTGCATCCAATGCATTAATTGTTGGCACGGCGGGTTCTGGCAAGACAGTGGGCATTGTGCAGCCGACTACCCTGACCACACCGGGCAGCAAGCTCATCACCGATTTTAAATCAGAAAATACCGCCGTTTTAAAACGCGCGCTCGAAGATAACGGTGAAGAAGTCCGGCTATTAAACTTCGGAGATATAAACGCAGATATAGTTGGCCCTTCAGATTACTACAATCCACTCAATCTGATGGCAGACAACTTCTGGCGGGAGGGTGGCCTTAGAGATGTCTCTGATGACACCCATGAAATCGCAATGCAGCTTTATCCTGAACCTGCAAGTGATGGAGGAGACAATAAATTCTTCCGCGATGGTTCGCGTGATCTGATAGGCTTTGCCATTCAAGTCAGCATCACAATTGACGGTTTTGAAGCAACGCTTGGCGATGTTGCGGCGCTATTGAATGATCGCCAGAAGCTGCTCAATCATGCGCTCTGGGTGGTTGGCAAACTGCCAGCAGCGCCGGATGATAACGGCGAACCACAATTTGCAAAGATGCCTATCGAAAATTCGCCATGGGTGGGTAGTCACGGAGAGGAAGATGTCGGTGATTATGTCGCTTACTTCATTGAAATCTCCGAGAAGGCCGCGCAGCTTCTTGGCAGCGTCGATTCAAAGACCACGGAGAGCTTTCTCAGCGGTGCGCAGCAAGCTTTAGAACGCTATAACCGCGCAACACGGGCTTTTAAGAAAACCAAGCGCTCGACATTTCGTTTTGCTGATATGAAACGTGATCCGATATACGGTCACAAACCATTGAGCGTCTTTGTAATTGCTGATCCCTCTCGCATGAAAGCACAAAAGAACGTTGTTTCTTTAATCCAGTGGTGCGCCTTGCAAGAATTTAAGCGACATGAGAATTATCATGTCCCTGTGCATGTCATCGCAGATGAAGCGACCAACTTTAAAATTGATGGCCTGGCAGACCTGATGACGTGGGGACGCGGCTTTGGCATTCGTCTCAAACTCATCATTCAAGACCTCGCCGCGTTCCGCCGCGCGTATGGCAAAGATGCGCTGGACACACTTCTCAGCGAAACCGAAATCAAATTGTTTCTTCCCGGGCAACGCAATCCAGAAACGCTCTCAGTCATTGAAAAAATGCTCGGCAAGCAAGCGGTGATGATGCGAAGTCAGAGCGGTAAACCGGAAGCCAGTGAATATTGGAATTCAG
Organism: Lentilitoribacter sp.; assembly: GCA_963691785.1. Taxonomy (GTDB): domain Bacteria; phylum Pseudomonadota; class Alphaproteobacteria; order Rhizobiales; family Rhizobiaceae; genus Lentilitoribacter. The sequence goes on from OY829371.1 coordinate 2,549,058, forward strand.
GCTGGAATATCAGTGAAGATGGCAAACCGCTTCTCTACGCTGATGAAATCCGGCAGATGGATCAAGGCATTTTGTTTATCCGCCGCAACAAGCCTGCTCTAGTGGATATACCACCAATAGCTGCGATTGACCCTTTGCGAGATCGGATCGATATCAACCCGTTTCATGGCAAACCGTTTCTATTGCCTGTGAGTGTATGGATAGATGGTCGTTCAGAGTTCGCACCGGACAAAATTATGCGCAGGATCAAACGCATCTTCCGCCCTAAAAATCTGGATGGCATTCAAAAACGAAACCGTTATGAGCGCATCGCAAAACGTCTCAGATCAATTAGTGGATTGATCGGCTTCTGGTGGATCGCGGCACTGATTTATCTCTTTGGCTACACCGATATCCCCCGACGGATTTGGATTATCTTAAATGGAGGCCTGTGATGGCAGAAAATATCAGACGCAAGAGCGGTGCTGAGCAATATTACGGCACGTGGATGAAACCCGAAGTCCTTGCATCATTGCCCCAGCTCGGGCGCGATTATCAACGTCGCGCCGATCCCGATGGTCATGCGATGCAACAGCATTTTGCAAAGCCTGAGGCGCAGAAGCAGCGGGAGAGCACTGCGTATGAAGCTAAAGCGCAATCTCGAAGGTTTATTCCCAGCCAGCAGTCAACGACACGCGTGATTAATCTGCATGACGAGCAGTCTGGCGGTGATGGCAGAGGTGAGCAGTCAGAAGATGGTCGCGGCTCTTCCATGGTCGGCAAACAACAGCCCAAAGCGAATCTAAGACCGCCAGAGCATATCGCCCGTCCTGTTGATCAATCCAACTTCAAATATGCATGGATGCGAGAACAGCGCGAGGCAGCCATGGCGCATGCAAAGAACGCCCGGCCAAATCAAACCTATCATCAAAACAATAATCCATCTCATGGCCCAAATTTGAACGGACCAGAAAGATGAGAACATGGCGAATACAAGAGCATGCCTGCACTCTCGTTTTAAATCAGAGTGTTATAGATTTATGTTCTTGTTTTGTTCTTTTTTGTGATAAGATCACGACCCTTTGTCATCAACCAACTAAGAAAAGGAGTAAATACAATGACAGATGAAAACACAAACGGAAATAAAAGGGCTCAACCTGTTGAGCGGATAAACGATGGAAGCGTAAATGCCAAGATTTGGAGAAACTACTCCAATGAAGGCAAGGCATTTTATAATGTTACATTTGCGCGAACCTATACCCATCCCAAAACGGGACAACCAGCGGAAACTTATGCGTTCTCTGGAACAGATGTTTTAAAAATTCAACGCTTAGCTGAACAAGCGTATCACAGTGTTGATCGCCTGCGACAACAAGATCGCGCTCAAAACCAAGGGCAAAATCAACAGAATAATCCTACACAAAACAATGGCGACCACTCGATGTCTGACCAGCGTGATCAGGTAATGAATAACGCAGCTCATCAGTCAAACGGGCAACAGCCTTATGGTCAAGGACAAGGATATCAGGGGCAAAACCAAAATGCCCCGGAGATCGGTCGGTAAGAAACTTAAACCTTCGCGGATAACCGATTATCCGCGAAGGCCATTTCAATAATAGCGCGAGGGTGACAATGGATAAGAACACGCACATAAAGGAAATATTTCACGATCATGCAAAAACTGAATTGATCCAAACAAAAACAGATAAAACTTCGCTTCAATTTGGTCTTGATGTTGATTACTATCAGGCATTTCTTGATGATGTGGATATCTCAGATGATCAGAAAATCGAATTGGTTGAAACACTCTGGCAAATTGTGGTCAACTTTATAGAACTCGGTTTTCAAATCCATCCGCTGAACTCAGTGCAGGATTCAGCCACAAAAGATGAAACCGCAATTGCGCTGGAAAACGTCATCGGCGATTTTGCAAGCGATGCCCTTGAGGTTTTGAATGCTTACGAGGATTCAGAGATTATCGACCATATTAAATCAAATGACGAGCACGAACAAACTTAACAAAGGAGAAAACGGGTGAGACAAGACTTATTACTTAGCAATACCAAAAACAAAGCCCACCACGCTCCTGAACGAGCCGTAATTTATTGCCGCGTGTCCTCAAAACGCCAAGCAAATGACGGTGCCGGCTTGGAAAGTCAAGAACATCGTTGCAGAGAACATGCAGCGGAACACGGCTACGTTGTTGATGCAGTATTTCCAGATGATGTATCCGGTAGCGGCGACTTTATGAACCGTCCCGGCATGGTTGCCCTGCTCGCTTATTTGGATGCAATGAAAACTGAGCGCCCAAGCGATAAGTACGTTGTGATCTTTGACGATCTAAAACGCTATGCCCGTGATACGGAATTCCATCTCAAGCTACGCCGCATTATGGCTGCCAGAGGTGCAAGGCGTGAATGCCTCAACTACAATTTCGATGAAACACCGGAAGGCAAATTTGTAGAAACTATCTTCGCTGCCCAAGGTGAACTTGAGCGCGAGCAAAATGGTCGCCAAACAGTTCAAAAAATGCGAGCTCGTCTCGAGCAAGGTTTTTGGGTATTCAAGGCTCCAGAAGGTTACACGTACAAAAAATCGAAAGCGGGCGGGAAAATTCTTATTCCCGATCCTCTTCTTGGTCCGATTGTTAAAGAAGCGCTAGAGGGTTTTGCTTCAGGTCACTTCGCTTCACAAGTTGAAGTAAAACGCTTTTTGGAAAGTAAACCAGACTTCCCGAAAACCAAACGAAAAGGTGAAGTTCTAAATACAAGGATTACGCGTCTACTCAATCAGCCCATCTATGCAGGATATGTCAGCGCACCGAATTGGGATATATCAATTCGACCCGGGCATCACGAACCATTGATCTCAAAGGCAACCTACCAGAAGATTCAAGACCGTCTTAAAGAGAAGCCGCATGCCCCTGTGCGCAAAGACATTCATGAAGATTTCCCGTTGCGAGGTTTTGCGACGTGCGCCGACTGCAATGTTCCCTATCGTTCTGGCTGGTCGAAAGGAAAGACTAAAAGATATGCTTACTACACCTGCCAAACAAAAGGATGTGCATCATATGGCAAGTCAATTCGCAAAGAGCGCATTGAAGGTGATTTTGAAGCAATGCTGAAAACGATGCGTCCAACGCAAGGAATAGTCGTCATGCTAAAGGCCATGGTAGATCGTGCGTGGGATATTAAAGCTGAACACCTTGTAGCCCTTAAAACAAGCCTGAACGACGATTTAAAGGCCATAGAAGAGCAATTGGACGTCTTCTTAGAAAGAATCATTGAAAGCAGCAGCACATCCGTCACGCGTGCATATGAACGTAAAATCGCTGATTTGGATAAAGAGAAGCTGCTCCTAGAGGAAAAGATAGAGAATTTAAGCTCAAAAAAGGTCAAAAAAAGCTTCACCAAAGGGGATGCGCTTGAACTCTCTGTAAAATTCCTCTCAAACCCCTGTAAAATATGGGAAACTGGTGATCTAGCGCTTCGTAAATTAGTGCTTAGATTGGCGTTTTTTGGCCCGATGATGTACCACCGTAAAGAAGGCATCTTGAACACCAAAAAGTCCTTACCTTTCAGTATCTTAGAGTCTATTCAAGAAGGTGATTTTAAAATGGTGCGGGCACCGGGACTCGAACCCGGACAGCCTAAGGCCGAGGGATTTTAAGTCCCTTGCGTCTACCAGTTCCGCCATGCCCGCACGCTAGCTGACTGCCTACACGAACAAGTCATGTTCAATCAAGTTCTTTTTGATCGATTTTCAAAATAAAAATCTCAAGCCTTTACTTTGCCCTGTTTTGGCTATGCCAGCAAAGTTAAGGCAATGAATAAACAAACCGAATCAATTGCTAAACAAATGGACGCAAGTGATTCTTTTTTATCAATTTTGCGCGCTTAGAGGCGATAGAAACATTTTCATTTCTCAACTTATCATGTAAGGCAATGTCGATAATGAAGGTTGGAAGATATGAATAGCAAATTAGAAGTAACCGCTGCGGCTCTGGCCATCGGAGATGAACTTTTGTCTGGTCGCACACGCGATAAAAATATCGGGCATTTGGCGCAAACACTCACATCTGTTGGGATCAATTTGCGCGAAGTTCGTATTGTCGCTGATGAGCAAAGTGAAATCGTTGACGCGGTCAATGCATTGCGTGCAAAATATGATTATCTCTTCACATCCGGCGGCATTGGTCCAACCCATGATGACATTACAGCTGACGCGGTTTCCAAAGCTTTCGAAGTCGATTGTATTTATGATGATGATGCGATGAGCTTACTGGCTGCGCATTATGCATCCCGGGAGATGGAATTTACCGACGCGCGTCAACGCATGGCGCGCATGCCGAAAGGTGCATCACATATCGATAATCCGGTATCAAAGGCACCCGGCTTTATCATCGAAAATGTTTATGTCATGGCAGGCGTTCCAAAAGTCTTCGAAGCCATGCTCAATAATGTCGTCCCTACCCTTCAAACGGGACAAAAATTATTATCACGTTCTGTCCCATGCACGCATGGCGAAGGTGTGATCGGAACGCCATTGGGCATTATCCAAAAAGACAATCCTGATATTAGCATTGGGTCTTATCCGCGATTTGGTGATGATGGCAGCTTCTCAACTGAAATTATCGTACGCGGTCTCAACATTGAAGATGTGGACAAAGCAGCTGATGACATTGTGCAGATGCTTGCCAATTTGGGCTAAGGCATTATTCTACCGCCCACTCACAGATATTTCGTATAAAATCATAAAGGTCCATCATGACACCTTCTGAAAAATTCTTCCCCGTATCCTGGGATCAGTTTCACCGAGATGCGCGCGCCCTTGCTTGGCGCATCGCTGGCCAAGAAACCGATTATAAAGGCATTGTTTGCATCACGCGCGGCGGCTTGGTACCAACCGTAATTATTTGTCGGGAGTTGAATATCCGCATGATTGATACAGTCTGCGTGGCGTCTTATCATGATTATAAAAATCAGGGCGACATGCAGATCTTAAAAGAAATTTCGCCGGAATTACGCAAAAATGATGGCGAAGACATTCTGATCGTTGATGATTTGACCGATACGGGCAAAACCGCAGGCATTGTCCGGGCCATGCTCCCAAAAGCACATTTTGCCACCGTATATGCAAAGCCCAAAGGCCGCCCGCTGGTCGATACCTTCATCACCGAGGTGAGCCAAGATACATGGATCGTCTTCCCTTGGGATATGGGCGTGCAATATTAAGAACCGATCGCCAAAGGCGGCTAACAGCGGTTTTAACGAAATAGACAAACAAAAAGAGCCGGATATATTATCCGGCTCTTTCTTTTTAAGCGTCTGCCCAATGGTATCTTGGTTACTTACATCGTTGCGATCACGTCCAATTTGATGAATTGTGTTTCACCATTTGAATCATCAACACCGTCATTGTCGGTCACAATGAACATCTGGCCATTCTTATCAATTGCCAAACCTTCAACCTTATCGACGACATAGCCGCCATATGATTGCATGATTGGCAGTAGATCGACCACAAGCTCTTTGGTAACCACTGGCAATGTGCCACCAAGTTTTGCAGCCTTCAATTCTGAAACCGCGACTTTATAAATTTTCTTAGTCTTAGCTTCAGCACCGATTTGGTTGTCACGTTCAATGATATAAGCGTAATCACCGAAGATTGCGATATCTGACAGACCAACCCAACCTTTATCTTTGCCATCAAGTGGATAATGTACAGCACCCCATTCTTTGCTCTCAAGATTGTAGTTGACCAATTTTACAAATCCAGCAGCATCATCTTTCCATTCGCGCTGAATGGCGATCCAAAGATCATCGCCTTTTTTGGTAATACCTTCAGAACCAAAACGTTTTTCAACAGCGAGCAATTCTGCTGAGAAGGCGATTTCATTTTTGATCTCACCTTTGGCATTCACATGATAGATCGCATGTGGGGTCAAACGATCTGTCCGTCCTTCAGAAGCGATGAAGAAACCACCCTTCCCGTCAAGTGCGATGCCCTCCATATCCAGTTTCTGAGCTGGCATGCCATCACGCATGATTGGCGTTGCAGATACAATTTGCGCAGGGACTTGCGTTGCATCAATCTTGAAGATTTGCGGCTGCGAACGATAGAAGCTGTCATTAACGGCATAAAGCATGCCCGGGTTTTCACTATCAGCGACCAAACCAGACGATGCACCCCAACCGATTGGACGACCATGATCATCCAATTTAGATGTTAGCATCGGATATTGCGATGCATCCGCGCCATATTGGTAAAGTGTGACATGCGAACGAACGCCGCCATCTTCAATCAAATCTTTTTCATTAGAAACAGCCAGCAAGTTGCGGCCTTCAATGGCGATCGCACCTTCAGGTGCGAGACCTGTTGGCAGTAGTTGAACGAATTCTGGCTCTGTGCCTGTGTCTTTATAGACACCAATGACCGAACCGCGTTCTGATAAAACGAACATATGTTTGTTGCCACCAAATGTGCCAACTTCCAAACCTTCGGGCTCAACACCTTTATTGCCAGAACGTTTTTCCGGGTAGTGACCCGCCATGGCAACCTTATATTCAAATTCCAATCCTGATTCGAAGAGTACCTCACCTGACTTCGAGAAAATCGTAAAACCACGTGATCCGCCTTCATAATCGCCTTCATTGGCAATCAACAAGCGATCGTTATCTAACCATTGAACGGCATCAGGTTCGCGTGGCACATCATTGAGTGTGCCATCAAATGTCAGCGCACGCTCTTCATCGATATCAACATTTTCCAGATCAACTGTGCCTGCGGAGAAATGCGAGAGAACAGAACCATCAGCATTTAGAACAACAATGTGGTTATTCTCCTGCAATGTCACGACAAGTTCGTTGTTGGCATTAAAATCAACAAATTCTGGTTCTGGATCGGTTGGTGCAATTCCAGCTAGGCCTGTGACATCTGCATTAATAATGGCGTTACAATCAAACGCGCCGTTGGCAACAGGAAGAATTGAAACAAATCCGGCAGGCGCCTGTGGGATCACGCCATCGTTTAAATCTTCATCGCGTTCGTTTTCAATCGCAACAGCCGCTAAAGCGCCATCCATGGATAAGGCGCCCGAATCAGGTTGACCAGAAAGGTCACAGCTTGAGACGATCTCTTTGCTCTCCAAATTGATGATCAACAACTTGCCTGATGGTTTGGTATAGCTTTCAGAAGTATTGACCGCGACAAAAGCGAGCTTACCATTGACGGAGACAGACGTTGGCTCACCTTCTAACTTGATGATACCCATTGCTTTGGGAGATTTAGGATCCTTGATATCGATCAAGCCAATCGCGCCCAATGGACTATCAGAATAGACCAACATATTGCCATCACTTGTTGCGGCGATGATCTCAGCTGATGTTTCAGTTTTCTGATCGACATCACTGGGCAGATTGAGGTTCACCGGAAATGAAGACACCCGGTTGAAATACTCGCCAGCCGCCAGAGGTGTGGATAACGTTGTAAAACTCGCCACTAGAAAAGTTGAAAATAAAAAATTTTTTGTGCCAATAAACATGGAAATTAACTTCGCTCCTGTTGATAAAGTCCGGTTGGCGATAGAATTTTCTCATGACATGGCCACTACATAATTATGACGTTTGTGTAACAAATCCATGTTTTCCGGCAAGAATCGGAGGCTCCAAGTGAAACAAAAGGGAGCTATTAACAAATAATGAATCTTTCCCCAGTTTTCACAGAATGGACACACTAGATATTGTGGGTGCAATTTTGGATAAAACTATCACTTGACGATTGGCTGCGAGTCGCGCCTAATGATTTTCACGTTGCGGCGGCGGCGAGCTGGAGGGGTTACCAAAACCAGCAAAATCCATTGTTTTATGAGTTGAAACGCTTTTTCAAGCGAAGTGTTTTTGCGTGCTAAAATTTGGGGGAAATGGAAAAAAACCGGCGGTTTTTAGATATTTTCAATTTACAAATTAACGTTTTGTTAATACTACATCTAGTATATTTCAAAATGTAGAACACAATATACGGTTCTTTTTTGAGTGAAAGTGCTGTATAGTATCGAGGTTTGTGGACCGCGGTGTCTCTTATTGTGACACACCATAGGAAAGCAGGCATTTGGGGAATTTTGGCCTGAAGAAGACCGCAGGGTGAACAGGCAGAAAAAGATAAAAGGAACAGGAAGTTATGCGCATAGAACGCTGCTTTACTAAAGAAGGAAAAGACGCTTACTCCGAGATCGAATTTCGCAAGGCAACGAGTGAAATTAAGAACCCGGACGGCTCGATTGTTTTCCGCTTGGAAGACATTGATGTACCTAGTCAATTCAGTCAGGTTGCAGCAGATATTCTAGCGCAGAAATATTTCCGTAAAGCTGGTGTTCCCGCCGTTCTTAAAAAAGTTGAAGAAAATGATGTGCCATCATGGCTCTGGCGTTCAGTTGCTGATGAGAAAGCGCTCGCAAAACTGCCTGAAGATGAGCGTTATGGCCCTGAGACAGATGCGCGTCAGGTTTTTGACCGTTTGTCTGGTACATGGACATATTGGGGCTGGAAAGGCGGTTACTTCGATAGCGAAGAAGACGCATTAACATTCCGTAATGAGCTTGCTTATATGCTCGCCACACAACGTGTTGCACCAAATTCCCCACAATGGTTCAACACAGGTCTTCACTGGGCCTACGGTATTGACGGACCAAGCCAAGGTCACTTCTATGTGGATCCTTTCACTGGCAAATTGGTGAAATCAAAATCATCTTACGAGCATCCACAGCCACATGCTTGCTTCATTCAGTCCGTTGAAGATGATCTCGTGAATGAAGGCGGTATCATGGACCTTTGGGTGCGTGAAGCGCGTCTATTTAAATATGGTTCAGGCACAGGTTCAAACTTCTCGCATGTTCGCGGCGAAGGCGAAGCATTATCAGGTGGTGGTAAATCATCTGGTCTGATGAGCTTCTTGCGCATTGGTGACCGTGCTGCGGGTGCGATTAAATCTGGTGGCACAACACGTCGTGCTGCGAAAATGGTTGTCGTTGATATCGATCACCCAGATATTGAGCAATATATCTCTTGGAAAGTGAACGAAGAGCAGAAAGTTGCTGCGCTTGTAACCGGTTCGAAAATCGTGTCGCAACATCTTGGCCAGATCATGAAAGCTTGCATTAATTGCGAAGCTGACAATGACGCCTGCTTTGATCCAAAGCAGAACCCTGCCCTGAAACGCGAGATTAAAGCTGCGAAAAAGAACCAGGTTCCTGAAAACTATATCAAACGTGTGATCCAATTTGCTCAGCAAGGATACACAGATATCGAGTTTAAAACCTATGACACAGATTGGGATTCAGAAGCCTATCTCACTGTAGCTGGCCAAAACTCAAACAACTCCGTTTCAATTAAAGACGATTTCCTTCGCGCTGTAGAAGCTGATGGCGATTGGGACCTTATCGGTCGCCGCAATGGTAAAGTGACCAAAACACTCAAAGCACGTGAGCTTTGGGAATCAATTGGTTACGCTGCTTGGGCATCAGCTGATCCTGGCCTTCACTTCAACACAACAATGAATGATTGGCACACTTGCCCATCTGAAGGTCCAATCCGCGCATCCAACCCATGTTCTGAATATATGTTCTTGGATGACACAGCATGTAACTTGGCTTCCTTGAACCTGCTGCGCTTTAAAAATGCTGAAACTGGCAATCTCGCCATTGGCGATTTTGAGCATGCAACACGCCTTTGGACAATGGTTCTTGAAATCTCAGTGATGATGGCACAATTCCCATCACGTCAGATTGCCGAACTGTCTTATAAATACCGCACATTGGGTCTAGGCTTTGCCAATATCGGTGGCTTGCTCATGACAAGCGGTATTCCATATGATTCAGATCAAGGCCGCGCAATCTGTGGTTCTATCACTGCGATCATGACCGGTGTCGCCTATGCAACATCTGCTGAAATGGCCGGCGAACTTGGTCCATTCCCAGGTTACAAACCAAATGCGAAAAACATGTTGCGTGTGATCCGCAACCACCGTTTGGCAGCGCATGGTCATTCAGATGGCTATTCAGAGCTTTCTGTAAACCCGGTTCCATTGGTTCATGAAGATTGTAAAGACCAAGACTTGATCAAACATGCAACCGCTGCATGGGATCTGGCTCTAGAGTTGGGTGAAAAGCACGGCTACCGCAATGCGCAAGCCACTGTGATTGCCCCAACAGGTACAATTGGTCTTGTTATGGACTGCGATACGACAGGTATTGAGCCAGACTTTGCGCTTGTTAAGTTTAAAAAGCTTGCAGGTGGTGGATACTTTAAGATCATCAACCGCGCTGTACCTGAAGCGCTTCGCACATTGGGTTACTCAGAAAGCCAAATCGCTGAGATCGAAGCTTATGCTGTGGGTCATGGCAACCTTAATCAGGCACCAGGCGTTAACCCGGGTTCTCTGAAGTCCAAAGGCTTCAGCGACGAGCAGATTGCAACCATCAACCAAGGTCTTGAAAGCGCATTTGATATCAAATTCGTCTTTAACAAATGGACCCTTGGCGAAGAATTCTGCAAAGACACGCTTGGCTTAACGGATGAGCAGCTTAACGACATGTCATTTGATATGTTGGCAGCCATCGGCTTTGACAAAAAAGACATCGAAGCGGCCAACATCCACATCTGTGGTGCGATGACGCTTGAAGGTGCGCCATTCCTCAAAGATGAGCATCTTCCAGTCTTTGATTGCGCAAACCCTTGCGGCAAGATCGGCAAGCGTTACCTATCTGTTGATAGCCACATTCGTATGATGGCTGCAGCGCAACCATTTATCTCTGGTGCGATTTCAAAAACCATCAACATGCCAAATGAAGCAAGTGTAGATGATTGTAAATCAGCTTATATGCTCTCTTGGAAGCTCGCTTTGAAAGCCAATGCGCTTTATCGTGATGGGTCTAAACTCTCACAACCGCTTAATGCATCATTGATCGCTGATGAAGATGATGATGAAGCCATTGAAGCAATCGCAGAAGCACCAGCAGCAGCGCAAGCAGTCAAAGTTACTGAAAAAATCGTCGAACGCATTGTTGAGCGTGTGGTGCGTGAGCAGGAAAAACTACCTGGTCGCCGCAAAGGCTACACACAAAAAGCAAAAGTGGGCGGACACACAGTGTTCTTGCGCACGGGCGAATATGACGATGGCCGTTTGGGCGAGATCTTCCTTGATATGAACAAAGAAGGTTCAACCCTTAGAGCTTTGATCAACAACTTTGCGATCTCGGTCTCTCTTGGTCTTCAATATGGTGTGCCACTTGAAGAATATGTTGACGCCTTCGTCTTCACCAAGTTTGAGCCTGCAGGCATGGTACAAGGAAATGACGCGATTAAGAACGCAACATCAATCCTAGACTATGTCTTCCGCGAATTGGCTGTTTCTTATCTTGAGCGTCATGATCTGGCTCATGTTGATCAATCTGAGTTCTCCTCTACTCCAATGGGTAAAGGCATTCAGGAAGGCACAACAGAAGCTGTCTCTAAAGGCCTCACCCGTGGTCATAAACTGTCAATCATCAATCAAGAGCCAAAAGGGTCCGCTGGAAATGGTCCAACAGCAAGCTCAAATGTAACAGCGATTGCATCTGGCTCTATGGCAACAGTGGCAGCTGCATCCAACGCAGTGGCTGAGATGTTTGAAGAAGCATCTGCCTTCAAGCGGGATTATTCTGAAACAGATCAAAGCCTCAAAACAGAAGCTGAAGCTGAAGAGATTGCTGAAAATGCGAAAGCTGCAGCTACCGGTCTTTCAACAGAAGCAGAACGCAAGAAGGTTGAAGCCGACCGCCGCGTCAAAGCCATGATGCAAGGCTATACTGGTGATATGTGCTCAGAATGCTCAAACTTCACCATGGTCCGCAACGGCACATGCCTCAAATGCGACACATGTGGCAGCACAAGCGGCTGTAGTTAAGCCTTAGACTTTACAAATCGACAAAGCCCTCGCAATTTTGCGGGGGCTTTTTTTATGGATGAGCTACCAAACCAACCCAATATTCAACGCCTCAACACCGCGTACGGAAAGCCCGCGTTTGTATGAAACGTGATCATCAATCAGCGTAAAATCTTTGAATTCGCGCAGCAGCGTTTCAAAGATCACCTTCATATTTTGCCGTGCAATGTGATTGCCCAAACATAAATGCGCGCCCTGCCCGAACGACAAATGTCTGTTAGGTGTGCGGTCAATTTGGAACTGATCTGGGTTTTCAAACTGGTTCGGATCTCGGTTCGCAGCACCATAGAGCAAGCCAAATGTCGTGCCCTTGGGAAAGGTTTGATCTCTGATGGTCACATCTTCGAGCGCATGACGATGAAAAAACGGTAATGGCGGTTCAAAGCGGAACATTTCCTGGATCGCAGTTGGGATAATCTCCGGCGCTTCACGCATCTGTGCAATCGCATCGGGATGTTTAAGGAGCGTATGCATGCCCGAGCCCAACACATCAATGGTTGAGCCATGTCCAGCCATCAGGATCAGCATGCATGTGGAGATAAATTCATCCTCGGTATAATGCCCTTCGCGCTCATCCAAGATCATTTTGGAAATCAAATCATCCTTGGGGTTTTTGCTGCGTTCATTTTTAAGATCGACAAGAAACTCAAAGAATTCACGCGTCGCGGTTTCAGCAATTTGCTTCTTTTTATCTGAGCGATCGACATCAAAAAACTGGACCACTTGTTCAGACCATAATCTCAGCTGATTTGAATATTCTTCTGGCGCACCCAATAAATGCCCGATGACATAGCCCGGCACATGTGCTGCGAAATCTTCAATAAATTCAATCTGATCTTTGTCTTTAAATCCAGCGATCAACTGATCCACAAAGGTCTGCACGACAGGTTCGAGCGCTGCGATGGAACGCGAGGTAAATGAGCCAAATACCTGCTTGCGCAAGCGGCGATGCACCTCGCCATCACTATCAAGCAGGCTAAATTGCACCACACGTTCATGATAGGGCATATCATGCCAATTGGCACGGCGCTGTCGTTCCTTCGCGTCTTCTTCTGATTCCAAGCCTTCAAGCGATCGCACCATATTTTGGTTCGTTGCAATCTGGCTCACATCCTCATAGCGCGAGAGCAGATACATATCCTGATCGGCAAAATAAAAAGGCGTGTCCAGCGCCCGCAAAGCCGCATAGGTTTCATATGGATTTTCAGAAAAATCTTTTGAAAGCGGTTCAAACTTTACTTGCGCCATGTATTTTGCCCAACACTGATATAAAACATATTACATACTGGCATAGGCCTGCAAATACATCTAGATTTATCGCAAATTCCAACAGTAAATGTGAAGCAAATATCATGTCTGAAGCAAGCGTCGCGCTCCTTGGCGTTAAAGGTGGTCCAGCGATCAAACCAGGGTCCAATATGCCCTGCTCGCATCTCGTTAAACTCGCCGGCAAAAACATCGTCGTCGATGCCGGCCTTGGCGTAGCCCGCGGGATCTGTGATCAAACCGTGGAACTGACTGAGATCGATATGATCATCATTACGCATTTGCATTCAGATCATTATCTTGAGCTTGGTCCGCTTTTCCATACCGCTTGGACAGCAGGATTGAACAAGCCGATCAAAGTCATTGGTCCAAAAGGTTTGCAAGACTATTGGAACGGATTTCTTCTCTCGATGAAATTCGATATCGATCTGCGTATAGAAGATGAAGGCCGATGTGATTTGTCCGCGCTTTTTGCATTTGAAGAGATTGTTGAAGGCGAAATATTTGCGAGTGATGATCTGAGCATCACAGCACTGAAAAATATTCATCCGCCCATAGAGGAAAGCTATGCCATCCGCATTCAAGCCGGAAACAAAGCCGTCACATTATCAGGTGATACAACCTATATGCCGGAATTGGCGAATTTTGCGAAAAGTTCAGACGTCTTGGTACATGAAGCATTGCTGTTAAAAGGTGTCGATGCATTATGTAAAAGTCTGGGCGTTAAAGATGATCGTTTGAAAAATCATCTCTTACGAAGCCACACCGCGGCCGGAGATGTCGGTAAAATCGCGTCAAAAGCGGAAGTTAAAGCGCTCGCACTCAACCATCTTGTTCCCGGCGCTGATCCAAGTATCACTGAGCAAGATTGGGTGGATGCGGTGCGCGAACATTGGCAAGGCGAATTGCATATTGGCAAAGATGGGATGAAAATTGAGTTTTAACCGCGTGAGATTATTCAAACTGACAGATTTACGGAAGAAATCATGAGCAATATTGCCCTTGGTGAATCTTATACGCCGGACGACACACGCATTTATGCCATTGGCGATGTGCATGGCTATCTCGATCTGTTGTTCAAGATCCATGATCTAATCTCCGACGATTTGGCACAATATCCCGTTAAACATCATAAAATCATACATTTAGGCGATTATATTGATCGCGGACCAAACTCCAAAGGCTGTATTCAATATCTCATCAATCTCATGGCCAGCAATGAAAATGTATCATGCCTAAAAGGCAATCACGAAGAAAAGCTGATCCGGTTCTTGGATGATCCCATTGCCACTGCATATTCGTTTTTGACCTATGGCGGGGCCGAATGCGCCCTATCCTACGGTGTTCAATCCGTACACTTAGATGTCAGCAATGATGAGATGCTTGCTTTCCGCGATGAACTTTTACAATCCATACCGCGGTCGCATATCGAATTCATCGGCGAGTTGCTGTTCGGCCAGACTTTCGGTGACTATTTCTTCGCCCATGCTGGCGTTCGACCGGGCGTTGCCATCGAAGAGCAAACAAATCATGATCTCATGACCATCAGAAAAGACTTCATCTCCTATCATGGACTGTTCTCAAAGGTCATTGTGCATGGCCATACTCCGCATCACCCGATTGAGATCAAACAAAACCGCATCAATGCTGATACCATGGCCTATGCAACACAAGAATTGACGGCGGTGGTGCTCGAAGGCAATCAATATCGAATTTTAGCAACATGAAACTAGCGGTTTACACCTTCGACATCTTCAAAGAGCCGGCCGATCATCCCTTAAATGACAGTTTCAGCGCCTATAATGATCCAATTTTTGCCCATGCGGATCAATTTCCTGGATTTATTACAAGATCTGGCTATGCCAGCGATCCCGGGCCCTCGCCTTGGGGCAATGAAATTTACCCGCGATTTTATGAGGAAAAAGGTGATGGCTGGTGCCCGGCAACACTCTCTTTATGGGGAGATTTAGAAAGCTTGTTTCATTTCACCTATTACGGCCTGCATGGCCAAGCATATAAACGCGGGCATGAATGGTTTATCGATGGTGATTGGCCACCCTTCGCTTTGTGGTGGATTGAAGATGATGTTCAGCCACTCTGGCAGGATGGCGCCGAGCGGCTTGAATATTTACACGACAATGGCTCAACACCATTTGCATTTAATCTCAAACAGCCATTTGATAAAAACAACCAGCCAACAAAACTCGACAAGTCGCGTGTCAAAGAATTGCGCGAAGCGGCTTCAAGTTAGGTATTTTGATTATTCAGCGCGGATAACCGGCTCACCTTTTTCGGCCAAAGCAGCCAAATCAGCAGGTTTTAGCTCCACAGATTCGCCACAACCACATGCAGACGTCTGGTTCGGATTATTAAAGACAAAGCCGGAGCGCAGTTTCGTTACTTCAAAATCCATCTCTGTGCCAAGCAGGAACAAAGTCGCTTCGGGCGCTACAAAGACTTTTACGCCATCGCGTTCGACCATATCGTCTTTTGGATTGGCTTCGACCGCCAAATCAACAGTATATTCCATACCCGCGCAGCCACCTTTTTTAATGCCAACGCGAATGCCTTCAGGATTTTGATCCGAAGATGAGATAATGTCTTTGATGCGCTCTACGGCAGCATCGGTAAGTTTGACGACTTCAAAGCCCATCATATTCTCCAAAATAATCGGGTTAAAGGCCCGATATTCATCTATGAGATAATGTAATCACTGATACGTTAACAAACAAGCCTATAAGTAGGAAATGATTACCCAAAATTAGACCATTGCAAGTTGGAAAAATCTTTGATTCAGCAACGCGACGATAATTTTAACTCAGACAAGGCGTGAGGTGCGAAGGCGTACGTCCGGTACTTTGAGCAACTCACAACACAGTTTGGTGTAAAATGATCAAGCGTTAATACCAACCAACTGCGATTTGTGCCTCTTCTGACATCCGATCAGGTGTCCAAGGCGGATCAAAAGTCATAGCAACTTCGACGCCTGATACGCCTTCTACAGCGCTGACGGCATTTTCAACCCATCCCGGCATTTCACCTGCAACCGGACATCCAGGCGCAGTCAGTGTCATTTCAATCTTGACCATGCGATCATCTTCAATATCAACGCGATAAATCAAGCCGATTTCATAAATATCCGCTGGAATTTCAGGGTCATAAACGGTTTTGAGCGCTGCAACGATGTCATCAGTCATACGCGCCAATTCTTCACGCGAAATCTCTGTGGCTGTAAACGTGCGATCCACTTCGTTTGGAGCAGCTTCTGCGTTCACATCATCATTTGTTTGATCTTCATTGCTCATCATAAGCTCCAATTATTCAAAAAATGCCCGCGCTTTATCAAGCGCTGCCACCAAGGCATCCACTTCCGCACGTGTATTGTACATGCCAAATGAGGCACGACATGTAGAAGTGACCCCAAAACGGTTCAACAGCGGCTGCGCACAATGAGTTCCTGCGCGAACGGCAACACCTGAGCGATCGATCACCATGGAAATATCATGGGCGTGAACCCCTTCAATTTCAAAGGATACAATTGCGCCTTTGCCCGGTGCATTGCCCAAAATACGCAGAGAATTAATCCCGCTCATTTGGCTATGCGCATAAGCGACAAGATCCGCTTCATGTGCAGCAATTTTATCGCGGCCAATCTCATCCATATAATCAAGCGCAGCACCTAAACCAATGGCTTGCGCGATCGGTGGCGTGCCTGCTTCAAAGCGATGCGGTGGATCATTATAGGTGACATTATCTTCGGTCACATCCAAGATCATCTCACCACCACCCATAAATGGACGCATAGAGCTCAAACGTTCCTTTTTACCGTAAAGAACACCAATGCCAGACGGACCATAAAGTTTGTGACCGGTCATAACAAACCAATCGCAGTCCAGATCCTGCACATCAATTGGCATATGCACGGCGCTTTGTGAACCATCGACTAAAACCGGAATACTGCGCTCTTTCGCGATCTGGCAAATCTCTTTGATCGGAACCACAGTGCCAAATGCGTTGGACATTTGCGTAATCGCAATCATCTTGGTTTTATCGGTGATACAGGCCTTAAAATCATCAAGATGGAACGCACCTTCCTCATCAACGGGTGCCCACACAACTTTGGCGCCATTGCGCTCACGCACAAAATGCCAAGGTACAATGTTGGAATGGTGTTCCATGATTGAGATGAGGATCTCATCACCCTCGCCCAGCTCCATCAAACCATGACCATAAGCGACTGTATTGATCGCTTCTGTTGAAGATTTGGTGAAGACTATATTGTCTACAGAAGGCGCATTTAAGAAACGGCGCACTTTCTCGCGCGCTGCTTCATAAGCATCTGTTGCCGCATTGGACATGAAATGTAAGCCACGATGCACATTCGCATATTCATTTTCATAAACATGCGTGATCGCATCGATCACGGCTTTTGGCTTTTGTGCTGATGCGCCATTATCTAAGTAAACCAGCGGTTTACCGTAAACTTCTTTCGAAAGGATTGGAAAATCCGCCCGAATAGCGCCAACATCATAGCCGTTCATATTAGCCATTTTTCTGCAACCAGTCTGAGATAATACCTTCAAGCGCTTCAACAATGGCTTCGTCTTCAAGGTCTTCAACAACCTCGGCCACAAAACCTTTGACAAGCAATCCACGAGCAGATTTTTCGCTCACACCACGCGCCATGAGATAGAACAAATGCGCAGGATCAATATCTGCAACCGTTGCACCATGGGCACAGATCACGTCATCAGCGAAAATTTCAAGTTCCGGCTTGGCTGAAAAATCAGCGTCATCTGATAAAAGCAATGTGTTACACGCCATTTGCGCATCAGTTTTCTGCGCAATTTGCGCAACTTTGATCTGACCTTGGAACACGCCTTTTGCTTTATCAAAGACAACATTGCGGAATGTTTCATTCGACGTTGTGTTGGGCACATTATGACCGAGCTTAAGCGTCACATCAGTATGTGAATTGCCACCAAGCAAGTTAACACCGCGCAAGACCAAATCCGCATTTGAACCTTTTACATCTGCAACGATTTCCTGACGGACAAGCTTACCGCCGGCATTCACGACATAAAGCTCAAGTTTTGCGTCTTCTGCCAGTTCGATATTAACTTGGCCAAGATGTGTTGCCTGCTCATTTTGCGCCTGAACGATGATCCAGCGCGCTTGCGCACCCTTACCAACGCTGACATGGCTAACTGAACTCACCAAAACTTCAGCATCATCAGATGCAAGGTGACGTTCGATCAATGTGGCGCTTGAATTCTCACCAAAGACAACAGGCGTACGCGAATGCGCTTGCCCACCGCTTTGCACAAATTGAAGTTCAATTGGCGTTTCAATCTCAGCATCAGCGTCGATCTCGATCTTATAACCATCAGACACAAATGCGCCATTTAGCTGTCCAATCGCATCGTCGAATTCTGTGTCCGCGAAATGTAAATCTGCGGTACCATCAGCTAAAGCGTCTTTAAAGCTTGAAACGCTAACACCTTCTGGCAAACCATCGATTTCCTCAGCAATTTGACCATTAAGGATCGAAAGAACTTTTGCATTTTCAACAAGACCTGCTTGTAGTGCAACATCTTCACTTGCAGCGCCTGCAGGAACTGAGCCCAATAAACGGCGAAGATCGGTATAATGCCATGCTTCAACGCGGCGCGTTGGCAGGCCGTTTTTCATCAGCGCGTCAAACATCTTATCGCGCCCTTGAACAACAGCAGGTGAACCTGGAAGGCTACCAAGCGCGTTTAAAAAATGCTCTGACAGTGCTTCTTCGGCTGCGGTTTTAACAATTTTACTCTGAACGTTCATCAGATATCTCCTAAGAGGTGAATTGGAATACTTAAATCGATAATCTGATTTAAGCAGCAGCCTCGATTACGTTTGCGTAGCCATTTTCTTCGAGCTCAAGCGCCAATGACTTATCACCAGATTTGATCACTTGGCCTTTGTAAAGAACATGCACGCTATCTGGCACAATGTGCTCCAACAAGCGCTGATAGTGCGTGATGACAACAACAGCACGATTTGGATCGCGCAAGGCGTTCACACCGTCAGAAACGATTTTCAACGCGTCAATATCAAGACCTGAATCTGTTTCGTCCAACACGCAAAGTTGAGGCTCAAGAAGCTTCATTTGCAAGATTTCAGCGCGTTTCTTTTCACCACCAGAAAAACCAACATTAAGCGGGCGTTTAAGCATCGCCATATCAATCTTCAAATCACCAGCAGCTTCTTTAACTTTGCGAATGAAATCAGGAATAGAAAGCTCTTCTTCACCGCGCGCTTTACGCTGCTCGTTCATAGCAGTTTTCAAAAATTCCATTGTGGCAACACCTGGAATTTCAACAGGATATTGGAAGGCCAAGAATACGCCACTTGCAGCACGTTCTGATGGATCCATTTCAAGCACATATTCGCCGTTATAAATAATGTCACCTGATGTGACTTCATAATCTTCGCGACCAGCGAGGATATAAGACAAAGTTGATTTACCAGAACCGTTTGGTCCCATAATGGCTGCAACTTCGCCAGCTTCAACTTTCAGATTAAGACCGCGAATAATCTCGGTGTCGGTGTCTGCGATTTTCGCATGTAGGTCTCTAATTTCTAACATTTTTATCTCACTTTTTACGCTGAATTCAGCTCAATTTATAATCGGATCGATAACTCAAAATCCGTGATTAATAACCCATCATTGTCTTCGCTAAAGGGAAGAGGCTTGCTGCGATAATGCCAACTGCTGCTCCGACGATAATTCTCGTCGTTCGTCCGCCAAATACCGGTGCCAGCGCTGAAAGCGCTCCACAAATAGCTGCGTACCAAGCAATAGCTGTCAAATCCATTAGCCCACACTCCCCTCCAGTGAAATTCCAATTAACTTCTGTGCCTCAACGGCAAATTCCATCGGCAATTCCTGAATGACTTCTTTCACAAAGCCATTGACGATCAAGGCAATTGCCTCCTCTTCAGGAATGCCGCGCACCAAACAATAGAACAACTGATCTTCCGAAATCTTAGATGTCGTTGCTTCATGCTCAAATTTCGCAGATGCATTCTTGGCCTCAATATAAGGCACGGTATGCGCGCCACATTGATCGCCAATGAGAAGAGAATCACATTGTGTAAAGTTTCGTGCATTCGCAGCTTTGCGATGCGCTGAAACTTGGCCACGATAGGTGTTTTGCGACACGCCGGCCGAGATCCCTTTTGAGATGATGCGAGACGATGTGTCTTTGCCCAAATGGATCATCTTCGTGCCGGAATCAACTTGCTGGTGACCGTTGGAAACCGCAATTGAATAAAACTCACCACGAGATCCATCACCACGCAAAATGCAGGACGGATATTTCCAAGTGATCGCAGAACCTGTCTCCACTTGTGTCCAGGAGATTTTCGAATTCTTACCGCGACAATCACCACGTTTGGTCACAAAGTTATAGATACCGCCATTGCCGTCTTTATCACCCGGGTACCAGTTTTGAACGGTCGAATATTTAATCTCGGCATCATCCAAAGCAACGAGTTCCACAACAGCAGCATGAAGTTGGTTCTCATCGCGTTGTGGTGCTGTACACCCTTCAAGGTAAGACACATACGCCTCATCTTCGGCGATGATCAGCGTACGCTCGAACTGGCCTGTATTCTCCTCATTGATGCGGAAATAAGTCGACAATTCCATTGGGCAACGCACACCCTTTGGCACAAACACAAAAGAACCATCGGTAAACACAGCAGAGTTTAGCGTCGCATAATAATTGTCTGTGACCGGAACAACGGAGCCCAGATATTTCTGCACAAGCTCAGGATATTCGCGAATAGCTTCTGAGATCGACATGAAGATCACACCAGCTTTGGCGAGTTCTTCTTTAAATGTTGTCACAACCGATACACTGTCAAACACAGCGTCAACAGCGATCTTGCGTTGTTTCACACCTGCAAGCACTTCCTGCTCGCTGAGCGGAATACCAAGCTTTTCGTATGTGCGAAGCAATTCAGGATCAACATCTTCAAGCGTCATTGGGCCATCTTGGCCTTTCGGCGCTGCGTAGTAATAGATGTCGTTGAAATCAATCTTTGGATAGTTCACACGCGCCCAATCCGGCTCATCCATAGTCAACCAACGCTCATAAGCTGCCAAACGCCAATCAAGCATCCATTGCGGCTCGTCCTTTTTGGCAGAAATGAAGCGAATAATATCTTCGTTCAGGCCTTTAGGAGCCTTTTCAACTTCAATCTCGGTCTCAAACCCGTATTTATATTGGTCAACATCAATCTGTTTGACCTGATCAATTGTTTCCTGCACCGCTGGCATGGAATACTCCTCTATTCACAAATTCACTTCACCCCAATAGCTCGTGTGAACTCGTCGTTATTGCTCAAGACATCCGCCTTGAATGGTATCTAGCTGCTATGAAGCCGCTAATTCTTCTGACTGGCGCGCTAAACGCCTTTCATTCATTTTTTCAAACACTTGCAAAAATCTATCGACATCCTCATCCGTCGTCTGAGGGCCCATACTCACGCGCAGTGCTCCTGATTTTGAATCTGCTTTCATCGCCACCAAAACGTGGCTTTCACTCACTTTACCTGACGAGCAAGCTGAACCAGATGAGGCTGCAATTCCCTCCATATCAAAAGCAATTTGCATGGTCTCTGATTTCATCCCCGGTAAGGTAAAACAGGTCGTGTTTGCTATACGTTCAACACCCTTGCCATGGATCACCAAATCAGGCGCCAAATTTTGCATTTTTTGCTCTAATTGATCTCGTTTGTTTCCAATTTCTTGAAACACATGTAGGTTCTTTAAAGCAATTTCACAAGCAGCACCAAAGCCACTTATCCCAATTAAGTTTTCAGTGCCCGCGCGATGACCTTTTTCATGTCCGCCACCGATAATGAGCGGCGATGGCATGAGGATTTCACCTTTTGAGATAATCGCGCCGACACCTTTCGGCCCGCCAATTTTGTGCGAGGAAACAATGACGAAATCTGCGTCCAAGTCTGACATCGACAAAGGGCGCCTACCCAGCAATTGAACTGCATCAATAACAATCAATGCATTATATTGACGCGCGATGGTCGCTGCTTGTGCGACAGGTTGAACAACACCTGTTTCGCTGTTGACCGCTTGAAGCGCCAACAATGGTAAACCCTCAGACTGGTCATGATCTGACAGGTTTTTCTCCAACGCATCGAGATCAATGCGTCCATCGTGATCGACATCGATAATCACGACATCATCTTCCGCAAAACGTCCACCGGACAAAATGCATGGATGTTCAACTGCAGAGACGTAAAGCTTTGAAACTTTAAGATCAGAGCGACCCATTTTGTAATGTGGTGTTAAAAGATGTGCAGATGCTTCGGTCGCACCAGAAGTAAAAGTGATATGCGCAGCATCAGCAGACGTTAATTGAGCCAAATTATCTCGTGCAGAATTAATGATTCTACGCGCATTTTGACCTTCTTTATGCACTGAGGACGGATTTCCAAGCTCGTCCATAGACAACAACATAGCCTCACGCGCTGCATCCAACAGCGGCGCGGTGGCGTTGTAATCCATGTAAACCCGTCTATGCATTGTTAAATTTCAACCTTTTTTCAAGCATTTTCACTTTCGTGACGTTTATGCTTGAATTTTCAACCCCGCTTGGCTTATGAAGCTTCGACAATTAAATATCACGCACCAAAAGCTACTTTTGAATAATTCTAAACTAGCTTCTAGTTAGACCAACTCTGTTCGTCAAGGCTTGCGTAATGAATTCCCCGGTTGACCCAAACATTTTGGATCGATTGGCCAAATAAATTGGAGTAAATATGCCTGAGGTGATTTTTAATGGCCCAACTGGCCGATTAGAGGGTCGTTACCAGCCCGGTACTGAAAAAAACGCACCAATCGCTATTATATTGCACCCGCATCCTCAATTTGGCGGAACCATGAACAACAAGATCGTTTATGATCTGTTTTATATGTTCCAAGAGCGCGGTTTTACCACTTTAAGATTCAACTTCCGCGGTATTGGTAGAAGCCAAGGGACATTTGATCATGGTGCTGGTGAGCTCTCTGATGCAGCAGCTGCATTGGATTGGATCCAAACATTGCACCCTGATTCTAAAAACTGCTGGGTTGCGGGTTATTCTTTTGGTGCTTGGATTGGTATGCAGCTTTTGATGCGCCGTCCTGAGATTGAAGGCTTTATGTCAATCGCGCCTCAGCCAAACACATATGATTTCTCATTCTTGGCACCCTGCCCGTCATCTGGCTTGATCATACATGGTGATGCAGACCGTGTGGCCCCTGAAAAAGACGTTCAGGCGCTCGTGGATAAACTACGCACACAAAAAGGCATTTTGATCACGCAGCAAACTATGCTGGATGCCAACCACTTCTTCACAGATAAAACAGATGCACTGATTGCTGAATGCGCTGATTATCTTGATCGTCGCCTTAATGGCGAATTGGTTCCTGAGCCAAGACCATCTAAGCGTTTGCGCTAAAACTGATCTAAGATGTAATTGTAAGGCCAAAGCCCTTGATCAATTGGGCTTTGGCAAAACTCACCTGTCCTGATGTGAACATTGCAATGTCATGTTCGGGAATAAACTGATCCTGACTTTTGCGATCCAACAAGCTAATGGCATGACGCGCAATCGCTTCCGCCGGATCGAGCCAATCAACCGGCCATTTTGCCACCTGACGAAATCTATTGACCAAAAATGGATAATGCGTGCAAGCAAGCACGACAATATCCGTGCGCTTTCCATCTTTTTCAAGCAAACACTGGTCAACAATGGGCGTTAACTGCGTGCGCTCAACCTCATCCCCACGCATATAGGCTTCACATAGACCTGCAAGATCTTCAGACCCCACCAGACGAACGTGGCAGCTTTGCGCAAAAGATTGAATAAGATCACGCGTATAAGCGCGTTTAACGGTGCCGGGAGTGGCTAAAACCGATATCAAGCCCGAACTTGTACGCTCAGCAGCTGGTTTAATCGCCGGAACGGTGCCAACAAACTTGATATCCGGAAACGCTTCGCGCAATGCCGGCAACACTAAAGTTGACGCCGTATTGCAAGCAATAATGATCAATTCCGGGCGATACGCCTCAATAAGACGCCCCATGAGATGAACAATATGAACCTCAAGCTCACTCTCTTGCCAGGAACCATAAGGAAATGCCTCATCATCGGCCACATAGATAAACTGTCGCTCAGGCGCTAAAACGCGCGCTTGTCGCAATACGGTTAGGCCACCGATACCACTATCAAAAAGCAAAACTGGACGTTGGCTTGGTTCGTGCAAAGCTATGACTTCCCTATTTCATCTTCATCAGAGCCACCTAAACCAGGTCCTGATGTCCCTTTTGGGGCAGATCGGCTAAATCGATCAAGAGACGAGATCACACCGCGCAAAAAATGCACTTCTTCAGATGAAAATCCCGGGCGTGTGAGCACAGCACGTAAATTATCAACCACAGCAGGCTTTTTCTTTTCCGAGCGAAAATAGCCGCGCACATCCAAAGCCTCTTCAATCTGATCTAAAAATCCATGTAATAAATGCTTTGGTGCGGGCTCAAAGGTGCGAACTTCATGTGGGATATCTGTTTCAGATGCCAATCCCGTTTTCAGCCATTCATAGGACATTAAAAGCACTGCCTGGGCAATATTCAGCGATGCAAAGGCAGGATTAACTGGAAAAGTGACCAATTCATCAGCCAGGCCAACTTCATCATTTCGCAGTCCAATCCGCTCGCGACCAAATAATAAAGCAACTCGCTCGCCTTTATTATGTCGCGCGCGCATATCACGCGCAGCAGTCACCGGGCCCTGAACTGGCTTGTGCCCATCACGCTCTCGTGCTGTGGTCGCCATGACAAAATTCACATCAGCAATCGCTTCTCGTAGCGTTTCATAAACGACAGTGCCCTCGATAATATGATCAGCTTTGGAAGCTGCGGACACCGCCTTCTCATTCGGCCAGCCGTCGCGCGGAGCAACTAGGCGTAATTCAGACAGGCCAAAATTGGCCATTGCACGCGCCACCATACCAATATTCTCCCCCAATTGCGGTTCGACCAAAATCACAATCGGTCCTTCGGTGAGCATTTCGCGCTTAGAATTTGAGCCTGCCATTCAACATTTCCATCACATATATTCGAATTTGCTCTGCCATATATCATTTAAAAACAAAAGCACAGCCCTTTCCCAAAGGGTTTTATCTGTTTGAAACCAGCTTTATTGCTTCAAAAGATTGCACCCCAGCACATGCTTTGCTATGAGGGCGCATCACAAGAAAACATGAATTAAGTATTGTCTGTACTTCTTCCAGAACAAGGGTCCGAAACATGGCAAAAATTAAGGTCGACAATCCCGTCGTAGAACTCGATGGCGATGAGATGACACGCATCATTTGGCAGTTCATCAAAGAAAAACTCATCCATCCATATCTCGACATAGATCTCAAATATTACGATCTAGGCATGGAGAGTCGCGACGCAACAGATGACCAGATCACTGTAGATGCAGCGAATGCAATTAAAGAGTATGGCGTAGGCGTTAAATGTGCAACCATCACACCTGATGAGGCGCGCGTTGAAGAGTTTAATCTTAAAAAGATGTACCGCTCTCCAAACGGCACAATCCGTAACATCCTAGGTGGTGTGATCTTCCGCGAGCCAATCATTTGTAAAAACGTTCCGCGTCTTGTCCCAGGTTGGACAAAGCCAGTGATCGTTGGTCGTCACGCTTTTGGTGACCAATACCGCGCAACGGATTTCAAATTCCCTGGCAAAGGTAAAATCACCATGAAATTCGTTGGTGAAGACGGAACTGAACAAGAATACGACATCTTTGATGCGCCAGCTTCTGGTGTGGCAATGGGTATGTATAACCTTGATAAATCTATCGAAGATTTTGCCCGCGCATCTATGAACTATGGTCTACAGCGCGGCGTGCCTGTGTATCTTTCAACGAAGAACACAATCATGAAAGTCTATGATGGTCGCTTTAAAGATATCTTTGAAGAAGTTTACCAAAACGAATTCAAAGAGAAATTCGAAGAAGCTAAAATCTGGTACGAGCACCGTTTGATCGATGACATGGTTGCATCAAACCTTAAATGGTCTGGTGGCTATGTTTGGGCTTGTAAGAACTATGATGGCGATGTGCAGTCAGATACAGTTGCGCAAGGCTTTGGTTCACTTGGTCTCATGACATCTGTTTTGATGTCACCTGATGGCCGTACTGTGGAGGCTGAAGCTGCGCACGGTACAGTGACACGTCACTACCGTCAGCACCAAAAAGGTGAAGAGACATCAACAAACTCAATCGCATCCATCTTTGCTTGGACACGTGGTCTTGCACACCGTGCAAAGCTTGATGACAATGCTGAGCTTGCTAAGTTTGCGCTTACACTTGAAAAAGTTTGTATCGATACAGTTGAATCAGGCTTCATGACGAAAGACTTGGCACTATTGATTGGTCCGGATCAGCCTTGGTTGTCTACAACTGGCTTCCTAGACAAAGTTGATGAAAACTTGCAAAAAGCAATGGCTTAAATCAAAAAGCTAAGAAATTGATTCAAAAAGGCCCGCAAAGTTTTCTTTGCGGGCCTTTTTAATATTTAAATTTCAAATTTTCTAAAGAAGAGCCTTCACAGCTTCAACGGCAGCATCCGCTTTTGATGCATCAGGACCACCGGCTTGCGCCATGTCAGGTCTACCGCCGCCACCTTTGCCGCCGACAGCTTCAGAAGCGGCTCTCACCAGATCAACAGCACTGAATTTGTCTGTTAGATCATCGGTAACACCCACAACAACGCCAGCCTTGCCATTATCCAGGCCAACAAAGACCACAACGCCAGAACCAAGTGAATTTTTACCGTCATCTGCGAGTGCTTTTAGTTCGCGACCACCAATGCCCTCAACCACTTTGCCAAGGAATTTAACACCATTGATCTCATCCGGTTGGTCGCCTTTTGAACCGCCACCCATCGCCAATTGACGTTTGGCATCGGATAGCTCTTTCTCAAGCTGTTTACGCTCTTCCAGCAATTGCGCAACACGTGTCGCCACATCTGACGGTGTTACCTTCAATGCAGCCGCTGCAGCTTTGAGGTTTTGCTCTTGGGTTCTAAAGTATTCGCGTGCGGCATCACCAGTGAGCGCTTCGATACGGCGGACACCTGCAGAGACAGCGCTTTCGCTCACAACGGTCACAACACCAATCTCGCCTGTGTTAGCGACATGCGTACCACCACAAAGTTCAACAGAGAATTGGCCTTCATGTTTGGAGCCTTCAACTTGCTCACCCATAGTCACAACGCGAACTTCGTCTCCATATTTTTCGCCAAACAAAGCGCGTGCACCTGCTTCTTTCGCATCATCAACACGCATTACGCGGGTGGTAACTGGATTGCTTTGCAGCACCACTTCATTTGTCATGCTTTCAATGGCTTGTAATTCATCATCGCCAATTGGCTTTTGATGAGAGAAGTCAAAACGCAGACGATTTTCAGATACAAGCGAACCCTTTTGGGCAACATGCTCACCCAGAACCTGACGCAGGCTTTCATGCAGCAAATGCGTGGCTGAGTGATTGCGGCAAATATCAGCGCGGCGTTCAGCATCTACTTCTAGACGGCCTGCATCACCCGTTTTGATCGCGCCTTCTTTAAGTTCTGCATGATGAACAAACAAGCCATCAGCCTTTTTGGAAACGGAAGAAACGTGAGCAATGGCCCCATTTTCAAACACGACTTGGCCGCTATCGCCAATCTGACCACCCATTTCAGCGTAAAATGGCGATTGATTGAAAACGAGATCAACCTTTTGACCTTTGCTAGCTTCTTCAACCTCAGCGCCATCTACAGCAATCGCCTGCACAACGCCTTCGGCAAGGAGTTTATCGTAGCCCAAGAATTCCGTCGTACCCACACGATCAAAGACTGAGAACCATACCGCTTCAGAAGCAGCATCGCCGGAACCTGACCAATTGGCACGCGCTTCAGCCTTTTGTTTTTCCATAGAGGCGTTAAAGCCCTCAACATCAACCTCAATTGAGCGCGCACGCAATGCATCCTGCGTGAGATCAAGCGGGAAGCCATAAGTGTCATAAAGCTTAAATGCGACATCACCCTTCAGTTCATCACCCTCGGACATGCCGTCTGTCGCTTCGTTGAGCAATTGAAGTCCGCGACCAAGTGTGCGTTGGAAACGAACCTCTTCGATCTCAAATGTTTCTTTGATGAGGTCTTCAGTTTGGCGCAATTCAGGGAATGCATCACCCATTTCAAGCACAAGACTTGGAACCAATTTATGCATCAAGGGCTCTTTTGCACCCAAAAGGTTGGCATGGCGCATGGCGCGACGCATGATCCGGCGCAAGACATATCCGCGACCTTCATTGGATGGCAAAACGCCATCAGCAACCAAGAAACTACACGCGCGCAAGTGGTCAGCAATCACGCGATGACTTGGCAATTGATCGCCTTCAGCTTTGACACCTGTTGCTTCAACAGAGGCATCGATCAGCTTTTCAAACAGATCAATCTCGTAGTTATTGTGCTTGCCTTGTAAGACAGCTGCAATACGTTCAAGACCCATGCCTGTATCAATAGACGGCTTCGGCAAGCTCTGACGCTCTTCTTTCGTCACCTGCTCAAATTGCATGAAGACGAGGTTCCAAATTTCGATAAAACGATCGCCATCTTCTTCCGGTGAACCGGGAGGGCCACCCCAAATGTGATCGCCATGATCGTAGAAAATTTCAGAGCATGGACCGCAGGGGCCAACATCGCCCATGGACCAGAAATTATCGCTTGTTGAAATGCGGATGATCTTATCATCGCCAAAACCAGCAACTTTCTTCCACAAGCTTGCCGCCTCTTCATCTTCCGAAAAAACAGTCACGAGCAGCTTGTCTTTTGGCAAACCGTATTCTTTGGTGATCAAATCCCAAGCATGGGTAATTGCCTGTTCTTTGAAATAGTCGCCAAAGGAGAAATTACCCAGCATCTCAAAGAAAGTATGGTGGCGCGCGGTATAACCCACATTATCCAAGTCATTGTGCTTACCACCTGCGCGTACGCATTTTTGCGATGTCGCAGCTGTTTTATATGGGCGTTGTTCAAGGCCAGTGAAGACGTTTTTGAACTGCACCATACCGGCATTGGTAAACATCAATGTTGGGTCATTTTGAGGTACCAAAGAACTCGAAGACACAATCTCATGCCCCTGTCCTTTAAAGTAATCCAAGAATACCGATCTAATATCGTTTACGCTACTCATATCCGTCTTAAACTCCGCTCGCTACGAGTACGCGTTATATGCGCCCCATGCTGATCAATCGTGGATTTTTCATAAATTCGAAAATCAATTATATCAACCATATAATGCCGCTTCGGGAGTATTCTAAGAGAAAATCATATATTTTTAGGTGTCCGGTTTGTCGTCTTGTCTCAAAAACTAAAAAAGCCACCTAATTTAGGTGGCTTTCAAGCATTATGACTTAAACTATAAGCAGATCGAAACTATTTCTCACCACCCGCTGCAGCATCATCTTCTTGACCACCTGCAGGATCATCCAACAATTGCTCAGCAATGAGGCCCGCATTCTGGCGCAAAGACAATTCAATCTCATCGGCAATCTCGCGATTATCAGCCAAGAACTGTTTCGCATTCTCACGACCCTGCCCCAAACGTTGGCTGTTATAAGAGAACCAGGAACCTGACTTTTCAACAATGCCAGCTTTCACACCAAGATCGATCAATTCACCGGTCTTAGACGACCCTGATCCATACATGATATCAAATTCAACCTGTTTAAACGGAGGCGCCATCTTGTTTTTAACGACTTTAACGCGGGTCTGATTACCCACAATTTCATCGCGATCCTTCACAGCACCAATACGACGGATATCAAGGCGAACAGAGGAATAGAATTTCAGCGCATTACCACCTGTTGTGGTTTCAGGTGAGCCAAACATCACACCGATTTTCATACGGATCTGGTTGATGAAGATCACCATGCAGTTTGATTTTGCAATAGAAGCTGTCAATTTACGCAAAGCTTGGCTCATAAGACGCGCTTGAAGACCTGGCAGGCTGTCACCCATCTCACCTTCAATCTCAGCACGCGGCGTAAGAGCTGCCACGGAATCGACAACCAAAACATCCAGCGCACCAGAGCGCACCAGCGTATCTGTAATCTCAAGCGCCTGCTCACCCGTATCCGGCTGAGAGATCAACAAATCTTCAAGATCGACACCCAGCTTACGGGCATAAACCGGATCCAGCGCATGCTCAGCATCGATAAAGCCGCAAATGCCGCCGTCTTTTTGCGCTTCAGCAATTGTTTGCAGCGCAAGCGTTGTCTTACCAGAACTCTCAGGACCATAAATTTCGATAATTCTGCCCTTAGGTAGTCCCCCAATACCAAGCGCAATATCCAGACCAAGTGAACCTGTTGAAACTTTTTCAATCTCAACCACATTCTCATTTGATCCAAGCTTCATAATTGAGCCCTTGCCATAAGAGCGCTCAATTTGTGAAAGTGCTGCATCTAGCGCTTTACTTTTATCCACCGATTTTTCCTCTACTAGTCGTAAGGAGTTCTGTCCCATGATCTGATACCTCTAAGTTTAAAACCAACCGCTTTAATCAAGCGCCATCTTAACTTAAATGTACCCTATTTGTTCTCATTTGACAATACCCATTTAAGATACTGTTATAAAACAATAAAATTACATTTGTTCTTTTTTTGTACACGGGGTTTTTGTAAAACTTCTCAATCAAACCCTTCTACATTAAACTCGTCAACGTGATGATATACGATTCGTGAAAGGTATGTAGTTGTGAATCCTGTTTTAATCCTCGGCGGCGCACATATTGATCGAAAAGGCGCTATGGAAGACGACTATATCGAAGGTGCAAGCATTCCCGGAACGATCGAAGAAGTCGTTGGTGGTGGCGCATTTAATGTGGCTACCAATTTATCACGGCTGGGATGTGACGTAACCTTCATTTCTCCACGAGCGCAAGATACAAATGCTGCCTATGTAGCCGAGACAATCAAACTACTTAATATTGAAGATAAACCGGTGATCTGCTCGGGCAATACGCCAAGCTATACAGCGCTTTTGGACCGCCACGGCGAACTGGTTGCAGCACTTGCTGATATGAAGCTCTATGATGGTTTAATGCGGGAAGATTTTCTAACTGCGCAGGTCAGAGACGAACTAAAGAATAGCAAAATTCTGATCACTGACGCCAACTTACCCGAAGAGCTACTGATCGAGATTGCCAATTTCATTCCTGACGATTGCCATTGGTATGCGATTGCAGTCTCACCAGCCAAAGTGGTGAGATATCTGCGTGTGCTGAAACGAATTAACTGCCTGGCCATGAACTTGAATGAGGCAAAGGCAATCACAAAGATATCTGAAGTCTCGAAGATGCCAGAAGCAGTAATGCGATTGGGGTTGCGAGGCGCTATTATTACGAATGGCGCGAACGATATCATTGGCTTTCTGGAAGGACATGCGCCGATCACATTAACGCCCTCCCCGGCAACCAATGTTATAGATGTAACTGGCGCAGGTGACGCGACACTGTCTGGATTTGTGACCATGATCGAGAAAGATCATACAATAAAAGATGCATTGGAGTTTGGAATGGCAGCTGCGCGGTTGACAATCGGCATAAAGGGTGCACAACACCCCTCTCTTACTCATCAGCTTGTTCAGCAAGAACTTGAGCAATCCCAATAACAAGGTAATCAGATGCAAACTCAACTGGATATTATTTATAGCGTCGAAGTCGCTGAGGCGCTGGCAAACAAAGCCCCTATTGTTGCGTTGGAATCCACCATCATTACTCACGGGATGCCCTGGCCGGGCAATTTTGAAATGGCCACTGGCGTCGAGCAGCTCATTCGAGATCATGGCGCAACACCTGCTACAATTGCGGTTTTAGATGGCAAATTGCATGTCGGGCTTGAGCGCGATGCCATTGAACAATTGGCAAAAACACCTGATGCGATGAAATTATCCCGCGCTGATTTCGCGTTTGCAATTGCGCAAGGAAAAACCGGCGCCACCACAGTTGCGGCAACGATGATGGCCGCCCATCAGGCTGGCATCTCAGTCTTTGCAACTGGCGGGATTGGCGGTGTTCATCGCGGTGCCAGTGACAGTTTTGATATTTCGGCTGATTTGCAGGAACTTTCTAGAACACCGGTCATTGTGGTCGCCGCTGGTGCGAAGGCCATTTTGGATGTGCCTAAAACGCTCGAAGTGTTAGAAACCAACGGCGTACCTGTTGTGACCCTTGGTCAAGACGAGTTTCCGGCTTTCTGGTCTTCAAAATCTGACCATACATCGCCGTTGCGCGTCGATAATGTCGAAGACATAGCAGGATTTGAGCATGCAAGACGCCAATTCCAAGACCATAGCGGCATGCTTGTGGGCAACCCTGTTCCAAAAGAAGCTGAAATCCCGCAGGATGAAATGAATGGCTTTATCGAGCAGGCATTGTCCGATGCAGATGATCAAAATATCAAAGGCAAAGATGTGACGCCGTTTTTGCTCGCACGTATATTTGAGCTTACGAATGGCAAAAGCTTAGAGACGAATATCGCACTCGTGCGCAATAACGCCAAGATCGCAGCGCAAATCGCCTGCGCGCTTTAAACTTTAATACACGTACAAAAAACCCCGATGATCCTTCGACCACCGGGGTTTTGATAATATGAAATCTTTAACCGATTATGACAGCGGTGAAAGTTGGATTTCTACGCGGCGGTTCGCTGCGCGACCGGCTTCTGTACCATTGTCAGCAATTGGACGTGTCTCACCAAATCCAAGTGTACGGAAGCGACGTGCATCCACACCAGACTGAGAAAGATAACCAGCCACAGATTGCGCGCGCTGAGTAGATAGCGTTAGGTTAAACGCATCTTCACCTGTTGAATCTGTATGCCCATACACATCAATAAGCGTTTTGTTGAATTTGTTCACGACAATCGCAACACCATTTAGCGTATTCACAAATTGCGGTTTAATAGCAGATTTACCCACATCAAATGTAATATTGGATGGCATATTCAGAATAATCTGGTTGCCGTTACGAGTGACAGTCACACCTGTTCCTTGAAGTTGCGCGCGAAGCTCAGCTTCTTGTTGGTCCATATATGTACCGATTGCACCGCCTGCGAGGAGGCCAATACCTGCACCAATCAGCGCGTTTTTACGATCATCGCCACCAGCGAGAAGACCAAGACCAGCGCCAGCTGCTGCACCAAGAGCAGCACCTCTTGTCGTATTGTTGACTTTCTGCTGACCCGTAAATGGGTCAATTGATGTACAGGAGGCAAGAACTGCGCCTGCAACTAGAGCCGAAATAATCTGGGCTTTCATTAAAATTCCCCTTCATAGAATTTGTTTGGATCACCTATCACCCTCAATTAAGGCATTAAGATGAACTAATTCTTTATGATGACATACAAACAGATACAATTTTAATTATCAAGCATGTCACGCACAGCCGTCGCGAGTTGCTTTAACGAAAACGGTTTTGGAAGGAAGCCAAATTTCGCGCCCTCAGGCAGATTTTTCGCAAAAGCATCTTCTGCATAGCCGGACACAAAAATGAACTTGATATCCGGGTAATCCTTGCGCAACTCACGCAACAATGTCGGCCCATCCATCTCCGGCATAACCACATCAGAGACTACAATATCGATCTTGCCTTCGAGCTCTTCCAAGATCTCAAGCGCTTCAACACCCGAACCAGCCTCATGAACCTCATAGCCGCGTGTTTCCAGCATGCGTTTACCACCGCGTCGAACAGCTTCCTCATCCTCAACGAGCAAAACAACGGCTGAATCGCCCGTCAGATCAGCAGATTCAGAGGATTTCTTCCCTTTATTTGCATCTGCACCGGCACCATCATTTGCAGCTGACGGCGCTGTCTGATCTTCACTTTCATCAATTTCTTCAATATGGCGCGGAAGGAAAATTTTGAAAGTTGTGCCCTTACCAACTTCAGATTCTGTGTAGATAAATCCACCAGACTGCTTCACGATGCCATAGACCATGGATAGGCCAAGTCCGGTGCCTTTACCCACATCTTTCGTTGTAAAGAATGGTTCGAATATCTGCTCCAGAACTTCCGGTTCAATACCCGTTCCCTGATCTTCAACCTCAACCAAAACAAAATCACCTTCGCTCATGCCGCGGTAATTGAGTTCTTTAATTTTATCTTCAGGAACATTACTGGTCCGAATGGTCACTGTACCTCCATCAGGCATTGCATCACGTGCGTTCACCGCCAAATTCACCAGCACTTGCTCAAATTGCCCGAGATCTGTTTTCACAGGCCAGACATCCTTGCCAAATTCAACATCAAGCTTCACATCTGTGCCAGTTAAACGATCCACCAGCATACGCAAATCACCCACAACATCCGTCATGGACAACACAGATGGACGCATGGTCTGCTTGCGAGAGAAGGCAAGCAACTGGCGCACCAATACCGCAGCGCGATTTGCATTACGCTTAATCTCCATAAGATCCGCAAAGTCGCTATCAGCGGGGCGCGAAGATAAAAGCAAATGGTCTGATGACAACAGAATTGCGGTCAAAACATTGTTAAAATCATGCGCAATACCACCGGCAAGCGTTCCTACAGCATTCATTTTTTGCGTTTGTGCCATTTGCGATTCAAAGGCTTTTTGCTCTGTTGTTTCAACAACATAGATGATCGCCTTATCGCGGGCGTTCTCATCACCCTGCTCGATGACTGCATTTACATAGAACCGGAAATAGCGCTCATCATCTTGCGGATGACGGGCATCAAATGGCGGGATATTGCCCTGCTTATCAGCTGCTTTTTCCAAGCATTCTTGATAGGACTGAACATCTTCATCCCTGAAGAGGGTCTCTAAACGAACGCCTTTCTCAATATCGAGACGGCTAATAATACCATCAAACATTTTCAAAAATGGTGCATTGGTTCGTAAAATTTTACCTTCCGCATCAATCGATGAAATGGCCATAGGGGTATTGTTAAAGAAACGCGTGAAACGCATTTCAGCTGCCGCAGGTGACGTGTTTGCACCCGGTTCATCATCGCGTTTGACCACAATAGTGCGACTTTCACCAGGAGCACCATCTCGCGTGGCTGACACCTTATGAACCAGTTTCACCGGTAGACTTTGACCATTCTTTTTCAGAAGATCTAAATCCAATTGCGCAGTCCGATTGAGCCCTGGCTCTGCCTGTACCGAATTGATCAGTGCTATCCCCTCGCCGGCTACAATTTCGGGAATTGCGATGGAACCAGACACAAAGCTGGTCAAATCAATCGCGAGCCAGTCGGCGAGCGTAGCGTTGATATACAAAATATTCCCATCATGATCGGCCGAGAAAAAGCCAACCGGTGCGTGATCTAAATAATCAATTGCATATTGCAGTTCTTTGAATACACGTTCCTGGTCTGATCGATCACCGGTAATATCGGTGAGTTCCCACGCGATAAAATCGTCTTTGTCTTCGTTGGAAAATGGACGGGCTGATAATCGGTACCAATGCGGGTCAGAATCTTCAATTGACGCATCAAGTGCGGCCGTTAATCTGAACTCTTCTTGCTTTGATTGACCGTCTCTGATGGCACTTGTTAATCGATAGACGGCTTCTGTTGCTGCCGGATCATGTCCCAACAACAAACTGATAGATTTCAGTTCCTGATCACCACCGGCTCCTACCAGTTCGCGATACGCACTATTTCCATAGATTACGCGATCCTTTTGATCGGAAATTAAAATCCCTTGAGGCTGACTGTCGAGAATTTCAAAAGCAAAGGGGTCTGTTTTAGGTTTGGGCGCAAACCCAATAAGCCCAGTGATCAAGGAAACGAGAAAAAAGATACCCAAAATGCCGAGGAGTCCTAGTCCGACCAGCAAGACACCACCATCAATTTGATCTCTATAAAGAAAAAAGAAGACCGAAAATGCGATCATGGCCAAGGCAACAATGATCAATTTCATGGCGGGTTTCGATTTTGTCTGGTGATCCATAATTCATTCCGACGCAGATCAGTTGTTAATCACGTCTACCCCCTCGGATAGCTCAAACAAAGATGGTTCGCGAAAACCACCTCTAACTTCAATATGTAAGCTAATTTCTCCACATCGGAAGGGCATTAATAAGATATCCCCACGCCTTTCGCGATTTTTTGCCGAGAATCAGCTATAAGTCCACACTGATACGATCTTATACTCAACAATGCGTAGATGATACGCGTAATATTTAGGTGCCCCATGACTGAAACAACAAGCGATCCCATTGGCAGTCTGGTGTTTGCGTTGATGATTGTCGGGGTTGCCATCGGCCTGTTTGCGGTGATCACATTTTTCGTCAAAAAGAAGTTTAATCTGGCTGCACTTGGTCAAAAGCTTAATGCAGGGTCAAGATTGTCTGTTGTTGAAACCATAGCAGTCGATCAAAAGCGCAAACTGGTGCTTATCCAAAAAGATGGCACGGAACACCTTGTTCTCGTCGGAGGCCCAACAGATTTAGTGATTGAAACCAGCGAAGCTTCAAGCATTCCGCAAACCCAAGCTGAAATGCCAGCATCGATCCCTGCATCGGCAGCGGTCGCAGCCCCCGCTCCGACCACAGAAGAACAAGCGATTGATTTCTTTGATAAAGCGCGCGACCGCATTTTTGTTCAGCAAGAAACACAAACGCCTGCGGAGCCAAAGCCTGCAAAACCAATGGTACGGGATGACACCGATGATTTTCACGCGGTTCTGCAATCTCAGCAAAATGCACAACGTGCTCAGCCATTGGAACCGATTCCTGAAACAGCCGAAGAGCGTGTGAATAAGCTGAAAGCTTTGTTAGACGAGGCGCAAAGATCACGCCTCAATAAAAGCTGATTTATTAAAGTTGAGGTTCTATTCGTCGCGATAGACTTTTTCGCGACGCTCGTGACGCTCTTGTGCTTCAATCGACAATGTTGCGATTGGACGTGCATCAAGGCGTCTTAGGCTGATTGGTTCGCCAGTGTCTTCACAGTAACCATATTCACCCTCATCAATCCGGCGAAGCGCCGCATCAATTTTTGCGATTAATTTGCGTTGGCGATCACGGGCACGGAGCTCAATCGCTCGATCTGATTCTGATGACGCTCGGTCCGCAACATCTGGGTGATTTGAACTTTGTTCCGCCAAATTTCCCATAGTTTCGCGTGCGCCTTGCAGGATCTCATCTTTCCAGTCGAGGAGCTTTTTCCTGAAATAGGCAGATTGACGTGGATTCATAAACTCCTCGTCGTCAGATGGCACATAAGATTCCAATTGTGAACCGTCACTCATGATCTGTTTCCCTCAACTTAACGCCTTATTGAGCGCTGTATAACTACTGTCGGACCAGCTTACAAGTAGTAAAAAGTTGATCACTATGGTCTGACGCGCTGTTATGTAGTGATTTTCTGTGACAGTTAAATGATAATTCCTAATCGAAATCTCTTAAATCACTCATTTAACACACTATATAATGGAGAAAGATTAATTCTAATTTCGTTATTATTCACAGATTTGATAATAATTTGAGATTAATTTGTGCGGATTGAACATACTGGAGTAGCTTTGTCTGAATATTCGACAGTATCGCGTTTAGCTGAGGAAGCTTATGGTGTTTTTGACACTGCAACCTCCCGTGCCAAAGAGATTTTCCAGCCAACCGTGCGTCTGGGGGTCACCGGGCTATCGCGTGCTGGAAAAACAGTTTTTATCACCTCACTTATCCACAATTTAATCCATGGTAAGAAGCTTCCCTTCTTCAATGCGAAATATTCAGGGCGAATCTCTAAGGTCTATTTACAACCGCAACCCGACGATGATGTGCCGCGTTTTGCTTATGAGGGACATCTTAAAAGTTTAACCGACAAAAGGTTGTGGCCGGAATCGACCCGCTCTATCTCGCAATTACGATTAACCATCGAATATGAGACGGCAAATTCTTGGGGAAAAATGTTTTCGCCAGGCAAGCTGAACCTCGATATCATTGATTATCCCGGTGAATGGCTCTTGGACTTGCCTTTGCTCACGCAGGATTTTGCGACATTTTCTAAAAATGCGATTGAAATGGCGAAATCTTATCCGCGTTCTGAGCTTTCGGACACTTGGTTGGATTTAGCCGAGCAAATTGATCCTGACGCAGATTTTGAAGATCCGCCAATCATTGAACTGGCAGAGAAATTTTCCTCCTATTTGAAAGACTGCAAACATGACAAAAGGGCATTTTCAACTTTGCCCCCAGGACGCTTTTTGCTACCCGGTGATTTAGAAGGATCTCCTGCCGTGACCTTCGCCCCGCTTTTGAACATTGAAGGTAAAACAGCCAAACAAAATAGCATGCTGGCCATCATGGAGCGCCGTTTTGAAAGCTATAAATCGAAAGTTATTCGCCCCTTTTATCAAAATCACTTTGCTCGGCTCGATCGGCAAGTCATTTTGATCGACGCGCTACAAGCGTTAAATGCTGGACGGGAAGCGGTCGTTGATTTAGAGCGCGCACTCGGTGATATTTTACTGAGCTTCAACACAGGCAAAAATAGTTTCCCCGCCAATTTATTCACCCGCCGTATCGACAAAATACTCGTCGCGGCAACAAAAGCAGACCATCTTCATCACGAAAGCCATGATCACCTTCAGGCCATTGTACA
This sequence comes from Lentilitoribacter sp., assembly GCA_963691785.1. Taxonomy (GTDB): domain Bacteria; phylum Pseudomonadota; class Alphaproteobacteria; order Rhizobiales; family Rhizobiaceae; genus Lentilitoribacter. The sequence goes on from OY829371.1 coordinate 2,588,027, forward strand.
AAGGTTGGTCAATCGCGCATTGGTTAAGATCGACGCGACCGGTGCAGAAGTGGACGTGTTAGCCATGGCAGCGATCCGCGCAACCAAAGAAGCAACGCATAAAGATGCCGACGACGAATTACAGCTGATTGTTGGCACACCGCGAGAGGGTGAACAATTGGGTGATGAGGTCTTTGACGGAAAAACTCAAAAAGCTATATTTCCCGGAGACTTACCAGAAAATTCGGATTCAATTTTTAAGGTGGTTGATTCAAATCATGAAGAAGAATTTGACGATTTAAAACATCTCAATTTTGTAAGGTTTCGCCCGCCTGTTTTAAATACCAATTCTTCAGAGACACAAGTTGACATGCCTCATATTCGACTTGACCGCGCCCTTGAGTTTTTGATCGGAGACCGATTGCAATGAGTAAAAAGCCAAGCCGTCGCCCCGCATCTTTCTCAGTTGACGAGCCAGAAACTGAGACAAAGAACGATCAATCCAAGCCCACCAAACGCGCGGCGAAATCTGTTGATGTTGATGAGACGAAGATCGAAATAACGCCCGAGGCAGAAGATATATTTGCTTTGGAAACATTGCCTATTGATGGTGAGAATATCTCAACAATAGAGGCGACACCATCCAAGAAATCATTCTCGTTTATGAAGCTTTTCCTGTCAGGTCTGACTATTCTAGTTGGTCTTGCGATCGGCTTATGGGTGGATAATTTAATTGCCGATCTATTTGCACAATCCACCTGGCTCGGATGGGCAGGTCTTGGATTAACAGCCATCATGCTATTAGGACTGGTCGGTCTCATATGGCAAGAAGTCTCTTGCTTTATGAAGCTTAATTCTGTTGGGGACCTGCGTGAACAAGCAGGCAAAATAGACAATTCCACTCCCATAGGTTCGGCGTGGAAATTGGTCAATCGTGTAACCAAAGCAGTATCGGGTAATCCGATGACCTCACAAGGTCGCCAAGCCATCAAAGACCTTGAGAGCGAAGTGGTCGATAGCGTGAATTTGATTGAGTTTGCTGAGAAAGAGCTTTTCAAAACGCTCGACCAACAAGCCACGCAGATGATCACAGCATCTGCGAAGCGCGTATCTGTGGTGACAGCCATCAGCCCGCGCGCGCTGATCGATACAGGTTATGTGCTGTTTGAGATGGTACGCCTCGCCCGCCGCATTTCGCAGCTCTATGGCGTAAGGCCCGGTTTTTTCGGTACTTTCAAACTCATCAAATCCATTGCCATGCATCTTGCCGTTACGGGCGCTGTATCTTTGGGCGATAGCGTTGTTCAACAAATGATCGGCGAAGGCGTTGCCGCAAAGATTTCAGCACGCTTTGGCGAAGGTTTTGTCAACGGCCTGATGACCACAAGATTTGGCATTGTAGCCATGGAAGTTTCTCGCCCCATGCCCTTCCGGGCTCGCAAACGACCCAGTCTGAGTGACTTTTTGAACGAATTAAACGTCCTGAAATCGTAAAAATCACGAAATATACAGCCTTATGTATCATTTCGTGATCAAAGCGCCTCGATTTTTGACACTTTGCTTACCATGCATTAACCATTCCAAGGCAAATTCAAGGAAGTGTTAACCGTGTTTGGTGTTTCTATGTCTAAATTTATGAACCGCTTGGTCGTCGTCATTGGTCTTATAATCGCCGCAGCTTGTTCTGTGAGCGTGGCTTCTGCTGCTAATGACAGAAAATTCTTTGGTTCTGTGGAAGGCACTTGGAAAGGTCCTGGCAAGATTGTTGCCGGTAAATATAAGGGCACTAAATTTTCATGTTCGCTTGAAGGCACTCCCGTCAAGGGTAAATCGATTGGCGTGTCTATGGACGGCAAATGCCGCGTCGGCATCTTTAATCAGCCCATGAACGCAGTGATCACAAAAGCTGGCTCGTCCTATCGCGGCAAATTCTTAGACGGTGCAAAAGGCAAAGGCCTTGATATCGTATCTGGTCGTTTTAACAGATCGCGCGCTGTTGTTGGTATCAACCGAAATAAACTGAACGGCACAATGGTTGCCGACTTCATTGATGATAACACCATGAATGTCACAATTTCGGTGAAGGTTGGCAAAACAATGGTGCCAGTGATCGGCATGACACTAAAGCGCAAGTCATCCCGCAAAACTGCAATGAAATAAGATTTCCCAAACACTACTCTATCTCACTGATATTGTGATCGAGACAAAACGATCACTTCGTTCAGGTACTTGCCAATTGCGAAAATGAAATTGATCCTATAGGTCTTGTTCAACGTAATGATTGAACAAGATACATGGCACGACGAAAATACGGCACAAATCTCCCTGCCCCTTTTTTAAAAAACTTAAAAATCGTCTCGGAGCAATTTGCTGGGAAGAAAGGCTATCCGTTTAACCTGCCTTGGCTTGATCAAGGGCGTTTTGAACTTGAATTCACATCGCCAGTTACAATTATCATCGGTGAGAACGGAACCGGAAAATCCACTCTTATTGAAGCAATCGCTGCCTTAAGCGGTTATGATGAATCAGGCGGCGGCAAGGGTTACATGCCGGTTGATCACTCCAAGGCCATAGATAAAAGTGGTGCAGAGCTCTCAGAAGTTTTACGTGGCGCATGGCTTCCAAAAGTCACCAATGGCTGGTTTTTCAAAGCGGAATCCTTTTTTTCAGTTGCCCGCTATTTAGATGAAGCTGCAATTGACGATCCCCTGGGTGGGCCGCCGCCGGACTTTTTATCATGGAGCCACGGCGAAGGCTTTATCCGCTTCTTTGAAGAGCGCATGTCGCGCCAGGGCATCTATTTTATGGATGAGCCAGAAAGTGCATTATCACCCAAACGGCAATTAGAGCTCCTGCGCATATTGTATAACATTCAACAAAGCGAAAACGCGCAAGTGATTATGGCAACACATTCTCCCATTCTTATGGCCCTTCCTGGAGCCAAGGTGTTGGAAGTCACACGCCTTGGTCTTAATGAGGTGGATTACCGCGACACATCGCATTTCAAACTCTACCAATCTTTCACATCCGACCCGGAAGATTTTATCAACGAGATGATTGTTGAGGAAAGTGAATAGAAAATCGTAGTTCCGTCATAAAGCATTCTATTGACTTGGCTTTTTCGGCGCCATTTCAGCAAAACAGGGCTCAAAAGTTGGAAAAGTACACCTTTTTGTCGAAAAAGTATCAAACTAAACAACTGAATTAATTACATTTTTCAATATCTATTTAAAACCGATTTAACACCGGATTGCTATATTGCGCTCGAAAGTTTCGCAATTTGTATCGAAACATAACGACAGAATATTCAGGAAACACGCTCTCATTGGCCGGTTATAAGAACGATATGAACAAACCCGTTATCAATATAATGCATGATCTAGTTGAAGTTTCCCCAGACCTGCCGCTCCAAGTTAAAATTTCAAAAGATAATGATTTTGATTTTCTGTCCGCTGAGTATCGCAATCTTTATGAGGCTTCAGATGCCACAGCGTTTCAAAGCGCCGATTGGCTTGCTGCGTTTTACGATGAATTGGCACCGCAGCGAAATGCCACCAAGCTGGTAATCATCGGCCGCGATCTAAGTTCCGGTGAGCTCATCTTTGTTTTACCGCTTATTCAAAGAAAGATTAAAAACATCATTCTTGTTGAATCGACTGATCTTGGCGTCAGTGATTATTCTGCGCCAGTTGTACATAATTGCCATTTAAATGGCCTACTGCTCGACAAACTCATTTCAAAAAACGTGTCGGATGCCATTGGCAAATACGACCTCTTGCGCATTAAACCCATTCGCGAAGAAACGCGTCACTTATGGGAATTATTTTTTAAAACCACATCTCGCCAGCTAGACTTCTCTGCGCATGCATCACAAATGCATGCACCTTATGATATTTGGCGTAAAGACGCCTTTGGCAAGAGCCATACAAAATATATCGATCGAAAGTTCCGCCGTTTTAATAAAGACCATGCTGTTACGTTGGAAAAAGTTTCAGGTGACGAGATTGAAAACGCAATCAATTACGTCCAGCAACAACGAAAAGGACGCTTTGATGGAGATCCAATCCAGGAAGACTTTGTTCTTAAATTTTATACCCGAATTGCTAAAAACCCAGGGTCAAAAGATATTGCAAGAACATATCAATTATTGGCAGATGGGCAGCGCGCCGGCGTTGTTTTTGGGCTTATTAAAGACAATCGCTATCACTATCTGCTCATCGGTTGTGACTATGATCAATTCGGAAAGCATTCACCTGGCTTGATCATGTATGATCTCATCATGGCGGATTGGCTGTCCGAAGGTGGTGACATATTTGATTTCACCATTGGCGATGAACCTTTTAAGGCGAGCTTTGGAACAAAGCCGACGCAGATGTATGAAATACTTCAAGCCGGAAGCCCTTTGGGTAAATTGGCACGTATTTTCATGAAGTTAAAAACCCAGATGACCACGCCTTCATAGGTGAGTTAACTGCATGTCTGATAGCGTACAACAATCCCGACCAATGACGTCTTTTTCTCCCTGGCATTTGCGAAATGCTTGGTTGAAGATGGATCAAAATCCACGTGCTATTGAATTTGCCAAATCTAATATTGGCATATTTGTGCTTCACGCAGCCTTTATCTTTGTCATGGCGGTTAGTCAGCAATTTTCAAATTCTGCTCTTGGATTAATCAGTCTCACAATCATTGGCGTTGCGATACTACCGAAATATCGCATTCCGCTGATCGTGCTGTCCTCCGTATTTTATCTATTGCTGCGTCCCTTTCGTGTGGATGGATGGAGCAATCTACTCAACGCAAAAGCTTTAGAACTACCACTCAGCATATCGCCTTATATTTGGCAGTTTTCGGCTGTGGGTGCGTTCCTCTGCTTCGCATTTATCTTTTTAAAATGCATAAACTGGCAAAAAACCACCTGGCTCTCAAAGCGACCGGTTTTGAGCTTAATTCTGATCTGGGCGAGTTGTGCGATCATTGCGCTGCTGACACCCGATCAAAGCTATCTCAGCACCTTTTTATGGAGCTTTACAGGTGTACTTGTCTCAAGTCTCTGGTTCTTAGCCTATGCGGCCGTTGACCAAAAAAACAAAGAAAAAACACCACTTGTCATCCGCAGCGGATTTATGCGCCCGTTCTGGGGAGGCAGCGCAACGCCAATTGGTAAGAGCTTTGGCTACTTAAACAAATTCGACGCCAAGAACGATGATGAGTTGGCGGTGACACGTTTAAAAGCCATCAAACTCATTGTTTGGGCGCTTATTCTCACCATTATGATGCATGCAATGGAAATGGTGGCACGCGGCTATCTTAACTTGCCTGTCTTGCAAGAGATCATATTGGCCCATGCGGATGGAAATCCCTTTGCAACTGGCACGAATTGGTCGAGCTTGATTTATAACTACTTCTTGGATCTCGTTGTGATCGCGATCTGGGGGCACTTTATAGTGGCTGTTATTCGCATGATCGGCTATCGCATTCCACGAAACACACGCAACCCCTTTGCCTCGCGCACTTTGGCTGAGTTCTGGAACCGTTACTTCTTTTATTTCAAAGAGCTATTGGTGGACTTCTTCTTTTATCCAACCTTTGTGCGTTACTTTAAAAAAGCGCCCAAACTGCGCATTGCGTTTGCAACGTTCTGCGCAGCCTGTTTGGGTAATTTCCTCTATCACTTCGCGCGCGATACATTCCACTTTGCCCAATTGCCGTTTTGGGAAGCACTGACGATCTTTCAATCCGCGGCGGTCTATTCAGTCCTCTTGGCATTGGGTTTGATCTTATCGCAGCTTAATCCATACAAACCCAAACCACAGGATGGATTTATTCGTTATGAAGTCCTCACACGATTAAATGTGATTGCATTCTTCTGCTTCCTGAAGATCTTTGACGATATGTCAGGCGAAGGCACTGTTGTAGAACGCTTTGCTTTTCTGATTGATTTATTTGGTGTTTGAGGGTTTGGGTATGAATGAGGTTCAATTCCCCCCTCACATCCACCAGTCGTCGTTTTCGCAAACAATTTCGATCCCGTCGTCGTGCAAGTCTTTTGCCCATTGAGACACTGTCTTCCCAAAAAGCAGTTTGTCGGGGCTAATGTCCGCCAATGGCTGCATAACAAAAGCGCGGTCAGTCATGCGCGGATGCGGAACTTCCAGCCCCTCCTCTGCGATCACGTCATCACCGAAATATAAAATATCAATATCTACCAAGCGCGGGCCCCAACGTTCTGCGCGCACGCGGCCATGCTTTTGTTCAATGTCGAGGCATTTCTCGAGCAGCGCACGCGCTGTTAGGCTGGTCTCAACCAAAAGACAGGCATTTAAAAATGGCGGCTGATCAGTTTTGCCCCATGGCGGGGTTTTATAAAGTTTCGAGGCTTTGAGCACTTCGACATCAATCTGATGCGCTAAATGGCTGATGACATTGGCTAAATTTTGCTGGGTATCACCCAAATTGCCGCCAATACCGAGCGCGGCTCGCGTTAGATTATCATTCATCGCGCTGTCTCTACACACACTTCAACATAATCCAATACGCCTTGTATGGGCGCAGATGGTTTGCGCACTGTAACCTTCGCCTTTTGCACCAGATTAAAACTATCCAAAATATTTTGCCCGATAAAATGCGCAAGGGTTTCAATGAGATCATACTTCGTATTGGTAACCGTATCTTCCACTAGCGCAAACACCTCACCATAATGAACAGTGTTTTCCAATTGATCATCTGCGATCTGCTCAGACTTGTTCACGTCCATTTCAACATCGACGAAAAAACGTTGTCCGATCTTCTTCTCTTCTTCAAAAACGCCGTGATAAGCGTAAAAAGAACAGTTTTTAAGCGTAATCTTGATTATATCGGTCAAGATGTCATCCCTTCATTGAATGCATGCGCAATTAGTCCATCAACAACTGATAATGCATCGCGATTGGTTTCAACGTCATGAACACGAAATATTGCGCCACCCATTTGACGCAGTAAAGCTGAGGTTGCAGATGTGCCAACATCACGAGACGTGGCCTCCTGCCCGGTTAAGGCGCCTATAAAACGTTTTCGCGAAGATCCGATCAGAAATGGATATTTTAAGGTATGCAATTCGTCAAAGCGTAAAAAGAGTGAGAGATTTTCTTCCAAAGTCTCTTTGGCAAATCCAAAGCCCGGATCAAGCACAATTGCGTTGTTTTTAACGCCCGCTTCTTGCGCAATCTGCAATGAACTTTCAAACCAATTGAATTGATCTGTAATGACATCAGGATCGATCTTTCGATTGCGTCCCGTATGCATAATACAAACGCCTGCTTGATGTTTGGCCGCGACTTTTGCGATCTTTGGATCCCTCTGCAATCCCCAAACGTCGTTTATGATATGCGCGCCTGCCGACACGGCCATATCTGCTGTTGACGCCCGATATGTATCAATCGACAAAATCGCATCAAAATTTGACGAAAGAGCTTCAATAACAGGCAACACTCTGTCTTGTTCCATTTGCGCTGTGACTGGATCTGCGCCAGGTCGCGTCGATTCCCCACCAATATCTAAAATATGCGCGCCTTCTGCGACATGCTGCTCAGCGGTTTTAAGAGCGTCATCAATTGAATTGATTTGCGCACCATCTGAAAAGGAATCCGGCGTCACATTCATGATCGCCATAATCACAGCTTTGGGTCCGAGTGTGACGTGCTGTTGATGCGCAAGCTGCCAATTCACCGGTTTGAAACACTGAATATTAGAACGAATGGATGTCAACATAGGATAATTTGTCCGAAAAATCGTCGCGCGCAAAGTTTTCGCGCTCATGTCTATATCGGCAAAAGAGAGGATGTGTACAGCGCAAATTGAAAGAATCGCATTTGCATAAAATCAAGGCGCAAATAGGACCTGATAATACCGTTTCAAGTCAAGCAGTAATCACGCTCTGCCTATTTTATCAACTAAATGATGAAATTTGCCTATTATTTTATCAAATTATATCGATAACATTTCAGGATAGTCCCGAATGAATGGGTCAGCTATCCCTTACATAGGTTTAGTTTTTTAGATTCGACAGGTACTCCCGGCGCAGAACGTATAAATTTCGTTCCTCCCATGTAATTTATACAGCGCCCAATTCGCCTCACCCCTTTTATGCGGTGAGGTTCTTTTTTTAAGCCTGTTGAGATGGGATATGAACGACTAATCCGTCAAGATCATCTGAAACCGTTACCTGACAAGACAAGCGTGATGTTTCCTTCATTTCAAAGGCAAAATCGAGCATATCTTCTTCCATGGCTTCTGGCGAACCCACTTTTTCGGTCCATGCATCATCCACATAAACGTGACATGTTGCACATGCACATGCACCACCGCATTCAGCCTCAATGCCAGGCACTGAGTTTTTGACAGCATTTTCCATCACCGTTGAGCCATTTTTTGCGTCAACAACGAATTCTTTTTCATCGGAAGAAATATATGTAATTTTGGCCATTAATTTTACGGGTCCCTAAAAATTTTCACAGCACTCAAATCACAGTGTAATTGAGAGCGCAACCCTAAATTAATGAAATATCAAAGCTTACATGCGGTTTAGCGACGCAATAAAACTACTTGCTTTCACAACCGAATTTGAAAATGCAGCCAAAGATGCAGCGTCAGCAGGATTTGCTTTCACACGACCCGCTTTGTCAGCGACATCAAATGCCCCGATGCTTTCAGCGGCATTGTGCACTTCATTTGCCTTCTTTGCGCGCTCTTCTTCCACACAAGACGCCATTTCAGACAAGCATTCGCGAACTTGTTTCGCAAACAGTGTCAAAAGTTCGTTCTCGAGATCGGAATCGCCAGACGTTTGTTTAGAAAGATGAAGCATATCGATCGGACGATCGTCGCTGGCGCGGCCAGACCCAAATTCAGGTGCCTCCAGCATAATTTGATTTAAAGCCATTTTGTCCCCGTTTTCTTTTATGTTTTCTGCAATCTAAGCACGGAGTTGAATGTTTTTTGTTAATCTACTGCCAAACAGCCTTATTTTCGTCAAATATGGTTAACAGAGCATAAACCTATATTTTGCAGGGACTTAATGATGGGTGTATTTTTAGGAAGTTGAATTGTAGCACTTCAGCCTGTGTACGAAGGGCTTCATCTCATTGTTAAAACTACAGAAATGTGGCAAAACACAACATTGATATGTTTTGCATGAGGCGATGGCGAGTTTAAAGCAGGGACAAACCTCTAGGTTTCAATTGTAAGACCCGGTGGGGCATCGCTGCAAAACGCGTACAAACAAAATGAGGAAGTAGCGGTATGGCAAAAGAGCCCGCTGGTCACAAAAAAGATCTTTCACAAGGCAATACGAGTGGTAATTCTCAAGGGACTGATTTCTCTCTTGACGAAAAATCATTTGAAGATCTTGAGCAACAAGTTTCGAGTGCAGCACGCGAGTTGGCGACACCACAGCAAGCATCTGATCGTTCAAATGCGTCGAGCGCGAACGAGAAAACAGCTACAGCGCCTTCAGAGCCCAAAAGAGTTCCGGTTTCTGCAACGGATATTGATTTCGATCCGGCCAATGATGATTCTGGGCTGAAATCGTCTCCCCTACTCGCGGCACTTGATCAGCGCGTCTCAGGTTCGGCATACACATTTGCGATTTTGATATCCCTTTTCTGGATTGCCGGTGTGGGTGCGGCCACATACTATCTGTTAAACGAAAATATTACTGCCGTTACAAATGCCAACGACTTCATTAACGACCCGTTCCTCATCGGTGCCGTTCTTGTTGCGATCATCCCGACATTTATTTTCTTTGCCTTTGCTATCATGATCACACGTGCCCGCGAGTTTAAAGTTGCCGCTCGCGCCATGACACATGTCGCTATTCAGCTTGCTGATCCAGAAACCCGCGGTACGGGCAAAATTACAACCGTTGGGCAAGCCATCCGTCGCGAAGTGAATGCGATGAACGAAGGCATTGACCGCACCATCGCCCGCGCGTCAGAGCTTGAAACGCTTGTGCATTCTGAAGTCAACGCTCTTGAGCGCAGCTATACAGACAATGAAATGCGGGTCCGCGGTCTTGTCACTGACCTTAGTAATGAACGTGATGCGATCATTTCTTATGCCGAGCGTTTGCGCACATCCATTGTTGGCGCACGCGATGAGCTTAAAGATGAATTGGGACAGGCTGGCGATGAAATTGCCATGCGTATTGCCCTTTCTGGCGAAACAGTTGCGCAATTAATGGACACGCATTCTGCAACGCTGCAAGAGCGCACGACCGACATCACCCACTCCATTCAAAGTCTTTTCGAGCAAAATTCAGAAAACCTTTTGAACAACTTGCGCACATCTGGAAATGAAATCTCAGGTGAAATTGACAGCCGATTGAATATGATCAGTTCTCAATTTGTCCTGCAAAGCAAGGAGTTACTGTCAGATTTTGAAACACGAGTTAATACACTTGATTCAACAGCTGAGCGTCTGAATGAGACCATCAACGAGCGCACACGACAGCTAAATGAAGCCTTATCAGCACGTAGCTCTGAAATTAACGATTCACTTTCAATCGGGCAACGCGCGATCGAACAAGGTCTAGGCGACGTCATCAATTCAATGAACGCCACATTGGATGAAAAAGGTGCAGCATTCCGTCAATCTCTTAAAACAAGCGCTGATGAAGCGGTCATGGATATTGATCTAAGATCAGGCTTGGTTGGCGAGCAAATGCTGGCCGCAAGTAGTGAGGTCAACACAAGTTTTGCAGATAACATTGAAAAACTTGCAGCTACGCTTGATCAACGCACAGCCGCCTTTAACACAACGGTTAAAGATGGCGTTGCTGAAGTTAACGAAACGCTGACTGCAAGCAACTTTAACCTTACAAACATCATCGAAACGGGCGTCGATAAGTTAAGCGGTCATGCTGATACGCTTAAAAATGCAGCCGATAGCGCAGTTAATCAAATTGATGAAAGCTTCATGGCCAGCAATATGGCTGTTGATATGGCGATCACCACTGGCGTTGAAAACCTCAACAAAACGCTTGCCGACGGCTCTGCGACAATTGAAGGTCAAACAAAAGGAATTACTGCTGATATCACACGCAATCTGGTTGATTTGAGCGAAACACTCACATCTTCGCAGTCCACGCTTGATCAGAGTATGAGCAAAGCTGTTGAAGATATCAATGTGTCAATGCGTTCGCGCACCGATGCGATCAATTCTGTTGCGCAAGATAGCATCAACCAATTGGAAAATAGCTTCGACCAACGCACCAACAGCATTGCAAATATCACGCAAGAATCTGTCGATAAACTTGGTGCAACTTTGGACGAGAAGACCAGCAATTTTGCAAATACCGCTCAATCTTCAATCAATGCACTTGATGCATCGCTTCAGGATCGCACGGAAAAAATGGACAATCTCAGCAAGATGACGATTGAAACCATTGAGGGTTCGGTAAAACGCACAGCGGATTCCTTGGAAACGATCACCAGCGAAGGGATTCAATCACTTGATATGTCCATCCAGCTTCGTGCTGAGACAATGCAAAATATTGCGACTGAAAATATGACGAAGCTTGATAACGCCCTACACGAGCGCGCTAACGAGCTTGATTCCATTGCAAAACGCAACATTGACCGTCTTGAGCAAACATTGACGGATCGTACAAACGCGATGGAGACCATTTCTGGTGAGGGTGCAAACCTGATTACAAAAGCTATTGACACAATGACAGACGCCCTCTCCGGTGCGCTTGATCGCGAATCCAGCATAATCTCGGTTGCCCTCATGAGCAATGAAGAAAAGCTCGGCAACCTACTCACTGATAAAGCTAATTCTCTTGAAGAAAAAGCAAATGCAATCTCTTCAATTGCAAGTGGCTCCATCAATACCATCTCATCTGCTGTTGAGAATTCATTGCAAAAAGTGGAGCAACACGCAGCGTCTATGACAGAGCAAACGCTTGATGCGATCACTTCAATTGACAATGCTGTCGAGCAGAAAACAGATCATGTTGAAAAACGCTTTGGCATTTTGAACTCCACCTTGGCTGATGGTCTTGATCGTGTTTCAACCACATTGGGTGAGCAAGCCATTTCACTTGCAAGCACATTGAAATCCAGCGTATCCTCTGCGACGACCGATCTTGGTGAAGAGGCAGCTCGCGCTCAAGAAGCATTGCGTGCCGTTACGAGCGAATTTGGTGACAGTATCAGCAAATCAAGCGAAGAGCTGAACCAATCGATCGACGACAAATTGGGCGCGCACACAAAACGCTTTACTGACAGCGTCAACACAGCGGCTTCGCATCTTGATGAAGCTTTGAACATTCGTTCAAATGAGCTTTCCGAAACGCTTGGTGCGCATACACAATCTATGACAGAAAATGTGAACGCGTTGACCTCGGAAGCTTCGAAAATGCAGGAAATTTCGACGGTTACCAACCAGTTGAACGCGAAATTGTCTGAAAACACGAAAGATCTGGCAAACTTCATGGGTGAAAAACTTAGCCCATTGGTTGAAGAGATTGCTGAAACGACAACAAACGCAACACAAGCGCTCCGTGAAACAGCACAAGCCGGCGCTGAGCAACTCAAAGCTGAGAACCAGGCACTTATTGATGCTATCGCAACACGCAGCAGTGAAACTTTGACAGCTGTACGCGATGCGAGCGCAAGCCTTTCACAAAACACAGCAATTATTGTTGAGAAAATGAATGAAAGCAGCACGACGATTAATGATACAATTCATCAAGCGTCTGCAAATATCTCGCTCATCAACACACGTTTGAACGAGACTGCTGATAACCTTACGGAATCTACTGAGCAGGCTTCCAGCCTTGTTTCCAACTCTGCCGACATACTTGCAAAGAATATTGGTCAGTTGGGTGGTATCTCAAATACAACGCTTAATCAGATCGCCAATATCAGCGAGCATTTTGAGCAACATTCTCAAGTGCTATCCTCTGCGACCGACTTGTTGGGTGAAGCACAAAACAGATTGTCTTCAACTATGGACGAACGTAAAGACGCGCTCGATCGTCTATCTTCAAGCCTTGTGGCACGTTCTGAAGATGTGGAGCGCAACATGCGTTCGCTCATCGATATCGTTGATGGTGCATTTACCCAGGCTGCGACATTGTCATCTAATGCAGCAGGCACAATTGATCGCGAATTGAAATCTTCAGTTAATGATGTTGATAGTCTGATCAAAGATACAGAGAAGCGCTCTGTGAATGCAGCACAAGTTCTCCGCAACACATTGCGTGAAGCCGTCGATGAAGCCGTTAGCCGCTTCTCAGGAGCGACCGAAGAAATTCGCGTGACTGCAGGCAGCATCCGCCAAGAATTGAGTGACACTCGTGATGAACTCAAGAAAGGCGCGTTTGATCTTCCTGAAGAAACACGTGAAAGCGCCGCAGCAATGCGCCGTGCTGTTGCACAGCAAATTGAAGCGTTGCAGGAATTGTCTTCACTTGTATCGAAATCAACACAGACTCTTGATGCAAACCCCTCGCCCACACCAAGCCGACCAGCGATAAGCTCGAGTGCTCATCAAACAGCATCAGTTGCTGCGGACATTGGCGCCCAGGAGTTACGCCCAACGCGTGACGCTATCTCCGACAATAACGATGATGGTCGCTGGGTGAGCAATCTGATCAAAGGCGCAGATACGCAAGAAGTGTCTGCACAAGCGCCGGTTCAGCCAACACGCCAGCCTCGTAAGCCGCAGCATGTTGTTGAATCGCTGAACTCATTGTCCGTCGATATTGCGCGTGCAATTGATCACGATGCATCTGTTGAGCTTTGGCAGAGATATCAGCGCGGTGAGCGTGATATCTTCACACGTCGTCTTTATACAATCAAAGGCCAGAAGACCTTTGACGACATTCAATCCAAATATGCGCGCGAGCCTGAATTCCGCAAGGCGGTTGACCGCTATATGACTGATTTTGAAAAACTGTTGTCAGACGTTTCTCGAAATGATCCGAGCAATGTAATTGGTCAGAGCTACCTCACGTCTGATACTGGTAAAGTCTACACCATGTTGGCGCATGCCAGCGGGCGTCTGAAATAGCCCAAATCTATTCGCAACAAAAAAGCCGCTTGGTCCAGTGATCAAGCGGCTTTTTTTATAATCTGTATCAAAACTTAGCGAACGTAGCGTCCCGCCCAAGAAACGATATCGCGGGTGACGATGGTGGATGCTAAATCTAGCGCAGCAATATAATCATCATTCCCGCTTCCAGCTGCCACGACATTGGCGCTGAAAATGCGCTGCGCTCTCACCACACCATTGCGATCATTTAGAACTTTCACAGATATCGCAACATTGGCAGAACGTGGTGATGACACATCAATTTCAAACGCACGAATGGATGTGACAATTTGATAGTCAATTGCTAATCCCTCGCCCGGTAATCCAACGCCGCCAACGAGGCCTGAATTTTCAAAAGCCTGCGCGAGTTTTGACTGGAATACGCGAGGGAGCCTATCGTTCCATTGCGCATCGGCAAGATACTGAACCGCGGATGGTGAAGTGCGCACAACAACTTTGTCACTGTCCAACGTTTTCAAAGCAACAGGTTCGGCGATCAATATTTGCCGACGAGAATTGCGTTGCTGTGTTGAGATTTCGATATCTTGCTGGGACAAAGTGAATGTGTCGGGGATAGACGCATTGCCACCACCTAACACGCAGCCACCTAGCATCAAGCAAGTCGACAAAGCCAAGAGACTACGCAGCACCACAATTCTCCAACAGTTTCACATCAATCATTAAAATCGACCCATTCATAAACCAAAGTGAGATATTTATAAAGTCTTAACGTCTGGTTCGACCGTCAAACTGTTTTACTGTTTCGCCACCAAATAGAAGCCTTTGCGGGTTCTTCTCTATTTCCGAAATACTCCGCTCAATACGCGAGATTGAACGGCGTGTTTCAACCACCAAAGCCTCAACATCTTGAAGACCGGCGCCAGTGAATCGTTCAAGATTACTCGCAATTGGTCCAATACGCCGATTAAGGTTAGCGGCCACATCTTTAAATGCTTTCAAAGTTTCTTGCGCTTCTGTCATCAGACCCGAGGAATCGCCCTCGCCTAAGAAACCATCAAGCTTTGCAAGGACCCCATCAACGCGCGTAGATGCTGCATTCAGCCGCTTGGCGATCTCGCTAACATCCGTGATCATCTGATCAATATCATCAGATCGCCCACCCACACTTGCGACAACTTTCTTTGCTTCAGACAGTGTCTCTCTCGCATCAGTTCCAGCTGATGAAATATCAGACAGTGCCTGACGCACAATGGCAGGATCAACTTCCGCCAACAAAGTATCGACTTTTTCAGTCGCGCTATTTAGCTTCTTAGCGGTTTCACCAACTGTCGAAATCATCTCATCAATGTCAGACGAACGACCACCCACAGTTTCAACGACCTTCTTTGCTTCGGCAAGAGCGACACGCGCATCGGCGCTTGCGGTGGAAATATCTTCAAGTGTTTTTCCAATTTGCCCTGGTTTTACTTCAGAAAGGAGCGCATCGACCTTGCCGCTTGCCGCATTTAACTTCTGCGCTGTTTCGGACACGTCGGCAATCATTTTCGAAATGTCATTTGAACTGGCGCCAATACCTGAGATCGCATCTTTAGCCTGCTCTATTGCTTCACGCGCATCATTGCTGGCTGCTGTAATATTCTTCACCGTCTCACCAATTTGGCCCGGCTCAACTTCCGAAATGAGTTTATCAATCTTGGCCAGAGATGTGGTCGCTTCACCACTCAATTTTTCAAAATTGGCCAAAGTATTATCAATCTTTTGCGGATCAATGGCTGTAATCAAACGATCAGCGGATGCCAGAGTGCCATCAATGCGTGCCGACAATGTTTGGATGGTTCCCGTTAGACCTGATACGCTTTTCAAAAACTCATCAATGCCATCGGCGTTGTCCGTCAGCGCTTTTGAAAAAGTTTCAGCATTTTTAAGCGTCGCATTGATCGGGTCTTGCGCTGTGGTTACGAAATTCTCCACTTGCACAACAATCGCATCGGTTCGTTCCATGATGCTTTCTGCGGTCGCCAACAGATTTGCAATACCCGACGGTGTGGCTTCAAACTTAAGGCTCGTTCCTTCTTCGAAAGCTTTTTTTAGAATATCGGTTCCTGCGCCTTCAGGAGTGGAAATTTCCAGCGTGGATGTGCCGGTTAAACCCTGTGCTTCGAGCTTAATGATAGTGGATTCGTTGATTGGTGTAGCGATTGAGACTTCAGCAATCGCTTTGACATATTTAGGTTGCGCCATATCAATATTTACACTTCTGACCTGGCCAACTTGAATGCCGTTAAACCGAACCTGTGAACCCGCACTCAGACCTGATGCAGAACCCGGGATTTGCACTTCAACCTGCGCGTAATCCCCGCTCTGATAAAAGTCTTCAGACCAGTAAACAAATCCAAAGGCAGCGGCCGTAACGAGAATGACCAATAAAGCCACTCGGATATAATTGGCACTAGTTTCCATTATTTACGACCCTTCTAGACGAACAATAGACCGCGCTCGTCGACCTCTAAAATAGGATTGCACCCAGTCATCTTCAAATGCAAGCATAGTATCAATATCACCTGCAACCAAGACACGCTTACGACCTAATACTGCTATACGATCACAAACCGAAAACAGACTATCTAAATCGTGTGTCACCATATAAACGGTCAAGCCCAGCGTGTCGCGTAACTTTGCAATGAGATCATCAAATTCTGCAGCACCAATTGGATCAAGACCAGATGTCGGTTCATCCAAAAACAAAAGATCGGGATCAAGCGCTAGCGCACGCGCCAAGGCTGCGCGTTTGATCATACCACCTGAAAGTTCAGATGGGTATTTGTCTGCCGCATTTGGCGCTAGTCCAACCAGCTCAATCTTCAAACGTGCAAGATCATCCATCAAGGCTTGCGGAATATTAAGATATTCGCGCATGGGGACTTGGATGTTTTCTTTGACTGTTAGGGACGAAAAAAGCGCGCCTTGTTGAAACAGGACCCCAAGCCGCATATCAATTGATATCCGTTCTTTCTCGGAAATATTGTCATAATCTTGACCGAGAATATGAACCTGTCCTGCCTGCCGTTTGATGAGACGTAGCATGGTGCGCATCAAAACAGATTTCCCCGTACCAGAAGCGCCAACAAATCCCAAAATTTCACCGCGATGTACATCGAGGTCTAAATTTTCCAACACCTGATGTTCACCAAAAGCAACAGAAATGCCGCGCGCGGACAAAATGATATTGTCCATATCTTGGGTCACTATCTGGCTTTCTGTGTGCGTGGTGTTGTCCATTACATCATCACCTAGAAATCTATCGCCGCGAAGAATATCGCAAACAACCCGTCGATAACGATAACCAGAAAAATGGCCTTTACAACGGATGCAGTTACTCTTCGTCCCAATGATTCAGCGCTACCACCAACTTTCAAGCCCTCAACGGCGGCGATTATGCCGATCATGATCGCCATGAATGGCGTCTTAATCATACCGGAGGTGAGAGTTGTATAATCTATGAACGCCTTCATCCTGGATAAAAACACGTTAAATGGCACTTCAGAGTAAAAATACAGAACCACTGCCGACGCAAAAAGCGCTGCAAAATTGGCAATGATTGTGAGTAAGGGTAAAACTACAAGCAGCGCAATGATCCGGGGAAAGACCAAAACACCCACCGGGTTCAAGCCCATAACCTTCAGCGCATCCACTTCTTCGCGCATTTTCATGGAGCCAATTTCAGCCGTAATTGCACTGCCCGAACGGCCAGCAACCATAATGGAGGTGATCAACACCCCCACTTCGCGCAATTGTAAAACACTGACGAGATCAGCGGCAAAGGCTTCTGCCCCAAAGGCACGCAATTGAAAGGCAGATTGCTGGGTAACAATCGCGCCTATTGCCAGTGAAATAAGGACAACAATTGGGATCGCCCGAACACCGATATGATCCATTTGAGTAACAATCGCGGCCGGAGAAGCACCAGTATTGCGTCCTTCTTTGAGCTGACCGCCTTGAATGGTCGCACCGAAAATGTTCAAGCCCATAACGACATCCGAATAAAGCGCATGACAGCCCTTAATCGTCCGCTCAGCTATCTGATGAAAAATATTTGGTTTTTGACCATCTTCATCATCACTTGGGTCATGTAGATGTTTCGGGATTTTCGATAAAAGCGACGAAATATTGTCACTCGCATTTTCGATCTGGTAAGTAATGCCTTTCCCATCACATCCATTGGTGAATTGGTGGACCAACCACGCGCCGGCAGTATCAAAATTGGTCACGCCTGACATATCAATGCTGAGCTGTTTTTGCTTTATTTGATCCGGCAATTGAGGGAACTCGGTCGCAACCTGTTCAATCGCTTCATGCCGCCAGTCACCAAGCAATTTAACAACGCCGTCACCACCGCGATCGATGACTTCAAATCGCGCGAATTGCCTACTATTTTGACTGGTATTTTTACTCATGGAAGTTGTTTTAACCATAATGGTACAGAATGTCACCGATCTATATTGTGCATCACAAACTGACCACACAAAATTTCGTTTTCAGCAACATAGTTTAGCGCTAAAGAATGTAGCAATTTGATGTTCATTTATGCAATTATGGCAATGAGTCGCTATAATAATTAATCTACGGGAATAAATTTGATGGATAACGGTGGGAATAGTAAGCAAAAACAAGAATCTGATGATCTTGATAGCCAGGCGCTATTTTATCACAATTATCAAAAACCCGGTAAATTAGAAATCCAAGCAACCAAGCCATTGGGCAATCAGCGAGATCTTGCGCTCGCATATTCCCCTGGCGTTGCAGCTCCATGTCGCGCGATTGCTGAAGATCCAAACACTGCTGCGCTTTATACAGCGCGTGGTAACTTGGTTGCGGTTGTATCAAACGGAACCGCAGTACTTGGCCTGGGATCGATAGGGCCACTTGCCTCAAAACCAGTGATGGAAGGTAAAGCGGTTCTTTTTAAAAAATTCGCTGACATTGATGTATTTGACATTGAGATGGATGCCAAAGACGTCGACCGCATGGTCTCTGTCGTCTCCGCATTAGAACCGACATTTGGCGGTATCAATCTAGAAGATATCAAAGCACCAGAGTGTTTTGAAGTTGAAGAACAACTTCGCGAAATCATGGATATTCCCGTCTTTCACGATGATCAGCACGGCACGGCAATCATCGTGGCGGCCGCTGTTTTGAACGGCATTGAATTGGCTGGGAAAAACATTGCTGACGTGAAGATTGTGACGTCTGGTGCGGGTGCAGCTGCTCTTGCATGCCTTAACCTTCTTGTCTCAATGGGCGCAAAACGCGAGAACATTTGGGTTCACGATATTGAAGGCTTGGTCTATGAAGGCCGCACCTCACAGATGGATCGATGGAAATCCATCTATGCGCAAAAATCTGACAATAGAAAATTAGAGGAATCCATTGGCGATGCGGATGTGTTCTTAGGACTATCTGCTGCCGGCGTTCTCAAACCTGAATATTTAGCAAAGATGGCAAAGCAACCACTTATTTTGGCGCTTGCGAACCCGACACCAGAAATTATGCCTGATCTCGCACGAGAAGCGCGCCCTGATGCAATGATTTGCACGGGTCGATCTGACTTCCCAAACCAGGTCAATAATGTCTTGTGTTTTCCTTATATCTTCCGAGGCGCACTCGATAGCGGTGCGCGTACCATCAATGAAGAAATGAAGATTGCAGCGGTGAAAGCTATCGCTGAACTCGCACGAGAAGAGCCTTCCGAACTAGCCGCACAAGCCTATTCCGGGGAAACACCGGTTTTTGGACCAAATTACTTGATCCCCTCACCTTTTGACCAACGGTTGATCCTGCGCATTGCACCAGCTGTTGCAAAAGCTGCTAAAGAATCCGGAGTTGCTGCACGTCCAATAGAGGACATGGATGCATATATCGACCGCCTAAACCGCTTCGTATTCCGATCAGGCTTTGTTATGAAGCCAGTCTTTGCAGCAGCACGCGCAGCAGAACGCAAACGGGTAATATTCTGCGAAGGTGAAGATGAGCGTGTATTGCGAGCTGCGCAAGTTCTCATTGAAGAACAAGTGGCTGAGCCTACACTGGTTGGGCGACCTGAGGTCATCGAGCAGCGATTGCGCCGATTTGGTTTGCGCCTCAACCTTGAAAAAGACCTCAATATTGTAAATCCACAAAGTGATCCGCGTTATCGCGATTATGTAGATACATATTTTTCGCTTGTTGGACGTCAAGGCATCAATCCAGAAGCGGCAAGCACCATCGTGCGTACAAATACCACAGTGATTGGCGCGCTTGCCGTTAAACGCGGTGACGCAGATGCCATGGTTTGCGGTTTGGAAGGTCGTTATGCCAGTCATTTAAAATATGTCCGGCAAATTATTGGCCTCAAAGAAGGTGTGACTGATTTGTCTACGCTTAGTTTGCTGATATCCCAGCGCGGCGCGACCTTCCTTACCGATACTTACGTGACATTTGACCCATCAGCTGAAGAATTGGCTGAAATGACCGTTCTGGCGGCCGAAGAAATTAGACGATTTGGCATCGTACCAAAAGTCGCGCTGGTCTCGCATTCAAATTTTGGTTCTCACGACACGCCAACGGCACAAAAAATGCGCAAAGCGGCAAAAATTCTCCGCGAAATAGCGCCAGAACTAGAATCGGACGGTGAAATGCAAGGTGACGCTGCGATCTCCGAAGTCTTGCGTAGTCGCGCCATGCCCAACAGCCACCTGACCGGCGAAGCCAATTTGCTGGTTTTCCCAAACCTTGATTCAGCCAATATTACATTGGGTGTAGCGAAAACCATGCTGAGCGCACTGCATGTTGGACCAATCCTTCTGGGTACCGAATTGCCAGCGCATATTCTGTCACCATCTGTGACATCCCGCGGCATTGTTAATATTGCAACATTGTCAGTTGTTGAGGCTTCCTCGGCAATGGCATAGCCCCCGCATTTGGTTCATTCTCGCTTACTTAAACCAACGTTTACAAGATGCTAATGACTTGGGTGTATATTTAGATCGAAATATACATTTTCAATCGTTGAGATGAGTAAGGTCGATGAAAAAGCTGATAGCGGCCCTTTTGGCGTCTGGTTTTTTCGCAATTCCAAGTGAAGGTTTTGCGCAAAACCTTGAATCGTGTGAAAGTCTCTATGCTCAGCTACAAACAGCATCTGCATCAAAATCCAGCGCAAAAAAGATCAAACGCTATGCGCAGGCCATCAAACAACAAACGAAAATGCTTGCAAAACTTGAAGGTGATCTCAGACGCTATCAGTGCAGTTCTGAGAATCCAGATGCAGCATGCGAAAAATTGGTGGATGTTAAAGATCGGATGCAAACCAATCTGGATAAACTGACATCAGCACGAAAAAATCTTTCTACAGAAACAACTAAACTTTCAGTGGATCAAATCAATGCGCGGCTGGAAGCCTTTAATTGCAGTGAGAATTCTGTTTTAAATGCGGCAGCCACGCAGACACCATCCGCCCCTGTCAATCAAGGTCAATCCTTGGGCAATGGCGTTAGAATCTTAGGCAAAAGCGGTGGACGTAAACCACGTCAAAAAGTCGTAACGTTGCCGAATTCAGCACGAAACGTTGGCCAATACCGCACTATGTGTGTGCGATCATGCGACGGCTTTTTCTTTCCTATCTCATCAAATACCTCATCATCATCATTTGAGCGCGATGAGCTGGCTTGTCAATTGATGTGTCCAGGAACTGAAACCAATTTATTCTTCCACCGTTCACGAGATCAGGAAAGTGAAGACATGATCTCCTATCGTGGCGGTGAGGCATACACAAATCAGCCATATGCATTTTCTTACAAAACACGCTCGGGACCGAAATCAGAAGCATGTTCTTGCAACATGTCCGCGTTTCACGCTGAAATGGCGCGCCGAGAACGTGTTCTGCGTGAGCGGGAAGAAAACGGTGAAAAAAGTGATGTGGAGAACGCAGCAACAGCTGGTCTAACTGTTGTTCCTGTAGAGAGAATTGATCGTGGTGAAGATCCTGAAACAATTTCTAATCTTGCAGGTCAACTTACCGACGAAGATGTTCAAGCCATAACAAGTGTAAATCGGACAGGTAAACCGTTCGATGAAACTGACCGCAAGATACGTATTGTTGGGCCAAAATTCCTTCAAGACGACGCGCCAACCACTAATTAAAGCAGTGTGCAGCGATTGCAGTCAGGACAACTAAGTTCTTCCGTAAATATCTGATTTTGAGCAAGATCTAACGCACAAAAACATCAAATTTATCTATTTTCATGGAACTTAAAACGAAAAACCGCCAGAGGTGATGTCCTTCTGGCGGTCGTGATCTTTAAAATGAGTGATTAATCTATTCGTCGCGATACATAGCACGTTTTTTGGATGAACCACCCATGCGATCTGAATCATAGACCTGTACCTGATTGCGGCCTTTGTTCTTTGACAAATAAAGCGCTTCATCTGTGGCGCCGTACAGTTGATCAGCGCTATCACACTGGCTGGCCATGCAAACACCGAGAGAAACGGTGATTTTGCCAAAGTCCATGCCAGACTTGCGATCTTTTAAAGATGTTTTCTCTACTGCCATCCGGATGCGCTCAGCAACGAGCTCAACATTACCGGGAGATGTGTTTGACACAACGATACCAAACTCTTCACCACCCGTACGAGCAATTAGTGAATCTTGGCGTAATTCCTGGCTCATTGCATTTGCAACAACTGTCAACACGCGGTCACCAATTGGGTGCCCATGCGTATCGTTGAATTTTTTGAAGTGATCGATATCCAACAAGATGAGTGCACTTGTTGAGATCGAAATATTGCTGTCATAAATATTTGACATTGCTTCGTCAAAAGCACGACGGTTTGGCAAACGTGTCAACGGATCGGTATTCGCAATTGATTTATATTCATCAAGTTGCTCTTTTACCTGCGCTAATTCTTTTGTTGCCAAAAGAACACGATCGATGATTTGCTTGCTATTTTCGATCTTGTCGCCAGTTGCCTGCGCCAAAGCATCGGTAATGCTGAGTATATCTTGGTTACGAGGATTACGCGCCATAGTGTCCAGGCGGCTCGCATTGTCGTCCAAAACTTTATTGTAATCTTTAAGCGTGCTGTTTTCTTTATTCAAACGACCGATCAGATCGTCCAATTCGCCAGAGATTTTTTCCTGTGCAGTTGAGACCACACCATCATGATGGTGATGAGCAAAGTATTTCTTGCCGATCTCATCGAGATCATTTTGGGAAGGCTGGCTTCCGAGAGCTGCAAATTCTCGTGTTAAATTGGGATTACTCTTATTTAGAGCCTCATAAACCAGCTCATAATTTCGTGGCAAACCGGAGATACCCCGTTTGTGCATCGTTGCGACCACTATTGACGCTGTATTCATGAGTTCCCAACCTCGTTTTATTCGTATTGACCCGCTTAATTAATAAGTACGAGCGCTTGTGTTTGTTAAAATTATACGGAAAGTGTTGGCGAACTGTTAATTTGTAATCAAAAAATCCATAAAAAAACGCCCGAATGCTCGGGCGCTCTTTCTGACGTTAAAATGTGCTCAAAAGCCTGCTATTTAGGGCCTAGCATCTGTTCAGGACGCACCACACGATCAAACGTCTCCTCATCAACGAACCCCAGGTTCATCGCTTCTTCTTTAAGAGTTGTGCCATTTTTATGGGCAGTTTTTGCAACTTTTGTCGCATTATCATAGCCAATTTCAGGCGCCAACGCTGTCACAAGCATGAGACTTTCCCACATTAGCTTGCTGATTCTATCCTTATCAGGACGAATGCCTGCTACACATTTATCAACAAAGCTGACAGACGCATCACCCAATAATTGCATCGATTGTAAAACGTTATAAGCCATCATAGGCTTATAAACATTCAATTCAAAATGCCCTTGTGAACCTGCAAAACCCACAGCGGCATCATTACCCATGACATGCGCGCAAACTTGCGTCAGCGCTTCACATTGAGTTGGGTTCACTTTACCTGGCATAATCGATGATCCAGGCTCATTTTCTGGCAATACCAATTCACCAAGACCACAACGCGGACCTGATCCTAACAGACGGATATCATTGGCGATTTTAAATGCGCTGGCGGCAACAGTCTTTAATGCCCCTGACATTTCGATCAATGCATCATGCGCGGCCAATGCTTCAAATTTATTAGGTGCTGTATAAAAAGGAAGATCAGTAATAGTGGCCATGTTTGCAGCAACCATTTCAGCCCAACCCTTTTTTGTATTCAAGCCGGTACCAACGGCTGTGCCACCCTGTGCAAGCGCATATATATTATGTAAGGCCTGCTTAACTCTTGCGATGCCCTGTTCAATTTGGAATGCATAACCAGAAAATTCCTGGCCAAGTGTCAAAGGCGTTGCATCTTGCGTATGCGTCCGGCCAATTTTGATGATTTCTTCGAAAGATTTTGCTTTTTCAACCAATGCATCATGAAGTTTTTCCAAACCAGGAAGCAAAACATCACGCGCCGTCATCGCAATCGCGATATGCATTGCAGTTGGGAATGTGTCATTTGAAGATTGCCCCATATTACAATGATCATTTGGGTGAACTGGAGATTTAGATCCAATTTCGCCACCCAGCATTTCAATTGCTCGGTTGGCAATGACTTCATTGGCATTCATGTTTGACTGAGTACCAGAACCCGTTTGCCAAACAACCAATGGAAAATGATCATCAAGTTTACCTTCAACAACTTCAGCCGCAGCTTTTGCAATCGTATTCCCAATTTCAGCATCAATGGAACCTAATTCGACATTGGCCTGTGCGCAGGCTTGTTTGATAACACCAAGCGCCCTTACGATAGCCACCGGCTGTTTTTCCCAACCGATTGGAAAGTTCATCAAAGACCGCTGCGTCTGAGCGCCCCAATATTTGTCGGATGGTACCTGTAAAACACCAAAGCTGTCTGATTCTGCACGGGTTTGTGTCATTTAATGTCCCCTTATAATTTCGGCGCGATTGCGATGCATCGCAATTTGATGACCCATCATCTAGTCAAAAAACACTCATTCGACAACAAGAACTTGTTTGCAGTGCAATATTTCATCACAAGTTTGATGAAATTTAATAAAATTAACAAGATGTTCTTTAATTCAGTGCCATCATCAGCTAAACATTCTTCGGGAACACTCGTGAAAGGGTAATAAATTGATACGGAAGTTAGCTACGCGCTCAGTATTTATTCTGTCAGCTTTTGCACTGATGGAAACATCACCGTTACCAATTATGGTGCAAGACGCATCCGCACAAAATCTTCTCCAAGCCATCTTTGGCGGAGGAAATCGTCAAAAACGTCGCGAAGCCGAACGCAAAAGACAAGAAGAATTGGCTCGTCAAGAAGCGCTTAAAAAGAAACCTCCGCGGATCAAAGGCCCGAGCTACAAAACATATCGCGCAGATAAGTTGGTGGTTGCTAAACTTGCGACGCTTACTGACCCCGTCACAACAGGCGGTATCCAATCGGACAGCACAGATGCTGACGGCAATGTAACAACGCAAACACCTCAAATCGTTGCTGAACCAACGCCATTTGCATTAGGTTACGATGCGCTGGCATCGCTGAAGCTTAAGATGTTGCCTGAAGTTGCTGATGCGATCATTGCCCATTATTCAAAATCACCAAAATATCGTTGGGTGAGCGACAAGGGCATAAACGATCAAGCAAAAGCAATCATGAAAGTACTCGGTGATGCTGAGCTTATTGGCTTACCAGCAGAAAACTATCAGGTTGAGTTGCCGATTGCCTCATTGGAGACTGGCGACACAAACTGGCCAGATTTAATGCGCTTTGAGATGGAATTCTCAGCTGCTATTTTGAGCTATATCGTTGATGCAGAACGCGGATTGATCGATCCAAATCGCATTTCAGGCTATCATGATTTCAAACGCAAAACGCCTGAACTTAGCAATGCGCTCGTCCGTCTGGCCTATTCCGCTGACCCCGCAGCAACAATGGATTTCTATGGCCCACAAGGCGAACATTTCGACATTTTGAAGGCGGAAATGACCGAATTGTTGGGCGCAGACGAAAAAGAGCGTATCACGATCGCCGATGGCACATTCCTCAAGCCTGGGACCAAAAATCCAGAATTGAGAAATATTGTAATGGCGATCCGCGCCAAGGGTTCTGAACAACTCAAGAAGGATATGGCATACCAGCTCAATACTTATTTGGGTAATGATGAATATACGCCAGAGCTTGTTGAACTGGTGAAAGCTTTCCAAAAGGAAAACAATCTGGCAGCTGATGGTATTGTCGGTAAAAAGACGATCCGCGCATTGGTCGAAGATTCAAACGAAGTGAAGATTAACAAGCTGCGCTACGCAATGGAGCGTGCACGCTGGTTGCCTTCAAAATTTGCCGCAAAGCATGTATTTATCAATGCGCCGGCTTATAAAGTGACCTATTTTGAAAATAATGAGCCAGAGCTCGAGATGCGCGTTGTTGTTGGTAAGCGCTCAAATCAGACAAACTTCTTTAGTGATGAAATCGAGAAGGTTGAGTTCAACCCTTATTGGGGTGTGCCGCAGTCGATTATTACAAATGAAATGCTGCCAAAGCTTCGCGCTGATCCATCATATCTCGACCGTTTGGGGTATCAGGTCAGCTATAATGGTCGATCAACATCATCAAGCTCGATCAGCTGGGCATCCTTAAGCTCTACACGTTCCATTGGTGTGCGTCAGCCTCCGGGCCCTAAAAATGCTCTTGGACAATTGAAGATCTTGTTCCCAAACAAACATGCGATCTACATGCACGATACGCCAGCTAAAAAGCTGTTTGGCCGTGACACACGTGCTTTCTCTCATGGTTGCGTAAGACTTCATGATCCAAAGGCCATGGCCGCTGCTGTTTTGGGGACATCAGTCGATGAAATCGATGCCCATATCGCACCACGCAAAAATAAAACGGTCTTTGTTGAAAAGACAATTCCCGTTCATGTCGCTTATTTCACAGCTTGGCCAAATGCCACAACGGGTGAAATTGAGTATTTTGCAGATGTATATGGTCGCGATAAAGCACTCGAAAAAGCTTATAACACAACGATTAAATCGCGTGTTGGCGCTTAAATACTAGGCCAAATTACGGCTTAACAATTGATCGGCGAGTTCCACTGTGAGCTCGCCGTAATTATTTATAACGATATCCGGATTAAGCATATCGACGGGAACATCGCTGAACCCAAAAGAAACCGCAATAGATGCGACACCTGCATCTTGTGCTGCATAGATATCGTTTTTTGAATCACCGATCATAATAGACTGGTCAGCAACACCACCCGCAAGTTCGATTGTATTGAGTATGTGACGTCCATCAGGTTTACGGTAAGGATACGTATTACCGCCTGTGATCGCCTCAAAACGGTCCGATAAAGACAGTAAATCCAACAATTTACGTGCCATACCTTCATGTTTGTTGGTACAGACCGCATGAGAATAGCCGGCATTTGACAATCGATCCATCGCTTCCAATAATCCAGGATAGGCTGTTGAAGTGCCGGGCATATGCGATGTGTAATAGTCGAGAAAGACATCAAATAGCCGATCAAGTTCGCTTTCGGTAAGCGTGGCTTTGTTCAGCTCAAACGCACGCGTGATCATGGCGCGAGCCCCCTGCCCGACCAAAAACGTTAGATCTTCGTATACAACAGGCTTAAGATCGACCGATAACAAACAATGATTGACGCAATCCAGCAGATCAGTTGACGTGTCCAGCAGCGTCCCATCTAAATCAAATACAATCAACTTTTTGGACATGGGATACCTCAATTTGTTCAGATAATTTCTGCAGGTAGCTGATTTTCTGATCAATGTCCAAGAAATGTCTGAGATATGTTGCGAATTTCCTTTGCGAGCTTTGGCCTAGCATGCTACCAGCGTCAATATTGAAGAATGGTTGAGGCAAATGGATCCAAAAGAGTTAAAAAAAGCAGCAGCACAAGAAGCATTGCAGCTTGTGGAAAGTGGAATGCGTTTAGGTGTGGGCACCGGTTCAACGGCCGATGAATTTACCAAACTACTGGGTGCAAAAGTCCAAGCTGGTTTTGACGTAAAGGCAGTTACAACGTCAGTCAAAACAGAAAATCTATGCATTGATGTCGGCGTTAAAACATTTACGCTCGATGAGCTGCCAGAACTCGACCTTACAATTGACGGGGCTGATGAGCTTGATCAGGACCTCCAATTAATTAAAGGTGGCGGCGGCGCACTGTTACGCGAGAAAATCGTGGCGCAAGCGTCTAAAGAAATGGTGGTGATCGCCGATGCATCCAAGGTCGTTGATCCTGTGGGTGCCTTTCCTCTACCAATTGAGGTCGTTCCATTTGGATTAAAAGCAACGGAAATAGAGATCGCAAAAGTCAGCAAGGATTTGGGATTAACAGGCCCTGTCGTAATACGGAAAAATGAAGATGGATCGGACTTTGTGACAGATGGTGGCCACTTTATTCTCGATGCATCATTTGGCCGTATTTCTGATGCAAAGCAACTCAACGAGCAATTAAACCTTATACCTGGCGTTGTCGAAACTGGTTTGTTTATCGATATCGCCACCAAAGCAGTGATTGCGACACCTGATGGTGTTAATATCATGACTAAGTAATTAGAAGACGGAGCTTAAACCAATGAGCAAAACGCAATTTTTTAAAATACTAACAGTAAGCGCAACTTTGATATTGTCAGGCGCGCATATCAATAATGCAGCTGCGCAAGAGCCAAGCGCTGAACATATTGCGGCTGCGAAAGCGGCTATCGACGCCTTGACTGTGACGAAATCTTTCGATTCCATTCTTTTGCGCTCAGCAGAACAGATCAAAGCCAATTTGACGCTCGCAAATCCAAACTTCTCCGACGAGATTTCTATCGCAGTAGACGATGAAGCAATCAAACTTGCCAGCCGTCGCGCAGATTTGGAAAATGAAGCTGCCAATATTTATTCTAAAAACTTCACGCAAGAAGAACTCAATGAAATAGCGGTATTTTACAGCTCCGAAACGGGTAAAAAACTATTGAATCTATCTCCGGGCATGAGTCGAGAACTCCTGCGCGCGGCTGAGATTTGGGGAGCTGGCATCACACGCGATCTGAACGAAGCCTCTTCAAAAGTGCTGACTGAAAAACTCAACAATAAATCAGAATAAACTAAAAGTTATCATCGATACGCTGGCATTATGTTTAAAAAGCACCATATGCCAATCTAACACTGTTTATGGAGCGGAAAATGGCGGCATATGATTTTGATTTATTTGTGATTGGTGGTGGCTCGGGCGGCGTCCGCGCTGGTCGCGTTGCTGCTTCTATGGGCAAGCGTGTAGCGGTTGCAGAAGAGTATCGTTTTGGCGGCACATGCGTGATCCGTGGTTGCGTACCAAAGAAGCTTTTTGTTTATGCATCCAGTTTCCCAGAGCACTTTGAAGATGCAGAAGGTTATGGCTGGCAAGTCGGTGAAAGCACATTTGACTGGAAAACGCTGATTGCGAATAAAGACAAAGAGATTGCACGCCTTGAAGGCCTTTATCAAAAAGGCCTCTCATCCAATGATGCAACCATGTTCAAAAGTAGAGCTGAACTGGTTGATGAACACACAATTTGCCTCACTGCCACAGGTGAAACTGTAACGGCTGAAAAGATCGTTATTGCCGTTGGTGGTCGTCCAAATCCGATGTCTAATATGCCTGGTCATGAATTGTGTATTTCATCCAATGAAGCGTTTCACTTAGAAGAGTTGCCGAAATCAATTTTGATTGCAGGTGGTGGTTATATTGCAGTCGAATTTGCCAATATTTTCCACGGGCTAGGCGTTGAGACAACACTGATCTATCGCGGCACCGAAATTCTATCAAAATTCGATGAAGATCTACGCACAAATCTTCAAGACGCCATGATTGCCAAAGGCATTAATATCCAGTTCGAAGATGTCATCGAAAAGGTCGAAAAAGCAGCTGGTAATGATCTCAGAGTGACCACGAAAAATGGCGATGTCAGCGAATATTCGCAAGTCATGCTCGCGCTTGGTCGTATAGCAAATACTGAAAGCTTAGGCCTTGAGAAAGTTGGCGTCGAAACCAATGCCCGCGGTGCAATCGTCGTTGATGAGTATAACAAGACCAATATCGACAATATCTATGCTTTAGGTGATGTGACAGACAAAGTTCAGCTGACCCCTGTCGCGATCCATGAAGCCATGTGTTTCATTGAAACCGTTTATAAAGATAACCCAACCTCGCCAGATCACGAATTGATCCCAACAGCTGTGTTCTCACAGCCTGAAATTGGCACAGTTGGCATGACAGAAGCAGAAGCAGGTAAAGCTTTTGAGGAGCTAGAAGTTTATCGCGCTCAGTTTAGGCCTATGCGTCACACGCTTTCAGGCCGAGAAGAGAAGATGATGATGAAGCTCATCGTCAATGCGGCAGATCGCAAAGTTGTTGGCGCGCATATTTTGGGCCCCGACGCAGGCGAACTCGCACAGGTTCTTGGTGTCACCCTTAAGGCTGGCGTGACGAAAGATGATTTTGATCGCACCATGGCCGTTCACCCTTCAGCGTCTGAAGAGCTTGTGACCATGTACAACCCAACTTACCGCGTTAAAAACGGTGAACGAGTTTAAAACATCATGGATCGCGAACAGTTTTTTCAAAGACTTTGTTCCGAACAAAACAATCTGTTTCCGGATGGCTTAACTGAAGGCCAATCCCATGGCTTGAACGTAAAATTAGATGTATGGGCAAAATGGTATGCCCATCATCCGATCACCTATTTAGCCGCTGCCTTGGGACAGATCTATCACGAGACCGGTGGCTTAATGGTCCCTGTTCTGGAAGCATTTGCGCCAGATCGCAGAACATCGGTTGAACGATTGGAGAAAGCCTTTTCTGAAGGGCGATTGAGCTGGGTGAAACAACCTTACTGGTATGAGGACGAAAGCGGCCAGCATCCGGTCGGGTGTGGTGACATACAAATCACCCACCGCAAGAACTATGTAGCAGCTGAGGAAAATCTCAACAAAAAATTCGGCGTGCAAACAAAACTTGCTGACAATTACGATCTCGCCCTCGATCCGGTCATGTCCGCCCATATTGCATTTAGCGGCATGATTGATGGTTGGTTCCGGCCGTGCAAATTGTCTGATTTTGAAAGCGAAACTGGCCTTGACTATCGATCAGCGCGAGACATAGTGAACGGCGATACGGGTTTAATCGGCGAAAAAATCGAAAACTATTGCAAGATATTTGAGGATGCATTACGTCACGCTGGCGCTGATATATCTATAGAACTGATGGACGAGAAACTGGATTGGCCGAAATTATGAGCAATGAAATCCGACAAATTTTACGTGATATTGGCGATGATAAGCCAATTGTCGGCTATTTCGGCTATGGCTCTTTGGTCAATGAAAACACGCTTCGCACCAAATATATTGCGAGCATTCCGGCAGAACTGAAAAATTGGCGCCGTATGTGGGACATTCCAACAGGCATAGATTTTGGTGCCGAAACAGTTTCTCTTTTAACGGCGAGACCATCTCAAGAACACGCGACCAAAGGTGTTATCGTCTTTGATCTTGCGGAAAACCTGCCGGATGTTGATAAGCGCGAACATAATTACGACCGCAGAACCATTCAACATCATGATATTGATATCGCTGATGAATTTCGTGATTTGAACTGCGATTTTTATGTTTATGAAGCGCATAAACATCCCGATCCATCAGACGAAAAACCGCCGATCCTGCAATCCTATTTAGATGCAGTGCTACAAGGATTTTTAAATATCTATGGGGAAAGTGGTGTTGAAGATTTTGTTCAGAGCACAGCGAATTTTCACACTCCGATCTTGCAGGATAGACATACGCCGCGATATCCAAGGTCTGTGTCTTTATCGGACCGCGAGCGCGAGCTAATTGACTATTTCTTACGCCAGAACCAAGATATTTCTTTCATAAGCTGAAATCTAGCGTTATAAGCCCGTCAAACTAACAAATAATAGAGTAAAATAGGTAGGTAAATAAAATGGCACAGGACTGGAATCCAGCAAGCTGGCGCAACAAGCCAATTTTGCAGGTGCCTGAATATCCAGATCAGGCAAAACTGGCAGATACGGAAGCACGTCTATCAAAGTTCCCACCGCTGGTTTTCGCTGGTGAGGCGCGTGCACTTAAGAATAACCTTGCTAAAGTCGCAAATGGCGAGGCTTTCCTCTTACAAGGTGGCGATTGTGCTGAAGCATTTGCTGAGCACGAAGGCGACAACATTCGCGATTTCTTCCGCGCATTCTTGCAAATGTCTGTTGTTTTGACTTATGGCGCCCAAAGCCCTGTGGTTAAAGTTGGTCGTATTGCGGGTCAATTTGCGAAACCACGTTCAAGCAACACAGAAACCAAAGATGGTGTGGAATTGCCAAGCTATCGCGGTGATATCATCAACGGTATTGAGTTTAATGAAGCAGCGCGCGTGCCAGATCCTGAGCGTCAGGTCATGGCTTACCGCCAGTCAGCAGCGACATTGAACCTTCTTCGCGCGTTTGCCCAAGGTGGTTATGCAAATCTTGTGAACGTTCACAATTGGATGCTTGGCTTTGCTAAAGGCAGCCCGCAATCAGAGCGTTACCTCAAGCTTGCAAATCGCATTTCTGAATCACTTGATTTTATGAAAGCGATCGGGATCACACCTGAAAGCCACCCAAGCATGAAAGAAACTGAGTTCTTCACAAGCCACGAAGCATTGCTTTTGGGCTATGAGCAAGCGCTCACACGTGTGGATTCAACGTCTGGTGAAAACTATGCCACATCTGGTCACATGATCTGGATTGGCGACAGAACACGTCAGCCTGACCACGCACATGTTGAATTCTGCCGCGGCATTAAAAACCCATTAGGTCTAAAATGCGGACCGTCATTGGATCCAGAAGAGCTGATTGAATTGATTGATATCCTCAATCCTGAAAATGAAGCCGGTCGTTTGACATTGATCGCGCGTTTTGGTCACGACAAAGTGGGAGACCACCTCCCTGCCCTTATTCGTGCTGTTGAGCGCGAAGGCAAGAAAGTTGTTTGGTCATGCGATCCAATGCACGGCAACACAATTTCAATGTCTGGTTATAAAACACGTCCGTTTGATCGTATTTTGACTGAAGTTGAAACATTCTTTGATGTTCATCAGTCAGAAGGTACGCACGCTGGCGGTATCCACGTTGAGATGACTGGTAAAAACGTGACGGAATGTACAGGTGGTGCACGCGCACTTTCTGGTGACGATCTATCTGAACGTTACCACACACATTGTGATCCACGCTTGAATGCTGAACAAGCACTTGAGCTCGCATTCTTAGTTGCAGAGCGCATGAAAGAAGGCGCAAAGATGACACAACCAGCCGCAGCTGAATAATCATCTTTTTAAATAATCAAATTTGATTGACCCCTGAACTGCGGAAAACGGTTCAGGGGTTTTCTTTATTCAAACGAGGTTAAATCATGTCGACAATTCATAAAGGCAGCTGCAATTGCGGCAAAGTGAGTTTTACAGTCAAAGGTGAATTGCGCGATATTTTAGGATGTCATTGCAGCCAATGCCGCAAACAAACAGGCTTTTATTACGCTGCAACCGAAGCAAAATGCGATGAGGTTGAGATCAACGGCGAAGAGAACATCACATGGTATGAAGCCTCTCCAACTGCCAAACGTGGATTCTGCGCAACATGCGGATCAGCACTTTTCTGGCAAGCCAACGAGCTTGACACAATCTCGATCTTAGCAGGCGCCTTTGATGCGCCAACCGGCATGAAATTCAAAGCACATATCTTTTGCGCCGATAAAGGCGATTTCTATGAAATTACCGATGAATATCCGCAATACGCCAAATATGACGCGAATATTTTTCAAGAAAATTGAATTCCTTAGCTTGTCGAGATGATCCAAGATCGCTAAATCAAGTTTATGACTGAGACACCAAATATTCTGCGCATTGCAACGGCGCAATTTAACCCCATCGTTGGCGATGTCGCTGGCAATTTGGAAAAAGCAATTGAAGCCATCAAAGATGCAGATCGTCATGGCGCGGATCTGGTGTTGTTTACCGAATTATTCATCTCAGGCTATCCGCCTGAAGATTTGGTGCTCAAACCCGCTTTCTTAGAAAAGTGTGCAGAAGCGGTCGAAAAATTAGCTGAATATACAGCCGATAAGGATGGGCCGGGTATCATTATTGGTTATCCGCGCCAAAATGGTGACAAACGCCACAATTCAGTTGCCGTGATTGATAAAGGTGAGATCATCGCCATCCGGGACAAAGTTGATTTGCCCAATTATGGCGAGTTTGATGAAAAGCGTGTCTTTGATGCTGGTGAAATGCCCGGACCCGTTAATTTTCGTGGTGTTCGTCTTGGTATTCCGATTTGCGAAGACATTTGGGGTGATCTTGATGTCTGCGAAACGCTGGCGGAATGCGGTGCAGAAATCCTGCTTTCGCCCAATGGCTCGCCTTATTATCGCGATAAGGTTGATGTGCGGCACCAAGTTGTCCTCCGTCAGGTCATTCAAAGCGAATTACCGCTGATTTATGCCAATCAGCTGGGTGGACAGGACGAATTGGTGTTTGATGGCGCAAGCTTCGCTTTTAATGCCGACAAAACGCTCGCTTTCCAAATGAGCCAGTTTGAAGAAACCTTAAGCATCAGCACATGGAAACGCGAGGATGATGTTTGGGTGTGCTCTGATGGCCCGAAATCCAATATTCCAGAAAAAGAAGAAGCTGATTACCGCGCCTGTATGCTTGGCTTGCGTGATTATGTAAATAAAAACGGATTTAAGAACGTCGTACTTGGCCTATCAGGCGGTATTGATAGTGCAATTTGCGCAGCGCTTGCAGTTGATGCGCTTGGCGAAGAACGTTTGCGCTGCGTCATGCTGCCATATCGCTATACCTCAGAACTATCGCTTAAAGATGCTGCTGATTGCGCCAAAGCACTGGGTTGTCGTTACGATATCGTACCGATTGAAGAACCCGTTCAGGGCTTTTTATCCTCACTTGGCGATATGTTTGACGGTACGGACCAGGGCATTACGGAGGAAAATATCCAAAGCCGAGCGCGCGGCGTTATCCTCATGGCAATTTCCAACAAATTTGGTTCGATGGTTGTCACCACCGGCAACAAGTCAGAAATGTCGGTTGGTTACGCCACACTTTATGGCGATATGAATGGCGGCTTCAACCCGATCAAAGACCTTTATAAAATGCAGGTTTATGCGCTTTCCAGATGGCGCAACACGCAAGTGCCTTCCGGTGCGCTTGGTCCATCAGGTGAAGTGATCCCGATGTCGATCATCGAAAAAGCGCCTTCAGCGGAATTGCGTCCAGACCAGACGGATCAGGATTCATTGCCGCCTTATCCAGTTTTGGATGATATCTTGGAGTGTTTGGTGGAAAAAGAGATGTCGACAGCGGATATTATTGCCCGCGGGCATGAAGAAGCAATTGTGCACCGGATTGAGCATCTTTTGTATATTGCTGAATATAAGCGTCGCCAATCTGCGCCAGGTGTAAAGATTACCAAGAAGAATTTTGGCCGAGACCGTAGATATCCCATTACAAACCGCTTTCGCGACCGTTAAATCTGATCAGAACTGCGACAAATAGGTTTTCTTGACCTGTTTGATCATCTTTCCTGCCGATTTAGATTGACGAATGCCCGTTCGGCGGTAATTGTGGTATTCCGAAATTTGGAGGAAGATTTTCAAAATGTCTGATCTGGTGCTCGATAAATCAAAAACAATGATTGACCCGTTTGGGCGTATTGTCGATTACCTTCGCATATCGGTCACAGACCGCTGTGATTTCAGATGCACCTATTGTATGGCAGAAAACATGACCTTCTTGCCAAAGAAGGATCTGCTTACACTTGAAGAGCTCGAACGTCTTTGCAGCATCTTTATCGACAAAGGTGTGCGTAAACTCCGCCTAACAGGCGGTGAACCGCTCGTTCGCAAAAACATCATGCAACTGATCAATGCTTTGGGCAAAAAGATCGATGAAGGCACGCTTGATGAGCTGACCATCACAACAAATGGATCCCAACTGCATCGCTTTGCCAAAGACCTCTATGCTGCCGGGATGCGCCGCATCAATGTATCATTGGATACTTTAGATGCAGATAAATTCAAAGAGATAACCCGTTGGGGTGACTTAAACCGTGTATTAACAGGCATTGATGCAGCGCTTGAAGCTGGATTAAAAGTCAAGATCAATGCCGTCGCGCTTAAAGACTTCAATGATAAGGAACTGCCAGACATGCTCCGTTGGGCGCATGGCAAAGGCATGGATATGACGATCATTGAAACCATGCCGATGGGTGAGATCGATGAAGATCGCACCGATCAATATCTGCCGCTCTCCAAAGTGCGCAGAGACTTATCACAGGAATTCACGCTCGAAGATATTCCATATAAAACCGGTGGTCCGGCGCGTTATGTTCAGCTTCATGAAACAGGTGGTCGTTTGGGCTTTATCACCCCGCTCACACATAATTTCTGCGAGAGCTGCAACAGAGTTCGCTTAACATGTACCGGAACTCTGTATCTGTGTTTGGGTCAAGATGATGCAGCGGATCTGCGCGCACCTTTACGTGCGTCACAGGATAACCAGCTCACAGCCGATGCGATTGATGAAGCCATTACCCGCAAACCAAAAGGCCATGATTTCATCATCGACCGCAATCACAATAAGCCGGCTGTAAGCCGCCATATGAGCGTTACGGGCGGTTAAGTCGTGCCAAATTCAGCGAATGTGCGCGGCGCGATCTTCATGTCGCTCGCCATGATGTTTTTTGTCACTGCTGATACGCTCGTAAAATACTTATCAGCCGACCTTAATCTAGGACAGGTGCTCGCAGCGCGCGGGTTCTTTGCCTTGCTCATTATCAGCGTGCTCATGCACCGTAAAAAGGCATGGCATCAGATTTCAGTTTTGAAAAACAAATGGGTGATGTCCCGCCAGTTCAGTGAATTGGGCGCAACATTGTTTTTCTTCTACGGCTTGTTGTTCACCCCGTTGGGCAACACCAGCGCGATCATGCAATCCCTCCCCCTTACCGTTACAATGGGTGCAGCATTATTCTTGGGCGAAAAAGTTGGATGGCGCCGATGGACCGCGATTTTCATCGGCTTTATTGGTGTCATCATTGTCATCCGGCCGGGCGTTGAAGGATTTAATTTTCATTCGCTGTTTATCGTTATCGCTGTGATGTTCATCACGATGCGTGATTTAGCTACGCGTAAAATGGGAACGAATGTGCCGCTTTTACCAATCAACTTTGTGATCACATTCATGATCATGATACTTGGTCTGGTGATGATGGTATTTAGTGGTGGTTGGAAACCGATGAATTTCGAGCATTTGAGCATCATATTGATCGGCGCCGGGCTGATATTACTGGCCAATCAAACCATTATGTTGGCCATGCGCGAGGGTGATATCGCCTTTATCTCCCCATTCAGATACACAAATTTAGTCGCCGCTTTGATCCTGGGTTTCTTGTTCTTCGGCGAAATCCCCGATGTCTGGATGATACTCGGCAGTCTGATTGTGGTGTTCACCGGAATATACACATTCCATCGCGAACGGATTGCCATCAAAAATGCGAATCAGTGACACTGGTTTTTGTCATTTTGATGATAAGTCTTTGAAAGATTTTCTACCAATTCATTCATATTGCTTCTTTTTCCAGCTCCACCATTAACTCGTAGTGTTCGCACTCACCCCAAGGCGCAAAGCAAAAGGGACATTCTTGCTGGTCATCATCGTCTGTCATTTGATTTCTTTATTTTTATTACTAACAGGTACATTATTTATTTTGTTATAAAATACGCTCTTGCACAAGGCATTTTTTGATGCCAAAACAAGTTATGAACACCTCCCGTTTTTTAGACCGCAGCACACCACCAAGTATTTTCACGTTGGTGATTATTGCGAGCATTTCCGTCTTGAGTATGAATATGCTCTTACCGTCTTTACCATCAATGACGGAACATTTTCAAACAACATATTCAATTATGCAATTTACGGTAACTGGTTACCTGGCTGTAACGGGCGCATTACAACTTGTGTTTGGTCCTTTGTCAGATCGTTATGGACGCCGGCCAGTCATTTTGGTGGGGTTTGCAATCTTCACAGGTGCCTCATTTATCTGCATGGTCGCCCCAAATATTGAAATTTTTCTCTTTGGACGGATCCTTCAAACATCATCAGCTGTGGGCATTGTTTTGTCTCGTGCAATCGTACGAGATTTGGTGAGCGCAGACAAAGCTGCATCCATGATCGGCTATGTTACCGTTGGTATGATGGTGGTACCAATGTTCAGTCCACTCGTCGGTGGTATTCTCGATCAATATATCGGTTGGGAAGCTAATTTTGCGCTAATGGTCGTCTTGGGAACATTTTGCTTTATCATCATCTACCTCGACCTTGGCGAGACCAACAAAGCCACTTCATCTTCGATGATGGCGCAGATCAAATCCTATCCCGAGCTCATAAAATCTCGGAGATTTTGGGGATACACTTTAACTGCTTCATTCACCTCTGGTGCATACTTTTCACTACTTGGTGGCGGCGCTTATGTGGCAACGGAGCATCTGGGTTTATCACCCGTCGCATTTGGTTATCTGTTCTTGTTTATTTCAACTGGATATCTCCTCGGCAATCTGGCCAGCGGACGCTATTCGACGAAATTTGGTCTCAATAGGATGATGTTAGCTGGCGGCATTGTTTCCGCCTCGGGTTTGACCCTGTCATTGGT
The DNA here is from genome assembly GCA_963691785.1 of Lentilitoribacter sp. Lineage (GTDB taxonomy): Bacteria > Pseudomonadota > Alphaproteobacteria > Rhizobiales > Rhizobiaceae > Lentilitoribacter. Next base: position 2,626,866 of record OY829371.1, read on the forward strand.
GTTAAATTCTGTGGGATATGTAAACGCCTGGACCTTCTTCGGACCTATATTTTTCCTCGGATTTGGCAATGGCCTAACACTTCCCAACGCAAATGCCGGGATGGTCAGTGTTAGACCTCACCTCGCCGGGACAGCATCTGGTCTGGGTGGTTCGGTGATGATCGGTGGCGGGTCTGCAATGGCCGCCTATGCATCATCAATTTTAACACCTGAGACGGGACCATTCCCTTTAATTGCATTTATGCTCGCAACAAGCTTGTGCGCGCTGGCAAATACCATATATGTAATCACTGTCGAACGCGGGGCCACCGAACGCATCAGCGATGTTTCCTAGCCCTCAAGAGTTTAAAGACGGGTAGATTTATGGATGAAGAAAAGCTAGCAGCGGCTTACAACAAAGCTCTAGCGCTTGAAAAAGCCGGTGATTTTGAAGCGGCGGCGCTTTCTTACCAAGAAGTCTTGAAGATCGATCCCGATGATCATGGTGGGGCAAGCGTAAGACTTGCCAGCATGAAAATGGGCGCTGTGCCTGACAAAGCACCTCAATCTTATATCGCCACTTTATTTGATCAACATGCTGATGTGTTCGACAAAGTCTTGGTGGATGACCTGGGCTATGACGTCCCTGCGTTGAGTGCACAGCTTCTCAATAAATTAGGACTGAACCACTTTGAAAGAGTTTTGGATCTGGGGTGCGGGACCGGTCTTATGGGTGTTCAACTTGAAGATTTATCAAGCGAGATGATCGGTGTTGATCTATCTGAAAACATGGTCGAGATAGCCTATGATCGTGAGATTTACGAAAGTCTTTATGTTGCAGATGTCGAAGACTATCTCGATGATAATGATGAAAAGCCCTGGAACCTGATTTGTGCCGGCGATGTATTGCCTTATCTCGGAAACGTTGAAAATCTGATTAAGGGTATTGCTATCAATCTTGAGCCGGAAGCATATACAATTTTCTCCACAGAGACGCTGCCGGATGAAGAATTCAAAGAGACAGGATTTACCATCGGCGCGCATCAACGCTATGCACACAAACTAGAATATCTGGATGAAGTTTTATCCACGCACGGACTTACAATTATGATATCTGAAGATATTGTCGTTCGCCTTGAACAGGATAAACCGATATATGGACATCTCATTGTGGCACAAAAAGTAACCACACAATCTAAATAGAGGAACAGAAATGGCAAAAGTCGCGTTCATTGGACTTGGAGTTATGGGTTATCCCATGGCTGGGCATCTTAAAACAAAAGGCGGACATGATGTGTGTGTTTATAACCGCACATCTGCAAAGGCTGAAAAATGGGTTTCTGAATTTGGTGGCCGTTCAGCGCCTACGCCAGCAGAAGCTGCCGAAGGTGCAGACTTTGTCTTCACCTGCGTCGGAAATGATGATGATTTGCGTGCTGTCACACTTGGAGAAGATGGTGTTTTAGGCACTATGGAAGCAGGAAGCGTTCTCATTGATAATACAACTGCATCAGCAGACGTTGCAAAAGAACTCCATGCCGCCGCAGATGCTAAAGGCTGTGGGTTTGTCGATGCTCCAGTATCTGGAGGTCAAGCCGGCGCGGAAAATGGTGTTTTGACAGTTATGGTTGGCGGTGATGAAGCCACGTTCGCCAAGGCAGAACCTGTGATCCAAAACTTTGCAAAAATGGTTGGTCATATGGGTGAAGTTGGCGCTGGACAGCTCACAAAAATGGTCAATCAAATTTGTATTGCGGGTCTTGTCCAAGGTTTATCCGAAGGGATTAATTTCGGCAAAAGCGCGGGTCTTGATATCGAAAAAGTTATCGAGGTCATCTCAAAAGGCGCCGCAGGTTCGTGGCAGATGGAAAATCGCTATAAAACCATGAATGCAGGCGAATATGAGCACGGTTTTGCTGTTGATTGGATGCGCAAAGATCTAGGAATTGTTTTAGATCAGGCAAACACAAATGGCGTCAGCCTACCAGTGACCGCACTGGTGGATCAGTTCTACAGCGATGTGCAAGCCATGGGCGGCAACAGATGGGATACATCTTCCCTACTTGCCCGTTTGGAAAAACTAGGCAGCAAGTAAAACTCATCTAGTATTCTGATAAATCAATCGGTGGAACGTCCGTTTTCCACCGGTAGATAATCCAAAGGAAGTTCGGTCGTATATTTGATTTTTTCCATCGCAAAGGCACTGGAAACATCGCGAATTTCAATTCGCTCAATAAGGCGTCTGTAGAAATCATCATACGCTGCAATATCTGGAACGACGACACGAAGCAGATAATCCACCTCACCGCTCATACGGTAAAACTCAACAATTTCTGGGAAATCGATAATGACTTCAGAAAAACGTTTGAGCCATTCCGTGCTGTGAGAATTGGTGCGGATAGACACAAATACAGTGACTTTTACATTCACCTTTTCAGCATCCAGCAACGCAACTCGACCACGAATCACACCATCTTCTTCAAGTTTCTGAATACGCCGCCAACACGGTGTTGTAGAAAGGCCAACTCGTTTTGCTATATCTGCGACAGCCAATGTCGAATCTTCTTGCAACAGACGCAAAATTTTGCGGTCTAATCGATCCATTTAGTTACCCACCAACTCTTTCCAACAATTTCTGAAGTTACGCAAAAGTCGAGATTAAACAAGTACTAAATCTAAGACTACACCGCAATTGTGCCCAAAAAATTTGCGAAATTCCTAAGAAACAAACAAAAAGTGAAGTCTGGCGGCAACACAACCACAATTGTCGGATTATTTTATACCAATTGTGAGTAAATTTCCCAGGGAAAAAGAATCAAAAAATAAGTTCTTAAACATTTGAAGCTAACATAATGGCAGGGTCGTAATTCTATTGAGTACAGCATGCCAAATACTGACAACCAAAATGTCGATAAAAATATCGTAGATCGCACGCAGCGCAAACCGAACGAAGCGGTGATGAATGCTGTGAAAGATAAGCGTGAGAAATTGCAGCATGGAAACTCAATCACGAAGAGCTATGCGCGTGAGATGATTGAATTTCACACAAATAGTGTGTTGCAAGGTGCTGCTATTGGTCCATTGCTCGTCATTGCCACTGCTGCCACGAGTTATTATTTACAGCATTCTGTCCAGATGATGATTTGGGCAATCTTGGCATCCCTCACCTACACTGTGCTTACAATCTTTGCACAAAAAGCTGCAAAACTTTCGCAATCTGAAATCGACGAAAAGACTTGGACCAGGCGGTTCAATTTTAGTTATCTGCTTATAGGATTTGCGTGGGCCGGCTTTGTTGTAATGCAACAAAATAATCTTGAGGGTAACAGCAGTTACGTATTTTATGCTGCCATATTGCTGATCATGTCGGCAACAATTGCGACATCGACATTTGCGCTTAAAGGTGCTGTTTATTATGTCCTTACGCCCGTACTTGCAGCGATGGCGACCTATGCCGCTTTATCAAAAACCTTCATTGATATTGGACATCTATCGTTCCAGGTGGTTGCCGCCGCTTTCTTCATATTGCTTAGCCGTAAACTTTACCAATCCAATCTTTCAATCCTTGAACATCAAATTGAAAAGGATGCATTGATTGCGGAGCTTGAAGTTGCCAATTCGCTATCAGATGAGGCACGACGTCGTGCTGAAGAAGCAAACTTGGCAAAATCGCGCTTTCTTGCATCCATGTCGCATGAGTTGAGGACACCGTTAAACGCAATATTAGGCTTCTCTGAAATCATGAAGAATGGTGTTATGGGTAAGATCGAAAACCCCACCTATGTGCAATATATGGAAGATATTCATGGTTCAGGTCAGCACCTTTTGAACTTGATCAATGAGATTCTAGACCTTTCTCGCATTGAAGCTGGTCGTTATGAGCTTTCAGAGGAAGCTGTTTCACTTGAGGAAATCGTATCTGATTGTTTGGGCATGGTGACGCTAAAAGCCCGCAACAAACAGATTACACTAACAGAGATGTTCGAAGGTGATCTGCCTGCTGTTTGGGCAGATGAAAAAGCCATCCGCCAGGTGATCCTAAACCTTTTATCAAACGCTGTTAAATTCACACCGAGCCAAGGTGAGATTAAGATCAAACTTGGCTGGACTGCAGGTGGTGGCCAATATTTGTCAGTCACAGATAATGGAACAGGTATTCCGGAAGAAGAAATTCCGGTTGTTCTTTCCGCATTTGGCCAAGGCTCAATCGCCATTAAAAGCGCCGAACAAGGCACAGGATTGGGATTGCCCATCGTTCAAGCAATTATGAAAAAGCATGAAGGTAATTTCATGCTAAAATCCAAATTGCGTGTTGGAACAACTGCAACTTGCGTATTCCCGGCCAAACGAATTATGCAATCTATTTCACCGGTGGAACAGCCCGACTTAGATGCGCCAAAACATCGTTTGCGCCAACGCTAATTCAGCTCAGCATTTACAAATTCGATTTCGCGGAACATCATCAAAGGCGAAAAACTAGTCTTTATCGCTGACACCTGCTTGTTCAAATGTTGCCATGCCGGAATGGCATTGTGCTGCAGCTTTAACAATACCCGCAGCTAATGCGGCACCTGTGCCCTCGCCCAACCGCATGCCAAGCGCCAATAAAGGTGTTTTATCCAATTTCTCAATTACTTTCATATGCGCAGGTTCTGCTGACACATGACCGATCATGCAATGATCGAGCGCTTTTGGATTGGCTGCGTGAAGCACTGCCGCAGCGGCTGTCGCCACGAAACCATCAATGATTACCGGAATTCCTTCAACGCGTGCAGCGAGAATGGCACCGGCCATAGCCGCAATCTCGCGACCACCCAAACGGCGTAACAATTCAAGAGGGTCATTTAAATGATCTTTGTGCAAATCAACCGCTTGCTGAACTGCATCAATTTTGCGTTGAAGCCCCTCACCGTGCGCACCAGTACCTGGGCCAACCCATTCTTCTGCTGTTCCACCGTAAAGTCCGTAGTAAATAGCAGATGCGATTGTTGTGTTCCCAATACCCATTTCACCGATGCATAACAGATCTGTGCCACCGGCAATGGCTTCCATGCCAAAAGCCATTGTGGCTGCGCAGGCCTGCTCATCAAGAGCTGCTTCTTCGGTGATATCTGCCGTTGGTAATTCCAAAGCCAAATCAAAAACTTTAAGCCCTAGATCATAAGCAACGCAGATCTGATTGATCGCTGCACCGCCAGCAGCAAAGTTCTCAACCATTTGCGCGGTTACTGATGGCGGGAATGGTGATACGCCTTTGTTGGTGACACCATGATTACCTGCAAAAATAGCCACAAGTGGACGGGTGACGGCAGGTTTGCGACCTGTCCACGCTGCCAACCAAAAAGCAATTTCTTCCAAACGCCCAAGCGTACCAGGTGGTTTGGTCAACTGACTGTCGCGTTCACGCGCCATATCAACAGCATGTGCATTTGGTCCAGGAAGGTTTTTCAACAATGTGCGAAAATCATCAAAAGGTAGTCCGCTGGCTGACATATGAGGCTCCAAATAATAATAGCAACTTCGCAGGAATCTCTTGAAACCTGCCCGCCACAGCTAGTAAAGGTCTAGTCCAATGATGACAACCGCCTCGCGCGACATTATCGTCGCTTTTAGAGATCAAAAGAGATTGAAACGATCATGAGCGCAAATATCCACATAGATAAGATCGCACAAGCTGTTGGATTTTTAAGCCGATATCCTGTTCCAGAGGAATTTTTCTATAGCGATAACGGTCAAATGGATGAAACATCCGGCTATTTTGCAGTCGCGGGCGCTCTCATTGCACTTCCACTAGCAATTGGAGCAGCGATACTTGCAGCATTGGGCGTCAATTCAATATTGATTGCGGTGCTTTTGGTGGCCAGCTTAACATTTGTAACAGGTGGTCTGCATGAAGATGGTTTATCTGATTGTGCGGATGGATTTTGGGGTTCCTCCAAGCGGGACAAAATCCTCGCGATTATGAAGGATTCTCGCCTTGGAACATATGGCACATTAGCATTGATATTTTCGATATTGATCAAAATTACCGCCATTTCCCTGATATTTGAGAATTTGAACGCTTTTACTGCGTTTATCTCTATATTGATCGCAGCCGCAGCTTCACGCGGTATCATGGTCTGGCACTGGTCAGAATTGCCATCAGCAAAAAGCGATGGCGTGGCGGTCAGTGTTGGTGAACCTTCAGATACATCGTTAAAGCTGATCATGATCAGCTTGGCAGTCTTAGGTCTTTTGGCATTTATATTTACCGGATTTTTGGCCGCCGCTTTGGCCATTATCTTGGCCGCTAGCGTGTCCTTTTATTTCACCAAACTGACAGACAAAAAAATCGACGGGCACACGGGTGACACCATCGGTGCGAGCCAACAATTGTCTGAAATTGCAATATTAGTTGGTTTTGCGCTTATCCTCTGATTGCAATCAGGTTTTTGATATCTATATATTTGCTCATGGCTAGTATCGAATCACCATGCAACTTGGTTTGCTCAATTGACCTTAAGACCGGATATTGTTTTGGTTGCGGACGCACCGGGCAAGAGATTACCGCATGGGTCAATTACACGCCTACTAAACGCCGTGAAATCATGGATATCCTTCCAGAGCGAATGGAACTGATAGAACGCAAGCCACGTCGTGAAACAAGACGCCAACGCATGGCACGCGAGCGCGCAGAAAGTCGAAACGGCTAAAAAAAGCTGTAGAAGAAGCGCATTGCGACAATGAGCATGAAAATTCCGAAGGCAATTTCGAGCTGACGCTTATCGGCTTTATGTGCCAGCTTTGCGCCAATAGGAGCGAAGAATAAGGTTGCAGGTATAACCAACAACACCGCCGGCCAGTAAATATATCCAGTTGAAAAAGCAGGTAAATTTGGCGAACCCAAACCCGCTGCAATATAACCAAATAAGCCGGGAATGGCGATCAACACCCCAACACCTGCAGATGTTGCAACAGCTTGATGGATGGGTCGGCCAAAAAGGGTCATAAAGGTGTTGTTAAACACGCCCCCGCCAATGCCCATCAAAGCCGAAAACAGCCCAATAAAATAGCCGACTATAATGCGCCAAACTCCACCGGGCACTTCTTTGCCAATAATCCACCCCGGTCGATTAAGCAGCAGGCGAAGCGAAACAACAAGCGTGATAATCGCAAATATCAATCGCAATATGTCACCTGAAGCAATGGAAGCGATATAGGAGGCTGTAAATACGCCTAATGGGATCGCAATGATCCATTTTTTCACAATATCAAAATCAACAGCATCATGTTTGATATGGGCTAAAAACGAACGAATCGATGTCGGTATGATGATCGCAAGGGACGATCCGACCGAAATATGCATCATAACAGTTTCATCTATGCCCAAAATTCCGAAAGCATAAAAGAATACCGGCACCAGCACGGCACCACCACCCACACCAAACAACCCGGCTAAGAAACCTGCAACAGATCCCGTAAATAGCAGCAAAATCGCAAAAAAGATTATATCAACCGAAAGCATAAAGACATGACACCAACCGGCCTAATTGCCAGATAAGCCTTGTCATAGTTCAGATTGAATGACAGCGCTACCCTTGGTCACCCCCAAGGTCAGTAAACTCTAAAATCGCCCTATAGCGAACAATGCCGATAGCTGGTTTTACGCTGACGCAAATCGAAATGGAAATGGTCTTTGTGATAGCGATCGCTACCCGGTCCCAGCACCGTTGTGAAATATTTGCAGCTTTCTGCTCTTACGCTATGCAAAAGACTTTTTTCGCGGAAGGCAAATAATCCTGGTCGTCGCACGACAATCGTCTTACCGTTATTGAGATTAATCTTACCGATATCAATGGCATTACCTCGGGCATGCTCAGATAATCGTGCACCCGGCCGCGAATTGATCGTGCGGCACGAATAAGCTGACATCTGGTGGATTGATTTAATGCCAGATAGATAACGAACACGCGCAGCATTTGCTAATTCAGCCTTCACCCACTTGGCAAAGGCAAGTGCCATAGGACAATTCAATGTGGCATCTGGGATGATATCAATCCCACCTGATAGTGATTTAACCTTAACCGGCGCTGCAATTCCGCAAGCCCCCTTCCCGACAATTGGCGCTAAAGTTTCAAAACGAACGCCAAGACGTTTCAATTGACGTTGGCAAGCAGTTTCCGCCCGGTTGGGTCCGCCCAAAAAGGACGGTTTGGAAAATAACCCAGCGACTTGAGTCTGTTGTTTTTCAGGTGCAGGTTCGGGAACATCAGGGCTCACATAGCCTTGATCGTAAGTCACAACATTTTGTGTTTGCCCACCATCAACGGGGCCAATTAGCGTGCCAGCAGGAGCTGGCTGGGATACAGAAGTCGGTGCATTCGGTGTGATCGATGAAACCACGTCTCCAGGCGGTAATAACACGCGCTCGGGCGAACATGATGTCAAAACAACACAAAACAGCGTGCTAAAGGCTATAATACGCTTCAAATTTCGACGATGAGCTGCTTTCAAACCCTGCATGATACGCAAAACTCCTGTTGCAAGGACCAATTCCAAATACTATGCCTGATTGAGGTAAAGGAATTATGAGTCTAAAATTAACCATGAATTCCTGAAGATGCGACGAGGTTTGAATGTCTGATAGTGAAACACCCACAGGTGAGTTGACCCTACGAACTCTGGCCATGCCAGGTGATGCCAATGCTGCTGGTGATATTTTTGGTGGCTGGGTGATGGCGCAAATGGATTTGGCTTGCGGCATTAAAGCTGCTGAACGCGCACATGGACGCGTGGTCACCGCAGCTGTGAAAGAAATGGTATTCAAGAAGCCCGTTAAAATTGGCGATACTTTGGGGATTTATATCGATATCGTCAAAGTCGGGCGCACGTCGATGACTTTGCAAGTGGATGCATGGGTACAGCGCTATCTCACTGAAATCACCGAAAAAGTTACTGATGCCCGCATTGTCATGGTTGCTTTGGACGAAAATGGCAAACCCAAGCAGATCCCAGCGGACTAAATCATTCCGCTGCGGTCATTTCCCATTCAATCGCATCAAATGCGGTTTGAATAACTTGAGGCGTTGCATCTGATTTAACCGCATCCGTCGACAATATCTGCCGAAAACGACGCGAACCGCGCTGTCCATGAAACAATCCCACCATATGGCGGGTGACATGGATGAGCCTACCACCCTTTGACATATGCGCTTCCGCATGAGCCATCATAGCATTGCAAACCTCTTGCCAATCAATGACTTTCGGTGTTTTGCCGTAAATCTGATGGTCCACATCCAATAAGAGCCCAGCATTGTGGTATGCTGCTCTGCCAAGCATCACGCCATCTAAATGTTCCAAATGCGTTTTGGATTGCGCCAGATCAGTTATACCGCCATTGATCCCGATAAATAGTTTAGGATTTTGTGCTTTAAGGCGATAAACGCGATCATAATTGAGCGGTGGAATATCTCGATTTTCTTTCGGTGACAGGCCTTGCAGCCAAGCTTTGCGCGCATGCACCCAAAGCGCATCAACACCAACATGAACGAGCCCAGAAGTCATTTCATCAAGAGCAATTTCTTCATCTTGCTCATCCACGCCCAACCGGCATTTGACGGTGACCGGAATATCAGTGACAGATTTCATCTTTTCAATGCAACGCGCCACCAATTCAGGCTCGCGCATGAGGCAGGCGCCAAATGTCCCAGATTGCACGCGATCTGATGGGCATCCGACATTGAGGTTGATCTCATCATAGCCAAATTGCGCGCAAATTTCTGCAGCTTGCGCCACGCGATCAGGATCAGAACCACCGATTTGCACAGCAATTGGATGTTCGACATCATCATAGCTGAGCAAACGTTCTGGATCGCCATGCAGGATCGCTTCTGCCACAACCATTTCGGTGTAAAGCAAAGCTTGTTTGCTCAGCAATCTATGCAGAAAACGACAATGCTTGTCCGTCCAATCCATCATCGGTGCAACGGCAAAGACAACATCTTTATTCTGATATGTTTTTGCGATACTAACCGACACGTGTTCCAAACCATTTTCTGCTTAAATTGAAATATAACAACCGCTGCTTATCCGGCGAAACTCAATCGCTTAAAATAAAGCATATTATCAAACCGCAGCCTGATGCGTTGCAAAGCGCTTATAATGCCCCACCCTTAAAGAAGCAACTTCAATAAGCAAGGCACCCGTCGCACAATTGGCTTTCCCCTTCCAAACTGGTAATCTGACAAGGGAGTGAGGAAATCCATGTGGGAGCGCGCAGAATATTTTAAAAACCATTGGCTTGGCTTGCATTCCATACCGCGTGTGGTGTGGATCAACCTCTTTGCGTTTAGCCTCATCATCTCGGTTCTTTTGGATCTCGCACCAGAACGATTAAATGGATTTCAACTTACCGTCGGACTTTTGATGTTAAGCACCGTCCTGATCTGGCAAGTGATCGGCGCCGTTCGAACATTACAAAATGCGCTTCATGACAAAGTGGATATAACATTGGTCGCCATGCTATCGATGGCGATAGTCTTGGTGTCCGCTTCCTCAATCTGGCGGAGCTATGGGGTTATCTATCCACCTCAGGATGAGGCTGCCACCATCGAAACAGCAGACATCCAGCCTTTACCCATTTCTGATGATGGCAGCACCGTCTTTTTGTCAGGCGACATCAATTACCCAATTTACAGATCCTTTTTGCGTACATTGGAAGAAAACGAGGGCGTTGAATCGGTCCTTCTATCAAGCCCCGGCGGTATTATTTTCGCAGCGCGCGCAATTGCTAATAAAATTTCCGAACTGGGTTTAAGCACAAAGGTTGAAGACAACTGTTTCTCGGCTTGTACCTTGATCTTTTTATCTGGTGACACGCGCCAATTATCGAAGAATGGCCAATTGGGCTTTCATCTTTACGCGACAGAATCCATGTTAACCGCATCTGTCCTTGATATTGAAGAACAGGTCGAGAAGGACAAAGCCTATCTGCGGTCACGTGGCGTAGCAGAAGATTTCATCCAAGAGGCCTATTCTACGCCGCCTACCGAGATCTGGGTGCCAAGTCGCGAACGGCTTGAAAAAGCTGGGATCCTCGCTTCAAATCGATAGATCTTCTGCCCAAACACTGGAAATTACTGCCGTAATTTCAACATTACTGCCGATAAATTGACCAAACAGTAAAAAATAATTTGTGATTTTTAAAGTTTGATCTATGGTCGAAATCAAACAAAAAACAGAGGGAAAACACGAGAGATAGCTGAGCAAAAATGCTGGTCTAAAGCAACTGGCCCATGGCGCGCAAAATCTGGTACCATAGAAGTATGAAATCAGGCACTGTTCGCTCAAAACCTTCATAACTATGGTGGCTATCAATCAAATATTTAAGGAGGTCCATCATGGACGGAGTTAGCAATCAAAATGATTTCCAAGAAGTTGTTGAAAATGATCGTGCCCATGTTTGGCATCATCTCAGCCAACACAAGAAATATGAAACCAGCGATCCGCTGATCATCATCGAAGGCAAAGGCTTGCGCGTTTGGAACCAGGCTGGTCGCGAGCATCTGGATGCTGTGTCAGGTGGTGTTTGGACAGTTAACGTTGGCTATGGCCGTGCGTCTATTGCCGATGCTGTGCGTGATCAATTGGTGAAAATGAACTTCTTTGGTGGCACAACAGGCAGCATTCCTGGTGCTATGTTCTCAGAGCGTTTGATCAGCAAAATGCCTGGCATGAGCCGCGTTTATTATTCAAATTCAGGATCTGAAGCCAACGAAAAAGCCTATAAAATTGTGCGCCAAATCGCACATAACAAATATGGCGGCAAAAAGCATAAGATCCTTTATCGCGAGCGCGATTATCACGGTACAACCATCACCGCCCTCTCCTCCGGCGGTCAGGAAGAGCGCAAGGCGCAATATGGTCCTTACACACCTGGTTTCGTGTCTGTACCACACTGTCTTGAATATCGCTCACAATGGGGTGACGTTGAAGATTACGGCGTACGCGCCGCTAATGCGATTGAGGAAGTTATCCTGCGCGAAGGTGCTGATACGGTTGGCGCACTTATCCTCGAGCCTGTGACTGCTGGCGGTGGTGTGATTGTTCCACCGGAAGGTTACTGGCCACGCGTTCAGGAAATCTGCAAAAAATATGACGTTCTTTTGATCATCGACGAAGTTGTTTGCGGCATGGGTCGCACGGGTGAGTGGTTCGGTTATCAGCATTACGGTATCGAGCCAGATATGGTGACAATGGCAAAAGGTGTGGCATCTGGTTATGCGGCGATCTCTTGTACTGTCACAACTGAAGAAGTGTTCAACATGTTCAAAGCTGATCCAAATGATCACATGAGCTATTTCCGTGACATTTCAACATTTGGTGGTTGTACTGCAGGTCCTGCAGCTGCGCTAGAAAACATGCGTATTCTGGAAGAAGAAAACCTTCTCGAAAACACCACAAATATGGGTGAATATTTGCTAGATGCGCTTGAAGGTTTAAAAGCCAAGCACGCTGTTGCAGGTGAAGCGCGTGGTAAAGGTCTGTTCTGTGGTTTGGAACTTGTTTCTGACCGCGACACAAAAGAGCCGCTTCCTGAGCCAGTTGTTCAGCAAATCGTTGGGCGTTGTTTCTCAGAACATGCTGTGGTGATTGGTTCCACCAACCGTTCACTCCCTGGTTTGAACAACACATTGTGTTTAAGCCCTGCGCTGATTGCAACGAAATCAGACATTGATGAAATCATCGCAGCGATTGATGAATCAATGACCTATGTAACTGCGTAAATAACGCGTTATATCAAAATCAAAACCAGGTCTTTTGACCTGGTTTTTTTATGCCTTTACGAATTCTCCTCTCCCCCACTTGCCAGATGAATAATCGTCATGCATGGTCGGGTTTGGCGCTAGCGGAGTTGCGAGGAGAACATGGCGGAAATTTATCATAACCCTTTGGTCGGTAAAGGCATCGAAGATGATCTTGGCGGCACAATCCCTCAGACCAGTATTGAGGCTGAGGCGCCATTGGCCCTTTTGCAACAATGCCCCGCTTATCAAACAACACCGCTGACCAATATGTCTGAAATGGCACAACAATTTGGCGTGGGCGCCATTTCAATCAAAGACGAACGCGGCCGCATGAATTTAGGCAGTTTCAAAGCCCTAGGTGCCGCATATGTGATCGCATGCGATGCAGTGACATCCGGCAATGATTTAAGTGACGCACCTCTAAAAGGTTCAACTTATATAACTGCGAGCGCTGGAAATCATGGTTTATCTGTTGCGGCTGGTGCTCGTATTTTTGGCGCTAATGCGATGATCTATCTGTCTAAAACCGTACCTGAGAGTTTTGCAGGTGAACTTGAAGCACAAGGCGCACAAGTGGTTTGGCATGGCGATGATTATGAGGAAAGCATGCAAGGCGCACTTGATGCTGCCAATGCCAATGAAGGTTGGATTTTGCTCTCTGACAGCTCTTGGCCGGGCTATGAGATCCTGCCCTATCGTTTGATGGAAGGTTATTTGGCCATGGCTGCTGAAATGGTTGAGCAAATGGAAACACCGCCGACCCATTTATTCTTGCAAGCTGGGGTCGGAGGGTTAGCCGCGGGTGTTGCAGGTTATGCGCGACATACTTGGGGTAAAGACTTGAAGATCATAGTGGTCGAACCAGAATTCGCCCCTGCACTGATTGAAAGTGTCAAGGCCGAACGCATTGTCGAAACATCAGGTCCCGTTTCTGAAATGGGACGGCTTGATTGTAAAACACCGTCTCTGATTGCTTTAAAAACCTTGGCAAAGGTGGCAAATAGCTTCGTTACGATTTCTGAGGCCGATGGCGATAAGGCCGTTGAAACACTCGAAAACATAGGAATTGAAACAACAGCATCAGCCGCAGCGGGCATTGCACCGATCTTCCTCGGCGCAGATGTCCTCAAAGCACTCTCCATTGATGAAAGCTCACATATCGCTGCCATCATCAGCGAAAAACGATGATGATATGACAGCACTTGCTCAACCACCGCGCGGCTTTTCCGATCAGGAATTTCAAAACCGTTGTGATCATGCGCAACGAGGAATGGCTGAGAGCGGTGTTGATGTAATTGTTTTAACAACTGAGCCGGATATTCGATATTTTACCGGGTTTTTCACGCGATTTTGGGAAAGCCCAACCCGGCCTTGGTTTGTTGTTTTACCCAAAACCGGCAAACCTGTTGCTGTGATCCCATCGATCGGGCTTGACCTCATGTCATCCTGCTTTGTGTCAGACATCCACACCTGGGTCTCACCTGACCTTGAAGATGATGGTGTTGGCCTGCTCGCGCAAACTCTGATAGACTTGGTTGGAACCAGCGCACGCATTGGCCTTCCCATGGGGCATGAAACGCATCTACGCATGCCGCTCAATGACTTTGCCAAACTCAAAGACACACTGGCGAATACCACCTTTACCGATCTACAGCCGCTGCTCACCTCCCTGCAATTGATCAAATCCGATGAGGAAATCGCCAAGATCAAATATGCCTGCGGGATAGGCGATCGAAGTTTTGCACGGGTCGCCGAGATATGTGAAATTGGTGAACCTCTTGGACATGTATTCCGCAATTTCCAAAGATTATTGCTGGAAGAAGGCGCAGATTGGGTGCCTTATCTTGCAGGCGGTGCGGGCCAAGGTGGCTATAAAGATGTGATTTCACCGACCAGCGATGAGCCATTAGCCGATGGAGATGTGCTCATGCTCGATACCGGCGCGCTTTATGACGGTTATTTCTGCGATTTTGACCGCAATTATGCGATTGGAAGCGTGAACGAACAAACAAAAGACGCCTATCAGCTTTTGTATGACGCAACGGATGCAGGCATCAATGCCGCCCAAATTGGTCAGACAGCATCAGATGTTTATCAGGCAATTGCCGACATCATCGGACAATGGGATCAAGGACAATCAACAGAAAGCAAGGGCGATGTTGGACGATTAGGCCATGGGCTTGGCATGCGATTAACCGAATGGCCATCCTTGATTGCGAGCGATCAAACAGAACTTAAGGAAAATATGGTGCTGACCATTGAGCCGAGCATGACCATCGCGCCTGGCCGGATCATGGTGCATGAGGAAAATATCCTAATCACAAAATCAGGACCTCAGCTTTTATCCAAACGCGCGCCAAAAGATATTCCAATCATCGGGTAAAGACATGAAAACGCTAGATTATAAACTCACCGGCCCCATTGGACATAAAGCAACATTAGGCCTTATTGCCCTTCAATCAGATGAATCCGTAGAGCCTGAACTGCAATCCGTGTTCGGGCAAGATGGTGTTGCGCTATATACCACCCGCATTGAAAGCGATGCTGAAGTGACGCCAGAAACTTTGAAGACCATGGAAATCAAGTTACCGAATTCTGTGGGTCTCCTCCCACCATCGCTAGATTTTGATGTAATCAGTTATGCCTGCACTTCAGGTGCGACCATCATAGGTCCAGACCGAATATCGGAATTGATATTCTCCGCAAGCAATGCAAAACATGCGACCAACCCGCTAACAGCCCTAATCGATACTTGCCAGAGTGAAGGCGTGAAATCTCTTGGTTTCATATCACCTTATATCGACAGCGTGTCGCTGCCCATGCGCAATTACTTAGAAGACAAAGCCGGCATTCAAATCACAGATTTCGCGACATTTAATGAATCAACCGAGGCAAAGGTCGCGCGTATTGATCCTAAATCCATCTATGAAGCTGCAATAAATATTGGAAATTCCTGTGATTGCGATGCGATCTTTTTGTCATGCACAAATCTGCGAACCTTCTCAATATTGGACAAAGCATCCAAAGCACTTAATAAACCCGTTTGGAGCAGTAATTCCGTGCTTGCGCGCCATATGAGCAAATTGGCGGGGTTAAACCACTAAAAACAAGTGAAAAACAAAGCATTTGCTCAAAAATTCATCGAATTAGAGTTGGCACAGGCAGCTTAGCCAGATACTTGTTATATATGCAGAAAATTACCGCCCCAAAAAAAGCGCCACTCAGCCGCATACAGGAAAAAAACCGGAATCTGATCTTAAAGGCTGGCCTTGAAGTATTTTCAAAATATGGTTTTCGTGGCGCAACAGTGGATCAATTGGCCAATGCGGCGGGCATGTCTAAACCAAATCTGCTCTATTATTTTCCGAGTAAAGAAGCGGTGCATGTCGCACTTCTTGAAGAGCTATTGGAAAACTGGCTCGAACCTCTCATTGAATTGGGACCGTCAGACAATCCAATCGACGAAATATTGGTTTATGTGAAAAAGAAGCTGGCCATGTCACGCGCTTATCCGCTTGAAAGCCGGCTCTACGCCAACGAGATCTTGCAAGGGGCTCCCAATTTTTCAGGCGCGATCAAAGGCCCGCTCAAAGAGCTAGTGGACGAAAAAGCAAAGCTCATTCAATCCTGGTCGGATGAAGGTAAGATCGCAGTCGTTAATCCATACCATTTGATTTTCTCGATCTGGTCAACAACACAGCACTATGCTGATTTTGACGTTCAGATTGCCGGCATATTGCCCACCGATAAAGAAGAAATCACCAAAGACGCCGAGACCTATCTCGAGCATATGTTCCGCAGCATTTTAACACCTAAGGCTTAACGCGCTTCACGACTTCAAGTGATACATCAAAGCTTTTTGTAAAAACATTTCAATCAGATCTTCGTTCAGCGGTTTGTTGACATCAACAAGCACTGCTCTATTACCGCTAAACTCCAATTCATCACTGAAATTATCGCGAAATTCGCCGATCAAACTGGTTTGGCAATGGACATAAATCCCGCAATGATCTGGCTTATTCTTGACATTACTAAGGCGGATTGTCGTGCCGCTTTTTGATTGCTCGGTGAGATAGGACGGCTCGCCCCATTTAAGCGTCTCCGTAATGGGGCCGATCTTTTGTTCGCGTGAAGCAATATCAAAAATCATTTTCCGAATTTGCGATAAGCGCTCGCTTACTTTGTCATCAAACCGGTCATAGGCTGCACTTACATTTTCATCCATCTTGCATGCTCAATCCAAAATAAAAATCGCCCCGTCTATGATCGAGCATAACACGGGGCGATTTGATAAATCTTGCGGAATTTTGATTTACTCAGCAGGTTCCATGGCAGCCGGATTATTTGGGTGTGTTGTCCAATTGGCATATTGGTCTTCAACCACTTTGCCGGTACGTGGATCGGTTTTACCGGCATCCATCTCTTCCATGGAAATACAGCCTTCAACCGGGCACACATTCACACATAAATTACAGGCCACGCATTCCGCATCGATCACTTCAAACTTGCGGTCTGGTGTCATGGAAATAGCCTGGTGCGATGTGTCTTCACATGCTGCGAAACAACGACCGCAGCTGATGCACAGATCCTGATCGATCTTGGCCTTGGCAATGTAATTAAGGTTGAGATATTGCCAATCTGTGGTGTTTGGCACAGCCATACCCACAAACTCATCAATGCTCGTATAGCCTTTTTCATCCATCCATTGCTCGAGACCAGAAATCATTTCCTGAACAATCTTAAAGCCATAAGTCATCGCAGCTGTACATACCTGCACATTACCACAACCAAGCGCCATAAATTCAGCCGCATCGCGCCACGTGGTAACACCACCGATACCCGAAATTGGTAGATCAGCAGTTTCAGGATTACGTGCAATTTCCGACACCATCGACATAGCAATCGGCTTCACAGCAGGGCCACAATAGCCGCCATGAGTGCCTTTACCATCAATTGATGGTTCAGGGCTCATTGAATCCAAATTCACTGAGGTGATAGAATTAATCGTATTGATCAAGCTCACCGCATCCGCACCACCGCGCTTTGCAGCCGCAGCGGGTTTACGAATATCTGTGATATTCGGTGTGAGCTTCACAATCACCGGCTTTGAATAATATTGTTTACACCAGCGGGTGACCATCTCGATATATTCTGGCACCTGACCAACAGCTGCGCCCATACCACGTTCGGACATGCCATGCGGGCAACCGAAATTAAGTTCAATACCATCTGCGCCAGTATCTTCCACCAACGGCAGGATGGCTTTCCAAGCTTCTTCCTCGCACGGCACCATGATAGATACAATGACTGCTCGATCAGGGTAATCAGCTTTAACGCGCTTGATTTCCTCAAGATTGGTGTAAAGATCGCGATCTGTAATAAGTTCGATATTGTTCAAACCCAATAGACGACGATCAGCACCGTAAACAGCACCATAACGTGGGCCATTAACGTTGACCACCGGTGGACCTTCTGATCCAAGGGTTTTCCAAACAACACCACCCCACCCGGCTTCAAAAGCACGGCGGACATTATATTCTTTATCCGTGGGTGGCGCTGAGGCCAACCAAAATGGGTTTGTAGATTTAATACCAAGGAAATTCGATTGTAAGTTTGCCATAATCTTATCCTACCCCATTAGTTTCGCATGAATATCTTCAGCCGCATCGCGACCTTCTGCAACCGCAGTTACGGTCAAATCATCACCGCCCGACGCACAATCGCCACCAGCCCAAACCTTATCAAGCGAGCTTAGACCATTTTCATCAACGGTAATTTTACCACCATCAATGTCTAGACCAGAAACATTGAGCGTTAGCTTTTGACCGATCGCTTTAAACACCTGATCTGCTTTCAGGCGGAATGTGTCATCGGTGACCTTAAACCCATCAGCACCTGTTTCAGTATAAGCGAACTCCACTTCTTGAACCGAACCATTTGCAATCAGACCAACAGGTTGCGCATTAGTGATGATATTCACACCCTTCTGCGCGGCTAGATCCTGCTCAAATTTACTGGCGTTCATGTTTTCAACACCGCGACGATAGACAAGGGAGACATGTTCCGCGCCTAAAAGCTTGGCTTGGACCGCCGCATCAACTGCGGTCATACCGCCACCGATGACAACGACATTTCGGCCAATATCAACATTGGTGAGATCAGCTGCTTGACGAAGACCTGCGATAAACTCAACCGCATCGTCAGAACCTGACGCATCTTCATCATCCAAACCGAGCGCATTAACCCCGGCAAGGCCAATGCCCAAGAACACTGCGTCAAATTCTGACTGCAATTCGTCAAGCTCAAGATTCTCTCCAAGGCGTTTGCCAAGCTCGACCGTAATACCGCCAATTGACAGCAGCCATTCCACTTCGCGCTCGGCGAATTGGTCAACGGTTTTATAGGCAGCAATACCAAATTCGTTGAGGCCACCTGCTTTTTGACGGCCATCAAAGATCACAACATCATGACCTTTCATTGCAAGGCGATGTGCGCAGGATAGACCCGCAGGCCCTGCCCCAACAACGGCGATGCGTTTTGACGTTGAAGCTGCTCGCGTAAACGGATGTACACCCGCATCCATCACCTTATCCGTCGCAAAGCGTTGCAGCCGCCCGATCTCAACTGGATCGTTCTCTGCTGTTTCGCGCACACAAGCTTCTTCGCACAATGTCTCGGTTGGGCATACGCGTGCACACATGCCGCCCAAGATGTTTTGCTTAAAGATTGTGGTTGCAGCCGCCTCAGGCGTACCAGTTGAAATCTGCCGAATAAACAGCGGAATATCAATCGATGTTGGACATGCCGTTATGCAGGGCGCATCATGGCAAAAATAACAACGATCCGCTGCCACCTTCGCCTCATGCGGGCTAAGAGGAGCGTGCAAATCACAAAAGTTTTCGTTCAATTGTTCAGATGATAGACGAGCAGAAACAACTCCGTCAGCTCTCACCTTATTGGATGGACTAGTTGTAGGCATCAGTGTTCCCATTTTTATACTGATTTATATGATCAGTATGACACCGGAAAATTTTTTATCAAGTGGTAAAATTTTGAAAATTCAAAAACATATAACTTAATAAAAAACAGATGCTTAGCTCAGTTAGATCGCCTTTAATTTGACTAAAAAAGTCAAGTTAAATAGCAAAAAGCTTCAAATACGCAGCGAAAAAGATTCTGAAGATCACTTCAATTATCTTTGAGATGATTGCCAATTTGGACTGACCCAAGGTTCAGCATTTGAAGCTGGCAATAAGTCTTTACCCAAAATGTGATCTGAAGCTTTTTCACCGGTCATAATAGATGGACCATTAAGGTTACCATTGGTCACACGCGGGAAGATTGAGCTATCCGCGACGCGTAAATTCTCAACGCCAATCACCTTTAACTCCGGATCAACAACCGCCATCGGATCGTCTTCCGCGCCGAGCTTACAAGTCCCGCAAGGATGATATGCACTTTCCACATGTTCTTTGATAAAGCCGTTGAGTTCATCATCGCTCTGCACAGCTTTACCTGGTTGGATCTCATGCTTCACATAGGGTTTGAAAGCATCCTGGGCAAAAATCTCACGGGTGAGACGAATGCAATTTCTGAATTCTTCCCAATCCCGTTCTTCGCTCATATAGTTGAACAGAATTTTTGGCGTATCTTTAGGATTAGAAGATCTTAGCGTCACACTTCCTCGGCTCACCGAGCGCATTGGGCCAACATGCGCTTGGAACCCGTGACCTTCTGCAGCCGCTTGTCCATCATAACGAACCGCAATGGGGAGGAAATGATATTGGATATCAGGATATTTAATTCCCGCTTTAGACCGGATAAAAGCTGCAGACTCAAATTGATTGGATGTGCCGAGCCCTGTTTTGGTGAACAGCCATTGCGCCCCGATCAAAGCTTTGCCGAAAATATTCCAATATTTATAAAGCGTCACCGGTTGGCTTGCCGCCATTTGCAGATAAAGCTCAAGATGATCCTGCAAATTTTGCCCCACACCTTGCCGATCTGCCACCACATCAATGCCATGCGATTTTAAATGCTCAGCTGGACCAATCCCCGAAAGCATCAACAGTTTTGGTGAGTTAAAGGAAGATGCCGCTATAATAACTTCGCGATTGGCTTTGATCAGTTCGGTTTTGCCACCACGTTCAATTTCAACGCCAACGGCTTTTTTATCTTCGATCTTGATGCGTGTTGCGAGCCCACGGACCACATCGCAATTTGATCGCTTGAGCGCAGGTTTTAGATAGGCATTGGCTGCCGACCAGCGCCGCCCTTTCCAAACCGTTTGCTCCATCGGGCCGAAACCCTCTTGCTGATAGCCATTATAATCATCGGTGGTTTCATACCCTGCCTGACGCCCAGCTTCGACAAAGGCTTTAAATAAAGGATTAGTCCTTGGCCCGCGCGTAACATGAAGTGGACCGTTGGTGCCGCGCCATGTCGGATCACCGCCTTGGCCGCCATCATGCCAATTTTCCATGCGTTTGAAATAGGGCAATACATCTTTATAGGCCCAACCACTGGCACCAGATTCGTCCCAATGATCATAATCAGACGGCGCGCCACGGACATAAACCATGCCATTGATGGACGATGATCCGCCAATGACTTTACCGCGCGGCGCAGCTAGTTTACGACCACCCAAATGTGGTTCAGGTTCGGTTTCATAACCCCAATCATATAGCGACATATTCATCGGGTAAGACAAAGCCGCTGGCATTTGAATAAGCGGGCCGGCATCTGTACCGCCATGCTCAATCACAATGACCGAATGCTTGCCATCTTCTGACAATCGATAGGCCATCGCACAACCGGCAGAACCGGCGCCAACAATTACAAAATCCGCCTGGCGCATAAATTACCTCTAAAACTGTGCTTCAACCGGGGTCATTGCCACATAAACGGTTTTGACTTCCGAATAATGATTGATCGCTTCTTTGGAGTTTTCGCGCCCAACACCCGACATTTTTACCCCACCGAACGGGGCTTCAACTGGCGCTAAATTATAAGTATTAATCCAACAGGACCCCGCTTCGAGCTGATCAATCACGCGGTGGCCACGTTTTAAATCTTGCGTGAAGACACCCGCTGACAATCCAAATTCAGTGGCATTGGCGCGCGCAATCACTTCTTCCTCAGTCTCAAAGCTGAGGACCGACAAAACTGGTCCAAAAATCTCATCACGCGCAATCGTCATCTCGTCAGTCACATCTGAGAAAATCGTTGGTTCAATGAAATATCCATCGCGATCAGGTTTATGACCACCAAGAACCAGCGTGGCACCCTCTTCGACACCCTTTTTGATGAAGCCAAGCACAATATCTGCCTGGCGTTCAGACACCATCGGGCCAAAATTGGTATTCTCATCTAGTGGGTCACCGATAACGGCTTTCTCAGTCCGTTCTTTCAAACGCGCTAGGAATTTCGGCAGGATACCTTTTTGAACAAAGACCCGCGTGCCGTTGGAACAAACCTGCCCAGAGGAATAAAAATTCCCAAGGATTGCACCGCCCACAGCATCTTCAATATCGGCATCATCAAAAACAATCAGCGGTGACTTGCCACCCAATTCCATGGTGACATGCTTCATGCTTTCTGCAGCTGCAGAATAAACTTTTCGCCCTGTTGGCACCGAGCCAGTGAGCGAGACCTTATTTACGCGTGGATCCGTAATCAGCTGAGCACCCACATCGCCCAGACCTTGGATGACGTTATAAGCACCCGCAGGAACGCCTGCTTCATGCAATATCTCTGCAACTTTGAGCGCGCATAAAGGCGTTGTCTCAGAAGGTTTGAAAACCATGGAATTCCCGCAAGCCAAAGCCGGTGCGCCCTTCCAACAGGCAATTTGCGTCGGATAGTTCCATGCACCAATCCCCACGCAAAGACCGAGCGGCTCGCGTTTGGTATAGACAAAATCGTCACCTAGCTGAATGTGCTCGCCGGTGAGTGATCCTGCTAAACCACCAAAATATTCAAGTGCATCAGCACCGCTCGTAGCGTCCGCGATGATTGTTTCCTGTATTGGTTTGCCCGTGTCATAGGTTTCCAAAATACTGAGGTCCTCATTGCGCTCACGGATTATGTCTGCCGCTTTGCGCAGAATTCTGCCACGCTCAGTGCCGGTCATTTTCGCCCAGATCTGCTGACCTTCTTTGGCTGAGACGATTGCTTTTTCGATAATCTCAGGGGTCGCAGCATGCAATTTGGCAATCACCTCACCGGTGGCTGCAAATGTGGACACAATCTCCTTTCCGGACGTATCCTCGACATATTCGCCATTGATAAAATGGCTGGCCGTTGGCTGGCACTTCAAACTCATAATAATCCTGTCAGTTTTTAGTTGTTATTCTGGTTTCCAGCGCAAAGGCTCATAAGAAACCATCACATGTTTTTTGTATGCTTCGCGTGACGTTAAGCGCTCATAATAGCGATCGATATTTGGCGTTGTTGTCCGCAAGAATTCAAGCTCATAATAGCGATATAATACGCTGCCTACGAGGATATCAGCATAAGTGAGGTGTTCACCACCGATAAATGGTCCCTCTCCTAAACGATCATCAAGCATGGTCGCGAGCGTTGCCATTTTCGAAGCAGATTCATCCAGCGCTTCTTGATCAAGCGTTGCAGGATCATAACGCACTAATGGATAAAACAACTCACCCAATAATAGAGGTGAAAATGTTGTCTTGATCCACTCCGCCCACATATCAATCTGCGCGCGCTGTTTTGGATCCCGCGGGAAAAAGCTTTGATCGCCATATTTATGTGACAGATAACGCACGATCGCTGCGCTTTCAAACATGGTGAGATCACCATCTTTCATCACGGGTACTAATCCGTTTGGGTTCATGGCGAGATATTCAGGCGTATCGTTGCCACCAAAAGCACCACCAATATCATGGCGTTTATGCACAAGACCAAGCTCAGCAATCGCCCACATAGCGATCTGCACATTGAGTGATGTATCTCGTCCTAAAATTTCGATCATAATCAGTCCTCGTCAATCCCGTGGAAAACGCTGGTTCATTTCCACAACATTTAGATCCATATGGTTTCGCATATAGCGCTCAGACGCTTTCTGCAATGGTTGATAATCCCAAGGATAATAATCGCCATTTCGGAGTGCTTCATACACCACCCAACGTCGGGCTTGGCTTTCGCGCACAGCGGCATCATATTGCTCTAAATTCCACCGTTCATCAGCATGTTTTGAAAAAACAGCCAAAACATCGGCAAATTCAGGATTACCTGCAAGATTGTTAATCTCGTGCGGGTCATCTGACAAGTTAAACAATTGATCGGGATCCAACGCGCATCCCTTAAATTTCCAATCCCCTTGCCGTAAAGATACGAGCGGCGCGTAGGATGCTTCTGCCGCATACTCCATTGCAACAGGCGTTTCGCGCGTTTTCCCACTTGTATAGGGCAACAGGCTTTCACCATCTGTCCATGGCAAAACTTCATCCATAGAAATACCCGCAATATCGCAGAGCGTTGGCGTAATATCGATATTGGACACTGGCTCGCGGATTAATTGCGGCTCAACATCAGGTAATTTCATCATGATGGGAACGCGCGCCGAGCCTTCATAAAAGCACATTTTAAACCACAAGCCGCGCTCGCCCAGCATATCACCATGATCGGATAGAAACAGGATGATTGCCTCCTGCCCTGTGCTTTCCAGCGCTTCCATCACTTCGCCAATTTTATCATCGAGATAGGAAATATTGGCAAAATAGGCACGGCGAGATTTTTTGATATCTTCTTCAGTGATATCAAAATTTCGCCAGTCATTGGCATCAAAAATCCGCTTAGCATGCGGATCATGATCATCATAATCCATCGCCGGAATGGTCGGTAAAAGATGCTCACAATCCTCGTAAAGATCCCAATACTTCTTTCGTGCGACATAGGGATCATGCGGATGGGTAAAACTCACCGTTAAACACCAAGGTCGTTCATCATGCCCTCGCGCTAAGTCATAGACCTTGCGGACAGCGTTATAAGCAACCTCATCATCATATTCCATTTGGTTGGAAATCTCAGCAATGCCTGCGCCCGTGACGGATCCCATATTGTGATACCACCAATCAATACGCTCACTCGGCTTGCGATAATCAGGTGTCCAACCAAAATCAGCGGGGTAAATATCTGTGGTCAAGCGCTCCTCAAAACCATGCATCTGGTCAGGACCCACAAAATGCATCTTGCCCGATAGGCATGTTTGATACCCAGCACGCCTTAAATGATGCGCATAAGTGGGGATATCGGAGCAGAATTCAGCTGCATTATCATAAACACGCGTACGATGGGGTAATTGACCCGACATAAAAGATGCGCGACCTGGTGCACATAAAGGCGACGCCGTATAGGAGTTTTCAAAGCGCACAGATTGCGTGGCAAGCTTCTTTAAATTCGGTGCATGGAGCCATTCTGCAGGGCCATCTGGAAACAATGTTCCATTGAGCTGATCCACCATAAATATCAAAATATTTGGTTTAGCCACTTAACCGCCCTCCTTAAGAATCCAACCACAAAAATTAAATATATTGCCCTCGTCGACAAAATGTCTATTCAATAAGCGACACACAAGACATCGAATATGGATGAGGACTAAAAATGGCATATAAACCCAATTCCGATGAAGCGAGAGACGCAGCTTATCACATGCATGGCTACACCAATGCCAAAAAGCATACAGAGGTGGGCCCTTTGATCATTGAACGCGGCGAAGGGATTTATGTCTATGACAATGAAGGTAAAAAATATATCGAAGCCATGTCTGGCTTGTGGTCTGCGGGTTTAGGTTTTAGCGAAAAGCGCCTCGCTGACGTGGCTTACGCGCAAATGCTCAAACTGCCATTTTATCACAATTTCACCCACAAATCTCACGGTCCAGCGATCGATTTGGCTGAAAAACTCATTGAGATTGCACCGGTGCCAATGAGCAAGGCATTCTTCACCAATTCAGGTTCGGAAGCCATTGATACAGCGCTTAAAATGATCTGGTATCGCTCAAATGCCATGGGAAAACCGGATAAGAAAAAGATCATCGTTCGCAAACGTGCTTATCACGGTGTGACCATTGCCTCGAGCTGCTTAACCAGCCTGCCCAACAATCACCGATCATTTGATTTGATTGTACCTGATGTTTTGCGTCTCACCTGCCCACATTACTATAAGGACGCGCTTCCAGGTGAGAGCGAAGCAGACTTTGCCAGCCGATTGGCACAGGAATTAGATGATCTTATTCAAGCCGAAGGCCCAGATACCATCGCAGCCATGTTTGCAGAACCCGCCATGGGCGCTGGCGGCGTGGTGATCCCGCCGGAGACTTATTGGGAAAAAATTCAGGCAGTTTTGAACAAATATGACATCTTGCTTGTGGCGGACGAAGTGATCAATGGCTTTGGTAGAACAGGAAAGATGTTTGGCTGCGAAACTTATAATATCAAGCCAGATATGATGACCTTATCAAAACAAATCACATCGTCATACCTGCCGCTCTCAGCTCTGCTGATCAATGATAAGGTTTTCGAGCCCATTGCTGAACAGAGCGATGAAATTGGTGTGTTCGGTCATGGGTTTACCGCAGGTGGCCACCCGACACCATCCGTCGTCGCGCTGGAGACAATTCGCATTATTGAAGAAGAAAATCTCGTTGAAAACTGCCAGACAAACGGTGCCAAATTCCTACAAGGCTTAAACAAATTAATCGATCATCCACTCGTTGGAGAAGTCCGTGGAGTTGGCCTTGTAGCCGCCATCGAACTGGTGGTCGACAAAGAACAAAAAACCGCATTAGATCCCGTGGGTCGTCTTGGTGCAATTGTCGCCGCTGAATTACAAAAAAATGGGGTCATAGTTCGTGCCATGCTGGATGCAATCGCATTTTGCCCGCCCATGATCATCAAAAATGATCAAATCGATGATTTATTAGGTAAAATCGAGAAATCGCTCGATTCCGCCAAAAATGTCGCTTTTGAGCAAGAATAATGAAAATTGATGCAATTATGGACAAAAGCCCATCTTATAACCACCATTAATCATGCTAATTTCATCTTGTTTTACGGAAATTATTTCTAACTTAAAGCGCTTACATGTGAAATATTGCTTAAATTAAGGATAATCAAGGAAATAATTATCTAATTGCATAAGCAATGCACAGACACCATTGCATAATTATATCAAGCAGTTATCGTTCGGATATAAAAAATAAAAATTATTTTGGGATACACAGTTTATGCAGGGAATACCTGGCGCAGCGGTCAGATTTGAACGCGTCCAGAAAAGTTACGATGGGGAAAACCTTGTCGTAAAAGATCTAAACCTTGATATCGCTCCCGGCGAGTTCCTGACGATGCTTGGACCGTCAGGTTCAGGTAAAACAACTTGTCTTATGATGCTGGCTGGGTTTGAGCCGGCCACTAATGGCGAAATCTTCCTTAATGATCGGCCGATCAACAATGTGCCACCTTTCAAGCGTGGGATTGGTATGGTTTTTCAGAACTATGCCCTCTTCCCTCATATGAGTGTGGCAGAGAATTTGGCCTTTCCATTGCAGATCCGGAAGATGAGCAAAGCGGATCAAGAAGCAAAAGTAAAACACGCGTTGGACATGGTTGAATTGTCGGAGTTTGGTAATCGCCGCCCGGCGCAATTATCCGGCGGTCAGCAGCAACGCGTTGCGGTGGCACGTGCGCTGGTGTTTGATCCGGAGCTTATCTTAATGGATGAGCCGTTGGGCGCGCTTGATAAGCAGTTGCGTGAGCAAATGCAGTATGAAATCAAACACATCCACGAAAATCTTGGTGTGACCATCGTATACGTGACACACGATCAGACAGAAGCTTTGACAATGTCTGACCGGGTTGCAGTGTTTAATGATGGCGTGATCCAACAACTTTCGCCACCCGATGTGCTTTACGAAACACCACATAATTCTTTTGTCGCCCAGTTCATCGGCGAAAATAATAAACTCACAGGTACAGTCGCCTCACTAAAAGATGGCGCCTGTGAAGTGAAGCTCGATGATGGTACAATGCTCAAAGCTGACGCTGTGAACGTCAATGCTGTGGGTGACAAAACAACGTTATCACTTCGTCCAGAACGTATAGAAATTTATAATAATGAAGATCTGGACAATTTGATTGAGGGCACGATCAAGGAAATATTGTATCTTGGGGACCATCTACGCGTAGTCATGGATGTCGCCGGCAATGACGATTTCATCGTCAAAGTTCGAAACAAATCGATGGGATGGAATATTTCCGAAGGTCAAAAAATAAAAATCGGATGGTCTGCTGAAGATTGCAAAGCTTTGGATGCAGTTGTCTGATTTATAACAACAAAACACGAAACTTTAACTCATGAACATACTTGGGAGAGTAAAATGAAAATCAAACATTTCTTAGCAACATCAGCTTTGACAGCTGGTTTGGCACTTGCAGCATCAGCTCAAGCTAGCGAAATCACAGTTGTATCTTGGGGCGGTGCTTACACAAAAAGTCAGGTAGAAGCCTACCACAAGCCTTGGGTTGAAAAGACAGGCAACAAAATTGTGTCTGAAGATTACAATGGCGGCATCGCTGAGATCAAAGCTCAGGTTGAAGCTGGCAACGTAACATGGGATATCGTTGACGTTGAACTATCTGACGCGATCCGTGCATGTGACGAAGGCCTCCTTGAAACAATCGACACAAGCATCTTGCCTGCTGGCGCTGATGGCACACCTGCTACCGAAGACTTCATCGAAGGTACTTTGCACGAATGTGCTGTTGCAAACATCGTTTGGACAACCATCTTTGCTTATGATTCATCAAAAATCTCTGATGGTCCAACAACAATGGCTGACTTCTTTGATCTAGAGAAGTTCCCAGGCAAACGTGGTCTTCGTAAAGGCGCAAAAGTGAACCTAGAATTCGCTCTCATCGCTGATGGCGTTCCAGCTGCTGACGTTTATGGCGTCTTGGAAACACCAGAAGGTATCGACCGCGCATTTGCAAAACTTGATACAATTAAAGATCAAGTTGTTTGGTGGGAAGCTGGTGCTCAGCCTCCACAATTGCTTGCTGATGGCGAAGTTGCAATGACAACTGCTTATAACGGCCGTATCTTCAACGCGGTTGCTGGCGAAGACAAGCCATTTGAAATTGTTTGGGACGGTCACGTTTGGGATCTTGACCTTTGGGTTATTCCAAAAGGCACACCAAACAAAGAACTTGCTATGGACTTCCTAGCCTTCTCAACAGCGACAGAGCAGCTTGCAAAACAGGCTTCTTACATCTCTTACGGTCCAGCTCGTAAGTCTTCTTCACCGCTTGTGGGTAAATTCCACAACAAAGACATCGACATGGGTCCTCAGATGCCAACAGCACCTGAAAACCTAACAAATGCGGTTCAGAACAACTTCGACTTCTGGGCTGACAATGCTGATCAGTTGAACGAGCGTTTCAACGCTTGGCTAACTAACTAATATTAGCGATGAGCGCGGGAGTAAAACTCCCGCGCTTTCAATCAATTAGAAGATAGTTTTGAATCAGTATGCAAGATAGTTCAACCACGACACCTGAAACGTTAGTGACCGCAGATGGCGTACCACTAAAACAAAAACTGATTCAATCAACGCGCCGTGCTCGATTGCGCGCGTTGCTCCTTACACTGCCGCTTGTCATTTTCATCATCGTTAGCTTCATGATCCCCATTGGGCAAATGCTGCTGCGCTCAGTTCATAATGATACTGCTTCAAGCGTACTTCCAAATTTCGCTGTTGCCATCCAAGATTGGGATGAGCAAGGATTGCCACCCGAAGAGACAATCAAATTGTTTGTTCTGGATATGCAAGACGCGCGAAAGAAACGTGAAATCGGGAGAACCGTTGGTAATCTCGCAACACGCATTAACTACGAAATTCCGGGCAGCCGCAGCCTGTTTACATCCTCGTCCCGCAAGCTAGCGCGTGTGACCGAAGGCCCTTACACAGAAGCGCTGCTCGACATTAACAAAAAGTGGGATGATCCGGTCCTTTGGAGCAGTCTCAAACGTGCGACGAATGACCTAACACCATACTTCTACTTAGCCGCCCTTGATATGAAATATGATGATGAGGGCAACATCACAGAAGCCGATGAGCTCTATCAGATCTATGTGTCCAACTTTTGGAAAACACTGAGATTATCGGCAACGATTACCTTCATATGTTTGCTTTTAGCATTCCCCGTGTCCTATCTGTTATCGACCTTGCCGCTTAAAACATCCAACCTATTGATGATCTTGGTGCTACTGCCGTTCTGGACATCACTACTTGTTCGAACGACCGCATGGATTGCCATCCTGCAAACGGAGGGCATTATCAATGACATATTGGTGTTCATAGGCCTTGTGGGCGAAGATGGGCGCGTACAGATGATCTATAACCAGACGGGTACAATCATCGCTATGGTGCATATTCTACTGCCATTTATGATCTTGCCACTCTTCTCGGTGATGAAAACCATCCCGCCAAGCTATATGCGCGCGGCGAGCTCCATGGGCGCAAAAACGTTCACTGCTTTCAGACGGGTTTATTTCCCGCTCACGCTGCCAGGGATTGCCGCTGGTACGCTCCTCGTCTTTATTCTAGCGATTGGTTACTACATCACCCCTGCCCTTGTTGGCGGTGAAGATGGTCTGTTGATTTCAAACTTGATTGCTTACCACATTCAAAAGTCCTTGAACTGGAGCTTGGGTGCGGCGCTGGGTACGCTGCTGCTGGCCATCGTTCTTATTCTATACTGGCTCTACAATAAGATTGTGGGCATTGAAAAACTGAGTTTTGGATAGGAATGCGACCATGACAAAACTTCAAACCGGCTATATCATTTTCGCAGTCTTGACCGCTCTTGTGCTGTTACTCACAGGATCCATTGCGGTGACAATCGGCTTTGTCTTCCTATTTGGCACACCGCTATTTTTCATGAAGCCGCTGCCTGCGTATTCGACATATTTAAACTACTTCAACAAGTATATATTCTTGCTGGTTTGTACGTTTATTTTCGTGTTTTTGATCACACCTATTCTGATCATCATGCCGTTGTCGTTTAATGCAGAACCATATTTCACATTCACCGAAGGCATGCTGTCATTTGATCCCGCAGCTTATTCATTCCGCTGGTATCAAGATATCTTCTTCAACGGCATGATTGATCCTGCAGCCACTGGCGCTGCGTGGTGGAGCGATATGTGGAACAATGCGCAATGGGTGCGTTCAACACGCAATTCATTCTTCATCGCAATCTGTTCAACACTTCTAGCCACTGGTTTGGGAACGCTGGCAGCATTGGGCTTATCCCGTGCTGAAATGCCATATCGCGCAGCGATTACAAGCTTGTTGATCTCACCAATGATCGTACCATTGGTGATTACTGCAACTGGCATGTTCTTCTTCTATTCAGATGTTGGCTTGGCAAAAACCTATCTCGGTGTGATCCTAGCCCATACCACATTGGGTATCCCCTTTGTGATCATCACAGTAACAGCGACCCTTTCGGGGTTTGATCGCTCGCTCATTCGTGCTGCGGAAAACTTGGGTGCTGACGGCTGGACGACATTCCGCAAGGTGATCATGCCGCTTATTCTGCCTGGCATGATTTCCGGCGCATTGTTTGCGTTCATCACCTCATTTGACGAAGTGGTGGCTGTGCTCTTCATCGCCGATGTTGAACAACGTACGATCCCACGTCAGATGTTCTCTGGTATTCGTGAGCAGATCTCGCCAACCATTCTTGCGGTTGCGACCGTGATGGTGATCCTGTCGATTATCCTGCTTGGTGTCTTGGAACTTCTAAGACGCAGAACAGAGCGTCTTCGCGGTCTAACGCCTGCTTAATAGACTTTGATATTCATGTAAATTTTAAAGGTGCTGACCACCATTAATATGGATTTCAGCACCATTTACATATGATGAACGCTCACCACATAAAAAGCTGACTACTTCGGCCACTTCTTCCGGGCTTCCCAGGCGCTGCATGGGCACTTCCTGCATCACCATTTCGTCCGTTCCGGGTGATAAGATCGATGTCTCAATTTCACCAGGCGCAACCGCATTTACGCGGATCCCAGTATCTGCATATTCCGATGCGAGCTCACGCGTCAGCGCAGACAAGGCAGCTTTAGAGGTGGCATAAGCAGCACCGGCAAAAGGATGCGTTTTCGTACCCGCAATAGATGTCACATTCACGATCGATCCTTTGGCTTTTTTGAGCGGTTCAAGCAAGGCGCGACATAGTGATAAAGGCGCAATGAAATTGACCATATGAACGCGCAGCATAGTCTCAACAGATGTTTGAGATGCACTTAGACGCTCGCCCTCTTCCGTCTTTGGTGAGATGCCGGCATTATTGACAAGAGCGTTTAATCCTCTGCCATCAAGGCGTTCATGCAGTTCACTCATAGCATGCTCGACAGATTTGGGGTCGGCAAGATCAACCTCAATATGTTTGACGATACCTTCCGCCCAAGGGCAAACTTCAGAAAATGGCGTTCGGGCAAGCGTGAAAACTTCCCATCCGGAATTGTGGAACTTTCGCACGATTGAATGCCCTATTCCACGGCTGGCACCTGTGACTGCAACAATTGGCGCCGTCTCCGGTGTTTGATGCCCACTGACAGGACAGGTTTGTGGCTGCTCTTGATCTGTCATTTTACGAATCCCATTATTGCGAAAGCAGAATAAACTTTAATTTAGGTCTCTTGAGATGAAAGCACAAACCCGGATTTGCTGAAATTCAATAATTTCACATTGATTTGATTTAGCGCAAAGTCATGCCTGCACAATGCAGCTAATGTCCAAGCTATACTGATAATAGCCTATAAACACTGATGTTTTTCATCAGATCATGTGGGCAAAATCACATTTAGTATGAAAAACAGTTAAACATTCTAACATTTCAAAATTGATTAGAACTTTTATTCTGTCAATTTTGCAAAATCAGGTGTAGAACACAAAATAGATAATTCGTTTGTATGCTAACGAATTTTGATGTATGTAAGATATATACCCAATTACCTAGGAGACACCATTGTCCGCTTTAGAATCCGCGCAGCCGCTGAATAGTGATGAGTTTCCACTACCAAAAGCGACATTTGCTGAAAAAGTCATTTCTGTAGAACATTATACAGATCGACTATTTAAGTTCCGCATCACCCGCCCTGCGAGCTTCCGCTTTAGATCAGGCGAGTTTGTCATGATCGGTCTGCCGTCTGAAGGTAAGCCATTGTTCCGCGCTTATTCAATTGCCAGCCCATCATGGGATGAAGAAATCGAATTCTTCTCCATCAAAGTACCTGGCGGTCCTTTGACTGAGCATTTGCAGAAAATTCAGCCAGGCGACACAATCTGGATGCGTCAGAAATCAACAGGTACATTGGTCATGGACGCGCTCACACCTGCAAAAAATCTTTATATGATTTCAACAGGTACAGGCATTGCTCCATTTGCATCTGTTATGCGTGATCCGGAAGCCTATGAAAACTACGACAAAGTGATTGTGACACACACAACACGCGATGTTGCTGAGCTTAAATATGGCTATGATACCGTTGCGCTTACAAAAGAAGATTTGTTGGTTGGTGAAGAGGCAACAGAAAAACTGATCCACTTCGCTACAACAACACGCGAGGAAAGCGATCAGATGGGCCGTATCACCAATCTGATTGAAGATGGCACTTTGGCAAAATCAATTGGCCTGCCTGATTTAAATCCCAAAACAGACCGCGTTATGATCTGTGGTTCTATGGCGATGATCAACGATCTGAAAGTCATCTTAGAAGCACGCGGCTTTGAAGAAGGCGCCAACAGCAAGCCTGCTGATTTCGTCATTGAACGTGCTTTCGTGGACTAATCAATCCGCATTTGAGTTTAAAACCCGCTTGATAGAAATATTAAGCGGGTTTATTTTTGCGCGTCGTAAAAGCCTTCAGAGATAATATCTTCCGGCAAGTTACGCCCTATAAAAACAAGTTGGCTCGAGCGGGTTTCATCCATACCCCAAGGCCGCTGTGCAACTCCTTCCAACAATTGATGCACGCCTTGCACCACAAAACGCTCGTCATCACCTTTGAAGCTAATAATGCCCTTGGTTCTAAGCATATCCATCCCGAAATGCTCCAACACCCATTGCATCCATGATGAAAACTTCTCGCGGTTCAGCGGGATTTCACTTTCTAAAGAGAAGCTTTGCACATCATCATCGTGATGATGATGGTGGTGATGAGATAAAAAGTCAGGGTCTTTGACCAAAGTGCGGTCTAAGGCAAAAGCGTTTTGTGACAGGATCAGGTTCAGATCTATGTCCGATTGTTTTGTGTGATAAATCTTGGCAAGCGGATTGATACTCCGAAGCATAGCCTCCAAGGCATTAACATCTTCAACCAAGTCGATTTTGTTTAACAGCAGAATATCAGCAAAGGCAATCTGCTCTTTCGCTTCACGCGACGCTTCAAGCTCAACCGAAATGTGTTTGGCATCGACAACTGTTAAAATAGCATCCAATTGTGTTTTAGACCGCACAAATTCTTCTTGCAAAAAGGTTTGCGCAACAGGTGCTGGATCAGCAAGCCCGGTTGTTTCGATAATGATATTATCGATTTCGCGTCCGCTTTTCAGCAAATTATCAATGGTTTCGATTAAATCACCGCGCACGGAGCAGCAAATACAGCCATTGCTCATCTCGAAAATATCTTCATCCGCACCAACGACCAACGCACCATCAATGCCGATCTCACCAAATTCATTGACGATAACGGCATAATTTTTGTCATGCTTTTCTGACAAAATGCGATTTAGCAGCGTTGTTTTCCCGGCGCCGAGATAGCCGGTTATAACAGTGACAGGTATTTTATCTGACATTAATTGTTTTTCTCACCCAATATCCATTTGCAGAACAACCATGCGAGCACGGCAAATGTCAACTGAGAGATGATAAAACCTGGCGCATCAGCGGGTCGAATACCAGCAAATGTATCTGAGAAGCTACGGGCGATCGTCACCGCTGGATTGGCAAAAGATGTGGACGCGGTAAACCAATATGCAGCTGTAATATAAAGCCCAACGGCCATGGCAACAGCGCTTTCTTTGGCTTTGATGGTCAGAAGAATGGTTGTCACTAAGCCGAATGTCGCAACACCTTCAGCAAACCATTGTGCACCACCTGAACGAATTTTCTGTGAAAACTGCATCACATCAAGCTCAAACATCAAATGCGCCGCCCAAACGCCCAATATGCCACCGATGATCTGAACCACCACATAAAGGACAGATGTTTTCGCTGCAATTTCTTTGCGCAAGAAAAAGACCAGTGTCACAGCAGGGTTAAAATGCGCACCTGATATTGGGCCAAACATCGTAATGAGCACAAACAATATTGCACCCGTTGGGATCGTATTGCCCAAAAGCGCAATCGCAACATTACCACCAGCAAGCTGTTCAGCCATGATGCCTGAACCAACCACAGTGGCGAGCAAAAACGCTGTACCCACGAGTTCTGCCGCAAGTTTTTGTGTTTGAGAATATGCCAAAACTGAACCGCCCTATTTGATGCATTGATTGCACAGCATGCATATCAAATACAATTACAGCCCGCAAACTTTGCAATTATTATTGCATGCTTACGGGCTGTTTATGAAACATTTATGACAGTTGTAAAAAGCTTTACGCAACCGCGCGAGATAGTGCGCATTGTGACCAGAGATCATGCAAAGCGCTGACAAGATGTTCGATATCTTCATCGCTGTGCAAAGGCGTTGGCGTGAAGCGCAAGCGCTCGGTCTTACGCGGCACAGTTGGATAATTAATCGGCTGAACGTAGATGCCAT
Organism: Lentilitoribacter sp.; assembly: GCA_963691785.1. GTDB lineage: Bacteria > Pseudomonadota > Alphaproteobacteria > Rhizobiales > Rhizobiaceae > Lentilitoribacter. Next base: position 2,662,487 of record OY829371.1, read on the forward strand.
AATCATCGAGCAGCATGTCTGAGATCATTTTACATTTCGCTGCGTCACCCACCATCACCGGAACAATATGGCTTGGGTTCATCATGTGCGGAATACCGCGCGCATCAAGCCGTTCACGAAGTTTGGCCACGCGCTCCTGCTGTTGCATGCGTTCAAAGCTGCTCATCTTCAAATGTTGAATGCTGGCAGCAGCACCTGCGGCAATTGCCGGCGGAATAGCTGTTGTGAAGATAAAGCCTGAGGCAAAGCTGCGAACAAAGTCACACAAAGCTTCAGAGGCAGTGATATAACCACCCATCACACCATAGGCTTTGCCCAAAGTGCCTTCAATGACAGTAATACGATCCATCAAGCCTTCGCGCTCGGCAATACCGCCACCGCGTGGCCCATAAAGGCCAACAGCGTGAACTTCATCAAGGTAAGTCATAGCGCCATATTTATCGGCCACATCGCAAATCTCTTTGATCGGCGCGATATCGCCATCCATGGAATAAACGCTTTCAAAAGCAATCATTTTTGGTGCATCAGGATCAGCTGCTGCAAGCTTTTCTTCCAGATCCTTCACATCATTATGCTTCCAGATCACTTTTTGCGCACGAGAATGGCGCACACCTTCAATCATAGATGCATGGTTAAGCGCATCTGAGAAGATGATCATATTTGGAATTTGCGCACCCAAAGTACCTAGAGCTGCCCAGTTGGACACGTAGCCTGAGGTGAAGAGCAGAGCCGCCTCTTTGTTGTGAAGGTCTGCAAGCTCTTGCTCAAGCAAGACATGATAATGCGTGGTGCCGGAAATATTGCGTGTGCCACCGGCACCTGTGCCGGCGCGATCAATCGCTTCTTTCATGGCATCTGAGACTTTAGGATTTTGCCCCATGCCGAGATAATCGTTGGAACACCAAACGGTCACATCTGAGACTGTGCCATCGGGCTTATGACGGGTTGCTTTTGGAAAGTTCCCTTTATGACGCTCAAGATCGGCAAATACCCGATAACGGCCTTCTTGTTTCAGACCATCAAGCGATTCTGTGAAAAACTTTTCAAAATCCATAACTATCTCCACATGGATAACGCTACTAAGCGCTTACTCTTTCAACTGGCTAATATACAATTGATTGCAGCAAGCCAATGCGACAAATCTGCCAGCCAACATAATCAAAGATTCTATTCAAGCATTGATCCACATCAATTGCCAAATTTTATGCTGCAATCGATGTGAATAATCTCAATACCCCATTAGAATTGAGGCTCTTAGCTGCCCCAAGGACCGTGATGATCACCTTCTTCATCAAGACGCTTAAAGCCATGCGCACCGAAGAAATCACGCTGCCCTTGAATAAGGTTGGCAGTTCCCTGGCCTCGTCGGTAGGTATCGAAATAAGATACAGCAGATGCAAGCGCAGGCACCGGAGAGCCATTCAGCACGCTTTCACTAACGATATGACGCAAAGGCCCATCACATTCACCGAGCAGTTTTGAAAACGCAGGTGTGATCACTAAGTTTGCGACATCTGGGTCTTTTAAAAATGCTGTAGAAATCTCGTCAAGGAACCTCGATTGGATAATACAACCCGCACGCCAGATCTTAGCGATCGTTGGCATGGGCAGACCCCAGTCAAACTCTTTTGATGCCGCAGACATCACTGCAAATCCTTGCGCATAGGCGGCAATTTTGCCCGCGAGCAACGCCATTTCAAGATCAGCAATAAACTTCTCAGGATCCGCAACATCAGACGATGACGGCAAGCCCAACACACTTTCGGCATGAATACGTTCATCCTTGGCAGCAGACAAACTGCGTGCCGCCACTGCAGCTTCAATCGCTGTTGCAGGCACACCCATATTCAATGCTTCAATCGCAGACCAGCGACCGGTGCCTTTTTGCCCTGCTGCATCCAAAATAAGGTTGATCATCGGTTGATCAGTTTTTGGATCAATGGCCTTAAGCACCTCTGCAGTGATGGAGATCAAATAAGATTCAAGCGGACCTTCATTCCATCTGGCAAAGACATCTGAGATCGCCTTTGGTTCCATTTTCAAACGGTCACGCATAATGCCATAGACTTCGGCAATCATCTGCATATCAGCATATTCAATGCCGTTATGGATGGTTTTAACAAAATGACCGGCACCATTTTCGCCAAGCCAAGCCGCACATGGTGTGTCTTTATATTTCGCTGAAATGGCTTCAAGCACGCCTTGCACACGTGGGTAAGACGACTGTTTACCGCCAACCATAATAGAAGGTCCGTGGCGTGCGCCCTCTTCGCCACCTGATACGCCCATACCAATGAAAGTCAGACCTGTATCTTTCATTTCATCTTCACGACGCAAAGTATCGCGGAAGTTTGCATTGCCAGCATCGATGATAATATCGTTATCGCTCATTAGAGGCTTAAGGGCTTCCATTTGCATATCAACAGGACCACCAGCCTTCACCATGATGATCACCGGACGCGGTGGACGGATCGCATTGACAAATTCTTCAAGCGTTTTGCAAGGAACCAATTGATCTTTTAATTCGCCAGCGCTTTCCATAAATTCTTCGGTCCGCGCATAGGTTCGATTAAAGACTGCAACCTTATAACCGTTCTCAGCGATATTAAGCGCCAAATTCGCACCCATAACTGCTAAACCAATGACGCCAATTTCCGCATTCGACATATTTTTATTCCCCGCATGATTTTTTGTACGACTGGTCGATACTACTATCAGGCAATTGAAAGCGCGACTAGTTTATCGATAACATTTTTACAGAAAATATTGGAAAAAATTGCTCCTGTGTCGAATAAATCAGCATGTTCCCAATTATTGACACAGAAATGATCGATCATCGTATAAAATAGGATCAGAATCGATTCGAATGTCCGGTCAACTAAAAAAATGCTTATTCCACATCTGTTCAGAATCACCTGTGAATCATTGGAACAAAAATCAGTTTTCCCAGTTTGACACTGTCACAGAGCATCGACACATGTAACTATGTCCTTTACGACAGCGAAAACCAAAAACAAAAAAGAAGAATAGACACCTCAATGAACGACGCGGCACCTAGCATCACATCGATTGCCTCGAACCAAAATGCAGAACCGACCTATCGCGAAGCGCCCAACAACCTGGAAGCTGAGCAGGCCCTTTTGGGTGCGATCCTGGTCAATAATGATGCCTTTTATCGCGTATCTGACTTCTTAAAAGCCGAACACTTTAACGAGCCGCTACACCGAAACATTTTCGAAGTCGCTGGTGACATCATTCGTATGGGTAAGACCGCCAATCCGGTGACGATCAAAACATTTTTGCGCGCAGATGAGAAAATAGGTGATTTAACCGTTGCGCAATACTTGGCGAGATTGGCCGCAGAAGCTGTGACGATCATCAATGCGGAAGACTATGGCCGCGCGATTTATGACCTAGCGCTCAGACGCTCGCTGATCACCATTGGCGAAGACATGGTCAATATCGCCTATGATGCACCGGTTGATATGCCGCCACAGGGACAAATCGAAGATACAGAACGCCGCCTCTTTGAATTGGCTGAAACAGGCCGCTATGACGGTGGCTTTCAGTCCTTCAATGACGCTGTTGCCATTGCAATTGATTTGGCGGGTGAAGCCTACCAGCGTGATGGCAACCTATCAGGTATTTCAACTGGCATTCATTCACTTGATGGCCGGATGGGTGGCTTGCAGCGTTCGGATTTGATCATTCTGGCGGGTCGCCCGGGTATGGGTAAAACCTCGCTAGCCACAAATATCGCATTTAATATTGCCAATGCCTTTGAGCCTGAAGTGCAAGCCGATGGCTCAACAACCGCTAAAAATGGCGGCATCGTTGGCTTTTACTCACTGGAGATGTCCAGCGAACAGCTCGCCACACGTATCATTTCTGAGCAGACTGAAGTCTCATCATCGAAAATCAGACGTGGTGAAATCACAGAAGCCGATTTTGAAAAGCTCGTTGCCTGCTCGCAGATGATGCAAAAAACACCGTTATATATTGACCAAACCGGTGGCATCTCCATCGCTCAATTGGCAGCGCGTGCGCGTCGTCTCAAACGCCAACGCGGACTTGATGTATTGGTCGTTGACTATGTTCAGCTGATGACGGGTTCAAGCAAAAACAGTTCAAACCGTGTGCAAGAGATCACAGAGATCACCACCGGCCTAAAAGCCCTTGGCAAAGAACTGAACGTTCCGATCATTGCCCTCTCCCAGCTCTCCCGTCAGGTGGAAAGCCGCGATGATAAACGCCCGCAGCTATCTGACTTGCGTGAATCAGGTTCCATCGAGCAGGACGCGGATGTGGTCTTGTTTGTGTTCCGCGAAGAATATTATGTTCAAAACATGGAACCACGCCGAACTCCTGAAGAAGAACGTGCTGATATCCGCAATGAAGAATATCTTGCATGGGAAGAAAAGATGTCCAAGGTGAAAGGCACTGCCGATGTAATCATCGCCAAGCAGCGTCACGGTCCAACGGGGACCGTTAAGCTTGCCTTCCAATCTCAATTCACGCGCTTCTCAGATTTAGCTGACAGCTCTTACGATCAGTTTATCCAAAGTGAAGAATAATTCCGGCCAAACGCTCCGACGTCATATTGATCTGTCGGCGATCGCTGAGAATTATCAAATTCTCAAAAAAGCGTCTGGCGCAGCGACATGTGGCGCGGCGGTCAAAGCCAATGGCTATGGATGCGGTGTTGAAACGGTCTCCAATATTCTCGCTCGTGAAGGATGTCAGAAATTTTTTGTCGCGGATGCAATTGAGGCTGCGAAACTGCGTAGCATTCAAAAAGACGCAGACATCTTCATTCTCAATGGTGTGTTTGAGGACACCATGTCGCTTATCACTGAGCATAATCTTATCCCAGTGCTCAATTCACTAAGCCAAATTAAACTCTGGCAACAATCGGGCATCGCGCAGGAATTCGCGGTTCATATCGATACCGGCATGAACAGATTGGGCTTACGCGTGAACGAGGCTTACAATTGTTTGGACGATTTAAAATCCGTGCCAAAACTTATTATGAGTCACTTCGCCAATGCCGATGATCCAGAGGATCCGAAAAACACGCAACAACTGGAAGCCTTCACTGCCCTTTCCGAAAAATATTCTGGCATTGCAGCTAGCATGGCAAATTCTGCTGCGACCTTATCTAATCCCGCAGCACATTTTCAGCTCACACGACCGGGCATTGCTATTTATGGCGGCAATCCGTTTTCGCACCTTCCAAACCCGATGAAATCAGTCGTAAAAGCAGAAGCTAAGATTATTGATCTGCGTGAAGTACTACCCAATGAAACAGTGAGCTATGGCGGCACATTTAGAGCCAAAGAAACCATGCGCATTGCTGTCTGCGGCGTTGGTTATGCAGATGGCTATCCGCGCAATGTCTCAGGTCAAGGTGTTCCGCTGCGTGAATATGTGCCAAACGGCGCCAAGGGTTTTATCACCGGAGAAATGATCAACTGCATCGGCCGGGTGACCATGGATCTCACCATGTTTGATGTCTCACATCTGCCAAGAAATGCCATAGAAATCGGCGACTGGGTTGAACTTTTTGGCGATCAAATCACGCTAGATGACTTTGCGGAACAGTCCGGCACAGTTAGCTATGAGATATTAACGGGGATCGGCCGCAGATACGGTCCATCCATCTGATTTCAAATAACAACTTGCCTAATTTTCATGTCTATAGTAAATGAGAACAAAACATGAATATGCATGGGGATTATGTTGGCTAAATCACGCACTCAATTTGTTTGTCAGAACTGCGGCACTGTTCACGCCAGATGGGCGGGGAAATGTGATGGGTGTGGCGAATGGAACACCATTGTTGAAGATGATCCCAAAGGCGGTATTGGCGGCGGCCCTGGTAAAACACCGAAAAAAGGGCGTGCTGTTGCACTCACCACGCTTTCTGGCGAAATTGAAGATGCGCCACGCATACAAACAAACATATCTGAATTTGATCGCGTGACAGGTGGAGGTTTTGTCCGCGGCTCTGCCATATTAGTCGGCGGTGACCCCGGCATTGGTAAGTCGACAATCTTAATGCAAGCAGCCGCAGCGCTCGCACGCCAAGGCAATAAGGTGATTTACGTCTCGGGTGAGGAAGCAGTGGCGCAAGTCAGGTTACGTGCGCAACGCTTAGGCGCGTCAGATAGCGATGTTATGCTCGCAGCTGAAACAAATGTTGAGGATATTCTCGCCACGCTGGCTGATGGTGAAAAGCCTGATTTTGTCATCATTGATTCGATCCAGACCCTTTGGAGCGATTTGGCCGAAGCTGCGCCGGGAACAGTCACCCAAGTGCGAACAGCAGTGCACGCCATGATCCGTTTTGCCAAGCAAACGGGAACGGCGATGGTGCTTGTTGGCCATGTCACTAAGGATGGGCAAATTGCCGGTCCTCGTGTGGTTGAACATATGGTGGATGCAGTTTTATATTTTGAAGGTGATCGCGGCCATCATTATCGCATCATGCGCACTGTGAAAAACCGCTTTGGCCCAACGGATGAAATTGGCGTTTTTGAAATGTCAGATAAAGGCCTGCGCGAAGTTGCAAATCCGTCTGAGCTCTTCCTTGGTGAGCGCAACACAGCAGCGCCCGGTAATGCTGTCTTTGCTGGGATTGAAGGCACACGACCTGTTTTAGTCGAAGTGCAAGCGCTTGTCGCACCTTCATCGCTTGGCACCCCGCGCCGCGCCATTGTCGGTTGGGATTCGGCGCGTTTATCGATGATCCTGGCGGTGCTGGAAGCGCATTGCGGTGTGCGGCTTGGCAATCACGATGTCTATCTTAATATTGCAGGCGGATATCGCGTCAGCGAACCGGCCGCTGATATGGCGGTTGCTGCAGCACTCGTGTCCTCCTTAGCCGGATCACCCCTGCCCTCAGATTGCGTATATTTCGGCGAAATCAGTCTGTCCGGTTCCATCAGACCGGTCGCGCAAACCGGATTACGCCTCAAAGAAGCTCAGAAGCTTGGCTTTGAAAGTGCGGTCCTCCCCAACGGCTCGGTCGACGTTCCCAAAAATGGTGGATATTGGCAACAAATCGATTCGTTAACCGAAATGGTTGCAAAAATTGCCAGCGGATCAGCTTCCAATAACCAAGATATTGAAAATAACGGGGACGTGGGCTAAACCATTATTGCTCTTGGCGCAGCAACATGCTAGCGGTGCGCAAAAATGCATTCCGGAGTTTAACGCGTATGCCTATTTATCTACTTGATGGAATTGTCATCGGAATAACACTCGTATCGGCCATGCTGGCCATGGTACGAGGTTTCTCAAGAGAAGTCTTAGCGGTTGGCTCTTGGGTCGCTGCTGCAGCTGCAGCTTTTTTCCTCTATCCATTGCTTGAACCATTTGCGTCTCAATATACATCATCAAAGGCACTAGCTGCCATCGGATCTGCTGCTGCAATCTTCTTGGTAACTCTGATTATTGTCTCTTACATTACAATGCGCATTGCGGACTTTATCATCGATAGCCGCATTGGTGTGTTAGACCGTACGCTTGGCTTTGTATTTGGCGCAGCACGTGGCATATTGATCATGGTGGTTGCCAATGTCTTCTTGAATTGGCTCATGCCTGCCGACAAACAACCTGATTGGGTTGCACAGGCTAAATCCAAACCTATGTTAGACTCACTTGGCACAAGCTTGGTGAACGCACTACCTGAAAACGCAGATACGTCGATCATCGACAGCATACGCGGCAAGACAGAAACTGGCGACACAGACGCCTAGCGATATAAATTAAAAAATTGGATTAAATAAATGACGCCAACCGATTTTTCGAAAACAGAATGTTCCCTCGATGAATCGGAGGATGATACGCTGCATGAAGAATGCGGTATATTTGGTATCCTCGATCACCCAGACGCAACCACACTGACAGCGCTTGGCCTGCACGCGCTCCAGCATCGTGGCCAAGAAGCAACCGGTATTGTGACTTTTGACGGAGAGAAGTTTCACTCCGAAAAACGCCTCGGCCTAGTGGGAGATCACTATACGGATCCTCGCGTGCTCAGCCGCCTGCCCGGCAATATTGCCGTTGGCCATGTGCGCTATTCCACAACTGGTGGCGAAGGTCTTCGTAATGTTCAACCGCTCTTTGCTGAATTGCAGCAAGGCGGTATCGCCATTGCCCATAACGGCAATTTTACCAATGGCCTCACATTGCGTGATCAACTCATTTCAAGCGGTGCGATCTGCCAATCAACTTCTGATTCTGAAGTTGTCCTGCATTTGATTGCCCGTTCCTGGCATAAGTCATCCGCTGATCGTTTTGCGGACGCGATATCCCATATCGAAGGTGGCTATGCGATGCTCGCCATCACGCGCACCAAATTAATTGCAGCGCGAGATCCTAACGGTATTCGTCCATTGGTGATGGGTGAGCTCGATGGCAAGCCGATTTTCTGTTCTGAGACCTGTGCGCTTGATATCATCGGCGCAAAATTTGTGCGCGACGTTGAAAATGGCGAGTTGATCATTTGCGAACTTCAATCAGACGGAACCATCTCCATTGAAAGCCGCAAAGCAGCAACCAAAACGCCAGAGCGCCTTTGTCTGTTTGAATATGTCTATTTTGCCCGTCCTGATTCCATTGTTGGCGGTCGCAGTGTGTATCAAACACGCAAGAATGCCGGTGTGAACCTTGCGCGCGAAGCACCGGTTGAAGCCGATGTTGTTGTGCCAGTTCCCGATGGCGGCACGCCTGCCGCGATTGGTTATGCGCAGGAAAGCGGTATCCCGTTTGAACTTGGGATCATTCGCAATCATTATGTGGGCCGCACCTTTATTGAACCGACGCAACAAATTCGAGCGCTGGGTGTGAAGCTGAAACATTCAGCCAACCGCGGCATCATTGCAGGCAAGCGCGTTGTACTCATCGATGATTCCATTGTGCGCGGGACGACTTCGATCAAAATTGTTGAGATGATGCGCGAAGCCGGTGCAAAAGAAGTGCATATTCGCGTTGCAAGCCCTGAGATTTATTATCCGGACTTTTATGGCATTGATACGCCCGACCGCGACAGACTGCTTGCCAACCAGCATGATACGCTTGAAGATATGTGCAAGCATATTGGCGCAGATTCGCTCAACTTTATCAGTCTTGATGGTTTGTATGACGCTGTAGGCGGGATTAAACGCGATCCGAAAAATCCGCAATTCACCGATCATTATTTCACTGGTGATTACCCAACGCGATTGTTGGACCAGGAAAATGTCCATCAGCTTCAGCGCGCAGAAATGTTAGCATAGGTCATCTTTTATGAACGTAAATCTTGAAGGTAAAATCGCGCTTGTGACAGGCGCGTCACGCGGTATTGGTTATGCAACTGCGCTCGAATTGGCAAAAGCGGGTGCGCATGTCATCGCAACAGCACGCACCGTAGGCGGCCTTGAAGAATTAGACGATGAAATTCAAGCTGCTGGTGGAACTGCGACATTGGTGCCACTTGATCTGAACCAAATGGATGAGATCGACAAGCTAGGCGCTGCCATTCACGAAAGATGGGGCAAGTTGGATATTGTTGTCGCCAATGCTGGTATTTTAGGCGACATTACACCTCTGAGCCATGGTGACGCGAAAAAATTCGAAAATGTGATGAACATCAATGTGACAGCCACTTGGCGTCTCATGCGGTCAACTGAACGTTTGCTTCGTCAATCAGATGCTGGTCGCGCAATCATCATGTCATCTGGCGCACCACATTCCTGCCGTCCGTTTTGGGGGCCCTATGCCGCATCAAAAGCAGCCGTTGAAAGCCTATCTCGTGTGTGGGCAGCAGAACTTGAAGACACAAAGATCTGCGTGACTTGCGTAAATCCTGGTGCAACACGCACGCGCATGCGGGCGCAAGCTATGCCGGGAGAGAAACCTGAGACTTTACCCACAGCTCAAAGCGTGGCCGAAAAGCTCGTTCCACTTTGCTCGGCTGATATGACAGAAACAGGCAAACTCTTTGATGTGCGCCAGGACAAATTCCTGACATTTCAGAAACCTGCATAAAAATTCATTTTTTTAAATCCCTTTGCAAACTACCTGCGTAACAGGTTGTAGAACAAGCATGTCGATCAAGCATATTCTTTTTCGATATATGTTTTTTCGATATTATTATTGCAAGACATATATCGAAGTGATATATGTCCGAGTTATATATCCACTGATTGGGGTTTTTAATGAACATTAGAACACTATGTCTCGCTATTTTGAATTTTGGACAAGCGACAGGCTACGAAATTAAAAAGATGTCATCAGACACGCATTACGCCTATTTTGTCGATGCGAGCTTTGGTTCGATATATCCAGCATTGAGCAAGCTGGAAGTTGAAGGGTGCCTCACGTCCCATGAAGAGCGCGAGCCCGGAAAACCAGCACGAAAAGTATATTCAATCACTGATAAAGGCCGCCTTGAGCTGGTCTCACACATGTCAGATGCCCCGAAAAAAGATATATTTAAGTCCGAATTTTTGTTGATCGCTATGTGCGCCGAAATGCTTGAGCGTGAAACAGTTAGAAAAGCAATTGATAATCGCATCCTACAATTAGAAGAAGAATTGAAATTTATTAAAGATTCCAGTGAAGAGACTGAGCACGAAGGCACAAAATGGATCGCCGGATATGGCTATGCCTGCCAGGAAAACAGTCTCAAATATTTGATCGAAAATAGAGAAAAATTAGAATCACTCGCGCAAGCATCCTCCCAAGAGCTTGAGCCAGCAGAATAATATGGAGTAAATCATGGCCTTCGGTTTAAAAGGTTCTCATATCGTCGCAGTGTTAATCGCAGGCGGCGTCATCGGATGGATGTTGCAAGGCGACATCATTGTTGGTGGGCAAGAAAACTCAGAAAACGCAACCCCTCCTCCTGCTGAGCGCGCAAGTGCTGCGACCGCATTGCAGCAGGTGCGTTTTGTGAGCATCAATCCGCAAGAACGCGAACAATCATTGTCTTTGCGCGGTCGAACAGAAGCAACCGCAGTGGTGCAAATTCGTTCTGAGACAAATGGCGTTGTTGAAAAGCGTTATGTCAGCAAGGGTGACACAGTTAAGGAAGGCGACCTTCTTTGCAGTCTAGAAGCTGGCGTACGCCAATCAGCTATCCAGCAAGCATTGGCATCTTTGGAACAATCAGAGACTGATTTCCAAGCCAATGAAGAGCTGAAAAAGCAAGGCTATGCCACAAATTCCCGATTGCTAGCACTTCAAACAGCAAGAGATGCTGCAAAGGCACAACTTGAGCAAGCTGAACGTGAGATGGAAAAGACCAAAATCGTCGCAAAAGCCTCTGGCATTGTGCAGGACCCAATTGCTGAAATGGGTAACTTACTGAACCCAGGCGATGTTTGCGCAACTGTCGTTCAAAACAATCCAATGAACTTTATTGGTCAGGTTTCTGAAGCAAAAGTCAGCGCGATTAATGTCGGCGATGCCGCCATGGTGCGTCTCGTTTCTGGCCAAGTCGTTGGCGGCAAAATTAAATTCATCTCACCAACAGCTGACGAACAAACACGTACGTTTAAAGTTGAAATTGAAATGCCAAATGACAACGACGCGCTTCGCTCTGGTATCACAGCTGATGCAGCCATTGCATTGAAATCTGACGAAGCTTATAGCGTGCAGGCTTCTTGGCTCACTTTGAGCGATGAAGGTGACGTTGGTGTTCGTGTCATTAATGCGCAAAATGTTGTTGAGTTCAAACCAGTACAAATCTTGGCACAAACCCCAGAAACCATGTGGGTTGCGGGACTTGCACCTGGCATGAAAGTGATCACTCTTGGTCAGGAATATGTGTCTGCAGGGCAAGAAGTCATCGCCGTTGAAGAAACAGCACAAAGACAGGCTAGCAATCTGGAGACAAACTCATGATTGGTGCACTACAAGCTATTATTTCAAGGCCGAAAACGGTCTTAACATTGATGATCGTTCTTGTTGTTGCAGGGATCGCGTCATACATCAATGTTCCTAAAGAAGCGAACCCGGACATCGATGTTCCGGTGTACTTCGTCACTGTATCACAACAAGGTATCTCACCACGTGATGCTGAGCGTCTGCTTGTCAGGCCGCTAGAGACGCAATTACGTGGGTTAGATGGGCTCAAAGAGCTTACTGCGATCGCTAATGAAGGTGTTGCAGTTGTGGTGCTCGAATTCACAATCGATTCTGACAAAGATACTGTATTGGCTGATATCCGCGACAAGGTGGACAAGGCAAAAGCCGAGTTTCCAGCTGATGCGGATGAACCCAATATCGCTGAAACAAACTTTGCGCTTCAACCAACCATTATCGTAACGCTATCTGGTCAAGTGCCAGAGCGAACACTCACGCGTCTTGCGACACGTTTGTCTGATGAAATTGAATCCATTTCGACTGTTCGCGAAGCGACACTGAACGGTAACCGCGAAGAGGTTTTGGAAGTCATCTTGGATCTTTCCAAGCTTGAATCATATAACATCACACAAACTGAGCTTATCAATGCTGTTAGTTTGAATAACCAATTGGTACCTGCGGGCTTTATTGATGACGGTCAAGGCCGCTTTAATGTGAAGGTCCCTGGCCTTTTGGAAAACGCGCAGGATGTCTATTCCATTCCGATCAAACAGAATGGTGAAGGTGTTGTCACGCTTGGTGATGTGGCGCAAATTCTTCCGACCTATAAGCAAGCATCAAGCTTCACCCGTGTGAATGGCGAGCCTGCGATTTCGATCTCTGTTGTGAAACGTATCGGTACTAACATTATCGAAAACAACACAACCGTGCGTGAAGTTGTCGGCGAGTTCACAAAAGATTGGCCAGAGGGCGTGAAAGTTAACTTCCTCATTGACCAATCAAGCTTCATCTTTGAGGTTTTAGGTTCGCTCCAATCATCGATCATGACAGCGATTGTCTTGGTGATGATCTGTGTGGTCTGGGCACTTGGGATCCGATCTGGTCTCCTTGTGGGTCTGGCGATCCCCGGCTCCTTTATGGTCGCCTTCTTGATCGTGAGCATGCTCGGCATGACAGTGAACATGATGGTGATGTTTGGTATGGTGATCACCGTGGGTATGCTGGTTGATGGCGCCATCGTGGTAACTGAATATGCTGATCGGAAAATTACCGAAGGCATGGAGCCTGCTGAAGCTTATAAGCGCTCTGCACGTCTCATGTTCTGGCCGGTTGTATCGTCGACCGCCACAACATTGGCGGCCTTCTTGCCATTGCTTTTATGGCCAGGTGTGCCGGGCGAATTCATGGGCTATTTGCCACGTATGGTTATCATCGTGCTTGCGGCGTCGCTACTAACCGCTTTGGTGTTCTTACCGGTGACAGGCACGTTGTTTGCGCAAGTATCTGCAGTTATCGCAAGATTTGCCAAATATATCGTCGCTGTGTTGGTCATGGCTATCGTTGCTGTCGGCCTTGTCGCGTCTCCAGCCCTAGCTGAATTTGCTGAACCGGTGAAATACCCGATTGCAGCTGCAGCTGCCATCGCTGCTGGTCTTCTTGCTGCGGTGATTTTCTCATTCGTTTCCAAACGGAAACGCAATGACGATAAAATCGATGAAAATGCTAGAATGCTTTCCGCACAAGCTGAGTTGGATCTGAAAAAACTCTCAGGCTTTACCGGCTTTTATGCACGTTTCCTCAACATTTTTGCTGGCAATATTTTCGGTAATATCGTCGTAATTGCAGCCGTCATCGGAATGACAATGTTTTCATTCTCATATTTCGGCGCCAATAACCAAGGTGTTGAATTCTTCGTGGATGAAGAGCCGGATGTCGCGATCGTATTGGTCTCTGCACGGGGTAACCTATCTGCGACAGAAATCAGAGATATCACAGCCGAAGTTGATAACCGCATCCTTGCCATCCCCGGCATCGATAATTCGGTAATGTCAGCTTACGCAGGTGCCGGTGGTGCCAGCAATCCAATCGGTGGTGTGCAGGACAAACCAGCAGATACAATCGGTGAAATCACCATTGAGCTGGCTGACTTCTGCTGCCGTCGTAAAGCTGTCGACATCTTTGAAGACATCCGTACGCAAACAGCTGACATTGCGGGTATCCGTGTCGAAGTTAAAAAGATCGAGGGTGGTCCTCCAACGGGTAAAGATGTACGCCTACAAGTCAAGTCCACAAACTATGATGACATGGTTGCAGCCGTTGCGAAAATCCGTCCGTATTTTGACAGCAATGAATTGCTCTCAGAACAGGAAGACGGCCGCCCTCTCCCAGGTATCGAATGGCAGCTTGATGTCGACCGTGTACAAGCGGGCCGTTATCAGACATCCATTTCTGAAGTCGGCGCCATGGTTCAATTGGTCACCAATGGTGTGATGATCGGCAAATATCGTCCAGACGATTCCGAAGACGAAGTGGAAATCCGTGTTCGCTTGCCTGAAGGGCAGAGAACTTTAGATGAGTTTGATCAAATTCGTTTGAACACACCAAATGGTCAAATTCCGATCTCGAACTTTGTGACACGTGAGCCAGTGGAGAAAGTATCTTCAATTATTCGTCGTGATGGCCTTTACGCCATGGACATCAAAGCAAGCGTGGCAAAAGGTGCGCAGTTTGATGGTCGCGATGCAACCCCGGATGATGCGGTTGGCGTTATTCAGGAATGGTTAGACACCCAGGAATGGCCTTCTAACGTGTTCTTGAAATTCCGTGGTGCGGATGAAGAACAAAAAGAATCAGAAGCATTTTTGGGCAATGCTGCCATTGGTGCTCTGTTCATGATGTTTATTATTCTTCTGACGCAGTTCAACTCGTTCTACCAAACCCTCATCACGCTTTCGACTGTGATCCTTGCGGTTTCCGGCGTGCTAATTGGTATGGTGCTGACGGGACAGAAGTTCTCGATCATTATGACAGGTACCGGCGTTATCGCGCTGGCAGGTATTGTGGTGAACAACGCGATTGTTCTGATCGATACCTATAACCGTATGCGAGAAGATGGTGTGACTGACATTCGTCAAGCTGTAATTAAAACAGCTGCGCAGCGATTGCGTCCGATCTTGTTGACCACAGGAACAACCATTCTTGGTCTGATCCCAATGGCTATGCAGATCAACTTCAACTTCTTCACGCAGACAACATCTGTCGGCGGCATCACATCCATCTGGTGGGTGCAATTGTCAACAGCGATCATTTCAGGTTTGGCCTATTCAACAGTGCTGACATTGATCATGATCCCGACATTGTTGGCGTTACCACACAACGCAACTCGACTAGCTGGATTCCGCTTTAAACGAAAACAAAAGGCTATTGAGGCAGCTGCTAAAGCAGAACTTCCTAAGCCCGCTGCCGAGGTGGAAGTGACCCCTGCTGAGGTGGAAACACCTGTCGAGCAGCCTGCAGAGCCAGAGAAAGTTGAAGAAGTGGCAGCTGAAGCAAAACCTAAGACGAGAAAACCTCGCAAGAAGAAGGTTGCCGCGGAAGTTGCGAATGAGAATATCGATACGCCTCATTCAGAAGCTGCGGAATAAATCAAGGAAGTGAATTTTTAGAATCTGCACCCCTCAGGTTTAGGCTCTCTTCACTTCAAAAAGAAGGGCAATCTGGTTTCACCCGGATTGCCCTTTATCATTTTGTATAATCAAAACTGAATTGACGCAGCTTACTTTTTGATTTTCTTGTTCAGCGAAATATTATCGTCCACCGGGGTGGAACGAGATCCGTATTTCTTGGACCAGATGTAAGCGCCAATCGGCAATGAGATCAAATAGCATATCGATGTAAATGCCATAGTCTGCCAGGTAAAGGAGACCAAAAGCCAGACATATAAAACAACAACCAGAATGAGCGGCAAGAACAGATCACGTCTTACACCCTGCCCTATTTCTTTGCCTGAGATGACGGGTACCCGAGAGATCAACAAAAACGCGATGATCATCGCATATATCGTGGAAATCACAGCAAAAGTCATATTCGCTTCAACGCCCAAGAACCCAAGATAAATTGGCAACAGAACCAAAAGCGCGCCCAATGGGGCTGGCACACCTAAGAAGAAGGCATCTTCCCAGGATTGCCGTTCTTGGCGCTCGAGCATCACATTAAAACGCGCCAGACGCAGCGCATTGGCTATTGCGTACAACAATGCTGCCACCCAACCGATGGACGGCGCCATATGAAGAATATAAGCATGCAGCACCAGTGCGGGAGCGACGCCAAAATTGATCACATCAGCGAGCGAATCGAGCTGCGCACCGAAATTCGTTTGCGCTTTTAATAGTCTCGCCACGCGGCCATCAATGCCATCCAAGAAAGCTGCGACTAAAACCATAATCACAGCAAGCTCAATCTTACCTTCATAAGCAAGACGAATGCCGGTTAAACCTGCGCAAACGGCTAAAACCGTGATGATATTTGGGATAAGAAGCCGACGGGGTATCTCGCGAAAACGCGGGCCGCGATCTGCATCTTCTGCAGCTGATTGATTGTCCATGTTGCCTCCCATTAATCTCTGCGACTAACGACAGGACCCATATCGGACCCAAATTCAGCAAGCACAGTTTCACCAGCTATAGCAGTTTGTCCCAAAGTTACCAATGGGCGTGCATTTGCTGGCAAGAAGACGTCGAGACGTGAACCAAATCTGATGAGGCCAAATCGCTCGCCAACATCTAAATGGTCAGCAACTTTCGACCAACAAACAATGCGACGTGCAACAAGACCTGCGATCTGCACAACGCCGATATCGCCGTGCTCGGTTTCAATCACCATGCCATTGCGTTCATTGTCGGTGCTGGCTTTATCAAGCTCGGCGTTTAAAAAATCACCTCTTTGATAGCTAATATGCTTGATTTTACCTTCCATCGGCGCACGATTCACATGGCAGTTAAAGACATTCATAAAGACAGAAATACGCCACATCTCTTCATCACCAAGATCAAGCTCTGACGGCGGCACCATTTTGACAATGGACGATACACGGCCATCTGCCGGGCTAATCGTCCAATTCTTCTCAAGCGGTGTTAAACGTTCAGGATCTCGGAAAAAATAAGCGCACCAAGCGGTTAGGAGCAAACCAATCCAAAATAGCGGATCAAATAGCCATCCCAATATGACGGATGCCACGAAGAAAATGGCGATGAATTTGTAACCTTCCGGATGGATGGGAACCAGTGTGTTACGAATGCTGCTTGCAATGCTCATATGAAGCCCTGTTTGATTGATTTTTTCACCTAGCTAACTGCTAAATGCAATATATGCAATCTAGAACGACAATTTGAGTGCAACAACCAGAATTATTCCGCAATTGGCGTGGTTTTATTGCGCTTGATCACACCAAGATCATCACTTTCATGAACACGTTTGAGATGCTCTTCCGCTTCGGTTGCTTCACGCTGACGATCCCACATGGAGGCATAGAGACCTTTTTGATCCAAAAGATCAGTATGTGTGCCCTTCTCGGCAATGACACCATCTTTCAGCACGATGATTTCATCAGCATTAATGACAGTTGATAGCCTGTGAGCAATCACAAGTGTGGTGCGATCTTTCGATACAAAATCAAGTGACGCCTGAATCTCTTGTTCCGTTGCCGTATCAAGAGCAGATGTAGCCTCATCCAAAATGAGTATAGGCGGTGCCTTTAAGATTGTACGGGCAATCGCCACACGTTGCTTTTCACCACCTGAAAGTTTGAGACCGCGCTCACCCACCATAGCCTCAAATCCGTCTGGTAAGGTTTTAATGAAATCACCAATTTGCGCCATTTCGGCAGCATCGCGTACTTCCTGTTCTGTCGCGTTTGGACGTCCATAGCGAATGTTATAGGCAATCGTATCGTTAAACAGCACCGTATCTTGCGGCACCATGCCAATGGCTGAACGTAAACTTCGCTGCTCTACGTCTCGAACGTCCTGGCCATCAATGGTGATCTTGCCGGACTGCACATCATAAAAACGGAACAACAATCTTGATAAAGTCGACTTCCCTGCCCCCGATGGGCCTACGATAGCAACAGTTTTGCCAGCAGGCACATCAAAGGAAATGCCATTTAAAATCTGTCTGTTTTCATCATAGGCAAAGTGAACATCATCAAATTTGATGGTTCCCTCTTGGATATCAAGCTCCTTGGCATCCGGCGCATCTTCAATCTCTGCTTCGATCTCAAGCAAATCAAACATTTGCTCTAGATCTGTCAGACCCTGTCTAATCTCACGATATACAAACCCGATGAAATTAAGCGGTATAGACAGCTGCATGAGCATTGCGTTGATATAGATAAACTCACCTAGTGTTTGATCACCACGCTGCACGGCGAGCGCTGACATGACCATCATAATGGTCATACCAAGACCGAAAATTGCGCCTTGGCCAAAGTTGAGCCAACCCAAAGAGGTCCAAACTTGTGTTGCTGACTTTTCATAGCTTGCCATGGATTTATCAAATCGCTTGGCTTCCATCTCTTCATTGCCGAAATACTTGACGGTCTCGAAGTTTAAAAGTGAATCGATCGCTTTGGTATTCGCGTCCGTATCGGAATTGTTCATGTCCCGTCTAATCTGAATACGCCAGTCGCTCGCCTTAATGGTGAACCAAATATAAGCCCAGACGGTAATAGCTGTGACCGCAACATAGGACACACCGAATTTGAACAGGAATATCATCGCGACGAGCCCAAACTCCAACAGAGTTGGCGCCATGTTCAAAATGGTAAATCTGACAATCGTCTCAATGCCTTTGGTCCCGCGCTCAATGATACGCGATAAGCCACCTGTTCGGCGCTCTAAATGAAAGCGAAGGGAAAGCTTGTGCATATGCACAAAGGTTTTAAAGGCAAGCTGACGGACCGCATGTTGGCCAACTTTTGCAAATAATGCATCACGCAGCTGGTTAAAGCCCCAATGGGTCAAGCGTGCAACATTGTAAGCAACGACTAGCATAACAGGTGCGAGCAAAAATGCCGGCAATGAATTGGATTCCAGCGTGCCCGTAAGCGAATCCGTCGCCCATTCCAGGATCGAAGGAACACCAACCAAAATAACTTTAGAAAGTATGAGAAAAATAAGCGCGATGCCGACCCGTCGCTTTAAATCTGGTCGATCAGATGGCCACATATAGGGCCAAAGATTTTTTAGAGACTCATAGGGATTGCCGTCATCGGCTGTAACTATTTTCTTATTCATAAAGTAACGTAACCTAATCTATAAATACCAAAAACGGGCTGAACTAACAGTCGCAGCCTTTGCAGCAATCTTTGAACATGAGATCCAATTCTTTGGAAAGTTGAGAAAACTCTTCCCGATTGATCTCATACCAGGAGGCTTGTTTTTCAGTTCTGTAAAAAACAAGATCTGCCTTGAGCAATGTCTTTAAATGTTGAGAGACGGTGGATTGAGCCAGATCCGTGGTGCCAACTAAGTGTTTGACACAACACGCATTTTCATTCGCCAACTGCCGAACAATCTTTAATCGCGCTGGGTGCGCCAAAGCCGCAAGTTTAACCGCCTGATTCTCAATGTCTAAACCCATGACACACCTTTCATCGTATATCGACGATATACGATGAAAGGCGCATGGTCAATGTGAAAGATTGAGTTTTATTCTAAACCCAAACGCTGTCTGTGCAGTTGTTCTGCATTTTCGAGCGCTTCTTCCGGAACTTCAAAGATCTGGCCGGGAGAAATGCGGTCTGGGTTTTCAATCTGCTGTTGGTTCGCAAGATAGATCGTTGTATATCTCACACCCGCACCATAGGTTCTGCGGGCGATATGCCACAATGTATCACCTCTGCGAATGATCACAGATTGACTGCTTGCCGGCTGCAGTTCATCCTGCACAATTGTTTTAGGTTCAGATGTTTCTGTTTCACTTGCAGATGCCACAGTAGTGGAAGTTTCAGCTTCCGTTGTCGTGCTTTCCTCAGTTGCTGTTTCAACTGCAGTTTCACTCGCCTTTGGTGCTTCATTCTCAGAGGTCGTCGACGTGTCCGCTGACGCAGAAGTCGTTGCCTCTTCTGACTTCACCATTTCATCAGTTGCAACGGCTGCAACTTCTTCGGTTGTTTTCTCAGATGTCTGATTATCTGCAACAGAAGTTCCAGCATCCGTAGACGGTGTTGCTTCCGAAGTGGTTGTGCCTTCAGCAGCAGTCGAAGCTGAGGAGGTCTCCGTGTTAGAAGCAACTTCTGTTGTTGTTTCAGCTTCCGTAGCAACCGCATCAGCCGGCTTTGGATCTTCCTTGACCATCGTTGTTTCGGTTTCCGCTACTGCCGCCGGTTTCTCTTCTGTCGCCGCGTTATCATTCGATGCAACCGCAGCAAGGGCTTCACCTTCAGGACGGTTAAACGGAACAATCGCTCTCAAAATAACCTGATTGGTTTGCTTGTCTTCAAGCGCCGCTGTTATCCTGTGCTGACCAACAGAGAGATCTTTTGTGGCTTCCACAATAAAGCGTCCATTGCTTTCAACATTGGCAATTCCAACTTCTTCGCCATCTGCAAACACCCGGACTTGATATCCAGCCGTGCCGGAACCAGCGACGAAGAGTTTATCACCCTCGACTTCCACAGCTTCAATGCGAACATTTTGCGAAGGTGCTTTTGGTTTTTCAACAACTGGTTTTTCTTCTGCTGGCTTTTCTTCAACAGCGGTTGCTGCCGCTTGTGTTTCCTCAGTCTTGGTTTCTGAAGTCACGTCTTTCGGCTGCTCATTCGTAGTTGCAGCCTGCACATCAGTTTGCGTATTGTCAGCGGCGTTTGAACCTTCTGTCGCAAGCGCCGCAACTGTGTTTTCAGTTTCTTCAACTGCTTTCTCAACAGTTGTTTCTACAGCAACCTTAGCTGTTTCTACGGCCTCTTCAGTGGTATCCGCAACTTTTTCAGCTGTTTCAACCGCACCTTCGGTGACTTTTTCCATCACCTTTTCAGCCGTTTCCGCAACTTTGGATGTCACAGTTTCAGCGGTTGATGCTTCAGTATTGCCGGCAGTTACAGTTTCTTGAGTAGTTTCATTTGCCGCAACTTCAGCAGCCTTCTCTCCAACTGCAGTTGCAGCTTCTGTGGCCGCTTCAGCAACTTTTGTCGCAGTTTCGGTTGTTGTTTCGGTAGCAGTTTCAACAGCGCCTTCGACAGCACCTTCAACTACAGTTGCAGCTTCGGTTGTCGCAGATTTAGCATTCGCTGCGACTTCAGCAGCTTTTTCTACAACTTCTTCAGTAGCAGTGACTGTGCTTTCAGCAACCTCGGTCGCAGCAGCAGGTTTTTCTTCCGTCGCGCTTTCAGCGATTGTCGTTGTTTCCTCAACCGGTGCGGCTTCTGGCTGCG
Source organism: Lentilitoribacter sp. (assembly GCA_963691785.1). GTDB lineage: Bacteria > Pseudomonadota > Alphaproteobacteria > Rhizobiales > Rhizobiaceae > Lentilitoribacter. The sequence continues at coordinate 2,683,770 of OY829371.1, forward strand.
TGATAATGCGGCTCGCCTCACCTGGTTTTTGAACCATAGCAAGCAATTGTCCGCCAGCATCTTCTGGCACTGACACAATTGCTGTTTCTTCAGAAGTCAACGCAATACCGTTTTCGTCTTCAACCTGAAGCGATAATTGATAATCACCTGAATTAAGCGCTTCATCGAAAATAACAACAAAATCGCCAGAAGATCCGATCTTCGTCTCAGCGATCATCTCTTCACCATTCATAATCTTGAGCGTAGTATTAGGTTGACCGCGACCTGCAATAACCGTTGAGCCATCTGGTTCTACACGCAATAAATCAAATGCAGGCATTACCCAATCTGCTGTCGGTGAGGCAGGTTCGCTAGTCGCCTGATCATTGGCTGCTTGATCAGTACTTGCCTGATCAGTCGTCTGTTCCTCTGAAGTGGTTTGATTATCAGTCTGGCCTTCAGAAGCGCTCGTTGTACTTTCCTCTTGGGAAGTTGCGCTGTTGGAATTGGCGTCTGAAGATGTTGGAGCAGTCTCATCTTTTACAGCTTGCTCACTTGCAGCTGGTAAGCTTGCCTGTACGGTTGCTTCTTGTGACTTGCGGTTTTCAAGGACAACATAAGTCCCAATACCGCCGACAACTATAACACCGCCAAGTGCCATCAAAATTGCTTTTAAATTCAGCATTAAATTCTCCAACCCGCGCTTTCTGCGCGCAAACCATTTTTCACATAATTAACCATTTTATTCCACAGACACAAGTATTGATAATTTAAGCATAAATTGCTTGATTAATAGGCACTTCTTGACGTGAAAATCTTTGTTCTATTCAATAAAATTTATGACAAATTCTAATCAATCGATTCGTTCAATTTGCGTGTATTGTGGTTCTCAAACTGGTGCGGACCCTGCGTTCAAATCTGCGGCACAAACACTGGGCACCGCCATTGCAGAAAATGATCTTAAACTCATTTATGGTGGCGGCACCTATGGCATCATGGGAGCCGTTGCTGATGCAACGCTCAAAGCTGGCGGCCATGTCACTGGCATTATCCCGGAATTCTTGTTGGGCAAAGAAGGTGATGTCGACCGTGTTGGTCATCTGACAAGCTCCATCATCACAAGCAATATGCATGAACGTAAACACAAGATGTTTGACCATGCTGATGCATTTGTGACCCTACCCGGTGGCATTGGTACGCTCGAAGAACTCACCGAAATTATGACATGGGCCCAGCTAGGCAGGCACCAAAAGCCAATTGTTATCGCCAATATCAATGGATTTTGGGATCCGCTTACAAAGCTTATATCACATATGAGTTCGCAAGGTTTCATTCACACTGAGCAACTGGTCAAACCAATCGTGGTTGATAAAGCCGAAGATATCGTGCCGCGTATATTGCAATCAAACAGCTGACTTTTTTACCAAAGTATAGCCAAACACGCTCATCGCGATCCAAATAAGCACAAATGCCAGCATTTTGATGTTACTAAACGGCTCATCAAAAACCAAAACCGCGACCAGAAAAATCAGTGTCGGCACAATGAACTGTAATATGCCCAATGACGACATTCGAATAAGTCGCGTGCCATTGGTAAAAAGCATGAGTGGAACCGCGGTCCCGACGCCGCAAAACATCAACAATAGAATATCGAAGGGTATCGTCTGCCCAAAATGACTTTTGCCTTGAAATGTCAGCCAGCCGATAATGAAAAGAGACGGCGTTAGCAATATCAATACTTCGAGCATAAATCCTTGATTTGCACCAATCGGGAGCGTTTTGCGCAAAAACGAATAGATGCTCCAAGAACCTGCAAGGCCAATCGCAACCCATGGAAATCCGCCCGCATCCCAAGCCAAAATGACCACAGCCACCGTTGCGATAACCGCTGATATCTTATGACCAGTGCTGAGCTTTTCCCCCAAAATCGTCGCACCGACAAGGATGGTGACCAGCGGGGTGATGTAATATCCCATCGAGGCTTCAACGGTACGCTCCACCGATATCGCCCAGACGTAAATGCCCCAATTCAACGAGATCAGAAATGCACAGATAACCGCCATGCCAAGCGTTCTTGGCGATTTCAGCGCTGCTCGAATATCCGCTGTCCGTTTGGTGTAAACCAAAATAAGACCGACAATAGGCAATGACCAAATGACACGATGTGCAACCACTTCAACTGCCGGAATGTGTTCAACGGCTTTCAACAAAAAGGGCAGCAAGCCCCATAAAATAAAGGCACTGGTCGCGTAAAATAAGCCAATTGGCGTATCTTGCTGTTGCGGTTTGTTGCTCAAAAAAGGCCTATTCTGCTGCCACTTGGCCAGCAAGGCTTCTATTTTTCATAAGCTTAAAGACAATGGAATCCATAAGGGCCTGGAAAGAAGCATCGATAATATTGTCGGAGACGCCAACCGTCCACCAGCGACGACCCGTGCCATCGCGTGATTCGATCAATACCCTTGTGATCGCTTCCGTACCACCATTTAAGATGCGTACTTTATAGTCCACCAATTCAAGGTCTGATATTTCATTTTGATATTTGCCAAGGTCTTTGCGCAAGGCTTTATCGAGCGCGTTGACTGGCCCCTGCCCTTCAGCAACCGACATCGCCTCATGTCCATCAATATGAGCTTTGACCACCGCTTCGGAAACAGTTTTCAGATCACCATTGGCATCAAAACGGCGCTCCACCATCACACGGAAGCTTTCAACTTCGAAGAACTTCGGAATTGTGCCGAGGGTTTTTAACGCCAATAGCTCAAAAGATGCATCTGCACCCTCATAGGCATAACCCACGGCTTCGCGTTCCTTGAGGATCGAAATCAACGTATCCAGTTTCGGATCGGATTTATCAACGCGCACCCCGCGACGCTCCAATGCATCGATGAAGTTGGATTTACCACCTTGGTCAGAGACCATGACCTTACGTAAATTGCCAACGCTTTCTGGCGGCACATGCTCATAAGTCTTTGGATCTTTCAGCAAAGCAGACGCGTGAATACCAGCCTTTGTCGCAAAGGCAGACGCACCGACAAATGGCGATTGCGCTTCAGGCGAACGATTAAGTAATTCATCAAAAGCGCGAGAAATTTCAGTCAGCTTCTTAAGTTGATCTTCTTCTATGCCCAATTCAACTTGCTCGGCATAATAGGGTTTAAGCATCAATGTCGGAATCAGCGTAACGAGATTGGCATTGCCGCAGCGTTCACCGATACCATTGAGCGTGCCTTGTATCTGGCAAACACCTGCTTCCACCGCAGCCAGTGAATTGGCCACTGCTTGACCGGTATCATTATGTGCATGAATACCCAAATGATAGCCTGGAACGCCAGCTTCGATGAGCTTGCCAACGATCTCGGCAACTTCATTGGGCTGTGTCCCACCATTGGTGTCGCACAAAACAATCCAGCGCGCGCCGCTGTCATATGCAGTTTTCGCACAAGCCAATGCGTATTCTGGGTTGGCCTTAAATCCATCAAAGAAATGTTCGCAATCGACCATCGGCTCTTTACCGGCATCGATTGTTGCTTTGACACTCTCTTGAATGGTTTCAAGATTTTCTTCATTGGTGCAACCCAAAGCCACACGCACATGATAATCCCAGGATTTGGCGACAAAACAAACGGATTGACCAGCTGCTTGCACAAGAGCAGCGAGCCCCGGGTCATTGGACGCCGAAATCCCAGCGCGCTTAGTCATCCCAAAGGCTACAAAGGCTGCATTTTGGGTGCGTTGCTTTTGAAAGAAAGCGGTATCCGTGGGATTAGCACCCGGATATCCACCTTCAATATAATCCACGCCAAGCTCATCAAGCATATTGGCGATGCTGATTTTATCCTCCAGCGAGAAGTCGATACCGGGGGTCTGCTGACCATCCCGCAACGTTGTATCAAATAGATAAAGCCTCCGCTTACTCACCGCGCCATCTCCCAATTTGTCACGCGTTCACCCGATTCCGGATCCTTGCCATCTTTGAGCACAACGCCCATAGCTTTCAATTCATCGCGAATTAAATCCGCCTGCGCCCAGTCTTTATTGGCTAGGCATGTCAGACGTTGCGCGACTTTCTCCTCAATATCAGATGAAGCATCTTCTGATACTTCTTCTGCCACTGGCAACAACCCGAGCAAATCAGCACTTGCAGCAAATGTAGCGGCTGCTTCATCGCTTTCATGCGCTTTGCCGGCCAATGTATGAATCGCTTGAATAGCATTGACGGTGTTTAAATCATCAAGAAGCGCGTCCATCACAGCTGGTGCCACATCGCCACCTTTGTTTTCAACGGTCGGCCATTTTTTCCAAATCGCCTCTGCTTCTTCCAAACGCTTGACTGAAAAATCAATCGGCTCGCGATAATGGGTCATCAGCATGGCCAATTTCAACACCTGCCCCGACCATTTGCGCCCGCCGAATTTATCCGTCGTCATCAGCTCTGTGATCGTGACAAAATTACCATCAGACTTTGACATTTTGCGGCCTTCAAGCTGCAAGAAACCATTATGCATCCAGGTGTGAGCCATTTTGTCTTCGCCATGGGCACAGCAAGATTGCGCCATCTCATTTTCGTGGTGCGGGAATATCAAATCCAACCCACCACCATGGATATCAAAGACCTTACCCAAATGCTCACGCGCCATCACCGAACATTCAATATGCCAACCTGGACGGCCTTTGATGGTCTGTGTATTACCATCCTGAGTGAATTTAGCATCCCACCCAGGTTCAGTTTCTGACGATTCTTTCCAAAGCACAAAGTCTCCGGCACTGCGCTTGTGATCTTCAATCGCAATCCGTGCACCTACTTTTTGCTCATCCAATTTTCGATTGGATAAAATGCCATAGTTCGGCATAGATTCGACGCTAAAGAGAACCTCCCGCCCCTGAGCACCTTCTGCCACGTAAGCAAAACCTTTGTTGATCAGATCCTGCGCCATTTCAGCCATGGCAGTCACATATTCGGTGGCGCGCGGCTCAATATCTGGCGCCAAGCAGCCCAAGGCTTCAACATCAGCATGAAATTGCGCGGTGGTTTTTTCTGTTACTTTGGCAATCGCATCATTGAGCGGCAGTTGCGGAAAATCGCGCAATGCACGCGCGTTAATCTTGTCATCAACGTCTGTGATATTTCGAACATATTTAACATGACTATCACCATAGATGCTCCGCAGCACACGGTTTAATACGTCAAACACAATCACTGGACGAGCATTGCCAATATGCGCAAAATCATAGACGGTGGGACCGCAGACATACATGCGCACATTCTTGTCATCGATTGGCACAAACTCTGATTTTTCTCGTGTCAGAGTATTATAAAGTTGCAATGAACCCGTCATATCCATCCCTTTTAGCGCATATCAATAGCTTTTGCGGCCCGATGTCCGGTCGTTCAATTGTCATGTAAAAGGAGACGAAAACGGCCAGACCAGCGAGACGCTAGCAGATAATAATGCCGCAAATAATAATAGCAGTAGTGCTGTTTTTCGTATTCATAAAACCCTTATGCCGCGCAAAGTCCTATTGGTCAAGATTATATTGGTATCTTTTGACGATATTTAAAACAGATCCATCTGATCTGAATTTGCGGCTTTCTTGGACGCCGCTTTCTTTGGTTTTTCCACCGGTGTTTGCGCAAGGGCAAGCTGTTCATCCGTCAATGCGATTTGAAGCTCAGGTCCAGTATTGGCTACTTTATTGACAGCATCTGAGACAGCAATCGTTTCGAAGAAATCATCAGCAGCAGGTTTCATCAAGTGTTCGACATGGCGCGGTTCTTGATTTTTGCAATCAAGCCACTGGGTAAAATCTTCAGGATCAATCACCACAGGCATTCGATGATGAACTGGCGAAAGCGTGTTGTTCGCAGCTGTTGTGAGAATTGCAGCTGTATCAACTTCAGATCCATCAGGTGATGACCAAGTTTCCATCAGACCTGCAAAGGCTACGATTTTTCCATGTTTGGGGCGCACCCAATAGGCTTGCGATTTTTCCTTTGACCCTTTGGGTGGACGTTTCCATTCGTAAAACCCTGACGCCGGCACCAAAACGCGTCTATGGCGCATCGCTGCTTTAAATGATGCCTTGCCGATCGCAGTTTCGCTTCTCGCATTAGTAAGCAGTGGGAAATCTTTCGGATCCTTCACCCATGACGGGGTAAACCCCCAGCGCACCAGCATTGCCTTCCGGTTCGGAAGGTTTGAGCCTTTATCCGTTGCCGGGCCTTCAATAATAATCATCACCGGCTGGGTTGGTGCAATATTGTATCGCTCCGGAAATTGATCTATTTCCAGTAGAGCAAAAAATTCTGCGATCTCATCCGGACTCGCTGTTAGTGAAAATCGACCACACATGACTAAACATTGTCAGAGGTTTAAATGTCGGGTCAAGTTTAAAGATGAAAACACGTTAAATTATGCAAAATCTCGACTATAAACTCGGCGCATCTGCCATTGTGGTTTCAAACAGCAAATATTTGCTGATCAAACGCGGCAAGGAACCATCCAAAGGCATGTATTCTTTCCCGGGCGGTCATGTAGAACCAGGGGAAAGCTTAGAAGATGCTGCCATCAGAGAGCTAAAGGAAGAAACCAATCTTGATGGGCATAATCCGCGCCCCTTCGCAGAATATGATCTTGGTCACAAAATACCACGTTTTAGATTGCATGTCTTTTTGGTCGATGTAAGCAATATAATTGGTGCGATGGCAGGCGACGATGCCGCTGATTTGGGCTGGTATACTTATCAAGAAGCAATCACCCTACCTTTGACAAAAAATGTAGCCGAATGTCTCGAAAGACTCGAATTTCACCAATAATAAGCCAAAAAATCCCATTCTAGGCCAGTTCGCTCAAGAGATTGTGATCTAAGTTGCATAGAAGTGGGTAAATTAATCCGCCATAGTGCTGCCAAAAGGAGATTTTGGCATGAAACGCACCTTCATCACCCTCTTCATAACATTGATTATGGGCATGACCCATGCCGCCGCGGACCCGAATTTCTGGAAATTTGAATGGCCGCGGACAGATTTTTCAAAAAGTTCCGTTGATTTTGTCGACATCTTATCCGGTGGTCCACCCAAGGATGGCATTCCATCAATTGATGATCCTCAATTCTGGCCCGTTAATGAAATAAATGGTTTGGAAGAGCATGAGCCGGTGCTCAGTGTTACGGTCAACGGCGAAACAAAAGCCTATCCTTTACGAATTTTGACATGGCATGAAATCGTCAATGATACGATTGGTGGCACACCTGTTGCTGTGACCTATTGCCCTCTCTGCAATGCAGCAGTGGTGTTTGATCGCAGGATTCGCGGAGGCGTCACAGAGTTTGGTGTGAGCGGAAAGCTACGCTACTCCGATATGATCATGTATGACCGCGTGACCGAAAGCTGGTGGCAGCAATTCACCGGTGAAGCGATCGTTGGCAGCTTGCTTGGTGAGAAACTCGAAATCCTCCCCTCACGAACAGAATCATGGTCTCGCTTTGCAAAACGTCACCCCAAAGCTGAGGTTTTGATTCCAAACAACGAACATATGCGCCGATACGGGACCAATCCCTATGTTGGATATGATACAGCAAACCGACCATTTCTGTTCAACGGAGAATTCCCAGAAGGCATACCGCCACTAACATATGTTATAGCCGTGAAAGATGCCGACAAACCTTTTGTCATCTCTCTTCAAAAATTGCGTGATGAACAGAGCGTCGAACGAGAAGGTGTTACCCTCACCTGGACCGATGGCATGCGATCAGCGCTTGATTCTCGGCAAATTTCAAAAGGTCGCCAAATCGGCAATGTGATAGCGAAGCGCGGTGATGAAGACGTTGCTTACGATCTCACCTTCGCCTTTGTGACCCATGCCTTTATGCCGGATGTGCCGATTGAGCAGTAAAATCATCTGATTGGTATTTTAACACATTTGAAATTGAGATATAGGCTATTGCCATGTCGTTATCTTTATTCAGATGTGTTGTTTTATCCTCAATCGTGTCTTGTATGATTGCTTTAAATGCAAGCGCACAAGAAGCTGGATCAGCGCCTGCGCCGAATTCAACACCACCTTATGAAGATAGACTCCATCGCGTTGCAGAACTCGTTGGGTCACTGCATTACATCACCAATTTATGTGGCACAGCCAAAAACGATCAGTTTCGTATCAAGATGCAAGAGTTTATCGAAGCAGAGACCTTGAACGAACCACTTCGGCGAAAGCTTCTCATATCGAAATATAACAAAGGATATCGGGCTTTTGCCTCTGTCTATACGAGCTGCACAGATTCGGCCAAGCTTGTGGAAACTAACTATCGCACGGAAGGAAAAGCGCTCATTGAGGAGCTTTTATCGCGATATTCCAACTAAAATCCGCATGATTATTAATTTTTTACCTTTTCTTAAAAAAGTTTAATAAAATTTTAACTTCATCACACAAGTTTTTTCCAATTGTGCCAATTTGCGCTAGCACTTTATATTTATTGGTAGTAACGTTTTGTTATGACAGACCTAACAGAACAACAATTGGATGAGCTTGAGGACTTAATTGTTCAGGAAAAAATGCAAGCTGCACTCGAGCATCAAAACGATGTATGGGCTTCCTGTGTTGCTGAAGGCATTGAGCCAGAAATCCTAATTGACGCGAATATGGCTATGGCCATTCAAGAATCAATTCGACTGCATGGCGAAGATGCAACAGAACATCTGCTAAACGATCTCCGCGACCGCATTGTATTGGGCGAATTCTCGCCAGAGCGTACGCTTCAGTAATCGCCAGATTTATCTTTAAAACAATTTGTTATCCCCTTGTGCGATTACCTTCTCATATTTATTTAGTGGGTAAGTGTTGCAGATGGAGTTAACCTGTGCCGATCGAAATTCTAAAAGACCGAAGCGTTTTAGCCATAACAGGGCCTGATGCAGGTAACTTGTTACAAGGGTTGGTCACGGCCAATATCGACAAAATTGATGACAACTCCATCGTGCCTTCTGCACTTTTAACTCCGCAAGGAAAAATCGCCTTTGATTTCCTGATGGGCAAATTGGACGACGGCTATTTTTTCGATATGCGATCAGCTTTGGTCGATGATTTTCAAAAGCGCATGATGCTCTACAAATTACGTGCGAATGTATCCATCACACCGCTCGATGGTTGGCAGCCGGCTGCTGTTTGGAACGAAGTACCCAACCCATCTGGTGTCTATCGTGATGAACGATTTAAAGGCGATGACGATGTCGCACGGATTTACCAGAGCGCTGATTTCGATTTTGAAAGTGGAAAGTTCGACGATATTCGCATTAAAAACTTTGTTGCAGAATCAGATGGTGACTTTGAGGTCAATGATGTCTTCCCGCACGATGTTTACTTGGATTTGAACGGTGGAATTGATTTCAAAAAAGGCTGTTATGTCGGTCAAGAAGTCGTCTCTCGCATGCAGCACAGATCATCTGCGCGCAAACGCATTGCGTTGATCCAATCGGATGGAAAAGCGTTAGCCTCTGGGCAGGACATTATCGCAAATAACAAGCCAATCGGAAAAATGGGTACGGTGTCCAATAATATCGGCATGGCAATCATCCGTGTTGACCGATATTTTGATGCAATATCTGCAAATCACCCAGTTCAAATCGGTGATTTGGACATCACTGTCACATTCCCGGATTGGGCAAAAGATGCCATTGAACCCTATAAGGGTGCATCATAGCCATGAATTCGAAAAGCGAACAACCGCGCGCTTGGCAACGCATGCTATCCGGACGACGGCTCGATCTTTTAGACCCCTCACCCTTGGATATTGAGATTAAGGATCTCATCCACGGCTTGGCACGTGTTGCACGCTGGAATGGGCAAACGACGGGCAAGCACGCCTTCTCCGTCGCGCAGCATTCTCTGATGGTCGAACAGATCTTCACCTTATCAAACACCAATTGTACCCCCGATGAACAACTCGTCGCGCTCTTACATGATGGCCCTGAATATGTGATCGGCGATATGATCTCTCCGTTTAAAGCGATTATTGGTGACAGCTACAAATCAGTCGAAGCGCGTTTGGAAGCTGCGATCCATTTAAGATATGGTTTGCCACCGCACGCTTCAGCCGCACTTAAAAAGAAGATCAAACGCGCCGATCAAGTCTCTGCATATTTTGAAGCAACGGAATTGGCGGGCTTTTCAGACAAGGAAGCCAGGTCATTTTTCGGCCAACCACGCGGCATAACCAAGGAACAATTGCTCATCTCTCCACAGGAAACAGTTGAAGTTGAAGCATTATTTCTGCATAGGTTTAACGAGATTGAAGCCGCGCGCAAAAATGCGCCCAAAAAGAAACCAAAGTGAGCACCAATATGAGCTACATCGTCGTCTGCCCTTTGGAAGATATCGCCAATATTGCGCAATCTTATCATTCAACAGAGATGATCAGCTTAATGAGCCCAGGACATGATTTTGACCGCCCGGACGTGATTGATCCGAAGCGTCACCTAACTGTCGGCATCAACGATATCAATTTTGATACAGATGGTCTGATCTCACCCGATGAGCAACATGTCTTAAACGTGATCGAATTTGCGCGAAGCTGGGATCAATCAAAACCCCTCATCATTCATTGCTGGTTTGGCGTATCTCGTTCACCAGCAGCTGCTTTAATTTCGACCCTTGCCGTTGAACCTGATCAGGATGATTTTGAACTCGCCAACCGATTGCGTGAAGCTTCACCGAGCGCCACACCCAATCGCCGCATTATTGATATTGGTGATCGCTTGCTCAACCGTGGTGGAAAATTATCGCAAGCTGTTAATGCCATTGGCCGTGGACGCGAAGCCAGCCAAGGAAGCCCGTTCGAACTCACTTTGCGTTAGATTTAGAGCTTTGTTGCTTCTGCCTGTTGTTCCGCTTTATCAACAAAATGCGCGATTTGCTTGATCAGTTTTTCAATTCCGCTGGGCGTAAATTCAAATAAAGTGGGTGTACCACCCTGAATTTGCACAATTCGAATGGTTTTACCTTCAGAATTTTTTTCAAAAATGACCGATACTTCGCCCGACATATGGCCTTTCTCAGTCACGTGCCCGACAAGCAGATGATGATCACCAAACGGCTCAAGTTTGCTCAAATCAGCAGATTGCGTTTCATAGAGCAGCTTATTGAGCAATTCAACTTCCTCAAAAGACAGCATAACGCCATATCCAGCGCCAGGTTTGCCGTCATATTGAGGTTCAATAACCGAGAGCATAGTCGTCAAACCTTGCGGAGTTGGTGTCACGGTAACAACCGTAAAGCCTACCCGTTTGCTAGATATCACTTCAAGCTGAACCGGATCCCCTAAAATTGCACCATATTTTGTAATTGAAAATTGTTTCTCCGGGTCGAATTCCGATGAATTTGGATCAAATCCTTCCGCCACCGCATGGGAAGATATACCAAACAAAATCAACAACGCTGAAACAGCTAAATTTCTGAAACCATGCATCTCATCTACCCCCACTTATTAAGCGTTATGCGCCTATTCTAACCCTTTTAGCACCGCTAACACAAATCCCTCGCGCGACATCGGGGGTTCACTGGCACGTGGTCCATAAATATGGCGATCGAAAAAGTGATTGGTGATCTCAAATGCATCCTTTAACTCAGAGCGTGTTGCAGCGCTCACACTGCCTTCTACCAAAAAGCTTGGATATTTAAAAAGCTTGTCTTTCCATGGCGCGCCTGCACTTGCGCTCACGGCGCGACCTGACTTTGGGGAAATATAAATGAGCTCTTCACGAGACCCCGTTGACGCACACTTGGTTAAATCAAGACCAAATCCCAGTTCGTTGAGCATCGATAATTCAAAACGCAAAAACAGCTCGCCTGCATCAGCGGGTTTATCCAAATGATCGATAATCACCTCAAAAACTTCATAGAGATTTTCATGCGGGTCGCGTTCCGGCAATAAGCGTAACATCGCTGCCATGGCTTGAACGCCGTAGATACCAATTGGGCCTTCCATGAGTTGCGCAGCGCGCATTTTTACGGGCTCAATTTGAAAACTACCCAAATGCTCATCCAGACGCGCACGCCAAACAATATCAGCTGAATTTCCGGGTTGTAGAACGGGCTGCATTTTGCGCGATCGTCCACCGCGCACCAACCCCATATGCCTGCCATGATGGCGGGTCATCACTTCAACAACGGCGCTTGTTTCACCGTGCTTGCGAACCCCTAATATGATTCCTTCGTCGACCCATTCCATAGGTTATAGATTGACGTATTAGTCGTGAAAATCAAGACCCATCTCGCGATAACGCTCGGGATCATTGCCCCAGTTTTCGCGGACTTTAACAAAGAGGAATAAATGCACTTTTTGCTCTAGGATTTCAGCAAATTCTGTTCGCGCAGCCTTGCCGATTGCTTTGATGGTCTCGCCTTTTTTACCCAAGACGATCTTGCGCTGGCTTTCACGTTCCACATAGATCACCTGCTCGATACGGACAGAACCGTCTTTCTTTTCTTCCCAGCTTTCAGTTTCAACATGAGACGAATAAGGCAATTCCTGGTGGAGGCGATGATAAAGCTTCTCGCGGGTAATCTCAGCAGCGAGCTGGCGCAGAGGTAGATCCGAAATTTGATCTTCAGGATAATACCAAGGTCCTTCTGGCAATTCGTTGGCCAAATCCTCCAAAATCTTCGGACAACCCATGCCTTTAAGTGCTGAAATCATATAAGTACCGTCAAATTCAACGGTTTCATTCGCCTGTTCAGCAAGCTTTAGGAGCTTTTCCGATGGCACACGATCGATCTTATTCAAGACCAACCATTTCTTCTGCTTGATGTCTTTAAGGCCTTCAAGGATCCTTTCAGCATCCCCTTCAAAGCCTTTTTGGGCATCTACCATGAATAAAATGATATCCGCATCTTTTGCCCCACCCCATGCGGTGGACACCATCGCCCGGTCAAGACGTCTTTTTGGTGTAAAGATACCAGGGGTATCAACAAAGACGATTTGCGTCTGGTCATGGATGGCTATGCCTCTCACAACTGCACGCGTTGTTTGAACTTTGTGAGATACAATGGAGACTTTGGCACCAACAAACTGATTGACTAATGTTGATTTACCCGCGTTTGGCGCACCAATTAACGCCACGAAACCAGAATGGGTTTTACCAGTCATACCAGTGTTTCCGTGCAATTGATCACTCATCATTTCCATCCTTGCTCCAAACACCTTCGCGCAGGAGCATCGCTTGTGCAGCCAGTTGTTCAGCGCCACGCTTGGAGTTGCTGGAACCAGTGATTGATTTTAATTCAGCAACACGAACCTCTACTTTGAAGATCGGTGCGTGATCGGGTCCCTCTCGTGAGATCACCTTATAGACCGGTGGCACTTTAAATTCAGCATGTGACCATTCCTGGAGCTCAGTCTTTGCATCCCGTCGAATAGACGATTTCGCCAATGCACGAGACGTCCAAAATTTGAGGATAAACTTCCGCGCAGCTTCCAAGCCTCCATCGAGGTAGATCGCAGCAATCAAAGATTCAATCACGTCAGCGCGCACGCTTAACATCGTGCTCGCCTTGATGTTTTTCACATCAGCACCGGTGATAATATATTTATGCAGCTGCATGTCTTCCGCGATGCTTGCACATGCTTCTGAACTTACTAAATTATTGAGGCGAACTGACAACTCACCCTCAGCAGCATCGCTAAACCGGCCAAACAATAGTTCGGCTATACAAAGACCAAGCACTCGATCACCCAAAAATTCAAGGCGTTCATAATTGCCCGCTTTCGGATCACGAGCACTTGAATGCGTTAGTGCCCGATCAAGTCGATCATAGCTGGAAAACTTATAATCGATGACGCTTTCGAGCTCCGCAAAGAGTTTATGTCGCGCATCTAATTTCATGGATTAAGAGAAGAGAAAATACGGCTTCCGCGCACGGCAGATGGCCATTTCCAAAATTCTAATGGTGACGCCCCACCCTGAATTGAGAAGAAAATAACCTGCGCTTTACCGACCAAATTTTCATAAGGCACAAATCCAACAGCAAATCGACTATCAGATGAATTATCGCGGTTATCCCCCATCATAAAATAATGCCCTTCAGGCACAGTGAACTCGCGCGTGTTATCGCCTGGTGAACGTGGGCTCAAATCAAGCGTATCATAGGTCACACCATTGGGCAGCGTTTCTTTATAGATTGGGACACCCGCGCTCGAACCCGCACCTTCAGGTGTATAGCTACCTACAAGCTCACGCTCGATGGGCTCACCATTGATGTATAACAAGCCGTCGGTGACCTGAATTTTTTCACCAGGCAATCCAACCAAACGCTTAATATAATCGGTCCCTGGCTCACCGGCAGGACGGAACACGATAATATCACCTCTTTCAGGTTCAGAACCGAAAATCCGCCCATTGAACAAGTTCGGCGAAAATGGGAGTGAGAATTTCGAATATCCATATGAGAATTTTGATACGAAGAGGTAATCGCCAACCAAAAGGGTTTTTTCCATAGAACTCGATGGAATGCTAAATGGTTGAAATAAAACCGTACGAATGAATACAGCAAGTATGATCGCTTGAATGAGGACCTTTACATTCTCAGCCAGTGAGCTGCTGGATTTTTCTGCTTTATCTGACACGGTTTAATATTCCTTGTTTATTCTTCGATCAGTTCTGTACATGTAAGCGCAACCAACGGCAACCATGATTTGGAACTTCACTGCTTTATTGCCTCAATTATCACAAATGCCTGAGCCCAGGGAAAGTCATCCGTTATAGTCAGATGTATGTTTGCATTATGGCCATCAGGGATCATTCGATCTAATTGTTTCGCCGCGCCATTGGTCAAATGCATACTAGGCTTACCAGAAGGTGCGTTGACAACACCCATATCTCGCCAAAAAACTCCATGGGAGATGCCAGTACCCAATGCTTTGGCGCAAGCCTCCTTAGCAGCAAAGCGTTTGGCATAAGATGCTGCTCGATTTTTACGGGCATCGGATTTTTTGCGTTCAATATCCGTAAAGCAACGATTGGTAAAACGCTCATCATGCGTTTCAAGCGTTTTTTCTATTCGCCTGATATCTATCAGATCGCTGCCCAGCCCTATGATCATGTCAAAAATATTCCTTTTAATATTCAAGCGCCAATCAAGCAGATCGCAAGAAAAATATCAATTAGCGTACGGCTTTCCCGGCTAACGCAATTCGTCTCCGGTTTTGGAACGTTTTAACACCCCAATAGGTCAATCCATAGAAAATGCTAGCGCAGACCAAACCAAATGGAATACCACCGACAAACATAGGTTTTAAAAAAGGTTGCCATAAACGTAGGAACAAATCCCACACTTCGCCGAAATGCCAAAAATCAGTGTGTCTGAAATGCTCAAGCAGATTGATATCGCGATTACGTGGATGCTCACGTCCACCCAACAGAAACGTTCCTAGTTTATGGGTAATCGCCCAAATAAAAGGAAAGGTGATTGGATTGCCAATCGCAGTGCCAATGGCAGACGCAAATAAGTTGCCAGCCAAGACAAAAGCCAAGGCGGCGGCGATCACAAAATGAAAGCCCAAAAACGGCATCCAAGATGCAAACACGCCAGCAGCAACCCCAGCAGCAATGGCATGCGGTGTTGCCGTTAGGCGAAGTACGCGTTTGATAAAATACTGCACGGAACGAGTAAACGAACGTCGCGGCCATAACGCTGTGCGAAAACGCGTCCAAACGCCCTCTGGTTCCCGCCGCCTAAATAACATTCATACTCTTCCAATAATTAAATAAATAACAGATCAGCCGCTTCTTAAACCGTTTACATTCCAGCCTTCAAGAGGCAACTGCATTCTCACAAAATTTTTATATCAAACAAAGCTTTCGCCCAGCTAAATACATATAGCAATCATGTAAGGCGATTCTTTGAATGATCAATAAAATGAATATAAAAAGCGTTATATTTTCAGTTTATTCGTACACGCGAACAGCTTTAGAGACAAAAGGGAATGCCTTCAACTGAGACAATAGCTGACTCAGTTGTTTTAGGTCCCAAAGTTGAAGATCAATGGTAATTTCTTTGAAGTCTGCCGCTGAGATCATATTGAGATTTTCGATATTCGCATCCGAGCTACCAATCGCAGAGGCAATCTTTGCCAATGTTCCTGGCTCATTGATCACAGTGACCACAATTCGCGCTGGGAAACGACTCTCACTCGCCTCGTCAATATCCCAGCGGATATCAATCCAGCGTTCCGGCTCATCTTCATATTCCACAAGTTGCGGTGCCTGAATTGGATAGATCACAATGCCTTTGCCAGGTTCAACGATACCAACAATTCGATCACCAGGCACTGCACCTGTTGGGCCAAATTCAACACCCATTTTGGTATCCATACCTCGAATAGGAAGCGCGTTCTTATTCTCAGGACCAAAGCGCTCTGCCTTAACGCTTCGCAATCGAGATGACTTGGTCGATTTGCTCAGCGTTGGCATTTTAAAGATCAAACCAGCGGCACTGCGTAAATTGAACCACCCTTCATTAGATGGTTGCTTAACCGATGCACGCTCTTCCTGATGATTAGGGAATACAGCTTGCATCACTGTTTTGGACGGCAGCTCCCCTCGCCCAACAGATGCCAAAACATCCTCAACTTCATTGTGGCCAAGTTTGTTTAAAACAGGCACGATCAATTCATCGGTAAATTCTTTGCCACTGCGTTCAAAGGCACGCGTGAGAATACGTTCCCCGAGACCGCGATATTGTTTGCGTACTGCGTCACGTGTCGCACGTCGAATAGCCGAACGCGCTTTACCTGTGACAACAATTTTTTCCCACGAAACAGGTGGCACTTGCTTATCTGATCTGATGATCTCAACTTGATCACCATTGGTAAGCTGGGTCACAAGCGGCATGCTGTGACCGTTAATTTTTGCACCAAGACAAGAATTACCAACATCGGTATGAACCGCATAAGCAAAATCAATGGGTGTTGCGCCGCGCGGTAGCGCTATCAGCTTGCCTTTTGGTGTGAAGCAAAAGACTTGGTCGTAGAACAATTCAAGCTTAGTATTTTCCAGAAAGTCTTCGGAATTATCACCTTCAGACAATGCTTCCAACATATGCCGCAACCAAACATATGCATTTGATTCTTTTGATAAAATTTCGTTATTGGAGACAGACATACGATCTTTATAAAGCGTATGGGCCGCAACCCCCTGCTCAGCAATGGCATGCATAAATTCAGAGCGAATTTGCAGCTCTACCCGCTGTTGCGAGGGACCAACAATTGTGGTGTGAATGGAGCGGTAATCGTTTTGCTTTGGCGTGGAGATATAATCTTTAAACCGGCCCGGAACCACAGCCCAACGACGGTGAATGATCCCCAATGCGCGATAACACACTTCAGCATTTTCAACGATTACGCGGAAACCAACCAAGTCAGACAATTGCTCAAACGACAATGATTTGGACTGCATTTTTCGAAATACAGAATATGGTTTCTTCAAGCGGCCAGAAACTTTTGCCTCTACATCGTTCTCGGCAAAAAGTTCTTTAAGTTCATTCTCAATCGTTAGGATAACTTCGCTATTTTGCTCCGATAGTTCCGCTAAACGCTTTGTCAGCATCGCATGATGTTCAGGATGCGCATATTCAAAAGCGAGCGCTTCCAGCTCATCGCGCATATCCTGCATGCCCATGCGACCAGCGAGCGGCGCATAGATATCTCGTGTTTCTTCTGAGATACGCTGACGTTTTTCCGGTGCCACATGATCAAGCGTGCGCATGTTATGCAAACGGTCAGCCAATTTGACGATCAAAACCCGCACGTCACTGGCGACAGCAAGGAGTAGCTTACGTAAGTTCTCCGCTTGCTTGGCTTTTTTCGAGACCAAATCAAGACGTTCGATTTTGGTCAAACCCTCAACGAGTTCGCCAATTTGCTCACCAAATAATTCGTCAATTTCTGCACGCGTTGCTGTCGTATCTTCAATTGTGTCATGCAGAAGCGCCACAGCAATGGTCGATTCGTCAAGGCGCATGCGTGCTAAGATCGCGGCAACTTCCAATGGGTGTGTAATATAGGGATCACCGCTTGCGCGCTTTTGTTTGCTGTGTTTCTGCATTGCGTAAACATATGCTTTGTTTAGCAATTCTTCGTCAGCATCCGGCTTATAGCTCTGTACGAGTTCAATCAGCTCGTATTGGCGAATCATAAATAAAAAGGCTCCAAATCGCGGCAAAAAAATAACTAGCTAAGCGTTCAAATACTTAGCTAGTTATATAGATTTCACACTTCCCCAAAACAGGGAAGCAAAAAATTAGTAATCGTCGCTTTTTTCAGGTGCGACCAAACCCTGGATACCAGCAAGCAACTCTTCTTCGCTCATGCTGTCAAATGTCACAGCTTCTGGTGTCTCTTCCTGCATGATGATCGCGTCGTTGCCGAGCTCATCCTCAGGCGTTGTATCAACGACATTTTCTTCTGGCTCATCAACTTCAACATGTTTTTGAAGTGAATGAATAAGATCTTCTTTTAGATCGCCTGTTGAAAGTGTTTCATCTGCAATTTCGCGAAGCGCAACAACAGGGTTCTTATCGTTATCGCGATCAACAGTGATAGCTTCACCCTGAGAGATCATGCGAGCTCTGTGACCTGCAAGTAGTACCAATTCAAAACGATTATCGACTTTATCGATGCAATCTTCGACCGTGACGCGTGCCATGTCCTGTCCTTTGCAATATGTATATTTCTATGATTAACGATGGCGATAAACCTATTATACGAAAATTACAAGTTTTTTAAACAGATCGCCGTCAATTTCCTTCAATATAATGAACTTGGCAAACGATTATAAGTCCCTATAAATGTAGCATGCCCAATCAAGTTCCCATCGATCCCGATTATAATTGCAAGGAATGCCCTCGCCTTCGGCAATTTATACT
This sequence comes from Lentilitoribacter sp., assembly GCA_963691785.1. Lineage (GTDB taxonomy): Bacteria > Pseudomonadota > Alphaproteobacteria > Rhizobiales > Rhizobiaceae > Lentilitoribacter. The sequence goes on from OY829371.1 coordinate 2,702,666, forward strand.
AGACGCAAGATCTGCAAATCCCGACTGGTATAACGGTCCAGTACCAACATTTTATCCTGAAAATGGCAAAGACAGCGTTGAGCTTTTAATCGTCGGATTAGCACCTGGCATGCGCGGTGCAAATCGCACAAGCCGCCCATTTACAGGCGATTATGCTGGTGATCTCCTCTATGCAACTTTGACAAAATATGGTTTTGCCACTGGTCAATATGATGCGCGCCCGGATGACAGTATAAAGCTTGAAAAAACCGCGATTACAAATGCTGTGCGCTGCGTGCCGCCAGAAAACAAACCCGTTGGCGCTGAAATCAACACTTGCCGGAAATATCTCATTTCAACATTTGAGCATCTGCCCAATCTCAAGGCGATTGTCACGCTGGGCAAGATTTCGCACGACAGTACGGTCAGGACTTTAAATGCCAAAGTCTCACAACATCCATTTGGGCATAACACGCCCACAAAGATTGATGATTATATGATATTCCCGAGCTATCATTGCTCGCGATACAATACCAATACTGGCCGCCTGACGACTGAAATGTTTGAAGATGTATTTGATAAAGTTAAGGCCTATATAAGCACTTAAATGCGAATTAGCCGTGCTCTTTCAGCAATTTGGCTTTCTGACGATTCCAATCGCGCGTTTTCTCGCTTTGGCGCTTGTCGTGCAGTTTTTTACCCTTACCAAGGGCAATCTCAATTTTTGCCCGACCGCGATCATTAAAATAGATCTTCAGCGGCACAAGCGTCATACCCTCGCGATCAATTCCGTCGGACAATCGTTTAATCTCACGCGCTTTTAGAAGCAGCTTTCGCTTACGTCGAGGTTCGTGATTAAAACGGTTTCCTTGAAGATATTCAGGCACATAAGAATTGATCAACCAGATCTCACCCTCTTCAAAAGAAGCATAAGATTCGGCAATATTTGCCTTTCCTTCCCGAAGTGATTTCACCTCGGTTCCGGTCAACATAAGACCTGCCTCCAAAATTTCGAGAAGCTCGTAATTGTAACGAGCTTTTCGATTTTCAGCGATAATCTTGCGATTGGGATCTGATTTTTTCTTTTTTGCAGCCATACCAGCTCTAGATTAATCCAAGCCCTGCCATCGCCTCATCAATTGCATCGGCAGTTGATTGCGAAACGGGCAATAATGGGGATCGTACAACTGTGCTCATGCGGCCAAGTTTTGACAATCCATATTTCGAACCGCTCACACCTGGCTCTAGGAAAATCGCATCATGCAATGGCATTAGGCGATCCTGCAATTTCAATGCATTGGCATAGTCACCAGCTAACGTGAGCTCTTGAAATTCAGCACATAATTTTGGCGCAACATTGGCAGTCACAGAAATACAGCCAACACCACCATGGGCGTTAAATCCAAGTGCCGTCGCATCTTCGCCGGACAATTGAACGAAATCTTCACCGCAAGCCAAACGTTGCTGGCTCACGCGTTGGATCTGACCCGTTGCGTCTTTCACACCAACGATGTTGTCAAAATCTTTGACCAAGGCAGCCATAGTATCGACCGACATATCAACGATTGAACGACCAGGGATATTATAAATAATAATCGGCAGACTTGTTGCTTCTGCAATCTTTTTAAAATGCAGATAAAGCCCATCTTGTGTTGGTTTGTTGTAGTAAGGTGTAACCACCAAAACAGCGTCGGCATTGACGGATTGCGCATGCTGGGCAAGTTCAACAGCTTCAATTGTGTTGTTAGAGCCCGCACCTGCAATAACCGGCACGCGTTTATCAGTTACTTCCACACACATCTCAACGACGCGTTTGTGTTCTTCATGGCTCAAAGTTGGAGACTCGCCAGTTGTACCAACTGGTACAACACCCTTACTGCCCTCAGTAATCACCCAATCAACATGTTTGGCAAAACCCGTCTCATCAAGGCTACCATCATCATTAAAAGGCGTTACAAGCGCCGGCATAGAACCACTAAACATAATCTTCTCCAAAACCCCAATTCACGGGTCCAAAATTCACTGCGCGATTTGCGCAATTCCGCGGCACCATAATGCCGAGTTTTGCTGCTAGCAAGCAAAACAATTCAAGATTTTTAGGAATGTGACATGTGGTGATTATAATTTGGTCAATATTTTCAAATTTAACTCTCCAAATAAGGATTTGTTAAGATTTGTTTCACCGCTTGGTAATACTATCGGTCAAAATTATGATATTATGTCCCCGAACAACGCTTGGAAAAGACATGAAACACCCTATTCTGACGACGTTTGCTTCCATCATTGCGCTTGCGACTGCAACAGTGGCAACGGCCAATCCGGTACCGCCTGCTGATGTGCCCATTCCAGCCTTACGATATGTGCCGGAACAACAAGCCACAGCACCGACACCACCTGTCGCCCAAAAGCCAAATGTCGCGACTGAAGAGATTACAGGAGCGGTCATCCGCGCCTCCGCTGTGTCACCTATCAGCGGTTCACTAAAATCAGGCCTTGATGCGCTCGATAACAAAGATCAGCAACGTGCCCGCGCTATCCGCAACGGTATGTCGAAAAATTCTCAAGATCGCCGGATTTTAACATGGGCGATTGCGCAATCTGGTTTGAAGGGTCTGCCATCGTCGGAGATCGCACGCGCATCGGCTGAACTTAAATCATGGCCGGGGATCAGCAATCTTCGCTATCGCTGGGAACGCGCTGTTTACAACGAAAATCCACCGGCCAATTCAGTGATTGCCGCATTTGGAAATCTAAAACCAAAAACGGCAGAAGGTGCGATTGTGCTCACCCGTGCATTGCTCAATTCTGGTCGTAAGAAAAATGCACGCGCCATTTTACTGCCATTTTGGCACAATGAACGCATGGATAAAAATGATGAAAGTCAGATGCTTAAGGAGTTTTCATCACTCCTAACCAAGGCCGATCACAAACGCCGCATGGATATGCTATTATATCGTGATCGCGTGACGCAAGCCAAACGTATTTCCGAACTTGCTGGCGCGCAGTCGTTATACAATGCCCGCGCAGCAACAATTCGCAAACAGGCCAATGCTGATAAATTGATCAAGGCTGTGCATCGCAGCTGGCATAAAGATCCAAGCTATCTGTTTACCAAGATCGAACGCGCACGCCGCACCGAACGCTGGTCAGAAGCTGTTAAACTGATCAGCAAAGCACCCAAAAACAAAGATGTGCTTGTGAATTCCGGCGAATGGTGGGTTGAGCAACGCATCATTAGCCGCAAAATGTTTGAATATGGGAAAGCTAGCTCGGCCTATAAAATTGCGGCGAACCATTCCGCAACCCGCGCACGCGATGTCGTGGAAGCTGAATTCCATGCAGGCTTTTATGCTTTGCGCGGTTTGAACAAGCCGCAAACAGCATCAAAGCACTTTGCCAATATCCTAAAAGCATCCACAACACCCCTATCGGCGTCTCGCGCTTATTATTGGTTAGGACGCGCCGCGCAAGCAGGCGGCCCGGGCAATGCGCGTGAGTATTATGCAAAAGCTGCGAGCTATCCAAGCACCTATTACGGTCAACTGGCAGGTGCGCGCATCAATATCAAAAAGCTCAATGTGAAATACCCTAAGCCATCAGGCACAGCGCGCAGTAATTTTGCAAACCGCGAAGCTGTTCAAGCCATCAAAAAACTTGAAGCCAATGGTCATGCCTGGCGTTCAGATCGCATATATCGTGCCTTGGCACGTGAGCTAACCGACCCAGGTGAATTGGCAATTTTGGCATCCATGGCAGAAAAACGAGGTAATTATCAATTGGCCTTGCAAGTTGGCAAGCTCTCATATGCTCGAGGATTAGACGTTGCTGCGCTCGCATTCCCGCTGGGTGCGATCCCCAAAAGTGCGATTATCAAAGGCACGGGTAAAGCTCTTGCCTATTCAATTGCCCGTCAGGAAAGCACATTTAACAAGGCTGCGATCTCGCCCGCTGACGCGCGTGGTTTGCTTCAGCTATTGCCATCAACAGCCAAGCGTGTTGCCAAAACATATGGCGTCAAATATTCAAAATCTCGTTTGACAACCGATGCTGCCATGAACGCTAAATTGGGCGCCCTGTTCCTTAATGAACAGATCACCAATTTCAACGGTTCCTATATCATGACATTCATCGGCTATAACGCTGGACCTCGCCGCGTGCCGCAATGGATTGAACGTTTTGGCGACCCGCAGGGCAAAAATATCGACCATGTTGTTGATTGGGTAGAGATGATTCCCTTCACGGAAACACGCAATTACGTGCAACGCGTGATGGAAAACTATCAAGTTTATAAAACCAGACTGGGCCAAAGCGCAGATATTGAAAAAGATTTACGCTTCGGACGTCGCTAAACCTAATATTTTGATTGACCTATTCGCGGCTTAAGCGAATATGGTCATCATGTATAAAGAACATTATTATCAAACCGATGACGGGCTCACGCTCTATCTTCGCGATTATCAAGCCAAAAACTGGTCTCATGAAACATTGCCGGTCATATGTTTGCCCGGCCTGTCTCGCAATTCCCGAGATTTTGATAAAATTGCTTCGGCGCTTAGCCATCAATTTGACCAAAATTTCCGTGTCATTACGCTGGATTATCGCGGCCGCGGCAATTCTGAGTGGGATGAGAATAAAAAGAATTACAACATTATTCGCGAAGCACAGGATGTGTTGATCGCCATGGATTTCCTAGGGCTTCCCAAAGCGCATTTTATTGGCACCTCACGCGGTGGATTGATCCTGCATATTCTTGCGACTATGAAAATTGACGCCCTCGCCTCAATTGTCTTCAATGATATAGGTCCGAAGATTGAATTAAAGGGTTTATTGGAAATCCAAGATTATCTTTCAAAGGCGCGTTTACCCCGCGATTGGGAGGACGCCGCACATCTTCAGGAAAAAACGCATGGTAAAGAATTTACCGAGCTGACCAAGGATGATTGGCACGACATGGCGCGCGAGATCTATATTGAAAAAGATGGTGTGATCAAGCCAGACTTTGATACAGCAGTCGTCGACAGTATCAAGACGCTGGATGAGACAACGGAACTCCCCACAATGTGGGATCAGTTTGCGCTATTAAACGATATTCCCATCATGACCATACGCGGTGAAAATTCAACGTTGTTTTCTGATGAGACCTTGCAAGAGATGGATAAGCGCCATCCACGACACACGGTAATAACCGTTATAAATCAGGGCCATCCACCATTGCTGCAATCCGGTGAATTACCCCAGCAAATCTATAACTTTCTCAAGTCTGCATAAAAAAAGCCCGCAAGACCTGCGGGCTTAATCTGTTTTATTGCGGAAAGTTCCGCTTGAAACTTAAGATGATGAAGGTACATCACCTTTTGAAGCGCGTTTTGAGAATTCTGTTGTACCGCCTTTTGCCAAAATCTTGGCTTGCGATACCCATTCATCACGCTCAATGCGGCCCTTAAAGGAAAGCTTCTCGTCAAAATCCGCGATATCTGCTTTTTTCCACGCAGCGATTTGCGAATATTGTGTGATGCCTTCTTTGGCCAGCTTAGTTTCAATCAACTTGCCAACACCTTTGATGAGCTTCAAATCATCAGGCTTGGCCGGAGCTGCTTTTTTCGCAGCTGGTTTCTTAGCGGCAGGTTTCTTAGCTGCGGGTTTCTTAGCTGCGGGTTTCTTGGCCGCTGGCTTTTTCGCTGGTGCTTTTTTAGCGGCTGGCGCTTTGGCAGCAGCTGCTTTTGGAGCCGCAGCTTTTGGTGCAGCTGCTTTCTTCGTGCCAGTACTTGCTGCAGATGCAGGTTTTTTCTTCGCTGCTTCTTTTGCAAGCGCTTTCGCTTGCGGCACCCATTCCTCGCGCTCAATGCGTCCTTTAAAGTTTAGCTTCTCATCAAAGGCAGCAATGTCCGCTTTTTTCCAAGCAGCAACTTGCGCAAATGATGTGATGCCTTCTTCATTCAGACGCGTTTCATTTAATTTGCCAACACCTTTGATCAATTTCAGATCATCCGGAGCCGCTGCTGCGGCCGCTGCTGGTTTTTTCGCCGCAGGCTTCTTAGCAGCAGGCTTTTTAGCTGCTGTTTTTTGGGCAGCAGGTTTAGCCTTGCTTGCAGCTGGCTTAGAAGCAGCCACCTTTTTCGTCGGCGAAGCAGCTTTCTTGGCACTAGTTGTTTTGGCAGCAGTCGACTTTTTCGCAGCTGCAGGCTTTTTAGCTGCAGTTGTCTTCTTGGGCGCCGCTTCTTCAGCAGTGCTTTTTGAAGCTTCTTCTTTACTGTCTGTACTCGTATCTGCCGATGCGCCCGCATCTGTTGACGCCATTAAGCCAGCCGCTGGTGCTTCAGCAGCACTTGCCTCTGACGAAACCGATGCGCCAGATGCAGCCAAAGCGGACGAAGTCGAACTTGAAGATGTCGACGATGACTCGCCTGCAGCAAAATCACTTTGCGCTTCTGCAGGACAGCCAAAATATCTTTTCAGCAGATAACCAGCCAAAGCACCTAAAGCAAATGCAATTAAAAGTAAGAATATTGTTTGTATGATATAGATAAACATCTAATTCCCCGATTATAACTCGTTTTCTAAGCGCGATCGCACTCTGTTTTATACCAGGCGATAACAGCACCTATGACGAAAGCGGCTAATAACCAAAACCACATATGACCTATTAATGAACCCATTTCCCTCTCCATTATTTTATTTTTGCTAACTTTATACAGGCTTTAAACATTTTTCTAGTACCGGTTTACTATCCGACTTTAACTTGTACTTTCCTGCAGTTACAATTTTTAACTCTCATTGCTTGGTATCAATATTTTGATTTGTCCGTCAATGATTTCAACGCGCCAACTCGGATAGGCAATGACCTCAGATAAAGCCTCTTCCACCATCCGCTCAAATCCCTCGGGCGCCCCTCTTGCCATGTCTGTCTCATCAAGAATTGGGACCGCAGGCAGTGTTTGCGTCAATATATCGATGATTTGAGTGCGATCTTTTTGGCTAGGAAGACAGCCAATAATCCTGATCTCTCCTGCATTGAACTCTATCTGCGTTGTAAATGGCTCTGCGACAGGTAAAAGCGTGGACTGATCAACAACCACGCGCACACCTTTTAATTTGGAGAGCCTATCTCGTGCATCTTGTTGTGCCGCTGGAGATGGAGAAACACCATAAAGCAATAAATCTCGACCAGAGAGGCGAATATCAGCCCAAATATGATCATCATTCAATTCAGCGATGGCATCTTGACGAAGTTCGAACTCAACAGAATTGTGGTGAAACCATATAGCCAATATAGATAAGCTGATTACGGTCACCAGCGCCGGCCAAAACATTGTCTTCCACATTAGCATCTCCGTTGTTTCGCTATGCACTTCAAACAAAGCGATACACCCATATTTTTTAAAGCGCTTACGAACACAAGGCAATGCGTGATCCCATGACCAAAAGCATTATTGGTTAACTGCGCATAAAAAAACCCGGTAGCAAATGCTACCGGGTTCTTAAGAACTTGACTAATCTTTAGATTAGAAAGAACGCTTCAAGCGAAGACGTAGCTCGTTCTCAGCGTCTGCATAGCTATCACCATTTTTGTGTGTGATACGTGCAGCAGCTGTTAGGCCTTCAGCAACTTCGTATGTGAAGTTAGCTGAAATAGCGTAATCGTCAACAGCAGAAACACCAGCCTTATCCAAAGCAGCGTCTGCAGCTAGAGCAATGTTCAACTTGTCAGTAGCGTCGAAGCCGTAACCAGCACCGATAACCCACTCGTAATCTGCAAGGTAATCAACACCAGAACCTGCACCGTCTTCTGACCACTGCGCGTGAGCACCGAAGCCCATGTAAGTTAGATTAACTTTAACAGAGTTAGCAGAAGCTTGGCTTTCGTTGTGTGCCCAAGCAGCTACAACACCTAGATCACCAGCTGTAAATGTAGCTTTAGCAATGAAGTCAGGAGTTGCGTCTGCACCTTGGTCGTCAATAGCGTACAAACCAAGTGAACCACCATCGAAGCCGAATGTGTAACCAACAGCTACGCGAGTAACACCACCATCAAGGAAGTTTTGCTCACCAACGATTGAAAAGTCCCAAGGAGAACCGATTAGACCAACTGTCCAGTAGCTGCCATCACCGATTGTCATGTATGCACGATCAACGTTGAATGCAGTAGCTTGGTCAGCGTGTGCAGATGCGTTAGTCAAACGGATTTGTGAAGCGATTGTACCGATTTCACTGTCGTTTTTAGCGTCGATTTGAAGACGTGCTTCAACGCCGTGCTCAGCATCGTCAGCATCATCATCGATGATTGTTTGGAACTGAACGTAACCTGAGAATTTCAAGCATGTTTCTGTACCAGGAATGTAGAAGTAACCGTCACCGTATGTGTCACATACTTGTACGTACTCCACTGGCTCTGGATCTGCAGCAACGATTGCGTCTGCAGCTTGTGCACCTGAAGCAGCTACGATTGCTGCTGCTGAACCGATAAGTAGGCTCTTAATTGTCATTTTCTGACCTCCAGTCAAAAGTTTAAGCGGGCTTGAGAAATGCTGAAGACAGCAACCCCTGTCTCATCCCTAATCAAATTATGAAGAAAGACGTTACCCGCCATACTTCGAGATTGAACATAAACTGATGAGATGTGATATCAATCAAGAAAACCAAAACTCAGGCTTTCTGTAATCATCTTAAAATGCAGTTGTTGCACAAATGACACATTTTTTCGATTGCGAGCGTTTTTGTTTAGTCTCTATTAACCTTACACGACCACGACGGCACCTTTATTCGCATTAAATTGGTCTAAAGTTAGGGTTTTTGACCAATATTTGAACGAAATGTCGAAATTCTGCTGGAATCAGGCAACACATAAAACTCCGGTAGAAAGAATCGAATGTTCACGACTGTTTCAAATCGGGACATTATCAAAGGGAAACCGCCGTATTTTTTGGCTTTATATTATATTAGGAGAATAATATCGCCATGAAAAACAAATAAGATTTCCAACTGACTTTCGTTTCCTGGGTTCTTTGAGCCTATGAAAACTTGGGCACAAGATACTCGCAATGCCTAAACCCGGTTATTAAGACTAACCATTTCGGCTAGGCCACCGCTCGTTACAGGAATGGGCAATTCTCCGCGCTTGTCATCAAAATCGCTGAGACATATTCACGTTGATCTGCACGGCATTATTTCCACCAACACCCGCCTGACCAGAAACTCTGAGCAACCTATCGTTGGCCAGGCGGTAACCAAAACCCAAATTCATAGTCGTTAAGATATCTGCCTGCTGCACATCTTCCCCTTCAAGTTCATCTCCCGCCTTATAACTGAAGCCTATACCCCAAGAGATATTGATATCTGGATTTACAGCAAGGCCGATCGTGGGTGTAACCGTTGAAATATTTCCAGGTTTAAAACATCCAGTTGATAGCTCCCTTCGAAAAAATTGACTGTAATGAATGGATGTATAAACAATCAATGGGTCGATGACCCGACTGACGGTGAAGCCAGTTGAGAATTGCCTTCCATAAAACCAATGATCCTCTGAGTTTTCAAAAACACTGGTTGATATAAACCCGGTGACGTTCTGGTATTTGTAATACTTCCTGACGCCTGACCAAATAAATTGATCCGATTTGACAATGCATAGCGGGCACCAAAACTCAAGGTGGCTTGATCTAGACGGTCACTCGCTGCAGTTATGTTGTGATTGGACTTATATTTCCATCAGAGCCGTTCACGAAAAAATACTTGGGATGTACCCTCCTCGATCTACAGATCGATAAAACAAACCAGAGCTAATGAACCACTTGCCTTTCGATGGTGAAAAACTCTCAATTTTGAGCAGGGATTCCCGATCACCAATACTGGATGAATTGCTTTGAATTGTTTGTGCAAACATAACTTTCGTAAGAACCAACATCGCACTCACGCAAATTATCCATTTTTGGACATATAGAATAAATCTCATGATCATCAATATTACCTAATAAATATCTCGCCTATACTTTCTTGATTTAAATTTTTACTTGATAAATATTTAAAGTAAATCTATTAGTTGTAAAATTTGACGGTTACAGGAAGGATTTAATATTATGTGCAATAATCGATTGTCGCAGTTAATTTTTGCTGCAACTTTTCACTCATTAGCCCTTCAACTATGCCGGCAAATTCAGAAACGTTATCAGCGCTCATTTTGGGAACTGCTGGTGCTGCGGGCGCAAACCCGGGGTGGGGTATCGTGACAGGTTCAATTACCGCCGGCATGGGGGAGATTAGTTACTCCATGTGCACCAGGCTAAATGAGAATATGAATCATGTTGAAACTAAAATTTTTTATAAAGCTGGTTTATAGAATTTCGTTGTTCGGCATACCTTGGTTCACGCTATTGTTTTTTTCTGTCATTCCAACGAAAAGTGAAAGCATTCAGGTGTTTGTGTTTTCGGGTTTGGTTTATGCCATTCCCATCTACGCCCTTGTATATTTTTCATCCGAAAGCGAACGAAATTGGATGAAAAAATAGGTGTTGGTTGATGGGGAAACGGCACAAAACAACAGTCAGAAAACCATTCCTCTAGCGGTGAGCATGCTTAGATAGGTTTCAATCTTAGACAAAATCACTCACCTCAAAGCTTAGGAAGCAGTCGGAACTATCCCAAAGATGAGCTTGTTACTGCAGCCATGAGATAAATATGAAGAAGATAATTTTTGAAACGTTACTCGGTACAGTTCTGTTTACATTGGCTTTCAATATCACCAGTTTTTTTGAACGAGATGTCAATCATGATGATTTTTATTGGGTGTTGGCGGGTAGCTTTGTCGTATCAGCGGCAACCGCACTCCTGAGACATGTAAATAGGAATTAAGCAAGCCAATATCATGAATCACCGGTCAAAAGCCTGGAAATTGAACGAGCGAAATTAACCTCTTTATTCATTGACTCAATAATGATCCCATCATAATTTAATCTAGTATATACACATGAAATACTAGATTATTACTTATTTATATGAGTATATACAAATAAATAGTCGCACAATTTTGAGTTTATTAAACAATGATTAGATTGTGAGGTTATTATACAATGATAAAGTTATTTTCCGGGAAAGATGTCGAAGCTTTCACAAATCAGGCCGATGAATCTCTTCAGTATGAAGATAAAGTCGTTGATTTGGGAGTCCGTCGCACAACCTCGGAGACAGAGCACGATCTGCTAATTTCAGAATATTTTGATGCAGAAGGTGCGTTCTCTAAGATACCTTACTATTTCAAAAAACTGAATGAAAACCGTAATGAATTGCGTGATGCCCGCAATGAGTTAATTGAAAAAAACGAAACCCTTAGTAAAGAATTACGTTTTCATAAAGAATGCGCGGTCAAACTTGAAAATGAAACGATAGAATTAAAGGAGCGGGAAGCCAATCTGAATGTTTCGCTCGAACAGGAAAAGCGAAATATAAAAGCTCTCGAAGATTTCAGATTAAATGCTGATGCAGACATTCGCGATTACAAGGCCCGCATTTATGAAGCGGACAAAAAGCTTGAGAAACTAGCACCGTTAGCGCGGAAACTCGAACGTGAAAAAGACATTCTTGATAATAGCTTAAGGAAGCTTGTTTCTGAAAAAACGATCTTAGAAAAATCAAATTCAGAATTTGAAGGCAATCTGCAGAAAGCTAGAGAAGAAATTGGTAATCTCGAGACCAGATACGATTTTCTGGAAAAGACTAAATCCGATCTGGAACAAAAGCTTCAATCCACTCGGCAGGACTTGTCTGATAAAGAGACTGAGGTTCGAGCACATGAAAACAGATCGCAAAATGCAAATAAGAAAATCGACCAACTTTCAATGGAAATTGCCGCACTTCGAAAAGAAAACGAACACATTGTGCGCGCACGTGAAGAAAGCAATCGCGCATTAAATAACGAGTTGGAATCAGTTAGAACGCGCACCCGTGCGCTTGAAGGTATTTTGGAACAAGCAAGAACGCGCTCAAAAATTGAGAGCAAACGAACAGCCGAGGTTCGTAAAGAAAATGTTCAGCTTACTCTAGATATCAGCCAAAAAGATATCATTATCAATTCAATCAATGAACAGCTTTCAGAAGCTGGTGCGAAGGCTCAAGTCTCGTCAGAGCTTCAGTCTGAAATGGACACTCGCCATGCTGGGTTGCTCGAAAAAAACAGAAAGCTTCAAGATGAACTAGATTCTGCAAATGAACAGGCAGCCGACCTGCTAGTTCAAAAAGAAACTCTCGACGCAATGATTGAATCCGTTCAGCAGGATTTTGGTACAACAACCTCAATGTTTGAAAAACGTCTTAAAGCTTTGGAAAATGAGAATTCTGACTTGAGAAATGAGGCGCGGAGGCTAGAACGACTGAATGCTGGCGAAAATGTTGAGCCAGCCGCAGACGATAAATCCGATAAAGTGGTGCAACTCAAATCTAAAGATAGTTAAATTATTAGATCATCATACTGAATTGACGACTCAAATGCTGATTATTCTTTTGTAAGACGTCTGAGCGTAAGTTAATTCGACTTCCGTTTTTTTAACGTTAGCGACATGACTGCATAGATACGACAAACATCTCCCGTTCGATCTCGGGACAGGTTAAAAACATAACAACTTGAAGGCTCTTCATTTCAAAACTAAGCGAGCATTTCAATGCTATCTTTTGTTTTTGCAATCACATTTTTGCGCTCATCAATCAGCCTATCTTCCAACTCGTAGACAGACTTACGAGGTGTGGACTTTCACTGATTCTTAGCCTTCGGGCACATGGCTGGGTACGTACCGATACCAAGGTTTAAAAAACTAAGTAGAATAAATGGATCAAAACATGGCGGAGAGGAAGGGATTCGAACCCTCGATACCATTCCTGGTATACTCCCTTAGCAGGGGAGCGCCTTCGACCACTCGGCCACCTCTCCGTCCCTTCAGCTTTCTAATCATTTCAACCGATTTGGCAATACCTTAATTACCAAGCGCCCAAAGATTTATCTAAAACTATGTCAAAGCTGGTTCATTAAACACAGGAAAGTGGGAGATAGCAGTTTTCAATGCGCATAAATTTAACGCAGAATATGGCATTAAAAAACACTCTATATATAGCGCACGCAACGTATTCTTAATTTACTGCGTAGGCAGCTACATAAGAACAAACAAATTCAGCACAAAATTTGTGCAATTTATATGTGCAAATGCATTATAAAAAGCAACCTTTGAAATCCGCGCAAAAAACGAAAAAATATTCCAGACTTAGTGTTCCAAACTCCAGATTTCTAAAGAAATTTTTAAGTAAATCAGCCAATTCTCAAACCAAAGCATGAAGCTGTGGTGGGTGCATCATCATCAAACCAGTTTTGGCCACCACTGGCCATCAATTTTGTAACTTTGAACAAAAGCTCCTTTGCTTTGTCGCACAGGTAAAAGGGTTTCAATTATGTTAGCTATTGAAAATTCGCTGACTTTGCTCATCAATCTATCAGGTAAAATGCGGATGTTATCTCACCGCATTGTCATGCTGGGTCTTATCGATATTCACAACAACGCATCACAGCCTCAAAGTGACATGTCTGATGCGATCGAAGAGTTTGAGACGATATTTGATCTGTTATTGTCCGGTGATGAAAATAAAGGCGTCGGGCAGGAAACAATTGAATATTTGACATCAAACAACGTTTTGAAAGCAGAACATATCCATGTCATCGAAAAATTCATCGCCTTGGTTCACGCCCGATCCGGCGAAGAATACAGCAATGATCCATTTGCACATTATACTCTCTTAGCTGATCTTGTTGGGGGTGAACTTCTAAAAGCGCTAAACCAATTAAACTTGGACATCAGTTCGGCACTGAAAAAACGCGTTCAGGAAAAAGAAGACAAAGAAACCGATAGCGCAAAAATAATTGCTAATATACTTGAGAATCTAAATGAGACAGCGCGATCTGTAAGCCTTGTTGCCACAAATGCCATGATCGAAGCCGCTCGCGCCGGTGATTCTGGCAAGGGATTTGCGATCATTGCCGCCGAAATTAAGCGCTTAAGTGAAGAAGCAACCGAAACTGTTCAAACTTTACGCGCCAGCCAAAATCCGTGAAATCTTAAGCTTCCTTATCGAAACATTTCGATCCCCAAAAGCGCCTTAAATTTACGCCCGATACAATTAGAGGTACACTGGGGACGAATCACAACTGAAAGGATGAGTTATGCACCGGGTTGGCGTTTTGCCATTTGATGCCACAGAACAAGATATCGCCATGTTATTCATCACGTCCAAAACAAGAGGGCGTTGGATTCCACCAAAGGGCCGTGCAAAAAAAGATGAAAGCCATGAAGATGTTTGCCATCGCGAGGCATTTGAAGAAGCAGGCATACGTGGGATTGTTCTAAACGATTTTCCGATCACAGTTGTCATCAGTCGCTCGACAGAAGATGGCACCGAGGATATTCCGGTGACCTATTATCCGTTTTTGGTACTTTCACAAGTTAATTCATGGCCTGAAAAAGCAGAACGCGAACGGCATTGGGTATTAATCGAGCAAGCATCAAAAATCGTAGACAGAAACGATTTTCTTGATCTGGTCAAACAATTTGAAGCTTTGTCGCCTTGGATTAAAACAGCCGCGTTAGAGCATAAATCAATGCTGCAAGAAGCGCAGATGCCGGCACAGTAATCACCCAAGCGGCCGCGATTGAAATCACAAAACGGCGACGGACAAGAAATCTCTTGCGCTCTGCTTTTGAACTCGCAAAGGCTTCATCCGCTGTTGTATTGAGTTTTGAACCCCGCCTCATTCGGCGTCGATTTGGGTTTTCCACATATTCCCGCAAGAAACCAACACCGAACACGGCACCCACTGCAATATGCGTTGAACTGACAGGTAGCCCAAGCGCAGACGCGATCAACACAGTCACTGCAGAAGATAACGCAACGCAATAAGCGCGCGGCGCGTTCAATCTGGTAATTTTCTCGCCAACAATAGTGATCAATTTTGGACCAAACAATCCAAGGCCCAGCGCAATACCAAATGCACCAACCACCATGACCCACAATGGGATGGACACCTGGCTGGCGAATTCAGCTCCCTCTCCCACAGTCGACACAATTGCAGCAAGTGGTCCAACCGCATTGGCAACATCATTGGCACCATGTGCAAATGACAAGAAAGCAACGCCAATAATCAATGGGACATTAAAGAGCTGATACATGTCCTTTTTTACATTGCTCAGACCGACAACGCGTTTTGCAATATAGGGGCGTGCAGCGAAATATGCCGCAGCGAAGCCAAGCAAGGAATAAACAATGATTTCAATGAGCGAGGGTTTCCAAATCTTTTTTAAACCCTTCATCGCCATATAAGCCACGAATGCAGCTGCCATAAGTCCGATTAAGATCGGAACCCAACGCTTGGCAGCCGGAATTCGATCATCGACATTGAGCACTTTGGCTTTAATGATGAAGAGCAGCGTTGCCGCAACCAAAGCACCAAAAACCGGTGAAATCACCCAGCTTGCTGCAATAGCAGACATTGTTGACCAGTTGACCAATCCAACACCAGCGGCCGCAATACCAGCACCCAACACGCCACCCACAATAGAATGCGTTGTCGAAACTGGTGCACCTAAAAATGTTGCTAAATTGATCCAGATGGCAGCAGATAAAAGCGCGCTTAGCATCAGAAACCTGAAATCGACAACATTAATATTATCATCAGGAGAGATAATTCCTTTGGACACTGTCTTAACGACATCACCACCTGCAAGCAGCGCACCTGCGCTTTCACAAATGGCCGCAATTACGATCGCCCAAAATACTGTAATAACCTTCCCGCCAACAGCAGGTCCCATGTTATTGGCGACATCATTAGCACCAATATTGAGCGCCATATAACCGCCAATAACGGCTGCAACTGCAATAAGGAGAGGTTCTTCAGAAATACCCGTTAACTCGCTACCCGCGAATAGAGCGATAATAGATAAGAAAACAACAGAAAGACCAATGGGCACGATCTGGTTGCGAATTCTTTGAGAAACCGATTGGGCATAATCGATTCTGCGCAAATCATTGACATAACGATGGTCTGGATTTTTCTTATGGTCGGCCAAATATCAACTCCCGCCAGATTTTTGCGCGACCTTAGCTTAGTTGCCGACGATTCATAGAATATTTTTGGAATTCAGCACCTTTTGGCGTGAAACCTTGTGGAAAATCGCAAAAATTAGAAGAAAACGACCTATTCAGTCACAGTTCGCAGGCCAAACCACTTATCCTCAACGGCTTCGAAATGAACTTCGGGTTTATAGCGCTTCACACGCAATCCAAGATCATTGACCGTTAACAGACCCGTTGAATATAATACATTGTAAGCGGCTACGACGTAGTTTGCTCGGGCCCGGGACAACGATTCACGTGCGTTCAGCACACTTGCTTGTGCGTTCAAAACATCAAGAGTTGTTCTCTGTCCAACTTTGCGCTCTTCAAGAACACCCGATAGTGCCAGTTGGGCTGCTTTAACTTGGGCATCATTCGCCGTAATGGATGCTTTTGATGATTCGAAATTCACCCAGGCATTGATGATAAGCTGCTCAAGCTGCCTACGCGTTGAATCCAATCTAATCTGCTGCTCACCGAGCACTTCTTTAGATTGACGAATGCGAGCTGCATTAGCGCCGCCTGTAAAAATCGGAATGGTGAGTTGGGCGCCAATCCTAGCCGTTGTCACGTCACTATCATTTTGGGAAATAGAACCTGTAAGGCTCACACCTGGTAAAACGGAACTTTCTTGAACTTTGACATCATACTCAGCAGCATCAATCGAAAGATTTGCCGAGACTAAAGCTGGATGTTTTTGAAGTCCAATTGCAAGGGCTGAATTTAGTGAGCGGGGTAATACACGTTTTGGGATTTGCGGAACCCGCAAACCACGCGGTTTAACGCCAACCGTTTGCTTGTAAAGCGCAGAACTTGCTTTCAACGCTGCTTCTGCTGCAAAAACTTGTGCTTTTGCGGCAGCCAGACTGGCCTCGGCTTGCGCAACATCCGTTCGAGTACCCTCTCCGACACGCAAACGAGTTTGAGACGCTTTCAGCTGTTCCTCAAGAAAATCGAGGTTTTGACTGCGAATACTGGTAATTTGCTGATTCAGGAGCACATCCAGATAAGACTGAACAGTCGAAATCAAGATATCCATTTCGTTGGAAATCAACACCTGACGCCCAGACAAAACGCGCGTTTGCGCTGAAAGAATACTATTTTTGGTACGGAAACCGTCAAATATCGATTGTGAAATGCTTAAGCCAATTTGAGCAGAGCTTGTATCAACACCATTTGTGTCCTGAGCTGTGACACTCGCTTCACCGGCAATGGTCGGACGGCGACCAGCTCTTGCAATTGCAACCGTTTCATCTGTTGCGCGTAATTCAGCTCGAGCCGCCAGCAAATCAGGATTGTCCTGATAGGCTTTCGTCATCGCACCGTAAAGGGTTTCTGCAGATGCGTTCGTCACCAGCATCGCAAAAAAACAAAAAACCGAAATGAAGAATAGTCTGTAATTCACAGCAAAACTCGATTTCAACACACACGCAGGAAGCAGAATAAATCCGCTTAGCTAGAGAACCACACAAATGGACATAATGGGAGAAAGATACAATACTTAATAAGTTTTTAACAAAACTTGCTCGAAACCCGTTGCCAATTGGCAACAGGTAAAGTCCGCGAGAACGGATTTAATTTTGGAAGGTCAAGCTATTGTAATTGATATTTTCTTCTAATATATCAATAGTTTGAGCCAATTTTGCATCAATTATATGCAAATATTCCGTCCAATCTTCCAACTTATCCAACTCGTCTTTACCGTCTGAAATACCGCGAAGAGCAATGAGTGGAAGTTCGAACAAATGGCAGGCGCGCAAAATCGCAAATGTTTCCATATCAACCATGTCTGCATCTATGTCGTCATAGGCTGCGCCGGAAACAACATTTGCACCAGTTGATAGCTTAACAGCTTCAATTCCGTGCATAAGAACAGGCATCGTCAGTTCCTTGGGCAAATCCAACAAAGGTGTCGTTCCTTTTTCAAACCCAAGCGCACTTGCATCCATATCCCGATAAGACACAGTTTTTGCCTGATAAACGCCAGTTTGTTCGAGTGTTCTTGAACCTGCCGAACCCAAAGAAACAACCATAAATGGCATATCACCTTTAAGTTTGAGCTCAGTTAAAGCATTTGTCACCATCACAGCAGCTTCAACAGGACCAACACCACACATAAGTGGATTAATCCGAGCCTGTAATTCAACTCCATATTCGGGTTGCGCAGCCATAACATAAAGTAGTTTCTTGTCACCAATTTGCTTTAAAGAATATGTCATAATCTAAGCCGGTTTCAGTTCAGGAGTTAGAATGGACAGCAGCATAGCAGTGGCATGGTCGACATCAATATCGTCTGTCAGACCTTCATAAGCATCAGCCAATTGCTGCTCATCAAAAAGCGCCTCACCTTTTGCATCCAAGAGATCACGAATAAATTCTGCATCCATTTCAGGATGTGGCTGCATCGACATGCCCTTTTTGCCATAAGAAAGACCGGCATATTGGCAGAATGCTGAACTTAATATCGGCTCACTATCCTCCGGTGCTTTAATGACTTGGTCCTGATGGAAGGCATTTAAAGTGACAGTTTTGCCATCGCGAGAGGTATAATCGACTTTACCGACACTCCATCCGGCAGCAAATTTTTCCACTTTGCCGCCCAAAGCCTGCGCCATCAATTGATGACCAAAGCATATGCCAATCACTGGAATTGAAGCGGCAAAACAATCGCGAACCATTTGCTCTAAAGGCGCAATCCAGTCGTGATCTTCGTAAACACCATGGCGCGAACCTGTGATGATATAGCCATCGCAGGCACCAATATGATCAGGAAACTCACTATAATTCACGCGATATGTTTGAAACAAAAGACGATGACCACCAAACATTTTTTCAAACAAAGCACTGTGAGAGTGATGCTTCTTCGCAACCTCTTCAGGGTGATCACCACATTGTAAAATTCCAATTTTAGTCACGATGAAAACCCTATTGAAATGCTGTTTCGGTAAAGCTTCGAAGTTTTCGCGAATGAAGCCTCGCAACAGGCATTTCAGACAAGAGTTCCATTGCGCGAATACCGATGCGTAAATGCTGATCAACCTGCGTCCGATAAAAATCAGACGCCATACCGGGCAATTTCAACTCTCCATGAAGCGGTTTATCTGACACACAAAGCAAAGTGCCATAAGGCACGCGGAAGCGGAACCCGTTGGCTGCGATTGTTGCGGATTCCATATCAAGTGCGACAGCGCGTGATTGCGACAAGCGTTGAACGGGCCCGCGTTGATCACGTAATTCCCAATTTCGATTATCAATGGTTGCGACTGTCCCGGTCCGCATAATGCGCTTGAGATCATACCCATCATAACCTGTGACTTCAGCAACAGCATCTTGAAGCGCAACTTGCACCTCTGCCAATGCGGGAATGGGTACCCAAACTGGCAAATCTGAATCAAGCACATGATCTTCGCGCACATAAGCATGAGCAAGGACATAATCACCCAAGCTTTGGCTATTCCGCAGACCGGCGCAATGGCCAAGCATGAGCCAAACATGCGGGCGCAGCACGGCGACGTGATCAGTAATTGTTTTTGCGTTCGAAGGTCCAACACCAATATTGACCATGGTGATACCACCATGGCCGGGCTTTTTAAGATGATAAGCCGGCATCTGTGGTGTTTTGGTGAACGGATTTTCGCCTGCAACTTCACCTGCCTTGGTAATAAAGTTCCCAGGCTCAACAAAGCTTTCGTAACCACCACCACCTTCAGCCATTAGTTTTTTGGCATAGTCGCTGAACTCGTCGATATAAAACTGATAGTTCGTGAACAAAACAAAGTTTTGATAATGATCTGGGTCTGTTGCTGTATAGTGCGACAAGCGCGCCAAAGAATAGTCCACCCTTTGCGCTGTAAAAGGCGCTAATGGTCGCGTTTCGCCAGGTGCATGTTCTAAGGTTCCATTTACAATTGAATCATCGGTAATGGATAAATCTGGTGTATCAAAATAATCACGCAGTGAGAGTTTAAAATCAGGTCCCAAATTGGCGTTAACGCTGGTCTCGCTTGTAATGGCAAAATGCAGCGGAATTGGCGTGTCAGATTCACCGATTACAAAAACTGCGTCATGATTCTCGCCAATAAACGTGAGTTGCTCAATCAGATATGATCTAAAGAGTTGAGGATTGGTGATCGTCGCACTGTAAACGCCTGGTGATGAAAAATGTCCGAAAGACAGGCGCGAATCAATATGCTCAAATGAATGGCAGGAAATGCAAATTTCCGGATAATAAGCCCGGTAAAACTTCTTAATTTTAGGGTTAAATGCTTCGAAGGATTGTCGCAAAAAATTGACATTCCGCTCGTAAATAGTCGTCAATGCGTCGACCGCCTCGGTCACGCTTTTATACTCGCAAGCTTCAATTGGCTCGGGAGTTGTGAAATTGTTTGTTCTAATATGATTGTCCATGAGATGTTATAACCAAAGTTTTTTGACAGTGGAATAACTGATTTCTTACAACTTGATATTTTTGAACAGATGTGTGGAGTTTTAGCCACGTTGCAAACTGTTGATCAATACCAAACCAGCTGCGCTTGCGCTGTCATCGAAGGGGCGCTCTTGGCCCATTTTCATTGCGCATAAAGGACCAACCAATACACATGCAAACAATGTCACTCTAAGAATTGCAGAAATCATGATGGAAACCTTCTTACGCTTTACTGATTGACCAAGGTGTTTCGCACACCGCAGATCGTTTCATTGCCTGTTGTGCAAATGAACAAATCGCCTGTTAGATATGGATTGTTAGCTGCTTTATTTTTGTGAACGGCACTCGCCAACAAAAACGCAAAAATCATCAGCACCAAGCTTATGATTGTAAATCGTCGGGCCAAAATAGTCATGCTGTCATCCTTACTCAAAATCGATGAGAAAAGGTCTTCTCAACGCTACGAGTAACAATTTGCCATAATGGAACTGAACCTATTCTGAGAGTGCCGTTCATATTCGGTTCAAATAGGTAAACGGTCGCGAAATAGCTGTTTTAAAGGGGCAAAACGGTCGATTGCACCCCACAAATTATGAGCAATTTTAATAAAACTCGATTTTGTCTTCGTGCAACTTGGTTACTCAAAGGTTGAAATTCAAATCTGAATCAAGCGTTAAAATCGCCTCGAATCGCAACAGAATCAGGCGCGTTGATGTTTAACAAATTCTCAAATTTACCATTCGTTTTTATTTTGTTTATTTCATATTAATCATGGAATTTAACAGCATTTTCAAACCATTGCGGCATTCTAGCCAACATCAAACAAGCGCTGAAAAACAGTGCGAATACGAACGATAAGTTCAAAGAAGACAAGCAAAAGCTCCTCAAGAGCAGACAGGGATAAACCCGCTCATAAAGACGGGAATAATAAGCCCAAAAAGGGCAAACACATAAGAAGCCGAAAACGGCACACCCCTTTTGGGGGAACAAGCAAACAACGACCGAGACGGTCAACATGACAGGGAATATTTAAAATGGCACGTTTTGAAATTACTGATATGAATAACCCGATGATCGCAGGCGAAGTCCGCGCTGACATCTTGTGTGACATGGGCCTTATGTATGCAACTGGTAGAGATTGCGATGTTGATATGATTGCAGCTCATAAATGGCTCAACATTGCAGCAATTAAAGGATCTGAGCGCGCAGCAACTTTGCGTGCAGAATTGACAGGTTCAATGTCAAAATCTGACATCGCAAAAGCGCTTCGTGAAGCTCGCGAATGGATGACAATGCACTAAGCATTATGATCACAGTTCAAAAATAACCCTTGCAACTATCTATTTCCTCCCGGATGGCTGCGAGGGTTAATTCGTTCAACTAGTTGATTTTGGCAATCACGTCTTTCAACGCCACCTCAAATCGCTCTATTTCTTCATCCGGTCCAACGCTCACACGGATGCATCGATCTAGGGGTGCCACACCCGGCATACGAACAAAGATACCGCGATCCATAAGTTCCTTCAAAATTTCCCGCGCATAATCGCCATCGCGACCACAGTCGATCGTAACGAAATTAGTGGCTGATGGTATTGCTTTAAACCCGTAATTTTCAGCGATTTTCTCAATCTTAACCCGCGAATTTGAAATGAGACCGAGGACCTTCTCGAGCCAAGCATCATCGCTGATCGCCGCCAAGGCAGCTTTTTGCGATAATCGGGACATACCAAAATGATTGCGAACACGATCAAACATTGAAATCGTGTCTTTCTGACCAATCACATAGCCCACACGCATGCCAGCTAAACCATAGGCCTTTGAGAAAGTTCTCATGCGTACGACATTTGGCATGTCTAAGAACGCCGACATTGCAGGCACAGCTTCTTCGGGTGCCATTTCAACATAGGCCTCATCCAAAATCAGCATCGTCGTTGCGGGAAGATTATTGGCAAATTCGACAATATCTTTAGATGACCACCACGTACCCATTGGATTATCCGGATTTGCAAAATAAACCAGAGGCGCTTTTGTCTCGCGCACTTTATCAAGCAATGCCCCCAAGTCTTCTCGATCGTCTTTGTAAGGAACCGCATGCAACTGCCCGCCAAAGCCCGTTACGTGAAAGTTAAAAGTTGGATAGGCACCGACTGAAGTGACAACCGGCACGCCCGGTTCAACAATCATTCGCACCATGAGGCCCAGAAGGCTATCAATGCCCTCGCCCACAACGATCTGATTGAACTCAACACCCAGCTTGGCGCTGATCGCATTTTTCAGATCAAAACTCTCAGGATCACCATAGCGCCAGGATAAATGCGCCTCATCTTCAATGGTCTTTTGCACCAAAGGTGAAAAGCCAAAACCATTTTCATTCGCCCCAATGCGCGCTGAAAACAATTTTCCACTGGCGCGTTCTGAGGTTTCAGGACCCACAAACGGAACACTTGCCGGCAGTGATTGTGCCAATGGTGTAAAACTCTTAAATCCTGACATGAGCCCGCCTTTCTATGAATTATGAGAATTATCCATTTGCGCTTTCATTGGCAAGGATTTAACTTTGGGGTCCATCCACAAATGACAAAGTCTACCTAATGCCACCTTATATTGAAACCATTCTCTATATCTTTTCGCTCATTGGCTTGGGCTATGTCGCGGTTGCGACGAATTATTTGAAGCCCGAGATTGGAGATGGATTAACAAGCTTCATCTATAATGTTGGCGTGCCGCTACTATTGTTCAAAAACATCTTGAACGCTGATTTCGGCAGCGGTGAAGTGTTGGTCATTTGGGCGGTATATTTCAGTGCCGGAATTATGATCTGGGCATTATCTCATATCGTCATTCAATATGTCTTCGGCCGGGATACGCGCGCAGGCGTTGTGGCAGGTGTCACTGGCGCATTTTCCAACTGTGTTTTGGTCGGAATTCCATTTATTACAGGGGTGTATGGTGCGGCGGGCGTTGCAATTTTGTCCAAAATCCTGACCATCCATCTTCCCCTCATGCTCGCAGCTACGATCATTCAATTTGAATGGGCTAACCGAAAAGATGGTGCAGTGGACACCGACATTAACCTACTGAATGTCTTGCAAAAATTCTTAAAACAATTACTTTCCAACCCTCTCGTATTGGGTATTTTGGCCGGTTTTGTCGTCAAAATTCTTAGCATCAACCCACCACCATTAGCGGATCGTTTGATTGATAATATCAGCGCAACTGTTGGGCCTCTGGCGCTCTTTGCTGTCGGCATGGCAACGCGACGCTACGGTATTTCAGGGCAAATTCCGCCTGCCTTGGTGCTCGTCACGTTTAAACTTATGTTGATGCCGGCAATTGTTTTAGGCTTGTCTTTGGTCTTTGGCGCTCCAGAATTCACCACACGCGTACTTGTCTCGATCGCAGCGCTTCCAGTTGGCATTAATTCATGGGTCGTTGCGCAGCAATTTGGCACCGGACAAAGACTAGCTGCGACCTCGATTACAATTGGCACTGCAACCGCTCTATTAACTACCGGGTTATGGCTGCTCATTTGCGACCTTGTCTTTTAACAGGAGTTGATCATCATGATCTCTGGATTTGAACAAAAATCGATACATGTATCAGGATTGAATTTAGCGTTATGGACAGCAGGTAATGGCACACCGATCTTACTCCTGCATGGCTATCCGCAATCATCTTATATGTGGCGTTTTTTGGCCCCTGAACTTGCCAAGACGCATAAAGTGATCATGGTTGATCTACCAGGTTATGGTGAAAGCGAAGGTCCTGAACCTGATGCAGAAAATTACGCTTATTCCAAACGCAATCTCGCTGAAATCATTGTTGCGCTCATGTCAGAGCTCGGACATGACAAGTTTCAAGTACTTGGGCACGACCGAGGCGCCCGTGTTGGATTTCGTATGTGCCTCGATCACCCCGAAAAAATCACAGCATATTGCGCACTTGATATCGTGCCAACATTATCTGTTTGGGATAATATGGATTGGAACAACGCAATGGGCACCTATCATTGGCTTTTCCTTGCCCAACCCGCCCCAATGCCTGAAACATTGATTGCGGCTGAACCAGACCATTATATGGATCATATTTTTGCAAGATGGGCTGGTGATCAAACTCAACTCCCTTCAGAATCCATCGAGACTTACAAAGCACAATTCAGATCCAATAAAGTGATTGCAGCTTCATGCGCAGATTATCGTTCTGGCGCCACAACAGATGTTGAACATGACCGCATAGACCAGCAAAAGGGTGCGAAAATCCAATGCCCGGTACTAGCCGTTTATGGCAGTAGCTTTTTAAAAAATATGGCAGATGCCCCCCGCAAAGAATGGGAACCCTGGGCTGATAATTTAAAAGATTTGCAGCTGTCTTGTGGGCATTTTGTTGCTGAAGAAGCACCTGAAGAATGTCTCCCAGCGATTTTAGAATTCTTTAATCATAATTGAATTCAAAATCAGCAAATACGGAAAAATTAAGACGTCTCGTGTCTAATGATAACATGAACTTAGTTTCTGGTTATCATTAGGAGATTTCTCTATGACTGGACGTAAATTATTTCAAATTCTCAAGCCGATTATCACGGTATTGAACTCTATTTTTGCAGTTCTACCGCGGTTTTTGTTCAAGATGACATGGCCCATTTTGGAACTCATGCCATGGAAACTCGGCATCTTTATGCGCTATTTGTGGGCCAAACGTTTGGCCAAATCATGCGGTGAAAATGTTCTGTTCGAAACAGGCGTTCGCATCACCTATTGGGAAGAGATCGAATTTGGCGATAATGTCGCCATTTTCGAAACTTGTTATCTCGATGGCAAGGGCGGCATTAAGATCGGAGACAACGTATCGATTGCCCACCAGACATCGCTCATTAGTTTTGATTTCGATATTGATAACGCCGATGGACCGCTGAAATACGCGCCAATTCGCAAAAAACAAATCACAATTGGAGCTGATGCGCTCATCTTCTCAGGCGTTCGTATTTTAGCAGGTGCCAATCTAGCACCAAAAACCGTGGTTGCGGCCAATGCTGTGGTCAAAGAAGGTGATTACAAAAGTGGCATCTATGCAGGCATGCCAGCGAAAAAGAAACGCTCTTTTGAAAAAACAATAGAGGCGGATGCAAAAGCAAAAGCTGCTTAATTGGGTTTAGGTCAAACAAATAAAAAACGGCTGCAGGATCTCCCGCAGCCGTTTTTTTGTTTCATACGCTCAAAAAGCTTACATATTTGGATATCCTACATATTAGGATACATTGGCCCCTCGCCGCCCTGCGGCACAGTCCAATTGATGTTCTGATTAGGGTCCTTGATGTCACAGGTTTTACAATGCACACAGTTTTGCGAGTTGATCACAAAGTTCTGTTTGCCTTCATCTTCCACCCATTCATACACCCCGGCTGGGCAATATCGGTTTGAAGGACCGGCAAATACATCAAGCTCAGATGATTTTTGCAAGTCAGCATCTGCAAGCTTGAGGTGAACCGGCTGATCTTCATCATGATTGGTGCTCGATAAGAACACAGATGACAAACGATCAAAGCTGACTTCATTATCCGGTTTTGGATAGTCTATCTTCTTATGCTGGCTGGCAGGTTCCAAACACGCATGGTCAGGCTTGCCATGTTTCATCGTGCCAAATGGCGACCATTTGATCAATGTGTTGAGCCACATGTCCAGACCACCAAGGCCGACACCAATAATCGTACCGAATTTTGACCAAAGCGGCTTTACATTGCGCACCTTTTTCAAGTCTTCGCCAATCTGTGAGCCACGCCATTCATTTTCGTACTCGATGATCTCATCCTGTTCGCGACCAGCTGCAAGTGCGGCTGCCACTTTTTCAGCAGCCAACATGCCAGACAGCATCGCATTATGAGAACCTTTAATACGCGGCACATTCACAAATCCGGCTGAACAACCGATCAATGCACCACCTGGGAAGGTAAGTTTCGGTACGGATTGGAACCCGCCTTCGGTAATCGCACGCGCACCATAAGAGAGGCGCTTGCCACCCTCGAAAGTCGGCTTAATCGATGGATGGGTTTTAAATCTCTGGAATTCTTCAAACGGCGACAAATATGGGTTTTTGTAATTCAGGTGGATAACAAAACCAACCGCAACCATGTTGTCTTCAAGGTGATAAAGGAACGTGCCGCCGCCCGTTTTCATATCAAGTGGCCAGCCAAAAGAGTGCTGAACCAAACCTTGTTTATGGTTTTCTGGTTTCACCTGCCAAAGCTCTTTAATCCCGATACCAAACTTTTGTGGTTCGCGGTCAGCGCTTAGGTCAAATTTGTTGATGATCTGCTTGGCAAGCGAGCCGCGCACACCTTCACCGATCAACACATATTTGCCCAAAAGCTCCATGCCTGGCTCATGATTAGGCCCAGGCTCGCCATCTTTGCCGATGCCCATATCACCTGTCGCAACGCCAATCACTGCGCCATCATCATTGTAAAGCACTTCAGCTGCGGCAAATCCCGGATAGACCTCAACGCCAAGCGATTCAGCCTTTTCACCAAGCCAACGACATACATTTCCCAAAGATACGATGTAATTGCCGTGATTGTTCATCAAAGGCGGCATTGCAAAGTTTGGCAAGCCAATTGAACCCGCTGGTCCAAGCACTAAAAAGTGGTCATCTTTGACTTCAGTTTTAAACGGATGATCGCTCTCTTCGCGCCAGCCAGGTATTAATTTATCAACACCAACTGGATCAACAACTGCCCCGGACAGGATGTGCGCACCAACCTCGGCACCCTTTTCCAAAACCACAACAGACAGGTTCTCATCCAGTTGTTTTAAACGAATTGCAGCTGAAAGACCCGCAGGCCCAGCACCTACGATGACAACGTCGAATTCCATGCTCTCGCGTTCAGACATAATAATTCCCTTGTTTCTCTGGCATTAGCACCAGTTATATCTCGCATCACACACATATTTCTCATCTATCTGCGTAATACTCCTGTATTTTGTTCATAGTACCACCACAATTAAATGTAAAAGCCAATTTGCACAGGAATGAATTTTTCTGCGTTTTTTTCATTTCTAAACACACCAAGCACAAGAGAATTTGTTCAATATCTATACTTGTTGCAATTAATCATTGGCTTTTTGCGCGTAGTTCACTATAGCTTCGCGACAAATACGAAAATACATGAGGTTCCGTTCCGTGTCTGAGACGTTTAACAAAGTTGCAGAAATCATTGCTGAAACCAGTGAAATCGATCTAGAAACAATCACACCAGATAGTAATACTGTTGATGATTTGGGTATCGATAGCTTGGACTTTTTGGATATCGTTTTTGCTATTGATAAAGAATTTGGCATCAAAGTCCCGCTTGAGCAATGGACCCAGGAAATCAATGACGGTAAAGCCGATGCAGATGATTACTTCATTTTGAAAAATCTCTGCGGCAAAATCGATGAGCTAAAAGCTGCCAAAGACTAATTTATATCGTTTAGTTCAGGTCTGACACGATGCTTTTAGAATATTTTCAAATGCTTGATCACGTCAAAAGCATCGACTTTGCAGATCAGAGCATTGTGGTGGAATCTGTTGTTCCCGAAAAGAGCCCGATATTTGAAGGTCATTTCCCCGGCATGCCGCTTATGCCGGGCGTTCTTTTAATCGAAAGCATGGCGCAAGCCTCCGGCATTTTATATATGGCCTTGTCCGAATTTAAGGTCATGCCGTTCTTAATGTCCGTCGATACAGCCAAAATGCGCCAATTTGTAAATCCATCCGAAACGCTTCAAATCAATTCAAAAATTGAACATGAAGGCTCAGGCTTCGTTGTCTCAAAATGTTCGATTTCAGTGGATGGAAAACGCGTTTGTAATAGCCAGCTTAAATTTGCAACGCGATCATTTGACGAGGTGCCAACTCTTGAGCATATTATGGAGCTCGCGGAGAGAGTTAGCCTGCAAGATGCAATAGATACATATAAAGCTGGCGCACAATCTTAAAAAATTCACATATAGGGAAACCTTGATGAATACAAATAGCAAGAATGATGTTGTCATCACGGGGATTGGGCTTGTCACTTCCCTGGGCGTTGGTGTTGCCGCACATGAAGAATTACTGATGAGCGGTACAATAACGCCAATTGTCGATGATCAGCTTATTCCCCCTTTTCCATTGCATCCTATGCCGGAAATTGATTGGAACGAACAAATCCCGCGCCGCGGTGATCAGCGCCAAATGGGCAATTGGCAAAAACTTGGGGTTTATGCAGCGGGTTTAGCGCTCGATGATGCTGGCTTTAAAGACGATGCAGATGCCTGTTCAACCATGGACATGATTGTCTGCGGTGGTGGCGGTGAACGCGATTCTGATGTGGATACCATCATTGTCGAAGAATCGCTGAAGCGGAACGACAAAGATGTTTTGCTCAACGAAAAACTGCGCACTGAAGTTCGTCCAACGCTCTTCTTGTCGCAATTATCGAACCTAATGGCCGGCAATATTTCAATTGTGCATAAAGTCACCGGTTCTTCTCGCACATTTATGGGTGAAGAAGGGTCTGGAGTTTCGTCAATTGAAACCGCAGTTGCCAGAATTCAAGCTGGCTCCTCCACTCATTGCCTTGTGGGTGGCGCCTTTGTCGCCGAACGCGAAGACTATCTTTATATCTTGGAATCAATCAATGCGCTTGAAACATCCCCTGCCCGCCCGATTTGGCAGCGTGATGATAAACGCGGCATCGTATTCGGATCTGCTGGTGTATTTCTTATTTTGGAATCAAAAGATCATGCGATTGCCCGCAGTGCAAAAATCTATGCCAATATTGATGGCGTATTGGGTGATGCGGGCGCACGCGATAAAGACGCATTTATCAAACGGATGGACCGGCTTAACAGTGAACTAAAAGTCGGCGATGATGCAGACACTTTGGTTCTATCAGGTACAAGCGGTTACAGCGCAGCGACGCAAATGGAAAAAGACTATCTTGTGTCAAATCACGCAAATTCAACGATTAGAACCACGAGCGCAGTTTTTGGCCACACTTTGGAAGCACAATTCCCGTTAGGTCTTGCGCTTGGCGCGATCGCGCTTAAAAATGGTGCACAAATTGCACCATTTGCCGAGGACCTCGACGCTCCGATGGCACAAGCAGCAAGCAAAGCTGTTGTCACCAGTATTGGCCACCATCGATCCGAGGGTTTGGCAACATTGTCAAAAGCTTAGGCGAAAAGTGTAAGGTAAGGAAATCCACATGACATCACCTGCATTTACAGACCATATGGGCCGACCCATTGTTGTTGTTACCGGAATGGGCGTTGTATCTTCTTTGGGCGAAGGCTTGGAAGAGAACTGGAATAAACTAAGTTCCGGAGTATCAGGCATCCACAAGATTGAGCGCTTTGCGACTGATGAATTGTCGACCCTCATTTGCGGCAGTGTTGATTTCATCGGCGCAGAAGCAAATTCAATCGTCGACCGCACTTATATTCTAGCGGAGAACACAACAGTCGAAGCACTCACTGATGCTGGCATTAATGGTGAGTTCAATGGACCATTATTTCTTGCTGCTCCACCAGCGGAACCAGATTGGGAAGATCGGTTTGAGTTAGCCAAAGAATTATCAGCTGAGCAAAAGGAAAGCTCTGTTTACAGAAAATTCCTCAATATTTTGCACGATAAGCCAAAACGCTCGGTCTACGATTCCGGGCAATTTGGTATGGTGTCGGAGCGTTTGGCAGATAAATTTGGCACACGTGGTTTACCAGTTACCTTATCAACCGCCTGTGCATCAGGCGCAACAGCTATTCAGCTCGGTGTTGAAGCTATTCAGCAAGGACGAACAGAACGCGCTTTGGCAGTCGCGACCGACGGATCAGTCAACGCAGAACAAGTTATCCGCTTTTCGCTATTGTCTGCGCTTTCAACACAAAATGACCCGCCTGAAAAAGCATCTAAGCCTTTTTCCAAGGATAGAGACGGATTTGTGATCGCTGAAGGCGCTGCAACTCTTGTATTGGAATCTCTTGAAGCTGCGACCGCACGCGGTGCCAAAATACATGGCATCATTCAAGGCTGCGGAGAAAAAGCTGATCATTTCCATAGAACGCGTTCATCTCCTGATGCAGCGCCGGCTATGGCGGCCATTCATGCGGCGCTCGATGACGCGGGGATCAAGCCAGAGGATATCGGCTATATCAACGCACATGGCACATCAACACCTGAAAATGATAAGATGGAATATCTTGCGCTCCATAATGTGTTCGGCGACAATCTAAGCAACATTCCGGTCTCTTCGAACAAATCGATGATTGGGCATACGCTCACTGCTGCCGGTGCTGTAGAAGCAATTTTCTCTGTTATGACAATCAAAACAGGGACACTGCCGCCCACGATTAACTATGATAATCCCGATACAGCCATCGAATTGGATGTTGTTCCCAACGTCAAACGCGAGATGCAGGTGAACTCTATCCTTTCCAACTCGTTTGGATTTGGTGGACAAAACGCTTGTCTTGTCATATCAGCTAGCCCAACATAAACAAAACCAAGCAATTTCACATTGCCGGTAAACAATAAGACTACAAGGATTGTCGATGCGCGCGCTGCAATTGGTCGAAGACCGCAAACTTGAGATCACTGAGATCGATGAACCAGGCGCTCCGGGCGTTGGCGAAGTTAAGCTTTCCATCAAAGCCGTTGCACTCAACCATATCGATGTTTGGGGTTGGCGCGGCATGGCATTTGCCAAAC
Source organism: Lentilitoribacter sp. (assembly GCA_963691785.1). Lineage (GTDB taxonomy): Bacteria > Pseudomonadota > Alphaproteobacteria > Rhizobiales > Rhizobiaceae > Lentilitoribacter. Next base: position 2,733,924 of record OY829371.1, read on the forward strand.
GCAAAATGCCGCTTGTTATTGGCGCAGAAGCCTCTGGCGTTGTCGAAGAAGTGGGTCCCGGAACAGCAGGTCTCGTTCCAGGCCAACTCGTTTCAATTTACGGTGCACGGGTATGTGGGCTTTGTAAAAACTGCCAAGAAGGTCGCGACAACCTTTGCACAGAGGTTGGTGGGGTCCACGGCTTCCACCTTGACGGCTTTGCACGTGAGCGCGTGAACTACCCTGCTCGCTTGCTTGTTCCGGCACCACCGAATGTAGATGCAATTGGTGCTGCGCTCGCACCCGTGACGTTTGGCACTGTGGAACACATGCTGTTTGATAATGCTAAACTTCAACCTGGCGAATGGATCTTGATCCACGCAGGTGGATCTGGCATCGGCACAGCAGCAATCCAACTGGCGAAGAAGATGGGCTGTACAGTCATCACAACTGTCGGGTCTGACGATAAAATCGAAAAAGCTAAAGCTCTAGGCGCAGACTATGTGATTAATTATCGCGAAGATCGATTTGAGGGCCGCGTCAGAAAAATCACCAAAAAACAAGGTGTTGACGTCGTATTTGAACATGTGGGTGCCGACACGTGGGCCGGTTCAATGTTCAGTTTGAAAAAAGGTGGTCGCTTGGTCACATGTGGTTCGACGTCCGGTGTATCCACCCAGGTCAATCTCATGATGTTGTTCCAGCAACAGCTCAAACTCATGGGCTCATTTGGTTGCACCATGGATAATATGAAAAACGCGATGATGAAAATGTCTCAAGGTTTGGTCGCGCCAGTTATCGACACTGAAGTTGACATGGAAAACATCCATAAAGCGCTAGAACGCATGGAAGGCCGTCAGGTCTTCGGTAAAATCATTTTAAAATTCTGATCATCAACGAGTTGGATATTCATTGGCAAAAATTGTCAGAAGATGTATCGCTGAACTGAGAAAGTTCACCAAGAATGCCAGTGATTGGTTTGTCGCGCAATTTGTTTTGGCGCTTTTGTTTGTCCTTCGTCTTATGCCGATGAATACAGCATTAAATGTGATGGGACGTCTTGCTAAAATCGTTGGACCACGCACAAAACGCCACAAACTCGCATTGAAAAACCTTCAGATCGCTTTTCCTGAAAAGACCAATGAGGAACATGAGCAGATCGCGCTGGAAATGTGGACCAATATGGCGCGGTTAGCAGCTGAATATATCTATTTGGACCGAATTTCATTTTTTGATCCGGAGTCACCTGAAAATAGTAATATTGAGGTCATCGGGCATGAGGTTTTCGCAGATCTTGTCGAAAATAGGCGCCCATTCATTGTTTTTACCATCCACAGCGGAAATTTCGAACTATTACCGATTATTTCCCAGCGGTATAACCTTGGCGTCAGCGCACTTTTTCGTCCCCCAAACAACAAATATATCGCAGAAAAAGTTTTGGCTGCCCGCGGCGAGCATATGAAAGATCTTGTTGCCTCTACAGCCGGTGCTGCATGGAATTTAGCGCGCAAACTGGATGCTGGTGGCGGCGTTGGTATGTTGGTTGATCAGAAGTTTTCCAAAGGTGGTGAGACACTTTTCTTCGGTCACACCGTAAAAACAAATCCTCTTTTGGCAAAACTCGCGCGCCAATATAATTGTGATGTATTCCCAGCGCGCTGCGTTCGTTTGCCTGAAGGACGCTTTAGACTTGAGCTTGAACCGGCCATTGAATTACCCAAGGGAAGCAACGGCGACATTGACATTACCGCAACTTCTCAATTGCTCAATGACAAAGTGGAAGAATGGGTGCGTGAATATCCGGGCCAATGGCAATGGTTTCATGACCGATGGAACATTAAACACACCCTATAAAAAAGCCCTCACCGATCAAAAACCGGCAAGGGCATATTTTCAAACTCATGTTTTTGCGATTAATGCTTGATCACAACGCGTGTGTTTTTCAAACCTGTACGCTCAACAAGATTGTAAAACTTGGAAGCATTTTCTGGGTGCAAGCGAATGCAACCGTGTGACGCTGGACGACCAAGTCGTGAAATCGCGTCCGTTCCGTGCACCGCGTATCCGCCATGGAAAAACACCGCATATGGCATTGGCGCATTGTTATATTTGCGTGAACGGTGATGTTTAGACAACCATTTTGCAGACCAACGACCTGTTGGTGTGCTATAGCCTTTACGGCCGCTCGAAATCTTCCATCTATATTTTACTTTCCCGTTCTTTTTGACCACCATTGTCTGGGATGACAAATCGATACGGGCTTCCAAAGGCGCTGCAATCGCATTGGAGGCAGGTAAAATCATAAACACAACAGCGAGTGCTGCCAAAAAATTACGCATGGTGAAACTCCCCACAATTTCAAAAAATACAAGTAATTGACGCTAAAAATAGCGGAATTATGGGACAATTACCAGTTGAAGCTTTATCTATGGTTAAGCCCAAACGCTAGTTAGAAGAACAAAGAAGACAATTACGGCTTCGATTATGCATGCCAACCAAAACAATTTTGACGCTGCTTCAAGATCCAAATGCGTAAGTTTTAGACGCCCGGTGGGATTAAGATAAGGCTCATGCGTGATCTTACCATTATAAGTTCTTGGACCGGATAAAACGATACCAAGTGCCCCAGCCATCGCTGTTTCCGGCCAGCCTGCATTGGGTGAACGATGAAGTGACGCATTGTTCAACACGGTCCAAATCGCGTTTTTGAAAGGCTCTACACCAAGTGAGATAAGAGCCGCGAATGCGATCAGCAATGCAGATATTCTTGCGGGCAACCAATTGGCGACATCATCTAGTTTGGCTGATGCCCAGCCAAAATCTTCATGCTCGACCGTTTTATGTCCGATCATGCTATCTGCCGTGTTGAGCATTTTATACATGAAAATACCTGGCAAGCCCAAAATGGCATACCAAAATATCGGCGCGACAACACCATCTGAAAAATTCTCTGCCAAACTTTCAATGGATGAGCGCGCAATATCCGATGTTTCCATCTCAGCCGTCTGGCGCCCGACAATCATACTCACCGCAGTTCGAGCACCTTCGATATCACCCGTCGACAGTGGTTCTATGATCGCTTTGATATGATCAGACATACTCTTTTGCGCAATTAAAACCGCCACAATAACAGTCTCAAAAGCGAAACCCAGTATTCCGAGTTGGCCAAATAAACCAACCAATAAAAGCCCGGCTACCAAAGCCAGCAATAGCATGATTGCCAGTGCGAGAATACCGAGTTTCTTGCGCATTTGGCGATTGTCTCTGATGCGATTAAGACGTTGATCGAGTATGGATATGACCTTTCCAAAACCTACAACCGGATGCGGTAGCTTACGCCATAGCCAGTCAGGGTCACCGACGACCATGTCCAAGATTATCGCAAGTAGAAGAATGAGAAGATGATGGTCCGTCATCGATCAACAAAGGATGATATTGCATCTTTCAATCGGCCATCCTCCTCTTGATTGCGGGTTAATCCCAAACGTAACCATTTGGATTGATAATCAAATTTTCTGGTGAGTATTTTATGCTTTAACAAATGTTCATGCAGATCAATTGCATTGTCATCACCGACAAGCATAAACAATTTGGTGCCCCCAATAATCTCAAGTCCAGTATCTTTGAGCATATTTAACATGTCCGAATGTCGGGTCGTGATCTTTTTCAACAGATCTTGGCGTATATGATTTGACGTTAGCACATGTTTGGCAACAGCCATGCTGGGACCAGATACGGCCCATGGCCCTTGCAATTGTTCAATTTGATCTAAGATCTCATCTTGCGCAAACACAAAGCCAATTCGTGCACCAGCGAGACCAAAAAATTTGCCGAACGATCGCAACACGATCAGATTATCAATTGAGTTCCCTGCCAACATGGACGTTTGATCAGACACATCACAAAAGGCCTCATCGACAATCAAATATCCGCTGCATGCTGAAAGTTTTGCAGCCAGATCAAAGAGTTCTTTTTGCGAGAATACCCGACCGGTTGGATTGTTCGGATTGGCGAGAATGATCGATTGAACATCACCAATGTCATCGATGGAACTAATCGACCTAAAATCACGGTTTTGTCGCGCGAAAGCGCCGGCATATTCGCCATATGTGGGTTCAACGATACCGACATCACCTTCAAGCAGATCAGGCAGATGATTAATCACAAATTGAGAACCAGATGTGACCACGCATTTTTGGGAAGCGCCATAGTATCGCTGAGCTATATGAGCCAATTCCGATAGCGAAGAAGGTTCTGGCAATCTCTGCCAGCTCTCAAGGCTGAGTTCCGGGATTGGTGCGGAAAACGGGCTTATTCCTGTTGAAATATCGATCCATTCGGATCGCTCGCCACCATAGATCTTGATGGCTTTTTCTAAATTTCCACCGTGCTCGATCTTCATTACCCATCCACCCGATCAATGATGTGTAGATACGAACCCGCAATATTTCCAACTTGCGCACCAAATGAACCCAAATCACGACCCAAAGCATCGGTGGCTGAAAAGAGCGGTGCTTTTCCGCTGTTGCTAACTTCGGTTGAATAGTGAAACTCATGTGCGGTGAAATTTGAAATACCGAAAAAGTCTGACTTCACTTTGACATTGCGATACCCAAGATTTCGCTTTCGCTCGGCAAAGCTGGTTTCAACCGGCAGAAGCCCAAGCATGCGGTGATGATTGTCATCAGCATCAATGAGCCCCTCACCCAAAGTCATATAGCCTCCGCATTCACCGTAAATCTTCGCACCGCGTTGTGCCGCATTTAGCATAGCTTTGCGAAAATTGTCGGCTCCAGCGATTGCTTCTGCGTGAAGTTCGGGATAGCCGCCTGGCAAATAAACCGCATCACAATCATCAGCGGGGCTATCATCCGATAAGGGCGAAAAGAAACTGATCTCAGCGCCCTGTTCTTTCCAACCTTCCAGCAAATGCGGATAGATGAAAGAAAACGCCAAATCTTTGGCGATCGCCGTGCGTTGGCCCAATGGTGGCATTTTAACAAGATTATCAGCACGCTTATGCGATGCGTCTGCCAAATTATTGATAATATCATCGACGGCAACACCGTCTTTGAGTTTACGTGCCGCATGTTCAATAAATTGATCCATCAAGGGATGCTCAAAGGCTTGCACCAAACCCAAATGACGTTCTGGGAGCGATAAAGCCTTATCGCGCATCACGGCGCCGAATACTTTTACGCCAAGCGGTCCGATCGCGTCTCGCAACATATGCTCATGGCGCGAACTGCCAACCTTGTTCAAAATCACACCAGCAATTTCAATGTCGGAACGAAACGATTGGAAACCATGCACAATTGCCGCCACTGAGTGAGAGAGTTTAGCGCAATCCAACACCAAAATGACCGGTAAGTTCAACAATTTGGCCAAATCAGCAGCGGAACTGCTTCCGTCAGCCGCCCCATCAAACAAACCCATCATAGCTTCGATGACCAATATCTCGCCTTGAGATGTGGCGGCAGCCGTTTGATCCAAAAGCAATTCTTCGCGCATGCCCCAAGGGTCAAAATTCACGCATTCTTTGGCCAGTGCAAGCGTGTGAAATTGCGGGTCGATGAAATCAGGCCCCGCCTTTCCGGATGTCACCTTCCAACCTTGATTGCGCAACAAACGTAACAAGCCCAATGTGATGGTTGTTTTTCCAGAGCCAGAAGATGGCGCTGCGATCACAAAACCCTTCATCAGGCCGTCTTACCCGACAATGATGATGTGTCTAACAAGTTAAGCCCTAAAGGATCTGGCGTAAGCTCCTTGCCCGACGCAGCGCCCAACCAGTCCAATCCTTCATGCAGCTTGACGACATCACCAATCACAACGATTGCAGGTGGTGAAAGTTTTGATTTTTCAACATCAGCAACGGCATTACCCAATGTCGTGATGAGCACTTTCTGCTCTGCCAAAGTCGCGTCGCACACAAAGGCCATGGGCTCATCCGGCAAGCGTCCTGCGTTCAGCAATTTCTTCGTAATCGGTTCGATATGTTTCATCGCCATATACATAACAATCACAGGCGACCCCTTGGCAACATTCTCCCAATCAATCGCATCTGGGACGATGCCACCCGCATCATGACCTGTTAAAAACGTCACATTATGGTTTGTATCACGATGGGTAACTGGAATACCCGCATAGGCCAAACCACCAATACCTGCTGAAATGCCCGGCACAATGCGAAATGAAACGCCATGCTGAACCAAGGTCAACGCTTCTTCACCACCACGACCAAACACAAAGGGATCCCCGCCCTTTAGGCGCAGGACCTTTTTGCCTTGTTTTGAGAGTTCCACCAATCGCAGGGAAATATCGCGCTGCTTGGCAGAAGGTTTCCCGCCGCGCTTACCAGCATATTCAAGCAATGCACCGGAGCGCGCCAAGCTAAGGCAGTCTTTATTGACCAAAGCATCATGAACGATCACATCAGCTTGTGATAATGCATTGACGGCATGCAGAGTTAAAAGACCCGGATCACCCGGTCCAGCGCCCACAAGCCACACGTCACCAGCTTTCATTTTTGGAAGTTTTTTTTGCCAGTCCTGCATTTTAAAATTTCAAGTTTGTTTGACCATTCATATTCGTCTCCCACCTTATACCCTTTCCAAGCATGGGAAAACAATGATAACGACATTGAACCGACAATTTATGCTCACTAGGCGACAATGGACGACGAAATCACTCAAGACCAGGATGAAGAAAAGGTTCTGCAACGCGGCTGGACGACGGGTGCCTGTGCCACAGCTGCCACCAAGGCCGCTTTGACTGCATTAATCACTGGTGAGTTTCCAGATCCTGTTGCGATTCTCTTGCCCAAAGGTGAAGTCCCGCATTTTCCGCTCGCGCTAGAAAGCCTCGGCGAAGGTTATGCCATGGCCGGCATTATCAAAGATGCAGGTGATGATCCAGATGTCACCCATGGCGCGATGGTAATCGCAGGCGTGCGTCCGTTGCGACCGGATAGCGGCATCAAATTTGTGGCTGGCGAAGGTGTCGGTACTGTCACGAAAGATGGTCTGCCGATCGAAAAAGGCGAAGCCGCGATCAACCCCGTCCCCCGTCAAATGATGAGCGAAATCGTCACCGAAATTTGTGGCGAATATGGATTGCCAGCCGATGTTGAAATCCGCATATCCATTCCCGATGGCGAAGAGATTGCCAAGAAAACTTGGAACCCGCGGCTCGGGATTGTGGGCGGCTTATCCATCCTTGGCACGACTGGCATCGTGCATCCATTTTCATGTTCAGCTTGGATCCATTCCATTCATCGCGGCATTGATGTCGCGCGCGCAGAAGGGCTTAATCATGTCATGGGCGCGACGGGATCCACATCAGAAAAAACCGCACAAGAATTATACGATCTTCCCGAAATCGCCTGTCTGGATATGGGTGATTTTGCGGGCGGTCTTTTGAAATATATTCGCAAACATCCGGTACCAAAACTCACCATCGCCGGCGGGATCGGTAAGATGGTGAAATTAGCTCAAGGGCATCTTGATCTACATTCCGCCCGCAGCCAGGTCGACATGAATTTCTTAGCGGATATCGCAATGGAATTGGGATTGAATCAAAATCTCAAAAACCAGATTCAAAATGCCAATACCGCATTAGAAGTCTATGAAATCACAAAAGAAAATGGCATCGATATCATGCCATCCATCGCTAAGAAAGCACATGAAACAGCAAAAACTGCCTTGCGCGATGCACCAATCGAACTCGATCTCATTGTGATCAATCGCGCAGGCAATATCCTTGCCCATGCAAAGCCAGATGCAGGATCATGAGTAAAACGATCCTCATATTATCCGGCACCGCTGAAGGTTTCGCTCTGGCCCAACAGCTCCACGAAGAACGCCCAAAATGGCGCATAATTTCTTCGCTAGCTGGCCGAACAAAGAACCCTAATTTGCCCATCGGCGAAATTCGAATTGGTGGCTTTGGCGGCACAGAAGGTCTGATAGATTATATTTCTAAACAGAAGGTTGATAAGGTCATTGATACCACCCATCCTTATGCAAAAACAATCTCTGAAAATGCAAAACAGGCTGCAAAAACTTGCGCGATAGAATATCAAAAAATAGAGCGCCCTGCTTGGCAACAAACCGAGGGAGACAATTGGACGGAGGTTCAATCGATCGAGGAAGCAGCTGACATGGTGCCGAAAAATGCGACCGTGTTTCTCGCACTCGGGCGTCAATACATTGATGCGTTTCAGCACTGTTCGGATTGTCATTTCATCGTACGCATGGTCGACCATTCTGACGATGTGCCATTACGTTCCTACAAGCTCATTTTGGGTCGTCCCAATGAAAATTCAGAAGATGAGCGACAGCTATTTTTCGAGCACAAGATCACGCATCTCATCACGCGCAATTCTGGAGGCGAAAAATCTTATGCCAAAATCATCGCCGCGCGTGACGCAAAAATTCCGGTGATTATGATTCAAAGGCCAAAAGACTAGCTAGCAACTTTGCGCTGTTTCTTTTTACCCTTATTGCGCAGCACATGACTATAGTTAGCATTATATAAGTCTGAATCGCGGAAATGGTTTTCACCAAAAACTTTGCCGACCAAAATCAAAGCCGTGCGCGTAATCTTTTCTTTGCGCACGTCCTCTTTCATCTTCTCCAATGTGGTGAAGATATATTTCTCATCCGGCCAAGTCGCGCGATAAGCAATCACCACCGGACAATCCAAACCGTAATAAGGTTCAAGCGAATTCTTGATATAGTCCAAATTGCGGATGGACAAGTGAATGGCCAAGGTCGCACCCGACTTGCCTAAGACTTCAAGCTGCTCACCTTCAGGCATGGATGATGCCTTCATGCCTGTGCGGGTGATGATCACCGTTTGCGCAATTTCGGGCAATGTCAGCTCGGTCGCAAGCTTTGCAGCCGCACCGGCAAAGGCAGGCACACCTGGAATTACCTCATAATCGATACCTAGCGCATCCAAGCGGCGCATTTGCTCAGCGGTCGCGCCGTAAATCGCCGGATCACCTGAATGAACCCGCGCAACGTCTTTGCCTGCTTCATGCGCTAGTTTTATGTCTTCAATAATTTCGTCCAAATGCATGGGCGCTGTATCTTTCATAAGCGCATCAGACGGAGCAGCTTGCACAATCTCTTCCGGAACAAGCGATCCTGCATAGAGACATACCGGACAGCGCTCAATCAGCTTTAAGCCACGCACTGTGATCAAATCAGGGGCACCAGGTCCCGCACCAATAAAATAGACCGTCATTTTTTATCACCCATAATAGAACCAGATTTTCCTGAATAGCCGCGCGGCGTATAAACCCAAGTTTTGCCATCACCTGTATGTGTTGTTCGGCTTTCGCTCGACCCGACCACGACAACAGTCAGCATATCAACGTCATTAATATCAAGTTCGCCAAGCGGCACGACACGCACCTTCTCGCCATCGCGACCCAAATTCGTCGCTAGGATAACCGGTGTTGATGAAGGTCGATCCTCAAGCAAACGGTCTTTGGCCCAAGCAAGTTGCGTGCGACGCTTTTTTGAAACCGGATTATAAAACGCGATGACAAAATCACCGTCCGCGGCTGCAGATACGCGGCGCTGAATATCGTCCCAAGGGGTGAGAAGATCAGACAGCGAGATCGTGCAAAAATCATGCCCCAATGGCGCACCAATGCGCGCAGCGGCTGCCTGTAATGCTGAAATCCCCGGTGAAACCGCAATATCAATGCGTTTGGCACCAGCGGTTAGACCCTCGTCATCAGATCCCTTATCCAGCAATTCAAAGACGAGCGTCGCCATTGCATATATACCGGCATCTCCTGAGCAAACAAGCGCAACATCGCGCCCTTCACCGGCAAGTTCCATCGCGTGACGAACGCGAGCCTCTTCTTTTCCTAAATCAAAATCATGACGTATCTTGCCATTGGCAAGTGGTCCCAGCAAATCAAGATAAAGCGAATAGCCCACAAGGTCGGTGGATTGCGCCACCATTTTAGATACTTCCGGCGAGCGCCAATCATCCATGCCAGGGCCAATACCAACCACAAACAATTTGCCGCGTTGATCGCCCGGTAATGTTGCGCTCACAATTGGCTCGGGTGTTGTTGCAATCGCGAGCGTTGAACGCTTGCTCTTTTGTTTTTCAATTATTAGATCGCCATTATCACCAGAAGCTGCAAGCGCGGATCCTTCTGCGACACCATAAACACCGACTTCACCGAAAACCACATCTGATGGATTTTTCAAACGTTCAGTTTGTGCAAGCAATTGATCCGCAGTTAAGAAGCGCGCCGGACAAGCAAAGTGTTTTGCCAATTGGTGGATCGCATGCTCATCAGCTTTCAAATCAATCGAGACAACAAGCCCAACTGCCTCTTTCGCAAAACCATTATCTGCAAGCGTTTGCGTCGCCAGATCGATCACTTCTTCGGGCGAACAACCGCGTTCACATCCTACACCAAGCACCAGACTCTTTTTATAATAAACCAGCTCTAAGGCTTTGGCTTCACTTACCTTTTCAGTAAACGTCAATTGCACATTGCCGCCGGCTTCAAGTTCAAGATTGCTTTGAGATATCCAAGACGCATTGCCAACCATGTCGACACTTTCGCCGTTAACGAGCGCAGCCATGACATCTTTTGCAGCTTCGGGATTGGATAAAACATACCCTTCCGGCGGTGCATCAAGCGCGATGCCAAATTTTAAATCTCCAGCTGTTGTGACAGCTGCATTTCCGCTGGTAATTTGCGCAATTTCACGCGCAAGATCATTCGCACCATGATGACCACCTAATAGCGGCACAACTGATTTTCCATCATCTGATAGCGCGATCACAGCTGGCTCTGACATCTTGTCATGAAGATAAGGCGATAAAATTCGGATCACCGCACCGGTTGCCATGATCGCAACAATCGGGGTTTGCGCGGTGAAAAGATTTGCCAGATGCAGCTTCACATCATCAAACAGAACATCGGCACTTTCGATACGCTTTGAAAAGCCATGCACCTCACCGCCGATCTTTTTCGCAACATTTTGCGCAAGTTCCTGAGCGGAGTTTGTGAGAATAATAATCGCAGGTTTCATCATGAAATACCTATACTTGTGGATTGGGAAGTGGAAGCGTCTCCACCCAATCCTCAGCGCCTTTGTAAATTAAAATCAAAGAAAAATATGGAGCCTTTTTCGCAGGCATTTCTGCAAGCGGATAGACCTTTTGTTCAGGCAAACTAATGCGCTCAAGATATCCCGCTTGATCCGTCAACCCCATGCCATCAATCAGCTTGGCAACGCGTTCGAAATGGCGACCAACTTTGATGATCGCAATGGCATCGCTTTTTTCAATCTGGGCTTTGATATCTTCGTCCGGTAGCGGTGCGGGAATAACGGTGAGCACATCATTGCGCGCCGCAAGCGGACGTCCAAGCACAGCAGCACCCGCCATCATCGACGAAACGCCGGGAACGATTTCACAGTCAAATTCATCTGCCAACCGCTCATAAAGATACATAAAGGACCCATAGAAAAACGGATCCCCCTCACATAGGACAACGACATCGCGATCGTGCTTGAGATGCTCGGAGATTGCATGAGCCGCCTGATCGTAGATCTTCTGGGCTGGAAAGCGTTCCACCCGCATTGGCACAATGATCGGGATTTCCTTCTGCTCATCCGACAAAAACGGTGCTGCGATCTGTCGTGCAAAACTTTCACCTGTATCCGGTGCCGGATAAGCCACAACAGGTGCTGCGCGCAAAATTCGCAAGGCTTTCAGAGTGATAAGTTCACTATCACCAGGGCCTAAACCAATGCCGTAAAGTTTTCCGGCCATATTAGGCACCCCCATTTGCTTGTTTTGTCACAGACCAGAGCGTGACGGGCATGCTGGATTTCCAACCGTTAAATTTACCGACCGGAACGGCTCTGGAAACCTGAAGACGTGTGAGCTCTCCACCATGCTTTTCAAAAAGCTCGGTGAGATAAGCTTCGCTTTGAACAGTCACCGCATTTGCGACCAATTTTTTGCCAATAGGCAAAGAATTCCACAAGGCATTAAACAAACCATCTGAGGTCAACCCGCCACCGACAAAGATAGCATCTGGGATTGGCAGCTCAGCTAGCTGATCAATAGCATCACCCTGATGTATCTTGAGCTGCGGCGTTCCTAAAATGTTGGCGTTTTGCGCAATCATCTCGCAACGCGCTTCATCTCGTTCAACCGCAAATGCCTTTGCGCCCTGGCAGGCGCGCATCCACTCAATTCCAATGGACCCACATCCCGCGCCGATATCCCACAATGTCGCGAACGGATAAGGTGAGAGCATCGACAATGTCACAGCACGAACTTCGCGTTTTGTCAGCTGACCATCATGGATAAATGCATCATCATCAAGACCGGGTACAGTGGCATAAAAATTTGCCCCATCATCGGCGACGCATTCGATCGCGAGCATGTTGAAATCAGCGAATGCTTGATCTTGTTCAACGATCTGCTGTGCAGTAAATGCTGATATTTTCTCTGCCGCACCACCAATATGTTCAAGCACGGTCAATTTTGATTGAGAAAATTGTCGTTCAACCAAGCTCTGCGCCGCCGAATAAATGGTTTTCTCATTTGATGTGAGCGAGATAATCCGTCGATCAGGCTGTATATGCGGCACTAATCCCGCAACGGCTCGACCATGCAAGGAAATCATCGCTGTTTCCTGAAGGCGCCAGCCCAATTTGGCCGCGGCCAATGAAAACCCAGATGGCGATGGAATGACCAGCATCTCATCTTCATCAAAAAACTTGCGCAAAGTCGCACCAATGCCAAAATGCATTGGATCACCCGTCGCCAGGATCGTGGTTGGTTCTCCGCGGCGCTCCTTGATGAAGGCAATTGTTTCCGACACACCAAAGGTCCAAGGAATGACGTTTTTATCACCCGTGTCAATCACCTCTAACACGCGCGCCGGTGCAACTACCGTTTGCGCTTTTTCAAACAGCAATTGAGCCGATGAATTGAGGCTAGCAAGCCCATCATCGCCAATTCCCAAAATTGTCAACCAAGGTGCTTTAGCCATGATTTTCCAACTTTCCGGCAAGTGCATTCACGGCAGCTGAAGCCATGGCGGACCCGCCACGTCGACCGCGCACAGAAATATACGGGATGCCAAGTTCGTTTGCTATCAGCGCATCTTTTGATTCAACCGCACCCACAAAGCCAACCGGGATCCCAATGATCAAGGCAGGTTTTACTGCACTCTCCCCGATCACTTCAAGCAATCTGAACAAAGCGGTTGGCGCATTGCCAATGGCAATAACGCTGCCAGCCAATTTTTCACGCCAAAGCTCAACTTGCGCCGCAGACCGCGTTGTTTGTTGTTCCTTAGCGATCTGGCGAACACTTGGATCATTCAAACAGCAGATGATATCATTATCAGATGGCAGGAGCCGCTTGATAATGCCATGGCGCACCATTTCAACATCACAGATCACTGAGCCGCCAGCAAAAAGCGCTTCTCTACCCAAATCAAAAGCATTGGGTGAGAAGGCAATATCATCGGCCACATCCACCATCCCACAAGAATGGATCAAGCGTATCGCAAGTTTCTGCATGCCTTGATCAAAACGAGACAGATCAACCTCTTTGCGAATGGTCGCAAAGGATTGACGGTATATTTCATCCGGATCCCGTTCGTAGTCCAAATGCGCCATCGGACTTAAGACTTCTTTTCCATCGAAACAGGCCCGAGCGGATGATCCGCGTGCGGATATGGATGATGGTGATGATCATGGCTGTGATCGTGATTATGATCATGATCGTGACTATGTCCATGGCTGTGATCATGCGAATGAACCGGTGTGTAAGGCAATCCATGCTTTTCGCAAAATTCAGGATCACGACAGGATGCATCGCAATCACCTTTGCATGGGCAGTTTTCCAATCCACCGCCAATACCTTCCACATGGTGATGATGGCTTTCTTGCGGCAGACCCACTTGATCTTCAAACCCCAAAACCTGCTCACGATATTTACAAAGTTGGCAATTCATCAAAGCCTGGCCGGCTTTAATCTCTTCGACGCGATCTTTGAACGTTTCAATGACCAAAGGATGGTCATTAAGATAGCTGGCTTTGACAAACTGAATATCTGGGTTTTCCGCCGCCACTTCATCTGTATAGCTGAAAATACGCTTAACCAAGACGCCCGTGAACAGAAAATACGGAAAGACAATAATGCGTTTGTAACCCAATTTGGCAGCATGCTGCAGACCCGGTGCAACAAGCGGAAAGGTAACACCTGAATAACAGGTCTCTGCCCAGCCAAAGCCCATGCCTTCCCACAACATGCGGGTCACTTTGGTGACATTGGAATTGGCGTCTGGATCAGACGCACCGCGGCCGACAACCATCAAAAGCGTTTCATGCTTTTCCACCACGCCATGCTCTTCGTTCGCTGCATCAACCGCTTCTTGAATGCGTGCACCTGCGGCACGTGTCATTTTCAAATCAACGCCAAGCTCGCGACCATAATTGATCACCATGCCAGGATTTTGCGCTTGATAAGTGTTGAGAACTGATGGGATATCGTTCTTCGCGTGACCTGCGGCAAACAACATGCCGGGAACCGCCAAAACTCGTGTCACGCCTTGCGCACGCAATTTATCCAAACCATCTGAGATTACAGGATTACAAAATTCCAAATAGCCATATTCAACTGGCACATCCGGGTAATGTTCTTTCAAACCTCTCGCAACGGATGAAAATTGTGTTGCGGCGTTTTGGTTGCGACTGCCATGGCCACACACCATAATACCGATCTTTTCTTGTTCGCTCACGCGCCTTCTCCCACTTCTTGCTCCACCTCAACAGCATCCTCCTCAGATGCCTCTGTGTCGTCAGACTTTTTGCCTTTGGCTAAAATCGCAGCAATGGCTGCCGCTCCAATTACGGCTGCAACACCAACCCAATGAGCATGGCCAGCAAGTTCACCAACATGCCCACCGTGAGCAAAAGCCGAGTTGGATCCGGCAAGTATAATAGACATATTTAGAATAAGGAATTTTCGCATTTTCGCGTCTCCAGTAGTTTCATCATCAAGGATGCACGAGACGCCAGAGAAATTATTCAAATTTGCTCTGATGATCGATAGTTCCGGAATTGGCCCTTGAGTTAAGTCAGCCGCACCAAAGTCTCTTTCAGCCTTTTAAAAGGCACCATCGTACATTCGGGTGAAAAATAGTGTTTTACATTTGCAAGGTCAAACACAATCACGACAAATTAACATGCGATTGCGACCTTAATTTCATGGTTTAATCTCTAAGTGCTGCCACCCCTATTCCTGCAGCTTCAAACCCGCCATCAACACCTAATATCTGGCCGGTTATAAAGCTTGCTTTTTCGCTGGTTAGAAACACAATCGCGTTGGCGATTTCGTCTTCGGTGCCATAGCGGTTAAGTGCTAAAGTATCGTGATAGGCCTGCCGAATTTCAGGTGTATGCACAGCAAGCGCGAGTTTGGTATTCACTGGACCCGGAGCCACACCATTCACCCGAATGCCAAGTTCGCCCAGCTCTACCGCCTGCTGCAAAGTTAAATGCGCCAGTGCGGCTTTAGACGTGCCATAGGCCACGCGCAGCGTGCTGGCGCGAAAGCCTGAAATAGAGGTGATATTGACGATTGAACCTTTGGCTTTTGCGAGCAGATCCGTAAAGGCCTGAACCATTAAAAACGGCGCATCAAGGTTATTGCTCATTACGCGACGCCAGCGTTTAAAATCCGTCTCTTGAATAGGTCCAAAATCGGCGACACCCGCATTGTTCACCAATGCATCAAGACGACCATATTCGCTTGCCACCTGTGCCCGCAGCTTTTCAACATTGTCAGGATCAGCAACATCAAGATCAATCGCGGTGACCGAAGTCAGATCAGCCGAAGCCTTCGTCAACTCATCACCATCGTAATCAACCATATAGACATGCCAACCATCACCCACCAATTGCTTGGTCGTTGCCAAACCAATGCCGCGCGCGGCACCGGTGACCAGCGCTATTTTTAAATCAGACATTTAAAACTCAACCCCAACTTGCGCCTTCACACCGGAGCGGAATGGATGCTTGATCATAGTCATTTCAGTGACGAGATCTGCAAATTCCATCAGCTCTTCTTTGGCGTTACGACCCGTTATGATGACATGTTTCATCTCAGGTTTGGTTTTAAGAAATTCAACAACTTCGTTGATATCAAGATAGTCATAGCGCAACACAATATTGAGCTCATCGAGCAAAACCATATGGATATTTTCGTCCATAATCATCGCCTTGGCGCGTTCCCAAGCTTGTTTGGCAGCTTCAATATCACGCTGGCGATCTTGTGTTTCCCAAGTAAAACCATCACCCATGGCTGTGATCGTAACTTGATCGGGGAAGGCTTCTAAAACTTTGCGCTCGCCCGTACCCCATTTGCCTTTCACAAATTGCACAACACCGACATTCATATCATTGCCAAGTGCGCGGAAGATCATCCCAAAGGCAGCCGTCGACTTACCTTTACCTTTGCCGGTATGGACCATCACCAAACCTTTTTCGATGGTTTTGGTAGCGATGATTTTGTCACGAGCAGCCTTTTTCTTCTTCATTTTCTCCGCGTGACGCTCATTTAGCTGCTCTTCGGTCATGTTATCAGTGATTTTGCCTGCCATTTAAAGTGTTCCTTCTACCATTTTGGCTAAATTAAATCTGGCCGAATTGCTGCGCGGAGTCCATAACCTGCGATCAACCGCTTCCATAAATCTAGCCGCCATCTCCCTCAACGCCGCGGGATTTGCATCTTCGATGAAATCTCGCACCTCATCATCTCCCAGATAAGCCTGATACACCAATTCAAAATGATGATCATGAACCGATCCCGTCGTGGCGGAAAACGCGAACATATAATCAACTGTTGCCGCCATCTCAAACGCGCCTTTATAGCCATGGCGCATCATGCCATTAATCCATTTTGGATTGACAACCCGTGCCCGAACAACGCGAGAGATTTCTTCATCCAGCGAACGAATAACCGGTTTTTCTGGTCTTGAATGATCATTGTGATAAATCGCCGGCTTCTGACCAGACGCTTGTGCGACTGCGGCTGTCATCCCGCCTTCAAACTGGTAATAGTCGTCACTATCCAGCAAATCATGCTCTCGATTGTCTTGGTTTTGCACCACTGCTTCAATCGAACCTAAACGTTTTTTGAATAAGACTTGCTCGTCTTTGCCATCTTCATTGGCGCCATAAGCATAACCGCCCCAAACGGTATAAGCATTGGCCAAATCTTCCTGATCATCCCAGCCTTTTTCATCAAGCAGCGCCTGCAATCCAGCACCATAGGCACCAGGTTTTGATCCAAAGACACGATAACCTGCGCGTTTTTTGGCAATCCCCTCTTCAATGCCTTGGCTGATGAGATGAATAAATTCAACATTCATGCGATGCGCGATGGGATTATCAAACTTGTCTTCATCAAGCGCGCCAACGGCTCTGATCGCGCGATCAATCAATGCGATTTGATCCGGAAATGCATCTCTGAAAAAGCCGGATATGCGCAGGGTCACATCAACACGCGGGCGACCAAGCTTTGCTTGAGGAATGATTTCGTATCCAGTCATGCGGCGTGAGGCCATATCCCAGGTTGGTTTAACACCAATCAACGCAAGCACTTGCGCCAAATCATCACCACCAGTACGCATATTGGACGTACCCCATGCAGTCACGCCAAAACTCGTTGGCCAATTACCGTGATCCTGGACATAGCGCGCAATTAATAACTCAGCGGACTTCTTCCCAAGTTCCCAAGCGGCAGGTGTTGGCAATGCGCGGCTATCAACGGAATAGAAATTTCGCCCTGTCGGCAGCACATCGGGTCGTCCACGCGTTGGCGCGCCGGATGGACCGGGGGCGATAAACTGACCATTGAGCCCATCAATGATCGCATTAAGTTCGGCTTTACCGGACGACGTCACACTTGGTCGAATATCTGCATCAACCTGTGCCATTACCGAGAGTGTTTCATGCCAATCATTCGGCACTGCGAAATTGCCGGCAACGATTTCGGACGCCACTAGTTCTATCCGTTCAACTGTATCACCATGAGATCGCCAATTATCTTGCGAAACATTTTTCAACACATCTGGTCGACCACCGGACCAAGCTTTCGCCATGTCGCAATCAAGCGGATCGAATTCCTCTCCAAGTTTCAGATCTTTCGCAATCGCACGATGAAGACTTTGCTCATTCTGCTCGGTTCCGCGCGGCAGACGCGACAATGCGACGGTTAAATCTTCAAGTAATCGACCTTCCGGCGCAACCCCAAAGATGTGAAGACCATCACGGATTTGCATTTCTTTGAGTTCGCAAAGCCATGCATCAAGTTTTTCTAACGCAAGATCATCATCGTCAATTTTGCTCACACCCGCATCATGACCAATGCCCGTATCACGCACCAATTCTAAGATCTGCTTTTTAAGCAATTTCAAACGGCGCGGATCATGACCAGAGGCGAGATAATATTCATCGACCAATGCTTCGAGATCTTTAAGCGGGCCATAACTTTCAGCGCGCGTTAATGGCGGCGTTAAATGATCAATAATCACAGCAGAGGTCCGGCGTTTAGCTTGGGTTCCCTCACCTGGGTCATTGACAATAAAAGGATATATATGCGGGATCGCACCCAATATCGCCGAAGGGAAACACTCCTTGGATAAGGCTAAAGCCTTGCCCGGCAACCATTCGAGATTGCCATGTTTACCCATGTGAATAATCGCATGCGCACCAAAATTTTTGCGCAAATAAAAGTAAAACGCAAAATAACCATGTGGCGGCACAAGGTCAGGTGAATGATAGGTTTCGGTCGGTTCAATATTATATCCACGTGCCGGCTGCACCCCAACCACGACATTGCCAAATCGGGTTAACGGAAGTTCAAATCGCCCATTATGGATGAACGGATCCTGATCGATTGCACCCCAACGCGATTGAATCTGATCCTGAACGGATTGCGGCAAATCTTTGAAATGACTCTCATATTCATCAAGTTCAAGTATTTCTCGAACGTCTTGAATCTGTTTTTGACCATCCCCCTCACGGCTTGCATTGGTTGGACCGCGTTGGACAATATCCATCAATTCATCAGACGTGGTCGGCGCATTCTCAACACCATATCCTTCGTTGGCTAAAGCGCTTAAAACCTCAACCGTACTCGCCGGGGTATCCAATCCTACGCCATTGGCAAGCCGCCCATCCTGATTGGGATAATTAGCCAGGATCAACGCAATCTTTTTATCCGCATTCTTCGCAGCTTTGATCTGACACCAATTCATCGCAAGCTCGGCTACATATTTGACCCCGTCCAAATGCGGTTCATGGCGAATGATGTTGGTCTCAACGCGCTCGTCAAAAAAGCCCGCTGATTTAAACGAAATCGCGCGGGTCATCACGCGTCCATCGATTTCTGGCAGGGCAACATTCATCGCCAAATCGCGCGAGGTTAAACCTTGGGATGATGATTGCCACGCATCAAAATCATTGCCCGCGAGCACAGCTTGCAACACAATCGCACCGTTCTGTTCAAGAACAGTATTTTCGTGAATAGCACCAGGCTTTGAGACAGCAAAACCTGTCGCATTAATCACCACACCCGGAGCAGTCTCATCGAACAATTTAGTGACCGTCGCCTGTGAAACCGGATCTTTTAAACTCGCAACAAATATCGGAAGCGGGTTAACGCCGATCTCCAGCAATTCCGTAATCAGTGCATCAATAGGCGCGGTTTGCCCACTTTGAACGAGCGCGCGATAAAAGGATATTGCAACGACGGGCGCATCATCTAACCAATAGGGCTCGATATCTGACAAAGATTGCGGCGATATTTGTGGCCAATAGAGCCCCGCCTTAAGCAAGGGCTTTGCAGATGCAGGCATATCTGAATTGGTGATCGCTGCCTCACAGGCCAAAACAAAATCATTGGAGTTTTGTTGACCTCCTTGAATGAGATAATTCCATACATAGTCACGTAAGGCGGGATCGAGATTATTAAACCGATCAAGCTCGGGATCCGGCTTATCATCGCCCGGCAACACAATAATTTTGGTATGATTGGCAAGCGCAGCCGCATGTAAGGCTTCAATGGCATAAGAGAAATAGCTGGCGCCGCCAAGCGCTCTGATAACAATGAGCTTGGCTGAATTCGCCAAGCGGTCAACATAGGTATCTACCGACATTGGATGTTTGAGCTGCGATAAGCTTGCCAAACGCCAATTCATGCTTGCGACATGCTCAACCGCCGCAGCTACACTCGCGATCTCCGTATCAGCTGCTGTTAAAAACAAGATATCGCCGGCTGACTGACCTAAATCTACGGCCTCGTCACCATCGTTTATCTCGCCTTTTTGAGCTAGTAGGAGATGCATAATTAAATCCTAAACCAGCGCCTGGATCTCTGACGTGATGGCAGATTGATCAATGTTATGTAAACCGATCACCACCAAACGCGATGAGCGTGCTTCTCCACCAACCCATGGACGGTCATAATGCTGATCCACGCGCGATCCCACTGCCTGAATGTTCAAACGCATGGCTTTATCCGGCACATTCATGAAACCCTTGAGGCGCAGGACATCATGTTTGGCAATTACATCAGAAAGTGATGCACAAAATCCGTCTGGAGACGAAATCGCGCCGCATTCGACCACAAAGCTTTCAAACTCATCATGGTCGTGATGATGGTGATGATGATCGTGATCATCGTCATGGTGATGGTCGTGATGATGCTGTTCGTGATGAGATTTACGGTTTTGGATATCATCTTCAGACCCGACACCAAGTCCAAGCAATACGTCGGATGGCACAACGCCATTTTTAGCAGTGATCATCGCAGGTTTACGTTTAATGGCGTTTGTTACAGTTTCACGAACAGAACCGAGCGTCTCTTCTGAAATTAAATCTGCCTTATTGAGGATGATCATATCCGCTGCCGTCAGCTGATCTTCAAACAGCTCTTCAAGCGGGGTTTCATGATCCAGCATTTCATCTTCCTGGCGTTGAGCATCCACTTTGCTGACATCATGGGCAAAACGACCATCGGCGACTGCTGCACTGTCAACAACAGTAACCACACCATCGACAGTGACCTGCGCGCTAATTTCTGGCCAATTAAATGCCGCGACAAGCGGTTGTGGCAAAGCCAAACCGGATGTTTCAATTACGATATGATCTGGACGATCGTCGCGTTCGAGCAGTTTTTCCATCGTCGGGATAAAATCATCCGCCACTGTGCAACAAATGCAGCCATTGGTGAGTTCAACAATATCTTCCTCGGTGCAATTTTCTGCACCGCAGCCTTTGAGGATATCACCATCAACGCCGAGATCACCAAATTCATTGACGATGAGCGCAATCTTTTTACCGCCTGCATCCGATAGCATGGAACGGATCATTGTTGTTTTGCCGGCACCCAAAAAGCCTGTAATCACTGTGGCTGGTATTTTTGATTGTAACATGTTTAGCCCTTTAACTTTGATGGTAAGCCGGCGGTGACGAAATAGACCTGATCGACCGCTGCCGCTAATTTTTGGTGAAGGATGCCCGCATGATCTCTAAAATCACGGGCCATTTTATTATCCGGCACAATGCCCTGCCCCACTTCATTGGACACAAAAATGATCGGCGTGTTGATAGTGGAAATGGCTTTGATCAAGCTATCGCATTCTGCTGTAATATCGCGCTCTTCCATCATCAAATTGGTGAGCCACAACGTTAGGCAATCCACCAAAATTGGAATATCTTTTTGAGATTGCTCCAACAAAGTTTCAGCGAGCGCGAGCGGTGCCTCAATCGTTTCCCACTCGCTGCCACGTCTATCTTTATGCAAATCAACGCGCGCGCGCATCTCTTCATCCCAAATTTGAGATGTCGCAAGATATATGCATTTGGAAGTATTCGACTGGTCAAGCGTCAGCTTTTCAGCAAAGGCCGATTTTCCTGATCGCGCACCACCCAGCACAAAAATATGAGGATTTTGGCTCACATAATTTTCCAATCAGCATATGGGCTGATCGGAATATATAAACTAACTGAACAGAGGCCATCGATAGGACCTCTAAGCGTTATATTTATCATATAGCCAACCCCGTGCCATAGATGCCCAATCACTTTCGCCAAAGCAGTGGGCGGTTAAAACAAACCTTCTGGCAGGTCTCCTGGCTCACGATTTCAGGTGCTTCGCACCAACAACACTCTTAACCTTCCCGATGATGTGGCATGGCAGGGAACGATTCGTAGAGAATAGAGGCGTTCATCCTGGGTTATCCATGCCACTTTATCAGTGGTATGCAAGGCCATAATCAGACTTAACCGCCTGAATTTATGACTATAAAGAGTGCCTCATCGCTCTACAGTCGCGGGTTCGGCTGTGATTAAAATCCCCTATTTGGGTCAATTTCTTCACATTCCCTTTTCATTTTGAACAACGATCCGTTGAACAAAAACCAAATGGTGCAAGAGTGATATTCTTCACTTCGCAAACTGTCAATCGAATTTACGCGTGTATCATGCGTTGCCAGACGCGATCCTCAACAAATGATCAAAATCAACGAGCCGATCAAGCTCGTCCGCAAGCTCATTTAAGGCATCATCGACCAATTTTTCATAATTTGTTCCTGAGCTGGCAACACCATGCGAGAAAAGCAGCTTTTCTCGAAATGGGTCTGATGTAAATAATCCATGCAAATATGTGCCCATCACCTGGCCATCAGGATTGATCGCTCCATCGTGTTTGCCATCGATGGTCGAAAACGGACGTTCACAATCTGCACCAGACGTTCGGCCGATGTGAATTTCATAACCGTTTACGCTGGCATTAAACACATTGGTTTCAGCTTTTACATTTTCAGTGATCTTTTGCGGCGCCATTTCTGTTTCAACGTCTAATAGGCCAAACCCGTCAATCTCATCAAGTTCGCTTTCGACCCGGCTCGGATCAAAGATTTTGCGACCTAGCATCTGGTAACCGCCGCAAACACCGATGATTTGGCCACCCCGTTTAAGATGGGCTTCAAGCGCGTCTTGCCAACCTTCGCTTTTGAGATATTCAAGATCCGAGATCGTTGATTTCGATCCCGGCAAAATCACAATATCGGTGTCTTCCGGCAAAGGTTCGCCGGATTGAATATATCGAAGATTGACATTTTCTTCGGCGACCAATGGATCAAAATCATCAAAATTGGCAATACGTGGTAATTTGGGGATTGCAATTTTCAATGCGCCCGTATTGGTTTGAATAAGATGATCAAGCGCAACAGAATCTTCCGGTGGCAATTTACCAACTGCGCTCAACCAAGGCACCACACCAAGACATGGCCAATTGGTAAAGCTCTTGATCGCCTCAATGCCATCATCAAATAATGTGACATCGCCTCTGAACTTATTGATCATATAAGCTTTGATCATGTCGCGGTCATCATCTGGCAAAATGGTATGTGTTCCCACAATCGACGCAATCACACCACCACGGTCGATATCACCAATTAAAACAACGGGAACATCAGCTTCTCGCGCAAAACCCATATTGGCAATATCCCCTGCCCGAAGATTAATCTCTGCTGGCGAACCTGCGCCTTCGACAAAAATCAAATCGCCACTTGCTTCAAGTGTGCGGTAGCTTTCAATGACCGCTTCCATCAATTGCGGTTTCATAGATTTATATTCACGCGCCTTTGCATGCCCACGCGATTGACCATGGACGACGACCTGGCTGCCGATTTCCGATTGTGGCTTGAGCAAAACAGGGTTCATATGAATGGAAGGCGGCACACGGGCCGCTAATGCCTGCAACCACTGTCCTCGACCAATCTCGCCACCATCATCGGCGACCGCTGCATTATTGGACATATTCTGCGGTTTAAATGGCATAACTTTGATGCCACGATTGGAAGCTAAGCGGCAAAGACCGGCGACCAGCACAGTTTTACCGACATCCGAACCTGTCCCCTGAAACATAAGTGCTTTTGTCATAAGAATTTCACTAACACCGAAATTTGGCGAATGAAATGACGAATTTGAACGCGCAAAAGAAAAACCGTGTTGTTCAATTAAGAACAGCACGGTTTTTTAGCCAAGTTACGCGGCTCTACAAAAATACGCTTGTAGTAACAACACTTCGGTACGCAGTACCTTATCCGAAGAGAGCAAATTTGTTGTTTGCTGAATATCGTTTTACAGCAACATCGTTACCGGAATGTTATTGAAAGCCTAACCGTTTATTAATTTCGCGTTTTTTTTGGTTAATTCGGAAAAAAAGTGAAATCGATCATTTTCACATAAGCTAAGAATGTTATTGCAATCACATAAAGATATGCTTATATCTTGAAATCAAACTTATTTAACCTCTTCCCAAGGTATATTTCATGTCATCTCAATCAAATCCAATCACTGACCTCATCGCTGAAAAAGGCGTACTCATGGCCGACGGTGCCACTGGAACCAACCTATTTGAAATGGGATTGGAATCAGGAGACGCTCCGGAGCTTTGGAATGAAGATCATCCCGATAGAATTGAAAAGCTACATCAGGGATTTGTTGATGCAGGCTCTGACATTATTCTCACCAATTCATTTGGTGGTTCGCGGCATCGTCTCAAACTCCACAATGCGCAAGATCGCGTATTCGAATTGAACAAAAAAGCTGCCGAAATTGCTTGCAAAGTGGCTAAGAGCGTCGACCGTCGCGTTATTGTTGCGGGCTCCGTTGGCCCGACAGGTGAACTCTTCATTCCGCTCGGCGCATTATCTTATGAAGCTGCTGTTGAAGCCTTTGCTGAGCAAATTGAAGGCTTGAAAGCTGGTGGTGCCGAAGTTGCATGGATTGAAACCATGTCAGCGACCGAAGAAATTCGTGCAGCTGCAGAAGCTGCGGTAAAGGTTGGTCTTCCGTTTGTTTATACTGGCTCTTTTGACACAGCCGGCAAAACAATGATGGGGCTTCATCCAAAAGACATTCACGGTGTGGCAAAAGATATTGGCGATGGGCCTGTCGCAGTTGGTGCAAATTGTGGTGTTGGTGCGCCAGACATTTTGGCATCTTTGCTAGATATGTCAGCCGCCGACCCGGATGCATTAATCACAGTCAAGGGCAATTGTGGCATCCCTGAATTTAAAGGCACAGAAATTCATTATTCTGGCACACCGCCTTTGATGGCTGATTACGCCAGATTAGCCATTGACGCCGGCGCAAAAATCATCGGCGGTTGCTGCGGGACATCCTGCGAGCATTTATCGGCCATTCGCAAAGCTATTGATGAACATAATGTACCATCAGATAGTGTTGAAAAACGTCCGAGCCTCGAAGAAATTGAATCACGAATTGGGCCTTTGAAAAACAAAACTGCCGATTCGACAGCAAAAGCAGCCCCACGTGAAAGACGCGGTCGTCGCAGAGGTTAGAGCTCAGCACAATAATTTAGAATTTTCGAAAAGCCCTCATATGAAACTTCATTTGAGGGCTTTTATATTTGTATTGCTGACCATAAGGACAAGCATTTCGCGCTGAACAGCCATCCGTCATGCAGCTCGCTTCACCCTCTTTGGTTTTCAAATAGTTTTGGCATTCTGCATATAAAAACTCATCGCCACCAAATGCGTTCACCGGACAGGCTGACAAACACGGTTTATCCACGCAAGTTGCACAAACATCCAATGCATGATTTTCATAATCTGAAAAATCGAGCTTTTCTTCAAATGCGATCGCACCGCGATAGCCATGCCAGGTCCCGAAATCTTCGCTAATCAACAAATTGATTAAAGATTTCGATAGCAATTCGGATTCAAGCGCCCAATTTTGAAAAGGGTAATAAGGCTCATCGGATGGAAAAACCGCTACGCCGTCATATTTTTTTGCAACAGGGTTTATGATTTCTTTCGACCAGGTATCAAGTGGATGCTCTAAGTCTTGATGATCACCTTTTGACCACCAAGCCTGAAAATGATCCCAGTTTTCACCTCCGATATGGCCGATAAGCGCAACACAGCGGGCGTCTAAACCCTCAATGGGCGTGACTTCATCAAAAATTTTGACTCCGCGAATTCGAAGACCAAAGGCCGACAATTCACGATCAATCATTTTGATAAGATCAGACATAAGACCAGTTCAGATTATTCTTCGCGTTTATACCTGCGGAAAACCGTGCCCCAAACACTGTCGTGAATTTGGTTTGCTACGTTTGATTTTCCGCCTGCCTCCCTAGCTACGGGACCCTTTCAAGTAAAGGCGTCAGGCATTGATTGTTTTTTATCTTCAACGAAGGCTTTAAGTTTTGAATCGATGTCTGGATCAAGGAACGGTGCTTTGTAGTTTTCCAACCAATTGCGGCAAAGCTCATTTGCCCGCACTTGAACAGGTTTTTCGCCCTCGACCTGCCATTGCTCAAAGGAATTATTGTCAGCAACGGTTGAGCGGAAAAAGGCTGTTTGGAAGTTCGCTTGGGTGTGATTACATCCCAAGAAATGGCTACCAGGACCAACTTCGGTAATCGCATCCATGGCCTGCTCGTTTTCTGTCAGGCTCACACCTTCAGCAAAACGCTGCAGCATGCCCAATTGATCAACATCGATCATGAATTTTTCATAAGAGCTCACCAAACCACCTTCAAGCCAGCCGGCAGCATGAAGCACAAAATTGGTCCCTGCCATGAGCGACGTGTTGAGTGTATTTGATGTTTCATGTGCCGCTTGCGCATCCGGCACTTTCGAGCCGCACAAACTACCACCTGTTCTGAAAGGCAAGTTCAATCGGCGTGCAAGTTGTGCAGCACCATAGGAAATCAATGAAGGCTCTGGTGTTCCAAATGTCGGTGCGCCAGATTGCATTGAAATCGATGCAGCAAAGGTACCAAAGACAACAGGTGCGCCCGGACGCACCATTTGCGTCACTGCAGCACCCGCCAACACTTCTGCCAAAACTTGTGCCAATGTGCCTGCAACGGTGACCGGGCTCATTGCACCCGCCAAAATAAATGGTGATACGATACATGCCTGATTATTGGCAGCATAAACTTTCAAAGCGCCCAACATTGTGTCATCAAACACCATTGGCGAATTGGCATTGATAAGATTGATCACGACGCAATTCTGGTCGACAAATTCCTCGCCAAACAAGATTTTACACATATCGACTGTGTCTTGCGCACGTTCTGGCGCTGTCACCGAACCCATAAATGGTTTATCTGAATAACGCATATGCGCATAAACCATGTCGAGATGGCGTTTATTCACCGGAATATCGACCGGTTCGCATACCGTGCCACCCGAATGGTGAATTGCCGGCGCTAGATAGGCAAGCTTGACGAAGTTCTGGAAGTCCTCAATGGTCGCATAACGACGCTCACCTTCGAGATCGCGCACAAAGGGTGGTCCATAAACTGGTGCAAATACGGTTGCGTTACCGCCAATTTGAACTGATTTCTGAGGATTTCTAGCGTGCTGAGTAAATTGTGCTGGCGCGGTTTTTAAAAGCTCGCGACAAAGTCCTTTCGGCATGCGGACGCGTTCACCATCAATGGAAGCGCCAGCATTACGCCACATCTCAAGAACTTCAGGGTCATCACGGAATTCAATCCCAACCTCTTCTAAGATGCGATCAGCATTGGCTTCAATTGTTTGAAGACCCGCTTCATCAAGAACTTCATATGGTGGTAATGCGCGTTTAATATAGGTGTTTGACTGACCTGGTCCCCCGCCTTCGCGCGCGGCGCGTCGAGCAGCTGCACCTCCTCCACGAGCACTTCCGCGCGAACGGCCGCGTCGTGACACTTCCCCTAGATTTTCACCAGTTTCAGACATAACAATTCCTCGTCATAAATTATCTGACAATATAAGACGAAAAAAACAAAAAAATCATCCCCCCCTTAGCGGCAAATCATGGCGCAAGCAGAATAATTGCTTTCAAAACGACACGACGGTCGCATGCAAAAAAAATCGCGTCGTTTTTAACGAATATTTTGCAAAAAATGTGCAATAGCTTTATGAGAGTAAAATAGCAGTTCGCTAAACAATTACAGAGGCTTCGTACCATGTCAGATGAAGAAGAAATCATCCTATCCGAGTTATCCGATGACGAACTTGTTTTGCAAATGCATGACGACCTCTATGACGGTTTAAAAGAAGAAATTGTCGAAGGTACGCAGATCTTATTGGATCGCGGTTGGGAACCTTATGACGTTTTAACGAAATCTCTCGTTGCTGGCATGGCAATTGTCGGTGAAGACTTCCGCGATGGTATTTTGTTTGTGCCAGAAGTGCTGCTTGCCGCCAATGCGATGAAAGCAGGCATGGGTATTCTACGCCCACTTTTGGCTGAAACAGGCGCACCAAAGCTTGGCAAAATGGTCGTTGGTACCGTGAAAGGCGACATCCATGACATCGGCAAAAACCTTGTTGGTATGATGATGGAAGGCGCAGGCTTTGATGTGGTTGATCTGGGCATCAATAATCCAGTTGAAGACTATCTCGAAGCGCTTGAAAAAGAGCAGCCAGACATTTTGGGCATGTCAGCGCTATTGACCACAACCATGCCATATATGAAGGTTGTGATTGATACGATGGTGGAAAAAGGCATCCGTGATGACTATGCTGTCATCGTCGGTGGGGCCCCGCTTAACGAAGAATTTGGCAAAGCCGTGGGTGCAGATGCTTATTGTCGTGATGCAGCGGTTGCTGTTGAAACAGCAAAAGAGATTATGGCACGTAAACACAACTCTGCAGCGGCTGGCTAATCCAATCTGCAAAAAGAGGTGATCGAATGAATGATCACACCAATACAAAACCAATCCGCGTGATCGCTTGCGGTGCATTGGCACGTGAGATTTTAGCTGTGAATGAGCTCAACCAACTCACTCAGCTTGATGTCAAATGCCTGCCTGCGATTTGGCATAATCATCCTGAAAAAATCGCACCAGGGGTGAAAGAAGCCATCAAATCTGCACGTGAAGAAGGCTTTGAACAGATCTATGTCGCCTATGCTGATTGCGGCACTGGCGGCCTGCTTGATATTGTCTGCAACGAAGAAAAAGTCGAACGAATTCAAGGACCTAACTGTTATTCCTTCTTTGCCGGAAATGATCTATTTGAGAAAAAATGGGATGACGACATGACGTCCTTTTTCCTCACAGATTTCCTTGCACGCCAGTTTGATACCTTTATTACCAAACCATATAAACTGGACAAGCATCCTGAGCTTATCGAGATGATGTTTCATCGCTATACAAAGCTCATCTATTTGGCTCAAACAGAAGATCCCAAACTGCAGGATGACGCGCAGCGCGCCGCAGATTTTCTGGGCCTGGAATATGAATATCGCTTCACAGGCTACGGAGATTTAACCACATCTCTCGTGGATGCTGCACAAGGACATTCGGGCTCATAAAGAATAATAGGATCAGTTGATTTCTTAATAAAAGATTCACGTAGAAATTAAGAATTACAACTTATACCGATTATTTACCATCCAAAATAACCAGTTTCTTAGTCATTTCATGGTCATATAAGCCAACTATAAAAAAATTGAGGCGAATATGATGGATGTGGCGTTGACGGGCGTAAAGACAAAGAAAGCAGATGTTAAAGTAAAAAGTTCCGAGATTGAACTCTCTCAAGTTCTTCAGGGTTTAGCTGACAAGGCGGGAGATAAGGTGAGTGTGAGCGAAATTTGCGCGGCTCTCGGAGATCGATCTTTCGGTGCATTTTTGCTTGTATTCTGTCTGCCAAATTTGGTGCCGCTTCCGCCTGGATCATCGGCGATTTTGGGGATTCCGCTCGTCATCATCGCGTTCCAAATCATGACCGGTTATTCCAAAGTCTGGCTACCTGAAAAGTTGGCAAATTACAGCCTAAGTCGCGAAAGTTTTCAAAACATGGTCGCCAAGATCAACCCGCATCTTAGGAAGGGTGAAGCTGTCGTTAAACCGCGACTTTGGCCGGTCAACCAGTTTATTTGCGACAAGCTATTTGGTTTCTTCACACTCGTTCTGGCAATTGTGGTCACAATTCCGATTCCCATGGGAAATTGGCCGCCCGCATTTGCAATCGCGTTTTTAGCCGCTGCCTACACGAAAAAAGACGGTCTTCTCTTGGGTATAGGAGCCGCATTGGGTTTGGCATCTTTGATCCTTGCTGGCTCTGTAGTTGTGGGCGCTATCTATCTGTTTTTACAGATTGTTTAAAAACGACCGCAGCAAAACTAACAACTCTTCTCATTGAAAAATCAATGATAGAAACCAAAAAAATTGGGCTTCGGTCCAATTTTTTTGTTTCATCTTACATATCGCTCCTATATTCCCCGTTTCTGCTCGCGCGCAATTTTGTTGGATCGCAACAGAATTGGAAGTCGCTTTTAGTATGATTTCGCGTCGCAAAAAGTATCGCATTTTGACGCAATTTAGGGCAGATTATTTAACAAGGAGATTGGCCATGGCTAATTGTGTAACAGTATATTGGAGAGACATCCCGGCGCAGGTTATCGTCAAAAAGGGTCGTAAAGCGGCCAAAAGGGAACTATCTCTACGTTTTACTGAGGCAATTGACATGTGCGCAATGCGGACAGGAGCTGCCGAAAGCGAAGACTATCTCGCTGAATGGCGAAAAGGAGATCCTGTTTCAGTTTCTGATGATCTAGAGCTTGAAGCTGAAAAGGCTGCCACGGCTTTAGAAGAGAAATATGACAAAGAGCGCTTGGTCGCGCTCGTCAAGTCAGAGGGTCGTGAATAGGGAGTTTTGCGACACTTGGCTTAAAATGTCCGGAAACGGAGGAGCTAGATAATGAATCGCAACAAAATACCAGCTTCTATTGAAGTATCTCCAAAACAAGTTTTGGATGCTGACACCTTAATCGGAAAGTTTCCGCCCCTCACCCGCGTTTATATTACTGACGTTGGAACTGACACCACAGACACACTTGTTGCCGCTGCCAAAAAGGTAACGGAATCACGCTATCGTGCTGTCCCGCATTTTGCATCGCGCCGTTTAACAACAAAACAGGCGCTGGAAACACGTGTGAAGCGCATGACACAAGAAGCTGGGGTATCTGATGCCTTGATTATCGGCGGGGGCCTGGACAAACCAAATGGTGAATTTACCTCCACCATGGAAGTCATCGGAACGGGTTTCTTTGACGCCAATGGGATCATGAATATCGGCGTTGCTGGCCATCCTGAAGGTTCCCCAGATTTCTCTGACGAAGTTGCCTTGGAAGCGCTGCGTCTCAAGCAAGAGTTTAGTAAACGCTCTGGCGCTGAATTGCGCATCATTACACAATTCGGATTTGATGCAGAAAGCTTCATCAACTGGGCAAGTGGCATTAAAAGTGCGGGCATTGATCTGCCTATTCATATTGGCGTGGCCGGTCCAGCCAAAATCACAACATTGCTCAAATTTGCTGCCATGTGTGGCGTCGGCAATTCCATGACATTCCTTAAAAAGCGCTCAAATGCGCTTCTGACACTCGCCGCCGGCTTTGACCCTGAAGAGGTTGCGCGTCCATTAGAACAGCACTGGCTCGGCGCTGATGGCACGCCTGTGATCGATCAGATGCATGTATTTCCATTTGGCGGCTTGAAAAAATCTGCTGAATGGCTTGAATCTCGCGGTAGTTGGGATATAAAGACATCTTTATATCTTAATGTCGTAAACGGATAATAACATCCTCGCGCACTTATTTTGGATTGACTTGAAGGAATTAGATTCATGACACGCACAATTGTGGCCTCCGCAACGAAAGAAATCATCATTGGTTTCGACCAACCATTTTGCGTGATTGGCGAGCGCATTAATCCAACAGGACGTAAGAAACTCGCAGCTGAAATGGTTGCCGGTAACTTTGAAACCGTAAAATCTGACGCATTAACGCAAGTCGCAGCTGGTGCGACAATGCTGGATGTAAATGCTGGTGTGACAGCAGTTGATCCAAACGAAACAGAGCCACCATTGCTCGTTAAAACACTGGAGATGGTGCAGGAACTTGTTGATGTACCTCTATCCATCGATAGCTCAGTCACAGCGGCGATTGAAGCTGGTCTTAAAGTTGCTAAGGGTCGTCCGCTTGTTAACTCAGTCACTGGTGAAGAAGAAAAACTTGAGGCAATTCTTCCGCTGATCAAAAAGTATGACGTGCCAGTGGTTGCCATCTCCAACGATGAAACTGGTATTTCTGAAGATCCCGATGTGCGTTTTGAAGTTGCCAAAAAGATCGTTGAGCGTGCTGCTGATTTCGGCATTAAACCTGAAGATATTGTCGTTGACCCGCTTGTCATGCCAATCGGTGCCATGGGTACAGCCGGCGATCAGGTATTTAAGCTTGTGCGCCGTTTGCGCGAAGAGTTAAAAGTCAACACCACTTGCGGCCTATCTAACATCTCATTTGGTCTGCCACATCGTCATGGCATCAATGCAGCCTTTATCCCGATGGTAATCGGCGCTGGCATGACGTCAGCCATCATGAACCCTTGTCGTCCACAAGAGATGGAAGCTGTTCATGGTGCAAATGTGCTCAATGGCACAGACGCAAACTGTCAGAACTGGATCATGACATACCGTGATCACAAGCCTGCAGCCCCTGGCGCACCAGCAGCATCAGCTGACGCAGCTCCTGCCGCGAGTGGCGGTCGTCGTCGTGGTGGTCGCGCCGCACGCAAATCAGCTTAATCAATGCGCAATATTGACAACAGTTTCAAATTGATAACTTTTGTCATTCAAGCATTTCAAGCACTTCATTTGCGAAAGCCATTATGACTGATCATCTCGTTTTATTCATGCCATCTGGAAAACGTGGACGCTTCCCAAGCGGTACACCTATTTTAGATGCAGCGCGTCAACTTGGCGTGTATATCGAAAGTGTTTGCGGTGGACGCGGTATTTGCGGCCGATGTCAAATCGATACGCAATTCGGACAGTTTGCAAAACATGGCATCACGTCAACGCAAGAGAATATTTCCGAATTTGGCGCTAAAGAAGTGCGCTATGCAGAAAAACGAGATTTGAAAGCTGGACGTCGCCTCTCCTGCTCCGCACTGATCATGGGCGACCTTGTGGTCGATATCCCGCAAGACAACATCATCAATGCGCAAGTGGTCCGCAAGGATGCAGATACGCGCTATATTGAGCGTAACCCCGCAATTCAAATGTGTTATGTCGAGGTCGAAGAACCTGACATGCACAAGCCTTTGGGTGATATCGATAGGCTATTGTCAGCCTTGGAAAATGATTGGGACATTTCCAATATTGTCATCGACACACATATTCTTGCCCATGCGCAATCCGTTTTACGCAAAGGCAAATGGGCAGTCACCGCTGCAATCCATCACGACAAAGCCACCCAAAGCGCGCATATGATTGCGCTTTATCCGGGCCTGAAAAACGAAGCCTATGGCATTGCCTGCGATATTGGTTCAACCACAATCGCGCTACATCTATCATCGCTCCTATCTGGGTCCACACTTGCCTCGTCTGGCACATCAAATCCGCAAATCCGATTTGGTGAAGACCTTATGAGCCGCGTCTCATATGTGATGATGAACCCGGAAGGTCGCGAAGCGATGACAGAGGCCGTTCGCGAAGCGCTCAATACGCTCATCCAGAACGTCTGCGATCAAAGCGGCATTGACCGCAATGACATCTTGGACAGTGTCTTTGTGGGCAATCCGGTTATGCACCATCTTTTCCTGGGCATTGATCCAACTGAACTTGGCGGCGCGCCGTTTGCTTTGGCTGTGTCAGGCGCGGTGAATGTGAAAGCCAGCGAAATCGGCATCAATCTCAACCAGGGTGCTCGCACCTATATGCTACCCTGTATTGCCGGCCATGTGGGTGCTGATGCTGCTGCAGCAACTTTGACCGAGGGACCACATCGTCAGGATGACATGATGTTAATGATTGATGTGGGCACCAATGCAGAAATCGTGCTTGGAAATCAAACGCGCACGGTTGCCGCATCATCCCCAACAGGTCCCGCATTTGAAGGTGCTGAAACGTCTTGCGGACAACGCGCAGCTCCTGGTGCCATTGAACGCATCCGGATCGATCCTGAAACGTTGGAACCACGCTACAGAATTATCGGAACCGAACTCTGGTCAGATGAAGATGGTTTTGAAGAAGCGGCGAGCGAAACAGGTATCACCGGAATTTGCGGATCTGGCATCATCGAAATCATTGCAGAAATGTACCTCTCCGGCATCATTTCAGAAGATGGTGTGATTAATGGGGATCTGGCTGCAAGATCGGATCGCATTTTCTCAGACGGGCGCACATTTTCCTATTTGATCAAAGATGGTGAACCGAAAATTGTCGTCACTCAAAACGATGTCCGTGCCATTCAATTGGCAAAAGCTGCGCTGTATGCGGGCATCAAATTGTTGATGGACAAACAAAATATCACTTCCGTCGATAAGATCGGTCTCGCCGGTGCATTCGGTTCATTTATCGATCCGAAATATGCCATGGTATTGGGTCTAGTTCCTGATTGCGATATCGAGCACGTCAAAGCTGTAGGCAATGCCGCCGGAACAGGTGCGCGCATGGCTTTGCTTAATCGAGATCATCGTCGAGAAATCGAGCAGGCTGTTCAAAATATTGAAAAGATAGAAACTGCGCTTGAGCCAGATTTCCAAGGTCACTTTGTCAATGCAATGGCATTCCCAAACAAAGTAGATCCGTTCCCTAAACTAGGTACGATTGTCAAATTACCTGAGCGCTCCGACCCCGCAATATCGGAAAACGCTTCGGAAAGCTCTGCCCCTCGCCGCCGAGGTGGGAGAAAACGAGCCAGATAAAACCCAACATAAAACGTTGTGATCAGTTGAGTTTATAATTTTTATGAAAATGAATTACAGAAGCTGGAGCGACCCGGCTGCTGATCTGCCATTTCTACCTTCTTCAATTTCGTAAGAAATTTTCTGGTTGTCTTGCAATTCTGTTAGACCTGCGGCCTGAACAGCTGAAATATGAACGAACACGTCAGCACCGCCCTCATCAGGCGCGATAAATCCGTATCCTTTAGTTGCGTTAAACCACTTTACTGTACCGGTAGCCATACCTAGATCTCCTTGTGACGGCCAATCAAAACAGGGCAACAAAAAGCCATTGCACCTGCTCGCAATCGGTGCTTCCTCCTGCGATCTTGGATGCCTATGGCGGGTAACGATCTTGAAAAGAATTAATTGCGTGTAAAATAAATGAGACAATTAAATTAAAATTGCAAGTAATGAATTATAAAGTTACTGTTATCATGAATTCAAACAAAGTAGATAAGATGTTGTTTTTAAACAATTTATCAACAATACTTATCATTCAAAAAAATGATTAAAATTCATTAACTTTTCTATAAATATCCGAAAATATTCTCTGGAATTTTATAAAATTCAGAGTAAAGTCATGCATTAGTAATTCAGTTTGCAGCATCGGCGGGGCACCGATGTAGGAGGTTGTTGAGTGCGGGCGGAAACCAGAAGCTACGTCTTTTTTCTTGTCGAAGAATTCTCGATGATTGCCTTCAGCATGGCAATCGAACCCTTGCGTATAGCAAATCGCATGGTGGGTCATGAAGCTTATAAATGGCGTATCGCCAGCTTAGACGGCGAACCAGTCACCGCTTCAAATGGGGTAGTTATTAACGCAAACACCTCTCTTGCAGAAGAGCGACGTGCACTCTTAGGCGAACAACGTCCAGACATGATGTTTATCTGTTCGGGAGAAAATGTCGAGGCCTATGGTGACAAGTCGATGCTCGCGTGGATAAGGGAAACCTATAATCGCGGCGTGGCTGTTGGCGGCATGTGCACGGGCGCGTATATTTTGGCGAGATCAGGCATTCTTGCTGGAAAGAGCTGTGCCATTCACTGGGAAAATTTGGCCGGCTTTACCGAAACATTTCCAGAGATCGATGCCTGCGCAGATCTCTATGAAGTCGACGGCAATTTACATACTTGCGCGGGCGGCACAGCATCGCTTGATATGCTTCTGGCACTGATCGGTGAGCATTATGATGACGAAATTGTTGCGCGTGTGTGCCAAGGCGCGATAACCGATCGCGTCCGCAGCCCAAAAGATCGTCAGCGCTTACCACTTAGAGCGCGATTGGGCGTTCAAAATTCTAAAGTATTATCTGTCATTGAATTTATGGAAGCCAATCTCAGTGAGCCACTATCCTTAGCTGAGATTGCCAGCAAGGTGGGTCTGTCTCGGCGTCAAATTGAACGTTTGTTCCGAACTGAGATGGGACGACCGCCAGCACGATATTATCTTGAAATTCGCCTCGATAGAGCGCGCCATTTGCTTCTGCAATCAAGTCTACCCATTGTGGAAGTCGCGATTGCTTGCGGTTTTATTTCCGCATCTCACTTTTCAAAGTGCTATCGGGAAACTTATCACAAATCCCCGCAACAAGAGCGCATTGACCGTTAGAT
Organism: Lentilitoribacter sp.; assembly: GCA_963691785.1. Classification (GTDB taxonomy): domain Bacteria; phylum Pseudomonadota; class Alphaproteobacteria; order Rhizobiales; family Rhizobiaceae; genus Lentilitoribacter. The sequence continues at coordinate 2,770,359 of OY829371.1, forward strand.
CAATTTACTGCGTTGGACCATCGACATTGTGAACGAACACTTCGCGATGGGGGAACGGGATTTCGATATTCTCAGCCTTAAAGCGCTCATAGATCGCGATACGCAATTCATTTCGTACGGTCAGACCATTGCCGATATCGGCCAAGAAAGCGCGAATAACGAAATCAAGCGAAGACGCCCCAAAATCAGCGAATTCCACACTTGGCTCTGGTGTCTTTAAAATATTCGGATTTTCGTTGGCGATCTCAATCAACAAGTCAATAATGCGTTGCGGGCTGTTGTCATAAGCCACGCCCACCATGACCTGAATACGACCAACAGGATTACGATGGGTCCAGTTGCCCACAGCGCCATTGACGAGCTCTGAATTGGGCACAATGACCGATTTACGCGAGAAAGTTTCAATCTCTGTTGCGCGCACCGAGATTTCCTTCACGATCCCCTGCACGCTTGTGGTCTCAACCCAGTCACCTGCTTTAAACGGTCGTTCCGCCAATAAGATCAAACCTGAGACAAAATTACTGACGATGGTTTGCAAGCCAAAACCGATGCCTAGTGACAAAGCACCGGCTACCAGCGCAAGGTTAGACAGATCAAATCCGGCGGCGGATACAGCAATCATCGCAGCAAGCGCAATACCGAAATAGCCGATAACTTTGCGAATGGAATTGCGAACGCCAAGTTCGACCTTACCCCGCGCTAACACATTTCGATCGAGCCATTGCTGGAAGTGTCGGGTCGCGAAATAGCCAATACCAAAAAGGATCAGACCGATTCCGATATTGAGCAATGAGATGTTAATCCCACCAATTTGCAAATGCGTGAATAACGCCAATGCACCCGACATCACCTCTTCAGATGCAAAACCCCATTGCAACAGGATGAATGACAGACCAAGGCCAAGAACGACAAGGTAAATCAAAATACCAAATAAGAGGCCCAACCGGTTCGCACTTTGCTCAGATATCTGAATGGTTTTCGCCAGCTTTGTGCCCAAAGGTGATGCCGCAAAAGCACCTTCAACCATAATGGATTTTGCCGACAACAAACCAAAATAAATAACGATCAGCAATGCGCCTGTGACAACAATCTGCGATGCAATGAACGAAGCCAATGCGACATAACCAACAAGGCTGATCAGGATTAGCGACACTCCAGCAATGAGAAGCGTTGTGCGGATCCATCCTGGGGCTGATACACCTGTCTCGCTGTCTAATTTCCCTTCAGGCGCAATTGGTTCTAGGCGAGATACGATAATAAGCACGACCGCCACAGCCACCGTTTCAAAAAACGCCTGCGCAAAACTGTTTTGCAAAGGTAGATCCAGAATTTCGCGAATGCCAACGCCGACATAGGAAATTGTTCGGATCGTAAATAAAAATCCAACCAATAAAAATAGCCATTTTGCACCTCGATTTGTCACATTTACCAATCGGCTTTTCGCATCCCATGGCGATAGGATCACACGCGCGAGCGTGAAGACAAGCACCAATGCGACAGCAGATTGAATCAATCGTGCAAACAGAGCCGCAAAATCGATGCGCAAAACTCCAAAATCCAATAGTAAGAAATATGTGCTGGCGCCAACTGCTACAGCAGTGAGTGTTGGAATGGCCGCAGACCAAAACGCAGAGGTTAGTTTTGCGCCGATACCACCCTCTTCAACTTCGTTACGCCGCAAAATGAAACGCCCAAAAATACGGTAGCCGCCGAAGTAAATGAGCAGTCCTGTTATGGCTGACGATCCCAAAGATGTGAACAATGCGCTACGTTTGAATTCCCAGACAAAAGCGAGCCATGCTTTGGTCTTGACCCAGAATTTAGACATTTCCTCACGGAACATATTATGAATTTCAGAGGTCGAAATTCCGCCAATTTCCACACGTTCAAACAAGGCTTTCGTGAACAGATCACGCCTAGTTATTCCGACATCGAACACGAGCTCATCTAAACGGGTCGCCAGTTTTTCCATGCGTCCGACATAGACAGATAACAAAGCACTGCTTTCGGTCAATGCTTGACGCTCAACGGTAATGGCTTGAGCTTCTGAACCATCAGAGGGCGCATCGCCAAGTGCGGTCAGTTTTTCCTTATCGCTCGCCGCATCCAACTTAAATTGATCAAGAGTATCTTGTACTTGCAAAAGTAAGGCACTTGCATCAGTGCGAATATCAATCAGAACATTTTCTGCATCTTTATCTTGCTCAAACCGGTTTTCAAGACTGTTAATTTGTGCTTCAAACTGATCAATGCGAACCTCATCTCGCGTCAATTCCTCAGCTTGTTGGGCAAATACACCAACAATAGAAATTGAAAGCACAGCAAACATCAAAACCATTATCCTGATCAATTTACTGACAACGCTATGAGAAAAAGTCTGATCGAACACGAAATATTCCGATTTAAAGGTTAGAGAAGGTCAATTGGAAGCCTATTTATCGCAAATCGTATCAAAATGCCAATCCAGGACGGCATTCATATAGCCCGTTAAATTCTCTGGATATTGGTGTTGGTGCTTGACCACGAACACTTTGGATAATTCTACATCTGAATCATTTGCAATGTAATCATTGATCTTTTGGCATAATTCCTCTGCAGGCATGTCAAACAGGCATCGGGTAACCGCAATCGTTTTTCGTCCATGCCGGAATATCTGGAAGCCTGATTGTATCTCAGCGTTAGACAAATCAATGTCAGTTTCCTCACCGAGTTCCCGCTTGATATTCGCCAGGAGATCGACCTTTCCATCGTGGATATCATCGGTATCTAATGAACCAGAAGGTGCATAACACTTGCCTGCATTAAAGGTGTGACCCGCCATCTGCCCCAGGATTGGCCATCCTTCTTTGGAAATGATCAATCCGAGTGCAAAAATATGGTCACCTTCACCATCTTCATTCTGCACCCAATGCAGGAACGTTGAATACGGCACAATATGGCTGGTGCCTATCAAGCGATCATTTTCATAATTCAGCTCACGTTCTAATAAAACCATCCCGTTAAACATGGATGGTTTTCGAGCGATCTCATCTTCCCATGCTGTGAGCGCAAGTTCAGAATTTTCCGCATGATAAGGATGGGGTTGGTCACTCACATTCAGCTCAACCGATTGCACATAAATGGGGAGTGTTTCTGCCATGAATATCTCAGATACCAATATCTAAATAATGTTGATCTTCGTCACGATCGGACAATGATCAGACGCTTTAGGACGATCCCATCCAACGCGTGGATAGCGCTCAACCTGTTGCCTTGGGGGAAGTACGGTTCGATAGGGTTGCCCTGCGCGAATAACCTCAGGAATTTCAGTTTGCGATGATTCTGCCAGCCTTGGCAACAACAAAATGTAATCAAGCTGACAAAGCTGCTGAACCTTTGGACCACGCGTATGATAGGTCGTCCAGCGATCCAATTCATCGCGTTTGTTCATCACATTTTCGCAAAAACCATCCGATAAAAATACATCTAATGCACTTGGGCTGTCTTCTTCCGGATGAAATGAATAACCATCGCGTCGATTGCCCTTCACAACTACCTTCAATTGGTAATCATTCATGTCACCACAAATCACAAAACGCTTATTATCGGTTTTGCCTTTACCAAAACGCCGCTCGATGATCGCCCGCACGGCTTTTGCCTCTGCGCGACGTACCGGCATTGTATAGGTCCGCCCATCCATGCCGTCCCGTGCCGGCCCCATAGATTTAAAATGCACATTATAGATCGTGACCGGTTTACCACCCACTTTGATATCAATTTCCTGACAATCACGCTTAAAAATACGATCATTGGGATTATATTTTTCGTCCAATTCATCAGAGAGCAGATCAAGATCACCATAGGTGAGATCCGCATGGGTTTTCATCCGCACAAATTCAATCTCATCACCATCACGGGTGTGATCTCGCATCATAATCGCCACATCTATGCCGCGACGATCATTACCCTCAGCAATAAATTTATGACGATACCCCTCACCGATCATGCGATAAAGATAGCCACGTTCAAATGCCTTGAGCGTTTCAAGATCCTCAACTTCTTGCAGACAAATAATATCGGCATATGTGTCAGCAATCGCCAAAGCTGTCATTTGGCGTGTGTCATCAGTGATGGACACCTGACGCGCAATTTCCATTTGCTTATATTGCTCTTTGTCCTGAGCATCATACAAGCTGGTCACCCGATCTTGACGATGATCAAGGTGAAATCCAGAAAAATCAAAACGGCTCAGCAAGTTTTCGGTATTAAATGTTGCTATTCTCAATGCCATTGATTTTATTCCCCTTGCTGACCGCAGGAGAGTTGACTGGTTTGCCCAATTTCGTCAAGTGTTTCGACAAAAGTTACATCAGGTCATTTGCGAAATAGATTGCGCCAGCTTTGCCACGCCCTCACGAATCTGCTGTTCACTCGGTCGAGAAAAATTTAATCGCATTGTGTTTTGACCAGTGCCATCTGGGTGAAATGCGTTGCCAGGTACAAAGGCAACCTTTTGTTCTTTGACGGATTTTTCCAAGAGCTTTGCAGCATCGATAGATTTTGGCAGCGTGAGCCACACAAACATCCCGCCCTCTGGACGCGTCCATTGAACACCATTTGGCATATGAGATGAAAGGGCTTCCAACATGGCATCTCGACGTGACTTATAGAGCGTTTTAATCGCCTCGATCTGATCATCAAACCCTGTTTGAACAACCCGCTGAACAGCCATTTGATTGAGCGTTGGCGAATGCAGATCAGATGCCTGTTTGATCAAAACAAGCTTATTGATCACGTCCATCGCTGCACATACCCAACCAACACGCAAACCAGGGCTTAGTGTCTTTGAAAAACTGCCGCAATAAATGGTTTTCGTCTTTTCAATATCCCCTGAACGCGCGACATCTAACGCTAAGACCGATGGCAAGGTTTCGCCTTCAAATCTGAGCGCTTGATAAGCGGCATCTTCAATCACCGGCGCGCCAATCTCATTAGATAAATCAAGCAAGGCTTCGCGTTCAGACAAGCTCAGCGTTTTGCCCGTTGGATTGGCGAAATCTACCGATGAATAGAGCATTTTCACCTGACCACCATTTTCAGCGGCTTGGTTGATATAGCTTTCGGGTGATCTGTTTCCGTGTAGGTTTAATTGATCAAACAATGGCTCATAAGCACGGAATGCTTGGATGGCACCAAGATAAGTCGGCCATTCAACCATCACCGTATCACCCGGCGAGAGAAATAATTTCCCCAAATAATCAAGCGCTTGTTGAGAGCCTGATGTGATAAAAATATTATCAGGCGAACACGGAACACCGCGATCTTCCATCCATTTGGCGAGCCACATCCGCAATGCATGATACCCTTCGCTGACCGAATATTGCAGTCCTTTATCCGCTTCATCGCTGGCTAAAATCTCGGAAAACGCGGCTTGAAATTCTTCGCGCGGAAATAATACCGGATCCGGAATTCCTCCAGCAAATGAAATGATGTCCGGCTGATCGAGGAGTTTCAACAATTCCCGGATTTCAGACGCCTTCATAGATTGCGTGCGCGTTGCAAAAATTTCTTGCCAATTCATGGTATACTCCAATAGGTCAGTAAAGCTGACATAATCAGATATACTGACTAAAAATATATTGCAATAAATTTTTCGCGTATCAACACTATAACACTCAATGTGATTGTTTTTAATTAACTATTTTGTTAGTCAAAGTTTACCTTCTGTGGATTTATCTCAATGCTCACCTTCGCACTTGCCGTATTTTTACTGATCATCACGCCCGGACCGGGTGTTTTAACACTCGCCGGTGTTGGGTCAGCTTTTGGTTACAAACCTGGATTTCGTTATCTTTTAGGCCTGCTTATCGGCCAGAACATGGTCGCACTCGCAGTCGTATCCGGCCTTGCAGCTATATTACTGGCAGCACCGGTTGTTAGAAATATTCTTCTCGTCCTTTCTGTCAGCTATTTGTGTTTCCTTGCCTATAAGATCGCATTTTCAGGCACCAAAACAGCTTTTGCAGGCGCACAGAAAGAACCAGGTATATCAGGCGGTGTCATGCTGCAGGCGATCAATCCTAAAGCTTATGTGGTCAATACCAGCTTTTTTACCGGTTTCGCCATTTGGCCAGACAATTTTGCGGCAGAAATCACTTATAAATTCATCGTGCTAAACATCATATGGATTAGCATCCACGTTCTGTGGCTAGCTGTTGGCGTGACGATCAACCGACTCAATCTTGCGCCGCGCACGCAATTTATCATCAACATTGCTATGGCACTGGCGCTGCTATCAGTGATTTTTCTTGCGCTCTGGAGCCAGTTCTATCGCTGATTAACCCGATGTGGAATTAATCACAGGCTGGCATCTTGTTCCAAGCATCGAGCGCCGCAATTTTATAAGCTTCCGCAAGTGTTGGGTAGTTAAAGGTGTTCTCAACGAAATATTCAAGCGTACCTTTAAGGTTCAAGACGGCCTGCCCAACATGGATCAATTCCGTCGCGCCCTCACCCACGATGTGACAGCCAAGTAAGCGTCGGGTTTTAAGAGAGAAAATCATCTTCAGCATACCGGTTTCTAGACCCATTATATGCCCGCGAGATGTTTCTCTAAATCGGGCAATCCCGCATTCATAAGGGATGTTGCGCTCAGCGACTTCTTCTTCCGTCATGCCGATGGTTGAAATTTCCGGTACGGAGTAAATGCCGTAAGGGAAATATTCTGGCGGGTCATACGCTTTTTCACCAAAGGCGTGGCAGGCGGCAATACGGCCCTGCTCCATTGATGTGGAAGCAAGGCTTGGGAAACCAATCACGTCACCCGCAGCGTAAATGCCTTTCACATCTGTTTCAACAGTTTTGGGGTCAACTTTGATACGGCCGCGATGATCACATTCAAGACCGCAGTTTTCGAGCCCAAGCGAATCTGTTGCGCCCATGCGTCCTGCAGCAAAGAGAACCATGTCAGACTTGATCAGACGTCCATCTTCCATATCAATCTGGCAGCCACCATTATCAAGCAAACTGACCTTCTCAACCTTCTTGCCAAAGCGCAAAACCATATTTCGGTCACGCAATTGGTAAATCAAATCACCAACCAGCTCTTTATCAATGAAATCAAGCATGGAATCACGCGGTTCAACCAAAGTCACGTGCACATCAAGCGCATTGAAGATTGTCGCATATTCAATCCCGATCACACCTGCACCAATCACTGTAATGCTGCGCGGTAGATCTTCTAAGTCCAAAATTTCATCGCTATCGAGCAGACGTTTGCCATCAAACGGAAGCTCATCTGGGCGATAAGGACGTGTACCAACCGTCAAAAGAAACCGATCAGATGAGAATTGCGTTACTTCACCATCCTCACCATGGACTTCTACGATGTTCTTTTCAACAAATTTTGCCGTACCTTTAAACGTTTCAACCCGATTTCGAGCAAATTGATGTTCAAGCACTTCAACTTCGTGATTGAGCGTAATGTGCAAACGCTTGCGCAAATCCTCGGCCGATAGATTTTGCTTCACACGATAGGCTCGGCCATAGAAACCGCGCTCCCGCCAGCCACTTAAATTCAACGCTGTTTCGCGCAGGGTTTTCGATGGAATGGTCCCGGTATGAACCGAAACGCCACCAACGCGTCGCCCCTTCTCGATCACAATGACGCGTTTGCCCAATTTCGCCCCTTGAATAGCAGCGCGTCTGCCAGCAGGTCCACTGCCGATAACAATCAAATCATAATGTTCCAAAGTGATTCCCCAATGCTTTTGGACACGTTATTTTTCAGAGCCTAGCAAATTCACAAGTCGCTGCAAGTCCGATTGTGGACGCTTCAAGTTCAATTCCAGACATGGCATGAAAAAAGGCCTCAATCTGAAGTGAATGAGACCTTGTGATAAGTGTAGCTGACATCAATACTTAAAAGTCATCATAATACGTTTCGCCAAAGAGGCTGTTGACCGAATTGTCCCGTGCAGCTTCTGCAATAGATTTCATAATCTCAAGAGCGGCTTCCATTTCAAGATCGACCACGGCTTCAGCCGTTAACAGACTATCGCCTTCATCCTGATCAAAATCTGTCTCTGTTCCATTGTCATCGAACAGCGCGGCCATATCATTTAAACTGCCAATTCCGGCGCCAAAGCCAAGACCTTTTTGATCACCAAAAGACAAATAAGACGCTTGAGTAATTTCTGAACGTTCAAATGAGAATGATGTAACTGTATTGCCATCTTCATCTTCACCAATTGAAAAATCAATGCTGAAAGATTGTGTATTTTCATATTCCAGAGCCTGGAAACCGCCATATTTATTCGTCCCTTCAAAGGCATATGACGTTGACATTTCAAAGCTGAGGCTAAATCCGGTTAACCGGCCATTTTCCTGCTCCATGGAGAACGACAGACCAGCATAAGATTCAAGATCGAGGCTGACGGAACTACCATTTCCGTTACCTTTATAGGCAGACACAGATAGTGTGCTTTCAAACTCAGCTGTCGTTAAGCTCGTGAGTGTTCCGGCATTGTTGCCACCTTTAACAGGCTCGTCGGAAATGCGATTTTGCAAGCTATCCATGAAGGCAGTGATAATTTGCGATGAGGCTTTGTCAAATGACTGCCGCGCACCATCTTGATGGCTTTGGATGGCATTGAGAACATTACGCGGACCAGGCGGCTGCGAACTTTTTTGCGAGTTGCCATTTTCCTGGGATGATTGAAGAAGTGAAATATTGGTGGATTGTTGAAATCCGGCAAATGCTGAAATCATAATACGATCTACTCCTGGGCACCCCCCAGCACCAATTAAAATACCAATAAAAACACCAATAAATTGGTGGAATATTGTTTAAATTTAGCAAGATAGTCTTAATCGCAATTTAACCTCTGCTTACCAGAAATTGGACATGGCTGTTAACCTTCCGATAACTATAAATGCACCGATCTTGGCAAATCAACGAGAGCTAGTTACAACTAGAAAATCAAACATCTTTGAAAGAGGTAGTCCTATGCGGCAATTGTTATTGATCATTTTATCCACTCTGTTCATGGTCCATTTTGCAAATGCACATTCGCCGCTCAAAAGCTCGGTTCCCGCAACAAGTCAGACACTACCGGCAAATTTTGACAGTTTTGAATTAACCTTTGGCGAAGCCGCAAAACTGGTCAAGATCACTGTTCAAACAGAAGCTGGCGCTAAAACGGACTTGGATTTATCGGGCAATAGCGCCCCTCAAAAAGTACATATTGTAAAATCCGAACCACTCGCGCCCGGTTTCTACACCCTATATTGGCGCGCGATTAGCGATGATGGCCATCCCATAAAGGGAAGCATTCCCTTTAAAGTGAGATAGATCCGATATGGATTTCGACACTTGGTCGATATCGATCATTTTAGCAAAATTCATTGCCTATATTTTCACGTTTATTGCTGTTGGCACATTTCTATTCACTCAACTTTTAAAGCCTGATGCACGCATCATATCGGTGCCTTTCACTTTGCTTGCCATGATCCTTGCAATTCTCATGTCGTTCGCATTAATCTTCTTAAATGTTGGCCTGTTTAACGATGAAGGCATTGCCGGTATGTTTGATTATCAAATATTTCTCATTGTGGTCGATAGCCCAATCGGCAGCAGTACAATGACCCGGACTATTGGTTTAGCTCTGGTAATCATCTGCTTTTATCTCAAAGGTAGCTCACAGATGATCATCGGGTTGGTGGCAAGCGTGCTCATTACTTGGTCATTTACGCAAATCGGTCATCTCAGCAATATCGAACCAGCATTAGTGAAACTGGTTCTGATGATCCACCTGCTCGGCATTGCTTTTTGGGTGGGTGCATTTGCTCCATTATATCGCGCAGCAAGCGGCGTGATAGCTTTACCAGATGCAGCTGATCTATCGCATCGTTTTGGGCAGATGGCACTTTATATCGTCGGCGCATTGTTTTTCGCTGGCGTGGTGATGTCGTTTATCTTGCTCAGTAACCCGAGCCAGCTCTTCACGAGCGAATATGGCCAAACACTTGGCATCAAAATATTACTGTTTTTTGCACTATTGAGCTTAGCGGCCTTGAATAAGTTACGTTTGGTGCCGGGCCTTAAAGCCGGTCGGCTGGATGCCGCCATAAAGCTGCAGCGATCAATTATTTTCGAAACTGGTATCGTTTGCGCAATTCTGATCTGCACCGCAATCTTAACAACGGTCACGCAATTGCCTGCGCATCACTAACTTTAAAAAGCGCATGAAAAAAGCCGCATCAAATGACGCGGCTTTCTCAAAATTATGTCACAAAGACTAGTTCTTTGCTTTATCAACCAATTGATTTTTCGCAATCCAAGGCATCATGCCACGAAGCTTCTCACCAACTTCTTCGATTTGGTGCTCATCATTCAAGCGACGGATACCTTTAAAGCGTGCACCACCTGCACGGTATTCCTGCATCCAGTCTGATGTAAATTTACCAGTCTGAATATCAGTCAATACGCGCTTCATTTCAGCTTTAGTTTCAGCTGTGATGATGCGTGGACCAGACACATACTCACCCCACTCAGCAGTGTTTGAGATTGAGTAGTTCATGTTCGCAATGCCGCCTTCATAAATAAGGTCAACAATCAACTTCACTTCGTGCAAACACTCAAAGTAAGCCATTTCTGGTGCGTAACCAGCTTCGGTTAGTGTTTCAAAACCAGCACGGATCAATTCAACAAGACCACCACAAAGAACAACTTGTTCACCGAATAGATCTGTTTCGCACTCTTCACGGAAGTTAGTTTCGATGATGCCTGAACGACCACCACCAACGCCACATGCATATGACAAAGCAAGATCTTGAGCGTTACCAGATGCATCGTGATGAACAGCGATCAAACATGGCACACCGCCACCTTTCATATATTCGCCGCGCACTGTGTGGCCAGGGCCTTTTGGTGCAACCATTACAACGTCGACTGTGTCTTTTGGCTCAATCAAACCAAAGTGAACGTTCAAACCGTGCGCAAATGCGATAACCGCACCATCGCGAATGTTTGCAGCGATGTGGTCTTTATAAATGTCAGCTTGCAATTCATCAGGTGCTGCCATCATCATGAAGTCTGCTTCAGCTGCTGCATCTGCAACAGATTTTACAACAAAACCATCAGCCTCAGCTTTTTTCGCAGTTGGCGAACCTTCGCGAAGTGCAATGATAATGCCTTCCGCACCAGAATCTTTAAGGTTCATGGCATGAGCACGACCTTGTGAACCGTAACCAATGATAGCTACTTTTTTTGATTTGATGAGATTTAGATCTGCATCTGCATCATAATAAACACGCATTTTAAATCCTTCCTTTAAATATAAACGTCTTTTTTCTTCACCGTTTCTTCAATCTGCTTCCACCTTCAGAACGGCGTAAATCTATTCCTCAACTCCATATAACTTGTAGAATTGAGCAATGGCGGTTTGAGCATCGCGCTCAAAATTCTTCATCACGAGCTCACGGCGCTCACCCAAAAGGAGCCGCACATGTGCGTCGCGAACAATTAATCCATAAAGGACGTGGTAGGTCTGTCTGGCGTCATCAAAACTCAAGTAATTCTTCTCAGCCGCTGAATTTAAAAAACCAACCGCTTTGGCTTCAATCACCCCGCGCCCGTTTTCAATGAGCAGCGGACCAAGCGGCGATGCTTCATTACTCGCCTGCCCGATCGCTAATCTGTTGAGCGCCAGTGATGTGTCACCTGCCAGCACTGACAATAATTCACAGGCAAAACGGACAAGATAATCTTTAAAGGCTTTGGCAGAACCCAAATCTTCTTGCCCGACAGCCGCACCAACTTTGCTTCCTTGAAACGCCATCATCGCTGAAATCAAACCATCGCGATCGCCAAACCATTTATAAAGGCTTTCTTTGGAGCAATTAGACGCGCTTGCAATTTTGGCAGTCGTCAGCGCTTTTTCACCGCCGTCAACAAGCAAAGCCAAAGCGCTCTCAAGCACCTCAGACTGTCGTTCCGTCAACTCCGGAATGTTCTTAGCAATTTCAGTTGCGTTCGGCGTTAGCAATATTATCTCCTGTACCGTACCGTACGGTACCCTTAATGTACAAGATCACCATTGGTCAATCGAAATTTTACATAAAATCAGACTTCAGACTCATCAGACACACAGTCAAACCATTTACAAAGGTTGTATTTTATGTTGACCTAACTTTAATCGGGAAAATACTGTACAAACGCGAATATGTTACAAGGAGTCGTACCTATGCCGTATTACTATCGCTTAAAACATACCTATGGCCCTCAAATACCTCAAATTGTTGAGCGAAAGAAACGAACTGCGCGAAATCTTATTAAACTGCGAAACGCGCTTCAGGCACATATCGAAGGCGAAGACAACAATCTCGATGAACATCTTGATGTGAGCGATAAGAAGATTATCGACTCCAAAAAGTTCTTGCGACTTGCAACTTGGAACATTCGTGAATTTGATTCTGGCAAATTCGGCAGCCGGTTAGACGAATCCTACTACTACATTGCCGAAATCATGGCTAATTTCGATCTGATCGCCGTACAAGAGGTCAATGACGATCTTTACGCGCTTGAACGCGTCATGGGTCTTTTAGGAAGCGAATGGAAATATATTGCGACTGATGTCACACAAGGCAGTGCAGGCAATAATGAGCGTATGGTGTTTGTCTTCAATTCCAGCAAAGTGTGGTTCAACGATATCGCAGGAGAACTATCAATCCCAAAAGGAGACAAAATCGCCTTTCCTCATGAGGAACGTATTCAATTTGAAGATGAGCTTGAGATCAAATTACCTCCTGGCACCAAGTTATCGGTCGGAGAGGTGAAACTTCGCAAGCGGAAAGAAAAACGCTTTCTAAAAGAAGAACTGCTCATCGACTTGCCAGAAGGGGCTAGCATCGATCTGCCGGTGGGAACAAAAATAGTTCTACCACGCGGCATGGAAGTTGATCATGATGATGGGGTCATAAAAATTCCGAAAGGCCAAACCCCTGTCTTCAAGCCCGATGATAAGGGCAGGAAACCAATGCTTAAACTGCCTGATGGATTGATCGTGGGCGATAAACTGCAATTTGCACGTACACCATTTATTGTGTCCTTCCAATGCGGCTGGCTCAAACTCAATCTATGTACCGTTCACATCTATTATGGTGAAGGTCATGAAGGTCTCGCGCGGCGACGTGATGAAATCGAAAGCTTGACGAAACTACTGTCCAACCGCGCAGAAAGAGATTGGGAATTTAATCCAGGCTCCTTCATGATTGCTTTGGGCGACTTTAATATCATCGACCAAAATCATGAAACAATGAAGGCACTCAACAGCAATCACTTTAAAGTGCCTGAAAAATTGCAAGAGCTTCCGGGCACAAATATCGACAAGACAAAAGCCTATGATCAGATCGCTTATTGGCAAGATGAAAAGGTGATTGAAAAATCAGAGCAAGTGACGAGGTTGGAAGTCCAACGAGCCGGAGTTTTTGACTTCTTCGAAACCGTTTTCAAAGAGGGAGATATTTACGATCCCGATGGCGAAGAAGAAGCGTTCTACCGAAGTGATGAGGACTATAAAGATAGTTGGGTTTACAAGGACTGGCGCACTCACCAAATGTCAGATCACCTACCCATGTGGGTCGAACTCAAGATTGATTTTGGCGACGAATATTTGGAAGACATCGCAGCGGATTAATCAAATTCAGTTTTGCACATAAGAATCATTCGCAATTGAATTGACAATGGAATTAAATGGGCACATAACATGACTAACAAAATCATGTTTGAGTATATGAAGTTCAAAGAACGAAAAAATGATTGTTTGTAGCTGCAATATTATCTCCAAGAGAGATATTGAAAATACGATTATAGAGCTTTTAAAAGAAGACCCATGGCGCCTCATCGTGCCAGGGGTGGTTTATCAATCTATGAACGAGCGTGGCAAATGCTGTGGCTGCTTCCCAGGCGTTGTAGATATCATTGTTGCAACAACTGAAAAGTTTCACGAAGAGCAGCAAACCCCTTCTGCAGACATCATCACTTTCGTCGCCAAACTTAAAGAGCATCACCAAGCTTGTGAAACAGCTCGTATGCTGGCAAAGCACCGCCAAATGATGGCTCGTAAAAGCGCCTAATAGTTAGGAATCATTCGTAAAGATAATTGGTTAGAAACCCTTTTAAGGGTTGATTTTGCACGTCTGAATCTATAGTTTAGAATTATTCTAAAGTAGCCAGACAATATCTGCCTGACTATGATATAGCTCAAAATCAGAAGTGAGGTTATGCCATGAAAGGCAACGCAAAAGTAATTGAACGATTAAACGAAGCTTTGTTCTTAGAACTCGGTGCTGTGAACCAATATTGGCTGCATTATCGTCTGCTAGGCGATTGGGGCTTTGGTTTGTTAGCGCAGAAAGAACGCGAAGAATCCATCGAAGAAATGCAGCATGCGGATAAGATCATCGATCGTATTATTTTCTTAGGTGGTCATCCAAATATGCAAACCATCGCGCCACTGAGCATTGGTCAAAATATCAAAGAAGTTCTCGAGGCTGATCTTGAAGGCGAATATACAGCGCGCAAGTCTTATTCTGAATCACGCAAAATCTGTGAAGCCGAAGGTGATTTCGTATCCATGAAGCTCTTTGATGATCTTCTTGCTGATGAAGAAGGACATATCGATTTCCTCGAAACTCAACTTGAGTTGCTGGAAAATATTGGTGTTGAAAAATACGGCCAGCTCAATGCACAACCAGCAAATGCTGCTGAATAAGCTCATCTTAAAACGATGCTCGAAAAGCCTCTGCATCCGCAGGGGCTTTTTTATGACCAGCCGCAGGACTTTAAAAACCGCTTTACGCTTTCGGCCATACCATATTCCAATGCATCCGCAGTCAGACCATTACCGATAGAGACTTCAAGCAGGTTGGGCACAGCTTTTGCCAGGCCAGGCACATTCTCAACGGTGAGATCATGGCCGGCATTCACATCCATCCGATAAACGGCGGCAAGTTTTGCAGTTCGTTCAAGATCAGCAAGTCGCTTTTTGGCCGCCTTTGGATCATCAAAAGTTCCACCATAAGGACCTGTGTAAAGCTCAATCCGATCCGCGCCGGCTCTAGCTGCCAATTCCACCTGTTCGGTGCTCGCATCTGGGTCACAAAAACAAGATACACGGAACCGATTTGATTTAAGACGCGCAATCACTGGAACAAGCGTATTATGTTGGGCGATAAAATCCCATCCGTGATCAGATGTCGCCTGACTTGGATGATCGGGCACCAAGGTGACTTGCTCGGGCTGATGTTCTTCCACAAGATCCAAAAATTCTTCGGTTGGATAACCTTCAATGTTGAATTCAGCATCAGGAAACTCATCATCAATCAGCGCCCGCAATGGTGCCAGATCAGAAAAACGAATGTGACGCTGATCGGGTCGCGGGTGAACTGTTAGCCCATGTGCACCTGCTTCAAGTGCAATACGCCCCAATCCCACGACACTCGGCCAAGGCAAATCACGCCTATTTCTCAGAAGCGCAACAGCGTTTAAGTTCACAGATAGTTTCGCAGGCATTGGCTCTAACCTAATTACAATTGCGTTCTATATAGTTGAAATTCAATCTATTGAATACTAACAAAATTTGATCATTCTCACAAAAATTTTTGATCGATAAATCCATAGCTTATTGGATATTTTCAATGTATGCATTTGCTCCTGATGAAGGGGTAAGTATCTTTGGCAAATTCATTTTCAAGCAAATCAACCACAGTTGGCGCAGGTCTATTCTGGAGCTTTCTCGGTGTGTTAATGTTCAGCCTTACCCTGCCTGTGACAAAAATTGCGATCGTGCAATTTGAACCCACTCAGCTCGTGGTTTGGCGCGGATTAATTGCTTGCATGTTATCCGGTACAATATTGCTCATCTACCGCCCCAAATTTCCCAATCTACACCAATGGCGTGATCTGGCCTTTTGCGCCGGTGGCACCGTATTTGGCTTTCCGGGGTTCTTGGCATTGGGGCTGCAAACCGTCCCCTCCTCTCATAGTGCGATTGTAGTGGGACTACTACCGCTGACCACAACAGTCATGAGCGCCATCATCACCAAAGAGCGCCCCTCACCCGCATTCTGGCTTGTTAGCGTTATTGGGACTGCCGTCACCTTGTTCTTTGTGATCAAGCAAACAAATGGCGCGCCTCAGATCGGTCATGTCTATTTGTTCATTTCGGTATTGCTTGCGTCCACCGGCTATGTCTTTGGTGGCAGGCTCGCCAAGAGCCTTGGCGGTTGGCAAGTCAGCTGCTGGGTCATTTTCGCTGCACTGCCCATTCTGATAATCGCAGCATTTTTCGTGCCGCTGCCAGATCTAACCGCCAATGCGCAATCCACCTTCGCGCTGTTCTACGTCGCATTTTTCTCGCAGCTGATCGGATTTTTTGCATGGTATCGCGGCATGCAGCTCGCCGGTATTGCGCGTGCATCGCAAATCCAGCTGCTGCAATTGTTCCTCACAATCATTGCATCCAGCGTTTTGGTCTCCGAAGCCCTGGAATTTGAAGTATTCATCTTCGCAGGGCTCGTTGTAATCAGCGTCTGGCTTGGCACCAAACTCCGGGTCAATACCAACTAACTAGCTTATGATATTGTGTTCCGGCCCATATGGGAATTTCGTGATATTTTCGACCTTATCTTCGCCAATGACCAAAATATCATGCTCACGATAACCGCCAGCGCCCGGTTGCCCTTCTGGCACCCAAATCATTGGCTCCATGGACACAACCATGCCAGGCTCCAACACAGTGTCGATATCCTCGCGCAATTCAAGACCAGCTTCTCGACCATAATAGTGCGATAAAACGCCGAAGGAGTGACCATATCCGAAGGAGCGATATTGCAGAAGATTTTCGCTCGCAAAGAACTTATTAAGCTCAGCGCAGATCTCTGAACATTTTATACCCGGCTTGATCAAGGATAGCCCCAATTCATGGGCCGCAACATTTGCCTCCCAAAGACGCAACGATTCTGCATCTGGCTCACCAAAAAACAGTGTACGTTCAAGCGCTGTGTAATAACCAGAAATCATTGGAAATGCGTTCAAACTTAAAATGTCGCCGCGCTCGAGCTGACGTGTTGTCACCGGATTATGTGCACCATCGGTATTAATGCCAGATTGGAACCACACCCAATTGTCACGCAACTCGCTGTCAGGATGGCTATTGGCAATCTCAAGTTCCATCGCATTGCGACCTGCCATGGCGATATCAATTTCGCGCTGACCTTCAAAAATCACGCCTTTAACCGCAGCACCACCGATATCAGCAATACGCGCACCTTCTTTGATCAACGCAATTTCTTCATCCAATTTGACCATGCGCGCAAACATGGTTTCTGGTGCAACATCAATAAGCTCGATATTGGGTAGAAAATCGAGAAGCGTTTTACGCACTGCGAGCGTGATATGATCATCTTCAATGCCGATGCGTTTGATACCACCCAAGATATCGCGCACGGCAATATAGTAATTGTTCCGCTGCCAATCCGTGTAGATAACGTTTTCGGAGAAAGATCTCCGCCAAGGCTGGCTTGCATCAATATTGGCTGAAATCGTCACGCAACGGTCGTGAGTGACAATGCATCCATATGGCCGCCCAAAGGCGCAGTATAAAAAGCCCGAGTAATAAGCGACATTGTGCATGGATGTAAGCAGCACCGCAGGAATATCTTTGTCTGCCATAATCTTGCGAAGTTTGGCCAATCTGCGCTCATATTCCTGATCAGAAAATGGCAGATTTGCTTTACCACCATCGTGGCGAATAAATGTGTGAGGACGTTGATGCGTTTCAGACATTGAGTTCTCCAAAAATCACGCGCAGACCAATGAGCTGCGCTCAATAATCCGGGCGTACAGGACAACTATATTTGTTATAATCTATTGCGACGCCATCGCAATTTCACTCAATCTATGAGGGATTATCACGAAGGTCAATATGGCAATTTACGTTAGGAGTGAGCTTCTTTTTGCGCTTCGACAAGCCGCTCGTTCACATAGTCCAGAGCTTTAGAATATCGTGCCCAACCGATGATGCGTTCGCCAGTTTGCGTATCAACAACCGGTAGACGCGTTTTACCAGATTGGTCAAATAATCGAAGCGCCACATCCATATTATCGGATGATTTCAGGGTCGGTGTATTTTCGGCATCCTGCAGATCTTTAAGAGCACCAAAATCATCGCCATCTTCCGGCACGCTCATCACATCCATGACACGAATATTGGCAAGCATTGTGCGATATGGTCCATCGCGCACATGCACACCGCGCATTTCGAGCTGCCATTGGAAGAATGATCGGCCATGAATTGCCTGATTGATACCGTGCGAAACCGCAATGGTGAAAAGCAGCGCGATCGATAAGGCATAACCACCCGTCAACTCGAACGCCATGACAGTCGTTGAGATCGGTGCACCAATCACGGTTGCGGCGACGGCCCCCATGCCCAATAACGAATAGACCGCATGGTCGGACGCCATAATCGGCACCGCATCCGTTGCGATGATACCAAACACACCGCCTGTAAGCGCACCCAAATATAAAGCCGGTGAGAATACACCTCCACCAAAGCGCGACGCGTAAGTAATTGCTGTCGCAAAAATCTTGAGGAAGATCAAAATCATCATCAGCGCTAGGGGCAACCTACCCCATAAAGCATCGTTGGTCGTTTCATAGCCAATGCCCAAAATTTCAGGGTAGATCACCCCGATCAGACCGATCACAGCTCCACCCAATGGTGGGCGGATCCATAAAGGCAGATCTAGAGATTTACCGATATAATCTGCAGCAAACAGACTAAACTGGAAAATGATGGCTACCAATGCACAAATCACACCGAGCAAAAAGAATGCAGGGAACTCCAAATAGGATGAAATTTCATAAGCAGGGATGGTAAAAATAAAGCTTTCACCAAACCACAATCGCGCAATTAGTGTGCCAGTGACCGAAGAAATCACAATTGGCACAAATGCGCGCATAGAATAATGACCAAGGATCACTTCATGCGCAAACAAAACGCCAGCAATTGGGGCATTAAAACTTGCAGATACGGCAGAGGCAACGCCAGCAGCGAGCAATGTGCGCTCACCCGCATCTGGCAGCTTAAATTTTTCATAGACAAAACTAGAAAATGACGCGCCCAAATGAATAACGGGCCCTTCGCGCCCTGCGCTACCGCCTGCGCCAAGCGAGATAACGGTCACGATAGCTGACATGATCCCTTCACGCAGCGTTAGGGGTCGACCGGATACATGACGCGCTTCAATTACATCAGCAACACCGCCTGCACGCTTTGATTTGACGAACAATTGCAACAGCAACCCAACAACCAGGCCGCCAATAATGGGTGCCAGAACGATTATCTGCCACGGCGTTTCGCGCACGGCAGCAAGATAAATTTCGCCGCGTTCACCCGACCAGAGATATTGCACCAATCCGATAGCTTCGCGAAACGCGACCGCCAAAATGGCCGCACCAATACCGATGATTGCGCCCAAGACCCATATGGAAATCTGCCTATTCGCCCAGAACTCTGACAGATTAGGCACCACCCATTGCCGCATTAAAGATGGAAGACTTAATAAACGTTCAAACCACAAATTCCCAACGCCCACATTCGTTTTGCGATAAATAATTGAGTAGCACGTTCACATCGAACTGGACAAGTCGGACTTTGCCAAGCATAAGTTTATCTGAATTTAGCGGGAGGAAAGACAAAATTGTCTGATAGTGCGATCAGTAAAAACGATAATATTCAAACTGTTATTGATATACTTGCCCAGCAACTGGGTGAAAAAGTCAAAACCGGGCAGTCCATTCGCGAGCAGCATTCTCACACAACGACCATGATTGAACCGCAGCTTCCAGATGCTGTGGTCTTTGCTGATTCTGATGCCGATATTCAAGCTGTCGTTGATGTTTGCGCGCGTTATAAAGTGCCGATCATCCCATTTGGCGTGGGGACATCGCTTGAAGGTCACGTCAATGCCCCGGACGGTGGGATTTCCATCGATATGGGTCAGATGAACCAAATCCTACAGGTTAATCCTGAAGATATGGATTGTGTTGTTCAACCTGGTGTTACACGCGAGCAACTTAATGAATATTTGCGTGATACGGGACTTTTCTTCCCCATTGATCCAGGTGCCAATGCAACAATTGGCGGCATGACCGCAACACGTGCATCCGGCACCAATGCGGTGCGGTATGGGACAATGCGCGAAAATGTTATTTCCGTCACCGTGATCACACCCAATGGTAAAGAGATCAAAACGGCAAACCGCGCGCGAAAATCCTCAGCAGGTTATGACCTCACACGGTTATTCGTTGGATCAGAAGGTACATTGGGTGTTTACACGTCCATCACGTTGAAACTTCATCCGATCCCGCAACAAATTCTAAGTGGCGTTTGTCCTTTCCCAACAGTGGAAGCCGCAAGCCAAGCCGTGATCGCGACCATTCAAATGGGTATTCCCATGGCGCGTATTGAGCTTTTAGACGCCATGCAGATTAAAGCCTCGAACTTATATTCCAAACTCAATAATGCCGAGCAGCCGACTTTGTTTTTGGAGTTTCATGGGTCTGATGAGGAAATTAAAAGCCAAGCGGAGCTATTCACAGAGATCGCGGAAGATTTTGGCGGATCAGAGCCGCAATTCTCAACTGTTTTGGAAGACAGAAACAAATTATGGAAAGCGCGTCACGATGCCTATTGGGCCGCACGCAACTTCCGTCCTAACACGAAGGTCATTGGAACCGATGCATGCGTGCCGATTTCGCGGTTCTCCGAATGCATTACCGAATCTCAAAAGGACATTGAAGAATTAGGTCTGGTTGCAACCTTTGTGGCCCATGCTGGTGATGGAAACTTCCACACGCAGCTTCTCATCGATACACAAAGCGAAACCGAAGTAAAAAACAGCGCTGAATATATATCGCGCCTCAACAAACGCGCCATCGCCATGGAAGGTACTTGTACCGGTGAACACGGTGTTGGGCAGGGTAAGCAAAAATACCTCGAGATAGAACTCGGTGAGAGCGTTGAATTTATGCGCATGATCAAGCAAACATTTGATCCAGACAACATTATGAATCCAGGTAAAATATTTTCCCTGACTGAATAATTATCTGCTATCATTTTAGCTGAGGGCATAAACTAGACACAATAACGATCTAGAGTGTCTTTGTGGGCAAGTTCCGTTGAGGAATAAATGGGTTAGAAACGAATAAGCAAAAATGACGTTAGTCCGATTATTTGTATTTTTTGGTGGGCTGTTGGCAATGGCGCTTTTTGCGATCCTGCTCGGGCCCTATTTCATCGATTGGTCTGAATATCGCGCTGATTTTGAGCGCGAGTCTAGCCGCATTCTTGGCCAAGAGGTTGAAGTCCGCGGCGATGCCAGCATGCGGTTACTCCCTTTCCCTTCTGTCACATTTAATGATCTAGCAATCGGGAAAAACAAAAGCGGTCAGCCGTTGATGACGGCCAAGCAGTTTGAGATGGATCTCGAACTTACACCTTTCCTAAGCGGTGAAATTCTCATCTTTGACATGCGCGTTGAAGAACCCAAGCTAACCGTTACCCTATTTCAAGATGGCTCGCTTGATTGGGCGCTCAACAGCAAGAAGAATTTAGGTGGCCGCACGCTTGTTCTTGAAAGCGTACAAATCAACAATGGTGAAATCAAACTGGTTGATCTACAGAACCGACGCACCAAACAAATTGAAAAGATCAACACAAAGTTATCTGCGCCTGAAATATCAGGACCTTGGCATGCTGAAGGCAGCGCATCTTTTGAAAATCAAGAGATCAATTTTGAAGTAGATACCGGCGTTGTGAACGATCAAGGTAGTATGCGCCTGCGCACACGCCTTTTCGCGGAAAACCTACCGCTGTTTATTGAAACAGAAGGCAGCGCGAAAATTGAAGACCATAAGCCATCCTATGAAGGTAATTTCAATATTCAAAAGCGTAGCGAGCTAAATGTCTTAAACACCCCACCGGAGCAGCGTAATCTGCTCACTGTACAAATGAAGGGTGGCTTTAAGATCAACAATGAGCGGCTTGAGATCCCTGAATATCGATTGGCATCAGGCAACCCTCGCGATCCTTATATTATTGAAGGTGAAGCGAATATTGACACGGGCACCAATCCTGAATTTTTGGTGACGGCGCGTGGTCAGCAAATCGATATAAGTCAATTTGGCGACGAGAATAACGATACAGACGACAAGCAATCGACGACCGGCTTTTCAAGCATCAACCGGCTGATTTCACAAATTCCAAAAATTGATCTTCCCGGCAAAATTGATCTTACTCTGCCTGCGATATTGTCAGGCAATACAACCGTGAGAGAGGTGTTTCTATCAGCTCGCCCAAATACTACCGGATGGACGGTCGAAAATTTCGCTGCCAAACTTCCCGGTCGCACAGACATTGAAGCACAAGGGAATCTTAAGATCGGTGAGGCGCCTGAATTTGCTGGCAATATACTCATCGCAACCAAACAACCATCGGGATTTTCATCTTGGCTCATCGGCCGAGTTGACCCATCCATCCGCCAATTGGCTGCCGCTGGCATATCCGCCAATGTGTTGTTTAGCAAAGAAATTCAGCGGCTTGAAAACCTCGAACTCATTCTTGGGAACGCCTCTATCAAAGGCTATGCTGAGCGCCAACAGATCCGTGATTTGGACCCATCCATATCTATTGGGTTGAACGGAAGTGAGCTTGATCTGGACAAGCTCAACGCACTTTTACAAATGGCCAGCCTTGATCAAGACATCGACAAAAGCGGTGGGCTTTTTGGTCATAACATCATCGCCCAGCTCAACACCGATGTGATGCGTTTTGGCAAATACGCGGCCGAAGATGTCAAAATCATCGCAAGCTGGGAAGACAAAGATTTGACGCTTGATTCCGTCCGTTTCGGCAACTTCTCTGGCGTTTCTGGGACCATGAATGGCACCTTAAACGATCTCGATCAAACCCCAAAAGGTCAGATCACGTTTAACGCCAATGCCAAACAAGCCGATGGAATCTTCAAATTGCTGAAAGACTTATCGGAAGACCACCCTGTCTTGAAACGTTTTGAGAAAAATTTACCATCGTATGATGACCTGGTTTTGTCGGGCGAGTTAAGCATCAGCGATAACAATACACCGCAGATCAAAGCCAGCGGCACCATTGGAAAATCAGCGTTTGATCTTCGTGCCAATGGTCAAACTTTACTGCCAAACGTGTTTAAAAACGCGTCTTCACCGCTCGCGATCAACTTGACGGCTAAAAACCCGCAAAGCCAGCTATTGCTCGCGCAAATGGGTTTTGATGTTTTGCCATTTGATTTCGAAGAAGCGGCAGATCTCAATTTAAAAATCTCCAGAGGTTTCGATGAAGATCTCGATGTGGATGCAAAATTTACATCAGGCACCACCAATATCGATCTTGATGGCTTTATCGACCTGCCCAGCACTCAAAACCAAAACGAACCCAAGGGAATTTTGACGCTTGATCTAACTTCAGACGATATTGAACCCTTGTTGCTCACTTTAGGTCAAAATCTTCCAGGCATTGGCTCAGGCCAACCAGTGGAGCTTACCGCTGGTTTGATCATCGATGAAAACAATATCGAGATCAATGATTTGGCTGGCAACGCCGATGGTAATAAATTTAGTGGCTCACTGATAACGGATCGAACAAGTCTCGCGCCAAGCTTTAAGGGCGATCTTAGTATCGATCGCGTTGATACTGAATGGCTTTACGAATTGGCGCTTGGCGTTCAATTCTTAAACCTGATTGATACATCATGGAGCACAACAGACTTCCTGCCGCCTTTTGAAATGGCACCTGTAACGGAATTGAATATCGATCTGAAAGAACTAACCTTGCCGGATCTACCGGGCATTCAAAACGTTTCTGCGAAGTTGCGCACCGAAGCCGGAATTGTCGAAGTCGATGATATTGCCGGTTCTTGGCTCGGCGGTGATTTGAACGGAAATCTATCGATCTCAAATCCAGACGGAAAAGCCTTTGTCAGCCTTGATACGGTCATCACGAATACCGATATTGCAGCGCTCAACTGGCAAGATGATGCGGCCAATCCATTGATGGAGGGAACAATCGATATCGCTGGGAATTTAGAAGGTACAGGCACCAATCTGACAGAAGTCATCACCTCAATGAATGGCGGTGGTCTTTATAATCTAAAAGATATTTCAGTGAATGGTTTTGAGCCAAATATCTTGGGCGAAATCTTTGAAAAGACCGATGCAGAAGGTTATGAGTTGCAGCCGGAAATTATCGCGGCTGACATCAATGATCTTTTACCAAACGGCAGATATAAAATTTCAGAACTGGCGATACCATTTACCGTGACTGGCGGCATTCAGCGCATCGCAAGCATTACAGTTGAAAACGAAGATTTTAACCTCACTGGTGCTGGTCGAATTGATCTTGTAGGCAAAACCATCTCAAGCTCGCTTGATATTTTATATGATGCTGGGCTTGAAGCACAAGCAGGCGCGACACCAGAATATAGCATTGATTTTGAAGGAGAATTAGCTAATCCTTCGAAATCAATTAATGCCAATGCGATGAGTAATTTCCTCTCCATCCGAGCTTACGAACGCGAAAGACGACGCGTGGAATTATTGCAGGCCAGCATCTTGGAAAAACAAGCATTAAGACGTGAAATTGCACTGGTGAAAGATCAGCAGCTCAAGCGTGAAGAAGAAGCGCGATTATTGTTTGAAGAGCAAGAGCGCATTAAGGCTGAAGAAGCTGCACGCATAAAAGCGGAAGAAGAAGCCAAGGCAGCCGCGGATGCAGAAGCCCAACGCATTGCCGATGAGGCGATCCGGCAGGCTCAGAAAGCCGCAAGTAACGATACTGCGCCTTCTGGAGACGCACCTGCAATTGACTGGCAAAAATCCGTTGAAGAATTGTTATCAACATCTCCCAGAAGTTCAAACGGTGAGATTGTCATTCTCCCATTGGACGCCCCTTCGGATCAATAATATTACATCTTAAAAAAGGAGCTTAGTCGTCCTGCTTCGGCGTAAGCTTTTGATCATCAACAAACTTGTCCTGCTTGTCGTTCAAAGCTTTGGTAAGATTTTTCTCATGTTTGGTGCGCCCAAATGAAATGCGGTTCTGTTCCGCATTTGCTTCTTTTTTTGCGCGCTCTTTGCGTTTTCGCGCCATGCGTAGATTTACAACATTTCCCGTCATAGCACCAAATTCCTCGCAAACCTGCTATGGTTTTTTGCGGAACGCATCGAGAGAGACCACATCAGCCCCGCCGTCTTTATCATCCGGAGTATCTGCATCATCTTTATCGTCAGAACCATCGTCGATTTGTGGCTTTTCAAGCTTAGCAATCTCTTTGCTTGCATCCAATTCTGCAATCTCTGCACCCTCTTCATCTTCAATGATGAGCGTGTCAAATTCGAGTTCGAAATTGACCGACGGATCATAAAAACCGCGCACGGCAGAAAACGGCACGACAAGTTTTTCCGGTTGATCAGAAAAAGACAAACCAATTTCAAACTGCGTGTCAGAAACTTTTAAATCCCAAAACTGGTGCTGAACCACAATTGTCATCTGCTCAGGATAACGATCCTGCAATGCTGTTGAAATTCGCACGCCGGGCGCATTGGTCAAAAAAGTGATGAAAAAATGATGCTCTCCCGGGAGTTGCCCTGTAGCAGCTGTTTCCATTAGCACTTTTTTTATAACGCCTCGCAAAGCTTCTTGTGCCAAAATATCGTAGCGAATGTGGTCTTGCGACATATAGTTTCCTCAAGGTAACGCAGTAACTAAAGCTCAAATGAGCTCCAACAATTGTCTCACTGATATATCTATAAAGCGAGTCAATTAATACCATGTATAACTTAAATACATGAGAAACTAAAATTTTATGAGAGTTTAAGTGAAGGCTTCTGTTGCCAGGTGCCTTCGAACCCCGCCTAGTCGTGCGAACAACTAGGAGTTCATGTGAAGCTATCGCACCGCATTAAGCAGCGAGACGTGCTTCCGCATAGTTGTTATCATTTGCAACTACAAATTTAGTCCGATAACGGTGGTACAATGCCGAGAAAAAGTACGATCTTTACGCCCTCGTCGATCCTATTTCGCCCCCATCATAATCTGATCAAAATTCGTCAGATCAGATTATGGTGGAGGCGCCGGGTACCGCCCCCGGGTCCGAATGGTTTATTTCACCGCCCATTTATTTCCATAGCTGCATAAAGCAGCACACCTAATATAAGGTCTCCCCGACGTGCTGAAAAGGTCTAAAGCATTAAAAATATGCAAGTTTGGCGAAATAGTTTCGCAATTAATGATTGACTCAGGACCCTCAATTGCCAAACATAGCCTATGATTCAAACGCACTTGTGCACATGTACGGGGCATGAAGACAAAGTGAGGAGACATTATGAGTGAATATCTAGCTGACGTTCAAAAATATGATGCGGGCGCTGACGAAGCTATCGTAACAAAAATCGTAAAACATCTGGGTATTGCATTGCGTAACCGTGATTCGTCAATGGTTGCATGTTCAGACACAAAGGAACTTGATCGCGTTGTTGAAAAATGGTGTGGCAAGAAACTTGGCGTCACAGGTGATGCAGCTGAAAATGCTGTCGCGAAAACATGTGAAACAATGAGCGATGATAAAACGAAATCACGCGTGACATTCTATTATCTAGTAGCAAAAGAGTTGGGAAAATTGGGCGATCTTGCTTAATCAAAACCCAAACAATCAATTTCACGAGAAAGCCTTGCAGAATTGCGAGGCTTTTTTGTCGTCTGGACCCGACAAACTGTGAGAAATACGCCTCAACTCTTGTATGGCGCTGAAAATAGCTTAGCTTCAGCATTACGATTCTCAAGGTGGCGATGAATATGCAACAATATCATGATCTCTTAAAACATGTCATGGAAAACGGTGTTGATCGGGATGATCGCACAGGCACGGGCACGCGTTCGGTCTTTGGCTATCAAATACGGTTTGATATCAGCGAAAAATTCCCTGTTTTAACTACTAAAAAGCTGCATCTACGCTCAATCATCCACGAAAACCTTTGGTTTTTAGCTGGCGATACCAATATCAAATATCTCCAAGACAATGGCGTAACGATTTGGGATGAATGGGCCGATGAAAATGGCGATTTGGGCCCAGTTTATGGCGCACAATGGCGTTCATGGCCGGCTCCCAACAATCAAACCGTCGATCAGATCAAAAAATTGGTTGATAGCTTGAAGAACAACCCGGATTCACGTCGGCACATTGTAACCGCGTGGAACCCGGCTCAAGTTGATGATATGGCCTTGCCCCCGTGTCATTGCCTCTTTCAGTTTTATGTCGCCAATGGCACGCTATCCTGCCAGCTTTATCAAAGATCCGCGGATATCTTTTTAGGTGTGCCGTTTAACATTGCCTCTTATTCCATGCTGACCATGATGCTTGCTCAGGTATGTGGCCTCAAAACTGGTGAATTTGTCCACACGCTTGGCGATGGACATATTTATCACAATCATTTTGATCAGGTGAAACTGCAATTGTCCCGCACACCAAAAGAATTACCGACCATGTGGATCAATCCAGACGTCAAAGACATCTTTTCCTTCAAATTTGAAGATTTTAAACTAGAAAATTATGATCCTGATCCAGGCATTAAGGCACCGGTCGCCGTATGAGTGATATCACAATCTCCATGATTGCGGCAGTTTCAAGTAACGGTATCATTGGCCGTGATGGCGATATGCCGTGGCGATTATCAACCGATCTCAAAAGATTCAAGTCTGTCACAATGGGTTGCCCAATCATCATCGGACGCAAAACATTTCTATCTTTTGGCGGGAGACCGCTTCCGGGACGCCAAAATATCGTAATTTCCCGCAGCAAATATGAAGCGGACGGCATTACGCATTGTTTTAGTTTAAAAAGCGCCATCGAAACCGCCAAAGAAACAGCAAGAAATGATGGAAAATCAGAAATTTTCATCGCAGGTGGCGGGCAAATTTACGAATTGGCCATGTCTGTGGCCGATCAACTTTATATCACCCATATTGATGCGGAAATTGATGGGGACACAAAGTTTCCTGAAATCGCTAAAAATCAATGGGAAATCACTCATCAAGAGCATGTTCCTGCCGGGGAGAAAGACAATTACCCCACCGAATATGTGATCTATCGACGCAGAGGTACGTAAATAGCACCATAAACGTTGAAAATATCCATTTGTAGGTAACAAGCGCGTTGAAAGCAGCTATCGCGATACCTATAACTAATTAGAACTATACTATGGTTATGTAACAGGAAAGAGAACTGAATGCCTTGGAGCAATCAAAATGGTGGAGGCGGCGGCCCATGGGGCGGCGGCGGAGGTAACAATGGCGGCGGTGGCGGCCCTTGGGGCAATGGCCCGAAACGCCCTGGCGGCGGCGGTGGCGGTGGCAACCAGCCCGACGTTGAAGAGCTACTACGTCAAACACAAGACAGATTTAACAAAGCCGTAGGTGGTGGTGGATCTCCATTCATTTTCATCCTCGGATTTTTGGTGCTTGCATTCCTTTGGGGTACGCAAGCAATTTATACAGTGCAACCAGATGAGCGCGGTGTTGAATTGCGCTTTGGTAAGCCAAAAGAAGAAGTCGCCATGCCAGGTCTGCATGTGATCTTCTGGCCAGTTGAAACAGTAGAAATCGCAAATATCTCAGAACGTGAGATCATTTCAGGCAGCACCAATCGTTCAGGTTCAACTGAAGGCCTAATGCTTTCAGGTGACCAAAACATCGTCGATGTTGAATTTAAAGTGCTTTACAATATCTCAGATCCTGCGGCTTACTTGTTCAATGTTGCGCGTCCTGAAGACACACTACGTCAAGTTTCTGAAAGCGCCATGCGTGAGATCGTAGGCCGTCGTCCGGCGCAAGACATTTTCCGTGACAATCGTGATGCAATTGCGAACGAAGTTCAGGAAATTGTCCAAAACGTGATGGACAGCTTCCCTGCAGGTATTGCAATCAACACTGTCTCTATCGAGGATGCAGCCCCTCCACGTGAAGTGGCTGATGCCTTTGATGAGGTGCAGCGTGCCGAACAGGATGAAGATCGTTTTGTGGAAGAAGCCAACCAATATGCCAACCAAAAATTGGGTCAGGCACGAGGTCAGGCAGCCAAAGTTCGTGAAGAAGCCGCAGGTTATAAAGACCGCGTCGTGAACGAAGCGAACGGTGAAGCACAACGCTTTATCTCAATTTACGAAGAATATGCAAAAGCGCCTGAAGTCACTCGTCAGCGTCTCTATCTTGAGACAATGGAAGGTGTATTAGGCAAAGCGAATAAAGTGATCATCGAGCAAGGTGGAGATCAGCAAGGCGTTGTGCCTTATCTTCCGCTCAATGAACTTGCACGCCCAAGAACAGGAGGCAACTAATCATGTCTAGCCGTTTACCCTTCTACTTAGGTGTTTTCGCAGTTCTTGCTGTGATTGTTTATTCATCACTCTTCGTTGTGAACGAACGCGAACAAGCCATTGTTATCCGTTTTGGTGAAATCCAAAGCGTGAAAACAGAGCCTGGCCTTTATTTCAAAGTGCCATTCACATTCGCCGATTTCGATAGCGTTCAATATGTAGAAGACCGCACATTGCGTTTTGATCTTGAAAACATTCGTGTTCAGGTTTCAGGCGGTAAATTCTACGAGGTGGATGCATTTGTACTTTACAAAATCTCAGATGCAAAAACCTTTAGACAAACCGTTTCTGGTGATGTGATTGCGGTGGAATCTCGTCTTAGAACACGTTTGAACTCTGCGCTTCGTACAGTTTACGGTCTTCGCGGATTTGAAGCAGCCTTGTCTGAAGAACGTGCATCTATGATGCGCGAAGTGCGTGACCAGCTTCGCCCAGAAGCGCAAGCACTTGGCGTAACAATCGATGATGTTCGTATCCGTCGTACTGATCTGACACAAGAAGTTTCGCAACAAACTTATGAGCGTATGAAAGCTGAACGTCTTGCAGAAGCTGAAGCTATTCGTGCCCGCGGTATTGAAGCTGGCCAGCGCTTGAGATCAATTGCTGATCGTCAGGTTGTGGAGCTTGTCTCTGAGGCCGAGCGTGACGCACAGATCATTCGCGGTGAAGGCGATGCCGAGCGAAATGCGATCTTTGCGGATGCGTTTAACCGTGACCAAGGTTTCTTTGAATTTTACCGTTCAATGGAGGCCTATGGCAAAGCCATCGAAGCGGATGGAACAACTATGGTTCTGTCACCTGATTCTGAATTCTTCAAATTCTTTAAGAATTCTGCAGGTCAACCAGCTGCTGCACCAGCACCTGGCAACTAATAGGAGCCTACCGCCATGCATGATCTCATCGTGGCGGTAGGTCTTTTTCTGGTCATTGAAGGTTTGATCTACGCGATAGCACCAGCTTCAATGAAAAAAATGGCACAGATTTTGCCGCAAATTCCCGATAATCAGTTAAGAAATATTGGTCTGATTGCAGTCGTGACCGGAGTTGGGCTTGTGTGGCTCATTCGCGGGTGATTAAATAACTTTAAGGGCGACGATGCATCTTTAATGAGGAAAATTATGAAGTCTAAAGCGATACATTTGAGTGAAATTCTAAAGGTCAATGCGTTCGCAGGTTTTGTACTCGCTCTGCTTATCGTTTTCGCCAGCACCAATCTTGTCAAAGCCCAAGCACCAAATGGTCCTACGTCAGTTGCTGACCTTGCCGAAGGGCTTATGGGCGCTGTTGTCAACATTTCAACGTCGCAGTCTGTCGAGACATCTGGCCAACGCAATACACCGCGCAACACCCCAGACGGCCAGCCTTTTCAAGAGTTTTTTGATGAATTCTTTCAAGACCGCGAAAATGGACGAAGAACACCGAACCAGCAAGTGAGCTCGCTAGGTTCCGGATTTGTCATTGATGCTGAAGGCACCGTTGTCACCAACAATCATGTGATTGAAAATGCTGACAATATTGAGGTTATTTTCGCAGATGGTCGTCGTCTTGATGCCGTCCTTGTCGGTGCAGACCCAAAGACGGATCTCGCTGTCTTAAAAATCGAATCAGAAGAACCCCTCGATTTTGTACCAATTGGCGATTCCACCAAAATGCGCATTGGCGATTGGGTTATGGCCATTGGTAACCCGTTTGGTCTTGGCGGTTCAGTCTCAATCGGAATCGTGTCAGCAATCGGTCGTGATATCAATTCAGGCCCTTATGATAATTACATTCAAACCGATGCAGCGATTAACCGGGGTAATTCCGGTGGGCCTCTATTTAACATGGCAGGCGAAGTGATCGGCATTAACACAGCGATTATCTCCCCTACTGGTGGCTCAATCGGTATTGGCTTTTCTGTTCCAACAGAGCTTGCTTCTAATGTCATCAATCAGTTACGTGACTTCGGTGAAACGCGTCGCGGTTGGCTTGGGGTGCGTATTCAGCCTGTCACCGATGATATAGCTGAAAGCCTTGGCATGGACGAAGCCAAGGGGGCACTTGTTGCAGGTGTCATTCCAGAAGGTCCTGTTGAAGGCATTATGCAAGCTGGCGACATCATCGTCACATTTGACGGCAAAGATGTCGGTACCGTGCGCGATCTTCCTCGCATTGTAGCTGAAAGCCCAGTGGGCAAGGAAGTTGACGTCGAAATCTTGCGCAAGGGCGAGATGATGAACATCAAAGTGACCCTAGGTCGTCTGGAAGATGGCGAGCGTAAACTTGCGGCAGCTGATGGCAATGAGCCGACTATTACTGATGAAGAAGAGCCAGCAGTTGTTGAATTGATGGGTATGGAGCTTCGTGAGTTAACAGATCCACTACGCGAGGAATTTCAAATTGATGAGAATACCAATGGTGTTCTTATTAATGCTGTTGATGAAGGATCAAACGCGGATAAAAAAGACGTGCAAGCTGGCAATGTTATTGTCGAAGTGGCTCAAGAAGCCGTCAAAACACCGCAGGATGTTCAAGAGATCGTCGAAAAGCTTAAATCAGATGGTCGCCGTAACGCATTCTTTATGGTTGCCAATGCGATGGGTGAGTTACGATTTGTGACGATCCGAATTGAATAGATTATTCGACAAAATCTGATTTACGATAGCCCTGTAAATATAACAGGGCTGTCAAATCCGCATGATCCATTTTGATCTTAGCTTGTGCGGCAACGGTTGGCTTGGCATGAAGTGCGACGCCAGAACCGGCAAGCTGCAGCATGCCAAGATCATTCGCCCCATCCCCCACGGCAATTGCGTCATTGGGTGTAATTCCCAGCTTATCTGAGATTTCATTTAACGCATCAACTTTGGCCTGTTTGCCCAAAATCGGATCGCCAACTTGTCCAGTTAATATACCATCTTCTTCCAACAGCAAATTTGAGCGATGCTCATCAAATCCGATTTCCTTTGAGATTGGCCCGGTAAACACCGTAAAACCGCCAGAAACCAGCGCACAATAACCACTATGCTTTTTCATAGTCGCAACCAGCGTCTTCCCACCTGACATCAAAGTGATGCGATTTTTAATCACATCATCAACGACGCTCAAAGAAAGACCTTTAAGGAGCCCTACTCGCTCACGAAGCGCAAACTCAAAATCTAATTCGCCGTTCATCGCGCGCGCTGTAATCTCCGCAACCTTTTCTTTAAGACCAACTTCAGCAGCAAGCTCATCAATGCATTCCTGCTCAATCATGGTGGAATCCATATCCGCGATCAGCAATTTCTTGCGGCGAGTTTCAGCTTCCTGAATGGCCAGATCAATGGGAAGATCACCAATAACCGCTAATATCTCGGTTTTGGCCTCCTCCAAATCGCAACCATCAGGTAATGCGATATCGCAAGCAATCCCATCTGCCAGCCAATATAATCCTGAAGCTGAAACTGCCGCAGCAGATGCCTCACCAATGTCAGAAGACAAAATTGGATTTGACGGATGGGCTATAAGCGTGGCAACGAAGGGCATGAATGAGATTCTCCAACTCGATAATAACTCAAGCATCCAAATAGCTGGCCCAACCGCCAGCGGCAAGTCCGCGCTTGCAGTTAAATTGGCGCAAATGCACAATGGCGAAATTATCAATGTGGATTCCATGCAAGTTTATGGCATTTTAGATGTCATCACTGCCCGTCCCTCGCAAGATGAGCTCGCAAGCGTGCCACATCATCTTTATGGCCATATTCAGCCAGGAACGGAGTACTCCACAGGGCATTGGTATGATGATGTCTCAGCGGTCATTTCTGAAGTTCAATCCCGTGGTAAAATTCCTGTCTTTGTGGGCGGCACGGGGCTGTATTTCAAAGCATTGAATGGCGGCCTATCCAAAATGCCGCAAATTCCAGATGATATTCGCGTAAAATGGCGTGAAAAACTGGAACATGATGGTATTTCTAAGCTTTATGGCGAGCTCAAAGCACGCGATCCGGAACTCGCCAGTGGATTTAAACCAAATGACAAACAGCGAATTTCACGCGCGCTGGAAGTTTATGACGCAACGGGTAAATCGATCCGCCATTTCCAGGATGCAACGGGGTCTCCATTAATAGATACTGGCCGATCAAAAAAAATAATCTTAATGCCAGAACGCCCGATCCTGCATGAGCGCATTAAACTGCGATTTCACAAAATGATGGATGAAGGTGCAATTGATGAGGTCAGAAACATTCTTGCAGCTGATGTCGATCCAAACCATACGTCGATGAAGGCGATCGGGGTCAGAGAAATAGCACGATATCTCGACAATGAAATCTCGCTCGAAGAAGCGATCGAGCTTGCGATTATTGCAACCCGTCAATATGCCAAACGCCAATCCACTTGGTTTCGCAACCAATTGGGATCAGATTGGACAATGATTTCTAAATTGTAATTATTTGCCCAAGAGACGGTTGCGCATCTCTTCCATTTCACGTTCAAGATCAGCGGCGCTTTTATTATCTCCTGAATCAGGAGTAATAGGTTTACGTCGAAGCGTGCTTTTCTTCTTCATGATTGAGCTGAATTTCTGCTCTTCTTTTGGAATTTCCTCGCGTTCGCTCGCCAACATTGCGCTTCGAAGTGACGCGTCAGATCTCGGTGCAGGCGTTCCTCTACCAGCTCCGCCCATTTCAAATCCATCTGGCGAAGCTGAATGTTTTTTGCCACTTTCCGTCGAACGCATTTTTTCAACGATCGAACGCAAATTCAAAGAACTTGCCGTTGATTTAACACCGTTTGCACTTGGCAGCGCATAATTTGGAACGCGTTCAAACTTCATACGCATGGGTACGGCAACCGCTTCACCAAAAGCTATCGCCTCACCGTTACCGATGGATGCTAGGAAACTTGTTGTTGACGTCGATGAATTTGGCAGCGCCGAACGAATAATTTCCTGATCTCGATCATTGGCCAAGCGCATAGCAAACACAGTGGAACACTGAGACAAGATTGTTGGATCAAGTTCGCCTGGACGCTGGGTAACAATACCGAGGCTCACACCATATTTCCGTCCTTCTTTCGCAATTCGCGAAATCGCCTGACGAGTTGGCAAAAAGCCGTGTTTTGAGTCAGATGAAATATATCTATGCGCTTCTTCACAAACGACAAGAATTTTAATCGCGCCTTCACTCCAAAGCGCGATCTCAAATGCCATGCGACACAAGACGGAGGCAACTGAATCAACGACTTCGGACGGAATACCAGCCAATTGGAACGTTGTCACAGGTTTCCCATCGCCGGGAATTCTGAAAATCGTACCGATCGTTTCCAAAATTGTGTCACTAATCGTGTTGGATGAGAACATGAAGGAATAACGCGGATTATTGATCGCTGAGAGCACTCTGTTCTTCAATTGGCGTAGGTATGGCTTCTCATTACGCCCTTCCAAACGCCCGATACGTTCGTCCAAAAGCGCAAGTAAATCTGCCATGCGGTACGGCAAGGGAGAATCTGCAGTGATTGAAGAACTTTCATTACGTTTAGCAAGGCCAGAAGTCCCGTTACCCTTAAACGCTTTTTTGGCTTCACCAATGAGATCGCGAAGCACATTGACCTCGTCCATCACCTTGGGTTGCCCACGGAAAATCACCTCAATAAATTCATCAAACTTGAACAGCCAAAATGGTAAATCCAACGTTTCCGGGCCAATCGCGACCGAACGCTCTCCAAAGGCGGGTGCAAATTCATCATGTGGATCAAGCACCAGAACGCGCAATTGATCGTCTGAATCAATCGCCTTGTTCACAAGCAATGATAAGGCAGTGGACTTACCAACACCGGTTGTTCCCACAAGCGCAAAGTGGCGTGATAACATGGACGACATACAAATGGAGGCGTCCATCTCTTTATTTTGAGAGAGTTTGCCAACCGCGACAGCATGTTCAGACCCTGCGTCATAAATAAGTTTCAAATCATTTGCGCGGATATCATGCACGGGTGCACCCAGATAGGGATATTGGCTAATACCTGTGGAAAAAATGACGTTATCTAAATCGGGGCGAACTTCACCAACGAGTTCCGCTTCAATATTTAAGGTATTCGGACCTTCCAAATTCCAATTTCCGTCTGGCATACGCATGGATGACACAAGTGCAACCACTCGGCTTTCACCCACGGCGATGGAAACCAAACGCCCTACTGACCAACTCATGGAAAATTCGACGTCATCTTTGGGAATGACAGACGCGATCTGAACTTTTGAACCTGAACAGGAGATAGCGTGACCGAGTACGCGTCTTTTTTCAACCACGTCCCGACGCTCCGTGGTCACGGCAAGATTTATATTCTTATTATTAACTGTTATTCCCGACACAATTAACCTCACTCATCGCGCTAACAGTCAGAATACGGCATCAAACTTAATAAAAAATTTAGAAGATGCTCCATTTGGGGGCATTTCGCTCACAAAAATTAACCATTTTAGCCTGTTGACGCTGCAAGCATTTGTCGTTAATTGTTTCTCCCATGATTTATACGAATGAACTAATTGTGGTGGGTAAGCGCATGGGCAAGATGGTGTAACCATCTGGCGAAAGCTCCCATGCGCAAGACAAAGGCTCCTAAAGGGGTCTTTTTTTTTGACTAATAATTTGCAGTGAACAATATCTAAAAGAGAAAAAAATGACTGGTACAGAACAGGAAACATCGGGCGACGAACACCAAATGACTGGTGCTGAAATGGTCCTTAAAGCCCTTGGCGAAAATGGCGTAAAACACGTCTTTGGATATCCCGGTGGGGCTGTGCTGCCGATTTACGATGAAATTCACCAGCAAGATGAAATCGAACATATTCTCGTCCGCCACGAACAAGGTGCTGGCCATATGGCAGAAGGTTATGCCCGTTCTACTGGTAAGCCCGGTGTGTGTTTGGCAACATCTGGACCAGGTGCAACCAATGTGGTCACTGCATTGCAAGATGCGCTGATGGATTCCATCCCGATGGTTTGTTTGACTGGTCAGGTACCAACAGCGTTGATTGGGTCTGATGCATTCCAAGAATGTGACACGGTTGGCATCACGCGCCCCTGTACAAAGCACAATTGGCTTGTCAAAGACGTCAGCGAATTATCCCAAGTCATCCATGAAGCGTTTCATGTGGCAACAAGCGGTCGTCCGGGCCCGGTCGTTGTCGACATTCCAAAAGACGTTCAATTTGCAACAGGTACTTATGTTCCGTTAAATAAAGCACCTTCGCGCAAAAGCTATCGTCCTGCAAAAACTGGGAACTCAGATAGCATCCATCAAGCGATTGAATTGCTCAAAAACGCAAAAAAACCAATCATCTATTCAGGCGGTGGCGTGATCAATTCAGGACCAGAAGCATCAACCTTGTTGCGCGATCTGGTGAAGCTAACAGGTTCGCCAATCACCTCAACGTTGATGGGGCTTGGCGCTTATCCTGCATCGGGTAAAAACTGGCTTGGTATGCTTGGTATGCACGGTACATATGAAGCCAATATGGCCATGCATGATTGTGATGTGATGGTTTGTATTGGCGCACGATTTGACGACCGTATTACCGGTCGCATTGATGCCTTCTCACCAAATTCAAAGAAAATACATGTCGATATTGATCCATCTTCGATCAATAAGAACGTTCAGGTCGATGTACCGATCATCGGTGATGTGACATCTGTGCTTGAGGACATGGTCCGTATATGGCGCGCTGATGCGAGCGACTTGAAAGAAGAGCGTTTGGCCGATTGGAACGCGCAAATCAATCAATGGCGCGCACGTAATTCATTGGCATTTTCTGACAATGACGATGTGATCATGCCGCAATATGCCATCAAACGTCTTTACGAGCTCACCAAAGACAAAGATACATACATCACCACGGAAGTTGGTCAGCACCAAATGTGGGCCGCACAATTCTATGGATTTGAAGAGCCAAATCGCTGGATGACATCTGGTGGTCTCGGCACTATGGGTTACGGTTTCCCGGCGGCGATTGGTGTTCAGGTCGCGCATCCGGACGCTTTGGTGATTGATATTGCAGGTGACGCATCTATTCAGATGTGTATTCAAGAAATGTCATGCGCAGTTCAACATGGATTGCCGGTCAAAATCTTCATCCTTAACAACAATTATATGGGTATGGTGCGTCAATGGCAGCAATTGCTACACGGCAATCGCTTGTCTAACTCTTATACTGAATCCATGCCTGATTTTGTCAAATTAGCTGAAGCCTATGGTGGAGTTGGCATTAGATGCTCAAAACCATCTGAGTTGGATGACGCCATTAATGAGATGATTTCTGTCGACAAACCAGTCATCTTTGATTGTAATGTCGCGACATTGGCAAACTGTTTCCCAATGATCCCATCAGGCAAAGCACATAACGAAATGCTGCTTCCGGATGAAGCAACAGACGAAGTCGTCGCAAATGCAATTGACGCCGCTGGCGCGAAACTCGTTTAAAAGGAGAACCTAGATATGAATGCACAGCAAAAACCAACAGGTTCAGCCTATTTTCTCAGTAATATTGAACGAGAAACCGTATCTCGGACCTTATCTGTAGTTGTTGACAACGAACCGGGCGTGCTCGCCCGCGTGATTGGGCTCTTTTCCGGCCGTGGCTACAATATCGAAAGCCTAACGGTGTCTGAAACACAAAATGAGCGTCACCTCTCACGCATCACGATCGTGACAAGTGGAACAGCCAACGTGTTGGAGCAAATCAAAACGCAGCTTGAACGCATTGTGCCGGTGCATCGCGTTGTTGATCTTGACCAGAAGGCAAAAGAACTCGGTTATGAAAAACCAATCGAGCGCGAGTTGGCACTGGTCAAAGTTAAGGGTGAAGGCAATGACCGCATGGAAGCATTGCGCATTGCCGACGCATTTAAAGCCGAAGTTGTCGATGCAAATCGCGATCATTTTATCTTCGAGGTCACGGGACGCGTATCCAAAGTTGATCAGTTCATCGATATCATGCGATCATTAGGTGCGATTGAAATTTGCCGTACAGGTATCACAGCCATGAACCGCGGTTCTGACGGCATTTGGGGTAAATAGGACCAGTAGACATGGATGTGTTGGTAGAAAGTCTGGGTGAATTTGGTCCGTTTATCTTAAACGTTGCCAAAGCAATCCTATTCTTGGTTGTTGGCTATCTGGCTGCTCAGATGTTCAAACGCATTGTACGCCGTCAAATCGAACGTAATTCGCGGCTTGATCCAACCATCTCCAACTTTGTTGCATCCATTTTATATTGGCTGATCATTGCTGCAGTTCTCATCGTCGTTCTTCAGCTATTTGGCTTCCAGGCGACCAGTCTGGTAGCCATTTTGGGCGCGTCTACCTTGGCGATTGGCTTGGCACTTCAAGGCACGTTAAGCGATGTTGCATCGGGTGTTTTACTGATCGCTTTCCGGCCTTATAAAATCGGCCAATTTGTCGATATCGATGGCACGAGCGGCACCGTGCGCGAGGTCACATTGTTTACAACCGAACTTGTGACACCCGACAATGTTCAAATCATCATGCCAAATTCCAAAGCCTGGGGTGCGGTGATTACCAATTTCTCAGCCCATGATACACGCCGTGTGGATCTCGTATTTGGCATTGATTACAGCGATAGTTCTGATGATGCGATGGCTGTTATCCAGAAGATCATCGATGCTGACGAACGTGTTCTTAAGTCTCCTGAAAGCTGGATGCGCGTCACAAACTTAGGCGATTCATCCGTCGATATCACGGTGCGCATTTGGGTCGCTGCGGCAGATTATTGGGACGTGAAATTTGATACGACGAAAGCCGTCAAAGAAGCCTTTGACGAAAGCGGTATTTCAATCCCCTATCCTCACCAAGTTGAGATATCTAGAAAAGCCTGAGCGAAAATTCAGCACGAATGCACGTCTTTGGTATTGCCAATTTTGGCGAATCCTGCGACGTGATTTGGCATGGATTTTTCACCTCAACAAGATGAAGCTTTAAAAGCGGTTTCAAAGTGGCTGCGCGAAGGTCAATCGCCGATCTTTAGGCTATTTGGCTTTGCGGGCACGGGCAAAACTACACTCGCGCGACATTTTGCTGAACATGTTGATGGTGATGTTTTATTTGCAGCCTTTACCGGAAAAGCCGCGCAGGTCCTGCGCTCACGAGGTGCCAGTAACGCTAACACCATCCATTCCCTGATCTATCGCCCGCGTGGTGAGGAAGAGGTTGAGGATGAAACAACCGGCAAAACTTCCATCGCCCCAATGTTTGGCATCAATCGCCAGAGCCCGGTTGCAAAAGCGGCGCTGATTGTGATCGACGAATGCTCTATGGTCGATGAAGAGCTTGGTCGAGATCTCTTAAGCTTCGGCACGCCGGTTTTGGTTTTGGGTGATCCTGGACAATTGCCGCCTATTTCTGGCGGTGGTTATTTCACCGAGCATGAACCGGATATTTTGCTAACCGAAATCCATCGCCAAGCGCGCGATAATCCAATTATCGATCTTGCCATGCAAGTGCGCCAGGGCAATGAATTGATGTATGGCGATTATGGCACCACACAGATCATTTCTAAAAAAGATGTCACGCAAGATCTGGTTCTAAGTGCGGATCAAGTTTTGGTTGGCACCAATAAAACCCGCAAGCGCTATAATCAGAGATTGCGCGTGCTCAAGGGATTTGATCAGCCCTACCCACAATCCGGTGATAAACTAGTTTGCCTACGGAATGACCCGACCAAGGGTCTGCTGAATGGTTCGCTTTGGCAGGTCATGACGGCGTCCAAAGAGACAACCAAACCCGGCATCAATGTGCTGTTGCGCCCTGAAGATGATGATATGGGTCGCGGGTCTGCAAAGGTACGATTGCTCAAAGCCGCTTTTGAAGACACTTCTGGCGAAATCCCATGGAACACAAAAAAACGCTTCGATGATTTTGACTATGGTTACGCCCTAACAGTCCATAAAGCTCAAGGTTCTCAATGGAATAATGTAGTTTTATTTGATGAAAGCTGGGCGTTTCGTGAAACATCCGAACGCTGGTTATATACAGCCATTACCCGGGCCGTAGAAAATCTCACCATAGTGCGTTAAGCTGAGCATTCGATTGTAAAAAAAGGGATTGGACATGACGCTTTTCAAACAACTCACAACGTTTTTTACAATCTTCCTAGCATCAACATTTTCAACCTGCGCCGGCGACTTCGCTGAATTCCGCTCCCTTGGCTTTTCCGAAGATGGTAAGATATTTGGCTTTGAACAATTTGGTGTTCAGGATGGATCAGGCTTTCCCTATGCAGAGCGCTTCTTTATCAACACCGAAACGGATCGCTATCTGAAGGGTACACCCATCCGCGAGCGTTTAGACGATGAAACGGCGTCACTATATGAGGCCCGACAAATCGCGAAAGCAAAGAGCCAAGTGATCATCGATCAATATGGTATTGGTGAGGAATATGCGTCGTTTTTGGCCTTTAATCCATCGACCGAAAAATCTGTCGACCCTTACGCGATCACCTATCAATCGTATTCTTACGAACCCACGCCAAATGCACCGAACGAATTGAAACTCGAACTGGTTAATCTGCCTCCATCGAAAGACTGCGAAAATATTACGCCCGATGCCAAAGGTTTCCGGTTGCATTTAACCAATAAAGACATCGATATGTCAGGCTATATTCACGAGGATAAATCCGTCCCAAAAAGCCGAAATTGCCCGATTGATTATAATATCGGTGGTGTATTGGCGTTTAACCGCTTTGGCCAAACACACGTTCACATTTATTTAGTTCTCATCCGATCCTTTGGATTTGAGGGGCCAGATGGTCGCTGGATTGCAATTGCAAAACGTGGCACATAGCACTCGCGACAATTTGCGCAGGTTCAACCGGGTTTCGCACGCCTATAAGTATAGATAACGTAACGCCATCCAAGGGGCGATTAGATGAGCGACAAAAACAATTCCCATCATGATATCAGATGGTCCTATCACAAAGACCGGCAGGCTGCGATTGATGAAGTTCATGCGCGCCCAGCATCTGATGTTGTTGCTCCTGCCGTGATCATGCATATCGCCTTTACTTGCGCGCCTGAAAACATGAAGGCTCTGTATACTGATCTCATTGGCGAGATTTGCGATGAAGTCCCACGCCATGCGATCGGTCAAATCGGTGATATTGAGACCAAGATCGAATTACACACCGAATTCACGGCCTGCACGCTGATTGCCAATAATTGCACCGATAAGACTGAGATCGAGCAAACTTATCGACGTGTTCTATCCCCGCATAATATTCAGATCCTATCCAAATGCATGGTGGTTATTGTCTCATCTGCCAAGGAGCTCGCCAAACAAATACCTTTCGGTCAACGCGTTTTTGGCGGCATTATGCGTGGCTCATTACAGGTGCAATCAACGCTCAAACCCGATGATTGGAACACCATCACCTATGCCGTATTGCCAGAAAAAAATGGCCCAAACGAATTGGGTCGGCGCATGCAGCGGTTATATGAGCTTGAAACCTATCGCATTATGGCGCTGATTGGCCTGCCTTTAGCGAGACGCATATCAGGTCGTCTGACTGAGCTTGAAGACGAGTTGAATGTACTGACGGAAAAGCTGGAAAACGGCAAAGATGCGACTGACCTCAATGATCAGCAGCTTTTCCAGCAACTATCACAATTGTCAGGTCGATTGGATAGTCTGCGGTCTGAAACACGCTTTCGCTTTTCGGCCAGCAACGCCTATTTTGAAATCGTTGATGCACGTATGAAAACTCTCACCGAGGTTGAGCATGGCGATTTGCAGTCCATATCTGGATTTTTGCGCTCTCGGTTGGAACCAGCCCGGGCAACCATTATCAGCGTTGAACAAAGACAAAAAATCCTGTCAGAAGACATCTCACGTGCTCTGACATTGCTTAGAACGCGAATTGATATTGAATTGAGCCAGGGCAATCAGGCTTTGCTACAATCGCTCGACCGGCGTCATCGCCAACAATTGTTATTGTCACAAGCTGTGGAAGGTCTGTCATCGATCGCGATCACTTACTATGCCGTTAGTTTGCTTGCCTATTTCCTCAAACCTATGGACAAAACTGGCGCCCTGCCCTTCTCTTATATGTATATCATTGCGATCGCTGTGCCGGTTGTTTTGTTCACGGTTTGGTTCGCGATCCGCAGATTACGTTTAAAACTGCATAAAAGCGATGAGTAAGCGCTGGATTTAGTTCTTTAACCTAGTATTTACGGTACGAATCACTACATTTAAGCCGATGAGCGGATATGATGACGACATTCCTTTTTTTGGCGATGAGCCAAGCGAACCTGCACCGAAAAGTTCTGGGCTTGGTATTGCTGCGCGCGCTATGGCCGCCCGCCAGCGACCTCAATATCTCGATAGCTTAAATCCTGAACAATCCGATGCGGTGGAAAGCATTGATGGTCCGGTTTTGGTTCTTGCAGGTGCTGGTACGGGCAAGACACGGGTTTTAACCACTCGGATTGCGCATATCCTAAATCTAGGTCTCGCTTACCCTTCTCAGATCTTAGCGGTGACATTTACCAATAAAGCAGCGCGCGAGATGAAGGAACGTATCGCAGCTCTCGTGGGTGGCGCGGTGGAAGGCATGCCGTGGCTCGGCACATTCCACTCAATTGGCGTTAGAATGTTGCGTAAGCATGCCGAGCTTGCAGGTTTAAGAACCGATTTTTCTATTCTCGACACAGATGATGTCATCCGGCTCATCAAGCAGTTGATCCAGGCTGAAGGGATTGATGATAAAAGATGGCCGGCGCGCCAGTTTGCCATGCTTATTGATGGCTGGAAAAACAAAGGCCTCGCACCACATGAAATCCCTGAGGGTGACGCACGTGCATTTGCCAATGGTAAAGCGCGTGAACTATATGCCGCTTATCAAGATCGCTTAAAAACATTAAACGCTTGCGATTTCGGTGATCTGCTTTGTCATCCGATCCGCATATTGCGTTCCAATCCGGACGTATTGGCGGAATACCAGCAAAAATTCCGTTATATCTTGGTAGACGAGTATCAGGATACCAATACATCGCAATATATGTGGCTGCGTTTATTGGCCCAGCGCCCCAACAAACAAGATGGGCGACCCAACATCTGCTGCGTGGGTGATGATGACCAATCCATTTACGGATGGCGCGGCGCTGAAGTTGAAAATATCCTCAGATTTGAGAAGGACTTCCCCGGCGCAAAGGTTATCCGGCTTGAACAAAATTATCGTTCAACTGAAC
This sequence comes from Lentilitoribacter sp., assembly GCA_963691785.1. Taxonomy (GTDB): domain Bacteria; phylum Pseudomonadota; class Alphaproteobacteria; order Rhizobiales; family Rhizobiaceae; genus Lentilitoribacter. Next base: position 2,814,084 of record OY829371.1, read on the forward strand.
ATATTTTAGGTGCTGCCGGTCACTTGATCAGCCACAATGAAGGTCGATTGGGGAAAACGCTTTTCACTGATCAGCAGGATCCCGATGATGACAAGGTGATGGTTCATGCGGCATGGGATTCAGAAGAAGAAGCGCGCGATGTTGGCGACGAGATCGAACAGCTCCAACGCAACAATCACGATTTAAATGACATCGCCATTTTAGTGCGCGCATCCTTTCAAATGCGGGAATTTGAAGATCGCTTCGTCACGCTTGGCCTCAACTACCGTGTCATTGGCGGCCCACGCTTTTACGAGCGTTTAGAAATCCGCGATGCCATGGCCTATTTCCGCATTGTCAGCCAACCTGCGGACGATCTTGCTTTTGAGCGCATTGTGAACACGCCAAAACGTGGTCTTGGGGATGCCACCATTCGCCTCATCCATGATTATGCACGAGCCCGCGGTATTCCAATGTTTGCCGCCGCCTGCGAGATGGTGCAAACGGATGAATTGAAACCGCGTCCGCGCAAATCGCTCACCGAAGTGGTCAATAATTTCCAGCTCTGGCAGTCGCTGCTGGAGAAAATTCCGCATACCCAATTGGCTGAGCAGATTTTGGAAGAATCCGGCTATACGGAAATGTGGCAGAAAGATCGCTCCGCTGAAGCGCCAGGGCGTCTCGATAACTTAAAAGAGCTCATCCGCTCCATGGAAGAGTTTGAATCCATGCGTGCCTTCTTAGAGCATGTATCGCTTGTAATGGATGCTGAGCAGAACGAAAATCTTGATGCGGTTAACATCATGACGCTTCACTCGGCCAAAGGTCTGGAGTTTGAAACGGTCTTCCTACCCGGTTGGGAAGAAGGCTTGTTCCCGCACCAGCGTTCGCTCGATGAAGGCGGACGTTCTGGCTTGGAAGAAGAGCGCAGGCTTGCCTATGTTGGCATCACACGCGCCAAACAAAGATGTCACATTTGGTTTGTGTCAAACAGACGTATTCATGGCCTGTGGCAATCCACTATTCCTTCTCGCTTCTTGGACGAATTGCCCGAAGCGCATGTGGAAGTGTCTGAGATGGATAATTCCTATGGCGGCTATAATCGTGGTCATTCAGGCGGAACTTATGGCGCTTCACGATTTGACAGTCAGGATGGTTTTGGTAGCAATTCCTATCAGACACCAGGCTGGAAACGAGCGCAGGCGAATAATTCTGAGGCATTGCGCAATAATTGGGGCTCACGATCAGGCCACGCCGTAGAACGCGTCTCCTATGGTGAAAGTGGTCCACGGTCGCGCACTATAGAAGGCGAACTCGTCGCCAAGTCAACGACCGAAACACCATCGAATTTTTCCGTTGGTGACCGTGTGTTCCACCTCAAGTTTGGCAACGGCAATATCGTCAACATCGACGGCAATAAGCTGACAATTGACTTTGATCGGGCTGGGCAAAAACGCGTTTTGGACAGCTTCGTTGAAGCGACCTAAATAATACTTAACTAAAAAAGTATAGTTTATTTTCGTTTTTTACCGAAAAGCGATTGACTCTTTTTTGCGCGCGACATAAAACCTGACTAAACAAGTCATCTTTAATTAACAGGAAAGTACGATGTCCTTAAACTTGAAAAAATCACTGGCTATGCTTGCAGGTGTTGCCGCCATGACTCTCACAGCATCTATCGCTCACGCTGATGGCGAGGTTAACATTTATTCGTCTCGTCACTATGATACTGACGAGCGTTTATATTCTGATTTTACAGAAGCAACAGGTATTAAGGTCAACCGCATTGAAGCTGGTGCAAGCGAATTGCTTGAACGTTTAAAAGCTGAAGGGGCGAACAGCCCAGCAGACGTTGTTCTGACGGTCGATGCCGGCAGATTATGGGCATTTCAACAAGAAGACTTGTTCCAATCCATCAACTCCACAACACTCAATGAAGCGATCCCTGCAAATCTTCGCGATGAAGACGGCAATTGGTACGGCATTTCACAGCGTGCACGCGTAATCTTTTATGACAAAGCTGCAGTTTCAAACCCACCACAAACATATGCAGATTTGGCTGACCCACAATATAAAGGCATGATTTGCGCGCGTTCGAGCACCAACATTTACATGCTCTCTTTGTTGGCTTCACAAATCTCCCACAATGGTGAAGAAGCTGCAAAAACATGGGCCCAAGGTCTTCTCGACAATCTCGCACGTGACCCACAAGGTGGTGACACCGATCAATTGCGCGGCATCGTATCTGGCGAATGTAAGATTGCGGTTAGCAACACATATTACTTTGCACGTGCCATCCGAAAAGACGTTAAAGGTCTATCTGGCAGCACAGATAGCATCGGTTGGGTATTCCCGGATCAGGATGCAAACGGAACGCATGTCAACATTTCTGGTGCTGCTGTTGCGAAAAACTCTAAAAACAAAGAAAACGCCATCAAGTTCATCGAATATCTAACAAGTGAACAAGCCCAAAGCTATTTTGCTGCTGGTAATGATGAATATCCGGTCATCGAAGGTGTTGCTCTGTCATCATCAGTTCAACAGCTTGGCACATTTAAAGCTGACGATCTTGGCCTCGAAGAGCTTGGTAAAAACCAAGCTGCAGCACAAAAGATCTATAACGAAATCGGTTATAAATAATAATCAAAGTTTCCGGGCACCCATCCGGAATTTTCGACCAGCCTTTGCTTGATTGCTCAGGCTGGTTTTTTTGTTAGGCCAATTGGCATATTACCGGTAAAAATTGCTTTAAATTGACGATCCCCCGGATGGACAGCAATTTAAGTCAATTCTTAAAATTCATCCCATTCTTTATCCTCAGCGAGTGCAGCGCTGCCTTCAGATTTAAGTATGGGTGTTTGCGCTTGTTTGGGTGAGCCAGCCGTATCTTCTTGCATAGCCGTGTCATCCGTTTTGAGATCGCTCCCGCTAGGATTATCTGACCCAACGACACGGGTTGACGATGCCTCTTGAGCAACATTTTGGCCAAATGCACCAGTATCGAAGGTTTCGATCAACGATGTTAACGCGTCGACTTCACTTGCGATTTCTTGAGTAACAGCTGTGTTTTCTTCGACCATTGCAGCATTTTGTTGGGTCACTTGATCCATCGAGTTCACGGCTGTGTTGACCTCTTGAATGCCGACCAATTGTTCAGATGCCCCTTTAGAAATGGTACCAATTTGTGCATCAATTTCGCTCACATGCTGCGAAATATTAGCTAAAGCTTCGCCAGTTTCTTGAACAAGTTTTACCCCATTAGCAACTTCACCCGCCGACTTACTGATTAGGTCTTTTATCTCCTTCGCAGCAGTTGCAGAGCGTTGTGCCAATTCTCGAACTTCTTGGGCAACGACGGCGAAACCTTTACCGGCTTCACCAGCACGTGCCGCCTCAACGCCCGCATTTAAAGCCAGCAAATTTGTCTGGAAAGCAATTTCATCAATAACATTAATGATGTTGGAAATATCTCCAGAGGCCTTTTCAATACCTTCCATAGCAGCCACAGCATTGGCAACGACATGTGCAGAGCTTTCTGTATCATCCTTAGCATTTTTTGCTTTGCTTGCAGCTTCCGTAGCACGTTCAGATGTTTCGCGAACCGTCGCGGTAATCTCGTCGAGCGCAGCAGACGTTTCTTCGAGTGAAGCCGCTTGTGTTTCTGTGCGGCGGGATAACTCATTTGTGGCTTTACTGATCTCGCCGGAATTATCTTTTAGTGTTTTAGACACCAAAGTGATGTCACTCATAGTCTCACTCAATTTACCGATTGAGTTGTTGAAATCTGAACGCAGGCGATCCAATTCACCGTCAAATGGTGTTGAAATATTGGCCGTGAGATCACCATTTGACAGCTTGGTTAGACCATCAGCCAAAGCGTCAATTGCGTGCGCAAGCTTCTGAGATTGTATTGCATTAAGCTCCTCATTGCGCTTGCGATCTGCATCGGTTTGCGCACGATTTTCTTCACTTTCCGCCTCAAGTCGTTGCTTATCTATCGCAGCATCTCGAAAGACTTCAACGGATTTGAAAATCTTTCCAATTTCATCGGAACGGTTAGCACCTGAAAGATCAAGGTCTGTGTTGCCATCAACAAGCTCAGCCATATCTTCAACCACCTTGTCAAGCGGTTTGGTGATTGTGCGAGAGAAGTAAAATGCGCAGACCATTCCAATAGCAAGCAATAATAATGAGATTACCCATATGGTATTTCGCAGGTTCACAGCACCTGCGACAATTTCTTCGTCAGAAATAATTGCGGCAATAATCCAACTTCTCTCAATGAACTGAAGACGTGCTGTCGAGATATGGAACAATTCACCACGATAACCAGACAAGTATCCAACTGGTTGATCCGCATACGATTCTTCAAGCAAGTTTGTGCTCAAGTCCAATTTCGTATTGAGCGCTTCGTTTTCCTCCGTGTGCCGCGAATCCGTAATCATAACAGCATCACCGCGCAGGAGCATGGTCTCACCTGATTCACCCATACCCGTGGTGTTTGCCATAATTCTTGCAATTGTATCATTTGGCATTTGCAAAATGAGCGTGCCAAGAATTCGTCCCCGTTTGACTAATCTTTTCCCGATAAATGAGGCAGGTGCATTTGCTGAAGGCCCGTAGGGTGCGTAGTCGTCAAATGCAATTTTTTCGGCATCATCTGGTGATTGCATGACACCGTTCCAAACACGCGCGATCCCGCTGTCCTTCCACTCACCAGTCGCAAGATTGGTCGCATAATCCAACTCTTTGAAAACTGAGTAAACAATATCACCATTATCATTGATCAAAAACAGATCGTAATATCCTTGATGCTCTATAAATTCTCGCAAATAGTGATGATATTTCTTATGCCCTTTGTCATAGGTGTCCACACCAGCTGTTTCTAACATATGCTTCTGACCAATGGGGTGTGGGTTTTCAGTGATATAACGTTTTTGTAGTTCCGCCACTTTATCGCCCGACATCAATCCCCATGCTGAATTCATCTGCACAAAGGCATTTGCCGTTTGCTCATCCTTACCCATTCGAATGATATCGGTTTTAATAGATGCAAGGTAGGACTCCACTTGATTGCGTCGACCATCGGCGATCGCTTGCAATTTTTCATCTGATTTCAATGAAAGATGATGAGACGCCACCATGTAACTTGCCATACTGGCAACACCGACCGTGACAAGTGTTAAAATCGCAGCTGCGATCGGAAGTTTTTTTGAGATATTCACCGTTATGCACCCTAATTAAGTTGATTATCCGCAGGAACAATCATGTTCGGGTGACAGCATCATGCCAACGGCATTAAATACCGTTCCGTATCAAACAGTCGCAAAACATGGCAAACAAAAGGTTAATTAATTGTCCATATACTCATCGGTATATGCACGGTAATACCCTAACAGACATACCCACCTATCTGTGTCCCCGGTTGATCGTCACACAAAGCAAGGTCACTGGGATGAGTCCAAACAGGACAATCAGCAAAGAAGGAACCGCGGACTGCACAAGACGCTCATCAGATGCTAAGCGATAGGCCTGAATGGCAAGCGTATCAAAGTTAAACGGTCGCATGATTAAAGTCGCCGGAAGCTCTTTCATCACATCCACAAATACAATCAGCAAAGCTGTCAGCAAACTCGGGCGTAAGAGCGGCAAATGAATTTGAAAGAAGATGGACCCAGTGGTCCTGCCTAAGGTGCGCGCCACATTATCAATATTGATTTTGATAGATGATATTCCGGTATCAAAGGCATTGAGCGCCGCAGCCATGTAGCGCACCATGTAAGCGATGATCAAAAGCGTGATGGAACCGGTAAATAATAGCCCTGTTGAAAATCCGAGAGTTTCACGTGCCCAGGCATCAATAACATTATCGAGCTTAGCAAAGGGCACCAGCAGGCCGATCGCGATAACACCGCCAGGGACTGCATAACCAATTCCGGCTATCACAGTTGCAAATCTGGATGCGCGACTTGGCGCAATGCGTGCACAGAACCCGATGATCGTCGCAGCTGTCACGGTTACAACAGCTGCAATGGATGCAAGTATGATACTGTTTTCCATAAAGCCGATATAGCGCGAACTTAAAGGCGACTGCCCTGAATCAAGCGCCATGTTGAACAAAACAACAAGTGGAATGATAAAACCAATTAATACGGGGAGAAGACATGCGAATGTGGCGGCAAATGCTGGCAATCCTTTCAGCTGAATACGTTTGGCCAACTCGACCTTTTTCCCCGCAGGGTGGCGCTTTGTCGCCCCTCTTTGAATCCGTTCAAGGCTTGCAAACAAAAGAGCTACCATTAACAGACACAATGCCAATTGCGCTGCTGCGGCGCGATCACCCATGGCAAACCACGATCGATAAATACCTGTTGCAAATGTTGGCACGCTAAAATGTGCAACAGTTCCAAAATCAGCAATCGTCTCCATCAAGGCTAGGATGACCCCGCCAGCGATAGCAGGTCTTGCCATTGGCATGGAGACACTTAAAAACGCCCGAAACGGTGTTGAACCCAATGTGCGTGCAGCGTTATAAGCGGTCGACGATTGGCGCAAAAACGATGCCCGCGCGAGCAAATAGACATAGGGGTAAAGCACGAAAATCAACATCGCCGCTGCGCCCCCAAGGGAACGAATTTCCGGGAACCAATAATCTCGCGGTCCCCAGCCTGTCACTTCCCGCAAAACTGTTTGCACAGCACCCGGATGATCAAGCAAATCCGTATAGGCATAGGCTAAAACAAATGCCGGAAACGCGAGCGGCAACGCCAACGCGATCTCAAGCAGTTTTCGGCCCGGAAATTTATAAGCAACCGTCAGCCACGCAGTTGAAGTCCCGACAATCGCTGTTCCAAGCCCAACGAAAACAACCAACTGAATTGTGTTCCAAATATATCCAGGCAACACGGTCGAAAAGAGACTGCGCCATGTGTCTAGGGAGCCATTAAACGCTGCTATCACAGCTGCAACCATTGGCAAAAGGCAAAACGCTGACACGGTCCAGGCTGCAAATTTTAAACGACGATATTTCAACAATAGCCCCAAAACACAATGAGATAGGTGATTTTCAAATTCTTGACTATTCTAAGAAGGTATTTGCGTCAACAGTGAGCGCAACTTCGCCATGATCTTATTGACGAAACTTCCTCTAAGACCTAAAAAGAAGCAAAATCTTGAAGGAACCCCACAATGGATATTCGCGCCGTTACTGAAAATTATGCAGTGTCTGAACAAATCACGCCAGAAGATATTGCTGAAATCAAAAATCAAGGTTTTAAATCCATCGTTTGCCATCGTCCTGATGATGAGCAACCAGGTCAACCAGCATTTGGTGATGTTGCCGCAGCAGCTGAAGCTGCAGGGATCAGCATTCGTCATATTCCGGTCACGAGCGCAGGACTGACCATGGAAGCAGTTGACCAGATGGTTGACGCTGTTGAAGAAATGGACCGTCCAATGCTGGGTTATTGTCGTTCAGGTGCCCGCTCAACGGCTATATTCAAAAACGCTGAAGCAAAAATGTAATTCGCTACGTCCAATTTTTCGCGATTGCTTTTTTCACATTTCGAATACGTGCTTTAACAGCGGGCGGCTCAGTCTCTTCCGCAGCATCAAACACCACTGATAGCCCGTCGCGGTATTCGGGATAAGTATTTGCGAGCTCATATAGCCCATTATAAGCCCATGCGCGAACAAACTTATTCTCATCTTCGGTAGACTGGCGGACAAATGCCATCATCTGATGCTCATACTTTGCAGGTACAATGATAAACGGTAAAATCTGCAGAATATGCAATTTGCTTTGCCAAGAAAGCTCAAGTTCTATCAGACCGCAAAAAACATTTATGTGTTGATCATTGAGCTCAAGGCCATTTTCAAGCGCGTGCTTTAACAACCATGTTGCACCTTCAGAGCAATCGTCGTGTTTTGATAACTCCAACAAACTTCCGACAAAATCAGGATTATCTGAATGTCTCTCATAAACATCCAGAATATCTTGTTTGGATTTTTTATCCCATGCTTGAATGTCGTCCTGAAGCGGCATGGCTTTTAATCAATAATCTCGCGTGATCTCAAAGACTTTACCGTCACTTGTGCCAACAGTGAACATGAGGTCTTCACCACCACCGCGAGATGCGATTGCTTTATTGATCCGCGATGGAATTTTCACACGATCGATTTCGACTAATTTTCCTTCTTGAAACCCAATCATACGCAGAATAGATCGATCATTGGAGGGCAAAGCGACATCGACAAAACCGTTGCCATCCATATCAGCTATCGCAGACAAACGCATTTCGCGCGAACCAATCACGTGATTTGAAAATCCCGAAATCTTATCGATCTCTTCGAATTTGCCATTGTCATAGCTGTAAAAATAAAGATGACCGCCAATATGAGGTGTCCGAACAAAAGCGACCTGCTGTCCTTCACCACCGGTAAAATTAGCGATCCCTGCAATATTGAGCCAGCGATTGGCACGCCCGTGATAACCAGTTGTGGCGCGCTCAACAATGGCACCATTTTCAAGTCCATAAATCGTCACCCCTGCTCCTTGGGTCAGCGATGCTTTGATGGTGACGATCTCGATCTTTCCGTCTCCATCAAGATCTTTAAGACGCGGATAACGATCTTCAAAAACAGTCTGTGTATCTAGGTCAAAGCGAACAATCTCACCATCAGATCGTTCGACTACAAGCTGCCCCGCTTCAATCGCATCTCCCAAAATGCCATGGCCATATCGTGTTGTTGGTGCTTCATACCATGCGTTTAAAATATCGCCTCGACCGATGGTTTTAGCAATCAGGCCGTCCGGCAATCCGTTTTGAACAAGCGCACGATATTCTTCAACAATATCAGCGGGATAGAGATCACTTGAAACAGATTTTACCTTCCATTCATCCGCAAAAGCCCATTGTGGAAGCACCATCAACATCAAAACAATTAAACTGCGCATCGCTATATTCCCCGTATTTTTCACTCACACAGATTTAGGCTTAAAATCAAATTGAGTGCAAATAAAATAAATATGATCGTTCCGGAAAATCATTCTACAAAAGTGATGGAATATTTTCCTAACCACCTTCACAAGGCAATCGAGTCGCACTATATTGCGTGAATGGCCAAGACACCGAAAAAACCTTCCAATACATCCACCGGATTTGAGGAAGCACCACAAGCAGAATTTGAGGGTGCGCCTTTATCTGAAAACATTAGCGATTGGGCTGATGAAATGCAACGCATGGCAGAAGCGGAATCTGTTCCAAACCGCAGACAAGTCGCGTCAGAAGCTGGCAAACACCGCAAACGCGCCGCTGCAAAAACAACGGAATCGCGCTCAGCGCGCGGCACCTCCATTGGCGGCACCAATGATCCTAAAAAACGCGCTGCTGCAGGTCTTAATCCTGTTGCAGGCATGGATGCGTCCGTTGAAGAAGCTGCAGAACTAGCCCAACCCGGCAATACGGCCACTGTTCAAGCACTGACGGAACTCATCACCTCTGGCAATCCGCTGTTTAAAAATGGAAAACTCTGGACACCACATAGACCTGAACGCCCAGCTAAATCTGAAGGTGGATTGCACCTGAAGATGGATACAGAATACGCGCCTGCTGGTGATCAACCAACAGCGATTAAGGATCTGGTTGAAGGCGCCAATGACAATGAACAAACGCAAGTTCTCTTGGGTGTGACGGGGTCTGGCAAAACATTCACCATGGCCAAAGTGATTGAGGAAACTCAGCGCCCAGCGATTATTCTGGCACCGAATAAAACACTCGCCGCCCAACTTTATTCAGAGTTTAAAAACTTCTTTCCAAATAATGCGGTCGAATATTTCGTTTCATACTATGATTACTATCAGCCCGAAGCCTATGTGCCGCGCACTGATACGTTCATCGAAAAAGAATCGACGGTCAACGAACAGATCGACCGGATGCGCCACTCTGCAACACGGGCGCTATTGGAACGTGATGACGTGGTGATCGTCGCCTCTGTGTCTTGCATTTACGGTATTGGCTCAGTGGAAACCTATTCGGCGATGAGCTTTGAAATTTCCGTTGGTGAGCAGATCGATCAGCGTCAATTACTCGCGGACTTAGTGGCGCAGCAATATAAACGACGCGATATGGACTTCCAACGCGGTTCATTCCGCGTGCGTGGCGATACGATTGAAATATTCCCCGCTCACTTAGAAGATGCCGCTTGGCGGATCTCGATGTTTGGCGATGAGATTGAAACCATCACTGAGTTCGATCCCCTCACTGGCAAAAAATTTGGCGATTTAAAATCGGTCAAAATGTATGCCAATTCACACTATGTGACCCCGCGTCCAACGCTCAATCAAGCGATTAAATCGATCAAGAAAGAATTGGCTGACCGATTGGAAGAACTCGAAAAAGCTGGCCGTTTGCTAGAAGCACAACGGCTCGAGCAGCGCACACGATTTGATCTTGAGATGATGGAAGCAACAGGTGCTTGTCAGGGGATTGAGAATTATTCACGCTATCTCACTGGCCGCGCACCGGGTGAACCACCACCCACATTGTTTGAATATATCCCAGATAATGCGCTCATCTTTATCGATGAAAGCCATGTGACCATTCCGCAGATTGGTGCGATGTATCGTGGCGACTTCCGCCGCAAAGCAACATTGGCGGAATATGGTTTCCGCTTGCCAAGCTGCATGGACAACCGCCCCTTGCGCTTTGAAGAATGGGATGCCATGCGCCCGCAGACAATCGGGGTGTCAGCAACGCCCGGCGGATGGGAAATGGAACAATCAGGCGGCGTGTTTGCTGAACAAGTTATTCGTCCTACAGGTTTGATTGACCCTCCCGTGCAAGTCCGCCCGGCAACAAGTCAAGTTGATGATGTCTTGGGTGAAATTCGTCTTACAGCAGCGGATGGCTATCGCACACTTGTTACGGTTCTCACCAAACGCATGGCCGAAGACTTAACCGAATATCTCCATGAGCAAGGTGTACGCGTGCGCTATATGCACTCGGACATCGATACACTTGAACGCATTGAAATCATTCGTGATTTGCGCCTTGGTGCATTTGATGTTTTGGTTGGTATCAACTTGCTGCGCGAAGGTTTGGATATTCCAGAATGTGGATTTGTTGCGATTTTGGACGCAGATAAAGAAGGCTTCCTGCGATCAGAAACATCCCTGGTGCAGACCATTGGCCGTGCTGCGCGTAATGTCGATGGTAAAGTCGTACTTTACGCGGATAAGGTGACCGGCTCCATGCAACGCGCCATGGATGAAACCACCAGACGTCGCGAAAAACAGCTCGCTTATAACGAAGAAAACGGCATTACACCTGAAAGTGTGAAGGCCAAGATTTCTGACATTCTCGACAGTGTATATGAACAGGATCACGTTAAAGCCGATGTTACCGGAAAAGATGGCAAAGGCTTTGCCGAAGAAGGCCATATGGTGGGTGCAAATCTACAAGCACATCTGGAAGCGCTTGAAAAACAAATGCGTGATGCTGCTGCTGATCTCGACTTTGAAAAAGCCGCCCGCCTACGCGATGAGATTAAGCGTTTGAAAGCAAAAGAGCTGGATATCTTGGAGAACCCAACCGCGAAATAGAGTTTCAGTGCTATTTCAACAAAGACGCCAGCTTGGTAAGTGAAGTCGATGCGGGGCTCATATTATAAGCTAATGGGCATTCGCCATCTTCAAACTGCCATGTAGGATTGTTGAGCATCATTTCGCATTTGGCCATGCGCGCGCCATTTGGTGTATTCATGCAAATTTTTGATCCGACGGGGATATAATTGCCGAAATATCGGCACTCGCATTTTCTTTCGGCAAAACTAGCAGTCGGGGCCATGATGACTGCCCCAAGAAACAAACCCATGAGATGTTTGTTTATCTTTGACATAGACGAAGTCTAGCACAGGCTTCAGTAAATGCAAAACCGTCGAAGTATTTATCCAATGTGGCAAGTATAGACCCCGCTTGTATTCAACAACGACACTAGTTATGGTGCGCCAAATTTTTTGTTAATGGTGCTGAATGTTCTTCAAGAAAAATGCGCGCAAAGAGGTTGCAAACGGGATAAAACCAATATTTCCAAGACTTTGGAGATATTGTCTTGTTTTGACAGGAAACAGAGACTGGGCTGATGACCTGGCTCAAGCTGTGTGTTTAAAAGCGCTCGAAAAAGCAGATCAATATAAACCCGGCACCAAACTTGACCGTTGGCTTTTCACAATTGCCCATAATAGCTGGATTAATGAGTTGCGAAAAAACGCTGTTCGCAATAGCGGCGGGCTTGCCAATATTGATGAAATTGAAATTCCTGACACAAAACCGGATCCCGAATCGAATATTTTGGCGTCTGAGGTGTTAAAAGAAGTAATGGCGCTACCCGAAGCACAACGTGTTGCCGTAATTTTAGTTTATATTGAAGGTTACAGCTATCAAGAAGCCGCTGATACCTTGGATATTCCCATTGGAACAGTTATGAGCAGATTGTCAGCAGCACGAACAAAATTGGCCAATAAATTAAATGATGAAAGTCAGACGGCATGACTGAACACGATTTTACAGATGAGCAATTGGTCGCATTTCTCGACGGCGAATTTGACCATACGCCTGCCGAAGAAATCAAAGCAGCCCTGGCTCATAGTGAGGAGTTAAACGCGCGGCTGAAACAGCTCACACTGAATAAAGCTGCTATGTCAGATGCTTTTGATGCGCTTGGTCAAACCACACCAAGCTATGAAGACATAATGGGTGCTGACAGCACTAAACCTGCAAATGACAATACTGGTTTTATGAAAATTGCAGCTGTTGCCGTTGTTGCCGCTGGTATTGGCATTTTCGCTAGCCCCATCATCCAACAAGACAGATTTGAGGATTGGCATGAATATGTCGCCGCTTATCAAGCGCTTTATGCCACCGATACGCTTGCGCATGTCAATAATACCGAAGCAGCGACTGAGGATGAACTTCAACGTGTGGCGTCCAAGCTCGAAAAAGAAATCTCAATTGCTGACCTGCAAATTGATGAAAAGCTCCAATATAAACGCGGTCAGGTCCTGAATTACAAAGGACGCCCTCTGCTTCAGTTTGCGTTTCTATCTCGAGAGGGTGCACCTGTCGCGCTTTGCGTGATGAGATCACTGACGGATAAGCAAGAGAGCATCAGTACGGGTGAAATTGAAAACATGCAATCCGCGCATTGGTCCAATGGCAATTTTGACTACATTCTGATTGGTGCATTATCCGAAAAAGAAATCGAAAGCTACGCGACTGAGTTTTCACAGAGGTTGTAATCGACACACAGCGTGAATGAGAGCACCCTTACGTTGATTTAAAACTTTTGCTGGCTCTTAAGCATTTCCATCACCTTCCCGAGAACCGATTGCTCCGCGTTTTTTGTTCTTGTTTCAAAAAACATATAGCGAGGAAGTTCCACTCGAACCGGAATTGGCGCTTCGACTTCGCCTTTATCGATCAAGGGCTGGACAAGTGCTTCATGACCCATCAGGACACCAGCCCCATTTTTGCATTCTTCCAATGCGAGAGAATAAAGCGAAAATGTCGGTCCGCTTTTGTTCAAATTACGATCTGGAGATGCGACCGACAACCATTTTGACCAATCATCATTCCATGTGGAATCGTGCAAGAAAGTCTCATCTCTAAGATCACTCACTTTTTGAATTCTCTCAGCAATTAAGGGTGTACAAACTGGGATAAGCACATCTTGGCAGATAATTTGTTCATTTTTCTGATCTGGGTGATCACCATAAAAAATTGCAAGATCATAGGGTTCACGTTTCAAATTAGGAAGTTCTTCCAACGCCGTGACAGAAATCGACACATCGGGCATAGCACTTCTAATCGCAGGTAGGCGCGGAGAAACCCATAATTGCGCAATACTCGGTAATGCTGCGATCCTCACCTCTTTGGGGTTTGCATTGACCCTTAATTTCTGAACAGCTCCTGCCAAAGCATCAAAAGCGTCGCTGAAATCATCCAATACACCCGCGCCGAGAGGCGTTAGCTCAACCCCTTTTGCATGGCGCTTGAAAAGTTCATCACCGAGCCAAGTTTCCAGAGTCTTGACCTGCTGCGCCACCGCGGCCGGTGTGACATACAACTCATTTGCGGCAAGAGAAATGCTGTTATGTCGAGCGGCAGCCTCAAAAGCGCGTAGCGCATTGAGATGAGGCATGGTTGGGCATGGCGGTGATACGGGCATTTTAGACCTATATTTTCTAGGCCTAAGATATAGCAAAACTCGTTTGCGCAGATCAAGCATTTTTGTTTTCTTGATAAAAAAGGAGATAAAGATGACTGCACTCAAAAACCGCCCATGGGTTCCAGTTGCTTGCGAAAGCTATGTTCAAGATTTGGCAAAAGAAACAGCGACAGCTGATATCTCTACTGTTTCGCAGCGCATCGAGAACCTTATCGAGAAGAATAAAGATATTCATGAGCGAGAGTGCTTTAACCTCAATCCGGCAACCAATGTCATGAACCCAAAAGCCGAGGCAGCGCTCGCATCGGGGTTGGGTTCTCGTCCTTCGCTTGGATATCCAGGCGATAAATATGAAATGGGGCTTGAAGCGATTGAAGAGATAGAAGTAATCTGCGCGGAACTTTGCGCGGAGGTTTTTCAATCTCAATATGCCGAGATCAGAGTCGCATCAGGCGCTATGTCCAACCTTTATGCCTTCATGGCCACTTGCAAGCCGGGTGATACGATCATCGCGCCACCGGCATCCATTGGTGGACATGTGACACACCATAATGCTGGCTGCGCTGGTTTATTTGGATTAAAAATCCATGAAGCGCCCGTTAATGCCGATGGATTTACCGTTGACGTCGACGCACTTCGTGAATTGGCAAAACGCGTTAATCCAAAGCTCATTACCATTGGTGGCAGCCTTAATCTATTCCCTCACCCCATCCCAGAAATTAGAGATATCGCTGATGAAGTGGGTGCATTGGTGTTGTTTGATGCCGCTCATCAATGCGGCATGATTGCAGGTGGCGCGTGGCCAAATCCAATTCACAATGGCGCGCATCTCATGACCATGAGCACCTATAAAAGCCTTGGTGGTCCTGCAGGCGGCTTGATCGTGACCAATGAAGCTGAAATCGCTGAACGTCTCGATGCCATCGCCTTCCCTGGGATGACCGCAAATTTTGACGCCGCGAAATCGGCAGGTCTTGCGATTACCATGCTGGATTGGAAGACCCATGGTGAAGACTATGCCAAGACCATGATCGAGGTGGCCAGAAGCTTAGCTGGGGAATTGGATAAATTGGGGGTCCCAATCTTTGGTAGAGCGCATGGATTTACAAATTCCCATCAATTTGCTGTGGAAGCTGCGCAATATGGCGGCGGTCAAGCTGCATCAAAAACCCTGCGCAAATCAGGTTTTCTCGCCTGTGGCATTGGACTGCCAATTGACCCAGTCGATGGTGATTTGAATGGGCTGCGGATTGGAACCCCAGAACTTGTCCGCTGGGGCATGACAAAGGAGCACATGCCAAAATTGGCCGAGCTCATTGCGAAAGCACTAACGACCAACAACCCCGAAGCACTTGCAAAAGACGTGAGAGCATTCAGAGCACAGTTCAAAGACATGCATTTTATTGTTTAGGGCGGATGGGAACAAATTAGCTGGATATATTTATCAAACAACTGATTTCATTATATTTTGGTGGGCCCGGAGGGACTCGAACCCCCGACCAAGCGGTTATGAGCCGCCGGCTCTAACCAACTGAGCTACAGGCCCCACCATGATGATGTGCATCAAAAACAGCTTATGCCGCAGGATCGTGGACGCGTCTAGTCTAAAAATGTAATGATCACAAAACTTCGCCCTATTGAGCGCACATTGTTTTGCAATTGAAAGTGCTCACGACGAGTTACACTTGGAGCATTGGATTTGTTGAAACTATTTACCCGAACAACTTTCATCGCAGCAACCCTGTTGGCCACGACTGCCCTCGCCTCAGCTGAGGACCAAAAACCAGGCACAATTTCTGTCACCGGCATTGGCACAATTGCCGCCGCACCTGATATGGCAACGATTAATTTGACGGTATTGCGTGAAGCAGAAACCGCAAAAGGCGCGCTAGCTGAAAACAATGCAGCAATGAATGAGATTCTCAGTGCGATGAAAGCATTTGATATTGAGGACAAGGATCTTCAAACGTCGAATTTTTCAATCCATCCGCGCTATGTTTATCCAAAAAACAATAATCAAAACCAATCACCGAAAATTGTTGCCTATCAGGTGTCAAATTCTCTGAGCGTTCGCATCAGAGATTTAGATCGTGTCGGCGAAATTCTTGATAAATCCGTCACACTTGGGGTTAATCAAGGTGGCAATATCTTTTTTAGCAACGCAGATCCTGAACCCCTACAAATGCAGGCACGCGCGGAAGCCATGAAGAATGCAATCGCAAAGGCAAAAGTTTTAACCGAAGCAGCAGGTGTTGAAATTGGCGCGATCAAAAAAATCAGCGAGCAATCTTTCAACCCATCGCCGCAACCCATGCTCCGCGGTCAAGTTGCCAAAATGGCAATGGCTGAAAGTGATGCCGTGCCGATTGCCAGCGGTGAAAACACCTATCGTATCTCGGTCAATGTGACATTTGAAATTGATCAATAAATACAAAAAACCCGGCAAAACATTGCCGGGTTCTTTATGAGAAGAAGATTGTCCTACCAAACTGCACGTCGGGCGATAACAGGACAACCGCGATCGTTTGCGAATACGACCTTCACACGATGTCCACGCTTATAACCTCTTACAACAATCTTGCGGTGGTTCGCACGAGCGATTTTTGCGTGTTTTACACCATATCTTTTACGCGCTTTCTTCACTGCTTTTCTTGGTGAGCAATAATATGCGCGTGATCGCGGTATGTTGTAATATTTGCCGTGATGTGGATCAATTCGAACAACCGGACCATGACCGTGATAACCATAGCGGAATTCAAATGTGACACCACCTGCTGATGCAGATTGCATACCTGCACCAAGTGTTGCGATTGATATTGCGATAGCGATAAAGCTCTTCTTTAAATTGTTAAACATAATAGACCTCCAGTTTTTTGCATGACTGAAATCTATTCAAATTCAACTGAACCAAATCAGAACCCGTTGTTCATATTCGGTTCATGAATGTTATTCATAAAAATATCAATGACTTAGATGCAAAACAACTTGTCGATCATGTGGGTGATCGCGATGTTCGAACAGATAAATTCCCTGCCAAGTGCCTAAAACTGGTCTGCCATTTGAAACTGGAATAGATAATGACACCGGCATCATCGCAGCTTTAATATGCGCCGGCATATCATCAGGTCCTTCCATTGTGTGCCGCACCCAACTCATGGATGGGTGATCGGTGCGAGGTACTAAACGTTTGAAAAAACTATCTAGATCATAACGGACATCAGGATCAGCGTTTTCTTGAATGAGCAAGGAACAAGATGTGTGCCGAACAAAAACTGTAAGAAGACCGGTCTCAATGCCCTCACCTCGCACAAAATCAACCGCTTCATGGGTAAATTCATAAAGCCCTGAATCGCGGGTTTGGATACGAAGTGTCTTTTGCATCAATTAATCTGCCATCTCATGCGTTCCAAGATAAGTCACGTCGTCCCCTTCCCGCCACTGGGGATATTTGGTCATAATATTCAGGAAGCGTTCTGAATTGACAAATTTATCCAAGGCTTTGACCAAAAGTGGCCAGGTTTGGTTATCAAACCAATCCTTATCCACATTGGCAAATTGGCGGACAAAGGGAAAGATTGCTAAATCCGCAAGCGATATCCGGTCCCCAAACAAATAATCATTGCCCTTGGCCAAAAGCGCTTCTAATTCCATCAGATATTCAGCGGCCTTAGCCCGCTCCTCGTCGACATCCACATTCTCGTGCCGGTTGGCATATTTATAGCGATCAAGCGCTGTTTTGAATGGACCGTCAAAGGTTTTGATCAGCGATAACATCTCGTCGAGATCAGCCTCTTCTGCTTCCAGCAGATGTTCCGGATCATTGAGGCGGAGCGCATGGATCATTACATCGAGGCTCTCATCAATCACCGTCCCATCCGGCAATATCATCACTGGCACCGTCGCCTTGGGAGAAACCTCAACCATATGTGAGGGTTTATCCCGCAAGATGATTTCCCTCAGTTCAACATTCAACTCGCTTGATGTCAAAGCAAGCCGCGCCCGCATCGCACAAGGACATCGCCGAAATGAATATAAAATTGGTGCAGCTTCAGAAGTCTTCATAGCTTAGTACTCTGTATTCAACTCCATATAGAATTATTGAACAATATTCTCCATAGCAATCATACCTCACTTAAACGTGATGAGGTGAGGCACTTTGCCCTCAAGACTTATTCAAAATCAATCTGTAAGTTGCGGCAAACTCTCAAAATTTGGAAACCACATGAAAACATTTCGCATACTACTTTGGTCGCTCATCGCAGTTATTGCCGTTGCAATGGTAACACTGAGTTTTGACTGGCAGAAAAGCGTGACCTCACAAGAGGCAGCGTTTGGAGGCCCGTTTAAGCTCATCGACCAAAAAGGTGCTGAAATTACCGAAGCTGCATTTGCTGAAAAGCCAACGGCCATCTTCTTTGGCTTTACGCATTGCCCTGATGTCTGCCCAACAACCCTATATGAAATGGACGGCTGGCTGGACGCTGCAGATCCAAGTGGCGATAAAATCGATGCTTATTTTGTCAGCGTTGATCCCGAAAAAGATACCGCAGACGTATTAGATACCTATATCAGCAACGTCACAGATCGCGTGACGGGCATTACCGGACCATTAGATGATGTCTCTGCCATGCTGCGCGACTTTAAAGTTTATTTCAAAAAAGTGCCATTGGAAGCCAATGATCCTGATGGTGATTACACAATGGATCACACAGCGTCAGTCTTTTTGCTGCATGATGGTGGCCGATTTAAAAGCACAATTGCTTATGGTGAAAACCCAGATACAGCAATTCAAAAGCTGAAAAATCTCATCAACGGATAACGCGATCAAACAGATCTCGATAAATTCATGAACAAGGCGGCGATTGATAAAATCATCGCCTTTTTCAATTATTGCGGCAAGCCCACTTTACCTCTTAGATCAGCCATGCCAAATAGGCCCCAGCACAGCGCGAATTAACATGATCAGCGCACAAAGGGACATTTCATGCCGCAAATCCGTTTACACGTCACAACCGATGAAGCCACCGCGCATTCACTTCTTGATCTTTTAGAGATTGAATTTGAAGAGGATGGCTTTGCCATCTCAACAACTGAAATTGATGAAGATGAGAAGATTTGGAATGCATCGGTCTATGTGGACGATGAAACAGAAAAAGATGCGCATTCCCGCATTGAGAAGGTGTTATCAGCTTCCAATCTGGCTTTGGACATTGAAAGCGAGGCCCTGCCTGATATTGATTGGGTGACCCACACATTGGAAGGCCTAGCTCCAGTTGAAACCGGTCGTTTCATCATTCACGGTTCACATGACAGAGATGTTGTGAAAGCGCACCAATCGGCTGTTGAGATCAATGCTGCGCAAGCCTTTGGCACAGGGCACCACGGGACAACGGCTGGCTGTCTTGAAATGATCGAAACAATTGGCAAAAAATCTCACGCCAGCTTGCGCGGATTTGCACCCATTCTCGATTTGGGAACTGGCTCTGGTGTTCTCGCAATTGCAGCGGCAAAACTCGCCCATGCAAAAGTCCTCGCAACAGATATCGATCCGATTGCAACACGGATTGCGAAACAAAATGCAATTTTCAATCAGGTTGGACATTTGATTGATTGTAAAACTGTTGCTGGTTTTGGTTCACCCGTCTTTGCAGAAAAAGGCCCGTTTGGTCTTATCATTGCAAATATTCTAGCGCGCCCGCTTATGCGTATGGCGCCAGATATCGCCAAAAACTTAAAGCCTGGCGGCACAGTAATTTTATCTGGGATCTTGTCAGAGCAACGCTATAAGGTTCTTTCAGCGTTTAACAATCAAGGCCTTGCGCATCAACAAACGATCTGGCGCAATGGCTGGGTAACGATTGTGCTTAAATAATATCAGTACAAAAATAAAAAGCGGCCCAAAGGCCGCTTCGATCATCGTGTACTAAACTCAATTGATATTAGACACCGTAAGGCTGATAGCCTTCTTTGCGGATTTCTTCGCGTGTACGGCCAATTGACTTAAGCGTCGCATCGTCAAGACCAATTAGTGTGCCATTAACATAACGACGAACCTGACGTTCGCGTGCGTAGATCATGCGCTCAAATGCAGATTTCAAAAGTGTGTTTGCCATTTTCATATTTCCTTCTGTGGTTCATTAGCCACCCGATACAAGTTCAATATAGTGCAAAAATTTTATTTGTGCAGCGCAATATAAGTATATGAGCTATGCGCAAAATGCATAGGTAATATCGCTGTATTTTGTTCAAACGAAAGGTTATGTTCGGGGCCGAATTATTCGTCACTAGGAATTGATATGTTTCAGCAATTTGCCACCCTCTCTCGTCCAGAAACCGCAAAACCACGCGTAGAGGCGTTACGGCAATTATTTGACGAATTAGAGATTGATGCTGTGCTTGTGCCCAAAAGCGATGAATATTTGGGTGAATATATCCCACCCTATGCGGAACGATTGGCGTGGCTCACAAGTTTTACAGGATCAGCCGGTTCCGCGCTTATATTAAAAGACAAGGCCGTAATTTTCACCGATGGCCGCTACACATCTCAATTTGCCAAACAATCAGATGCAGATGTGTTTGATTTTGAAGATCTGGTCTCCAACCCTCCATCAAAATGGACCAAAGCGAATGCGCCGAAGGGATTGCGCCTTGGCATTGACCCATGGCTATTGCCAAGTGCAAGTGTTGAGAAACTCGAAGAAGCCTTAAAGTCAATCGACGGCACGCTCGTGATCTTAAAAGACAATCCTGTTGATGCTGTTTGGGAAGACCAGCCCAATACGCCGCTTGAACCCGTCTCTATCCAGCCCGACATATATAATGGCAAACTCGCCAAGATAAAAATCAGCGAGCTTCAAGCCGGATTAAAAGATGACAAGGATGATGCAACAGTCATTGCTGATCCAACGGGTATTGCTTGGTTGTTCAATATTCGCGGCAATGATGTCATGCACACGCCTGTTGCCTTATCACGTGCCATCATCTTAGCAGATGGCACGCCTCAGCTTTTCATCGATAAACGCAAACTCGATATGGAAGTTGAAGCCTATCTCAACCAACTCGCAGATCTAAATCCACCAAGCGAATTCGAATCTGCTTTAAAGGAACTTGGCGAACAAACAAAAACCGTCAGTATTGATTCCAATACTGCATCTCATGCCATTTCTCTGATCTTAAAGGAATCAGGTGCAAATCTGATCGACAGAACCGATCCAGTTCTGCTGCCAAGAGCGATTAAAAACACCGCAGAAATTGATGGCAGCATTTTGGCCCATAAAATCGATGGTGCAGCGATGGTTAGCTTCATCTGCTGGCTCAAATCGCAAACGCCTGAAACGCTTGATGAGATTGCGGTTGCGAAAAAGCTCGAAGCGACGCGCGCGGAATATGGCGCCAAACATAAAAATCCGCTGAAAGACATCTCATTTGATACAATTTCTGGCTCTGGACCCCATGCTGCAATCATTCACTATCGAGTCGATGAAGACAGCAATCGCAAACTTCAAAGCGGTGAAATGATTCTTGTTGATTCTGGCGGACAATATGAATGCGGCACGACAGATATTACCCGCACAATATCATTAGGTAGCGTTCCGGAAGAACAGAAGAAATATTTCACGCTTGTGCTCAAAGGTATGATCGACATCTCATTGCTGCGTTTTCCAAAAGGAACACGCGGTGTCGATATTGATGCCTTTGCCCGTGCAGCCTTGTGGAAGCATGGTGTTGATTACGCCCATGGCACAGGTCACGGCGTCGGCAGCTATCTTGCCGTTCATGAAGGGCCGCAAAATATCTCAAAACGGTCCATGGTCGAATATCAACCCGGCATGATCGTTTCCAATGAGCCAGGCTATTATCGCGATGGCGGTTTTGGTATTCGCATTGAAAATCTCGTCTATATCCACGAGCCGCGCGACATTGAGCTGGGTGAAACCGCAATGATGGGTTTTGAAACGCTGACGCTCTGCCCCATAGATCAGGACCTGATCCTGCCAGAACTGATGACAGATGAGCAAATCAATTGGCTCAACACGTATCATGCAAATGTCCGAGATGTGCTCACGCCTTATATTGATGATGAAGCGGCACTTTCTTGGCTCAACGCACAGACTGAACCAATTAAAGCGGATTAAAGCCCAATCGCCCTCAAAGCGATAATCAAAACCCAACCCATGAAGAAGACTTTCATCATGGAGAGGCGTAATGATGCAATCACGGCTATGATCACCGTAATGATTTCAGCCCATCCGCCTGTCAGCACCGCGGGAACAACAATCGCCGTCACAACAGCCGCTGGCACAGCGTTTAATCCTGCTTCCACACGTGGGTGAATAGTGTCAAACCGCGACAGGATTAAATGACCTGACACGCGTGTGAAATATGTAATGATCGCTGCAAAGATAATGATCCATACATTATCGGACAGTCCGAGAAAGTCACCCATCATTGTTGTGACGCCTCCCTCTTACGCGTTGGCCAACACGCGGCCACCAAAATACCAAACACACCGCCGACGCTTACATGCCAGGGCGAACCCAGCGTGAGAAACGCGATAGATGAGCTCATGGCGCTTGCAGCCACCACAGGCACGAATAATGATCGCCCACGAAAAGACATCAACAAGGCGAGGAAATAGATCGAAAGCAAAAAGGTAATGCCGAGCGCTTCGGTATTGGTGATCAAGCTACCAAAGACGGCACCAAGCCAAGCTTCTGCCACCCAAAAGACATAAAGCGGAATAGCCATCCCCATATACCAGGCGAATGTCAGTTTCCCACCGCGTTCGCCGCGCTGTTCACTAGCGGCAAATTGCGGGTCTGTCATAAAGAAAAAGGCAATGGCTTGCTGGGACTTTGACATATGCTTGAAATAGCGCCCGAGGGTTGCAGAATACAAAACATGGCGAAAGTTCACCGCAAAAATCGATAAAAGGATCAACCAAGGCGCAATATTTTGGCCAAAAAGCTCAATGCCGACCATTTGGCTGGCGCCAGCAAAGACGAGCGCACTCATCAAAACAGCTTCTGAAATCGTGAAGCCGTTATCAATCGCCAAGGTTCCGAATAGCAATCCAAAAGGCGTGGCGGCAATGACGACCGGAAACCCGTCTTTTGCACCTCGCATAAATTGTGAAGATTTTTCTGACATCGCACCCCTCGCTCAAAGAGTGAGCATTGTCACCAAAATGAATGCTAGTCAACACGTAATAATACGTCAAAAAAACCAATATTTGCAAACGCACGTAACAAACCATAAGGAGTGATAATGGCTATGAATGTGACAATTATTGGTGCGAGTGGCGGCATTGGTAATGCCGTGGTGGACTTGTTGAGCGAACAGGATTCTATCGAACATATTCTGGCATGTGGGCGTTCAGAGATATCTCACAAGGCCCTAAAGGTCGAATACCATCCAATCGATCTGACCGATGAGGATACGATTGAAAAAGCCGCAAAACGCGCTGTAGAGATCGGGCCACAGGACTTGGTCTTCGTTACAACAGGATTTCTGCACAATGGTGACATTCATCCTGAAAAAGCCATCCGTGATTTGAGCATTGAGGGTTTTGAGCAAAATTTTGCGATCAATACGATTGGTCCGGCCATGGTCGCCAAACATTTCCTACCAATCATGCGGAAAAATGAAAGATCGGTCTTCGCCTGCTTATCCGCCCGCGTTGGCAGCATATCCGACAATGGATTGGGCGGATGGTATGCTTATCGCGCATCTAAGGCAGCGCTTAATATGGTGCTCAAAAACTTAAGCATCGAAGCCGCGCGTCGTTATAAGCAGATGATCATTCTGGGTCTGCATCCAGGAACCGTTGACAGCGCGCTTTCCAAGCCCTTTCAAGGCAATGTGCGAGACGACAAGCTTTTCACGCCGCATTATTCCGCTGAGCGCTTGCTCGATGTGATCCAAAACGCCAAGATTGAGAATTCAGGCGACATTATTGCTTGGGATGGTCAACGCATTGAATACTAGGACTTAATCGCGTCCAATCAGTGTGAACCATTCATCTTCGGTGATGGTTTTAATCCCCAGATCGATCGCTTTTTTCAGCTTGGAACCCGCACCGGGACCCGCTACCAATAAATCTGTTTTCTTCGAGATCGACCCAGCTACTTTCGCACCCAATTGCTCTGCCATGGCTTTAGCCTCATCTCGTGACATGCGCTCAAGCTTTCCAGTGAACACAACTGTTTGACCAGCCACCGGACTATCTGCAGATGGTGCTTCTGCATCTAATATATTAAGTTCAGCAATCAGATCATCGACCATTTTGCGATTGTCATCTCGTTCAAAGAATTGACGCATTGCATCAACAACAGCAGGTCCAATATCGTCAAGCGCGAGCAATTCCTGAAGTGCTGCTTCATCACCTTGAATAATCAAACCGATTGCTTCTTGAAAAGCCGACCAATTGAGATAAGCAGCTGCAAGCGTCTTTCCGGTTGCTTCACCCACATGGCGAATACCAAGCGCGAAGATTAATTTTGCCAGGGGTATTGTGCGCTTATCTTCGATGGCATCAAACAGCTTTTGGGCAGACAAATCACCATAACCATCACGGTTTTTAAGCTTGGTGAAGTTGGCTTCGTCACGTTTAGCCAGCGTGAAGATATCTGCAGGTGAGTTGATATAAAGGCTCTCGTCCTGATAAAAATATTCAATCTGCTTGTCACCAAGTCCGTCAATATCAAAGGCTTTGCGGGAGACAAAATGCTTCAAATGCTCTTTGCGCTGATAAGGACAGGCAAATTCACCAGAACAACGTCGTACAACGCCTGCTGCACCTGTTGCCGTTTTTTCCTGAACAACAGGCGATTTGAGTTCACACGGGCATGTTGTGGGAAATTCAAACATCTCCGCATCACCCGGTGAAGATACCACTTCGAGCACTTTTGGGATCACATCCCCTGCCCGTTCAATACGAACCGTATCACCAATTTTAACCCCGAGCCGCTCGACTTCTTCTGCATTATGCAATGTCGCATTGGTGACGACAACACCGCCAACAGTCACTGGTTCCAATCGCGCAACGGGTGTAAGCGCGCCTGTGCGGCCCACCTGAATATCAATCGCTTTGAGTATGGTTGATGCTTTTTCCGCTGGTAATTTATGCGCAATCGCCCAACGCGGTGATCTTGAAATGAAACCAAGCCGTGCCTGAAGCGCCAAATCATCAACTTTATAAACCACACCATCAATATCATAAGGCAATTCAGGGCGTTCTTCTTCAATCTTGGTATAATGCGCTAATAGCGCATCAATATCATCAAAACACTGCATGAGTGGATTAACAGAAAAGCCCCAGGATTTATAAAGCTCGACCATACCCATTTGTGTGGTCGATGGCATTTCAGGCGCCACTTCACCCCAGGCATAAGCAAAAAACTTCAGCGGACGTGATGCCGTTATCTTAGCATCCAACTGGCGCAATGAGCCTGCGGCCGTGTTACGTGGATTTACATAAATCTGTTTGCCGAGCTCTGCTTGCTTCTCGTTTAAGGCAAAAAAGTCATCCCGGCGCATATAAACTTCGCCGCGGACTTCCATGATATCCGGGACGTTTGCGCCTTCAGGCAATTGCTGCGGGATCTCCGAGATAGTCTTCACATTCTCTGTGACATTTTCACCGACAGCGCCATCGCCGCGCGTGGCAGCTGAGACCAGCTTGCCGTTCTCATAACGCAAAGACAATGACAAACCATCGATTTTCGGTTCCGCAGTCAGCGCAACATCGTCCGATGCACCAAGCGACAAGAACCGGCGAATACGAGCGGAGAAATCACGCACATCCTGATCGTTAAAGGCATTATCGAGCGATAACATCGCAACATTATGCGAGATCTTGGAAAATCCAGACGCAACCGGAGCACCAACCTTATTCGATGGAGAATTTTCCAGCTTCAGTTCAGGAAATTTCGCCTCAATCTCAAGGTTACGGCGCTTCAGCGCATCATATTCCGCATCGGAAATTTCTGGTGCATCATTATTATGATAGAGCTGATCATGATGCGCCATGACCTCAGCCAGACGAACCAGTTCTGAACGCGCATCTTCCTCAGTTAGTGAAGACACATCGATTGTGGAAATATCAGCCATGATTTATCCGTTACTTGCAAGCAGTTGCGCAGCAGCCGCACGCGCTTCATCAGTGATGGTTGCACCAGCCAGCATGCGTGCGATTTCCTCCTGACGACCATTGTCGTCAATTGCCCTGACATTGGTCGACAACATCACATTATCAGCCTGTGCTTGAGATTTCGAGATGAGTAGATGCGTTTTTGCCCGCGCTGCCACTTGAGGTGCATGCGTGACCGACAGAACTTGTATAGATTGCGAAAGCCGCGCTAGCCGCTTGCCAATCGCATCTGCAACTGCGCCACCAACGCCCGTATCGATCTCATCAAACACTAATGTTGGTGCAGAACCACGATCTGCAAGTGCGACCTTCAATGCGAGCAGGAAGCGCGATAGCTCACCGCCTGACGCCACTTTCATAATCGGACCCGCGCGTGTTCCGGGATTGGTCCGCACGTGAAACTCAATGAGATCAATGCCATCGGAACCCGCACTTTGCTCATCACTTTGGATATCGACAATAAACTCGGCACGTTCGAGCTTTAATTCTGGCAATTCAGCCATCACAGCTTCCGATAAAGCCAAAGCAGTGTTTTGCCGTTTATCTGACAATTGTTGGGCAGCTTGGAAGAAATCAGCCCTGGTAGATTTCACATTTTCCTCAAGGCGGAACAACAGCTCTTCACCATCGTTAATCGCGGCCAAATCAGCAATCATCGTTGCGGCCAATTCCGGCAGATTAGCCACAGGCACATTATATTTCCGGCTGGCAGCACGAAGTGCAAATAAACGCTCTTCGGTTTCTTCAAGTTCACGTGGGTTAAACTCACATTCTCGCAATGCAATTTCAACGGCACTTTGTGCTTCTGACAAGCTATCTAATGCGCTGCCGAGCGCTTCAATCGTATCCTCCAAAAGCCCAGGCGCTTCTGAATTCTTACGTTCAAGCCGGCGCAACAACTGATTGAGTGAAGGAATTGGAGAGTGATGCCCTGATAAAGATTCTTGCGCCTCATTAATATCAGTCGCAATCTTTTCCGCTTTCATCATTTTCGAGCGGCTTTCAGCCAGCTCATCTTCTTCACCGTCTTGTGGCGAAAGTGTTTCCAACTCATCAACGGAGGCTTTAAGCCAATCCGCTTCACGCGCAGCTTCTTCAATACGTTCGCGCTGAGCTTTGAGCTCTTTTTCAGCTGCGCGATATTTTTGGTAAAGTCGACCAACATCTTCTCGATCTGAGATTAGCCCACCAAATGCGTCCAAGAGCAGTTTATGTGACTGAACATCGACCAAAGCCCGGTCATCATGCTGACCATGAATTTCAACAAGATGCGTTCCAAGCGCTTTTAGCAGCGAAACACTGCTCGGCTGATCATTGACAAAGGCACGAGATCGCCCATCCGCATTTTGCACACGCCGGATGATCAATTCACCGTCATCTGAAATTTCGTTGTCTTTTAATACCGCACGCGCTGGATGATCGATGGGGATATCAAATACTGCAGTAATTTGACCCTTTTCGCAGCCTTGGCGCACCAGCGAGCCATCACCTCGCCCACCCAAAGCAAGGGATAAACTATCAAGAAGTATTGATTTACCAGCACCCGTTTCGCCGGTTAAGACCGACAAGCCTTCGTCGAAGGATAAATCTAATTTATCAATCAGGACAATGTCACGAATAGAAAGTTGAGCCAGCATCCCCCCACCTCAGGTTAGGAAGGAGTCCCAAGTGCCACTCGACGTGCAGCGCGTGATATCCAAGATCCTTTATTTTCACGAGGCTCCAAACCACCAGTTTGCAAGAGTTTAAATGAATCCGCATACCATTGGCTGTCAGGATAGTTGTGCCCTAAAACAGCCGCTGCAGTTTGCGCTTCACTTGTTAGACCCAATGCGTAGTATGATTCGACCAATCGCGCCAAGGCTTCTTCAACTTGTCGCGTGTTACCATATTGTTCAACAACAACTTTATATCGGTTCACAGACGCTAAGTATTCTTTACGCTCTTGATAATAACGGCCGATTTGCATCTCTTTACCAGCAAGCTGATCTCGTGATTGTCTGATCTTAGCTTTTGCGTCATCCACATATTCAGATTCTGGATAACGATCGACAACCTCCTGCATCGCTGCAATTGCGCGAGACGATGCGCGCTGATCTCTGGTCACATCAGGAATTTGCCTAAAATAGGCCAAGCCAATGATATATTGCGCATAAGCTGCATCCGGATCATTTGGGTAGAGATTTAAAAAACGGCGCGCATTTGTAATCGCTTCCTGGTTACGCCCAGAACGGTATTTGGCAAACGCATTTAAAACAAGCGCTTTTCGAGCGTATTCAGAAAACGGATGTTGCCGATCAATCGCATCTAACTTTTTGGTCGCTTCGGTTAACTTGCCGGCATTCATATTAGCAAGCGCTTGGTTGTAAAGAACGTCGGCTGGCTCAACGGAATCAACAAGCGAGTTAATGTCGATATCTGGGTCAGACTGACATCCTGCCAATACGGCCATGCCCAACAAAAGTACAAAGCTTAAACTGTTTTTCGTCAGCACTCTCAAGCTAGAGAACAACACCATAACCAATTGACCTTTCTCCAAAAAAGGAGTTTGAAACCGAGAGCATTATTTACAGGGTTTTAATCGTAAAATCCATATGCGTCCAACGTCATCTTTCAGCATTGGCACATTTTTATGGCAAAATCGGAAATTAAGTTAATTTCGGCAGATGAATTTATCGTTAAAACGATGATTATACTGTCCAAGGAGAGAAGACAGGCGAACTTACAGCAACCAACTCACCATACCCACCTTTTCCGCGGGTTTGCTTTGTCTCTACAATTTCATAGGCATCTTGCTGAGCCAATAATTTACGCAACGCCATAGCATTGAGTTTGTGACCACCACGATATGAGCGATAACATCCAATGAACTGTGCACCGGCGAGCGCTAAGTCACCCACCGCATCAAGTGTTTTATGACGCACAAATTCGTCTTCAAATCGAAGACCTTCCATGTTGATGACTTTATCGTCTTCACCAATCACAACAGAATTCTCTAAAGATGAACCAAGCGCATGACCAGATGCCCAAAGGAATTCAACATCACGCATGAAGCCAAATGTCCGAGCACGACTTAGTTCACGCTTAAAGCTGTCTGCAGTTACTTCACCACACCATGATTGGCGACCGATAGTTGGCGAATCAAAATCAATATCGATTTCAAAACGTGTCCCCTCATGTGGCGTGAATTCCGCCCATGAACCACCCACTTCGGCGCGAACAGCTTTTTTAACGCGAATATAACGACGACGTTCTTCGAGTTTGGAAACGCCAGTCGCTTCAATCAGCTCGATAAACAATGCAGAGCTGCCATCCATGATAGGAACTTCACCACCGTCGATTTCAACAATGATATTATCAATGCCCATCGCATAAAGTGCAGCCATTAGATGCTCAACAGTTGCGACCGAACGATCGGGCGCATCACCAAGCAAAGTACAGAAATCTGTTGAGCCAACTTGCGAAGCAACTGCACGTAATGTGCATACAGTTTGAGTACCACAGACACGCTTGAAAACAATGCCTGTGTTAGATTCAGCTGGTATAAGAGAAATTGTTACATTAGAACCGCTATGAACACCCACACCCGAAAGTGTTGCAGGCCTAGAAATAGTAGCCTGAAATTCATTCAAATCATAATGCATTAAACTGCCCAATTCGATCTTTACGCAACACAGTCGAACGAAATTATACGACGCATCTTTGTTGCCACTCACACTATGTTTTTTAAGAGGCGTCCCCCGCCACGTGCCTAAGATAGGCTGAAATGCGATTCTTTCCAAATCACGCTTTATTTCCGAATGTAACGCAATTGTAACATTGGATTACAGATGGATTTTTAGCCAAAATGAAAACGCAGCTGCATAGTAATGCAGCTGCGTTTCAAAATCATTAACTTTAAAAGCTTTATCTTACCTGGCGACGTAAAAACGCTGGAATTTCAAGCTGTTCGTCTTCGGTCGCCGTAGGAGAAGTAGGTGCTACACGACCCTGTTCGTCCATGTTTCCACGCGCGCCTGTCATTGATGACTGGTCAGAGGACAACGCACGGCGAGGCTGTGGAGATTGTTGCTCAATCGCCTTTTGTGCTGCCGTTGTTACATCTTCTTCACCCATTCCTAGGCTTGAACTAATACGTTTGAAGAGACCCTTCGCACCTTTTTCTTCAGCAGCTTCCGAAGGAGCTGGAGAATTCACACGATCCATTTCAGCCTGAACAGTTGCCGGGAAGTCTTCAATCTGAGGCATACGGCTGGTAGGCATCGGTGCTTCAGGCATGACAGCTTCAGGCGTTGGCGTTTGAATAGATGGCATTTCCGGGGCTGGCATTGGTGCCGGCTCAGGCTGTGTCATCACTGGTGCAGGTGCAGTAGTTGGTGCTGGCGCTTCAGTTTTTGCTTCTGGAACAAACAATCTGTTTTGCGGTGCAGCCATTTTTGCTTTTGCAGCGATCTCAAGCTCACGCTCAATTTCAGCTTCCGCAGTCATCATTGTCTCAACAACTACATCTTGCTCGATTGGAGCTGGTGGTGTTGCTGCTTCAATCTGTGGTTTTTCAGCAGCAGCACTTCTTTGATTAAGCTGTGCTTGCATAGAGGCCATAGCTGGGCGCATGTCTGTTTCTGAGCGGTCAGCAATCTGAGCAGCGGAACAGTCAATACCAGTTGCCACAACTGACACACGGATGATGCCCTCAAGTGACTCATCGAATGTAGCGCCGAGAATGATATTTGCCTCTGGATCCACTTCTTCGCGAATACGCGTTGCGGCTTCATCAACCTCAAACAATGTCATATCGCGACCACCAGTGATCGAGATGAGAAGACCTTGTGCACCACGCATTGAAGTTTCGTCAAGCAGTGGGTTTGCAATTGCAGCTTCAGCGGCTGCCATAGCGCGACCATCACCTGATGCCTCACCTGTCCCCATCATTGCTTTGCCCATTTCGCGCATTACTGAACGAACATCCGCAAAGTCGAGGTTGATTAGACCTTCTTTGACCATAAGATCGGTAATGCAGGCAACGCCTGAGTAAAGAACTTGGTCAGCCATTGAGAAGGCATCAGCAAATGTTGTGTTCTCATTGGCAATCCGGAACAAGTTTTGGTTCGGAATAACGATGAGCGTATCAACGTTCTTTTGCAGCTCTTCAATGCCATTATCAGCCAAGCGCATGCGGCGCTGACCTTCAAAATGGAATGGCTTGGTCACGACGCCAACGGTTAGGATACCTTTTTGGCGGGCAGCTTTTGCAACAACCGGTGCAGCGCCCGTTCCGGTTCCACCGCCCATACCGGCAGTTACGAAACACATATGCGTACCATTGAGGTGATCATTGATCTCGTCGAAACATTCCTCTGCAGCAGCCGCGCCAATTTCTGGCTGCGATCCGGCACCTAGGCCTTCTGTGACGGCAACACCCAATTGGATGATCCGTTCTGATTTCGACATAGTCAGCGCTTGCGCATCGGTGTTTGCCACAACGAAATCAACACCCTGCAAACCAGCAGTGATCATGTTGTTCACGGCATTGCCACCGCCACCGCCAACACCGAACACGGTGATGCGTGGTTTAAGTTCAGTAATATCCGGCTTCTGAAGATTAATAGTCATTTTAGCCGTTCCTTCCTTGGTTTTTGTTGCCATGACGCATGTATTTGTACCGCAACCTTGAAATTAAAAACTCTCTTTGAACCACTGGCCCATTTGTGCCAATCGTCCGCCTGTTCCATTTGCCGCAGCCATCATCGTTCTTTCCGAACCATGGGCTTCGATATTTGCCACTTGTGGGTAAATCATTAATCCAGACGCCGCTGAAAAGGCTGGGCCTTTAACCGCAGCTGGCAATCCGGAAACTCCTAAGGGTCGACCGATCCGAACATTTCTTGCCAATATTCGTCTCGCACTATCAGCTAACCCTGTGAGCTGACTTGCACCACCTGTTAAGATCACCCGTTTTCCAACAATTGGCGCATAGCCAGATTGCTGAATACGATCACGAACTAACTCAAGTGTTTCCTCAACACGCGCTCTTACGATTCGTGCGACCATAGCTTTTGAAACTTGCGCGGAGTGATCCCCCATTTCATCACCAATCGGCGGAATGGAAATCACATCTTTATCATCGCAGGCAGACGGCAAAGACGAACCGTGCATAACCTTGATACGTTCAGCATCTTCAAATCGTGTTGTTAGACCGCGCGCCAGGTCCATTGTGACGTGGTGTCCACCGAGCGCGACAGCATCAGCAAAAATGAACTTACCCTCATTAAAGACGGAGATTGTGGTCGTACCGCCACCTAAATCGACGCAAGCACATCCCATCTCGGCTTCATCAGCAACGAGAGAGGCAAGTCCGGATGCATAGGGTGTTGCAACCATGGCTTCGACGGTAAGATGCCCGCGATTAACGCACATCTCCAAATTTTTAAGCGGTGCTCGATCAGCGCTTAATACATGCAAATCAACACCCAGCTTGTCGCCATACATGCCCTCAGGGTCGATGATACCGCGTTCGCCATCAAGCGCATAACTGGTCGGCAATGAATGCAAAATCGAACGTTCATGGCTCAAGGTACGTTTCGTCACCAAGTTAACAACCTTGGTTAGGTCGCTATGGGCCACCTCTTCGCCACCTAAATCAATGGATGCTGTGAAGATTTCACTTTTAAGGCGCCCAGCAGTCACATTGATAATCAGGGAATCAACTGTAACACCTGCCATGCGCTCCGCCGTATCCACTGCAGAACGAACTGAGTTCTCAACCTGTTCGATATCCATGATCACACCGGCTTTTACCCCGCGTGATTTTTGGTGCCCAATACCGATGATTTCGACTTTGTGTGTGCGTTGCGCAAGAACTTCACTGTCGGATAAAGGCGTCAATCGTCCAATGAAACAAACAGTTTTGGATGAACCAATATCCAAAACTGTGACAATAGTTGGCCGCTTGTTCGAAAGTGGTTTTAAACGCGGCAACGCAGATTTTTGACGGAACAAGCTCATGACTTTTCCCGCTTCTTTATTTCTTTGCTGCGCTCGAGAACCGCTGACTTACGTCGTTCTAACGCTTCTGGCGTTAATCGGACGGTAACGCGGTCTGAAATACGTAGATCAACCGCGGCGATATCTCGGCGAAGAACTTCCTGACTATCATCAAATGCTTTAAAGTGTGCCAGCGCTGCATCCACCCCTTGCTCAGGTAGATGTAAAGTCACGCCATTGTTTAATCGCAAGTCCCAGCGACGATCAGCGACACGGATGATTGCTTTCGCTTCACCAAGATAAGATGGCCAACGTGAAAGTGTGTCATACATGCTTGCGGCATGAATTTCAGCGCCAATACCCACAAAGAACGGCAATTCCGTATTGCGAACACCATCGTAATTTTCGATTACATCACCATCGCGCTCGATTAGTGAGAGTTGATCCCCATGCTGCCAGATGGCAAAAGCCTGACGCTCTTCAATCTTCACATGCAATGTCGCAGGATAGATTTTTAACAATTCAACATGTTGAACCCAAGGCAAAGCAGAGAGTTTTTCATGCGCTTTCGTCAGATCAAGGGTGAGCAAGGACGATGTTTCATCAAGACCAAGTTTCTGAAGAATATCGATATCAGATGTTTCAACATTGCCAGAGACTTTGATCTCTTCGACCGAAAAGCCAACAGCAGATGTGACTGTGCGCATAGCGATTTCGCTGTGACCGCCAGCAATCGTTGCAAAACTCAGTACGCCACCGAAAAATGCCAGTGTTGCAAATGTACCAAGATGATTTGGAATTTTGGTGTGACCTGACAAGATATCCGCGCTCGCACGGGTCGCACGTCGAATGAGCGGACGCAAAAAGCGAGGTACGAAAGTTTGCTCACCACCTCCGAAAGGAGCGGAGCTACTTTTCAAGCCAGCGATTTTTTCAATCAACGAGAACACGAAGCGTCTTCCACCATCCAACTAACTAATTCTTCGAAACTATGCCCAGCATGCTGAGCCAATTCAGGCACCAGAGACGTTTCTGTCATTCCAGGCTGCGTATTAACTTCCAGCCAAATGATCTCACCATTCTCAGAAAATCGATCGTCATAGCGAAAATCTGATCTACTAACACCACGACATCCGATCGCCTTATGGGCCTTCAATGCCAATGTCTGAATCTTTTGGTAAATATTTGGTAAAATTTCGGCAGGACATTGATGTTTTGAACCACCTTTTTTGTATTTCGCATCAAAGTCGTAGAAACTTGAGCCTTCAGCGAAAATTTCGGTCACACCAAGTGCCACATTTCCCATAACTGCACAGGTCAGTTCTCGCCCATATACGAATCGCTCTGCCATCACGCGATCACCATAAGTCCACTCATCTGAAGTTATGATTTGTGGTGGGTGAGATTGCCCCTCTTTGACCATGACAACGCCAAAGCTTGACCCTTCAGCAACAGGTTTAACGACATATGGCGGCTGAATTGGATGCGTCGATTTAAAATCATGACGATTAAGGACTTTGGCTTCCGCAACCGGAATACCCTTTGCTTTAGCGACGATTTTTGCCTGCTCTTTATCCATCGCAAGCGCAGAAGCAAGAACACCTGAATGCGTGTAAGGAATTTCCATGAATTCGAGCAATCCCTGCACGGTTCCGTCTTCACCAAAAGGACCATGAAGCGCGTTAAAGCACACGTCCGGTTTTAATTCATGGAGAACCTGGGCCAAATTCCGATCCACATCAACGCGGCTCACCTTGTATCCAGCGCGCTCTAATCCATCCGCGCAAGCTTCGCCGGAAGAGAGGCTAACAGGGCGTTCTGATGAAAAACCACCATACAGAACCGCTACATGTTTATCAGGCATCATACCCTCCGCAAAAAACCGACCTTGGAAAGGTTAAAATTCGAAATTCGTAATGCCGGAGAATACGCGAGATATAGATAATAAAATCTTAACGAAAAGAAAATTTTAACCAAAGTTAACAATAAGAAAATCTGGCTATTTATATATTTTTCAATTAGTATTTCTGATTATGCCGACATTTAAACAACTCAAATATTTCGAAGCCGTTGCCCGCTTTAATCACTTTGGAAAAGCTGCTGAACATTGCGCGGTGAGCCAACCTGCCCTTTCGATGCAGATCAAAGAGCTCGAACGGGAACTGGATATTCTTCTGTTTGAACGGAATAACAAACGCGCAATTATCACGAAACATGGCTTGGAACTGCTGTCCCGCAGCCGCAAGATCACCGAACAAATGCGTGAATTTACTGAATATGCGCACAGCACCAAGGATCGCCTTGAAGGTGCGTTACAGTTGGGTGTGATCCCAACAATCGCCCCTTACCTATTGCCAAAATTATTACCGAATATTCGCCAAGACCTGCCAGATTTAGATCTCGTGCTACACGAGACGCAGACGCATTTACTTTTGGAAAAATTAGAGAATGGCGAGCTGGATCTATTAATCCTTGCGCTTCCGGTGGAGGGCAATTCCATCGCGACCATGCCGCTCATCGAAGACAAATTCGTTTTGGCCATGCCGCCTGATCACGAAAGTCGAAATGACGCTTATGCAACGCCTGACATGTTTGCAAATGGCGAATTGATGCTCTTAGAAGAAGGTCATTGCTTACGTGAGCAAGCACTTACCTATTGCCATCTGCGCGAAATATCGAGCTTTGCGACATATGGCGCTTCAAGCTTATCAACTCTGGTGCAAATGGTTGGAAATGGTTTAGGAATGACGCTTTTGCCTGAGATCAGTTTGCCTGTTGAAAATAAGTCTCAGGACGTCAAACTCATGCGCTTTGGCGACCCTGAGCCAAGCCGCACGATTGGTCTTGCTTGGCGCGCAGGCTCGCCGCGCGCGAAAGAGTTCACGAAATTCGGAAAATTGGTAAGCGCTGCTCTGATCTAATTCTGCTAGAGCATCTGCCCCATAAATGCTTCAACGGTTTGCCCAGGCGTAAATTCACCCAAACGTCGGATTTCCCACTCTAAGTGGATACCAGAATTCAGCAATACCTTTTGGCGGACCGTCTCACCAAGCTTCTCAAGATCATAAGAGGTTGCAGGACCAGTATTGATCATAAAGTTACAATGCATCGGCGACATCTGCGCACCACCAATGGTCAAGCCACGACAACCAGCGTCATCAATCACTTTCCAAGCCGAATGCTCTGGAGGGTTCTTGAAGGTCGAACCGCCGGTTTTCTCTTTAATCGGTTGAGATGTTTCGCGATGGTGTTGGACTTCATCCATTGCAGCTTTGATTTCGCTTTTTGGGGTTTGCTCCCCTTCAAACAACGCCTTTGTAAAAATCAGATCTTTGGGTGCACCTGATTTACGATATGAATATTTCATATCCGCATTGCTCAAAATATGTTTCTTGCCCCGACGATCAATTGCATGAACAGCGACCAAACAATCTTTTGTTTCGTGCCCGTTGGCACCCGCATTCATACGCAGCGCACCACCAATTGCACCGGGGATACCATGATAAAAATGTAGGCCACCAATACCAGCATCAAGAGCTGCCGCAGCCACACGTTTATCAGGACAAGCAGCGCCCGCCATTAACTGCGTCGATGAGATCTGCTCAGTTTGGCCAAAACCTTTGGCAGATAACCTGATAACCACTGCGTTTAAACCGCCATCGCGAACCAAAAGATTTGACCCAACACCAATGGGAAAAACGCGCGCCTCTTCTGGCAGCAACGCTAGAAATTTCGCAAGATCTTCTTCATCGGCTGGTTGGAACATGACGGCCACTGGCCCACCTGTGCGGAACCAGGTGACTTGCGACAATGGGGCATCCTCAGTGATACGACCTCGAATATCATCAAGTTTATCACCAAGATCTGCCACCAAATTTTTGCAATCGTAATTGCTCATGTTAGCTTCCATCCAAGCTTTGAAGTTCTTTCGGCAATGCTGCGGCCCATTGGGTAATATTACCCGCACCTAAACATAACAAAAAGTCGCCTTCAGAGCCAAAGGTTTTGACCATGGGAGCAAGATCTGCTGGACCTTCGATTAAGCGCACATCGCGATGACCACCCGTTCTAAGCCGCGATGCCAAGCTTTTTGAATCAGCGCCTTCGATCGGTTCTTCGCCGGCGGCAAATACCGGCGCTAAGATCACCGTATCTGCATCATTAAAGCATGATGAGAAGTCATCAAACAGGCTTTCTAAACGTGTATATCTATGCGGTTGAACAACGGCGATCACTTTGCCTTCGCAGGCATCACGCGCAGCTTTTAATACTGCCTTGATCTCAACCGGATGGTGGCCGTAATCATCAAAAATATCCATACCATTCCATGAACCGACATGGGTAAAGCGACGTTTCACACCACCAAACTTAGACAATCCAGCCGCGATCTCCTCAGTCGTCATGCCAAGTTCTAAAGCCACGGTGATCGCCGCCGTCGCATTGGACACATTGTGCAATCCCGGCATGGGCAATGTTAGCCCTTCAACTTTTACAACTTCACTGGAACCACGTCCGCGAATTTCGATATCAAAGGTCGAGGTACTACCCTTTTGGCTTAGATTTAAGAACCTAACATCTGCCTGCGGATTTTGACCATAAGTCACCACGCGACGATCTGAAATTCGGCTCGCCAATGCTTGAACTTCAGGGTGATCAATACAAAGCACACCAAAGCCATAGAACGGAACATTTTCGACAAATTGCGCAAAGGCAGCTTTCACGGTTTCAAAATCGCCGTAATGATCTAAATGTTCAGGGTCGATATTGGTGATAACCGCGATATCTGCTGGAAGCTTGAGGAAAGTGCCGTCGGATTCATCCGCTTCCACCACCATCCATTTACCCTCACCCATGCGCGCATTGGTGCCGTAAGCATTGATGATGCCGCCATTAATCACCGTTGGATCAAGTCCGCCGGATTCAAGCAGTGTGGCGACCATAGAAGTGGTTGTGGTTTTGCCATGCGTACCACCAATAGCAATTGCATTGCGAAAACGCATAAGTTCCGCCAGCATTTCAGCGCGACGCACCACAGGTAAGAGTTTTTCACGCGCTGCCACCAGTTCAGGATTATCCTTACGGATCGCTGTTGAAACAACCAGCACCTCGGCATCGCCCAGATTGGCCGCCGAATGGCCAATAAAGACATCAATGCCCTTATCGCGTAGCCTTTGAACATTTGCGCTATCGGACTGGTCAGAGCCTTGAACCTTATAACCCAAATTGTGCAAAACTTCTGCAATGCCACTCATACCAATGCCGCCGATACCGACGAAATGTACAAGTCCTATTGTTTCAGGCATCTTCATGCGTGCTGATCCTTAAATTCTTTAATTGACGTACCTTCGGCCATAGCCTCAACAAGATCGGCAAGCAAGCGGGTCGCCTCTAAATTTCCCGCAAGTTTGGCATTTGCCGCCATTTTTTCAGCCTCTTGCGGATTATTCATGCGATTTTCGATCATCTCTGCGAGTTTTTCAGCAGAAAGTTCGGCTTGCGCGACAACCTCTGCCCCACCTTTATCAAGCATACCTTTCGCATTGGCCGCCTGATCATGATCAAGTGCAAATGGATAAGGAACAAGAATGGCCGGACGACCAATGGCAGCAAGTTCCGAAACGGTTGACGCACCCGAACGAGATATAACCAGATGCGCGTCGGCAATACGTTTGGCCATATCATCAAAGAAAGGCGAAATTTCCGCGTCGATATTCATCTCGGCACAGGCAGCTTTTGCCTGTTGAACATCTTCATCCCGCGCTTGCAGGGTAAGCTTCAAACGTTTTTGAGATGCCTCTGACATTACCGCAATCGCTTTTGGAATGGTCACCCCAAAGAACTGGGCGCCTTGACTGCCACCAAAAACAACCAAATTAAATTCATCGTCTCCAGCTGATGATTGATAGGCTTGCTCAGCCGCTTTGATCACCGCAGGTCGTACAGGGTTTCCGGTGACGATGGTTTTGTCAGAATATTGACCAGAATTTGCAGGCAAAAATCCGCCTGCGATTGCCGTTACCCGATTGGCCAACATCTTGTTCGCACGTCCCATCACCGCATTTTGCTCATGTAAAATGCTCGGCTTTCCAGCTTGTGTTGCTGACAATAACGGCGGCAGCGTCGGATAACCGCCAAATCCAATCACAGCGTTTGGACGTAAAGTCCGGATAATGTGGCTGGATTTGCGCATACCTTGAAACAATGTCCAAAGAGCTTTGGCGACCTTAAACGGATTTTTGGACCCAATTGTGGACGATGGCACGATATGCATCTCATCACATGGAAATCTATCCGCATAACGGCTAGCACGGCTATCCGTTGCCAAATGAACTTTATGGCCTCGCGCGCTCAATTCGACGGACAGCGCCTGAGCTGGAAACAAGTGTCCACCCGTACCACCTGCGCTCAACAAAAATACCTTTTGATCCATTACGCGTGTCCTAAACTGCCATAGACGGTTTTGCCTTACTCGGCATAACAATTTTATTGCGGGCGCGTTTTTCCGGGCGATGGCGCGTCAACGCTAAGATAAAGCCAACCGTGATGGCAATTGCCAGCATGGAGGACCCACCGTAAGAGATCAGCGGCAAGGTCATACCCTTCGCCGGCAGGAGTTCCAAATTAACACCTATATTAATCATGGCTTGCGCGCCGATAAGAAGCGCAAGGCCGGATACTGCCAAACGGATGAATTCGTCGGTTTCGCGCGCCGCATGCAACAGCGTGCGCAACACGATAAAGGCAAAGATCGCCACTAAAGCTATACAAAAGATAATACCAAATTCTTCCGCGGCAACCGCAAAGATAAAGTCGGCATGACTATCAGGGATAATGCGTTTGATCGTTCCCTCGCCTGGGCCCATACCAAACCAATTGCCGCTGATGATCGCTTCGCGCGCGGTATCAACCTGGAATGTATCACCCTCACCCGTTAAAAACCGATCAATACGTCCCGCCACGTGTGGGAAGATTGTATAAGCGGTCACAAAGCCAGCAACTGCCAATCCCCCCAGCGCAATGATCCAAAGCCACGGCATGCCAGCCATAAAGAACATGGCGCCCCATACCGCGGCGGTCAAAATGGTCTGTCCTAAATCTGGCTGGGCAACCAAAAGCGCCGCCACAATGCCAAACAAGATAATAGCAAAAAGATTACCCGGAATTTCAGGATGTCGACTGCGCTCAGAAAAGAGCCAAGCACATATCACGACAAAAGCAGGCTTCATAAATTCAGATGGCTGTAGACCAAAGCCGGCAATGGATAACCAGCGGCGCGAACCCTTAATCTCACCACCAATAAACAGTGTGAGCACCATCATCACCAATGAACCGACGAGCAATAATGCGGCCGCGCGGCGAACCATCCTTGAATCTAAAAATGAGATTGCAATCATGATGGCGACCGTTGGCACCATGAAAATGGCAAAGCGTTTGACAAAGTGAAAGCTATCGAGCCCGATCCGCTCCGCAACTGCAGGACTTGCAGAAAACGACAACATAAATCCAAGGAGAATAAGCACGATAAATGAAATCAGCAAAAACCGATCAACTGTCCAAAACCAATTGGCGACTGCTCCTCGTTCTATTCGGCTAACCATTTGCTTCACCTTTCGATTCATACGGTATGAGCATCTCTATACCGTCAATTTTTGCGACCTGATCGACAAAACACTCGCCGCGGATTTCAAAATTTCGGAACTGATCAAAACTTGCACATGCTGGCGAGAATAGGATCGTAGCCTTACGCCCAGATTGTGTTTGGAATTCTTTTGCCACATCATAGCCATGCGAAACTGCGTTTTCGAGCGTATTGGCGATTTCAAATTCAACTGCATCACCAAGCTCCGCCGCAAATTTTGGTGCGGCTTCCCCAATCAAAAATGCTTTTTGCACACGCTCAAAATGAGGCGATAAGGATGTGATACCACCATCTTTTGGCAAGCCACCTAGGATCCAGAAAATATCTTCATAGGATTTCAGCGCTGGTGCTGTTGCTTCCGCATTTGTGGCTTTGGAATCATTGATGAACAATAATTCGCCCAACCGCGCAATTGGCTGCATGCGATGTTTTAAACCCGGGAACGATGACAAAGCATTGGCAATTTCATCAAATGACAGCCCAATTGTATGACAAGCTGCAATGGCAGCCGCCGCATTTTGCGCATTATGTTGCCCGCGAAGGGTTTCAATGCCTGACAGATCAGCGACAATCGAGTTTTGGCCATCTGTTGAATTCACAATCAAATGCTCATCTAAGAACAAGCCATCATTTAATATTTCTTTTGCGGAAATTGACGTATTGGCAACTCGTTTTTGTGCAAGTCGTGTTTGAATGTCCCGGCAATACCTATCATCCACACCGATAATGGCATGCTCGCTTTTTTGAACAAGCCGTTCTTTGACCGATGCGTAATGTTCCATGGAACCATGACGATCAAGATGATCAGGTGTGAGGTTCAATAAGATCCCCGCACTTGGATGCAGCGAGGGTGCAAGATCGATCTGATAAGACGAGCACTCCACCACATAAACGCAGTCATCCTGCGGCGGGTCTAACGACAAAACGGCCGTTCCTATATTACCGCCCATTTGAATATTGAGATCATTCGTACCAATAATATGAGAAATCAAAGCTGTGGTGGTCGATTTGCCATTGGTGCCCGTGATCGCAATAAAGGCGCTATTTGGCGCTAAGCTCGCACGTTCGCGAGAGAAAATTTCAACATCGCCAATAATCTCAACACCGGCATTATGCGCAAGTTCAACCGTCCAATGGGGTTTTGGATGGGTGAGCGGCACACCCGGCGCAAGCACGAAACTATCAATCTCTGACCAATTAATATGCCGCAAATCAGATGTGGGAATACCCATCTCACCTGATTTTGAAACCTGCTCTGGATTATCGTCCCAAGCGATAACATTTGCACCACCAGCCATCAGCGATTTGGCCGTAACAAGACCTGAGCCGCCAAGCCCAAATAATGCAACATTTTTATCCTTGAAACTAAGAGCAGGTATCATGCGCTCTATCTCAATTTTAGCGTCGCAAGGCCAACCATGGCCAACATCACTGCAATGATCCAGAAACGCACAACGACCTGACTTTCCGTCCATCCCTTTTTCTCAAAATGGTGGTGGATAGGTGCCATTCTGAACACTCGCTTGCCGGTGAGTTTAAACGAGATCACCTGAATGATCACGGAAAGGGTCTCAAGCACAAACAATCCGCCGATAATGGCCATGACAATTTCGTGTTTTGTGGCAACCGCAACAGTCCCTATCAAGCCACCCAGCGCAAGCGAACCAGTATCGCCCATAAAGATCGCAGCGGGTGGCGCATTGAACCATAAGAAGCCCAAACCTGCGCCAATCACGGCGCCGAGAATAACGGCAAGTTCACCAGTCCCTGGGACAAAATGAATTTGCAGATAATTGGCAAAAAGCGCATTACCAGCCAAATAAGCAATCGCACCAAAGGAAGCTGCCGCAATCATCACAGGCACAATCGCCAAACCATCCAAACCATCAGTTAAGTTCACCGCGTTACCAGCGGATACGATCACAAACGCGCCAAATGGAATAAAGAACAGTCCGAGATCCAATAAGAAGTCCTTGAAGAATGGGAAGGACAGAGATGTCGCAAATGTTTCGCTTTGGTCTTGCGTTGCCGACATGGACTGGCTGAGGATGAAATAAACCGCAACACCAGCGATTAAAAACTCCAACAACAGTCGTACTTTGCCAGAAAAGCCTTTGTCCGACTGTTTGGTGACCTTCAGATAATCATCGTAAAAGCCGATCGCGCCAAAACCGAGCGTCACCAATAATGTCGTGATCACATAGGTATTGCCCAGATCTGCCCACATGAGTGAACTGGCGACAATACCCGCCAAGATCATCAAGCCACCCATTGTCGGTGTGCCTGCTTTCATGAAATGCGTTTGTGGACCATCAGCCCGGATCGGTTGACCGCGTCCCTGTCTAATGCGCAAAGATTTAATGATTTGGGGTCCAAACAAGAACACAATTAATGCACTTGTGAACAACGCACCACCGGTTCTAAACGTGATGTAGCGAAACAGATTGAAAACCGGAACACTGTCGGCAAGCTCAACCAACCAAATAAACATTCGACCCCCTAGTCACCGGATGCGAGCTGATCATCTTCCGGCTCACATTCGGGAAATTTTTCCTGTAATTTTTTGACGACTTTACCGAAACCAATTCCGAGCGATGATTTGACCATAACAACATCACCACTGCGGATTTTACTCATCAACCACTCAATCAAAGCATCCAGATCTGATCGATAATAAACCTGCATCTCACCACGAATGGCATCAGCTAAATAATTCATGTCTTTGCCGGAAAGCGCGACAATATCAACACCTGCATCTTGCAAGGGTTCAGCCAATGCAACATGGAGCGTTTCCGAAAACTCACCCATTTCAAGCATATCGCCAAGCACAGCAATACGGCGCCCTCCGCGACCGGGCTCTGTGGCTGCTAACAATGCAATCCCCGCACGCATGGAAGCAGGATTTGCATTATAGCTCTCATCAATTAGCGTAAATTCACCCGCACCAACTTGACGAACGGAGCGCGCACCACGCCCCTTTTCTGCAGAGAAATCTGCGAGCGCAAGAGCAGCCAGCGCCATATCAGCCTCAAGCAGCC
Organism: Lentilitoribacter sp.; assembly: GCA_963691785.1. Lineage (GTDB taxonomy): Bacteria > Pseudomonadota > Alphaproteobacteria > Rhizobiales > Rhizobiaceae > Lentilitoribacter. Next base: position 2,858,100 of record OY829371.1, read on the forward strand.
AGCACATGCCCAAAACACCAATCGCATTTTGTATTATATGCTCACCCGGCGCACCAAGTTTTACGGCAATTTCTTCACCTTTGATTTTGACCGTAAAGCACGAACAATCTGAATGTGCGCGTAATGACAAGAGTTCAAAATCAGCTTCTTTATTACGCCCGTAAGAATAAGTTCGGTCTTTCAAGCCTAGCGCGTTCGCTTTCTTACGAAGATAGCCATATAGATCATTATCCAGATTGAGGATCATTGATCCGTCTTTAACGACACCTTCCATGATCTCAGCTTTTGCATCGGCAATTTCATTTAGGTTTTTGAAATTCCCCATATGTGCGGCTTCTACACAAGTGATCATCGCAACATCCGGACGGACCATGTCAACGAGTGTCCGTATTTCACCGGGATGGTTCATACCAATCTCAAAGACACCAAAATCAGTGTCACGTGGCATGCGCGCCAACGTCAGCGGCACACCCCAGTGATTGTTAAATGATGCGACAGACGCATGCACTTTACCTGAAGGCGTGAGCGCGGTCCGCAGCATTTCCTTGGTCGTTGTCTTGCCAACAGATCCGGTAACCGCTGCCACCTTGCCTTTGACCCGGCGACGCGCCGCACGACCTAAATCTTCAAGCGCTGTCAACACATCGCTGACAACAATCATCGGCGCGATTAAATTTCCCATTGCGGGAATTTTTTCCTCGGCGATGACGAGAACCCCAGCACCATTGGCAAGCGCAGCGCTGGCAAAATCATGACCGTCAAAACGATCGCCTTTAATGGCAAAAAACGCTGCACCTTCGGGCACATCGCGACTATCAATGGAAATGCCTGTGACACCGGAAGGTAACTCGCCAACCGGTCGCCCATTCATGGCGGTTAAAAGCTCATCAGATGACCAAAGTTGTTCCATCTATGCCTCCGCCTCTAAAACTGAACGCGCAACGTCATGATCTGAAAACGGCAACACCTTATCGCCAACAATCTGACCATGTTCATGACCCTTGCCGGCAATGATCAAGCTATCGCCCTCTTCCAGCATCTTGATAGATTTCTCAATCGCTTCATGCCGGTCACCAATGTTGAGCGCATCGGGCGCAGCCGATAAAATTTCCTGACGGATTGCATCGGGCTCTTCTGTTCGGGGATTATCGTCCGTGATGATCACAACATCTGCGAGACGAGATGCAATTTCACCCATCAAAGCGCGCTTACCTTTATCGCGATCTCCACCACAACCAAAGGCAAGAACAATGCGCCCGGTGGTAAATGGTCTGACAGCTCTTAAAACATGTTCAAGCGCATCGGGCTTATGGGCGTAATCGACATAGACCGGCGCACCTTTTTTAGATTTGCCAACAAGGTCCAAACGACCGGGCGCACCTTCAATAGTTTCAAGTGCGTTGAACACAGATTTAGCGCCTGCTCCCGTTGCAATACAAAGACCTGCGGCAACCAAAGCATTTGACATTTGAAAGTCGCCAGCTAACGGCAAATCTACTTCAAATATTTGACCATCATGATGAATTTCAGCGCGCTGTTCATGGCGATGTTGCTCAACGCGCTTTAAGGTCAAAAATGCACCTTTATGCCCAACGGTCAAAACGTTTTGCCCTACCGCTTGCGCATGTTTGATGGCTTTATCTGACCATTCATCATCGGCAAAAATCACAGCCGGGGAGCCTTTTGGAAGCACGCGATCAAACAACGCCATTTTTGCGTTGAAATAATGCTCGACTGTCGGATGATAATCCATGTGATCGCGGCCCAAATTTGTAAAGCCAGCTGCTGATAATTCAATGCCATCTAAACGGAATTGGTCAAGACCATGACTTGAGGCTTCCATTGAACAATGGGTCACACCATCATTGGCAAGCTCGGACATCAGAGCATGCAAGGTTACAGGATCAGGGGTGGTCAAAGCGCCATATTCTTTACGTCCAGGAGCCACAATACCTGTGGTGCCAATCATCGCAGATTGCTCACCGATCTTCTCCCAAATTTGGCGGACAAATGAGGCAACAGATGTTTTCCCAGCAGTGCCTGTTACCGCAACAATGGTTTGCGGCTGTGTTTTATAATAAGCTGCCGCTGCTTTGGCTAAAACTAAGCGAGGATTTTCAACAATGATATTCGGAACTTGACTATTTGATTCGGAGATTGCCTCAGACGAAACAACGGCAACTGCACCATTTTGAACAGCGTCAGCTACAAAACGACTGCCATTTGCCTTATCTCCAGAGAGTGCAAAAAACACAAAACCAGACTGAATTTTACGGCTGTCCGCCGAAAGTCCGTCTACGACAATATCTAACCAATTTTCTGCCGCTTCAGAATTGCGCACATCCGCAATCGCAGCAATATCGCCAAGTTTCATTTCATCCCCGTATTCGCCGTAATCCGCGAATCTCTATAGCACAACCTTGCGGTCGAAATATGATCAATCAGTAGGATGTGAGACGATCTTTGTCTCCATCCCCAAATTTCGGCCTTACACCCAATAATGCAGCGGAACGGCGAACAACTTCGCGCACTGTAGGAGCTGCGTTTGTGCCCGCAGTGGCATATTTTTTACCCTCTTCAGGCTTCGGCTCATCCACGATCACCAAAACAACATATTTCGGATCATCAATCGGGAACGCTGACAAAAATGCGTTAAACCGAACTTGTGAAGAATAGCGACCATCCACCACCTTTTCAGCCGTCCCAGTTTTGCCGCCAACCCAATAGCCATCAACCTCAGCGCGACGGCCTGAACCTTGCTCAACATTTATGCGCATAAGCTCACGCATTGACTGACTAGTCTGATCCGATAGCACCCTTGTCGCAAGCTGATTGGCTTCATCGCGCGTACGCGGCACAAAAGACGGTGGGATAAGTTTACCACCATTCATCAAAGCTGCAGCAGCAACGGCAGTCTGTAGCGGCGTAGTTGAAACACCGTGTCCAAATGAGATCGTCACCGAGTTGATCTTCTTCCATTGTTTTGGCTGACTAGGTGTTGCAATCTCAGGAAGTTGAGTTTGCATTCTGGAGAGCAGACCTAAGCGCGTTAAAAACTCTTGATGACCTTCAACACCAACAACGTCCGCCATTTTTGCTGTGCCAATATTGGATGAATAAATGAAGATTTCTGGCACCGAGAGGATACGGTTCTTGCCGTGGAAATCGGAAATCGTAAATCCACCGATACGAATTGGCTTACGCGCATCAAAGCTGTCACTCATCGACACGTGACCTGAATCCAACGCCATGGCCGTTGTGAATGCTTTAAACGTCGAACCCATCTCAAACGTACCAGCTGTCATGCGGTTAAGGCGATCTTTTTGCAGAGCATCAACGGGATTATTTGGATTATAATCTGGCAGCGATGACATAGCGATCACTTCACCAGTATGTACATCAAGAACAACACCGGCTGTTGCAATTGCGCGATAACGTTCCATAGCTGCAGACAATTCATCACGCAAAATGTGTTGCACTCGCAAATCGATGGAAAGCTTCACAGGCTCCATGGCTTCGTCGACAGTTAGACCAACACTGGCCAAATCACCAAGCCCCTGTCCATCGACATATTTTTCCATCCCAGCAATGCCAACATTGTCGATGTTCACATGACCAACCACATGAGAAGCTGTTGGACCACCGGGGTAAAAACGACGCTTTTCAGGTCTAAAGCCAATTCCAGGAATGCCGCGTGATAAAATTTCACTTTGCTGACCAGGTGTCAGTTGACGACGCAACCATTGGAAGCGCGATTTTGAAGACAGCTTGCTATAGGTCTTTTTGATATCCAGATCCGGCAGCACAATAGCCAATTGTTCCACCACTTCATCGGGATCAACCACTTTGTGTGGCTCGGCATAAAGCGAGACAGTACTAATATCTGTGGCCAAGATCTCACCGTTGCGATCATGCAAATCAGGACGAGAGGCCAACAAGCGATCGCTTGGCAATATTGAGGAAACCGTCTCAGGAGATCTCAATCCATATTCGACCAAGCGCCCGCCAACAACAACACACATCAGCGAAAATGCAATCATCGCAATACCGATGCGATTACCTGTTCGGTTCGCATCTGAAACACGACTTGAGGAAATCGCAATATCTTCACGATGCCCATCCAATGACACGCTTGCTTTTTTGCGGAAGAAATATTTCGAAACACCCATACTCTTTACTCCACCGCGCCTGTCAGGATTTGATCGGCAATCGCATCCGTCTCAACTTCCGGCTCAGGTTTAATACGCGGTAATTCATCATGCCTTACAATTTGGTCAGCTTCTGTTGTGGTCAGCTGCAATTGATCCTGAAATGCTTCGATCAACTTCTGCACACGCGATGGCTGATTCAGCAAACTCCAGTCCGCCTCCAGCAAATCAATCGTGTCCTTGTAAGTTTTGATCTCAGCTTCAAGTTTGCGAATTTCGGCTAAACGCTCTTCAGATTCATGCTTGATCTGAAATGTATATGCTGTTGCAGCGAGCACTGCGACAATGAGCAAAACTTCAAACGCTCGAAACATCTAGACCAACCCCGCAACTTTTTTAAGTGGATATAGATTTGGCAAGCCAAAGATCTTCATGTCGGACGACCCTGCTGGCGCATCGGTACGAATGCCCGCACGTAGTTTTGCCGAGCGCGCACGAGGATTTTTCTCCGCTTCGTGTTTACTTGCCGCAATCATTGGCTTTTTGCCCAATTGTTCAAAACTTGCATTTGGGACTTCAACTTGCGGCAAATGTCTGGAGCCAGACACCCGACCAAAGCGATCCGTGAAGAACTTCTTCACAATGCGATCTTCAAGCGAATGGAATGTGACAACAACCAATCGACCACCCGGTTTGAGCGCTTTCTCTGTAGCTAACAACGCCAGCGCCAATTGCCCTAGCTCATCATTGATATAAATACGCAAGGCCTGGAACACACGTGTGGCTGGGTGAATGCGATCGGTCATCTTGCGGGGCGCTGCATTTGAAACGATCTTCGCCAATTGGCCAGTTGTGGTAATCGGCTCTTCGAGACGCGCCTGCTCAATTGCCCGTGCAATACGCCCAGCCTTCTTCTCTTCGCCATAAAAACCGAAAATGCGCGCCAATTCGTTAGATTTTAGCGTATTAACCACATCAGCTGCGCTCACCCCATTTTGCGCCATGCGCATATCCAACGGACCATCCTGCATGAAGGAAAATCCGCGCTCAGCCTGATCGATCTGCATGGAAGACACGCCAATATCGAGCACGAAGCCGTCCAAAGAACCTTCATCGACAATATCCAGAATTTGCGAGAATTTTGCATGATGTAGAGAAAGTTGATCAGCGAATTCCGATTTGATCGCATCCGAATTTACAATCACATCAGGATCTTGATCCGTTGCAACTACGCTTGCACCTTTTTCCATAATAGCACGTGAATAGCCGCCAGCACCAAATGTACCGTCGAAAATCGTTTTGCCTTTTACTGGATCAAGTGCATCGATAACCTCTGAGAGAAGAACCGGAACATGACGAACTGGTCCGCCACTGACGTCTGCTGCCACATCGTCAAAACCCGCCAATATTCCGTTCCCTCGCCTCAGGTTGAACGAACCGATTGCTCCATTCGCTCGCGCCTGGTCTCGTCTTGCATCCTCGTTAATGCGGACGGTTCCCAGAGCTGAAAATAGTCCCCGCGACCCACAAAGGTCACTTGATTTGTTATGCCGGCAAAATCTCGAATGAAATCCGTGACTGCGAGCCGCCCTTCCCCATCGAGCTTCATAAAAACGCCGCCGCCATGGATCAGCAGTGACATCTTGTTGGCGTCCGGAGAAAAAGGATCACCCTGATCTATATGCCGCTCGAAACGCTCCAGAACCTCGGGACCTGCGATGGAAATCGCCGGAAACACAAAATCTTGGAACACATACAGATCTCGAATATCTAACCGAGTGAGAACAGCCCTGAAGGCCGACGGAACCGAAACGCGCCCCTTCGCATCCACCTTCTTTGTCACTTGCGACAAGAACCTGTTCATTACGCTTTACTACTATCCCTTTTGAGCCAAACCGATACATTTGCCCCCTTGCAAATGATCGCACGCACGTCTGCGCAGTTCTGACATCATGGTCGTTGTTCACGTCGCTTCGGCCTCTTTTCAGCGCCACAAATTTTTGACCATCTGATACATATTGGGATAACATGGGCAAAATTGGGCGTCAATGGGAATTTATGTTTTATTAACGTTTCATTTCATTTTAATTATTCATATCTCGTTAAGATTAACGAAGTGTTAGGATTCCGATTCATTCAAGGCGCAGATCAGGTGAATCCGCGCCAATAATTCGCACTATTGGTGTTATAATTTCTTAAAAGAGAAAATGTGTCAGTCGGCCTATAAGCCGGGTTCTGTTATCATTTCGCCAAAGGCAAAACTCATGCAACCATTCGTCTGGGGCGCCGTTTACACGGTCAAATCGCCTCAAGCAACCTACCCGGATGACTAGCCTGGAAACTGCCGGTGCAAGCACCACGTCATCCCTATTTGGTTTTGCTCCCGGTGGGGTTTACACTGCCACTCTCGTTACCGATCATGCGGTGGGCTCTTACCCCACCTTTTCACCCTTACCCATCAATGATGGGCGGTTTGTTTTCTGCTGCACTTTCCCTGGGGTCGCCCCCGCCGGACGTTATCCGGCACCGTTATTCCATGGAGCCCGGACTTTCCTCCCAAAACTGCCTAAAGCAATTTCAAGCGGTTGCCCGGCCAACTGACACGAGGCTAACTATAACATATCCAAACCAAATACCAGAAATAGAAGACGATATTTGGCACAAGGATACCTTACTTCAAAATAGCCTTAACACGCTGACAATATTTCGCCGAAACAGGGTTCATCCTTTTGGCATAATGACCAGCATTATACTTTAGGATTGCACCACAGGTGGTGCCCCCGCCTCGACGATAAGCTTCACCTAAATATTTCATACCAAAAGCAATATTGTTCTCCGGGTTATAGAGATTTTTTGTGGAACCCGAATACCCCATCCCGCGGGCGGTTGCTGGTTTTATCTGCATAAGACCGACCTCGCCCGCGGCCCCTCTAGCGCTCGCATTGTAATTGCTTTCGATCTGAACGACCGCGTGCGCCAAATTTAGCGGCACACCATTTTCTTTCGCATGTTTCTTAATGAGCTGATCATAAGGCGAAGCCGTATAACCTGACGCTGAACTTGCTGATGTTGCCTTCTTCTTAACGCTCTTAGTCACTGAAGATGTTTTTGTTTTTTTGTCGACTGCTTTCTCATCACTTGTCGTTTGGCAAGCAGAAAGCATTAACGCGCTGCCGATTAGGCACGCAGTGACCAAAACTCTCATCAATTATTCCTTAAATCGTATTCTTAATCTGCGATTAAATCGCTCAATAAATATCGCGCCTCTAAACGGCGAAATTCAGTCGAAAATGTGGCTAAGGAGTAAAGATGTGTTTCAAATGTTTCAAAAAACGAACAATTTGCGATCAAGATAGCGCTGAAAGCAGTCGATGAAGCGTTTCAATGGTCGACATATCTGCAATACCATCCACCTTTTCGGGGCGGAAATGTCGTTGAAACGCGATAATATCCAGCTCAGTGCGCGCATCAAACTCGCCGGTGATCTCTGTGCCATACCCATATAAAGACAACATAGATTGCAAGGCTTCAATTGGTTGACCAGTTTCCCCTCGCATAAAATATCGACCACTACGGATCGGCGAAGGCTCCACCAAATGCCCCACATCGCTTGCATGCAATTCCTGCCAGGGAAACCACTCACCCGGATCACGCTTTCGGTCAGGTGCGATATCGGAATGCCCGAGCACACGCTCTGGTTCGATCTTGTGACGCTCGATGATAGACTTGGACAACTCGATGACAGATGAAATCTGCGCCTGTGGGAATTCAGGACACCCAAAATCGTGACCTGGATTTGCAATCTCAATCCCAATCGAGCGAGAATTAATGTCCGTTACACCCTTCCAGATGCTTTGCCCCGCATGCCATGCGCGGTCCTTTTCTCGCACCATTTGGGTGATTTCGCCATGCTCATCAACGATATAATGCGCAGATACTTGAGACTCTTCCACACACAACCAATCGCGCGCTGCTTCTGCAGTTTCCATGGCGGTATAATGCAAAATAAGCATATCGGGACCATCTACATCCCGCCGCTCACCAAAATTGGGTGAAGGATGGACAATTGCGCCGTCAAAATCAGGGGCAAAATCAGGGGAAGACTTTTCTTCAGATGGCATTAGCCAGGAACCTGCATTTTCTTCACAGCTTCAAAAGCAAGATTTAGTCTCGCCATACGCTCACTTGCCATGGATAAAAACTCATCTGGCACACCACGTGCACGCAAATTATCAGGATGGCTCTTTTTGGCCAATTCACGATAGCGTCTCTTAATCTCATCAAATGGTGTCTGCTTGGTCACACCAAGAACCGCAAACGGGTCCATCCCATCTGGATGCACATGGCGCGCAGAAATTTGTGAGAAGTGTGCTTCATCCAAGCCAAATATTTCGGCAATATGGTGGAGCAATTGCTCTTCACGCTCATGAATAACACCATCAGCCTTGGCGATGTGATAAAGGCCGTCCAAAACATCTTGTAAGACGGGGCAATTGCTACCCCCTGAACTACAAAGACCAGACAATCTGGCTGCATAAACCTCATAACCCGCCACATCTTGTTTCGCCAAATTATAAAGCCTTGAAACGTGCTCCGCTTCATCATCTGGAATTTCAAAAATATCCTGGAATGCCGCGACCTCAGCTTCCGTGACAACACCGTCAGCTTTTGCCATTTTGGCGGATAAAGCAATCAACGCCACAGAAAACGCAACTTTTTGACGTGTTTCGGGATCACCCTCAAACACGGTTCGCACGGCTTCAACAATACTGGAAACAACGCTTTTGGCGGTCTCGCCAACTCTGTCTAAAATTTCGCAAATCGATAACATAAGATTTCTATACAATAATACTCATGTATTATCGAGCAAATTCTGCACGACCTCACTTATAAGTGAATTTTCGCGATATCGATGGCTGATCAAACAGCGCGTTTTGCGCTTCCAACAATATCGCCCTTGACCAATAGACGCTTGAATTCCATCAGGCATTGAACTTGCTCAGCGCGCTCAACGCCATACAAAATCACACGTAAATTCATGCAATCAGCAAGCCGCACGAGATTAACGAGCAATTCATAAGAACTGTCATCGAAGGCAATATCCTTTACCCAGTTTCGTCCTAGTATCAAATATGTGCTTTTAAGCTTTTTACCAAGACCAAAATTGCTTATGTCGCCACTGAAACCCTGCGACGCTATACGCACACCTAAACGGATCAATTCATCAAGGCTATTTTCCATAAGTTGCGCATTATCAGAGCGTTGCAAAGTATCAAATGAGAAAACAAAATCATGACCATCTAATTCATGCTCTTTCAACAATTGCGCAAAATAGCCGGTAAAGGTTGGATCAAGCAGCTGGTCAGAATCCAAATGCAAAACAACTGTGTTGCGCTTTGTCCAGGAGGTCATGACCTTCATTGCGCGTTCCAACACCGCACGATCAAATTGAACAATTAGTCCTGTCTCTTTTAATATGTCCATATATTGACCATCAGCGAAGTCACCAAATTCAGGATTGCGGCTCTTCACGGTCACATCAAACATGGTGACAGCCAGATCTGAGGCATAGGCGATTGGCTGAAATTCAAGATCAAAATCCGCGGTAAATATCATCTTCCGCAAAGCCTGTTTGAAGTCTTGCTTTAGACGAGACTCCTGCTCCATTTGCTCACAGAAGAACCGATGGGCCGATCCAGAAACTGTTTTTGCTTTATAAAGCGCCATATCCGCGCGTTGGAGCAAAGTGCCGATATTGTCATCACTCTCGCGTGCCCAGGTGACGCCAACACTGCCGCCGCCCTCAATCTCAGATTGATCAATTTGATAAGGTTGGGATAAGACTTGAATCAGTTTTTCACAGAATTCATCAACCTGTACGAAACTGGGACCACCCGTCCAAGTAATCACAAATTCATCGCCACCTAAACGATAGCATTTCAGCTGATTTGACGACAAAGCTTCAAGGCGTTTTGCCAATTCACAAAGCATCTTATCACCGGCAGCATGACCAAGCGTATCGTTTATGAATTTGAAGCGATCAAGATCAAGCAACATCAACGCGCATCTGTCGTCTTTCATATAGGTTTGCTTGAAATAAATTTTGGTGTCTTCGATTAGTCCGCGTCTGTTTCTAAGACCAGTTAGCTGATCTTGATACGCAATCTGCTCAAGTTCCTGAACTTCATTATTCTTTGATATTTCAGCGATATGCGCGGACATGGGAATGCCACTTGCTGCCATAACAAGTTCAAGATTGACCCCGTTTAGTTCAGCCATAGAATAATCACCAACAATCAATCCAATGATTGCCAGCGCTACCAAACTCAATAATGTCATCGCTGGGCACACGTCACCATTACGCATATACTTATCCAGCGGAAACCATTTTAACTTCATGTTAAACGCTCCCATTCGACTTGGACGATATAATACGTGGTTTAATCAATTCTTACTCGATGTCATAACGCGTGAACTTGATATGATTTATGGTTAATGAAATATTAAGCACTCACCCATCATCAATGGCCCCAAAATTGTTAAACTATGGCCTTATTGAACATCGGGCTATAGACTTAATGCGAGGAATCAAACTGATGTGGAGAGCGGTTTTGCCAATTTTTTCAAACAGAAATCTATCTATTTTGCTTGCGACGGGAATTATTGCAGGTTTTTCAAGCTTGCCAAACCAAGCGCATGCGGCGGCATGTGGCGGCAAACTTTCAACCTTTTTGCAAGGTGTGAAGAAGGAAGCCATCGCTGAAGGCATTAGTAAAAAAGCTGCAGACACTGCGCTTCGAAATGCACAAATTAGCCGCAAAGTTTTGTCCCGTGATCGCGCACAGGGAGTTTTTAAACAAACATTCCTGGAGTTTTCCAAGCGCTCGGTTAGTCAAAACCGCTTGGATCATGGCGCTAAAAACTTACGCAAATATGCGTCCACCTTCAAACGTGCCGAACAAGAATTTGGTGTACCAGCGCCAGTTATTGCAGCCTTTTGGGGGCTTGAAACGGATTTCGGCGCGTTCCAAGGCGATTTCAACACCATGAATGCCCTCGTAACTTTGGCGCATGATTGCCGTCGTCCAGAACTCTTCAGACCGCAACTTATCTCAGCCATTAAAATGGTTGAAATGGGTGATCTGTCTCCTTCGAAAATGACAGGTGCCTGGGCTGGTGAAATCGGACAAGTACAAATGCTGCCTGAAGATATTGTTCGCTATGGGACAGATGGCGATGGTGACGGGCGTGTTAATCTTAAGAAAAGCTCGCCCGATGCAATCCTAACCGCAGCGGCCTTTATTCAAAGTCTTGGCTGGAAACGAAATCAGCCATGGATTATGGAAATCACCCTTCCCGGTGGCACATTTCCATATGAAAAATCAGGTCTTCGCAAAGGCATGACCACCGGCGACTGGGCCAGTCTTGGTGTGACCGCACGAAATGGCAATCTGCCAAATGCATCACTCCCAGCGGATCTCTTGCTGCCACAAGGTCGCAAAGGTCCTGCATTTTTGGCTTTCCCAAATTTCGATATCTATCTCGAATGGAACAAGAGCTTCATTTACACAACATCAGCGGCCTATTTTGCGACGCGGTTGGGTGGTGCGAAGCGTTATAATGCAGGCAATCCAGATCAGGGTTTGAGTGACGCGCAAATGAAACAGCTGCAAAATAATTTGGTTTCTCGCGGTTATGATGTCGGTAAGATCGATGGCATCTTGGGCAGCAAAACTCGCGCCGCTGTTCAAGCAGAACAACTTCGACTTGGTATGCCAGCGGATGCTTGGCCAACACCAAGTTTATTAAACAAACTGTAGAAACCACATGTCGTTATTTGCACCGCAATCCGTTCGCTCAAATCTGCTTGATCGGGATCAGAACAACACTGATCCCGATAGAATCTTACAAAGATCATCGGAGCGAGTGGACGAGGTAGAAAAAAGCGTCCACGCCTTTGCTTGTCTGTCAGATAAAAGACAAACTACTAACAAAGGTCCCCTCTCAGGCATTGCAGTTGGCGTGAAAGATATTTTCGACACTTATGACTTGCCAACGGCATATGGCAGTGAAATTTATCAAGGCAACCAGCCAAAAGTGGATGCTGCCATCGTCGCAATGCTTCGATCCAAAGGCGCATCGATCATTGGTAAAACAACCACCACTGAATTTGCGTTTTTTAAGCCTACGAAAACCAAAAATCCGAATAATATTGATTATTCACCGGGTGGTTCATCTGCCGGTTCCGCTGCAGCAGTTGCAGCTGGAATGGTTACCGCTGCCATTGGTACGCAAACCGGTGGATCCATGGTCAGACCGGCAGCGTTTTGCGGAGTTGCAGGGTTTAAACCCAGTTATAGAATTTTGCCAACTACAGGCATGAAATATTTTGCGCAAAGCCTCGACACTGCAGGAACCTTTGCAAAATCAGTCGCAGATGTCGCGACATTTACAAGTCTTCTGACGGACCGAGATCTTGAAATTGAAGAGATTAATCCATCCGATATTCGCATCGGTATCTATCAGAATGATATCTTATCTGAAGCAAGCAAAGATATGGTTGCTGCTTTGGAACAAGCAACAAACGCTGCTGAAACAGCGGGCTTTAAAGTTTCAAAGCTTAATGAGCCTGCAGAACTAAAAAAAGCCCACGAACTCCATTCCACCATTCAATGTTTTGAAGCTGCGCAAGCATTGGGGTCAGAGTTCGCACTTTATCCAGAGCTTCTGAGCGACAAGATCAAAGAAGCGATAAATGAAGGTGTGGCGATCACCCCGGCAGAATATGACAATGCGCGCAGGTCGGCGAAAAATGCACGCCGCAAAACACATTCGCTATACGACAATGTTGATGTCATTCTCACACCATCTGCCCCGGGTGCTGCGCCAAAAGGCTTTGCAACAACAGGCATTGCAACATTCAACAAACTATGGACGCTCATGGGCAGCCCATGCGTGAATATTCCGGCGTTTCGTGATGGAAATAACATGCCGCTCGGCATCCAAGCTGTCGGCAAATTTGGACGTGATAAGCAGACATTATCAATTGCACATGCTTTACAAGCTGCGTTCGAAAAATCCGTTCAAGTCTGAGGTTTAAGCCGCTTTTTGACCCAAAGTGTTCTTTGGCTTTGCGTTCTGGCGAAGACCTAACAAATGGCAGACCGCATAAACGAGCTTTGCGCGGTTCATCGTGTAGAAATGAAACTCCTCAAAACCACGATCTGCAAGATCCATAACTTGTTCAGCTGCAACAGCTGATGCGACAAGGGAACAAATTTCAGGATCATTTTCCAAACCATCAAACCGGTTAGCAAGCCAAGTTGGGATGGACGCACCGCACATATTGGCAAATTTTTCAACTTGCGCGAAATTATGAACAGGCAAGATGCCTGGCACAACAGGGATATAGATACCAGCTTTGCGGACACGCTCGACATAACGTTCAAAATGATCGTTATCAAAGAAAAATTGCGTGATCGCACGTGTCGCACCATTGTCGACTTTGCGTTTGAGCATATCAAGATCAGTCATGAAATCAGGGCTTTCGGGATGCTTCTCTGGATAAGCAGAAACTGAAATCTCGCATTCACCCATGGCTGTCAAACCTGCTGTTAATTCAGCAGCGTTGGCGTAACCATCAGGATGCGGTTGATATTGCGTACCAATGCCGCCTGCAGGATCACCACGAAGTGCCACGAAATGACGAACACCTGCATCACGGAATTCTTTAGCGACATCATACACATCACCACGACTTGCATCCACGCAAGTTAAATGCGCAGCGGGTGCAACATTGGTTTCTTCAATAATGCGTTTGACTGTTGCCAGTGTTGGCTCTTTCGTTGAGCCACCCGCCCCATACGTCACAGACACAAATTCAGGGCCAAATGGTGCTAGTTTTGAGATACTCTCCCAAAGCTGTTCTTCCATTTTTCCAGATTTCGGCGGAAAGAATTCAAATGACACGCGAATTTTATCGCTGTTTGCAGGGGCTCCAAAACGGTTAGATAATACCATTTGATTATTTCCTATTCTACGCAGTACTAGCGCTGTTATCGCCAGCCATTAAAATTCTTGGGTCTTTACCGAGCCATATCGATACAGTGAGTGCTTTGTCCTGGCTTTGACCGGAAGAGAGATCAGAGATCTTTTCAACATCCAAGCCATTCGCCGTCATCCAACCGCTCATAACTTCATGGCTAAAGCCAAGACGTGCATGGGCAAAATCATTGCGCATATACTCAAGTTCATGCGGCGCGAAATCGATAATGACCAAACGACCGCCCGGTGCAAGCATCTTGCACGCTTCGTTAATCGCTGGCGCCGGATCATGCAGAAAGTGCAAAACCTGGTGAATAACAATCAGATCAAAACTCTCGCGTTCGAGTGCCAAATTAAAGATATCACCCTGACGCACAGATGCATGGGTAATCCCAGCTTGATCAAGCTTGTTACGTGCAATGGTCAACATATCGCGGCTGGCATCAATGCCAAGGCCCTTGCGATATTGATCTTTGAAAAGCTCCAAGATACGCCCAGTGCCTGTGCCCAAATCCAACAGCGAGTCAAACGGTGTGGTACCAATCAGCTTACAAAGCTCGGCTTCCACTTTCGCTTCAGAGACATGATGCTTGCGAATTTCTTCCCACTTCTCAGCATTTTGCGAGAAATATTCTTGTGCACGGCTGGCACGGGCGCTTTTAACCGCTTTCAAACGCTCGACATCATGCTGAAGCATGCGGTCATCCTGTGCCACAGCATCTATAATACTATGCACAATAGAGGATTTGCGTCCTTCATCGATCAATCTAAAATAAGCCCAAGCCCCTTCTTGATAGCGTTCAATCAAGCCAGCTTCACCGAGTAATTTTAAATGGCGCGATATACGGGGTTGCGACTGACCCAAAATTTCGGTCAAATCACTCACCGTCAGATCACCATGTGCGAGCAAAATCAACAAACGCATACGCGTTGTCTCACCTGCTGCTTTAAGCAGGTCAATCGCATCATCCATTTTCAATTTTGGTAAATCTAACATCACGCCCTCAAAAAGATATAAAGATATGTTTATATCATTTTCGAAAAAAATGCAAGATCCAAAAATAAAAAACCTCGGATAAGACCAAGCTCATCCGAGGTTCAATTTAAACATGACGACGAGGTTAGCGCGTCAAACGCTTATAGGTCACGCGTTTTGGATTAACCGCATCGGCGCCCAAGCGGCGGATCTTATCTTTCTCATAATCCTCAAAGTTTCCTTCAAACCACTCAACATGGCTGTCCCCTTCAAAGGCAAGAATATGCGTTGCCAAGCGGTCAAGGAACATACGATCGTGGGAAATAATAACGGCGCAACCAGCGAAACTTTCAAGCGCATCTTCAAGCGCGGCCAAAGTTTCTGTGTCCAAATCGTTGGTCGGCTCATCGAGTAGGATGACATTGCCGCCAGATTTGAGCATTTTCGCCAAATGCACACGGTTCCGTTGACCACCAGACAGATCGCCAACTTTTTGCTGCTGATCACCACCTTTAGAGTTAAAAGATGAGCAATAGGCGCGGCTGTTCACTTCGTGCTTACCGAGCTTGATAATGTCATTGCCGCCAGAAACTTCTTCCCAGACAGTTTTGCTGCCATCAAGCGCATCGCGCGACTGATCAACATAAGAGAGTTCGACCGTTTCACCAATTGTGATTGAACCTGAATCTGGTGTTTCCTGCCCTGTAATCATGCGGAACAAGGTTGATTTACCCGCGCCGTTTGGACCGATCACACCAACAATGCCGCCAGGAGGCAATTTGAACTCCAAATTCTCAATCAGAAGTTTGTCGCCATAGGCTTTAGACAGGCCTTCCGCTTCAATTACAACATTGCCCAAGCGTTCACCAACTGGAATGATGATCTGCGCATCGCCCGGACGTTTATCCGCTGCTGCTTTGACCAATTCATCATAGGCTTTAATACGTGCTTTGGATTTTGCCTGACGTGCTTTCGGGCTGGATTGAATCCAGCTTTGCTCGCTCGAAATCGCGCGTTGACGAGAGGCCTCTTCACGACCCTCTTGCGCCATGCGTTTGGCTTTCGCTTCAAGATAGGCGGTATAATTGCCCTCATACGGAATGCCGCGACCACGGTCGAGTTCCAAAATCCAACCTGTGACATTATCAAGGAAGTAACGATCGTGGGTAATCATCAACACAGAACCAGGATATTCGCGGAGGTGCTTTTCAAGCCACGCAATGGTTTCAGCGTCCAAGTGGTTGGTCGGCTCATCGAGAAGAAGCAGATCAGGTTGGCTCAATAAAAGCTGACAAAGCGCCACACGACGAATTTCACCGCCTGATAGGTTTTCAACGGAACTGTCGCCAGGTGGACAACGCAAGGCCTCCATCGCCATCTCAACTTGGCTGTCGAGGTCCCATAGGTTTTGACTATCAATCACGTCCTGCAGCTGCGCGCCTTCATCTGCAGTTTCATCCGAATAGTTCATCATCAATTCGTTATAGCGATCAAGGATGGCTTTCTTCTCAGCCACACCTTCCATCACATTTTCAAAAACGGTTTTGCTTTCATCAAGCTTTGGTTCTTGTGGCAAGTAACCGCGTGTCGCGCCTTCAGCCAACCAAGCTTCACCGGTAAATTCATTATCCAAACCGGCCATCACACGTAAGACTGTTGACTTACCTGCACCGTTTGGACCCAGGATACCGATTTTGGCATCTGGGTAGAATGAAAGGTGGATATTCTCCAACACCTTTTTAGAACCATAGGACTTATTGAGCCCTGACATGTGATAAATAAACTGACGCGCCATATAAACTGCCCTGTTTGAATGAAATCTTTTCCGCACATGTAAGAGATTTGCGCGCTTCGAGCAATGAATGATTTTTATTCAGTGGGCTTTGACTTGAATATTCCACTAAAACTCGCCAGATAGATCGAAACTTAGGATAAGCGAGATCGTTAATGGCTAAAATACGCGAACAAAACCTGACTTCAACCACAGGGGCTCAGCTAAATATTCGCTATTGCACCACAAAGAAGACGCCTAAAGCCGTCATTCAGATCAATCACGGATTGACCGAACATTCCGGCCGCTATGAGCATTTCATGAAGTTTTTGGCCAAACACGGCTATCATTCATACGCACATGATCACCGAGGACATGGTTTAACCAAAGCAGAAAGTCTGCCATTTGGGCAGTTTTCAAAACGCGATGGCGGACGAAAAGTCATCAAAGATGTTCGCTTCATTCACCAAATGATCCGATCAGAATATCCAGATCTCCCCATTATTTGTTTTGGCCATTCTATGGGCGGGCAGATTGCCACAAATTATGTGTTGCAAAATCCAAATTCTGCACAAGGTCTCGCGGTTTGGAACACCAATTTCAAAATCAGCCAATATGCAAGCTTTGCTAAGATGGCTTTGTTTCTTGAAGCCTTTTTCAAGGGCTCAGATGTCCCAAGCTTGCTCATGTCAAAAATGACGTTTGAAGCTTGGTCGAAATCGATCAAAAATTCAAAATCAGGTTATGATTGGCTCACCCATGATGAAGAAATGATCAAAAAGATCGCCAATGATGAATTGGGTGGCTGGCCACCAAGCATTGAAATGTGGCGCGCCATATTGGATTTCATCTCAAAAGGTGCCAATCCAAATGCGATTAAAGCCTTGGGCAAGGCTTTCCCTATTCAACTCGTTGGCGGCGAACAAGATCCGGCGACCGAATTTGCCAAAGGCGTTGATTGGTATGGGCGATTGCTTGACGATTGCGGCATGACAAATGTGCAAGTGATTAAATATCCAGACTGCCGCCATGAAACGCTGAACGAATTAAACCGCGATGTCGCGATGAGTGATTTTGTGGATTGGACCGATAAGCTGGTCAATAATCTCTAAGATTTGAAATCAACTCTTGGCAAAGTGACATTGATTTTGCTACCACGCATATAGATTGCATCAAAACCTGCGGAGCGCTGTAAATGCTGGAAGGCCTGTTTACACTCGATAATCTTACAACTTTTCTCATTCTCACGGCGCTTGAAACCGTTCTGGGTTTTGACAACCTGCTCTACATCACGCTGGAAGCAAAGAAGGTTGACCCGGCTCGAGAGCGCGTTTTGCGTCGCTGGGGTATTATTCTGGCAATTGTCTTGCGGATCGTGCTGCTCTTTGTTGTCTTACAGCTCATCAGCGCCTTCCAGGATCCAATATTTGATATAGCACTGCCATTCTTCTCTGCATCGGTAAGCGGTCACGCATTGATCGTGCTCGCTGGTGGCTTGTTCCTGATGTACACAGCGATGAAAGAAATTTATCACATGATCGGTGTGCCAGATCTTGAAAATGAAGGCACGCGCGCAGTTCGCAAATCTTTTGCTTCAGCGCTCTTCTGGATCGTTGTCATGAACGCTGTGTTCTCTTTCGACACGGTTCTGTCTGCCGTCGCACTGACTGACAACTTCATTGTTATGACTTCTGCAATTGTCATTTCCGGTATCCTGATGGTGGTCATGGCTGAAACTGTGGCAACATTCCTTGAGAAAAACCGCATGTACGAAGTGCTGGGTCTGTTTGTGCTGTTGATTGTGGGTATTGTTCTGATTGCCGAAGGTGGCCATATTGCCCATCTAAACTTCTTCGGCTTCCCAATTGAGCCAATGTCAAAAGCAACATTCTACTTCGTGCTCTTTGCGCTTGTAGCGGTCGAGATTGTTCAAAGCCGCTACCAAAAGAAATTGCTTGCAGAAAAAGAGCGCGAGCAAACCGGTACAAACTTTTAAAGTTTAGCGGACCAACAGGCTTTATCTAGATATCAATATCAAGCTGTATGGCGAGCATATCGCCATGCCCTATTTTCGCTTTCTTGCGAATGTCAGCTTTAATAGGCAGGAAGTAGCAGCCTGATTTGCTGTCAGGGAACAAGGATGTTTTCCAGACCTGTTCGCCCAAAGTCACCTTTACGCGGATCGAGCCAAAACCCGGCGTTTTAGATTGCACAAACGCTTTGATATGCTCGGAATAATCTTTTGGCACAGTAACAAAATGCCAGCTGTCGCCTGTGACACGCCATAACTCGCCTTCAAATTCATAATTAAGATCTGACATAACCGCTCTTTTTGTCTCGCTCCTGCGCATATTTTACAAAATCCTGATAGGTTTTCCCCGCTTCATGTGGGAAGTTTTCGTAAATGAGATCGCAGGACACAATCTGATCAATGCGAAATGAACGAAATGCAACTCGCTTTTCGCACCAAGCGGAGACAGTCCATACCCGCCCCCAATATTCCAAACCCAAGGGCCAGATAATACGTGATGACACATTGTCTGACTTATCACGATAATCCAGCGTCAGTTTTTCGCGTTTATCAATCGCATTGCGAACAATCCCAAGCCATTGCTTGGTGTCTTCCTCGTTCCAAACGCGAATATTGGCTGCAGAATTAACCCGCACATAAGTCCGTTCACCGGGCAGCGCGTCGGCGATTTTGATCGCCGCCTCTTCAGCCGCCTGCGCTAATTCATGATCGGCAACAGCCTTCACAAGATCAGCCCCCATTTGCAAAGCTTTCAATTCCAAGGGAAGAAAGTGCAAAGGGGGGATCTCAATCGGCTGGCTGATCAGATAACCAACACCGCGCTCGCCTTCTATGGGAACACCTGAGGCCATCAAACCTGCAATATCGCGATAGATCGTTCGTTGGGACACGCCCAACTCGCCTGCAATAAATTCAGCCGTGCGCAGTCTCTGACCGCGCAACAACTGTATAATTTCAAAAAGGCGATCGACCTTGCGCAATAGGCTCTCCTAGCAGGACGCTTTCACATCCAAATGCTGCATTTTAAGTGACTTTTGATCGATCACTGCCAAAAGCGCATGGTTACGTTCATCGGCCATAAAGTTGGCAGATGCAACTTCCGCTGATGCCATGTCGTCCCATTCGACGATATCCATCCATTGGCCATTGTCATTGGCAACCACAGTGCGTTTAATAAAACCAGACTGATCTTCAGCAAAGGCCAAGGATTGTTTATTTGCCTCAACTGCCTGCTCGACAGTCGCATCTGAATTCAACTCGTAGCTGACAACTTCAAAAATTTTACTCATCATTATCTCCTGAATATTTCATCCGTTATTGGAATAATGATGGATATATATTACCCCTACTGACACCTTTTGTCAGTAGGGAATTTAAACTCTAATTTTTTCCAAACTAAGACGTCAAATCTTCCGCCAACATCAATGCATTATTGTCCGGGTCAAAAAATGTTGCGGTTTTCACCATGCCTTCGACGACCATGGTGTCACCATCGAATTTAACGCCGGCACCTTCCAACGCACTTCGTGCTGTGTCCATATCGTCCACGCCGAAGACCGGCACGGAATTACCAGGATTAGGCTCCCCCTGCTCTCCTAAACCCAATGTGACACCTTCGGTCATGGTCTTCATCTCGCTCCAGCCCAATTCGTCGGCATGATATAGTGGCTCAAACCCGAGCTTTTCTTCATACCACCTTGCGCTTGCATGTCTGTCACTGACTGAGATTGCGAATGTGATGGTATTATTTAGCGAAACAAGTGCCATGGTACTTTCCTTTTTACAATAAATATATATACTATATTTTATGGACATTAATCTACTTGTCAAGATCACGCAACGCGCTTGGGCAATGAATATTCTAGCGCTAATGTATGAAGGCACTGCCGGACGGCAGGCGACGTTGCTTGCAAAAACAGGTGCAGGTCGCACTGCATTTGCTCAAAGCCTTCATCATTTAATTGAATTGAGGCTGGTCGAGCGCAATCCCGGCCATGGCCATCCGCTGCGACCAGAATATCGATTGACCGAGCTGGGTAAATATATGGCCGAACGCGCCAACAATATCAGCCATATTGAAACTGATAGTTCTGACAGAACCTTGCTACGACGTGCATGGACATTGCCAATTTTGGCGATCAGCACCCAGCCCATCCATTTTGGCGGACTTAAAAATCAGCTTCTTCCCATCACGGATCGCGCGCTATCACAATCACTCAAGCAACTCGAAGCTTGTCGATGGATCCAAAGAGATGTGGATATATCCCAAAGACCAGCACGATCACTTTATCAAGCACAGGGGACAGGATCAGAAATCGCGCAATTAATCAGCGCATAACAAAAAAGCCTGACACAAAATGCATCAGGCTTTTAATTTTTGATGAGATCACTGATTAGCTATCGAGGAAACTGCGTAGTTTTCTTGAACGGCTAGGATGCTTCAATTTACGCAACGCTTTCGCTTCAATCTGACGAATACGTTCACGTGTCACGCTAAATTGCTGACCAACTTCTTCCAAAGTGTGGTCGGTGTTCATTCCGATACCAAAACGCATCCGCAGGACACGCTCTTCACGAGGTGTCAGCGACGCAAGAACGCGTGTTGTTGTCTCACGCAAGTTTGCCTGGATCGCAGCATCAATTGGAAGGATTGCATTCTTATCCTCAATGAAATCACCCAAATGGCTATCTTCTTCATCACCCACAGGCGTTTCAAGAGAAATAGGCTCTTTAGCGATTTTGAGCACCTTGCGCACCTTTTCCAGCGGCATAGCAAGTTTTTCTGACAATTCTTCCGGTGTCGGCTCACGACCAATCTCATGCAACATCTGACGAGACGTCCGCACAATCTTGTTGATGGTCTCGATCATATGCACAGGAATACGGATTGTTCTCGCTTGGTCAGCAATTGAACGTGTGATCGCCTGTCTGATCCACCAAGTCGCATAGGTTGAGAACTTATAACCACGGCGATATTCAAACTTATCAACCGCTTTCATCAGGCCAATATTGCCTTCTTGAATGAGGTCAAGGAATTGCAAACCGCGATTTGTATATTTTTTGGCGATCGAAATCACCAAACGAAGGTTGGCTTCCACCATTTCCTTCTTCGCAATACGCGCTTCACGCTCACCTTTTTGCACCATATGCACGATGCGGCGGAATTCAGAGATTGAGATGCCTGTTTCTGTTGCCAGATTTTGGATCTCGCCGCGAAGGTCAGTGATCTTTACTTCTTCAGCATCCGCAAGCTCTTGCCAGCCTTTGGTTTTCAAAGCAGCAATCATCTCCATCCAATTTGGATCAAGCTCTGAACCTTGGTAATGCTTCAAGAAGTCTTCGCGAAGAACGCCATAGCTCTCTGCCAAGCGCAGCAAGCGACCTTCATTTTGAACAAGACGCTTATTAATGTCGTAGAGCTGCTCAACAAGTGCATCAATTCTATTTTGGTTCAGCGCAAGTGACTTCACAGCGCTGATCAAAGAATCTTTAAGCTCTTTATATTTCTTCTCTTGCGCAGGCGACAATTCATCATTGTCATGGTCCGCCATGCTGGATTCAACTTGCTGATCCTGCAATTTACGTAGGCTGAAATATGTGTCCGCGATGAGATCGAGCGTTTCCATGACTTGTGGGCGAAGCTCACCTTCCATCGCAGCAAGCGATAGATTTGCTTCATCCTCATCATCGTCATCTTCTTCAATCGAACTGCTTTCGCCACCAACATCGGTCACATCATCAGCGCGCTTGCGCTCAGCCATGCGCTTTTCTTTTTCTTCGGCCGCTTTACGATCAGCTTCGATCTTTTCAGGGCTTTGGAATTGCGGCGCAGCTTTCGCTTCAGGGCCAGAATATGTGGTCTCCAAATCAATGATTTCACGAAGTAGTGTGATCTCTTCATTCAGTTCTTCACGCCAAATGATCAGCGCTTGGAAAGTCAATGGGCTTTCACACAAACCCGCGATCATTGTCTCGCGGCCAGCTTCGATGCGCTTTGCGATCGCGATCTCACCTTCGCGAGATAGCAATTCAACCGAACCCATTTCGCGCAAATACATGCGCACCGGATCGTCTGTGCGATCGGTTGGCTCTTTCTTTTTAGCTTTCGCCAAAGCTGTACCAGTTGCAGTTGCAACTTCAGTACCTGTCGTTGACGCAGACGCAGCAGCTTCTTCTTCAGCCACATCTTCTTCATCAACAACATTGACGCCCATTTCCGAGAACAAAGACAAGATGTCTTCAATCTGCTCAGAGCTCACTTCTTCAGAAGGCAAAACCGAATTGATTTCGTCCATGGTTACATAACCACGTTTTTTTACCGTCTTAATAAGCTTCTTTACCGCGCCATCAGAAAGATCGATCAATGGACCATCAGGACCACCTTCACGTTCGTTTTCTTTCTCATCATTTTTTTCTTGTGCTTTAGTTGCCATCAGCCAGCCATTTCCTCGCAAAAACTGAGATCGTTACAAATCAAATAAACCGAGTTTATTCGTTGCCGCGAATCACCTACGGCAATATGATCAGTCGATGCTTAATTCCTGATTAACTTAGGATACCCATTCAGTAGGTGATTCCTGTAAAAATGCGCCACGTCAAGTACTTTTCGCCAAAACGGCCTATTTCGATGCTTGAAACGCAATATTTATAGCTCCACAACGCAAAATCACTTTATTTTATGAGACTCCATTTGGTGTCGGACAA
Organism: Lentilitoribacter sp.; assembly: GCA_963691785.1. Taxonomy (GTDB): domain Bacteria; phylum Pseudomonadota; class Alphaproteobacteria; order Rhizobiales; family Rhizobiaceae; genus Lentilitoribacter. The sequence continues at coordinate 2,881,775 of OY829371.1, forward strand.
AACAAATTCAAGCCTACATATCGAGAGAATCAGCCATATTTAGAAAAATATCGAAATTTCCGTAATTCCACTCCGAAAATCTTTCTCAAACGAGAAAAATCAGCTTCGTTTTTTGCCTCTTCCAGACAAAACCCCAAATCCATCTATGATTGCTTCCTGGCTTTCAAGACGTATAACTTCTTCCTGTACTTGCTGAAGCGCTGAAATGAGTGCTGGCACGGAGTTCTCATCGCCCTCCTCCGTAGCGACAGCAATATCGCGCTCTAATTCATTTTTTTGCCATTTCAGAGACCGCGTTCGCTGGTTAAGTGAAAATGCCTGCATAAAGCCATCTCGCGCGTCTTCGGGCGCCGCATCTGCCATCACCTGCCAAAGCCGCAATTGGCGCATTTGCTTTTCCAAACGCTCGATAATTGGGCCCATATCCCTTTGAGTGAGATACAACATCATCTCATCGCGTGTCAGGCGATTACCGCTTGCACAGGCCTCCTGCATAATCTGCCATAACCGCTGAAGCTCTTTGTTTTCCAGTTCAAGCTCCATCAGGATATCGAAATCATCAATCAGCATGTGCGGGTGGCTAATGATCGTAAAAACCAACGCACTTTCACGAGACAAAGGCAAATCGGAACGTCCACTGACCAAACCAGACCGTCGCAATCGATCTGACGCTTGCATCGATCCTGCACCGCCATTACGCCCATTTTGGTATCTGTTATTCTGATTTCCTGAATTGTAACCGCGGTTACTTTGCCCCTGATTTATATTTTTATTGGAGAAAAACCCGCGTAAACGATCGCGAATATCCTGCTGGTAATGATGCTTGATGCTCTCGTCTTGAATGACAGAAATAATCTGACGAAATCTTTTCTCAAGGTCCGCTTTGCTTTCGGGCGTATCATAAACGCCTCGATCAGCTTCACGGCTCCAAACCATTTCCACCAATCCGCGCGCATTTTTGATCACTTCATCAAAGCCAGCACGCCCCTCTTCTTTGACGAGATCATCAGGATCTTTGCCCTCGGGCAGAACGGCAAATCGGACGGACTTTCCAGGTGCAAGCATGGGTAAAGCCAAATCAATGGCGCGATCAGCTGCGCGCTGGCCTGCACCATCTCCGTCAAAACATAATACCGGTTGATTTGATACGCGCCATAAAAGACGCAATTGGTTTTCAGTCAAAGCAGTTCCAAGCGGCGCAACGGCGTTTTCAATCCCCGCCTGATGAAGCGCAATGACATCCATATAGCCTTCAACAGCGATCAGCGGAATATCATCATTTTTAATCGAACGCCGTGCGCGGGCATAGTTAAACAGGACATTACTTTTATGGAACAGTTCCGTCTCGTTGGAATTGAGATATTTCGCCGGTGCAGACGGATCCATCGCCCGCCCCCCGAAGGCAATTGTTTTCTCCCTCGATGATGGGATGGGAAACATGATTCGGTCGCGAAAACGATCGTAAGAAACCGCTATATCAGGGCCATGCACCACAAGGCCGCAAGCTTCGATAAGTCCTTTATCAACGCCCTGTTGAGATAGATATTCCTTAAGCGCGTTACGACTGTCATGCGCAAAACCCAATCGAAAAGTCGAAATCGTTTTACCGGACAGTCCACGATCTCTTAAATACGCACGTGCCTTGGCGCCTGGCGCCTGCTGAAGTTGTTGTTCGAAATAACTCGTAGCCATTTCCATAACATCTTCAAGGGTTGCGCGCTTTTGCTCTCGGCGAGCTGATTCTGGATCAGGCGCTGGCAATGTAACACCGGCTTGATCTGCAAGACGTGTGACGGCCTCAACAAAACTAAGCCCTTCATAAGATGTGAGAAACTTAAAGTGATCACCTTTCTCACCGCAACCAAAGCAGTAATAGCGACCCTTTTTATCTTCACAGTGAAAGCTTGGGGATTTTTCACCATGAAACGGACAACATGCCCAAAAATCACCACGCGGGGCATTGGTTTTCTTGCGATCCCATGTGACATGACGGCCGATAACTTCCGAAATCGGAATTCGGTCGCGCAACTCATCAAGAAAATTGTTCGAAAATCGCAAAAATGCCTCCAAGCGTTGATATCTATATAACATAAATATCTGGAGGCGTTTTGGCTAGAATCTCAAATGAGGTCAAGCCATTTCATAAGATTGTAGGATGCTAATTAGCGAATAAGGCCCAAGCGCATGGAGCGAACAACCGCCTGTGTTCGATTTACACATTCCAGTTTCTGAACAGCCAACATGGCATAGTGGTTCACAGTATGCTCAGACAAGGACATGATCGTTGCGATCTCAGCGCTGGTTTTACCCTCAGCAATCCATTGCAAAACTTCATTCTCACGTTGAGAAATATTCGCATCAGATGTTTGATTACCAGGAAGAATGGTAAGTGACTTTTCGACCAATCTCGTCGCAAATAGTTGAATATCTGCCAAATGCTCTTCGCTCAGAAGGACATCGCGACCGCCGGTTAAAACAAGCAAATGCAAACCATCGCCATTATTCACCGGGAAATAGCCATTACGTTCATATTTATAGCGTTCTAACAAATCGACATGCATTTCATTCAGTTTGCTCGTGTCGATGTCTTCGATGACAGGTGCAAGACGTTGACGAGTTTCTTTGACAAGGTAATCGCTTTCAGATCGCCCCATCATATCGTAGTGCCCTAAAACTTCTGTTGGCCAATTGTTGGTAATTGCAATTGAATTGATACTGAGCTTTTCGTTTTCAGAATGCGGGATATGTGCCAGCATAAAATATTTAAAGCCATATTTCTCACATGTCGCTCGCAATATCTGCTTAATATCAAAAACCGTCGCTATTTCATCAACAAAGGATGACGACATGGCCTCCTGCCTAATCTCTGCGACTTGCCCCATAATTTTTATCCTACCAATTGCGTTGAGTTGTAACCTAGATATTTGGGCTTGTCCGAAACTGACGAAAAGTTAACAAATAACAAGGGGCAACCGAACTTAAACCAACGCGTGAACACAAATGAAGTTGCACGTCTTCACGCTTCCAAACCAGTATTTTCACTAGTAGCTTGGATTAGCGTGTATTTTAACACTCAGATGTTGACCGCAAAGACTGGCTAAGTTATCAGCATGTTTCAGATGGCAATTCTTTGCGCGATCTGTATCTGGCCCGCATAAAACGCCATTCAATCGAACAATAATGCCCAATTATTTCGCTAAAGCTGAATGGATCTGCAAATGTCACATGCGCAAAACAATGACCAACCTTGGCCAATCAAAACATCAACAGCCGTTTTAGTCCTCGCAGATGGAACTGTGATCGAAGGGCAAGGTCTTGGTGCAACGGGCGAAGTGGAAGCAGAAGTCTGCTTCAATACCGCATTGACCGGTTACCAGGAAATTTTGACCGACCCATCATATCTGGGGCAGATCGTCACCTTCACATTCCCACATATTGGTAATGTTGGTGCAAATGGCGAAGATATTGAAGATCTTACACCTGCAGCAAGACGCGGTGCAGTGGGCGCGATTTTCAAAGCAGATGTGACAAACCCATCGAATTATCGTGCCGTTGAGCATCTTGATAACTGGCTAAGCTCTCGCGGCATTATTGCATTAAGTGGCATCGACACACGTGCGCTCACAGTTTTGATCCGCGAAAAAGGCGCTCAAAATGCAGTGATCGCGCATTCGCCAGATGGAAGTTTTGATCTAGACGCGCTGAAAGCAAAAGCTGCTAAATGGTCAGGTTTGGAAAATCTGGATCTTGCGATTGAAGCAACATCAGGCCAATCAAGCCAGTGGACTCAGGCGCCGTGGAAATTGGGTGATGGCTATGAAGAGCTCAATAATGATGAATATCACATTGTCGCGCTCGATTATGGGGTAAAAAGAAATATCCTGCGTCTATTTGTTGGCCTAAACTGCAAAGTGACGGTTCTACCTGCCAAATCTAGCGCCGAAGAAGTCCTAGCCCATAATCCAGATGGAATTTTCCTATCCAATGGTCCTGGCGATCCAGCCGCAACCGGTGAATATGCTGTACCAACCATTCAAGCGCTTCTTAAAAGTGGCGTTCCGATTTTCGGAATTTGTTTGGGTCACCAAATGTTGGCCCTCGCACTTGGTGCGACCACGGTGAAAATGCATCAGGGACATCATGGCGCCAACCACCCTGTGAAAGATCACACTACTAATAAAGTTGAAATCGTATCAATGAACCACGGTTTTGCGGTTGACAGCAACAGCCTGCCAGATGGCGTTGAAGAAACACATGTGTCCCTCTTTGATGGTACAAACTGTGGTCTACGTGTTGCAGGCAAACCAGTCTTTTCCGTGCAGCATCACCCTGAAGCCTCCCCTGGCCCGCAAGACAGCCATTATCTCTTCAGACGCTTTATCGATCTGATTGCAGAAACAAAAAAAGAAAACGCTTAATATAATGATCAAACAGGATGGCTTAGGCAAATTCCTGTTTGATCTGACCAACTTTGTAAAAGTAGCGAATTCCCAAACAAGCAAACGAGAAGGCAAGACCTGCGGTTAAGCCATACCAAATTCCAACTGGGCCGAAGCCCATTTGGAAACACAACACATATGCCAATCCCAATCCAAGACCATAGCAAACCAGATTGATGATCATAGGCATTGTCGCATCTTGGAAACCACGCAACACCCCTGCTGCAATGACCTGCCCTGAATCAACAAGTTGAAAGGCTGCTGCGACCAAGACCAACGGCACTGCGATCAGCGCAACTTTTGCCGCATCTGAATTGGCGCTGTCCAAGAACAAATTCACCAATGGCGCAGAAAAGAGTGCGATTATAACAGCGGTGGCGACGGCAAACAGCATCGCAACCACAAGGGCAGCTTTTGACGCCAGTGTTATGTCTGACATATTTTCACGCCCATGCGCATTACTCACGCGAATGGTTGCCGCACCTGAAATACCTAAAGGAATCATAAATGCGATGGCAGCCAATTGGAGTGCGATCCCGTGAGCGGCGAGCTCAACAGGCCCAATCCAACCCATCAGTAAGGACGCACCTGAAAACATTGAAATCTCAGCCAAAATAGAGATGGAAATCGGAAGCCCAAGCTTCGCAACACGCCAAAATACTGACCAATCAGATCGCCACACACGGGTTAACAACTCATATTGACGATAGTGTTTATGGATATAAAGCCAACCAACAAGCACCGCCATAATGATGATATTGGTTCCCAGCGAAGCCCAAGCAGCACCAACCACACCCATTTCGGGTGCACCCCAATTGCCAAATATGAGCACATAATTCAGCAAAGCATTGAGCAAGATGCCAGGTATGATCGCCCAAAACACAATTTGCGCTTTTTCAAGCGTTGCAAAAAAGTTCCGAAATACGAGCGCCCACAAGGCTGGAAACAAGCTCCATTGCGCTACGCGCACATATTCAGCGGCCAAAGAGGACACATCCGCGTCTTGCCCCAAGGCGATGAAGATATTTTCAACATTCCACATGATCGGCATGGAAATGAGGCCTATAAGACCTGTAATCCACAAGCCCATACGAATAGCTCGGCGCAAGGATCTCGTATCATCCTTGGCAAATGCATTTGATGCCAAAGGCACCACAGCGTGACCGAAGCCCGCACCAAAAATAAAGAAGAAGAACACCGCCTGCGTGCCAAGCACACCGGACGCCAAACTAAACGTGCCATGCCAGCCAAGCATAACTGTATCGGTGGTGTTAATGGCAATTTGTGCCAATTGGCTTCCAATCAATGGAAGGCTTAATAACCATGTCCGTTTAATATGGTGGAGGTAATTCATCGAACGACTCAAAATTATTGCCCAAAGAAGAGACAATAGCTGTATATTTACGGAGAATATAGCGCCTATTTTTTATGCAGAAAAAATACCGCAGAGAAATGGTAACAGACTCTTAAATCTAAATCTGAGCGTTAAATGTATCACAAGCAGATAAGCGTCCTGTTTCAAATCCGCGCGAGAACCATTCTTTTCGTTGTGCGGATGTGCCGTGGTTAAAGCTCTCTGGCACAATGAAGCCTTGCGTGCGCTTTTGAATGGTATCATCGCCAATTTGATTAGCTGCATTCAACGCTTCTTTAAGATCACCGCGTTCGAGCAAGCCTTTTTGCGCTGTGTAATATCCCCAGATACCGGCAAAGCAGTCGGCTTGTAATTCAACGCGAACCGACATGCGATTTTCTTCCGCTTTGCTCATCGAGCGGCGCATTTGATTAAACTTTGGCAAAACCCCAATGACATTTTGCACATGATGGCCCACTTCATGAGCAAGAACGTATGCTTGCGCAAAATCACCAGCAGCTCCAAATCGCGTGGCCAATTCATCATAAAATGTCAGATCTATATAAATCTTGCTGTCAGCCGGGCAATAAAATGGGCCAGATGCAGAACTTGCAAATCCGCAAGCTGATTGCACTTGATTGGAAAATAAGGTGAGAATTGGCTCTGGATAGTTCACGCCTTCCGCACGCATGACACCGTTCCAAACATCCTCTGTCTCGGCCAAAACAGTTGCAATAAATTGCGTCATCTCGTCGGCACTTTGGCTTGGTTGGCGCGTTTGTGTCGTGGTCTGTTCAAAATTCGAAGTTGGCGCACCACCCATCTGGGTCAGCACATCAGAGGGGCTGACCAATCCAAATGCCCAAAGCCCAAGGAATACAACACCAATAAGCAGAATTGATTTGAAGCTCATGCCACCGCGGCCAGCACCGCCACGACGGGAAGGCAGGCGAATGCCACCACGCCCAAAAGGGTTGCGTCCGCTTGATCTTGAACGCGAACTCGAACGCCCACGAACATCCTCGATATTGCTTGATTGGCGGCGACCCTTCCAACGCATGACAAACCCCTATTATCATTCTTTATTGCCCATGATTGGTAATGCCATTTACACCGATAATCAAATCATGAATTACAACGATAGCACCTTAAAATGCTCCAAAGGTGAGTTGATGCATCAAACGACCAGGTAAAAAAGTAAAGAGGCCCGCGCCGATTAACGCGTAATAAAACAAACCTTTCATCGATTTTTGATGCGCTTGTATGCGACCAGCTCTCGCATGTTGAACCGCGCGAATAACCGAATAGATCGCAAGCACAGAAAGAAGATGAATGGGACTAAATGGGCCAACAAGTCTGATTCCATTGAGCCAAAAACTTGAGATCGCTGTACCCAACAAGCACACCACCCATATCTTACCCAATATGCGGTGATAATTATTGCCTTTCTTAGCAAGTAAGATCCAAATACCAAGCAATAGGCTAAGAACGGCCATATAAACATGGATTTGCACGACAAAACTGGATTGAAATAGCGGTGAAAAATCAAACATCCCAAAATCTTCCTCATTGAATGAAATCGAGAATGGTTCTATCCGTAAAGCTCCGGTTAAAAAGCTAGATTACGTGGAATGCATGTCAGAATTCGCCAATGATACAGTTTTGCAATTGACGCTTCGTCAAATGCAGCAGCAATTCAAAGAGCGGAAATTCTATGGCTTTATGGCGGTTGCGGTATTGATTCTTGCCTTGTCAGGTCCCTTTGGCACACTTGAACATTACAATGCCTTGGAACGCTTGGCCTATTGGGCCATTATTGCTCCGACAACATATATTTTGGCAAGCGGTGTTGCGACACTCGTAACAATCTCACTCATGCGAAAAAAGCTAAATAGCTGGCTGGCATATGCAGCTGGTGGAACCGCTGCCGGGATCGTTGTCGGTATCTTTGTCTGGTTATTTGGTGTGTTTCTAGATCAATCATTTGGTAGATCCTTTTTGGGCCTACTAACAGCCATGACATATACAGTTCCCATTACCATCGGGGTCACACTCTTATTCAAGCTGTCTGAAAAGCCATCAGAAAGCGAAACAGAATCCCAAATCGCAGATATCCGATTTTTCGAACGCATTCCAAAAGATATGGGGCGTGATCTCATCAGCCTCAATTCGCAAGATCATTATGTCAAAGTGACCACATCCATGGGGTCTGAACTGATTTTGATGCGCTTATCGGATGCTATCATAGAATTGGAAGGTTTTGATGGCCTTCAACCCCATCGGTCATGGTGGATAGCTAAAAAGCATGTAAAGCAGATAAAAACATTGAACGGCAAAAAAGCAATTGAACTTTCAAATGGTGATCTCGTCCCAATCAGCCGCGCGAAAATCAAAGACGTATCGAACTATTTAAGCGATGACTAAATTCAATTTTAACAACATTATCGACACAAGATTTTAGTGTGCAATGCAAAAATAAACCTTCTTTTTGTCATAATCGAGCGGTAAAGCACCGAAATCTTATTTTTGAGATGATTTGAGGGCGACAATTTCCTCAAAATTAAACAAGTGAAATTGGCGCGGGGGCCAATAAGGACAAGCACATGAAAAAATTATCGATCGCACTCGCTGTATCAGCAATGGCAGCGCTTACTCTTTCTGGCTGTGGCGACGACCAGAAAGAAGCAGAAGCAAAAGCCAAGGCCGAAGCCGAACAAAAAGCGGCAAAGGCAGCAGAAGAAGCGGAAGCTGCCGCGAAAAAAGCAGCTGATGAAGCTATGGAAAAGGCAAAGGCAGAAGCTGCAGCCGCTGAGGAAAAAGCTAAAGCTGAAGCCGCTGCTGCGGAAGAGAAAGCAAAAGAAGAAGCTGCCGCTGCGGCAAAAGCTGCTGAAGAAGCTGCAAAAGCTGCCGCCGACAAAGTCAAAATGGAAGCCGATGCTGCAGCAAAAGCAGCGGGCGAAGCTGTTGATGCGGTTAAAGCCGAAGCTGAAAAGGTTGCTGGCGAGGCCATGGAAAAAGTCGATGAAACCGTCAACGCGGTTGAAGATACGCTTAAAGCTGTTGACGGCTTGCTTAAGCAACCAACTGAATAAGAGCTTATATTTATCAAAAAAATTGGGTGGTGAATTCACAAAATTCACTGCCCTTTTTCATGGCCCATGCCCCACAATTTCCCACGGTATTTCTCACTCGCAACTTTGCCCACAATTTTCCGCGTTTAAGGGGTTACAAATCTTCAAACTTGCCCTATAAGGCACGCTTAGCCACTTAAAACTGATTACACCTCCGATGGACATCTCCAGCCGGAGTTTTTGTGTAGCGTGATACGGAAATACGCCATGACGAAACGTACTGATATTAAATCCATTCTGATTATTGGTGCGGGGCCAATTATTATCGGCCAGGCTTGCGAATTTGACTATTCCGGCACCCAGGCCTGTAAGGCGCTGAAAGAGGAAGGTTACCGGGTCATTCTGGTAAACTCCAACCCAGCGACGATCATGACTGATCCGGGGCTCGCCGATGCAACTTATATCGAACCAATCACGCCAGAAGTTGTTGCAAAGATTATCGCAAAAGAGCGTCCTGATGCATTGTTGCCAACAATGGGCGGACAAACAGCGCTGAACACAGCATTATCTTTGCGCCGCATGGGCATTCTTGATCGTTACAATGTTGAAATGATTGGCGCACAGCCGGATGCAATTGATAAAGCGGAAGACCGCTCATTGTTCCGTGAAGCTATGGATAAGATTGGCCTTGACACACCAATTTCTGTATTGGCCAATGCAACCGACATCAAAGACGTTGATCGTGTAAAGCATGAAGCTGCGCGCGCAGAACTTCGCGAGAAATTCTCTGGCGATGAACTCGATAAAGAATTGGACGCGCTTGAAAACCAATGGAACCTTGGTGAGAGCGACCGTAAACAACGTTATATCGCCCACGCCATGGGGATTGCGGCCACAGCTATTGATAAAGTGGGCTTGCCTGCAATTATCAGACCATCCTTCACATTGGGCGGCACAGGCGGCGGCATCGCTTATAACAATGACGAATTCTTCGAAATCGTACGTTCAGGTCTCGATGCATCTCCGACCACTGAAGTGTTGATTGAAGAATCAATTCTGGGCTGGAAAGAATACGAGATGGAAGTTGTGCGCGATAAAGCGGACAATTGCATCATCATCTGTTCGATCGAAAACTTGGACCCAATGGGTGTGCATACAGGTGATTCCATCACTGTCGCCCCTGCCCTTACGCTGACTGATAAAGAATACCAAATCATGCGGAATGCATCGATTGCGGTTTTGCGCGAGATCGGTGTGGAAACCGGTGGTTCAAACGTTCAATTTGCGGTTAACCCGAAAAACGGCCGCTTGATCGTTATTGAAATGAACCCACGTGTGTCACGTTCATCAGCCTTGGCGTCGAAAGCGACAGGTTTCCCAATTGCGAAGGTCGCAGCGAAACTTGCTGTTGGTTACACGCTTGATGAATTGGAAAACGACATTACAGGCGGTGCAACACCTGCATCCTTTGAACCTTCCATTGACTATGTGGTTACAAAAATCCCACGTTTTGCATTTGAGAAATTCCCAGGTTCTGAACCAACTCTCACTACAGCGATGAAATCTGTTGGTGAGGTGATGGCGATTGGCCGGACCTTTAACGAATCGCTCCAAAAAGCGTTACGCGGTCTTGAAACTGGTTTGACCGGTCTTGATGAGATTGAAATTCCAGGTCTTGGCGAAGGTGATGATGAAGACGCGATTAAAGCTGCCATCAGCACACCAACACCTGATCGTTTGCGTATGGTTGCGCAAGCCATGCGTTTGGGAATGAGCAATGAAGACATCAACAAAACCTGTTGGATCGATCCTTGGTTCTTAGAGCAAATGCGCGCCATTGTGGATATGGAAATGCGTGTGCGCCAATATGGCTTGCCAAAAGACGCAGAAAACTTGCGCATGCTCAAATCCATGGGCTTTTCAGATGCACGTCTTGCCTCACTTATCGGTCAGGACGAGATCGATGTGACCAAAGAGCGTCGCGAACTTGGTGTCGTTCCTGCATATAAGCGCATCGATACTTGTGCTGCGGAATTTGCCTCACCTACTGCATACATGTACTCAACTTACGAAACCCCATTTGTGGGTGAGTTGAACTCAGAGGCCAATGTATCTGACCGCAAAAAAGTGGTCATCCTTGGCGGTGGTCCAAACCGTATCGGTCAGGGTATCGAGTTTGATTATTGCTGCTGTCACGCCTGTTTTGCATTGAACGATGCAGGCTATGAAAGCATCATGATCAACTGTAACCCTGAAACAGTATCAACCGATTATGATACATCAGACAGATTGTATTTCGAGCCACTGACTGCAGAAGATGTGATCGAAATCTTACATATCGAACAATCCAAAGGCACACTTGAAGGCGTTATTGTTCAGTTCGGTGGCCAAACACCGCTAAAACTTGCCAATGCACTTGAAGAAGCTGGCATTCCAATCTTGGGCACCGCGCCTGACGCAATTGACTTGGCTGAAGATCGTGACCGCTTCCAGAAACTTTTGATCAAACTTGATCTCACACAACCTAAAAACGGCATTGCTTATTCTGTTGAACAAGCGCGTTTGGTGGCCGCGGAAATTGACTTCCCTCTTGTTGTTCGTCCGTCCTACGTATTGGGTGGCCGCGCGATGGAAATCATTCGCGATGAAGCTACATTGTCACGTTATTTGCTTGAAACAGTGCCTGAACTGGTACCAGAAGATATCAAAGCCAAATATCCGAACGATAAAACTGGTCAGATCAACACATTGCTGGGCAAAAACCCGCTTCTATTTGATAGCTATCTCACCAATGCCACAGAAGTTGATGTGGATTGTTTGTGTGATGGCGAAGATGTTTATGTCTCAGGTATCATGGAGCATATCGAAGAAGCCGGTATTCACTCAGGCGATAGTGCTTGTTCATTACCCGCACACTCATTAGATGACGCAATCCTTGATCGTTTGGAAGAGCAAACAAAAGCTCTTGCAAAAGCGCTCAATGTTGGTGGTCTGATGAATGTTCAATATGCGATAAAAGACGATGTAATCTATGTGATTGAGGTGAACCCACGTGCATCTCGTACAGTTCCATTTGTGGCTAAAACAATTGGTGCACCGATTGCAAAGATCGCAGCTCGTGTGATGGCAGGTGAAAAACTTGATGCGGCGTTTAAAGCTTATGGCGAAAAACCTGATCCAAGACAGCTTGATCACATCGCAGTTAAAGAAGCCGTCTTCCCATTTGCGCGTTTCCCAGGTGTGGACACATTGCTTGGACCAGAAATGCGTTCAACCGGTGAAGTTATGGGCTTGGATAAAGACTATTCCCTCTCCTTTGCGAAATCTCAGCTTGGTGCGGGTGTTGATCTTCCAAGAAGCGGCTGTGTGTTCATCTCAGTTAAGGATGATGACAAGCCGGGCATTTTGGAAACTGCGAAAAAACTCGCAAGCGACGGTTTTGAAATCATGGCCACAACGGGAACGGCGAATTTCCTTGAACATGCTGGTGTAAAAATCACTCGCGTAAACAAGGTGCAGGAAGGCAGACCTGATATTCGTGACGCCATCCGTAATCGCCAGGTCCAGCTTGTGATCAATACGACATCTGGTGCTAAAGCGATTTCGCATTCCAAATCACTGCGCTTGGCAACCTTGACCAACAAGATCCCGTATTTCACAACGCTTGCCGGTGCAGATGCCGCAGCAGATGCGATTCTTGCGTTAAATGCAGGAAACCTTGAAGTTAAGCCGCTGCAGGATTACTTCAAGTAGAGATGACAAAACACCAAACGGGCGGGGAAAACAAAGCCATATTTGCGATCCCCCTTGTTTCAGGTTAAGAATCACTATCTGATATTCCGATCGGCGCATTGTAATTTCAAGTTGCCAAACCAAGTCCCACGTTGGACAGATTTATTAAGGATTGAGCCATGGTTGAAAAAGTACCCATGACCCAACAAGGTTTTACTGACCTTCAAGAAGAACTTCGTTTCCGCACGCAGACAGAACGCGGTCGTATTATTGATGCGATTTCTGAAGCACGTGCGCATGGTGATTTGTCTGAAAACGCTGAATATCATGCTGCCAAAGAAGCGCAGAGCATGAATGAAGGCCGCATCATGGAGCTTGAGGATCTCACTTCACGCGCTGAAGTGATCGATGTCAGCAAAATGTCCGGCGATACGGTGAAATTTGGTGCGACCGTTAAAATGGTTGATGAAGACACCGATGAGGAAAAAACTTATCAGATCGTTGGCGATCAGGAAGCGGATGTATCTAAAGGTAAGATCTCAATTTCATCCCCCATCGCACGTGCGCTCATTAGCAAATCTGTTGGCGATTCCATTGAGTTCAATGCGCCCGGTGGTGCGAAAGGCTACGAGATCCTAGAAATTACCTGGGGTTAGATTAGCGATTATCGCTATGATGTTTGGTGAGTTTGCATGAAAACCTACATTGACCTTAAAAACGTTCATGTGCTCGCGCCAAATTTAAAGAAACGCCTCTCAGGCGTCACGTCGACCATCGTGAATCTCGTGCCCAAACAAAGCATGCTCGGTGTAAAAATCGCTGCAACTGGTCCCGGCTTGCCAGATCATTTGCCACATGTGGGTTTTGGTCAGTTTTGGAAATTGTGGCAATTGCCAGAAGATGGCAAATATCGTGTGTGGCATGCGCGCCGAAACGTTGAAATGCTGCCAGGCATCATCATGCGCGATATCCTGCGCATGAAGATTAAAGTCATTTTCACATCCGATGCTCAGCGCCATCACCGCAAATATACAAAATGGCTAATATCAAAAATGGATCATGTCATTAGCGGATCGCAAAAAGCGGGTAGTTATTTAGAGCGCGAGAGCACGATCATTCATCACGGGGTTGATCTAGACCGGTTTGTTGCCGCTCATGATAAGGCACAGGAGCGATCTGCTCTCAATCTCGATCCCAACCAAAAATTAGTGGGCTGCTTTGGTCGTGTTCGTCACCAGAAAGGCACCGATCTTTTCGTTGAAATGATGATTAGACTATTGCCATCACATCCAGATTGGACGGCTGTCATCACCGGGCGTGTAACGGCGGAGCATGTAAGCTTTGCCGAAAAACTTAAAAGCGATGTCAAAGAAGCCGGCCTAGAAGATAGGATCATATTTGCAGGCGAAGTGGATGATGTTGATAAATGGTTCCGAGTTCTTGATCTATATATAGCACCCCAACGAAATGAAGGGTTTGGCCTAACGCCGCTGGAAGCTGCAGCTTGCACGGTGCCAAGCGTTGCAACAGATGTGGGTGCGTTTTCTGAGCTTATCGTCAATGACAAAACAGGCATTGTGGTCGGCGTTGAAGATTTGGATGCACTTTGCCATCAAGCCGATAAATATATGTCGGATGAAACGCTTTTGAAGACTTTGGGCAAAAACGCACGCGAATATGTGACTGAGAACTTTTCCTTGGAGAAGGAAGCCACTGCAATCAACGCTGTTTATGATGTGGTGCGCAACGCATGAAGAAAACGTTCCTGCTCATTGCCAAAGACAATTCCTATGGACTCGTGCGAGAAGCTACAGTCGTTGCGGAACAGCTTGAGGAACATGGTTATATAGTGGAGCGAGCCACGCCCAGAGGCAGAAGTTGGATTTCTCGCCTGACGCGGAAAAAGCATGCAGATGTGATCATCTTTTTCGAACGTATTGTCCCTGCTTGGTATTCTGCAGCAGACGAATTTTATCTCGTTCCGAACCAAGAACGATACCCAAAGCGTCAACTTAATCGGCTGAAAAAACTCAATGCGGTTTTGACGAAAACCAAACATGCTGAAGAAGTTTTCCAAGCATGTGGCAGCGCGACCATTGATATCGGTTTTTCATCAGAAGATCGACAGAATACGAGCTATAAAAAAGACAAAACCAATTTTTTTCACTTAGCTGGCGGCAGCACGTTAAAAGGCACGGAAGTCATCCTAGATTTGTGGGAAAAACATCCTGAATGGCCAACGCTGACTTTGGTTCAAAAACAAGTCAATGCACCTGAAAAAGTGCCGGAGAATGTCGAGTTGCACTCTGGCTATGTGTCAGACGAAGATCTGCTGAAACTACAAAATGAATGCGGCATCCATTTATGCCCATCGCGTTCTGAAGGCTGGGGGCATTATATTGTTGAAGCTTTGTCGACAGGTGCAGTGGTATTGACCACCGATGCCGAGCCGATGAATGAGCACATCAAACAAGAATTTGGTGTTTTGGTACCTTATAATCAGCAAAGCCCGCGCCATATTGGAACGAATTTCTATATCGATCCGTCTATGCTGGAAGCAGCAATCAACGACCTCATTAAGATAGATGAGACCGAGTTTTCACAAAAGTCGGAAAAAGCCCGCGAAGCTTACGAGGCCATTCATCAAAACTATGTCACGCGGTTTGAACAATTTCTCAAATCCAATGGTTAGCGCGGTTAAGTGCACCTAAAACGCCTCTCGAAGGCTGATTTTTCCACTTGAACTTACCGTTCACAGTAATTTGACAGTGAGAACTGTGAGTAACTGCCCAATAGGGCTTGAAACACCCTATCCAGCCTCCCTAAATCTGCGATAAATATCCCACAACAATTCTGCTGCGAAGATCCGCGCAAATTAAAGGAAAATTCATGTCCGATCGTCACGTTCCCGTTCTTATCATTGGTTCTGGCCCTGCAGGCTATACAGCTGCAATTTATGCTGCCCGCGCCATGCTCAAACCCGTGATGATTTCTGGCCTCGAACAAGGTGGTCAATTGATGATCACAACAGAAGTTGAGAACTATCCAGGCTATGCAGAAGCTGTTCAAGGCCCATGGATGATGGATCAGATGCTCCAACAGGCGCAAAATGTTGGTGCGGAAATTATCACTGATGTGGTCACTGATGTCGACGTCTCCAAACGTCCATTTACTGCAAAAACTGATTCTGGTGTCACATTCACCGCGGATGCATTGATCATTGCAACTGGTGCGCAGGCGAAATGGCTTGGCATTGAAACCGAACAAACCTTTATGGGTGGTGGTGTATCTGCATGTGCGACATGTGACGGATTTTTCTATCGCAACAAGAATGTTGCCGTGGTCGGCGGTGGCAATACAGCCGTTGAGGAAGCGCTTTATCTATCTAACCTGGCTGCCAAAGTAACGCTGATACACCGCAGAGACGAGTTGCGGTCTGAGAAAATCCTTCAAGAGCGCCTCTTTGCCAAAGAAAATGTCGAAATCATCTGGGATAGCGAAGTCAAAGAAATCACCGGCAATGT
Source organism: Lentilitoribacter sp. (assembly GCA_963691785.1). GTDB lineage: Bacteria > Pseudomonadota > Alphaproteobacteria > Rhizobiales > Rhizobiaceae > Lentilitoribacter. Next base: position 2,897,895 of record OY829371.1, read on the forward strand.
TGCGAAAGCGCCTCTTCCGCCAACTGTGACAGGTGCGATTTTGCACAATCGCAAAACTGGTGAAGATTCGACCATCGATATCGACGGAATTTTCATTGCAATTGGCCATGCGCCAGCTGTGAGCTTGTTTGAAGGCAAACTGAAACAAAAGCCAAACAAGTATCTTTGGACGGCGCCTGATTCAACTGCTACTGATGTTGAAGGCGTGTTCGCTGCGGGTGATGTGACCGATGATATCTATCGCCAAGCGGTGACGGCTGCCGGCATGGGCTGTATGGCAGCGCTTGAAGCCGAACGTTTCCTTTCCTAATCATCCACACTACAAGGTGCTCAATTTAACAATCTACAAGACCTGTGATCTTGTAGATTGCACATTGTTTTCATTTCCTATTAGATGAGCAAAAAAGAATCTTTTGTTTGTTAGTGGATGGGGAGATCAACTAAATGCCGCTCGATTGGGACAAATTACGCATATTCCATGCTGCGGCAGAGGCTGGTTCATTCACCCATGCAGCTGATAAATTGCATTTATCTCAATCCGCAATTAGCCGTCAGGTGAGCGCGCTTGAGCATGAAGTAAGTTCAAAGCTCTTTCATCGCCACGCGCGTGGTTTGATCCTAACAGAACAGGGCGAGCTTTTATTCAGAACAGCTGACGATGTGCTCCATCGGTTAGAAACAGCGCGCATGCAGCTCATTGAAACCAATGAGCGCCCAAGTGGCAGCTTGCGTGTCACAACAACGGTTGGACTGGGTCAAGGCTGGCTTACTGGCCATATTCATGAGTTTTTATCGCTCTATGACGATATTCGCCTGCAATTGTTGCTCGATAATGATGAAATCGATGTGGGCATGCGCACGGCAGATTGTGCTATTCGATTGCGCAGACCGCATGAATCCGACCTCATTCAGCGTAAATTATTCACAGTGCATTTCCATGTTTATGCCTCTCCGGCCTATATCAATAAATTTGGTGAGCTGAAATCACTTGATGATCTGGATAATCACCGGATCATCATCTTTGGCGAACCAGCGCCAAGCTATCTGTTGGAAATGAACTGGCTGCAATCACTTGGGCGCTCTGCGGATAATCCAAGGACACCACATCTGCAGATTAACAGTTTACCAGCTGTGAGGCGTGCTTGCATGCGCGGTATTGGCATTTCACTGCTGCCTGATTATATGGTTTCCAAAGAAGATGGCCTGGTTCAGCTGCAAATTAATGCCGATATTCCATCATTTGATACTTATTTCTGCTATCCCGAAGAAATGAAAAATGTTGCTAAATTGCAAGTCTTTCGAGACTTCCTGGTCGCTAAAGCGCGACGTTGGGAATTTTAAGCACTGATAATTTTTGGGCAGTTTCGCTCTAACCCGCTGAATTTATAGTCATTTGAATGAAATCGCGGCGAATCAGCCATGCACTCAGTGCATATTAGGCATGCGGGATAATTTATTGTCAAATGATTAATAAAGTATCATATTGTGCCTAGCAAATGCACAATTGGTGGTCACCTCCCAGTCCACCGCATGAGCTGTTCCCTCCGAAGGTAACTCCTTCTTACTTGGCCGTGGTTCGATCTACGGCCTTTTTTTTGTCTTCCTTTTAGGCACATCAGAATTTGCCAAAAAAAAAGGCACATCCGAAAATGCGCCTTCTTTCAATTATTGGTTTACTTCGTACTATTTCAATGATGCACAGAAACGCTGAATTCTATTACAAGCTTCTTCAAGCAATTCATCTGATGTCGCATAAGAAATGCGGAAGTTGGGTCCTTGGCCAAATGCAGACCCGTGCACAACTGCAACGCCCTCAGCTTCCAAGAGCTCGGTGACGAAATCAGCATCTGTTTCAAGCACTTTTCCGCTTGGCGCAGTTTTGCCCATTAGTGCTTCACATGAAGGATATACGTAAAACGCACCTTCAGGTGTTGGGCATTCAATGCCAGTTGCCTGATTAAGCATAGACACAACCAAATCACGACGACCTTTAAAGAGTGCTTTATTGGTTTCGATAAAGTCTTGCGGACCGTTCAATGCTTCAACAGCCGCCCATTGCGCAATTGAACATGCGCCAGAAGTTTGCTGACCCTGGATCATATCCATGGCTTTGATCAATTCAATCGGACCTGCAGCATAACCAATACGCCAGCCTGTCATCGCATAGGCTTTGGACACACCATTCATAGTCAATGTGCGGTCGTAAAGTGCAGGTTCAACCTGTGCCGGTGTGACAAATTGGAAATTGTCATAGACCAAGTGCTCATACATATCATCAGTCAAAACCCAGACATGAGGGTGACGCATCAAGACATCTGTCAGAGCTTTCAATTCATCATGCGAATAAGCACCGCCTGATGGGTTTGATGGTGAGTTGAAGATCAACCATTTTGTTTTTGGCGTGATCGCAGCTTCTAGCGCTTCAGGAGAAAGCTTGAACTTGCTTTCAAGCGATGTTGAGATTGGGACGGAAGTCCCCCCACAGATCGCTACCATTTCAGGATAGCTCACCCAAAAAGGTGCAGGGATGATCACTTCGTCACCTTCGTTCAATGTCGCCATGAGCGCGTTGAACAGGATCTGCTTACCGCCCGTCCCGACAATGACCTGACTTGGATCATAATCCAAGCCATTCTCACGTTTAAACTTCTTCGCAATCGCTTCACGTAGCGGCGGAATACCAGCAACGGGCGTGTATTTCGTTTCCCCGCGCTTAATCGCATCCATCGCAGCTTCTTTAATGTTGTCCGGCGTGTCAAAATCAGGCTCACCTGCGCCAAGACCGATAACATCTCGGCCAGCCGCTTTTAATTCGCGTGCTTTTTGCGACACCGCAATAGTTGCAGAAGGTTTAACTCTAGAAAGTGCATCGGCTAGAAAGGCCATTTTGGGCTCCATATGTTATTACGGAAGTGGTATGTCGCAAGGCCGTTATGGTTGCAAGTTGAAAATCGAAAAATAACACTAATTTTTGTTTACTTGATCTAAAGCTGAGCTTATGCGCCCCGAAATGGTCACAAAATCTTTCATCTCGCGCCGTAATTTTATCTAAATGAGGTCGATTTTCTAAATCATAACCCCGTTACCAACGGAGTATTTGAAAATGGATCAATTTATACGCAACCCTCGTCCCGGCAAAGAAAGCCAACAACTAAAAATGACCATCATGGTGTTTGCCGGATTTTTATTGGGCATCACCGCACTTGCCGGTATCGGACAAGCCGAACAACATCAGCATTATAAATCAGATCAAATTCAATTCACACAACGCTCTTGAACAGCTTCAAGTGCTTTTTCAGGATATCTCAGCCCTGAAACGGTAATGGGTTTACCCGCTTTTAAAAAAATATGCATAGATGCAACACCGGTAAACTGGCCAAACCATCCATATTCCAATTCAACATTTTTAATATATTGATAGTCGATATCCATCGGGTCTCGCGCTGGAAACCCCTTATGCACGATCATATGACCACCAAACAACCGGATTCCTAAGGTTGCGAATTTAAGAGTATTATAGGCGATCAGCAGCGGCACACCCAAGACCAGAACAAACATACAAAGCCGTGCTAATGCTGTTTGCGACTGACCATTCAGATATAGCCACCCCCAAGCAACGCCATATCCAATTGCGATAATTAAGGCAGGCAAAAGCAAAGTCATCAAACTCGATCGAAAATGCAAATCTGATTGCTTTTCGTGTTCAGCAACTTCTATTGTCTTATCCAATTCAAAGTCCCTACGTTCAACCTTCCAAGGCGTATTGAGGCATAAGACTACGCGGAGAATGACGATAACTCAACTCCATGAGATATCTTGATCCACTAAATTCGACTTGCTTATTTATCGAAAATAAGACATCAAATTTGCTTCTAGTTTCTAAAAAATATTAGCCAAACAATTTGAGAACGCTTTTTGATGACACGACGTAGCGCGAATTTACTTCTTTTACTGGCAGGCGCCGTATGGGGCATGGGCTTTATTGCGCAAACCACGGCCATGGACGATATCGCGCCTTATACATTTGTGGGCGCGCGCTTTGCCATCGCAAGTTTGGTCCTCATCCCTTTTGCACTTTGGGAAACAAAGCGCGATAAGATGCCACTTCCGCCGATTGCCTATCTTCAATTTGTCATGATCGGCTTCGTGTTGTTTTTAGCAATGGGCTTGCAACAGGTTGGCCTCTTAACCACAACAGTGACCAATTCAGGTGTCCTGACAGGGCTATACGTCATCTTTGTACCGATTCTGGCGCTTTTACTTTACCGCACTGTTCCCCATTTCATTGTTTGGCCAAGCGTCATTCTCACATTTGCCGGGATATATCTCTTGTCCGGCGGCGCCCTCACCTCGCTCACATATGGTGATGTCCTCACAATTGGCTGCGCGGCATGTAACGCGTTGCAGATGGTATTTATTGCGCGTTATGCCATAAAATATAACCGTCCCATGACATTTAGCTTTATCCAGTTTTTGTCCATCGCTGTTTTCGGAAGTCTTGTGGCAGGCACGACGGAGCAGATTGCATTCGCACCATTATTAAATGCATTGCCCGAAATCTTGTATGCAGGCATCTTTTCAAGTGCCTTGGCGTTCACCATTCAAGCGGTGGCGCAGCGCTATACCACAGCACCACAAGCTGCGATCTTCATGTCGACAGAAGTTTTGTTCGCCGCTTTGTTTGGTGCCATATTCTTGGGCGAACGTATTGCATTTATTGGATATATAGGTGGTCTACTCATCTTCACAGCAATGATTTTGACCGAAACCGTACCCTTCATGAAGTTTAATTCTTCAAGAAAATTGAGCCGTTCATAAACCGTTCAGGTTGGAAATTGTAGCTTTACCTCACGTTCAAAAAAATCATGCGGCAACGTATGAAAATGTGAGGTAAAAACCATGAGCAAAATTGTAAAATCATTTATCATCGCAGCTTCAATCGCAAGCGTGTCAATTTCAGCCACAGCACCTGTGCAGGCGCATGATATCTACACAAAACACTATCACAGTCATGTGGTTAAAAAGCGCAATAATGATGCAGTCGTCTGGGGCATCATTGGTTTGGCAGCTGGTGCGATCATTGCAAATAGCGCGAATAATCACCGCAAAACGCATGTTTATCGCCAACCTGCTCCGCAAACCATATATCCTGGTGCAAATCACTACCCATCAGCACCAAAGAAACATTATCGTACACATTCACATGTGAGCTACGAACCTTGGACCCAAGGCTGGTACAATTATTGTTCGCAGAAATATCGCTCATTTAACCCGAGAAAAGGTACTTTCCGCGGTTATGATGGAAAAGATCACTTCTGCGTTGTCAGATAAGATTTCATTAAAGACCGGTCAGGAATGGATTAGAACGCCGTTCCTGGCCGATTTGCCCACCTGGGCCATGCCCACAAATAAATCCAACATGATCACCCAGCGGAAAGACTTTGTCGCGAATGGAATCTAACAATTGTTGGTGATTGCCAACTGGCAAATCTGTCCGACCAATGGAGCCGGAAAACAACACATCCCCTACATGTGCAAAGCCATTGGCTTCATTATAGAAAATGACATGACCGGGCGCATGACCAGGACAGTGCAGAATTTTGAACTTATGTCCTGAAAATTCGACTTCATCGCCTTCGTTAAGCCAAGAGTTAGATGTCACATTTTTCACATCCATCGTCACACCAAACATTTGCGCTTGATCTTCAAGCCCTGAAAGAAGCGTCACATCGTCTTTATGCGGCCCCAAAAGCGGCACATCCAATTTTTCTTTAAGTTCTTCTGCACCGCCAGCATGATCAATATGGCCATGCGTGAGCCAAATAGCACTAATCTTAAGCTCGGCTTCTTCAATAGCCTTTAAAATATGCGGCACATCACCGCCCGGATCGACAACAACGCCTTCCTTAGTCTCTTCATCGAACAAAATCGTGCAATTTTGCTGAAATGGCGTGACGGGAACAATAATGGCGCGAAGCTCAGACATGAAATAATCCTTCAATTTTGATCAAATCCATATTGCACATAATTTTCCTCCGCGGCAGTCGAAATCGCAAAACATAGTGATTTTACTTTCAGTAAATCACCGGAATTGTGAAATCATGTATTTGCCGTATTTTATGTGCTAGCATCTTGAGCGAGGTTTTCTAAAAACATCAGTAGGGGGATGTTATGGATTTTATAACACTCATAATTCAGATTGTGACGGGAATAATCGGTGGGCACGCTGTAAGTGGTGCTCTAAAGCAATCGACACTGGGCAGCGTTGGCCGATCTATTGCTGGCGCGCTGGGAGGTGTTGGAGGAACAGCAATCCTGGCAAGCCTTGGGGCTGGAGATATGACGAGCGCGATGGGTGCACTTGCGGGAAGCGCCATCAGCGGCGTTGTTGGCGGTGGCATCGTTTCAGGTGGTATCGGCGCCATCATTGGGCTGCTGAAAAAGAGATAGCATTAAAAAAGGGTGGCACTGGCCACCCTTCTTAGATTCGCGGTTTTACCAAGCCTATTCAGCAGCTTGCAAATTCGGTGTTACCTCATTGGTGTAATCATCCATCAATGTCTGGATGATTGAGCCAACTTCAAACTTATATTCGCCGATTTCAGACACCGGCGTGACTTCTGCTGCCGTCCCAGTTAAGAAGCAACCTTCAAAGCCCGCCATTTCTTCTGGCATAATAACGCGCTCGATCACTTCAATATTTCTACGCTTGGCCAAATCAATAACGGTTTGGCGGGTGATGCCATTTAAGAAACAATCAGGCTTTGGCGTATGAATTTTCCCATCTTGAATGAAGAAGACATTTGCACCAGTTGCTTCAGCAATCTGTCCGCGCCAGTCGAGCATCAAGGCATCTGCATAACCTTTTGATTCCGCCATATGCTTTGACAAAGTGCAGATCATGTAAAGACCAGCAGCCTTGGAAAAGCTTGGAATAGAACGCGGATCAGGACGGCAATAGTCTGCCATGGTCAGGCGCAAACCTTTAAGACGCTGCTCAGGATCAAAATAACTTGGCCAAGCCCATACGGCGATCGCAAGATTAATCTTATTCGATTGCGCTGAAATACCCATCATCTCAGACCCACGCCAAGCGATCGGACGAATATATGCATCCTTTAATCCCTGACGTTTGAGCGCCTCGATGCAGGCGGCATCAATTTCATCTGCTGTATAGGGAATCTCAAAGCCAAGATAATCTGCTGATTTGATCAGGCGATCGGTGTGCTCACGCAACTTAAAAATTTCGCCACCATAGGCGCGTTCACCTTCAAATACTGCACTTGCATAATGCAGACCGTGACTTAACACATGAACTTGTGCATCCTTCCAGTCGACAAATTCTCCATTATACCAGATTTCACCATCCAGTTGATCAAACGGCGTTGATGCCATCTTAATACCTCCAACGCACACAAATAGCTGTTGCGCATCACAATTACACAAGCTCAATCGGGTTACTGATTGATCGATTAGTTATATTTAAGACAATTTTTGAAGTTTTATTAAAAAAATTGAGCTCCCAAACATGCAATAGATTAACAATCCGCGAAATATGTGTCAATAAGGCTGACGTATTATGTAAACTCTCGGAGCAGCGCATGCGCGGCGAAAAAACAGAATATCTTGAAGTGGTGGATGCAGATAATGATCCGCATGAAAACTTTGAGATTGATTACGAAATCATCGAAGCCATGTTTTTCGCCTATCGTGATTTTGTATCCGATCCGGATATGGTCTTAAAAGAATTTAAATTTGGCCGAGCACATCACCGTATTATCCATTTTGTGAGCCGACAACCTGGATTAACAGTGGCCGAATTGTTGGAAATCTTAAACATCACCAAGCAGAGTTTGGCCAAGGTTCTCAAACAATTGATCCAAACCGGATTTATCAAACAGGAAACTGATCATGAAGACCGCAGACAGCGGCATTTATATACAACACAAAAAGGTCAAAAACTTGCCTTAAAGCTCTCCAGACAACAATCTCGGCGAATCTCACTCGCGCTTAAAGAAATGGCGCCTGAAGATCGGAATACGATTTTGTCGTTTTTGAATGGGATGCACAACAAATAAAAGGTGTATCCCTCAACTGAACAAAGGATGGGATGCAAAATTGGTTGATGATGTGATTGATGATGGGGCTAAACATATCTTGGTGGTGGATGATGATACTCGAATTCGAGATCTATTAAGGCGCTATCTTGCTTCGAGTGGTTTCAGAGTAACAACAGCATCAGATGCAAGCCAAGCAAGACGCAAGCTCGAAGGCATGGATTTTGACCTTCTTATTGTTGATGTCATGATGCCCGGCGAAAGCGGCATTTCACTCACTGCCTCGCTGCACAAAATTAAAGAAGTTCCGATTTTAATGCTCACCGCCTTGTCTGAAGTGGAATCACGTATTTCTGGCCTTGAGGCAGGTGCAGATGATTACCTCGGCAAACCTTTTGACCCGAAAGAGTTGGTGTTACGTATCAACGCCATCTTGAGACGCAGCAATACGCCTGAAACACCAACCATACAGCAGGTCATGTTCGGTCCATATACCTATGTGCTTGAAACACGCGAATTGAAAATGAATGGCGAAGCTGTGCATTTAACCGATCGCGAAAAAGAACTCATGTCGATCTTTTCAAGCAAACCGGGTGAAACCATTCACCGCATGGAGCTCGCTGGTGAGGATCAATCTGTGGGTGATCGCACCATTGATGTTCAGATCAATCGCTTGCGGCGTCGAATTGAAGATAATCCGGCAGAGCCAACTTGGTTACAAACCGTTCGGGGCATAGGATATCGCTTAGCAGTTGAATAGCGCATTGATAAATATTCGCCATCGACCGTTTTATTTCGGCACAGTTTTGCTTTATAGCTAGAGAAAGTGCTGGCTGGAGTAAAAGATAATCTGAATGGCAACTATCGAATCAATCCGACGAGAATATGAGCGGTACCCCCCAACCGGGATCAGGCGTTACACAAGATGGTTTCGCAGACGTGTCCCGACGGGTCTTTATGCGCGTTCATTGCTCATTATCATTGTTCCGATGGTGCTGTTGCAGTCCGTGGTCGCCTTTGTGTTTATGGAGCGTCACTGGCAAACGGTGACACAACGGCTTTCAACGGCCGTGACACGCGATATAGCCGCAATTGTGGACATGCTCGCGACTTATCCTGAAGATAGTAATTACGAAGAAATCGTGCGAATTGCGCGCGACCGCTTGGATCTGAACATATCGATCGAAGAAGGAACAACGCTTCCACCGCCGCGCCCGAAACCGTTTTTTTCAATCCTTGATCAAACACTCAGCGATGAACTTACCAAACAAGTGCAACTTCCGTTTTGGATTGATACGGTCGGTGATTCAAGCCTAGTTGAAATCCGTATCCAATTGGGTGCTGAGGTTTTGCAGGTGTTTGCACGGCGTAGTCAAGCCTACGCGTCCAACACGCATATTTTCCTGCTCTGGATGGTTGGAACATCACTGGTATTGCTGTTGATTTCCATCCTGTTCTTAAGAGGCCAAATCAGACCTATTTTGCGACTGGCAGATGCGGCGGAAAAATTTGGTAAAGGTCAACCAACCCCGGAGGACTTCAGGCCAAGGGGCGCTGACGAGGTACGTAGAGCCGGCCTTGCCTTTATTCGCATGCGTGAACGCATTGAGAAACAAATTGAACAGAGAACCGCTATGCTTTCCGGGGTCAGTCATGACTTGAGAACTGTACTGACGCGCTTTCGGTTGCAACTCGCAATTTTAGGCGATGACGAAGAAATTAAGAGCCTGGACCAAGATGTGAAAGACATGCAGTCGATGCTCGAGGGTTATTTGGCATTTACCAAAGGCGAAGCGGAGGAAGACTTCGGATCCATCGATCTGAACGAACTTGTTGCGAAACTTGAAAAAGACGGCAAACTACTGGGTAAAGACGTAACCAGCTCGGTCTCGGGTATTAGTCAGGCCGATGTGCGTCCGAGCGCCTTTACGCGTTTGATCAACAATCTGTTTTCAAATGCCTGCCGCTATGGAAACAAAGTCAAAATCACTGTCAGGTCAGATGCTGCATGGCTGGTCTTTACAGTTGAAGATGATGGCCCTGGCATTCCAGAAGAATCGCGCGAAGATGTGTTTCGCCCATTTTTCCGTCTTGATGAAGCGCGAAATCAGGACGAACAGGGAACGGGTCTTGGTCTCTCGATCGCTCAAGATATCGCGCGAAGTCACGGTGGCGATATAACGCTCGCTGATAGCGATCTTGGTGGTTTGAAAGCGACCGTTCGCGTACCTGCCTAGCGGCACGTTTACATCAATCGTTCGCCATTTGGAATTTCGTGCGACACACCGGCGAGCACAATGGCACCGTCTTTGTCAGCAAATCCGAGGGTTAAAACCTCAGACATAAACGGTCCAATTTGGCGCGGTGGGAAATTCACCACAGCCATGACCTGACGACCGACAAGATCTTCTGGTTTATAATGCACAGTAATCTGTGCAGACGTCTTTTTAACCCCAACTTCTGGACCGAAATCAATCTTCATCTTAATTGCAGGTTTGCGTGCTTCTGGAAATGGGTTGGCTTCAATCACCGTACCCATTCGAATATCAACTTTTTCAAAATCTTCCCAAGCGATAAAATCAGACATTATTTTGCAAGTTCCTCTGAACGGTTTTTTGCCGCCATAATGGCACGATCAAATATGGATTGCATCCCGTCGTCGTCTGCCATCAACACGGCCAATGCGGCAGCCGTTGTGCCACCCGGAGACGTTACATTTTTTCGCAAAGTGCTGGCATCATCGTCCAATTGTCGCATCAGCTCCCCTGCCCCTGACACCGTTTCCCGCGCCAAACGCATGGCAAGCTCAGGTTCAAGTCCAGCTTTAATCCCAGCTTCCGCCATAACTTCAGCAAGCAAAAATACATAAGCTGGCCCACTGCCAGACACAGCTGTGACCGCATCTATGGTTTGCTCATCTTTCAACCATTCGACTGGGCCACATACAGATAGAAGCTGCGTAACAAGGGCGCGATCATCATCCGATAATCCATCTTCAGCCATGACACCTGTGATCCCGCGGCCAATCATTGCTGGTGTATTCGGCATGGCGCGCACAACGAGACCTTCAGCAATATGGGATTTGATTACGGCAATCGTGGTTCCAGCAGCAATGCTCACAATCAATGTATCTTCGTCGACGCATGGAAGCACAGATGGTAAAACCTTCTCCATCATTTGCGGTTTAATCGCTAATATTAAAACCGATGCTTTGGCGTCTGTTGGTACGCTTGGGCCATAACTCACGCCGCGCGCATCCAGCAATTGCTTCATGTCATCGCTTAATCCTGGGTCAGCCACAACGATCGGCGCAACATCTAATTCATGATCTAACCAGCCACGCAAAACTGCGCCGCCCATATTTCCAGCACCTAGCAGTACGATCGGACGATTGTCAGACATTTATGCAGACCCTTGGGTCTCAAACATTACAAGATCAATAGCGCGTTGCGCATCAAGCCCGGCCCATGCAACGAATTGGAAAGACTGGAAATAGGCTTCGCAAGATTCAACTGCACTTGCGAGCAAGCTTTCCACCTGTTGGCTTGTTGGCTCTGCTCCGCCCGACAGTAAGAGTGATTGACGGAAAATCATCACATTGTCTTTGAGCCACATATCAAAGTGCCCCATAAGGACCTGCCCATTGATCAAAGAGATCAATTTCAACAGTTCAAATGATCTATTTTCCTGAACATTAAAGTCAAATGCGCATGCAATATGCAGCGCTTCATGGGCCTCTAACCAAGAGAATGAGATTTGATAATTTGCCCATTCACCTTCGATGATCATGGCAATCTCATCATCACAAGAACGTTCAAAAGACCAATCGTTGTTTGCCGCAACAAATTCGATCACGTCTACCGGGTTAGAATGCCGTTCAATATCTAACTCAACCAAATTCATCACAAAGCCTCTTATGCCTTAAAGCTCTTGTTCGCGACAACGCGAGCTCAAAAACCTATAACCATCAATTTATATTTAGGAGTCTGAACCACTAAGCCTTTGCGAGGCTTACCGGACAGAAATCCGAATCATCTATAAGAATCAGTGTATAAGAGCAGATTCAGCATGCCATCCCCTGATGCTGAAAAATATTTTTATGAGGCTTATTTCCAATTACCAAATTGATTCCACAGTCGTTTGTAAATGACTCAGGAATAAGGGTTTTTTGGAACTCCACAGGACGCCGCGCCCTGTGGAAAAAAAATATGTATAAAGTTTTTAAAAGATTCAGAGCGTTAGTCTGAAGATGCTTTTGGTTTGCGTGTTGTTGTTTTTGTCGGTTTTTTGCTCGCAGCCAACTGAGTCTCTAACTCATCGATGCGGGCTTTGAGCGCGTCATTTTCTTCCCGTGCTTTTACGGCCATTTCGCGCACCGCATCAAATTCATCACGCTTAACGATGTCTGCATTATTCAAGAAACGTTCAAACTGACTTTGAAGCGCTGTTTCAGCTTCTTTGGCGACACCTTGCGCAGCGCCCGCCGCGTCCGTCATGAGTTTCGCAAATTCATCGAAAATTCGATTTGGACCCTGGTTCATATTCTTCGCCTCATTCTATGATGTGCCATTCGGCAACATTTCTATACTTGAAGTAAGGTTTACCATGAGGTTTTGCAAGAAATTTCACCGTATAAATAGTGGGCAAATCACCGCAAGTTGACCGCGCTCGCCTTGACCAGAACACAAACTCAACGCATTGTCGCGCACGCGTTTTCACTTAGAAAACCGATCATAGATACATAAAACTCAGGCTGGACCGGTTCTTGGACATATTTTTACTTCCCTTCTCGCTATTAACATTTCCAGATATTGATCCGGTTATTTTCTCTATCGGTCCGTTTGATGTCAGATGGTATGGCCTCGCTTATGTGGCAGGCATTTTGTTGGGTTGGGCTTATGCGCGCGAATTACAAAAACGCAGCCATCTTTGGCCCAACAATCAACAAGCCATGAAAATGATTGATCTAGATGACTTCGTCTTATGGGCTGCAATCGGCATCGTTGCCGGCGGGCGGATCGGATACATCTTATTCTATGATTTTGCATCAATCCTCGAAAACCCTGCACGCATAATTGAAGTATGGAATGGCGGTATGTCATTTCATGGCGGCGTTGTCGGCACTGTCTTGGCCATGATGTTATTTGCGTATTTACGAAAGTTCAGCGTTTGGAGCCTATTTGACATTGTCTGTGCTGCAGCGCCGGTTGGCATTTTCTTTGGCCGCATCGCCAATTTCATCAATGGTGAACTTTGGGGCAGATTATCTGCAGCGCCTTGGGCATTTGTTTTCCCAGAAGGTGGACCTTTCCCGCGCCACCCGTCTCAGCTTTATGAAGCCCTCCTGGAAGGCGTTGTCCTTTTCTTAATCCTGATGGTGCTTTGCCTTGTGTTTAAAAAACTCAAGCAACCAGGTTTCATCGCTGGTGCATTTATCTTCGGTTATGGTTGTGCCAGAATATTCGTTGAGTTCTTCCGAGAGCCAGATGCACATATAGGATTTTTATTCGGCGGCTGGTTCACAATGGGCATGCTTCTTTCCGTTCCACTGCTTGCGATAGGTGTATGGGGTATGCTAACTGCATCATCGCGGGAAAAAACAGTTAAATCGGAATAGCTTAAAACATGCCAACCCCCTTGGAACAAAAGATCCGGGATTTAGTCCATGTGAATGGTCCAATCAGTGTAGCGGACTATTTTGCGCTATGTTTAGCTGATCCAGAATTTGGTTATTATAAAACAAGAGATCCCTTCGGCCATGAAGGAGATTTTATCACCGCACCTGAAGTTAGCCAGCTCTTTGGTGAAATGCTCGGCATTTATCTCGTGCAATCCTGGCAAAAACACATGCCACAAGGTCCTATTCGATTGGTTGAAATTGGCCCAGGTCGCGGCACGTTGATGGCAGATGCATTACGCGTCATTCAACAAACGCAAAGAGATCAATTTGATCAAATGACCATTCATATGGTCGAAACCAGCCCAAAACTTCGAGATACGCAGGCGGAAACGCTTGCGGCTTATAAAGACAAAATCCAGTGGCACGACACATTTGAAGATGTGCCAGATGGGTTTACGCTACTGGTCGCAAATGAATTGTTTGATGCCATTCCCATTCGGCAATTTGTCAAAACAGATACGGGTTATCGCGAACGCATGGTCACCGTCGATGCTGATGATCTTTTAACATTCACCGTTGGTGTTGCCGGTATCGACCCAGAACTTTTACCTGAAAACCATAAAGCGCAACCGGTCGGTACCATTGTGGAGATTGCGCCTGCACGCGCCAATGTTATGGCTTCCATCGCGGCGCGTCTGGCCGAACAAGGTGGCAGCGCGCTCATCATTGATTATGGGTTTCTTGCAGCAGGGTTTGGTGACACGTTGCAAGCGGTTCGAAAGCATAGCTATGATCACCCGCTGGCAAGCCCTGGTATTGCCGACTTAACCAGCCACGTGGATTTTGAAACCCTCATGCATATTTCCCATGCCGCTGGATCTCATATTCATGGCGTCATGCATCAAGGCGATTTTCTTGTTGGATTGGGTTTGCTGCAACGTGCGGGTGCTTTGGGTCACAATAAAGACCATGACACACAGCAAGAAATCCGAAGCGCAGTTGAACGCTTGGCCGGTGAAGGCGAAGGAAAAATGGGCGAATTGTTCAAGGTCTTGGCCATCAGCGGCGCACCTATTCAGCTTGTACCCTTTATTGCAAGTGAGACTATCTCAAACGAAGAGAATCATCCAAACTAGCGCTTTGAATTCCCAAAACCTGCGCCAATTCATTTCAATTGGTGCTGCAAGAGGTGAAGATCGTGCAAGACAAGTTACAGGCGCAATGCGTTAAAAGCCCAAAACTGAAAGAGTTAGAACATGGCTCAAACATTTCGCACGGCTTTTTCACCCGTCTTGGCGGATGTTCAGAAGGTATTTTTTCAAGTTTAAATGCCGGACTAGGTTCGGGAGACGACACCGATAGCGTGGTCGAAAACAGACGGCGCATTTGTCATGCGATCGGCACCGAACCCACTAATTTGGCAACCCTTTATCAACACCACTCTGCAGATGTATTTGTGGCAACGGGCGGCATTGAAAAAGATCGACCCAAGGCAGATGGAATTGTCACCAATACACCGGGCACTGCCATCGGCGTTGTCACGGCAGACTGCGGGCCAGTCTTATTTGCTGATCCAGTTAATAAGGTCATTGGCGCTGCCCATGCTGGCTGGCGCGGAGCATTTGATGGCGTATTACAAAATACAATTGAGCAGATGATTACGCTTGGCGCTAAGCGAGAAAACATCACCGCATCACTCGGTCCTTGCATTTCTCAAAAAAATTACGAAGTGGGACCTGAGTTTTATCAGCGCTTTATCGATAAGGACAAAGACCTTTCGAAATATTTCAAACCGTCTGAAAAAGCTGACCATTATATGTATGATCTTAATTCATTTATTCAGGATCAATTGAAATCTGCAGGTGTCATCGCTGAGGATCTCGCAATTTGCACTTATGAAGGAGAAAATGAATATTTCTCCTTCCGCCGTACAACCCACCGCGCTGAACAAGATTATGGCCGTCAATTGTCTCTTATTTCGTTAGGTTAGATTCATGCCCATTTATTTCACAGATGAAGAATATAAATCCCGAGTGACCCGCGTACGCGAAGAGATGACATCAAATGGCAATGATGCCATGCTTATCTTTGCGCAAGAAAGCATGTATTGGCTAACGGGATATGACACCTTTGGATATTGCTTCTTTCAATGCTTGATCCTTACCCAAGATGATATGATTTTACTCACGCGGTCCGCAGATTTGCGTCAGGCACAGCAAACGTCCAATATTGGCGATATCCGCATCTGGAAAGATAGCGCCACCGCCAATCCTGCATCTGATTTGAAAGATATATTGTCCGAACTAGGGTTATCGGGCAAAAAACTAGGTATCGAGCTTGATACGCATGGATTAACGGCTGCAAATTACCGCAAAATCACCGGACAGCTTGATGATTTTGCCGAGCTTATCGATCAATCATACGTCATTAGCGAATTGCGCCTTGTTAAAAGCGATCAAGAAATTGAATATGCCAAACGCGCTGGCGTTTTAGCCGATGATGCGCTGGATGCAGCGATTGCTGCAATTAAGTCCGATGGCAGTGAAGCGGCAGTTCTAGCAGCCATGCATAATGTCATCTTTGCTCAAGGTGGAGACTATCCCGGCAATGAATTTATCATTGGTTCGGGACGCGACGCTTTGCTCTGTCGATATAAATCAGGCCGCAGAGAACTCTCAACCGATGATCAGCTCACACTGGAATGGGCGGGCTCATTTGCGCATTATCACGCAGCTATGATGCGGACAATCATCATCGGCAAACCACGCCCGCTTCATGGCAAATTATTTGAAGCAAGCCAGGAAGCGCTCACGGCTGTGGTTGAAAACATGCAAACAGGTCGGACATTCGGTGACGTCTTCCAAGCCCATGCGGATGCGTTGGACGCGCATGGATTATCCAATCATCGCTTAAATGCTTGCGGATATTCGCTCGGTGCGCGCTACACGCCTTCATGGATGGAGCATCAAATGTTCTATGAAAACAATCCGCAGGAAATAAAATCCGGCATGACCTTGTTTGCACATATGATCATTGTGGATTCAGAAACAGAAACTGCCATGACTTTGGGACAAACCTTCTTGACGACGGACGGTAAGGCTGAGAACTTATCCAGAAATGGATTTGATTTAATTCAGTGCTGAGTTTGGGAAATTTCGATTTAGGTAAGACGTATTTATGGCATTAAAGCATTTAAATTTATTGGTGATGTCGTCGATCTTTATCAGCGCCCTTTCCGGCTGCAACAGCACTGAAAGCGTACTCCAACCTATTCCGACAACCACCCAACCAACACCTTCGGTTACTCAACCAACAAATCAGGGCATCTTGGTCAGCTTTCCTCCCGTGACAGGCGCGCCAGCTGACAAGCTAAGTGTTTTATCGCAAACACTTGCGCAAGAAACACGTCAGAACGGAATCACCATTGTATCGACCTCCAATGCTGAAGCGCAATATTCACTTAAAGGCTTCTTGTCGGCTTTTTCAGACGATGCAAATACAACTGTTGTTTATGTTTGGGATATACTTGATCCAACCGGTGCACGGCTTTACCGCATTCAAGGTCAGAAAAGCGCACCAGGTGCCGGTGCTGATCCTTGGCAGTTTGTAACACCCGGTGTGATGCAGGCCATTGCCAATGAAAGCATCACAAATTTCTTAAATTGGCAACGACAACAAAACTGACATCCAGCTAAAACGTTTGAAATTGTGGTGGTTTGAAGGATTCTGTCAACAATTTCATTTTTTATGTGGAAAGGTTCTTGAAATCGTCGTAAAGGCCGCTAAAAGCACTCCCACAGTCTTTTGGCAAAGGCGCTGGGAGATCGTGCATTTAACATATGTTATGTGCTGGACCCAATTGTAGAGATACGGGCGGAACAAGATGAAGATTTTTGCGGGCAACTCGAACCAGCAACTGGCGGAAAATATTTGCCAATACCTCAACCTTCATCTTGGAAAGGCAAGCGTAAGACGTTTTGCGGACCAAGAGATTTTCGTTGAAATTCAGGAAAATGTTCGAGGTGAAGACGTCTTCATCGTTCAATCAACATCTTATCCTGCCAATGACAATCTCATGGAGCTCTTGATCATGATCGATGCGGCGAGACGTTCTTCTGCCCGCAGGATCACAGCCGTGCTACCCTATTTCGGCTATGCGCGCCAAGACAGAAAGCCAGGCCCTCGTTCTCCAATCTCAGCCAAGCTCGTTGCGAACCTCATTACAGAGGCTGGTGCTGATCGCGTACTCACGATGGATCTTCATGCCGGTCAGATCCAAGGCTTCTTCGATATCCCGACAGATAATCTATTTGCCATGCCAACATTGGCACGTGACATTAAAGAACGTTACGAAAAAGGCAGCATGATGGTGGTATCGCCTGATGTGGGTGGTGTGGTTCGCGCCCGTGCACTGGCAAAACGTTTGGATGCACTGCTCGCCATCGTTGATAAACGCCGCGATCGCCCTGGTGAATCTGAAGTGATGAATATCATTGGTGACGTATCCGGCAAAGATTGCCTTTTGATCGATGATATTGTGGATTCAGGTGGTACTTTGTGTAATGCTGCTGATGCAATGCTAGCCAATGGTGCGAACTCAGTCACAGCCTATATCACCCATGGTGTGCTGTCAGGTGGCGCAGCAGCTAGAATCGGTGCCTCAAAATTGCGCGAATTGGTGATTACTGATTCCATTCGTGCAACACCAGAAGTTCAGGCGACGCATAATATTCGCGTGATTGAAACCGCCAGCTTGATTGGTGAAGCAATTAACAGAACCTCGGCTGAGAAATCGGTATCCAGCCTATTTGATTAGGAAATACATGCGTAAGTCCATAAAATTTAAAAGTAATTATGGACTTCGCTTCGCAATAAGCTTGATAACGATCTTCGTTCTCAATGCTTCGGCTCATGCACAGACAAATTTTTCCACAAAATACAGCACATTCAATGTTGGCGGTACCAGCGTTGAACAAATCTGGAAAAGCATTCAAAAGAATGGTCCAAGATCCAAACTTGGGATCGGACATGCTGGCTTTACGTCTTTTGATCTTGAAAGCCCGGTGAAGTTCATTACCAAGGACGGTAAATGCCACATATCAGCAGCAAAATTTACCATGGTGAGTTCAATCCAATTGCCAAGATGGATTGATCAAACAATCGCGCCGGAAAGCGTCCGCATTTTCTGGAAAGCGCTTTATACAGATGTCAAACGTCATGAAGAAGATCACGTGCGCATTGCTGAGGACGCAATTACTCGGCTCGCCAATTCTGTCAAAAGCTTAAAACCGCAAAGAAATTGCGATGTCATGAACCGTAAAATCTCGAAACTTGCTTCCGCCAATCGAAGACAACTCAATCGCGCACAAAACAAGTTCGAACGTGCTGAAATGCGGGGGCAACGCAAGCGTATTGCCGATCTCATTCAAGCCTTTGCGTTGAATTAAGCGTGCATGAACGACTGGTACGATAAAATGCCAGCAAAACCTTGCAAGTCCGGGCACAATAGTCTAAGAGCTGCTCATCCATGTAGACACCCTTGGAGGCAACATGGTTTCGGACGTTATGTCCGATGTTTAAGCCGCCTTATTGGCCAAGCATAAACTACTCCATATTTGAAAAGTAAGGAACACGCTATGAGCGATACACTCAAAGCTGTTGCGCGCGAACGGGTCGGTAAGGGGTCCGCCCGGGAACTTCGTCGTAACGGTCAAATTCCAGCATCTATTTACGGTGACAAACAGCCCCCTGTTTCCATCGCCATTTCACGCAAAGAAGCAACAATGCGTATCCACTCCGGTGGTTTTATGACAAACATCATCACAGTTGATGTTGATGGCGATAAAGTGAACGTTCTTCCAAAAGACTACCAGCTCGATCCAGTACGTGACTTCGTCATGCACGTTGATTTCTTGCGCGTATCTAAAAACACTCAGGTTGTTGTGGAAGTCCCAGTACAGTTTGAAAACGAAGACACATGTGTTGGCATCAAGCGCGGCGGTATCTTGAACGTCGTACGTCACACTGTTGAAGTTTCATGCCCAGCCAACTCAATTCCAGAAGCACTTGTTGCTGATCTTGCTGAATTGAACATTGGTGATGCCGTTCACATCTCAGCGATCACATTGCCTGAAGGTGTTGAGCCAACAATTACAGATCGTGACTTCACTGTTGCAACAATCGCCTCACCAGGCGGTGCACAAGACGCTGCTGATGATGCAGCAGACGCAGAAGCAGCTGAAGGCGGTGAAGCAGAAGACGCTTCTGAATAAGAATAGTTTGGGGCTGACACCATGTTACTCATTGTAGGACTTGGCAATCCGGGCCCCAAATATCAAAAACACCGACATAATGTCGGGTTCATGGCGGTTGATGCGATCATCGACCGCCATAATTTTTCCAAATCGCAAAACAAGTTCAAATCCGAAGTGTTTGTAGGCAAGCTTGCCGGCGAAAAAGTCCTCATCTTAAAACCTCAGACATTTATGAACGTCTCAGGTGAGGCCGTTGGCGAAGCCATGCGGTTTTATAAACTTACACCTGACGACATCATCGTCTTTCACGATGAATTGGATCTCGTCGCAGGCAAAACCCGCATTAAACGCGGTGGTAGCCATGGCGGGCACAATGGTTTGAAATCAATCGATGCCCATTGCGGTAAAGATTATCAGCGCGTCCGAATTGGCATTGGCCATCCGGGAAATAAGGCACGTGTGAATTCCCACGTGCTCGGTGATTTCGCAAAATCTGATTACGAATGGCTGGACCCATTATTGGAAACGATTGCTGAGCATATTGAATTGCTCGCACGTGATGATGCGGCAGGCTTGATAAACAAAATCGCTTTGGCAACAGGAAGCGATACAGAAGCTTCCAAGAAAAAAGACGCTTCGAAGAAAGCCTCAAGCGCTCAAAAGCCCAAGGCCAAGTCACATATTCATCAAGCAAGACAGAACAAGCCGTCCACTCAAGCGAGCGGACCAATGGCTGAAATGCTGAAAAAGCTTCTCGGTGATAAGAAGTAGTCCAAGTCTCCGCGCTTAGCACTGATGCGAATAGGTAAAGACCAAAGTGTCTGTTGTGATCACACCTGTGGACACACATTGTCTTGATTTTTCACGTGTGCCAGTCATCGTAATACGCAATGGATTACGGCTTACAGGGCCTTCTACCCAATATTCGAGCGGATTTCCCACACAATATTTTGAAAATACGCGCGCGAGACCAGAATACCAATCGCCATTATTTTGGCCGTTAAAGAGCAAAGTTCCGGGCTGAACACCGGATGGACGCAAGGATGATTTTGGATTTTCATATGAGAACCAGCGGTTATTTCCATCCGCTTGTAATCGCATTAATGAACCATTATGTGTCCAACAGCTATCGGCCAATGCTGTGGTCGTCATTATTGCCAATAATGAAATAGTCTTTATCAAAATTTTCATAGATCCAAATTCACCCCTATAGTTCCGCTCACTTTTTGTTTTTTATTTCATATATTTGCGAAAAACGCAAAAATCGCGACAAAATAGCTCAATATGACCCAAAATAAGAAAATTTC
Source organism: Lentilitoribacter sp. (assembly GCA_963691785.1). GTDB lineage: Bacteria > Pseudomonadota > Alphaproteobacteria > Rhizobiales > Rhizobiaceae > Lentilitoribacter. Next base: position 2,919,133 of record OY829371.1, read on the forward strand.
ACAATTGATGATCTGATTCAAAAACGTTCGCGTAGCCTTACCCATAACCTCGAACGATAAAGGATCACAAAATGAAAACTCTATTGAAACGCACCGCTGCTGCCGCTGTGATCGCACTTTCAGCAACTGCAGCAAACGCAGCGACCATCGTTGACATCGCAGCCAATGATGATCGCTTCTCAACACTTGTTGCCGCTGTAAAAGCTGCAGGCCTTGCAGAAACACTTTCTGGCAAAGGCCACTTCACAGTATTTGCGCCAGTAAATGCTGCTTTCGATGCGCTACCAGCTGGTACTGTTGAGACACTTTTGAAGCCTGAAAACAAAGGTCAATTGACTGATATTCTTCTTTACCACGTTGATGACCGCAATTTGGTATCAGGTCAGCTTCCGCATGAACCGATCTACATTAAGCCAATCTTGGCCAGCAAACGTCTTTGCGTCACAAAAAGCGCATCCGGCGTCACAATCGGCGACAGCACACCACAAACTGCAAATGTTGTAATCGCTGACATTAAAGCTAGCAATGGCGTGATCCACGTGATCGATAAAGTTCTATTGCCAGGCAAGCGTCCAGCCTGCCACTAAGTTAAATTAGCGATTATCCCTGCCGCGACATGCGTGGCAGGGATAATTTACGCGTGTAAGCCTAACATTCGGCCGAATATGCCGAGAAACCCTTGACCAAAGGCAAGGTTTCCCCCATAGCCTCCTTATATTTTTCATTACATAAGAGAGCACTTCTATGGGATTTAAATGTGGTATCGTTGGACTTCCAAATGTCGGGAAATCAACGCTTTTTAACGCGCTGACACGCACAGCTGCAGCTCAAGCGGCGAACTACCCATTTTGTACAATTGAACCAAACACTGGTGAAGTTGCGGTTCCCGACAAGCGTCTTACTCAACTTGCCGATATTTCAGGCTCTAAAGAAACGATCCCTACCCGCATTTCCTTTGTTGATATTGCTGGCCTAGTCCGTGGCGCGTCCAAGGGTGAAGGCTTGGGCAACCAGTTCCTAGCCAATATCAGAGAAGTCGATGCCATCGTGCATGTACTTCGTTGTTTTGAAGACGACGACATCACCCATGTTGAGGGTAAGATTGATCCCGTTGCGGATGCGGAAACCATCGAAACAGAATTGATGCTGTCTGATCTTGAGAGCTTGGACGCACGCACCGATAAGATGCGTAAACGCGCGACAGGTAAAGATAAAGAAGCACAAGTTCTACTCCCTGTTATGGAAGAAGCGCTAGCGCTCTTGAACGACGGCAAGCCCGTTCGCCACATGCTCGATGGTATTGCTGAAGAAGATTTACGCATGCTTAAAGGCTTGAACCTTCTCACATCCAAACCAGTGCTTTATGTTTGTAACGTTGCAGAAGAAGATGCAGGCAAAGGCAATGCACAATCAGATGCTGTTGCAAAAATGGCTGCCGAACAAGGCGCAAAAACCGTTGTCATCTCAGCGGCTATTGAAGCCGAAGTCGCGCAGCTTGACGATGAAGAAGCCGCAATGTTCTTGGAAGAACTTGGGCTAGACGAAGCTGGTCTCGACCGCCTTATTCGCGCAGGCTATGAACTCTTGGAACTCATCACATTCTTCACATCAGGCCCCAAAGAAACGCGCGCCTGGACGGTTCGCAAAGGCACAAAGGCACCAGCTTCAGCCGGTGTGATCCACACGGATTTCGAACGCGGCTTCATTCGCGCACAGACGATTGCCTTTGATGATTATGTCTCTCTCGGCGGTGAAACTGCAGCCAAAGAAGCGGGTAAAGCGCGGGATGAAGGCAAAGAATATGTCACGCAAGATGGTGATGTCATGCTGTTTAAGTTCAACACTTAGTCCGCTATCTTGACCGCATGAAGTTCAATCAAAATGACAGAGACACGCTGCTAAATTTGCTGAATTGGCGGCGCGATGTCAGGCATTTTGAAACAATGCCAATACCTGCTGCGCAAGTCGATCAGCTTCTGCAAGCTATTGAGCTTGCGCCTTCCGTTGGCAATAGCCGTCCATGGCGATTTATCAAAGTCGAAAGCCATGAGATCAGAGAAAAGGTCTATCACAATTTCGCTGCCTCAAATGCGTCAGCGGCTGATATCTATTCAGATGACGAGTTAGAGACTTACAACAATCTCAAACTGGCTGGATTAAAAGAAGCGCCTTTACATCTTGCGGTTTTCACCGATATGAACCCAGATTTGGGAAAGGGTCTTGGGCGCCAAACCATGCCAGAAACGCTGTTATATTCAACGGTGACAGCAATCCATAACCTTTGGCTTATGGCGCGTTCACTAAACATAGGCGTTGGCTGGGTCTCGATCCTTAATCCCGACGAATTTAATCAGATCATGGATGTTCCAAAAGATTGGAAATTTACAGGCTATCTGTGTTTGGGATATCCCAAATTTGATGCTGACACGCCAGAACTTCATGAGAAGTCCTGGCAAAAGAATGTCAAAACAGATTGGATCGTAAGATAAAATTTAAACGCAGCTTAACGCGCTAAAATCTACTCGCCTTCAAACTCAATCAAAGTGCGAACAGGGACGCCCAGCTCTTCGATCTTTTTACGACCTCCTAGATCAGGAAGATCAATCACAAAACAAGCGGCGACAATATCAGCACCCTGCATTTGCAGGAGTTTAATGCCAGCCTCTGCCGTGCCACCTGTTGCAATGAGATCATCAACGAGAATAACTTTCTCACCTTCTTTGACGGCATCTGTGTGGATCTCAAGTTCCGCTTCACCATATTCAAGCGCATAGCTCATGGTCACGGTTTCATAAGGTAATTTGCCCTTTTTACGTAGCGGTAAAAATCCGGCTGACAATTGGTGTGCCATTGCACCACCGAAGATAAAGCCGCGGGCATCAATGCCTACAATTTGGGAAATACCTGCGCCTGTAAACGGATGCACCATCTCATCTACAGAGCGTCTAAACGCACTAGGATTGCTTAAAAGCGTTGTGATGTCGCGAAACATAATTCCTTCATGCGGATAATTCGGAATAGTTCTGATCGCTTTTTTTAGTTCTGATTGAAGATTACTCATGAATACGGGTCCCCAGGCAAATACATCCACGCTTTAAAAACAAAAACGCCGACTTAATTGTTAAAAATCAAGTCGGCGTTTTTCAAGTTATTCTTTTAACTTAGTGATCAATTCTTGAGAAGATTGAACGCTTCGTTAGATAGACAAGGATCGTTAAGATCAACAGGAAGCTGATTACAACAAAACCTGTGCGCTTACGCTCTTCTAGGTGCGGCTCAGCAGCCCACATCAAGAATGCTGAAACATCTTTGGCATATTGATCCAAAGTTTCAGGAGTACCATCATCATAAGAAACCAGTTCATCAGACAATGGCGCAGCCATTGCAAGAGCAGAGCCTGCAATGAAGTATGGATTGTAATGTGTGCCTTCACCAACTTCCACATCTGCAGGCGCATCTTCATAGCCTGTTAGAAGTGAATAGATGTAGTTTGGTCCAGCTTCGTTATATCCTGTGAAGATATCAAATACGAATTGTGGGAAGCCGCGCTCAACATAACGTGCTTTCGCTAGCAATGAGAAGTCCGGAGGAACCGCACCACCATTTGCAGAAGCAGCAGCTTCTTTATTTGGGAATGGTGATGGGAAGTAATCTGCAGGCAATGCTGGGCGATCTTCAATATCACCATCCGCATTTGGTTCTGCTTCGACTTCGTATTCTGCAGCAAATGATTTCACTTGTTCACGTGAGTAACCAAGAGCTTCCAAATTACGGAAAGCAACAAGGTCCATTGAGTGACAAGCTGCACATGCTTCCACATAGATTTTCAAACCACGTTGAAGCTGTGCTTTATCATAAGTGCCGAAAGGACCTGCAAAAGACCAATCAAGCTCTTTTGGCTTATTAATCGGATAACCACTTGCAGCATGTGCAGCAGTTACACCTGCCAGACCGATCAACATCAACGGCAGAAGGAGAGTTGAAATAACTTTTTTCATGACTTTATTCCTTATCTGTCGTCAATTAACCGCGTGTCTCAGGAGAGGCAGCTGCCTCCTCAGGCTTTCCAGCCCCTGACCCACTTTTTGCAAGAACGGCTTCGGTAATCGAGTTCGGCAAACGCTTTGGCGTTTCGATCAAGCCGAGAAGCGGCATGATGATGATGAAGAAACCAAAGTAGTAAGCTGTACCAACCTGAGCCAATACTGTGTAAATGCCTTCCGCAGGTTTCGCACCAAGCCAACCGAGCAAGATTGCGTTGAATACGAAGATCCAGAAGAACAACTTGTACCAAGGACGATAAACAGCAGAACGAACTTTTGAAGTATCAAGCCATGGCAAGAAGAACAGGATGATGATTGATCCGAACATTGCCAAAACACCACCCAATTTAGAATCGATAGGACCTAAATCGAAAGTAATCGCACGCAAGATTGCGTAGAATGGTAGGTAATACCATTCAGGAACGATGTGTGCTGGTGTCACCAATGGATCAGCAGGGATATAGTTATCCGCGTGACCAAGGAAGTTTGGCATGAAGAAGATGAAATATGCAAAGACCAACAAGAACACGACCATGCCAAGTGCATCTTTAACAGTTGCATATGGCGTAAATGGAAGCGTATCGGTTTTTGATTTAACTTCGACACCTGTTGGGTTTGTTTGACCTGTTACGTGAAGCGCCCAAACGTGAAGGACAACAACGCCTGCAATCATAAACGGCAACAGATAGTGTAGTGAGAAGAAGCGGTTTAGTGTTGGGTTATCAACCGCAAAACCACCGAGTAGCAATTGCTGAATAGGCTCACCAATGACTGGGAAGGCTGTAAAGAAGCCTGTGATCACTGTCGCACCCCAGAAAGACATCTGTCCCCAAGGAAGAACGTAACCCATAAAGCCGGTTGCCATCATAAGAAGATAAATCACAACACCCAAAATCCATAGGATCTCGCGAGGTGCTTTATAAGAACCGTAGTAAAGGCCACGGGCAATGTGAAGATAAACTGCAATGAAGAAGAACGAAGCACCGTTTGCGTGCATATAGCGCAGCAACCAGCCGTAGTTCACATCACGTGTGATGCCTTCAACAGAATTAAACGCAAGCTCAGTCGATGCTGCATAATGCATCGCAAGCACGATACCTGTGATGATCTGCACAACCAGCATGATCGATAAGATGCCGCCGAATGTGTAAGCATAGTTCAGATTTCGTGGCACTGGATAAGACACGAAACTATCATGAACCAAGCGTGGCAATGGTAAACGACTATCGACCCATTTACCTAAACCAGATGTTGGCTCATATGTTGAATGATTTCCACTCATAAATATCTCCCCTAGGCCTGATCTGTGCCGATAACGAGCGTTGTGTCATTTGCAAAAACGTATGGTGGTTTTGGCAAGTTAAGCGCTGCCGGACCACGCAAGATGCGACCTGTTGTATCAAAGACTGAACCATGACATGCACATGCCCAACCCTCTGGCTTGCTATCAACAACCTGCGGCACACAGCCAAGGTGCGTACAGTTTGCTGAAACAACAACCCATTTTTTCGCTTCATCTGAAGGACCGCCAACACGTGTGTCTACAGGTGCATAGTCTTTCATGTCGCCTTCGGTAAGTTCGTCAGCAGCAACGATCTCATCATCTGTCAGGTAACGAACGAAATATGGTTTGCCGCGCCATTTAACGATCACGTGACCGCCTGGCTCCAAGCTTGAAACATTGACCTCAATCGGTTCACCCGCAGCGCGTGTCGCAGCGTCCGGGTTCATTTGATCGATAAACGGCCAGGCAACGCCGACAGCACCCACTGCTGCGGCCATTCCAGTCGTTAAATATAGAAAATCGCGACGAGTTGGCTCGTTGTGATCATTTTGTCCGTTGTCTTGTTCACTCACGGTTCAATGTCTCCTTAAATCTTGCTCGATAATCGTGATTGCCAAACTATTGACATGAATCAACATTATCAGCGCGAGGGCACCCAATTAAGCGCGTTCTATGCCCCTTCTAACAAGAAGTCCATACCCAACCCGCAAAGGATGGCACATTGTCGCGGGAAAAAAGCATTGAAATTAAAAACTATCGTACTGGTCAGTGGAAAACTTGGGTTTTAATACCTAAAACGCCCCATTTCTCCACGGTAAGAGAATCATATTTACGACGCATTAGTCAGCCGCAATAAATCCACCTGATTGACGTGACCATAACCGAGCATAAAGCCCGTCATTTTTAAGCAAATGGTCATGAGTCCCATTTTCAACAATGCGCCCTTGGTCCAAAACCACCAAGCGGTCCATTTTCGCAATGGTCGATAGACGATGCGCTATGGCAATTACGGTTTTGCCTTCCATCAATTCTTCTAAATGAACCTGGATGATGGCTTCAATTTCTGAATCAAGCGCTGATGTGGCTTCATCCAGCACTAAAATCGGCGCGTCCTTTAAAATCACCCGCGCAATTGCGATGCGTTGTCTTTGTCCGCCAGATAATTTAACGCCCCGCTCGCCTGCATGTGCATCCAATCCGCGACGACCTTTATAATCTTCCAGATTATCGATGAACTCAGTCGCTTGTGCCTGTTCAATCGCATTAATGAGATCATTCTCATCTGCATCCGAACGGCCAAACAAGATATTGTCTCTTATGGAACGATGCAAAAGCGCCGTATCTTGGGTCACGACGCCAATCTGAGCACGGAGGGAACGTTGCGTGACATCTTTAATATCTTGTCCATCAACTCGGATTGCGCCCTGCTCCACATCAAAAAAGCGCAGCAATAAATTTGCCAAGGTAGATTTCCCTGCCCCTGATGGTCCGACAATACCAATCTTCTCGCCCGGCTTGATAGAGAGCGACAAGTCTTTAATCACGGGCTTATCTTCAAGATAGTCAAAATGGATTTGATCAAACTCAATTGACGCGTCTTTAACGACCAGATCAGGCGCATGCGGTTTGTCGAGCAATCCAATCGGTTTTGAAATCAACTCAGCGCAGTTTTGGATAGTGCCATAGTTTCGCATTAACGCATTTAACTGTGTCATCAAACGACCCATCAAGAGGCTTAAGCGCAACATCAGCGCAAGTGCAAATGCAACTTCACCAATTGTGATAAGCTCTGCTAGCCACAAATCAATCGACAAGATCGCAATTAATGAGATCATCGACCCCGATAAAACCGCTAGTGTGAAACGCACCGTGGTGATGTTTCTCGTAAAGATAATCAGAGCCGCGATAAATTGCTTCACACCATCTTTAAGGAAGTGATCATTTTCCTCATCATTGGCAAACAACTTCAATGTTTGAATATTGCTATAGCTGTCAGTTAGACGCCCATTGAGCATCGAGCTCTTTTCCGCCATATTTCTCGCACTACGTCGCACGCGTGGCACCAAATATCGCGCCACGATCATAAATAATGTGAGCCACACGGCTACCAAAGCCGCCAGCCGCCAATCAAGCGTTGCGACCATGGTCAGCGTTGTGACGGAATAGATGATAATAAACCAAACCACCTGCAGGGCTGAGATCATCAAATCGCCGGTAGCTTGACCAGATTGCAAAATTTTGGTCGCAATCCGCCCAGCAAAATCATTCTGGAAAAAAGGTAGATTTTGCTGCGAGACGTGACGATGGGCTTGCCAGCGCACGCGATTGAAAAAGCCAGGAACAACAATCTGTTCTTCTAATATCGCTCCACCTGTGACGATCGTCACGCGCACGATTGTAGCGATAACCAACATCAGAACGAGTTCAAAGCCATATTGAGATAAAAGCCCATCCCAACCGTCTGAAGGTTCAACATTTGCCAACAGATCCACAATGCGACCTATAAAGTAGAACATCGCTGCTTCAAACAGTGCAACAAGTCCACCAAAAACCAACATGAGAGCGAATACAGGTTTGGCTTGGCCAATATAGTGCCAAATAAACGCCAACGTCGTTTCGGGCGGCTGAAGATTGTCTACATCTTCAAACGGATCGATGGTGCCTTCAAACTTTTTGAAAAGACGATCTAGAATCATGATTTACCTTTAACGCGCGGCCATGCTGCAGCGCAACGCAATTTATACCAAATAGGAATTTATTGGTCGATCAGATGCCCTGTTGAGAGAAAATTAACCATAAAATGAAATAAAGCTTGCAATTGTAAATTTAGTACTGGTGTAAAAATGCGTATTGTAAGTGTCGCCGCGTGTTTGGTAAGTATTGCTCTATTGGCTGGCTGTGCCAGCAAGCAAGCTAAAGTCGATCCCAATGTGAAGAATTTATCTTCACCTTCCAAGCTTTCTAATACACAACAGGCAAATGCGGTTCGAAGCTTTGCACCTGTTCAAGAAGCGAAAAAACCTAAAGTTAAATTCCCAGAGACGCCAAGCTCATCGCCGCTTGCCCGACCGTCTTCAGGTAAGCTTGCTGGTCGCACGATTTATGTCAATTCCATCTCTGACATAAAATTGAAACCCGGCGAAGTGGTTCTCACATTCGACGATGGCCCTGTTCCAGGTAAAACCCCAGCCATCCTAAACACATTGAGCAATTACGGCGTTAAAGCGACCTTCTTAATGGTTGGTTCGATGGCAAGTTATTATCCAGGGCTTGTCAAACAGGTGCGTGCGCGAGGGCATTCAATCGGTTCCCACACCTTTGATCACGCAAACCTTGCTAAAGTCTCATTTGAATCCGGCAAATCTAAAATTCGTGCAGGTGAAAAAGCTTTAGCGAAAGCAGGCATCAATGCTCCATTCTTCCGCTTCCCTTATCTTGCCAGCACCTCATCCTTGCGCAAATGGCTCGGGCAACGTGGCGTAACTGTGCTGGATGTCGATATCGATTCAAAAGACTATTTCAAAGATTCAGCTGACACGATCGTTAAGCGAACAATGGCACGTGTGAAAGCCCGCGGCAAAGGCATCATCTTATTCCATGATATCCACGCGCGTTCGGTTGCGGCACTGCCTGCTTTCTTACGAGAGCTTAAAGCGGCTGGGTTTAAAGTGGTGGCATTGAAATCAAAACGTCGCCCAGATACAGGCTCCTCAGTTTTAGTCAGCAGTTTGCGCGACTAATTTAGAGAAAATGAACTCTTGAAAGGCGGTGCCAAAGGCATCGCCTTTTTTATTGGTGATTATTTCGGCCAAACAACGCCCTTGCGCAGAATGAAATTGCCATAAAACCTTGTTTCAGTGGTACGGATCACAGCATAGGTCTGTTTTGCAGACGCATAAAATGCGTGACGCTCGATCAATTCAATAGCAGCACCTGCATTTTTAATGATCGGATCAGCAATTTGGATAACTTCAGGAATTTCATCAGGTGCTCCCACGACCTGCATTCCACATGCTGGAGGGATATCAACATCAAAGGTATCGATGGGATAAACTGTTAAAATCGCTTCCAGCGCCTCAATCGCATCCACACCCATTTCCAAATGATGGCCAAGCACACTTTCCGCCGCGACTGCAGCCGCAGGAAAATTTGCATCACAAATAACGAGACGATCGCCATGTCCCATTGACGCAAGTGTGTGAAGAATATCTGCATTCAGCAGTGGGTGAATTCCTTTAAGCATTGCAATCTCTCCTCAAATTACATGATGCGATGTTAGTCTTTGCTTAGCGCACGATCGAGATGGGTATAACCACCATCGACAAAGTGCCATTGCCCCGTCGTATGGGCTGCTCGGTTTGATAATAGAAAGACCACCGCATTGGCAAGCTCACGCGGTTCTGTCATCCGATTACCCAATGGAATGCGCTTTAAGATCTTTGCAAGCTCTACGTCGGGTTCTCCCATATCTTCAAGACAGCGCTCATAAAGTGGCGTCATGCTTTCAGCTGGGATGACAGCATTGACCCGAATTCCATCATCGGCAAGATCCGCTGCCCATTCTCGCGTTAAACTCAATTGCGCGCCTTTAGCTGCACAATATGCAGACGTACCACCTTGCCCGGTAAGCGCGGTTTTAGATGAAATATTGACGATCGAACCTTTAGATTTCCTAAGATGCGGCAGGCATAAATGCGCCATTGTATAATAATGCGTTAGATTATTCTCGATTGATTGCCGAAATGCATCAGGTCCCGCATCTAAGCCAACGCCATCATTTGCACCAGCATTATTGACCAGCCCATCAATGCGATCAAACGCATCCATTGTTTCGTGGACCGCATTCTCACATTGTTGATCATCGGTCAGCTCAGTGATGATAAAGCGTGCTTTATCATTAAGTGCGCGCAATGCATCTTTGAATTCCACATCCGGTGCGCGCCGCGTTAAAATGACGGGGATAGCGTCTTCTTCTGCGAGAACCATTGATATGGCAGCGCCGATCCCAGATGCACCACCGGTTACCAATATCACCTTGTTGTTAAGTTCTAAATCCATTTGAGGCCCCGCAAACAAATTGAAAGCCCAAAAATCCTCGGGCTTTCTTAAAGCTTAATCGTGCTGGGCAAACATGTCGACCAAGATCAGATTTTTATTTGACCTCAACCCATTGCGCATTGCCAGCTGATGAACGCACACAGGCATCGATGAATTTTACGCCGAGTAATCCATCCTGAACTGTTGGATAAATCACGTCAGCATCGACCTCGCCTTGATGACGTTTGGCGGTGATCGCCTTTGCTGCTTCGCTATAAATATTGGCAAAGCCCTCCAAATATCCTTCTGGATGTCCTGGTGGTATACGGCTCACGCGCGCAGCTGCAGCACCGGCTCCAGCACCATTCCGCGTGATCAAACGCTTGCTTTCACCAAGCGGGGTATACCAAAGATAATTTGGATCTTCTTGCGCCCATTCAAGACCACCTTTTTCGCCATATACTCGAAGGCGGAGACAATTTTCATTGCCCGGTGCGACTTGGCTGCACCACAACATACCACGTGCGCCGCTTTTATAACGCAACATCACATGGGCATTGTCATCCACCTGGCGACCTTCAACAAAGGCTTGAATATCAGCGGATAGACTTTCAAGTTCTAATCCTGTGACAAAAGCGGCTAAATTGAAGGCATGCGTGCCAATATCACCCGTTGAACCGCCTGCACCTGATCGCGCCGGATCCGTCCGCCATTCCGCTTGCTTAAAATCCTGCTCTTCAGATAACCAGTCCTGCGCATATTCAACCTGGATCACACGCAAAGCACCCAGATCACCATTGGCGATCATCTCCCGTGCCTGCCGGATCATTGGATATCCGGTGTAATTATGTGTCAAAATAAACAGCGCATTGGATTTCTCAGCAACGTCAAACAGTTTTTCCGCATCCTGCAGCGTTGATGTCAGGGGCTTGTCACAAATAACGTGTATGCCGCGCTCTAAAAACGCCTTAGCAGCAGCATAATGCACATGATTGGGGGTTACGATTGCAACGGCCTCGATCCCATCTTCGCGCGCACTTTCAGCTTCAGCCATTGCATTAAAATCATCATAGATGCGATCTTCTGCCAAACCCAATTCGCGGCCTGATTTCTGAGCACGTTCAGGTGTTGAAGAGAGCGCCCCTGCTACAAGACGGTAATGATCATCAATCCGCGAGGCAATGCGGTGAACACCACCGATAAAGGCATCGCTGCCACCGCCGACCATGCCCAAACGAATGGGCGCATCTAATTCTTCGCTTCGACCTTCAATTGCCATGATTAACCCTCCAAACCTAACATCTGGCGATTGACCTTATCGTCCGTACCGCCATCGGCAAAATCATCAAATGCGCGTTCTGTAACACGGATAATATGATCCTTGACGAATTGAGCCCCTTCGCGCGCACCATCTTCAGGATGCTTTAAACAGCATTCCCATTCGACAACCGCCCAGCCATCAAAATCATTGGCGGCCATTTTTGAAAAGATTGCTCCAAAATCTACTTGTCCATCGCCAAGACTGCGGAAACGCCCTGCCCGATCAACCCAGCTTTGATAACCACCATAAACACCTTGGCGCCCCGTTGGATTAAATTCAGCATCTTTGACGTGGAACATTTTGATCCGGTCTTTATAGATGTCGATGTGATCGAGATAATCGAGACATTGCAATACAAAATGCGACGGATCGTAAAGCATATTACAACGCGCGTGATTATTCACGCGTTCCAAGAACATCTCAAATGTCACGCCATCATGTAGATCTTCACCTGGGTGTATTTCATAACAAATATCTACATCACATTCGTCAGCATGATTTAAAATCGGTGTCCAGCATTTGGCCAATTCATCAAAGGCGGCTTCCACCAATCCTGCAGGACGTTGCGGCCAGGGATATAAATATGGCCAGGCAAGCGCCCCGGAAAATGAAACATGTTGCTTGATATCAAGGTTTTTCGACGCAGAAAGCGCCATCTTCATTTGCTTTACTGCCCATTCCTGCCGTGCTTTTGGATTATTGTGCACATGAGGTGCTGCAAAACCATCAAAGCCTTGATCATAAGCGGGGTGAACAGCCACTAGCTGTCCTTGTAAATGCGTGGATAATTCGGTGACCTCGACGCAGTTTTCAGCTGCAACGCCTTTAAATTCGTCACAATAATCGCGTGATTGGGCTGCTTTTTCCAAGTCGATCAATCGAGCATCCCAGCTTGGCACTTGCACACCTTTATAGCCGCATTCTGCTGCCCATTTGGTGATGCTATCCCAAGAATTAAATGGCGCCTCATCACTTGCAAACTGAGCCAGGAAAAGCGCTGGACCTTTTATCGTTTTCATCGAATATCTCCGCAAAAAGGGAGAGGGCAATGCGTATTGCCCTCTATTGTTTAAGTAAATCTACTTCTTAGAATGGTGAATCTGGGAAGTAGAACTGATCAGCATTGCTTTGATCAATTAAAGTCGCACCAAGGATGTAACGACCAGCAACTGGACCATTTGATTTAAATGCAGCAACGGTTACGTCCATCGCAGTTGCAAGCATCGCTGGCGGATAAAGCACATCAATTGGCTGAAGCTCATTACCATCCATGATCGCTTTGATCGTTTCCTTCATGCCAGCACCGCCGACAACGAACATGCCATCGCCATCACGGCCTGCTTGTTTCAGAGCGGCAACAACACCAATTGCGATGTCATCATCCTGCGCCCAAACAGCATCAATATCAGGGAAACGGCTTAGGAAATCCTGCATGACTTCAAAGCCATCATCGCGGTTCCAGTTGGCATGTTTGTGATCAAGCACATTAATGCCAGAGCCTTCGATTTCCGCCATAAACGCATCAAAACGCTCGTTATCAATGGTTGTTGGAATACCACGAAGGATCACGATGTTATCGCCTGATTTTAGACGACCCTTCATATATTCAGCTGACACACGGCCAAGCTCAGGATTGTTGCCAGCAACATAGATATCTTCGATACCTTCGCGGCTCAAACCACGGTCAACAACCGTAATCAAGGCACCTGATTTTTTCACGTTTAAAACAGGATCTGTCAAAGGATCAGATTCAAATGGTAACACGACAAGTGCGTCAATCTGATTGACGGACACCATGTCTTCAAGCGCGCTGGCTTGCGACGCTGGATCTGGTGAGTTGACCAAAATCAGATCGATATCTGGATGCAGAGCTTCAAGACGTTTTTCAGCTTGTTCTGCATGCCAGTTCATACCTGCTGCCCAAGCATGAGTTGGTGTCGGATATGACACACCGATCTTGATTTATCGGCTGCATTTGCTGCGCCACCCAATGCCATTGCGGCACCTAAAGTTAGCGCAAAAATCGTATTTTTAAGCATAGTTGTTCCTCCCAACGGGTTCAAAGTGTGCACGAAAGCCGTGCGGCTATTGCTGCAGCTGATCCTCTCAGCCGCAGATCAATTTCGTGAAGTTAAGTCTTCTTTTTGCTCCATTCGGCGCGTTGCAGCCAAACAGCGGTGATGATGATCAGACCTTGCATTGTTCCATTCAGGTAATTTGAGATCAGATCTGTAAAGTTTAAGATATTTCCGATAGTTGTCAGAATGAGCGCGCCCAGGATCGTGCCACCTATTCGGCCATAGCCACCCTTTAGAACTGTGCCACCGATGATCACTGCAGCGATTGCTTCAAGTTCCCAAAGCACGCCGGTCGAAGCCGATGCCGAGCCTAAGCGCGGCACATAAATAATGGTCGCAAGCGCCACACAAAAACCTTGAATGACATAGGTCGTAGTTTTGATTTTATCGACATTGACGGCTGAGTATTTTGCAACGCTCTCATTCGATCCAATGGCCGTGCAATAGCGTCCAAAGGCTGTGCGATTAAGCAATACCCATCCGGCGATGGATACTCCTGCAAAAACCCAAACCGGGATCGGCAAACCTGCAAAGCTGTCATAATAAACCGGGCGATACACATCGCGGAGCTCAAAGCTTAGAGATAGCGTGCCGCCATCGGCAAAATAAGTCACCAAAGAACGGTAGATCCCCATCGTTCCCAAGGTCACAATAAAGGCTTCAATCTTACCTTTTGTGGTCAAGGCACCGTTGATCCACCCAGCTCCAAAGCCTAGGATAATGCTACAGCCGCAGCCGACAAGCACCGTGCTCACGCCTGCACCTAATGTGTCGATCAAATTGTTCATGATAATGATCATGACGCCTGAAATCACCGCAGCCATGGAGCCAACGGATAGATCAATGCCGCCTGCCGTAATCACAAATGTTGCGCCAACGGCAATGATACCAATAAAGGCCGAACGCGTGAGCAAGTTGGTAATGTTCCCCTCGCCCAAAAATGCCGGATTTAAAAGATATCCAATGATGCACAAGATCAACAAAGCCAAGGCCGGGCCAATTGCTTTAAAGTCAATCTTTCTCAAAGGTCTATCTTCCGCCTCTGCTACTTCTACTGACGACATTAACTTGCCTCCTTCAGGCCTGCGGCATAGCGCATGATATCATTTTCATTAATTTCACTGCCGGACAGAACACCCATGATGCGGCCTTCGCGCATGACATAAACGCGATGGCAGATGCCGATGATTTCTGGCATTTCTGATGAAATGACCACTACTGAAACCCCCTCTTTGGCAAGCGCTGCGATGAAATGGTAAATTTGTTGTTTGGTACCCACGTCGATACCGCGCGTAGGTTCGTCAACGATGATGATCTTCGGATCGGTCTCCATCATCTTAGCAAGCAGTAGCTTTTGCTGATTACCACCGGATAAATCACCAACTTTGATCTCCGCATCGCGCGTTCTGATATCAAACCGGCGAATACCACGCGCCAACGCGCTTTCTTCCGCCTGGCTATCTAGCAGCATCCGTTTGACAAACTTCGGTAGCGCAAAGAGGCTCATATTGGGTGTCATTTTCTGCTCAAGCAAAAGACCTTTTTCTTTGCGGTCTTTGGTCAAGTATGACAACCCCTTCTCGCGCGCTTGCGCGACATTTGAGAAGACGACATTTTCACCTTCAAACGAGATCACCCCGGCATCAATATTTTGCAATCCACATATGGTTTCAAACACATCCGAACGGCCTGAACCAACGAGACCAGAGAAACCCAATATCTCGCCTTTGCGCAGTTCAAAACTCACATCGCTTAATTTGGAGGTTGAGAGACCGTCGACTTTCAAGATTACGTCCGCATCAATATTAACTTCATTCATCGGCGGATAAAGATCAGACAATTCGCGTCCAACCATCATCTGCGCCATGTCGTCCAAGGAAAGATCCTCAATATTTTTGGTGCCAATCCATTGGCCATCGCGCAAGACGGTCACCCTGTCTGAAATCTCTTTCACTTCGGCAAGTTTGTGCGACACGAAGATCACCGCTACGCCGCGTTCTTTTAAGCGACGCACTTGGCGGAAAAACAATTCTGTTTCAGCTTCCGTCAAAACAGCTGTGGGCTCATCCATGATTAAAACACGCGCGTTTCGGCTGATGGCCTTTGCGATTTCCACCATTTGCTTTTGCGCAATGGAAAGATCGGAAATGCGTGCTGTTGGAGAGATATCCAATCCAATTTCGGTCAGTTGTTGGCGCACCTGATTGCGCATGGCAACTCGGTCAAGAAATGCACCTTTATGCAATTCGCGTCCTAAGAAGATGTTTTCCTCAACCGTCATCTGCTCGGCCAAATTCAGCTCTTGGTGAATAAGCACAATCCCGAGGTCTTCCGCTTTGCCATTTGGCGGAAGAACAATCGGCTGACCATCGAGATATACACTGCCTGAAGTTGGAGAATGGAACCCAGCCAAGATTTTCATCAAAGTGGATTTACCCGCACCATTTTCTCCGATCAGTGCATGCACTTCCCCCGCCTCAATGTCGAAACTCACACTGAAAAGTACAGGCACTGCACCGAAGGATTTGCTGATGCGATCAGCGGCCAAAATTGAA
This sequence comes from Lentilitoribacter sp., assembly GCA_963691785.1. Classification (GTDB taxonomy): domain Bacteria; phylum Pseudomonadota; class Alphaproteobacteria; order Rhizobiales; family Rhizobiaceae; genus Lentilitoribacter. The sequence goes on from OY829371.1 coordinate 2,935,452, forward strand.
TTAGAACTACGTGCGCCTTCAAACATGATAGCCCCTCCCAAAGCCGTCCGTCTTAGCAATCTGAAAAAAATGTAAACGTTTTTATTTTCGATGTAAACCTTTTTATTTTACATTAGCGCCTAAGTTTGATGTATTGAAATGCGTTAAAATATTGGATTAATTCTCTAATTTTTGTATAGAAATAATGTAATATTTTTTTGCTACATACTGATTTGTAAGCGTAATATTTGCCAAAAGTGGCGGTTTGGGTGAGGCGGTTTGGAAAAAATTACAAAGAAACCTGCAACGATTGAAGATGTTGCAAAGATTGCAGGCGTATCCATTGCGACCGTTAGCCGAGCATTACATTTTCCGGAAAAAGTCACGGAAAGTACGCGCAAAAAAATCACCGCTGCTATTGCCCGCACCGGATATCGCGCCAACCCTATGGCGCAGAATTTGCGCATGCAGCGCTCCAAAATGGTGATGGTTCTGACCAATTCTATTTCTGACCCTAACTTTCCGGGCATTCTCACCGGTCTTGAAAAAGTTGCCAATCAACGTGGTTATGGCCTTCTCATCGGAGCCACAGACAGCAAAGCCAATCTTGAAGAAAATTACATGCGCTTTTTAGCGTCTGGCATGACGGACGGATTGATACTTTTAACCGGCAGCATGCCGGTACAAGATGAAGCACAAGGTCGCAGCAATCGTTTGCCACCTCTCGTAACCGTGTCTCAACCTATTGAGCACACCGATGTGAGTTTTGTCGGTATTGATAACATCAACGCATCTAAATTGGCCGTCGAATATCTCTTATCACTCGGGCACAAGCGCATTGTATATATTTCAGGCCCGCAAGGAGACTCAGTGTCTGAATTGCGTCACCAAGGCTATTGTGCAGCGCTCGCCAGTTCATTTGATGAAAGTTATGTCTGGAAGGTCAATGGCAACGGCACAAGTGAAGGTGGTCGGTCTACAATTGAACAGCTCTTTATCAAAGATAAATTGCCCACTGCATTTTTCTGCTACAATGATGATACAGCGATTGGTGCAATCAGCGCTTTGCAATCTCGCGGGTTTAATGTCCCGCGCGATTTCTCCGTAATTGGTTTTGATGATATTCCCTTTGCAAACAATGTCAGCCCTGCGCTGACTACAATTCGTCAACCGCGCAGACAGATGGGCGAGATTGCAATGAACCATCTCTTGGACAATCTGCCAGATCGCAGCATTCCGATTGAAAGCGCCCTGCTCCATGGTGATCTGATTGTCCGCGATTCTTGTTCAACACCAGATCATTCCAAGTTCAAATAGTTATTGCATTGAAGACAAGGTGCCAAAGAGGCGGAGGATTATTCCCCCGCCTCTTTTTGTTTTTCACCGATATTGATGAAGCCACCAGATTGACGTGACCAAAGGTCGGAATAAATCCCGCCCTGCGCCACGAGATCATCATGTGACCCCTCTTCCAGGATTGCACCTTGATCGAGAACAATCAGACGATCCATAGCAGAAATGGTCGACAAGCGGTGCGCAATCGCAATCACGGTTTTGCCTTGCATCAATTCAAACAGGTTTTCCTGAATGGCCGCTTCCACTTCTGAATCAAGCGCTGAAGTGGCTTCATCCAAAACCAGGATAGGTGCGTCTTTTAAGAACACTCGGGCAATTGCAATCCGCTGGCGTTGGCCACCAGACAGTTTCACACCGCGTTCGCCCACATGCGCATCCAATCCTTTTCGCCCCTTCATATCTTCAAGACCCGAAATGAACTCAAGTGCATTGGCGCGGCGCGCAGCATCCAAGATTTCCTCATCACTCGCGTCAGGCTTACCGTAAGCGATGTTATCTCGCACAGAACGATGCAGCAGCGATGTATCCTGCGATACCATACCAATCTGTGATCGAAGCGAATCTTGCGTGACCGTCGAGATATCAATCCCATCGACAGAGATCTGACCATTTTCGAGATCAAAATATCTCAGAAGTAGATTAACAAGCGTGGTTTTACCCGCACCTGATCGTCCCACAAGACCGATCTTTTCACCCGCTTTGATATCAAGTGACAAGTTCTCAATAACGCCTGTCTCCTTACCATAATGGAAACGGACATCTTTATATGAGATTGTTCCAACTTTGGCTTTAAGGCTCTTGGCGCCGGTAATGTCATTGATCTCAACTGGCTTGGTCAGCATGTTGATACCATCCTGAACCACACCAATCTGCTCAAAGAAGCCGGCCAATTCCCACATGATCCAGTGTGACAAACCGTTAAGGCGCAACGCCAGCGCAATGCCAACAGCAATGGCGCCGATGGAAATATTACCCAAAGACCAGAACCAAATGGACACCGCAGCAACTAAGAACAACAATAGATTATTGTTATATGTCACCCCGAGATCGAGCTTGGTGACAAGACGCATCTGCTTAAAGACAGTGACCAAGAATGGATCCATACTATCCTTTGCATAGCTAAGCTCACGCCCGGCATGCGAAAACAGCTTCACGGTGCCAATATTGGTGTAGCTATCAACAATACGTCCAGTCATAATGGATCGCGCATCGGCTTGCGCTTGCGAAACAACTTTCAACTTCGGCACAAAAAACATCAATAAAGACGCATAGATCACAAACCATCCCAGGAATATGATCGACAAACGCCAGTCAATGCTTACCAGAAGCACAATCATCGCCAAAAATTGCACGACCACATAGACGAATGTGTCGAGAATTTTCATCACGGCTTCACGAACTGCCAGCGATGTTTGCATGACTTTCGTCGCCACACGTCCGGCAAATTCATCCGCAAAAAAGCTCATGCTATGTTGCAACAATCTACGGTGCATCAGCCATCTGATTGACATTGGATAGCTTCCAAGAAGAGTCTGGTGGGTAACCAAACCATGCAGTGTCGAAATGATCGGTAGACCAATCACAACAACAATTCCCATCAACCATAACGTAGATGAGTTTTCGTCAAAAAATGTCGCAGGATCACTATTCGTGAGGAAATCCACAATATCGCCCATGAAGCTATATAGGAGCACCTCACCAACCGCGATCAACGCGACGAGAATTGTGCCCATCAATAGCCATGGCGAAGCATGTCTTGAATAATGCCAACAAAAGGCAAAAAGACCCTTAGGCGGCAAAACCGCGTCGTTGGCGGGATATGGATTTATACGTTTTTCAAACCAAGAAAACATGAAAATGTCCTATGTGATAACGAAATCAGTAAAGGCAATACGTCTTTCTACGCATCTCAAATACTGACAAACAAAAAAGGGAACTCGCAAATGAATGCGAATAGAATTTGATTTTGATGATAACGCTCGTTGCAAAAGACAACGAAGCAGCGGTTACATTATAAAAGTGTAACGAAAGGTGATTTTACACGTTATCTGCCGGTCGCATACGTAGCGGGGTCAATGCCGAAATCCATAGAGAGCGGGAAATAACGCGGGTTACTTTGTCCATAACGAAATACTCCTTCTCATTGGCAGATAATTGTTCTTTGCGAACTTCACATGTCGTTAACTGTATATACTGATCTGTAAAAAGCTAGTTACACAGAGACAAGTTTTTCTGACAAAGGAAAACACTGTTGCCTATTTGCACCAATCATTCTATCGAAGTCGCATGATTCAAATTGCACTTTACCAACCCGATATCCCCGGCAACACGGGCACCATCATGCGCATGGCAGCCTGCCTTGGCGTGCCTTTACACATTATCGAACCGGCAGGGTTTGATTTGTCGGAACGTAACTTAAAACGTGCCGGCATGGATTATTTGGAAGTCACAAATCTAACGCGTCACATTTCTTGGGATGCATTTTTTGATTGGCACATCGAGGAAAAGAATCGCCTTGTTCTGGCGTCAACCAAAGCTGCACAGCCCTATTGCGATCTGGGTTATAGAGACAATGATGTTCTTTTGTTTGGGCGTGAAAGCTCAGGCGTACCAGAAAATGTGCATGAGGCTGTCGATGAGCGCATATTGATTGAAATGCAGCCCAATATGCGGTCGCTAAATCTGGCCATGTCAGTTGCCATGATCACCGGCGAAGCGCTTCGGCAAACGCGCATTTAATTCCTGCGACAAACGCGCATTTGTTTATTGCAAAGATCCTATGGCATTCCTCAAAACATATTGTTATGAACGATTGATCCAAACGCTACTGAGGCTTTCATGAGACAACGTCCCGAATTACCGATCGGACTTCCCGATGACATCCAAGAAAAGAAAGAAAAAGCCCGTCTGTGGTTTGAAAACTTAAGGGATGTGATTTGCGCAACGTTTGAAGCTTTAGAAGAATCATCTGAAAATCCGCAATATGAAGGCGAGCCGGGCAAATTCGTTCAAACCGACTGGTTAAGAGACGAAGGCAAAGGCGGCGGCGGCCTTATGTCGATCATGAAAGGTCGCGTCTTTGAGAAAGTTGGTGTGCATACATCGACAGTTTATGGCGAATTTTCACCTGAATTTCGCAGCCAAATTCCTGGTGCTGAAGATGATCCGAGATTTTGGGCTTCCGGTATTTCGCTTATCTGCCACCCGATGAACCCAAATGTGCCAGCTGTTCACATGAATACCCGCATGGTTGTGACATCCAGCCAATGGTTTGGCGGCGGCGCAGATCTAACACCTGTATTGAATCGCCGCAGAACTCAGGAAGATGCTGATACGCAGCTCTTCCACAAAGCAATGGAAATTGCGTGTAATCGTCACGAGATTGCTGATTATCCAAACTGTAAAGACTGGTGTGATGAATATTTTTATCTTCCGCACCGAAAGGAAGCACGCGGCGTGGGCGGCATTTTCTATGATTGGCTTCATAGCTCAGACGAAGATGGCGGATGGGATGCGGACTTCTTGTTCACCCAAGATGTAGGCCGCGCATTCTCCGTGGTTTATCCAAAAATCGTCAACGCGAATTCGGGCAAAAGCTGGACTGACGAAGATCGAAAAGAACAGATGGTCCGTCGTGGCCGCTATGTCGAATTTAATCTGCTTTATGATCGCGGCACGATCTTTGGTCTTAAGACCGGCGGCAATGTCGATTCTATTTTGTCATCGCTGCCACCAATTGTCGAATTCCCGTAATCGGTAGCACTACAATTTCGAAAGCAGATCTGATTTTGACAGATTAAAATTACTTTCAATCCAAAGCTCTTCGAGCTTTTTCAGCTGATCGCCCATCTCTTTGCCAGCACTCACACCAAGCGCCATCAAATCTTTGCCAGAAAGAGGGAACTTTGGTTCGACCCATTTTTCAGCGCGCGCCAAGAGTTTCGTAAAACCCACGGATTCAATCATCGCTGCATCATCGGCCTCTGCCCGCGAACGTGCACTCACAAGCGACAGGCTCAAGACATCTTTCACGCCAGACCATGACCCACGGTAAATCTGGCGATCCAACGCCGTTTCGGCCATATCATGTGCAAATTTAGGTGTCTTGGCCCAATGTTTAAGCCGATCACGATCTGCTCCTGACATTTTCAAACGGCTTGCCAATTCACCAACGCGATCAACATCAGGTGGAATAATAGCTTCGAGCAAAAGCATGGGATCGTTCTCCCAATTCATCGCATCGCGCGTTTCCATTAGAGGTCCAATGCTATCAATGCCCCATTTTTCTGTTTCGGGAAATATGGCTGTTAGAACCCCCGTAGTGCGCATCCACAACAAAGCACGAGATGGATCATCCGCTGAAAAGAGCAATCGCATTTCTTTCCAAATCCGCTCGGCTGATAATTGAGATAATTTAGACACAGCACGCGCGCTTGCTTTCAAACCCTCAGCATCTGGCCTGCCCTTGCCATATTGGGCAAAGAACCTGAAAAACCGCAATACGCGCAAATAATCTTCTTCGATGCGTTGTTCTGCATTGCCGATAAATCTCACATTGGCAGTTTCGATATCTGCCAAACCACCAACCAGATCAATCACATTGCCATCAACGTCAGCATATAAACCATTGATCGTGAGATCACGGCGATCCGCATCCTTTTGCCAGTCTTTGCCAAATCGAACCTCGGCATGACGTCCATCGGTATCAATGTCTTCTCTCAAAGTTGTCACTTCAAAAGTCTCGCCTTTATTGAGGATTGTCACAGTTCCATGCTCGATCCCAGTTGGAACAGGCTTCATACCCGCGGTTTTAGCGCGATCGACAACATCAATTGGCAATAAGGTCGTTGCAATATCAATATCAGCCACATCACCGCCCATGAGTGAGTTTCGCACCGCTCCGCCTGCTACGCGCGCTTCACCATCATCGGCATTAAGCAAGGCAAACACTTCCTGAAAACGCTTATTTTGAAACCAGGACTGATCTTTGACAGAATATTCTGCACTCATGCATAAAGCCTCTCATAAAGCGTGCGAATTATGCCCGCTGTCACACCCCAAATCCGCTGCTCTGGATGTTTAATTGTGTAAAAATATCGACGTTTATTCTGCCAAATTAAACTGTCGCGAATATGGTTATCCGGGTTCATCAAATCCATCAGCGGCACTTCAAAAATCTGATCGACTTCATCGGGGCTTGCTTGCAATTGAAAACCTGGTTTCACAAGCGCCAGGACCGGCGTGATAGAAAAACCAGTTAAAGACCTATAGATCGGCAATTGACCAACAGTTTCGATGTACCTTGCATCAAGCCCGATTTCTTCTTCCGCTTCGCGCATGGCTGCATCTTCGGGCGATGCGTCTGCCGCATCAATTGCCCCACCCGCAAAGGCAACCTGCCCTGAATGTTTGCGTAGCTTTTCAGTTCGCACCGTTAAGATCACGCGCGCCACATCTTCGTCAGCAATAACCGGGATCAAAACTGCAGCGGGGCGAAGTTTTAGATTGCGCAACTCATCAGATAGATCAGGATTTAAACGATGGTCACCATGCGTTTCAGACAGCGCAATCGGGTCATGCTTTAAAATTTCATCATGATCCGCCTTTGAGAGATCAGCAAATTCCTGTGCTGAAAAGCTTCTGGATATATTAGCAAGATTATTCATTCAGCAACTTCAGCCATTAAGATTGAGCATTGAGTTCGGCCATGGTCATGATTGGATAGATTTGACCATTGGATTTGACAGCAAACATGGAAACACCATCAATCTCAATTTCTTCTCCCAAATCAACCAGATCATACATAGTTGCACGATTGACCAAAGCTTCAAGACGCCCACGCACATGAAAATAAGGTTTCAACTCAGCATCCTTACCCGCAATATCGAACCAAAGCGGATTATCTTTGCCAATTTCAATCAATTCTCCAACATTTGTGCGAAATGTGAGAACTTGTCCCTGATCATTTTCGCTGACTTGCATCTCAACGGCTAAAAAATGCGCATCAACTACTCTGATTCGCACCTTCTCGACCGGCGTAACCAGATAGGTTTCCCCATCCTCATCTTTTCGAAGCACAGAAGAAAAAAGACGAACCAGTGATTTCCGCCCCATGGGTGTGCCCATATAAAACCACGTGCCATCGCGGCGGATTTCCATGTCCAAATCACCGCAAAACGGGGGGGTCCAAGCTTCTACCGGCGGCAAGCCACCACCCGTAGAATTACGATCATCCATGGCTCTGCGAACCATTTCAGCCAGGCCACTGGTATCCGTTGATGTTGTTAAACCGTTATTTGTCATTATTCTGTCCAAAAACCACTAGATAACGAAATAGTGCATCATTACCCTCTTGTCAGCCATCTGTAAGAGAATAAGCTACGTAAAACAAATCAGTTATGTATTTTAATCAGCATTGAAAGTGAATCGTAACATGGGAAGCAACGAAAACCTCGATAAAGGACTAAGCGAGAAAGAAATTGTAAAGCGGGCGGATAAAGCTCTCGAGCAATTGGCAAAGGTACGTACCGAGGTCGGCCAAGTCATTTTTGGTCAAGAATCCGTTGTAGAACGCACAATTGTTTCGGTTTTATCAGGCGGCCATGTCCTTTTGGTTGGCGCACCGGGTCTAGCGAAAACCAAGCTGGTGGAAACGCTCGGAACTGTGCTCGGGATCACTTCAAGCCGTATTCAATTCACACCGGATCTTATGCCAGCTGATATTTTGGGTTCAGAAATCTTGGATGAAGACCAAAAGGGAAACCGAAAGTTTAAATTTATCCCCGGTCCGATCTTCACGCAGTTGCTGATGGCCGATGAAATAAACCGTGCGTCACCTCGCACCCAGTCAGCTTTGCTCCAAGCCATGCAGGAACACCATGTGACCGTTGCTGGTCAGCGCCATGATATGCCAAAACCATTTCATGTTTTGGCAACACAAAACCCGTTGGAGCAAGAAGGCACTTATCCACTGCCGGAAGCGCAACTTGATCGTTTCTTGATGCAGGTGGATGTGCCTTATCCATCTGATGAGGCTGAAAAACGCATTCTTTTAGAAACAACAGGGCGCGATGAAAACACGGCCCAATCTGTGCTCGACACGAAAACACTCATCGGCATTCAAGAACTTGTGCGCACCATGCCTGTCAGCGACAAAGTGGTAAATGCGATTTTAGATCTCGTTCGGTCCGCAAGACCAGGTAATGGCGATGACATTGTCGATAATGCAGTTTCATGGGGCCCTGGCCCACGTGCCGGCCAAGCCATGATGTTATGCGCCCGCGCGCGTGCGCTTTATGATGGCCGCCTCGCGCCAAGCATTGATGACGTCGCTGAACTTGCACAGCCTGTATTGCAACATCGTATGGCTTTAAGCTTCACAGCGCGCGCGGAAGGCACGAAAGTTCAAGATGTTATCGCCACATTGGTGGATAGAATTAAGGACTAAGAATGTCACCGATCGGCCAAATTTCTGAAATTGCAGATCAGACAGATACCCTTGCGCGTGGCCGATTGCGCGCAGCTCTGATACCAGATTGCTTGGTTGAGGCTAGACGTGTGGCCAATATTGTCAGCGCCGGATGGCATGGACGCAGAAAACGCGGAACCGGCGATAATTTCTGGCAATTCAGACAATTCACCCAAGGTGAAAGCGTTGCCAATATCGACTGGCGAAAATCTGCACGCGACGACCAACTTTATGTCCGAGATAAAGAATGGGAAACAGCACATACCGTGTGGCTTTGGGCGGATCTATCCCCTTCCATGCAATTCCAATCGGAATTGGGTGATGTTTCAAAAGAAAGTCGCTCACTCGTAATTTTGTTTGCTTTGGCAGAGATTTTGTCCCGATCTGGTGAACGTATTGGCATTCCCGGCGTCATGGACCCTATTTTGGCACGCAATGGTGCCGAGCGCCTCGCGCAAATATTAACCCATGACCGCAAATTAAATGACAAGCAATCGATCCCTGATCTCTCCAATGTCAAACGCCTCAGCGATATCGTCATCATCAGCGACTTTTTAGGTGATGGCGAAGAAATCATCTCACAAGTGACACCCATCGCGCGACGCGGCACCCGCGGTCATTTAATCGAAGTTAGCGATCCAGCAGAAGAAACTTTTCCCTATACCGGACGCATCGAATTTCGCGATCCTGAAACCAATGCAAGGCTCGTTGCCGGAAAAGCGTCGACCATAGCCGAGGACTATTCCAACGCTTACAAAAACCGCCGTATTGCTTTATCAGATGAAATTCGCCGAATGGGTTGGAGCTACACCCATCATAGAACCGATCGCGCGGCATCCGAAGCCTTGGCATCTGTGCATGGATTCCTAATAGGTCTGGGTGGCAGCCAAGGTAGAGGTGCTATCTGATGAGCGCCATTCCCTTTGCATTTGGCTTCCCGCTTGCCCTCTTTGGCCTGCTTTTGCTCCCGGTCATCTGGTGGCTCAACCGCCTAACGCCGCCAAAACCAACGCAGGAACCTTTTGCGCCATTTGAAATCCTGGCGCGGGTTTTGAAAAAAGAAGATACGCCAGCAAAAAGCCCTTGGTGGCTGACACTTTTGCGCGTTTTGCTTGCTGCCCTCATTATTATCGCGCTCGCCGAACCAATCTTAAATCCGCGTGAAGAACGTCTGGTCGCGCAAGGTCCGGTGCTGATGATCATTGATAATTCATGGTCCAGCACCCCAGATTGGCAACAATATCAGGATACGGCCAATGCGTTTATCGATGAGGCTGAAAATAATGATCTTCCTGTGATGATCGCGCAATCGACATCGGTCCAAAACGATCTATCACTCGGTACCGCTGAGCAAGCGCGCCAAGTGCTCGCAAGTTTTGAACCGGTTCCTGTGCAACCTTTTCAATCAGATATCATCACGACTATTGAGACAGCTTTAGCCGGGCGCAAGATCGACACAATAATTGTCCTGACCAATAATGTGGAAGCTGAAAATACGGACGCATTCTTTGACGGCTTGCTGCGGCTTGCGCCAAATCGACTGGAATTCGTGACACCGAACAATGCCAATATCATTGGCATAACCTCCGCGCAAAACGAGTCGACTTCGGTCACGGTTGGATTAACGCGGTTGTCTGATCAAACGAACGCGACTTATGAAATATCAGGTTATGACATTAAATCGCGTCCGATTATCAATGGCGAGATCACGTTTGAAAGCGGTGAGCGCTCAAAAACTGCAAATCTAACCGCACCATTTGAATTATTAAACGACGTTGTGCGTTTATCGGTTCATGACAATAAACACGCAGCCGGAAGCTATCTGTTAGATGATCGCTTTCAACGTCGAAAATTGGCGCTGTTTTCCGGTGAAACACAGGATCTCATCAATCCGCTTCTAACGCCTTCTCACTATATCGAGCGCGCGGCGCAGCCATTTGCTGACTTTATCGATGTTACAAGCGCAGATCTGACAACCGGTCTAACGTCATTGATCGAACAAGGGCCTTCGGCGCTAATCCTATCCGATATTGGAAGCTTGGATATTGAAGTTGAGAATGAATTATTAGAATGGATCAATGGCGGCGGCACGCTTATCAGATTTGCCGGTGCAAGTTTGGCAGCCTTACCGCCATCACAAAGCGGCAATGATCCACTACTCCCAGTTCGATTGCGCAGTGGTGAACGACAATTTGGCGGTTCACTGACTTGGGCCGAGCCGAAAACACTGGCACCATTTGCACAAAATAGCCCATTCTTTGGCATTCAATTATCAAATGACATCACCGTCCGTCGACAGGTCTTGGCGGAACCAAGCCTTGACCTTGCCGACAACACATGGGCAAGCCTTGATGATGGCACGCCTTTAGTCACCGCAAAATCTATTGGTTCTGGTCGCATCGTGCTCTTCCACATTAGTGCTGAGACCACGTGGTCGAACCTTCCACTCACCGGCGAATTCGCTGAAATGCTGCGCAGAACGATTGCGCTTACGCATTCTGCCACAGCAAATGACGCGACTGGAGCTGACACAACAGCCCAGACATCATTTTTACCACCTTATAGAACCATGACAGCGGATGGTTTGCTCGTCGCTGCTGATGGCAGCATCAGCCCGCTCGAAATCACACCTTCAGGCGCCATTATTCCAAATGAAGCCACCCGCCCCGGCTTGTTTGGTTCCGAAGATGGTTGGCGCGCCGTCAATCTACTTGCGGAAGATGATGTGTTACAAAAAGCAGAATTGCCTGAAACGAATCTGGACATTGTGACATCAACCATGAGCCTTGGATCTGCATTTGAATTTAAATCATGGCTGCTTCTGGCAGCACTCATCATGCTCTTCCTCGATGCGCTTATTATCATGTGGATGTCCGGTGCGTTCTCACGTTTACGCATGACGAGATCCAATGCGTTTGCTGCAAAAGCTTCACTCCTTGCATTGGTCATTCTCAGCGCAAATGTGATTGGCCTCAACGAAGCCTTAGCGCAAGATAGCAAAGTCGGCGATGTGGAGATCATCGAAAGGCTTGAATCCACACAATTAGCTTATGTCCTCACTGGTGATCGTCAAATAGATCGCATCAGTGAATTGGGTCTCAACGGTTTGAACTTTTACTTAAGAACCCGAACGGCGCTAGAACCAAGCCCAGCTGTGGGATTGGATATCGAAACTGATGAATTGTCCTTTCACCCGCTTTTATATTGGCCGATCAGTGAAACAGCCCCGTTGCCGTCTAAAGCTGCAATGACCAATATTGAGAACTTTATGAAGCGCGGCGGCACGGTTTTGTTTGATACGCGCGATGCCATCATTTCACTCAATGGCTCTGCGTCTGCAAGAACCCAAAAGCTACGGCAGATATTGGATGGATTGATCATCCCGCCATTAGAACCAGTTCCTACAGACCATGTGTTGACCAAAACCTTCTATCTTTTGGATAAGTTCCCTGGTCGCTATGCAAGCGGAGAATTATGGGTAGAAGCGTTGCGCCCTGAAACCAGCGGAGCCAATCAATTGGTCAATGGCGGTGATGGTGTCAGCTCTATCATGATCACCAGCAATGATTTTGCCGGTGCTTGGGCGATGGATGAAACTCGCCGTTCCATCCTACCCATGGTGCCACCAAATGAACGTCAACGTACGCTCGCGTTCCGTTCAGGGGTTAACATTATTATGTATATGCTGACCGGAAATTATAAAGCAGACCAGGTACACCTGCCTGCATTGCTGGAAAGATTGGGGCAGTAAAATGGCTATTAGTTTTGCACCACTGATCCCGATATTTGTCCTCGCAATATGTGCAGTATTGATTGCCATCATCTGCGCCATGGCGTTTTTATCCAAACAACGCGGCGCGCTTTTAAGAACCTGCGCCTTCGCGCTTGTTTTAATGGCTCTAGCAAACCCTATTTTCACCGATGAAGAACGTGAACCGGTGCAAAATATTGTGTCGGTTATCGTCGATAAAAGTCAAAGCCAATCCGCTGAAAACCGCAGTGAACAAGCAGATGAAACGCTTGCACTGCTCGAAGAGCAATTGGCAAAATACAAAAACATCGATGTGCGTGTTCGCGAAGTGGAGCACGATAAAAGCGACAACCCTGCCACGAATTTGTTTTCAGCACTGAGCAATGAAATTTCAGATATTCCCGCCAACCGTCTTGCGGGCAGTATTTTAATCACCGATGGTCAGGTGCATGACATTCCTGAAAACTTGGAGCAGATGGGGATTAATTCACCCATTCATGGGTTGATCACAGGTGATGAAGACAAACTCGATATACGCGTTGAAATCACCAAAGCGCCGCGCTTTGGGCTCGTTGGGGAGTTTCAAGAACTCATTTATCAAGTGTTTATCGATGGCAATCGAGATGGTTATCTCGGTTCTGATATTGAAGTTGAGCTCAAACTCAATGGCGAATTTATCTCAACGGAAATTGCGCCCATTGGCACAGAAACTTCCGCCTTTATTGAAATCCCCCGCCGCGGTGAAAATCTCATCGAACTTTCTGTTGCGCCTATCGAAAATGAAGTGAGTGAGATCAATAATAAAGCGGTTGTTCAAACAGAAGGCATTCGTCAAAACTTGCGCGTATTGCTTATTTCAGGCGCCCCACATTCGGGCGAACGCGCCTGGCGAGACTTACTCAAATCGGATACGTCGATTGATCTCGTGCACTTTACTATTTTGCGGCCACCGGATCGCAGCGATGGCACACCGATTGATGAATTATCATTGATCGCTTTTCCGACACGCGAATTGTTTTTGGAGAAGATCGATGAGTTCGACCTCATCATTTTAGATCGCTATCAGCGACTTGGCGTGCTTTCGATCCTTTATTACGATAATATCGCGCGTTATGTGGAAGATGGCGGTGCGTTATTGATCGCAGCGGGCCCTGAATTTTCGGGCATTCAAAGCATTGCGACCACACCGCTGGCGACTGTGCTACCTGCGCTTCCAACGGGACGAACGAATAAAATAGGGTATTATCCGCGCATTTCTGAAGATGGTGCAAAACATCCGGTCAGCCGTGATCTGCCCGGCAGCGCCGTTGAACCACCCAATTGGGGACGCTGGTTTAGATCTATCGAAGTCGAAGGCATTGAAGGCGATAACATTCTAGATGGACCAAACCAATCGCCGCTCCTTGTGCTTAACCGCGTTGATCAAGGTCGCGTTGCCATGCTGCTCTCCGATCATAGCTGGCTATGGTCGCGCGGGTTTGAAGGTGGCGGACCACATGTATCGCTTTACCGTCGCATCGCCCATTGGCTGATGGGTGAACCAGCGCTTGAAGAAGAAGCGATCTTTGCCACATCCAACGGTGAGGATATCCAAATCACCCGGCAAACCATGGCCGACGATATTGCACCTTTGCAGTTGATCTCACCATCAGGCGAAACCAGCAATATCCTCTTGGATCAAACTTCTCCGGGTCGATTCGAGCTGGAATTGGAAAACCAAGAAGCTGGTCTTTATCAGATTATCGATGGCGAACTATCAACGCTTGTGCATGTTGGCGCTGTTGACGCGCCTGAATTCAAGCAAGTGATCTCAACGGTCGAGAAGCTAAAGCCAATTGCGACCGCGAGTAAAGGGATCGTTACCCGTGTTGCAAATAATGGTGCTATCGAATTGCCGCAGATTGTGCCCGTGCGTCAGCTTCGGCCGAGTTTAAGCTCAGCAAATTCGAACCGCATGCTCTTGCGCACATCCAACGAGACAGTACTTGTCGGTGTCACGCAATATCCGTTGCTTGGCGGTTTGCTCGGCCTTGCCGCGTTGCTGATGATTATATCCGTTACTTGGTATCGCGAAGGGCGTTAGACGGCGCTCGCATCCCGAAATTTAACCGCACCCGATAAAACTTCATCCGAACCAAGTTCTTTGTTGATCAGTATCCGCGTGCGATCCACAGGTCCCGGGAACATAACTTGCGCAGCTTCAAACATATGAAAACCTTTAGGTCCGTAATAGGCATGATCACCGACTAAAATCACAGGGAGATCATCGTCACCTGCAATGGAACTTAGCGCCAATTCAATCAGCTTGCCACCGATACCTTTTGATTTATGTGATGGGCGCACTGCCAGTGGACCCAAAAGATAAGCCTTGGTCTCACCTATCCAAATCGGTGTGATCCGCACAGAGCCGATAATCTGCTCACCATCCTGACAAACAAATGAGTGTTTGTAATCATGTGGCCCTTGCTCACGTATACGCGCGGCAGCACGAGCAAAACGGCCCGGGCCAAAAGCTTCTTCGTTAATGTCGTGAATGGCGTGGTCGTGTGAAATATCTTCGTTGAGATAAGAAAATTGAGAAACAAACATTTTAATAGTCCTGAAATTGCATAGATAAACCGTCCCATTGGATGGGGTAATTGATCTATCGTCGTCGCAATCTCAGTTGTTTCAGCACGGTATTTTCCTCTGTTGGCGCTGCTCTATCAACAAAATCTGTCACAGTCCAACAAAAAATTCAAAAAATCGGCACAATATTGATCGTTGCAAAAATCGCGACAGTATAGCTCAAAATGGATAGCTTGTTTATTTTCGCCAATCCCTCATATTCCCCCTTGACTATAAAGGAGATTATTATGGGTATGCTCGTTGACGGAAAATGGCACGATGTTTGGTATGATACAAAAAATACCGGAGGCCATTTTAAACGCAAAGATGCTGCATTTCGCAATTGGATTACAAAAGACGGCGCTGCTGGACCAAGTGGTGTTGATGGCTTTAAAGCTGAACCAAATCGCTACCACCTTTACATTTCCTATGCTTGCCCTTGGGCGCACAGAACACTGATCTTCCGCATGCTCAAAGGTTTGGAAGATGTGATTGATCTTTCCATTGTTGACCACTTTATGAGTTCAAATGGATGGGAATTCCATGATCGCGATGGCGGTACGATCGATCACTTGCATGGCGCAGAATATATGCACGAGATCTATACCAAAGCGATGAGCGATTATACTGGACGCGTCACTGTGCCGGTTCTGTGGGACAAGAAAAACAACACGATTGTATCCAATGAATCCTCTGAGATCATCCGTATGTTCAACAGCGAATTTGCTGATATGAGCTCATCAGATCATGATTATTATCCTGAGCATTTGCGCAAAGAGATCGATGAAATCAACGCTGTGATCTACCACAATGTCAATAATGGCGTTTACAAATGCGGCTTTGCCACAACGCAAGAAGCTTATGATGAAAACTACGACAAGCTTTTTGCAACATTGGATATGTTGGATGAAAGACTTGCAAACCAGCGCTATCTTGTCGGCAATCAAATCACCGAAGCCGATTGGCGTTTGTTTACCACGCTCGTGCGTTTTGATGCGGTTTATGTCAGCCATTTCAAATGCAACAAACAACGTATTGCAGACTATAAAAACCTCTCAGGTTACCTACGTGAATTATATCAAATTCCGGGCATTGCCGACACGGTAAACATGCTACATATCAAGCATCATTATTATGCCAGCCATGAAACCATCAATCCGACACGGATTGTACCAAATGGTCCTGAACTTGATTTAGACAGCCCACATGGGCGCGATCATTTGAGTTAATAAGCTACCATTTATCTGAAAAACCATTCTCAGCGGCGAGCTCATCCAGCCGCCGCTGCGTTGCTGGTGTAACGCCCTCTGGCAGGGACTTAAGATCAAAAAAGCCGGATTCTGCGATCTCTCTGTCCGCTTGCTTTACCCCTGTTTGAGTGACATGGCACTTATAAAACAAGACATGGTCACGATTGGTAATATGCGTATTGTAAAACACCGCCAATAGCTTGGGCGCACCTTCAACGATGAGGTTCCCCTCCTCTTGTAATTCTTTGTGAACGGCATCGATCGCGGCTTCCCCACGCTCAATGCCGCCGCCAGGCAAATGCCAACCGCGCACATAGGTATGGCGCACAAGAAAAATACGTCCCTTATCGTCAAAGGCAGCAATGCGAACGCCCATGGTCATGGAACGTGTAAGCCAAAACCAAGTGTGAAAGATCTTATCGCGTAGTTTTTCTATGAAAGATTTTTGCATATGTCCTTGCTCGAATTCAGCACAACAGCTATCAGATCAACCATGTTTTGTCTTGCTCATATCTCTGATCTTCATTTAAGTCCCATGCCAAAGGTTCGACTAAGAGAGCTATTGTCAAAACGCATTACCGGATATGTGAACTGGCACCGCCACCGCAAGGCATTTCACCAAATCGGTGTCTTAGACACTCTCATGTCTGAGATAAATAAGAAAGACATAAATCATCTGGCAATCACCGGTGACATGGTCAATCTCGCGACCACGCCCGAAATCATTGGTGCAAAACGATGGCTTGAAAATAACTGCCCGGTTGGAACGACCAGCCTCGTGCCAGGAAATCATGATGCTTACGTTCCGGGCGCCTTCAACCGCGCCATGAAAGAATGGAAGCCTTGGGTAACTGGCGATAAGCCAACTGGGTCTAATATCTTTCCCTACATGCATGTGAGAGGTCCAGTTGCGATTATCGGTCTTTCAACGTCGAATGCCACCATGCCCTTTCGCGCAACGGGCAGGTTTTCCAAAAAACAAGCAGTAGCGGCGACCAATCTTTTAGAACAAGCCAAAGAGCAAAATCTGTTTCGCGTTATCCTTATCCATCACCCGCCCTATAAGGGTGCAACGCATGCGATGAAGCGTATGTATGGATTTGAAAATTTCCAAAACATGCTCGATCAATCAGGTGCTGAACTTGTTTTGCATGGTCACACCCATCTTAACACGCGTTTTGATTTGGGAACTCAGAATGGCAAGGTGCCGATCATCGGCATTTCCTCGGCCACGCAAACACATGGCGACAAAAAACCAGTCGCTGGCTTTAACTTGTTTGAGATTTCGCAAGACGGCGATAGTTGGTGCTGCGAACATCAAAGACACCTACTCAACGCATCGCATCAGCATGTCGAATGCGTTGAAAAAGCACAGCTATGTTAGCAAGCTTAAAATGACTGAAGGAAATTGGCCAATTCTTCGCGATAATTGAACGTTAGCGCCAAGCCCAACAATCCACCAAGAATGAACCAGGTTGCGCCAATGGCGAATGAGCTGGAAGATTCCTCACGCTTCTCGGCAATCAAAGCTTCGGCACCAGAATTATTGTCATTGGATGTTGTGCTATCAACACCCAAATTTTCATTGGTCATCCGTGCGTAATAATCTTTAAAGACTTCCATATCACCTTCAAGAATCTTCTCACGTTCAATCACACGGTCCGCGATGTAGTTTGTGACATGGGCATAAACTTCTTCCGCATCACCGCTTTCAACTATGATAACGCGTCCTAAACGGCTATCACGCACAAAGCGATATGTGCGTCTGTCACGCCCCATATGGACATGGGCAACACTATCAATCCAAATGCGTGGTTGCGCACCAGAAGAGATGCTCAAATCAAAGCGATCATCCTCTTTATCAATGTCGTTAAATATAGGTTCGAGCTTTTCGGCCAACAATTCTAATCTGGCCTTGTCAGCTTCTTTCATATCAACAACGACGTCCTGTCGTTCCGCAGATGATACGCGCGCTTTGCGCACAATATCAGAAAGGCGCTCAGTGTTTTTTGCGCTGTCTTTCTTCTCAGACATGATGCTTCATCCAATTAATTATGGTTAATTTGAAAATAGCACACAAAAAACAAAGTGGCGAGAAAGATCATCCCGCCACTCAAGTAATACAATTGTTTTTCTTCAGCTGTTACTTATTTGCAAGAAAACGGTTTGCGGCTGACAAAATTGCCACAAGTGATGCTGCTGAAATATTGGTATGGATACCTGCGCCATGCAGTTTTGCGCCACCGCTTTCAATTTCCATGTAGCAAATCGCAGAGGCGTTCGAGCCATGCTGTAACGAATGCTCAGAATAGTTTGCAACCGTCATATCCATATTTAGGTAATTCGACAGTGCGTTGATAAAGCTATCAACAGGACCTGTGCCCTTCCCTTCAATCTCATGCTCCACACCATTGTCTGAAATCTTGGCTTTCATCATGCGCAGATCAGGATTATCGGGATCTGTAAATGTCGCATGATCGACAAACTTCAAGCGCCCATCCTGTTGGTTGACATAAACTTCCATGAAACGCTCATAAATACGCGCTGCTGGTAGCTCCACGCCTTCCTCATCGGTAATTTTTTGAATCTCACCACGGAATTCAACTTGCAATGCGCGCGGCAAAATTAGACCGTAATCTTCTTGCAAGATATAAGCGATACCGCCTTTACCCGATTGCGAATTGATACGAATAATCGCCTCATAGGTCCGACCTACATCTTGCGGATCAATTGGCAAATAAGGCACTTCCCATTCAGGACTATTGGCCTTTTTGATCGATTTCATGCCCTTATTAATCGCATCCTGGTGAGAGCCAGAAAACGCTGTATAAACCAATTCGCCGACATAAGGATGACGCTCTGGGATCTGCATCTGATTGGAATATTCATAGACGGACTTGATACGCTCAATGTCAGAGCAATCCAATTCTGGATCAACGCCTTGCGTGAACATATTCAGTGCCAACGTCACAACATCGACGTTACCTGTACGTTCGCCATTGCCAAACAAAGTGCCTTCCACACGATCAGCACCTGCCATCAAGCCCAATTCGGTTGCAGCAATACCGGTCCCGCGATCATTATGCGGGTGCAATGAAATGATCGCGCTGTCACGTTGATCGACATTGCGGCAGAACCATTCAATCTGATCAGCATGAATGTTGGGTGTCGACATTTCAACAGTTGCCGGCAAGTTTAAGATAAGCTTGTTTTCAGGTGTTGGTTTGATCTCGGCAATCACAGAATTACAGATATCAAGCGCCACTTCCAATTCAGTACCTGTAAAGCTCTCCGGAGAATATTCAAAACGATAACCACCACCAGCTTTTTCAGCCATATCGACAATCATCTTGGCCGCATCAACAGCGATTTGGCGAATACCGGCCACGTCTTTGTCAAACACCACACGGCGCTGCAATTCAGATGTCGAATTATAAAAGTGAATGATCGGGCTTTTGGCACCTTCAAGCGCTTCAAAGGTACGAGTAATCAATTCCGGGCGACATTGCACCAAAACTTGCAAGGACACATCTTCAGGCACATTGCCCTCTTCCACGCACCAGCGCGCGAAATCAAAATCTGTTTGCGATGCTGAAGGAAAGCCGATCTCGATTTCTTTAAAACCCATATCAAGTAGTAACTTGAACATGCGTGCTTTGCGATCATGACCCATTGGATCAACCAATGCCTGATTGCCGTCTCGAAGGTCAACTGAACACCAAATTGGCGCTTTCGTAATTGTTTTATTCGGCCAAGTGCGATCTGTTAGCGGCACTTGCGCATAGGGCTTATATTTTTCAGCCGCTGTTGGCATTCCAATTATGCCGTTGTTCGAAGTATTTTGAACCATTTTTTATCTCTTACTTTTCAACATTCACGGACGCCAAGAAAGCTATACATCGCGAATGCTACCCATATGGGATATTCAAATTCATCTGTAAAGGAATTAAGGAGCTTTTCCGAAACGGCTTCGACCGCCGGACGCTCCTTATTGAGCCCGACGACCGCTAGTAAGTAAGAGAAGGTCAGAATTCAAACGCAAATCCCGCGCGCTTAAAAGCACGGTATTTTGGATCTTTGAGATAATTCTGTTGTGTCGGTTTTTCATAGTGGTGAAGAAGTAACGCGATTTGCGTCTTTGTGCAACCCACGAAATTTCGCAAATTGCCTTAACAAATTAACTCGGAATCCAATTACGAATTTTCGTTTAGCAAATCATCATTCATCAGTTCTTCAACGAAATAGCTGATCAATTGCGGACGACCGGATACATTTGCCTTGCGATAAATTGCATTAAGTTGTGCTTTGACCGTGCCTTCTTTAGTTTCGCGCATCACAGAAATTTCCTGAATGCCAAAGCCTTTAATCGCGAGAAGCGCCACATCTTTTTCAGAATTGGTGAGTTCCCATTCTTCAAAAGACTGCATCAGCATTGCGTTGAACTCTCCTGATGCGGCGCGGAGCTTGTCTTGTAGATTAGACGTCTGCTCACGGCTTATGCGCAACTGTCGGCCCGTGATCAACATGCTCAGCACCATCACGAAAACAATCATGAATTCCAAAATCTCAACATCAAATCCACCGATTTCATGAGGAAGATTTAAAAACTCACGCACCGCATCAAAGACAAAGAACAACACGCACAGCATTTGCGCGATGAAAAGCGCTTTTAATCCGCGCTGTGTTTCAAAATACTCAAGATATTTCATCATTAGCTCCTCGCCAATTGCGTTTACTTACGCTTGAACAAACGCAAAACCAATGACAGCAGATAACGCAGACCAATGCCGGAGCGGATTTCAAATTCCTCATAGTGGAAGCGCGCGCGCGACAAACCACGTGCAGCCATTCCTTTTTGTAAGGATGTCCGCATCACTTCCGGTCCGCAATAATAGGCATCAGCATCGGAGAACGAGAAATCTATGGCGTCTGCAATACGCTCAATCGTTAAGCGCCCTGATGTTTGAGAACACACAAGATGAAGATTAAAGTTTGGCTTCTCTGCAAGCGCTTGTAGCTCATCCAAATGGATAGCCTCCCCCTCATTGCGCACGCAATAGAACAAATGCACCGGATGCTTTAGTTCATCGATCTCACTGGCCCAGGCAAGAAACGGCGTAATGCCAATGCCGCCCGCGATCCAAATTTCAGGACGGCGATTGCGACGACGAAAATGCCCAAAAGCACGCGATACTTTTGCAGACTGACCGACCTTTACAGATTTTGCCACATCATGTGTGTAGTCACCTAGAGCTTTGATGGTAAATCTCAGCAAGCCCTCACCATTAGGCGCTTTTGAAATTGTAAAGGGATGAACTTCAGACTTTTTGAGACCTTTGATATCGATGAAGGCAAACTGGCCTGCGCGATGCGAGATACCACCGCCAACTGGCTTCAATTCGACAGACACGGTGGATCCATTTGTTTGGACACCCGAGACTTGGTACGCCCTGCCGCCTCGTAGTGGAAGTAAAGTGTAGATATAGGCAATAATACCCAAAACACAGAACACCATCATGTAGATGCCAAGCGGTGTTGCAGGCGCTAAAGGTTTCATCAACATAATGTAATGCGCAGCTGAGAAGGTGAAAAATAAGCCCATAAACTTATGGGTCCAAAGCCACAAATGGTAAGGAATGAAGGTCACGATGGTGATAACGACAAGGATGAGGATACCGTAGAGGCTCACTTCACCCAGAGTTTCTCCAAGATCCGTTAAGAAGGTTTCACGGCCTTGTAATTCAGCATCAACAGTATCGTGAATAAGAATGGTTACAACAGCGAGAATACCAAGCCATTTATGAATGACATAAATCCGATCAAGCCCACCAAAGATTGGTTCAAGTCCTATGATCCGCGTGGACAGCATCATGGAGATCGCCATTGCGATGATTGAAACAGAGCCAATATATTGACTAAATTGGGCTGAACCATTTGGTCCGGCAATCCAACCAACATACCAATATAGCGGTACCAAAAGTGCCGCTAATATAAGGATTATACCAACTGGGCGCATTGTCATTCCTCAATTATTTTTTGTTGTGCAGGCCCTATTCGTATTCACAATAAACGTCAACCAAGCCAAGCCCTATAGAATCGACTATAAACCAAAGTCATAGGACCGCATATTCAGCAAAAAACCAGATTGCAAACCTTAGTTAGATCGCTTTGCCAAATGCGCAACGACATTTTCAATCATGCGCATACCGGCATCCTGACCTAGCGACATGATAGATTCCGGATGGAATTGAACGGCCGCCATTCCCTGCTCTAAATCTTCAATACCCATCGCAACACCGTCTTCTGTTTCCGCCGTAATCGCAAAATTCTCAGGCAGCGTCACAGGATCAATAAACAAAGAATGATAACGACCGACAGCAACGTTATTCTCCACGCCAGAGAACACGAGGCTTGGTTGACTGATACGAATGCGCGATGGCTTGCCATGAACAGGTATTGCCAATTGACGTAGGGAACCGCCAGCGGCTTCCGCAATCGCCTGCATACCTAAGCAAACACCGAAAATCGGAATATCGCGTGCACGTGCGCGTGTGATCGTATTCTTACAATCAAAATCCGCCGGATTACCTGGACCAGGAGATAAAACAACCAGGCCAGGATTATGCTCATCAAATACTTCGTCCGGTACGGGCGAACGAACAGTTGTGACTGTTGCGCCAGTTTGGCGGAAATAGTTTGCAAGTGTGTGCACGAAAGAATCTTCGTGATCAACAAGTAAGATGTTCACACCCTCACCCACATTGGCACGTTTCACCGAGCTTGCATCATTGGATTTAGTGTCACCACGAATAGCTGCCAGCATAGCGGATGCCTTCAATTCTGTTTCTGCTTCTTCTGCGTCGGGGTCGGAATCAAACAATAATGTCGCGCCGGCGCGTACTTCTGCGATACCATCTTTGATACGGATCGTGCGCAATGTCAGACCTGTATTCATATCACCATTGAAATTGATCATTCCAATTGCACCGCCATACCAAGAGCGTGGGCTCTTTTCATGGTTTTCAATGAAGCGCATAGCCCATAATTTTGGTGCACCTGTCACGGTCACAGCCCAAGCATGGGATAAGAACCCATCAAAGGCGTCCATGCCATCGCGCAAGCGACCTTCAATATGATCGACTGTATGGATTAATCGCGAATACATCTCAATCTGACGTCGACCGATCATGCGCACGGAGCCCGGCTCACAAACCCGGCTCTTATCGTTACGATCAACGTCGGAACACATTGTGAGTTCTGATTCGTCCTTTTTAGAATTCAAAAGCTCAAGGATTTGTTCTGAATCTTCAATTGCATCCCGACCGCGCTTGATCGTACCCGAGATTGGGCATGTTTCAATGCGGCGACCATTCACCCGTACAAACATTTCTGGCGACGCACCAACGAGATATTCGTTTTGACCCAGATTAATGAAGAAGGAATAGGGAGATGGATTAATCTTCTTAAGACGTCTTGCAATATCAGACGGCTTATCGCGGCATTGCTCGAAGAACATTTGACCCGGAACGACTTCAAACAAATCACCACGTTTGAAACTTTCTTTCGCCTTCTCGACAAGCTTTGCATATTCACCCGGATCATGATCACCACGCTGTGGCACATGTTCCGCTGGGACAAATGGAACCTCATCAATTTGTTTTTCTCGACCAGTCGTCGTCAGATCATCTTTTGAAAACTCGTAGGCCTCCACCCAAGCTTCACGATTATGGTGATCAACGACCAAGATTTCATCTGGCAAAAACAAAACCAGATCGCGTTGGTCTTCCGGCCGAGCGATCTGATATTCAATTGGGTCAAATTGAAATGCCAAGTCATAACCGAAGGCACCGAACAACCCCAAATTCCCATCCTCATCTGAATGGAAAAGCTCAGTCACAATTCTCAAAACAGTAAAAACACTCGGCATTTTCGAGCGTTCTTCCTCTGTAAAACTCCGGGTTGGCAGTTTTACATTCAGCGTTAAAAGTGTTGAAGATTGATCCATGATGTCAATTTCATCATGACCGGCAAATGAAGGCGCGATCATAGCTAAAATCGCTTCACCGCGATCATTATAGGCTTCAAATTTTACTGTGCGTCCACAAGATGAAACTCCTAGCGGAGGATCGATAATTGCCGTATCCCAACGAGTATATCGGCCAGGATATTCATAATTTGAGGAAAATGCCGCCCCACGTCGAGAATCAAGGGCATCGATATAGGATGAAATCGCATCCTGATAGCATCGATCTTTACGTTCACGAGAAACGGTCACACCGCCCTTGGTTTGATATTCTTCAGCTTCAGTTTTCATATTCACCACACTCTTTTGGCGTGCGTTAGACTTCAATAGCAGACATAAAAAAAGCCGCTAACAAAATCAGCGGCACATATTTTTTCAAACAAAACTATAGCGGCCGCTGTTAGCGAACCCACCACCACAATGCTGTTTGATCAATCTTGTTCATAACGATCTTGTTAAAGCAACAATCTAGCTTTGGCAAGCAGGTGCTCTAAAAACTTGTCGTATTCTCGCGTTAATTATTACGAAATCTCACCGATAAAGATTGATAACTCAAAAACAAACTATTAAATTCGTTTACAACTTCGGAACCAAAAAAATGTCGATCAAATTGAGCCAGAACTCGTTAGCAAAAACGTTAGGACAGATCCAGTCAATCACTGATCTGGGTGACGCGCTGCAAACAACCGCTGAAGAGTTCGATATCGACAAAGTTGCGGTAACCTCGGTACCGACGACGTCAAGTAAGAAACTGTCGGATCATGTCTTATGGAGTTGCCTCAGTCCGCAGCTCTTATATGACTACGACCAACAAGATATGCTGAGCTGTAGCACTCATTTTGAAGCTCTGAGACAATCCATCAAACCACGCATATGGCAAACTGATATGATTGATGAATATGTGATCACTCAATCAGCGCAAAACATTGAACGCACACAGGAATTTCTGTTTGACCATAGCATTTCAATGGGGTTCAGTTTCCCGGTGAGCTGCAGAAATGGATCAAAAGGCGCGGTTATGTTCATGGGTGATCGCGAAAGAATCGACGATCTAAGCCTGGCTTTTCTACACACTGTTTCATCTTACGCCTACAGTTTGATTTGCGACTTAACCGAAGATGAGAGCCGTCCAAACAGAAGCCTGACCAAGCGTGAGAGCGAGATCTTGACTTGGGTTGCAAATGGCAAAACGTCTGGTGAAATCAGCCTTATATTAAATGTATCTGATCACACAGTGAACGCGCATTTGCACAGTGCAATGAAGAAAATGGACTGCGTGAACAGACCGCAATTGGTCGCAAAAGCTTTGCGACTCGGTGCCATTTCTTAAACTTCAAACAATCTATCTATCGAGAATCGATCTGATTTCCACAAGATTTGATCTAAATCGCAAAATGTAAAAACCCATTGTTGCTAAATGCGTTGGCATGATCCAGCCGCTCTCATTTCCGTTGGAAATCAGTGCTGGTTGGATTTTAAGTGCAGCAACCAATTGCTCCTCCATCTCATCCCACGGACGGTCGAGATTTCGCTGCGAGACAACCTCTACAAAGTCTGCTCGCGCTGCTTGTAAAATACCGTGATAGGCATAGAGCTGACCGAATGCGAACCAAAATCTGTCATCCGCTCTGGTATCAAACCAGCCAGCATTGCTGGTTTCTGAGCGTATACGCAAAATGGATGATGTAGACCCAATATCGGAAGCAATACGATCTAGGAAACGAATAAGGTTATCCGCACGTGCATCAAACACGGTATCGCATTTCACAAGGCGGTCATTGTAGCTCGTCAAATGGCCGATACCGGAGCGATAATAACTCTGCGATGGGGTCGTAAAACCAAGTGGATCGAGACTGAAATACCAACGCTCTTCATCGGTTTGCATTACACCACGCGCATTTTGCAAATCATTGTCGATCTGAGATGTGCCACGCACACGACCAAGCGTATCGACAAGTTCAGCTGTTGTTCTGCGGATGGCTTGATTTACCCCTCGCTGAAAGCTCGCTTTGTTATCAAAATATGGCGTGCTGTCCCAATCAAGTCCGAAAAGGCCTGCTTTATAAAGCAAGCTGGAAGACACCCAACCGTTTTGATTAACGTTGAAATCGATCAAATCGCTCGTCACCGACACAATGCCAGATGGCGCGCATACATCATTACCTACAACTGTTCCGGGGACCGCAGCTTCTGAAAACTCATACTTGCTTGTGTAATTGGTATCAAAGCCATGCCAGAACTGAGTGGAATATGTAAATGATCCATAGCCGCCAAGGATAACAATGACGACAAACGCGATGATAATTTTTAAAATAAGCCCACTTGCCTTAAATAATGCAATCAGCGCAACAAAGGGAGCAAGGATCCAAGAGATCAGCTTAGCAATGCCAGCTTTAATCCGGTCAAATAGGTTACCGAAAAACTCAAATATTGGATCAAGCATGGGTATATCCCCCCTCAGTTTGATAAAGTCGCGCCCGCAAGTCTTGCTTATCTGTTAGATATGTATTTTTGAGTTTAGAAACAACCTGCTCCTTAAACTCATCGCTATAATTTTGATAAACTTCATAAAATCCTTGTTTGTCAAAAACAAAGCGCGAGACAAAATCAAACGGTGTTAAACGAGACACCAAGCGATTTACAAGCCATTTTTCATGATGTTTGGGATTTGCTCGACACAGCATCAGCCACTCGCTTTTGGTGATATCTTTGTTTGACAATTCACCGACATCGTCAATCTTGTCGAGCATATCGTGATAATATCCATAGCGGCCATCGCGCGCGATTTTGCGATTATTACTACGCAACCAGGATCTGATCTTTGGGTCCGACAAATCATCGAACTGAATATTTTCATCTTCATCGCGCAAAATATCGCGAATGACCATTTCAGCACGATGTTCAAGCAGCTTTGACTTCTTGACCCATTTCTTTCTTGGCAATTGCAAGCGGTTCGTTGATTTTAAATAATCAAAAATCCGCGCATGGTCATCGATATCAAGATAACTCACCTGCCAAGGACGAGAGCGACGGAAGCCGGGTGCTTTTGAATCACAAATGATCGTCGTCGTGCGCTCATCTCTAAAGACAAATACACCGCCGAAATGGTTCGCCCAATAAGACCCCTGATCAAAAACCAAGTGCTGAGGCACGAGCTCATTATTTCGTATATCGCCAGTTTTTGAGGCCAATTCTACCATGCGATTAAGGATCTCATCATCACGCCATGCGGTTTTGGACACCTGTAAGTGATCAACGAGCGAGCGCAATTCATTGGCATCATCGAGCAGTGAATCAGCCGACTTTACTTCAAACGTCACTTCTTCAATTGATAACAGGTCATCGATATCTTCCACCCGCGCAATCGGATCATCAATCTCACCATAAAGCGCGTCTTTAATCGTGACTGCATGCAGCGCGCGACCGTTATCTTGAAAAAACTGATGCATGAGCCATGCTGTGTTGGAAAACTTCGTGTGCACAACAGGCAAATGTTCTTGATCGGGTGACAGGATAATAAAACGACGATTAACACCCATAGGGTCGAGATAGTTTTGATCATCCATCTCATCAGCAATCTCAGGCGAGAAGCCGGTCATATCGATATGAAATTCCTCAAGCGCAGTTGGTTTCAGTCCAAAGCCTTCCATGGCTTTGCGATATCGATCAACCAGATAGGACTGACTAACCGGCATAAGTCGGCCATAAATCAGATCATTTTCGTAAAGGAGCTTCATCTAATTACCTATCTGACCACCTGCCATCGGCACGCATGGCTTCAATCTCAGCAATCGCACGCTCTCGCTGGCGCTCGCGCCTGATGATATCTTCAACCGCTGCTGCATCGCTCTTATCGGTATATCTAAACTCGCTATCTGCGTAGCGGTTGATTTCCTGCAAGACCATATCGAGCGTAAACGGTTGGCGCAGCTCACCGATCATGGCTGATTTCTCATCATAACTTTTGTGCATAAAGGCTTCAGGCGTTTCAAACCATTCATCGGGCAATTCAACATCCATCGCACGCATTTTGATCGCATCTGTAATGTTCTTAATCGCACGACCGGTAAAACGTGGTTCTGCGCGTTTAATGGCATAAAGATAAGCACCAACATCCGCCATGGTTTTGATCGCACCATTGGTCTTTTCAAAATGCTCCCACACGGCCACAAGCCCATCTTCCTTGGGCTTATCATGACCTTGATAACTTGCAGAAACCGCCTTTTTGATTTGCTGACCTTCAAACAGATTATGATCACCGAGATCAATCGAGTGGTTCTTGCCAGCAAGCAGCACGAAGATATCAACATAATCATCTTCGGTTTGCGGTCCATCTACGAGCCAGCGTGCCCCAGCACGTTGACGCAAGGCATCATCCACATTTTCAGGATAGTTCGAGAACATTCCAAATGCGCAATTGCCGCGAACAACGGTGGATGCGCCTGCAAAGCTTTCCATCAATACCGCTGTCACCTCTTGTTGACCCGCGGATGATTTATCATCTGACCGGCGGGCCGCCACTTGGTCAATATCATCGATCGTACCCAAAGATATCGATCTTGGATCGATGACATTATTGACAAATTCCTTACAATTCTGGCCGGATTTACCCTGGTAAGATGAAATCTGATCGACACCAAAATTCTCATAATGGAACGGATAACCTGCAACTTGGCAGTAATCATTGATCATACCGGCAAGCATTTGAATAAGAATAGTTTTACCCGTACCCGGCATCCCATCGCCAATAAAGGTAAACACAAAACCGCCATGCTCGACAAACGGGTTCATCTGACGGTCAAAATCATAGGCCATCAGCATTTTCGCGAGCTTGAGCGCTTGATATTTCGCAATGTGGTTACCGATGATTTCATTCGGTTTCTTAAAATTCATCACCAACGGCTTGCGCGCTTTACCTGGCGGTGTTTCAAAGCCATCAAGATTAAAATCATCCTGCTCAATGCGAATATGAGAATGCTCAAAGCCCTGCAACGCAACAAACCGGCTTCTGCGCACAAGCAGCGCTGAAATGGTTTCTTCTGCGTAGGAACGGCTTTTGGCAATCAACGCCTCATCATCCTTAACGCCATCCAGCGCTTCATCCAATCCAGAGATAACGCTTTTCAGCGCATCTTGAGAGGTGTCAAAATTAAAATCAGGCGCTTCAATATCCGCAACACTTTCTGTGTCAGACGGCAAATGCCGCAGCATATATGCGGCCCAAGTAAACGCTGCAACATATGCCGATGCTGAGAGAAGGTTTTTAAAATTCTTAGCGTCTTCTCCAGAGAGCGGAGACGTTGCGTTGCGCGACTGCAGATCTTCTAGTCCAGTTGATTGGGAAAAGACTTCGGAGACCGCCAAAGCAATCGCTGCACCGCGACGCGAACGGAATAACAAATTATGTTGCGGCACCGAAAGCAGCGGATCACTTGCATCAATGTTTTGAAGCGTAGATGACAGTTCAACTTCTTGCGTACGGCGTGTGCCACGAGACGACACGGTAGAAACAAATCGGCGGCGTGTTCCTGCAAGAGGCGTCGAGGATTTGGCATCCCCTGTCACCATCAAAATAAACCGCGTGACCAGTGCCTGAGCCGTGTGATGGTGCTCGGTAATCTGGTCTTCATGAATAGTCGTTAAACCGCTGCTCTGTTCCATCGCCTACACTCCTATAACCTGATTGCCTGAAATCACATAAACGGTGAAACCGTTAAAAATTTCGGCCGCTTTCCCATCCGCATAAAGTGCCTGATATGCATCATGAGGCACTAAAGCGTATTTCTCATAATAACTGACACCTTGGCGCGTGGCTTCTAAATCATCGGTATTAATATGAAATTCTTCACGCGCTGGGCTAGATGACCAAATCCCCCGCTTGGCCGGAATTTCCGCTTTTGAAAACACTTCCTGCATAGTCCATGTCAGAACCCAAGCATTTTCAGGTTTTCGCACATTGGCAAGAATTTCAGATACACGTTTATTGTTTTCTGTCAGCCCTGCACCATAAAAAGGACCAAACACAAATCGGCGCAGAAGTTTTGGATGCAGAAAATCGAAATCTTCATCCAAGTTTTGTGCAATTGTCGTGGGGCTGAGCGAATAGGAATTGTTCTTCTCAACAAAGTCATCAAATTCCAAGGCAAATTGCGGATTGAGCAATCCACCAACCGGCAATGGAATATTGAGATTTTCTTTCAGCTTGCCGTTTTTAGCAATCAACATATCAGCAATTGATTTACTGGAATCCTCAATCTTAGCCATATAAACAATTGGCAAAGTCCGGCTGCCATCAAAAGCGCCCCAATGCACATGATAAGACGGACGACCCGTTTTGGAATTGATCGAGACTTCAATGGTTTCTGGCAAAGTCAGCGAATTAAAAATCTCACCCTTTTGGATATGTTCCAAATAGGTGCGTTCAGCCATATCTTCTTGCTGCTCTTCAGGAAAGCCTTTCCGGGAGAGGATATGATCAATCATATCAGCTTTAAGCGCATCATGATCTTTAAGTTTTGCAAGGCGATCTTCAGCCCCCTTGCGATCAGCTTCCAATTCCAGAACATTTTGAAAAATTGGGAAACCACTATCAGCCTGATCAATGCGAAAGCGTTCAACAAACCCGATCCGGTGATGCCAGCAAGAAAAGGTTGCCGCCAATCTCTCCATATAGGGCGATAACGTACTGCCAATTATTTCATGGCTATAAAGTTCTGAATCATTGTTGGATAAAAAGAGACTAAACCCATCCAGAGCGGCATCCATTGCTTGGAAATACCGCTCAATTGGACTTGAACTATCACGTCGGTTCAAAACCTGACCCTCAGTGTTTATTGTTGCACGTAATCCGCAGCATTATGCTTATCCATCACCGCTTGGAAACGGCGGGCAAATGCATCATCAGCCAATTTTTTGCGACGCTGAATATCATCTGTCGCCAGCATGTTTTTCTCGTGCATTTCCAAAAGATCACCAATGTGTTTTTGAGATGCAGCGCCAATGCCTGCCATGGTTTCTTCAGCAGCTGTATCAACTGCGCTACCAAGCGTGTTGATCTTATGCGCCACATCTTGTTGTGCCGCAGTTTTCAACGAATCTTCAAGCGCTTTATAAAGTACAATACGCTGCTCGGTATCAATGGTGAGTTTGTTGATCAGCGTGTTTTGCGCGGCGATCTGATTGTTGAGTGAATCTACGAAAGTCTCAAACATTGATGTATAACGCTCGAGTGTTTGACTTTCGGCCAAAAGCTCCTGCTCTTTCGCCATTGCTTCATTATATTCAGTCGAAATTTTAGCGCGATCAGCTTCAAGTTCTGTGCGTTCTTTTTGATCTGTGGAAGCGGAAATCTTGTTTTCGATATCCATCAACATTGGGTTCAATTCATTGATGCGGTTTTGCGTGGTTTCAAGCGCTTCCATAGCGCGTTTTCTTCGCTCAATCACTTCGGTTAAACTTGCTTCAGATGTTTTATAACGCGTTTCCAAAACAGATTTCTGCTCTTTCAAAATCCCAACGATGGAATCTGATTTTGACAAAAGCTCCTGCAAGTTGCCGGCCAATGACATATTGCGAACACGGTCTGAGCGCATGCGCTGCATTCTTTGTTTAGAGAAAATCCCGATGAATTTTTCATAAGTTGTGTAGCTCTTCATGCTCTCAAATTCAGAGCCAAATACGTTAGTCGCATCTTCAAGACCAATGATCAGGTCGGCAATATTGCCTTCCATGACCTTTTGTTGCTTGAGAACATCTTCGATGCGGGCGTTTTCGATATCAAATTCAGCATCGCCAATTTTTGTATCTGCTTTTGCAAATTCATCCAGCACCTTGCTAGATTGATCGATTTTGCTACGCATTTCTTCAACCTGCGTGCGCGTCTTTTCAATTTCACTATCCAATGATGCAATCGATGCCATTTTAACTCCCCGAACGAAACCTGAAATCAGGCCAACCCGTTATATCTGAATTGTTACAACTATATCTCTATGTAAGTGTGTAACCGATAAAATCAACTTCCCGGACAAATTTCAACCGAATAATCGCTATTTCCAGCCGATTGCTTCCTTCCAATGAAAACGACAGTACGAAACATAACTTTCATTGCCGCCAACTTGAATTTGCGCGCCATCCTGAACTACTTTTCCATCACCATCGATCCGCACAACCATTGTGGCTTTGCGCCCGCAAAAACAGATCGTGCGCACTTCACGCATTTCATCTGCTATCGCTAAGAGAACTTTCGAACCAGGAAACAATTCACCTTTAAAATCTGTACGCAAACCATAGGCCATGACAGGGATTTTCAACTCATCAACGATCTTGGATAATTGCCAGGCTTGCGCCTCTGTCATGAAGTTTGCTTCATCTACAAAGACGCAAGCAATCTCTCCGTTTTTCAATTCATCTTTGATGATCTCATACAGATCGTCATCCGCATGAAATGCCGTCGAATCGCTAGAAAGCCCTATGCGAGATCCAATGCGCCCAGCGCTACCAGCACGATCATCAAGTGACGCATTGAGCAAAACCGTCCGCATACCGCGCTCTTGGTAATTATACGAAGCCTGAAGCAGCGAAGTCGATTTGCCCGCATTCATTGTCGCATAATTAAAATAAAGCTTTGCCACTGGATAATCTCCCCTATTATGGTGACATACATGCGTTTAGCCGATGCGAAATGCTACCCAAAGATTCCAATATCAACAATATAGTTCAGACGATGAGTGAAAAGAAAATAAATGTCATTCGAGAAACCAATGACGAAGCGCGCGAGCTCGCCAAAGAGCTGATCCGCACCGCACGTTTTGGTGCATTGGCCGTTAACTCAAGCAATCCCGGCTTTCCATCGGTCAGCCGTACGCTGGTTGGTTTAGATACCGATGGTGCACCCCTTATTTTGGTGTCAGAATTATCGATCCACACCAAAGCGATTATGGCTGATAATAAAGTTTCAATCCTTTTGGGAGAACCGGGCAAAGGTGATCCGGTAGCTCATCCGCGGATTACCATCACTTGCGAAGCCAATTGGATTGAACGTTCCGATCCGCGTTTTAAGAACCTGCGAGCGCGCTTTATTTCCCGCCACCCGAAAGCAGAGCTCTATGTCGATTTCGCTGATTTCAGATTCTATCGCCTAGAACCTGTATCCGCTGACTTAAATGGCGGTTTCGGCAAAGCATTTTCGCTAACACCGTCAGATTTCTTAATCAACGATGAAAACAATGCTGACCTTGAGGAATTTGAATGGGAATTCATCACAAAGATGAATGGCGATCATAAAACCGAGATCGACAAGATTGTATCCGCGCATTTGAGCAATGATGAAAGCAATTGGCGTCTCATGGATATTGATTGCGAAGGTGCAGGGTTTGCAAAATCAGATCGAGTTATCAGGATCAACTTCGGTGAAAAAGCAAGCTCTCGAGACGACTTAGAAAGTGCAATTTTAAGTCTTTCTCACAAATGACACGACTGCATGGAATAAAAAAAGGGCGCGCTAGACAAATGCGCGCCCTTTGTGCCACACACGGGATAGGGCCCGAAGTGCCGCCGGTCACGGACAAACTGACATATGAAACTTGCGTATATCTTATGCGATAACATATTGATAAATATATTAAAAATACCAATGCACACATTCACTAAGGAAAAATATGCCTCACAAAATCATTTTAGACACCGATCCTGGCATAGATGATTCGTTCGCAATTGCTTATGCGATTGCACATCCAGACATTGAATTGATCGCTTTAACAACAATCTACGGTAACGTCACGTTAGAGCAAGGAACGGAAAACGCACTCAAACTTTTATCAGCCTTTGGCGGACAAGCGGATGTGGCTGAAGGTGAATCCGGTCCTTTGTCGATTGAGCAAAATCATCCCAGTGATTACGTCCATGGCAAGAATGGTTTGGGCGAATATGAGTTACCCGAAACGGATGCTAAACCGGTCGATCTTTCCGCCGCTGAATATATTGTCAAAGCCGTTAATGAGGCACCGGGCGAAATCACCATTTGCACTGTTGGACCACTCACCAATATGGCAAAAGCACTTGAAATAGACCCGACCATTACGTCAAAAGTTAAAGAAGTGGTCGTTATGGGTGGTGCTGTATTCCATGTCGGCAATATCACACCAGTGGCCGAAGCTAATATCTGGAATGATCCACATGCAGCCGACATCACTTTTGCAGCTGATTGGCCGCTAACACTTGCGCCCATGGATTGCACGATGCCAGTGATTTTTACCCGCGAAGATTTGCAAATGCTGGCTGATGAAAACCCGAAAATGGGTGCTCCTTTGCAAGCAATGTCAGAATTCTACATCAAGTTTTACAGAAGCGTTGCAGGACTTCACGGTCTCGTCCCCCATGATGTGATGGCATTAATGTGGATCACAGCGCCTGGCGCGTTCCACGCGAGAAAGGGCGCGCTAGCCGTTGCCACAGACGGCCCAGCTATCGGTCAAACCCTCTTCCAAGCTCAAGGCAAAACATCGCTTTCAACCGCATTTGATGGACGTCCAAATCACACTGTTTTGGTTGATACAGATGTGAAAATGTTCCGTTCAAACTATTTTGGCGTGCTTTGCGCGAAATAAGCTGTTTGATAGATTAATCCGCAGAGGTGTCGGCAAGAAATGCTGACACCCATGACAATGCCGCATTCCAGTTAATCGCGATCTCATTGGTTGAGAAAGATTTATGAAGATCAATATAACATGCTTGCGGTGCACAGCCTTCCAGCTCTTTAATCGCGATTTCATCTGCTGGAATTGAATTCGGTCCGCCTGCAAGTGCGCCTTTCGGCATCGGTGGGAATGATGGGTCAATATTCTTCGCAAATATGCGCGCATGCTGGTTTTGCGATGAGCGTGTGCCATATCCGGTCACATAGGAAATCCCCATAATGTTGCGTCCTAGAATATAATCCATGCCCTTTCGGACAGCATTTAGGTAAGTCTTATCTTTCACCAAGTCGTAAGCTGCAGCAACGACGACCATATTTTGTAAAACAGATGAATTGGATCCCCACCCTAAACCTTCATCAGCCTGATACATAATATCAAAGGCCTCATTGTCTTGCATGGCGATATAATTATCTGCGGCAGCTAAAACTGATCTTTGCACAAATAGTCGATCTTGATCCGGAAGCGCATTTGGAATGAGTGCCAACTGCAATCGCGCCAGACCCGCCAGAAACTGCCAATCTATGCCACCCGGCTTAAACACACCCGATGACCAATACTTCGAGGCTTTGATACGATTAAGATAATTGGCATCACCGGTTGATATAAAGAGTTCAACAGCGGCCCAATAAAATTCATCCGTGACATCATCGTCGTTGTAATCTCCACCACCATATTGCCCACCGGAAGAAGGTGCCAATAAATCTGGTGTTTTCACCGCAGCAGAATGAGCGCGCTTGGACGCTGTGATCAACTGATTGGCATATGCAGCATCATAAGGTTGGAACAACCTAGCCGCTTGTGCTGTCACGGCTGCTAAGTTCAATGTTGCTGCAGTTGAAGGCCGATGTAAGGTCCGTCGAATAGGGTCTTTATGCGGCCAAAGCGGCAATCCATTCCATTCAACACCGTGCATTTTATGATGTGCCATACCTGCATATTCTTGCCCTTCAGGCACCTGCATACGCATTAAGAAATCAAGCTGCCATTTTGCTTCTGCAAGAACATCTGGCAAATTTTTGGACGCGTTATCATTGCGCAATTTTGCATTGATCAGCTTTGACTTTGATCCTGAATAATAAAGCGCACGCTCATAGCTTGATAAAACCTGGGCAACTGCAATGCCACCATTGACGACATATTTGCCGAAATCACCTGCATCATACCAACCACCTGACACATCTAATTTGTAATCACAGGTCCATGGCGCGCCATAAATCACTTTCGAAGTCGACTTATCCAAACAGCGTGTCGCACGATCAGCAGTGTGACCTGCAGGACGGCCAAATTCTCGCCCGGCAATCTCTCGTGATATATCAATGCCACTTCGCACTAGGTAGAAATATGACAATGCATCAACTGGCAGCTCATCATAAAGATCAGGCCTAATTGAAAACAAATCACTACGCGCACCACCCGCTTCTAGATAGACATTGGCAACTGAGTTTGGAAACTTGCCGAAATTGATCTGATGCGTATCAAAGCCAGATGATGGGTCGAAACCAAAAGGCTGGGTATTGCCGTTGGCTAAAAGTTCCCCAGAACTTGTTTTCAACGACCATCTAACTGGTTCCAATGACGGATGAACGAGCGTTGCTACTTTTGGTCCATTGGGTAGATAGCCAAGCTGATTGACATACAGTGCAATGTCATTGGTACTGGTTGAGCCTCGCTCGATCTCGCCGTCCGTCAGGGAAACCTTTGAGAGGCAAAAGACTTCTCCAATCGCCGCACCACCAAATTGGAAAACCACCTGCGCACCATCAATTTTCTCATTTAGAGAAAAAACGGCTGAATAGGTTGCCGGCGAAGAACCAACGGTTTCGACCAATTCGCCAAGCGGCGCCCAGGGCTCCTGACCCTGCTGAACAATTGCTCGGATATTTTGAGTGCCATTGCCGGTCGCTTCTATGGTGAATTTGTATTCAACACCGGATTGAAGATTGATATCATTCAGACCAATAATTGCGTCCCACGGCTCTGACGTTTGTTCGCTCACTTTGGTGCATAATTGACCATTTTGGTAGGATATATCCACATTTGGCGTACTCCACCAAACTTCATTGGATCCTTGAGATAAAAATTGCGGATCTCCGATAAGCTCTTTCGCTTTTGTGTCGGCAACAAGTAGATTGAACCCCAGACCAATCACAATCGCATTGGCAATTACATTGTTAAATCCAAGTCGAGCGTTCATCTCACATCCCTATTCAAATCCGGGCAAGCCTATCAGGCAGGCTTCATCGCATCATGCAAAATCATTATTTCCTGCACAATGAAGCAATAATATGAAAATGATACTAACGGTTTGAGATTATGAAGTGGTTGCAGATGCCGGGATCAATTCATCAAGGCCCAACAGAGCATTGATGTCAGGACGCGCTTTAACCAGATCGTCTATTGTGTATTCAGACAGCACTTCGAAAAACGCATTTAACGCGCGACGGAGCGCAGAGTTCAATCCACAGCTATCAACCAAAGGACATTCCGATGCGTCATTTTCAAAACACTCAGCCATGGCAAAATTATCTTCTGTGGTTTTGACGACATCAAGCAATGTGATTTCATTGGCAGGACGCGCGAGACGAACACCGCCATTGCGGCCGCGTACGGTTTCCATAATGCCAGCTTTTGCCAAAGGTTGGAGAATTTTGAACAAAAATAGTTCTGAAACTGAATAGGCTTTCGCAATATCAGGAATTCGACTTAAACTCTCTGAATCCGCTGCACAATACATCAACATCCGGACTGCGTAGTTTGTTTGGCGCGTTAATCGCATTTCAATTTCCTATTTTTATCAATTTTTATATAGTTTAGAACACTTCTAATTAAAGTACACCCCTTTAATCAAGTTTTATTTTATCCAATTGTTTTCTCCAAACCGTTGATTATGTGGATTGGTTGTGTAGAGTTTGCGTGGGGAAGAGTGTTTTCTGCAGTTTTCGGGGAATTGCAGAGATCGAAAAAAACGGAAGGGTTATAAATGAAATTTTATAGCAAGTTCAAAACAGCGACGGCCGTCGTTGGTATCTCTATGTTAATGGTCATTGGTCAGCAGGCAACCGCAATGGACGACGCGGATGCGATTGTCAAAGAACGCCAAGTTGTCATGGACAACATTAAAAATACAGTTGGCGCCTTATCAAAAGCTGTGAAATCAGGTGCATCATCAGACGATATTCTCGCAGCGGCAGATGCGTTTCTCGCAGCAACCGCTACGTCTGTGACGGTAGCAGCGTTTGAAACCAACACCCACGGCAAGTCTACGGTTAAAACAACAGCGACTGAAAAGGTCTGGTCAGATTGGGATCGCTTTGAACAAGCTTTGGTGGACATGGAAAATGGCGCCAAAGAAATCCAAATGGCTGCAGCTGGCGGAACACTAAACTCCGAAGACCAGCTTGGTGTTGCGCTTAAAGAATGTGGCTTCTGTCACCGTAGCGCGGGTTACCGTTCAAGATAAAACGTACTTAGGCGTTATAAACAAAACAGGCTATGGCAACAGCAACCAAAATTGCCATAGCCGCCAAAACCGGCTTCTTCTCATCAAGTGACGGTGCTTTTTCAGCATAATCCTCAGAGACCTCTTTCTGACCAGTGACCATTGGCTTTACGATGTCGTCTTTCTTGATAAATCTATAAAATGCAATGGCCGCCAAATGCAGGACAATCAATCCAACGATCAGCTTCGCATTGATCCCGTGATAGGTGGTCGACTGATAGCTCATTTCGCCAGACACATATTTGGCAAGCGGACCTTGCAACAGAATTTCATCATCTGAAATTAAACCCGTGGCGACCTGCAAAGAAATGATGCCGAGCATCGCAATCACAGATAAAGCGGCAATCGGACTATGACCAATCATACCTTTGAATTTTTCGGAGCTTGGATTTTTTACATAACTTAGAACCGCGCCTGGTCCTTTGATAAAAGTGTGAAAGAGTGCTGTCCTTGAACCGATCACACCCCAAATCACCCGGAAGATGATTAATGCCAAAACACAATGGCCAGAAATAAAATGAATATCCATTTCGTCCAGTCGGAATGATATGAACGAGACCAATATGCAAATCAAAAGCAACCAGTGAAATGTTCGAATATAAATATCCCACACTTTGATTTTTGATGTCTGCTTAT
Source organism: Lentilitoribacter sp. (assembly GCA_963691785.1). GTDB lineage: Bacteria > Pseudomonadota > Alphaproteobacteria > Rhizobiales > Rhizobiaceae > Lentilitoribacter. Next base: position 2,974,715 of record OY829371.1, read on the forward strand.
CCATTCGACCCACCTATATCCACATTCCCGTGCGGGCATATTAACATGCTGCAGATTTGGTTCAATACCGGTACATCACTCAAAAAAATACCGCCGAACTTTCACAAGCCGGCGGTATCATTAAACATGCGAAAGAGAGCTTACGCGTCTTGATCCACATTTTGTGTCTGTGTGCCTAGTTTGGAAATAGACAAGGACATCACATCACCCTTTTTTAGATAAACAGGTGGTTTCATACCCATGCCAACGCCAGGAGGCGTACCGGTTGAAATGACATCGCCCGGATGCAGCGTCATCATCTGAGACAGATGAGAAATAATCGTTGCAACGGTAAAGATCATGGTGGAGGTTGTGCCTGTTTGCATACGCTGACCGTTCACATCAAGCCACATGTCCAAATCTTGCGGATCACCCACTTCATCGGCTGTGACCAACCAAGGACCGATTGGTCCAAATGTGTCGCAGGATTTGCCCTTTGTCCATTGGCCGGTCAGTTTTGTCTGGAATGTACGCTCTGATACGTCGTTGGCAACACAATAACCAGCAACATAGTCCAAGGCCTCATCTTCTGAGACATATTTGCATTTTTCGCCGATCACCACACCAAGCTCAACCTCCCAGTCCGATGTTTCCGATCCGCGCGGCAAGAACACAGTGTCATTGGCGCCAACAACAGCAGAGGTCGCCTTCATAAACAGGATCGGATGATCTGGGATCGGTAGATTTGATTCAGCTGCGTGATCTGAATAGTTCAAACCAATACACATGAATTTACCAATTGAACCCACACAAGGCCCAAAGCGCTGTTCACCCTGGACAACAGGCAAGCCATTCACATCTAATGCAGACAATTTTGCAAGCGAAGCTTTTGACAATGCCGCACCATCAATATCACTGACCACAGCGGACAAATCACGGATATTGCCTTCTGCATCAATAATGCCTGGTTTCTCCTGCCCTTCGGCACCATAACGAACAAGTTTCATTTCTTTTTCCTCACATATTTGGCCAATGGCCATTATCCTCAGCTGTTAAGCCTCGTACTTGAAAATCTCTATTAATGATTATCTCTGGGTATGCCTTTTTTCGCGATAGACTGATATTTCGTCGCCCCACGCAAGACCATGCCCTCTGAGAATGGCTCCACAAGGCCGCGGAAATATTCCTGCCATGGAGATTGGTGACCTGGATGATCATAACCGCCATTTTCGTCATATTCCGCTTTGCGAGCTGCCAGCTCTTCGTCAGAAATGACGATATCTGCAGAACAAGCATTAAGATCAATCCGGACAGTGTCTCCGGTTTTCACCAGTGCCAATCCACCACCTGTTGCAGCTTCAGGTGAAGCATTAAGAATGGATGGCGAACCTGAAGTTCCTGATTGGCGACCATCACCCACACAAGGGAGGGCTTCCACGCCCTTTTTAAGCAGGTAACTTGGCGGACGCATATTCACAACTTCTGCGCCGCCTGGATAACCAACCGGACCCGCACCGCGCATGATCAAAATACAATTCTCATCGATATTCAATTCAGGATTATCAATGCGATGATGGAAGTCCTCCGGTCCATCAAAGACAATTGCCCTACCTTCAAATGCGTTTGGACTATCAGGGTTAGACAAATAACGCGCACGGAAATCAGGCGAAATTGCACTGGTTTTCATAATAGCGGAATCAAACAGATTGCCCTTCAAGTTTACAAAGCCAGCATCTGGTTTCATTGGGTTTGAAATAGGCATGATCACATCAGCATTTTCGCTTGTCACACCTTCACAATTCTCGCCCATGGTCTGACCATTTGCCGTAATAGCATCGGGATGCGGCAAGAGATCATTGGCGATCAATTCACCGATCACAGCTGGCACGCCGCCAGCGCGGTGATAATCTTCACCGAGATATTCACCAACCGGCTGCAAATTCACCAACATTGGTATTTTGTGACCAATATCCTGCCAGTCTTGATTATCAAGAGAAACGCCAAGATGGCGGGCAATTGCGTTCAAATGGATCGGTGCATTGGTGGAGCCACCAATTGCTGAATTCACAACAATCGCATTTTCAAATGCTTCGCGTGTCATGATTTTTGTTGGCGTAAGGTCTTCCCAAACCATATCGACAATGCGGCGTCCTGTTTCATAAGAGATTTGCCCACGCTCGCGATAAGGCGCCGGGATAGCAGCAGAACCCGGCAATTGCATGCCAAGCGCTTCGGCAAGCGAATTCATCGTGGTCGCAGTGCCCATTGTGTTGCAATAACCTACTGACGGCGTAGACGATGCGACAAGATCCATCATGCCAGCATCATCAATTTCGCCCTTGGCATGCAATTCACGTGCTTTCCACATGATGGTGCCTGAACCAGTACGCTTACCTTGATACCAGCCATTGAGCATTGGCCCCACGGACAAAGCAATCGCAGGAATGTTCACCGTTGCTGCTGCCATCAACAATGCAGGCGTTGTCTTATCACAGCCAATGGTCAGAACCACGCCATCAATCGGATAGCCATACAATGTCTCAACCAAAGATAAATAAGCAAGGTTACGATCCAGCATCGCAGTTGGGCGTTTGCCAGTTTCTTGGATAGGATGCACGGGTATCTCAATCACCGTGCCACCGGCTGCAATCACACCATCACGGACGCGTTTGGCAAGTTCAATGTGATGGCGGTTACATGGTGATAAATCAGAACCTGTTTGCGCAATTCCAATGATCGGCTTACCAGATTGCAGCTCTTCACGTGTCAGGCCATAATTCAGGTATCGCTCTAAATATAGAGCCGTCATCTCGGAATTATTTTTATTATCGAACCAATGTTTGGATCTTAAATCCTCTGGTTTTATTATTTTTTTTGACATTGTTTTCTCCAAAGATGTCTAACCGGCCCAGCCACCATCGATCAGCATGGTCTGCCCGGTTGTAAATGCACTTTCATCAGAAGCAAGATAAACGGCCAACGCGCCCACTTCTTCTGGGGATCCGATACGACCCATCGGTTGGCGTGCGATAAAGGCTTTGCGCGCTTCTTCATAATCACCCATTGCATGCAATCGATCTTCCAGCGATGGACTTTGAATGGTTCCTGGGCAAATCGCGTTACAACGCACGCCTGTTTTGATGTGGTCAACAGCCACTGATTTGGTCAATCCGATCACTGCCGCTTTTGTTGCGCCATACACAAAACGATTGGGCGCACCGATGATTGATGATGCCGCCGATGACATATTGATGATGGACCCATTGCCCTTTTCAAGCATAGCGGGGATAAACGCCTTAATGGTTCTGAACATGGATTTGACGTTCAGATCAAAAGCAAGGTCCCATTCGTCATCCGTACAGTCCGAGATCGTACCTGCATGCACAAATCCAGCGCAATTGAACAAGACGTCGGGTGAGAATTTTTGTGCAGCTGCAGCCACATCTTCATCCGAACGCACGTCCAATTTGTGCGTTGTTAAGTTTTCAAGACCCAAATCATCCAATTGTGCTAGCAATTCTTCGTTTAGGTCAGTTGCGATAACCGCAGCACCTTCATTTGCCATCGCAATGGCAGTTGATCTGCCGATACCTTGCCCGGCGGCAGTTAATAATGCAGTTTTTCCAGCTAATCTATTTGTCATTTCGCATCCTCCTAACTCTATATAAACTCAAAAAATATCCCTGATATGCCCCGGCGTCTGAAATTAACCTGACTTATGCAAATGGTTGGCAAGGCCCTTCTGGCAAGCCTCAACATCCCGATCGAGGGCCGCATTTAAAATATTCAAATGCTCTTTGATATTGTCTTGGCGGAAACCCGATCCTTCAGAGACCGCCAACATATGCATGCGGTGTAAATCATAAATATCGCGATGTTTGCGAATAAGAAGAGACGAACCGCAACGTGAAATTAGTGTCTCGTGAAACTCCCATTCACATTCACACCACATATCAAACAACTCTTTGCTATTTTGATCGGCTTTAAACTTATTTTCCACATGCGCCAGTTTGTGATGCGCTGCCGCCAATTGCGCTTCCCATTCAAGTCCACCCTTCTCGATAGATAAACGCGCGCCTTCGCATTCAATCAAAATTCGATGTTCAACAGCTTCATTACATAATTCGAGCGAGGCCAGCGGGACTTTAAACCCCTTATTATCCTGAAATTCAACCAAACCGTCGCATGACAAGCGAAACAAAATCTCCCTTAATTGGCTGGCAGAACAACCATATTGCAAACGCAACTCTTCGGGTTTGAGCTTTAAACCAGGTTCGAAATGAGCAGAGATCAAACGGCGCCGAAAATCCCAGTAGATATCAACATCGCCATCGGCTTGTTTGTCTAAAACTCTGGCTTCCATGCTTGTCCTTTTGAGAGCTCGAACTCGGCGTTCTAAGGTTTATAAAATTTTCGTTCAGACAGAGATGGCATATTTTTATCACAAAAACTAGTATTTTCGTGAATTTTATTTATTCACAAAAATTTCGATATTTTTGTTTAATCTCTTGTGACAGGGCCGCATTCTTGGTACCAATATGTGAAAACAAGTGAGCACATATATGTAAAGCAACGTTCCATTGCTTTATTTGGGGAGTGAAAGTGACTGATTTTGTTAGATTAAATGGATCGGACAATGTTGTAACGGTAACACGTGCAATTGACATGGGTACGGAGATTTCAGGTATTCCATCCAATCAAAATATCCCGCGCGGGCATAAAATCGCCATCCAAAACATCGCCAAGAGCGAACCGATTTACAAATATGCGCAGAAAATTGGTTATGCCAGCGAACAGATTAAAGCTGGCGATCATGTGCACACCCATAATGTTGAATTTCGCAATGTGGATGCTGAATATGAGTTCGCGACAAATATTTGCGAACCGGATGCCGTCCAAGACGATCAGATCGATACGTTTATGGGTTATCGCCGCGCAAATGGCAAAGTCGGCACACGAAACTATATTGCGATTGTCACATCGGTGAACTGCTCGGCCACCGCAGCACGACGTATTGCTGATGCGTTTGGCCCTGAAGAGTTGAAAGATTATCCCAACGTCGATGGTGTTGTCGCTTTCGTGCATGGCACTGGTTGCGGCATGGCCGATAGTGGTGATGGCATGGATGCGCTTCAACGTGTCATGTGGGGTTACGCGCGTCACCCAAATCATGCAGGCGTTTTAATGCTGGGCTTGGGATGCGAAATCAACCAGATCGACTGGCTGCTGGAAGCACATGATCTCAAGCAAGGCCCCTTGTTTCACACCATGAATATTCAAGATGTGGCGGGATTACGCATCACGGTGGAAAAAGGCATTGAGCGCATCAAACAAATGTTGCCTGAAGCCAATAAATTCACCCGCGAGCCCTGCCCTGCATCTGAATTAAAAGTTGGCCTGCAATGTGGTGGGTCGGATGCTTGGTCTGGCATTACTGCTAACCCCGCACTTGGTTATGCATCTGATTTGATCGCAGCTCAAAAAGGCACGGCTTTATTGGCAGAAACGCCTGAAATTTATGGCGCAGAACACCTCCTTCTCCAACGCGCTCGCGACAGCAAGGTCGGGGAAAAACTCATCGGTCTTATCCGTTGGTGGGAAGATTATACCGAGCGCAACAAAGGCTCGATGGATAACAATCCCTCGCCGGGAAACAAAAAAGGTGGCCTCACAACCATCTTAGAAAAATCGCTTGGTGCATCCGCAAAAGGCGGCACATCACCGCTCAACGCCGTTTATAAATATGGCGAAGAGATTCGCAGCCACGGCTTTGCCTTTATGGATTCCCCCGGCTACGACCCAGCATCGGTCACAGGGCAAATTGCCAGCGGATGCAATGTCATCGTCTTTACCACAGGTCGCGGATCAGCCTTTGGTTCTAAACCTGCACCAACCATTAAAGTCGCAAGCAATTCAATCATGTATAACCGCATGACCGAAGATATGGACATTAATGCCGGCGATATGCTCGAAGGCGTGACACTCGAAGAAAAAGGGCGTGAGATGTATGAGTTGATCTTGCGCGTTGCATCCGGAGAGCCATCAAAATCTGAAGCGCAAGGCTTGGGCGATCATGAATTCGTTCCCTGGCAAATCGGCGCAGTTATGTAACCCTCCCTCATCTTATCAAATTATATCGAACTAGGAATTTCACAAATGACACAGCAAAAAATTGGTTTCATCGGCTTAGGATTGATGGGCGCGGCAATGGTCGACCGCCTGCTCGACAAAGGCTATGAACTTACAGTCATGGGCAATAAATCCCGTCCGCGCATTGATAAAGCCATTTCACGCGGCGCGGTCGAAGCTGCTTCTGCAAAAGACTTGGCCGAAAAATCTGACATTATTATGCTCTGCATGGATACGTCCCAATCTGTGGAATCGCGCATGTTTGGTGATGATGGTGTCTTAGCCGGCCTTAAAGAAGGATCCGTTGTTATCGATTTTGGTACGTCTTTGCCAAGCTCAACAAAAATGCTCGGCGAAAAAGTTGCTGAAAAAGGTGGCCAATATTTAGACGGCCCACTTGGTCGCACACCGTCTCACGCGCTTGAAGGCAAGCTCAACATAATGACCTCTGGCGATGAAGCTGCATTTAACAACATTAAACCCGTGCTGGAAGATCTTGGTGAAAATGTCTTCTTCCTTGGCGAACTTGCAACGGGTCATACCATTAAACTGATCAACAATTTCTTTGCCATGACAACGGCATCGGCCATGTCAGAAGCTTTTGCCATTGCTGATAAAGCCGGTGTGGACCGTCAGAAAGTTTATGATGTGATGTCTGCAGGTCCAGTTCATTCCATGATGATGGATTTCGTCAAAGCCTTTGCAATTGATGGTAATCCAGAAAATCTCGCCTTTGCCATTAAAAACGCTTCAAAAGACGTTGGCTACTACGGCCAAATGGCGGATGATTTAGGCGTTGAAAGCATCATGTCACAATCAGCGCGCACAGCGCTCACATCAGCAATTGATGCCGGCATGAGCGACAATCTGGTACCAGAAATGGTCAGTTTCTTTGAAAAGAAATTCAACGACTAAAAGAAACGCGCTATTCGCTTAGTCTTCATCAAGCGAATAGCCAAATCCACGAATTGTGCGAACCGGATCTGATTTTCCGGTTTGCTTGAGCGCTTTGCGCAAACGCCCCACATGCACATCAACTGTTCTTAGATCGATGTCACTATTCATACCCCAAACGCGGTCGAGCAATTGCTCCCGGCTCCAAACGCGACCCGGCTTTTCAAGTAAGAACACCAACAAACGAAATTCTGTTGGACCAAGCTTAATCGTATCTTCGCCATAGGTGACGCGATGACGTTCAAGATCAACATGCAACTCGCCATAGGTGAGCGATTGTTTTGCAGTACTTGGACGTGAGCGACGCAAGGTAGCTCGGACACGCGCCATCAGTTCTGTGACTGAATATGGCTTAACGATATAATCATCAGCGCCGGTATCAAGCCCACGCACACGATCGGTTTCTTCACCACGTGCGGTCAACATAATCACAGGAATTTCAGACGTTTCTTTTTTGCGCTTCAACTGACGGCAGACTTCAATGCCCGAGAGGTTTGGCAACATCCAATCCAGCAGAATGATATCAGGGATCACTTCCTCAGCGCATAAAAGCCCTTCTTCACCATCAATTGCTCTGGAAACGCTAAAACCCTCTTTTTCAAGGTTATAAGCGAGCAGTTCCATCTGCGGCGGTTCATCTTCTACGACCAAAACTCTTGCGGCTGAAAAGTCTGACATAAGGAATTCCCTTTTTGTCTAAGTAAACTCTATTCGTCTAAATCGACTGTGATAGATGACGTTAAATCACTCTTCGCGCGATCATCATCTGGCAAAGTACCGCTAACCATATAATGCACTTGCTCAGCAATATTGGTTGTATGATCACCCATGCGTTCAAAGTTTTTCGCAATGAACAAAAGATGCATACAAGATGTGATATTGCGTGGATTTTCCATCATGTAAGTTAGCAACTCACGGAAAAGCGTATTGTGGATAAGATCTACATCTTCATCCTTGTGACGCCAATGATCGGCCATATCTTTATCGCGCGCCACATATGAGTCCACCACACCGCGGATCATATCTTGAACGATCTCACTCATGCGAGAAATCGTTTCATTGGAAGAGCCCAAAGGTGTAAGTTCTGTGACAACAGATGCACGCTTGGCAACATTTTTGGCATAGTCGCCAATACGCTCAAGATTGCTCACCATTTTAAGAGCAACGACCACAGCACGCAGATCCTGCGCCATGGGTTGACGCTGCACCAGAATACGGATTGCCATGTCACCAATTTCTGTTTCAAGCTGATCAACACGCTTGTCAGATGCACGAATGCTTTCGACCAGCTCTAAATCCTGCTTGAGCAAGCAAGTCACACAATCATTAACCTGAGCTTCAACAAGCCCGGCCATTTCAAGCACGAGTGTTTCAACAGTCTTAAGATCATTATCAAAAGACGTTACAATATGGGCATCTTTGTTCATTTTGCTCTCCGCTAACCTATGCGGCCAGTAATGTAATTTTCTGTGCGATCATCTCGCGGATTGGTGAAGATCTGGTCTGTGTCGCCATGCTCAACCAAATTACCCAAATGGAAGAATGCGGTTTTTTGGGACACACGTGCAGCCTGCTGCATTGAGTGTGTGACGATGATGATGGTAAAGCGCTCACGCAATTCATCGATCAGCTCCTCCACAACAGCCGTCGCTATTGGATCAAGCGCTGAACATGGCTCATCCATCAAGATCACCTTTGGTTCAATGGCAATCGCGCGCGCAATGCAAAGGCGCTGCTGCTGACCACCTGAAAGACCAGTGCCTTGCTCGTGAAGACGATCTTTAACCTCTTCCCAAAGGCCAGCGCGTTTTAAGCTGTGCTCAACAACGTAATCCATTTCATCTTTAGAAGAGACCGTTTTATGAATACGAGGACCATAGGCCACATTGTCATAGATTGATTTCGGGAACGGATTTGGCTTTTGGAACACCATGCCAACATGGGCACGCAGTGCAACAACATCAACATCTTTGGAATAGATGTCTTGGTTCTCGATAATCACCTGTCCTTTGACCTTGGCAATATCCACCAGATCATTCATGCGGTTGATGCATCTTAGGAAAGTCGATTTGCCACAACCAGATGGGCCAATCAGCGATGTGACTTGGTGCTTTTGAAAGTCGATATCGATCCCAAACAGAGCTTGTTTTTCGCCATAATAAACTTCAACACCTTTGGCCTGAATAATCGGACCATTTTCATCCAGTGTTTTTTCAAACTCGCTCATTTTTTGTTCACTCTCAACAGAATTATTCAACATATCGACGGACCCTTTCCGCTTAGAATCTACGTTCGAATTTGCGACGAAGGACCACCGCCAATAAATTCATCAATACAAGAAAAAGCAAGAGCACTATAATTGCCGCTGATGTTTTTTCCAAGAAACCACGTTGCGGTGCGTCTGCCCAAAGGAAGATCTGCACTGGAAGCGCTGTTGCAGAATCCAAGAACCCTTTTGGAACATCTGCGATGAAGGCGACCATACCAATCATAAGAAGCGGCGCAGTCTCACCCAATGCGCGGGCCATACCAACAATCGCACCGGTCAACATGCCAGGCAGCGCAAGTGGGGCCACATGGTGGAATGTTGTTTGAATGCGGCTCGCGCCAATGCCCAAAGCAGCTTCGCGAATAGAAGGTGGCACGGCTCTTAATGAGGCACGAGACGCGATAATAATCGTCGGCAATGTCATCAAGGCCAGAACCATTCCGCCAACTAATGGTGACGATCGTGGAAATCCAAAGAAGTTCAAGAAAATCGCCAGACCCAACAGACCAAAGACGATTGATGGCACCGCAGCAAGATTATTGATGTTGACTTCAACAAACTCACTCCAGCGATTTTTCTTTGCAAACTCTTCAAGATAAATCGCAGCGCCTACACCCATAGGGAACGAAATGACGAAGCAAATCACCAAAGTTAGCGCAGATCCGACGAGCGAACTCAAAATACCGGCAAGTTCAGGTTCGCGACTGTCACCATTCATGAAAAATCGTTGATTGAACTGCCGCTTCGTCTGGCCATTGGCTGTGAGTGTATCAACCCAAGCGACTTCAGCATCACTAAATTTACGCTGGCTTTCTTCAAGACTGGTATCAACACCACCCTTTAGATAAATATCCGCATCATCTGATGCCAATAGCCATACATCCACAGCTTGCCCAACAGCGTCAGGGTTGTTTCTGACATATTGTTTAAGTTCAAGTGCGGCATCAGGGCTCAACAAACCGTAAAGTTTACGGCGATCTTTGCGGCTTTTGACGTCCGGGAAACTCGCCTTGAGCGCATCGCGCACAATTGTTCTGTAAGATGCGCCATCAACATCGCTCGGATCAACATTATCAGGACCGAGATCAACCGTCAGCTTGATAACACTTTCGCGCAAAGCACCAGATCCGGTCCAGGCAATAGATCCGACCATGACCGCAAGAAAACCGATCGCAAATATGATTGCAGCTAAACCGCTGAGCTTAAATAAACGCTCAGATGCGTGACGACCCTGAAGGCCAGCCGCTTCTGTAGAAAATGGATTAGTCATATTGCTCTCGGAAGTGATTTACAATTTTAAGCGCGATCACGTTCAAGATAAGCGTGATTACAAATAAGAAGAGACCGAGCGCAAATGCTGACAGAGTTTTGGCACTGTCAAACTCTTGGTCACCGGTCAACAAAGTCACAATCTGAACTGTTACAGTTGTTACCGCTTCAAATGGGTTGAGTGTGAGATTCGCAGCAAGCCCCGCCGCCATCACAACAATCATAGTTTCGCCAATGGCACTTGATGTAGCGAGTAGCAAACTACCTGCGATCCCAGGAACAGCGGCTGGCAACACGACTTTGCGCACTGTTTCGGCATGAGTTGCGCCCATCCCGAGCGACGCATCACGTAACGATTGAGGCACTGAATTAATCACGTCATCGGAAAGTGATGACACAAGCGGAACAACCATGATGCCCATGGCGATACCGGCCGCCAGCGCGCTTTCAGATGAAATCTCAAAACCAGCGGATGCACCCGTGTTGCGAATAAACGGCGCAATCGTTAGCGCAGCAAAAAAGCCGTAAACCACCGAAGGAATACCCGCCAGCATTTCAAGCAATGGCTTGGCGATTGAACGTGTGCGACTGCTTGCAAACTCAGCGAGATATACCGCTGAAGCCAAACCCAAAGGCGTTGCAATCAACATAGCAATGAAACTGATAAGCAAAGTACCTGTGATCAGCGGAACAGCACCAAAAGCACCACTTGAACCAACCACTTCAGCGGTAATCGCTGTCTGTGGGCTCCAATGGGTACCAAAAAGGAAATCTGTAATCGGAACTTGCTCAAAGAAACGAATTGTTTCGAAGATCAGTGACATGACAATACCGATTGTCACGAGAATAGCCACAGAGGCGCAGGCGATCAAAACGACCATGATCAATTTGTCTGCAATGCCAGAACTTTTTTTCGCAAACGGATTCACTCCGACAGCAAATTTAGATGAAATATCGCTCATCGACCCCACACTCGCATTAGCTATTTAGATAAAGAAAAGAAACGACGCGGGTTTCGTTTAACCCGCGTCGCGTAGCAATCACAAGTTTACATTGACAATGGAGCCAGGTCAGCCACAGTTTTTGCAACTGAAGCACGCTCTTCGTCACCCATTGGGATCAAACCTTTGTCTGTTAGGTAACCTTCTTCACCCCAAGCATCTTCGCTTGAGAATGCAGCTAGGAATTCTTCCATACCTGGGATCACACCAACATGGTCTTTCTTAACGTAGAAGAACAATGAACGTGAAACTGGGTAGTCACCTGAAGCAATGTCTTCAAATTCTGGTGCAACACCATCAACTAACGCACCCTGAAGAACGTCTGAGTTCTGATCAAGGAAACTGAATCCGAAGATACCAAACTGTGTTGGTGCAGCTTGAAGCTTTTGAACGATCAAGTTATCGTTTTCACCAGCTTCGATAAATGCGCCATCTTCACGGATTGAATGACAAAGTGTTTTATATGCAGATTTGTCTGAACCTTTAAGATCTTTAATCCATGAGAAAGACTTACAACCGCCTTCCATTGCGATTTCAACAAATGCAGCACGTGTGCCTGATGTTGGAGGAGGTCCAAGAACTTCAATTTTTGTTTTTGGAAGCTCAGGACGAATGTCTGACCACATCATGTATGGGTTAGGCTGAGTTTTGCCATCTTCACCAGCTGGTACGTCCTTCGCCAAAGCCAGGAAAACGTCTTGAAGAGTAACTTCAAGCGGAGCGCTGTCACGTGAGTTAGCGATCACAATGCCATCGTAACCGATTTTAACTTCAACGATGTCTTTAATGCCGTTTGATGCACAATCGTCAACTTGAGACTGTTTAATACGAGCAGAAGCGTTCGTGATGTCTGGGTGCTCTTCACCGATACCAGCACAGAAGAGTTTCAAACCACCGCCAGTACCTGTTGATTCGATAACTGGTGTTGGGAAATCAGTTTCTTTACCGAAGCGTTCTGCAACAGTTGTTGAAAACGGGAACACTGTTGAAGAACCAACGATGCGGATCTCATCACGCGCAGACGCAGCAGATGTGCTCATAGCAATCGCACATGCACCAGCAGCAAAAGCAGCAAAGACTTTGTTAAATTTTGACATTTCTATCTCCTGTCAGAAAAAATATGACCCGCTTTTTTTCGTCATGTTGAGCGGATGCGCATCTACTATCGAGACTAGGCAACACTATTATGACAGTTATGTAACAGTTTTATGACAGTGGATAAAAACTGGATTTATCTAGTTAGATTCTAGCCAATTGGGAGAATAATTTTGAAGGTAGACCCCTCACCCAATTCGCTTTCAATCTCCAAACGCCCCCGATGGCGATTAAGAATGTGCTTGACGATTGCGAGTCCGAGCCCTGTACCACCTTTTATACGTGATCGACTTTTATCTGCTCGGTAAAAACGCTCAGTTAATCGCGGGATATCCTCAGCTTGAATACCCTGGCCTTCATCTTTGACTGAAACGACAACCGCTGGCCCATTCATTGCACCAATATTTTCCAAAACGGCGACGTTGACATCAACGACACTATCTAAAGCACCATACTTCACCGCGTTTTCAATGATATTATGGAAAACTTGGATCAGTTCGTCATGATCGCCGACAATATTTTGGATCTTACTATCGTTAGAAATATTAATCGTTTTTCGTTCTTTTTCCACCACAGGCGACAGAGATGCAATCACATGGTCTAATATCTGTACCAAATCAACTTCACCGGAAGGTCTGATTCTCTCTTTGCCTTGCAGCTTAGACAGTGACAATAGATCATCAATCAATCTCTTCATCCGCGCAGCTTCATTTTCCATGAGTGCCAAAAACCGCTGCCGCGCTTCTCCATCATCTTTAGCCGGGCCGCGAAGCGTTTCGATAAAGCCAGCCAACGCCGTCAGCGGCGAACGTAACTCATGGCTCACATTGGCCACAAATTCGCTCCGCATCAGCTGTGCATCGCGAATTTGCGAGACATCTTCAAATGTAATGGCGATCTTGGCGTTTGTAGCCAAACCTTCACCTAAAGCATGGAGCTTGACTTCAAACGTTGCGGAGGGAGATGCACCAATTGTCAGTTCAACTTCCGCTTCATTTTCGCCTGCATTTATCCGATCAATCGCGGCCAAAAATTCAGGATTGCGCACAATGCGAACCAGACTTTCATCAACAATGTCTTCCCCAAAGCGTTGATGAGCGGCATGATTTGCGAAGGTAATTTTTCGATTTTGATCGATGAAAAGAACACATGCGCTCAGCGCATTTAGGACCTGATCGAGCTTGCTGACTTCCATTTATCTACCGTTCTTTTGGAATCAAAATTTGAAATTTATTGGTGAACATTTCGATATGACACGTGCATGACATTTTCATAAAGCAATCATCTGGCTTTGTCATCAAACGTATTTTGCGCCGTTTTAGCGACATTTTTATTCGCAAAATGGATAGCTGGATGTAAACTGCTCAGACACATTTAGGCGAAGGGACAACAAAAACTCAAGCTGGAACAGCGAATATGTCAGATATAAATTCAGAAGCAGCAGCACCTCGCAGAGCAGGTCGATCAAGTGGTCGTGCAGGTGGTAGAGCAAGCCGAATAGCTGCACGCGCCGCGGCTTTACCAGAAGAAATGCGACCCGTTCGCCCTGGACTTTCTGGCGGAAGCTATAAGCCCCTTTCTGATACCGATATTCAAAAAATCCATGACGCTGCTATTAAGGCGCTAGAAGAAATTGGTCTGGCAGATGCACCGCAATCCGGTATCGATCTGATGACAAAGGCAGGTGCAATTTTAGGTGACGATGGTCGTCTGCGATATCCAAGAAGCGTGGTTGAAGATGCATTAGCTTTGGCCTGCAAAGATATCACGCTGCATGGTCGTGATGAACAGTTTGATCTGCATTTGAGCGATAAGAAAGTTCATTATGGCTGTGCTGGCGCTGCCGTACAGATGGCCGAAGTGGAAGATGGCACCTACCGCGATTCAAATCTTGAAGATTTATATCGGGCAGCGCAGATCGTACAAGTCATGGATAATATCCACTTCTTCCAACGCCCCATCGTTGCGCGTGACGTGCTTGATAACCTGGAGATGGATCTCAATACGATTTACGCCTCCTGCGCCGGCACGACCAAACATATTGGCACCAGCATTAGCGAACCACATCATGTGACAAAGATGGCTGAACTTATGTATATGATCGCCGGCGGTGAAGATAAGTTCCGCGCCAGACCATTTATCTCAAATTCAAACTGCTTTGTTGTACCGCCAATGAAATTCGCGACTGAAAGCTGCGAAGCCATGGAATCAGCCATTCGTGCAGGGATGCCGGTGCTGCTATTGTCTGCGGGTCAAGCCGGTGCGACCGCACCTGCGCCTCTGGCCGCATCCATCGTGCAAGCGGTGGCAGAATGTTTGGCCGGATTGGTTTACGTCAATGCGCTAAAACCCGGCCACCCAGCAATTTTTGGAACTTGGCCATTCGTCTCTGATTTGCGGTCCGGCGCCATGTCTGGCGGATCTGGTGAACAAGCACTGCTAACAGCCGCTTGCGCCCAAATGCATCATTTTTATGGGTTACCCGGTGGCGCAGCCGCAGGGATTGCAGATGCTAAAATGCCCAATATGCAATCGGGTTGGGAGCAAGGTATCTCCAACACGCTTGCCGGCATGGCAGGTTTGAACATGGTTTATGAAGCGGTTGGCATGCATGCCTCGCTATTGGGCTTCTGCCAGGAATCGCTCATTTTAGGCAATGACATGTTGGGACAAGCACTTCGTTGCGTTCGCGGCATTGAAGTCACCGAAGATAAGGTCTCCATCGAGGTTATGAGACAAGTTTGCCTTGATGGTCCTGGGCACTTCCTTGGGCATCAGCAAACACTTGATTTGATGCAGACAGAATACGTCTATCCAAAAACCGCGGATCGATTGAGCCCGAAAGAATGGGAAGAAGTTGGACGGCCGGAGCCTTTGGTTGAAGCAACCAAGCGCAAACACGAAATTTGGGCCAACGCACCTAAAACATTGATTGATCGTCAGATCGACAGTGAGATCAGATCAAAATTCAATATCTATGTTTGATCTTTGATGGCATAATCTGGAAGCGCGTCCAGCGCGCTTTTCAAAGATTCACCCCATTGATTGGAAATCAATTGATAATAGGGATGCGAAAACTCGATCCGATCTGTATGCCCCTGATAAAGGCTGTCTTTTTGATAAGTCTGCAAATCCAAAGGTAGATCAACTGATAAATTAGCCTTGATGGTGGAATCAAACGACACCAGCATCAAACGGATCGCATCTTCAAATGTCATATCCGGATCATGCGCCCGCACAAGGATGGGTTTTCCATATTTGGTTTCGCCAATCTGGAAGAATGGCGTATCCTCGGATGCTTCGATAAAATTGCCTTCCGGATAGATCAAAAAGAGCCGTTGTCCACCGCCTTTGATCTGACCGCCTAAAATGATTGTCGCGTTAAACGCCGATGAACTTTCCTGACCAGATTGCTCATGGTTTGAAATAACATCGCGCAATACTTCACCGATCAATTGCGCAACTTGGAACATAGATGGTGCAGCAAGAATGGATGGCTCGCGCTCATCCGGGGCTTTGGCGCGTTCTTCGAGAAGACTTACAACCGCTTGTGTGGTCGCCAAATTGCCGGCCGTCATGATCGTCAATAGACGCTCTCCCGGCACTTCCCAAGTGAACATCTTTTTAAAAATAGAAATATTATCGACGCCAGCATTGGTGCGCGTGTCAGACATAAAGACCAAGCCATGATTTAACCGCATGGCAACACAATAAGTCATGATCCCTCCCGCAAATGATTCGTTCGCAATTTACTGCTGAACTTGCAAAGACACAATCAGATCTTCATTGCCTGATCCCAATCTGAGGCCTGTTATAGGCGCGCAATCACGATAATCAAGACCACTGGCCACACGGACATATCTATGATCGGGAGAAATTTGGTTTGAGACATCAAAACCAACCCAGCCAAGCCCAGTGATATAGGCCTCTGCCCAAGCATGGGTGGCATCTTGCTCAATACGGTCGTCCATCATGAGATATCCACTGACATAACGCGCGGCAAAACCCATCTTGCGCGCAGCGGACACAAATATATGACTATGGTCCTGACAAACACCAGCGCCGGCTTCGATCGCTTGTTCGGCGGTCGTGTTCACAATTGTGTTGCCGGTATTATAGTTCACCGCCGCGTGGATCTTCGCAGACAAAGTGTGAAGCTTTGACAATTCATCTGAAAATTCATCGCCCACAGATTTGATGATCTTTTTAACACCTGATCCACATTTGGTGAGCTTGGTAGAACGCTGATAAAGCCATAATGGAATATGAGAAATATGCGCACCAACGATCCCATTGCGGTCAACGGTCTCAACCTCACCTTCACAACGAATGATCAGTTCTTTTTGATGTGGAAACACTTTTATCAGCTGAACGCGATTTAAGTTATGGTCCTCATATTCCAGTTCTTGATGACCACCTTCGACAGTGGTTTCCCAGCGAATGACCTTCTGCCCATGATAAGGTTTAGGCGTTAAACGAAGCTGTTGAACCCCATAGGGCACGCTTTCGTCATATCGGTAAGTTGTTGTGTGAGAAATTGTTAAAAGCATATCAACCTCTCTAACTCGAAAAGCGATAGTCAACTTCGATCTGTTGACCAAGCTGATTTATGTTTGTGATGAAGTTGCCTAAAAATTCATGCAGGCCGTCTTCGATAATTGTATCGATGGTGATTTCAGACAAGGATTCTTTCAGAGTACGCACCAAAGTGTGGCAGGGCAATTCAAGCTCGTAGTCTTTTTCAAGATATCCCAAATTGGTCGAAATCTTACCAACACAAAATCCCAGCGAGCGTGGCAGGCGCTTATCTAGAATAAGGAAATCTGCAATTTCACGCGGGGTTAATTCACCACCAGATATCAATTTAAACGAATTGAGTGCAGACACCGAGCGAAGGATCGTTTCCCATTGAACATTATCAAGCGATGATCCCACCAGCGAAACAGATGGTAACAACACATGATATTTTACATCTAAGATACGCGCCGTATTATCCGCACGTTCTAGGAACGTGCCCAAGCGTGAGAAATCAAAGATATCATTACGCAACATCGTGCCGTGCAAAGCACCACGCACCAATGCTGACTGCTGACGAATAAGTCCTAAAATAAGTGGCAATTCTTTCTGGCGAACAGGTCTAGACAAAGCTTCGTTCAAGTTCATCCAATTTTCATTCACTGCTTCCCAGACTTCTCGCGTCAGTGCAGTTCGAACAAGCCGTGCATTGTTGCGCGCTGATTCACTCACCACAATCACACTGGATGGGTTTTTCTTATCCCGCAACAGAAAGTTGATCACTGAATCTGCATCGAATTTGTCATAATGCAGCAAATAAGTTTCCCGCATGCCCGATGTTGTAATGATAGAGGACCATTCATCTTCCGACGTCGCGGTTCTGGTCAATGCAATGCGAAATCCAGCATCTAAAATCCGCGCAGTATTCTCGCTGCGCTCTAAATATCGGAACATCCAAAACAGACCACCTGCTGTCTTACCTAGCATGACCGACCCCCGAATTTTGTAATAACGCAACCATCGATCAATCCCTCAAAACCCAGGTATCTTTCGTGCCACCGCCCTGACTTGAATTCACAACCAAGGAACCTTTTTTCAATGCAACACGGGTTAAACCACCTGGCACAATGTCGATCTTTTTCGGCGATACCAAAACAAAAGGCCGCAAATCCACATGCCGCGGCGCTAAGCCCTTTTTCGTCAATATCGGAACCGTAGATAGGCTCAATGTTGGCTGAGCAATATAGTTGTCCGGATTGGCCTCAAGCTTTTTGCGGAATGTCGAAATTTCTTTCTTGCTCGCCGCAGGTCCAACCAGCATGCCATAGCCGCCAGAACCATGAACTTCTTTGACGACAAGCTCATCGAGGTGCTCAAGCACATATTTCAATGAATCTGGTTCCGAACAGCGATAAGTCTCAACATTTTTAAGGATCGCTTTGCGTCCTGTATAAAACTCAACAATTTCCGGCATATAACTATAAAGAGCTTTATCATCCGCAATGCCAGTGCCCGGCGCATTGGCAATCGTTATCCCGCCTGAACGATAGACATCAAAAATACCTGGAACGCCAAGCATAGAATCTGGATTAAAATTCAACGGATCCAAGAAGTCGTCATCAATGCGCCGATAAAGTACATCAATGGCCTTATAGCCTTGCGTTGTGCGCATGGCGACACGACCATCTATGATCTGAAGATCATGCCCCTCAACAAGTTCTGCCCCCATTTGGTCGGCAATGAAAGAATGCTCAAAATAAGCTGAATTATAAATGCCAGGCGTTAGTACAGCGACAACCGGCTTACCTTCGCATTTCAACGGGGCTGATGCGCGCAAAGACCGTAGCAAACGCTCAGGGTAATCGCTAACCGTCCGCACTCTGTTGGATGAGAAGAGTTCGGGGAACATTTGAAGCATCGTTTCCCGATTTTCCAGCATGTAGGATACACCAGATGGTGTTCTTGCATTGTCTTCCAACACAAAGAAATCATCTTCGCCTGTGCGCACAATATCAACCCCAACAATATGGGTGTAAATATTGCCCGGTGGTGTGAAGCCGATCATTTTCGGCTCGAAAGCTTCGTTATTTGCCACCAAGCTGGTGGGCACAACACCTGCCTTTAAGATTTCTTGGCGATGATAAATATCATGCAAAAAAGCATTGAGCGCTTGAACGCGTTGTTCAATGCCTTCCGCAAGCTTTGAAAATTCTCGCGCGGCCAAAACCCGCGGCACAATATCAAATGGGATAAGCCGCTCTGTTGCCGCGTCATCACCATACACATTGAAGGTGATGCCGGTTCGCCGGAAAAAAATCTCAGCTTCTTCAGTTTTTTTGGTGAGCGCTTTTGGGTCTTCAGAATTAACCCATTCGTGAATAGACTTATATGGATTGCGGGGGTCAACACCCTTTGCAAACATTTCGTCAAAGAAAACTTGATCTTTACTCATATGAAAAGACTACATTTCTAACAATTGATTACAACCCCCAAAACTTATATTTCTCAGCGGATTGTGGATTTTTCAGAATCTCCGTGAAAGCTATTAGGTCGGTCGAATGCAAAATATGAACACTTGCTCAATAATTCATCAGTTTGGAAAACTAGAGGACGTGATAGAACTTGAGACGAGAGAGTTACCCATTTGCGGACCAAATGACCTTGTGATCCGAATGGAATATGCGCCGATCAATCCATCCGATTTGATTACCATCAGCGGCGCCTATCGTGGCCGTACGCAATTGCCGTTCTTGCCAGGTTTCGAAGGTGTCGGTATCGTTCATCAAGTGGGAGATAATGTATCGCAATTCAAAATTGGCGAGCGCGTCATGCCAATCCGCCAATCCGGCACATGGCAGCAATATCAAGTCGCCAACGCGGAAAATTGTTTTAAGATGGATGATCGTCTGTCAGCACAAGATGCCGCCATGTCTTACATCAATCCGATGACGGCAATCAAAATGGTCGATGAAATCGCTGACGTTCAGCAAGCGGATAGTGTTCTGGTCAATGCAGCCAATTCCGAAATTGTCCATATCATTATCGAACTTTGCCTCAAGATTGGTGCTGATATCACAGCGCTTGCGCGCTCGGATCGTTCGGCAAATGAACTAACCCAGAAATTTGGCGATCTAATCACCGTTCAAAACCAAGATCAGTTTCTTTCGGCGAAGAACGTGCAAAAATATAACGCAATGTTTGATGCAATTGGCGGACCGATTGCCGAAGAGTTGGCGTTATCGCTTAAAACTAATGGTATGATCGTACATTACGGGCTTTTATCTGGCGTACCCATCAGTCCAAAGCTCAATCAGCAGCGCCCGGATATTCAACTCAAACTCTATTGGCTTCGAAACTGGGTACACAACGCCCCTTACGAACATGTGCAAAAGATGTTTGATAAATCAGCCGGATTTATTTTGGATGGCACCATCTCAACACGCGTATTTAAAATACTGCCTTTGGAAGATATCAAACACGCAGAACAAGCTCTCAATGATCCACAAAGATCGGGCAAAGTCTTGCTCAAATTGTAGCACTAACGCTCATCCATTTTCTTGATAAAGAATTTCTCAAGCCATCCGGTTGGCAAAGTTGAAATCAGCCAGATGAAAAACGCCTGATGCCATGGGAATATAATGCGGCCCTTATTGCGTCTAAGGCCATGGATAATTTTGCCAGCGGCTTTCTCAACGGGCATAACAGACATATTCTTCGGCGCATTTTGCACCATGGGTGTTTTAACAAAACCAGGACACACAACACTCACGCCGACGCCATATTTCGCATATTGTCCGCGCAGCGCTTCGCCATAGAGCCTCACCCAAGCTTTACTGGCAGAATATCCCGCCGGTCGGCCAAAAGTTCGAAATCCTGCAAGCGAACTTAAAACAGCCACCTGCCCGCTTTGGCGCTCTTTAAGTCGCGGAAGCAGAGGTTCAATCATATTTAAAACGCCAAAGACGTTGATCTCCGTCGTCAAACGAATGAAATCTGTATCTTCATATTGACGCCCAACGCCCGCGCTTGCGACCACCAAATCAAATACGTGTTTATCATCCAATGAAAGCAGAAGGTCGTTCATTTGCTTATCATCGCGCACATCAATGACATGAGAAGACGCAGAAGCGCCTTTTGCGCGACATTGTTCGGCAACTTTCTCAAGCCGCTTTTCATCTCGGCCCAATAAACAAAGATGCACCCCTGAAGCTGCAAGCTGCAGAGCCATTTCAGCCCCTATTCCGCTGGAACCACCTGAGATAACGATGTTTTTAAATTCTAATTGCTGCACGAATTCACCTTCAAAGATTTAAATAATGTGCTGACGCCCATCCCACCTGCTGTACCCAATGTTGCCAATGACACAGCATTGCCTTGGAAATTTTGATCTTTCAACATTTGCGCAAATAACCGAACCACTAAAATTGCACCTGACGCACCAAATGGATGCCCCAGTGCCAGCGCACCACCATCCATATTCACGCGTTCCGGTTCAATTCCCAACCCATCGAGAGAAGCCAAAACCTGCGATGCGAAAGCTTCATTAAACTCGATAAATTGAAGCTCTTCAGCGCGAATATTCGGTTGACGCTCAAACAGATAAGTCGTCGAAGCGATGGGGCCAATGCCCAAGTGATTGGGATCAACGCCACGCGTCGCACCATCAATAAAGGCGATTGCCTTTTCAATCCCAAGTTCTTTTGCTTTGGCTAGACTTGTTATTACCACCAATGCCGCACCATCGTTAAGTGGACAGGAATTACCTGCCGTAACCGTCCCGTCGGACGCGAATTTTGGTGGCAATGCCGCAAGCTTTTGCAAATTCGTATCATCCCGCGGGCATTCATCTAGATCTATGACTTGATCACCCACCGAAATTGGCACGATTTCATCTTTGAATATCTCTGATCTTTGTGACTGAACCGCGCGCTGATGGCTTTGTAAGGCAAAGGCATCTTGCCGCTCCCGCGAGATGGCATAGGTTCCCGCAACGTTTTCAGCCGCAACGCCCATGTCAGGGTCACCAATATTATCAGGCGAAAATCTGGCGCGATCATAGAACTCTAATTTGTCACTCGATGTTGAACTTTGCCTCGCGCGTTTTGGTGCGGTGCTGACACTTTCAACACCCCCTGCAACATAGATGTCCCCTGCGCCGGACATGACCATACGACAGGCAAGATTGATTGCTTCCAAACCACCACCACATTGCCGGTCTACGGTTAAACCAGGCACTTGCAAATCAAACCCGGCCATGAGCGCTGCTAAACGCGCAACATTACCGCCACCGCCGGCAGCATTGCCAACAATCACATCATCTATGTCAGAAGCATCAATCTTTGCAGATGCGACAAGATCTTTTAAAACGGTCGATAACAGCACTTCCGCGGAAATATCTTTAAACATGCCATTCGCGCGGCCAATGGCGGTCCGTTTTGCCGAAATGATGACAGGCAGACGCGTATCGTCAATATTAGAATTGTCGTAACTGGTCATCATTATTCGCTAGCCAATCCATCAATATCTTCTTTGAAATCTTACCGCTTTCCGTCATCGGCCAAGATTGCACTTCGTAAATTGCTTTTGGCATAGCATAAGATGGCAAAGATTGGCGACAATGGGCCAATAATTCTGCTTCAATAATATTCGTGCCAGAAACAATCGCAACGAGTTTGGCGCCCAAATGCGCATCCTTCACTCCGAGAACAACGGCGTTTTCGACCGCATCAAAATCCAGCAAAACAGCTTCAACACTGGAAGGATAGATATTATTGCCACCGGAAATGATCATATCGCCTTCACGACCAGCCAATGTAAGACGACCAGCGTCATCCAGCGTGCCAATATCACCAACACTTGACCAACCATCTAAATGAACAAATCCAGCATCATCATAATGTGATACATAACCATCGCAGACGAGATCACTTTTAACCCAGATCGTTCCAGAATGCCCTTGAGGAACATCACTCCCTTCCCCATCTCGAATTGCCATTTCAACACCGGGGAAAGCTTTGCCGACATCATTTTCATCATTAGATTGCCGTTCAGCATATGTCACAAAACCAAGTTCAGACGCGCCGTAATATTCGAAGATTTTGACATTCGGCATAAGCTTGCTCGTCCGCTGTAACAATGCGCCATCGAGTTTGGCACCCGCTGTCACGATGGATGTGATTTGATTAAGTTTAATATTCCGCGTTTCAAGCACCTTACACAAAGCAGACAACATAGTTGGAACCAAGACCAATCGTTTCGCTTCGTTGGTTTTAACAAGTTCGACCAATTGCGCAGCATCAAATTTTTCCATCGAGATAAAATGCGCACCAGCTGTTAGCGTTTCGGCCAAAGCATAAAGAGATAATCCATGCGCAAGTGGTCCGGGAGATATCGTTGTCGTTGTCTCATCAACTTCAAACACAGATCTGCTGCGCCCTAAGCTTATCTGCCAAGACAACCGATTGCGGATAAAAGCTTTTGGGTTAGATGTTGTGCCCGATGTGAGCCCGATCAGAAATGGCGTAGCCGCACAATCGTCATTAACAAACTTAATATCATTGGACCTAGCAGCGCCAACCACAAC
The DNA here is from genome assembly GCA_963691785.1 of Lentilitoribacter sp. Taxonomy (GTDB): domain Bacteria; phylum Pseudomonadota; class Alphaproteobacteria; order Rhizobiales; family Rhizobiaceae; genus Lentilitoribacter. Next base: position 2,998,509 of record OY829371.1, read on the forward strand.
AAGCGTATGATCAATTTGCGCCAATGACGGATGCGGGAAACACAAATCTGGCTTGATATCGTCCAAAACGGACCGGATCTGAACAGATTTAAGAGCTGATGATAATAAAAGACAACAATTGTGCCCAAAAGTCGCGGCAAGAAACTGACTGACAAATTGCGTGGAATTTTCTGCGATCACAGCTACCACATTTGCATCAAAGGGATGCAGTGATTGCCGCATATCCTGATTTTCAATGCGGCAAATCAATTCATCACGCTGAGCAATTAAGTCTTGGAACGAAAGGCTTTCGCTGCCAATTGTAACCGCGCTAGCGTTTGGCTTTAGATCACACCATTTTTCAATATCTGAATGAAACGGCATGATCTAATCATTATTTGAGTGCGATTGGATAAATGCGTCGAACAGCAACAGTCACCAGCATCGCGACAACAGCCTTCAGCAGGTCACCCGGCACGAATACCAGAGAACCGAGATAGACATCAAAAACCGCCGTGCCAGTGTTTCGAGCAATCCACAAAATACCCGGGATATAAACAACACATATGCCACCCAAGAAACAGGCGATGAAAATGATGAAATGGCCGCGAATATCAACTTGCGTGTCGGAAATGAAGTTCTTCACAATAAAGCCAACGATAAAAGCACCAAAGAACCAACCAACAAGGAAGCCACCGCTATTGCCGATGAAATGTTCAACACCACCGCGACCACCAGCAAGTAAAGGCAATCCTGCAAGAACCAATACCAAGAAAACGAGAACAGCAAGCGCACCGCGCTTAGGTCCCAAAATGCTGCCTGCAAGCATCACGCCGAGTGTCTGCGCTGTAATGGGTGCCGGAATTCCAACAACTGGAATTGCAGGTAATAAACCCAGTGCCGCGATGATAGCCGCAAACAATGCGATAAATACAATATCTTTGGTCGCCAAAGTACTCTCCAATTTTAATATGGTAATTTAGTTAGTCCAACATTCTTGCATCAATTGCATCTGAAATATCGTCAGCGCGCTTCAGCGTTAGTACAATTAATGGAACAATGAGAGCGAGAGGGTTTGAATTTAAACCACGAGCTGCTTGAGCTTCTTTGATATCCATACCCAATTTAAAAATCTCCGGTATAAACCGCAAGGTTAACGACAGCGTCAGGCTGACGGTTTTGGGCTTAATAAACGGGATGAACGACAATGGCAACAAGAGGTTCTCAATAAAGGCCATAAAATCCTCAATCCTGGTCGTTACCGTCACGCATGCGGCTATAATGACAAGGCTGGTCAGCCTGAAAAATGTCAGCAAGCCAGCGTTGAGATCGTTCACAACAGCGCTAAATATTGAGAATAACAAAACCATAAAAAGCGGAAGCAAAAACATGGCCTTAAGGCGTCTAACAGGCACTTTTACATAAACAACCAGCGCTATAGCCGCCGCTAAGACCACTGCTAAAATGCGCAGATCATCAATTGCATAAAAGATGACCGAAAACGAGATGAGTAATAAGAACTTACTCCATGTCGGCATTCTGTGGAGAACTGAGCTCCCTGGAAGATAAAACGATAAATCCATCAGACCGCCATCTTCTTTTTGTACCATGAAATTGCCGCCTTGGGCGTGTCATCCGCAGCAATTCTGCCTTCATCAAAGACCAGAACCCGATCAAAATCAGAAAGCAGCTCGAGATCATGGGTCACAAGAACCACATATTGCTCCAGCGCCATAATGGTTGATGCAATTGCATTTCGGTTTCGCAAGTCAAGCAATGTGGTCGGTTCATCAAAGACAATCATCTGCGGCTGCATCACGAGCACCGACGATAGAGCAATCATCTGCTTCTCACCACCTGACAACATATGCACAGAGCGATCTTTTAAATGTAACAACCCAAATCGCGATAAAATTTCTTCAACTTTCGCCTTGCGTTGATCTTTAGGAACATTAAGACCCTTCAACCCCAGTTCGATATCCTCAGACACAATGGGATAAACAATTTGGTTATCTGGGTTTTGAAATACAAAGCCGACATTTCGGCGAACGTTTTTTACCGCATCAGCAAGATCAAATCCAAGGACTTTCGCGCTGCCATCCGTTGGTGTTAAAAGACCATTTAAAAGCCTGGCAAATGAGCTTTTACCAGAGCCATTTGCACCGATGATCCCGATCCGGTGCTCAGACGCAGTCACATTGATATTATGCAATACCGGTTGATCGTTACGCACCAAATTCACATTGGAAAAATCCAGCACCGGATTTTTGCTTTCAAAAGTCATCTTACAACAATATTTCTAACTTATCGCGCAATGGGGATGCGATCGTCGCAGGTAGGCCATTTTTATCCACATAGACCCAGACTGCATCTTCTTCGACGATGAGATTTTGCTCATCTTTGCTGTTATCAATCATCTCGCAGTGGAGCGTCATGCTAGTATTGCCAAGCTTTTTCAACGAAACTTTGATCTTGTAAACACGATTGAAATGCGCGGGCAGATGATAGGTCAACTCAATCTTTTTGATAAAGAATCTATGTTCAGAAGTCATCGGATTAATGTCAGAAACAAATTTATTTGCTTCAAACCAATCGGTGATCGCTTCCTCAAAATAGGACATATAAGCCGAGTTATGCACATGCCCATGCATATCCACATCTCGAAACGGCACTTTCACTTGATAAGAACTCAAGGTGCTAATCCCTTTATAAAAAACTAATAGCTTTTTGTCTGAGGGAGCTATAACGATATAGCTGCAAAGGGTCCAGTACCCTTGGGTTAGAGTCACATCATTTTATACCTTAGACAGCAAGCTAATTGCCCCCTAATACCTGCCATTAATTTCCCATCACTGACATTAATGTAACTAATGCCAATCATTAGAAAATCTAATGATTTTAATTTTCTGATATAAGACTTGCAGTTATCTACGAGCTCGCTAATATAGATCAAAAAAACTTAATATTGGGAAAAAAATACTTAAAACAGGGTTCGGGAGTAGAGTTTGGCATGATCACATCGGGTGACGAGAATGTCGTTGTAGCCAATAATGTCTGGAAAATATTTGGGGATCGCGCCAAAGAGGCATTAGAAGCCATTAGGAAAGATAATCTTTCCAAAGCAGAAGTTTTAGAACAATACGGTGCCGTAGTCGGTGTTAAAGACGTCAGCATCAGCGTAAACAAGGGTGAAGTTTTTTGTATTATGGGGCTATCGGGCTCCGGTAAATCGACCCTCGTACGCCATATCAACCGATTGATTGAGCCTACTCACGGCGAAATTCTCATCAATGGTGTGAACGTTGGAAATCTCAATGCAGAAGACCTCAGAGTTATGCGTGCTGACAAGATCGGCATGGTGTTTCAGAACATGGCTTTGCTTCCCCATTGAACCGTAAGTGACAATATCGCCTTCTCATTAGAACTGAGAAATGTCGATGCCTTCACCAGAGCGCAAGCCGCTGAAAAAGTTATCGAAACAGTGAGTTTGCAAGGTTATGGCGACAGATATCCTTCGCAATTATCCGGCGGCATGCAACAGCGTGTCGGTCTAGCCAGAGCGCTTGCCGCTGATCCAGATATCCTTTTGATGGATGAGCCATTCTCAGCGCTAGATCCACTTATTCGCCGTGGTTTGCAGGACGAGTTCCTAGCTTTGTCCAAGGTGATGAAGAAAACAACTTTGTTCATCACCCACGATTTGGATGAAGCGATCCGCATGGGTTCGCGCATTGCCATCATGAAAGACGGTGAAATCGTTCAGATTGGAACACCAGAAGACATTGTGACAAAGCCTGCTGATAAATATGTGGCAGACTTTGTGGCTGGTATTTCTAAACTGAAGCTGATCTTTGCTCACACAATTATGCAACCCATCGCCAAATATGAAAAAGAAAACGGCAAGCTGAAAGACATGGATGCATGTCCAAAAGCAGATGCGGAAGATGATCTGGACACTTTGGTTGGCCACGCAGTTGGTCAGGATAATCCGGTTGTCATCATGAGTGACGGAAAAGCAGTGGGCATTGTTACCAAAGATGCTCTGTTACGCGGCGTTCAGGGAGAAGCATAAAATGGAAACGGAAAAAGATCTTCTAAAGCCATTTAAAGAATTTGCCGGTCCGAACGGTGAATATTATGGCAATACCTTTTTGAAAATTCAAAAAGACACACTTGGCAAATTTCATATCAACATTGCAGCTGCCATCGGTAGCTTCATTTGGGCTGCTCTTCGCGGCAACTGGCTCTTGTTCTGGATTGCGTTCCTAATTGATCTCGTTGCACTAATCAATTTGTCGCTAATGGCCAAATATTCACAAGCTGCCATCGATAATGCCGAAAAAGACTTCCTCGTCGTCAGATATGAAGGCTGGTCAGCAGATCACCTGCTTGGCGCTGTCCTCGTCTTTATTCTCGGACGACTGCTGGTCGGTTGGTTAGCTGATCGCTTTTATTATAACCAATATAACAAATGGCGTGTGAACCGTTCGGTCAATTCAGGATCGCAATCATCTCGCCTGGTCTTGGTTGCTGTTATTGCAGCGCTCATTGCTCCATTGATGCTTTATCGCTCCAGCCAGTTTGCACCTGAAGCACGGACGTGTATCAAGCAAGACCGCGCCATCGAAAAAGGCGAAACCGTTCCATTTAAAGACCGGTTTGATTGCGCTATTATTGGCGAATTCCCAACATTGGTTTGGTTGGATCGTCCGGATGAAATCACTTATCCGCGCGATGAAAACGGTAACCGCTATGTTGAGCGCAAGCCAGCGCGCGAAGGTTTGCCACCACTTGATCTAAATAAATATGCAGCGCAAGCCATTGATGATGGCATTGGTTATTTGACCGCATTTTATGGCTTCTTCTTTGATGGCATCACGGCCTTCCTGAGAACAATGCTGAACATGATCACAGCGGTCTTTGTGGGTACACCATGGATCATCGCCATGGGGGCGATCCTAGCGATATCCTATGTGTTAGCAGGAACACGAATAACCATATTTGTAGGCGGATCGCTCGCTTATCTGGCCCTATTCGGGTTTTGGCAAACCGCGATGGATACGCTGTCGCTCGTGGCTGCATCATCAATTATCTGTGTGGTGTTTGGTCTACCATTAGGGGTTTGGGTCGGTAAATCCACCCGCGGTCAAAGTATCGTCACACCTATATTGGACATTATGCAGACGATACCGTCATTTGTGTATCTATTACCGGCTGTGGCATTTTTCTCCATCGGTAAGCCACCAGGCATTCTTGCGACTGTGATTTTCGCGATGCCACCAATGGTGCGTCTCACCGCTCTGGGTCTACGTCATGTGCCAGAAAACACGAAGGAAGCAGCTCTTGCCTTTGGTGCAAACCCAAGACAATTGCTGACGAAAGTTGAGCTTCCTCTCGCATTGCCATCCATCATGGCTGGGGTCAACCAAGTGGTTATGATGAGCCTTTCAATGGTGGTGGTAGCAGCACTGATTGGTGCTGGCGGAATGGGCTTCATTGTGACTGAAGCTCTTGCAAATACTCGTACGGGCGCAGGCGTATTAGCGGGTATCGGAATTGCGCTATTGGCCATGATGGTCGATCGTGTTGTGCAAAAGGCTAATCCAACGGCCGAAAAATAATCGACATTTTCATCGGCATATATTGCCGGTGATCCAATTAAAATGAGTTACAAGGGAGACAATAATGAAACTCATGAAAACACTCACATTGGCAGCAGTCCTATCTGCTTCCGCTTCAACATTCAGCTACGCAGCAGATGCAAAGGTCGCCATCTCTGACCTTAACTGGACAGGCGCTAAAGCGATCGCTCACGTGATCAAAGCTGTGATCGAAGGTCCACTCGGTTCTGAAGCTGAAATCATCGAAGGTCTATCTGACCAAGCGATTATCGCAGCTGGCATGGACAAAGGTGACGGTTCTGCTGACGTTTGGACAGACATGTGGATGCCAAACCAGCAAGGCCCATGGGACAAGTTCATTGTTGAAGCAAAAACAGTTGCTCACAACACACCTTACCTTGGTACACAGCAAATGTATGTGCCTGCATATATGTCAGACAAAATCAAAAACTTCGAAGATCTAAATGATCCAGAGCTTGCGGCTATGTTCGATTCTGACGGCAACGGCAAAGGCGAATACTGGGCTGGTGATGCATCTTGGAAATCAACAAAAATCTGGCAAGTGAAGATGAAAGACTACGGCCTTTCAGAGCTTTGGGAGCCAAACATCATTTCTGATGCGACATTTAAAGCTCAGCTTAAAGCAGCTTACGGCAACCAAAAGCCAATCATGTTCTACTACTGGACACCTGAGTGGATCCACGCTGCTTATGACCTTTCACCATTGGCTGAGCCAGAAGGAACAGAAGGTTGTATCGATCTGAAGCTCGATGGCGAAGATTGGCTCGAAGCTTCTAAAGCTGCATGTAAAACACCTGATGCTGAGATCTTCGTGTCTTACTCAAAATCTTTGGAACAGCGTAACCCAGCAGCTGCTAAGTTCCTAAGCCAAGTTCAGTTTGACCCAGCTACAGTGAACGACTGGATCTTGAAAATTGGTCGTGATGAAATGGACCCACAAGATGTTGCTGAAGAGTGGGTTGCGGCAAACGCGGACATCGTAAATGGTTGGATTAAATAGGCTTTAATCCAGTCATTATTTTTGAAACCGTCGGAATGAAAAGTTCCGGCGGTTTTTTTGTACCGCAAATTCTAAAATCACATAGCATCATGTCAGATCCGCCTTGTATAATGATGACATGTCGAATCGAAAATCTCCCGCTTCTGCCATCTTTCAGATCCTGATCCTGTGGTTCATTGGTCTCACGGCAGCTATGCAATTTGCTAAATTCAGCTTAACGTTCAGTGTTTTGCGCGACGCTTATCCAGAGGCTGGCACGAGCCTTGGTCTCATCGTCTCTATTATTGGTTTGGTCGGGATCATCTTCGGCCTATGGGCCAGCGCCGTTGTCTCTCGTTTTGGCTTTAAACGACTGCTGATCTATGCGTTGATTTTAGGAGCGGCCTGTTCGCTTTATCAATCATATCTGCCGGATCTGACGCCCATGCTTATAAGCCGTGTGGTGGAAGGTTTATCACATCTCGTGATCGTCGTTGCAGCGCCAACCATGATCTCGCGCTTTAGTCCGGAAAAGCTTACCGGCGCAACCATGACATTATGGAGCACATTTTTTGGTGTCGCTTTCACTATCACATCTTGGATTGGGCTGCCCTTTCAAGAGGCTTATGGCATTGATGCATTTTTGCAAGTTCACGCGGTGGCCATGATCGCTTTAGCGGCTATCGCGTTCTTTGTCATACCTGAATTAGAGATTAAACAGGCATCTACGCAGAAGCTTAATCTCAAAGACCTCATCAAAACCCACTTTGATGTTTACAGCTCACCATATGTGTCTGCACCCGCCTTTGGTTGGTTGTTTTACACGCTCACCTATGTTTCGCTGTTAACGATCCTGCCTGATCTCTTCACACCTGAGACAAGCGCTTTTTGTCTCGGCCTGTTACCCATTGTCAGCATTGGCGCATCGATGTTTTGCGGCGTATTTTTGCTCACAAAATTTCATGCAGTTTCTGTAGCGATTTTTGGCTTTATTGGCGCAGCTATATCGATTGGATTCTTGGTCACGGGCATTCAAATTGAATTCGTCGCCATTTCCATTTTCATTATGCTCGGCGTCATTCAAAGCGCAAACTTCGCATCCATTCCAGCGCTCAATAAAGACGTGAAAGATCTCGCGAACGCTAATGGCGCGGTGGCACAAATGGGCAATTTGGGAAATACGACCGGTACGCCAATCCTGCTATCGGTCTTGGTCTTTACCGGCTTAAACGGGCTTATTTTATTGATTACGCTAACTTACTTGTGCGGCGCGCTGGCTCATTTTTTATTGGCTAAAAAACGCGCCTCAATGCATTAGGCTAATTACTAAGCAAGCGCCATCAAAGCATACGTCACTTGCGCTGCAGTAAAGTTCCAGCCTTCCATATCATCAATGGGAGCCAGTTCCACCACATCCATGCCCACAAGATTTCGACCTTTCAAAGCGCTCTTAACAATGTGGATGGATTGATAATAGGAAAGCCCACCCGGCACGGGAGTACCCGTTGCTGGCATTTCCGATGGATCCAAGCCATCAAGATCATACGAAACATAAATGTCCTCTGGGAAATCGTCAGGCAACGTGACTTCATTAATATTGCCAAGAAACAGCTCTTCTGCATCGATGAAGTACGCATTGAGCTCAGCTCGGCGGTCAACTTCCTCTTGGCATAAGGCGCGAACACCAAACTGTGCCAGACGCGTTCCTTCATCGCCAAGTAATTGCATCACCGACGCATGAGAATGTTTCTCGTTCTGATAGGCTTTTCGTAAATCTGCATGGGCATCAATTTGGACAATACCAATATTTCTGCCCAATGCGCGCTCTACACCTTTGACAGCGCCATAGGTCAAACTGTGTTCACCACCGAGTGTGACAGGAAGTTTTCCCGCGTCCACCGCTGCATAAGTGCGCTCTGCCAATCGCTCCATGACATCTGGCAACGGACCAGAACAATCAACGCTCGTCTCCGTAAAGATGCCCTCCTGGCACGGCTCAATCCCAAAACATAAACGCTCAAGCTGATCGCTTGCTTCTAAAATAGCCGGAGGCCCCTTGCCTGTACCGCTCCCGTAAGAAACTGTGCGTTCCAACGGCATGGGAATAACGCGAAACTTTGCCCGCGCTTCATCGCGCTCTAGATCGGTTAGCTCACTGTCTAAGAAACAATTTGGCATTTACGAAATCCGCATTAGAAAATCATCATAGGTAAATTCTCGAACCATCTTTAATTCATCGGTTTTCGAATTCCAAAGCGCAATGGCAGGCAATGGCACACCATTGAAAGTGTTGGTTTTGACAAAGGAGTAATGTGCCTGATCCAAAAACGCGATGCGATCACCAATATTAGGCTCATTCTCAAAGCAATAATCACCGATCACATCACCCGCCAAACATGATGGCCCGCCCAAGCGATAAGGTTCGCCTTGATCCACTTCGCCCAGCATTTGTGGTCGATACGGCGCTTCAATCACATCCGGCATATGGCATGTTGCGGAAATATCAGTGATCGCCAATTTCATCTCATTTTCCGGCAGGTCCAGAATTTCACCAACCAAAATGCCGGCATCAAGCGCAACCGCTTCACCTGGCTCTAAATAGACTTCGAGCCCGGTTTCGGCTCGTACTATTTGGATGAATGTGACCAAGCCCTCACGGTCATAATCAGACCGTGTGATATGATGACCACCACCAAAATTCAGCCATTTCAAATTCGGTAGAAAACGCTCGATCTTGGATTTCACCGCTTCCCACGTGCGTTCAAGCGGCGCAAATTCCTGTTCGCATAAAGTGTGAAAATGCAGGCCATCAACATGCTGCATGATCTCGTCATTTAACGTTGATACCGGCGTACCAAGGCGTGAAAATGGTGCACATGGATCATATTTCGCAATCAAGCCTTCCGAATGTTCAGGATTAATCCGCAAACCAATATGGATATCCTTCCCACTCTCTTTGACCACGGGCAAAAAACGCTCAAGCTGCGCCGGTGAATTAAAAATCAGATGATCGCTGAGCTCAATAATCTCAGGCATATCTTCCAATTTATAACCCGCACAATAGGTCGCGAGTTCACCACCATAATGTTGACGCGCCAAACGCGCCTCAAACAGACCGGATGAACAGGTACCTGATAAATATTGGCGAATAAGCGGCGCGACAGCCGGCAGCGAAAATGCCTTAAGAGCTGAAAGAATTTTTGCACCTGATTGATCAGCGATATCTTTCAGCACGATCAAATTGTTTTCAATCGCAGCTTCATCAATCACAAAACATGGCGACGGCACTCGGGTGAGATCAAAGCGAACGAAATCGCCCGGTCCACCCGATTGCGTTTCCATCATGACCTGATCATCAGCCATTTGTTGAACCTAAAAATCTACAGGGCCATCAAGCTCATGAACTTGCCACGGCAATCCATGTGCGTTGAGCATATCCATATAATCATCTGGATCGAGCTGTTCTGTGTTCCACACACCAGCTTCTGCCCAATTGCCTTTTAGGATCTGAGCAGCACCAATCATTGCTGGCACACCTGTTGTATAGGCAACCGCTTGTGAACCGACTTCCGCGTAACATTCTTCATGATCGCAGATATTATAGATGTAATAGGTCTTTTCAGCCCCATCTTTGGAGCCAGTAACAATATCACCGATGCAGGTTTTACCCTTGGTGAGCTCACCCAAATCACTTGGATCTGGCAATACTGTCTTCAAAAATTGCAGCGGGATGATTTCAACACCTTCATGCATCACCGGTTCAATGCCTGTCATACCAACATTTTGCAGCACAGTGACGTGATTGATATAAGCATCACCAAAAGTCATCCAAAAGCGCGCGCGCTCGACTTCAGGAAAATGTGTTTTAATGCTCTCAAGTTCCTCATGATACATGAGATACATGTTTTTCTCACCGACAGCCGGGAAATCAAAAGCCACCTTCTGTGACATAGCAGGTGTGGTTACCCAAGCACCATTTTCCCAATGTCGCGCTGGTGCGGTTACTTCGCGGATATTGATCTCAGGATTAAAGTTCGTGGCAAATGGTTTGCCATTATCACCACCATTACAATCCAAAATATCGATCTGGCGAATGCCATCTAATTTATGCTTACGCAGCCATGTTGCAAAAACGCTTGTAACGCCCGGATCAAAGCCTGAACCCAAGATCGCGGTCAAACCAGCCTCTTTAAAGCGGTCCTGATAGGCCCATTGCCAGGAATATTCAAATTCAGCCTTTTCCGGTGGCTCATAATTGGCCGTATCCATGTAATTGATCCCGGCTTCAAGGCAGGCATCCATGAGTGCCAAATCCTGATAGGGCAAAGCTAAATTCACCAAAAGCTCCGCACCTGTTTCCTTGATCAAGCTAACAGTTGCCGCAACATCCATCGCGTCCAATTCTGCGGTTTTTATCTCAACGCCCAAACGTTCCTTTACGGCAGATGCAATTTCATCACATTTGAATTTCCGACGACTGGCAAGCGTAATATCGCTAAAAATATCAGTATTCATTGCCATTTTATGCACAGCAACTGAACCAACCCCACCGGCACCAACAACGAGCACTTTACCCATGGATATTCCCTTTCAACTGGATGAAATTAATGCGTTTCCACGCCTTCAAAATAGGTGTAACCGTTCATGGCTTCCTTGTAAATCGCCATCATAGTTCTGCGATCTTTAACGCCAATTTTGCCATCACTCACGGCTTGTTCAAGTATTTCCTTAAAGGCGTCGACACAGTCTTTTGGGTCATATTCCACATAAGATAAAACGTCGTAGATCGTATCGCCCTCAACCTCATTTAAGAGTTTAAAGCCGCCCTTATCATCAAAATCGATGGTCACAACATTGGTATCGCCAAACAAATTATGTAGATCGCCAAGTGTCTCCTGATATGCACCAATAAAGAATACGCCAAGATAATAGTTCTCACCATGTCGCAAAGCGTGAACGGGAAGCGATGTTGCATCACCATCTTCGGTGACAAAACGATCGATCTTTCCGTCGGAATCACACGTAATATCAGACAAAATAGCGTGGCGTGTGGGTTTTTCATTGAGCCGCTGCAACGGCACAATCGGATGTAGTTGGTCAATTGCCCACACATCCGGCAATGATTGGAAGAGCGAGAAATTACAATGATAGATATCCACCATCTGATTGAGCTTATCTTCCATGCCTTCGGGTGGGGAATCTTCGTTATCAACAATGCCTTTAATCAACGCACACACATGCAAATAGATCTTTTCAGCGCGTGCCATTTCACGAATTGAAATATTGCCGAAACTAAAGAGCGTACGCAACTCATCTCGATAATAGCGCGCATCGTTAAAACATTCCTGCACACGATCAATGGAGAGATAATCTTTAACCGCCATGAGATCGATGATTAATTGATGGTCACCCGCTTCTGTCTCTGGCATATCATCCTTTTGATAGGCGGTGGCTTCCAAAACGCTGAAAACCAAGAACGATGAATGCGCTACGACAGCTCTGCCACTTTCGGTGACAATTGTCGGATGCGGCAGGTCTGCTTCTTGCATCGCATAACCCACAGATTCAATAATATTCGAGCAGTATTCGGACATGGTGTAATTCACCGAATTGACCGCATCACTTTTCTGCCCTGTATAATCAATGCCCAAACCGCCACCTAAATCTAGGTAAGATAGAGGCACCCCTTCCCCGCAAAGCGAGGTAAAGACACGGCAAGCTTCTGAAACGGCACGTCTCACATCATTGACATTAGGAATTTGCGAACCCAAATGCGAATGCTGCAGCACCAAACAATCCAGCAAATCAGCATCTTTTAAACGATCCACCACATCAATGATCTGATTGATACTTAAGCCAAATGTCGAACGATCGCCTGAACTTTCCGCCCATTTGCCGCTGACTCGGTGATTAAGCTTAATCCGCACACCCAACAGAGGTTTTAATCCGAGCTCGCGTGTGGTTTCAATGACCAGATCAAGTTCGGAGATGCTTTCAAGCACGATGACGACATTGAAACCAATCTGCCGTGCCCGGATGGCCAATTCGATAAATTCTTTATCTTTCACACCATTACAAATGATCAAAGCATCTGGCGACAGCTTTTGGCTGAGCGCAATCACCAATTCAGGTTTTGACCCGGCTTCCAAACCATAATGATAAGGTCGACCATATTCCGTGATCCGATCAATAACCTGCGCCTGTTGATTGACCTTAATGGGGAAAACGCCGCGATAAACACCTTGATAATTATAGCTCTTGATCGCGTTGGCAAAACACTGATTCAAATGATCAATAGAATGCTTCAAATAAGATGCAACGCGCACCAGAACAGGCGTTTGAATGCCGCGCGCTTCCAAATTTGAAACAATTGATGGTAGGCTAAGTGGTGCAGCATCAGGTTTAACGGGGTTTAGCAGCGCTAACTCGCCATTTTCCTGCTCACAAACAAACCCATCCCCCCAACGCTCTACGCCATAAATGTCTGCCAATATTGATCCAACCTTTTAATATCGCATGGTAAATTCGTGCAGATCGGTAAATCGGATTATAGAAGAATTATCAAGATAAATCTTCATCACAGATCTATAGTTTTGTTATCTTGTGGATCGCGTCATCACGATCAAAAATATCTGGCACCAAGTCCAATCCCAGCCCTGGCCGGTCAGACACTGTAATCATACCATTTTCAATATTAGGCAGGTGATCGACGAATTCCTGGTACCAATTGTAATAGAACCCACGCGCGATCTCCTGTTCACGCACATTCTTTAAGCTCAACGCCATATGGGTTGATACTGCAAGTGTCACAGGACCCGAACAATCGTGAAAAGCAATCGGGCGCGAGCGCGCTTCTGCAAGTGCTGCAACTTTGCGTGCTGGCGTTACTCCGCCCGCCCATGTGATGTCCATAATGGGCGTTCCGATATTACCGTCATCAATCAAAGACTTAAACTGCCCAAGGCTGGCAAGCGTTTCCCCCCCGGCTAGTGGCGCCTTGGTAAAGGACGCAAGTTCTCTCACCTCATGTGTCCGATCCATCCAAACGGGGTCTTCAATCCAATCCATATCCAATGGTTCAAGCGCAGCAGCAATTTTTTTCGCAGCGTTTAAACTCCAAATGCCGTGAAGTTCGGCTTTTAACCGCATCTTATCCCCGTGCGCTTTGCGGATCTTTTCAAAAGGTTCAATGCCTTTTTTTAAGTCTTCGGTCGAGATATCCACCCCATCAACCGCCCCCTTGGCCAGATCAAGTGGCCAGATTTTCATCGAGGATATGCCCATCTCAAGCAAAGACGATGCCAAATCCTCAGGGTGTTCTAAAAACCCGTTTAAATCATCATATAGGATCTGACTTTTATGATCGTCCTGATTGCCAAAATTATCGGGCCGAACCGCTGAGGTTTTCGACACATAATTGGGGCCCGCACAAGTGTTATAAACTTGGATCTCATTGCGCATTCGACCACCTAACACATCACATAAAGGCATATTTGCGCGTTTACCTGCAATATCCCATAAGGCAACATCAACAGCAGCCAATGCCCTTACTTCAGCACCACTACCCGTAAACCCCACATAAGGCTGCATTTTCATATTAAGATATTCAATGCGAGACGGATCTTGCCCCAAAACTAACGGCGCAATTCTATCATGGATGTCAGCTTCACTTGCTGCTGCACCAAAATATGTTTCACCTAAACCGTGCACGCCATCTGAGGTATTAACGCGAACCCATAACAAATTTGGATGTTCAGCAAGGCGGAGCGTTTCAAGGGCTGTTATCTTCAATCTGATCTCTTCTTAGTTACAATTTACTTACATTCAGACTGAAGAGATTATCATGCTAAGTCAATCAGCTTTTCTTGGACTTTTGGCAGATAATTAAACTTGCCCAACCCAACCTTTTTTCGTGATAATTAAATTTCATTTGCCTGTTTTTGCAAAGACGTGCACTCTTATAGTAGAATACCAGAAATTACCGTTATCCATTCAATTACGCATTATGTTCAAGACCAACAATGTTGGAGGTAGCTTTGCAGTTCACATTAATGATCGAAGAAAACAGACCAAAAGATCTGCTCAATTATGAGCGCTTGATCGAATTGCAAACAGGTCTTTTCCGTAGAGACGAGGTTGGAAAACTTCTTGGTCCAGTAAAGTTATCCCCGCTTAAAACATTTCTGTTTAATTTTGGCATTCCAAAATCAACACGATCATTGCTAAGCCGTCAGAACATCAATTTCAAATAACATTTCCCATAAAAAAGTCCCGCGTTTGTGCGGGGCTTATTCTTTTGTGCTTTGTGATGAAGCACTTAACGTTTTCGCGTTGCGCAGAACGTCTGTTGTTTGTTCTGTATTTTTGCGCTGGCTCTGGGCGTTTTTGTTGATGTAAAAATCGCCTGCCGCTGCGTGCACAGTGTATGGTTTGTGGTATGTAACGCTTCCGTTTTACGGAAGCTTTTCTTTTGGGGAGTGGCGCACTCGACGTTTTCGCGATGCGAAGAACGTCTGTTGCTTATTCCGCATTTTTGTTTTGCAAAAATGCTTTGGTTGCGGGAGTAGGATTTGAACCTACGACCTTCAGGTTATGAGCCTGACGAGCTACCGGGCTGCTCCATCCCGCGTCAAAAGCAATTTAGGCATTGCCTAAATGCGTATCACACCGTCAAGTGTATTGCGAAGCAATCACTGAGAGGTGGTTTCAACGCTCGAGATCTTTCGATCTCTTATTCATTTTGCCTTGCCAGCTATGTTTGCTTTAGCAAACATGCGTCGCACAAACAGACAATTTGCGTTAGCAAATGTCGAGTTGTGCAAGAACTTCTAGCACTACATCTCTTATTGAGACGTGTTTTTAATCTCGTCCCAAAGTTTTGGACAAGATTGTCTTTTTATCTTTGGGAATGAGGATATTATTTATTGTTGAGAATATTATATGCGTTTAGCAGACCTGGCAGCGACCTACTCTCCCGTGCCTTAAGACAAAGTACCATCGGCGCTAAGGCGTTTCACGGCCGTGTTCGGAATGGGAACGGGTGCAGCCACCTTGCCATAACCACCAGGTCGGCAAAACGCATATAATTTAAGAAACTGGTCATTTTTTGGTTTAAGTCTTGCGCTTCGCCCTATGGGCTCAACGTGCGACATTAAACTGATATCACTGATACTTCAGTGTTTTTCGGCGTTATCGCTAATATCATTTATGCAACGACCACAAAATTGTCTGTGTTATCGTTTTGGCATCCTTGCGAGGTAAAATACCGAGCAAGAAAGGTTTGCCAAAACCACTTTACAGAACATTTTGCGAAGCAAAATGGGTATAAGCAATGAGAACAATCAAGCCAATCGAGCTATTAGTACTGGTAAGCTTCGCACATTACTGCACTTCCACACCCAGCCTATCAACGTGGTAGTCTTCCACGGCTCTCAGGGAATACTCGTCTTTGGGTTAGTTTCCCGCTTAGATGCCTTCAGCGGTTATCTATTCCGTATATAGCTACCCTGCTATGCTGCTGGCGCAACAACAGGTCCACCAGAGATACGTCCACCCCGGTCCTCTCGTACTAGGGGCAGATCCCATCAATATTCCTACGCCCACGGCAGATAGGGACCGAACTGTCTCACGACGTTCTGAACCCAGCTCACGTACCGCTTTAATTGGCGAACAGCCAAACCCTTGGGACCTGCTCCAGCCCCAGGATGCGATGAGCCGACATCGAGGTGCCAAACAACCCCGTCGATATGGACTCTTGGGGGTCATCAGCCTGTTATCCCCGGCGTACCTTTTATCCGTTGAGCGATGGCCCTTCCACGCGGGACCACCGGATCACTATGACCGACTTTCGTCTCTGCTCGACTTGTCAGTCTCGCAGTCAGGCAGGCTTATGCCATTGCACTCAACGACCGATTTCCGACCGGTCTGAGCCTACCTTCGCGCGCCTCCGTTACTCTTTAGGAGGCGACCGCCCCAGTCAAACTACCCACCACACACTGTCCTGGATCCGGATAACGGACCGCAGTTAGACATCCACGAAGATAAGGGTGGTATTTCAAGGATGGCTCCACCCCCACTGGCGTGAGAGCTTCAAAGCCTACCACCTATCCTACACATGCCTTGGCGAATGCCAGTGTGAAGCTATAGTAAAGGTGCACGGGGTCTTTCCGTCTGACCGCAGGAACCCCGCATCTTCACGGGGAATTCAATTTCACTGAGTCTATGTTGGAGACAGCGGGGAAGTCGTTACGCCATTCGTGCAGGTCGGAACTTACCCGACAAGGAATTTCGCTACCTTAGGACCGTTATAGTTACGGCCGCCGTTTACTGGGGCTTCAATTCAGAGCTTGCACTCCTCCTCTTAACCTTCCAGCACCGGGCAGGCGTCAGACCCTATACGTCGTCTTGCGACTTCGCAGAGCCCTGTGTTTTTGATAAACAGTCGCTACCCCCTGGTCTGTGCCACCTATATCTACTTGCGTAAATACAGGTCACGCTTCTTCCGAAGTTACGCGTGCAATTTGCCGAGTTCCTTCAACATAGTTCTCTCAAGCGCCTTAGTATTCTCTACCTGACCACCTGTGTCGGTTTGGGGTACGGTCTATACGGTGGAGCTATTTCCTGGAACCTCTTCACTGCACAACCAATCCAATAAGGATGTACAATTTACGAGATCCGTCACTACCACCAGGCTGCAGAATATTAACTGCATTCCCATCGACTACGCCTTTCGGCCTCGCCTTAGGAGCCGGCTAACCCTGCTCAGATTAACTTTAAGCAGGAACCCTTGGTCTTTCGGCGAGAGGGTCTCTCACCCTCTTTATCGTTACTCATGTCAACATTTGCACTTCTGATACCTCCAGGATCCCTCACGGGTATCCCTTCGCAGGCTTACAGAACGCTCTGCTACCGCACTATAAATAGTGCCCTCAGTTTCGGTGCATGGCTTTAGCCCCGTTACATTTTCGGCGCAAGAACCCTTATTTAGACCAGTGAGCTGTTACGCTTTCTTTAAATGATGGCTGCTTCTAAGCCAACATCCTGGTTGTTTTGGGATTCTCACATCCTTTCCCACTTAGCCATGACTTGGGGACCTTAACTGGAGGTCAGGGTTGTTGCCCTCTCCACTACGGACGTTAGCACCCGCAGTGTGTCTGCCAATTAGTACTTCCGGGTATTCGGAGTTTGGTTAGGATCAGTAAGTCGTTGGGACCCCATAGCCCATCCAGTGCTCTACCCCCCGGAGTATTCGATTGACGCTCTACCTAAATAGATTTCGCAGAGAACCAGCTATTTCCAAGTTTGATTGGCCTTTCACCCCTAGCCACAAGTCATCCCGACACATTGCAACGTGTATGGGTTCGGTCCTCCAGTTGGTGTTACCCAACCTTCAACCTGCTCATGGCTAGATCACTTGGTTTCGGGTCTAATGCAACAAACTATTCGCCCTATTAAGACTCGCTTTCGCTACGCCTACACCTATCGGCTTAAGCTTGCTTGCTACACTAAGTCGTTGACCCATTATACAAAAGGTACGCGGTCAGCCTTGCGGCCTCCCACTGTTTGTAGGCATCCAGTTTCAGGTACTATTTCACTCCCCTCGTCGGGGTGCTTTTCACCTTTCCCTCACGGTACTGGTTCGCTATCGGTGATGCACGAGTACTTAGGCTTGGAGGGTGGTCCCCCCATGTTCAGACAGAATTTCACGTGTTCCGCCCTACTCGAGGACAATAGTTCGATTAACGCGTACGGGGCTATCACCCACTACGGCTCGACTTTCCAGACGATTCCGCTTGTCTTACTATTGCCACTGGCCTGGTCCGCGTTCGCTCGCCGCTACTAACGGAGTCTCGGTTGATGTCCTTTCCTATGGGTACTTAGATGTTTCAGTTCCCCACGTTCGCTTCATACACCCTATTTTATTCAGGTGCAGATACCTTTTTGCGATATCTAGAAAGATAAGATGTTCAAAAAAGAACACCTTAAATTTTCTAGACATCTAAGGTAGGTTTCCCCATTCGGATATCATCGGATCAAAGCTTATTCGCAGCTCCCCGACGCTTTTCGCAGCGTATCACGTCCTTCATCGCCTGTGCATCCCAAGGCATCCACTAAATGCCCTTAAGTCACTTGATTATTCTCATTGCTAATGCCCATTCCAGCATCCCAAAAGGAACGTCTAAAATGCCATTAGCGCGTCCAGTGTGTCTGTTTTCTTGCACTCACGACAATTTGCTTTGCAAATGTCTCCGTGAGGGCCTCGCATCGGCTCGGACGCGCAAGTCGCGCTTGCCTCACAGGTAAAACCTGTTCGGATAACTTTTCCCAAACTAAAATGGTAAAAGAATTCGGTGCAAAGCACCGCAAGGTCGACTGACCGTCATCGCTTATGC